>NZ_WBVO01000009.1 GCF_008933115.1 Phaeocystidibacter luteus | reverse complement strand
TCCAACAAAAAAAGCCCCACGTCTCCGCAGGGCTTTCTTGTTTTGTGGTGCTGGACGGAATCGAACCGCCGACACAAGGATTTTCAATCCTTTGCTCTACCAACTGAGCTACAGCACCAAAATGTTATGTTTCGCAATCCCAAACAGCCGTTCGTATCCTCGGGCGTTTTGTCTGTTGCGGCGGCAAATGTAAACATAATTTTGATTCTACAACACTCTTAAGCGTACCTTTACCGATTATGAATGCCACAATCGATTGGGGAAATACCCGAGCCAAACTCGGACTTTTTGATAACCAGCAACTTTTGCGCGTCGATCACTTCAATATCGACGATCCAAACATCGCAAAAAAAATTTCCGATTGGCTCGATGTCGTGAATCCCGGGAAGATCATCTGGACAAATTCCGGCGAGCCTAACCCTCTCGTGAAAGAACTGCTCGAAGATCGACAAGCCATTCATTTCTCCCACCAAACCCCCGTAGCACATTCTACCGTCTACACTACAAGAGGCACACTCGGACTCGATCGAATCCTTCTCTGCGAAGCCGCGTTTCACGAGTTTCCCAGAACCAATTGCCTCATTATAGATATGGGTACGTGCATTACTTACGATCTTATCGATCACCAAGGCGTTCATCAAGGCGGGTCTATCGCCCCAGGATGGAACATGCGCCTGCACGCCATGCACTCCTTTACCGCTAAATTACCAGAGGCCGAAGCAGAAATTTCCGAGCTCATCGGAACGTCTACAATCTCAGCCCTACAAAGCGGCGCTTACCATGGAATGCGGAATGAACTGCTCGAAACAATACGTCAGTATGAAGAGCGTTATAGCCCACTCTATGTGATTACGACAGGCGGAGATGCAGAAGCCTTTGCTCTTCAAGCAAAAAAAGACATCTTTGCACGTCCAAATTATACGCTACTCGGACTGAATGCGATTATACATCAATATGCGCAGTGAGTTTCGCCGCATCGTCGGCTTGTACATCTTTCTCCTCTGCGCCGGCACCTTGTCGGCCCAAACCGCTATCTCCCCCTATTCCATTTTTGGAAACGGCGAGAGAGAGTCCGGTAAATTCGCCAACCAAATCGGTATGGGCGGAATCTCAGCAGGTCTTCGTGATCCGATGCAAATCAATTTCACCCAACCTGCATCCTATTCAAAACTGAAGTATACCACCATCGATATCGGCGGCTTCTACCAAGAAACCCAACTTACCGATGCGAATCAATCCGTAAATTCCGGCAACGGCGGGTTTAATTACCTGGCCTTCGGATTCCCACTGATGGACGGATGGGCACTCGTGGCCGGTATCAATCCATACACCAAGATCGGTTACGACGTTACCGCAACCACTTCTTTCGATTTTGCAGACGCCGATCTACAATACATCGGTACGGGTGGTTTCGACCGCGCTTTTCTCGGAACATCCTTCGAAATCTTTAAAGGATTATCTGTCGGCGTAAACGGAAGCTATTTCTTTGGTACAGCCGAACGATCTACCACCGTGCTCATGGAGAACAACAACTTCTACAGCACCACCAAAGAAGAAAGCCTCGGCGCTACTGGATTCGCATGGGATGCCGGTATTCAATATGTAACCCGCCTGAGCTCGGATACACTTAAAGAACTCGTGCTTGGCGCAACCTATGTTCCTCAAACTAGAATCGGCGGTACGCTGAACGACCTGTATTACACCTTTACTTATTCTCCTTCCACAGGAGCGCGTCAGTATAAGGATACCGTTTATGCAAGAGAGAATGAAGATGCCGACGTGCTCTTCAATTCAAATTATGCCCTCGGTTTCACCTACGGAAAAAGACACAAACAGTTAATCCAATACGCTTGGAGTTTTGGCGCAGACTATCAATTTTTGTCGCGCGGTGAACTAAATGAAGGAAGCGAAGTTAGAGGAAGATATACCAATGGAATGCGTATCGGCGTCGGTGGACAGTTCATTCCGTACTACGCTTTCGACCTCGATAGAGGTTCATATTTCTCGCAAGTAGATTACAGATTCGGTGCATTCTATGAAGACACCGGTTTGAATGTGAATGATGAAGCCATCACCGATCGCGGTTTTACTTTGGGATTCGGAATGCCAGTGGGCAGAAGAACCACTTCTCCGAACGACGTAAAGTTAGCCACGCTTAACATTGGAATGGTTTTTGGACAAAGAGGTGTGAGAGACAACGGCAACATCGAAGAGACATATGCAAGGTTTGTTGTCGGTCTCACTTTAAATGATAAATGGTTTACGCAATTCAGGTACCGCTAATTATAAAATGATGAAACGAGTACTCCTACTTTTCGCCTTGGCACTTTTCGCGCAAGGCCTACACGCTCAAGACAAAACTTGGGGTGAAACTGCAACCGATTCAGTTCGTTGTTGGGAAAACTACAACAACTTTGGTGCGTTGTTCAATCAGAAGCAATACGCTCAAGCGTACGACAACTGGAACGTGGTTTACGAAACATGTCCAGCTGCCAAGGAAGTAATCTACATCTACGGCGCACGTGTGATTGAAGCTAAAATCGAAGAAGTAGAGGCCAAAGCTGAAAACGCAGCTGCTGCGGAGAAGGCTACACTCATGGACCAACGCAATGAGCTCGTGTCTCAGCTGTTTGAGATGTACGACAACCGTAACAAATACTTCCCAGGCAAAGAGGCTTACGTAAAGGCTTCTAAGGCTGCCGACCTCTTCGAATACTATGGAGATTCTGCTAGCCAGCAGGTATTCGACCTTTTCGGAGAAGCTATGGAAATCGATGCTACATCACTTACTGCTAGCCACTTCTGGACGTACTTCATGACTGCCGTTGAGCTCAAGAAGCAAGACAAGATTGACCTTGCAGGTGTTTTCAACATCTACAACATCATCGACGAGAACATCGCGAAGAATACAGATGAATTGAACATCGCCATCACTTCTGCTGATGCCGCACTTATCGCAGGTACATTGGACGACAGAGGTCAGCGTACACTTCAGCGTAACAAGCAACTTCTCGAGAACTACGAGAAAGTAAAAGGAAACGTAGAGAAGTCTCTCCGCAAGTTCCTTACTTCTTGCGAGACTATCGCGCGAGTTTACAACGCTGAAACATTCGCAGAGAACCGCGAGAATGAAGTTTGGATCCGTCGTGCTGTACGTACACTCGGTGCAGAATACGTAAACGATAGTGGTGAGGTAGTTAGCTGCCGCGATAACCCACTTTACTTCGAAATGACGGAGGCGCTTTACCAGATGAATCCATCTACTGAAGCTGCTCGTAACATGGGTCGTTTGGCGCTCGTTCGTAAAGAGTACGAAAAGGCAATCGACTACTTCAGCCAGTCTATCGAAGGTGAGGTTGACCCACTTATCAAGTCTGACGACAACTTGAAGCGTGCATACGCGATGCAAAAACTCGGACGTCTTCCAGCGGCTAAGTCTGCTGTAATGGAGGCGATTCGTTTGAACCCGAACAACGGTCAAGCTTACTTGCAGTTGTCTACTATCTACGCATCTGCTGATGGTGTTTGTGGTAGCAACGCCTTCGAAAAGCAGGCGGTTTACTGGGCGGCAATCGACAAAGCGAATACTGCAGCTCGTTTGGACCCAGCGCTTCGTGGAAAGGCGAATCAAGCCATCGCAGCCTACAAGAGAGGTGTGCCGGATAAAACGCTATCTTTCCAGCTAGGTCACCAAGAAGGAGAAACCTACACTATTGGCTGCTGGATCAACGAGACAGTAACCGTACGTTTCTACTAAGAGAAACCAACTCGTATGAGTTTTAGAATATCAAGGGGGATGGCCTGGGCTGTCCCTCTTTTTTTGATTTTGATTGCCTGCCAAAACGACCCTAAAGTCGTGAAGGAAGTGATGAATGAATACGACGGCCCACTTCGTGTTCAGGATGGCGTTACCTATACCTACACCGATAGCGGGTTGGTAGTGCTCAGGTTCCAAGCGCCCAAGGCAATTGATTTTTCTCACCTCGATGACGATCCTTATCTGGAGTTTCCAGATGGGATTGATGTGACATTCTACAACGATACGGGCGCGGTAGAAACTCATCTTACCGCAAACTATGCAAAGAGGTACATTGAGGAATCTCGCTGGGAGGCGGAAGGTGATGTCCACGTGGTTAACGCCAAAGACGAAGAACTCCAAAGCGAAAAGCTAGAGTGGGATGAGGCAGAAGAACGCATCTCTAGCGATGTGGCGGTTTCAATCTCAACACCCGACAGCAAAATCTGGGGAAAGGGATTTGATGCCGATCAGCACATGAATGATTACGAAATTCACGAAGTTTACGGAACGATATTTTTGAATGAAGAAGACAACGACAGCACGTCTACATCGGACCTTTGAAATTGTTTGGCTAGCGGTAATGGCCATATCTACCATCGAAATGTACGCTTCATGGGGTACTAGCTGGACGCGCTTTCTTGCCTTTGCGGCATTTTTCGTCCTCGGTGTTTTCCGATACATTTACTCGAGGAAGATGCGCATGCGAATCCAAAATGAATCTAGATGATTGACCCCTACGTCGTCATTATTCTGGCCTTGTTGGCCTCGGCGTTCTTCTCGGGAATGGAGATCGCCTTTTTGTCCGCTAACCGCCTCCAAATCGAACTGGAGAGCAAGAAGAAGCGCATTCCAAATGTGCTCTTATCCTACTTAGTTAAGCATCCCGCTCGATTCATTTCTACCATGCTCGTTGGAAACAACGTGGCACTCGTCCTCTTTGGAAAGTACGTTCCAGAAATTCTGAATCCATACTTCCAATGGACCAACGAACAGTACATCATTCTTCTATTACAAACCGTTATTTCTACCATCGTAGTACTGTTTGTTGCCGAATACTTACCAAAGGCGATTTTCAGCGCTAGGGCAAACGAAAGTTTGAAACTATTCTCCCTACCGGTTACGCTTATCTACGCACTCATCTTCCCCGTTGTAGAACTCATCACACGTTTCTCTAAGTTTTTGTTGAGGAAAGTTTTCAGGGCAGAATCTGATTCCGACCAGCCCGTGTTCTCCAAGGTAGATATCGATCATTACATCGAGGCGAATACGAATAATGACGACGATGAGGTAGATCACGAGATTGAAATATTCCGAAACGCACTTGATTTCAGCGACATCAAGGCGCGTGAATTCATGATTCCTCGTACGGAAATCTTGGCGGTTGATTCAGCAGAAACAATAGAGAAGCTACAGGAGCAGTTTATTGAAACCGGCTATTCCAAAATCATTGTTTACAGTGAGAACATCGACAATGTAATCGGCTACGTTCACGCTTATGAGCTCTTCAAAAAGCCGAAGGACATTCGCAGCATACTACGTCCCGTTAGTTTCATTCCAGAAACTATGACGGCCAATGATGTATTGAACCTCTTTACCCGCGACAAGCGCAACATGGCCATCGTTCTCGACGAACACGGAGGTACGGCAGGCCTAATCACCTTGGAAGACGTGGTAGAAGAAATCTTTGGCGACATCGACGATGAGCACGACACGGAAGAGCTCATGGAACGCCAAATTGGTCCGAATGAATTCATCTTCTCGGCCCGCCTTGAAATCGATTACCTCAACTCCGAATACAAGCTCCACCTCCCAGATAGCGACAACTACACGACCTTGGGCGGCCTCGTAATGGACATGCTTGAATCTATCCCAGAAAAAGGCGAACGCGTAGCCCTCGACGATTACATACTCGAGGTACTGACGGTGAGCTCGAATAGATTGGAAGAGGTGAGGATGTTGGTGAGGGATTGATCCGCCTGCCGGCGGATAAGTCCGCCTTTCGGCGGAAAGTCCGTCTACCGACGGAAAGTCAGCCTAACGGCTGAAAGAGAGCTTCGCTCAAGAGCAGAATGGAATGGAGGCTCAACCATACATTGAAGCTTATCTAATTTCGTCTCAAAGGCTTTCACCTGCACGTTTTGCCATACGCTATTGGAGCGCAGCGACCTTAACGAGCCTCGCGAGTCCTTGCATTCGCAGAATGCCTTCCGCACACAGTGCGCCTTAAATTCGAAGAATTTCTTACCCCAAAACCCCCTCACATTTCCCTACTTCCTTTATATTCGCAACCTTGAACTAAAACTCCGCAGAAGTACATGGCTACTTTGGAAAAAATCCGCAGAAGATCAGGCCTCCTGATCGTTGTTATTGGTGTCGCTTTGGGCGCGTTCCTTCTTACCGACTTTTTTACCGGTGGGACGAACATCCTTCAAGGCAATCCAAATGAAATTGGTATCGTAAATGGTCAGACCGTTTACGCGAATGAATTCAACGAGAGAATCGCTCTGTTGCGCACGCAAAACCAGCAGTACGCTCAGATGAGTGAGATTCAGTTGTCGAATATCGTTTGGCAACAGTATCTCGAAGAGAACATCTACCAAGAGATTTACGAGGATCTAGGCTTTACGGTTACCGACCTAGAGAACTACAATCGTATTCTCAACAACCCGAACATTCGTCAGACTCCAGCTTTCATTGATCAGACTACAGGTCAGTTTAGTGAAGTTCAATTCCGCAGCTTGCTCGAGAATTTGGAGATGAGAAAAGACGAAACTCCAGAGAATCGCCAGCAGTGGGATTCATGGTTGGAGTTCGAAGACGACGTTCGTAGCCAAGCGCTCGTGTTCAAGTTCAACAATGCCATCCAGAAAGGTCTTTACACACCTACAGCTATTGCTCGTCACGAGCACGCTTACAATGTGATTTCATCTGACGTTGGTATTCTTCAGCTTCCCTACACTTCTGTTTCTGACGATGAAGTTGAGGTTACTGAAGCAGACTTTGAAAAATACTTTGCAGAGAATAAGTACAAGTACAAGCAAGATTTCGAAACGCGTGACATCCTTTACGTGAACTTTGCAATCGAGCCTTCTGAAATGGACAAGCAAGAAGTGAGAGAAGAACTTGCTCGCCTCATCCAACCTGAAGTTCTTAAGAATGAATTGGGAGAGCCAATTGACACGCTTCCTGGTTTTGCTACCACAGATAACGATTCAGCGTTTGTTGTTGTAAACAGCGACGCACCTTACAGAGGCGGATACTGGAGAGCTGGAGAGCTCAGCAGCAATGTTGATTCAATTCTCTTCGGTGCTGAAGTAGGTTACGTTTATGGCCCTTATGAAGAATCAGGTGGTTACAAGCTCACTAAACTTTCTGACATCGCGACGCTTCCAGACTCTGTTTCTGCACGTCACATTTTGATTTCTTACGCTACTCCACAAAACCAGCAGGTTCAGCGCACTCGTGCACAAGCACAAGCTTTGGCGGATAGCCTTCTTGGTGTATTGGAAGCAGATCGTTCACAGTTCGACACATTGGTTGTTCAGTACTCAAACGACCCAGGTTCAATTGAGAACGGCGGTCTTTACGAGTGGTTCCAGCCTAAGCAAATGGTTGCTGCGTTCGAGAACTTCGCATACCAGAATCCAGTGGGTTCACTCGGTGTAGTTGAAACTCAATTCGGTTTCCACATCATGGATGTTACCGAGCACTCTGCCACAAAACAAAAGGCGATTAAGGTGGCTACGGTATACCGCGAGGTTACTACAACTAACCGCACAGAGAAAGAAGTATACAACCGCGCTGCGGAATTTGCAGCAGCTGCTTCATACACAGATTTCGCTACAGCGGCTGACAGCCTCGGACTTCAAGTTCGTCCGATGACTCAGCTTCAAGGAACTGCCGACCAAATCATTGGTTTGGGTCAGGCTCGCGATGTTGTGACTTGGGCATTTGGTAAGAACAAGGAAGTTGCTGAAGGTGACATCGAGCTCATCAACAATGGCAACCGTTCTTTCGTGGTTGCACAATTGACGAACATCACTGAAGAAGGTTACCGCACGCTAGAAGACGTTCGCGAAGACATTCGTCCGATGGTTGTAAACCACGTGAAGGCACAAAAAGTGCTTCTTCCACGTGCTCAGGAAATCATGGCTGGAGAAGATAACATCCGCGCGATTGCCGAGAAGGTTGACCAGAATATGGCACTTCAACAAGTGAAGCTTGCAAACAGCTCTATCACAGGTGTAGGCAACGAGCCGGCGGTTGTAGGAGCCATGGCTGCAAGCCAAGTAACTCCAATCTACGGTCCAATGGAAGGCAACCAAGGTGTTTACATCTGGCAGGTTAACGCCATTGCAGACTTCGTTGAAAAAGGAGACTACACTACAGATCAAGAAAACGCAACCCGCCAGCTACGCACAAGAGTGACAGCTCAGTTGTTCTCAGCTTTGAGCAAGCAGGTGGAGATTGTGGATAATAGGTTGAGGTTTTTTTAAGATCAGCCTGGCGGCTGAAAGGATCCGCCTATTGGCGAAAAGGATTCTCAGCCTAGCGGCTGAAAAAAGCGCCTAACTTGACACATAGGATGAAAGCCTCACGCGAGTGGGGCTTTTGTCGTAGTTAGGGATCAGCTTGGCGGCTGAAAGAGAGCTTCGCTCAAGAACCGAAAAGAATGGAGGCCCCGCTAATTTAGTGGGGCTTTTCTATTGTGGTCCCGTAGGCCTTCATGCAAGGTGTGACGTACACTTATGTAGCGACTTGGAGCGCAGCGACCTTAACGAGCCCCGCGAGTTCTTGCATTCGCAGAATGCCTTGCGCACGCAGTGCGTCTTACATTCGCAGAATGTCTTAGAGCGCAGCGACCTTAACGAGCCCGCGAGTTCTTGCATTCGCAGAATGCCTTGCACACGCAGTACGTCTTTCATGCGCGCAGCGCATGATCCTTTTCGCCGATAGGCGAACCCTTTTCAGCGCTTCGCGCTGAACCTACAGCTCCTCCCACCTATTCGCATCCAACCTCAAAAAGATAAACAGCAAGACCGTAAAACCCCAGAGGGATGATCCGCCGTAGCTGAAGAAGGGGAGTGGGATTCCAATTACTGGGGCAAGGCCTACCGTCATTGCGATGTTTACCGCAAAGTGGAGGAAGATGATGCTAACAACACTATAGCCGTAGATTCGGGAGAATTTACTCTTCTGACGCTCCGCCAAGAAGACCAGTCTGGCCATAAGAGCAATGAAGAGCAGAATGGTGATGCTGCTTCCTACAAATCCCCATTCTTCGCCTACCGTGCAAAAGATATAGTCTGTACTTTGTTCTGGGACGTAGTTGAGCTTCGTCTGTGTTCCTTCTAAAAACCCCTTTCCACTAAAACCTCCCGAGCCAATAGCGATGAGCGATTGCGTAGTGTGATACCCAACACCCATTGGGTCGTCTTGAATGCCAAGGAGGACGTTAATCCTGCTCTGCTGGTGCGGCTGTAACACCTTGTTGAATATCGCATTGGTGCCGAAGGCCATCGCACCACTAAATAAGGCCAGAAGGAGGGTTGTCCACACAGCCTTGCGACTTTTGCGGAGGAAGAAGACGATGAGCAAGGCCAAGATGCCAACTACGCCCACGACATAAACCGGTGGGTATATCAAGGCCATAATGGCGGTGACCGCCGCAAGTAAAGCGATGAAGAGGTACATTCCCGGCAATCCTTCTCGGTAAAAGACCAAGAAGAAGCTCAAGTAGACCAAAGCCGAGCCGGCGTCCGGTTGGAGCAGGATTAAGATCATTGGTATACCCATAAGGACCAATGGCCAAAAGCGGAACTTCCATTTGGAGATGTCCACATTCAACATACTCATGTAACGGGCCATAGCCAAGGCCGTACCGAACTTGGCAAATTCGGAAGGCTGCAAACTGAAGGATCCAAGCTGAATCCAACTCTTATTTCCACCTATCTCCTTACCAATGATAAGGGTAAGGACAAGGAGTAAAATCGTAACGACGTATGTAGGGTAGGCTACGGTTTGATATAGCCGAGCGTCACTTAAGAGAATGGCCAGTATCAAAACAGCCGAGGTGATGATCCACATCAACTGCTTGCCGTATTGTTGTGACATATCAAAGATGCTCTTGTGCTCCTCCGAGTAAACCGCAGCATAGATATTCATCCATCCAAGGAGGACCAATACAGCGTACAACGCAAATGTCCATGGGTCTAAACGCGAAAGGACATTCCCTCTTCTTCCTCTAGATCCTCTCATGGCGCAACAAATAAACTGTCGTTGCCAAATATTTCGATGTACTGCCGACGGTACTCTTCTTCCAAAGAACCTTCTACCATGCGGTTGTACAATGCCTCTCGAGTGATTTCACCATTGATGTAATCTTCAATCATTAAAGAGGCAATGGGAGCAGCCCAACGAGAACCCCAGTATCCGTTTTCTATGATTACTGCAATGGCAATCTGCGGATTTTCTCTCGGCGCAAATGCGATGAAAATCGAATGATCTTGTCCATGCGGGTTCTCAGCCGTACCTGTTTTACCGCACATTTCGATGGAACTCAATCGACTAGCCCGAGCGGTTCCAGATTCGAACACATCGAACATGCCGTCAATCACTGTGGCAAAATGCACGGAGTCTACCGTGGTGTATTTCGGTTCGGTATAATGCGGGTCATCTATGGGCTCATCCTCAATTGCTTTCACAATGTGTGGGGTGAAATAATGGCCGCGGTTTGCAATCGCAGCCGTCATGTTCGCAAGCTGGATAGGGGTGACAATCATTTCACCCTGACCGATGGAGAGCGATATGGTGCTGACCGCCTTCCAGCCCGTATAGCCGAAAGCACGGTCGTAATAATCCGCATTGGGAACAAAACCGCGCTTTCCGGTAGGTAAATCATTATTCAAAAACTGACCTAAACCGAAGCTGCGAACGTGTTCGTTCCAAGCGTTCATCCCTTGGTGAGCATCTGGGTAGTTCTCAATAATTCTCTTGAAGACGTTGCAGTAGTAGTTGTTACAGCTTTTCGAGATGGACTTGCGCAACGCCATAGTACCACCACCGCAGTGGCAGCCTACGTGAAGGCGGCCGTAGTGGAATCCGCCATGACAAGTGTATGTGGTTCTTTCCGTAAGCGTTCCCTCTTGCAAACCAACGAGCGCCTGAATAACCTTGAATGGTGACCCTGGCGGATACTCAGCCAAAAGCCCCCGATCGTACAACGGTTTGTTGATGCTATCGTGAAACAAGTTGGTGTAATTGCGACTGCGCTTTCTTCCAACTAGCAAATTTGGATCGTATGTAGGTGCGCTTACTAGCGCTAGAATTTCGCCAGAGGAGGGTTCGATAGCCACCACACTTCCACGTTTTCCGGCCATCAATGTTTCACCGAGTAGCTGAAGGTCGATGTCAATCGTTGAAGTCACATCTTTTCCGGGGACAGGAACCGTGTCGTACATCCCATTCATGAACCTGCCTACTTCGCGGTTATGGTTGTCTACCAAAAGAAATCTTCTTCCGGCTTTTCCACGGAGTACATCCTCATAACTCTTATCGATACCGGCCTTTCCGGTAAGGTCGCCCATGGAGTAACCCGGGTTCTCTCGAATGAAGCGTTCGTTCACTTCACCAATGAATCCAACTACGTTTGCAGCTCCGGAAATGGGGTAATCGCGAAGCAGACGTTTCTGAGTGTAGAATCCAGGAAACTTGTAGAGCTCTTCTTGTATCCGCGCGTACCGCTCATCGCTCATCATTCCAAAGAAGATAGACGGTTGATAGCGAGAATAGCGTATGGCGCGCTGAATACGGTCATTCACGTAAGTGGTGTCTACATCCAACAATCGGCAGAGCAGGGCGGTGTCGAACGGTTCCACCTGGCGAGGGATAACCATAACGTCGTAACCCACCTGATTGGCCACAAGCAGCTCACCATTGCGGTCGTAAATGTATCCCCTAGGCGGATAGATTTTTACTTCGCGCTTGGCATTGTTTTCTGCTGAAAGCTTGTAGGTGGGGTCGAGGACTTGAATGGAAAAGAGTCTCCCAAGGAAGATCAATCCCAAAATCCCAAAAATCCCATAAAACAAAAGGTCTCTTCTCATGCTTCTTCCCGGTACACGAATAACTGCGTGATGTATATCATCAACAGGGTAATCGGTGCAGACACTAAGGTACGAGAGAAGATGGAAAATATCTCCCTAAAACTGAATGCTTCCACACTAAATAACCATAGGTGATGAATGAACACTCCTAACGTTACATAGGTGAAGAATCGCGTTGGCCCCATGGTCCACAAACTGATGCGATTCAATTCTTGCTGCGAAGGCGGCACCACGAATCGATACAGGTAAGGTCGGATGAAGGCTAGGGTTAGTGAGGCGGAAATATGCACCCCTCCAGAATTCTCCGCGATGTCGATTAAGAGTCCCATCGCGAAGGCCCAAAGAAGTAGATAAAATCGGTTGGTATTTGCAGGTAAGCTGAGGATAAACAGCACGTACAAGTACGGATTGAGATATCCTGCAAGCTGAATGTTGTTCAGAATAAAGATTTGAAATAAGGCCAGAAACACGAAGCGGCCTACCCAACGTAATCCGTCATTCATCATTGTTTCTTCTCATTTCAAGAAGGGCACGTTCTCCCTTCAGTAGATTCTTAACGATATAGACCTTCTCAAGTGCGGCGAAGTCTACGGCTAAAACAACATCAATTTCGTAAAACTGATCTTGTGGCTCGATGTAGAAAGTGTCGACTACCCCAATTGGAATTCCGGAAGGATAGAGGCCGGAGCGCGTATCGGTTACAACAGTGTCGCCCACATGTATGCGTGCCTGGCGCGGGATGTCGCTCCACCGCGCCTCCCGATATCCGAATGTAGCCGGCCAACTCACAGGTCCAAAATAAGGTGCATTCTTAAACCTTCCCGAAAGGCTTGTCCTCCCATGAATAATGGGGATAACGGTAGAGTAGTGTTTGGAAACATCGGTAACGATGCCTACTACGCCATCAGAATTAATCACGCCCATGTCGGGTTGTACGCCATGGGCCGAACCACGGTTGAGGGTGAGGTAATTGTTGCGCTTGTGAATGGAGCTGTTGATGACTTCCGCATCGATGAACGAGTACTGTTGAATGTACAACGTATCTACTACAGTGTCATGGTCCGCATACATCTGAAAGTAAGAGGATTTCAACGCACTGCGCAAGGTGGCATTTTCTGAAGCGAGGTTGCGATTGGTCTGACTCAAATTGATGAAGTCGCGCACGTAGCGGTAATTCTCCATCATTGAACCTGTAACGGCGTTCGCAGAAGTAGCCACAGCGGTTCTGTGATACGAATTAGCTCGAACCACTAGGGTAAGTGCTACAGCTTGCATTGCGATGAAAGCGAACAGAATTCGCCTCTTCCACAAGAATTGTAGCAGGTATTGCATTCAGTTTTATCTAAGTAGGAGCGTGCGGTACTTATCGATATTCTTGAGGGTGATACCCGTACCACGCACCACGGCGCGAAGTGGATCTTCGGCAACATAAACTGGAAGATCTGTCTTCATGCTGATACGTTTGTCGAGCCCACGAAGAAGTGAACCACCACCGGCCATGTAGATACCACTGTTGTAGATATCGGCAGCCAATTCAGGTGGAGTCATCGAAAGCGCTTCCATAATCGCATCCTCAATACGCGTGATACTCTTGTCGAGCGCACGAGCAATCTCCTTGTACGAAACTGTGATTTGCTTCGGCTTTCCGGTGAGGAGGTCACGACCTTGAACATCCATTTCATCTGGAGGATTCGGAAGATCATCGAGGGCAGAACCTACTTGAATTTTGATTTGCTCGGCAGTTCTTTCACCTACGTATAGGTTGTGCTGCGTACGCATGTAGTAGCTAATGTCGTTTGTGAACACATCCCCTGCAACCTTGATGCTCTTGTCGCAAACGATACCACCGAGTGCGAGAACGGCAATTTCAGTAGTACCACCACCTATGTCGATGATCATGTTTCCTTTAGGCTCGAGTACATCCACTCCGATACCGATAGCCGCTGCCATAGGTTCGTGTATGAGATATACTTCCTTGGCTTTCGCCTGTTCGGCTGAATCCTTTACCGCTCGTTTCTCAACTTCGGTAATACCGGAAGGAATACAAATGACCATTCGAAGTGATGGCGCGAAATACTTGCTCTTGAGCGATGGGATGCTCTTGATCATCTCACGAATCATGTGCTCGGAAGCAACGAAATCGGCAATAACACCATCTTTAAGCGGACGAACCGTTTTGATGTTCTCGTGGGTTTTACCGTGCATTTGCATCGCGGCGTGGCCCACGGCCATGATATCGTTGGTAGAGCGGTCGAGCGCAACGATTGACGGTGCGTCGACAACTACTTTATCGTTGTGAATAATCAAGGTATTAGCCGTTCCCAGGTCGATGGCAATATCCTGAACAAAAAAATCAAAGAGTCCCATTGGTGTGGATCAGTGTTTGAAGTGACGGTGACCGGTGAATACCATGCTCATGCCGTTGGCGTCGCAATAGTCGATGCTCAATTGATCTTTGATTGAGCCACCGGGTTGAATCACTGTATTAATTCCTTCGCCGTTCGCGATTTCAACGCAATCCGGGAAGGGGAAGAACGCATCCGAAGCCATAACGGCCCCGTTTAAGTCAAAGTTAAACGATTTTGCCTTTTGAATTGCCTGACGCAAAGCATCAACGCGAGAAGTTTGTCCGGTTCCGCTTGCTAGAAGCTGACCATCCTTGGCAAGAACGATAGTGTTTGACTTGGTATTCTTACAAAGTGCACTTGCGAAAATGAGGTCGTCAATTTGCGCTTCCGTAGGAGCAACCTTGGTAACGGTCTTCAAGTCTTCGCGAGAATCGGTGTGATAATCACGCTCTTGAACGAGTACTCCATTGAGAATAGTGCGTGCAATCATTTCTTGTGGTTGAATGTTCTTCACCTTCAAGATGATGCGGTTCTTTTTAGACTGAAGAATGCTAAGAGCCTCAGCTGTAAATCCAGGCGCAAGAACTACTTCGCAGAAAATCTCATTGATCCCTTCCGCTGTCTTGGCGTCAATTTCTTTATTCGAAGCGATGATTCCGCCGAAGGCTGAAACAGGGTCGCCCGCAAGTGCATCTTTCCATGCGGTGGGCAGGTCATCTCTCTGAGCTAGTCCGCAGGCGTTGTTGTGTTTGATAACTGCAACCGTTGGCTTTTGGTCCCAGAATTCAGCAATGAGCTGCGCGGCAGCGTCAACATCCAGGAGGTTGTTGTAGCTCAACTCTTTTCCATGAAGCTGTTCGAAGGCTTCATCCAAGTTTCCGTGGAACCATCCTTTTTGGTGTGGATTTTCGCCATAGCGAAGTTCTTTTCCGCTGCGAACGCTACGCTTGTATGAGGTAGAGTTTGGAGCAAAGAAACCGTGGATGGCCGTGTCGTAATGCGACGAAATATCAAAGGCATATCCTGCAAAACGGTGGCGATCTTCGATGGAAGTTTCGCTGTTTCCCGCTTGAAGGATGTCTAGTGTTTCAGCGTAATATTCGCGAGAGGGAACGATGAGAACATCTTTGAAGTTCTTCGCTGCAGCGCGAATGAGAGAAATACCACCAATGTCGATTTTCTCGATGATGTCTTGTTCAGAAGCTCCAGAGGCAACAGTTTCTTCGAAAGGATAGAGGTCAACAACCACCATATCGATATCTGGAATGTTGTGCTCCGCTTTCTCTTGAAGATCGCCTTCGTTCTCTCTTCTATGGAGAATTCCACCAAAGATGGCAGGGTGAAGTGTCTTTACTCGACCGCCGAAAATAGACGGATAATTGGTTTGTGATTCAACCGGAATAACTGGCAAGCCCAAACCTTCGAGGAAAGTCTGAGTACCTCCAGTGGAGTAAAGAGTTACGCCGTCAGCGTGAAGTTGACGTGCAATTGGCTCAAGGCCATCTTTATAGAATACAGATAAGAGTGCGCTCTTGATACGTTTCGTGCCGCTCATGTAGTGGGATTTTCAAAGGAGCAAAAGTAGTGAAATACAGGGGGTACCACAAGGTATTATGTGAGTGAGAATTATCGTACTTTCGAACTAGACTAAACACAATGAAGTTAACGCAGATCATATTCGAAGGTGGTCGCATGGCAGCTCAAGCTCTTCGCGCCAATCCACTTCGTTCCTTCCTTTCACTTTTGGGAATGACCCTCGGTATATTCTTGATTATCACCGTAAATACCGTAGTGGATAGTTTGGAGAAATCTATTCGCGATTCTGTAGAACAAGTGGGGTCCGATGTCCTTTATGTGCAAAAATGGCCATGGGGCGGAGGAGGAGAATATCCCTGGTGGAAAATTTGGCAGCACCCTGAGCCGAAGTATGAGGAGATGGGTAAGCTGAAAGGTCGACTGAAATATGCCGATGCCATGTCCTATCTCATCAGCATAAATTCAAATTTGAATTACCGAAGTAATACCGTGGAAAGCGTTGGTGTTGCTGGCGTTTCGTTCGAGTATTCACAAATCTGGGGCGTACCCATCGAAGTTGGACGATATTTCAGTCCACAAGAATCGGCCGGCGGAGCCAACGTCGCATTGGTTGGGCACGACGTTGCCGAAGGACTGTTCGGACCGCTGAACCCGATTGGAAAGGAAGTGAGAGTTCTGGGCGAAAAGGTTAGAATAATTGGCGTTTTTGAGAAAGAAGGAGAGAAGCTTATTGGTGAAAGCCACGATGAATTATTCGTTGTTCCCGTAGAGTTCATGCTCAAAAAGGTGAATGAAGACGAGCTTCAAGGAACTATCATGGTGAAAGCCAAAGAGGGCATTGAAATAGATATGCTAAAGGATGAAGTGGAGGGTGTCATGCGCGGAGTTCGACGATTGCGACCTGTTGCAGAGAACAACTTTGCCATCAATGAAATCAGTGTGCTTCAGAATGGGTTGGATTCGATGTTTACCGCAATCGGACTCGGCGGATCCATCATTGGAGGTTTCGCACTCCTTGCAGGTGGCTTCGGAATTGCCAACATCATGTTTGTAAGTGTGAGTGAGCGTACGAATCAAATCGGCGTTCAAAAAGCACTCGGTGCCAAAGCGCGATTCATTCTCATGCAGTTCATTTCTGAATCGGTAACACTAAGCCTCGCAGGCGGGGTCCTTGGGCTATTGCTCACCTACGCACTTGTGTTAATTGGCGACTTGATGTTCGATTCTTTTGACATCTTCTTGTCGACGAACAACATCATCACGGGACTAATCGTATCGGCGGTAATCGGGGTTGTCTTTGGACTATTGCCTGCCCTGAGGGCGAGTAAGATGGATCCGGTTGAGGCCATCCGCCAGAGCTAGCAGGCGGCTAATGTCCGAATGGGGACAAATCTAGTGCGGCAACGAGATCGCATATTTGGCTGAGAAGCACTTCGTCTTCGTCAGTGAAAGGAGTCGCATGGTGCGAGTCGATATCAATCTGACCAATCACACTTCCGTTGCGCTTCATTGGGACAACCAGTTCCGCTTTGGTTTCGATCGAGCAAGCGATGTAGTTGTCTTGAGCGTACACATCATCTACTTTAAACGTTTCCCCTGAAACAGCTACTTGGCCACAAATTCCCTTGCCGTATGGAATGCGAGTGTGTTCGGTTTCGGCACCGGCATATGGACCAATTTCTAAGATTTGCGTTTCATCATTCATGAAATAGAAGCCCACCCAATTGTAGTATTCGATTTCATTCATGAGAAGCTCGCATACTTCGGTAATGCCTTTTGTACCGTTGGTGGAAAGAATCTCTTCTGCTTTAGAAAAAATCTCGTTGTAGTTCATTTTGCAAGTGCAATAATGTAGGGTGTGAAAATGATGATGCCAATGGCGGCGGCCAAGATAGCGGCTAGAAGGACGGCGCCGGCTGAAATATCCTTACATTTTTTTATCAGGGGATGGGTCTCTGGATGGAGCGCATCTGCTAAGTTCTCAATACCAGAGTTTAAGCCTTCGAGAGCGAGCACTAGGGCGGACGTGAGAAGAAGGATGGTCCATTCGGTGTTTGTCACCCCAAAGTACCAAGCGCTCGTAGTTACGAGTAGAAACGCGAAGGAGTGAAATCGGAAGTGCGGTTCGCGAAGCAAACTGCGAATACCGCTGAAGGCATAACCGAAGGCTTGAATTCTATTTTTCATGAAACTGTACCAACCGTAATGATTTTCTGAGCGTATAATAAACAATGATGCTCTGTGAAGCGTTCACGAGCAACATGTGCTCCCTCAAATGTACGTCTTTGACTACATTGCACGTAAAGAGTTGTAAAACCCTTAATTTGCAACCTGGAATAAACCTTTATCAATGAAACGATCACTACGATTGAAGTGGCTTGGCATGGCGCTAATGATTCTCGCTGGGAATTTTGCGTTTGGTCAGGCTATTACTGTTATTCAGACCCCAAATGCTTCGGCTTGTACGGGAGACTCCCTGATCATGAATATGTCACTTACGGGAACGTATCTCGCGAACAACTCTTTTGATGTATTGATGACCCCTGGTACCGCTGCAACTGCGGATTTCACGGATCCAGCTACATTGAATGTCCCAATTGCGAAGTGGCTTCCAAATACTGGAAACCCGATTCAGGACACCAACAGCTCGCTCACCCCTAAGACGGTAACCATTGTTATTCCTGAGACGATTACAACGAATGGAACTTACTCGATCAGATTCGAATCTACTAATCCCGTTACTCAATCAAACATCTTTGAGGTTAACGTGAATGTGACCATTCCGGCTGAGATTGATACCGCAAATATCAAAGGCGCCTTCAGAAACAATTACACACCAGGAAACCCAGATGACTTCGGGAAATGTGTAGACGATACCATCGTTCTTTACGCAAACCCGGGCTTCAACTACCAATGGATGGTCAATGGCGTAGACGTTCGCATTGCTCAGGTGGGTAGAACGGACGACCGCTTCGATTCACTCCTCGTTTGGTTGCCAGGCGACTATTCAGTTGAGGTGAGCTCTGGTCCCGTTTGTCCAGGTACAAGTGATCCGGTGACCATCGTCAATTACATTCCTTCGCCAATTATCACCTTCGGTAATCCAGTCAATCAAGTTCAGCCTTGGATCGTGTTCCTAGATGAACCATTCCCAGCCTTGGTTACGGATTCAGTTCAATTCTGTGAAACAGATAGTGTAATGTTCTACGGAGAAGCTCCACAGCTTCCGGGCGAAGTTTATACCTATCAGTGGTATCGAGATTCGGTTGACCAATTTGGCATAGACACCTTCATTCCTATTGCAGGCGCAATGAATGACACCTTCTGGTTTAACGCTAGTCACATGGCCAACGCGGTAAATCCATTCGAAATGGAAATCTACCTCGAGGTTACCGATACAACTACAGGATGTACCACACTAGGAGCAGATCCAAAGTACGTGTTCATGGATACCGTTCCTGATACAGAAATATCCGCCATCCCTTGGCCTGGAAATGCGAATGCACCAACTATCATTTGTATTGAAGATAGTGTGCTCCTTGGCGCAGATGCGACAGGCGCAGATTGGGATTACCAATGGCAAGCTCGCTTCCCGCTCAACGGCGGTACTTGGACTAACATCCCTAACGACACAAATCCACGCCTGCAAGTGGATACCACACTTATTCCAGATTCAGCAGAATACCGATTAGTCATAAGCAATGTCGCCTGTACGTGGATAACCACGCCAATCCAGGTTAACATTGTCCCTCTTCCTACTTTCCAATTCCTGCCTTCTGATTCCGTTGCCATCTGTGCAGACGATTCAGTACTTATTGCAGTAAACGGAAACGGACTACAGTACACTTGGTCAAACGGATTCATTGGAACCTCACAATACCTCAGCACCCCTGGTACATATTGGGTGGAAGCTCGAGGAGTGAACCAATGTATTTCTTACGACACACTTATTCTCTTCCCACTTGTGGTGAATGCAGATGCTGGTCCAGATCAAGTTATTGGTCAAGACGAAGATGTTGTTATGGCCGCTTCTGGTGGCGTATCGTACTACTGGTACGCTAACGAACCGGTTTACTTCTCAAACCAACGAGATCCAAACACACTCTCTCGTCCAGTTAAAGACACTACATGGTACTTCGTTGAGGTTACAGCCGCTAACGGTTGTACGGCGATTGACTCTATGCTTGTAATTGTAGAAGATCCATTCGCCGGTGGTCCAAACCTGTCTAACGTTCAAAACGTGATGACGCCAAATGGCGACGGTGCGAACGATGTGTTTGACTTGAGCGAAGTGGTACGCACGGATGGTTGCGACCTCGTAATTATGAACCGTTGGGGATCTGAAGTTTATACGGAAGAGAACTATACGAGCGGTTGGACAGGCGTAGATAACGGAGGCAATGAGTTGCCAGACGGAACCTACTATTACGTATTGGCTTGTGGCGACGAAATTCGCTTCAAGGGAGCAATTACCATCCTTCGCAATAACGACTAAGACTCATGAAAAAATCTCATATCCTCACAGCAGTAGTTGGTTTGCTCCTTGCCGGTTCGGCTCAGGCTCAGCAAATCCCGCTGTACAGCAATTACTTCTTCACTCCATTCATCTATAACCCGGCACAGTCAGGTATCGATGGAGTAACCGAAGCTAGCCTCATTCACCGCCGCCAATGGTCAGGAATCGAAGGCGGACCAGAGACATCGGCGCTAACGGTAAACGGTGCTTTGAATCGCGAAAAGATCGGATACAGCGTTTACGCATATACCGATCGTACCGACATCATCCAGAGAACGGGTGTGTACGGTGCCTACGCATACCACGTTCAATTGTCAAAAACCAACACATTGAGCTTTGGTTTGGCAGCTGGATACCTCGATAACAACATCGATTTCGATAAGATTCGCGTGGACGACGAGTTCGATCCATTGCTTTATCCGAATCTTCGTAGAGGCAATTTCGACCTCAACTTTGGTGTTAACTTGAACATCAACGGATTCCAAATCGGTGCCGCTGTTCCGCAGCTCATCGGTGCTCCGGTGGAGTATTCTGATAACTACAACGGGCCGGTGGAGTATAGCTTGATTCGTCACTTTGTGTTTAACGCTCAGTACGACTGGGAGATTCAAGGCGACAAGCGTGTGCTAAGCCCAATGGTATTGGTGAGAACTGCACCGAATGTGCCTACGCAGATTGATGCGGGTGCCATCTTCAACATGAAGGACTACGGTTTCGTTGGCGCGATGTTCCGCTCAGATTATGCAATCACAGCTAACATCGGTGTTCACCTCACAGAGCAACTTACGGTGGGCTACGCGTATGACTTTAGTACCAATACATACGGTACTTCATTCGGAACCTCACACGAGTTTATGCTTACGTACCGCTTCGGTTCGAACAGCGACGACGAACGTATGGAATCTGAATTGCGTCGACTCAAAGATCAACTCCGCAGAATGGAGGATGACAACGAAGAGTATATCCGCGAGCGTTTCGAAGAATTCAAAGAAGAGCTAGAGGCTCAAGAAAATGAAGACATCGAAGAGAAGGTTCGTGAGGTAGTTGAAGGTATGGAGCTCTATCGCCCTGGCGATGAGAACAACCGCAACAACCGTAACAACAATACAAACCAAGGTGGTAATCAAGGTGGAAACCAAGGAGGAAACCAAGGTGGTAACAATCCGAACAACGGCGGAAACAATCCGAACACGGGTGGTGATCGCATGAACGGAATGGACCCTAATGGTGGTGGTAATACCAACACCAACAACGGCGGTAACAACAATGCGGGTATTAGTGGATACGACGAATCCAACTATGCTAGCAACGTACAGCCGGGTTCACCAGGATACTACGTAACTGCGGGTGTATTCGGCAGCGAGAACAACGCTCGTCGCCTCATGCAACGCTTGCAGAACCAAGGCTTGGACGTGAATGTATTCCAAGACCGCGTAAACAATATGTACTACGTATACCTTATGAAGTTCAACAATTACAATGCTGCTGACGCGGCTCGTGAATCGAACCTCAGAGGTCAATACAACGGTCGCCTTTGGGTGAAGATCGTAGAATAATACGGTCGTCACTTATCGGATGATAATAACAAGAAAGGCCGTTTCTTAGGAAGCGGCCTTTTTTTGGCTCTAAAGAAACCTAAACCCTATGGCTAGAACGCGCCCCCTCATTGCGTGCTTTGCCCTGCTACTCAGCTTCTCGACCTTCGCCGCTCACTTGGTGGGTGGAGAGATAACCTATGAGTGTCAAGGCGGAAACAATTACCTCGTCAGAGTTCGCGTGTACCGCGATTGCGCCGGTGGCGGTGCGCCGTTCGACCCAACTATTTCCATTCGCGTTTTTAACGGTACCACGGGCGCATTTGTAAGCGCTACCCCCAATACTCCAGTAGGTACAATCAACCAAGTTCCAGTGAATTCAGGGGACCCTTGCCTTACCATCCCGGCTGGACTATGTACCGAGTATGCCGATTACGAGGCGGTTATCACTTTGCCGTCGAGCCCAGACGGATACGACATCACATGGCAACGCTGCTGTCGAAACGGTTCGATTGATAACATTCCTAACTCTGGTAGCTGGGGAAATACGTATACGGTGCGCGTTCCACCGAACGACGTTTGTGGATCTTCACCTCAATTTGCGGCCACGCCACCCATCGTGATTTGCGCAAACGAGCCGCTCAATATCGATGCCTCAGCCACGGATATTGATGGAGACTCTCTCTACTATGAGTTTTGTGAAATTCTTCATGGAGGTAGCTCGTCGAATCCATCGCCAGTTGCTTTGCCACCACCTTACCAGTCTATTCCATTCATTGCCCCTCAAACATTTGAGAACCCAATTCCGAGCTCACCTCAGATTAAGATTGATAGCCTCACGGGTATCATTTACGGCGAGGCCAGTACTCAAGGGCAGTATGTAGTGGGTATTTGCGTGACGAGCTTCAGCAACGGAATGCTTGAAACGACAGTCCGTCGCGACTTCCAGTTTAATGTGAGTCCATGCGTGCGCAACGTTGTAAGTGATATGGTCACTCAAATGGAAGATAGTTCTCTTTTCTGCTCAGGCCGCGAACTTCAATTCACGAACGAGTCTTCCAACGGCAACAGCTACTTCTGGGATTTTGGCGATACAACTTCCCTCACGGATACCTCTTATGCAGCCAATCCGGTGTTTACGTATAATGCTCCAGGTATCTATACAGTAATGCTCGTTACCAATCCGGGGACACAGTGCTCCGATACCGTCTTTGAAGTCTTTGAGATATATGAATCTCCGGAGCTTGAGTGGGGTATCTTCCAAGGTAGTGTATGCTTCAATGTACAGGACATTTTCTTCGGTGCTCTTGGAAACAACATTCCTCCCGGTGCCACCTACGAATGGTATTTTGGCGGCACACCAGCGCCCAACATCACTTACTTCAACGGACCATTCCCTCCTGGGATTACCTGGCCGGTACCCGGTAAGTACCCGGTCACGGTCGTCATGAAGTCAAACACCTGTACCGACTCCGTAATCGATACAGTTGAGATCGTTCGATTTAACCAGTTGGTCGATGCTGGTCCAGATCAAATTGTGGTTGAAGGCGACGACGTTCTCATGGCTGCTAGTGGTGGTGTGCAGTATTACTGGTATGCGGATAATCCGGTCTACTTCTCAGACCAACGGGATCCGAATACGCTAACTCGTCCTATCAACGATACGACCGTGTATTACGTGGAAGTGACCACCGCCGACGGTTGTCAGGGTATTGATTCCCTCACCGTTATTATGGTTCCCAAGGGGTGGCCGAATCCTAATTACAGCGATCTACAAAATGTGATTACGCCTAATGGAGACGGATCAAATGATTACCTGGAGATTCCAGAGATTACCGATGGTAGGCAGGTTCGTTTTGTGTTGATGAATCGATGGGGAAGTGTGGTCTACCAAGAGGACGACTACAATGGAGAATGGCGCGGACAGGATGATGGCGGCAATCCGTTGCCAGACGGAACGTACTACTACATCATTCAAGAAGGCTTCGAGGTGATATTCACCGCTCCCGTCACCATAATCAGAAATGAAAATTAAAAGAAAAGGCCCCGCTATCTAGCAGGGCCTTTTTTATTCTGGGGAGTTTGATCTTACTGACCGAACATGTCTTTTACTCTTTCGAAGAATCCCTTCTCGTGTCTTCCAGGATTCGGTTGGAAGTTGTCGGACTTCTCTAGCGATTCCAACGTCTTCTTCTCTTCTGGAGATAGCTTCTTTGGAGTCCACACGTTGAGGTGAACCAGTAAATCGCCATTGCCGTATCCTTCTACACTCGGCAATCCTTTACCCTTGAGGCGAAGAACTTTTCCGCTTTGTGTTCCGGCATCAACCTTCACGCGAGCGCGACCGTTAATGGTTGGGATTTCAACGCTTCCACCCATAGCAGCGGTAGGGAAGGTGATGTACATGTCGAAATGCAAGTTATTCCCATCACGCTTCAAGCTTTCGTGTTCTTCCTCTTCGATAAGCACCATTAGGTCGCCCGCTGGGCCGCCCATAGGTCCTTCGTTTCCTTTTCCAGAAACGCGAAGTTGCATCCCGTCCATCACACCTGCAGGAATCTTGATGCTCACGGTTTCGTCCTTACGCTCAAGTCCATCTGGACCAACACCCGCTGGGCGCTTGTCTACAACCTTTCCAGTTCCTTGGCAGGTTGGACATGCACTTGCGGTGCGCATTTGACCTAGAATGGTGTTTTGAACGCGTTGAACTTGACCAGAGCCATGGCAGGTCTGGCAAGTCTTGAAGGTCAAACCATCGGCGCTTACGGAGCGCTTCAATTTGATTTTCTTCTCTACGCCGTTGGCAATTTCTTCGAGGGTGAGTCGTACACGTACTCGGAGGTTCGAGCCTTTTCTAGCTCCGCCACGGGCGCCACCACTGAAGCCTCCAAAGCCACCCCCGCCGCCACCGAAGGCGCCGCCAAAGATGTCACCAAAATGGCTGAAGATATCGTCCATAGACATTCCGCCACCACCAAAGCCGCCACCGGCTCCTGCTCCAAAGGCTTGATGTCCGTACTGGTCGTACTTCTGACGCTTCTCTGCATTCCCAAGAACCTCGTAAGCTTCGGCAGCCTCCTTAAACTTGGCTTCTGCCTCGGTGTCGTCAGGGTTCTTATCAGGGTGATACTTAATCGCGAGTTTGCGATAAGCCTTCTTGATTTCATCTGCAGATGCGCTCTTGCTAACGCCTAGTACGTCGTAAAAATCTCTCTTCGCCATAGAATTAGCTTTGCGGTTCTCCGTCAGCTACAACCACTTTGGCGTAGCGGAGAATCTTTTCTCCAATCATGTAGCCGGCTTCGATCTCGTCGATCACCTTACCTGCCATGTCTGGTGTTGGAGCTGGAATTTTTGTGATAGCTTCCATGAAGTCCACGTCAAACTTCTTGCCTACGGTGTTCTCCATAGGCTTAAGACCTTTTTGCTTGAGTGTTTCGTGAAGCTTTGAGCTGATAAGACCGAGTCCCTTTGCTACTTCCGTCTCTTTTTCTTCCTCGCTAACATTCGACAATGCGCGTTTGAAGTCATCCAATATTGGAAGAAGCGCAGCGAGTACTTCCCGGTTAGCTGTTGTTGAAAGCTCGACACGCTCACGCGCGTTGCGCTTTCTGAAGTTTTCGAATTCTGCATACAAGCGGAGGTTTTGATTCTTGAGATCTTCAACCTCGGCCTTTAGCTTATCTACTTCGCTAACTTCTTCAGATGTATTTGATTCGGAGTTCTCTGCGCTGGCAGTTTCTTCACGAACTTCCGTAGCCGCCTCGGCAGCCTTTACGTTTTCTTCTTGTGCAGTGTTTTCCACTTTATCGCTCTTCTTGCTCATTATCTGCTGTTTTACGCGAATTTCACACGCGTCAAAAGGTTGGCAAAGGTAGTGCCATCCAGCAGATTACGCCAATCTGACAGAGGATAAAAGAAAAACGGCTGACACATTTTGGTCAGCCGTTGTTTTGAAGTGTCACTCTTTCATTCCGTCGAGTAAACTCGGTACTTGCGAGCCGCGGATGTTGGCATATAATAACTTGCCTTCTCCATCGATGATGAAGCCCGCAGGAATGGCGTTGACATTGTATTTAGAGGCGTGGGCAGAACCCCACCCGCGAAGGTCGCTAATGTGGTTTGGCCACACCTGACCAAGTCTTTCTATAGCGTCGGTCCAACGCGATTTGCTTTGATCTAGAGAAACCGAAAACACGGTGAAGCCTTCGCCGCCTTCAAAGTCGGTATCCTTATACTTCTCATATGCGCTTACCACATTCGGCATATCTGCAACACATGGTCCGCACCATGAAGCCCAAAAGTCGATATAAACAATCTGCCCTTCGAGGTCACTCAATTTGATGATATCACCGTCAGGAGTGCGTCCTTCTAATTCGGGAACTTTTTCTCCAACGCGAAGCACTTGGGCTTCTTCAGCTACTTCGGTGTCAGCTGATGCTGGTGCGTAGCGGGAATAGGCTCCCAAACCTACGATTGCAGCAGCAGTTGTAATCTTAATGATGTTTTGAATCTTCATAGTGTGTTGTGCTTTTAGTTCAAACGAACAATCTCCGCGCCAATTTTTCTCAAACGCTCGTCTATGCGCTCGTAGCCTCTATCAATCTGCTCAATGTTGTGTATGGTAGAAGTACCTTCTGCACTCAAAGCAGCTATCAAAAGTGAGATACCGGCACGGATGTCCGGTGAAGTCATAGTCGTACTACGGAGCGGATACTTACGTTCCAATCCAATAACTGTTGCGCGGTGTGGATCACAAAGAATGATTTGCGCACCCATGTCAATCAGTTTATCGACGAAGAACAAGCGACTTTCGAACATCTTCTGATGTATCAACACGCTTCCTTTTGCTTGAGTAGCAATGACGAGTACGATGCTTAGCAAGTCAGGCGTGAAGCCCGGCCAAGGAGCATCGGCAATGGTCATGATACTGCCGTCGATGAACGTTTCAATTTCGTAAATATCTTGAGCGGGAATGTAGATGTCATCGCCTCTACGTTCTAGTTTGATCCCTAGCTTTTTAAACACTTCTGGAATCACCCCAAGCTCATCATATTGGGCGTCTTTGATAGTGAGTTCACTCTTGGTCATGGCCGCGAGACCGATCCAAGAGCCCACTTCAATCATGTCAGGTAAACATCTGTGTTCGCAGCCGCCAAGTTTCTCAACTCCGGTAATCTTTAGCAAGTTCGATCCAATACCCTCAATCTTTGCGCCCATGCGAACGAGCATTTTGCAAAGCTGTTGAAGGTAGGGTTCGCAGGCTGCGTTGTAAATGGTGGTCACACCTTCGGCTAGCACAGCTGCCATGACGATGTTGGCCGTGCCGGTTACTGAAGCTTCATCGAGCAACATATATGCGCCCTTCAATCCACCATCGGTTTCTACGCCGTAGAAGTCTGAACCTTCCTCGTACACAAACTTGGCGCCCAATTTTTGGAAGCCTAGGAAGTGCGTATCCAATCGTCTACGTCCAATTTTATCACCACCTGGCTTAGGGATGTATCCTTTGCCAAAGCGGGCGAGAAGTGGACCAACGATCATGATGGAACCTCTGAGCGCACCACCGCGTTCGCGGAATTCAGGTGAGAAGAGGTAGTTGAGATTGATGTCGTCCGATTGGAAGGTGTATTCTCCGGGACCTTTCTTTCGAATCTTCACGCCGAGGTCTTCGAGAATGTCAATCAACTTGTTGACATCACGAATGTCTGGAATGTTGGAAATGGTGATTTCTTCATCGGTAAGGAGAACAGCACATAGAATTTGAAGT
This sequence comes from Phaeocystidibacter luteus, assembly GCF_008933115.1. Lineage (GTDB taxonomy): Bacteria > Bacteroidota > Bacteroidia > Flavobacteriales > Schleiferiaceae > Phaeocystidibacter > Phaeocystidibacter luteus. The sequence continues at coordinate 119,124 of NZ_WBVO01000009.1, read as the reverse complement.
GCTTCGTTTTTGGCACCTTGAGGGGTGATTTCGCCGCTGAGCTTCTTGCCTCCTTGAATTTGAAATGTGGCCATATTGGCTTGTAGTGTGTGGTTCGTTATTTCTTGCGCTTGCGCGTTTTCTTCTTTCGGCGATTGTTGTTGCTCGACTTCGAGCTGCTGCTGGCAGCGGTTGGAAGAACTAATTCATTTGAAAGCTCTATGCCTTCTGTGCTGAGTTTTCCTTCAGCGAGAATTTCAAGCTCTCTCAAGATCACCGCGTCATCTACTGTATCCTTGTTGTAAGTGAGATAGCTGCGCTTCATTTGGTTGCCAATTTGGCGAATCAACTCCTGGCGCTCTTCGCCGTCTTCCATTTCGATGGCCTTGCTGAGCATCTCGCGTACAATGTGACCATAGTGTCGCATCTTGTAGGTGCGAGCAGGGTATTCCACCTTTTCGGGAAGTCCGGCGAACGTTTCTGCGGTTGGAATTGGATAAGGGGAATCGACATCAAGCTTAAAATCGCTCATGATGAACAAGTGGTCCCAAAGCTTGTGCTTGAAGTCTGGTGTGTCGCGAAGATGAGGGTTGAGGTTGCCAATCACGTCGATGATGGACTGTGCTACGGCATTCCTCTTTTCTTTTTCTTCGATGGTCATGCAATGCTCAACCATGCGGTGAACATTTCGGCCGTACTCGGGGATAGCTAAATCCGGACGGTCTGTATTGTATTCCACATCTGGGATGTGGGTTAGATCTTTAGTCATATATATGCGTGTAATCAGCTCTTGCGAGCCTTCTGCAATTTAGCAAACTTAAGTAGAAGGCGTTTTTCCCCTGCGTTATCAAAAAAGATGATAGCCTTGCGGTCTGCTCCGCTTCCGGTAATCTCCTTCACGGTACCTAAACCAAAGCGATCGTGGATAACGCGAGTTCCCTTTTCGAGATCATCTGGAACATTAGAAGCTTCACCGCTATCGTTCATTTCAGAAACGGTTTTCAGTTTCTGGTGTTTCTTAGGTGGTACGATTGGTTTTTGTTCTTGTTGCTTCTTCATGAATCTCGGTTTTCCTCCAAAACTGTCATTGCCTCTAGATACAGTTCTGCTCTGTGGTGAATCAAATGCCGCCTTCACTTCGTCTGGTGGTGAATAGAACCCGCCAAACTCCGGAACACGGATGTCGAGGAATCGCTCATCTATCTCTTCGATAAACCTGCTCGGCTCACAATCTATGAGTTTTCCCCAACGGTAACGTACATGAGCATACGTTAAGTACGCTCGTTTCTCGGCGCGTGTTAGTGCGACGTAAAATAGTCGACGTTCCTCTTCTAAATCGGAACGAGTGTTCATCGACATCATGGATGGGAACAGGTTCTCTTCCATGCCTACGATATATACATATGGGAACTCAAGTCCCTTGGCAAGGTGAATTGTCATCAAGTTCACCTTGTTCATGTCTTCTGGATTGTCCTTGTCGGCATCGGTCAGCAACGCGATGTCTTGCAAGTAGTAGGCGAGGGTTGCATCGCCATCTTCAATCTGCTTCTGTTCTTCGGAGAAGTCTTTGATGCCATTCAGCAATTCCTGAATGTTCTCCGTTCGGGTTACGCCTTCGGGTGTCTTGTCTTCCGACATTGCCTTAATCAGACCTGAAGTTTTTGCGATATGCGCTGCCACATCAAAGGCGTCGTGCTTTTGGGCAAGGACGCCGTAACTCTTGATGCGCTCAACAAAGTCTAGAATTCGCTGCTGCGTCGGCTTGTTGATACCTGTAGGATAGAGGTAGATGTTTTCGGCGATATCCCAAATGCTCTTCTCCTGGCTATTCGCCACGTTGATGAGGCGATCCATCGTGGTTTGACCAATTCCTCTTGCTGGATAATTGATTACACGTCGGAAGGCTTCCTCATCTGAATTGTTGATGGCCAATCGGAAATAGGCCATAAGGTCTTTGATTTCCTTGCGCTGATAGAAGCTAAGGCCGCCGTAAATTCTATATGGGATGTTGCGCTTTCTAAAAGCGTCCTCAAAAGCTCTACTCTGGGAGTTTGTTCGGTAGAGAATACAGAATGAACTCCAGGGCTCATGGTTGTTCTGATGAGACTCGAAGATGTTCGAGGCTACCCAGTTTCCTTCGTCGGAATCACTTACCGCTTTGTGAACTACAATCTGTTCGCCCTTGTCGTTGGAAGTCCAAACGTTCTTTTCGAGCTGATCCCGGTTCTTGGCAATGATGCTGTTTGCCGCTTCAACAATGTTCTGAGTGGAGCGGTAGTTCTGTTCTAGTTTGAAAATTTTCGCATCCGGGTAATCCTTTTGGAAATTGAGGATGTTTCGGATGTTGGCGCCACGGAAGGCATAGATAGACTGGGCATCATCGCCCACAACACAAACGTTTTCGAAACGAGAGGCGAGGGCTTTTACAATCAAATACTGACTGTGGTTTGTATCCTGATACTCGTCCACCAGGATGTATTTGAATCGCTCTTGATACTTGGCGAGTACATCGGGAAATCGGTGTAGGAGTTCGTTCGTTTTGAGAAGAAGGTCATCGAAATCCATGGCACCGGCGCGGAAGCATCTTTCGGTGTATGCGGTGTAAAGCTGGCCAATCATTGGCATGCGCGCAGTGGCATCGTTCTCCTGAAGATCGGGACGATTTTGATAAGCCTTGGGCGTGATGAGATTGTTCTTGTAGCTTGATATCCGACCTTGAACGGATTTCGGTTTGTAGATATCCTTGTCGAGGTTGTTCTCTTTAATAAGTGACGAAATCACTTTGAGGGAATCTTCACTGTCGTAGATGGTGAAGTTGGACGGATAGCCTAGTTTGTCGCCTTCGATTCTAAGGATGCGTGCAAAAACAGAGTGGAAGGTTCCCATCCAGAGGTTTTTGGCTTCGCTTTCACCCACGATGGAGGCGATACGTTCTTTCATTTCTCGGGCGGCCTTATTGGTAAAGGTCAGCGAGAGAATTTGAAAAGAATCCACCCCTTTTTCCATGAGGTGGGCGATGCGATACGTGAGCACTCGGGTTTTACCGGATCCTGCGCCGGCGATGACCATCATGGGACCTTCGGTAGCTAGTACGGCCTGCTTTTGTGCGTCGTTCAGCTGATCGATGTATGAACTCAAACGTTGTCGCTTTTAGATTTGGGTGAAAGGATACAAAAATAGGGAATCAAAAGTGGCTGTCCGAAATCTCAGAGAGAAAGGTTATTGGAAATCATGCATGAGGCGAGTTTGGGGAATCGGTCACTCAGTCTGGTGGAGTTCTGCCTCATTTCATCTTTATGAATTGTTTTTATATGCTTACCCTTGAATATTGAACAACCGCTCTCTTATGAAAAAGCTATTTACTCTTTTCGCTCTACTCTCTGTTTTATCAGGATTCGGATCCCATTTCAGCGGAGGGTATTTCCGTGCTCAATACCTCGGTAGTGCAACAAACGGTAGGTTGAATTACCGAATTGAGTTTTATGCGACTTATAGTGGAACAGCTATTTTCACTCCGACAGTCGATATCGTTTCCCCGACAACCACATCTACCGTATCGTTGGCTTTCGAAAGTTCTATACCGCATGGCCCCATACCTTATTCAATGGAGCTGCGGAGATATGTGGCACAAGTTCAGCTTCTACCGAATACCGATTATATGTTCTCGTATGAGCTTTGTTGTCGACCTAATGGAATGCAGAATATTACACCGAGTTCAGGAATAAAAGGTCTTTTCATTTGGAGCACGCTCAATACTGGGAACGGAAACTCCCATCCAGAGATGATTGCACCTCCGGCGAGTGTGATTGCATCGAATAGAGATTACCCACAGTCGATTCGCGCCTATGACAAGGATGGAGATTTGGTGAGTTATAGGTTTGGGCAAGTATATGAGAATGATGAGAATAGTCCGGTTCCATTGAATTCTGCATTCGTTGATTCGGTGGCGACTTTACCCAATACGATTCTCACACCGGATGGGATGGTGATATATCAATACACGTCTCCCAGCGGCTCATATTCGGGCTTCAGCATTGGGTACAAGATTGTTTCAAGAGATCAATCGGGACAGATTAATTCGGTCATTAATATTGATTGGCCTGTGTTTGTTTCACTTGTAGCGCCTCCGCCTCAGAATAAACCGATATTGCTATTAGACTCATTGTTTACGCATCCATCGAGGTATGACTTCAGGCTTAATCGAGCCGATACGGTGGGCTTTCACTTATCGACGAACTCTAATGCGGGTCTGTTCATCCCTAGAGCGTTTAATATTGTGCAAAGGTTTCAGAGGATGGTAACAAGGTCCTACCCCATTTCAGGAGCGAAGTGGCTGGAGTTCACGATCACTCCTACAGCCAATGACTTGGGAAGAGAAATTCCAACGGTTTTACGTTTTGAAGTCGGCCAGTACTTCATAGACCATCATTTTGATTTCTCGGTAGTAACGGGTATTGGTGCTGACGAGTTCAACAGCTCTGAATTAGTGGTTTATCCAAATCCTACACGAGACGTAGTACGGGTTATTCATTCAGTTGAAATGGCTGAAATTTCCATACTGGATGCCAGTGGGAGAGAGGTAGGTCATGAAGTCGTGTCAGGCTTGGAGGTAGAAGTCCATATGCCAAATGAAGCTGGGCTGTATTTCTTGAAGATCGTTGAGGCTACTGGACGTGTTTCACTTGAGCCGGTATTGGTAGTTGAGTAGATTGTTGGGAAGAATGAAATAGCCCGTTGGAATTCCACCTGATTGATGTCCTATATATTAATGGTATAAAGTACCTTTGTCGGCATGATATGTCGGCCGGATGATTCCGCCGTGAGTATGGTCCTCGTACTCAGTGCATTTTATCGATAACATTTTTAGCTAAAGCATTGTGGGATAGGTTTTTTGTCCTACATTTGCAGTCCCCAAAAAATCGGGGATAATTACGTATTTGCAAGAAAATCAACGCAATAAGGTATAACAGATGCCAACAATTCAACAGTTAGTTCGCAAAGGCAGAACGAAAATTGAGAAGAAGAGCAAGTCGGCCGCTCTGGAATCATGCCCACAGCGTCGTGGAGTTTGTACTCGTGTTTACACGACTACGCCTAAGAAGCCAAACTCAGCGATGCGAAAGGTAGCCCGTGTGCGCTTGACCAACGGAAACGAGGTTAACGCTTACATCGGCGGAGAAGGCCATAATCTACAGGAACACAGCATCGTATTGGTGCGCGGAGGTCGTGTTAAGGACCTTCCAGGTGTTCGTTACCACATTGTACGCGGTGCATTGGATACTGCTGGTGTGGAGGGACGTAATCAGCGTCGTTCTAAGTATGGAACTAAGCGCCCTAAGGCTAAAAAATAAACGCATAATCATTCCATTGCGACATGAGAAAGACCAGAGCTAAGAAGAGAATTCTTCTCCCGGATCCGAAGTTCAACGATCCGTTGGTGACTCGATTTGTAAACAACTTGATGTACGACGGCAAGAAAAGTGTTGCCTTCAGTATCTTCTACGATGCCATGGATATCGTAGCGGAGAAGACCGAAAGTGGAAACGGCTTGGAGGTCTGGAAGGAAGCATTGACGAATGTTATGCCGCACGTAGAAGTACGCAGCCGCCGTGTAGGTGGTTCTACTTTCCAAATTCCTATGCAGATTCGTCCAGAGCGTAAAATCTCTATGGCGATGAAGTGGTTGATTCAATACTCACGCTCGCGCAACGAGAAAACAATGGCTCAGCGCTTGGCGAACGAAATCATCGCTGCATCTAAAGAAGAAGGTGCTGCTGTGAAGAAGCGTATTGACACTCACCGTATGGCAGAGGCCAACAAGGCATTCTCACACTTTAGATTCTAACCATCAATCTGTATTAGGAATAAGATCATGGCAAAAAGAGATCTCAAGTATACAAGAAACATCGGTATCGCTGCTCACATCGATGCTGGTAAGACAACTACTACCGAGCGTATTCTTTACTACGGTGGTGTTAGCCATAAAATTGGTGAGGTACACGATGGTGCCGCTACAATGGACTGGATGGAGCAAGAGCAGGAGCGTGGTATTACTATTACCTCTGCTGCTACGACGCTTAACTGGCCATACCGTGGTGACAACTACCACGTGAACATCATCGATACTCCGGGACACGTTGACTTTACTGTTGAGGTTAACCGTTCCCTCCGTGTGTTGGACGGGTTGGTATTCTTGTTCAGTGCTGTGGACGGCGTTGAGCCACAGTCAGAAACCAACTGGAGACTAGCAAACAACTATAACGTACCTCGTATTGGGTTCGTAAATAAAATGGACCGTCAAGGTGCCGACTTCCTTAACGTTACACGTCAGGTGAAAGAGATGTTGGGTAGCCACGCTCTTCCACTTCAGATTCCAATTGGAGCTGAGGCTGACTTCAAAGGGGTGATCGACTTGATCAACTTCCGTGGTATCGTTTGGAACGAGGAGGATATGGGTATGACTTTCGAGGAAGTTGAAATCCCAGCTGACTTGATGGAAGAAGCTGAAGAGTACCGTGAGAAATTGTTGGAGGCCGTTGCGGAATTCGACGATACACTTATGGAGAAGTACTTCGAGGATCCAGCTTCCTTGACTGAGCGTGAAATCCTTGACGCATTGCGCGAGGCTACTATCGCCGGTAAGGTTGTTCCTATGATGTGCGGTTCAGCATTTAAGAACAAGGGTGTACAAGCGATGCTCGACATGGTGATGGAAATTCTTCCTTCTCCGCTTGACGTTGACGCGATTACTGGTACTAACCCAGACACAGAAGAACAGGAGAGCCGTAAGCCTAGCTACGAGTCTCCATTCGCAGCCTTGGCATTTAAGATTGCTACGGATCCATTCGTAGGTCGTCTTTGCTTTACTCGTGCTTACTCTGGTACACTTGAGTCAGGTTCTTATGTATGGAACTCTCGTACTGGTAAGAAAGAGCGTATCTCACGTATCTTCCAGATGCACGCGAACAAGCAGAATCAGATCGACACTTTGGGTGCGGGTGATATCGCTGCCTTGGTTGGATTTAAGGATATCAAAACTGGAGATACACTCTGCGACGAGAAGAACCCTATCGTTCTCGAGTCAATGAACTTCCCAGATCCGGTTATCGGTTTGGCTATTGAGCCTAAGTCGAAGGCTGACGTAGATAAGTTGGGTATTGCTCTTGGCAAGCTTGCTGAAGAGGATCCTACTTTCCAGGTTCGCACCGACGAGGATTCAGGTCAGACTGTAATCAGCGGTATGGGTGAGCTTCACTTGGACATCATCATGGACCGTCTTAAGCGTGAGTTCAAGGTTGAAGTTAGCCAAGGTGCTCCACAGGTATCTTACAAAGAGACAATTACTGGAACAGTTGATCACCGTGAAGTTTACAAGAAGCAGACGGGTGGTCGTGGTAAGTTCGCCGATATCGTTATAACGATTGAGCCAGGTGACGAAGAGAAGCCAGGTTTGATTTTCGACAATCAGATCAAAGGTGGTAACGTACCTAAAGAATTTATCCCTTCAGTAGAGAAAGGTTTCAAGGATGCTATGTCCAACGGTGTATTGGCAGGCTTCCCTGTAGACAGTTTGAAGGTAACATTGAAAGACGGTTCATTCCACCCTGTGGATTCCGACCAGCTTTCATTCGAATTGGCGGCGAAATTGGCTTACAAGCAAGCGCTTCCTAAGGCTAACCCGGTACTTCTTGAGCCGATCATGAAGCTTGAGGTACTTACTCCAGAGGAGAACATGGGTGACGTTGTAGGTGACTTGAACAAGCGTCGTGGTCAAGTTGAAGGTATGGATAGCCGTAACGGATCACAAGTGATCAAGGCTAAGGTGCCATTGTCTGAAATGTTTGGTTATGTAACCGACCTACGTACAATTACTTCGGGTCGTGCGACATCAACAATGGAATTCTCTCACTACTCGGAGACTCCTAAGAACATTGCCGACGAGGTTATTGCAGAGGTTAAAGGAAGAACAGCATAATAGAGTTCATCAGATGAGCCAGAAGATCAGAATCAAATTGAAGTCTTACGACCATAACTTGGTAGACAAGTCTGCTGAGAAGATCGTTAAGACGGTGAAGAGCACAGGTGCGGTGGTAAACGGTCCAATTCCATTGCCGACTAACAAGCGCATTTTTACGGTGCTCCGCTCACCACACGTGAACAAGAAGTCTCGCGAGCAGTTCGAGCTTAGCTCTTACAAGCGTTTGCTCGATATCTACTCATCTTCTTCAAAGACGATTGATGCTTTGATGAAGTTGGAGTTGCCTAGCGGGGTTGAAGTAGAGATTAAAGTCTAACGAACGGATTTAAGTAATAAGAGATGCCTGGATTGATTGGTAAAAAAATCGGAATGACCAGCATCTTCAGCCCGGAAGGTAAAAACTTGCCTTGTACGGTTCTTGAAGTTGGCCCATGTGTGGTTACTCAAGTGAAGACTGAGGATGTCGATGGTTACAGCGCCGTGCAGATTGGATGGGGTGACAAGAAGAACGCCTCGCAACCTGCCGCCGGCCATGCCAAGAAAGCTGGTACTGAAGCTAAAAAGAAGTACGTGGAGTTCCGCGACTTCGCTGCGGATTCAGTAAAGCTCGGCGACGAGTTGAATGTTGAACTCTTCGCGGAAGGCGAATTCGTTGACGTAATTGGTACGTCAAAGGGTAAAGGCTTCCAAGGTGGTGTTAAGCGCCACGGCTTCGCTGGTGTGGGTCAAGCTACTCACGGTCAGCACAACCGTCTACGTGCACCTGGTTCCATCGGTGCTGGTTCAGATCCATCACGCGTATTCAAGGGTATGCGAATGGCTGGCCACATGGGTGCAGAGCGCACAAAGATTCAAAACCTTCAAGTGTTGAAGGTCGACACAGAAAAGAACCTTCTCGTTGTGAAGGGATCTGTGCCGGGAGCTAAGAACTCATATGTAATCGTAGAGAAGTAATGGAACGTACGGTCATCAATACCCAAGGAAAAGACTCCGGACGTAAGGTGAAGCTCAACGATGGCGTATTCGCTATCGAACCAAACGAGCATGCAATTTACTTGGATGTCAAGCAGTACCTCGCTAACCAACGTCAAGGTACACACAAGGTGAAGGCTCGTGCGGAAGTTTCTCGTACGACCAAGAAGCACCACAAGCAAAAAGGAACTGGTGGAGCTCGTTATGGTTCATTGAAGGGACCTTTGCACCGTGGAGGTGGAACGGCCTTTGGACCAGAGCCACGCGACTACGGTTTCAAGCTAAATAAGAAAGTTAAGGTTCTTGCTCGCCGTTCTGCATTGAGCATGAAGGTGAAGAACGATCAAGTAATTGTACTTGAGGACTTGAACTTCGAAGCTCCAAAGACCAAGCAGTATGCGGAAATCCTTAAAGCTTTGGGACTTAATGAGAAAAAAAGCGTTGTAGTCGTAGGTGATACGAATAAAAACGTATATTTGTCATCCCGAAATTTTGAGGGGTCGAAAGTTGTAACAGCCTCTGAATTAAGCACTTATCAGATTATGAACGCGGGAACGCTAGTGCTAACAGAAGGTTCGATTGAAAGAATTGAGAACGTATTAAGCCAAAAGTGATGGAGAATATCTTGATCCGTCCGATCATCACAGAGAAGGCCTCGGCCGACGCAGAGGAGCAGAATCGCTACTCCTTCGTTGTTCGTCGTGACGCCAACAAAGTGGAGATTAAGAAAGCAGTAGAAGCGTTCTACGGCGTCAATGTAGAGGCTGTTCGTACGCAAGTTGTTCCGGCTCGTAGAATGAGTCGTTACACGAAGGCAGGAATGATTGAAGGATCAAAGTCTGCTTATAAGAAGGCCATCGTGGATGTCCGCGAAGGTGAAATGATTGATATCTACAGCAATATCTAATACCATGGGTGTAAGAAAACTAAAACCGACATCGCCAGGTCAACGCTTCCGCGTTGTCAACGAATTCTCGGCGGTTACGACTTCCACCCCGGAAAAGTCCTTGCTGAAAGGTAAGAAGCGCTCCGGCGGACGTAACAACTCTGGAAAGATGACCATGCGCTACATTGGTGGTGGTCACAAGAAGAGCTACCGCGAGATTGATTTCAAGCGTGACAAGGCTAATATTCCGGCGGTTGTTAAGACAATTGAATACGATCCAAACCGTACAGCATTCATCGCATTGTTGAACTACGTGGATGGAGAGAAGAGATACATCATTGCTCCTAATGGTTTGCAAGTAGGGCAAGAGGTTGTTTCTGGATCTAATGTAGCTCCAGAAGTAGGCAACTCAATGCCACTTTCAGACATTCCATTGGGTACTGTAGTAAGCTGCATCGAATTGCGTCCTGGTCAGGGTGCTGCGATTGCACGTTCTGCAGGAAGCTTTGCTCAGTTGTTGGCGCGTGATGGCAAGTATGCTATCCTTAAGATGCCAAGTGGAGAGACTCGTATGGTTCTCATTACTTGCATGGCCACAATTGGTGTAGTAAGCAATGGCGATCACCAGCAGGTGGTTAGTGGTAAGGCAGGTCGCAACCGTTGGTTGGGTCGTCGTCCACGCACACGCGGTGTTGCTATGAACCCGGTTGATCACCCAATGGGTGGTGGTGAAGGTCGCGCATCTGGTGGCCACCCACGCTCAAGAACAGGTGTTCCAGCTAAGGGATACAAGACTCGTACGCCGAAGAAGGCGTCGAACCGTTACATCATCGAAAGACGAAAGAAATAATTAAAGGGATATGGCTCGTTCGCTGAAAAAAGGACCCTACATCCACTACAAGCTCGAGAAGAAAGTTCTCGCGAATGTTGAGTCTGGCAAGAAGACAGTGATCAAAACTTGGTCACGTGCGTCAATGATTTCTCCAGAATTCGTTGGACAAACGATTGCCGTACACAACGGACGCACTTTCGTGCCGGTGTATGTAACTGAGAACATGGTAGGTCACAAACTAGGAGAATTCGCACCAACGCGTACTTTCCGTGGTCACGCCGGGAACAAGAAGGACAAAGGCAAACGATAATCGACAGACGAAATGGGTGTACGTAAACACAACAGAGCAGTTGCTCTGAAGGCAGCCAAGAAAGAAAAGGCGATTGCAAGCTTGCGCAACTGTCCAACTTCACCACGCAAAATGCGCCTCGTAGCGGATATGATTCGTGGAGTTGAAGTTGAGAAAGCAATGTTCATGCTTCAGCACTCCTCAAAGGAGGCCGCAGGTCGTTTGGAGAAACTATTGCGTTCTGCCTTGGCCAACTGGGAAGCTAAGAATGAAGGAAAGCGTATTGAGGACAACAACTTGATCGTACAAGAGATTCAAGTAGACAGTGCTCGTATGTTGAAGAGAATTCAGCCAGCTCCGCAAGGACGTGCGCATAGAATTCGCAAGCGTTCAAACCACGTAACACTGGTTGTTGGAAGCGCAAGTACTGAAGTGAACGAGACTACTGAAGCCTAATAAACGAGACAATGGGACAAAAGACGAACCCTATCGGGAACCGACTTGGATACATTCGCGGCTGGGAGAGCAACTGGTACGGAGGTAAGAACTACGGCGACAAGCTTGCCGAAGATGCACAAATCCGTAAGTACCTCTACGCTCGTCTAACAAAGGCAAGTGTATCGCGCATCATCATCGAGCGCACCTTGAAGCTCGTTACCGTGACAATTACTACGGCTCGCCCGGGTATCATCATCGGTAAAGGAGGTCAAGAAGTAGATAAACTACGCGAAGAGTTGAAGAAGCTTACTAAGAAAGAGGTTCAAATCAACATCTTCGAGATTAAGCGACCTGAGTTGGATGCCAAGTTGGTAGCTGACAGCGTTGCTCGCCAATTGGAAGGACGTATTTCTTTCCGTCGTGCTGTGAAAATGGCAGTTGGTGCAGCGATGAGAATGGGAGCTGAAGGAATTAAGATCCAGGTTTCTGGTCGATTGAACGGCGCCGAGATGTCTCGTTCTGAGATGTTCAAGGACGGTCGTACTCCACTCCACACTTTCCGTGCGGATATCGACTACCACCAGGCTGAAGCTCACACGACTTACGGTCGTATCGGAGTGAAGGTATGGATCATGAAAGGCGAAGTATACGGTAAGCGCGACTTGTCGAACATGCTTGGCAATGTGAAGAAAGCCGGCGGAGGTAACCAGAAAGGTGGACCGAAGCGTAGAGGCGGAAAGAAGTAATAAGAGCAAATTAAATCGTCGTACCGATGTTATCACCGAAACGGACGAAACATAGAAAAATGTTCAAAGGCCGCATGAAGGGCAACGCCCAACGCGGCACACAGTTGGCCTACGGCTCTTTTGGAATCAAGTCGTTGGACTCAGTTTGGATGACAGCACGTCAGATCGAAGCTGCCCGTATCGCTGCTACGCGTTACATGAAGCGTGAAGGTCAGTTGTGGATTCGTGTCTTCCCTGATAAGCCAATCACCAAGAAACCTCTCGAGGTACGTATGGGTAAAGGTAAAGGTGCACCTGAATACTGGGCAGCCGTGGTTAAGCCGGGCCGCATGTTATTCGAATTGGAAGGTGTTCCTTACGATGTAGCTAAAGAAGCATTGCGCCTAGCTGCGCAGAAGCTTCCGGTACGCACGAAGTTTGTTGTAAGAAGAGATTTTGAAGCTTAAGAAGATGAAACAGTCAGAGATCACAGGTCTTACGACCGAGGAGCTTCAGGAGCAATTGGTAGAGTTCGAGCAGAACCTCACCAAGATGCGAATGACCCACCATATTTCTCCGCTAGAGAACCCAATGAGCCTCCGCGCAACGCGTCGCGATGTTGCTCGTATCAAGACGGAGTTGGCTAAGAGAAATTCACAAGCTTCAGAAGCAAAAGCATAAACGCGATGGAAACAAAGAGAAATCTCCGTAAAGAACGTATTGGAGTTGTTACTAGCTCCAAGATGAACAAGAGCGTTACGGTAAACGTACAACGTCGCGTTAAGCACCCATTGTACGGTAAGTTCGTAAACTTTAGCAAGAAGTTCCATGCTCACGACGAGACGAACGATTGCAATGAAGGCGACACTGTACGCATTATGGAAACACGTCCACTCAGCAAGACAAAGAAGTGGAGAGTAGTCGAAATCATCGAAAGGGCAAAGTAAGATGGTACAACAGGAATCAAGACTTAGAGTTGCCGATAACACAGGGGCGAAAGAGGTGCTTTGCATCCGCGTTCTTGGAGGCACGAAGCGTCGTTACGCTTCCGTAGGCGACAAGATTGTCGTTTCAGTGAAGCAATCCACTCCTTCCGGAAACGTGAAGAAGGGAGCTGTATCGACAGCAGTTGTGGTACGCACGAAGAAAGAAGTTCGCCGTCCAGACGGATCATACATCCGTTTTGATGACAACGCTTGTGTTCTTCTAGGTGCAACAGGTGAGATGCGCGGAACACGTGTATTCGGACCAGTTGCCCGTGAGTTGCGCGACCGTCAGTATATGAAGATCGTATCTCTTGCGCCTGAGGTGCTTTAATCGAATAATGAGCGAAGCAATGGCAAAGTTTCACATCAAGAAGGGAGACAACGTACAGGTAATCGCCGGTAACTCCAAAGGACAAACCGGTCGTGTTATCCGCATGATCCCAAAACAAAACCGTGCCGTCGTAGAAGGCGTGAACATGGTTTCTAAGCACCAGAAGCCGAGTGCTTCTAACCCGCAAGGGGGTATTGTACAAATGGAAGCTCCTATCCACATCTCCAACTTGTTGTTGGTAGATCCGAAGGAGAACAAGCCAACTCGTATTGGTCGTAAGCACGACGAGAACGGTAAGCTTGTTCGTTACGCTAAGAAATCAGGAGAGGTAATCAAGTGATGGACATGGAACCAAGACTTAAAAGCGTTTATCGCGACAAGATTGTAAAGGCGTTGACCGAAGAATTCGGTTACCAGAACCACATGGAAGTTCCTCGCCTACAGAAAATCGTCCTCAGCCAAGGTGTTGGAGCTGCAGTAGCCGACAAGAAATTGATCGAGTACGCAGTGGACGAGATGACACTTATCTCTGGCCAAAAGGCAGTGATGACTAAGTCGAAAAAGGACATCTCTAACTTTAAGCTCCGTAAGGGTATGCCTATCGGTGCACGTGTAACGCTTCGCAGCGTACGCATGTATGAGTTCCTCGACCGTCTGATTTCAGCGTCACTACCTCGCATCCGCGACTTCCAGGGGATTAAGGATGGCTTCGATGGCCGTGGTAACTACACCCTCGGTATCACAGAACAAATTATCTTCCCAGAGATCGACATCGATAAGGTGAACAACATCTCAGGTATGGATATCACATTCGTAACCACCGCGAAGACGGACAAGGAGGCGAAAGCCTTGTTGAAAGCTTTCGGATTACCTTTTAAAAAGTAAGCTACGATGGCTAAAGAATCAATGAAGGCCCGTGAGGTCAAGAGACAAAAACTCGTAGACAAGTACGCTGAGAAGCGTCAGGCTTTGAAAGAAGCTGGCGATTACGAGGCACTACAGAAGCTTCCTAAGAACGCTTCACCTGTGCGCCTCCACAATCGTTGTAAGCTCACTGGTCGTCCACGTGGTTACATGCGTCAGTTCGGACTTTCTCGCGTTCAGTTCCGCGAGATGGCGAACAAGGGACTTATCCCAGGCGTGAAGAAAGCTAGTTGGTAAAAAGAATAAAGCGAAAGAGATGATCACAGATCCAATCGCCGACTTCCTGACAAGAATCAGGAATGCTGCCAAAGCCGGCCACAAAGTGGTTGAGATTCCAGCTTCAAAGCTGAAGATTGAAATGACCAAAATCTTGGTTGACCAAGGATACGTATTGAGCTACAAAGTAGACGAAGATGCGGTTCAAGGAACCATCAAGATTGCGTTGAAGTACGACGTAGTAACCAAGCAGCCTGCCTTCCGTGGATTGCAGCGCGTTTCTAAGCCTGGTCTTCGTCAATATGCCAATACCGACACCATGCCTCGCGTGAAGAATGGTTTGGGTGTAGCTATCGTGAGCACTTCTAAAGGAGTGATGACCGACAAGCAAGCTCGTGCCAACAAAGTGGGTGGTGAAGTTTTGTGCTACGTTTATTAATACTGCAAAGAATTAGACCATGTCAAGGATAGGTAAAGCTACCATCACTATTCCCGAAGGGGTCGATGTGCAGATTAACGGCAATGTGGTTACCGCAAAAGGTAAATTGGGTGAACTCACTCAAACAATCACTGAGCCTGCTATCTCTGCCTCAATCGAGGAGGGTGTGTTGACGGTAAATCGCGACAACGAAGAGAAGTACACTCGTGCACAACACGGATTGTATCGCGCATTGATCAACAATATGGTGATCGGTGTAGCGGAAGGCTTCAAGAAAGAAATGGAACTAGTAGGTGTGGGTTACCGCGCCTCTAACCAAGGTCAAATCCTAGATATCTCTGTAGGGTACTCGCACAACATCATGTTCGAGGTTCCTCAAGAGGTGAAGGTTGAGACCAAGTCTGAGAAAGGTAAGAACCCGATTATCACGCTTACATCGCACGACAAGCAGCTTCTCGGAGCTGTTGCGGCGAAGGTGCGTTCATTCCGCAAGCCGGAGCCTTACAAAGGAAAAGGTATCCGCTTCGTAGGTGAGCACATCCGTAGAAAAGCTGGTAAATCTGCTGCTAAAAAATAAGTAGGCAATGGCACTGACTAAGATTGAAAGAAGAAATCGCATCCGCCGCCGCATCCGCAAAGATGTTGAAGGTACAGCGGAGAGCCCACGCCTAGCGGTATTCCGTTCTAACAAAGAGATCTACGCACAGTTGATCGACGACGTTAGTGGAAAGACGCTTGCATCAGCATCATCACTCGAGAAGAGTGTTGCAGGAGCTGAAGGAACAAAATCCGACCGAGCTAAGCTCGTAGGTAAAGCCATCGCAGAAAAGGCGAAGGAAGCAGGTATCACTACTTGCTCATTCGACCGCGGAGGTTACTTGTATCACGGACGTGTGAAGTCTTTGGCTGAAGGAGCCAGAGAAGCCGGACTCAAATTCTAATAGACCATGTTGAAAGGAGTTAAGAACGCAAGAACAGTAAAGCCATCAGGTCTCGAACTCGTTGACCGCCTAGTAGGTATTCAGCGTGTAACTAAGGTGACTAAAGGTGGACGTACTTTCGCATTCTCAGCCATGGTGGTTGTAGGAAACGAGAAAGGTATCGCCGGATACGGATTGGGTAAGTCAAAAGAAGTTTCTGAGGCTATCACCAAAGGAATCGAAGACGCTAAAAAGAATCTTTACCGCATTCCTCTAGCTGGAACTACAGTTCCTCACGAAGAAAGTGGCAAATTCGGCGGAGCTCGCGTATTTTTGCGCCCCGCTGCACACGGTACCGGTGTAATTGCCGGTGGTGCGATGCGTCACGTTTTGGAGAGTGCCGGTGTACACGACGTACTCGCTAAGTCTAAAGGTTCTTCGAACCCACACAACTTGGTGAAAGCTACTTTCGTTGCACTTCTCAACATGCGCGATGCACGTGAAGTTGCTCGTCAACGCGGTGTGAGCATGGACAAAGTGTTCAACGGTTAATACCACAAAACGAACGAAGATGTCGAAAGTAAAGATCACACAAGTACGCAGCGCCATCAACCGCACTGGTCGCCAAAAGAGAACTCTCGAGGCACTTGGCTTGCGCAAGATGAATCAATCTGTAGAGCACGAAGCTACAGCACAGGTAAAAGGTATGATCGCTCGCGTATCACACCTCATCACTGTAGAAGAAGTACAGTAACAACAGTATAAAGGATCAGAGAAATGGATCTTAGTAATCTCAAGCCCGCATCGGGTTCGACTCACAACAGCAAGCGCGTAGGCCGTGGCGAAGGTACCGGCAAAGGCGGTACTGCTACTCGTGGTCACAAAGGCGCAAAGTCTCGCTCGGGTTACTCACGTAAAATCGGATTCGAAGGTGGCCAAATGCCTCTTCAACGCCGTGTACCGAAGTTCGGCTTTAAAAATATTAACCGTGTTGAATACCGCTCGATTAACCTCGACGCTCTTCAGTCATTGGTTGATAATAAGAAAGTTACAGATACGGTTGACAAAGACGTTCTTGTTGCCAACGGTCTAGCTGACAAAAACGACCTAGTGAAAATCTTGGGTCGTGGCGAATTGAAAGCTAAATTGACCGTCAAAGCAAACAAGTTCAGTGAAACGGCGAAATCGGCTATCGAAGCTCAAGGTGGAGTAGCCGAAACGCTTTAAGCGCTTTAATACCGCATGAAAAAGTTTATCGATACACTGCAGAATATCTGGAAGATTGAGGAACTTAGAAATAAGATTCTCCTTACTCTCGGATTGCTCTTCATCTACCGTGTAGGCTCCAATGTTCCATTGCCTGGGGTTGACATCAATTCATTGTCTCAACTTCAAGATCAAACAGGCAGCGGTTTGATGGGGTTGCTCAACGCCTTTACTGGAGGTGCATTCGCAAATGCTTCTATCTTGGCGCTTGGCATCATGCCTTACATTTCTGCGTCTATCGTAATTCAGCTCCTCGGTCTTGCTGTTCCTTCTATCCAGAAGCTTCAGAAAGACGGTGAGAGTGGAAGACAGAAGATTACTCAAATGACTCGCTACCTGACCATCGCTATCTGTTTGGTACAGGCTCCGAGTTATGTAACCAACTTGATGGCTCAAGGTGTAGGATATGTGATCTCAGACCAGTTGTTCTGGTTCCTATCTATCACAACCTTGGTAGCCGGTACCATCTTCGCAATGTGGTTGGGTGAGCGTATCACCGACCGCGGAATCGGAAACGGTATCTCTATCTTGATTATGGTAGGTATCATCGCTTCATTCCCTATCTCTATCGTGCAGGAATTCACTGCTCGTCTAGAAGGTGGTGCAGGTGGTTTGATTACTATCGTTCTTGAGCTTGCAGCATTCTACCTTGTAGTGATGTTTGCAATCGGACTTACCCAAGCTGTACGTCGCGTACCATTGCAGTATGCTGCACGTAACGCAGCTGGTGGTGGTCAAGCAGGACGCCCATTGGGACGTGAGTACTTGCCATTGCGTGTGAATGCTTCTGGTGTAATGCCAATCATCTTCGCACAGGCTATCATGTTCATTCCTGTTACGGTTGCGCAGTTTGCACAAACAGAGGGTGACAGTTGGGTTATAACCTACTTCAGTGATTTCACTGGATTCTGGTACAACTTAGTATTTGCCGTATTGATCATCGGCTTTACATACTTCTACACTGCAATTCAGGTGAACACCAACAACATTGCAGATGATTTGAAAAGAAATGGTGGTTTCGTACCAGGTGTTAAGCCGGGTCGCGCTACCGCTGAGTATCTCGATGAGATCTTGAGTCGTATCACCTTGCCGGGTGCGATTCTGCTTGCCTTGCTAGCTATTTTGCCAGCATTCGCAATGCAGTTGAACATGACCACGCAATGGGCTCAGTTCTACGGAGGTACTTCACTCTTGATTATTGTGGGTGTTATTTTGGATACCCTCATGCAAATTGAGAGTTATTTGTTGAACCGTCACTATGATGGTTTGATGAAGAGTGGTCGTTTGAAAGGTCGTTCAACTGCTAATGTGATGTAATTATGGCTAAGCAAGGAGCAATTGAACAAGACGGAAGCATCACTGAAGCATTGTCAAATGCGATGTTTCGTGTAGAACTAGAAAACGGACACGTAGTAACAGCACACATTTCTGGTAAGATGCGTATGCACTACATTAAGTTGTTACCAGGTGATAAAGTAAAGCTCGAATTGAGCCCATACGATTTGACGAAAGGACGTATCGTTTACCGATACTAAAAACGAGAGCGATGAAAGTTAGAGCCTCTATCAAGAAAAGAAGCGCTGAGTGCAAGATCGTTCGCCGCAAAGGCCGCTTGTACGTAATCAACAAAAAGAACCCGAAGTTCAAGCAACGTCAGGGTTAAAAGATTTAATTCAAAGGAATTATGGCGAGAATTGCTGGTATTGACTTACCAAAGAACAAGCGAGGCGAGATTGGCCTGACCTATATCTACGGAGTGGGTCGCAGCCGCGCCCGTGAAATCCTCACGGAAGCTGGTGTTGATTTCAACACTAAAGTTGAGGATTGGAACGACGATCAATTGACTGTTATCCGCAACATCATTTCGGAAGGATACAAGGTTGAGGGTGAGCTTCGCTCAGAGGTACAGCTCAACATCAAGCGTCTGATGGACATCGGCGCGAATCGCGGAATCCGTCACCGTTTAGGTCTACCATTGCGTGGACAGCGTACGAAGAACAACTCTCGTACACGTAAGGGTAAGCGTAAGACGGTTGCAAACAAGAAGAAGGCTACGAAATAATAAGTAGGGAGTCATGGCAAAGCAATCAAAGAGCGTAAAGAAAAGAAAGGTGAAAGTTGACCCGGTAGGGGAAGCTCACATCAACGCTACTTTCAACAACATCATCATTTCTCTTACCAACACTACTGGTCAGGTGATCTCTTGGTCTTCTGCAGGTAAGATGGGCTTTAGAGGAAGTAAGAAGAACACTCCTTACGCTGCTCAAACTGCTGCGGAAGATTGTGCAGGTCGCGCTATGGAAGCAGGCTTGAAGAAAGTTAAGGTATATGTGAAAGGTCCAGGTAATGGTCGCGAAAGCGCTATCCGTTCACTTCACAACTCCGGAATCGAAGTAACCGAAATCGTGGATATCACTCCAATTCCACACAACGGTTGCCGTCCTCCGAAACGCAGAAGAGTTTAATAGAACAAGAAAAGAACCGACGAAATGGCAAGATATAGAGGTCCCGTTACCAAGATTGCACGTCGCTTTGGCGAACCGATTTTCGGTCCGGACAGCGCTTACGAAAAGCGTCAGTATCCTCCTGGACAGCACGGATTCGCTCGCAAGCGCGGCAAGAAGTCTGAATACGCGGTACAATTGGCAGAAAAACAGAAGGCTAAGTATACTTACGGCATTCTAGAGCGCCAGTTCCGCACAATGTTCGAGAAGGCTTCTCGTGCAAAGGGTATTACCGGTGAAGTGTTGCTTCAGTACTGCGAATCACGTCTAGACAACGTTGTATTCCGCATGGGCTTGGCACCAACCCGCCGCGCTGCCCGCCAGATTGTAGGTCACCGTCACATTGTTGTGAATGGCGATGTTGTTAACATCCCAAGCTTCCAAGTGAAGCCGGGCGATCAAATCTCAGTTCGTGAAAAATCAAAGTCACTCGAAGTTATTCAGAGCAGCGTTGCCAGCCGTTCTAACGACTATGAGTGGATCGAGTTCAACGACTCAACCTTGACAGGTACTTTCGTTAGCACACCACAGCGCGAAATGATCCCTGAAAACATCAAGGAGCAGTTGATCGTCGAATTGTACTCGAAGTAATCATATTAATCCCATCGTGCATATGGCTATCCTGAATTTCCAGAAGCCCGACAAGGTCATCATGAATTCATCGACCGAAACTGAAGGTCAATTCGAATTCCGTCCTCTAGAACCGGGCTATGGTTTGACCATCGGAAACGCGTTGCGCCGCGTATTGCTTAGCTCCCTCGAGGGCTTCGCCTTCACTTCAGTGAAGATCAACGGCGTAGAGCACGAATTCTCTACCATCAAAGGTGTTGTAGAGGATGTTACTGAAATCATTTTGAACTTGAAGCAAGTACGTTTCAAGCGTCAAATTGAAGATCAAGAGAGCGAAACCGTTAAGGTGAGCGTGAGCGGTAAAGATACCCTCACTGCTGGCGACATCGCCGGTACCATCAACGCTTTCCAAGTGTTGAACCCAGAGTTGGTAATCTGCCACATGGATTCTTCTGTGAAGCTTGATATGGAACTTACCATCGAAAAGGGTCGCGGATACGTACCAGCCGAAGAAAACAAAAAGGCTGATGCAGCGATGGGTACTATCGCCATCGACGCTATCTACACCCCAATCAAGAACGTTCGCTACAGCATCGAGAACTTCCGCGTTGAGCAGAAGACCGACTACGAAAAACTCTTGATTGAAATCGTTACCGACGGATCTATTCATCCTAAAGATGCCTTGACCGAAGCGTCAAACATCTTGATCCATCACTTCATGCTCTTCAGCGACGAGCGTATCACACTCGAAGACCAAGAGAGCAAGGAAACTGATACCTACGACGAGGAAATCCTCCACATGCGTCAGCTTCTCAAGACTAAATTGACTGATCTCGATCTTTCAGTTCGTGCCTTGAATTGCTTGAAAGCAGCAGAGGTTGAAACGCTAGGCGATTTGGTGACCTATACGAAGGCAGACTTGATGAAGTTCCGCAACTTCGGTAAGAAGTCACTCACTGAACTCGATGAGCTTGTTTCTAACAAAGGTCTTGAGTTCGGAATGGACATTACAAAGTATAAACTGGACAAGGAGTAAGTAAGAATGAGACACGGTAAGAAATTCAATCATCTGGGCAGAAAAGCAGCGCACCGTAAAGCGATGCTCTCAAACATGGCCTGCTCGTTGATCGAACACAAGCGAATCAACACCACCGTGGCCAAAGCACGCGAACTTAAGAAGTTCGTTGAGCCTTTGATCACTCGTTCTAAAGAGGATAGCACTCACAACCGTCGCGTTGTTTTCCGCTACCTCCAGAACAAAGAGGCCGTTTCCGAACTGTTCCGCGAAGTAAGCGTGAAAGTTGGCGACCGCCCAGGTGGATACACCCGTATCATCAAAACCGGTAATCGTCTCGGCGATAACGCGGAAATGGCGATGATCGAACTCGTTGATTTCAACGATCTTTACTCTAACGAGAAGAAAGCTAAGAAGAAGTCTACTCGCCGTGCAGGCAAGAAGACCGAAACTGCTCCAGCTGCCGAAGCTAAAGCCGAAGAGGCTAAAGTGGAAGAGAAAGCTGCTGAAGCTGCCGCTGAAGAAGTTGAAACTAAAGCTGAAGGCGACAACGCCGAAGCTTCAGAAGAGAACAAAGGTGAGTGATCATTGGATGACATTCACGCATTGATAAAAGAAGGATAGGGCCTAAGTCTTATCCTTTTTTTTTGTCCCAAAAAAGTGTAACATACTTAATAATAGACATTTCCATGGCTTACGAATCTCGCAAACCCGCTATTCTTCTCCTCGAAGATGGGACTGTTTTTTACGGACGTTCAACAGGTCTAGACGGTACCGCTTGGGGCGAAATTTGCTTCAATACCGGTATGACCGGTTACCAGGAAATATTCACCGATCCTAGTTATTTCGGACAGCTTATGGTTACCGCCACAGCTCATATCGGTAACTACGGAACTTTTGAAGAGGAAGTAGAAAGCGACGGTATCAAAATCGCCGGACTCATCTGCAAGAATTTCTCAACTCACCAAAGTCGTCCATCTGCAGACCACACACTATACGACTATTTCAAGGAGAACAACAAGGTGGCTATCTGCGATGTAGATACACGTGCCCTCGTTCGTCACATTCGTGATGCGGGTGCAATGAATGCCATTATCTCTACAGAAATTACAAACATCGAGGACCTCAAAGCCGAGCTTGCAAAAGTTCCAAGCATGGAAGGTCTCGAGCTTTCGTCTAAGGTTAGCACCACAGAAAAGTATACCGTTGGTGCCGATGATGCTCCACACAAGGTGGCCGCACTTGACCTAGGTATCAAAAAGAACATCCTTCGCAACCTCGTAGCTCGCGGTTGCCAAGTAACCGTGTATCCATGGAATACACCAGCTCAAACGCTACTGGATTCTAAGCCCGACGGTTTGTTCCTATCCAATGGCCCAGGTGATCCAGCCGCCATGTCAGGTGTTATTGCCGAAGTGAAGAAGCTTATCGATAGCGATATTCCTGTATTCGGAATTTGCCTCGGACACCAAATGGTGGCACTTGCATCAGATTTGAGCACATACAAAATGCACAACGGGCACCGCGGAATCAACCACCCTATCAAAAACTTGGTAACAGGTAAAGGGGAAATCACCTCTCAGAACCACGGCTTTGCAGTGAAGATGGAGGATGTTGAAAAGGCCAACAACGTTGAGCTCACCCACGTTCACTTGAACGACGGTACCGTTGCGGGAATTGTGAGAACGGATAAGCCAGTTTTCTCCGTACAATATCACCCAGAAGCAGGGCCAGGTCCACACGATGCACGATATTTGTTCGACCAGTTTGTGGAGAACATGAACGCCGCCGTGAAAGCCTAAGTCCTTCACCAAAAACCTCTAGATATGCCTATCATCACAAACATCTACGCACGTCAAATTCTCGATTCTCGTGGGAATCCTACTGTTGAAGTTGATGTCGTAACCGATACTGGCGCCTTCGGTCGCGCCGCTGTTCCTTCTGGTGCCTCTACCGGAATCCACGAAGCAGTAGAGCTTCGCGATGGCGACAAGAACGTTTACATGGGTAAAGGTGTTCTTCGTGCCATTGAGAACGTAAACTCAGTTATCGCCGAGGAACTTCTTGGATATGCCGTAGAAGATCAAGCTGCCATAGATATGGCAATGATTGAGCTTGACGGTACGTCGAACAAAGCAAACTTGGGAGCAAATGCCATGCTCGCTGTTTCCTTAGCAGTTGCCAAGGCCGCTGCTCAAGAGAAAGGTCAGACGCTTTTCAACTACATCGGTGGCGTTAATGCACGTCAGCTTCCCGTTCCAATGATGAACATCTTGAACGGTGGAGAGCACGCGGACAATGCAATCGATTTCCAGGAATTCATGGTTATGCCATTCGGTGCTTCTTCTTTTTCTGAAGGACTCCGCATGGGAACGGAGATCTTCCACCACCTAAAAGCTGTTCTCAAGGAGAAAGGATACAGCACTAACGTAGGTGACGAAGGTGGATTTGCTCCAAATATTCAGTCGAACGAAGAAGCTATCGAAACGGTACTCATCGCTATTGAGCGTGCTGGTTACAAGGCTGGTGAAGACGTTTGGATTGCTATGGATGCTGCTATCTCTGAGCTTTACGACAAGGAGAGAGGCGTTTACGTATTCAAGAAAAGTGACGGTCGCGAAATGACTTCAGACGAAGTAGTAGCGTACTGGACAGATTGGGTTGAGAAGTATCCCATCATCTCCATTGAGGATGGTCTCGACGAAGACGATTGGGAAGGTTGGGCGAAACTTACAGCTGCCATTGGAGACAAGGTTCAGCTCGTGGGTGACGACCTTTTCGTAACCAATGAAGAAAGAGTTGCACGCGGTATTGAACAAGGAGTGGGAAATAGCGTTCTAATCAAGGTAAACCAGATTGGAACCTTGACCGAAACTATCAATACTGTGACTCTTGCGCAGAACAATGGCTACACATGTGTAATGTCTCACCGTTCAGGTGAAACAGAAGACAGCACTATTGCTGATTTGGCGGTAGCTCTCAATACAGGTCAGATTAAAACTGGTTCGGCTTCACGTTCAGATAGAATGGCGAAGTACAACCAATTGCTCCGCATCGAAGAGATGTTGGGCGATATGGCTACATATCAAGGAAAGAACTTCAAGTACATCAAATAAAAGGCTCGAAATGGATAAGATCAAAGAACATTTTAGCTCCAAAGTTGGGGAAGCCCAAAAGGACGTTAAAGACTTCATATCACAACACGGTGACGAGGTTATCGGTGAAATCAAGGTGTCGCAACTCTACCAAGGGATGCGCGGTATGCCAGCTCTTATCTGCGAGACCTCTAAACTAGACCCAGAGGAAGGTATTCGCTTCCGCGGATATTCCATCCCTGAGTTGCAAGAGAAGCTTCCTTCTATGCCTGATGGCGGCAAAGAACCACTTCCAGAAGGAATCTTCCACTTGATGTTGATGAACGAGATTCCAGGTGACGACGAAGTACGTCGTTTGAGCAACAACTGGGCTCGTCGTTCTATCGTTCCTCCACACGTATTTAAAGTAATCGATTCACTTCCTAAGAGTGCACACCCAATGACTCAGTTCGTTGCAGGTATCATGGCACTTCGTACGGAAAGTGAGTTCGCACGTGCGTATCGTCACGGTATTCACAAGAGCGAGTATTGGATGCCTACCTACGAGGACGCAATGAACCTCATTGCACGTCTTCCGCGCGTAGCGGCCTATATCTACCGTCGCGTATACCACAACGGCGAGCATATTGAGCCAGATCCGAAGCTTGACTGGGCAGGTAACTTTGCGCACATGCTCGGATTCGACAACGACGAGTTCAAAGAGTTGATGCGCCTCTACATGACTATCCACTCGGATCACGAAGGTGGAAACGTTTCTGCGCACGCCGTGAAACTTGTTGGTTCTGCATTGAGCGATTCTTACTTGAGCTTCGCAGCCGGTATGAACGGTCTTGCTGGTCCACTCCACGGTCTCGCTAACCAAGAGGTAATCCGCTGGATCCTTTCTATGCGTGACGAGTTGGGTGGAGGCCTTCCTTCTAAGGAGCAAATCGCGAACTATTGTCGCAAAACTTTGGCCGACGGCAAAGTGATTCCTGGATTTGGACACGCGGTTCTCCGTAAAACCGATCCACGTTACGAAGCACAGCGCAAGTTTGCTTTGGACCACATGCCACACGACGAGATGTTCCTCATCGTGAGCCGCATTTACGAAGTAGTTCCAGATATTCTCAGCGCGACAGGTAAGGTTAAGAACCCTTGGCCAAACGTTGATGCTCACTCTGGTCAGCTTCTCATGCACTACGGACTTACCGAGTACGATTTCTACACTGTACTATTTGGTGTAGCTCGTTCACTAGGAACTATGGCGAATATGATTTGGGACCGCGCACTTGGTCTTCCAATCGAGCGTCCTGGGTCTACGACCACAGCGCTTCTTAAAGATCAGTTCGGGAAGTAATTCTCAACCAGATAGATTTCAGAATCCCGCAGCACAGCAATGTGTTTGCGGGATTTTTTTATGGCTGAAAACGTTCGTCGGCGATAAACTCGTGGTCGGTAAGCGAGCGAAGAAAGTCGATGAGATCTGCTTTTTCAGAAGCTGACAATGCCAAAGGGCGTATCAATGCGCTTTTATTTGGGTGGTTTTCTCCGCCGCTATTGTAATGCTCAATAACTGATTCTAGAGAGGGCAGGCTCCCGTTGTGCATGTATGGACCAGTTACTTCAACATTGCGGAGTGTGGCCACTCGAAAACGTCCCAAGTCGGCTGAATCATTGGTCAAGCGCATACGGCCCTCATCGGTGTATGCTTCGTAAAGACCATTGTTTTCGTAGTCGTTGTTGGTAAAGAATATGCCGCTGTGGCAAGAGGAGCAATCCGTTCGGTTGGAGAAAAACAGTTCCATTCCTCGTTTTTCTGATGCGCTCAATGCCGAGGTTTGGCCTTGGAGGTACTTATCATACCGACTTCCTCCTGAAATCATCGTTCGCTCGTAAGTTGCAATGGCGCGGGTTATGACAAACGGATCTGGATTTCGCTGATAGGCGCGTTGACTCTTTCGAACGTAATCTTCACTATTGGCGAGACGACTAGCTGCATCCACAATATTGAAATCCATTTCGGCATGCTCCTGAATAGGAACGAGCACCTGCATTTCTAGGGTGGGCACGCCGCCCTCTCGCATCATACGAGGGTAATACCCCACGTTAAAGAGGCCGGGTGAATTTCTAAATCCGATTCGGCCTTCCACACCGGGACTAATATCCACATTGTCCGAAAGTGCGAATTCCGCTTTGTGACAACTACCGCAGCTAATGGAGCTGTCTCTGCTCAGGATGGGATCGAAGAAGAGTTGTCTGCCTAGTTCCCACCGATCGATAGTGAAGGCATTGTCTTCCGGAAATTCCATAGCGGGGAAGTGGTCTGGAACACGAAGATAATAGGCCTTCTCCGGTGCTGGCTCTTCATGGGAACACGAAGCAATCAGTACCAGAAAAAGAAAGGCAGCCGAAGCCGCCTTTAAGTGAAGCTTGTATTTCTTAGAACGGACTGGCATAGTCAGGGTTATTCACCATGTCGTAGTCGGTCAGCGTTTTCAAGAACGCCACCAAATCTTGTACATCTTGATTATCGAGCTGCAATCCACCCGCATTAAGAGGGTAGAGGAGGGCAGGGTCAATGGTTGCTGAAGCTTTTAGTCCTGTGTTGTAGTGCTCCACGACTTCTTCAAGTGTTTCGAAACGTCCATCGTGCATGTACGGTGGAGTGAGTTCGATATTTCGAAGGGTGGTCACTTTGAATTTGCCTCTATCGTTAGAATTACCAGTGGCAAGTTCACGGCCGTAGTCAACAAAGTCAGCGTCAGAATCGAGACCGTTATTCATGTATCGATCGTTCTCGAAATTCATCCCTCCGTGGCAATGGGCGCAGTCGGCTCCCGAAGAATCTGGGAAAGCAGGGTTGAATTCAGAAAAGTAGAGTCGACGGCCACGCTCCTCAGATGGCGTAAGCGTAACCTCGCCTCTTAGGTATTGGTCGTACTTAGAATTTACCGAAACGATGGAATTCATAAACTGCTCTAAGGCGAGTCCGATTCTCTCTTCTGTCACTTCGCTGGACCCAAAGGCGCGAATGAACTGATCGCTATATTCTGAATCGTCTCCCAAGATTTGAACCAGTGCGTCGATGTTGTGGTCCATCTCCAATGAATCTTGAATAGGAAGAACTGCTTGGTCTCTTAGCAAGTGCGCTCGGCCATCCCAAAAGAACTCATTGGTGTTGTAGGCCATGTTGAATGCAACCATGGCCTGGCGCTTCCCTGGAAAGCCATTAATACCGATAGAGAATTTGGCTGTATCTGAGAAACCATTAGCCTGAACGTGACAAGTTGCGCAGCTCATGGAATTGTCTCTGCTGAGCTTTGTGTCGTAGAACAGCATCCTACCCAACTTCACCGTTTGCACGGTCAATTGATTGTCGGGAGCAATGTTCGGTGGCGACACATCCTTCGTATCGAGTACGAAAGGAGTGGTGTCGTGCTGAACACCTGTATTTGTAGGCTCATCTGGACTACATGATGTAGCCAACAGCGCTCCTCCGAGCAGAGCGGCGACTAAAAAGTTAGAGGACGTCATGTTATTGATTAACTACCAATCTTTGAGTGTTCACCTTATTGCTTGAACGAAGCTCTACGAGGTAAACGCCAGTGCGCTGTAGGTCGATTTTCACTCTTGAATCGTTGTTCAGCTCACGACGGAATACTTCGCGACCGGTGAGGTCAAGAACACGGATTGTTCCCGAAGTAGCTGTACCGAACTCAGCATAAACATTATTCAGGTTAGCGGGATTCGGGCTCAAAGTGAAACTAGCAGGGGTGTTCTCTTCAACAGAAACTGGATCTACAGACTGAGTAGATTCGGTGAATACATTATCTCTAAAATTCTCGAGATATGTGATTGATGCACCGGTTTCTCCGTGAGAGATAAGGCCACCGCTCATGTCGATGTTGTTGAATGAGTTCAAATATTCAGCATCCAATTGAATCACGAGTGAGCCGAAAACATCAGTTCCGGAAGTGACAATGGTTTGTTCGAAGTAATTCACGTTACCTAGGGCGTGAATCTCCATGGCGTCGGACATATTGGAGCCGGTCATTCCTTCAGCACAAACGAATCTATATCCAGCAGCCCAGCCCCAGTGCATACTTGGAGTTTTTGGAGCGAGAGGATGATTGAAGGCGTACTGAGCCGGGTCCAAGTGATTGGAAGCTTGATCCACGCCGATGGCAAATTTCATTGAATCAAGTGTGGTGATGGGCAGACTTCCGAAGTCGTATTCTGAAGTTGTAGCGGCATCAACAAGGAGGTATACTGAATCAAGATCGAGCATTTGTCCACCATCGTGGTAAAGCTTAATTCCAGAAACGTAATACTGCATTCTGCTGAGGGTCAAATCATCTCCTTCAGAAGTAGTCACTGTGGTGCCGTTTTGGTAAGTCTGACCATCCAGCTGGTGAATGATTCGCATGTACACTTCTTTCTGTGCGAAGCTTGCGAATGAAATGAGGCTAAGGCCTAGGAGTAGAAGTTTCTTCATGATTCTGTAGTTGTGCTTAACGAGTAGTACGAAAGTACTAAAAACATGGTTGTCAACACAGTAAAAACATTCCGGATAACGGTTGGTTCAAAAGTGCCCCGACTCTCGCCGGGGCATTGAATCTAATTAATGTCCTCCCCCTTCCTCAATTTCTCCAAGTTGGCTTCAAGGGCGGGGCCGTTAAGGTTGTCGCCTTCAGGCACATTTTCCAATGCTTTTTCACCGTATTCTATGGCCTTTTCGAATTCGCCCATGGCGGAATAGCCGCGCATGAGTCCTACGTTCACGGGCCACTGGTCTGGGTAGGTATCAGCATTGGCCTTGAAAATTTCCAGTGCGAATTCTGCATCCAATGGAATCATTTGGCGTCCGAGTCCGTGGTTTTGGAACACACTTCCTGTTGGGTGTGTAACTGATTCGAGGAAGAGCGATTTGGCCTCATCCGTCTTTTCGTTCGCCATGAGCACACGTGCTTTTGCGCGAAGGGTAGTGGCATTTCTTTGTCCGATGAACGGAGCGTTCAACGCATAATCGGCCCACTCTTCGGCTTTTTCGAGATCCATATTGTTGTTTGCGAGGAACAGTGCTCCCTGCGCCCAGTTTTGGGCAGTGAATCCTTGTTGATTATGAAGCTCACCTTCGATGGTTGCGGCGTACAACTCCATCACATTGGGAGCCTCGAAAGAAATGGGCACGGCAATATCCTCCCATTGAAGCTCCATCACGCAGCTGGTGAGTTGGCGGTCAGTAAAGGTGAAATTGAGCCATTCGGTGTACTCGTGTTCTTTGGGAGTTACTTCTACACGAAGGGCATCGTATTGTGGGTCGTAAAAGAAACTGCCCCAATCCTCGCTGCGGTGCGAGAAGATGACGGTCCAGGGTCCTTCTTCTTCCACAATCATGTGCAGGCCATACGTGCCGGCTGCGAGGGGTTGACCTTCGACCATTACGTCGTGTGAAAGAGTGACGGTGGTGTTTTCGTTTGCTCCGGCTCTCCAGGGCGAAGGGGACTCTTCGGAACTGGCTCCAAAGCCGAGGTTATTCAATCCATACGGAATGAGTTCTCCCCATATATGGCCGCGTCTATCTTGTCCGTTTGGGCCTTTGACATCGGGACTTGAATAATGGACTTTTACGGAAACTGGCCCCATCCATTGGGTAGTTTCGGCGTGTTGGTTACCGCCAGAGGGCGGACCGGAAATCTGGGCGGAAAGGGAAAGGGAGAGGCACACTGCGAAAGCAGTACTCAAAATTGAAGTTTTCATGATGAGTTGAGGTAGTGCCAGCTCGAGTAGCAGGGTGAAGTTCGGGAAAAGGGTGGGGAAAAGCAAGGGGGGCGCCTGCGGCGGAAAGGATCCGCTTGCCAGCGGAAAGGATTCGCCTGACGGCGGAAAGGATACGCCTGCGGCGGAAAGGATCCGCTTGCCAGCGGAAAGGATTCGCCTGCCGGCGAAAAGGATCCGCCTATCGGCGGAAAGGGTAGAGCTGTGGGCCCGAAGGTAGGTTGAAGGCTGGTTGGTCTATCCTTCCCATGCGTTGACTAAGCCTCACGAGAAGCCTTAATGTCGTCGGTAAATAAGTCTAACGGTCTAACGGTCTAACGGTCTAACCCTCTAACCCTCCTACAGTCCAACCCTCTCCCGAATCGGCTTCGCCTCTCGGGATTCCTCCTTTCAGTCGGAACATTCCCAAAGTCCGTAAGTCCGACCATCTGAAAGTCCAACCCTCTAACCCTCCTAAAGTCCAACGGTCCAAACAACCAACTTCAATCTTTCGAAAGTCTTGTCTGTTGAAAACTAAGCGTTTGTAAACGTTTACTTTCCGATTAATGCCTGGGGGAATCGTAGCTTGAGAACGGGGTGGGGCTAGCAGACCCCACGAAAAAAGATCGCTGACCAGGACATCTGGCCACCAGTTGCCGACCACTTGAGGCCAACATACACACTAAGGAATTCTAGGTGAGTGCTGCTATGTTATTCAGATGGGATGTTCTACTTTTTATGTCGCTTCTAGAAAGTCCTACATGAACACTATTCGATACGTCCATCGACGATGACCTTTCCACGCTTGAATGGTTACGTAGGTAAATTCTTGTTTTTCGATAGCTTGTTCTGAATACCATTCGAGACTATATATGGGCATAATGAGCCGATTGGTTGTGAAGCAAAGCATATCAAATCTTAAGCTGAACCCTTGCCGTTCTAATGATGACTCAATGTCGGATAATGTGGTGTAAACCGGGTAGTAATCACTATTGAGGTTTAGGTCACTAGGAAATTCTAATGAATCCAGTGAGGCACTCCAAAGTGTGTCACCATACAAGCCGGGTTCCACGAAGTAGCGAATGCCATCTCTGTCTAGGTTTAGGAAGGACGTCCCAAATTTGTGTGAATAAATCGGGTCGGGATAAACCAATGTGTCTACCATAAATAAGGTTTCCGATCCGTCAGCTTTAACTTTGAACGTGCCTTCTGCTTTTACGATACTCCGACAACCATTGTTCAAAGGATCGCGACCAACGGAAGCATGGTAGGCAGTTAAACTATCTCTGTTGCGAGAGTAGGGTGAGAGTTTGTTTAATGCTTCAACATCAGTTAAATCAAGACTGAAATAGATTGTATCTACACTTAGGGTTTTGGTAATTGTGTTTTGGCTGAAACTGAAATAACTGCTGAATGCAGCGATGAGTAGCAAAGAGATTTTCATGAGAAGAGCTTTATTCGGTCAAATGTAACGATTATGATGCTTGTTGAGCATTGTTTCAATGGGTCTCCCGCGCAATATTTAGAATTCACGGCACAACAAGTATTGAATCCCGATTTGATATCTAGCAGACCAGTCTACGACATTCCCTCATTGAAACCAGTAGCTCTGCAGTCTCCCGCGTCGGCTATGCCTCACAGAATTCCTCAGTGTAATCGACAACTCTGTCTAACTGTCTAACGGTCTAACCCTCTAACCCTCCTACAGTCCAACCCTCTCCCGAATCGGCTTCGCCTCTCGGGATTCCTCCTGTTAGTCGGAACAACAGACTCCTGGGTAGGCTGAGCCTTTCGAGATGCCTAGCTGAGATTGGTAACCCCGTCTAACGGTCTAACCCTCTAACCCTCTAACCCTCCTTCAGTCCAACCCTCTCCCGAATCGGCTGCGCCTCTCGGGATTCCTCCCTTCAGTCGGAACAATCCAACAGTCCATTAGTCCACCCCTTCTAACCCTATTGTTTATCAAATAAATACCCCGTATATTTGCAGCCCTTTTTCCTAAGGACGCAGACAAGCGGGGAAATAGGTGATTTTCAAATACATGTAAAACGTCTCCCGGTGTTTTTCCTGAATGCTTGTCAACCCGAGATACAAAAAGCTCTTAGGCCGCATGGCAGAAGAAAACAAAAAAGCCGCTGAAGCGAAAGCTGAAAAGGCAGAAGAAACAGTAGTTGCTGAGGAAGCAGTTGCAACCGAAGAAACTACAGAAGAGGTAAAGGAGGAAGCTCCGAAGGCTGAGAAAGCCGCTCCTAAAAAGTCTGCTCCAAAGAAGAAAGCAGCTCCGAAAGCTGAAGAAGTTGAGGAGGATGAAGAATCTGAAGAGGAAGTAGACCTTACTCCAGAACAAGAAACAGAATTCGACTGGGACGCTTACGAAAGCGGAACAATCAAGAAAGGTGCACAGTACGATGAGCTCGCTCAGATGTACGAAGACACCCTTGGTTCTTCAGTTGAGCACCAAGTAGTAAACGGTAAAGTGGTTAACATCACTGATCGTGACGCTATCATCGACATCGCGTCGAAGTCTGAAGGTGTTGTTTCTCTCAATGAGTTCCGCTACAACCCAGACCTCAAAGTAGGTGATGATGTTGAAGTGCTCGTTGACAAGCAGGAAGACAAGTACGGACAGCTCGTTCTTTCACACCGCAAAGCCCGTTCTATCAAGGCTTGGGATCGTGTGAACGAAGCTTACGACAATGAAGAAGTTGTTAATGGTTACGTGAAGTGCCGCACGAAGGGTGGTATGATCGTAGACGTATTCGGATTGGAAGCATTCTTGCCAGGTTCACAAATCGATGTGAAGCCTATCCGTGACTACGATGCGTACGTTGACAAGACTATGGAATTCAAGATCGTTAAGATCAACCAAGAGTTCAAAAACGTGGTTGTTTCTCACAAGGCGCTTATCGAAGCTGACCTTGAAGAGCAGAAGCGTAAGATCATTTCTCAGCTTGAGAAAGGTCAGGTTCTCGAAGGTATCGTTAAGAACATCACTTCTTACGGTGTGTTCATCGACCTTGGTGGTGTTGAC
The DNA here is from genome assembly GCF_008933115.1 of Phaeocystidibacter luteus. GTDB lineage: Bacteria > Bacteroidota > Bacteroidia > Flavobacteriales > Schleiferiaceae > Phaeocystidibacter > Phaeocystidibacter luteus. The sequence goes on along the minus strand of NZ_WBVO01000009.1, from coordinate 85,989 downwards.
GGATTGGTACACATTACCGACCTTTCTTGGAGCCGCATCAACCACCCATCTGAAGTGGTTGAACTCGACCAGAAACTCAACGTTGTTATCTTGGACTTCGACGAAGCCAAGACACGTATCCAATTGGGTATCAAGCAGCTTGAGGCACACCCTTGGGATGCTCTATCTGAGGAACTCAATGTTGGTGACAAGGTTAAAGGAAAAGTTGTTGTTCTCGCTGACTACGGTGCATTCGTAGAAGTTCAGCCAGGCGTTGAAGGCCTTATCCACGTATCTGAAATGAGCTGGAGTACTCACCTCCGCAGCGCTCAAGATTTCGTGAAGGTTGGCGACGAAGTTGAAGCGATCATCCTTACCCTCGACCGCGAGGATCGTAAGATGTCACTCGGCATGAAGCAACTTACTCCAGATCCATGGGCTGATATCCAAACTAAGTACCCTTCAGGAAGCCAGCACAAAGGCGTGGTTCGCAACTTCACCAACTTCGGTGTATTTGTTGAGCTAGAAGAAGGTATCGACGGTTTGATTCACATCTCAGACCTTTCTTGGACTAAGAAAATCAAGCACCCTAGCGAGTTTACTAGCATCGGTGCTGAGCTTGAGGTTAAAGTTCTCGAAGTTGACGTTGAAAACCGTCGCTTGAGCCTTGGTCACAAGCAAGTTCAAGAAAACCCTTGGGATAACTACTCTGCAGTATTCACTGTAGGTAGCGTACACGAAGGAAAAGTTGTTGACGTATTCGATAAAGGAGCCAACGTAATGTTCGAGACTTTCGGTGTAGAAGGATTCTGCCCAGGTCGCCACACTGCGAAAGAAGACGGTTCTTCTATCAAAGCGGGTGAAACACTTGACTTCAAAGTGATCGAATTCAGCAAAGATGCTCGTCGTATCGTAGTATCTCACACTCAACTTCACAAAGAAGTTGCAGGTGGTGCTGAAGACGTACCAGCTGATGACGCAGGTGCAAGCAAAGGACGTCCAGCTAAGAAGGCTGCTCAATCTGTTGAGAAGACCACTCTTGGTGACCTTGACGCACTAGCGAAGTTGAAGAAAGACATGGAAGACAGCGAGTAATCGCCAAACCCAAGTTCTCATATCTAAGCCCTTCTTCAGAAATGAAGAGGGGCTTTTTCTTTTCCACAAAAGCTATATTCGCTACATGAGAATCGCGGATATCATTTCACACCTCGAAGGCATCGCCCCAAATGCCTATCAAGAATCGTATGACAACAGCGGATTGCTTGTTGGTAATGCCAACGACGAATGCACCGGCGTAGTTGTAAGCCTCGACGCCACAGAAGCCGTCATCGAAGAAGCAGTCGCCAAAGGAGCAAACCTCGTCGTTTCTCATCATCCCATCATTTTCAGCGGATTGAAACGCCTCAATGGCAAGAATTACATTGAGCGAACCGTAATGTTGGCCATTGTCAAAGGGGTGGCGCTCTATGCCATCCACACAAATCTTGATAATGTAGATACTGGCGTAAACGCAAAGCTGGCCGAGGTGTTAGGACTTCAGAATACACGGATTCTAAGTCCCAAAAAAGGCTGGATTCGAAAGTTAGTCACCTTCGTTCCTAAATCTCATATTGATGAGGTGATGAGTGCCCTGTTTGCCGCTGGAGCCGGTAATATTGGCACATACGATGAATGTTCATTCCGAAACGACGGTACGGGTACCTTCAGGGGAGGCGAAGGTTCTGATCCATTCGTAGGCGTTCCCGGTCAACGTCACGAAGAAGAAGAGTTCAGATTGGAAGTGTTGTATCCGTTCGACCGACAATCCAAAGTGCTGAACGCACTATTTGCGTCACATCCGTATGAAGAAGTGGCCTATGATCTCATTTCTCTTGAAAATTCTCGAGCCGAAACAGGCTCGGGCATGATTGGAGAGTTGGAGAGTGAAATGACCACTCTAGAGTTTCTGAAATATCTCAAAGAAAAGGTCGGTGGAGTAGTGCGATATACGAAACCGATTGGCGAAAAGGTAAAGAACATCGCTATTTGCGGAGGTTCGGGTAGCTTTTTGCTAAATGATGCCATCCGACAAAAAGCGGATGTTTTTGTTACGGGCGACTTCAAGTATCATCAGTTTTTTGATGCGGATGACCGCATTGTAATCGCCGATATCGGACACTTTGAGTCCGAGCAATTTACGATTGAGCTATTGTACGATGCTATTCGTGAAAAATTCCCTACTTTTGCCACCTTCAAGACGGCAGTCAAAACGAACCCCATTTTATATCTATAAGTTCTATGGCAAAGACGAAAGAAATGACGGTCGAAGACAAGCTTCGCGCATTGTACGATCTTCAAATCATCGATCGCAGAATTGATGAGATCCGCAACCTTCGCGGAGAATTGCCATTGGAAGTGGAAGATCTAGAGGACGAAATTGCTGGTCTCGAGACAAGAGTTGAAAAGGTTTCTAACGAGATCAAAGACTTGGAAGACGAGATCAAAGACCGCAAAATCGTTATCAAGAACGCCACCGAAAAGATCAAGAAGTACGAAGAGCAGCAGAAGAACGTTCGCAACAACCGCGAGTTCGATGCTATCTCTAAGGAAGTCGAGTTCCAAGAGTTGGAAATCGAGTTGAGCAACAAGCGCATCAAGGAATTTGAAGCGAAAATTGCCAACAAGAAGGAAGTAAAGAAAACAGCAGCAGATAAGCTAGCTGAACGCAAGAGTCACCTTGAATTCAAGCAAGGCGAACTCAAGAGCATCATGAGCGAGACCGAAAAAGAAGAAGAAATTCTTCTGAAGAAGTCAGAAGAGCTCGGTAAAGGCATCGAAGAGCGCCTCTACACTGGTTACCGTCGTATTCGCGAGAAAGCTCTCAACCGTCTAGCGGTTGTTTCTATCGAGCGTGGTGCCTCTGCAGGTTCATTCTTCGTTATCCCACCGCAGCGTCAGCTTGAGATTGCACAGCGTAAGAAAATCATCACTGATGAACACAGTGGTCGTATCCTTGTAGACCCTGAACTCGCACGCGAGGAAGAGGAACGCATGGGTAAAATGATCGAAGATATCTTGGCGAAAGCTAAATAAGACACTTCATCTTAGTAACTTCAAGGGCTCAATTTGAGCCCTTTTTTTATGCGCCAAATCGCCATCATTCTCGCCCTGTTCCTCGGGATCTCTGGTACTTCGCGTGCTCAGGTTCAAACCGATCAAACCTTCAATTCAGCAATAGAAGAGATCTTCAAACTGAACTTCAGCTCTGCTCAAGCTCACATTCGAACACTCTCCAACACCAATGATTGGCGAGTTCCTTATCTGAGGTTTCAGATTTCATTCCTCAAGCATTTTGTGGATGAAGACGAAGCGGCCTTTGACAAAGATCGCAGTCGCATGGAAGACTTGATCGAGTCCGTTGAGGATAACGGCGATCAGGATAGTCCCGATTATCACCTCTACTTAGGCGAAATGAATTTGGAAATGGCCTCTATCGAAGCCAAGTTCAATCATAAATGGAGCGCAGCGGGTTATGGTCTCGATGGAATAAATCACCTCGAAGATGGCCAAGAGAAGTTTCCTACCCATAAGCCTATGTATGCCGGTATCGGTGTGCTTAATGTTGCCCTAGGTTCCATTCCAGATAGCTACAAGTCATTCGCGGCATTTCTGGGGTTTTCTGGTGATTTAGAGCGCGGTTTTCGTTACCTCGATAGAGCTATCGATGCGAGTAGCAAATCCGAGTACGCACATCTACGAGCTAAGCATGTCTTCATCTATGTGTACGTGATGAATGCACTCCAGCCTGGTAAAATCGAGTCTCTTACAGCATATGGGGTGAATCCAAAAGAGAACGCCTTGCTCGCATTTCTGGAAGTGAAACTGCTTCAAGCTCGAGGTAAGAACAACGAAATCATCGAAATGATTGAAGCGGTTCAGGCAATTCCGAACAGATACAACTTCCCATATTTGGATTACTTGCTCGGACGAGCGAAGCTGGCCCGAGGAGATGACGACGCCAACTTGGTCTTAGAACGCTATGTGCGAACTACGAAAGGCGTAAATTATCTCAAGTCTACGTTTAGGTACCTCAATTGGTACTACAGACTAAAAGGGGCAAATGCCTTGGCAGAGTCGTACAAGCAAAAGGTACTCGAAGAAGGAAATGACTTTGTAGGAGCCGATAAGCAAGCACTTCGTGAAATGGAGTCGGGTGATTACAACCTCACTCTTATTCGCGCCAGGTTGGCTTTTGATGCGGGCGACATGGTGAAAGCTCTGGAGTACGTTCCGTCTACCGACGCCCACAAATACTCCTATGCAGAGCTCATCGAATTTCACTACCGTCGCGGTCGAGTATTTCAGGAATTGGGACAATTGAGCCTGGCTGTGCAATCGTTTCAACAAGCTGCAAGGATTCAGACCACACCCTTGACGTTTGAACGCGTTAATGCCGAATTACAACTCGCTTTTATCTTAGAGGATATCAATGCAAATGCTTCCATCCGACATTACCAGAGCGTTCTCGAGTTTGAGAATTATCCTTGGTATGAGGGAACGCAGCAGAAGGCGAAGGCCGGTCTGTCTCGCTTAGGTGTGGAATAACTTACTTGGTACAAACGAACAGCGGCTCTCCCTTTGGAAGACGGTAGCGTTCGAATTCCTCTTCACTCAATTCCTCGCTGTAATCGACACGCGTAACCTTGAAGCCGGCTTTTTCCAAGCGATCCTGATAGTCTTTACCATACTTCCGAACGTGGTCGTATTGGCCGAATAGCCTTTCGCGCTCCTTCGGATCAGTAATGGTAGGATCTTCTACGGTCACCTCTTGTTCAGGAATCCAAGGAACTTGAGCAATGGCAAGTCCGCCTGGTTTTAGAACACGGCACAATTCACGCATGCACTGCTGATCGTCGGTTACGTGTTCTAAGACGTGGTTGCAGAACACAACGTCATAGCTATTATCCTCAAAGGGAATTTCGTGGATGTCGAAACTGTAATCTGCAATCGGACTATTCAAGTCTGCCGTGGAATAATCTAGGTTATCCATTTTGCGGAATCGGCCGTAAAAACACTGTTCTGGAGCGATGTGCAGCACCTTGTGATTCTTCGTAAAGAAATCGGAATCACGTTTCAAATAGAGCCACATTAAACGGTGTCTCTCCAGGGAGTTGGTCCCAGGTGAAAGAGCGTTTTCGCGGATATTTCCACCGTACCCGTATGGAAGGAACTTGCGGTAGCTTTTGCCGTCAATCGGGTCAGTGAATTTCGAACCTCCATAAATGACTGGAGCAAAGAACTGTACGATATAACTCAACCGAATGAGCATCGGCCGAGGGATATATTTCAAGGCAAACTTGATCATATTTTCGCTGGAACTGAAAAGTCTTCTTCTGGCAAGCCGAGTGCCTCGAAAACATAGTTGAAGGTAGAAAGAACGTCCGGTTTACCATCTACAATGGCCACGTCGTGTTCGAAGTGTGCAGAGTGCTTGCGGTCGCCTGTTACAATAGTCCAATTGTCTGGCAAGTATGCCACGCGATGCGTACCCATGTTGATCATAGGTTCGATGGCGAGTACAAGCCCTTCCTGCAATTTCTTTCCTCTTCCTTGCTTGCCGTAATTAGGAACTTGAGGATCCTCGTGCATGGTTCTCCCGATACCGTGTCCTACAAGGTCGCGGACTACACCGTAGCCGTTAGACTCGGCGTGCGCTTGTACGGCGTGACCGATATCTCCAAGGCGCTTCCCTGCGTGCATCTGCGCGATGCCGAGGTAGAGAGACTCTAAGGTGACTTGAAGAAGTTTCTTCACCTCTGGGGCAACTTCACCTACCTGGAACGTGTAGGCATGGTCTCCATAGAAACCGTTCTTCAGTGCTCCGCAGTCTACAGATATGATGTCGCCATCTTCCAAGGGTTTGTCATCGGGGTAGCCGTGAACTACAACATTGTTGCGGCTCATGCAAAGCGTGTTCGGGAAATCATACATTCCCAAAAAGCCGGGTTCAGCTCCGTGGTCTCTGATAAATTCTTCAGCAAGTTTATCAAGGTGAAGTGGAGTTACCCCAGGCTTGATTTCACGTGCTACCATGCCGAGTGTTTTCGACACGATTTGTGCGCTCTCGCGCATTAGTTCAATTTCTTCTCTCGACTTGTAATGAATCATTCGTCGTCAATCATCTACGGCCAAAAAAGCCCTTCTTTCTTCTTTTTTTGTGTGCCTCGGCCATTTCCATGGGTTGTTTGGAAATCATTTGATAAACCTCTCCCCATCCTGGAAAGCCACCTACATTTCTATCGTCGATAAAGATGTCAGCATTAATCTTTCTCGGCACATTTCTATCCATTCGATCTTCTCCTGGGAAGCTCGCATTTACGGCGTAGAATTCCACGCCATTCTCTTTACAGAACTCGGCAGCCTTGTCAGCATATCGCCCGTTTCTATAGGTCCACAAAATCAATCTGTGGCCATCTTTTTGAAGCTGCTTCAATGTTTCAAAAGCGAAAAGCTTCGGCTTCCCTATTTCTGGGTAAGCATCTTCAACAACAGTTCCGTCGAAATCAACGGCTATGAGTAATGAGTTTGGAATCATCGTATTAGTAGGCTTTCTCCCGTCATTGCATCTGGCTTGGAGATCCCCATACAATCCAATAGAGTTGGGGCTATGTCTCCGAGTCTTCCCGACTTCAACTTAATTCCGTCCACCTCATTGCTAACGAGGAATACCGGAACCGGTTGAGTGGTATGCGCCGTATTCGGCGAACCGTCAGGATTAATCATGCAATCCGCATTTCCATGATCTGCTAAGATGATAAAAGTATAGTCACTTTTCAAACCTGCTTCAACAACATCTTTTGCGCAAGCATCTACGGTTTCGCACGCTTTAATAGCAGCTTCCATGCTTCCTGTATGTCCAACCATATCCGGATTGGCAAAGTTCAAACACACGAAGTCTGCAGTTGAGTTTTCCAGTTCTGGAACAATCGCATCTCGAATATCACCCGCACTCATTTCGGGTTGAAGGTCGTACGTAGCTACCTTCGGAGATGGACATAGTAGACGCTTTTCACCTTCAAACTCTTTCTCTCTTCCGCCCGAGAAGAAGAAGGTTACATGTGGGTACTTTTCTGTTTCCGCTATTCTGATTTGTTTTTTACCAGCCGCGCTAAGAACCTCGCCAAGGGTCTCCGTCAGGTTGTCCTTTTCGTAGAGTACGTGAACGTTCTTAAAGGTATCGTCATACCTCGCCATGGTCGCATAGTAGATATCTACTGGCTCCATGTTGTATTCTGGAAACGCCTTTTGGGTTAGTGCCATGCTGATTTCACGGCCGCGGTCTGTTCTAAAGTTGAAACAGATGACAACATCGTTCGGTCCAATTGTTGCTACGGGTTGTCCTGATCTAGTGATACAAACCGGTTCGATAAACTCATCGGTAACGCCGTTCGCGTAACTCTCTTCGAGAGCTTTCACAGGCATGGCGTATGATTCACCTTCGCCTTTTACGAGTAGGTCGTAGGCTTTCTTTACACGTTCCCAGCGGTTATCGCGGTCCATAGCGAAGTATCTACCTACAATGGAAGCGATGTGCCCCGTGGTTTTAGCCATGTGGTTCTCGAGATCCTTGATGTAGTTCACTCCACCTTTCGGATCAGTATCTCTACCATCCATAAATGCGTGAACGTAAACGCGGTGTAGGCCTCGGTTGCTCGCTGCAGAAAGTAGGCCTTTGAGGTGTTTGAGGTGGCTATGCACCCCGCCGTCGCTTACAAGTCCAATGAAGTGAACTTTGCTTTGTTTCTCTTCGGCATATTCGAAGGCCTTTACGAGTTCCGGATTTTTCGCCAATCCACCGTTGTCTACTTCGCGATTGATTCTCACCAAGTCTTGGTACACCACACGTCCGGCGCCAAGGTTCATGTGGCCTACTTCGGAATTACCCATCTGACCTTCAGGGAGACCTACGTCGAGGGCGCTCGCCTCAATTTGGTTGTTGGGGTACTTCTGGTAGAGGCTATCGATGAATGGAGTTGAGGCCTTATCGATGGCTGAAACGGAAGGGTCTTTAGCGATTCCCCAACCGTCGAGAATCATGAGAACGGTCTTCTTCAAAATAGTGGATTTAACGAAAAAACGCTTGCTCTCCGCAGAGAATAAGCGTTGCAAAAGTACGGATATTCAACGTATTATATTAGGCTGAGGCCAAGTCGATTACGGTATTAACTGCTTCCTTGATGTTGTTTCGAACCTCGGTGATGCTGGCTTCCATCATGTAGCACGGGGCAGTGACTATTTTGAGCTTTTCATCCACGGCAATCTCATTCACCGTGCGCATTTCCGCATGCGCTCCTGTGCTATTCACACCTTGGCTAATTGCTCCGATGTCGTAAGGAGAAGCTGCCTCCGTAGATCCAACCGTGAGCGTAGCACTGAACTCGCTTCCTTGGAGCGCTTTTGCCACGGTAGTCGGACTCATGCATAGGGCTCCAATTGGTTTGCTGGCAGAAACGAATCCGAGCACCAGGTTTTTAATGGATTCCACAATTTCTCCATCTGGCCCCTCAAAAGCCCATTTTGTAAAGTTCTTCGCGGTGCCAAATCCGCCAGGCATTAGAAGTGCATCGTAATCTTCAATATGGATGTCGGATACGTCCTTTACCTCACCGCGTGCGATTCTGGCAGACTCCACGAGCACGTTGCGTGTCTCTTGCATTTCTTCTCCATTCAAGTGATTCACCACATGGTGCTGATTGATGTTCGGAGCGATACAGGCATACGTGTGTCCAGCTTCTTCAATAGCTAGAAGGGTTAGCACTGCTTCGTGAATTTCGGTTCCATCGTATACGCCAGAACCGTGAAGTAGAACTGCAATATTCATGTCTTGATTTTTTTCTTGAAGATGAAAGTTAAGGTAAGTTGGAGAATTACTGAAGTTAATTCAGCCTGCGCATCTTCTGAAATTCACGGCATAAAAAAAGCCGCCCCGAAGGACGGCTTTAATAAATGTCTATAAATCAGATTAGAATCTGTAACCAACATTCACACCTAGACGGAAGTCCAAGGCAGGAAGTGTGGTAGTGATATCTTGCTCTTGAAGTTCTACTGAAGTCGACTCAACGTCGAAGAGGTAGTAACCGAGACCAGCCCAAGTTCCGAAAGTAAGACCGAAACGGGTTGTCCACATGCGACCAGAGAGAATACCGAGTGCGAGGCCATTGTTAGACTGGTCGTACTCAACGAAGTTTCCGTCTGGATCAAGTCCGCCATAAGGCTCACCTGTAGTACCGTATGAACGGAACTTCAAGTAACCACCTGCGTACCATCCATCGTTTCCTTCTCTTGAAGGATCAAAATAGAAACGGAATTCTGGAGCGATGTAGAAGCCTGAGTATGAAACTTCTTCTGAGCTAGTAGTTGAAGAAATAGAAAGGTTCTGGTAACCGAGAACGGTACCAACAGTCATGTCCTTTTCGAAGTTATAGCCAGCATAGAAGCTATAGTTTGCAAATGCAACGGGCGCAATGTTGAACTGCACGTCGAAAGAGCCACCACCGCGACGTTGCGCCGTAGCTGAGAATGAAAGTGCTAGGCAAGCTACCACTAGGAGTGTAGAAATGTTACGCATTGAATTTGAATTTAGTTAGCGAATTGAATTTCAATTGTTAATGCCCAAAGGCATTGTGAGGTTACTTATTCTGAAATGGTCAGGCGACCAACTTTTACATCTTCATCGTCGGCACTAAAGATTATAGCTTCGCCGTGATGCTTAGAGAATCCTGCGGAGGGAAGGAAGTACGTATCGTCTTCTTCATCCTTGGTTTTTGTGAGAGCTTCGTACCAAACGTTTCCGTTTGTGTCCATGGTTACCATTACCACGTTTCCTCTGCGGATGCTCCAATCTTGATACGTGTCGATTGACGGATCTTCTTCACCCCATTCCTCAATGTTGTCTTTATCATCATTGAAAATGAGATGGAATTTGTCGTTGTTCACTACGAGAAGGTCACCCATGAAGAGGTCGCTTTCAACGAAAACTTGGTTCAATGGAAGGTGAGTCATCCACACAAGTTGACCATTTGAGTCGATTCTTTCGATCAGGTAATCTTCGTAATGGTTGGTGATTACTTTACGGTAGGATACTGGTACTCCCATCACAGTGCCGGTAACTACATAATCTACCTCTTCATATCTGCACTGTTGTACTAGGATAGCTCCTCCGTCATCGATTCTTCTAAAGTGAATCACTTTGAACGGGCGGCCGTACCGATCAAAGATGTCGTAGCGAGTAGTCATGCGATCCTTGATCTGCTCAGGGATCTCATCAAAAGAGGCGCTTTCAACTGCAAATCCTTCATAGTCAATAGTCATGAAGAAAGTGAGATCTGCCTCATCGAAATATTCCATGGAAGCGACCCCGCCAACATGCATGTTGTGATCATCTAGGTGAATCCAAGGGCTCGATACGAAGTAGTCGTCTAATTCGAGGTCTAGCCCCTCGAGTTCATTCGTAGTATTCTCATTTATCTTGTAGATGGCATAGTGCTGATTTGACTTTCCTTCTACGTCTTCTTCACCGCGATCTAGATCGGGCAGGTCGTAAGCCAAAACGTAGAGGTTGCCATCCTTGTGGAGAGCGTAGTCGATAACCTGAAAGTTCTCGTGGTGAGTTCGTACCGTAATCTGGTTGTCCCATTTCTTTTGGAACGCAAGGTCATATGAGACGATTCTAAACTTCGCTTGTTCGTCTCTTATGAACTGTGGAATGGCAACTACGACAAATTCATCACCGTCTTCATTCCATTCAATTTGAAATTTGCCTTCAGTGGCGTCGTCCGTTGTATAGTATTCGAGTTGAGAAAGTCGGCCCATGTCGCCGTCGGCAGTGATATGCTGACCAAGCAATGACATGCGGTCTTTATACTTGTCGAATGCGTTGTAGAAAACGAAAAACTCTCCGTTGATAATTCGAACTTCCTCGAACCCGAGTTCGGCATCGCCCCATTCAAGTGGACGTGTCTCGATGTGCCATACTTGCTCGAACGTTTCAACGTCGTACTTAGTGAAGAACCACTTTCTTCTATCCCAACCTTCACCGTTGTTTACAGCAAAAGCATAGATGTATTGTGAATCGACGCCCGCAATGGTCTGTTCTCCATCAATCTCGTGAATGTCACTCCATTCCAAGTTTGTATTGAAACCTGAAGGCACTTGAGCAAAACAAAATGTGGTAAGCAATGAAACAGAGAGAAGCGAAAGAATTTTCTTCATGAGAGAGTTTAAATGTTAAACCTCTCAATTATAGCGCGTCATATAACACTATGTGAAATACAGGAGAGAGGCGAGGCGACAAAAATAGAAGAATATTTGAAATTGTAACTACTTTTGGCCGCGACGCACATTTTTCACGCTTTCTCAAAATGAAATATCTCTTTCTCTCTCTGGCCATTCTTGGTCTGTCTGTTCCCTCTATGGCGCAATTGACCATCCGCTCGGATAAGTCTTCCTCAAATTCTGAAACCCGCCAAAGCGGATTACCTGATCTTCAAGAAGAAGAGGAAGAGGAGTTTCCACGTTGGTCGGTCGCTTTACTTCCTACCGAAATTCTCGCTGGTGGTGCCCCTGTTTTTGTGCAGTACAATTTTGATAAAAACTGGGCTGTAGAGGTAGGCGTTGGGCCAACCTTTTGGAACTTGGGCTACGCATATTCGTTCGTTGGGCACAGGCGTTTTGACGAAACCTACAATGGCACAGGAATGGGATGGGAATTCTTCTCTAGAGGAAAGCTCTACTTAAATCGACGCAAAGGATTTATGGCCAAACGTGGAGGTTTCTTCTCGGCGGGTTACACCTTTAAAAATCACAACCGAGTGAGTCAGGACGATGCCTCCTTCATTGTAGAAGACAACATCAATTACCATCAGTTCACCCTGAATATTGGCTACCGTCGCAACTATGGGTCTCACTTCTACATGGAAGTATACGGCGGCTATTCTCCGTCATGGACCTACTTCAACAGAGTGTATCGCGATGGAGCTACCGAAACGGATTTGGTACGTGACTTTTGGCCAACTTTTGGGGTAATGGTGGGGTATTCTTTGTAATTCTCAGGTGAGAGAAGAGCTTCATGGTTGACATCCTGGTCGACAAGAGCTCACTCCACCGCGCAATATTTTTGATAACCGGCATGCGCTAAAGCAACATGCCTTTTACCCGGAATTTCGAATCACGCCACGTTGATCCCCTGCGAGCTCACTCCACCACGCAATGCTCAAATTCTCTGCGAGAAACCTCTCCATGAGAAACCTCTCCACGAGCTAGCTTCAAATGAAGCATAAGATTTTTGATAACCGGCATGCGCTAAAGCAACATGCCTTTTACCCGGAATTTCGAATCACGCCACGTTGATCCCCTGCGAGCTCACTCCACCACGTAATGCTCATGTTCTCTGCGAGAAACCTCTTCACGAGAAACCTCTCCACGAGCTAGCTTCAAATGAAGCATAAGATTTTTGATAACCGGCATGAGCTAAAGCAACATGCCTTCTATCCGGAATTTAGATCCGCTATCGAGATATACTCGTACCCTTTTTTTACGCACGAATCACCTCGTAAGGATTTTAATTAGCGTTTTTGCATTTAGCGTATTTGCGCGAAACCCACCACGCACATCCCCCTGCGAACTCACTCCACCACGCAATGCTCAAATTCTCTGCGAGAAACCTCTTCACGAGAAACCTCTCCACGCGAAACCTCCGTGCCCTCTGTTTCTCCGTGTGAGGCACCCCTCACAGCAAATCACTCCAATCTCCCTGCTCTCTTTCTATCGCCGCTGACCCCTTACGGAACAAGCGCGCCGTATGTGGCCCCTTCAACTCAAGCTGGTCGCCTTCTCTTCGCAACCAAGAACCTTCCCGGATACCTATTACAGGTTGGTCATTAAAGTGGTGAAACTCGTTGATCCGGGTTTCTCTGGTTTCCCCCATATGTGTGCTACTCGGATCTGGGTCCAAATAATGCGGGTTTATATTGAAAGGTACTAGACCCAAGGCATCAAAGCTGGGAGGGTAGACAATTGGCATGTCGTTCGTAGTTCTAACCGTCAACCCCGTAAGGTTGCTTCCAGCGCTTGAACCCATGTACGGCAAGCCGTTTTCAACTGCTTCTTTTAAGGGTTTCATCAAGCCAAGGTCGTACAGTGTTTTGACGAGCACGAAGGTGTTTCCGCCACCCGTAAATACGCCGTCCGCCTCTGCTAAAGCTTTAATGGGGTCTTCATGCGTGTGTATCCCAGTCATTTCGAAGCCCCATTCGGTGAACCTTTCGGAAGCCTTTGCGGTGTATTCATCCCATGAAATTCCACCTGGACGTGCATAGGGAACGAAGAGAATTTTCTTCCCTTGGAAGAAGGATTTCACTTCGTCTTCCAGATAGGTGAGGTACGGTTTTCCGTGGATGGAGGAGGTAGAAACGATGAGTAGTCGCATAGATGTCTTTTGGCTTTACATGGCTCAATAAGGTAGGGCAAAAATGAGGAACCTCTCGCTTTCATGAAAACGAGAGGTTCACTCTTTCCATTGAATGGATTAGTCCGCCGCCTGAAAGCGGCCAATTCGAATTTCTTCGAAATCATCGTCATCCCGACGAAGCATGATGAGCTCGCCGTTCGACTTGCCGGTTCCGATGGATGCACGAGGTGCAAACCAAAGGTCATCATCATCTTCACCTTGCTCAATCTGAACGTAGGTGATGTTTCCGGAGATATCTAAAGTCACCATAGCAACATACGTGTCGCTATTCATATCCACATCTGAAATTTCATCGTCCTCGCCCGACCAATATTCCTGGCTGTCTTCATCATCCAAGTAGAAGATGAAAAGCTTATCGTTGAGGGTTGTAATGGAGAAACCTTGAAAAGCGCGCGTGTCATCCACAAATTCCTTTGGAATTCGCTTTGACCATGCTACGGTTCCATTGCTATTGTGGTTAATGGCGATGAGGTCGTTGTCGACATAGGTATATTCATAGTAGCTGCCGTTCTCCGTTCGCACTCTACGTTTCGTGTAATAGTTGATTTGATATAAGCAGAGCAATCCGCCGTCGCCTCTTCGAATCACTCTTCTCAGAACAAGATTGTCATCCAGTCCATCGCCATCCTCGATGTCGTCATCATCCAAATATTCACGCTGTAACGAAAGTTCAAATGGTGTGAATTCTGAATATTCTAAAGCCCATGTAGATTGGACTACCTTAAAAAAGAAGGTGCCGTGTGGGCCGTCGAATTTTTCGTTTTCATACAGTCCCGTAAATACGATTTGGTCGTTTTTATTGTCGAGAATTAAATCACGCGTTTTGAGATTGTAATCGTTACTTGGGATTTTGACTTCTTCAAGTAGAGACGTACCACGATCAAAGCGCATGATGCTGTAGAGGTACATCGGCAAGTCATTGTTGTTCTCATACCTCGGGTTAGGGTAGCTGTAGAGAAAGTAATAATTGCCCTCTGCGTCCATGCCCTTTTCCTCAAGGCCACAATTTTCGTAAGTGTAATCGAAGGTGTGGTCGTATTCGAAGAGGACCTTCAGATCGAAATCCAATATGGTTACGTGATGTTGACGTAAATCTTCTTCCTTGTCGTATTCGGTCTGATAGGTATTGTAGAAGAACTCCTCTCGGTTTTCGTCGAAGTACAAATAGAAATAGCCGTCATCTTCATCTTCAGCCTTTATCGATCCGATTACTTCATAAGGCGTTGTGGAACCATCATTATTCACGAACTGACGAAGTCGAACGAACTGCTCCTGGTCGTCGAGATAACAGCTTGATAGAATCATGAATCTTCCATCGACATAGTAGAAGTCGTTCAGTTCAGGATATTCATCCGCAAACTTCTCGTCGACCACCGTCTGCGTCCAAAAAATGTCAAAAGTGTTTTTGTTCATCTTGATGAGCTGCAAACTCATTCTAGAAAGGTAGCCTTCCGACTTTAGGGCTTTTATGAAAAGGGTATCTCCATCAGTCTCAATGATTTCGTAATCTGAAATGTCATCAATTTCGATAAGCGGACCCCAATCGAGTGAAGCGGAGACGGAGTGGAGGGGGTTGCCCTGTGAAAATGCGAGACCTGACAGGCAAATTCCGGAGGCGAGTGCGAGATTGCGAAGCATGTAAATCTGTTTAATTAGAAACGAAAATAGAAATCGAGTTCTACTTTAGCGGTACAACTCAATTTATTCTCCTCGCAAATGAAGTGCTCTCACCGATTCTACATGATTCTCTTCACGCTAATGATAGCGGCTTCTAGTCTCGAAGCCCAGAACGTAAGTGTCAACAGGCAAGACAAAGCCACGGAGGGAACGGCTGCCCTTCTTACAGAATCGGAGTTTCCGGTAGCGTACAAGATTTGTGTATCTGACTTGCTCTACGGAAATATTGCCTTCGAAACAGAATTGGGTTTGGGAAATGACTACTCTCTAATCGCAGGTGCTGGTCTAACCTTCACGCCACTAAATGCGCTCAGTTCGTTTGAGCTGCCCTATTCCTTTCCGGAGAATGGGACTGGTGAGCAATTGGGCTACAGCTTCAAGGCTGAGATAAAGGCACATCTCTTAGGAGATGCCATTGAGCAGTCTTCATGGTACGGTTCGCTGGGCATGACCTTCAGGAATTACGATCTAATTAGTCAACATCCACAACTTGAGAACTACGACGGAAACTATGACATGTACGGCCTCAGGGCAACGATGGGAACTAATATCAACGTAAACGACCGGCTCTTGATAGACCTCTATGTGTTTACAGAAATCAGGAGAATACTGCATCGGTATGCCAACGCCTCAGAAGGTAATGGCTCATGGCGTTGGGATGAACGCACCAGCGATTTTAATGCACTGACTTACGGAGTAGGAGTTAGTATTGGGCTGATTAGATATTATTGAAGTTCAGCTATCGAAAGGTCAAGCTCACATTATTCATTGCGAACTTCAAGTCTTTGTAAACGCTTTTTTTCATTGTATCTAAGGAGGTATGCCTCGCCATCCGTAGTTCCTATTGAAACATTTGGACCGAATGTGAAACTATCCTCATCCCGAGAGTCATCAATATGTTCGTAGTAAACGGTTCCATCGTTCTCTATGGCAATAAGCACAATTTTGGCATTTCGAATAGACATTGAACTTATGAAATCAATGTTAGGAAACGTTCTTGCCCATGATTTTAAGTTGTCGTCATCGTCATTTAAGAGGATATACTGTCGATCTGCATCGCTAAAGAATGTAGCGCCGGTTGACCACGGAACTCCATAGGCTTGCTGATCTAAGGGGATGTGTGAAAACCATTGAACCTTTGAGCTATCGGTTACCTTCACTATCATGAAGTCTTTCATGTAGTGGATAAAGTACAATTCTGGATCATGTGTGCCAAAAATGTCCATCGCCTCTCGATCCTCCCTGTAATCATGGATTTGAATTTGGAATGTAATCATAGACCCACCATCGCTGGTGTTGCGGACGTTTGATACAATAAATGGGGAATCCTCAGGGGAGTTGAGATTCCATCTTTCCTTCATGCGTTCAATCAATACCTGAGGAACCAACGCAGCGTCGGTTGCTCTCAGCTCTAAGTCAGTTGTGCTGACCGATTGAATTGAGGCTTTAGCCGTTTCATCATCAAATACTGCTAACGTTCCTATTTCGAGATTCCCGTTCTTGAAGTTAAACCAATGGGTCGACCATTCGCTGGCCGGGATGTCTATGAAACTGGATATACTGACACCTTCGTTGTCGTACTTGTATATTCCTAGAGTATTATGTGTAGCCTCATCATAGGAATATTCTAATATCAAGAATTGCTCACCCTCATCCGAGTGCAGCAAGGATACCAAGCTTGTGTGGTCCAGATTGTGAATCAAGTCGACACGCACTCGTACGATATTGTAGCTTTTATCGTAACGCTGAATTTCAAGTATGGAGTCGGTACCCTCTTGATAGATATACTTGTATATGAAGTCGAATGACCGATAGCCTTCAAGACCTGAGATGAGCCATTTTTCAGAATCATCCCCGTATTTGAGGGAGAAGTGTGCAAGGGGTAGATAGCCTTGGGACATTCCATTTTCTGAGATTTCCATCAGATGTAGTTTCATACCACCGGTTTCAGGCGAGATATGAGAAAGTAGAATGCGAAAGACCCCATCAACACAGTCTACCTGTACAATTTCTAATGGTTCTCCTTCAATAGTTCTCGGCTCACCTCGATACTTCCAAGCCACCTCCAGACTTGACCTGTAAAGTACCACGAACTCCCAATTTGGACTTGAAAACCCATTGCCCACTGTGTGATTGTAGAGATAGATGAACTGGTCGTCGATATGCGCAATATCTGTATAGCCTGTCATCCTAAGATCTACTTCCGCGCCCCATTCCAATTGAAGTCCGGAAGGATTCTGGGCTAGTACATCACTGAAGGAGGCTTGCAGAAATAGAAGCGCTAGCAGAACTTTAATGGAGATAGACATATTAGAGAGAAGAATAGGGGAATAGTATGTACAGGAGTCGAAGTAAAAGGCCTACTCTAGGAAATTAGTAATTTCGAGTTCTATCTCCAAACCTCTTGAATAAATGAAAACGCTCCTCTCTTTCCTTTATATAGCGTTGTTCTTAGCTACAAGTTCGCATGCCCAAATTACAATTGCGGCAGATTCGAGCATGGCGCGGATTACTAATGAAAGCCAAGTAGATCCTAAAGCGACTAATAGCAAAGGGGATGTCACCTTATCCTTCTTGCTCTCCGATATTTTCATGGGATCGTATCCCTTCATGCTACAGGTAGAGTCCAATGATTGGGGAGTAGAAGTTGGAATCGGGCCAACTGCAATCCGAAATAACATTCAATATAATTTCTTCTCGTGGGGTCCCGACTATAAGGAACCAGGCATAGGGTTAGTCTTATTAACTCGAGTAAAGAAATACGTAACCTTGTCATCGTTCTCCCAACGATGGAAGGGGTTTGCTGCGTTGCACTTCGCTCGACGCACGTACCGGTATGACGACCTAAACCGAAACATTTCAGGACAAGATGGAGAGGCGTATAAGTACAACCAGTTCTCGATTGCTCTAGGCGCGAGGTATGAAGCCACTTGGGGAATGCGTACCGAATTCTATTTTGGGGTAGGGAGTCGGTTTGAGTCAACAGTTAGTGAGGGCCCAGGTAATTTCGACGAAGTCATAGAGACTCAGTTCTATTGGGTACCTGTAATGGGGTTGCAAATAGGATTTTAAAAGCGGAAATGAGCCTTTCAATCCATCAAAGCCGTCCAAACTTGCAACTTGCCGCCGCGGTATTCCGTCCAAATCGGACGAACCATTCCGTTATAGGCGCTGATGTTGTTGTAATCGCCAAAGAAGACAAATTCTACTGGTAGGAAGCTCTCGTCATTTACGCGTTGCTCCGTCCATGTGTTTCCTCCATCCGAAGAACTCGCCACATATACGTCCGTATTATCGTCGTCGTGCGCTCTCCTGTCGTAGAACACCACGTGCAAATCTCCCGTAACTGGGTCCACCGCCAACCACGGTAAAAACTGCACATGGTTTGTTTCATCTTGATTCACCTTTATTGGTTCACTCCAAGTTTCACCTTTGTCGGTGCTCTTGGCTATCCAAATGTCCATTGGGTCATCCTCCACACGCTGGTCGCTCCATACTACATATACGGTTCCTCTGTTGGGACCTTCACTCACATCGCAGCCTGTAACTGGCATACCATTGCTTCGCTGAATCCCAGGAATGTCCACATCCCATCCTCCAGGTTGATCCGCAACTTTAATGTCTTTTTCGAGCCAAGTTTGACCACCATCTAGCGACTTATCGAACCAAATTTCTTCACTCAACGCCCAAGCCACATAAACCTCGCCATCCGGACCAACGCTTGGAACAGCTCCTTCGGTGGTATTGTCGTCATCCAAACAGCCGCCGCTCTTCTCGTTAATTTGAACGGCCTTACTCCAATTTTCACCGCCGTCGGAACTCATGGAGAACAAGATGTTCGATTGATCTTCATCTTCTTCCGAACCGTAATCATCAAACTGGGTCCATGTGCAATACACGTTGTTGTTTCGCAAGTCTACAGCCGCCCATTCTTTGTCTTGATCTTTCGGGTGATCGAGCCCCATGTAACTTCCGTCGCTCCAGTTTTCGCCACCATCGTCGCTCCACTGGCACACAATGCGGTCGAGAATTTCTTCACTGGCCCAGTTCTTTCCAGTTGGATCGCTGAGGTGGAAGAATAAGAATCGGCCCTTGGCATCACTTACAATTACTGGATCACCCCAAACCCCATAAGAGCTCTGTAGGTCATCCGTCACCCATGTCTTTCCAGAATCATTAGAATAGTACACCCTATCGAGAATAGACCCAGCAACAATGTTAGCCGGATTACTCAGATTGATGGCAATACTCGGCTCACACGGTCCCATTGGATATGCGGGAGCCTCTTTGATTAGAACGGCAATACCCGAATTTTCAGGTGGAGTCTGCTGAGAGAGCTCGGACTGACCAGAACATGCTACTACATTGATGGCCAAAAGTGTAAGGAGTAGATTCTTCATAATGCGTGAATGCTTAGCACAAGTATAGTGAAGGTCGTAAGAATTTCCGTTCAATCCTGTGTGTGAATTGTACTACCTTGGCGGTATGAAGCAATGGAAGACCATCGCCCTCGCACTGGGTTGCGCCACGTTGTTTAGCAGTTTTACCGCTAAGCACGAATATTATGTCAGTGTGGGGGAGATGAGTCTGAATCCCACAACCAATCAGCTCGAAATAGGTCTGCGAATCTTTACGGATGACCTTGAGTATGCACTCGAAAGAGCTGGACATCCTGGGCTGGATGTGCTCAATGACGAGACCAGTGCGGAGCATGTTTCAGAATACGTTCTAGATCATTTCAGAATTTGGAACGAAGATGGCCGAGAAATCAAACTCTTTTACCTCGGGTTAGAAGGAGATGCCGATGGCGTTTTCGTCTACCTAGAAACCAAGGTGAAAAGTGGGCTTCCCGAGGAGGTTCAAGTCAGACACGCGATTCTTATGGAATCCTTTCCCGACCAAATCAATATCTTGCATTACAGTCATCCCGATATACCCACTTCGCTTCGTTTTGATGCCGAAGAGCCTACTCAAACGCTAGAACTACAAGACCTATGAGCCGCTTCGAGATTAACTTTATGCTTGGGTTCGACCACATCACGGCGTGGGAAGGGCTCGACCATATCTTGTTCCTCATAGCCCTAACCGCCATTTACCAGTTTAAGCACTGGGGAAGGGTGTTGGGTGTGGTTACGGCCTTCACGGTCGGACATACCGTAACGATCATTCTCGCGAACACCGGAGCCGTTTCCGTGAATGGGCCTATAGTCGAGTTTCTCATTCCAGTAACCATCATGCTCACGGGAATCGTGAATTTAATGAAGGTAGGTCAAGACCCACGAAGCAACGGAAGATTCTTCATTGCAGCACTTTTCGGACTCATTCACGGGTTGGGATTCTTTCGTTCCTTTCGAATGCTAACGGTAGGTGATAGCGATGGATGGAGCAGTTTGTTGCCCTTTACTTTGGGAATCGAATTGGGACAATTGCTGATTGTCTTCATTTTACTTTTGATTACCGCCATTCTTTTTAATTTCATGCGCCTCAAACAACGCGAGTGGAACCTTTTCTCCTCTGGAATCGTTTGTGGAGTGGCTGGTTTACTCATGATTGAGACCTGGCCCTGGTAATTTTCAATTTTAAGCATCAACTATGCGCCGAATACTCTTAGGAATATTCGCGTTGGGTTCTATTGGACTTTTCGCCCAAGAGAATACCAACCAAAGTCTATTTCGTCAACTTGGTCAAGAGCTGCCTACACCTAATGTTTATAGGACGGGAGCAGGAGCACCCGGACATGAATACTATCAGCAAAAGGCTGATTACGAAATGAAGATTCACCTCAATGATGACGAGCAACGCATCGATGGTGAAGAAGAGATCACGTATACTAACAACTCGCCAGACGCACTCGAGTACCTATGGCTCCAGTTGGATCAGAACATGCGTTCACCTTCCAGCATGACCCGTCAGATTCAGAAAAGTAAGATCACTGAGAACAGTACACTCGACGATGTTGAAGATCTTTTCTGGGAGTTCCCAGGTGGATTTCACATCGAAGAAGTGAAGCGTGGAGGAAGAGATCTTTCCTATTCCGTCGTCAACACCATGATGCGCATCAACCTAGATGAGCCTCTGGAAAGCGGTGAGTCTTTTACCTTTTCCATCAAATGGTGGTACAACATCAACGATCGTCAGGCAATTGGAGGGCGTTCAGGATACGAGTACTTCGCCGAAGAAGACAACTACATCTACACCATCGCGCAGTTCTTTCCGCGCATGGCTGTATATAATGATGTAGACGGTTGGCAAAACAAGCAGTTCCTCGGTAGCGGTGAATTCACACTTCCGTTTGGTGATTATACAGTGGAGTTGACCGTTCCTGCTGACCATGTGGTGGGCGCGACAGGGACACTTCAGAATGCATCATCTGTGCTTACTTCAGAGCAACGCAGCAGACTTCGCGATGCGGCAAAGAATATGGAGGACCCAACGATGATCATCAACGCTGATGAGGCATTGGAGAATGAAGGAGAAAAAGCGGAGGGCGAGAAGACCTGGATTTTCAAGGCAGAGAATGTACGCGATTTCGCTTTTGCATCAAGCCGCAAGTTTATTTGGGATGCCATGGGTGTTGATATCAACGGCAGAACCGTGATGGCCATGAGCTACTATCCTAAAGAAGGTAACCCACTATGGGAGCAGTATAGCACCCGCTCTGTGGCGCACACGCTTCGGGTATACAGCAAGTATACAATCGACTATCCTTACGATAAAGCCATTTCTGTTCACACCGACCGAATTGGAATGGAGTATCCTATGATTTGCTTCAACGGTGGTCGTCCAGAGGCAGACGGAACGTATTCGGAGGCCACAAAATATGGTCTCATCAGCGTAATTATTCACGAAGTGGGACACAACTTCTTCCCGATGATTGTGAACAGCGACGAGCGCCAATGGACATGGATGGACGAAGGTTTAAATACGTTCGTGCAGTATCTCGCGGAGCAGGAGTGGGACCGTGAATATCCGTCGCGCCGAGGTCCAGCATACAAGATCGTGCCTTACATGGCCGACGACAAGGATCGTCAGATGCCGATAATGACGAATTCGGAGAGCATCATTCAATTTGGCAACAACGCCTATGGCAAGCCTGCAACAGCACTCAATATTCTTCGAGAAACTGTTTTGGGAAGAGAACAGTTCGACTACGCTTTCAAGGTGTACTCGGAGCGCTGGGCATTCAAGCATCCTACTCCGGCAGACTTCTTCCGTACGATGGAAGATGCCTCAGCAACGGACCTCGATTGGTTCTGGAGAGGGTGGTTCTATACGACCAACCACGTGGACATCGCAATGAAGCAGGTAGAGGTATTCCAATTGAATACGCTTGATCCAATGGTAGAGTCGAGCTTAGATAGCATCCGCGACCGCCAGGAGCGTGTACACATTGGCTACACGCGAAACGAGGAAGACATCGAGCAGACCGTTGTGGAGACAGATGAAGACGCCAGAGACTTCTACAATTCGTATAACCCGTATCAACGTGAAAGAGGATACGCGGAGGCATATGCGAACTATGTGGCAAACTTGAGTCCACGTCAGCAAGAGCTTTTGCAAGCCGGATACACCTTCGTGCAAATCACTTTTGAAAATGAAGGAGGACTGATTATGCCGGTAATCTTAAAAGTGACCTTCGCTGATGGAACCAACGACATTGTTCGCGTTCCGGCTGAGGTATGGTTGAAGAATGAAGACGAGTTTACCAAGGTGTTTCCTTTCGAGAAAGAGGTTGTGGCCATCGAGCTAGATCCATTCTTGGAAACTGCGGATACCGACAGAAACGACAACTACTGGCCAGCGAGAGCAGAGCCTTCGAGATTCCAATTGTTCAAACGTTCGGAGCGTCAATCACGACCGAACCCAATGCAAGAGGAGCAGCAATAGTTGCGATTCGAGACTTTAGACTACAAATAGAAAAGGCCATCTGCTTCCACACAGATGGCCTTTTTCAATAAATGACAGTCAGTCTTTATTTGATAGAGATCGATACTTTCACATCGTCCCACATCATTACGAGCATTTTGCTGTTGCCTTCGCCTTCGAACGCGATGGTAAAGGCCTCGTAGGTAGAAGGTGCTTCTTGCGTATCCACATTGAAACGAACCACGTCGTTTTCTTCTTTGTAGCGATACGCTCCCCATTGTCCGAGGTCGCTATTGATAATGATTGTCCATGAATCTTCATTCGGTATAGTGAAGATGCTGTATGTTCCCGCAGGAAGCTCTTTTCCGCCGATGGTGATGTCACCTGTAGTTGTGATTTCGGTAGCGGCGTTTGCGCCGGTTCTCCAAACTTCACCGTACGGTACGAGGTCACCGAAAATGGCGCGGCCGCGCTTATGTGGACGGTTGTATGTGATCTTTACGTAGCTATCACCAACCCAAGTTTTGGCAATATCGGTTGGACTAGGCTTCGGCTCGAGCGTTTCGGTTCCGTCTTGTGCGAGTGCTGAAAACCCAAACCCAAGTGTAAGTGCGGCGAGGAGTAGTAGCTTTTTCATAAGTGATAAAAGTGTTTGTGAGTCTATTTCAATACGCTGGATGGACGAAATAGTTCGCCTTGCCTTTCAAAATTAAAAAGCAGAACCAGAGTTTGTGCTGATATAATAGAGGGAGCTTACCACGAAAGAGAAGAAGAGGTAAGACATCATCATGATGAAGTACAGCCAATTTTGAGTGCGCTTCATCATCACATAACCAATGGCGATAAGCGCAACGCGAGTGCTGATAAACAGAAATAAAAACGGACCGTTCTTATCGAAAAGATCTTGATGATACGCTGTAAGCCAGGCCACATCGATGAGTAAGATTGCGAGGAAGGTGATGAGTAGGCCGTACTTTTTCATAGATGCGTATTCGTTTGAGCGAAAATACGATTCAGACGGTTTAACATGAAAGTTAATTATCCCTGCTTCGTACCCACGCCAATCGTATCCCCGAATTCACTGCCTCAACTGGACGCATACGTAAGGTGTCATTTCGGTATTCGAAGGATCTCTCCACTACTTTCCCCCAGTCGTTTGGATTTGAATGAACTCTGCGTGTATGCTGGATTGTCCCCGTCGTTTTCTCCCTGTCAGCCTCCATTTCCAAGAGCTCATAATCCCCAATGTAGTGGTAGGTTCCGGTCAGATATTCGAGCTTTTCTCGCGACAACGTATCCGTAAAGTTGCGAATGGATAAGTCTGTGATTTGATAGTCCGCGTAGCTGAGGTGCAGAGCCACGTGCCCATCTTGGCTGTACAGCAAAACGCCTTGCATTCCACCTTTGAATGGCGTTTCATGTGCCGTACTGTCTAGTAAGTTCATTTCAACCAGTTCCCACATTCCGACAAGCGGGAAGGAGGAATCCGTTTTTTCTTCAGAACAGCTTGACGTTAGCAGCGCAAAGGCTAAAATTGAAAGGTAAAACCGCATCCTAAAAGCGCATCCAGGCTACCTTGGTTCCTGCTGCGATTCCGCGACTTCGTGTGTATCCGGAAGGGACTTCTATAACGAAGCTAGCTGGACCTTCAGAAGGTAGCGATGTATCGTCCATCGGGCGTGCATTTTCAACAATCGAAACTACTTCGCGATTTGAATTGATGTAGATGATGTCCAATGGAACGATGGTATTTCTCATCCAAAAGCTTCTTGGTTGATCACCGCCCGGCATTAGGAAGAGCATGGCGTACATCGTTGGCTTGAAGCTCTTTCTGTACATCATCCCATACTGAATCTCCTCGCTGGTTTCAGCAACCTCCATCGGTAGTGTGGCAAGCGTATCGCCATCTGTCCCAAGGAACCACACTTCCCCTTCATGGGTGAAGCTCGGTTCATAATCCTTGGTTATAGGTTGTTGAACGGGACGTTCCTTTTTTGGAGTGTCTTTAAAGATCCCGGCTTGAAGGACCACAAAGGCTACCATCGCCAATAGGATGACTACAACTCCAATTTTCCTTGCTGCTTGCATTATTCTGCCACCTTTTTAGGTTTCACTTGTACATTTCTGAAAAGGAAGTACAATCCAATAATCACGAGTGGAATGCTCAATTGCTGTCCTCTGTTTAGGGTCATCTCCGCCTCAAATGCAGATTGGTAGTCTTTCCAGTACTCTATCACAAAGCGGAATCCGAAAATCAATACCAAGAAGGCGCCAAACATAAAGCCGTTTCGATAGCGCAAACCCTCTTTGGTAAAGAGGAATCGTAAAATGAGGTATATGAGGAGGTAGCCTAAGCTTTCAATGAGCTGCGTAGGCAGACGAGGCACTCCCAGAACCTTCATTTCAAGTTGTCCTGTATCTTGATTGTATGAAATGTCTTCCCCTGGCATAGGAAGCGCATTCTTCCTGTTTTGCTCTAAATTTTCTAGATAACGAGGTACGCTAGTGCCAAATACGCTCGTAATTTCTTGGTCAGTACGACCCGTACCAATGGCCGGGGTCACTGAGAGCGTATAAACCGGGTACTTGATGGAATCCGTTTCGTAAACTTCTCCAGTCGGACTCATATCCACACTTTCGAAGTAGTCACGAAAAACGGCTTCAAGGCCATCCTGCACATTGGTGACGAACACAGTTTCAATGGCAGAATTCGAAATGTTTCCATAGATCTCGGAGTTCGCAAAGTTTCCTAGGCGAATGAAGCATCCCGCCAAGGCAACAGTAATGACGAGGCGATCCAGCGCCCAAAGGCTTCTTTGATAAACCGATGCAGAGTCGAAGTATTCAACGAGCTTCTTACCGAATAACCACATGGCAATGATGAGCGCAACAGCAGCACCGTGACTAGCTAACCCGCCTTTCCAGACTTTTACTATTTCCCAAAGATTGTCCTTGTAACTGTCCCAGTCGTAAAAGAAGACGTGCCCGAGGCGCGCACCAACTACTGTGGCAATCACGGAGTATACCAACATCTTGTCGAGCATCTTCTCGCTTATTCCTTCTTGCTTGAAGTAGCGCAGCATAATGCGGAATCCAAGAATGAACCCCATAGCGAATAGGACACTGTACCAACGAATGGTTATTGGTCCTAATTCAAGCCCTTTCTCGAGCCCCCAAGTAATGGTCAAGTACTCCATGTGTGCGTTTGGTTGGTTAGTCTACCCAGTCGGCAATAAACAAGTTGGTATTTCTTGTACCCCCGTTGTTTCTGTTCGAAGCAAATACGAGTTTCTTGCCATCTGGCGAGAACATAGGGAATGAGTCGAATGCATTGTCGAATGTAATTTGCTCAATCTCCTGGGTATTCAAATCTAACATGAAGATGTTAAACGGAAATCCGCGTTCGCTCATATGGTTTGAAGAGAATAAAACACGCTCTCCAGAAGGGTGGAAGTAAGGCGCCCAATTGGCATTGCCTAAATCCGTGATCTTCTTCAATTCGCTTCCATCCACATTGCAAACATAGAGCTCCATGTTGGTGGGCTCAACGAGACCTTCAGCTAGGAGTGACGTGTATTTCTCAACTTCCTCCTCTGTTTTTGGTCGTGAAGCGCGGAAGATCAATTTCTTTCCGTCAGGCGAAAAGAATGCACCTCCATCGTATCCCAAATCACTGGTTACTTGTTGAACATTCGAGCCATCGATGTCGCACGTGTAGAGCTCTAGATCGCCGGAGCGCGTGCTTGTGAAGACAATCTTGTCACCTTGAGGTGAGAGCGTGGCTTCAGCGTCGTAACCAGGACCACTTACTAGGGTGTCGATTACTTGGCCGTTCAAATTGCTGACATAAATGTCGAACGTTTCGTAAATCGGCCATACGTAAGCACCGTCTCTTTCGGGAACTTCAGGGCAGCTATCTCCACCGGCGAAGGTGCTCGCATACAGTATGGTTGAGTCACCAGGCATGAAGTAGGCGCACGTAGTTCTACCCAAACCATTGCTGATGGGAGTAGGCTTAGCTAGTTCTGCACTGTCGGCTCCCCATGCAAAAGCATAAATCTGATCGCATTGCAATCCCCAAGCTGGGTTGTTGCTCTGGAAGGTGAGCATTTTGCCATCGAAGCTGAAGTACGCCTCGGCATTATCGCCTCCCCAGGTGAGCTGCTTCACATTTTGCAGATGAACCTCTTCTGGATATTGAACCTTACTTACCCATGTGGCGCCAGATGCACCATCGGTAGAAGAATCTCCTCCGCCATTACAGGCAACTAGTGCGGCAGATGAGAGGAATAGAAATAGTCGCTTCATCAATCTAGAAATAATTGAACGTGCAAGATAATCAACGAATTCGGCCCTGCCGCCTTCCGTAGCCGCTTTCTATTTGGGCTTCTTGGGTACTGGATCGTATCCCCAAGTTCCCCAAGGGTGACATTTAGAAAGTCTTTTCAATCCCAACCAAGAGCCTTTTAACGGTCCCCATTCTACAATGGCCTCGCCCATATATTGTGAACAGGTGGGAGTGTGTCTGCAACTTGGAGGCGTCAGCGGACTTACCACATATCTATACAAGAATACTAGCGCCAACAAAGGCAAGCTCAATACCCATGTAATGGCTTTTATCACGATTTCATCGTGTAAGTGGTGCCGTCTTTTCCGTCCTTTAGAATGATGCCTTTCGCCGCTAGCTCATCTCTGATTTTATCGGAAAGCGCGAAGTCTTTGTCAGCGCGAGCTTGTTGACGAAGGTCGATCAATACGTTCATCACAGAGTCTATTCCACTTTCTGAATCGCTGGCGCCCGCTACTTTTTGTAGACCAAGAACGTCGAATACGAATCCGTGGATAGTGTCTGAAACGACTTTGAGATCTTCAGCTGTGAGTGACGCTTTGCCGTCTACCATGCTGTTGATTTGGCGCACCGCATCGAACAATTTTGCGATCAAAATCGGACTGTTAAAGTCGTCGTTCATCGCGTCGTAGCACTCCTGCCTCCACGTTTTCACATCCCACGAAGAACTCGAGCCTGGCTCAATTCTTTCCAAGCTGTCGATGGCCTCCATGAGACGGAGGTAGCCTTTCTCTGCCGCCACAAGTGCGTCATTAGAGAAGTCCAGCACACTTCTGTAGTGCGCTTGGTGAATGAAGAACCGAACTACGGAAGGGTGGAAGCCTTTCTCCAAGATTGGCGTATCGCCCGTAAAGAGTTCGTATGGCAGTAGCGTGTTGCCGGTAGATTTCGACATGCGCTTCCCGTTCAGCGTAAGCATGTTGGCGTGCATCCACGTTTGGGCCCCGTCGTGACCATGAGCCGCTTGGTTTTGAGCCACCTCACATTCGTGGTGCGGGAACTTCAAGTCCATACCACCACCGTGAATGTCGAATGACTCACCGAGGTATTTGGTTGACATCACCGAGCACTCTAGGTGCCATCCAGGAAAGCCGACGCTCCACGGAGAAGGCCAGCGCATGATGTGTGCAGGGCTCGCTTTCTTCCAGAGGGCAAAATCGAGTGAACTGCGCTTATCGGATTGTCCGTCAAGGTCACGCGTACCTTCGAAAAGCTCTTCAATCTTCCGACCTGAGATCTTTCCGTAGTGCTTCTCTTTGTTGTATTTCTCAACGTCGAAGTAAACCGAACCATTCACCTCGTAAGCCAATCCGGCCTCGAGGATTTCTTTGATCATTTCGATTTGCTCAACGATATGTCCAGTGGCAGTAGGCTCAATACTAGGAGGGAAGGCATTGAAGCGCTCCATCACATCGTGGAAACCAACGGTGTACTGCTGAACAATTTCCATGGGCTCAAGCTGCTCGAGGCGTGCCTTTTTAGCAATCTTGTCCTCTCCTTCGTCGGCATCGTTTTCAAGGTGACCAGCATCCGTGATATTGCGGACGTAACGCACTTTGTAACCGAGATGTTGAAGGTAACGAAAGACCATGTCGAAAGAGATGAACGTGCGACAGTTCCCGAGGTGTACGTCGCTGTATACGGTTGGACCGCACACATACATACCTACCAAAGGTGACTTAATCGGAACGAAGTTCTCTTTGCTGGCTGAAACGCTGTTGTAGATTTTCAGCTCGTTGGTCTCGTATAAGGCCATGGAAAAATGAGGTTGATATTAGGCTCCGAAGGAAGTTTCCATTCGAATGAAGTCGAGGAACTCTCTTCTTACTTTTTCATCTTTGAATTTACCACCGTATTCGGCAGTGATCGTACTGCTTTCGATATCGCGGATACCTCGCGAATTCACGCATAGGTGCTTGGCATCTATAACACAAGCAACGTCTTCTGTGCCGAGCGCAGCTTGCAGGGCTTTTACAACCTGACGTGTCATGCGCTCTTGAACTTGTGGTCGCTTGGCATAGTAATCCACGATTCGGTTCATCTTGCTAAGGCCGACAACCTTTCCGTTGGAGATGTAGCCTACGTGAGCACGACCTACGATAGGGAGGAGGTGGTGTTCACATGTACTGTAAACGGTGATGTTCTTTTCGATTAACATCTCGCCGTACTGATAGCTGTTGTCAAAAGTGGAAAGATTTGGCATTCGCTTCGGATCCAATCCGCCGAATGTCTCCTTCACAAACATCTTGGCAACGCGTCGAGGAGTGCCTCGGAGACTGTCATCTTCAAGATCGAGTCCCAACGTTTCCATAATACCTTTTACATGCTCCTCAATGGCCTGCATTTTATCGTCATCCGACTTATCAAATGCGCCCGGAAGCATCGGTGTATCCGTCGATGAGCTTAGGTGTGCATCACCTACATTTTCATAGAGCTCATCCATTACGGAAGTTTTATTGTTGTCTTGGCTCATGCCCTTATTCTTTCTGTACTTAACGCAGTACTTCGTATTGAGTTTGCAAAGGTAGTCGTTTTGTTGCAGGTATACTTACTTCATAAATTGGTTATGCATGCGTAATATTTTTGCAATATTCTCTTGTTGTTCAAAATAAAAATTGAAACTTGCTGTTCCCAACGCCAAGAGACAAGCTTAACTACAACATAGAATAGGTACTTCTAACCTGAAACGAGAGTATGTACGTCAAATTTACAGGCACAGGGCATGTCCTTCCCAGCCAAAGGGTAACAAATGAGGACTTTACCAATCACGAGTTTTACGACGAAAAGGGTGAATTGTATCCTATGCCGATGCCAGATCTTCTGAGGAAGTTCGAAGAGATTACCGGCATTGGAGAGCGTCGATATGCGAGTGACCAGGAGCGAGCTTCCGACCTTGGGGCTGCTGCGGGAAAGGTGGCCATTGAAGAAGCTGGAATCGATCCAAACTCAATCGATCTCATTATTGCAGCGCACAACTTTGGAGATATGGACAAAGGCACTGGCCGCAGCGATATTCTGCCCAGCTTAGCTTCGCGTATCAAGCATATCTTAGAAATTGAGAATGATGCCTGCGTTCCATTTGATATCCTTTTCGGATGTCCCGGTTGGATTCAGGGCGTTCTGTTGGCGGAGATGTATATCAAAGCTGGTAAGGCTAAGCGTGCCCTTGTAGTGGGGTGTGAGATGCTGTCAAGAGCGCTGGATCCGCACGATCGAAACGGGATGATCTTCGCCGATGGCGCAGGAGCATGCATCCTTGAGGCTTCCGACAAGCCAGGTATTATTGGATCTGCCGTGATGAATAAAGCTGCGGAAGAGGCATATTACTTGTTCGCAGGTCCAGGCGAGAAGCCAGGGGCAGACCCAGATGAGCGCTTCATCAAAATGAAAGGGAGAAAGATTTACGAGTTTGCACTTAAAGAAGTTCCAAAGGCC
Organism: Phaeocystidibacter luteus; assembly: GCF_008933115.1. Taxonomy (GTDB): domain Bacteria; phylum Bacteroidota; class Bacteroidia; order Flavobacteriales; family Schleiferiaceae; genus Phaeocystidibacter; species Phaeocystidibacter luteus. The sequence continues at coordinate 55,177 of NZ_WBVO01000009.1, read as the reverse complement.
ATGAAGATGGCTATGGATGACGCAGGCGTAGAGGCCAAAGACCTCGACATGATTTTCATGCATCAAGCCAATGCGAAACTAGATCACGCAGTGGTAGATCGCTTCTATCGACTTTACGGTATACGAGAGATTCCAGAGAATGTATTGCCAATGTCAGTCAACTGGCTTGGGAATAGTTCCGTTGCTACGGTACCAACATTATTCGACCTCGTTAGAAAAACGGATTACAACGGACACACCCTGAAGAAGGGCGACACCCTACTCTTTGCTTCCGTAGGCGCAGGAATGAATGTGAATGCCTTCGTTTATACGTATTGATTTAGATATTTCAACGAAAGAAAACCCCCGTCGTTGCTATGTGCCTCGACGGGGTTTTTTCATTGTGATGAATCAGTCTTAATCCTGCTGTGGTAAGTCACCTTCGAGATAAGGCGCGCCCGCATCATAAGCTTGCTGCTTGATAATCAAGAGTTGATCTCCCGTGGTTTGTAAACCATCAACGAGTTGTGACAATTCAGCCTGAACGGTAGAAAGTCCGTCGCGCTGTGTTTGTGTAACACCGCTTGTAGTTGAGTAACTACCCCAAGCTGTAATGCCAAGGATGTCGCCCAACGAAGTTGGAGTTTCGAATTCTTTTCTCGTCAAACTTGCATCGCCATTGATGTCAATGTTCATATCAGCCAGCGAGTTGCTCAACGTTCTAAGCTGGGCAAGAAGTTCCATTGGAGCACCCGGCGTATTGCGGATAGCTGCTTCGAGCTGTTCTACAACTTCCATCTGACGATCGAGTTCGTTGCTGATGGCGTTCAAATCGCGATAAGCTTTGTCAACCTCACGCTGGAACATCGCAATTTCAACTGCATCTCCCTGGATGGAACCATTCGACAAATGCGTTAATTCAAACTGAACAGCGTCTGAAAGTTGAACCGTTTCGCCATTCACCGTTCTGTAAATCTGAACTGAGTAGGTGCCTTCCGGTGCCAAGCCAACTGTGCCGGAATTAGTCATAGGAGCGCCTCCTGTTGACAAGTATCCGTTGCTAGCAATGCGCCCATCCCAAGTGAAACGACGAACGCCAGAACCATCAGAAGTATTCATTCTGCGAATCTCGTTTCCTTCCATATCTCTAATCACAAAAGTGATGTACGGTGACTGGAAACGGTCTTCTGCACGAATGTCCTCCGCAGATGGATAGCTGATTACCTCCATGTCCTTCTCAGCTTCCTGTCTTTCTTGCGTAAGTGACTTTGCTGATTCGGCAATGTAATAGGTAAACGTTGCACCAACAGGCGGGTTTTCGGCCATATAATAGGATGCTCCCAAGAAGCCTGGTGCTCCATATCCAATTGGATTCGACGTCATAAACGCCAATCCATCTTTGATCGGGAAAATAGTTGCATCTCCATCAAAAGCATCTTCGCTCATGTGACGAAGCGGTGAGTAATCATCGAGTACGTAAAATCCTCTACCGAAAGATGCGAGAACCAAATCGTTCTCTCGCTTTTGAATGTCGATGTCGCGTATTGCAACCGTTGGCAGGCCTGCTCCAAGTTTCTTCCAATGTGCTCCTCCATCATTTGTGAAGTACACGCCAAATTCAGTTCCTACGAACAGAAGGTTCGGATCTTCATGGTCTTCCGCAAGCGCATACACGCTGCCTCTCTCGGGAAGATTTGCCGTGATGTTCGTCCAATTCTTCCCACGGTTTGTCGACTTCATTACGTAAGGTTTGAAGTCGCCGTTCTTGTGATTGTTGAACACGGCATACACTACATTATCGTCGTGCTGCGAAGCATCTAGGTCATTTACATACGTGTTGGCCGGCACGCCTGGGAAGGTGTTGTAACGCGTCCAGTTCTGACCGTCATTGTCTGTAACCTGAATCAATCCATCGTCAGTTCCAACATAAATCAATCCTTGAGTTACTGGGCTTTCAGATAGAGAAACAATGTTTCCGTAGATGGTGGTTGACTTGTTCTTGGCTATGGCGTCAATTGACCAAACCTGACCCATTACAGGTAGTTCGTTGCGGTCAATTTGCTGAGATAGATCTGGGGAAATCAGAGACCAAGAGTTACCTCGGTCGGTTGACTTAAACACACGGTTTGCTGCAAAGTACAGGGTTTTGTTATCGTGCGGACTAATCAAAAGCGGGGCGTCCCAGTTCCAGCGTAGAGGAGCTTCGCCTCTTGGAACATCCGGTTTAATCGGCACCGTTTCGCCGTTAAGTTTGTCATATCGTACCAACCAACCGTATTGCGCCTGTGCATAAACGATGTTAGGATCCATAGGGTCAACTTGACTCTCAAAGCCGTCGCCGGTGTTCGTCACAAACCAATCGCTATTTACAATACCTCGGTCGTGTGTTGTGCGAGACGGACCACCCAAACTGAAATTGTCCTGTGTTCCACCGTATACAAAGTAGAATGGCTCGGCGTTGTCTACAGCCACTCGGTAGAATTGCGTGATAGGCAAGTTGGGCTTGAAGTGCCAAGTAGAGGCATTGTCCCAAGTTTCATATAGGCCACCATCGCATCCCATAAGGAAGTGGTGTGCATCACTCGGGTCAATCCACATTGCATGGTTATCCACGTGCTTTCCTCTTTCAGGAACGCGGTTGAACGTCTTACCGCCATCTGTTGTAAAAGCGGCGTAGGTGTCCATGGAATAAACGGTGTTCAAGTCGTGTGGACTGGCGAATATTTCAACGTAATAGTTTCCGCTGGTTTCGTGACCACTCATCTTGCTCCAGCTCGCACCGCGGTTGTTTGAGCGGTAAAAACCGTGACCCTCAATGCATGCGTAGAGTACATCAGGATTCACCGGTGAGATGTCCATACCGATGCGACCGACATCGCCACTGGGCAAACCGCCTGCAAGTTTATCGAAGCTCTCGCCACCATCTGTACTCTTGTAGATGGCAGATTCTGGTCCGCCAGATATATAAGTCCAAACGTGACGTCGACGCTGGTGCGCGGTAGCGTAAATCACATTGGGGTTTCTTGGGTCGAGGTGTACTTCATTGATGCCGGTGTGCTCGGATATTTCGAGGACCTTATCCCACGTTTCGCCACCGTCTGTTGTCTTGTACAACCCTCTGTCGCCACCGGCGCTCCAAAGCGGACCATAAGCCGCAACATATACTACGTCGGAATTTGTAGGGTCAACGGCAATCATGCCAATGTGCTCGGAATTCTCGAGTCCAACTTTATTCCAAGAACGTCCGCCATCCTCACTCTTGTAGAGGCCGTCGCCGTAGGCAACAGAACGTTGGTTGTTGTTTTCACCAGTCCCTACCCAAAGTACATTTGTGTTGTTTGGGTCGATGGTGATACAGCCAATAGAGTAGGAACCTTGTCCGTCGAAAATTGGGCTGAATGAAACGCCGTGGTTTGATGTTTTCCACACGCCGCCGCTAGCTGCGGCAACGTAGTATTCACTCGGGTTGTAGGGATTTACGGCGAGATCGGCGATACGGCCAGAAGTGGTTGCTGGACCAATATTTCTGAAGGACATTCCGCTTAGGCGGACATCATCCATGTACCAATCTTCTTCACTCTGCGAATAACCTGCTGTGGCTATGCAAAGTGATGTGAGGAGGAGTAGGGATTTCTTCATAAGTCAACTTTATGATTTCGTTGAAGTTAAGCAATCGAATAGATTAACGCTTTTACGATGTTGCTGAAATGAGCTCCGAAATGGCGTTAATGAGTTCGTGAGATTGAAACGGTTTAGTAACCACTTCGTTCATTCCTGAGGCAATTGCCTTTTCTTTTGTTTCTGTCTGGACGTCAGCCGTGAGTGCAAGAATTGGTGTAGAAGTGTTCATGCTTTCGCTTCGTATCCTCGTTGCAGCCTCCATGCCGCCCATAATTGGCATTTGGATGTCCATTAATATGATGTCGAATTCTTCCTTCGCACATATATCAACAGCTTCTTGACCGTTATCCACAATGGTCACCACCACGCCTGTAGGTTTCAAGAGCCTCTCAGCGACGAACTGATTCATCTTATCATCTTCTACAAGAAGTAGCTTCCGACCATTCAGATTTGCTCTGTCTCGCTGCTCGCGCACCTCCTGAGTATGACCAATTTCGAAAGGAATGGAGAAAGAGAAAGTCGATCCCTTGCCTTCTTCGCTCGTTACCTTGATGGCACCATTCATCAATTCGACGAGCTGCTTGCAGATGGCTAAACCAAGTCCTGTGCCGCCAAATCGGGCGTGTATGTCAGTAGATCCTTGTTGAAATTCTTCAAAGATGTGGTTGATCTGTTCGGCTGGTATTCCTATTCCATTGTCCTCAACCTCAAAGCCAATTCGACATCTTTTCTCGTTTTTTTCATCTTCAAAAACACGCAAGTGAACGTGACCATTCTCGGTGAATTTCACTGCATTTGAAACGAGATTATTCAAGATTTGACCAAGCCTATCCGCATCGCCAAAAACGAGTTCGGGGATGGTTGAATCAATTCTGAGGTGTATAATCGAATTGTTGGTCTTCGCGCGCTGGGTGTTCAGTTCGCTGATTTCGGTTACGAGTTCAGAAATGTTGAAGTTTCGTTCTTGAAGCTTAACACGTCCGGCCTCCAACCTAGAGTAGTCAAGGATGTCGTCCACTAAAGATGTAAGTCTGAGAGAGCTGTGGTTAATGTTCCGAACCAACTGTTCTTGGTCGGAGGTAAGCTTTTGTTCGAGGAGTACTTCCGTCAGTCCTGCAATAGCATTCATCGGTGTCCGAATCTCATGGCTCATCTTGCTCATGAAAGTGGACTTCTGCTGCAGCGATTCCTCAAGAAGGTTGTTGGTGTTTTGAAGCTTGGCGTTCGCCTTTTCAATTTCGATATTCTGTTTGGTGATGATATCGGTGTCGGCTTGACTTCGTTTGTTTCTCTTATAAAGTTGGAAGAAGAGGAAACTAAGTGTAAGTCCGAAGATGAAAAGGGTGCCAACAAGTATGTAGAGTAGGGTGTTGGTGCGCTTCTGCGATTGTAGTGTCGATTCCTGCATGAAGCGGTACTGCTCGTTCCGGCGAGCGTTTTCGCGTAGGTTTCTCAGCTCTTGTTGATAGGTTTTACTTGTTATCTCGAGGCTCGAGGTTGCATCCGTCAGTTTGTCTATCGTTTCTACGAGTAATTCTTGATGCTCAACTGCACGCTTGTAGTTGCCTCTTTGTATATCTAATGCGATCCATTCCTCGAGAGCATCTCGACGAGTTGGCAGGATGTTATTCTCGGTGGTGATTTCAAAAGCTTCGCGAATGCTGGATTCAGCTATGGCAAAATTGCTCATCGCACGTGCTGCTTTGCTCTTGTTAATCAGGGCAAGAGATTGGTGATTCTTCCATTGAAGTCTGGATGCAACTGCGTTGGCTGAATCTGCATAGGCAAGCGCCAGACTGAATTCTTCCCTCTTGTAGTTTACTCGGCTGAAGGCATTGAGTAGGTCCCATTTACGTTCGTGCCAAGTTGAGGAATCGATGTCCGTTTTATCCAACAATTGCCGTGCTTTGACCAAATACTCGAGGGATTTCTCATATTCCTCAAAGGATTCGTGCATGAGTCCGAAATGCTGGTAACTGTGGACAACCAGTTGGTTTCTCACCTGTGGACGCTTGAGCTCCATTCTGAGCTGAAGAGCGGAACGGTAGGCCTCTTCCGCTTTTCGCTTGTCTTTGAGCTCCTCGTATATCAGACCTATGTTGTTCCAAGAAACCGACTTCGCTACACGGATATCGTATTCAGGATCATTCAGGTCGAGAACAGCTCGGTAATACGATTCGGCATCTTCGTAAGAGCCGAGGTCGTAAAAAATATTGCCAATGCTAATGAGTTCGTAGGCTAATGACCCGGTAAGTCCTTCCCGACGGAACGCATCCATGGCGATGAGGTAGTGCTCTATGGCGCGGTCAGAAAAACCCGCTCCGCGATAAATATTTCCGAGGTGATTGTGGATGTCTGCTTGACCTTTCACATAACCAATACTGTCGGCATGCTTCAACAACAACTCGGCAACATCGATGGTAGCACCAGGGTCGTAATTGGCAAACGAGTAGATGTTCTTCTCGAAATATTCGAAGGTGTTGGAGTCAATTTGCTTGGCCTCAATGGCTTTGCGTAATGAATCTAAACTGGTGTTGACACGTACTTGTCCTACCGCAAGTGAGCTTACGGAAATGAACAGAACGAATAAGTGGAGTAAACGTGATTTGGTCCAGTGCATAGATTGCTTTCCCTGCAGACCAAATTACACGAAAACTTTCAAAAAACAGGAATGTGGCGGGGTCCTAGATGCGGAAATACACAGTGCCGGTAATAAAGTGGCCGAAACTGGTTCTATCCACAGGGTCGGTCAACTCCGGTGCATACAAATAGAACGAATTCTGGCGAGTTCGTAGGGAATATGCAAAGTCGATACCCCACAGGTTTTCTTTAAAGCCGAAGCCTCCTGCATACTGTCGTGCAACTTCATCAGAATTCTGGAATGGAGTAGTGGTGAAATGAACCCCTCCTCTGAAGAACCATTTGTCAACGCGCATTTCGGCACCAATTCTCACATCATGCCATCCTTGTACTTCTGCTTCGAGATCGTCATTGATATAGTCGACAGACCCAGGGAATTCGTTTGAACTCGCCTCGGCATTTTGCATGGCTTGGTACGAGTAATCAATAGAAAGGAGACCCTTCTTTTCAAAGACATAGGCATAGCCAGCGCCGACTCTCAGTGGGGTTTGAAGTTCCCATTGGAATTGATTGAACGGTTGGTAACTCGTTTGAGTCCCTCCGCCATTGGCAAACGACCTCATTTCGCTGTCTCCCTCTTGGGTCATTGACCACCAGGTAGGGGTGTGGATGTAGGCCGCGAATCTACCGTAGTCTTCAGGAGTAAATAACACTCCGAATTTAATTTGAACACCAACGCCTTGAAGTTGATAGCGGTTCACCCATTCCATACGGGAGTAATTGCTGCCAGCGTCGTAATCGCTTTCGGTATATGTTTCCGTGGTTTCGTAACTCAATGTTGGGATTTCAATGGAGCCACCAATATTCCATCTGTTCTCAGTTTGATAACCGAAATCGATTCCAAAAACTCCTTTACCACCTCTCGATGAATAGGTTTGATCTTGGGTGAGAGAAGTAGTGCCTGCACCTTTTACCCACTGGTTGTTTTGGTATTCGATGAGTCCAACATCATCTGCCATGTCTTCATAGAGCAATCCAACACTCGCTAAATCTTCTCCGTTGGGAGCAAAGGCATTGGCAAGTATTTCCCATTGATCTAGAATACTTGTGTTCAGGTTGCGTGCGGTTACACGCTGGTCGAAACCATAATCGTTCGAACGGTGGTATCGAAGTCCAAAGTTAAAGTGCGATTTATCACTCAAGTTGGCATGTGAAACGAGACCTATTTGGGAAAACCTGAATTGGTTGTCGCCTTGGTCGGCCGATTGCATAAAGTACTCGCTAGATGTCCTTGTGCTACGGTTGTACAAGGTCATGCCCACCTCGCTGTGGCGGTAAACGGCGATACCCGCTGGGTTGATACTCGCTGCTCCAAAGTCGTTGCCAAGTGCGGAGAAGGCGCCAGCCATGCCCATGTATCTGGCGCTGCCAAGGTCATCCGGACGTGTGTATCGGATCACATCCACATAATTCTGCGCATAAGTGCAGCTTGAAATGGACAAGGCAAGGCATGACAATACTAGTGCGAGTCTTCGCATGATAGAGAGTTCTTAGGTTATTGAGTGATGTTTCTTAGCGTCTTCTGATTGTATTGCTGCTGCGAGAAGAACCTCCACCGCCAGATGAACTTCTACTTCTTGTAGGAGAAGATGGTCTAGTTGTGCTTCTAGAAGGAGTCACCGAACGTGAAGGTGTTGCACTTCTTGAAGGCGTTGAGCTTCGCGATGGAGTGCTAGCAGGCTCGTATGACCTGCTCGGACGAGCCGATCTGCTCGGCGTTGAACTTCTACTAGGCGTACTTCTGCTAGGTGTTGCACTACGTGATGGCGTAGCGCTTCTACTAGGTGTCGCGCTTCTAGAAGGTCTGCTGCTAGAGCCACCTCTATCGTATTCAGATGGACGTGAGCGATCCCAACGATCGTTTGAACTTGACGAACGGCTTGGTCGAGAAGCGGGTTCAGAATCTCGTGAGCTCGGCGTATAAGATGGTGTTCCCATTCGAGATGGGCGTCGAGTAGGAGTAGAAGTAGAACGGTCTTCCACTGGACGTGAGGCTGGAACGCTAAGCGTACCTCTATCTCCAGAAGTAGTGTTGCGCGATGGCGTGCGAGTATCACTAATTGTAGTTGAACGTGGAGTAGAACCTACGGTAGGGGTTCCTGCGCTAACAGGTCTTGCGCCATTTACCTCACGAAGTCGCGTAGAGCGTACGGGAGCATCTACTGTTCGTGGCTTAGGCGTAAGCACACGGTCGGATGTCGTTCTGTCGGGTCTAACCGTCGTTGGCATGTCAGCTAAGTCAACTTTTCCGCTACCTCCGATAGATTTACCACCTCCAGGGATATTGAATCGGTTTGGTGTTGGACCGTAGTAAGTACGACCGCCTGTGCCAGTTCTTGGAGCTGGGTCGGAAGCCCAACCTCGACCAGCACCTACGGGGCAATATCCGCTGCCGTATCCACCATATGGACGCCCAAAGCCGTAGCCTCCGCCGAATCCCCAAGGATTATAAGGATTGTATCCGTAGCCGAACCATGGGTTATATCCAAATCCCATTCCCCATCCGTAATTTGGGAAGAAAGGATCGTAATACATCATATATGGATTGTACCACGGGTTATATCCGTAGCCCATTCCAAATCCAAAGTTGAAAGTAATGTTGGGAGACCCGTAGTATCCTTGGTTGCCGAAACCGGAACCATTGTCGTAATACTCGTCTTCGAAAGGTTGGTCGGTATTGTTCGGGTCGTAATAGTCGTAAGCAGCTTGGTCAGATTGCGGAGTTTCAGCATCGGCGACACCTGGAGTTTCGCCATTTTCGGTGAGCCCGAGGTCTGCGGCCATCCAATTACCACCGTATTCAGAATCGTAGTAGATTCCATCGTCGTAATAATTCGACACGATTTCATTGGAGCTAGAGCAGCTTGTAAGTGCAAGCATGGCCGTTACAGAAAGGCTTAAAAATACGGGGGGTGCTACTCTAATTCTCATGACTATTGATGCTTTTTCTTTCATAACTTCGCACTCTTAAAGTTACAAACTTCATACCAAAGGGAAATAGTATGGCGAAGGACTTAACCTCGAGAAGCGAGGATTACGCTAAATGGTACAACGAATTGGTAATCAAGGCTGACCTAGCCGAGAACTCAGCAGTTCGCGGATCTATGGTTATCAAGCCTTATGGTTACGCCATTTGGGAGAAAATTCAAGGGGAGCTTGACAAGAAGTTCAAGGAAACTGGTCACGAAAACGCTTATTTCCCACTATTCATTCCAAAATCTCACTTGAGTAGAGAGGCCGATCACGTAGAAGGATTTGCCAAGGAATGTGCAGTTGTAACGCATTACCGTTTGAAGAACGACCCGAATGGGAAAGGTGTAGTTGTGGATGAAGATGCCAAGCTTGAAGAAGAGCTTATCGTTCGTCCGACTTCCGAAACCATCATTTGGGATACTTATAAAAACTGGATCCAGAGTTACCGCGATTTGCCAATCTTGGTAAACCAGTGGGCAAACGTTGTTCGTTGGGAGATGAGAACTCGACTCTTCCTCAGAACAGCCGAATTCCTGTGGCAAGAAGGGCATACCGCTCACGCTACACGTCAGGAAGCAGTGGATGAGGCCGAAATGATCCTGCATCTCTATGGTGACTTCGCCGAGAAGTTTATGGCTATTCCTGTTATCCGAGGTATAAAGAGCGAGAATGAAAGATTCGCAGGTGCACTTGAGACCTATTGTATTGAAGCTTTGATGCAAGATGGTAAGGCGCTTCAGGCGGGTACGAGTCACTTCTTAGGACAAAACTTTGCCAAGGCGTTCGACGTAAAGTTCCAGGATAAGTCTGGAAAGCTCGAGCATGTTTGGGCGACCAGCTGGGGTGTTTCTACAAGATTGATGGGGGCATTGGTGATGACCCACTCAGATGACCAAGGATTGGTACTTCCTCCAAATCTGGCTCCTATCCAAGTGGTTATTGTACCTATTTATAGGAATGATGAGCAGCTTGACCAGATTAGTGAAGTTGCGAACAAACTCAAGGCTGAGCTCCAGGCCAAGGGAATCAGTGTTAAGTATGACAACCGCGATACCCATAAGCCAGGATGGAAATTCAACGAGTATGAGCTCAAGGGAGTTCCTGTTCGTTTGGGTATCGGACCAAAAGACCTTGAGAAAGGTACGGTTGAGTTGGCGCGTCGTGACACACTAACGAAGGAGTTCGTGGAAATGGACAACGTGGTTAGCAAGATTGAAAGCCTGATGGTGGAGATCCAAGAATCCCTCTACAACAAGGCGCTAGCTCATCGCGAAGAGAATACTGTTGAGGTGGACACTTGGGATGACTTCGTAGCTCGCATTGAAGGCGAGGGTGGTTTTGTGAGTGCACACTGGGATGGAACACCTGAAACGGAAGACAAAATCAAAGAGGCTACAAAAGCCACTATTCGCTGTATTCCTTTGGATGCAGTAGAAGAAGATGGAAAGTGTATCTTTAGTGGGGCTCCTTCAAAGAGAAGGGTGCTCTTCGCTAAAGCATACTAATCCATGGCTGACTCCTCTTGTAATCCACAAATCATTCAACTGCTGAGTACCAAGTCGAGTACCAAGCAGTATGTATACCGACAAACCGTTGAGATCTTCAAGGAATTCAAAAACCAGTTGAAGAAAATTGCGGAAGAGTTGAACGATAACATTTGCAATGTAGATGCAAGTGTTGTGGTCGATTTTGTGGATCGGGGGGCTTATGAAGCTGAAATTCGCTTCAGTGGAGATATCATCATCTTTCAAATGCATACGAACGTCTTCACTTTTGAGAAGACACATGGCATATGGAAGAACAGCTATGTAAGGGAAGACAGCATGCGAGCATACTTCGGTATGATTAATATGTACAACTTCCTTACGGATAGTTTGAAATTTAATCGCCTCGGCGATGTGGGGCACCTTATAGGAAGGATATTCGTGAACCGCGATCAGCATTTCTTTGTGGAAGGGAAGCGACAGTTCGGATATCAATTCAATAATGTGGCTGGAGATGTGCTCGATCCGGCCAAAATTCGCGAGATAGTTGAGATGTCAGTTATCTATGCTTTGGACTTTGATTTGACGACGCCAGACTTCAATAGTCATCGATATATCACGGTTCAGCAGATTCAGATGCTCAGTAGCGACTTAAGAAACTCAACTTCTAAGAAGCTAGGTTTCAAGTTCAAAGCGAATATTGATACAAAAGGAGAGAAAAAATCTTAGCAAAGGTCTTGCGGGATTCAAATTCGGTGTTACCTTTGCACCCGCAAACGACACAAAAGTGTTCTTTAACATTTTGGCCCGTTCGTCTAGCGGTCCAGGACATCGCCCTTTCACGGCGAAGATCACGGGTTCGAATCCCGTACGGGTCACGAAGTTTATTTTAAACTGAAGTAATTAATTATGGCAAATCACAAATCGGCTTTAAAGCGTGTACGTCAGACGGCAAAGCGTCGTGTACACAATGCCTATTACCACAAGACTACGAGAAACGCTATCCGTCGTCTTCGTGCTAATACCGACAAGAAAGATGCTACTGAAAAGTTGCCTACTGTAATGTCTATGATTGACAAGTTGGCAAAGCGTAACATCATTCACTCTAACAAGGCTGCGAACTTGAAGTCGAGCTTGATGAAGCACGTCAACGCATTGTAAATCGTTTCGAACAAAAACGAGAGCCGTCTATCGAAAGGTAGGCGGCTTTTTTGTTTTTATCCGTTTGTAAACGTTTAACACACGACTTGTACCAATCGGTCTTTCCATCTTCGCAGAAACACCATGCCATGAAGGAAAAAGATCATCCCATCTCATCCCTGCAAGTCGATGACCGTCCACGAGAACGTATGGCCAAACTCGGTCGCACCGTTCTATCCGACGCCGAAATTCTCGCCATTCTCATCGGGTCGGGACTCAAACACAAATCAGCACTCAGTCTAGCCCGAGAAATATTGGTCGTTGCCGGAGGCCTCAGAAACTTGGCCCGCTGGACCGTCGACGATTATACTGCCGTTCCCGGTATCGGGCAAGCCAAGGCGGTTCGACTCATGTCCGCCTTCGAGTTGGGAAGGCGATTTCCAGTCGATAACCAGAAAGCCGCAATTCACGTGAAGAGCAGCGCGGAAGCATACGATTTGTTTCAACCTGTTCTTTCCGACCTCAGGCATGAAGAGTTTTGGGTGATTTACCTGAGCAATGCCAATCGAGTACTTGCTCGAGAGAAGCTCTCTCAGGGCGGAATGACCGGTACGGTGACCGATCTCAGGTTACTCTTCAGGAAAGCGTTGAGCGTACATGCTACGGGTGTCATTCTTGCTCACAATCACCCCAGTGGGAACCTTCAACCTAGTTCGTCAGACCATAACTTAACCAGAAAGACCGTTGAAGCAGGGAAGATTATGGACATTACTATACTGGATCACCTTATTCTCAGCCCAACAGATTATGTTAGCTTTGCCGATGAAGGCTGGCTAACCACGTCCTAGCGCACTCTCCTTATGACAAAACCGCACAGAATTATCAACCTCGTTGGAGCTCGACCCCAGTTCATCAAAGCGTCAGCTATTTCGAGAATCCTGCAAGGCGATAAACGTTTCGAAGAAATCCTGGTACATAGCGGCCAGCACTATGACAAGAACATGTCGGATGTGTTCTTCAAAGATCTCGGAATACCAAAACCGAAGCACAACCTCGGAATCCGTAATGAATCGGCCGAGCATGTGGTGGACGCCATTAGAAAGTCGTTTGAACGGGTATTAAAAGCTGAATCTCCCGATGCAGTCATTCTTTATGGAGATACCTATACGACCCTAGGAGGCGCCTTAGCAGCTAGAGCGATGAACATTCCGGTGGCACATGTAGAGGCCGGACTTCGATCTTACAATCCTGAGATGCCGGAGGAGTTCAATCGTGTGCAGACGGACAAGCTGTCCACTTGGTTGTTTTGTCCAACCGATTCTGCCATCGCCAATCTAGAAACTGAAGGATTGAATAACTCCCCTGGCGTTCGCTATGTAGAGCGCACCGGAGATATCATGCTCGACGTGGCGCAATGGTCCATGAAGAAACAGAAAACGAGGTTGTGGGAGGCTGGTGAATATGCGGTGTTTACGCTGCATAGAAACTTTAATACAGATAACCCGCAAAGGCTAGAGACCATACTTCATGCCGTGATGGATCTGTCCGAAATTGTGGAGGTCGTATTTCCCATTCATCCGCGCACGGCGAAAAATCTGACCAAGAAGCTTCGCCAAGATCTCGATGAATCCAACGTTTGGGTCATCGAGCCGGTGGCGTATCCTGCTATGATCAATCTTCTTTCGCATTCGAATTTTGTAATCACGGATTCTGGAGGTCTTCAGAAAGAGGCCTACTTCGTAAAGAAACCGGTAATGATTACCCGAGCAGAGACAGAATGGACGGAGATGCTGAAAACGGGAAATGCTGTGCTCGTGAATGATGATGCCGATGAAATACTGCGGAAAGGGGAGGAGTGGTTAGACAATCCACCATCAGATTTCCCTTCGCTCTATGGTGATGGCATGGCGGCCGCACAAATCATAGAATCTATCTACACTCATTTTAGAGCCTAGTGAGCTTTCAAAATCAATTGCACACCCGGCCCAACGGAGTTTGGAGCCTGCGATGGGCGGAGCTGAATAAACGTATTTTCTTTTCGGCTTATCTCAATCGCATTGATGATGTTGCCATTCGGAGAGCACTCATGGAGGCGAAGACATTCTTGCAGACGAACTCATCGGAAAGTGACGAAGAATCGGACCTCCAGAAAAGGTGGAATGCCAATCCGCCAAAATCACTTCACGAAATGAAATGGTGGATAGCCGTTCATCAAAAGCATTTGTTCCTACCAGATGAAATGAGAGGGTCCTTACTACGTGCCTTTCCTGCCATTCGGAAAGGAGATCAAAGACCCGACTACAAACTGACCAAGCTTTTTTACGAGCGACTCAAATCTTTCGTCGATGGAATTTAGCATCTTCGCATAATGCGTGTTTATGTCGACAAGCTAACTCCAAGAGTGGCCTATGCCATCAATCTCGTTTTGAGAGATACTCTCTTGGTGGAGGGAATCCGAATTACCGACAAGTGGGAGGCTTTCTCCGAGTTTGAAGGTCCAAGGCTGATTTACGGAAGAAAGAAGCTCGAGGGAGTACCTTCGATTTTCAACGTTGAGCTATTGTTTGAGAAAGATATCTCAGAACAGGACTTGAACGTGCATTTTGAGGAAGACGGTTTGCCGTATTTTTTTGCTACCAGCAATCAGAGTTTCGTGCCGTTCGACATCTTCGCGGCCTCTTTTTACCTGGTGAGTAGATACGAGGAGTATTTGCCGAACATCAGCGACGTACACGATAGATATCCCCACGAAGAAAGTCTCGCGCACCAACACGGATTTTTACAGAAGCCGGTCGTGAATCATTGGGCACTTCAGCTCAAGCGCAAGCTTTTGGAAGCCGATCCGAGATGGGAGTTTGAAGAACGAACATTCAAGTATACGTCTACAGTTGACGTAGATAACTTATACGCCTACAAAGGCAAAGGTGGTTTTAGAACGCTTGGTGGATTCGCAAAGGACATCAGTCAGCTCGATTTTAAGAATGCCTTCCGCAGGGCCCGCGTCCTCTTCGGTCTGAAGAGAGATCCGTACGATACCTTTGAGTTTCAGCGTGACCTCGCACAACAATACGGAGTATCGGCTATTTATTTTATGCTGTTCTCAGAGTTTGGAGAGTACGATCGCAACGTTCCAATGTACAGTCGTAGACTTCACGAAGCGGTAAGGGCAATCAATGACTTCTTTCCTGTAGGTATCCACCCGAGCTATGGCAGCCATGCCTCTCCTAAAGTGCTAGAAAGAGAAATTAAGGGGCTGGAAGATGCCCTCAGAATGCCCGTGAAAAGAAGTCGCCAGCACTTCTTAAAAATGAAGATGCCTGAGACTTTTCGCCAGCTTCTCGATTTTGGAATCGAGGAAGACTATACCATGGGGTATGCCGGCGAGCTTGGATTTAGAGCGAGTATCTGTACGCCCTATCGCCTTTATGATCTGGAAATGGAAACTGAATTAGGTTTAAAGATGTTTCCTTTTGCAGCTATGGATGGAACACTCATTTATTACAAGAATGTCGACGCAAAAGATGCCTTCGAATATATTCAACCACTAGTGGATGAAGTAAAGGCTGTGAATGGTCACTTGATAACCGTCTGGCACAATCGAATCTTTTCTGAAGCGGCGTCTGAATGGCGCGGATGGAATGATGTATACGTGAAACTTCTCAAGTACATCACGAAATGAGTGAAATCCGATTCGTTCCTGCTGCTGAACTTGATACAGATAAATGGGATGCCTGCATTAAGGCTGACCCGGAAGGGCTGATTTATAACACGAGTTGGTATCTCGACACGCTCGGTGTCGATTGGGATGCCCTTGTACTCGGCGATTATGAAACCGTCATGCCCCTTAGCCGAAGAGAGAAGTTCAGGCAGCATTATGTATTTCGTCCCTTTGGAATTCAGCAACAAGGCATAACTGGAAAAGATGCAGATAGACCAGAAGTGCTCAATCGGTTCCTGGAAGCTATTCCTGCAGAGCTCAAGTACATCGAGTTTTACACGAATGCGCGAAATGACATTTCCAAAGTTCCGAGCGCATGGCAGACAAAAGAGAACGTCAACCTCATACTCCGAGTAGCGGGGTCTTATGAGAACCTCTATTCCAACTTCTCTTCTAATACCAAGCGCAACATAAAAAAGGCGGCGAAGCAGAATTGGAACATCTTTGAGCACGATCCTCCCGAAGTACTCTTGCGATTATTCAAGGATAACCAAGGGAAGAAGTATCCGGTAGACGATGCGTTCTATCCGGCTATGCGACACCTGATGCACGTGCTTATCCACAAGAGAATTGGACAGGTGTGGACCCTTCAAGACGAGCGCAATAGCACCGTTGCAGGGATTTTTGTGATGACGTATCAAGGGAGGGCTACGCTATTATTCTCAGCCATGGATGATTTTGGCCGAGAGAATCAGGCCATGTTTCATCTGATTAACGAGTATTTGTTGCTCGCTTGTGGGCATATCGACGTCTTCGATTTCGAGGGGAGTAATGAGCCTGGTCTTCAAAGGTTCTATGGCGGGTTTGGAGCAGTTGAGCGAAATTATGCCCTTCTGAAAAAGAACAACCTCCCTATCCCTTTTCGCTGGTTTAAGTAGGTGGTTATTGATGAGATTGATAACTTTATGTTTTTGATTGATTCAATCTCGCAACCATGACAACTGTACAGCTACACTACATCGTAGAGCTTGATAACCATCGGCATTTTGCACGAGCGGCAGAGGCGTGTCACGTTACACAACCCACGCTAAGCATGCAGGTTCACAAGCTAGAGGACGAGCTTGGGGTGTTGATTTTCGACCGATCTAAGCAGCCGGTAACGCCCACAGATATTGGTAAACGCATCATAGAGCAGGCTCGCGTGGTACTGCATGAAATGGGGCGAATCGATCAGATTACCCAGGAAGCTATGGGCAATTTTGAAGGCGAGTTTTACCTTGGGATTATTCCAACGGTAGCGCCAGCTCTCTTGCACAGAATCATCCCAAAACTTAGAACAGCGCTGCCAAGTGTGAGATTTGTGGTTGAGGAACTTCAGACAGAGGTTATCATTGAGAAGCTTCGAAAAGATCAGTTAGATGCTGGCATTCTAGCAACTCCATTGGATGAAAGAGGTATCATCGAACATCCGATGTATTACGAGCCCTTCATGGCTTTCATTCCTGAATCACATCGCTTGGGTAAGGAGAAGTTCATCACGAATTCCGAGTTGGATATCAACGATATGCTTCTGCTTAACGAGGGACATTGTTTCAGAAATAGCGTACTCAACCTGTGCAACAAAACGGAGGAGAGAGAAGAAAAACCACTCCGCTTAGAAAGTGGGAATTTCGATACCTTAATCGGGCTTGCTCGCCAAGGTTACGGAATGACTCTCATTCCTTACCTAACCGCGGTGGACTTATCTGATGAGCTACAAGGATTTGTCAAGCCTATTGCAGAACCTCGTCCAACGCGTGAAATAAGCGTGGTATACAGTCGCACACAGCTCAAGATTGGCGTCATCGAAAAAATGATTGCCTCGGTAATTGCTTCGGTTCCTAAGAAAATGACCGAAGAGAAGCATCATGTAATTGCTCCAGTTTAAGGAAGGTAGTCGCTAAGCGCGAACACAATCAAGGTTATTAGAATGGTTGCGATGAGGTTCATGAAGAAGCCACGTCTAACCATGTCCACTATTTTCAATTCACCACTGCTAAATACAATAGCATTCGGAGGCGTAGCCATGGGCAGCATGAACGCGCAGCTAGAACCCAGTGTGAGTGGAAGGGCGAGTAGGAAGAAGCTCTCGCCAGTTGCTCCGGAGATGGCTGCTACAATTGGCATCATGGCCGCTACAAGTGCCATGTTGCTCATTATTTCGGTCGCCCAAATACCGAGTACAGCCATGAAGAAAATCCAGGTCATCAACCCCAAAGACGATTGAGCAGAGAACAGGTCTGTGATGTGGTGAAGCAATCCGCTTTCATTCATGCCAGAAGCAAGGGCAAGTCCTCCTCCAAAGAGTACAAGAATTCCCCACGCTAGTTTCTTCGTGTCTTTCCACACAAGCAATGGAGTGCCCGTTGTGGCCGGTGTAACGAACAATACGAGTGAGGCGAGGATTGCAACTGAGGTGTCGGTAAAGCCCTGCAATCCGAAGAGCTGAACAATTTGTGGACGAACAATCCATAAGAGCGCGGTGAAGCCAAACACAATGGCCACGCGCAATTCGGCTCCTTTTAGAGGCCCTAGTTTACGGTATTCGTTTGCAAAATAGGTTTTGATCGATGCAACGTCGGCCTCAACCTTTCGCACCATCAAGCTCAATAATATGTACGCCGCAAAGAAGAGTGAAATTGCTACGGGTAATCCGATTTTCAACCATTGCGCAAAGGTGATTTCCGTTGCATAGTTCTGACTGTAGAAACCGGTAAAAACTAAATTTGGAGGCGTTCCAATTAGAGTTGTCATTCCTCCGATGTTTGCCGACCATGCCACGCCCATGAGTATGGCGACGCTAACTTTTCTGTCTTGAAACCCTGCTTTGCGCAAGAGCTTGAGAACGCTCATGGCCATAGGTAGCATCATTACTGTGGTTGCCGTATTGGAAATCCATGCGCTTAGGAATGCTGTGGCAATCATGAAGCCGAGGAGTATGCGCCGGGGTGAACTCCCAACCCTTCGTATGATGAGCAATGCTATGCGCCGGTGAAGCTTCCACTTCTCAATAGCCAAAGCCAAGATGAATCCTCCAAAGAAGAGGAAAATAAGGTGATGACCATAAAGCGCGGTTACGTCGCCAATAGCCATAACCCCAGTTACGGGCAGAAGTAGAATGGGGAGTAGGGCGGTCACAGCCAAATTGACAATTTCGGTAATCCACCAAGTGAGCATCCAACCAAGTATGCCTAAAACGGCTAGTTCTGAATGTGTTAGAGTTTCCGAAGGCCAGAGTAGAGCGCCTATGAAAAGGAGTGGCCCAAGGAAATATGGAATTTGCCGTATATTCATAGCAAGAGTTTAGACCCCTCTAAAGTAAGTTAGTTCAACCAAACCTCCTTCCATGGGCTTTAAGCTAGAACCAATCCCTCGTGTGAGCGGACTAGATAGAGCTACTTTTGAACGTGAATTTCTCAAACCTCGTCGACCAGTAGTTCTAGAAGATTTTGCAGATAAATGGGTGGCCACAGAAAAGTGGGACATGGATTTCATTCGTCAGATTGCAGGAGATCACATTGTGCCGCTTTACGACAATTCCAAGGTCGATTATTCCAAAAAGGTGAACGAGCCCATCGCGGAAATGAGAATGGCCGAATATCTTGACCTTCTCGAATCTGGTCCGACCGAGCTGCGCATTTTCCTCTACAATATTTTCAAACACATTCCTGAGTTGTGTAACGATTTTGAGGTGCCAGATTGGGCGCCGCGCGTACTCAAGCAGTTTCCAATGATGTTCTTTGGGGGAGAGGGATCGAATGTTTTTCTACACTATGATATCGACATGAGTCATGTGTTTCACACCAATTTTGTGGGAGAGAAACGCGCTATACTTTTCGATCCGAAGTACAAGAAGGACCTTTATCGAATTCCATTCGGTGTACACAATGTAGAGGACATCGATATCGACAATCCTGATTTTGACCGTTGGCCAGCACTGAAGAATGTCAGCGGTATGGAGGCTGAACTGCACCATGGAGACACCCTCTTTATGCCTGGTGGATGGTGGCATTATATGAAGTACTTGTCTGGGAGTTTTTCGCTTTCACTTCGGGCTTTAGACCCATCGCCAGTGAGAAAGCTTCAAGGTTTGTACAACGTAACGGTGATGCGCCAGCTCGATAATCTCGCTAGAAAAGTAGGGGGGCAGTCTTGGATTGAATACAAAGATCGTTGGGCTGTACGTCGAGCCGAAAAAGGCCTCAGCTAGTAGTCTTCATCAGATTCATTTGGCCCTTGTACTGGCTGATCCTTCCAGTTGTGCACCACCAAGTCGATGGTGTCCTGAATTCCGAAACTCAGCTTGCGGTTTGAAATTTCGTATCCGTTCTTACCCGTTTCCACCGTATGCCAGTTGCCCCCTCTCGTAATCTTGAATTCGATAGGGTCGGGTGAGTTTGGTATCCGAATGATGTAATCGCCATCGGCCATTTTCTCAAACTTGTACTCGCTTGAGCTCGGATTCCATCCGTTAATGTTAGACGCAAAATGCAAGCTCGATCCGAGTGGAGTAGATTCCGGCAAGTCTGTTATTCGCAGATAGCGGTACGGATGTTCCTGTAGACAGAAGTCTTTCCAAAGGCTTACCTCTATGCGTTGTCTACGTCCATTGGTCAATCTGCGGTTCACGATATCTCTTCCGTTTTCCGATACTTCCACGGTTGTCCAGGTGCCTCTTGTAACCTTAAACTCCTTGCCTGAGTATGATTTTGGAAGTTCTAATCGGTAGATGTTATCCCCCGCATATTCAGCGCGATACTGACTACCGCCCGCTTGCCATCCGTTGAATTCTCCGGTTAGGTAGATTTCGTTGGGGAAAGGCGTTTCATCTGGAACTTTGATGAGTACTACAATCCCGTCACAGAATCGTTCTGGGCGATCTTTCCATTGTTCAATTTCAACATTTACCTCGTTGATTTGGAGGTTGGAAATCACACGGTTTGGGATAGTGTTCCCACAACTGTCGAGTTCTTCCGATTCCCATGAACCACGCGTGAATTTATACTCCAAATGGCCAATACCTCTAGGGATTTCGATGTATCCACCTCCAGTAGAATCTCGACTTATTTGATAGGTAGGGTCGCCCGGGTTCCAATGGTTAAAATTACCGGTGATGTAGATAGGCTCGCTTCCAGGTGTGTTGTCCGGCAAATCATCAATTTGAATGATAAGCGGTTTGCTGCAGCCTACGGCTAGAATCAAGAGGACGATATGTGAAAGAAAGCGCTTCATTGATTCAACCATTTCATGAATGCCTTGGTACGTGCTCGACTTACCAATACTCTTTCTGTAAACGAAGGGAGCAATTCCAACGCATATTGAGAAGTGCCATAACGTTCAACTTTTTGAATGGAGGGGTACGACACCACTAGCTTCCTGCTTATTTGAAAGAAGTCATTCGGATTTGTTTCCTCTACAAGTTGAGAGAGTGAGCCATCTATAATGACGGCAGATCCGTTTTTCGGAACGAGGTATAGAGAGTCATCGTCTGCATAGAAATAGGCAATATCCTCTGAAGTGAAGGTTTTGATCTTGTCTCCAACCTTCACGGCCCATCTCGACTTGAATTTCTTCTCAGCCGCAGGTGGCGGTTGAAAGGCTTTCATCAGCGCTTCCATTTGAAGGGATGGGACCTGGTTCTTTTCAAACTTTTTCAACGCCGCTTCTAGCGCTTCGGGCTCAACTGGCTTCAGGAGGTAATCAACGCTGTTTACTTTGAAAGCGCGAATGGCGTATTCATCAAACGCGGTTGTGAAAATCACGGGAGTGTCTACCTCAATCTCTTGGAAGATGTCAAAGCTCAACCCGTCCGACAGTTGAATGTCCATAAAAATGAGATCCACCCTGTGGTTATCGATCAGTTCAATGGCTTCATCTACGCTATCGGCGTAGCCATCGACCTTCACATCAACATGCAGGTCGTCCAGCAAGCGTTTTAATTCTCGCTGTGCGTGTGGTTCGTCTTCTATGATGAGCGCTCGTATCATGCCTTTATCAAAGGTAAGGTCACAACAAAGTTACCTTCAACTTTATCGATTTGTATTTTTTGGTTCGACAACTGGGCGAAGCGTTCGCGAATATTCGAAAGTCCGAAGCCCGTGCCCGATTCCAATTGCCTCCGGGGTTGATCGCTGTTGCCAACGATGAGCTGATTCCCCTTTGTTTCCACCCAAAGTTTGAGTGGTTTTTTGGTTGAGATCGCATTGTGTTTGATGGCGTTCTCCACTAGAATTTGAAGGGTCATAGGCGGGATTCTCCATTCTGTCGGACGATCTGGCCATTGTGTTTCAACCTTCAAATTGTCTTCAAATCTAGTTTCACATAGGTAGATATATGAGTCAAACAGCTTGATCTCATTATCGAGCGTAACCATGTCCTTCTCGCGATTTTCCAGGATGTATCGGTATACCGAACTAAGCTGTCGAACGAACTGTCGGGCTCTGGCTTCATCTTCAACAATCAGTGACGACAGTGTATTCAAACTATTGAAAAGGAAGTGTGGATTTACCTGAGCTTTGAGGTTTTCTAGTTGTGCTTGGGTGTGTAAACGATGCAGTTTTTCTTTCTCGGCCTCGCTACTTCTCCACTTATCGAGTAACTCGTACCCCATATCTAAACCAACGTAAATAAGGAACACAAAGAAGGCTATAGCTTGATAGGAGGCGATGGTTCCGAAGGAGATGAAGGTGTACCAAGACCCTAGCCATACCTTGGCCTGAATGGATAGTCGGACCAGGATAAGGATGGGGATTAATAGAATGAACATACGCTGAACGAGGACGCCTACGGGGCCTAAACTATTGCGATAGGCTGGAAACATTCGGCGCAGGTATTCAATCAGGTAAATCAAAATGAGAAAGAACGCGATATCTATGTACAAGCCACTCAGCTCCAACGTGAGCCAGTCGCGGGTCACCGAAGTGATAATGCCAGCAGCTATGTTATAAAGCAAAGCCAGCACGGTGGCTGACATAAGCTTGATGAGTATCGGTCGAACGCGTTGTTTCACAACGACAATATACGTTTATCAGTAGAGGGTTACCTTTTCTATGGCAAGAACGTATTCGCCGCTCTCCAATACCACTTCGTATTCTCCGTCTGCCATGCCCTCCAAATCAAAACCGAGCTTGCTTCTATCGGCATCGCTGAGGTCCTCAACGTGTACGAGGTAACCTTGTGGTCCATAGATTTTGAGGTGGAGCTCTGCGTTCAGGGGGTTGATATATTCAAACATCACAAGGTGCTCGACATATTCAATGTCCCACTGAATCATTTGAACTGACTTTGGAGCGGTTGGATTGTTTGGTGCGCCAACTGGAGCCTGTGCATGTGCAAAAGAGAATGAAGAGGCTAGGGCGATTAGTGTTGCGGTTAAGAACTTTTTCATGATTGGCATCTTTGGGTTTCTGTAATGAACACTCCAAAAGTGCGGCGACCGGCTATCATTCCTATTATGAATGTCGGTGAGTGGTATTATTCGACCGGTGAATGGTAATTTTGAACCGAACGTGCTTCTCCGCGTTGGTATAAGTAGATATCAATATTGAATATGAAACTAGTATTTGCTACCCAGAATCAGAACAAACTCAAGGAAGTCCAAGAGCTCATGCCCGAAGGGATTGAACTCGTATCGCTTACGGATATTGGTCACGAGGAGGAGCTTGAAGAGACAGCAATATCACTAGATGGGAATGCCCGACAAAAGGCTGAATTCATTTACCGCAAGTACAACATGAATTGCTTTGCGGATGATACAGGCTTGGAGATTGACGCTTTAGACGGAGCTCCAGGAGTTTACTCAGCCAGATATGCTGGTGCCGCGAAGGATGCTACGGCAAACATGATGAAGGTGCTTCACGAACTTTCCGGGAATCCGAATCGTGGCGCTCAGTTTAGAACAGCAATTTGCCTATTCTGGCAAGATAAGATGCACACGTTTGATGGTGTGGTACGCGGATCAATCCTTGAAAATCCGATTGGAGAAGAAGGCTTTGGGTATGACCCGATTTTTACGCCAGAAGACGAGACGCGTAGTTTTGCCGAGATGTCTTCGAAAGAAAAGAATGAAAGAAGCCACCGAGGCAGAGCTATTGCCAAGCTAGTGGATTGGCTTGCCGAAAACGCTTAGTCTTCTTCGCCGAAAATGGCAAAGTGCACGCTGCCGTATTTGCGTTTGTCCAATAAATCGGGATGTTCGCTAAAATCTAGGTTTTCGCCATGCTCCAATACGAATACCCCGTGCTCTTTTAGCAAGCCCTTTGATAACACCGCTTCAATGAGCGCGTCATGACCGTCCCAATCATACGGAGGATCGGCCACAATAATATCATACTTATCGAGTGTTCTTTGCGCAAACTTCAGGGCATCACCCTTGAGTACTTTCAACTGATCATATCCCAATTCAGCTGCCGTCTTTTCGATGAAGCGCACACAACCGTTGTGTATATCTACCGCGGTAATTTTCTCCGCATCGCGTGAACCGAATTCGTAGCTGAGGTTACCCGTGCCAGCGAATAGGTCTAGAACAGTAACTTCAGAGAGGTTGTACCAGTTCATGAGGATATTGAACAGGCTCTCCTTGCCGAAATCGGTGGTTGGGCGAACTGGAAGTTTGGTGGGTGCAGTGATATGTTTGCCGCGATGTTTGCCGCTAATTATACGCATGAGTGCAGGTGAATGAGTGGCGCGTATTGACGCAGTTGTGATTGTGGAATGGCTGCGGTACTGTGAATCTGGTTCAGGTTCTCAAGCCATTCTACGTTGCGAACGTACTTGTCAAAGCTCTTCCACAAGTCGTCGTTTTCTAATATCCCTCCCGTGAGTTTCAACGGAACTTCGTCGGGATGAAATTTCAATTGCTCGTAGGCGTATAGTACAAAGTAGAGTTTATCTTCTTTGGTTTTCGCCACGAATCTATTGTGAAGCTGAAGCTTGCCATTAGAAAAGGCCAAGATATCTACGTACTCCTTTTCGAGGTGTAAGTAAACGTGTTCTCCTGGTCTGGTTTTCCAATGCCTTCCCAGCGACAATGCATCCGAAGCTGGCTTTGGAAGTAGGATGGGTGCTTCGAGTGCTTCGGCGATTCTCTCTAGTACGGGAGGAATGGGAGAATGGATGAGTACGGCTTCCAATTCGGGGACAGGTGTTGCAATCGCATTGTTGATCCCAAGTAGCTTGGAGCCGAGTTGAGTGGTTTCAGACTCGAGGAAGAGCTCTTGAGGAATCCAAGTGAAGCGCTCCACATCCCAGCCTAGTTGGTACGACTTGAACGTCTCGTTGAACTGGTTGAGTAGTTCTAGTCCAGATTCGGGACGATTGTCCAGTTCATAGTCCACTAAGAGCATAACCCTGCCGGAGGAGGCATGGGCCAATGAAAAAGAAAGTCCACCCTCCGTATGGAAGATGGACAACACGCCTTCAACGGCGGATAATTGTTCTATGGCGTCGTCGATAAACTCGGCGCGCGTGGAAATACTCTTACTTCCAGTTACCACTCAAAGTTGGTTCTGTAAGTGATCCGATGATCAATTCAGCATTTTCATCGATGAAGTAAGCGTACTGGCCTTTAGCGATTAAATCGTGGTAGATTTTGTCGTACCCAGCTTTCACTTCGAAAACAGGAACTTCAACCCCATTTCTGTCGATTACAGATGCGTCCATTTCAAACTCCACATTATCAGAGTAAGGTATGTATCGCATGCGCGCTTCGGCGTTGTATTCTGATGTAAATAGGCGCTCTTTTACGCTTTCAGTACCGATTGTGCGGTAGATTACGGTGTCCACATTCATATCTGTACGGTACACTTCGTTGTAACGCATGAATGAAGAATCCTTTCTTGTGCGGATGTCAACCATACCCGTGTCAACGTAACCAATGAGTACGTCGAGGTCACCAGTATACTGACCATTCTCTTGCTTGTAAAGTTTTTGAGCTTCGCGGATGTCTTCGAGGCTTGTGATTACATCGGCAAAGCGACGCTTCTCAATTCTCTCAAATTCAATCGGTTCCATTACAACACGGTACGTCTTGTAGGCTAGGAAGCCAGCTAATACCAACAAAGCGGCACGAATAGCATAAATGACATTCTTCATATTCTCAGATAAGAGTGGGTTATGAACGCAGACAAAACTACGATTTTTTTTCAACGCTGAAAGTTGTAAAAGCTGTGTTCTGACCGTTAAATTGCCACTATTCCGATATGGCTATAACTTCCGATGAAATAAGAGCTCAGCTCAGCAGCAACTTTCCATTTACACCAACGCAGGATCAGAACGTTGCGTTGGGTAAAGTTGCCGAGTTTTTGTCCGACAACCGGACCGATACCGCCATGATTCTTCAGGGGTATGCCGGTACGGGGAAGACTTCCCTCATCCGGTCTTTCGTAAAAACGCTTCCTTCATTGGATATTCAAGTTGTACTGCTCGCCCCAACAGGTAGAGCGGCCAAGGTGATGGCGCATTACGCCCAAACGAGAGCCTTCACTATTCACAAAGCCATCTACATTCCGCAGCGTTTACCAGGAGGTGGAATGGCCTTTACCATTCGGCCCAATCGCGCCTCGAACACCTTGTTTGTGGTCGATGAAGCCTCAATGATATCCGATAGCACCCTCGATGCACGAATGACGGGTGGCTCATTGCTGGAAGACTTGCTTCGATTTGTGAGCATGGGGAAGGGAAACAAGCTCATGTTTATTGGCGATACGGCGCAGCTTCCGCCCGTTCATTACGACACATCTCCTGCCCTCAATCCGACCGTTCTCGCTGGATATGGAAGAGATGTTTACTTCACAGAACTCAGGCAGGTCATGCGTCAGTCGGAAGAATCGGGCGTGCTTCGCAACGCTACCTATCTGAGAGAATTGCAGAAGGAGCACAATCCCAAAGTGCTACTCCAAGAGAATGCGGATGTACATCGCTTGTATGACGGATATATGATTGAAGAAGCTCTCAACAAAGCGAATGATGAAGGAGTGGATGAAGTGGTAGTGGTAACGCGTTCGAATAAGCGGGCAAATTTGTACAATCGACAGATACGATCGCGCGTGCATTGGCGGGAGGATAGAGTCGCAACCGGTGATTACCTGATGATTGTCAAGAACAATTATTTCTGGTTGCCCAATTCTCACAAGGCGGGATTTCTAGCCAATGGTGATGTGGTGGAGGTCCTTCAAATCAGAAACGAAATGAGCATACATGGCTTCACCTTTGTTGATGTTACGCTCAGGCTTCCCGATTATCCCGATGAAGAACCTTTTGAGTCGAAGTTGATGCTAGATGTACTCGATCTGGAGGGACCTTCCCTCGATCGAGAAATGAGTAATCAGCTGTACGAAGGCGTGCAAGCAGATTACAGCGACATCCCGTCGAAATCAAAAAGAATGGAGCAAGTGAAGAACGACCCCTTCTTGAATGCATTACAGGTAAAGTTCAGCTATGCGGTAACGGGGCACAAGGCGCAAGGTGGACAATGGAACCACGTGTTTATCGAGCATCCTTGGACGCCGGATGGAACCATTGATTTGGAATACTTGCGATGGCTCTACACTGCCTTTACACGATCGAAGAGTCAAGTTTATCTTTTGGGATTTCCGAATGAATTCTTTCCAACTCAGAATCCATAATCCGACCTTTGTGAAATGCACGACATCTCACACCTGTTTTTCGATCTAGACCACACCCTTTGGGATTTCAAGTTAAATAGCCGCGAAACGCTTTCGGAGCTCTTCCATGAATTGCGTCTACAAGAACATGGCGTTCGCGACGTGGAAGCTTTCATTGAAACCTATGAAGAGGTGAACGACGAAAAGTGGGCCGCTTATCGGGCCGGTACTATCGATAAGGAGACGCTGAGAAAGACGCGCTTTAGCTCAACACTCAAACGCTTTGAGGTGGAGCATCCGGAAATGTCGCAACACATGGAGGTAGAGTACATCAAGCGCTCTCCACACAAGACCCGACTATTCCCTGGCACTTTAGAGGTATTGGGACAACTTCAGGAAAAGTACGAGATGCACATCATTACGAATGGGTTTTCGGAGGTGCAGGATATAAAAATGTCGAAGTCTGGCCTTAAACCTTTCTTTAAATCCGTAATCTCATCTGAGATGGTAGGAGTGAATAAGCCCGACCCGAAGATTTTCCTTCACGCTCTGGATAGTGCCAATGCAAAACGCAACAGATCGGTTATGATTGGCGATAATTTGGAAGCGGATATTCGAGGAGCGCGACGCGTTGGAATGCATCAGGTGTTCTTCAATCCAGAAGGCCAGAGTCACGCAGATAAAATCTCAGCAGAAATCCACTCTATGCCTCAACTGCTAGAATTGTTCTAGTAGGATGTGTCTGACAGAATGAAAGGACCCTTTTTGTACCTTTCGTTTTCAACATGCGCTAGATGAAGAGGAGTTTTAAAGTATTGTTTTTTACGGCCTTGACGTCGCTCGTCTTGCTCTCTTGTGAGCAGGAGGTTGTGAATGTAGTCGGTGGAAATAATCCTCCCGAAGATCCTACCGTTTCGTTTCAACAACGCGATCGATACATTGAGCGCGTATACATTACCCTACTAGGTAGAAAGCCTGATACAGCGGAGCACAGCGCGGCACGAACCATCATCGATGAAAACCCTCGGGATAGCGCGCAGAGGTTCACATGGCTTTCAAGTATCATGTCTAACCGCTCTGTAGCCGTCAAGCGTTGGGACGATATCCGATCCGAGCTCCTCGAGAGTGTAGACACCACAGAGATAAGCAACCTTATATTTTCTCTTCAAATCTTAATGCAGGGAGCCCCTCCAGAGCAACAGTTCATTTATCAAGCTGAAATAGATCGACTCCAGCGAATCCAATACGTGCCAGACAGTCTATTTGCAGGAGTGTACTCCACTCGTGATGCGCATCGCTACGCGGTTGATAATGCCATTTACGACGACATTAATATGGGCGCAGAGAACTTTGTAGTTTCTGTTTTCGATCATTTCCTGTACCGCTATCCCACTCAATTTGAGCTAGAATCTTCGAAAAGAATGGTAGAGGGATTTCGCGATGTACTCTTTCTTCAAGGAGGCGAAGGCAAGCAAGATTTCCTCGAGATATTTTACAACTCAGACGGGTACGTGGAAGGTCAAATTAGATACGTCTACCTGAATTATTTGTTCCGTGAACCGACGTCATACGAAGTTACCACAGAGCGAGCTAGGTTCAGTGCTGATTACGACTTTGAGGAGATGCAAATGCGCATATTGTCAACCGATGAATACTTCTTCCTATGAGAGTGCTAGTCGTTTCCCTACTGTCAATTTTCGTCCTGATTTCCTGCAAGGAAGTTGAGGTGAATCAATATGAGGTAAATCCAGTAGGGGTCACTTCAGGAGGCGCGGATAAATCGCAATTGAAGTCAGATTTGCAGCTTTTGAGCATCATGTTCAGCGATGTGTTCGGACGCGCAATTTCACAGTCTGAACTTCAAGACCTCGCCGATACCTACAATTCATTTGGAGATAAGCAGGTGATTATCGATCGCTTGACATGGCGTTTTTTAAACGACGCTTCGGCGCAATTGCCTACCGACACCGAGTTGCAGACGGATCCGGCTGGCGTGATAACGTCCCTGTATGAAAGATACTATTCGCGCACACCGGGCGAGATGGAGGTATGGTATTATCAAAATTGGTTGAGCGACAACCCGGATTTAGGTGTTTTGCACCTGGCCTTTGTTCTGCTTACAGCCGATGAATACAAATACTACTGAGCATGGAAAGAAGGAACTTTTTAAAGAAGACTGCACTCGGTAGCGTTGGAATGTTGGCCGCTCCATACATTCTACCCTCGGGTAGACTGTTTGCAGCAACAGGTGCCAGAAAAGTGAACCACGTGGTATTCTGTTTGTTCGCAGGTGGCGTCCGAAACTGGGAGAGTGTTCAAAAGGCAGAAGGTAACCTGATGCCAAACATCCTTTCAGGAAATGAGGCCATTACGAACGACATCGCCAGCAGCATGTCGGCTCTACCAAGTTCACCGTTATCAGCTCCCATGCAAACCATGGGTACGTTGTTCCGTGAGTTCAGATTTTCAGATGGACCAACCGGTCATTACAACGGTCACACCACGGCAATTACAGGTCAGCATACAAATACCGCACTCAATCTAAGAGCTGCGCCCGAATGGCCAACGGTATTTGAGCTTTACAGAAAACACAGCAACCCAGCAGCCTCAGCAACGAATGCGTGGTGGGTGTCGCACACCAACAACCTGTACCCATTGTTGAACTACAGCTCACACCCGAGTTATGGTCCACAATACGGCGCGAATCAAATATCGCCCAACCAGCTCTTCTCGAACAGTGGCTTGAACGCATTGGGGAACAGCTATGCCATTGACCCAGATGTGGCCGAGGAGCTCGACCGACTTCGTCACTTTACCAATGCGCAGTTTGACGTTCCATTCAGCGCAGCAGCAGGTTTGGAGAATTCGAAAGAGGGGAGAGATCAAATTCAAGCATTCATAAATCGCATGGTTCAAGAGGCCCAAGGTGGCCAGCACAACAATCCATGGAACATTCCGAGTGGAATGAATGGCGACATGCGAAATATCTTCTACGCCGAACAAGTGTTGGAAGAGTTCAAGCCAGAGCTCCTCGTTGTGAACATGTTCGGAGTGGATGTAGCCCACACCAACTTTACGGAATACTGCAACAACCTACGCAGAGCCGACTGGGCCGTTGCCCACCTATGGGATACCATACAGAATACGCCGGGATTGGCGAATGATACACTACTTATCGTCGCACCAGAAATTGGACGAAACGCCAATCCGAACACCATTCTCGATGCAAACGGCAGACCGGCACTCGACCATACCACGGATGATGCCGTGAGCAGGGAAATCTTCTGCTTAATGCTCGGCCCATCAGGTGTTGTGAATACCGGCAACGTGGTCAATCAAGTAACAGGACAGAGCATTGATATCGTTCCAACTATCGCAGACGCACTAGGGTTCCTTCCAGAAACCAATGGAATACTTCCGGGGCGTGTGCTTCAAGAGGCATTTGTATGATGAAGTTGATGCGATATACCGTCATTTTTGGAGCGCTCTTCACTTTTGTGATGTGTACGACTGTTGAGGACCCTACCGAGAATCCTTTCTCGAACAACGATGACACAGAAACGCCTCCAGGAGAGCCGGATCCTCGAACCATTCAAGGATTACATAAGAACATCTTCGCGGTTAAATGTGCCAACCCTACTTGTCATGACGGTTCTTTTGAACCCGATTTTCGAACGGTTGAATCGACCTATCAGACGCTGGTGTATCATCCTGTAATCAAGAATACAAATGATGAAGCGTACACGTATCGTGTTGTGCCGAATGACCATGGTGCTTCTTGGTTATATGAGCGTTTGATAACGACGGATGATGTTATAGGCCGAATGCCTCTTTATGCGCAGCCGCTTACGGAAACAGAGTTGAGTTGGGTGCGTGATTGGATTAATGATGGGGCGAAGGATGCGGATGGCAATGTCGCAGTTTTTCCGAACCAGCCTCCTACGGTCACGGGTTTTGCCTTATTCAATTCTCAAAGTCAACGAATTGATACTGCCCGCATGAACGGACAGATTTCACCTTTGATTCTGCCCAACAATGAAGCTGTTACCATGTATGTGTTGGTGGAAGATGACTCTACTTCGATCCAAAATCTACTTGTGCGCGAAGGGAAGTTTTCCGGTGATGAATATGACTTTTCGAATGCTATCGTGAAGCAGGCTCAGCCCTTCGCGGGGATTGCGCATGGCTTGACCTTCAATACCAATGAATTTACTCCAGGTGATACCGTGTGGTTTAGGTACTACGTGAAGGATCCGGAGAATCCGGTGGTGGAATTTCCAAATGATCAATCGCCGTTCTATTTCAGAATCATTTCATCCTTTGTTGTGCAATGAGAAAACTGTTGTCCATACTGATACTAGCGGTTGTTTGGGGCTGCGGAGAGGATGTTGCGTTCGAAGAATCGCCAACGATTGATTTAGTGAAGATTGGTCCGAGTACGGTTGTTGAATTGCAAGACAGCATCTACATAGAAATCTCCTACGAAGATGGCGACGGAGACTTGGGAGAAAATGCACCAGATGCGAAGAACTTCTTTTTGCGAGATGAGCGGATTGACCTCACGTATCTGTACAGAATATCGGAACTCGCACCATCGGGGAGCGATGTGCCTATTAAGGGCAAGCTAATTTTGATTCTCCCCAACACGGTGATCACCAATGGATCCACGCAAGAGGAAGTGACCTATTCCATTTGGGTAAAAGACAGAGCCGGCAACAAGAGTAATACCCTCACTGCCGGCCCCATTACTGTTGTTCAGCCTTAGTTAAAAGCTGCCAGAATCATTGAGATAATAATAATGCCGATTATCCAATAGGCGCCATTTACGAAGATGTAGGCAAAGCCTCGTCGCTCGTACATCGCGGTGGTTCCCATTGCGGGGAGAATAATTCCCAGTCCGAGATACAAGCCCATGCGAGCCGCTACCGCGATATCGTCTGTACCATGAACGAAATAGGTTGTCATAATAGCCATGGCTAGTGCTAGAATGAAGCTCACACCGAAGATTTTGCCCATTCCCGACATATCCTTCATTTGCTCGTCGGACAAGCCCGCAGCCTTCTGCCACATGGTTCCAAATACCTTGGGGTTATACCAAATGAATCCCAGAACGAAGGTTGAAAGTGCGGCGACAATAACCGCTATCCAGTTGATTTCCATAGTGATGATGAGTTAGGGTTGTTGGATTCTGATTGACTTCAAACAGTTCCATTTCGGTAAGTTAGAAAAATCTGAGATGTTCTGAACTGAGTAGAAGTTGTTCCGTTTTTTACTCGCCTGCCGAAGCCCTATCTTTGCGCAGCTACAGAAAATCCGACAGATGGAATCAATTAAGCCCTACAAGCCAAAACATAAAGTTCGTATCGTCACCGCAGCCTCGTTGTTCGACGGTCACGATGCGGCTATCAATATCATGCGACGTATCATGCAGTCATCTGGCTGTGAGGTAATTCACCTTGGTCACGACCGCAGTGTTGAAGAGGTTGTAAATACCGCTATTCAGGAAGATGCCAACGCCATTGCGATGACTTCTTACCAAGGTGGTCATACCGAATACTTCAAGTATATGTACGATCTGCTCCAAGAGAAGGGAGCTGGACATATCCGCATTTTCGGTGGGGGTGGAGGAACTATTCTTCCAGAAGAAATTGACGAACTTCATCAGTACGGAATTACGCGAATTTATCACCCAGACGATGGTCGCTCAATGGGCCTTCAAGGGATGATTAACGACCTCATTGAGAAGTCGGATTACGCCATTGGTGAGAAGCTCGAGAACGAGCTCGACCGTATCGAAAGCAAAGAGCCACTCGCACTTGCCCGCTTGATTAGCGCGGCAGAGAACTTCCCAGAGGAAAGTAAATCTGCCTTTGATGAAATTCACGAAAGAGCAGCCAAGACTGATATTCCCGTTCTGGGCATCACCGGTACGGGTGGAGCAGGTAAGTCTTCTTTGGTGGATGAACTCGTTCGTCGTTTCGTGCTCGATTTCGAGGACAAGAACATTGCGGTTATTTCTGTAGACCCGAGTAAACGCAAGACGGGTGGCGCATTGTTGGGTGACCGCATCCGAATGAATGCCATCAACCACGAGCGTGTGTACATGCGCTCTTTGGCTACTCGTCAGAGTAACCTTGCGCTCTCCAAGCACGTAGCTGAAGCAGTGCAGGTGATGAAGGCTGCGAAGTTTGACCTCATCATTCTTGAAACTTCTGGTATTGGTCAGAGTGATACCGAAATCCTCGACCACAGCGATGTTTCACTCTATGTGATGACTCCAGAATACGGTGCGGCTACACAGCTCGAGAAAATCGACATGCTCGATTTTGCCGACCTTATTTCATTGAACAAATTTGATAAGCGCGGTGCACTCGATGCCCTTCGCGATGTGAAGAAACAGTATCAGCGCAACCACAATTTGTGGGATAAAAAGGCTGATGATATGCCGGTATTCGGCACAATCGCTTCCCAGTTCAACGATCCTGGAATGAACCAGCTCTACCGCACCATTATGGATACGATTGTAGAGAAGACAGGCGCTGAATCGCTCAAAACTGAGTTCACCATGAGCAAGGAGATGAGCGAGAAGGTGTATGTGATTCCGCCAAATAGAACGCGCTATCTAAGTGAGATTTCTGAGAATAACAGAAGCTATGACGACTGGGTAAACAAGCAGGTTGAGGTTGCAGATAAGCTCTACGGACTTCAGCGCAGCTTGGAAACCATTGGCGAATCAGATTTAGAAGATAAAGACCGATTGCTCAAAGGTTTAACTGAGCAAATGGAAAAGACTAAACTCGATCTTGACCCACACAATTGGGAAGTTATTCAAGGTTGGGATACAAAGCGCGAGCGCTACAAGGCCGACGTGTACACGTTTAAAGTTCGCGATAAGGAAATCAATGTGAAGACGCATTCAGAGTCGCTTTCGCATTCGCAGATTCCTAAGGTGGTAACTCCGAAGTACAAAGGCTGGGGAGACATCTTGCGCTGGGTACTCCAAGAGAATGTCCCAGGAGAATTCCCTTATACTTCAGGTATTTATCCGTTCAAGAGAGAAGGTGAAGATCCAACGCGTATGTTCGCCGGAGAGGGCGGTCCAGAGCGTACCAACAAACGTTTCCACTACGTGAGCTTGGACATGCCAGCAAAGCGATTGTCTACGGCTTTCGACTCAGTAACGCTTTACGGACACGATCCGGCTCGTCGCCCTGATATTTATGGCAAAATCGGTAACTCAGGTGTGAGTATCTGCTGCTTAGACGATGCCAAGAAACTCTACTCTGGGTTTGATTTAGCCGATCCGAAGACGTCCGTATCGATGACTATCAATGGTCCAGCGCCGATGCTCTTAGGTTTCTTCCTCAATGCTGCTGTAGATCAGCAATGTGAGAAGTATATCAAAGAGAATGGCCTAGAGGCTGAGGTTGAAAAGGTGAAGAAAGCCAAGTACGACGACCGAGGAATTGATCGTCCGAAGTACAACGGCGACATTCCAGAAGGTAACGACGGACTCGGCTTGATGCTCTTGGGCGTGACTGGTGATGAAGTGTTGCCGGCCGATGTTTATAACAAGATCAAGGCAGAGACGATTTCAGTGGTTAGAGGTACAGTTCAGGCGGACATCCTCAAGGAAGACCAGGCTCAGAACACATGTATTTTCTCTACGGAATTTGCCCTTAGATTGATGGGGGATGTTCAGAGTTACTTCATTCAGAACAGAGTAAGAAACTTCTATTCCGTTTCAATTTCGGGATATCATATTGCAGAAGCTGGAGCAAACCCTATTACGCAGTTAGCCTTTACCTTGGCAAATGGCTTTACGTATGTAGAGTACTACTTGAGCCGTGGAATGGACATCAACAAGTTCGGACCAAACTTGAGCTTCTTCTTCAGTAATGGAGTAGATCCAGAATACGCGGTTATTGGTCGCGTTGCGAGAAGAGTATGGGCCAAAGCGCTCAAGAACAAGTACGGTGCAGATCCTAGAGCACAAATGTTGAAGTATCACATCCAAACTTCGGGTAGATCGCTTCACGCTCAGGAAATCGACTTCAACGATATTAGAACTACGCTACAGGCGTTGTACGCGATTTACGATAACTGTAACTCGCTTCATACCAATGCATATGACGAGGCAATTACCACTCCAACAGAGGAGAGCGTTCGTCGTGCCATGGCTATTCAGCTCATCATCAACCGCGAGTTGGGATTGGCGAAAAACGAAAATCCGATTCAAGGCTCGTTCATCATCGAAGAGTTGACAGATTTGGTGGAGGAAGCAGTGTTGACAGAGTTCGACCGAATTACAGAGCGTGGTGGTGTTCTCGGTGCGATGGAAACCATGTACCAGCGCGGGAAAATCCAGGAAGAATCACTTCACTATGAGACCTTGAAGCACAACGGTGATTACCCAATCATTGGCGTGAACACCTTCCTGAGCTCCAAAGGTTCACCAACGGTATTGCCAAAGGAAGTTATTCGTGCGACGAAGGATGAGAAAGAATATCAGATTGAGATGCTCGAAAGCCTTCACAAAGCGAATGAAAAGAATGCGGCAGAATCCCTTCGCGAAATTCAGTCGGCAGCTGTCAACAACGAAAACATCTTTGAGGTCATCATGAAGGCGGCTAAGTTCTGCTCGCTGGGTGAACTCACACAATCGATGTTCGAGGTAGGAGGTCAGTACCGCAGGAATATGTAACATGCGGTACCTCGATTTGCTCCACGCTTGTTGGGGAATGTTCTATGCAGTTGTGATTCGAGGTCCAAGGCGGACTCGCAGAATCTTGGCTGAATTAGATGACTTGCTCGCGAAGCATGACCAAAGCTTATCCACCGACCATCGGAAGAGGATTCGTAATTACATCATCGGCATTTCGGTTACCAGCGAGTGGTTCAACCAGCTCCACGGGAGAAAACTGACGAGGGAGGAAGAGAACTATGCCCTTTGGTTAGGGGCGTTTACTCCTCTCGCAGATGACACTATGGACAGCACGGGGCGAAGTTTTGAGTCCGTTGTTGAAGATACTTCAGGCTCAACAGCGGAGAGCATTTGTATTCGATACCTCTATGAAAACCTCCAGGTTCTCATTGCTAAGAGTCCAACTTTTGCTCGTGAATTTAAGGTTGCACATGAGGCTCAAAACGAGAGCTTAAAGCAACTTGAGGATGCAGAACTCTCCGTGGATGAGATACGTGCAATCAGCTTCAAGAAAGGGGGGCATTACACCACGTTGTATCGGTCCATTATTTTAGAAGAACCGGTGGCAGGAGAATTTGAGGCGATTCATCCTTTGGGTTGCCACATGCAGCTTCTCAACGATACGGTTGATCTCTACAAAGACAGTCACGAAGGGGTTAAGACGCTCATGACGTCAACGTGCGACATTTACTTTATGGAGCGGGAGTTTGAAACGCTTGAGGAAGAGTTTTTTCGCCGCCTTCAAGTGGTGGACTATCCCGTCAAACGACGAAATAGATTCTACTTGTCGGCACAGCTCATCATGACTCGAAGCCGCATTGCCGTTGATTTCTATAAGGATGTTCAAGGGCAAAAGGATCGAATTGATGTTGGTGAGTTCGATCGCAAATCACTCATTGTAGATATGGAATTGCCGCTGAACTTGTTGAAGAACTTTATCTTGGTGGCACGCAAAACTCAGAATCTTCGATAGTCGAAAGGAAGACATGTCAAGCCCTATTCAAACCGGTTACCTTCAAGTTGGAATTGAATTCTTCCGACTTGCACGTGAAATAGTTTTTGGGACTCGAAAGGCAAACCGACGTACCGTTGAGGAACTGAATACCCATTTGAAATCGGTTGGCTCAAATCTATTGACGGACCAGGAGCGAAAGCGGATTGCGGCATATGTTGCCCAGAACTCAATCGTAAATCTGCATACTAGGCTCCTCCATGGCGTTCCCGTTCTGAAAAGGGACCAGAAGTATGGGGCTTATTTTGGGGCGTTTACGCCGTTCATGGACGATGCCATGGACGATGGCAGGAAGACCTATCGAGAAGTCATTGATGAAGTTGAAGCTAGCCCTGAACTACATCCTTCGCTCGCTTATTTGTGGCGACCAGTAAAAGAGATTCTCGACACGAACGAGACCTTTCATCGGTTTTATCAAGATACCATAGTAGCTCAGAATGAAAGTGTTTCGCAAAATGAATCAACACCGCTCACTTTTGAAGAGCTCGTAAAGATTACGGAAAAGAAAGGCGGTAGCTCAACCTTGCTTTATCGGTCAATCGCCACGCATGAGCTTTATCCTGAAGAGGAGCGTGCGCTTCATGCACTGGGAGGAGTCTATCAACTTTTGAATGACATCTTCGACTTTTACAAGGACACTCAGTCTGGCCAACAAACGATTGTCACTAACCGCCCCGACTTCTTCTTTATTCGTGAGTTGTTGGATGAAAAAGTGCGTGAGTTTTTGCACTTGTTTGATGAAATCCCAGCTTCGAGAAGAGGTAAGAAGCGAGCGCTTGCATCGATTTCAATAATCCTTGCGCGCGGATTTGTAGCCTGTGATCAATATCAAAGATTGCAGCGTGATTCGCGGTTTTTGGTAGTGCGAGGGAGAGAAAGGAAGGAGCTTATTGTGGATATGGAGAAGCCTCAAAATTTGCTCAAAAGCTTGAGTTACGCAGCGCGAATTCGAAAAATTTCCACGGACAATTAAACCGAAGCGCTATCTTCTGCATCAAACGCTCAACTACTACAAGCGAATTGATATGAAGAGAGTTCTGATCATCCCCCTAGCGTTGTCTATCTTGGCATGTCAGCCAGAAGATGAACAACCCGTAGACAATGCGAACCCGAATCAATATGCCGGAATAGAGGCGGCATTGAATATCGACCCAGAAAACCTGCCAGATTACGTCAATCAGCAGTTTCCTGCATTCTATGACAACGATGTGTTTGCAAGGTTCGACAACACCCCAGCGAACAACATGATCACCAATGAAGGTGCTACTTTGGGCAGAGTACTTTTTTATGACGAGGAACTCAGCTTCAATGGAACCGTTTCTTGTGCCTCATGCCATACACCGAATGATGCTTTTTCAGACCCAGATCAATTTAGCACTGGTTTTGAGGGCGGATTGACAGATGTACACAGTATGCGCTTGGCCAACTCTCGTTTTTACGAAGGGGAATCCTTCTTCTGGGATAAGCGAGCAGCCACT
This sequence comes from Phaeocystidibacter luteus, assembly GCF_008933115.1. Lineage (GTDB taxonomy): Bacteria > Bacteroidota > Bacteroidia > Flavobacteriales > Schleiferiaceae > Phaeocystidibacter > Phaeocystidibacter luteus. Next base: position 16,846 of record NZ_WBVO01000009.1, on the reverse strand, counting down.
TTGGAAGCGCAAACTACGCAGCCAATTCAGAATGAAGTTGAGATGGGGTTCGATGCATCTAACGGTGGTATTGCTGCCTTGATAGCGAAGATGGAGGACTTGGATTACTATCCTGAACTCTTTGAGCTTGCCTTTGGCGATGATCAGATTACGGAAGCACGCATGCAATTCGCCATGGCGCAGTTCATCCGCTCGATGATAAGTGTAAATAGCAAGTTTGATGCGGGATATGCTCAAGTATATAACCTCAACGCCCCTGGAAATGGAATTCGAGCTGACTTCCCCAACTTTACGGCTCAGGAGAATACAGGTAAGGGCTTGTTCCTAGATCCACCTAATGCTGGCGGAGCTGGCTGTGCAGGTTGTCACGTGCCTCCGGTGTTTACGCTCGATGTCGCATCTAGAAGTAATGGACTCGACGCAGGAGAAACCGTAGTATTCAAATCGCCGAGCTTGAAGACGGTTGAAGATGGTCAGCACTTCATGCACGATGGTCGTTTTTCGACATTGCTCGAAGTAGTTGAGCATTACGACAACGGAGTGTTGGATGGTCCGGCTTTAGACAATCGTTTGAGACCAGGCGGACAGCCACAGCAATTAAATCTCACTCAAGTAGAGAAAAATGCCCTGGTAGCGTTCTTGGAGACATTAGGCGACAATACACTAATGACAGATAGCAAGTATGGCGACCCATTTAAATAGGGAATCCTAAGTGATTAAACGTTGAAAGCCGCGATCCAATTCGCGGCTTTTTTTGTGCCTAAACTTTTCGACCAAAAGGTAGGTGCGCTCGATGAGCGGTTCTTTTTACGTAACTTGATGCTGTACCTTGTTCTTACTAAAAGAAGTACAGATGAAAGGAGTTGTTTTTGTAGAGATATTGGAGATGGTTGAGGAGGTGTTTGGAATGGCCAAAGCCGACGAAATCATTCAGGGAGCAAATCTGCCACATGGCGGAGCATACACCGCTGTGGGTACATATCCGCATGAGGAAGCAGTCAATATTCTCGTCAGTGCGAACAAGGTAACTGGCGTAGAGATTCCCGTTATGTTAAATCAATTTGGTCACCATCTATTTGGTGTGTTTGCCAAGGGGTACCCGGCGTTCTTCGAAGGTATGGCGCACCCTTTCGACCTGCTCGAGAAGGTGGATGACTATATCCATATAGAGGTTTTGAAGCTTTATCCGGATGCACAGTTGCCGAGGTTTGATCATGAGCGTGAGGACAATGTACTTCGGCTCACTTACATCTCACCCAGACAAATGTCATCCTTGGCTGAAGGATTGATTGAGGCTTCCGCAAAACACTTCAATGTGCCCTTGGACATTCAAATGAGAACACTCGATTCAGACGGATCGAGAGTACTCTTTATACTTACATCGCCTAAATGAGCGAAGAGCTCGAAATACTAAGACGTCGTCTCGAACGCGAAAAGGCCGCTCGTAAACAGGCTGAGCAGCACCTTGAACAACACTCGTTAGAGTTGTACAAGGCGAACAAACGCTTGACTGAAATCAATGATTCCTTGGAGAAGGAGATTGAAGAGCGGATGCGAGAAATCAAGCGACAGAAAGAGTTTTACGAGTTAATATTCAATGTACTTCCGGCTCGGTTGGGAGTACTGGATTCCGATGGCCGCTACATCTTTATCAATTCACGAACGATTCCAGACCCGAAGTTGCGGGAGTGGTGCTACGGCAAGACCAATGAAGAAGTTGCTGAGAAAATTCAGATGCCCAAAGATGTCGTTGAGAAACGAATAGCGGTCTTCGAGCAGTTGAAGGCGAATCCTACCACGGCAGATTGGGTTGAGAAATGGCACATCGACGGTAAGGATAAGTACATCTTAAGCCGCTTGCACCCTCAATTTGATTCAGAAGGGAAGTTGAGGTTTTACATCGGATACGGTGTGAATGTCACCGAAAATGTACACGCGAATATGCGTCTCGAGAAGGCGAAAGAAGAAGCCGAAGCCGCTACGCAAGCCAAGTCGGATTTCCTTTCTAAAATGACGCATGAGATTCGTACACCACTCAATGCTATTACAGGTCTTACCGACGTCCTTTTAAAGGAAAACCCCCAATCGAATGAGTACCTGGAAGCTATAAAATACAGCGCTGACAGTCTGCTCGGTATCATCAATGAAATCTTAGACTTTTCGAAAATTGAGGCTGGTAAGATGGTGTATGAGAATATTCCGTTTTCACCAACCAAGGTATTTGAAGGCATTAGACGAACCTTTGATTATCGAATTTCAGAGAAAGGTCTGGCCTTTGAAGTCGATTACACCGACTTACCCGATTCAATCAAAGGCGACCCACAGAAGCTATCCCAAGCCATGGTCAACCTCATTGGGAATGCAGTGAAGTTTACCGCGAATGGTTCGATAACCGTTAAGGCCAAATTCGAAAGGAACGGTGAGCAGGGGAATCTAAATGTCTGCGTTTGCGATACAGGGATTGGTATTCCTGCTGAGCGACTGGATTCTGTATTTGCCAGCTTCGAGCAGAGCGAATCGAGCACATCTCGTCACTATGGAGGAACGGGGTTAGGACTCACAATCACCCAACGTTTCATTGAAGGAATGGGTGGATCTATACATGTCACAAGTGAGGTTGATAAAGGATCGCGCTTCGAGTTCAACATTCCGTACACGTGGTGGAACGACCGTCCGAATCAAAGTGAAGTGCGCAAAACGGAAGTTGATCTTGCACTAGACAACTCTAGATTTTTGCTCGTAGAGGATAATCTGATGAATCAGCTTGTTTTCAAGAAGATGATTGAACGCTGGAATCCTACCATTGAAACCGCGAGCAATGGGGAAGATGCCATCCGAATGATGAAAGAACAGGATTGGGATATCGTATTTCTCGATATTCAAATGCCGATTAAATCTGGAATTGAAACGATTCAAGAATGGCGTCAGTTTGAAGGTGAGAACTCGAGGTCACGACAAGCTGTGGTTGCCCTTACAGCCGATGCCTTTGAAGAATCGAGAAAGAAGGCCATAGATGCGGGGATGGATGATTTCTTGACCAAACCTGTGAGCACGGATGAACTGCGCAGAATCATCATCAAATTCATGGGAGAACAGGTCATCTCCTAAATTCATGGTTTGAAATCAGGGGGTGCGAATTTTACCCTCCCTATCTTCGTGACATAATCCTCTCGAACAGGAAACTTTATGTCGAAAAACGATCCCATACAAGTCGCAGCTGCCTTCGTGAACCGAACGGCGAGAAATATCTTTCTCACTGGAAAAGCAGGCACGGGGAAAACGACTTTCCTGAGGGATCTTGCTGAGCATACCCACAAGAATTATATGATTGTTGCGCCCACTGGTATTGCGGCGCTTAACGCAGGTGGAGCGACTATTCATTCCCAATTTTCACTTCCTTTCGGCACCTATATTCCCGATTCGAACTTTCGGATGAGTGCGGATCAAAACCAAGGCTTCTACACCCGAAATATTCTAATCTCTCATCACCGTTTGAGTAAGGTGAAGAGGCTCGTTTTGCGGAGTCTTGAGCTGCTCATTATTGATGAAGTGAGTATGCTTCGCGCGGATATCCTCGATGCAATTGACCTCCGACTCAAGTCTGCCAAGAATATTTGGGACCAGCCGTTTGGTGGTGTGCAGCTGCTCTTTATCGGTGACCTTTTTCAGTTGCCGCCCATTGTAAAGGACCACGAGCGAAGCTTGATGCATCGGTATTATCCCAATGCGAATTTCTTCAACTCATTGGCGCTGAAGCAAAGCGGACTTATCTATGTAGAACTCACTAAGATTTATCGCCAGAGCGATGACGTGTTTATTGACGTGCTCAACAATTTGCGTCAGAATCGAATCACGGCGGCCGACAGAGAAATATTAAACTCCCATTATCTGCCCGAAGAAGAACATCCGGAGGGGGTAATTACGCTGGCTACGCACAATCGTTTGGTCGATGATATCAACCAAAACTCACTTGCGGAACTCGAAGGGGAATCTCATTTCTATCGCGCTAAAATCGAAGGAGATTTTTCTGAATCCATGTATCCGTGCTCGAGAGAAATAGAACTGAAGATAGGAGCGCAGGTCATGTTTATCCGCAACGATTCTAGTCAGGATAAACGCTACTACAACGGCAAACTTGCAAAAGTTGTAGGACTAGAAGAGGATGAGATAACTGTTGTGCTCGAGGGTGAGGAAGACGAATTCCTCGTACCCAAAGAGACTTGGGAGAATGCTAAATACACGGTGGAGGACGATTCGCTTAGCCCCCAATTGGACGTCGTTGGTACCTTCCAGCAATTTCCGCTTAAACTCGCATGGGCCGTTACGATTCACAAGAGTCAAGGGTTGACCTTCGATAGAGCAGTCATCGATGTAGGTCGGGCTTTTGCACCTGGTCAGGTATACGTTGCACTCAGTCGTTTACGCTCGCTAGATGGCCTCATCCTACGAACGCCCGTGCCCTTATCGGCTGTACAAAGCGATCCAGATATTGTTCATTTCAGTGAAGAGAAAAGGAAGTCGGCCAACCACGTTCAGGATTTAAAGACCGGCCAGAAGCAGTACATGCAGTTGTTGTTGAACGAGGCCTTTGATTTGATGCCGATTGCACGGCTGGTTGGCAAGTCGATTGAGAGGTGGCCGCGCCCGCTTCCGTTCGATGTCGAACGCGTAGCTAAGTGGCCCGATGAGTGGGTGAGTAAGGTGGGTGAGCTGATTCAGATAGGTGCTCGTTTTAGGTCGCAGCTCAACAGTCTGTTGAATGCAAGTGAAGAAGATCAACTGTTTGAAAGACTGACCAAAGGCGTTGAATATTTTGAATCGGAACTCAAAACTATACTGGTTAGCCTCTTCGGTTTTCGTGCGGATTTAGCTGCATTTTCCGGGACTAAGAAAATGATAAATGAACTCGACGAACTAGATCATGAGTTCATGCAGAAGTGGAGAAGGATAGATGAGATCATCCACCGGTGCGAAGCGCTGCTTGCGGGAAAAGTTATAGAGAAGAATACCAAATCCGAGAAGGCTATAACGAATTGGCGCATAGAGCAAATCACTGCGCAGAAGGCTAGAGCGGCGGAAGATAAAGCACTGAGAACAGGGAAGAGAGTTCGAAGTAAGTCTAAAGCACGAGGAGGTAAAAAAGTTTCAACTTTTGAAGAGACCTTCAGTTTATATGAAGAAGGATTATCCATCGCACAAATTGCAGAAAAACGAGAATTGACGGAGACGACGATTGTTGGCCACCTGGCCAGAGGCATTTCAATTGAGCGCGTGGATTTCATGAAGCTGCTGCCTCCGGCCAAGGCTGAGGAAATACTTAGATCGTATAAAGGTCAGGACGGATTAAGCGATTGGAGGAAGGATGTGGACAATGCCTTCAGCTATCAAGAATTACGACTTGCTTTAGCACATATTAAGTTGAAAAAGTAAGGAGTGTCTCAACTTCGCGTCGAATATTGTCGTTACAACATCAAAATACATTTTATGCGCTACTTGATAACTGCTGTTACCCTTCTATTTGCCACATTGATTCATGCTCAAACACCTACTTCATATGGAATGGAGGAAGACGATTTGCCGCTGGGACTTGAAGTTGGCGACTCGCTCGTGAATATGGAGCTCGAGGACCAATTTGGTGAAGCTATATCTCTTGTGAATGATGGTCCAACGGTAGTGTTATTTTACCGCGGCTCATGGTGCCCTTACTGCACAAGACAACTTGCAAGATTGACGGACAGCATTGACGAACTCACCTCGAAAGGAGCTACAATTATTGCGATAACACCGCAAGCCGAAGAGGAGGAAGTGGAGATGGTCAACGAATTAGTTGGCGGACAGCTTCACATTGTGGTAGACCACACAGGAGAATTGATGAAGTACTTCGATGTTGACTTCGAAGTAACTGAAGCCTATCAGGATAAGATTGTGAATGTATTGGAAACCGATTTAAGTGAAACGAACGATCAAGAGGTTGTTGTTCTTCCGGTGCCTGCAACATACATCATCGATTCTAACGGAGTGATATCATGGAGATACTTCGATATTAACTATCGTGTAAGAGCTACTCCAACGGAGATTTACGATAACCTTTGATTCTTTGAACACTACGGTACTGTTTCAGTTCTTTGTAGTATGAAGACTGTGGATTTAGTGATTGTTGGGGCTGGACCTATTGGCTTGGCATGTGGGATTGAGGCTCAGAAGAAGGGGCTTGAATATGTCATTATCGACAAAGGCCCACTCGTGAACTCGCTTTACAATTACCCATTGGGCATGACATTCTTTTCCACTTCGGATAAGTTGGAAATCGGGGGTGTACCCTTTATCAGTCATAATCACAAACCAACTCGAAGCGAAGCGCTGGAGTATTATCGTAGAGTGGCTCAGAGTTGGAAGTTGAATACCCGCTTGTACGAATCGGTCAAAAGCGTAGAAAAGCGAGAGGATGATCTGTTCTATGTAAAAACATCCAAGTCGAGTTTTGTAGCCTCTAAGGTTATACTGGCCACTGGATTCTATGACATTCCGCATCAGGTTGGCATTCCTGGAGAACACCTGCCAAAAGTGGCACACTATTACCGCGAAGCACATCCGTATTACGGTCAGAAGCTGGCGATCATTGGTGCGATGAATTCGGCTGTTGACGCCGCGCTAGAGTGTTACCGAAAGGGGGCAGATGTGACCATGATTGTGAGAGGAAGTGAAATAGGAGAGCGCGTTAAGTATTGGGTGAAGCCGGATGTCGAGAATCGAATTAAAGAGGGAAGCATTCGGGCTATATTCAATTCCAGTGTATCTGAAATCCGTGAGGAAAGCATCGTGGTCCAAACTCCTGATGGCACGACAGAGCTCCCGAACGATTTCGTACTTGCGCTAACCGGCTATGAACCGAACTATCAGTTTCTACGTGCTATGGGAATTGATATTGCTGATGATGAAAAGAGAAAGCCAGTCTACAATCCAGATTCCATGGAAACGAATGTACCTGGCCTTTACCTTGCTGGGGTAATCTGCGGGGGTATGGAAACGAACAAGTGGTTTATTGAGAACAGTAGAGTGCATGCAGATGTGATAATTGATCACATCACGGCAGCCGAATAGGTTATTCCATTTCCTCTACGATGTATCTCAAATAGACGTATTGAGTACCGCCAGATCGAACTCTCATTTTTACGGGTAAGACCTCTCCTTCGGCATACCATGCTTCGTACAATGTACCTGAACCGGCCGCAAATCGATGTACAACTGGGATTTCTTCCCGTGTCAGCCAATGAGCCGGAATGCTGTCTTCTCTAATCTCCTGGATTTCATAGAAAGTAAAGTCGCCAGAAGTGGGCAGAAAGAATGGGATGTCTCTCGTGATTCCAAGGGTGTCATACCCTCTTAGGACAAGGTCGAGTTGCAATGCATCGTACACGGTATCATACTCGTTGATGATGCGAGCCGTGTCTCCGAGTTCAATCATGAAAATGTTTGGCTTGCTGTACACTACTCGCTTAGTGTTTCCATAGTGCTTCATCACGTGTTCACGTGGTTGGCCGTTTGGGTGGAAGTAAATTGAATCGATGAGTGAGACCCCTGGCCCTTCAAGTGTTCTTACGTAGGTGAACCCATACTTCTCAGGAATCAACTCCACATGTTGCATGGCTGGAGTTTGACTCAAATATCCGTCCTCTTGAATGAACATCTTGTACGTTTGGCGTTCGGCCTTCGCAATTCCAGAAGTAGCTTTCTGGGACCCACAAGAGATCATGAAGACTGCGCTAAAAAAGAACAACAGGTATTTCATGCCGACTAAGGTAAGTTATCGCTGTGCATTTTCACGGCATCCCTGTATCTTGCCGATTGAACAGAAAGAATTAGTGTATGAAGTATATATCCTGGAACGTAAACGGTGTGCGAGCGGCGGCAAAAAAGGGATTTGCAGAGTCGGTTAGAGCGATGAATCCCGATGCAATTTGTCTTCAAGAGACCAAGGCTACTCCAGAGCAAACGGCTGAGGCAGTTGCTGACTTGGAGGAGTACAAGGTATATGGATACGGAGCAGAAAGAAAGGGGTATTCGGGTACTGCCATTCTCACACGTACTGAACCTATTTCGGTGAGCTATGGTCTAGGTATAGAAGAGCACGATCAAGAAGGACGCGTAATTGCGGCCGAGTTTGAGGATCACTATCTGGTGACTACGTATGTGCCAAACTCGGGTAATGGATTGAAAAGATTGGATTACCGTGAGGAGTGGGACAAAGCTATGTTGGTTTATCTACAGAATTTAGAAAAGAAGAAGCCTGTGATTTGGTGTGGTGATTTGAATGTGGCTCATCAGGAAATCGACATTGCTCGTCCGAAGTCAAATTACAACAAGACTGCTGGTTACACCCAGGTTGAGATTGATGGGATGACTCGATTTTTGGAATCTGGTATGATAGATACGTTCAGGGAAATGCATCCTGAAGAAGTGAAGTACAGTTGGTGGAGCTACCGAGGTCAAGCCAGGGAAAAGAACATCGGCTGGCGTCTCGATTATTTCTTGGTTTCCAAGTCCCTTAGGGATCAAGTGGAGGAGGCCTTCATCCTGAATGAGGTCGAAGGCTCCGACCACTGTCCCGTTGGATTGGTATTATCTGGCAGCTAATTAGCTCGCCTTTGAAAGCTGTTTCTCGTGAACGGCTTCGTATGTATACTCGGCCCGAGCCACCTTCTTGGTGCGTTTCGGGCCTTTTAGTACCCGGACGAAGAGGCGCAGCTTGACGGTTCTTTTTTCGGAAGGGTAGAAGCGGGCAAGAATTTCCACTTCATCGCCTAGATGAGCATCGCTGAACTTGTCGAGGTTTACATTTCTTCTGTGCTTCTCGTACTCTGGCGCAACGCTACAAAGTTGTTTCGTGGGTTCGCTGGTGCTTTCCTCTATTTCGGTGAGGAGGTCCCACAATTTGAGTTTGCCGGTTTTATCGGCTTTCGGTTCAGTAACAGTAAACTGCCTACTGAATGAGTTGGAGGTTTGGGCTTTGATGCTAGTCAATAAATCTTTCATAATAACGGTGGTCTTAAGGATGGGTCACTGGGTTCCGTAGCAATCCAATAGGTACAGTTGAAGCGATTCATTGAGCGATACATTTGATGTTTTGAAATGACCATGGTATTCATGATTTTGAAGAATTAGGGTTAAAAAAAAGAGGTGCTTCCACTGGGAAACACCTCTTTTCAAAATTGTCTTTTGGTTCACTTAACGTGTCATGAGGTGCTTCCCTTTCGGATATGCGCAAGTGACCATCCACATAATATTGCGGCGGTTGTTTTGATGCATATTCTTTTGAGTTGCTCTCATGAGTACGAATGTAACGAAGAAGATTTTATTATCGTGCAGCAGAATCTGAAAAAGTTTCTTTGAGCACGTTGTCTCTATGACGAATGAATGCGTTGTAGAGTTGGTTGTCGTTCATACTCTCCACATCTATCTTGATATAGAATTCGTTCACGTTCTCATCTGCGCCTTGGCCATTGTGGGCACGAAGGGATTGAATGACCAGACGTGCATACTTCTGTTCGTTTTGAACTCCTGTGATATTCATCAGGAAGTGAAGCGCTCCATTGTATTCACCTTGGCGCATTTTAATCTCTGCACGGTTTAAGCGGATCTCTTCGCTAAATGGACTGATCTCATAACCTCGCTGGTACATCTCCATCGCTTCTTCCAGTTTGCCTTGAATCTTGTACCAGTTACCGTATTGGATGTACGTTGCCACGTGCCATGGGTGTAGCGCAAGGGCATCGTCAAAAGATTGCTTTGAAATAGCCAACCTCTGTTGTGCTTGATTCTTTTGATTCGGCGCTTGGGAAATGGCGAGATATGACAACCCGTTGAAATAGCTCAATGGATTCGCGAAAGGATCGAGATCATACTTATTGATATCTATGTTCTCGATATTCGGAATGATCATTCCAGGATCTTGTCTCTCATTACCCGTCAGAATTTTGATCACGTACTTCTCTTGACTCAACCTTCCAACGCCATTGTTCAACGTAAACGCTGCTAGCCCAATGCCAATTAAGGCCACTAATGGTTTTGGTAGTCCGATTGAACCTGAGTTGCGGGAGATGTATGCTGCGGCTAAGAATATGGGGATGGCTACATCCACACGCTCGATAGGGAATTCGGCAAGGGCATAGGTTAAGAAGGCTATGGTCATTGCTAGGGCGGAGAGCAGCTTCATGCGCTCTTCGGAATCATCCGTTTTGTATAGCGATTTAACGCCGATGAAGATTATGAATCCAAAGAAGGATACATAGAGGAGTAGAGAGGGGAGACCACCTTCGGACAGCATCCAGAAGTAGTCGTTATGTGGACGAAGAATTGCTGTTTTTCCGGCCGATACTTTTGCGTCTGTTCCGGCGAGGCCATATTTCGGAAAGTGGATTTTCCATTGTCCGGCTCCAACCCCTGTAATTGGACTTTCGCTGAACATTTTAATGGAGTGGTCCCATTCCTTGAAACGGATGTCGATGTTGGTGGTGTCGAAAACCGCCTCTTCAACTTTTGGTTGCGCGATTACGGCCGCGAATCCTGTAATTAGAATTCCGAATCCGAGGGCGATGTACTTCAGTGGAATGACGGTACTCGTTGATTCTTTTGGACGAAACACACGGCTTCCCAGTAGTAGGGCGATGGAAGAAACGATTGACGCAATCCAAATGCCTCGTGTTCGGAGAAGGATTATGGTGACTGTTGCCACAATGATACCAGCGATGGCTACGTAGCTCCACTTTTTGTCTTTGAGCTGAGCCGTGCGAAGAGATCCGAGAAGTGCAACGAGCATGACGGCTGACGCAAAGTTTTTGTGTCCGAAGGGGCTAAAGGCCTCGGTGATATCCCGTGCTTCGGCGACAGATGCCCAAGATAGAAGTCCGCCCACGATAGCAAGAAGGGCGAGGCCTTTGGATACATCATCAAAAGAAATTCTATTTGATTTAAAGGCTATGGTGCCTATGATTAGGATGGCTCCGTAAAGGCTAAATCTGGAAAAGGTGTACCAGAATTCAGGGAGGCTATAGGCGACGCTTAGGCCGGTGAGAGACCAAAGGGTAAATGCAATCCAGATGAGCGTTGCGAAAGTGATGTTGAAGCTCTTCTGCTTTATGGTGAAGAGCAGGAAACCTCCGATAGCTGTGAGGATACTCCAGAAGATTGTTCTGGGGAGAAGATAATGCTCTACGCTTGCCTCGGTGCTGATGAAGGGCGTGATGCCGATGAGAAGCGTTAGGATTAAACCTATGGGAAGTTTGGAGGAAGAAGACTTGCTCATGAAATAGATTGACTTGAGGAACACAAGGTACAATCTATGGATGTGAAGAAGCAAGGAGGGCTATAAAAAGCGAACCCCTTCTACATTGCTGCAGAAGGGGGACTCGCATAAACAAAGCTGATTGTATCTGCTTAGGCTTCTGTGCCTACAACTTCGAAGTCCATTTCGAAGCTAACGTCGCGGTGAAGGCGAAGTTTAGCAGTGTGAGTACCTACGTTCTTTACAGAACCACCCATGATAGAGATGAAGCGGCGATCCACTTCGAAGCCCATATCAGAAAGTTTGTCTGCAAGGTGACCAGTAGTAATAGCACCGAAGAGCTTACCGTTTTTACCTGCTTTGGCGTTCATCTTAACTTCATTCTTCTGAAGTTGGTCGGCCATTTTCTTAGCGTCTTCGATAAGCTTAGCTTCTTTGTGAGCACGTTGGCGAAGGTTTTCGGCCAACACTTTCTTAGCGCTCTCGGTAGCTAGTTTTGCTTTTCCTTGTGGGATAAGGAAGTTACGACCGTAGCCGTCCTTCACTGTTACCACTTCGTCCTTGAAGCCAAGGTTCTCTACGTCTTGAACTAGAATGATATCCATGGTAATCCCTTATTTCAAGTTGTCAGCCACGTATGGCATAAGGCCGAGGTGACGAGCACGCTTGATAGCCTGTGACAATTTGCGTTGATACTTAAGTGAAGTTCCGGTAATACGACGTGGAAGAATCTTTCCTTGTTCGTTTACAAAGCGGAGGAGGAATTCTGGATCCTTGTAGTCGATGTACTTGATGTTGTACTTCTTGAATCGGCAATACTTCTCCTTGATACCGGTGTCAATGCTGATTGGCTGTAGATAGCGAATCTCGCTTTGAGAAGACTGTTGTGCTGTTTGCTCTAAGTTCATGATACTTGGAATTAGGCGTTAGACTTTTGCTTCTTGCGACGCTTGTCTGCGTACTCAACTCCGTACTTGTCCATCTTGATGGTCAAGAAACGCATGATACGCTCGTCACGCTTCATTTCAACTTCCATTGGAGCGATAGCATCTCCTGGAGCTTGGAACTCAACGAAGTGGTAAAATCCACTCTTCTTCTTCTCAATGGCGTAAGCCAATTTTTTCAACCCCCAATTCTCGTGGTTGATGATCTCTGCACCATTCTTCTTAAGAATGTCGAGATACTTGTCTGCCGCTTCCCTTACCTGTTCATCAGATAAGACGGGATTCAAAATGAAAACGGTCTCGTACTGGTTCATAAATGATTGAATTTGAATGAGATTCACGTTAATTCGTAAATCGGGCGGCAAAGATAGAAATAAAGGTTGTGATGTGCAATAGGTGGAGGAGTGTGGGCTCTAAGGCCTCGTTCCTCGGCAAGACCTCCGGTGGAGGTAAGACTTCCTGCGGAAGTAAGGCCTCGTTCCTCGGCAAGACCTCCGATGGAGGTAAGACTTCCTGCGGAAGTAAGGCCTCGTGCCTTGGTAAGGTCTCTGGTGGAGGTAAGACTTCCTGCGGAAGTAAGGCCTCATGCTTCGGCAAGACCTCCGGTGGAGGTAAGACTTCTTGGGGAAGTAAGGCCTCGTGCCTTGGCAAGGCCTCCGATGGAGGTAAGACTTCCTGCGGAAGTAAGGCCTTGTTCCTCGGCAAGACCTCCGGTGGAGGTAAGACTTCTTGGGGAAGTAAGGCCTCGTGCCTCGACAAGGCCTCCGGTGGAGGTAAGACTTCCTGCGGAAGTAAGGCCTCATGCTTCGGCAAGACCTCCGATGGAGGTAAGACTTCCTGCGGAAGTAAGGCCTCGTTCCTCGGCAAGACCTCCGATGGAGGTGAGACTTCTTGGGGAAGTAAGGCCTCGTGCCTCGACAAGACCTCTTGTGGAGGTAAGACTTCCTGCGGAAGTAAGGCCTCGTTCCTCGGCAAGGTCTCTGGTGGAGGTAAGACTTCTTGGGGAAGTAAGGCCTCGTGCCTTGGCAAGGCCTCCGATGGAGGTAAGACTTCCTGCGGAAGTAAGGCCTCGTTCCTCGGCAAGGTCTCTGGTGGAGGTAAGACTTCCTGCGGAAGTAAGGCCTCATGCTTCGGCAAGACCTCCGATGGAGGTAAGACTTCCTGCGGAAGTAAGGCCTCATGCTTCGGCAAGACCTCCGATGGAGGTAAGACTTCCTGCGGAAGTAAGGCTTCGTGCCTCGACAAGACCTCTTGTGGAGGTAAGACTTCCTGCGGAAGTAAGGCCTCGTTCCTCGGCAAGGCTCGCTGCGCTCGCAAGTTGTCGAAGTTCATTAATATGGGCAAAGGTAGGGGGAGTAGAGATGTCGGCTTAACTCTGGCGAATTGTGAACATGCCGTAGCGAAGCAATTTAGCCTACGCCAATAGCCCATTACCCATTCCATTTTCCTGGATTAGGAGTCAGAAAAAAGCGGTGTACTTCTATCTGTCGAGATAGGAAGCTCTTACTTGAACTTTACAAATCGAGCAACAACGATTTTTTCGTTCTCAGTAGTTGTCGAAGAAACTGACCCCCAATTGGTAGAGTTGGAGTTGCCTTTTCCGTCACTCGAATGTGTCGAAGAACCGTTTGACCAAGTTGAAGATCCTATGGTCTGCTCGTGAAAGTCGTCGATGATTACCGCATCCGCACCAACCTCCATAGCCTTCTCTTGTATTTTTTCTAGAATCAATTGTGCATCAAAGGCATCCGGAGCCGAAACTCTATCAACGCCCATAATTTCATACTCCCCCACTATGTCAGACTCGGCGTAGTATACTTTAACTTCAGTCGTGCTAGGATAAGTTTGCCCCATATAATCATGGGATACGCATGAGGTAGCTAGAATGGCAAACAGTAGAATCGAAACAATCTTGCTTAGCTTCATTTTTCAAAGAGTTTAGGTTGGATAAAGTTATGTATAAAACTCAAATACAATGGGATAAACTAACCTGTATGGATTCATTCTGGGAGATCTACAGATTGTAAGTTTCATTTTTCACAATTGACCGACAGAAAAGCTGTGGTCTTGATGCTTAGTTCGAGTATCCGAAATGGAGGGGGCTGGAAAGCCCCGCCCCGTTCTCAAGCTACAATTTCAAAGCCTGATAGTCGTGTGATAAACGTTTACAATCGGCTAGTTTTCAACATGGCTAGATGTCCACTTTTTGTCCCCTTGAGTTTCTGAACTTTCATTTTAACAAGCGTAACTTGAAACCGGGGAGGGGTTAACCAGCCCCCTGTTTCAAATCGAAGCAGAAGTAGTCCTAAGCCTATCTGCATCTAATTACTTCTTAGAGGCGGACCTGCATTCTTTGACGAGCCCATGTCAGATTGATCCAAAGACTCATCCTTCGATTCAGTGAATCCGAAAATCATTATCGCCATTATTATTTTCGTGCGCCAAGAGCATGAGCGATAACACGCCCATTCACCCTCATCGTCGCTCCGTCGTCTCCACCAATAGACTCTCCATACATCTCGATTGACCGCCTCTCATTGAAAACTCTTCTTTCTCTGTAAGGGAATAAGTGGCCTATATGCCTCCTTTTAGTCGGCACAACAGTCTCCCGAATCGGCTGTGCCTCTCGGGATGCCTCCTTTCAGTCGGCACAACAGTCCAACACTCCAATAATCCAACCCTCCCATCACCACCCAAAAAGTCCTCCAAAATTCTATCTTTGTTCCCCTGCCCATGAGTACAGAGAATCAATACATCGTTTCCGCCCGAAAATACCGGCCTCAGACTTTCGAATCTGTGGTTGGTCAGCATCACGTTACCAACACTTTAGAGAATGCAATTGCGCAAGATCACCTTGCACAAGCACTTCTTTTCTGTGGTCCGCGTGGCGTGGGTAAAACCACTTGTGCTCGAATCCTCGCCAAGAAGATCAACGAGCATTATGGCGGCGAGAATGAAGATTACTCACTCAATATATTCGAACTCGATGCCGCGTCCAATAACTCGGTAGATGATATTCGAAGTCTCATCGAGCAGGTTCGCTTCGCGCCCCAAGTCGGCAAGTTCAAAGTGTATATTATTGATGAGGTTCACATGCTGTCACAAGCCGCATTCAACGCCTTCCTCAAAACACTTGAAGAGCCACCGAAGCACGCAATTTTCATTCTCGCTACAACAGAGAAGCACAAGATTATCCCAACGATTCTTTCTCGTTGCCAAATCTTCGACTTTAAGCGAATCACCGTTGATGATATCGCTAAGCATCTCGCATGGGTAGCCGAGCAAGAGAATATTACTGCGAACCCGGATGCCCTCCATCTTATCGCCCAAAAGGCCGATGGAGCTCTTCGCGATAGCCTTTCAATCTTCGATAGAATCGCATCGTTTAGCGACGGTGAAATTAGCTATGAGTCGGTTCTCGAGAACTTGAATATTCTCGACTATGACTATTACTTCCGTGCCGTGGATAATGTTATGGCCGGCGATGTGCAACAGTCGTTACTCCTCTTTAGAGAGGTGCTCGACAAAGGGTTCGACGGACATATGTTCCTAACCGGACTTGCATCTCACTTCAGAGATCTGCTCGTAGGCAAAGATCCTGCAACGCTTGAACTCCTAGAAGTGGGTGAGTCTATTCGAGCCAAATACGTGGAGCAGTCCGCCAAGTGTAGCCTGCCGTTTCTCATTCAAGCTTTGAAAGTTGTTACTGAAGCCGACGAAAAGTTCAAGGCTTCACACAATCAAAGACTTCACGTAGAGGTCGCCCTATTACGCCTCGTGCAGCTCGTCGCTTATGCCGACGAAAAAAAAAATGACGGTGCAGACAACGTAAAGCTTCCTCCGCAGCCTCAAGCAACTGCTTCGGCTCGTCAGCAAGACGTAGTTGTGGAAGTTCAGCCGAGGAAATCAGCGCCCGTTTCATCTCCTATCGACAAGTCACAACCCGAAACGCAAAAGGAGAATCTCAAGGAAGAACTTAAAAAGTCGGCAGAAACAAAAACACCGTCTAGAGAACCCATTACCGAAAAGGGGCAAGTTCGCCAATCCGGACGTCGAGGTAATCGACTTAAGGGCTTTTCGCTCAAGGATCTAGACAATCAACCGGAAGAAGCAGAAACTGAATCAACTGAAGAAGCTGGCGAGATTCGCGATACTTCCGGGCTGCCACAAGAGTATTTTTCCGAGCACGAATTGAAGGAGGTTTGGGATTCCTACCTTAAGAAAATCGAACATAAGAAGTCGATTTTTAATACGCTCTCGCGCCACCGCCCAACGCTGGTTGACAAGACTACCCTCGAACTCCAACTCGACAATAAAACCCAAGAGGGTTACCTACAAAGCGGGCGAGCCGACCTCATGGCCTATCTCCGCACAGAGCTCAAGAACTTCAAGATCGATTTGAAGACGACCATCACCGAGAAGGAAGAGGTGAAAACGCTTTATACTCCTGAAGAGAAGTACAAACACATGGTAGAGAAGAATCCGGTGTTGGCGGAGTTTAGGAGGAAGTTGGATTTGGACTTGGAGTAGGGCTTAGGTAGAGTTTGGCTCGCAGAGAGAATTAAGAATCACCTTGGTGGGCAGAGAACGCAGGGGTGCATGACCGAATACGTAGCGCAAA
>NZ_WBVO01000008.1 GCF_008933115.1 Phaeocystidibacter luteus | reverse complement strand
GCTAGATCCTAAATACTTTTTAGGTAGACTGCAAACTAAAGGGAAACAGAGATATTTTTGGAATTGACGTGGCTCGATGTGCTGGACGTGGAACAGAATCGGGATTTTATACTGATGCCATTCCCCGGAGGGGATTATTCTATTAGCCTCGCGGCTTTAGCCCGAGGTTACGTGATGGATGGACTCATACAGAAGACACAGAGATATTTTCAGGATTGACGTGGCGGGACGTGGAACAGAATCGGGATTTTATGCTGACGCCATTCCCTGGAGGGTATTATTCTATTAGCCTCACGGGTTTAGCTAAAGCTCTTCGTCTAACCCTCCAACCCTCTAACCCTCCAACCCTCTAATCACAAATCATCCACCAATGCGGCAACCCATCCTCTAAAAACTCCTCTCCCTCTTTCACAAATCCGTAAGATTCATAGAATTTGAGGAGGTACGATTGCGCCATAATGCGGATAGGCTTGCCAAATTGCGATTCCGTTTCCTTCATGGACCTATCCATCAGACGCCGGCCCAAACCTGTTCGCCGAGCTCTTTCAGCAGTAATGACCCTCCCGATGGATGTCTCTTCGTATATCTCTCCAGGAGGGGCGATACGCGAATAGGCCGTTATTCCTTGCGAGTCTTCCGTCCAAAGGTGAAGGCAGTTTTCGTCGTGATCATCGCAATCCAAATAGGGACAATGCTGCTCGACCACAAAGACTTCCTGGCGCAATTTTAGAATTGCGTAGAGCTCTTCTTTGGAAAGCGACTCCCAATCTTTAATTTTAAACGACTCTTGGCTCATTTTATAACTTGCTATCAGACCGACTCAAAGTCGTACTTTCGCCTTAAACCTACAAGGACTACATGAAGGATCTCATTGCCGATTTTCCGAAACACTTGAAAGACGCATTGTCGATTGCCAACGAGGCTCAACTCAGGTCTCAAGGTATGCGCCCAGCTAACGTGCTTATCACAGGCATGGGCGGTTCCGGCATCGGAGGTAGCATTGTAACCGAGTTGTGCGCCCCAACAGCGCGCATTCCCATCGCCGTCAATAAAGGATACTCTGTTCCACATTGGGTTGGAACCGAAACGCTCATCATCGCTTCTAGCTACAGCGGGAATACCGAGGAAACTTTAGAAGCCGCCCTAACCGGACTTGAGTATGGTGCCATGCTGGCCGCCATTACCAGTGGCGGACAACTCAAGAAACTGTGCGAAGAGCGCGGACTTAACCACATCATCATTCCCGGAGGTAACCCCCCGCGCTCGATGTTTGGCTATTCCTTCGTTCAACTTTTTCGACTACTTCAAAATTACGGAGTTCAAACTCCAGACTGGGAAACCGAAATCGCAAATGCAGCAGATTATCTCCTAGAGAATCAGCAGCAAATTTCCGACGATGCTAAGGCCCTTGCTGAAAAGCTTCAGGATAAAACACTAGCTATATACGCAACTAACGGTCTTGCCGGAGTGGCCACTCGCTGGCGCCAACAAGTGAATGAAAATTCAAAAGTTGTGGGATGGGATGCAGCCGTTCCAGAAATGAACCACAATGAGCTCGTAGGCTGGGCAGGCGGTTCCGACGATCACGGAGCTATTTTCCTAAGAAGCGAAACCGAGCACAAAAGAAATGGAGTTCGCGCTGAAAAGAACGCCGAGCTTCTAAAAAAGCAAACGCCTCACGTATACAGCGTCACCGCCAAGGGGAAGACGGATATCGAAAGAGCGCTGTACATGATTCATTTTGGCGACTACGTTTCGCTACATCTCGCCGAACTCAAAGGGGCCGATATGATGGATATTCGAGTGATAGAAGACCTCAAAAGCCATCTCCAAAATATCCCTCAATGATAAAAAAACTACTCTCTGCTCTAATTCTCCTCATTTCGATTCAAGCCGCTGCTCAAGAGCACCCACGCTTGCTCCTCGGAGGTGATGTTCAATTGAGCGGAGAGGGCGTTTTTGGTGAGGTCTCCTACTACGGGAGTATCACACTTTCGACAGGGTATTTCGTAAACGAAAACCTGCTCTTTGGAGTCGAAGGTAACGTGAGTATTTCCCCTGTATCCAGGTACTATGAAGCCGTTCCTATCGTCCGATACCATTGGTTACTTACCGAAAGAGACGTGCTCTACGCCGGCGCGAGAGGTGGATATGGGTGGGGAAACGACATTTCTATTATTTCTTCCGATAAAAAGCACCGCTACGCCTGGCTTTGGGGCTTTAGAACGGGATACCTAAATAGGGTGACAGAGAACGTAGGTATCGATATCTTTGCATTCTACAATAGCAGGCACAGCTCAAGTCAGAAACAAGACGGCTCTTTTACCGAGCCCTCTATCACAACCGTATTCGGACTTGGCCTCGGCCTCCAAGTTTGGTTATGATGCGGAAGGTTCGGTTTGAGGATTTAGGTACAATGAAGTACAAGGAGGCTTGGGACTACCAAGAGCAACTCTTCGATGAAATTGTTGAGATTAAATCAGCGAACAGAAAGCGAGAGGAAGCCGACCGTCAACCTACCCAAGATCATCTTCTTTTTGTTCACCACCCCCACGTGTATACACTTGGCAAGAGCGGAAAGGTTGAACACCTCCTCATCAACGAAGAACGCATGGCGCAGGAGGGAATCGATTGGTACAAGATCAATCGAGGAGGTGACATCACTTACCACGGCCCCGGTCAGCTTGTAGGTTATCCAATTTTCGATCTCGACGAGCATTTTACCGACATCCACAAGTATCTCCGATACCTCGAAGAGGCCATTATTCTGACTATGGCCGAGTATGGATTAAAGGGCGATCGAAGCAAAGGGGAAACCGGAGTTTGGCTTGATGTTGGAACCCCATTCGCCCGTAAGATTTGTGCAATGGGTGTCCGCGCCAGTCGTTGGGTAACCATGCACGGTTTCGCTTTTAACGTGAATGTGGACATGAAGTACTTCGACTACATCGTTCCATGCGGAATTGCCGACAAGGCCGTTACCTCGCTCGATGTAGAACTCGGTTATGTTCCAGATATGGAAGAGGTGAAAGCCAAGGTGAAAAAGCACCTAGCCGATCTCTTTACCATCCAGTATCTGTAGTTGTCTCCCCAATTTTAGCCGAGTAATAGGCCACCAAGTCCTGAACGACTTTAGGTAGGTTTTGCTCCTCGTCTCCGCGAGGTCCAACTTGATGTCCTAAGCGAACAATCACCGCATCATATTCCGGAATGATGATGATGTATTGCCCATTGATTCCACGGAGATAGGAGAATGAAATGCCGTCTACCGTGGCCATCCAAATAGACCTTCCATAGTACGGTGTTGAGAGCGGCTCAAAGAATGATTTTGCCGCCGCACTATCCATAAACAAGTGGTTATTCCACGTGCCATCGTGGAGAAGAATGTGGCCGATTCTCGCAAAGTCAATTGCGTTGCTATTAAAACAGCAATAGCACAATTCCTGGCCCGTATCATCCACATGCCATTCGGCATCGTCTTGCGCTCCTGCGGGTGTCCAAATCCATTCAGAAGCCAATTCCGAAAGCGACCTACCCGTAGCGCGTTGAACACATAGGCCCATCAATTGAGTAGCGCCGCTCTGATAATTGAACTCACTGCCCGGAGGTGTGGAAATAGGCACATCTTCCATCAACAACGCATAAATGCTCTCGCCGTAATACGCCCTAGCAGTTATCCCAAAAGCATTGGTGTAATGTTCATCCCAATCAAGACCTCCCCGCATCAGCGACAAGTCACCAATCGTCAGCTGCTCCGCATATTCACCCTTGAGTTCGGGTAAAAGCTCTACTACCTTTTGATTCCATCCTTTTAAATCGCCGTTCTCAATGGCCATTTCAGCCAGAATAGCCGTGATGGTTTTCGCCATAGAGAAGCTGTTCGTTCGACTAGTTCGACTATAGCCTTCTGCGTACCATTCATACTTCAACTCATCCTGGTGAAACACCGTAAGGGCAACAGATTCCGTTTCATCTAAAAGTGCTCTCAACTCAGGGCTCGGCGCAAATTCCTCAGATATCTGCTCGTCAAAAGCGCGAGGCCTTACCGCGTCGGCTCGAACAATCTTAGTTTCGAAATATGCCCTATCGTCAATCGTGGCAGAATTCTCACCTTGGAGATAGGTCGCGTAAACGCCTTTCAACAAATAATCTAAAGGAGATAAGGATACGAACCAGAGGAGTAGCGCCACCCCGAGGATGACGTAAACGAGCCTTTTAATAAACTTACGCATGTCTCGAATTTCGTGAAAAAGGATGAATAAATCTGTCCCTTGAGATTCCACATGATTAGATTCGACCTTTCTACCTTTGAAAAAAGGGCAAATCATGCAAAACGTACTCTTCCTAGATATTGAAACCGTATCTCTTCAACCCAAGTACAATGACCTTTCTGAAGAATGGCAAAACTTGTGGGCCGAGAAGACCAAATGGCAACGGGGTGACGACATTGAGGCCGACGAGTTTTATGAAGACAGAGCCGGAATTCTCGCCGAATTCGGAAAAGTCGTTTGCGTATCACTCGGTTACTTTCGTGGAACCGGCGCAGGGAGAGAATTTAGGGTGAAGAGCCTTTACAATCACGACGAAGCCACAATTCTGTCGGAGCTATCTCTTCTCCTGAACGAACACTTTAGTCAGTATTTCCTCTGCGCCCACAACGGCAAGGAATTCGATTTTCCCTACCTCGGAAGAAGGATGGTAGTGAACAAGATCGCTCTTCCGGGACATCTCGACCTCGCCGGTAAGAAACCGTGGGAAGTTCAACACATCGATACAATGGAGCTGTGGAAATTCGGCGATAGAAAGAGCTTCACTTCATTGAAGCTATTGGCAGCACTTTTCGATATTCCTACTCCAAAAGATGATATCGATGGCTCCATGGTTGGAACGGTGTATTGGAATGACAACGATCTAGAGCGGATTGCTCGGTACTGCGAAAAGGATGTGATTACTCTAGCCCGTGTTTGGCAAAGATTAAGAGGTGAAGAGCCACTTGCTGATAACGAGGTAGTACTAGGTAATTAATCCTAGACCGATTCCCTTATCTTGCAACGGTGGGAAAGGTGCTCGACATTCAATCATTGAATATTTCCTTTGGCGAGACCAAAGTGGTGAAGGATTTGTCCTTCAGTCTGGAGTCTGGCCGAACACTCGCCATCGTCGGTGAATCGGGTAGCGGTAAATCCGTCACTAGCCTTGCAATTATGGGTTTGCTGAAAGCGAATCTAGAAGCTGAGGTGTTTGAATTTGACGGCACTTCGCTGGTCAACCTCAATGAGGATGAGCACCGAAGCCTACGGGGCAATCAGATGGCCATGATCTTCCAAGAGCCAATGACTGCCTTAAATCCGTCGATGCGATGCGGCCAACAAGTGGCAGAAATGATCTTGCGCCATACCGATTCGGATAAATCTGAGGCAGAGAAGCAGACCTTGCAGTTATTCGAGGAGGTTCAGATTCCAAATCCAAAGGATAAAATGATGGCATGGCCACACGAGCTCAGCGGTGGGCAACGTCAACGTGTGATGATTGCCATGGCCCTTGCCTGTAGTCCCAAGCTCTTGATTGCCGATGAACCCACAACCGCTCTTGATGTGACGGTTCAAAAGGAGATATTACGACTCATCCGCCGCATTCAGCAGGATCGCGGAATGGCTGTATTGTTCATTACGCACGACCTAGGCGTTGTGGCTGAGGTAGCGGACGATGTTCTCGTGCTTTTCCGCGGAGAATTGCAAGAATTTGGTCCGGCCCAGCAAGTTTTGTTTCAGCCTAAATCAAAATATACGGAAGGCCTTTTGGCATGCCGACCTCCAGTAGACACGAAGCCAGAAAAGCTAACGACCGTAGAAGATATCCTAGAGGGTAGGAAGGTCGATACTCGAGAGAAGCCCGATAAGGCAAACGACTTTGCGTCTAAACCACCGATTCTTGAGATTAGAAACCTCGAGAAGTGGTTCTCTTTGAAGTCGGTGAAACTGTTTGGAGACAGAGAGGTGTTCAAAGCCGTGAATGATGTCAGCGTGGCCTTGTATCCTGGCGAAACGCTTGGCCTGGTAGGTGAATCGGGATGTGGAAAATCAACTCTCAGCCGTTGTTTGGTGCACCTTCACGAAGCCGATAAGGGTTCGATTTTCTGGAAGGGCAGGGACATCACCCATTTAAAAGGTGGTAATCTGCGAGCACTCCGCAAGGAAATCCAAATGATTTTTCAAGATCCTTTCGCTTCCCTGAACCCTCGGCAGAAGGTGGTGGATATCCTTACCGAACCTATGACGGTCCACAAGCTGTACCGCGGACAAAAGGTAGAGAGAGCGCGGTTTTTGCTCGAACGAGTTGGACTGGGCGAAGCGGCACTCAACAAGTACCCACATGAATTCAGTGGAGGTCAGCGGCAGCGAATTGGCATCGCCCGCGCTTTGGCCGTGGAGCCTGAGTTGCTCATTTGCGATGAATCAGTTTCAGCTCTCGATGTGAGCGTGCAATCCCAAGTGCTCAATCTGCTTAATGAACTAAAGGAGGAGTTTGGATTCTCTTATTTGTTTATTAGTCACGATCTGAGCGTGGTGAAATACATGAGCGACCATCTGATGGTCATGAAAAGTGGTAAGATTGAGGAATACGGCGTGGCCTCTGAAGTGTACAGCAATCCGCAGTCTACCTATACCAAACAACTCATAGACTCTATCCCAACCGTTTCCCAATAACCCTCTATGGTTTTTAGCAGCGCCCTATTTCTGTTCTTATTTCTACCCGTCTTCTTCGTCGTGTACTTTTTGGTTCCCTACAAATGGAAGAACGTTTGGGCACTCATAGGGTCTACAGTATTTTATGCTTGGGGCGGGCCAGTCTTCGTTTTCGTGCTTTATGGAAGCATTTTGGCGGACTACCTCATCTCGCTTAAAATGGTGTCGAGTCAGGGCGTGACCAAAAAGCGCTGGCTATGGCTTGGCTTGGTGCTCAACGTTGGGTTACTCGCCTATTTCAAGTACGCCAACTTCTTTGTAGAGAACTTTACTGGGCTGTTAGAATTGCTCGGGATGGGTGCATTCCATTGGACTGAGGTAGCGCTTCCAATTGGAATTTCCTTCTTCACATTTCAAAAAATTAGCTACCTCGTTGACGTCTTCAGAGGAGAGAAAAAAGAGCTTCGAAATATGGTAGACTACGCACTGTTTGTCATCCTGTTTCCACAGCTCATTGCTGGTCCCATTGTACGCTTTAAAGATATCGCTACGCAGATAGTCGATCGCCGAGCGAACCTCATACCCGAAGAAAGACTGCTTGGGATTTACCGCTTCATTATTGGCCTGTCTAAAAAGGTACTCATCGCCAACCCCATGGGGGAATTGGCGGATAAATACTTCGACGGAGTGTTGGATCCGTCGAGAGGGGAGTCGTGGGTCGCTGTACTCGCCTACACTTTCCAAATTTATTTTGATTTCTCTGGCTATTCAGACATGGCAATTGGCCTCGGCAGGATGATGGGATTCAAGTTTCCCGAGAACTTCAACTTCCCGTACATTTCGAAGAGCATCACAGAATTTTGGCGTCGCTGGCACATGACACTAAGCAGTTGGATGCGCGACTACCTCTACATTCCGCTTGGTGGAAATCGAGTTTCAGCAACTCGCACGTACCTGAACCTTTGGGTTGTGTTTTTAATCAGCGGATTATGGCACGGGGCGAGTTGGAATTTTGTGATTTGGGGAGCATACCACGGCCTTTGGCTGGTGCTGGAGCGCGGAGTGTTAATGAGCGTTTTGGAGAAGATACCGGGCTTTATACGCATCTTCACGACTTTCGTCATAGCCGTATTTGGTTGGCTCGTTTTCCGCGTTGAGGAATGGGAAGTCTTTACCGCATATCTAGGAGCGATGTTTACGGGAGAAGGCGGGGCGCAGATTTCGGCCTATCAATACACCATCTTCGCCATTGCGATTTTCTTTTCGTTCTGGGCGGCATTCCGACCAGCATCAAAAACAGAGGCTTCGCCTTACGAAACGATTAGCCCGAATAAAGCGGTAAGGATTACCGTCATTTCTCTTTTACTGTTGGTTCTATCTTCGTCGTTTATCATTAGCACCGACTTCAATCCATTTATTTATTTCCGGTTTTGAGCGCGGGCAGGTTATATACAGTTTGCTTTCTCGTAGTCTTTGGGTTCTTTGCCTTTGTTTCACTTCAACATGTGTTAGGCTGGCCAGAGGTTGATGGTGTTAATGGTGTTGAGAAGCCTGTAGAAGAAAACCTGTGGAGTTGGGATCGGTGGTCGAATAGTCAATTTCAAGATCAGTTTTCGGCAGAGTATAAGCGAAACTTGGTAGCTAGACCGGCCTTCATCCGTACCCACAATCAAATCTTTTATTCGATTTATGGTGAATCGAAAACGTATGTGGTGATTGGAAAGAACGACCAGCTCTTTGCTTATAATTACTTCCCTGCTTTTCGTGGATTTGATTTACAGACAGAAGAAACTTGGAAGGCAAAGGTCGATGGGCTAAAACGATTGCAAGATTCACTAGAAAGCCATGGAGTTCCGCTTCTCATAGCAATTGCCCCGAATAAGGTCAGACTCATGCCAGAAAACTTGCCGGATGAGTTGAAGAAAGTGCCTGGAGAAACGACAAACCTCTCAAGATTTTTGTCATTGGCCGAGGAAGCGGAGCTACGGGTCTTTGATTTCAATGCATATTTCGCAAGCCGCAATGAAGTGGATAAGCTCACTCGAAACACCGGCACTCATTGGTCGGCCTACGGAGCCACCCTTGCGATGGACACCCTCTTACGCCTATTGAATACGTCGGACGCCCCTTGGACATCACTTCGATTCGAACGTGGGTTTTTTGCAGACAGTCTGGTTGACGGCGACACAGAATTAGCGGACCACTTGAACATTTGGTTTTCACCTCCAACGCTTCGCGCTACGGTACCCAAAATCCAGTACGACACATTGAATGCAGTAAAACCTGACGTTTTATTCGTTGCAGATAGTTATTTTTGGACGATTAACTCTCTCAAATTAAATCACAATACGCTCTCTCGAAACCACAGTTTGTGGTATTACAATTCAACGAACTTTGATTCTAGACATGGCGAAATTGCTGTGGATAGTTTGGATAGGTGGACAGAGATATTGAGGAGAGATGCCGTTGTGATTTTGGCTACAGAATCAAACCTCGTGGATTTTCCATTCGGCTTGGTTGAAGACTTAAAACTCAATGTTCAAAGCGAATAAAATACTCTTTTCCCTTTCCACGCTCTTACTGGGAATTGTATACTGTAGGCTGATTTACCTTCAAGAGGCAATCGTAGATGGCTCGGATGGTCTGTTGCATTATCAATTCGCCAGGTTCATGTTCGATCACCCAGAGAATGCATTCAACCATTGGGCGAAGCCTCTTTTTACGCTCATTATGTCGGTTCCTGCGCAAGGAGGCTTTCACTTTCTTCAGCTATCCAACGCGCTTCTTGTTCTAGTATCGGGAGGATTGATTTACGCGAGTGCAAATGTCTTAAAACTGAAGTTCGCACCGCTAGCACCGCTCTTTCTAGGCCTAGGTAATTCAGTGACATACGTGATTTTAGGTGGTCTCACGGAGCCACTGTTCATCTTTGTCTTCTCGTGGATTATCTATGCCACGGTTAAGCAGCGCTGGATGCTATTATATATTCTATTGGGTGCTTCATGGTTTGTGCGTCCCGAGGCTATTGTCCTAATTCCCGTGTTTGGGATTTACGGGATAGTAAAAGGAGCTAGAAAAGAAGTGTTGTGGGGACTGCTCGTACCAGCGTTGTATACGATCGTTGGAGTGGTGCTTTTGGATTTAGATTGGACGTGGATTGTGACAGACCAACCCTATGAAACTAAATCGGGGTATTACGGAGAGGGCAATCTATTCTACTTCATCGAGCGCTGGAATCAGATAACACCTTACGTCACCTTAGTCTTAGCTTTCCTTGCATCCTATCGCATCTTCTCACGGAGGGACTATAGAATGGGAATGATATTTCTATCCGGATTTGGAATCATTTTCCTTCATTCATTCCTATGGGCGTATGGCTTAAGAGGAAGTGCGGGACTATTACGCATCCTGACTACTTCCCTTCCAGCGTTGGCTCTCCTCTGTGTATACGCGCTTTCGAAGAATGGTATCTGGCCCAAGGTTACCACCTCTGTAGCCATGATAGTGTTGTTACTTCAGTTTTACTTCTTGAATACCTTCCCAAAACCTGTTTTCTATCAAGAGTTTGGGGTGCGGGAGTTAGTTGCACACTTAGAGGAAAAAGGAGCTATCGAGCAAAACACGCGCGTCGTAGCACAGTATGCGGCGATTGCCTTTCTTTTGGATTTAGACCCATTTGATGAGGAAAGATTCCTGAAAATGTGGAATGTCAATCCTCAGAATCCAGCGGCAACTTTAAAGAATGGTGATCTTATTATCTGGGAAGATATCGTTGCAAACCGCGAGGGCAATATGCCTTTCTCCGCGCTTAATACTTGTGCAGATCTTCACCAAATTGATTCGATTTATGTCAAACCTGCGGACATTGCCATTGTCACCTTCAGGGTAGAGAAATAGAGCGCCAATTCGCTTCCGTCAGCATGATAACTGCTATATCAACTTCCTGAAGAATGCGCTGACGCAGTTCGTTTGTTAAGCTGCCAATTTCCCCTTCCCCAGCTTTGTAAGCGGTAGAATTGTAATAGAAGAAGTAAGAGGGTTCGAACTGTGTGGTCGTATATCCATTGCCATACCAAGTCCAATAAAAGCTATCTCCGACAACGAGAAGGCCATGTTTCTCCCCTTCAACACTATTGTCTAGGTCGAGTTGTCCCACAGATTCACTAAGGTCCATTACCGTAAGAAGGTTGAGCAGATTCCCCAGGTCAGTTTCACTTTCGCTGTAGGAATTGGCACTTCGCACGTTTGAGAACGAAGCGCTATAATCAGATTCGGCCGATAGCGTGTCTATTACATTCAGAAATTGTGTGAGCGAGATGGCTGAAGTGAGGTTTGACCAGTGAATGCCATACTTTGGAAAAACGCTGAACTGACTTGTGTCCTTAAGTGCTCGCGCGGTTTCCCTCAGGTCAATGATGGGCAAATTGCGTCGCTTAAACTCGCCGTGTAACCTGTCGATATTCGTGGTTTCAGAAATGGTCCATGGGCTTGGTATCGCCTCCTCGAAATATTCCGGCTTGCTGGGTACAATCATCAGGTAGGGCTGTGCGCCTGCTTCGCGAGCCCGAACTGTCCAAGCTTCTATTTCATCCACCTTAGCCTGAACTTCATCGTCGCTTAGCGGATTTAAATCGGCATATTCATCGAGGTAATTCTGCTCAAAAAGGACGCGGTTTTTGCCGACGATCACCTCGGCATTCGTTTCGCTATAAAGTTGAAACTTGATTTGATTGTGCGCTCGGACCAAGAACGGACGTGCGGGTAGGTTCTCCACGATTTGCTTGGAGGAGGCCTCTTGGAATTCTTCTGAAAACACATTGTGCAAAGAGAACTCTGCTTTAGGAATCTCGTTTGTAACCCCTTTAAGCTCTTTGCCAAGGGGTATCCATGCCGCTGCAAAAGCGGTAAAAACAAGGATGAATGCTATGTTGTACGTCCTTTTCAATTCAATCGTACCAAGTAGGTTCGAAGACCTTCACTCGAAGTGAATCGATATTGATTTCGCTCATTCCTTCAGACGAAATGAACAGCTTGGTTATGTCACGCTCGTCCTTCAAAATCGGCGTGAGATATTCGTAGTGTACAGATGAAGTATAATTCGAATCGGATTCAAGAAGAAGCTCCTTACTCTTTATCCGTTTATTCCCATGATTGGTTTGAACGCGTAGCCATACTTTGTCGCTTAGCGGTTGACTCGTGTGTACATCGATCTCCCACCACGTATGTTCCGCTAAACTGATGTTTCGCATTTCGTCCCCAAATTCAAATGAACCGGGTCCCCATCTGTGGAGATCCGTTATATACAGGTCGGTTATGGTGGTGTCGATGATGAGTTCGTAAGGAAGTGTCTTATCAAAGGTCGTACTCGGACCTCTGGTTATTCCCATGTACATCCGGTCTTCCTTTGTCACCGAAGTTTTACCAAAGACCTTCCAGTAGTACTTTTCAGTCATGTAGGTGTCCGATAATATCCAATGGTTCATCTGCCAACTTTGAAACAAGTTGAGGCTTATGCATCCAAGGATGAAGACGGTAAGTACGGCTTTTGGCAAGAGCGATTTAGTGGAAACCCAGCTCAAAACGGCCGCTATGGATACCGCATAAATCGGATAAGCATCGATGAATGCTCGATGTCCGAAACTTCCACCATACCACCACGTATTCCAGCTCCCAACAATGTAAAGGTTGAAAAGCCAGAATAGGGCGAGCGGCCATCCTGCCTTGGGGTTTTTGCGGACGAGCGGAATGAGTCCAATAAGGCTCAAAAGCATCAACGGCGTATAAATCCACCATCCTTTTCGGTAGGAGAATAGTACTTCGTCGATGTAAGGCGTGAGGAAATCAAAGCCATCATTCGGGTAGCTGTAATAAATCGGCGACCCCGTGGCGAAGAACCAGTAAACCATTTGTGGCGAGGCGATCATCAGCATAATCACCACAGCTCGGAGAATCAACCTTCGGTTGTCGATAACCCACCATCGCCACCGGTCTCTAATGGCCGACCATGAGTCGCACCCCCAGAATACCGCAATTGGGAGCAATACGAAGGCGCTTGGACGAGCAAGAAGAGCGACACCCCAAATCACTGTGAATGTGTTGTAATGCTTCAGCTTTTTCGTTTCATACCAGCGGATAACATACCACATAAAAGCGGCATACAGGGCGAACTGAAGCGGGTGAGCGGTGAGCGAATTATTGGTGCTTATTTGCAAGAAGTTTGTCCCTAGCACGAGAATGAGAAGGGTGAGCGCAGTCGTTTTATCAGAGAATAACTTGAGGAGTATTTTTCGAGTAAAATGAAGTCCGATAAGCAGATACATGAAGCTGCCAACCACGAGTGACCATTGGTAGGGCCATGACATTCCATCTGCAGGGGCGTCGGTCAAAAGCGCAATGCCGTGTCCTATTATGAAGGAAGGCAAATAGAGGATTGCCATGCCCATGGGATACTTGATGAGGCGAGATCCTTCTTGGACGTTCCAAACTTGATAGAGTGTAGAGGAGGGCTCGTATTCCGCCATAAGGGCGTTCAGCCATGTAGGGTCAGTAAGGAGAGGGTCGCCTTGAATGAAGGTGGCGGGCAGGTACAGGTAGTACCCGAAAACATCCCAGGCAATCGAACCGCCGAAAGTCCAATGGCCCGTAAACATGCTCTTCCCAAAAATCAATAAGAGGAAGCAGATGAGGAGGGCTATTTTGCTTTTGCGGGCTTTCAAGATGATGGCAAGTTCGACTAAAGCTTCATTTCAGGAACTTCACCATCTACAATCAATCGACCTTCCGTGGCTGCCTGAATTTCTTCCACAGAAACTCCTGGTGCTCTTTCAACGAGGATGAAGCCGCGGCCTTCCGGATCAATTTCAAGAACGGCTAAATCGGTAACCACTTTCTTTACACACTGTACACCCGTAATTGGCAATGTGCACTCTTTTAAGAGTTTACTTTGGCCAGCACGATTGGTATGCATCATGGCAACAATGATATTCTCAGCAGATGCGACAAGGTCCATAGCGCCACCCATGCCCTTCACCATTTTTCCTGGAATCTTCCAATTGGCGATGTCGCCATTGTCAGCCACTTCCATTGCTCCGAGTACGGTCATTTGCACATGCTGACCTCGAATCATTCCGAAGCTTGTTGCGGAATCAAAATACGTTGCTCCTGGTAGTGCGGTTATGGTTTGCTTTCCGGCATTGATGAGATCGGCGTCCTCTTCACCTTCGAAAGGGAATGGACCCATGCCGAGGATGCCGTTTTCACTTTGAAACTCAACAGAAATGCCCTCCGGAATATGATTGGCAACCAAGGTTGGGATTCCGATACCCAGGTTTACATACCAACCGTCTTTCATTTCCTTGGCAATACGCTTTGCGATTCCGTTTTTATCGAGGGCCATAGTGAGTGTTTTGAAAGAGGTGAAAAGTACTAAAATTAGGCGATGTAGCGGTGACGATTAAGCGTGATTACCTGCTTTCATCCTTTCGAGCTTATCTGATTATCTGCTGTTGATGCTTTGGGTGATTCGAGTTTTGAACGATGTACAACGGCCTACCCTGTACGTTTTGATGAATACGAGACAAATACTCCCCGATTATCCCCAAAGAGATGAGCTGGATTCCGCCAAAGAACGAAATGGCGAAGATGAGTGATGTCCATCCTGTGATGGTTTCATCAAGTATGAAGTGCGAGTAGAGGGCATAAAGAATCAAACCAAAAGACAATACGCTAATGGATAACCCCAGCCTAGTAACGAGCTTTAGAGGCTGATCTGAAAAGCCTGTTATTCCAGTTACCGCTAAGTTGAGCATCTTCTTGAAGGAATAACCGGTTGTGCCGTGTTCACGCGCATCTCTGTCGTACAACACTTCTGTTTGCCTCATTCCCAACCAAGCAATTTGCCCCCTCAGAAATTTGTTGTGTTCTGGCATTTGAGAGAGGTATTCTACCACTCGACGATCAATGAGACGGAAGTCGCCTGTATCTAACGGTATTTCTACGGAGGTAAGGTGATTTAAGAACCTATAGAATGCTTTAGCAGTAATCAATTTGAAGGGGCTTTCACCTTTCCGCTTGTTACGTTTAGCGTAGACAACATTGTATCCTTCTTTGAATTTAGCATACAATGCTGGAATGAGCTCTGGAGGGTCTTGCAGGTCACCGTCAATAATTATGACCGCTTCACCTCGCGTGTATTCCAAGCCAGCGCTTACGGCTATTTGGTGACCAAAATTTCGACTTAATTGAAGAAAAAAAGCCTTTTCATCTGTGATTTGCTGAAGACCAAGTAAGGTAGCATCGCTGCTCCCATCATCAACAAATATTATTTCATATGATGACGAGATACTTTCGCACACAACTTTCAATCTATGATGAAGGTTGGATAAGTTTTGCTCTTCGTTAAATACAGGAACCACAACCGATAGTTCTATGTAGGCGCTATTCGACATATGATTCAAGAGTATAGATGGTTACGTATTTGTCGATTTCTTCTTTTTGGAAGGTGTAGTGCTGTGTGATATACTCGTGCAGATGCTTCTGGCTAACCATATATCGCTCATTTAATTGAATGTCTTTCGGAGAGGCTATTCCTATAGTATGTCCTTGGTCTTGTAGCAACATCACATAGATTCTATGCTGCGCATCATACCCGTCCCAAAGGACATCAAAGCTCATGGGAGCCGACTCTTCATGAAGTGCATTGCTCAAGTAATCTCCTATTCCATAGGATTGATGAGAATATTTTGGAGATACTGCTCTGTCAATTGCTTGTATATAAGGGATGACACACAGAATTACCAAAAAGACAACTCGTGCTATTCTAAATCTGATTGTTCGAGGATCTGTTCTGAGAGCTAAGAAGGCATATGCCTCCTTGATTCCTATAGAAACCAGAATGGCTACAAAAGGATAAACAGGAGTGAAATACCAGTCGAGCTTAGTACCTGCTAACCCCAGAATAAAGGTGAACGAAAAGAAAAGGACTGTGCTGAAAAGAGATACAGTCTTGACCCGTTCGTCCTTTGATTTTAGACCCAATATGATTCCAATAGGTAGAACGAATAGACTAACGAAAGGAATTGAGTTTTTCAACGTGACAAAATAGAAGAAAAAGCTTCCTTGATGATCCTCGATGGTTTCACCAAATCGACCTCCAAGTTCATTTTGATAGACCGCATTTAAGTATCCCGGTTGTACGTGTTCTCGCCCTAAATAGTA
The DNA here is from genome assembly GCF_008933115.1 of Phaeocystidibacter luteus. Taxonomy (GTDB): domain Bacteria; phylum Bacteroidota; class Bacteroidia; order Flavobacteriales; family Schleiferiaceae; genus Phaeocystidibacter; species Phaeocystidibacter luteus. The sequence continues at coordinate 146,637 of NZ_WBVO01000008.1, read as the reverse complement.
CGATCCAACAAGCAGAAGAAAACCAAACAAGCCCAAATAAAGCGACTTGGACGTCAGAATCTCAACGACCTTTTTTCTGAATAGTGCGAATAACAAAAAGGGAGGTAAGAACATGAGACTTGCAATTCCTTTTGTCAAAGCGGCCAAAGAGATGAATAGGAAAAACAGGTAGAGGTACCTGTTCGAGTACTCTACCGCCCTATAGAAGCTTATCGCGGCTAAAGTGGTGAAAAGGGAAAGTAATGCATCATATTCACACGTTCTCGCCGAATGGATCCCTATAAACCCTGAAAAACCGACCAAAATGAATGCAGATATTATGGCGATCCAATGATTTTTGAGCTCAGTTTGCAAGAAGGTAAATATCACTATGCAAGTAAGTAACCCTGCCATTGCAGAGGGAAAGCGAATTCCAAACTCATTAAAGCCAAAAACATAGACGGAACCATATTGCGCCCAGTGAAGCAATCCTGGCTTAGTATTCCAAAACTCAGGGTTTCCGCCGAAAGTAACTCCTAGTAAATCACCACTTTCCACCATTTCATAGGTGTTGATAGCGATACGTCCTTCATCCCATTTTTGGAAAGGTAGTTTTCCAAGAAAAAGGAATATCGGCACCGCGAGAAGCGCGAGCCAAAGCTTTTTTGGGAGCCGAGAGAGCATTGGTGACCTTCAGTTGAAATTATTGCTTTGGACGAACCGTCCTCTGCTCAATTCTCTTCTCGTAGTTCTTTCCTTCGAAGATGCGCTGCACAAAGATTCCAGGGGTGTGAATCTCATTTGGATCAAGCTGACCAGCAGGAACGAGCTCTTCTACTTCTGCAACCGTGATTTTTCCAGCCATCGCCATCATCGGATTGAAGTTTCTTGCCGTTCCCTTAAAGATCAGGTTTCCAGCCTCGTCGCCCTTCCATGCTTTCACAAATGCAAATTCCGCTTCAAAGGCATGCTCCAATATGTGTGGCTTACCATTGAATTCGCGAACCTCTTTTCCTTCCGCCACTTCCGTTCCAAAGCCCGCTGGAGTGAAGAATGCAGGAATACCCGCGCCAGCCGCTCTACAACGCTCTGCCAAGGTTCCTTGGGGAATCAATTCCACCTCGAGTTCACCACTCAACATCTGACGTTCGAATTCGTCGTTTTCCCCAACATAAGAGGAAATCATCTTCTTAATCTGACGAGTCTGAAGAAGCAAGCCCAAGCCAAAGTCGTCAACCCCCGCATTGTTAGATATACAGGTAAGTCCCTTCACACCGGTTTTCTGAATGGCGTCAATCGCCTTCTCCGGAATGCCACAAAGTCCAAAGCCACCAAACATAACGGTCATGTCATCGCCAATTCCAGCGATCGCTTCCTCTGCGTTTGCAACTACTTTACGAATCATGGGTATCAGTTAAATTGATCGTCGGGATCGGAATCGCCCCCGCCAAAGCCAGGGTTTTGATCTCTTCGATATTGGTCGCAGTCTAATTGTATGGTCATCGGATAGTCTGGTTTCGCAAAGTCCTCCCTGCTCACATTCAATTCCGTATCGTTATAACACCTTCTCATGAAGTTGGCCCAAATTGGTAGGGCGGTTGTTGCACCCTGACCATAATACACACCACTAAAGTGTGCCGAACGGTCTTCACAGCCCGTCCAAACTCCCGTAATGAGGTTCGGCACCATGCCCATAAACCATCCATCACTCTGGTTTTGTGTTGTTCCCGTTTTACCCGCAATCTCATTCGTGAAACGGTATGGGAAACCCGTCACCACTCCGTTGCGATAGGTGTTCTCGTTTCCATTAATCTTCAAGCGAATTCCAGTTCCTGCCTGTGCAACGCCTGTCATCAAATTGACAATCGTATATGCGTCTTCCTCACTCATCACGCGCTCCTGACGAGGCAAGAATTCTTGCAGAACCACACCGTTCTTATCTTCAATACGCGTGATGAAGATGGGCTCAGAGTATCGACCTTTATTGGCGAAGGTCGTGTAGCTTCCAACCATCTCGTACACGCTCAAATCAACCGTTCCAAGGGCAATTGAAGGCGCTTCCGGAATTTCAGCTTCGATGCCCATTCTCCTTGCCAAGCGAATCACCGGAACTGGTCCTGTCTGTTTCATCAAATACGTGGTGATCGTGTTCATGGAATGCGCCAGTCCTTCCTTCAAGGTCACAACGCCACCATATTCATCACCGGAGTTTTTCGGACACCAATCGTCCATCAAACCATACTGGCCCGCCTCTATACAGGTGAGCACGTTTGGTACCTGCATGCATGGCGAATAGTGCTTTTGTTCAATCGCTGTAGCGTATACGAACGGCTTAAACGTTGAGCCTACCTGGCGACGACCCTGCTGAACGTGGTCGTACTTGAAGTAGCGATAATCCACACCGCCAACCCATACTTTGATAAAGCCAGTTTGCGGTTCAATCGACATCATGCCTACCTGGTAGATGCTCTTCATGTATCGGATTGAATCCTTTGGCGACATAATCGTATCCAGTGGTCCGTCCCAAGAGAATACCTCCATTTCAACGGGTGTGGTATACACGAGATTGATACTGTCGTCCGAAACGCCATTTTTCTTCATCGACTTGTATTTTGGCGTTTGATGCCATGCCGATGCTAGGATGTTTTCAATCTGACTTGTTGAATTGTTCTGGAAGTAGAATGGGAAGGTAGATCTGTCGCCATCCACCTTCACGAATACGCGCTGTAGGTTCGATAAGTGCTCGGTTACAGAGGCTTCGGCATAGGCCTGCATACGGCTGTCTATCGTGGTGTAGATTTTCAACCCATCTGTGTAGATATTGTACTTGTCACCGTTCGGCTTTCTGTGCGTTTCCACCCAATCTTTCATGTAGCTTCGTACATGTTCTCGGAAATACGGGGCTGGCCCGCGGGTATGTGAGGAGCGATTGAAATTCAGGTCCAACGGAAGCTGAGAAAGCGAATCTGCATCCTCTTGTGACAAGAATCCATTGCGCACCATTTGACCAAAGACCGTATTTCTGCGGTTGATGGTAAGCTCTTCGCGGCGAATGGGATTGTAAAGCGCAGGGTTTTTCACCATGCCAACAAGCATGGCCGCTTGATGAATCTTGAGGCTGTCGGGCGAACAGTTGAAGTAGGTTTGAGCGGCGGAGTTGATACCTACCGCATCGTAAAGAAAGTCGAACTGATTGAGGTACAAGACAATGATTTCGTCTTTGGTGTAGCGTTCCTCAAGGCGAGTTGAAATCACCCATTCTTTAAACTTCTGACCAATTCGCTCCACGAGGGTTACGTTGTCGAAGTTGTCTGAGAAAAGCTGCTTTGCAAGCTGTTGCGTAAGGGTAGAACCCCCACCATTTCGTCCCATTTTAGCCACGGCACGAGCAAGAGCCCTGAAGTCGATACCACTGTGTTCTCTAAATCGCTCGTCTTCTGTTGCAATAAGGGCATTTACCAGGTGAGGAGGAAGGTTTTCGTATTCGGAATGGATGCGATTCTCCTCGAAGAAGGTGCCTAGAATCTCATTGTCGTTTGAGATGATTTGCGATGCCAAGAAGCTTTTCGGGTTCGCAATTTCCTCTGTAGAGGGAAGTGGTCCAAAGGCTCCAACGCGTGCCAAGAGCACACAAAGGAAAAGTGCGAGTGCTGGCGACAGGAAGAGGATCCAAAGCCATTTGACGTACTTCCTGAAATCGTCCTTTTTTGCTTTCTTTTCAGCCATTAGTCGTTTTCTTTGAGAGGGAGAATTCGCAAGCCAATATCTTCAATTCCCGTGAGAACTTCTTCGCGCATGCGCTGCTCTATTCGAAATTGGTAAGTTCCTCTTTGAGGGAATCGGAGCTTATTTCGATTGTAGGGAGCTTCCACCGTTTTCAACGCGCCGAATCCATCGCCTAACCATTTCCCATCGGGTTGTGCCAACTGGTAATTGATTCTGTCGGCATGCATCGATTCGCCATTGAATAGAATCTCCCGAGAAAGCCAAAGGTTCTGATAAGGATACTCCGTATTATGCCTCAATTGAAGTACTATTCCGTACTCCGCGGTGGTATCGTCAATCACAACTTCGAAGGTCACCACGCTGTCTTTATGCCATGACGCATTCGAAACATGGTGAAACTCGTCGTAGATCGCACCATTGTCGCACGATGAAATCGCTATTCCCAAAAGGGCAAGGGGTATGAGGAGTTTACGCTTGATCATTTGGCTTTTGATTACCGGATCGGTTGCGATTCGGACGTCTTCTCTTCTTGTTTCGATTGTTGCTGTTGCCTTGTGCCTTCGGGGCATTGCCTTTGTTCTCTGCAGATGCTTGTTGGCCGCCTTGCTTCTGACGTGGTCCTTTAGGCTTATTCCTGTTGTTGGAACGTTTCGGCTTTTGATTTTCTTTTGCTTCAGGCGCAGCATTTTGTTTGTTCTGTGCTGGCTGACCTGTGCCTCCCTGCTGAGAATTGCCTCTCGGTTTGCGACGCTTGTTGCGGCTGCGTTGCGGTCGATCGAAACGGTTGATGTCATCTTGACCAACTACATTATCGAAATCCGGTTCAGCTACCTCAACCTCAGCCATGAGTTCTTCGAGTGAAGCGGGCTTTTCGCCTTTGGCGTTCATCTCTAAGATCTCTTTTACAGCGCTGGTGTCTAGCGCAACCCAGGTCATCGCCTCATCCACATAAGCATACCACATTTTACCCTGGAAGATGTCCATCTTCATGTATGCTGCGTCGCCGCGCTGGGTTTTCAGTCGCTTGTTGGTCTCAGGAAACTCTTTCAGTGCTTCAACGTAAGAGTCGAGCTCGTAATTCAAACAGCACTTCAATTTTCCACACTGGCCTGCGAGTTTCGTGGGGTTGAGGGATAACTGCTGATAGCGTGCTGCCGAGGTGTTCACACTTCGAAAGTCTGTGAGCCAAGTCGAACAGCACAGTTCACGTCCGCATGAACCAATGCCACCCAGGCGACTTGCTTCTTGACGCGCACCGATTTGACGCATTTCGATACGAACGCGGAACATGCTCGCTAGCTCACGGATGAGTTGGCGGAAGTCTACGCGATCGTCAGCGGTGTAGTAGAAGGTCGCTTTGGAGTTGTCTCCTTGAAATTCTACGTCGCTTATTTTCATGACCAGTTCAAGGCGTTGCGCAATTTCGCGAGCCTTGAGCATGGTTTCATTCTCTCTTTCGCGACCTTTTGTCCAAAGGTCGAGGTCTTTCTGGTTGGCCTTTCGGTAAACCTTGAGGAATTGATCGGGGTGTTGACGAAAGCGCTTCTTTCGCATTTGAAGCCTGACGAGTTCCCCGGTGAGAGATACTTGTCCGACATCGTGGCCTGGCTGGGCCTCAACGGCTATCATGTCTCCCATGTGAAGGGATAGCTCGTCTACATTTTTATAGAACTCCTTTCGGCCGTTCTTAAAGCGAACCTCTACCCATTCGAATGGCTTTTGTCCGGCTGGTTGTTCCATGTCCGAAAGCCAATCAAAAACGGTGAGTGTGTCGCATCCACTTGTTCCACACGATCCATTCCCCCGGCATCCTTTGGGAAGACCGCCACCACTACTGCATGTGCTACATCCCATTTTGTCGATGTGATTTTCCGGGTTATTCCCCTAAATGTAACAACTTTTTAGGGGCTTCCCCGTTCGGGGTTTAAGCGCAAAGATAACGAACGAATCTGCGCGGAACAGAATTGCTTTTCATTAGCGTAATTTGCAAGTATGCGTAACCAACTACTCACAGCTTTTATCTTGGCATCGTGCTCGCTTTTTGCCCAGCAAATTGGAGCATGGGGCGACTTGTATTCGTACAACCGTGTCAACGATATCGTTCGTCTCCCCAATGAGGTTTATCTATGTGCTGCGGGTCGAGCCATGTACACCTTTGATTATCCCGATCGAGAGGTGGCTAAGTTCTCTAAAGCCAATGGATTAAACGATGTTGATGTAGCAAGTATCGAAAGAGATCCTGTATCTGGACGAGTAGTGGTGGGTTATGCAAACGCGAACATCGACATACTCGATGGCGATAGAATCATCAATGTTTCAGACATCTTTGATGCTAGTAAATATGCTGGGTTGAAACGAATCAACGAAATATATATCCGAGACGGAATCGCCTATCTAGCTACCGGATTTGGCGTTGTTGAATTGGATATTGAACGAGAAATTATCCTAGACACCTGGATCCTCGGCGACAACAATACCGAATTAGAAGTTTTCGACCTTGTGTTTCACGATGGTTTCGATTCCGTTTATGCTGCTACTGAAGATGGCCTGTACAGAGCCTCCGTGAACGATCCTCTTTTCTTTTATGAAAGCTGGAGCAAAGACGAGAGAATTCAAGAGCCTCTTAGCGGCATGGTTGACATTGTGAATAACGTCCTCTTTACGGGGGTGAGATTTGTTCAACAAGATTCACTACTCATGCATTCTCCGGGACTTGGTTGGATCAATGCTCCGGATCCAAGCCTTGGTGAGATTCAATTCCTTCAAGCCAAAGGCGATAAGCTGCATGTCTGCTTTGCCTTCTCCTCAGAAATTCGTGGCGACAACGGAGCAATCGAAGATATTGTAACCGGAGGGTTTGGTGGAAATGCAGGATTTAGTCCGCGATGTTTCGAAATAGGTGCCAACGAGAATTGGTTTATCGGCGACAACAACCAAGGATTGATTTTCGTAGACAACCCCAACTTCGTACAACGAGCCAAGCCGCTATCACCAGAATCTAATAACGTGTATTCCGTATACGACGGCAATACGGGGCTTTACATTTCAACCGGAAACGTAAACGGTGTTTGGGCCCCCACATTCAATTTTCAAGGTTTCTATCAATTAAATGATGAAAAGTGGACCACCTTTGGAGTGGGCGCCACGGATACAGCCCACGACGTCCTCCAAGTTCTGGAAGATCCATTGGACCCGACGCGTTTCTTCGTGGCAGCTATGGGTACGGGTATCCTAGAGTATCGAAACGGTACTTTATTCGAAACCTGGGATGTTGCAAGCACGAACGGTGTGCTAACGAACACAGGAAACAACCAGAACGACCTCCGCACAGGAGGAATGGTTTTCGATGCCGACGGCGTGTTGTGGGTCACTACTTCCGAGGCACCAAATACGCTGACGTCCTACGACAGAGACGGAAACTGGCAGGCCTGGCCAATCGGTACTTTTAGCGGACGAGGCGCGAAGAACATTCGCGTTCTCGAAAACGGGGACATTTGGATTCAAGGAAGAAACGACGGAATCTACGCTGTCCGGATTGAGAACGGACAAGTTTCAACTCAGCACTTGAGCACTGGTCAGGGGAACGGAGATTTATCGAGCTCGTTCATCCACGATTTTGAAGAAGATCGCGATGGAGAAATTTGGATTGGAACCGGAGAAGGTGTGATGGTCCACTATGCCCCTAACAACCTATTCGAACCCGGAAGAAACTACGATGCACAATCAATTTTGATTCTTGAAGATGGAGTGTATCAAAGACTCTTAGGATCAGAAGGGGTTCTAGCCGTTGAAGTTGACGGCGCTAACAACAAATGGTTTGGCACGGAAACAGGTGGCCTGTTCTACACTTCCGACGATGGAATTGATGAAATCTATCATTTCACAAAAGAGAACTCCCCTCTGCCAAGCAACAGAATTGTTGATGTAGAAGTAGAAGATGAAACGGGCGTAGTTTACATCGCAACAGACCTCGGGGTAGTTACGTTCAATGGAACAGCTACTGGCGGTTTGGACCAAATGGACGAAATCTCGGTTTATCCGAATCCTGTAAGACCAGGTTATGAGGGCCCAATCGCTATCCGAGGATTGGTCACAGATGCCCAAGTTAAGATCACTGATGTTTCGGGAAATCTTGTCTTCGAGACACGCGCCAATGGCGGTCAGGCTATATGGATGGGAACCGATCTCGACGGTCGACGGGTAGCCACCGGAGTTTACCTGGCGTACATAACCGACGATCTTGGGGAAAACACCGCTGTCGTGAAGATTCTACTCGTCAACGGTAACGGATGAGCCCTTCAGAACAGAAAGTTCAAGCCATTGTGTTGGGCGTTGTGAAATATGGCGACCACGGCCACGTCATGCGAACCTTCACCCCCTCTGTAGGATTAACGCCTTTCATGGTCCACAGCTTAAGGTCAAAGAAGGCCGGTACCATGCGACCGTCCATGACCATGCCCATGAGTGTTCTCGACATCGTTGTGAATGCTCGTGGTAAGGGTAATCTCAAGACCATCTCTGAGGTTCATCCCATTGAACATTGGCGGACGTTACACACCGACCCAATTAAGATGACGCTTTGCACTTTCGCATCAGAGGTTGTTCAAAAGGTCATTACCGAAGAACATGCGGAAGAGGCGCTTTTTGAAGACCTTCTCAAATGGCTATATGCATTGGATGATGAAGATGCCAAACTGGGGACTTCCGCCCACGAACTACTGCTGAAGCTCTCGCGCCACCTCGGCTGCTTCCCTCATATTGAAACGTATAAGACAGATTATGTGTTCGATATGCTCGATGGCTACTTCGTTTCAGATGCCCCAAATCATTCCCATTGGCTTACGGCACGTGAAAGCACAGCGCTGGTAGACTTGATTCATCACAAGAAGGTGGATAAGGTTATGAGGCAAACGCTTCTAGGCGAATTACTCTCGTATTTGAGAATTCACCACGAGCCGTTTGGTACGGTAAAGTCGCTTGAGATTATTCGAACGCTCCTTACTTGAGCTTGATTGAGCGGAGGACAACCTCCATCTCCATCATCAATTTATTCTTCTTACTATCTGGTCCGAAGATGAATGCATCAGCGGTGACGATAACGCCATTTTCCTCATCGTAAATAGAGTAGCTGAGGAATGGACCACCCATAAAATCACCGTATGTTCTCCATAGACCACGAAGTTCGAATGCGAGATTCCCATCGATTGTTGTGGTCGTCAAGCTTGGCGGAATTCGCATTTCGGTGCCTGGGTAAGAGCCTTCAGAAGGGCCTTCGAAATTGTGTTTCAAGATGGAATCACGAACGGCAATGATATCGGCTCCTGGCGACACATTGTCGTCAATCGGGCGAGTATAAAAGAACATTGCCTGATTGGTGTGTGCATTAACTGCGTAGAAGATCTTGAGGTTGGGCTTATCCTGTGTAAGTGTGAGATTATCGGGTAGAATCATGGATTCAATTCCCAATTCGTTGAGCGCTTCAGGTAGCGCATTCTTGGCAGTTCTGCGAACACGTCTGCGTAAGACCGACATGTCGTGTTTTTCGAAAAGCTCTGCCAATTCTGGTTCCTTTTCGTTGAAAAGTTGAGCGAGTTCAAGCTTGGTTGGAGCCACGAAGCTCACAATGAGCTGAGGCTGGGCCCATTGATCTCGAACAGTGAACATTTGGGCCGTGGTATCGGGATTCACATGGAACATGACAATGCTCTTGTAGGTCTCGAAGAGGTCACCAAAGGCTTTGTGGTCAACTTGGAAAAGAAGGAATCGAGGTTCCGGTTGAGGTAGCCCTGCAACTGGAGATGCTAGTCTGTCGCGAATGAGACTTCCGAATTGCCCTTCCCACAACTCGTCGTCCATAACGAGCATCATTTCGTTGTGTGTTCCTTTGCTGTCGCGCAAAATGACGCGCGGATCTTTGTCGGACGAACAAGCTGAAAAGAGAACTACAGAAACGAGGAGGGCAAATATCTTTCTCATTATTGTGGGTGTATAACTAGCGTTTGACCTGGTCTTAAGCTAGATGCACTGCGAATATTGTTCCATTCCATGATATTGTCGGCAGAAACTCCAGGATATTTTCGCGCGATGTCATAAAGCGTATCGCCGCTTCTCACGGTATAGCGCACTCCGCCATTGCTAGTTGTCGTAGTTGCGGTTCTCGTTTCTTGCTGAGGAAGTCTTCTTGGATAGATGATGAGACGTTGTCCTACGCGAATCGTCGTTCCTCTCAACCCATTCCAACTCTTGATTTGTCCAACGCTCACTCCGTACTTTTCACCAATGACCCCGAGCGACTCGCCACTTCTCACGCGGTGAACGAGGCGTTCGTCCATTTCTTGATGCTCTGGTTCTTCTGCTTCCTTCTTCTCGAACTCCGCTGCAGCCATGGCGTAAATACTGTCTTCGTTTGTAATGAACACACCCATTGCTTCTCTCGGCAGAACGAGGTAGTGATTCTGACCAGAGATCTCTGGAATGAACTCTGTTTTGTAGCTGGGGTTCAAGATGCTGATGGCCTCTTTATCTACTCCGGTGACTGTGCTGATTTGGTCGAAGTTCAGCTTGTGGCGCACGCGAATTGTATCGGTTTCATAATACGAAAGGATAGATGGGGTAGGGTACAGACCGTGCTCCGGAGCATAGCTCATCACGTAATTCACGGCGATGAAGGCAGGCACATATCCTGCGGTTTCGCGCGGCAACCAAGGTCGGATTTCCCAATAATCGCGCTTGCCGCCAGAACGACGGATTGCTTTATTCACGTTACCCGGTCCACTGTTGTATGCAGCGAGGGCAAGGTTCCAATCTCCAAAAATGGAATATAGTTTTGTCAGGTAATCACATGCGGCCTCCGTGCTTTTATGCGGGTCACTTCTTTCATCCACATAACTGCTTACGCGCAGGCCTTGCATGCGGCCGGTGGCGTACATAAACTGCCATAGGCCTTTCGCCCCAACGCGACTTCTAGCCTGAGGGTTCAATGCGCTTTCAACGATGGCCAAGTACTTCAACTCGATAGGCATATCGTACTTATCCAACGTCTCCTCAAACATCGGGAAGTAGTATTCGGCCAATCCAAGCATTCTTGAAACTTGTTCTCTTCTGCGGTTCGCGTATAGATCGATGTACCGGCGAACTTCTTGATTGTAAACGAGGTCGAATGGTGTTCTGGAATTCAGGTCAGCCATGCGCAATTCCATTATGCTATCGGAGAATTGCGGAATGGAATCTAGTGCGTAGAGGGATGAATCTAGCTCTAGTTCTGGGAAAGTCTCCGATGCAAAAAGCACAGAATTCATGAGGCTATCTAGTCTCGCCGCAAAAGGATCGTCTTCGAACGTCCACTCTTCGTTAGCCAGAGTATCTGTAGTGCTAACATCGGTAGAATCACCTGGCCCTGCCCATGCCGAGAAGGACATGGAAAACACGGTGAATATGAGGAGGGGATTGTGGGCTTTCATGATTCAACAACGTTACGGTTGTGTTGGTACGTATACTGTGAACGTACAAAGATATATTACCTCCAACGCACTGGTTGTCGGATAGTTCTGAACATTAACAGGCTGAAAACTGCTATTCGGAAATCAACATCTTGGCAATTCGAAGGAGCTTGTCGTCTTCAAATCTGCCAGTCATCAATTGGATACCGAAAGGCATGCCATTGCTGTGAGTGCCTGTAGGAACCGAAATTGCTGGATTTCCAGCGATGTTGGCTTGAACCGTGAAGATGTCTTCCAAGTACATCACTGTAGGATCCGAGAGTTCTTGCTCGAGCGGAAACGCTGTGTGTGGGGAAGTTGGAAGGAGAATCGCATCGTAGTCGGCTAGCACTTCGTCAGTTTTTTGACGAATGAGGTTTCTCGCCTTTTGAGCTTTGCCGTAGTAAGCGTCGTAGTAGCCGCTTGAAAGTACGAATGTACCAAGCATGATTCTACGCTTTACTTCTTCGCCGAAACCTTCTGTTCTAGACTTTTTGTAGGTACTCTCGAGGTCGGTTGCATTCTCACTTCTATATCCGAAGTGAACGCCGTCGTAGCGCGCCAAGTTAGACGAAGCCTCAGCCGTAGTAAGGATGTAGTAAATCGGCACTAGAGAGTCGAGGTATGGAAACTCGAGGGCATCAACTGTGTGTCCTTCAGCGCGAAGGCCTTCGATTTTTTGCTCGATATGTGCCTTAATCTCCGGATCTAAGCCCTCTCTCTCGAGTACATCGGCATAGTATGCGAATTTCAAAGGCCCTTCGACTTTGGCTAGGTCGCCGTGGTCGTCAGCCGGACGAGAGCTCGAGGTGCTGTCCATCTCATCTTTGCCGCCCATTACTTCCATGACACGAGCGATGTCGTCCATGTTTTTGCCAAACGGACCAATTTGATCGAAAGAGGAAGCGTAAGCAATTAGCCCGTAGCGGGAAACGCGGCCGTAAGTAGGCTTGTGACCGATTACTCCGGTAAAGCTGGCAGGCTGACGAATGGAACCGCCGGTATCTGAACCAAGCGCGATATGGCAGAGATTTGCGGCAACAGACGCGGCTGCTCCACCGCTAGATCCACCAGGGGAAAGCGATGTGTTGAGTGGGTTTTTCACAGATCCGAAAGCCGAATTCTCGTTGGAGGAACCCATGGCAAACTCGTCGCAATTGGTTCTTCCGATAACGATGGCATCCTCGGCGAGGAGACGTTCTACGGCAGTGGCGGTGAAAAGCGATTCAAAGCCTTCAAGAATCTTAGAAGCAGCAGAAACCTTGTGGTCTTTAAAGCACATGTTGTCTTTAATTGAAACCACAAGGCCGGCAAGTTTACCCGCGGTGCCGTGTTGAATCTTTTCATCGATTACGGTGGCACGCTGACGAGCGTCTCCGGCGAAAACTTCTAGGAAAATATTGAGGTCGGTGTGCTGATCGATGCGCTCGAGAAACTCGTTCACGACATCAATCATCTTCACCTTTCCGGCTTTAAGTTCGGCTTGCAAATCCGCCAAGCGCGTATACTCCATTCTGTGTGCGTCTGGAATTAGGCTTATTTCTCTTTGTTGTCAGACTTGGCGTCCGACTTCTCGTCTTCCTTCACGGCATCCTTGAATTCCTTGATACCACCGCCAAGTCCGCGCATGAGCTCAGGAATTTTGCGACCTCCAAAGAGGATAAGTACAACAACAAGGATGAGGACAAATCCCCAAATGCCGAATTTCTGAATGAAAAGGAATGTCTCGTTCATGATTCCTCCTAAAATTTAGTTGCGGCAAAGGTAGTAAAAGCGCGGCAGGGAGTGCTCAGTTTCGGTTGTGGAATTACCTCGACCAATTTTGCATCCATTCTTGGCGTAACAAACCGTAAACCAGCAGGTCGCGGTACTCGTTTGCGAAGTGTGTCACATGGCGCAAGTGGCCCTCTTTCACAAAGCCGAAGTGTTCCACCACGGCAGAACTTGCCGTGTTATGTGGGTTTATCCAGGCCTCAATGCGCTCAAGCTGCATTTCCTCAAAACCGAATTCCAGAGAGGCTTCAATGAGTTCCCGCATGTAACCTTTGCCTGTTTGAGTGGGGGCTAGACCGTACCCTAGCTCGCCTGTCTTGTTCTTCTTATCCCAGCGCCAAATACCAGCATAACCTACTTGCTCGCCCGTGGTTTTGTCTTCCGCAATCCACTGAATCCCCGTTTCATTTTCGGCACGGTCGAGAATAGTATTCAAATGCGCAACAGATTCACTTCGCTCGGTCATACACGGCCGGTCCATGTACTTCATGAATCCGTCATGCGAACGCAGTTCGAAAAACCAGTCGGTGTCCTTCTCCAAAATGGGTTTTCGCAGGAGGAGACGAGCGGTGGTTTTGCGTGGGATTTCCATGTTACGAGAACTTCTCAGCCAAAGCCGCCATCACCTTCTTCGGATTCTTACCCTCGTAGAGGATTTTGTACACCGCATTGGAAATTGGCATCTTGATGTCCAAGTCCTTTTTCACGCTTTTGATAAGCTTTGTAGCGTAGTATCCCTCCGCAACCATGTTCATTTCCAACATGGCCGAGCGCACCGTGTAGCCCTTTCCAATCATAGTACCGAATAGCCGGTTTCGGCTAAACTGAGAGTAGGCAGTAACCAACAGGTCGCCTAGGTAGGCCGAGCCGGTAATGTCACGCTTAATCGGGTGAACGTTCTTGATGAAGCGCTTCATTTCTCGCGTAGCATTGCTCACCAAAACGGCCTGGAAGTTATCTCCGTAGCCCAATCCATGACAGATTCCCGCTGCAAGCGAGTAGATGTTTTTCAGAACAGCGGCATACTCGGTTCCGTAAATATCGTCGGATGTGGAGGTCTTGATAAAATCGCACGCCAGCGCCTTGGCCATGTTTGAGGCGTATTCTTCCGTTTGGCTTGCACACGTGAGGTAGCTGAGGCGTTCAAGGGCAACCTCTTCGGCATGACAAGGCCCCATGATTACTCCAATGTTCTCAATAGGAACGCGGTACTTGTTGAAGAAAAATTCTCCCACAATGACATTCTCATCGGGTACAATTCCCTTGATAGCCGAGAATACCACTTTGTCTTCTAGTGGTACTGTGAGTGCTTCTAACGCAGGTTTTAAAAAGGCGCTAGGAACGGCGAAAATGATGTAATCAGCTTCAGATACGATGTGATCTAAATCTGTGGTCACATCTATTCTTTCTGTCTGAAGCTCTACACCCGTAAGGTATTTTGGATTGTGATGGTAGCGTTTGATGTGCATCACCGCCTCTTCATCGCGCATCCACCAACCCACGTAATCATTCGTTTCCGAGAGGATTTTAACGAGCGCTGTGGCCCATGATCCTCCCCCAACTACGGCTATATTTAGATGCGTTCCCTTGCCTTCTTTGTTCTTTCCCATGCTAGAATGTTAGTTCGTATTCGAGCTCCTCTTCTCCGCGCTTAACCGTCACGGTAGTGGTCTGCCCAGGCTGAAAAGCGCCCAAGGCCTTCATGTATCCGTAAATGTCAGTGGTCGGGTATTCACCCAGTTTCATGATGATGTCGCCTGCTGCAAGGCCTGCTTTCGATGCAGGCTTTCCGTCCGTAACACCGTCTACCTTCACCCCTGGACCACCGAAAACATAATCTGGAATGATACCCAATGTGACGTTGAAACGTGGAGTAGATTGCGATTCTTCGGCAGTGCGCTGAAAGGTGATGTCTGCCGGAATTGCATTGGCAATGTCGGCCAAGTAATCCGCAACATTCACGAGCCCTTCAAAGTTGATTTTATCGATATCATCACTCGGCTTGTGATAGTCTTCATGCGTTCCCGTGAAGAAATGGAGCACCGGTATATCCTTCTGGTAAAAGGAGGTGTGGTCTGATGCTCCCGTTCCACCCGCGCTCGATTTTACATCGAAGCCGTAGGTGTTTTGTTCGGCGATAATAGCGTCCCATTCCACGGCAGTCCCCGTTCCAGAAATAAGGATGGCCTTGTCTTCGTCCAACCTGCCAATCATATCCATGTTCAACATGGCTACAATGTCTAAGCTCTCGAAATACGGTTGCTCTGTGAAGTAATCAGAACCGAGGAGACCTCTCTCTTCTCCCGAAAATGCGATAAAAACGAGATTGAAATCTGGGGCGATATCATTGGCTATTCGTACCAAATGCAAAAGGCCGGTTGTGCCGCTGGCGTTGTCGTCAGCCCCATTGTGAATTGCTCTTTCGCCTCGGTACAACGAGTTTTCTCCACCATAGCCAAGGTGGTCGTAGTGCGCTCCTATAACGAGTGTTTGTTCTTTTCCACGGTCGAGTAAGCCAACTACATTCCGACCTTCTACAGACTTTGGAATGAGCGCAACTTCAACTTTGAATTCGGACTCGCTATCGAGGTATTCGTAACTCTCAGTCGCTGGTAGATAAATGGCCGGTATGCCGCCGGGCAAGGCTGAGTTGAATGATTTTCGAGGCGCTTGAGAGGTTTCGTCCTCCTTGATGAATATCACGCCTACCGCACCATGAGCAGCGGCGTTTTCAACCCGGTAATCCAAGCCGTGGTATTTCAAATATTGCGAATGTGGGTGGACACCATCCGGAGATGAGATGTCGATCACGGCTATTTTGCCCTCCACCTCCACGCCGTCGTAATCGTCGTGTTCCATTTCGGGAGAGGTGATGCCGAATCCTACTCTGACGAGTTTGCCTCGAGCTTCGCCGTTGCTTGAATAGCGAACCGGGTATGCCGACATCGCTGGGCCAACGGTAACCCAAAGATTATCTCCAACTTTTTCGCCGTTCGTGTAAAGCTCTTGAACGAACATCGAAATACCATTTTGGTGTGCTGGAGCCTCCATAGGCTCTGGGATAGGAAACGACTGAGTCCACGAAGAGTCGAGCGAATAATCGAAGGCTTCTTGTATATAATCACGTGCTTCGGCGATTCCGGGTGTGCCGGGACCACGACCTTCGAGTTCATCGGATGCGAGAAAGGCCATGTCCGCTCGTGCGAGGTCAATCTCGTTTTGGGCGAAGGCTGTAATTCCTACAAAAAGTAAAAGGGAGCTAAGCCACTTCTTCATGGGTGGAAAATTTGAAATCCTAACAAAGATAGGATTCACGAGCCACTATGACTTCTTTCCGCGGTTGAAGAAAATGAGAAGGATGACGCCTACCGTGATGGCGCTATCTGCAATATTGAAAATTGGTCGGAAGAAGCGGAAACTTTCACCGCCCCAAATAGGCATCCAATCGGGGAATGTGCCTGAGAAAAGTGGGAAGGAAAGCATATCCACAACGTTTCCTTGAAGGAATCCGGAGTATCCTGCACCGAACTGCGAAATGCCGCCGTAAGCTACCCAGTTTTCAATTTCGGCATTGTACGTTAAACCCGAATCGAAGATCATCCCATAAAAGGCTGAATCAATCATATTTCCTGCAGCTCCAGCAAGAATGAGGGCGATAGAAATCAATTGAACTTTGGAGGCGTTCTTCTCAACGGATCGCTTTAGCCAGATGAAGATGGCCACGATAGCGACCAATCGGAAGCTGCTCAATACAATCTTTCCAATGTTTCCACCCCATTCTAATCCGAAAGCCATGCCTGGGTTTTCGATGTAATGAATGTTGAACCAATCGGTTACCTGAATGGAGTGGTTGTAGCCCATTGTGGTCTTGACCCAAATCTTAACGACTTGGTCCACCACTAAGATGGCCAACACTATGAGAAGGTGTTTCTTCAAGATTACTGACGGTTTTTCGCTTCGATGCTAAGCGTTGCGTGTGGAACCAAGCGAAGGCGCTCCTTGGAGATGAGCTTGCCCGTTACACGACAAATACCGTAGGTTTTATTTTCAATGCGAATAAGTGCATTCTTGAGGTCGCGGATGAATTTCTCCTGACGAGAAGCGAGCTGTGATGCGGTCTCTTTGCTCATTGTAGCAGAACCTTCCTCGAACGACTTGAACTGCGGAGAGGTGTCCTCCGTGCCATTGGTGAGGTCATTCTGGAACTGCTCGCGAAGAATGATTAAGTCTTCTTCGGCCTTGTGGATTTTCTCTTGGATAATCGCTTTAAAATCAGCGAGTTCTTTATCCGAGTATCTTACTTTAGGCTCGTCACTCATGATGTGTTTCTTAAAAACGGAATGTGCGAATATAGTTTTTTGGAACTATTATCCGCAGAATTCCAATTATGCTTTTTCGATGTGCACTTTCAGCGTGAAATCGTCGATTTCTACCGATGTTGCATCACCGTTTTCTTCCCACTTCCAATCTTCTGCGAGCACTTCAGAACAAACGTATTCTGAATTGGCTTCAACTGCTTTTTGGAGTTCACCAGATCCACCAAGTGTAAGCGAGATGCGATCTGTTACATCCAAACCAGAGTCCTTTCTGAGATTCTGAATTCGGTTCACCACTTCACGGGCCAAGCCCTCAGCAGTGAGTTCTTCATCAAGCGTAATATCCAATGCCACGGTCACTCCGTTCTCAGATGCTACAAGCATTCCCGGGATGTCGGCAGTCGATACCTCGATGTCTTCTGACTCGAGTTTCACGCTCTCACCATTTACGTCAATTTCCAAACTTCCGTTGGCTTCAAACGCACGGATGGCATCCGTGTCCATCTGATTTACATAGCCGGCTATGCCCTTCATGAGCTGGCCGTACTTTGGACCTAAGGTCTTAAAGTTTGGCTTGGCTTTCTTAACGAACATTCCTGCACTTTCGTCTACTGCTTCAACTGCCTTCACGTTCACTTCTGATGCCACCAAGTTCTCAATTGCTGATAGTCGGTTCTTGAAGGTGTCGTTAAGCACAGGGACGGTGATTTTTCTCAGAGGCTGACGCACACGGATTTTCTCCTTCTTGCGTAAACTGAGAACCATTGAGCTCAACTGCTGTGCAAGGTGCATGCGCTCCTCCAAATCCTCATCAATGGCAGAGTTGTCAACCGAAGGCCATTGCGATAGGTGCACGCTCTCAGAATTATCTTTTCCCGTTGCAGCATTCAAATCGCGGAAAAGGCGATCCATGAAGAATGGCGCCAA
Organism: Phaeocystidibacter luteus; assembly: GCF_008933115.1. Taxonomy (GTDB): domain Bacteria; phylum Bacteroidota; class Bacteroidia; order Flavobacteriales; family Schleiferiaceae; genus Phaeocystidibacter; species Phaeocystidibacter luteus. The sequence goes on along the minus strand of NZ_WBVO01000008.1, from coordinate 128,438 downwards.
CGGAGCACTCAATCTTGAAACCGTTTCAAGACAAGTGTAGAGGGTTTGATACGCCGAAAGCTTGTCGGTACCCATCGTTCCTTTCCAGAATCTTCTTCTACAAAGGCGTACGTACCAGTTGCTCAACTTGTCGTTCACAAAGTCACTTATCGCACGGAAGGCACGAGTAGGCTCATAGCTCTCCAATCCCGAGGTAACATCGTTAATCAAGGTGTTCAATTCCGAGAGAATCCAGCGGTCAATTTCCGGACGATCCTTCAACGGTACATCGGCTTCGCTGTACGTGAAGTTGTCGACGTTCGCATAAAGCGCGAAGAAGGCGTATGTGTTGTAGAGGGTGCCGAAGAATTTCCTTCTTACCTCTTCAATTCCAGATTCATCAAACTTGAGGTTGTCCCAAGGTTGCGCATTCGTAATCATGTACCAACGCGTTGCGTCCGCACCGTATTGATCCATCGTTTTGAATGGATCCACCGCGTTGCCCAAACGCTTCGACATTTTCTGTCCGTTTTTGTCGAGCACGAGGCCGTTGCTCACCACATTCTTGTAAGCTACACTGTCGAACACCATGGTTCCAATAGCATGCAGTGTGAAGAACCAACCACGTGTTTGGTCAACGCCCTCAGCGATGTAATCCGCTGGGAAAACTTCACCAGAGTCAACACGCTCTTTGTTTTCAAATGGATAGTGCATTTGAGCGTACGGCATCGAACCTGAATCGAACCAAACGTCGATGAGGTCAGCCTCTCGTTTCATCGGCTTTCCACTTGGGCTTATCAAGGTGATACGGTCGGCATACGGACGGTGCAAGTCAACCTGATCGTAGTTGGCTTCGTCCATATTTCCCGCTTCGAAGTTGGCATACGGATTCTCATCCATCAGCCCAGCTTCAACGGCTTTGTCAATTTCATTCACAAGCTCTTCAACCGAACCAACGATGATGCGTTCGTCGCCTTCTTCGGTTGACCAAATTGGAAGTGGAATTCCCCAGAAGCGCGAGCGGCTAAGGTTCCAATCATTCAAGTTTTCAAGCCAGTTTCCGAAACGACCCGTTCCTGTGCTAGCAGGCTTCCATTGGATTTCTTTGTTGAGAGAAATCAATCGATCTTTTACGGCAGTTGTGCGGATAAACCAGCTGTCTAGTGGATAATAGAGCACCGGCTTATCGGTTCTCCAACAGTGCGGATAGCTGTGAACGTATTTCTGAACTTTGAATGCGCGGTTCGTCTTCTTGAGGTGGATTGCGATTTCCTCATCCACGCCGAGATCCGGCATTTCATCGTCGTTGTAGTATTCTTTCTTGACGTATTTACCTCCGTGTTCGCCAACACTTTTCACAAATCGACCTTGTAAGTCAACGAGCGGAACGGGGTTGTCATTTTCATCCAAAACGAGCATTGGAGGTACGCCTGCGGCGGATGCAACCTTGGCATCATCTGCACCAAACGTCGGAGCCGTGTGAACGATTCCCGTACCGTCGTCCGTAGTCACAAAGTCGCCAGGAATCACTCGGAAAGCCTGATTAGCATCCTGGTATGGCTGAGCCCAAGGAAGAAGCTGCTCATAGCGTACGTCCACGAGGTCGGCACCTTTGAACGACTTGAGCACTTTCCAAGGAAGGGTCTTCTTGTTGCCATCCCAGTTTTCAAGCTCACCGTCTACCTTGTCTCCTTCTTTCAGATAAGAAGAGAGCAGTGGGGTGGCCAGAACGATTCTGATGCGTTCTTGTGTGTATGGATTGAAGGTCTCTACGAGACTGTAATCGATTTTAGGACCAACAGTCAATGCTGTGTTCGATGGAAGCGTCCACGGAGTGGTCGTCCAAGCAAGCAGGAAAGTTTCTTCATCGCCAAATAGGGCCTTCGACTTTTCGTCGGCCACCACTTTGAATTGTGCGGTGATGGTGGTATCGGTAACATCTTTGTACGTGCCCGGCATGTTGAGTTCGTGTGAACTCAGACCAGTTCCCGCTTTTGGTGAGTACGGTTGGATGGTGTATCCCTTATATAGCAAATCTTTGTTGTAGATCTGCTTGAGGAGCCACCAAACGGTTTCGATGTATTTGGTTTTGTAGGTGATGTACGGATCATCCATATTCACCCAATACCCCATCTCTGAGGTGAGGTTCGACCACACATCGGTGTAGCGCATGACCGCCTTTCGACAAGCCTCGTTGTATTCTTCTACAGAGATGCTTTTGCCGATATCTTCTTTGGTGATGCCGAGCTCTTTCTCGACGCCGAGTTCAACAGGAAGGCCGTGTGTGTCCCATCCCGCTTTGCGGACCACCTTAAAACCTTGTTGCGTTTTGAAACGGCAGAACATGTCCTTAAGGGTGCGCGACATCACGTGGTGAATGCCTGGAAGCCCGTTTGCAGATGGAGGTCCCTCGTAGAAAACGTAGCTTTTGCCGCCTTCACGAGTAGACACACTTTTCTCAAACGTATTTTCCTGCTCCCACTTTTGTTTGATGTCCTTGTGGGCATCAGTGAGATCGAGGTGCGAATATTCTTTGTATGGTTTCTGTGGCTTTCCGCTCATCATCAAGGACTTTCGTCGATTTTAGATGCGCGAAAGTACGAAAACGAGAGGGTTTCTAGAAGCTATTCAGCCACTAGCTTGCCCTCTTGATAGGATAGATTGCTATTTTATTTCTGAGGCGGTCGTGCAGGTCGAACTTCAACCTTGCTCGGAAGTGCTCTCGGATTCATTTTGAAGAGGTCAACACAAAGCTCCCCAATGTCTTCCGGTTGAATCTTCCACGCGTCTTCTTCGCTTGGTGTATGTCCGTTGAAATGCGACGTTACCGAACCTGGCATAATGGTGCTTACATTGATTCCGTGGTGGCGTAGATCGAGCATGACGGCTTGGGTAAAACCGGTAAGCCCGAATTTTGAAGCGTTGTAAGCAGAGGCTGTTGGGAAGAAATTGGTGCCAGCCAAGCTTGAAATGGTGATGATATATCCCTTGGACTTCTTTAGTTCATCTAGGCCAGCCCGAATGGTGTGGAATACGCCGGTCAAGTTGGTATCGATTGTGTCGTGCCATTGCTCATCGGTAAGATTTTCAATAGAGGCAAAATGACCAAGACCGGCATTGGCGATTAGGAAATCAATTTTGCCGAAACGGTCTACCGTAGCTTTCACAGCAGCGTCCATAGACGCGCGGTTACGCACATCTGCTTCGATTCCCAGTGCATCGTTGCTGACCTCTTTTGCTCCAGCGTCTGCGCTCGACTGTGATCGAGAAGTAACCGCAACTTTTACGCCTTCTGCAGCAAGAGCTTGAGCGATTCCGAGGCCAATTCCTTTGGAACCGCCTGTGATGAGGGCAACTTTATTTTGGAGACTTGACATATCTGTATTTTGATTTTTGTGTTTTGAATGTGGGAATAAAAAAAGCCGTTCATCAAGAAGACGAACGGCTTTGGATATTGTTCACGATGGTTTAGAACTGGTATCGAATACCCAGTGCTATTCCATTCCAATCGAACCCTGCATCGTCTAGTACCCAAAAGTTTGGACGCCAGTCGAGGCTTAAGAGGAGGGGGAAGTCAAAATTGTACTCAAGACCTAGTTGGCCAGTAGCACCAATGTTTAGACCGCCTTCTGGAGAGCCTGGGAAATCGTCATCATAATCCCATGTGGCAACTGCAGCACCTGCGCCGGCATACCAATTGAGACCTCCGTCTAGGTTCCAAACCCATTGGTAAACCCCGTTAATGCCGATGACTGTGAGGTTATCATTTGAATTTAAGCCGAGATCAATTTCAAGTCTGTTGTTGCTGCCCATCGCACGCTGATAAGAAATTTCTGTTCCGAGGCCGTTCCCAGCACCCGCACGAATTCCGATTGCGTTAGGACTAATTGATTGTGCATTAGACGCGAATGAAAGGCCAAATGCAAAAGCTGCAATTGCTAAAACTTTCTTCATCTTGTTAGCTTTAGGTTGTTAAAAAAGTTGGATACTTCCATCTAAAATAGCGTTTTCCGCCATAGGTATCCGTATTTTTCAACTGGATATTGAACTCTTTGTTTAGGAATCATGAGATTTTCTTTCACACTTTTCTTGTTGTTGTGTTCATTTGCCTCGTTCAGTCAACTGGCTGATTCAACTAAATTTCTTGGTCCAAACGACACGATTCGGATCGGCGTTAAACACGCTCCTCCATTCGTAGCCATAGACGAATCTGGAGTCCACGGCCCCATTGTGAATTTTTGGGAAAGAATAGACCGAGAGTTCTATTGGCATTCAGAGTATGTTGAATATGAGACGGTTGAGGATATGCTCGACGCTGTCGCCTCTGGCGAGGTGGACATGAGTGTAAACCCTGTTACCGTTACGCCCCTTCGGTTAGGACAAGTGCATTTCACCCAGCCGTTTTATATTACTGATACCGCAGTTGTCCAAGAGCGAAGCAACCGGTACTTCACATTCATCAGGAGCATTTTCACGTGGAAATTTATTTCTGGCATTTTTGGTCTGGGAGTGATAATTCTCGTCTTCGGATTGGTGGTTTGGATCATCGAGCGAAGAAAAAACCACGAATTTCGAAAGGGCTTAAAGGGAATTGGCGACGGATTTTGGTGGAGTGCAGTAACTATGACCACCGTTGGATATGGAGATAAAGCGCCAAAAACCGGAATCGGACGAGCTATTGCCTTCATATGGATGATCACTGCAGTGGTTGGAATTTCCGGATTAACCGCTGGTATTGCATCGTCCCTAACCGCTCAACAATTTGAATCCGATATAAAATCCGTGCGCGACCTAAAGTCGTATCGCGTTGTGACGGTCGACAATACCAGCACGAGTGATTACTTGAGTAGTTTCAACATTCCATACGTGGGAACGTCTTCAGTGGAAGAAGCCCTGGAAATTCTCCATAAAGGCGGTGCAGATTACGTGATTTATGATCGGGTGCTCTTGCGCTATGCCCTTTCTGAAACTCAGCTAGGTGAAGATTTAGAGATCTTGAAGACCGGTATTCGAACGGATTACTACAGCTTTCCAATCAACAAGGAGGTCAACATTATAGATCAAGTAAACCTGACCTTGGTACGCAATCTCAATGGAATGGACTGGATAGCCATTCGAGAATTCTATGGCTTGAAATAGTTTCGTACTTTCTGCGTTCATCACAAGAACCTAAACACTTGAAACTATGAAGGCTATAGCGCTATCGTTAGCCATTGTGGCTTGTTCCTATGCAGCCACGGCACAAACTGAATCAAATCGTCCTACTTCCGGAGACTATGCAATTGGACTTTCTTTCCGTCCCGATTTACTCTTTGGCGGAAACCAAGGCTTCGGTCCAGCCAATTGGTTTGACGGGCTAGATTTCCGCTACTACGGATCGAACGTCGCGCATCAGGTGAACGCCAACATGTTCATATATGCAAATGGTGTGGACGATGTTGATTTTGAACCTACGGGTGAGTATCAATATTCCTATTCGAACTTCAGTGTCCAAGCCGACGCCCGCTATTCATTCCTGTGGATGTCTGACATTGGCACAAATTGGCAAGTTTTGTACGGTCCGCAAATCGGAGCGGGCATCAATACCCAAAGAACGACTTACGATTATTCGCACTCTGCTCAGGAGTATGCTGACGCGAATCTCTACGGAAACTATTTCGAGGATCCAATCACGTACAACAACTATCAGCTCTTTCTTGGGGGATACGCAGAGATAGATTATTTCATCTCCAAGAGCCTCTATGTTGGCGTTTCAGTTTCGATTGAAGCTGCCCAATCCTTCAACCCTGGCCGAGAGATAAACTATAAGAGGTTTAGTCCCGGTTTTGTTGAAGATGTAGAGAGCAAATCGCCTTCTTCGTATAACCTGCAGGTAACGGGAGTGAATGCGGCGTTTGTGAAGTTTGGGGTGGTGCTTTGATGGGGTTGCCTCACACAGAGAATCAGAGGTCACGGAGAGGACGCTCGTAGTGAGAATGAGGGATGAGCGTGGTGGATCATCGTGTGTGTTTCTCGCAAAATCGCAAAAAGCAAAACCGCCAAAATCAAAATCATCGGAGTGCCTAGAAAAACCCGTCGGTGAACGGACATGGCGCAAAACGAGGCAAGAGTCACGGTGCTTTAGCGCGTGCCGGGTTTGGGATATGGTCGGGATTCTAACGCGATTCCCCGCCGGCTGGCGGGGATAATTATCATAGCCTCGTGGCTTTAGCCCGAGGTGTGTTCGCGGTGCGGGTTTCACCCGCCGGTAGTCGGGCAAGCTGCAAAACCGCAAATATTAAAATCATCGGAGTGTGCAAGAATCGCAAAACAGGTGCGGAGAATCGCCCACATGCGTTTTGTAATTTATAGCTGCGCTGAATTCCCTTCGCTTGGTACGGTGCTTTAGCGCGTGCCGGGCTTGGGATATAGCTGGGATTCTGATGCGATTCCCCGCCGGCTGGCGGGGATAATTATCATAGCCTCGCGGCTTTAGCCCGAGGTGTGTTCGCGGGGGTGTTTTTCCCGCCGGTAGTCGGGCAAGCTGCAAAATCGCAAAAAGCAAAACCGCCAAAATCAAAATCATCGGAGTGCCTAGAAAAACCCGTCGGTGAACGGACATGGCGCAAAACGAGGCAAGAGGCACGGTGCTTTAGCGCGTGCCGGGTTTGGGATATGGTCGGAACTTTCGATAGGCACGGCGCTTTAGCGCGTGCCGGGCTTAGGATAGGGTCGGAACTTTCGATAGGCACGGTGCTTTCGCCCGTGCCGGGTCACGGAAAGGGCCGACTTTCACCTCACTCCACCGTCGCCACACACTTCAATTCAATCGCAATGGGTGTAGGCAGGCTGTTGATTTCAACCGTTGTGCGACAAGGCTGGTTCTCCTTGAAGTATTCCGCGTAAATCTTGTTGAACGTGTGGAAGTCGCGCTTCATGTTTACCAAGAACACCTGCACGTCTACGAGTTGCTCCCAGCTAGATCCAGAGGCCTCCAAGATGCGCTTGACGTTGTTGAACACACTGTGCACCTGAGCTTCAAAATCGAACTCAAGAAAATTGCCGTTATGGTCGAGCTTTAGGCCCGGAACTCCACTATCGTTGGCGTCGGAACCAGCGGTACGTGGACCAACACCAGATAAGAAAAGAAGGTTGCCAACTTTTCGTGCGTGAGGGTAAAGGCCAACTGGTTTTGGGGCGTCTTCAGCGTTAATCTTGCTCATTACAGTAAGTATTCTCCATGGATAGGCTCTAGCGACTCTGGGAGGTCAGGCTCATCCAACATTTCTAATAAGTTTCTTTCTAGCGTGCGGGTAAGTGCACTCATTGGAGTGTCCGATGGGAGGTTCTCAAACGGATTCATAATCGTGAGTCCGTTGTAGAACGTCGTATAAAACACATACCCGATAATCCATCCAAAAAGGATAGCCCACCATCCCAAGATGGCGTGAATTGAAATAGCATTCAGGCTGATGAAAAGGAAGATGAAGAATTTCGTGAAGAACACATAGCTTGTCGGAAATACCGTGTTCTTAATCCGTTCACACATTCCCATTTGGTCTGTCATTCGAACCAAAGCTTCATCCAAGGCCTTAAAGGCAAATGGGTCGAGCTTCTTCTCCTTCAATCCGCGATGTATGTCCTGAGATTGCATCAACAAAATCGTGTTGGGCTGATGCTTTGAATCCCGCACCTTTTCTCGATCATCGGCGTTGAGGTATACGGCGTAGGTCGTTGACTCCAAACCACGCAAGTGATTCTTCACACAGTGTAGCCAGGCGAGGTGCCGGCGGACCATTCTATGTTTTGTTTCGGTATGCTTCGGATCGCCCTCGTCCCAGTACGTGAGCACTGAACGAGCCCATGAACGGGAATCGTTCACAATCATTCCCCACACTTTACGGGCTTCCCACCAACGGTCATATGCCTGGTTGTTCGTGAAACCAATGAAGAATGCAATCGCAGTACCCAGAATAGCGGCCACAGAGATTGGAACCACAAAATCATCTTGCACGAAATAGTGGTATCCGAGAACGACAATACCAACTTCACCGAGGATGATGAGGTTGATGCGCCAAGTACGACGCAAAATTTCTCCGACTGACCAGTTTTTTTGGATGAGCATTGAACAAAGATAGGGTTAGGGCGGACATCTGAAAGTCAATTCAAAAATGATGAACCGTAGATTTTGCCAGACAAACGATTCAAAATCAACGATAAATGATTCCGCGGGATGTAAATCACAGCTTTTTGGTCGTTTACAGCTTGAATGTTTCGAGCTATCGAATTTCGGCCATCTCGCTCTATTTCTTTGACTTACTTAAGGGTATGTCAGGAATTTACTCATCCATATCAGAAAGAAAAATGCAAATGTCTAACCCCTCAGAAAGAGCGCTTGGCGGAGCTAAGCCTATTGAATTGCTTGTAGATCGTCTGCAAAACACGATTGAAGAGCAAAAGCGCGAAATAGCAATTTTGAAGGCGAAATTGAGATTGGCCACAAAGGCTGCCATTATTAGTGTTGAATCATTAGAGCAGGCATCCGCTGCTTAGTGTAGAGTTGACGCTAACTTCAGTTCGTAGCGCTTTGGTTTTTTTGCAATTTGTCGGAATTCTCATCGCTTTTGCCGAAATTGGGCTCACGGTTGAAGACAAATTTCGTTCATTTCAGCATGCCCGATTCACTAAGTTCGTCTACTGCACAACGCCAAAGAACTGCCTCCACCCAGCTGGTTTCCGAATCAGATGTAAAGTTGCAATCGTATCCCGATGCGCGTGTCCTCATCGTAGAGGATAATGCCTTGAGCAGAATGACGCTCGCACGCGAACTCGAAAAGTGGGGCATCATGCCAGAATTCGCGGTAGACGGAAAGCACGCTTTATACCGTTTGGAAAACGAAGATTGGGACGTTGTGTTTATGGACGTCGCTATGCCTAGGATGGATGGTCTCGACGTGTGCCGAACGTTCTTCGAAAGCCATCCATCAAGTGACCTTCCTATAGTGGCCATAACCGCCACATCTTCTTCTGAGCTTAAAGAAAAGGCCATCGAATGTGGAATGAAAGGCGTAATTGCCAAAGCTCACTTGGCTCAAGCAACCAACTTGGTGCTTTCTAAATTTCTAGGCTGACAACCAGTCCTCTCGAGATAGGATATACTGCCTATCCACACATTTCAACGCCGTATTTTCAGCTTCCTTCACAAACCGCATGTGCCGATCTAAGACTTTGGTGGATGCAGGATTCTCAACATCAGCCTCCGCGTAAATTGCCACGATATGGGGAAAAGAAAAACCCCATTCCAACAGTACCGGAAGGAGTTCCTTCGCATACCCATTGCCCCAATGACGCTCCAAATATCGGTAGCCAATTTCCCAAACGCCATCCTTAAAAGGGACTAACGCAATGGTGCCCAGAAAGGCATCATCGTTCTTTCGAATCACAGCCCAAATAAGCTTATCCGGATTGTCAATAGCGTAGTTCTCGATAATATGGGCTAGGTCTTTTTCTGCTTCTTCCCTCGACGCCGTAGGGTAGCCGGTATACTTAACTACGTTTGGATTGGCTTCTAATTCAGCGAAGCCTTCTATGTCGGTAGTTTCAAGCGGACGAACATAGGTCCGCGCCGTTTCATACCGTTTCATTTCTTCTTTTTGCTTGATTTCGCGTGTGGATTGAATTCCAAACACCACTTGATCCACTTCATAAGGTCGGCATCTGTGTCCAACCCTTCAGAGTCGACAAATACATAGCCCTTCATGGGGCGACCGGTAAATTCCATGGGACGAGCGCCTGTTTGCTCAAGAGCTTCAGCTTGTCTGTCGGGACCAACACGCGCCATGAGGTCGTCCCTGACTATGCCACAGCACATTTTGTCGTCTACCATAAAGGCGAGGCCGCCAAACATGTGCTTGGTTGCATAGTTGGTACCCGTTTCCTTGAGCGCGCGCTCAATTCGATCTGAAAGGAAAGTATCGTAGGCCATCGGTTCGTTTTTCTAAAGTTCGAAAATAAACCGCAGCCTACGCTTGTCTTATCGGCGATTCTTGCGACCGCGATGCTGACCTTTCGGTCCGCCGCCACGGTGACCCGCTCCTCGTTGACCACCTTTCGGCTTATTCTGGAAGCTGCGATCAGCCGTTGTCATCTCATCCATTTGATCAACAAAAACCTTCTTGCCGAAGTACGACCAGCGCTTGAATGCCTTGAACGCCTCGCTGCTACGGTATTTGTCGAGCTCAATAATGGTGTGGTCTTCATGAATACGAATCTTACCGATTTCAATACCCTTGATGGCACGCATACGGTTGATTTCTTTCATCAAAGTACCCTTGTTGATGCGGTCACGCGCACCCAAGCTCAACTTGAAGATAGCAAATTCGCCTGAACCAGAACTTTCGCGATCACTATGACGATCTCTCTTCATAGTCATGTTGATGTTCTGAGCCGACTTGTATTCGTTGATGTATTCCTGAAGCGCCATGCCCGCTACACGGTGAAGCAGCTCAGTCTTATCGAGGTCCTTCAACCCTTCATCGATAATTGGCCAAAGGTGCTCTAACGATTCCTCGTTGCTTTCAGAGTTCATGATTTCATCCACCCAAAACTTAGCACGAGCCGTAAGCACTTCTGATCCTGAAGGCAATTCGATATGCTCGAAGTCTTTGCCAATCAATCGTTCAATTGACTTCAACTTGCGACCATCACGGTGGTGCGCAATGGCGATTGAAACACCCGTTTTACCAGCTCTACCCGTTCTACCCGAACGGTGTACATATACCTCAGGATCGTCAGGAAGCTGATAATGGATTACGTGTGTAACTTCTTTCACGTCGAGACCACGAGCAGCAACGTCCGTAGCTACCAGCACTTGGAGGCTCTTCTCACGGTATCTTCTCATTACCACGTCACGCTGATTCTGATTCAAATCGCCGTGAAGCGCATCAGAGTTATAGCCATCGCGAATGAGTTTGTCGGCAACGTCTTGTGTTTCTGCTTTCGTTCTACAGAATACAATACCGAAAATATCTGGGTGCGCATCTAGAATTCGACGGATGGCCGCATATTTATCGCGGGCATTTACCGTACAAGCTTGATGGGTGATGTTTGCTGATGATGAGTTCTTCGCTGCGGTAGCAATTTCATCCGGCTCGTGCATGTACTGACGAGCAATGCGCGAAATCTCTGGAGAAATAGTAGCGGAGAACAACCAAGTTCTACGATCCTCGCGAGCGGTAGAAAGAATGGCATCCAAGTCATCTTTGAATCCCATATTGAGCATCTCGTCGGCCTCGTCGAGAACAAGAACTTCAAGATTGCTGAGGTCGAGCTTACGGCGTGTCACTAAGTCGAGAACACGACCCGGCGTGCCAACTACAACTTGAGCACCTTTTTGAAGGGCTTTAATTTGAACGCCGATAGAAGCACCACCGTAAACAGCTACGGGCTTTACCGATCTGAGGTCGGCTGAGAATTTCTCAAGGTCACTCGTGATCTGCAGGCAGAGCTCGCGTGTTGGGCAGAGAATCAAAGACTGTACATGGTAAAAATCTTCTTCTACATGTTGAAGAAGTGGAAGACCAAAGGCTGCGGTTTTACCAGTACCTGTCTGGGCAAGACCAATGAGGTCTCTGTCGCCATTCAACAATTTTGGGATGGCCTCTTCTTGAATCGGAGTTGGTGTTTCAAAACCGATTTTATTCAATGCGGATAATAGCTCGGGACGAAGTCCGAGGTCGGAAAAAGTAGTCATAAATGGACCGTTATGTTGCTTGTGCAACGTTTGGCCCAGTTCATTCCCGAATCATCTCTTGCGCGGGCCAGTTTCGCAGAAATGCATTCTTTAAGGCCGCGAAGGTAGTGAAATTCAATACGATAAGATGATTTCGCCTATTCTTTTACTAGAGCGTTCAACAATTGGTCGTTAAACTGCGCTCTGAATTCTTCAGATTGAAGGAGTTCAAGATTGTCGGCGTTTGACATGAATCCAGCACTAATCATGATTGCAGGATAGTTTCGGTTTCTCAGCATGTAGAAATCCCCCTCTTCTAAACGCGTCTCATATATAGTGTCGAGATGTGCTTTGATTATCGCAGCAAGAGATTTAGTGGCTTCATCTGCATCTTCAGAGGTGTACACCCGTGTCCCTTTTGCATCTGAGTTGTTGCTAGCTGCTTGGTGAAGAGAAATTAGAACAACATTGTCATCCTCTATCGCATCGGCAATAGCAGCTCGGTCAGATAGCTGGATGAATTCATCTTCTTCTCGGGTAAGGGTGACCTCAATTCCGCGGGCTTCTGCCGCCTCCTTCAATTCCAATGCCCATTGCAAATTGATATCAGATTCGTAAACCTGCTCAACCGGATGGCCAGGGTCTTTTCCGCCATGGCCCGGATCAATTACAAGGTGGAGTTTCTGGGATTCCGAAAGGGCGAATGCGCTTCCGAACAAAGAAAGGACTGCAAAAACGGCTAGATGCTTCATGATTGAGTCAGTTAGGTGAATATCCTAACGACTCAACCAGAAGGTCTATTGTTGATACTGTTAATTATTATTTAAAAGGATGCCTGAGAGCTGCAATAGTCGAATCTCTGCAACCTTCGCCAAGTACTTCGCATCCAGCAACGCAGCTTGAGAACGGATGAAGTTCAACTGTGCCTCTCGGAAGGTGGTGTTCGTCACCTGACCCAATTGAAAGCTCTCTCTCGTGCGTTGGAAGTTTAATCGCGATGTTTCTACATTCCGTTCTTCCGTGCGCATCACATAGAGGGCGTTTACATATGTATTGTATGCGTTTTCAATGTCGGTCATCAACTGTTGCTCTGTATTCAGCACTTGTCTCCGAGCCGTTTCAGCCTGAAGACGCGCATTGTCGGTCCGGGTTTGTGTAACCTGTCCGTCCCACAAGTTCCAACGCAAGGTCAAACCGGCGTTCCAACCTGTTGCTTGGTTGCTCACCAAGAAACCGGCTTCTGCATCTTGTCTGTTGAATCCATAGCCGCCATTCAAGCTCAAAGTAGGCCAATACCCACTGCTGGCTACGCCAATGGCATACTCACTTGCACGCTGGTTTTTACGTGCTGAAACAAGCGACGCATTTTGTTCTAAAGCACGTTCCTTGAAATCTTGAAGGGGAAGTAAGCTCGCAAATTCAACGGTCGTATCCACTTCAAAATCGGTGGATGGATTCGTCGCCAAAAGCACAGTCAAATTGCGCTTGGCATTTTGAAGCTGTGTATATGCTGTTCTATAGCTTACACTATCGCGGTTTAAGTCAACCTCCGCATTTAGCAGGTCTAGCGTTACACCTGCACCCAATTCTTTGCGAAGCTCTGCACGCTCGTATCTATCTAAGCTAATGGCAATGGCTTCTTCCGCCACCTGCACGTTCTGTGTTTGCCTAGCTACCTCGTAGTACTGCGCAATCACGCTGACCAGTGTGTTCTCTACGGTGAGACGTTGCTGGGCAAATGACGCATCTTCTTGGGTTTGCGCTTGTCGGAACGACTTCCAGTTACGCATTCCATCAAAAATCACGTAACTCATCCCGATGTTCGCATTTGTCGATGCGGTTCGAGCCGCATCCACATTTTGAACTTCACCGGTCACGAATTCGATCTCAGTATCGTTCTGAGTGATGTTTGCTCCGCCCGTAGCGCTGATGGTAGGGTAAAGTCCGCTTACACCCGGCCGAGCGTTGTTGCTGGCAATTGAAGTGTTGTTTCGAGCGATTGCTATACCGTGATTCTCCTGAACGGCACGCGTAATCGCCGAGTCTAACGTCAGCTGGGTTTGCCCAAAGGCCGACGTGGCAGCTAGCGCTAGACTACTGCAAATCAGGATGCTCTTGTTCATTTCTATATGCTTTTACTGCGGGCTCTACCGCTTCTTTTTCTACTCTTTCGTTTGTCCATGCCGTATGCAAGAACCTTCTAAAATCATTCAACAACGACAATGAAACCGGAAGCAATACTAGCGTCAACGCGGTTGCAAAGGCGATTCCATAGGCTACCGAAATGGCCATCGGTACCAAGAACTGAGCTTGGAAGCTCTTGTTAAAAATGAGGGGAGCCAGACCAGCAACCGTGGTGATTGTGGTTAGGAAGATGGCGCGAAAACGCTGACGCCCCGCTTCGTAAACGGCTTCGTCGAAGCGCATACCTTCCTTCATATTTTGATTGAACTTCCCAACAAGTACAAGGCTGTCGTTTACAATCACCCCAATCAAGGCAATGATTCCAAGGAAGGAGAATAGGCTCAACGGCTTATCATGAAGGAAGTGACCCCATGCAACCCCAGTGAAACTGAAGATGATTAGCGGCACTAGTGTTGCCGTTTGCAATACGCTCTTGAACGTAAAAGTGATCACTAGTAACATCAACCCAAAAATGATGGGGAAGACCAACTTTCCACTTTTTTGCGTCTTTGCGGCTTCGCGATTCTGGCCTGTTTCAAAACTCGCGCGTACATCAGGATACTTCGCTAGAATCGGAGGGAGAACAGAATCTTGAATGTTAGCAATGATGGCGGGTGCACTCTCATCAGGATCGGCAAGGTCCGCTTCTACTCGAATCTCACGCTGCCCATCCAAGTGGTTGATAGAAACGGTTCCTCTTTCAATATCAAAATAGGCCAATTCACGAAGTGGATATGCATCTCCAGTAGGCGTGCGGATGAGTAATTCTTCGAGTTGGTAAATCGACTTTCGGTCCTCTTCTTCGAGGCGTACCCACACTTTTACTTCATCCTGACCTCTTTGAAGGCGCTGGGCCTCGAATCCGAAGAAAGCCTGACGCACTTGTCCAAGTACATCTTGAAGCGTGAGCCCCAATAGGCGCGCTTTTGTTTTCATCGTGAGGTGTACCTCGCGCGCTCCCTCTTTGTCATTGTCGATCACGTCTCGAAGAATGGCAATATCGGCCATGTTCGCCTTGAGTTCATTCTTGGCGTTTTCGAGCTGTTCGAGATCGTTCGAGAGAAGTGAAACGGATACCGGTTTTCCAAATGGAGTGGAAGTGCCGAAGCTGAGGTTTTCTGCCTCGTAGATGCTACCTACTGCTTCACGAATGGCATTGGTTATTTCGGCCGAACGAATGGAACGACGTTCAGAATCTAGGAGGATAATGTTGACGTTTCCTTGGTAAGTCGTCGGTCCAACGGTCTTCTGGATATTTACGATGATATCGGAAGTATCGATATTCTGCTCAGTGAGAGCAACGTTGGCTTCCAATGCTTTTTCTTCGATGTAGTCTAGCCACTTCTGCGTGGTTTCTTCACGCGTTCCTGCAGGCATGCTCAAGGTCACCTCGATATTGTCTTGCTCGATGAATGGGAAGAATGTGAGCCCAATGATTCCGCCTCGAATGGCACCTACGGTTATGAGGAGCAATCCTACGAACATCGAAAGGGCAATCAATCGATACTTTAGGAAGAAGCGCAAACTCGGAGAGTAGAGTTTGTCGCGAAGCCACTCCATGATGTTGTCCATAACGCGCTCAAGTCGGCTCTTTTTAGCTTGAGGAGACTTGAGTTTGGTGTGAGCGATGTGCGCGGGAAGGAATAGGAATCCTTCTGCTAGGGAGATCAGCAATGTTGCAATTACAATGAAGGCCAAATCGCCGAAGAAGTCACCTAACCGTCCATCAATAAAGAAGAATGAGCTAAAGGCAATAACGGTGGTAAGGATAGCCGAAAGTACAGCTGGAACCACCTCTAAAGTGCCTTCAACGGCTGAACGGGTGAGGCTTTTGCCGCTTTCATAGTGCTGGTAGATGTTCTCAGAAATTACGATTCCGTCATCTACGAGGATACCCACGACAACAATCATCCCGAAGAGGGAGATTACGTTGATTGTGATTCCGAAGAATTGAGCCAGAATGAACATTCCCAAGAACGAAATGGGGATTCCAAGCGCTACCCAGAAGGCAAGTCGGATGTTTAAGAAGAAGCTCAGGAGGAAAAGGACAAGTAGTACCCCTACAACACCGTTGCTAAGGAGTAAGTCTCTACGTTGCTCCAGCGTTACCGAAAAGTCCCGAACAATTTCTGCTTTCACACTTTCGTGAGAGGCATTGAATTCCTCGATGTACCCGCGAACATATTCAGCCGTGGGAAGTAAGTCCTGGTCGTCGGTAGTTTGTACGAGGACTTCCACAGCTGGACGGCCGTTCATTTCTGTTCGGCTTGGGTTATCTGCAAAGCGATCGCGAATGGAGGCGATGTCTTTGAGGTATACAATGGAGCCGTTGGCGTCTGCTCTAACAACGATGTTTACCAGTTGATCGGCGGTATATGCCTTGCTTTCAGCGCGAATTCGAATCTCCTCATTATCTCCTTTGATGGTACCTCCGGTGATGTCGAGATTGCTCTGAGCGACTGCTGCAGCGGCTTGTTGGAATGTGATTCCGTAGGAACGCAATGCGGCTTCATCAAATGCAATTTCAATTTCCTCATCTGGGAAACCGTTCAAAGTGATTTTCGAAACATCCCCCTCGTTGCGCATATCGCGCTCTACATTCCTTGCAATCTCCTTCAGGGTAAGTAAGTCGATGTTCTCCCCACTGATGGTAAAATTGATACAGAAGTTGAGGTTTTCACGCTTGTAAACCACAATCGGCTCCATATCCGTTGGGAAGGACGGAACACTGTTTACGGCGTTCTTTACATCTTCAAGAACGTTGTCGGTATCGTATCCCTTGAGGACTTCCACCGTGATGCTTGCGCTGTTTTCTGAAGATACAGAGGTATATCGTTCTACTCCCGAAGTTCCCTTTAGGTTATCTTCGATTTTTTGGATGATGCCTTCTTCGATTTCTTGCGGAGAGGCGCCAGGATAAACCGCTTGAATGCTGATTACACGACTTTCGTTAACAGGAAAGAAAGTGGTGTTCATCTGGAAGTACGACACAGCGCCGAACAGCAAAATGCCGAACATGATGGTGTATACGGCCGCTGGGTACTTGATGAAAAACTTTATGGCACTTCTCATGCTTCAGGCTGAGTTACGTTGACTTTCATGCCTTGGAAAGCGCCCGGTGCAACTTGATTTACGAACCAATCCCCTTGATCGAGCCCTCTGATCAGAGCGTCTTGGTCCGTGTATTCAATAATCTCAATCTCCTTTTTTACCAGAGTGCTATCGGTTGGGTTCACGGTCCAAATGTGGTTGTTGTCGATAATGAATCGCCTAGACACTTTCGAAACATCATCGAGTTCAACGCCTTGGAGAGTACCGTTCAAGTACATCCCCTCACGAAGGTTGTTGGCCTTTACGCCGATGTAGGCTTTTACAGTTTGAGAAGTTGCATCAACGCCCTTGTTTATTCTGATGATGGAGCCTTTCCATTCGCCTTCAATATCTGGACTTGTGAGGGTCACCTCGTTTCCTTCATTTAAGAAATCGAGGTAGCGCAATGAAATCGACACCTCCACTTCGAATGAGGTTGGGTCGATGAATACACCCAAGGGCTGACCAGCTCTAACAAGCGTTCCGGGGCGAATGGAAGACTGTGTCACTACGCCGTTGAAAGGTGCTCGAACGTGGTATTTTGACAAACGTTCTTCGGTACTCTTGAGGTTGTGATACGCGGCAAAGACGCCTCTTGATGTGAGGAAGATTTTAGCCTGAGCGTTTTCCACAGTAGGTGGTGCCGGAGTTGCCTTGTCCACTTCAATGTTGGCGAGATATGCTTGCCATTCTTGGAAGATGTCGGCATAATCTAGCTTCAAGTCGGGCAGCACTTGGGTAAGGGTATTGATGTAGTTCGAACGCTGACTCATCAATGCGGCCTTTGCTTCGCTGTCTTCAATTCGAAGGAGTGTCTGACCCTGAGTGAAGCGATTGCCTTCTAGGAAAGCGGGATTTGTCGATTGAAGAACGCCGGTAACTTCGGCGTAGAGCTCAATTCGGTTATACGCTTCGGCTTTGCCATACACTGGAAGCTCAAATGAGGTTTTCCCTGGACTTGCTTCTCCTATAATTACCGATTTCGTGATTTTGGCTCCGCCGCGCTTGGGAGGTTGTGCTTGAGCGCTTAGCTGGGATGAAATAAACATCGCTACGGCAAGCACCGCGATGCTCCCCAGTATGCTCAATACGACTACTCTTTCAATTTTCATGGAGTTGTGTTTGTGTGGTCCTCTAGGTTTTTGAGGATATGTTGAAGTGTGTCAAATAGGGTGTCGACCTGCTCGTGAGACAACCCGTTAAATATGTGTTGGTTCGCTTCGCGCGCCGCAATTACAAATTCTTCCACGTGCTTTTTACCGCTTTCGGTAGCATGTAGAATATTCTCCCTGCGGTTATTTGGGTTGGGTGTGCGGGTTATGAAACCAGAGTCTTCCATGGCGACCGACAGTCGCGAAATGCGATGTCTGTCTAACATTGGCATATACTCAGTGATTTCGCTTTGAGGAATAGTTCCGCCACGCTGCTGAAGTATGCGCAACAAGATCATGGTCTCGAACTGATGAGCCTCTTTAAGTTCGGGTCTGCGCAGCTCCACATTGGCTCTAATTCGCCTGTGAATGCGGCCTAAAACATACCCGAGCTGGTCAACCGTTGCTTTGTGTTTCGCCATATTAGTTGCGAAATTACAACAGTTGCGTTAATGCAACAAATGTTGGAACAAAGAATTGTTTATTCCAACTGAAGTTGTGGATAGCCTTTAAGAGTTAGGATTGTGGCTTGCTGCCGGAATTAGAGTTGCCCTTCGGACGATTTCCACCCTGTCGGTTTTGTGGTCTTCCGCCTTTGTTTCCGCCAGAATTACCGCCTTTGCCTTTGAAGTTGCGCTTGTTGTTCGGACGCTTTTTGAAGTTACGGCGCTGGTTCCTGCCGCCACCAGAGCTTGCTCTATATTCAGGTCCGGGACCAAGCTTTTCTGGAAGGGGGAGCATTTCTACAACGGGACCAACTAGACTTTCTATGCGGCTGTATTTGCGCATATCGTCTGGGTTGACAAACGTGATGGCTTCACCCTTGGTGTTTGCACGCGCTGTTCGGCCTACGCGGTGTACGTAGTCTTCAGGTGCGTTAGGAACGTCGTAGTTTATGACGAGCGAGATATCTTGAATATCAATACCACGGCTCAAAACGTCGGTTGCAACGAGGATTCGAATACGCTTGGAGCGGAACTTCATGAGCACTTCTTCGCGCTCGTTCTGCTCGTAGTCAGACGAAATGCCTGCGGTATCGAAATTTCGTCGTTGAAGTCTGCGAACGACACCGTTTACTTTATTCTTTCTTGAACAGAAGATGATGATTGAATCATAATCTGGTCGGGCGAGAACGATATCCTCTACAAGTGCTTCTTTCTGCTCGTCGTAGCAACAGTATGCGGATTGCTTCACGCCTGATGCCGTTTTGGAGATGGCGATGTTCACCTCTTCGGGTTCGTGAAGGATGTCTTTGGCCATCTTTCTAATCTTTGGCGGCATGGTTGCGCTAAAGAGTAGGTTCTGACGCTTCTTGGGAAGATTCTCAACGATCTTCATAATATCCTCATAGAATCCCATGTCGAGCATACGGTCCGCCTCATCAAGAATGAGGTGACGAACTTCGTTGAACTTGACATAGCCCATTTTTAGGTGAGCGAGAAGCTTTCCAGGTGTAGCAACTATGATGTCGGTACCGTTCGTAAGCGCGCCTTTTTCGCGATCCCAGTCATCGGCTCCACCGCCGCCATACACCGTTTCGGAGTGGGCATCTGTGAAGTATGCCATGCCTGAAATCTGGTTGTTGATTTGCAGTGCAAGCTCTCGTGTAGGAACAATGATGAGTGTAGAAGTTCCTTTCGGACTTTCCTTTTTTATTTGTTGAAGTACGGGAAGGATAAAGGCGGCTGTTTTACCAGTTCCTGTTTGGGCACAACCAATCAAATCTCTGTTTTCGAGAATGATGGGAATTGCCTTTTCTTGAATGGGGGTAGCCTCCTCGAAGCCGGCATAATGAATGGCTTCTAATATCTGTTCGTCGAGACCGAACTCACTGAATTTCATGGTCTCAAAGATGAGGTTTATTTGTTTAGCAATGGAATTATTCCTCTTCTTTCTCGGTCAGCGTGTCCCACATTAAATGGGCTACCTTCCAACGACCTTCGTGCTTAATCAAATGGTAGGCATTCACGCCAGTGGAGAGCGTGTCACCTGTACTTGTGTATGTATGATAGTACTGCCAGACCTGTGCAACTTTACCCGTGTGTAGCACAAAAGTGCTATCCGCAGTTTCGAAGAAGTCCATCCGCTCATAATGCGGGCCTGCACGAGATATCCAATCTTGAACCATTCCCTCATGAACGGTGTAGTTACCGCTGGTATCTGGGAATATCGCCGAGAGATTCCCGTTGGGCATGAATAGCGACAGAAAGGTATCCCAGTCGTATTCGTCGCCAGGGACGCCTGAGACGATTTCGAGCATCAGCTCTGTCACGGCGACTATTTCTCTTTCCTCATCTTGCGAATCGGGTTGTGCAACCATCAAGTTGGATGCCAACAGCAGGGAGAGTGCTGCTAAAAAAAGCGATTTCATTGGTTCTTATTTCGGAGGTAAGCGTCTGCGGGGTTTTCCTTTTCCAAGATCGACATCGTTAGAAAATGTCTAGCGCCTAACAGTGCTTTTTGTGGTTTTGACAATTGGGTGAGGTCCGCTTCAACGAGGGAAGGAAACAGACGCAGAACTGAAAAGGCAAGCTTTTGAAACATCAGGATAGGCCGTTGATCCAAACAAAAATACCTAGGACTGCAATAAGGGCAACGGAAAGTGCGAGTTGCTTTCTGTAGGTTTTCCTAAGCATCTGCAGGCGATGCTTCTGTGAGGTGAAACTCATGAATTCATAGGATGGTGAATACATGAAGTTACAACTTTTTCAAAATAGAAAACCCCGACATTTCTGCCGGGGCTATTCTTGTGTTTTAGTTGGCCAGACTTAGAACTGGATGGTGTCGATATCAGTTACTTGACCAAGAGTAACATTCACACCAGTTTCAGTTTGGTTGGTGTAAGGCGCGGTGGCATCGAAGTATACGTCGAACGTTCCGGCAGACAAACCTTGAATACGGAAGTATCCTGTTGTATCAGGGATGGTTCCCACGGTGTCGTTATTATCAATCACATACGTATATGTTACGGCAGAATCTGGTTGCACGTAACCTTCAATAGCTCCTGAAGTGGCGTCTACGAATGCGCGTACAACCGGCTTCAAGATGTACTTTCCATTTCCTGTGAGCACAATACTCTTGCAAGCATCAAAGTCGAGCGTTACATCGTACGTAACACCATCTATGAGCTCTTCGTTGAATTTGATTTTCCATCCAGATTGCTGCGCGCTTGGTGTCTTCATTTCATAGATTATGGAATCTACCATCACGGTATTATTCGACCCTAGCACCAAGCGAATTTGATTTATTTCTCCAGATGGGATGTCTTCAGTTGCAATGAGTGTATCGATACCATTATTGAGATCGAGAATGTTATATACACCTGGGTTGATTGCTGTGAGTGTTTCGCGCATGCTGTCGTTATAGATAACAACAACTTCTTGAACATCGATATTTACCTCATCATAATCGCATGGTGCGTCGGTGAGGTGAACGTTCATTTTTGACGTACCATTGGAAGTTGGTTCTTCTTCAGAGCAGGACACAAGCGCTGTGCTCAATGCAAAAATTCCGAGAAGCACTTTCTTACCGTAAGTCATAGTATAATAGGATTTTAAATGATTGTGAAAGGGAGTTAATTTGGATAACCCTTCACTTATATATGCGATAAGTCAACGGAGAGTCCGCATTTTTGTTCAAAAAAAAACCGCCCCTTCTTTCGAAGAGGCGGCTATATAAGGGTGAGTTTAACGCTTAGTTATTCCCGCTCATGATAGAGAATGAACCGTCAATCACTTCAGATTGTCCTGTTGGAGCATGGTTCAATTCAATCACGTAGAAGTAGGTTCCATCAGGGAGCTGATTGCCTCCACTGTCCTTACCATCGAATGCGCGGGCATTGTCGTACTGGCTCGTGTTCCACACTTTGCGTCCCCAGCGGTCGAAGATGCTCACTTTGCGTGAAGACCAAGTTCCGATACCTTCAATAGTCCACAAGTCGTTAATGCCATCAGCATTCGGACTGAATACGTTAGGAATGATAACTGGTTGTGCACCTACTGGCGGCACGATTGGTTCTTCTGGAACAGAGTAAATCAACCAGTTTGATTCACTTACATATCCGTTCGGGTTGGCAATTGGCTCAGTAATTACGCGAACAGCATAATCGCCCGGAGTAGGATTTGTTGTAAGTACCACTGTGAATGTTGAATCTCCAGTAGGCAAGTTCGGATCGATGACATCCTGGAAGTCGTATCCATCGGTGTCATTCTTTGGTCCAACCTGAACCTTATACTGTACAGAATTCAAGTCAGGGAACGATGCTCCACCATAGCTGCTCCAAGATAGAGGCATGTTTGCCGGGTCGGAAACATCACCCGTGAGGTGAATAGTATGCTTACCTGGTCTCGGATCGAGTTCTAGACCATTCGCAACGAGCTGTACTCGGTAATAGTAATATTGATTGTCAACTCCGGAAGGGCCAGGGCTTGGGTCAAATACAAATCCTTGTAGTGGATCACCAGTAGTAAGCTGGTTGAATGTTTGTCCACCGTCTACTGAGCGATAGATTCTCACGAAATCAAGGAACGCAGCCGGAATAGTGTTGGTGTCGATGCGATAATCGATACGATTTCGTCTGTCTTGATCAACCGTTACCCCATCCAGATAATACTCAGGGAACAAACAGTCGGACACCTTTAATATGATAGTATCGAATTCGTTCATCGGCTTACCACACTTGTTGAGTAGGGTGTTGCCGTCAGTGCCGTACTTACTGTAGAGGAAGTAATCTCCATTAAAGATAAGTGGCTTGTACAAGTTCAAAGTGATAGAGTCTGTTTCACCGTTCTGGTTACAGTAACTCGTCACACTTTTCACAGGAATAGGCTGACCATTTGGCGCGGTCAAACGGAAGTCAGTTCCATCTGGAGCTACCGAAATACATTCTACCGAAAGTGTAAAGTGGAGTGTAACGGTTGAGTCGTAACACTTGTAGTCTTTGGTTTGTCGACCTTGAGGGTCGAGTGATACACCAGGTGCATTCGGGTCTAATCGCACACCCTGGTTAACGGCAGGTATACAGTTCGCTGCGACGACGACCTGTATTTCCCGGTTGGAACTACCTACCTTCTCCCAGAAGAAATAGGTAGAATCAAATCGATACTCGTCAACACGAAGTGCAATAACGGATACCTGAGTTGGCCCACCTTGGAGGTCGGCAATAAAGCTGATGTTACCCGTTGCAGGGTCCATCGTATATGGTGCGTTTGGATCTGTTCCAAAAGGAGCTTGAGCTGACCAAGGTGCTGTGTAAGGAACGTTTGTTCCAGCAGCAGAACGTGGGTCGATGATTTCGTAACGAATACTATCGCCGTCTGGCTCAGTTGCACGCTGCAGGTAGTTAATGAAACCACCCGTACAGATGTAAGCAATTGGATCAGATACGAAAGACGGTGAAGTGTTGTTACCCAAGCCTTGACGGTTGTTCAATTCTGCTTCGAAGTAGAATGAGAAACCCGCGCTACTCGCGCCACCACCAATGTTTGTGATACCACCTGGACGACAGCACAGTGACCATGATAGTTTGTAATCCGTACAACGCTGGGTCAATGTGAGAGGTGAAGAGGTTGTAGTCTCGTATACGTTTACCTCTGGAAGGAATCCACCTGCATTTGATTGAGCAATACAGTCGAATGCAAAACTGGAAGCTGAATAAACACTAGTTCTGGTAAGGGATACCGACGTGTTAATTCCACAAGTTTGTGAGGATACGTTCACGTTCGTAGTCGCCGGGAGACCTGCTCCAGTAGACTGACGGTAGATTACCAACTTGACATAATACTGGTTGTTACCCAGGTATTCGTACTGAATATCTCCTCCAATTACGTGAGATGCACTAGCAGGCATGCTCATGAGGCCAAACAATACAACGGTTAGAAGTCGTAACAAATATTTCATTGATGGACGCTTTAGCGATAGTCCTCGAAAGTACTAAAAAGCCCGCACTCTGTGTACGGGCTTTTAGCGTAGGCGCGTTTTGTCCACCCTTTGGCGGATAAACGACAACCATCAATTATTTAACGATTTCCTATTAATCTCTCATTAAGGTGATACTACCGTTCTCCTCTACAGCCGTACCGTTAGGTCCGCCTGTTGCATTGAGCACATAGAAGTATGTTCCTTCTGCGAGATCGGAGCCGTTCGATGAGCGACCGTCCCACGCGTTTGAGTTTGTGTAATTCGAGTTTTGGTACACGCGAGTTCCCCATCGGTTGTAGACAACGAGCTCAACGCGATTGTACGCTTCAATACCCTGAATCGTGAACAAAGAGTTGATGTCGTCTTCACCCGGAGTAAACAGGTTCGGAATAATCAAGGCTACATCAGGATCTGGAATGACAGGTGGATCCTGTATCCCAAAGGTTATCCAGTTGGATTCCGAAGTGAAGCTACCATCCGTGGTTTGCACGCGCAGTGCATAGCTACCCTGTGAAAGGGCGCTCGCATTAAAAGTATAACTAGAATCTAAGGTCGGGAGGTTCACATCGGTAACGTCAGACCAGTTATAGGTTTGTCCCGTTTTGATACCCAACTGAACCACGTAGGATGCTCCGGTCCAACCATTGTAGCTTGTCCAATTCATCGGCACCTGATCATTTTGATTCAAGGCTCCACCAAGATGGATGCTGTTGATGCCACGGGTTAGGAATAGATCCTGACCATTCGCAACAAATTGAACTTGATATCGGTAAGATTGTGCATCTACTTCGTTTGGTCCAACCGTGTAGTCTGTGTATCCTGAATCTTGGATACTCGCGGTTCCAACCTGCGACCAAATCGCACCACCATCATCTGAACGGAATACGCGAATAAAGTCGACCAACTGCTCAGGAAGAGTATTGGTGTCTAGACCCCATTGCACGAAGTTGTGCTCGTCATTGGTTACGGTTACGTTCTGTGCATCGTACACAGGATCTAGACAGCCGCTTACCCGAAGTATAATCGTA
Source organism: Phaeocystidibacter luteus (assembly GCF_008933115.1). GTDB lineage: Bacteria > Bacteroidota > Bacteroidia > Flavobacteriales > Schleiferiaceae > Phaeocystidibacter > Phaeocystidibacter luteus. The sequence continues at coordinate 103,377 of NZ_WBVO01000008.1, read as the reverse complement.
TCGAACTCAGCCATCGGCTTACCACATCGGTTGAGAAGTGTGTTTCCATCTGTACCAACCTTGGTGTACATCATGTAATCACCATTGAAAATGAGTGGCTTGTATAGCGACAGCGTTACCGAATCTGTTTCGGAGTTGCCATCACAATATGGTATTGCTTTCTTGACGGGTATAGGTTGACCATTAGGAGCGGTAATTCTGAAATCGGTTCCATCTGCAGCAACCGAGAAGCACTCAATTGGCAAAGTGAATGTCATGGTCACAGCAGTATCACCACAGTTATAGTCCCTCACTTGCTTGCCGTCCGGGTCCAAGTAGGTGCCAGGCGCATTCGGATCTAATCGCACACCGGCGTTTACGGCTGGCAAACATTGATCTGTAATAATGACCTGTATCTCTCTGTTCGAGCTTCCGATTTTCTCCCATATAAAGAAGGTAGAGTCAAAACGATACTCATTCACACGAACGGTGATAATGGATACCTCGCGTTGGATGCCCGGAGGCAACTTTGCTGTAAACGTGATATTACCGGTTTGAGGATCTAAAGTGTATGGATTCGCTGGGTCAACGGTAAACGGCTGACTAACAGAGAATGGAGGTTTGTATGGAATCGGGCGCACGTTCGTGCTATTGAAATCTGATTCGCGCGGGTTGATCAACTCGTATTGGAGTGAATCACCATCAGATTCTACCGCATTTTGAGTGTAAATGAAAGTTCCTCCTTCGCAGATGTATGCCAATGGATCTGATGTGAAAATCGGTGAGCTATTGTTACCCAATCCCTGGCGGCGGTTCAATTCGGCCTCGAAATAGAAGCCCAGCGTTGCACTGTTATTACCTGTTCCGATATTGGTAATACCAGGAGGTTTACAACACTCATTCCACGAAATCTTGTAATCCGTACAGTTCTGTGTGAGCACAAGAGGATTACTAACGGTGGTTTCGTAGATATTCACCTCAGGTTGGAATCCGGCAGATTGCTGAGAAATACAGCCGAATGTGTTTCCAGCCGCCATGAACTGAGCCGTTCGTGGAAGGTTAATCGTTGTAATGGCTCCACCGCAAGTCGCTGAGCGAACATACACGGTTTGATTCGGTCCGAGTTGGATTCCCGGAAAGTTTCGATACAGAACCAGCTTAATGTAGTATTGGTTGTTTCCTAAGTATTCATATTGAATATCTCCACCAATAATGTGAGAGGCGTTTGCTGTACTCCATCCGGTGAGGACGAAAGCAAAGAGTAGTAGTGATTTGAGTAGTTTCATAGCGATGATTCCAATTAATGAGACTTGAAAGTAGTCTCAACATCAAACCATTACAATAGAGAATGACGCATGGATTTAAACGAATGCGTCAAACCAATTTGCAAGATTGTCACCGCAGACTCATCGTTCAGTACCTTTTACAATTTGTGTGGAGAACAACGAATCGATGAGTAGCCTCGCTTACTCAATCGCCGGAATGAAATACAGATGGAAGTGCCGCTTTAACGCGACTAGAAGAAGAGGGCCAAATAGGTAAAACCGAATCCACAAGCATACCCTACCCACACTTGCATAGGTGTATGTGCTCGAAGGGTTAGGCGAGCTGTTCCTAGCAAACCGCTCAACAATATCAACAGAGCAATCACTTCCAACATCATTACCTGATAGTTGTGAGATAGATAGATTGCCACGGCAGTCAAGCCTCCAATCCCTGCCAAGTGTACACTCAATTTGGTGACTCGAAGTAAGGCGTAGAACAGCAATATTGTTCCAGCTGAGGCCAGTAGTAAACGAATGATTTCCTCGGGGACTTCCTCACCTGAAAGCCGATTTGCCGTAATCAAGAAAAAGGCAATCGAAACCAGAAAAGGATACTTTCTGTCTTTCGGATCCTTCATGTGGAGTGATGAAATGATGCCCAATCTTCTCATCACAACCGAAACAATGGCCGGCATGAAGTATGTCGACAACAGCACAAATGCACTGATGTACCAAATCTGTTGTTCGGTTACGTGTTCGGGTATGGTCGTTAGCACGAGTAGCGATCCCAAAGTGGGAATGATCGCGGGATGCAGTAGGTAACTCAAGAACTGAGCAAGTCGGTTACTCATAGATCAGAGTTCTTTGCGGAGACGAGCCACCGGAATTCCAAGCTGCTCTCGATACTTGGCAACCGTTCTTCGAGCAATAGGGTAGCCTTTTTCCTTAAGAAGTTTTGCCAAGGCTTCATCAGTGAGCGGCTTCTTCTTGTTCTCCTCCTGAATACTGTCCTCCAAAATCTTCTTGATCTCACGTGTCGAAACGTCCTCGCCGTCACTATTCTTCATCGATTCAGAGAAGAATGTCTTAATCAAGAAGGTACCGTATGGAGTCTGCACGTACTTATTGCTGGCGACACGGCTTACTGTCGAAATGTCCATTTCAATTTCGTCGGCAATGTCTTTCAGAATCATCGGGCGAAGCTTTCGCTCATCACCCGTTAGGAAGTATTCTTTTTGATACTCCATGATGGTCGACATGGTGAGCAACAAGGTCTGCTGACGTTGGCGAATGGCATCGATAAACCACTTAGCGGCATCTATTTTTTGCTTCACGAACATCAAGGCGTCTTTCTCACTCTTCGTCGCCTTGCCTTTGCTGTCGCGGTAGTGCTCCAACATTCCTCTGTATTCTCTCGAAATGTTTAACTCGGGAGCATTTTTGCCGTTCAATTTCAATTGTAGTTCTCCGTCTTCTATAGATATGAGGAAATCAGGAGTTACGTTTTCCGTTGGGCGCGAACCATCACTTACCGAGCCACCTGGCTTGGGGTTCAATTTTGAAATGACTTCAAGGGCGTCGCGAAGCTCATCTTCGGTGATGTCCAAACGATCCAGCATCTTGCTGTAATGCTTGCGAACGAACTCATCGAAATAGTCATCCATAAGCGTAATGGCAAGTTGAACTGCCGGAGATGGAGTTTTCTTCGCTAATTGAAGCGCAAGGCATTCTTGAAGGCTTCGCGCACCAACGCCCGGTGGGTCGAGGTCTTGAATAACTTGAAGCAATCGCTCTAGCTGATCGAGGTCGGTATAGATACCTTGGGTGAACGCGAGGTCATCCACAACATCTTGAAGTTCCCTCCTCAAGTAACCGTCGTCATCTATATTGCCAACGAGGTATTCCGCAATTTTTCGGTCTTCGTGAGACAAGCTACGCATGCCCAACTGACTGCGAAGGGTTTGAACGAATGAGGTGCCGCCAGCTAGTGGAATACGGTCATCCTCATCGTCTGCGCTATAGTTATTAGCGTGAAGTCGATACTCGGGAATTTCGTCGTCGGAGAGGTATTGATCTATGTCAAAGTCCTCGTCCTTATCTCGACTTTCTTCTTCGTTTGAAAACTCGTCGGTCTCATATTCATCGCGAGTCTCTTCCTCCTTGCCTTCGTCCAATGCAGGATTGGCCTCAAGTTCTTCCTGAATTCGCTCTTCCAGAGCCTGAGTAGGCAACTGAATGAGTTTCATCAGCTGAATTTGCTGAGGAGATAGCTTTTGCTGGAGTTTCTGTTGTAGCGACTGTTTGAGCATATGCGCCGATTAACAAACAATAGGCCAAAGTGGCTGTGTGTATGTCAAAGGTGCAAAAAAAATGCCTTAGAATTCAGCGCGCCCCGGAGTGCGAGGGAAAGGAATTACGTCGCGAATGTTGCCCATGCCTGTAACGAACTGAACCAGACGCTCGAAGCCTAGACCGAATCCGCTGTGCACACATGTTCCGAACTTGCGAGTATCTAAATACCACCAAAGATCTTCTTCGGCTATACCCATCTTTTCCATTTTCCCTTTGAGCACGTCGTAACGTTCCTCACGTTGGGATCCTCCTACGATTTCGCCAATACCTGGGAAAAGAACATCCATGGCGCGAACTGTTTTTTCGTCCTCGTTCAAGCGCATGTAGAAAGCCTTGATGTTGGCAGGATAATCAAAAAGGATCACTGGGCTTTTGAAGTGCTTTTCTACCAAGAATCGCTCGTGCTCACTTTGTAGATCGGCTCCCCATCCTTCAATTTTGTATTTGAATTTGCCCTTCTTGTTTGGCTTCGAGTTGCGTAGAATTTCGATGGCTTCTGTATAGCTCAAACGCACGAAGTTGTTTTCCACTACAAACTTTAGGCGTTCGATCAAGCCTTGCTCTGAACGCTCCGCCTGAGGCTTGCCTTTCTCTTCATCAGCCAAACGCTTGTCGAGAATCTCAAGATCCTCAACGCAGTTGTCCAAGATGTATTGAATCACGAATTTCAGGAAGTCCTCGGAGAGGTCCATGTTGTCGTCCAAATCTGCAAACGCGACTTCCGGCTCAATCATCCAGAATTCGGCGAGGTGACGAGAGGTGTTGGAGTTTTCGGCACGGAAAGTTGGACCGAAGGTATACACTTTAGAAAGCCCCATAGCGCCTAGTTCTGCTTCAAGCTGACCAGATACGGTGAGGTTGGTTTCTTTTTCGAAGAAGTCTTCTTTGTAATCCACTTTTCCGTCGTCGGTTGTAGGTGGATTGATAGGATCAAGCGTAGTTACACGGAACATTTCACCTGCTCCTTCGGCATCAGAGCCCGTAATAATCGGTGTGTGAAGATTGTAAAATCCACGGTCGTGGAAGTACTTGTGAATGGCGAAGGTTGCGTTGTGACGAATGCGCATAACGGCACTCATAGTAGCGGTACGCATGCGAAGGTGTGCAATCTCACGAAGGAACTCCAGTGAGTGCTTCTTGGGCTGAAGCGGATATTCATCAGCGTCCGAATCGCCTAGTATCTCCAGCTTCTTTACTTGGATTTCGACATTCTGCCCTTGCCCCTGGCTGCTTACCAAATCTCCTTGCACAGAGATGCAAGCACCAGTGTTGATGCGCTTTAGAAGGTCTTCTGGCAACTCTTCAAAATTCACCACGCATTGCAAATTGGCAACGGTACTACCGTCATTTAGGGCGATAAAACGATTCGAACGAAAAGTTCTAACCCATCCTCGTACATGTACTTCTGCTCCCACTGGGAGTTTAGTCAAGCTTTCTTTTACTGTAGCAATCTGCATGTCTGTATAAACCGTGATTAGAGCTGCAAAAGTGCATATTTTTTAGGCTATCGTAAAGTATTGACTTCCATAAACCTATCGCCAATGTTAATTTTTCCGCACACTGGAAACATTTTTAGTTGAAAACGTTTCCAGTGTGAACTATGTGTTTTACTTTCGCCGCCATTATGGATGAACAGGAAAGATCAATCATTGAAGGTTCTACGGAGCTATTCCTAAAGTATGGGATACGTAGCATCACGATGGATGATGTGGCGAGGGAGCTGGCGATCAGCAAGAAGACCCTGTACAAATATGTGTCGAACAAAGCCGACTTGGTTGACCGGTGCGTAAAGCATACGTTCACCGAGGTGTCAGACATCATGTCCAATGTTATCGGGAATGCCAACAACGCAATCGATGAGCTTTTCGCCATCGATTCTACGCTTTCCGAAGCCATGAAGGCTCAACACCCCGCCATTGAATTCCAACTCAAGAAATATTACCCAGCTACATGGAAGTGGCTATCCTCCAGACAAGAGGATATGATCAAGAATCAAACGCGAGATAACCTCGAAAAGGGAATTGCACAAGGAGTGTACAGAAGCGATGTAAACGTGGATTTCGTTTCCTACCTCTACTTCGCGCAGTTTTTGGCCATGCACGATCAAGACATTGTGCCGCTGACCATCTGCGAGAACCCGAAGTTCATACGTGCCCATTTCGAGTATCATTTACGCGGCGTCGCCTCCAAGAAAGGTTTGGAGTATTTGGAGAAGAAACTAGCAGAACACAACAAATCAACTGAACAAGAATGAAGAATATGAGAAGATATACGTGGATAGCGCTTCTCGCTGGCCCTGCATTGTGGGGTCAGGTAAATGAGCAACCGGAATCGCGGTCGTTCACCAGAGTAGAAGCCGAACAATACGCGCTCGAACACAGCTATGATGTGAGGCGCAATGACCTTGAGCTCTCCAGAGCAAAGGCCGTAATCTGGGAGAACATCGCTCTCGGTTTGCCGCAAGTAAGCACCAACGGAAACCTCACAAACAACCTCACCATCGGTGGTCAGGTTATCGAAATCGGCGGTCAGTCGCAGCTACTTCAATTCGGGGTGCAGTATTCCAGCGGCGTAGGTGTTCAAGTCGACCAGCTGATTTTCGACGGATCTTACATCGTTGCTCTCCTTGCCACGGAAGTCGTGAAGGAGAATGCCCAGAATGACTTTGAGCTATCGGCCATTGAAGTTCGCGAGCAAGTTGCTCAAGCTTATCACTTGGTGTTGGTAACGGAGCGCTCACTGGAAATCGTTGTAGAGGACATCAAGTACATTGAGCAGAGTTTGTCTGATACCCGCGGTTTATTCGAAGAGGGTTTTGTTGAAGCCTCTGATGTGGATCAGCTCGACCTCCTCCTTACGAACCTTCGCACGAACGAAGAGTACTTACAGCGTCAGTCAACCGTAGCGAGAACCATCCTCAAATTGAGAATGGGTATTCCGGTTGGTGAAACCGTAACCTTGACCGATCAAGTGGAGTCTTTGATGCTCATCGCCGAGGATGGATCAACCTTGTTGAATGAAGACTTTGACCTTACCAACCACATTGATTATCGCGTGCTTCAAACAGGAATTCGCGGTCAGGAGTTGAACCTCCGAAACGAACAGGTTCAATGGCTTCCTAAGTTGAACGGATTCTATCAATACAATTACGCTTTTCAAAGTCCAGATTTTGGAATTCTTTACGCCCCAGATGATGTTACCTCATTCGGGATCCCGGCGCAAGCCATTGGATTGAGTTTGAGATGGGACATCTTCCAGGGAGGTCGAAGAATCGCCCGTGTACAAGAAGCCAAGATTGCACTCGATCAACTTCGAATTCAGGAGGAACAGCTCACGGATGCATTGCGACTTCAATATCAAACCGCGCGAGCGGAGTACAGCTATGCAGTGAACAACTACCTAGCGCAGAAGAAGAACGTTCAAATCGCTAAAGACATCCGAGATAGAACCACGATCAAGTTCAATGAAGGTGTGGCTACTAGCCTCGAGTTCACGCAAGCGGAACGTCAATATCAAGAGTCACTCCGCAGCGTAATCAACGCGGCTCAGTCGGCACTCGACAAGCGAGTTTCGCTCGAACGAGTACTCGGAAAATTCAATTTAGATCAACAACCAACTCTATAATAGAACAACAGCAATGAAATCACTTAAGTACATAATCCCACTTGTGGCACTAACTGCTGTATCGTGCCAACAGCCATCTGATAGTGGCGACTTGAAGACTTTGCGTGAAGAGCGCGATAGTCTTGCAACACTAAACGGCACGATTCAAGAACGCTTGCTAGAAATTGATCAGCGTATCGCTGAACTCGATAGCACGACGAATTACACAACCGTTTCCACTCACAAAGTAGGAGCGGATAACTTCGAGCACTTTTTCCAAGTGTACGGTTCAGTTGAGGCAGACCAGAACGTCACCCTTTATGCTGAGTCTGCGGGTATGATTGAGCGCATCAGCGTTCGTGAAGGTCAGAGCGTTTCTAAAGGTCAGGCTCTACTAAACCTCGACGACGATGTGATTCGCAACAACATTCAGGAGGTTGAAACTTCGCTTAGCTTAGCGAAGACCCTTTATGAAAAGCAAGAGCGTTTGTGGCAGCAGAACATCGGTTCTGAAGTTGCATACCTCGAAGCCAAGAATCGTTACGAAGGGCTTCAAACAACAAAAGCCACATTGGAGGCACAGCTCGCCATGAGCAACTTGAAGGCTCCATTCAGCGGGGTTGTGGATGAGATTTTCCCGAAAGTAGGTGAGTACGCCGCACCAGGCATGCCGCTTATTCGTCTTGTTAACGTAAGCCAAGTTTATGTTACTGCAGACGTGCCGGAATCTTATGTAAACCGCGTAAAGACTGGAGAAGATGTAACACTTTACTTCCGTTCGATTCAAGATACGGTTGTGGCTAGCATCATTCAAGTTGGCCAGTTTATCAATCCTGACAACCGCACCTTTAAAATCAAGGTTGGTATTAGCCGTACATCTGGAGCGTACAAGCCAAACATGATGGCTTCAGTTCGCATTCGCGATTACGCAGCCGATTCAACCGTGGTACTTCCAAGCCACTTGATTCAGCAAAATCAAGAAGGGAAATCATACGTGTATGTGCTCTCTACCGATGATGCTGGTCTTGGAGATGTGAAACGTCAGTTTGTTCAGCTTGGTCTCTCTTACCAGGGCATGACTGAAATCCGTGGCGGACTTGAAGCGGGCAACCTCATTGTGGATAGAGGAGCCAGAAGTGTTCAAGATGGCGAACGCGTACGCATTGTAGAGGACTAATTCGGAATCGATAAGACATCCATACAGATGGAAGAAATACACAACACTAATCCAGAAGACATCAAGGAATTTGGTCTGTCCACCTTCGCGGTGAACAACCGAATGACGGCCTATGTCCTCACCTTCATCATCTTTGTTGCAGGTCTGAGCGCATACATTTCGATGCCTTCTGAAGCATTTCCAGAGATCGTAACTCCGGAAATCTATGTGGGAACGCCTTATCCAGGCAACTCCCCACTCGACATTGAAAAACTCATTACACGACCGATTGAGAAAGAAATCAACGGCGTGACCAATGTGGATGAGCTCAACTCTACTTCAGTTCAGGGTTACTCTACCATTCAGGTGAAATTCGATTTCTCAGTTCCTCCAAGCGAGGCCTTGAGAAAGGTGAAGGATAAGGTGGACGTGGCTAAGTCGGATCCCGATTTTCCGACCGATTTGCCGGCAGATCCGAACGTATTCGAGTTGAACTTCAACGAATTGGTGCCAATCCGTAACATCAACCTTTCGGGTCCGTTCACCATCGACCAACTCAACGATTACGCAGAGTACCTCGAAGATGAAATCGAAGGTTTGAGCGAAATTTCTAAGGTTGAGATTCGTGGGGTTGACGATAAAGAGGTTGCGGTAAATCTCGACATGCAGCGCATGGAAGCACTCAACTTGAGCTTCAATGATGTGGCTGGCGCCATCGCCAATGAAAACGTTTCGATATCTGGTGGTGACCTTCTCGTAGATGGCTACCGTAGAAACGTTCGCGTTGTTGGTGAATTCTCTGATGTTGAAGAGATTGAGAACATCATCGTCAAGTATGAAAATGCGGATGTAGTTTACCTGAGAAACATCGCGGAAATTACATACGGCGAGGTTGAGAAGGAAAGCTTTGCACGTGAACGTGGTGAGCCCGTAGTGATGCTCGACATCATGAAGCGTTCGGGTGAGAACCTCATCATCGTTTCAGAAAAAATCGATCAACTAGTTGAGGAAGCGAAACAAAACTACTTCCCAGAAGAATTGAGTATTACGGTTACAAACGACCAAAGTGACCAGACCAAAACGCAGTTGAACGACCTCGAGAACAGTATCATCCTCGGTGTACTTCTCGTAGTTGTGGTATTGATGTTCTTCCTTGGATTGAGAAACGCCCTCTTCGTAGGTATTGCGATTCCACTTTCCATGTTGATGAGCTTCTTCATCCTCAATGCGATGGGAGTAACGCTGAACACGATGGTGCTCTTCGCCCTCGTATTGGCACTTGGTATGTTGGTAGACAACGGTATCGTAGTTGTCGAAAACATCTATCGTTTGATGGATGAAGGGTACGATGCCATTACAGCGGCGAAAAAAGGAGCTGGTGAGGTTGCCTTGGCGATTATCGCATCTACAGCTACCACACTTGCGGCGTTTATTCCACTGGCTTTCTGGCCTGGAATCTTCGGTGAGTTCATGAAGTACTTGCCAATCACCTTGATTATCGTACTCGGTTCTTCCCTCTTTGTGGCATTGGTGATCAACCCAGCCCTAACATCAAAATTGATGAAGATTGAGGAGAAGGGTATGAACCCTAAGAAGTGGCTTCGCAGGGCAATAGTTGGACTTTTGGGCGGCGTACTTCTCGGGTACGTACTTCACTCATTCGCTCCAATGACCTTCCTACGTGCGGTGGGTAACCTCATGATTGTGGCCGCACTCAGCATCTTGTTCTACATGTACTTTGTAGTACCGATGACGGAGCGCTTCCAGAAGAAATTCCTTCCGCGATTGGAGGCTCGCTACGAGCGACTTCTCCGTTACGCCTTGAGAGGAAGAAACGCCTATGGTTTCTTCTTTGGAACGGTTGGATTGCTCATCTTCTCATTCATTTTGATTGGAAACTTCCCACCAAAAACGCTCTTCTTCCCAGAGAATCAGCCGCAGCAGGCGATTGTTTATGCGGAAATGCCAATTGGCACCGATATCATGGAAACAAACGCGCTTGCGCTAAAGATTGAGCAAGAGGTGTTCCGTGTGGTTGACAATTACACATATCCAAAAGAGGTAGATGGGCAGACCATCAACTTCAACTACATGGTAGAATCTGTGATTGCACAGGTGGGTGAGGGAACCTCTGATCCGAATCAGGGTCCATCCATGGCACAAACGCCAAACAAGGCGAAAGTCACTGTGGCATTCCGTCCTTTTGCTGAACGTCTAGATGAAGCGGGTCAGCCTGTGACAAGCTCATCCGTTCTTCAAAAGATTCGCGAGGCGATTTCAGACTACCCAGGCGTAAATATCGCGGTAGATAAGAACTCTGACGGACCTCCTTCAGGCCCACCGATTAACATCGAAGTAAGCGGTGAAGATTACGGTCAGCTTCTCGATGAAGCCGAAAACCTGCGCCGATTTGTGAAGAGCCGTGGTATTGTAGGTATCGAAGAGCTTCAAATTGATGTTCAGTCCGGAAAGCCAGAAATGCCAATTGAAATCGACCGCGTGAAGGCTAGAACTCTGGGCATTAGCACGGCACAGATTGGCGATGCGCTTCGTACGGCATTGTTCGGTAAAGAGGTGTCTAGATTCAAGGAAGGTGAGGATGATTTCCCTATCAACCTTCGTTTCAGCGATAACTACCGTCACAATATTGACGACCTTTTGAACCAACGCATTACTTTCCGCGATCCGGCAACGGGACGAATTAAGCAGGTGCCAATTAGTGCAGTTGCAACTGCGAAGTTGTCGAGCACATACTCGGCGGTCAAGAGAAAGGATTTGGACCGCGTGGTAACGCTTTACTCGAATGTAGAGGAAGGTGCGAACCCGACTGAGACGGTTGAGAAAATCAAGAAAGCTTTGGAGAGCTATGACATGCCTCGCGGTGTGAACTACAAGTTTACAGGTCAGCAAGAAGAGCAGGCAGAGCAGATGGCGTTCTTGTCTTCAGCCTTGTTGGCGGCTGTCTTCCTCATCTTCTTGATTTTGGTGGCTCAATTTAACTCGGCAAGCACTCCGTTTATCATTCTTACTACGGTTGTATTGAGTTTGATTGGTGTGCTTCTCGGGCTCGTGATTTTCCGCATGGAATTCGTGATTATGATGACCATGATTGGTATCATTTCACTTGCGGGAATTGTGGTTAACAATGCGATTGTATTGATTGACTACGCTAAACAGCTCCTTTCGAGAAGAAAGGTGGCCTTGGGCATTGCGCAGGATCAACTGCTTCCAAGAGAAGAATTGTATTCGATGATTGTTGAAGCTGGAAAAACGCGTTTGCGTCCGGTATTGCTCACGGCGATTACCACGGTCCTTGGATTGATTCCGTTGGCTACAGGTATGAACATCAACTTCATCACATTGATTACGGAAACGGATCCGCAGGTTTACTTTGGTGGTGACAACGTGATCTTCTGGGGACCAATGTCGTGGACAGTAATCTTTGGATTGTCGTTCGCCACGTTCTTGACCTTGGTGATTGTACCCGTAATGTTCTACTTGATAGAGCGCGGCAAGCGCCGTTTCTCGAAAGGTAAAAGTGTTGAAACGCTAGCGGTAGAGCCAGCGGAGTAGGGACTTTAGATAAATGTAGATTGAAAGGGGCGGAGAGAAATCTTCGCCCTTTTTTTATCAACTTCCATTCAAGCCTCTAGTTTGATTATTGAAATGGTGTCTTGAGATTCCGGTAGACGTTTTTCAAATCCTTTATCTTCGTAAGAAGAGCTAAAAAGGCACAAGATGGATACGCTAGAATTGAGGAACAAGCTTCATGAGTATGTAAATAAGGCAGATGATCACGTGCTTAGAATTATGAGTGCTGTATTTGAAAAGTACAATCGTGCTGACAGTGAGAACGTGGTTGCTTATACTATTGAAGGAGAGCCGTTGACCGTGTCAGAGTACCGAAAAGAAATAGAAGAAGCTGAAGAGCAAATCAAGCGCGGGGAGTACATCACACAAGAAGAACTCAAGCGTGAGGTTGATAAATGGCGGAAGTAGTATGGACCCGAAAAGCACAAAACTCGCTTAAAAAGATCTGGAACTTTTACGCCGAAAAGGACTTGAATGCCGCGAACAGGATAGTGAACGAGATATTATCCTCAACAGAGAGAATTAAGTATGTGAATCAGTTTCAGGTCGAAGAGTATCTAACTAAAAGACATCGTAGAATTGTAGTCAAGCATTTCAAGGTTATATACACCTCTACTAGAAGAAGAGTGCAGGTTCTTGATGTTTTCGATACACGACAAAGTCCAGATAAAATGAATCCCTGACTCCCTTAATCACGAAAGCGCCTCCAAATTCTTCTCTACCTGGAAGAAAGAATACACCATCCCGACAAGCCATAATCCGAGAACGACAACATCAATCAACATGGATTCCCCATAAATGCTAAAAGCAATCAGTTGCGCGGCTAGCAAGGAAAGGTTGATAATTAGGAACATGTTTGCGCTAAAACGCTGTGCAAAATTCCAATGAATTGTACTCTTCATCGATCTAGAAGTACGGTAGCCATACCACCCATTTATTTCTTTTGGAGGAAGTATTCTGAAGAGAATCAGAATTACGGAAGAGACCAGTATAACTGGATTGTGGGATATTTCTGACAAAATCTGAAGCATGAGAGATGCGTTTGTAATACTAGAACGAGAGAGCTCTTCAAATGGTTTGCCTAAAAATGAAGGAAGGTTCCCACAAAAGTGAAAACCCTCCTAACTAACTACTCAAACTAACCTATCGTTTATCTACGACCACGATGTGATCGACGTAACTCTTTCATTTGTTCCATCTGCTCCTCCGTGAGGATTTCAGACATCTCTTTTTTGAAGCTCTCCTGAAGTTCGCGCTGTTGACTTCTGAGTTCCTCCATTTTTGATTTTTGTTGTTCGAAGACGGCCCTTAGTCGTTCCTGCTGTTCTTGTGTAAGCTCGAGTTCTTCGGCCATGGTTTCAAGATCTGGATGATGTTCGCGGCGTTCGGCGTGAGACTCCTGTCCGCGAGCTTCCCCTCTGTGACCTCTTTCGCCATGAGCATGTCGGCGTTCTCCTCTATTCGCACGCATCAACTCGCGAGCTTGCTCTTGCTGCTCTTCAGTCAGAATCTCCTGCATGTCTGCCTTCAATTCTTCTGTTAGAGCCTGTCTTTCTTCACGCTGACGTTTCATTGTGGCATTAAAGGCATCAAGTTTCTCCTTCAATTGAGCCTGTTGTTCCTCTGAAAGCTCGAGTTCTTCGGTAATGCGTTCCAGGCGATGCTCTATATTCTGTGGACGCTCCGGTTGTGCAAAGGCTGTCGTTGATGCTAGCGCTAAAACTAGTCCCACTCGGCCTATTGATTTTGTGTTGATTATCATGATTACTTGAATTAGTGATGAACTGATTTCGGGGGTATGATGTGGGGAGGGATAGATAGGTTTAAAGGGGGGAGGGGTTTTAACGGTTTTTTGGGAGGTAGGCTATGGGAAACGGGGGCAAAGAGGTTTCTCGCGGAGAATATGAGGTTTACGTGGTGGAGAGAGTTCGCGGAGGATGAGCTTAGCGGATGCGCGTGACCTGGTTCTCGCAAAACCGCAATATTAAAATCATACTGGTGTGTAAAAAGCGCAAAACCGGTGTAGGGAACACCTATTTCTGTCATGAAATTGATAGCTGCATTGAATTCCCAGCTATAGGCACGGCGCTTTAACGCATACCAACCATTTTTGCGGTTTTTGTCCGCTAAGTTGGTTTTGATAATAGCGGTTTTGCGAGAAACACATTCGAGTATTCCACCACGCATATCCATAAAAAAAGGCCACCCTCTCAGGCAGCCTTTCCATATACATTGAAGGATGTGATTTAAACCACACCTTGATCAATCATTGCGTCGGCAACTTTAACGAAGCCAGCGAGGTTTGCACCTTTAACGTAGTCAACCATGCCGTCTTCTTGTGTACCGTACTTCACACATGCAGCGTGAATATCCTTCATAATAGCGTGAAGCTTAGAGTCAACCTCTTCGCGAGTCCAGCTCATACGAAGTGAGTTCTGCGACATCTCCAAACCTGAAGTAGCAACACCACCTGCGTTAGAAGCCTTTCCTGGAGAGAAAAGAATCTTGGCGCTGTGGAACTCATGAACAGCTTCTGGAGTACAAGGCATGTTTGCACCTTCGCCAACCGCCATTACGCCATTGCTAAGTAGCGTCTTTGCGTCGTCTCCATTCAACTCGTTTTGAGTTGCACAAGGGAGGGCAATGTCACACTTCGTTCCCCAAGGAGTTTTTCCTTCGGTGAAGCTAGCGCTAGCGTACTTATCAGCGTATTCAGAAATACGACCTCTGCGGTTGTTCTTCAAGTCCATGATGAAGTTGAGCTTATCAGCATCAATTCCTTCTGGGTCGTGAATGAAACCACCTGAATCCGACATAGTAACCACCTTAGCGCCGAGTTGAATACACTTCTCAGCCGCAAACTGTGCTACGTTACCAGAACCAGAGATTACAACCGTTTTACCGTCGAAAGACTCACCTTTAGTGTTGAGCATTTCTTGAGCGAAGTAAACGGTACCGTAACCGGTCGCTTCTGGACGAATCAATGACCCACCCCAGTTGAGACCTTTACCAGTTAGAACACCGGTAAACTCATTGCGGAGGCGCTTGTACTGGCCGAACATGTAGCCAATCTCGCGGCCACCAACGCCGATGTCACCAGCAGGCACGTCGGTATCAGGACCAATGTGACGCTGAAGCTCGGTCATGAAGCTTTGGCAAAAGCGCATTACTTCGTTATCAGACTTACCCTTAGGGTTGAAGTCGGCACCACCTTTACCACCGCCCATAGGAAGTGTGGTAAGTGAGTTCTTGAAAATTTGCTCGAAACCGAGGAACTTCAATACAGAAAGGTTCACGGTTGGGTGGAAGCGAAGACCGCCTTTGTATGGCCCAATTGCTGAGTTGAACTCAACGCGGTAACCACGGTTCACTTGAACCTCGCCGTTGTCGTCGGTCCACGGCACGCGGAACATGATAACACGCTCAGGCTCTACAATTCGTTCGAGGATCTTAGCTTCCTTGTACTTAGGGTTATCCTCCATGAAAGGGATAACAGATTCAGCTACTTCTTCAACAGCTTGAAGGAACTCCGGCTCATGGCCGTTAGTAGCTTTAACGGATTCCATGAAGGCATCCACCATTGCTTGGGTGTCTTTAGCCATATCGACTGTGTGTTGGTTAAGCGCTACGGAAGCGCGGGTTCACGGGACAAATGTAGTGGATTTTTTGGTTCATCAGGACAGAGGGTTGGAGGGTTGGAGGGTTAGAGGGTTGGACTTGCTTTCGGGTTGACTTTCGGGATGGGTTAATTCCTGATTAATGATTTGATTGTCATGGTTTTGATTCCTCTTGGAGCTTATGGATTAGCCCCCAGATTTGCTTTGAAACCTCCTTTGATTTTTTAAGTGCGGAAGACACTTTTTCTTTGTTGGTTCCTTTGATCGTCATCGCTAGGCTAAGTTGACAAGTTAACTCAGCACATTAAGATGCCGAGTAATTCAAAAATCTGAGAAAGTCTGCATTGGTTTTCCTTTGTGAACCTTCGGCAATATTCGAAGGAACACTGAATGATGTTTTGAAAATGTGATCTGCCAACTGCTTGCCCTTGTCAACAGCATCTATATCATAACATTCTCTTGCCAGCTCCATAGAACTATGGTATACTTTGAGTCTCTGGTAATTGTGTTTCATGCGCCAAACCTAGAGAGCCGAGAATGAATTACCCGTTGATAAACGTTTAATAACGGATATCACCTCCAACCCGCCGAAATCGTCTAACCCTCCAACCCTCCAACCCTCCAACCCTCCGACCCTCTGACCCTCCAAAATCATCATATCACTACGTTAAATCTAATCACTACTCTTTCCTTGATGACTTAGCTCAATTTAGAACCCAAGCTCAGCGTCTAACCCTCCAACCCTCTCACCCTCCAACCCTCCAACCCTCCAAATTCCCTACCTTTGCCCCATGCTCGAAGACAAAACCCCACAACGCACACCACTAGGTGATTTAGGTGAGTTTGGACTGATAAAACACATCACTTCCAAAATCCCATTGTACAACGATACCGTTCTTGGTGTTGGCGATGATGCCGCAATTATTGAAGCGCGAGATGAGCAAACTCTCATTTCGACCGATATGCTAGTGGAAGGAGTGCATTTCGACCTCTCTTATCAGCCACTTAAACACCTCGGCTATAAAGCGGCCGTGGTCAACTTATCCGACATCTATGCGATGAACGGCAACGCGACCCAACTCGTGGTTTCAATGGCGGTTTCGAATAGATTCCCCGTGGAGGCAGTAGAGGAACTGTACTCAGGAATACGCCTGGCTTGCGAACGATTCCACGTGGATCTCGTCGGTGGTGATACAACCTCTTCGACTTCTGGATTGATTCTTAGCCTAACCGTGCTCGGTAAGCAAAAAGCGGAGAAAGTGGTGCGAAGAGACGGCGCGCAACCGAGCGATCTCATTGTAGTTTCTGGCGACCTTGGTGGAGCCTACATGGGACTTCAAATTCTCGAACGTGAAAAGGCGGTCTTTCAAGAAAACCCAGATATTCAACCCGACCTCCAAGGCAATGAATACGTTCTCGAACGTCAGCTGAAGCCAGAAGCTCGTCAAGATGTGGTAAAAATCCTTCACGAACTGGATGTAGTTCCTACTTCGATGATTGATATTTCAGATGGACTCTCTTCCGAACTTCTGCACCTTTGCGAAGGTTCAAAGCGCGGTTGCCGACTGTTCGAAGAGAAGATTCCTATCGACCCAAAGGTGTATGACCTTTGTGAAGAGTTCAATCTGAATACAACTACAGTAGCACTTAACGGTGGCGAAGATTACGAGCTTCTTTTCACGATTAAGCTTGAGGATTTCGACAAGATTAAGGGCAATCCAAACTTGAGTGTGATTGGTCACATCACGGAAGACGAAAACAGATACCTCGTTACCCGCGATAACGTCGCTATCGAACTCACAGCGCAAGGCTGGAATCCGCTAGCCGATAAAGAGGAGTAGTTTTGAATGAGCATCAGAATTAGAGAGATAGAACCAAGCGATAACGCAGCCGTTGCAAAAATGATCCGCGGCGTATTCGAAGAATTCGATGCCGAACGCTGCGGAACAGTCTATTCTGATCCTACTACCGATAACCTCTACGAAGTTTTCAGAAACCCAAAGTCCGTATACTTTGTGGCCGAAGAGGACGGCCAGATTGTAGGTGCATGCGGAATTTATCCTACCAATGGTTTGCCCGAGGGCTATGCCGAACTTGTAAAGTACTATTTGCCCGCCAAGGCCAGAGGAAAGGGTATCGGCAGGGAGCTCATGGAAAGATCAACCGCTGCGGCTTTAAAAATGGGCTATACACACCTTTATTTAGAAAGCCTACCTGAATTCAGCAAGGCGGTGAGCATTTATGAAAAACAGGGCTTCAAACCTCTGGAGAAGCCTCTGAGCACCGAACATCCAGGCTGTAATCTTTGGTTTCTGAAGAAGCTGTAATTCGTGGTTTGGTTCCTAGTATTCAGTATCTTCAAGGCATGAGAAAACTCCTGGCCTTCAGTCTACTGTGTGCATCCACCATTGGGTTTGCCCAATCGGCTCATATCGACGCCGTCCAAACCATCCCTTTCAAATTCACTCACGCCTACCGCATTGCTGGTACTGCGCCAGAGTATTTCACTAGCAAAGAGCGGATGGATGCTCTGAATGTTCGCGGGATGTCAATAGCTGTAGTCAAAGACGGTGATGTGGCTTGGTCACTCAATTTTGGGTTACAAAATGTGAAGGATTCTATTCCCGTAAACATGCAAACGCTTTTTCAAGCTGCCTCTATTTCAAAGCCTATTACGGGAATCGCTGTTTTACATCTCGTACAAGAAGGTGTGTTGGATTTAGATACTGATGTGAACGAATACCTCTCTAGTTGGAGCGTTCCTGAGTCTGAATTCACCCAAGATGAAAAGGTGACTCTCCGCAGATTACTCTCCCATACAGCTGGTGTTACCGTCCATGGGTTCCCAGGATACCCAAACGGAACAGAGATGCCATCTACGCTTGAGGTCCTTGAGGGAGAGGGGAACACTCCTGTGATTGAGGTTGATATGGTTCCCGGCTCCGAGTGGCGCTATTCTGGCGGAGGATATGTGATCATCCAACAACTTATTGAAGATGTAACTGGAGTGCCTTTCGCGGAGTATATGGACACTCAAGTTCTCCCAGAATTGGGGATGAATCACAGTACATTCTCCCAACCTATCCATTCAGATTATGAGGAGTTTGCGAGCCTTGCTTATCATGGCGACGGCACCGTGTACAGCGGTGGTTGGCACAATTATCCGGAGATTGCTCCTGCCGGACTTTGGACAACAAGCCAGGATTTAGCACTGTACATGCGCTATGTTCACAGAGTCTATACCGGAAAGATGGAATCTGACTTCATCAGTAAAGCGCTGATTGATGAAATGCTTACCCCTTACAGTGATGAATTTGTTTGGGGACTAGGTCCAGCGCTTGAGTACCAAAGCGACTCCCTTCGAATGCAACATGGGGGCAAGAATGCAGGGTTCTCAAACATCATGATGATGTATCCTGCCTATTGCGATGGAGTTGTCATTCTCACCAATTCTGACAATGGCCGAATCTTGATGCGTGAAGCAATGAGAGCAGTTTCGGAGTATTACGCTTGGAATGCCGACAAGCAGGAGGTTGTCACTCGGGCAGAGCTGACCGAAGAACAGAAGAACACCGTTGCCGGTCGATATCTAATGGAAAACGGCAGAGGATATGCCGTTGAACTCGTTTGGGAAGGAGAAAAGCTACGAATCACCGATGGAAATCCGACTACAGATGAGGTCGTCATTCCAACTTCTGATAGTCGCTATATCGACTTGGTTGACGGAGATGTACTCGAGTTTCCCGAAGGTCTCGAAAGCGGAGTATTCCAATGGAATGGAATCTACACTTTTGAAAAGGAGGATTAGTCAAAGTCCCAAATCATGGTCATCTGGAGACCTGTATTGTGGTAATAACCAAGCGATCCGTAATTGTCCCACTGGTCGAGGTATGCGAGCTCCAAAGCCACCTTTTCCGTGAAGTTGTAGCCAGCTCCAACATAAATCCAGTTGCGGTCGAAGGAGCTGACGTGTATCCCTTCGTTCACATTTACCCACAACTCATCGAAGATGTGCGCATACCACTTTTCACTTAAGCGAACTTTAGCGGTTAGGCGATAACGGAATCTATTTCTGAAGTCAATGGGAATGTCCTCGTCACCTTGGTCGGGCTGGATTTCCGACCAACGATGTTCAAGTCGCAACCGGTGCGAGAAGTTCAAAAAGTCCCAAGGTGAGTGATCAAGTGTAATCTGTTCCCAAATGTTGTGTTCGTTCAATGTTGCGCCAACGTCAAAAACACCATGGGGAGATGTTCGAATGTAGCTGTATCCGAAGCTGGCCGTAAAGCCCGCGGCTGCATGGTAATCTACCCAGGGACGAAGGAGAAGTTGTTTCTGTTCAGAAAAATAATCATGCCGACGAAGGTGAAACTCGTTTCCAACGGTCCACTTTTCGTTGATGTCATATCTGTTTAGGAGAAGGAACCACATTTCATCACCTTTGTAAACCTGAGGGTCAGAAACCTGTTGTCCAAATAGAAAAGAAGAACAAAGTAAGGTGAGGGATAGGATTGTCGTCTTTTTCATCACTGCAAAGTTAACCTAGCACATCGAATATGCACATCGCCATCATTTCTGGTTCAAACCGCATGGGAAGAAAGAGCCATGGAATTGCCCAGTATCTCGAGAAAACGATTTCTGAACGTCCCGAAGTTGAAAAGGTGACCATGCTCGATGTACACGAGTATAACTTCCCGGTTATGGACGAACGCCGAGGAAGATTGGACGATCCGCACCCTGGTCTTGAAGAGTTTGGAAAGACCGTTGAATCATGCGATGCAGTGGTTATTGTTACACCTGAGTACAATGGTGGAATGGCCGGAAGCTTGAAGAATACGCTGGATTACTTCAGACCAGAATTCGATCACAAAGTGATGACGGCAGTGACCGTGAGTTCGGGTAGTTTTGGTGGAGTGAACGCCCTGCATCAACTTTGGTTTTGGATGAACTATGTAGGAGGCATCATCACGCCACAGAAGCTTTTGGTGAGCCATGTGAATGATGTCTTCGATGAGAATGGTGAAGTTCAAGATGAGCGCTTCCTGCGCAACAGCGGCAAAACCATCGATGACCTCATTTGGCTTGCTCAAAAAATAATGGACTGAAATCCGAGAACTTTTGAATCGGTTTTCGGTACTTTCTAGTGCATGTCGGCCGAACTCATTTCCAAAGCAACAGACTGGTTTCAATCGAAAGGTTGGAAACCCTTTCCTTTCCAAGAGGAGGCATGGGAGAAGTACGCGAAAGGCAGAAGTGGATTGGTGAATGCTCCCACCGGGAGTGGCAAAACCTACAGTCTGCTCTTGCCGGCTATGTTGGCAGCAAATCCAAAGAAGAAAGGACTTAAGGTCATTTGGATTACGCCAATTCGAGCTCTTTCTAAGGAAATTGAACAAGCGTCTAAACGTGCCGTCGAAGGACTAAGTTTAGATTGGGAAGTAGGCGTAAGAACGGGTGATACTTCGCAGAAGGAGAAACAGAAGCAACGTGTAGCCTTGCCCGATTTGCTCATCACAACTCCTGAGAGCTTGCACTTGTTGATGTCGCAAAAGCGCGCATCTCACCTGTTCCGAAATTTAGAATGCATTGTGGTTGATGAGTGGCATGAGCTGCTCGGGTCAAAACGCGCGGTGCAAGTCGAATTAGCGCTCTCAAAGCTGAAGTCATGGCGACCCAAACTCCGCGTTTGGGGTATTTCCGCAACCATTGGGAATATGGATGACGCGATGGACATCTTGATGGGAACCAACCCGCCTCGCCCGAAGCCCGTTGTCATTCGCGCAAATCATGAGAAGCAAATTGAGGTGGTGAGCATACTTCCGGATGACGTCACCGAACTCCCTTGGGCCGGTCACCTTGGAATCCGATTGCTTGAGAAGGTCATTCCCACCATCAAATCCTCCAAGAGTTGCCTCATTTTTACGAACACGAGGAGCCAAGCCGAAATCTGGTACCAACGAATTCTCGAGGTAGCTCCAGAGCTAGCAGGCTGGATTGGGATGCACCATGGGAGTATCGATAAGAAGCTTCGCCATTGGGTAGAAGATGCCTTACACACGGGCGACTTAAAGGCTGTGGTTTGCACATCGAGCTTAGACCTAGGCGTGGACTTTCGTCCAGTTGAAACCATCATCCAGATTGGAAGTCCGAAAGGTGTAGCTCGCTTCATCCAACGCGCAGGAAGATCTGGGCATCAACCTGGCGCTACCAGCAAAATATACTTTGTGCCCACACATACGCTAGAGTTGATTGAGGCCTCAGCGCTAAGAGCCGCAATTAATCAACAGATAATTGAAGAGCGAATGCCATACGTCCGCTCCTTTGATGTCTTGTTACAATGGCTAGTAACCCTAGCCGTAGGAGAAGGGTTCTATGCCAGCGAAGCGCTTGAACAGCTGAGGTCCACAGTGAGTTTTGGATCGATTACCGACCGAGAATGGCAATGGTGCTTGAACTTCATTACACACGGAGGTGAACCGCTGGAGGGGTACGATGAATTTCACCGCGTTGAAGTCGATCCCGATGGAAAGTACGTGGTGAACAGCAGGAAAGTTTCGTTCCGACATCGCCTGAGTATGGGTACTATAGTCAGTGAGGGCTTGATGAAGGTTAGACTTGCTTCAGGAGGATTCTTGGGTACGATTGAAGAGTACTTCATTTCTCGGTTGAAAGTCGGAGAAGTCTTTTGGTTTGCCGGCAGAAACCTAGAGCTGATTGAGGTGCGCGGTATGACTGTAAAGGTCAGAAAAGCAATGACCAAAGCGGGTAAGGTTCCAAGTTGGCAGGGAGGAAGAATGCCGTTGAGCGCTCAGCTTGGAGCCATGCTTAGAGTGAAGCTAGGGGAAGCTTATATCAATAAAATTACCACAGCAGAAGAGGAGCCTGAACTTCACATGATTCAGCCTTTGATTGAATTGCAGGCCGAGCGATCTATGGTGCCTTCGGAAAAGGAGCTCTTGATTGAATACTTCGAAAGCGACGAAGGTTATCACCTCTTCATTTATCCATTTGAAGGAAGACTTGTTCACGAAGGAATGGCGGCGTTAATCGCTTATCGACTAGGGCTCTTCTCGCCAATCACCTTCAGCATTGCCATGAACGATTACGGGTTCGAGTTATTGAGTGACCAACCGATTCCGATTGAAGATGCGATTGATTCAGACATCTTTTCGACGACTGATTTAAGGGAAGACATTCAGGCAAGTGTGAACGAGACCGAAATGGCGCGCCGACGCTTCAGAGATATTGCGCATATTTCTGGGTTGGTCTTTGGGGGATACCCCGGTAAACCCGTCAAAGTTCGGCACCTGCAATCCAACTCTCAGCTCTTCTTCAATGTGTTCTTGGAGGATGAGCCGGATAATTTGCTCTTACTTGAAGCCTACGAAGAAGTACATACATTTCAGCTTGAGGAAGCTCGTATGCGCGCTGCTATGGAACGCATTATGAGTCAGGAAATTCGCTTAATTTACATGGAGAAACCAAGCCCGCTTTCGTTCCCGATAATGGTCGATCGCCTCAGAGAAAAAATCTCCAGCGAATCTCTTCAAGATCAGGTGAAGCGTATGCAAGAATGGTAAAAATGAAAGACTACTCAGCTGAAGAAATAGATAGCCTGATTCAAAGATTTGAGCGGCAGGAGTTGCCTAAGCCAGAATGGACGCATGAGGCTCATTTGGTGGTGGCCATTTGGTACAACTATCAACTCGATAAAAAGAGTGCAATGGATAGAGTGCGAGACCTTATCACACGTCACAATACTTCCGTTGGAACGCCAAACACCGATTCGGAAGGATACCACGAGACCATCACTCAGTTTTGGATGAATGCGGCGGATGGTTTTATAGCTGAACGAAAGTCACGTTCCGTGTATGATTTGTGCTCCGAGTTCATTCAATCTGACTTTGCCTCAAGTTCCACTCCTCTTCAGTTTTACTCTGAGGCCGTGCTTTTTTCGGTTGAGGCCAGACACAATTGGGTGGAGCCAAACCGGCGAGGTTAATTTAGATTGATTCAATTGAAACCATTAGAGTCAATACTATACTTTTAGGGTCTATTAACTCTCAAAACCTCTCAAGACCATGTCTACTAGAGCTGAGCAACTCGCTTTCTGTACGCAATGTACAAAGCGGAGTTTCGACCCTGCCAAGGGTGTGATTTGCAGTTTAACCTCCGAGCAAGCCACTTTTGACGGTACTTGCCCTGACTACGAAAAAGACGAAACCGTAAAACCCAAGCCATTAGTTTCTGATGATGGTACTGCAGGGGCCAGTGCAAACGAAGTGGTAGACCTGCTTTCTCCAGAGTACAAGCAGCAATTGAAAGACCAGCAGAACATCGTTACAGGATTGATAGCTTCCCTTGTTGTAGGATTGACAACGGCTATTCTGTGGGCGACGATAACTATTGTGACGGAGTATCAGATTGGATGGTTAGCTGTGGGCGTAGGGGCCGCAGTAGGTATCACCATGAGGTTCGCAGGTAAGGGAATTGATCAGGTATTTGGACTGATAGGTGGAGCTGTTGCCCTCTTCAGTGTTGTGCTTGGGAACATCTTTGTGATCGTTGGCTTGGTGGCTGACATGGAAGGGCTTACGGTTTTTGAAACGCTTTCTCTGATGAATTGGAGCATCCTTCCTGAATTGATGGCAGAGACCTTTAGCCCGATTGATATTCTGTTTTACTTCCTAGCCATTGGGGCAGGGTATAAGTATTCCTTTAGGACAATCGATCAGATCAAGTGATTTGCTGGATATGAGTTTTTGGTTTTCGGTACCTTAGGGAAAACCAATGCCTAACATATCCCAGCAGCTATGAAAAAGCTTATTGCTCTTGCCATGTGTTCATCGATCTCGCTAGCCGTGTTTGGGCAGAATGAGATTGAGCAGGGTAAACTCTACATTTCCCCACTTCCCATCATTGCGGCAAACCCGGCGTTTGGTGTGATCTATGGAGGTGCGGCTTCGGTTGGGGTGTACATGGGAGATCCTACTACAACCTCCATGTCGAGTGGATTGATTACCGCAACCTATTCGACTAAGCAACAGTTGATGTTCACCTTTAAGGCGAATTCGTATACCCATGACAACGAGTGGATGTTGATGACGGATTTCCGATTATTCTTCAGTTCTCAACCCACCTACGGGCTTGGAACAGGTCCGAGTAGTCACATTTTGTCTGATTCTGACATCGAGTTTGATGAGGCATTGTCCACCAACAACGGTCAAGGTGAAATGCTCAACTTCAATCTTGTTAGGATTCACCAAACCGGCTTGAGAAAGATTAATGAAACGATGTATGCTGGGGTGGGTTACCACCTGGATGTTTTCGGAAGTATTGAAGACCCATTGGTAGATTTGAACGCAATGCCACCCGTTGCTAGTAATCACTACGCATACAGTGTGAAATATGGATTTGATCCAACGGCGTATACTGTTTCGGGACTTTCGCTTAACTGGACATTGGACACGCGAGACAATGTAGCAAACACCTATAACGGGCGCTACGCATTTGCTTCATTTCGGTACAATCCAGAGTTCTTGGGGAGTGATCAATCGTCGACGCAACTGTGGTTAGAGTATCGTGATTTTGTTGGCCTATCTAGCACCAGTGAAAGAAACCTTCTGGCGTTTTGGTCCTTTGCCAACTTCACTACCAGTGGTAGGCTCCCGTACATGGCGCTGCCCGCGTTAGGTTGGGATCAAATGGGGCGATCGGGACGCGCCTTTCCACAAGGACGCTTTAGAGGGAATAACATGTTTTACGCGGAGGCGGAATGGAGATTTCCGCTGCCTCTCATCGCGTCGAAACCAGATTTGCTGGGCGGAGTTGTCTTCGCAAATGTCACAACGGCTTCTTCAGAAGACAACAACATAAACCTTTTCCAATACATGGAGCCGGCCGCTGGAATCGGACTTCGGATAATGCTACAAAAAAGGGCGAGAACGAATCTCACCCTTGATTATGGCTGGGGGCCAAATGGTGCCGGAGCTTTCTATTTGAACCTCAATGAATATTTCTAGAAAGTACGTGAAAATGTAGGGCTAGCCTACGTTTTCGAACGCTTTCGTCATGTCTGCAATGAGGTCTTCTGGATGCTCCAAACCGATGCTGATACGAACCAAATTGTCCGTCACCCCATGAGCGGCTTTGTCCTCAGCTGAAACGTCGGCATGAGTCATAGTAGCAGGGTGCTCGGCAAGACTTTCGGTGCTTCCGAGTGAGACGGCAAGCTTCACGAGCTTCAAGCCATTTAAGAATTGGAATGCCTCCTTTTCGCCTCCTTTGATTAGGAATGCCATCATAGCGCCATTGCTGGTGTATTGTTCAGCATGAATTCGCCCCTCGCGCTCTGAGCGCTCTGCGGCATACTTCAAGTAATGGACGTGCTCCACCATCGGGTGCGCTTTAAGCCAGTCGGCAACCACCTCCGCAGTTTGCGCTTGACGTTCCATGCGGACAGACAAGGTTTCCAAGGAGCGAAGCAACAACCAACTGTTGAACGGGCTTCCCATGTTTCCGAGGAAAGTTCTGAGTGTTTTCACTCGAGTGATGAGTTCCGCATTACCTACAGCTGCGCCGGCCACCACGTCGCTATGTCCACCAATGTATTTCGTAGCAGAGTAGAGAACAATATCAGCACCAAAATGCGTCGGCTTACTGAACACTGGCCCCATGTACGTATTGTCCACGATGAGTGGAACTTTCGCCTCTTCGGTTTCGAACGTTTGAGCGATAGCTTTTGCGTTCTTGATACAGATGAGTTCGGTGGTTGGGTTGGCCGGGGTTTCGATGTACACTGCCGCTACTCGATCTTGCCACCCTTTAGATTCCAATCTTTTTTGGACGTTCTCTGGGGTTTCACCTGGTATAATGCTCAGTGAATCGATGTTGTATTTAGGAAGAACATGGTGGATGAAGTGATCGGTTCCGCCGTAAAGTGGAGCGCTGTGGATGAGCACGGACCCTGGGGGAAGCAATTCCAAAAGGGTAGTTGAAATGGCGGCCATTCCAGACTCGAATACGGCTCCAGCTTCGGCATTTTCCCAAAGAGTAAGGCGGTCTTCGAGAATTTCCAGATTTGGGTTATTGAGGCGACTGTAAATCAGACCCATGGATTCAGCTGGGTCCTTTTCGCGTAAACCGTAGGCAACTTCAAAGAAACGTTTGCCTTCTTCCGCCGTTTTGAAAACGAAGGTTGAGGTTTGAAAAATGGGTGGCTTGATGGATCCTTCTGATAACATTGGATCGTAGCCGAAGCTCATCATTTCGCTTTCAGGGTGGCGCATATTTGTCTCTTTTAAGTTCTGCAGTGCTTATTTTCTGTTGATTGTAAAATTACGAGAATAGCTATCTCTCAGAATCATCTATGGCAGGATATAATTCTATATTTATCGGAAAATATAGATTAGCCTAGAATAATATTCCACCATGGACGCATTAGACAGGAAGATTGTAGAACTACTGAGAGATGATGGGAAGTTGACAATAGCGCAGTTGGCAGAAGCTGTGAACCGGTCGACCACCCCCGTACATGAACGAGTAAAGAAACTCGAACGCGATGGGGTTATCATCGGCTATTCTGCAAGGGTTGATCCAACCAAGTTAGGACTGGGCTTGACGGCTTTTTGTGAGGTCAGTTTGCAAACCCATGAGTTTGATATGCTTCGTGCGTTCGAGGCTGAAATCGATAAGCTTTCGGAGATTGTAGAATGCCATCACATTGCTGGATCGTTTGACTATCTGCTGAAAATCCAAACCAAAGACATTGCTGCATACCAGGAGTTTCTCAGTCAAGAGCTTTCAGCCGTTCCTCACATTGGCAGAATACAAAGTGCCTTCGCCATGAAAAAGGTGAAGGGAAGGTTTTAGAATGAAAAAGGCGCAGTATTCACCGCGCCTTTCTAGTTGTGTAGTGGTGATCGATTTACTCGAAGATCACTTTTTGATTCACAATATGTTGACCGATTTGAATCTGAAGCACATAGATGCCTGCGGCTAACTCTCCCTTATTAATTTGAAACGTTGGTGAGCTCACGATGAGTGTTCGCACGACATGGCCGTTCATGTCAGTAAGCAAAACATTGGTTGGGCTATCGATTTTCTGACAAGTAACGTTGATGTTATTAGTTGCAGGAATTGGAAATACATTCAATTCTATTTGGCGTGCCTCGCTAAGAGAAATGGTGTTAGACTGTGCGTCCCATGGCGTGATCCAACCCCCAGCGAAATCTACAGTCTGGCCATTGTTAGAGCCTTGTCTCATTATCATTCCAGCTGCCCAGGCGTAATTCCACTGATTGCTTGGTTGGTTAGTGGCTAGAGGGTTACCGATGGCCACAGACCCCAACATTCTCGTTGTGTCGCTAGCAGCGCCAGTTGGGGGTAAGATTGCGCCTGTCCAATTCAATTCATACTTGCCATTGGAACCCATTTGAGGCTCAAGAATTCGAACGCTACCTACAGAAGTGTTACTGCTTTTGTACGTTCTGTCGAACGGCTCTACCAAGTAGAACACTCCACGATTCGCATCTAGGTCAAAGCTGCCTCGGCTTATCATATCGAGTGAATCTTGAAGAGTTAGCATACTTCCGTCTAGCTTATATAGGTGTAATCTTGAGGGATCACCCTGTATTCTTAATCGATTGATTGCTAATAGTACGTCACCATTCACTTCAGTTACCTCCATTCTCCATCCAAAGCTCAAGGTGCTATGTGAGAATCCGGAAATTCTATCGGTTTGCACATAAGGGTCAGAACTCGATGCCCGCTCATACACGAATACACTTCCGTTCCATGAAGTGCCTGTAAATGTCCCATCGTTAGGAGCTGCGATAAATAGGAAATTGCCGGTGGCTTCAATGCTTGAGCCATATGTCCGAACAACTCCTTGACTAGATGGAGTTAATGGGTTTTGTAAGTATTGTTTTCTCGAAAGAAACGCACTGGCATTCGGATTGAAATCATACACGAATACAGAATCGTATCCACCGATTACAATCTCTGTGGAGCTGATTTTTTCAATATCTCTAGTCCAGAAGTTTCCATTCAGTTCATGTTTCTTCCCGGTGTATTCCCAGCGCACTCCGTTTTGATCGTGAATTTCTTCATATAAAAAGAACCTGGGTGGAGTATTGGATTGATAATCACCAAGTGAATCTCCGATGAGCAGGTAATCTCCCATTTCTAGAATAAGTGACCCATAGCGGAAAGAAAGGACCTCGTTTGTGGGTGGTGCGATTTTTACGAGATGCGGGCTAAAATCTGCACTCGCAGTGTATTGCGGGTCAGAAGGGAAGTGGAAATAGATTGTGTCAGATACAGTTGATGGGCCACTTCCTGTCCATCCGGCATGAGGGGAGATAAAGAACCCGCCTTCTTCAGCTGCAGTGATGTAGGAGCCGTAGTAAGTGTTGGCTGTTTCTGTAGCCGCGTGGTGTTCTTTTCCAATAAATGAGGCTGGGGTTTGGGCAAAGGATAAAGTGGCAACGGATGCTGCACATAGTAGTAATAGGTACTTCATTTGAGAGCGAATTTTGAATTGTACTTGAATGTACGGGGCGGGCAAGTAGGTTGGACCAAACACTGTGTTTAGTCCCCAAATGGTGATTTAACGAGGAGAGGTTGTGAGTAAACGAACCGTGATTACTTCTTCACGGTAGATACTCGGAAGTAATCGGTATCCGCATCTGGCGCGTTTTTGAGAGCGTCAGCATGGGTGATATCCTGCACGATGGTGTCTTCGCGAAGCACATTGGTTTCGTCGGTCATATACGTAAGCGGTTCTACGCCTTCGATATCCAACTTTTCAATTTGAGCTACAAAGTCGAGGATTTTGTCCATATCCGCCTGCATTTTCTCCACTGCTTTTTCGTCTAATTCTAGACGTGAAAGGTGGGCAAGCTTGTTGATTTCTTCCTTGGAAATTTTCATCGTAACTCGTTTAAGGCACCAAAGATACGTTGGAAGGTTTGGTCGCGCAATGCCATAATATGTTCTTCCTTCATTCCTTCGGTATCTTGAACGCCAATAACTTCGGCTCTAACTCGTCCGGGGAAACCTCCCTTTGTGAAATCGGGAAAGTGTCGGCGGTTATCGGGAAATGCGATTGAAAGAATCGGAACTTGGTGTTCCACCGCTAGCTTGAAAGCGCCCATTTTGAAGGGAGCTAGATAGGGATTGTTTGGAATGCCACCTTCCGGAAAAATACACATGCCGATTCCAGTGTTCATCTTGGCGGAAGCCATTTCCATGGCTCTTCGCTTTGATGCAACGCTTTTGCGATCGACCAATACGTTTGTTCGCTTATAGAAGTAGCCAAACAGCGGCAGGCTAGCCAATTCTTTTTTTCCAATGAAGACAAAAGGATTCGGCACAATCGCTAGCGCCATCATGATGTCGAGCTCCGAAGCATGATTCGCACAAATGACATACTGTTGGCCCTCCACAATTTTCTCAGCTCCTCGAACTTTCATTCTCAGTCCCATCAACACGAGAACGGCTTTAGCCCATACCCGAGCCCACTTAAAGAACTTTGGATAGTCTTCGGGTTTGCGAGAAGTCGCATAGATGAAAGGGAAGATACTGAGAATCACAAGTGCCATCACAAGGTAGTACCAAATGTGATATAGGATTCCGAATGCGCTGATGATGGCTTTTTTCACGGGGCCAAAGGTAATGTATGAGGGTTAAGAATATTTGATATCCATTTCGATTCCTACACTTTACTTAAAGGAAGCGTGATTATGATCAATGTTAAGTGAGTATCTCGTTCCTTTTCGTTCTCCGGTACGCTTGAAAGCTCCCATTTCTACGAGTTTTTGTAAATCTCGCGTTGCGGTCGATGCCGTAGTTCTAGTTATGGCGATATAGTTTTCAGCGCTCAATCCTCCAATAAATCCGCCGATGCCAACTGCAAATAATCGCAGCACTACTTTATGTTGTCTTTCATTGAGTTTGCCTTGAAATTGGTGAAAGAATTTTGATTTTTCAACGAGAAGCTCAATCGTGCTTTGCGAATAATGGATAGCTTCTAAGGTGATATTGGAGAAGTAAACAAGCCATTCCGTGATGTCGATATCAATGCTCGCACGATGCAGGGCTTCGTAATACGACTTCTTATTTTGCTCTATGGTATGAGACAAGGCAATCAACGTAGGTTGCCCGATATTTTGAGAAAGCGATTTCTCGGAGAGCGCTCTCCCAATTCTTCCATTACCATCTTCGAATGGGTGTATACTTTCGAAGTAAATATGTGCTATCCCAGCTCTAACTAATGGATGGCTATGGCCTAGGGTGTTTTCTGAATCATTGAACCACTTAACAAATTGCTCCATTTCATCATTGACCCTTATTGAGGGTGGTGCTTCAAAATGGACTGTGGGAAACTCAATTGGACCCGATATGATTTGCATGGGGTCTTCATGTGTTCTGTACGTACCAAAGTCATCCAAATCACTTCGTCCATTCATTAACATCCTGTGCCAATCGAAAAGCTGATCGTGATCCAATGGCGAAGCACAATTCTGATATAGATTTACCATCATCTCAGAAATTCCTCTCTCTGCTGGCCCTACTCTTCTGTTATCTGTCTTGAGACCAAAATGCTTTCGAATGGATGAATGCAAAGAGTCTCGTTCAAGCAATTCACCTTCGATTTTGGATGTTTGAAAGGCCTCTTCACTTAGGAGAGTAACCTTTACGGAGTCGGTATCCTCATCGTTAAGATGCTTGATGCTACCAATGAGTTCCCCCGATTTCTTCAAAAATGATCGTTCGAATTCTTCGATCAAGTCGAGGTTGTAATCAAAGTTCGGCCATTTTTTATGTTGCCAATTCCAAGGCATGAGCTATATCTGCTTCGTTTATAGCTCATAAAAGTAGGTATTTTTGAGCTATAAGTACACCATTTATAGCTCATCCGAATTTCATTTGCATAAAAAATCCCCCGCTCTAAGGAAGAACGAGGGATTCATTTCTCAGTGTCTATGTCTTCTATCGGTTGCTGCGATAGTTTTCCATTTCTTCTTCAAAGGTCTCTTTGAAGCGCTCGTAGTTGTAGTCAATCTTAACTACTTCGTCGTCGCTCAAAGATTGGTAGTAGCTCTGTGCAAGGTTCTCTGCAGAAAGCTCAATAGCTACATAGTAACGATAGAGATCCTGGTCGCCGTCTTGCTTCACCTTTGTGTTCACTTCGCAAATTTGACGAATGCCACGAAGGGTTTGGTTAACTACAGTTCTCGCGTTTTCTTCAAAGCGCTCGAGAACTTCCTCACGGTTGTTGAGCTCACGGCTCATCACGTAGTTGTCTCCAACGAGCTTCATCACGCTCTCAATATCACCAGCCAACTGAGCTTTAGCGTTGCTCATCGCTTTGCGCTTGGCCGTCATCATATCGATGCTCTCGCCAAATGCATTGGCGCGGAAGGCTTCATCATCTGTAAAATACTCTGGACCAGAACAAGGAATGTTGATGACTACTTCATCCTCTTGAACAACTGGGTCGGAACCACCGCAGCTTACTAGTGCGAAGGCCATCATGACCGATGCGATTCCAAGTGTGTAGGTGCGTTTCATAGTTTCAATATTTACGTTGTACGATTGCTTTCGATTATCTTACCTTACGAAGGTAGGTTAATATGTCGTTTGCTAAGACCATGCCAAAAGCATTTCTCGATCTCGTTGCGGAGACGCTCATCGCTCGCCACAGTACCAATGTATCAAAGCTCCTTATTGTTTTGCCTAGCCGTAGGGCAGGATTATTCCTACGCAGGATTCTCGCTTCAAAATTTGACACCCCAGTTTTAGGGCCACAAATCACGGTTATCGATCAGCTGGCCACCGAAACTTCTGGTGTTAAAAAAGCCGACATGCTTACGCTGCAATTCGCATTATACAAGAGTTATTCGGCAATTGTGACCAACGAGCCAGATTCCTTTGAGGAATTCGTCAAATGGTCGAGTAGACTGCTTCAAGACTACAACGAAATCGACCGATACCTCATCGATGCGAAGAATCTTTACTCCAATCTCAGCGATGCTAAAAAACTCGAGGCGTGGGATGTGGAGGGAGAAACCCCTGAGATGATGGATCTGTTCCTCAAGTTTTGGAACGATCTCTATCCTATATACGAGCATTATCGCAAGCAGCTCTTGAACGAGAAAATTGGCTATCAAGGCCTGATCTATCGGGAAGCGGCAGATCGAATGAAATCGGCCTCAGATTGGTCGAAATTCTTGGAGGAAAAAGGAGCAGAGCAGGTCTACTTCCTTGGGTTCAATGCGCTGAATGAAGCCGAAACAAAACTCATTAGAGGCGCGGTAGAATCTGGATTGGGCGATATCTTTTTTGATGTAGATAAACTCTACCTCGAAGATCAGGAGCACGAAGCTGGAATGTTCCTACGTAGATACACCAATTGGCCGTATTTCCAGAAGAATGAGTTCAGTTTTGTGCGCGATTCACTTCGAACAGAAAAACGGACGATTGAACTAGTAGGTGTGCCCCGTCAAGTAGGGATGGCTAAGGCCATGGCCGAAAAGCTTTCAAGCCTCCACGAAGTGGGTACGGATGTCACCGACCGTCTAGCGCTCGTTCTGGCTGACGAAGGTATGCTCTTACCCGCTCTGAATAGTATTCCCATGGAGTTTGACGAGGTCAATGTCACCATGGGACTCCCCATCTCTCAACTCACCTTGGCCACGAGCGTAGAACATGTTTTTGAAGCTCAAGAACGCGCTCTTCGATTGAAGAAAGTGGAGGGGCGAAGATTTCAGATTTATCACAAGGATATAGAGCGCATCATCACTCAGCCTTTTGGCAAGTTCCTGTTGGGAAATGAGGGTGCACAAAAAGCACGTGGATTGTCCGCGTCCATTCGAAAGTACAATGCGCCATTTCTATCCCTTTCTAAATTGACGGAATGGCTTCCGGATTCTCCTCTCTTCATCGCACTTTTATCTGAGCAATCGCCATCCGATCTTTTGAATCAAATGGCAAAAGTTTTGGCGCGCTACCACGATTCAGAGAACGTGAGTGTCGAAGATTTGGAGGCGAGTAAAATGCTGCATTCGGTTTGCCTCAAGTTGATTCAATTGTATGAGAAGTTCGAGATAGAACCGGACATGTCGACTTCCCTTCATCTATTCCGACAGTTGCAGCGCGAGGAAAAGTTGGACTTTTTTGGTGAGCCGCTCAGAGGATTACAGCTCATGGGGGTTTTGGAAACTCGATTATTGAGTTTTGAAGGACTCGTCATGACCAACGTTAATGAGGATACACTGCCTGCTGGAAAGTCGGATAACAGCTTCATACCACATGACCTAAAGCGTGGATTAGGTATGCCCACTCACCGTGAGAAGGATGCTATCTACGCCTATCACTTTTACCGACTACTTCAAGGAACCAAGCATGCGGTACTTCTTTACAATTCGGAAGCACAATCCATTGGTTCTGGCGAGGCTAGTCGATTTATTGAGCAAATCCGAAGAGAGTTCAGCGAGTTTCCCAATACCACAATTGTTGAGTCGATTTACACCACTCCGGTGAAACAAAATCAAATTGCGAAGGACTTCAAACTGGAACGCGGTGAGTTTCTGAATGAATCATTGAGGAAGCGAGCAGAGAGTGGAATAGCACCAACACACTTACAGGCTTGGGTGAATGATCCATCAGACTTTTACAAGAAATACATTATCGGCATGCAAGAGGCTGATGAGGTGGAAGAAGTGATGGGAGATCGAACAATGGGACTCGTGGTACACCAAGTTCTGGAGAACTTCTACAAACCTTTTGAAAATGTGGACCCACCTACTGATTCGGATTATGAAAAGGTCATAGCAGATGCGCCTAAGTTGCTCAGAGCGGTTTATAAGGAAGAAAATGGACGACCTTTAGAAGAGACGGGGCGCAATGGCCTAATTGCCCACGCTATGGTTGAAATGACGGTCGGATTTCTAAAGGAAGAGCGCAAGCGAGCGGCTCGATATATTGCAGAAGGTGTCAAATGGAAGGTCATTGGAGTCGAACATAAGTTTAGGGAGTCCATCGAAGTAGAGGGTGTGGAATACCCCATTCTCATGAAGGGGACGGCCGATAGAATTGATCGCGTGGGAGATAAACTCGTGGTCATCGATTATAAAACGGGTATGGCTGCGGAAACTGATGTTCAGGCACCGGAGCTAGAGCGCTTTGCGGAAGACGACAAGAAGGGAAAGGGGCTTCAACTATTCGCTTATGCATGGATGGCGTCAAAGGCTTTCCCGAAAGTCAAGAGCTTCAAAGCTGGCATTTTCGCGTTGAGAGATAATAACGCTGGGCTGGTAGAAGCTGGACTTAAACCTCAAAGAGGACAAGTGGCGCAGACGGATATTTATTTGGATGATTTACAAACCTTTGAGCAAGTTCTAACGTCAATGTTACAAGACATCTTCTCCACCGAAGGTGTCATCGAACCTAAGCATAAAGAGGAAGACGAATCATGAAGAAGACATTTATCACCATCCTAATTCTCAGCCTGCCGTTTGTGAGCTGGGGACAAATTGATCCGAACGCGGAGAGCACTGAGCCCGCAGTTGAAAACAATGAAAAGTTGATTGAGCCTGCTACCATGGTTATCGTAGGTGAGGAGATTAAAGCCCTTCCAAAAAACATCATCGATTGCCGATATCGCAGCTTCGCAGAAGTTTTTGAATCGAAAGAAGCAGGTGTTGAAATACTTCGTCCAATGGAGGGAACGGGTACCCGCACAAGTGGGAGTTATTTGAGAAATACGCCGAGGAGATGAAAATAGGACTTGCTCTCTCATTCCTTGTCCTATTCAGTTTTGTCGGGCTTGCTCAGGAGTCACTTGAGTTAGAAGCCAGATGTATTCAACCTATTGAGGTAGAGTTGTCAGTACCATCCATAGGTCTCCCTAGAATTGCTTCGCAAACAGACCCTTTTAAAATAGGGGAACCAAGCTTTGCCGAACGTTCCGAAATTCACGATCGGTATTATTGTCCTCCGCAGTTCACCAGTAGGGTAGATGGCGGAGATGTTTATGATAGAGAGTTCATTAGAAATATGGCTCGTAGATAGCTGCACAACATGAAACTACTATCAGTTCTTCTTACTCTTTTTTCGCTTCAGGCCACAGCTCAGATAGAGCTTCCTAACAGGTCTTTGATGCCCGTCCAGCTAAATTGTTCTGTTGAGTTAGATCAGTTGCCACTCAGCACCCCTTTCGGAGTTTGGGCGAGCGGTCACCGCTGCAGAGCTGGGGCTGGTGAAGCGTATATGAGGTTTCTTGAATACTTACGTATCAAGGAGTTGCTTCCTATCGGAAGGGAAGAGCGTGTTTTTCCAGTGAAGCGGCCTTATCGTGTAAACCGTGCTATTCCTCGCGATCTCGTACAATGGGTAACACGTGATCAGCTAGATGCGGATGATATGCGGTTTGAAATCCTCAATGAGTACTACAGAACCGAGTTGGCCGAATTAACCTTCTCGGCGCGCCAAGATCTGACTTACGTACTTCCCTAGGATATCAAATTCTAGGTTGACCTTGTCCCCTTCTTTCAACATGTGAAAATTGGTGTGTTCCCAAGTGTAGGGAATAAGACTGATGCTGAATTCAGTAGGAGATGAATGAACCACCGTCAAGCTCGTGCCATTCACACAAATGGACCCTTTAGGCACTGTCATGTTGTTGAGCGATTCAGGATGTTCAATGAACACATTCCAAGACCCATCCACATTCTCAATCTTCTTAACCATTCCGGTTGTGTCTACGTGACCTTGAACGATGTGCCCATCCAAACGGCCGTTCGCAATCATGCACCTTTCCAGGTTTACCTTATGTCCAACCGCCCATTCTCCGAGGCTGGTTTTCTTCAAGGTTTCGTCAATAGCGGTCACTCGGTATACGCTATCCGACGGGAATTCAACCACGGTTAGGCAGGCACCATTGTGCGCTACCGATTGATCGATTTTCAATTCTGATGTAATATCAGACTTAAGATCAAAATGAATATTGGTTCCCTCGCGAGTGATGTTGACCACTTCGCCTAAACTCTCGATGATTCCTGTGAACATTATCGGAATAAATGAATGCTTCCTTGTAGAACTTGACTTGGCGCCGTGCCTAACGAGCGCGCTCTGTAATTGCAAATATAGAAGTAAACGCCCTCGACACATGGCTCTCCCGTAGTGCGGTCATTTCCGTCCCATCCTGTGGTGACAAATTCATTCGGATCTGTACTGCGATATACAAGTCGACCCCAACGGTTGTAGACGTCAATTTGGAAGTCGGCAATATCGCGGAAGAACGGATTTCCATTCGCATCTCTAACAGGGAAGAAGAAGTCGTTTACTCCATCGCCATCTGGGCTAAAGACGTTCGGCAACTGAATTTGTGCACATCCTTCAATACAGAAAGCTTCAATGATGTCGCTTTCATTTGGAATATCCGCATCATCCACCGCGGTAACCGCATAGCAACCTACAATTGACCCTTCCGTGAATTCGAACACAGTTCCGGTGATTCCCGAAACAAGTGGGTCTGCCGGCCATGGATCGTCTGGAGTTGGGCGGTAGTAAATGTTATAGGACACGATGTCGTTCGGACAACCCGGAGGTATGGTCCATGATAGTCGTAAGTAAGCATTTTCGCAATCGGCGAACCATGACACTTCAGGAGCGCACGGTGCTTCGTTGTCGGCTGGTTCTGAGCAGACTTGCTGCGATCTATTCAATAATGGCGCGGGAAGGCCGGTTCCGGTGTAACGTCCTACTCCAAGTCCGTAGTAACAGTATTGCGTAGAATTTATCAGGCCGGTATCGATGTACACGTTCGTTGTTGTGAATCCGATGGAATCCCAAATTCCAGAACCTGGTGAAGTTTCACGGAAAACTATGGTTGTATCGTAAACCCACGGAGTGACGGAATTGAACGTGAGTTGAACCGCCTCATCGCGAGGTGTGGCAATTGCGTAAATACTAGAGGCTGAACCAGAGACTCCAATTTCACTTGTGCCGTTGTTATTGAAAATTCGAACGCGGTAGTTCCAACCTCCATCTAC
The DNA here is from genome assembly GCF_008933115.1 of Phaeocystidibacter luteus. GTDB lineage: Bacteria > Bacteroidota > Bacteroidia > Flavobacteriales > Schleiferiaceae > Phaeocystidibacter > Phaeocystidibacter luteus. The sequence goes on along the minus strand of NZ_WBVO01000008.1, from coordinate 65,756 downwards.
CGTATTGATGCCAGCATCCAAATAGGTCGTGTCCGTATCAGGTAATGTGGCGATGGTCGTGAAATTGGTCCCGTCAATTCCTGGGGCACGTTCCAATTCGTAGGTGTAAGGCGGTGGGAATGCATTTGAGTCAATTTCCGGGGCATGAATCCAGCTCACTTGAACTTCGCCATTGACGGCATCCGTGGCGTTTACATCCACGTGGGTCATGATAGGAAGCGTTTGAGGCAATTCTGCGCAAAACTCAACGGATGCGACGCTTTCGCTTCCATCTGGGAAGGTAGCCACAACCATGTAGCAATATTGAACACCCTGATCCAATTCCACAGAATCTGTGTACATGGTGGAAGACCATCCGGCTGTGGATCCGATGTATTCGTATCCTGTAAAATCTGGCACTCCCGTTTCGCAATCTGCCGGCACATAACCATAAGTTCCGTTGCGACGATAGAGGTCGTAGCCTTCAGCATCGGTACAGAGGTTGGCGTCCCAAGTCAAATCGATAACGGTTTGATTTGCCGTTGCAGCTGGGTTTTCGCAGCGAGGGGCGATGACCGTGATTTCAACAGTTCTTAAGCCAACCAAAGGTGGTGGCGTAGCAGGAATGTCTTCTGCACGGAATGTCACGTAATAAGGTTGTAGTCGAACTTGGTCGCAGCCTGGCGTCCATGAGAAATTTGCTGTGAGAGGAGACGGTCCAGTTGCCGGATCTGGAAAGAGGGCAGATGGGGTCACTTCGAAGGGGCCTCCTGACCCTGAGAGTGCTAATGGGTCGTTGTCAGGATCAGTAGCCGTCACCTGGAAGTTCAATGTATTTCCAGCTTCTATACAGAATGGGCCGAGCGGGTCGATTACCGGAGGGTTGTTCGAGCACGTTTCGATATCAATCTGCATGTCACGCGTCACACTGCCCATCAGTTCGTAATTGCCCTGGCGGTTTTTGCGGAACTCTTTGATGACGAAAGCGAAATTGAACTGTCCGGCAGCTTTTGGAACATCCCAAATGAAGTCGCCGGTTATGGGATTGATTTCAACCGAATCTTGAACGAAGCTTGGGTTATACGTTTCAGGAATGTTGCGGCCATTCAAGCCTTTACATTGAACGAGTTCATATGCGAGACTGTCGCCGTCTTCGTCAAACGCTCCCGCGTTGTGGATAAACAGACGATTCACACAACCTTGGTCGATTGGAGGATTGAGCAGCGTCGGTGAGTTGTTTGGTCCAAGGTCAGAGCGAACAAACAATGTTGTACTCACATAAAACGGGACCTGTACCGAATTGGGGATGTTTACAACACCTGCGTTTCGGTTGAGGTCTTGAACCGAAATAGTGTAATACCCTTGAGTGGGGAAGGTATGCTCGCCGCGATAAATGTTTAGTCGGATATCGTTTCCGATGTTTATTCCGTCTCTAGCGGGGGAGTTCGGACATCGCGCGTTGCCTCCATTTACACGGTATACGGTACTGGAGGTTCCGTCGCCCCACTCGATGGTGAGTTCGCATCGGTCGATTTGTGAGCTGACCTTCGTGTAAGTAGTTACGGTGATTTCGTAGGTGTTGCCACCGAGGGATCTATACGTGATTTCCCCGGCGCGGTTGTGCGTGCCGAAAGCGACCCAAGGGAGCAGTCCGATGAGGAGTGTGAAGATGTGCTTTTGAAGGTTCACTAATGAGGTGTTCAAGTATAAAACATGAAGGTACAATAAATGTTGCAAGCCCTTTCAAATAGTACGTAATCGAGTGGTTTGATGGGGTCAGAACAAGGCTTCAATGTAAATACGATGCAAAGTGAGTTTAGGTTGATGGAGTAAGGCAGAAAGTAGACTAGTTGCGATGCAGTAGGCAAGGCCTTTCCTTTTTGCTACTTTTGAATCACAACTCTAATTCAGTTCTATGTCGCTTATTCAAAACACTGCTTCCTCTGACGCGGTTAAGGCGTTTGCATCATCTGATATTCAGGCCATTATCGATCATTTCGGTACGGACTCTGCCGCCTACATTAACCATGCTTCGGAGAACAGCTTCTCGGGCTGGATTCAAATTCCATCATCGGGAAGGTACCATCTCGCAAGAATTCTCAAGAACAAAGGAGAAAATTACGAACATGTTGAAGCGGCGCGTAGAGCGGGTGCAGCACTTGCTGGCTGGCTGAATGCGCATCACGAAGCGGCAGTTCAAATTGAAGGTGAATTCGCGGCGGCAATTGCTGAGGGTTGTGCGTTGAGGAACTACAAATTCACAGAGCTGTTCAGCGACAGTGAAAAGAAGAAGAACAAACTCGTGAGCATCTTCTTGCCTTCTTGTACTAAGGAGGATTTTGAGGAAGTGTCGGTTCGAGTTGAGGCCACATGTATTGCTCGTGATCTTGTGAACACCCCGGTTCTCCAGCTCAATGCAGAGAAGCTCGCCTACACGGCGAAGCAACTTGGAGAAGAATGTGGTTTTCACGTCGAGATATTCAACAAAAAGAAAATTGAGTCGCTCAAGATGGGTGGACTTCTAGGTGTAAACAAGGGAAGTATTGACCCGCCGACGTTTAGCATTATGGAGTACAAACCAGATAATGCGAGAAATAAGAAGCCAATCATCTTGGTTGGTAAGGGCGTTGTTTACGATACTGGAGGTTTGAGTTTGAAGCCCTCAACTGCCATGGACACAATGAAGAGTGACATGGGGGGAGCGGCAGCAGTTATCGGAACCATGGTAGCTGTTAGTAAAGCTAAATTGGATGTCCATGTCATTGGCCTCGTACCGGCAACGGATAACCGTCCGGGGTTGAACGCTATCACACCTGGAGATGTGATTACGATGTATGACGGAACTACTGTTGAAGTGATGAATACGGATGCTGAGGGAAGATTGATCTTGGCGGATGCATTACACTACGCGAAGAAGTTTAATCCGAAATTGGTCATCGACTTGGCGACGCTCACAGGTGCTGCTGCACGTGCGATTGGCACGCAAGGGATAGTGGCCATGGGTACGGCTGAGAAGAAGGTCTTCGATCATTTGAGCGATTCGGGTAAGTCTGTGTACGAGCGTTTAGCCATCTTCCCATTTTGGAAAGAGTACAGCGACATGTTGAAAAGCGATATTGCGGACATGAAGAACATAGGAGGTCCAGAAGCGGGAGCAATCACTGCGGGTAAGTTCCTTGAGCACTTCACGGATTATCCCTATGTACATTTCGACATTGCCGGACCGGCATTTTTGTCGGCAGCCGATGGATATAGAACTAAAGGAGCAACCGGTGTTGGAGTTCGCATCCTCTTTGATTACTTAAAGAACAAAGCATGAGTAGCGAAAACCAGATAGTGAGGGTCGGTATTTCGTGCGGCGATTTGAACGGAATCGGTATGGAGGTGATTGTTAAAGCCTTCGCCGATCAGGCCATGATGGAACTTTGTACGCCAATTCTCTTTGCGTCGAGTAAGGCATTGTCTTACCACAGAAAGGCGATTGGGGAGGGCGATTTCAAGTTTCAGAATGTGAAGTCGGCCGTTGACGCAAAAGACGGAAGATTCAACGTGGTGGAGAGCTGGAACGAGATGGTGAGCCTAGAGTTTGGCAAGGAAGATCCGGTTGTTGGAGATTACGCGTTCAAATCGCTTGAGATTGCAAGTGAAGCCTTGAAAAAGGGCCACATTGATGTGCTGGTCACTGCGCCAGTAAATAAGAACAACATTGATAAAGAAGATCGTCCGTTTACGGGTCATACCGGATTTTTGGGCGAGTACTTTGAAGCGGATCCACTGATGATTCTATGTGGTACGCATTTAAAGGTAGGCTTGGTTACTGGCCATGTTCCACTGAAGAAAGTAGCTGCAGAACTCACTATGGAGGGGATAGTTGCTAAGCTTCGTCAGTTGAACGATGCCTTGGTAAGTGACTTTTCTATTCGTAAACCTAAGATTGCCGTTTTGGGGTTGAATCCACATGCGGGTGATGGAGGATTGTTGGGAAAAGAGGAAGCTGAAATCATTGAGCCGGCGGTAAAGACTGCATTTGAGAAAGGAATTGTGGCGATGGGGCCTTATTCGTCTGACGGATTTTTTGGTTCGGGCGCATATGAGAAGTTTGATGCTGTATTGGCTATGTATCACGACCAGGGATTGATACCATTTAAGACGCTACATTTTGGCGAAGGAGTGAACTACACGGCCGGTCTTCCGGTCATTCGAACGTCGCCAGACCATGGTACGGCGTATGAAATTGCTGGAAATGGCACTGCGGATGAAAGTAGTTTTAGACAGGCCGTATATATGGCGATTGACGCATTCAGAAGCCGTTCGCAGCATATTGACATCACCAAAAACCCTCTTGCATTTGGGAAATCTACGCGTGACTCGCGTTGATTTTCAGATATATATTGAAGGGTAACGAAAGATTTGTATTTTTGCGGGCTCAAAGAACGTGTAGAGACCATGAAGAAGAAGGACTACAACATTGTGTTTTCCGGATTGCCTTTGGGTCGGCATGACTTTGAGTATGAGATTGACGAGACGTTCTTAGACGTATTATTTGATTATCACGACTTACCTGGAATAAAGGTGAACGTGAAGGTGGAGCTAGCGAAGCAGAACACCATGTTGGAGTTTGCCTTTAAGATGAAAGGTATGGTTCCTGTTGAGTGCGACCTTACGGGGGAGCCATTTGATCAGGAATTGAAGAACAGCTTTGACTTGGTTGTGAAGTTTGGTGATGCTTACAACGATGATGATGATGAAATCTTGATCTTGCCGCACGGTGAGTATGAAGTAAACCTCTCTCAGTTCATTTATGAATTGATTGTATTGTCGCTGCCAACCAAGTTTATTCATCCCAAGGTTGAAGAGGGAGATGTAGACGAGGAAGCCTTGGACTTGTTGGAAAAGTACATGCCGGGTGCACCACCAGAATCGAATGATGATGATGAGGACGACGATGTTGATCCACGTTGGTCAAAATTGAAAGATTTGTTGAATTAAGCTCAACAGAACGAGCACTATAAATTAGGAATCATGGCACATCCAAAGCGCAGACAGTCGACTACTCGCCGTGACAAGCGTCGTACACATTACAAGGCAACTGCACCACAAATTGCGGTTGACCCAACTACAGGTGAAGCACACCTTTATCACCGTGCTCACTGGTACGAAGGCAAATTGTACTACAAAGGAAAGGTTGTCCTCGAGAAGGAAGAGGCGTAATCGACCTACCACAACGTATAGCGGAAGTAGACTCATTCACATGATTGGGTCTGCTTTTTTATTTGCCCTCTATTCAGGGAGAAAGTTCAGCGAAAATTTGTTGAACCGCGGTGAAGGCCTAACTTTACCGCTTTCGCCCTAGGTTAATACCAATCGCAATGAGCAAAGTAACAGCCGCGATTACAGCAGTTGGAGGCTATGTGCCGGAATTTCGCTTGACCAACGCATTGTTGGAAGAGATGGTGGACACTACTGATGAGTGGATCACCACGCGTACCGGTATCAAGGAACGTCGACTTCTCAAGGAAGAAGGCGCAGGTACATCCACCCTTGGCATTCGTGCTGTCGACGATATGAAGTCGAAGTTCGGTGTTGACGTGTCGGATGTAGACCTCGTGATTTGTTGTACTGCAACACCTGATATGCCCGTAGCATCTACAGCGGCATACATCGCCACCAACATTGGCGCAAACAATGCATTTTCCTACGATTTGATGGCCGCATGTAGCGGATTCTTATATGGCTTGTCCACAGGTTCGAAGTTTATAGAAAGTGGCAGGTATAAGAAGGTACTAGTCGTTGGTGCAGATAAAATGTCTTCCATCATCAACTATGAAGACCGTACCACTTGTGTCATTTTCGGTGACGGTGGAGGATGTGTCCTTCTTGAGCCAAATACCGAAGGGTATGGTGTTCAGGATGAGGTGCTTCGCAGCGACGGTAGTGGACGTCAGTATCTTAAGATTGATGCAGGAGGTTCGATTCTTCCAGCTTCGCAGGAAACGGTTGAATTAAACAAGCACTTTGTTTATCAAGAAGGCCAGCAAGTATTCAAGTTCGCTGTAACCAACATGGCCGATGTGAGTGCTCAAATTCTTGAGCGAAACAATCTCACAGGCGAAGATGTTGATTGGCTCGTTCCACACCAGGCAAACCTTCGCATCATCAATGCTACGGCAAACCGCATGGGCTTGGATGATGACAAGGTTATGTTGAACATTCAGCGCTACGGAAATACGACGAATGGTACGCTTCCGCTCTTGTTGTGGGACTACCTTTCAAAATTGAAAAAAGGAGACAACCTAGTGTTCGCTGCTTTTGGCGGTGGATTCACTTGGGGGTCGATCTATCTCAAGTGGGCAATTGACCCTAAGAATTAACTCGGATATCCCTAATCCCTCGAAATATGGACTTAAAAGAAATCCAAAACCTTATCAAGTTTGTAGCCAAGTCTGGCGCAAGTGAGGTGAACCTCGAGACTGAAGACTTCAAGATTACCATTAAGACCGGTGGTGAAGAAGCGACAACAGTAGTACAACATGTAGCTGCACCAGCTGCCGCACCTGCGCCAGCTCCGGCTGCTGCTCCGGCACCAGCTGCTGCCCCTGCTCCGGCTGCTCCGGCCGCTGCAGAACCAGCGGCAGAGGACGACAGCAAGTACATCACTATTAAGTCGCCAATGATTGGAACCTTCTACCGCAGACCTTCTCCAGACAAGGATACTTTCTGCGAAGTTGGTGATGAAATCAAGCCAGGTGCAGTTGTTTGCATCATCGAAGCGATGAAGCTCTTCAACGAGATTGAAAGCGAAGTTTCTGGTAAGATTGTTAAGATCTTGGTTGACGACCAGAAGCCGGTTGAATACGATCAGCCATTGTTCTTGGTAGATCCGTCTTAAGCCCCAAGGGCAGAACCTAATTCTGATCCTATGTTCAAAAAGATACTCATTGCCAATCGTGGTGAGATTGCACTTCGTGTAATCCGTACATGCCGCGAAATGGGCATTAAAACGGTAGCTGTTTACTCTACGGCAGACGCTGATTCATTGCACGTTCGCTTCGCAGATGAGGCCGTGTGCATTGGTCCTGCACCGAGTAGCGAGAGTTACCTCAATATTCCAAACATCATTTCTGCAGCGGAAATCACCAATGCAGATGCCATTCACCCAGGGTACGGGTTCTTGTCAGAAAATGCCAAGTTCTCCAAGATCTGTGCTGAAAACGGCATCAAGTTTATTGGAGCTAGCCCAGAGCACATCGACAAGATGGGTGACAAGGCTACCGCTAAAGCTACCATGAAGGCCGCTGGTGTACCATGTGTACCTGGTTCTGATGGTATTATTGCGGACTTCGACGAGTGCATTAAGTTGGCCGAAGAAGTTGGATACCCTGTAATGCTTAAGGCCACCGCTGGTGGTGGGGGTAAGGGTATGCGCGCTGTTTGGAAGAAAGAAGATCTCCAAAAAGCCTGGGATTCTGCTCGTCAGGAAGCAGGTGCTGCCTTCGGAAACGACGGCATGTACATGGAAAAGCTCATCGAGGAACCTCGTCACATCGAGATTCAAATCGTGGGTGACCAAACTGGTGCTGCTTGTCACCTTTCTGAGCGCGATTGTTCAATTCAACGTCGCCACCAGAAATTGACAGAGGAAACTCCAAGTCCTTTCATGACTCCAGAGCTTCGTGAAAAGATGGGAGCAGCGGCTGTTAAAGCTGCCGAGTACATCAAGTATGAAGGCGCTGGTACAGTTGAGTTCTTGGTTGACAAGCATCGCAACTTCTACTTCATGGAAATGAATACCCGTATTCAGGTAGAGCACCCGATTACGGAGCAGGTTATCGACTATGATCTCATTCGTGAGCAAATCAAGGTTGCTGCAGGTATTCCGATTCTAGGAAGAAACTATGAGCCTCAGTTGTATTCAATGGAATGCCGCATCAATGCGGAGGACCCTTACAACAACTTCCGCCCATCTCCAGGAAAGATCACTTCTTTCCATGCGCCAGGTGGACATGGAGTTCGTTTGGATACACACTGCTACGCAGGATACGTAATTCCACCACATTACGATTCTATGATTGCAAAGTTGATTACCACAGCGCGTACACGCGAAGAGGCGATTGACAAGATGAAGCGTGCATTGGATGAGTTCGTTATTGAGGGAATCAAAACGACTATTCCATTCCACCGTCAGCTCATGGAAGACAAGAATTTCCTAGCAGGAAACTACACCACGAAGTTCATGGAGGACTTTGTGTTGGAGGAGAGATAGGAAAATTTAGAACAAATTGCTTCGTGGCACACTGCGCGGACAAATGATATGGGCCCTCGCACCGATTGGTGTGGGGGCTTTTTTGTAAGCGACTATAGGCTACGGGCTGGAGGCTAGAGGCTACAGGCTCGAGGCTGTAGCTCTAGGGAGGTAAGAAGTTAAAGACTGGAAGTTCTGGGCTGTGTGAGTGCTTTGGCGGGGTTTGTTGGGGGCTCTAAACCCCGCCCCAGTTTCAAGTTACAAACTAGAAAAGCACTAGTCGTAGATTAAACGTTTACAAACGCTTAGTTATTCACCCATATTGATTGTCCACGAAATGTCCCCTGATTGTCGCTGTTTTGTCCCTTTGAACTTTGAATGAATTCCAATTAGGTTTTAGAACTTCACCACAGGGGGTGGGGTTGGGGCCCCCCAGGTCTTCGCACCCCACTCCTACCATTGACACCTCGACCTTCTGCTCTATTTTTTCGTTTCACCAGATGTTTGCTTTCTTCCCTCCAACCCTCTCCCGAATCGGCTGCGCCTCTCGGGATGCCTCCTTTAAGTTGGCACATCAGTCAATTCATCCACCGAACTTCCTACCAGGTTTCGCACCACGGCATTCTTCCTTGCGGTTGGGATGTCCAAATGAACAATCCCACAGCTCAGCCATTAGTCTATTAGCTAAGTGGTCGATTAGACATGAAATGATACCTTAGCATTGCAAAATTTATTGAGTATGAAAGATCAAAGCGACCTCAAAATCGGTACGCTAGCCATTCATGGAGGCCAAGAGCATGACCCAAGCACGGGTGCTGTAATGCCTCCGATTTATCAAACTTCAACATATGCACAAGCCGCTCCAGGTGTGCACAAAGGGTATGAGTATTCACGTACAGGGAACCCGACACGTCACGCTTTGGAGAAAAGCATCGCTTCGCTAGAAGGAGGCAAATACGGTTTAGCCTTTGGTAGCGGACTAGCCGCAGTTGACTGTGTGCTTAAGATGCTCAAGCCCGGGGATGAAATCATCTCGACAAACGACCTCTACGGAGGAAGCTATCGCCAGTTTACAAAGATTTATCAGGACTTCGGACTCGTTTTCCATTTTACCGCTATGGATGATGCGGCAAACGTGGAGAAGCTCGTAAACGATAAGACTAAACTTATTTGGGTAGAAACCCCAACGAACCCGATGATGAATGTCATCGATATTGAAGCGATGGCCAAAGTTGCCAAGCAGGCCGGAGCGATGCTTGTTGTGGATAATACTTTTGCTACTCCAATCCTTCAACGACCAATTGAACTCGGTGCTGATATCGTTCTTCATAGTGCCACTAAGTACCTAGGAGGCCATTCAGATGTTGTGCTTGGTTTGCTGACAACTGCTGACAAAGACATTGCTGAGAAATTGTATTTCATACAGAATTCGGCGGGAGGCGTTTGTGGACCAATGGATTCATTCCTCACACTTAGAGGAATCAAAACGTTGGATGTTCGCATGGAGCGCCATTGTAAGAATGGAAAGGTCGTAGCCGAATATCTCCGCAATCATCCGAAGGTTGACAAGGTTTATTGGCCAGGTTTTGAAGACCATCCGGGTCATGAAGTGGCTAAGAAGCAGATGAGCGACTTCGGCGGAATGATCTCGTTCGTTGTAAAAGGCGGAACCTTCGAAGATGCAAGTAAGGTTGTTTCTAACTTGAACGTCTTTACGCTCGCCGAATCTCTCGGTGGAGTAGAATCTCTTGCTGGCCACCCGGCGAGCATGACACACGCCGCAATTCCAGTAGAAGAAAGAATGAAGACAGGCGTGGTTGATGGATTGATCCGATTGAGTGTTGGTATCGAAGATGCAGACGACCTCATTGCGGACCTCAATAATGCATTAAACCAGCTAGGATAGAGTTACCTTTGTAACTCATTTAGAATGAATTGTTATGGCAGATAAATTTGCCGTTATCGGACTCGGTCAGTTCGGTTCCGCCATCGCTCGAAAGTTGAGCCAAAAAGGAGCTGAGGTGATCGCCATTGATACCGACGAGGAAAAAGTCGAGGCTATCCGAGAGGATGTGGCTTATGCGGTTACCCTCGACGCGACAGATCAAAAGGCACTTGAGTCGCAAGACATGAATAAGATGGATGCGGTCATCGTATCCATTGGTCAGAATTTCCAAGACTTGCTTCTTTGCTGTTTCCAGCTTCAAGAAATGGAGATTGGCCGTATCATCGCACGAGCGCAAGGGGCTACGCAGCGACGCATCCTCGAGAAAATGGGCATTCAGGAAATCTTGAGTCCAGAAGATGAGGTTGCAAACAACGTGGCCGAGCAGCTGATGAACCCAGGAGTGGTCATGTGCTTCGAGCTTCCTGATGGATATGAAATCGTTGAAATCAAAGCACCAAAAGCACTTTACAGTAGAACACTGGGGGACATTGGACTTCGCGAGAAGTACAAGCTGAATCTTGTTACACTTCTTCGTGAAGAGAACAATGAACACCATATTTACGGTGTGCCAGATGCTGAGACCATCGTAGAAAAAGGCGACATCATTGTTGTCTTTGGTACGGTAAGAGACATCGAAAGATTCATAGAAATCAACAGTTAATGAGTACGGTGGTGCACATCACCGGAACGAGTAGCGGATTGGGTAAAGGACTTGCTGAGTTCTTTTGTGCCCAATCCGACACGCTCGTCCATGGCTACAGCCGCAGGACTTCCATTGAACATCCAAATTACACGCATCACAAGGTTGATTTGACGGAAGTAGGAAGCGAGCTTTCGTTGGAACTAAACCCTAACGCGAAGCGCGAGATTCTCATCAATAATGCAGGATGGCTGGGTCCAGTTAACCCGATAGGATCGCTGGATTCAACTTCCATTTCTTCCCTGTTCGAATTGAACGTTTCTGCCGTGATGCGCTGGACGAACCAATTCTCAAAAAACTCCAAAGCTTCAAATCGCGTAGTTGTTTCAATCTCGTCGGGTGCTGCTCAATATCCGATTCCTTCTTGGAGTGCGTATTGTGCATCGAAAGCTGCGGTAGATATGATGACGCGCGTTTGGGCTGAAGAAGAAAAGGGTATCCAATTCTTCAGTATTGCTCCAGGTGTTGTGGATACTGAGATGCAGGCGGATATACGTTCGAAATCCGCCGAGGAATTCCCAGAGATTGAGCGATTCAAATCGATGCATGAGGCAGGCGAATTAAAATCTCCAAATGAGGTGGCTGAAATCATTGGTAAGATGGCTTTGTGGCCCGACAGAGCTCCTTCTAACGTATTTTCAGTGAGAGATTTGTAGATTTACATACATTCGAACTCTATGAAGAAGGCTTTACTCTCTGTATTTATTCTCACCTTGGTTGCATGCGGTGGCGACGACCCTAGTGAGTACACCCGCACTGGAACATTGGATTCTAGATTAGCCCAACCGTGGCAACTCACCCATGTTGAGTATGAGGCATATATGCCCAACCCCATCAACCCGGCTCAAGGTGTGAACCTCACAGGTGAGGGCGTTGATACATATGGCACTTTTGATTATCGACCAGACGGCGACGCGGATTATTTCTTTGGTTTCACGGCGCGCATTGATATAGGCACGAGTGAGCCATTGCGACTTCCATTCTACAGAAGCGGGAGTGGCACATGGTGGACCGTTGGAACGGATTCGGTCTATGTGGAAGATGGCATAGACACTTTGAAGATTGAAATCATCGAAGATTATGACCAGAAGCAGCGTTGGCAAACAGTAATGCCTATTTTTGACACCGCTACAGGTACCTTTATACCTGTGGACATGCTAGTGATTCTCCGCCGATAATCTGAAGAGAAATAATGACAAGAGTACTTACCGGAATTCAGAGTTCCGGACGTCAGCATTTGGGAAACATCCTTGGTGCAATTCGTCCTGCTATTAAGCGTGCGAATAGTGCGAACACCGAATCATTTTTATTCATTGCCGACTTACATTCCCTTACTACGATTAAGGATCCTGAAGTTCGGAAGCAAAACGTACTAGCTACTGCTGCGGCATGGTTGGCGTGTGGATTGGATCCGGAGAAGTCTGTATTTTATCTTCAATCGGCTGTTCCGGAATGCACGGAATTAACATGGTACTTGAACTGCTTTACGCCGTATCCGATGCTTGCGAATGCACATAGCTTTAAGGATAAAAGTGACAAGCTTAGTGATGTGAATGCGGGGCTTTTCGATTATCCTGTCTTGATGGCATCCGATATCATCATGTATGATGCTGATGTGGTTCCGGTAGGAAAGGATCAGAAGCAGCATTTGGAAATGACGCGCGACATCGCCACCAAGGTGAACTTAGCATACGATAAAGAGGTTTTCGTGATTCCTGAGGCTGCGATTGACGAGAACGTGATGACTATACCCGGTACTGATGGACAAAAGATGTCTAAGAGCTATGGCAACGTCATTGATATCTTCCTCCCTCAGAAGCAATTGAAGAAGCAGGTAATGGCCATTGTTACAGATTCGACGCCATTGGAGGAACCGAAAGACCCAGATACCTGCAACGTATTCGCCCTTTATCGCTTGTTGGGAACAGATGAGCAAGTAGCTGAGATGCGCCAGAATTACCTCGGTGGCAACTACGGCTATGGTCACGCGAAAAAGGCTTTACTCGAGTTGATTCTCGAAGAGTTTGCGGAAGAACGTCAGAAGTTCGACGAGCTTATGACTCAACCTGATGCGATCTATGAGGCGCTTGAGAAAGGTGCAGAAAAGGCGCGTGTAGTGGCGAGAGCGACAATTGGACGCGTTAGAGAAGCGATGGGGTATTAGGATTCCGTGATCGGCTGCACCTCTTGGGATTCCTCATTTCTGTCAGAACATCAGTCTAATCAACCACCGCTCGAAACACGAACCCACCCACTGTATTTGGCGGTAATTCGCCACAATACAATTCTCTCGTAGAAATTGACCCATTCGGGGAATCCAGGAAAGAAGAGAAACCGTTTTCATTTGTGAATGCCCCAGATTGAAACGAAACACCCGCCGTGCTGAGGCTTCTCCCCGCAATGAGAATGGATAAATGCTGTCCCGATTCGAGTATGATTCCTCTCGGGAATTGAATACTTATTTGGTCATTTGTTACCTCTACAGTATACCTGTCTTGCACGATGGGAATGCACGTGTGTGAACTTAAGATTCGCTGTATGACAACGTCTTGAGCTTCAAGTTTTAGTCCTTCGAATTTACCATCAATTACGACCGTCCAGTACAGGAGGGAAGAATCGGTGCATTGAATCAAAAATCGATAGTCAACCTCCACGTTAGGGTGAGCGGGAATGAAACACTCAGGGGAACAGTCCCCTGAGATAGTCCGTGTTTCATTTCTGTTGAAATGCCGCGTCAAATCCACTGTATTCAGCGTGTCACATTTCTCTTGAGCCATCAAGAGTGACGAGCTCAATGCAAGGAAGACTACCTTTAGCAAGGTTCCCATCTGCATATTACATCGACTTTGACCAAAAGACATAGTAATCGTAACAAATGAAGCATGATCCCATCAATCGACTGGATACGGTGCCTGACGATTCATCAGTTCCCCAAAAGGGTCGAGCGCTTGCGTACTTGGGGATTAAAAAAGAGAGGAGCAGGGCGAATAGTACAATTTGCCTTTTCATGGTAATGGTGATTTGGTGAGCAAGCAATTTATCAGAGTGAACCGGCTTCAACACCAAACGAATGGACGTATATATGACCAACTGGTCGTAACGTGAAGAATAGTTTTGGCAGATTTCCCTGGAGATTCGTCTCTGAAACGATCAAAAATGTTGGTTATACCATGGGTTTAATGCCCCCACCGCCCAACCATCAATTTCCGCAAAGTCCACTACATAAGTCGTATAGTAAACGTTTACAATCGGGTAGTTTTGAACAGGATAAATGAGAAGGCGATTGCCATAAGGCGATACGAAGAAGGTTCCCCACCTTAGGGCAGAGAAAAGGATCATTCGCCGAAACAGAATGAAAGCCTAATTTGAAGCTATCGGTCCATTGGTCTATGAGTCTATTGGTCTGATAACCATTAGCCCGATATTCCCAGTATCCCTACCTTTACCGCATGCCAAACATTCCATCCCTAGAAGAGCTACGCCGCATGTCCATCTCCGAGTTGGAGCAGGTGGCCGTCATCCTAAGGGAGTTCATTCCAAATGCAACAAAGGAGAAAAAGGGGCACCTAGAGTCCAGCTTGTCCGTGTGTGAGTTGACCGTCGCGCTTCACCACGTATTGAAAGCTCCGGAGGACGTGCTAATATGGGATGTTGGTCATCAAGCATATGTGCACAAGGTGCTAACCGATAGAGCCGACAAGTTCTCTACAAACAGAAAACATGGCGGATTGAGCGGCTTCCCTAGTCGATCTGAAAGTCCGTATGACGCTTTTGGAACCGGACATTCCTCCACGTCGATATCAGCGGTGACGGGCATGGCGATTCAAGATTATAAACTTGGAAGGTCCAATCAGCATGTGGCCGTAATAGGTGATGGCGCCCTCACCGGCGGGATGGCCTTTGAAGCTTTGAATTACCTCGGTACCACGGGACTTGATGTGCTTATCATTCTAAATGATAACCAAAAGGCGATCGACCCAAACGTGGGAGCTCTGCATGAGGGCCAAACCTACGAGATGTTCTTCCAGTCTATGAATATCCGTTACATGGGGAGTGTAAATGGCCATCAAATGTCGGACTTGGTTCAACAACTCCGTTATGCTTTGTCGGCCAGCGGACCACGAGTTTTGCATGTTGAAACGATAGCAGAGTTCTTGCCTTCCGAGCCGAATTATAAGTCGGAGTTGCCATTCCAGGATGTTTTTGGTCAGGCTATAGAGGAACTGCTCGAAAGAGACGATAGACTTACCGTGGTTTCTCCAGCAATGCTTTCTGGAGCCGGACTAAGCCAGGTGGCCGCAAAGTATCCACAGCGCGTTCTAGACGTCGGTATCGCAGAACAAAATGCGGCAACGCTTTCAGCCGGAATCGCCGCTGCCGGCGGAGTTCCAATTTTGCATTTATACAGCACATTTGCTCAGAGAGCTTACGACCAAATCATACATGACATTGCTCTGCAGAATCTGCACGTTATCATCTGTTTGGATAGAGCTGGGCTAGTTGGCAATGATGGTCCAACCCACCATGGAGCTTTCGATTTGGCGTTTTTGCGCCCCATACCTAATCTGGTAATCAGCGCTCCACGCAATGGGATTGAACTTCGAAATGTTCTCTACACAGCGACCCAGCACAATGGACCATTCGTTATTCGTTATCCACGAGATACAGAAGCGAGATTCGACGCTCAGGGTAAGTTTGATGATGTTGAATTTGGGTCTGCCGAAGTACTCAGAGAAGGGAAGAAGCTCTATTTGATGTCTACCGGCACCATGTCAAGAAGAGCAATGGACGTTGCCAATACGCTCGAAAAAGACGGATACACGGTTGGCGTCATACATCATACTTTTATCAAGCCTATTGATAAGCGCGCGTTGAGTGCGGCTTCAAGAGCAACTCATTGGGTCGCGCTAGAAGATTCCTCTGTCGGTGGACTAGGAAGCGCCCTCTCGGAGTGGCTTCATGAAAATAGGGTAGATGAGGTGAGGTTGAGTCAGGTTCATCTTCCAGATCGCTTTGTAGAGCATGGTTCGGTAGACGAGCTGCATTTGGGGTGTGGCATGGATACCGAATCGGTCGTAAATCGTTGCAGAGAGTTACTTCACTCGTAGAACCCGTTGGGTTTATAATAGAATCGTTATACTTGCATTGACCACCACAGACCTGTTTACTAAACAGCCTATGGACCGGTTAAGAGACGTTCGGGAACGCATTCGAAAGCTTCGAGTAGAAAGAGGGTACTCCCAAGAATACATGAGCATCCAGCTCGATGTAAGTCTCCGCCAATATCAAAGATTAGAATCTGGAACCCGCGATTGGTCGTTAAAGCAACTCATACAGTTGGCCGAAGTATTCGACATGCCCGTGTACGAGATGGTAAATTATAGTCGCGACCCAACGTCTGAATACGCGACCGAGCGACAAATGCGCTTGCTTATTGACAGGCTTGACGTGCTCAACGCCAATATGGATACACTGTTTCCGAATCGAAAAAAGGAATAAAAAAAAGGGCCGCTCAAGGCGACCCTTCTAATGTATTGACTTACCTACCTCCAAAGTCTAGGTTTTCCATGACCGATTGTAGGTTAAACGATCCCGGCGTTTGGGAAGGTGGATATTCATTTAACGTTTGAATGAACCTAGCAGCCATCTGCTGGACTGGCACAATCACAAAGGCGTGATCAATCAACCAATCGTCGTATGTGTTAGCATTGTGCTGAGCTTTTTCAAACGGATCTCTTCTCAAGTTGAAAATCAATGGCACGCGGAGTTCTGTGAAAGGCTCGCGCCATACACCGAAAGCTACACCGCGATTCGCCAGGAAGACAATCTTCCAGTCTTCATATCTCGCTGCGACGAAATCGCCATCATCATTTACATACCAAAACTCTTTACGCGGAGACTCGTCCGTCTCACCAGCCAGATAGTCGTTCATGTCGTATCCGTCGAGGTGATTCTTGTACGTTCTACCGTTGAGCTTCACGCCTTCCAGCAATTCTTCTTTTACATCGTCATAGCCAGCGGCTGCGGCGAAGGTTGGCAACCAGTCCTCGTGTGCAACGATACCGTTGAGGGTAACGTTCGCTTGCCACTTTCCTGGCCATCTTACAAACGTTGGAACGCGGTAGGCACCTTCCCAGTTTGAGTTTTTCTCACTGCGGAAAGGAGTAGTACCCGCATCTGGCCACGTGTTGTAGTGCGGACCATTATCTGTCGAGTACATCACAATCGTGTTGTTGGCGATGCCGAGTTCGTCGAGCAAATCGAGGAACTGACCAATGTGCATGTCGTGCTCAACCATACCGTCGTGGTATTCGTTTCCACTCGGGCCAGAAAGACCGGTGTGCTCTTCTGACACGTGTGTGCGGAAGTGCATTCTTGTACCGTTCCACCAAACGAAGAATGGCTCGCCGGCTGCTACTGCATCACGAATGAAACGCATAGCCTCGGCTGCGGTTTCATCGTCAACAGTCTCCATGCGCTCTTTAGTAAGAGGTCCGGTATCTTCAATTCTTCCGTCGGCAAAAGAGTGAATTACTCCACGTGGACCGTAAGTTTCGCGGAAGGTTCTTCCATCGCGGAGGACCATGTCACCGGGATAATCGCGGTGCTCTGGCTCTTCCTCAGCATTGAGGTGGTATAAGTTTCCGTAGAATTCGTCAAAGCCATGGTTTGTTGGCAAGTGCTCGTCGAGGTCACCTTGGTGGTTTTTACCAAACTGACCTGTGCGGTAGCCTTGCGACTTCATCACGGTAGCCATGGTAACATCGTTCTCTTGCCACCCTTGCTCGGCTCCGGGAAGCCCAACTTTGGTCATGCCCGAACGAACAGGGACCGTACCGCCAATGAAGGCAGCTCTACCTGCAGTACAACTTTGCTGTGCGTAATAGTCTGTGAATCCAACACCTTCTTCAGCGATTCTATCGATGTTCGGTGTTTCGTAACCCATCATTCCACGGTTGTTGTGGCTGATGTTCCATGTGCCGATATCGTCTCCCCAAAGGACGAGGACATTCGGCTTTTGCTGGGCCTGAAGCGATAGGGAGAGCAGGACTCCTCCAAACAGTGTAACCCAAATCTGGGGTCGTTTCATAGTTAGCAGTTTGATGATTAGAAGGAAAAGATAAGAATTCTCGCCCTCACCGACACATTACTATTCTATTAACGACATTTTTCGTCCGACGAACGTCACATATGAAGGCTTCACTGTACTCATAGACTCACTTGATATTCTGTGATTGAACCTTTCGCGAAGTGTACCTTTGTCGCAAAGAAAATCTCTATGAAAAAGGTCATCTTTCATTTGCCAAGCTGTTCAACTTGCCAACGTTTACTCAAGGAATGGAATACGGAAGGCGCTGAACTTCGCGATATAAGAAACGAGCCTATAACCGAAGAAGAAATCGACGAGATGGCTAGTCTTGCTGGAAGCTACGAAGCGCTTTTTTCTAGGCGAGCAATGAAGTATCGCTCGATGGGACTGAATGAAATGGAGCTTAGTGAAAGGGATTACAAGAAGTACATTCTTCAAGAAGACACATTCCTAAAACGTCCGGTTGTACTTGTTGGCAATCAAATATTTATTGGTTCTGCCAAGAAGGACGTGACCGCCGCAAGTGAAGCACTGGGCTGATGGATCGCTCGATTAAGAACGCACACTTCGCCCTATTGGCGGTTGCCCTAATCTATGGGGTGAATTACATCATGGCTAAAGAGGTGATGAATGGATTTCTTGAACCTAGAGGATTCATTCTTTTGAGAGCTATCGGTGCATCTATTTTGTTTTGGATTGTCCATCGCGGCACCGCGGCCAAAAGAATTGAGAAGTCCGACATATGGAGGTTCGCGCTTGCGGGTCTTTTCGGGGTTGCACTCAATCAGATTATGTTCTTTGAAGGGTTACAACGCACTACACCGATTAATGCGAGTATCATCATGACCATCAATCCGATTCTGGTATTGGTGCTGTCAGCAATCGTATTGAAGGAAGGGCTGGGATGGTTGAAAATCGTGGGAATTGCACTTGGTGCTAGCGGTGCCATTTGGCTGATCTCTGGAAAAGGAGAAGTTGATTTGCTGAATAGCGATACCTCGTTGGGTAACCTCTTTGTGTTGATCAATGCCACATCCTATGCGCTTTACCTCATTGTTGTGAAGCCATTGATGAAGAAGTACCCTCCTATTCAGGTTATCAAATGGGTGTTTGGCTTTGGATTGCTTTATGTTCTTCCATTCGGAGCTGGACAACTCTATTCGGCACCATGGGAAACATGGACAGTATCGATATATGCTCAGGCAGGCTTTGTGGTCGTGTTCACCACATTCTTCGCCTACCTGTTGAACGTTTATGCACTAAAAACAGTTTCGAGCACTACGGTGAGTGCGTACATCTATCTTCAGCCTGTGTTTGCAACAAGCTTTAGTTTGATGCTGGGGTTAGACATGATTTCGTGGCGAGAGGCAGGTGCCGCAGGGTTGATATTCTTGGGGGTGTATTTGGCGAATTTTTATAAGCGAAGTGTTCGTAGTTAATGCTTGATAGTACTACCTTAGTGTTTACTAATTAGTGAACTTTATATCTCTTATGATGCAAGCCATTGACAACTTCGATGAGTTACTGGAGCAGAAATACGGTGCAAAAGGGAGTTCAAAACGAGAAGAGTTTGAAACGGATTCACTTGCCTTTCGACTGGGAGTTATGTTAAAAGAAGCTCGGAAGGAAGCAAGAATGACACAAGAACAGCTCGCCGAAAAAACTGGAACAAAGAAGAGCTATATTTCGCGAATTGAAAGGGGTCTAAGTGACATTCAGATATCAACATACTCTCGGCTGATCGAAATTGGATTAGGGCGAAAGTTGACGATTTCAATAGCTTAATGTTGTAAAGCCTAACTTAGTCGTACAATCCCATCGCCATGTACCCAAAGAGAGTACCCTCACTTTTTCAAGTCCCACTTGGCACCCTCACTTGGCGAATTCCTGAGGCTACTAACGAAGTGTTTCTTACGTTCGATGACGGTCCCACTCCGGAGATAACACAAGCTGTACTAGATATCCTCGACGAGTATAATGCCAAGGCTACCTTCTTTCTAATTGGGAAGAATGTTGAGGCGCATCCCGAGATTGTGCAAGCCGTGTTAGACGCTGGACATTCCATTGGGCATCACAGCTATTCCCATGTGAACGGTTGGAAGCTGGATCGACGAGCCTACATTGAGGATGTTGAACGGGCGGCCGCGTTGGTGGAGAGCGACTTATTCAGACCACCTTATGGACGAATTTCGCCGCGCAAAGCAAAGGCATTGAGTAAAAAGTACCGCATCATCATGTGGACCATCCTTTCGGGGGATTTCGATATGGAAATTTCTGGAGCCGACTGTGTGAAGAACGTGGTCAACACCTTGAAGCCGGGAGATATTGTCGTCTTCCACGATAGTGTCAAGGCTTGGCCGAGACTAAAGGAAGCCTTGCCGAAAATTCTTCAGCACATTCAAGCGAAGGGTTGGCAGCCTGTTTCTTTACCTTCATTATGGAAATAACGGTCCTAATCGCATGTAGTTGTCCATCTCCCCTTTGTACTTCGGGGAATGGCCATACGTTTCCAGAATTGGATTCCCGAGTATATCGAAGTCGATGAGAATATTATAAGGCTCAACGCGCTCGTATTCAGCATCACTTCTTATACTGTCGTTGTAGGTCTCGTTAAACCAAGAAAGGTACTCTTCCCACGTTTCCATATCAGTTGAGCTTGAGCTACCCTCGGAAGTATTTCTGCCCCCTATTATCTCTTCCGTCTTTTCTCTCAAATTTTCGATCATCCATTCCTCCTTCACCATATACCTCAGCTCTGTTCTCAGATCAACCTCTGAGGAATCCGTCATGCGGTATTTGCGTACCAATCTTAGGGCGATGATTCCAGATTCCGTTAAGTATCGGTTCATCGGTTGACTCATCAATCCGTGGTTGGACTTTAGCAAGACGGTTTCGAGCATAATTGCGCTATCGAGCGTCATACGCCTGTCTGATAAAACTAGTTCTACCAAGGCATCCTCAGTCACTTTCCTATCGTCAGACCAAATCGTCATGCTCAAGGTCTTACGGTCGGCTTCCGAAAAGGTAATTCCATATTCTGTTTCCGCCCTTTCGAAGGTCTGTTCCATAAAGTGAATTTGATCAGCATAGCGATGCGCATAAACCGCATTGAGGTCAATTGGAGGTTGAATCAAATAGAAGAATGCCAGCGTAAATACAAAGGTTGCCGAGAGTGTAGCGAGTGCGATTTTGTAAATCCTGAAGACACGAAATAGTGGATTCCAAGCAATAAGTACTGCAAAAATTGGAAGCACATAGTACAGTGGACCCAGCATCTCGTTCACTGTGCTTGGAACGACAATTTCCGCGCCATGGATGGAGCTGTAAGCGATACTTGCATAGCGAATTGTCAATCCGATAATCAAGAAAAAGAGTAGGGCGCTTAACGTCCATGCGTTTCGGAAAGCTCGACGAATTTTGATGTTTCGAACACCCGCTTGCGCGAACCAAATCATCATGGTGGTGAAGGCTCCCGACATGGCCGCGAGGCCACAAAGCAAATACTTTGATCGAGGGGAATAAAATAAGTTGGGAGCTTCTATGGCAAGTTCGAGCTGTTGCAGCAGGAAACTATAGTTCAAAACTTGCAAAAAGGCCAACATGGCAAAAGCCATTAAAAGGCCCATAACTACGCCAATGTAAAAGCGTCTTTTACCGATTAGAGAGGGAGAGAGAGAATGTTTTTGCATTTCAATTTATAAGAAGTACCCCGCCGCATTGAACCAAGCGTGCAATAGGATCGGAACCCATAGAGATCCACTGAGCACCCGCAAATACATGAATGCGGAGCCTGTGACCAATGCGTAAATAAAGTTACCCGTATTAAAAGTCAACTCTACCTCACCCGTAATTCTGAAAGCATGTGTAAAGGCGAAGAGAAGCGTGATGGCAATCGCAGCCGGCCAAAATTCTTTTTTCTGCGCCTCAGCAGTGGGTATGAGCAAGGCGAACAATACCCCACGGTACATCCACTCCTCAGAGAATCCAGGCATGGAGATTTGGTACAAGAATGAATTGGCGTCTTCTTGTATTCTTCCCGATAGGTAAAATAGGGCGTACAATCCGTAGAGCACGAAAAGCACTCCTGTCACCGTCCAGGTCTTTTTCTTATTCTGAATCTTACGCGTCCAACCCACACCGTCCCAATCCTTTCCGAACGCCAAGAATGAAATGAGCACAAGTAAAACCAACGAAGCTAGTTTACCTTCCCAATTGTACTTACCAGGAATCACATCGGGAAAGGAGAGAAGTCCGAATCCTTCGTACAGAATTGATTTGTACATGAAGAAGGAAATCACGGCGATGAGCATTTTGCTGATATCGGCTGATTTTCCTTGGTATCCCAAAATGCCTAGCCCGAGTATCAAGAGCAAGGCTGTTTCTGAAAGTGATTGGTAAAGACCGAACATGTGGGTTAGTTTAGTAAGGGAATGTACTAAGGAATTCTCTTTAGCTCTTTCAAATTATTATCAAAGTCAAAATCCTCCGATCGTGGACTTTCGATTCCCGCTTCAATTGCCTTTTTCAATGCAGCTGTTTTACCTTCCTCAGTTTCTAGAAGCCGAAGCCCTGCCCTAATAACTTCGCTAACGTTCTTATACCGACCACTCTGAATTTGATCGCGAACGAATTCATCAAAGTAATCTCCAAGAGAGACAGATGTGTTCTTGCTCATTTTTTGACTTTTGTTAAAAGTACCAATTTTTGGTAAACATTATCCAAACTAAGAGATAGAATCCATACCTTATTCAAAAGGCTAATTAATGAAGTTTCGCTTCCTCTCCATTCTACTCATTCTCATGGTTAGCGCTCTCTGCAGTTGGTCTTACTTCAATGTCAATTTTACTTCTGATTACGACGTGGGTGAGCCGGTCGACACGCTAAACGACGTAATCGTGTACTACAATGGCTCAGTCGGTAATGTGTCGGGCAGAAATACTTCGGCCGACGGTTACAACATCGGACTCAAGTACCAGTGCGTTGAATTCGTGAAGCGCTATTATCTCGAACATCTCCATCACAAAATGCCAAACCCATGGGGTCATGCGGTGGATTTATATGATCCCGATATTGCCGATGGTGCACTCAACCCGAATCGCGGACTACTCCAATTTTCAAATCAAGGCAAAGCACAACCAGCGGTAAAGGACCTAATTGTGTTTGAAGGCACGCGTTGGAATCCATACGGCCACGTTGCCATTGTTTCCGCCGTCAATGAAAATTCAATAGAAATAACTCAGCAAAATCCTGGTCCGAACGCACCAAGTCGAGTATCAATACGAATGAGTTATGAAGATGGTAAGTGGACGCTGGATGACGGTGTGCTAGGCTGGCTTCGACTGCCCTAGCGATAGAATCCGGAGCTGTCGAGGTAGTCCCAAACCGCTCTTGGAACCATGTACGAAAGATCCTTTCCATCCTTTAGCGATTCGCGAATTCGTGTGGCCGATATCTCCATATTCGGAGCGTCAATCACATGTACCTTCGGATGGCTTCCAAACTCGCCACCATCGTGTCCCGGACGTGGATACACATAGAGGTCGTGTTGCTCTATAATCTTGTCGAAGTTCTTCCACTTGTGAAAGCTCTCCAGATTGTCCATGCCCATAATTAGGCTGAATTTTTTATCCGGATACTTTTCACTCAAATGGGTGAGTGTGGTTATTGTATAGCTAGGTTGAGGCAGATTGAATTCCTCGTCAGACGCCTTCATGCGAACATGGTCTACAATCGCCAGATCTACCATGTGCAAACGCTGGCGGTCATCCAATAACGTGCTCTTCTTTTTATGTGGATTGTGCGGAGTTACCATGAACCAAAGCTGATCCATATCGCTGTATTCCAACATGTGTTGAGCGATAATCATGTGCCCCACATGCACCGGGTTGAAGGTTCCAAAAAAGAGTCCGACGTGCGATTTCATGACTTCAAAAAAGCTCCGATTTTCTCTTCAGCTTCGCGACAAGCTCTTTCGAGTTCGTCGTTTACGATGGTGATATCGAATTCAGATTCACGTTTACCTTCTTCCTCCGCTTTTGCCAAACGCTGTTGGATTTTTTCCTCAGAATCGGTTCCTCTTCCGCGTAAGCGCTTCTCCAATTCTTCCATGGTAGGTACCCTCACATAAACGGCCAAGGCTCGCTTTTCGAAGTGTTTCTTTAGGTTGAGACCGCCTACAACGTCAATGTCAAAAGCTACATGCCCGCCTTTGTCCCAAATACGACTTACTTCCGAGCGAAGCGTACCGTAATAGGTTCCTTCGTAAACTTCTTCCCATTCGAGGAATTCTCCATTTTCTATGCGCTTTCTGAATTCATCAGCGCTGAGAAAATAGTAATCTACACCGTGCTGTTCCTTTCCTCTGGGGGCTCTGCTTGTTGCTGAAATCGAAAACTCAAGCTCGGGATATACTTCGAGTAAATGACGAATGATTGTCGTCTTTCCAGAGCCAGAGGGAGCTGATAATATGACGAGTTTTCCCCTAGAGAACATTCAATACTTGTTCTTTGATTTTCTCCAACTCTTCTTTCATTCCAACCACGAGTTTCTGCATCTCTACGTGGTTCGCCTTAGATCCAAGCGTATTGATTTCCCGTCCGATTTCCTGGCTAATAAACCCGAGCTTACGTCCGTGAACGCCTGATTCCGCCAACGATTCCACAAAGTGGTCTAGGTGACCGGCGAGACGAACTTTTTCCTCATTGACGTCGTATTTCTCGAGGTAGAAAACGAGTTCTTGTTCGAATCGGTTTTCGTCAACTTTGGCCTCCAGATTCTCGAGTGCCTTGAGCATTCGCTCGCGTGTATTTACAATGCGCTCTTCTTCAAATTGAGGAACAGCAGCGAGTAAATCGCGAATGGTTTGAATATTTCCGCGAAGATCTTCTTCGAGGTGGTCACCTTCGCGTGAACGGAAGGTGTTGAACTTTTCAAGGGCTTCAGAGAATGTGTCGAGAATTGCTTTTTTCTCTTCGTCACTCACTTCACGTGATTCATTCTTCAGTGCATCTGGCATACGCATGGCCAATGAGAGTACGTCACTCTCCAAACCCAGCTCACGTGCAATGCCGTTTAGCTGGCGCACATACCCCTTAACAACTTCAGCGTTGATGGCCGGTGCTTCATCGGCACCGGTGAGCTCGACATAGAAACCGATATCAGCTTTTCCGCGCTGAATTCCATTGGCGAGCAGATCGCGAACGTCCACTTCCATTTCTCGGTGGCTGCCAGGTAGGCGTAGGTTGAGGTCGAGGCCTTTGCTGTTGAGACTCTTTATCTCAACCGTAACTTTTTTACCGGGAAGCTGTG
This sequence comes from Phaeocystidibacter luteus, assembly GCF_008933115.1. Classification (GTDB taxonomy): domain Bacteria; phylum Bacteroidota; class Bacteroidia; order Flavobacteriales; family Schleiferiaceae; genus Phaeocystidibacter; species Phaeocystidibacter luteus. The sequence goes on along the minus strand of NZ_WBVO01000008.1, from coordinate 40,489 downwards.
CAACGGCCTTCCCAAAGCCGGTCATGGAACGAATCATGTTCAGATGCTTTGGTGGCAAAGGTAGCGAATCAGTTTGTCGCGTCGCTTGCAATTCACATGGAGACCACTATCTAGCGATTACTAGCTTTTCAACCCAATGATTTCGATTGTCGTGAAGTCGTAAATAATACACTCCAGATTTAAGTTCAGCAGTTGAGATTAAACCTTCGGGCTCAACCGTTCCAGTTTTGACTGTAGATCCATCTGATGCAACAATCTCAAAGGATGTGTTCTCCTGAATGCCCGAAATTCGGACGTAATTCTGAGCTGGATTCGGAAAGATGGAAACCTCATTCGATAGTTCGGCTTGGGATAATCCTTTCTGACCACGGAATACTATTTGGATGAAATCCATCTGATTATTATTCACTTTGGTATTAAAGATTAATGCTTTGGGAGTTGAATAAGGAAATTGATGGGCAATGTGTCCTTCATATCCTGTCAAAGCAAATTCGAAACGGTATGTAGCTGTGTAGTCGATAACAAATGGAGGATTGAACGTGATAAGGGTAGAACTTGGATTATAATCCGATACCGAGAAATTGAGAGCATTACCAACTTGACCAATTTTCACGAAACCTTGAATAGAGTGGGTTTGAGCGTAGATATCGCGACGAACTCCAGGCAGCAACATGTGATGAAGTTCGGTCATATTCCCCGGAAGTGATAAAAAGCTAATGCCATATTCAAATGAGTTGATGTCGTCCCATCCCGAGGATTGAACATGTTCATCAATTACTGCATATTCAATCCTTGAACTAGTTGTCAAGGAGACAGTATTTGAATAGTCAAAACAGCGGTTGGCGTCATACGCCTTTATGCTGTAATCGCCATCTCCTGAGACGCTTGTGATGTTAGAGTCGAGTGCGGCAACAAGAACTTTATAGAAGTACAAGCTTCGGGTATCAGAATAGATTGATGGATTATCAATGCTCAAAGTGGTTCCATTCAATGATACGGTCAATGGTGTTTGATCGTGTACCAACATACGATGAATTTCTACCGTGTCGCCATTCACCACACAGTAATAAATCTTCGTTGAATCAACCGTTGCATAAGGTCGAGAGGAACCGGAGTTAAAGTTCAATCCGGTTGTGGGGATCCATTGAACATTTGAACCCGAAGGCCCATTCAGTTGGGTTGGAACATTCGGGCATACCACATAGTCTTTGAATACTCGTGTATCACTACTTGTGAAGAACAAGCTCCGAATTGTAAGACCATTGCCTGGACAACGATTGTTCTCCGCCACCAAATCAAAGGTGTGGGTGCCTACCGGAAGGTCGCTTGGAACAAGCCATCTGAATTTGAAACGAATCATTCCGGTGTCGGCTAATGCGGTTGAGCTTTGCGTCGGTATAAGCTCAGGCAAGGATGAGTATCCCGGCGAATGAGGAGTAGGCTCGCTGAAGTACACTTGGATTGAGTCTCCAGCTGCAATGAGCGAGCTGGTATCCCTCACCTCAAATTCAATCTCGATTGTATCCGTTCTAAACGTTTGAATGAAAATGGCACTGTCGTGATTTCTTACATCAAACGCGTGTGAAGAGTTCAGTTGCGATAGCTTCGGTTCGCTGTGATATTGCATGTCAATGTACTTCAACCCAAACGTGTACCTCACAACACTTGCTAGTCCAACTCCATTCGGAGCTGGTTTGTATCCAGAGAATGCTAATACGGCGTGAAAGCTGGAATCAATCAAGCCCGAATAAAACATACCATCCGCAGAAAGTGAATCATTGGGCGAAGTAGGGAAGTTTTGACTGTATCCTGTATTATAAGTGACATTCGCACCATTCTGAGTTTTGGCAAAGGCCATACTAACGCTCATGGTAGAATCCGTTCCGCCGGGGTTTGGCTTAACGTCAATAGCACGCGTAGACGAATTCCGGAAGGTGTTAATAATATTGAAATAACCACTTGACTTATTCGCACCTGCATGCCACATGTAGGCGTCGTAGTAAACGTCGCTGTACCCTGTTACGTTGATTTCAGAGGTGTCGGCTCGGCAACAGTCTTCAAACCAGAAATCGTACCGCGTTCCAGCGGCTGGTGCTGCAAGTGTTATTGGAAGACTTCGGAAAGTTCGGAGTTCTAGGTTGCGTTCAGTTGAATCATTGCAATACTGCGTGAGCCGCTCTGTATCGTGCAGGGCTAGAAGTATAGTTGAGCGTCCTGGAACATTCGTATAAACCGTCAATTGATAGGGTAGGGCATGAGAATGGGCTTCGGTGTGACCAACCAGTTGCGCGTAAAAGATGTACCTGTCGTTGCCCAATGCTTCCCAATACACTTGTCCACCCTCGTAGTGAGAGGCAAAACTTGAGCTAGCAAAAATTATGAAACCAATACAGAGGAGGAGTTTCTGGCGTAATAGTGCGAACATAAGTGAGAGCAAATTGAATCTAATCCGCACAAATGTAACGATTAGGGGATGTAATCGACATGTTTTGAGCCGATTCTACTCAGATCGAATTGATCACGTAACTCCTGAAGAGATGCGCTTCCATATTCATCCATCAATCCCGAAAGCACTCCAATTTTTCCGAGCACATCATCTGCTGACATCCCACTCTCCCTCAATTCCCGAATGCTCTTGGCTCCATTTCTTTTCGACAATCGGTGCCCATCTTCTCCCATCCACAATGGCGAGTGCGCGTAGCTCGGAGCTGTTCCCCCTAGCACGTCTGTCAGCGCAAGCTGCCTTGGGGTAGAATCCAGTAAATCGCTGCCCCTTAACACATGTGTAATTCCCATGTCTAAATCGTCTACCGTACATGCCAATTGATACGCCCACATTCCGTCTGCTCTCTTGACCACAAAGTCGCCACCATAACCCGGCGGATACTCCTGTTTTCCGCAGATTAAATCCGTGAAACTGTAGGAACGGTGGGGCAATCTGAACCTAAAGGAAGGATCTTTTTCCTCCCTCGCCGCAGCAACTTCTTCTTTAGAAAGGTCTCTGCAGAAGCCCGGATAATCCGGTCCTTCTGAAGAAATGCCATGTGGAGCAGAAGCAAGAGCTTGAAGGTCTTTTCTGGAGCAGAAACAAGGATAAATCAGGTCGGCCTTCTCGAGTTTGGAAAGCGCATCGCGGTAGAGGTCGGTGCGTTTGCTTTGGTAGAACGGACCTTCATCCCAATCCAAGCCCAACCATTCCATGTCACGCATGATTTGGTCGGCATATTCTTGCTTGCTTCGCTGCGTGTCATTGTCCTCAATGCGTAAAATGAAGGTACCATTCATCGACCTCGCTTGGAGCCAAGCAAGGACGGCGGTGGCAAAATTACCCATGTGAAGTTCGCCCGTAGGCGAAGGAGCGAAGCGGAAGCGCGGCTTTGCTCCAGACATGTGCTACACGAGGTATCTGTCAATCCACTCGCGAACAACTCCCTGGCCCCCTTTAAGAGGAAGGATGACGTCTACCGCCTGACGCACACTTGCGACAGCATCGGCAGGGCAAGCTGAAAAGCCTACTACTTCGAGTATTGGAAGATCGCTGATGTCGTCGCCAATATAGGCGATGTTTTCTGGCAGGATGTCGAGCTCATTAATCCACTCGTTGAGGACTTCGATTTTAGGTCGAGTGCCTACGTAAACGCGATCGATACCGAGCATCTCAGCTCTTTTTTCGATAGGGCGAGGCTCTTTTCCGGCGGAGATAATTCCAGTCAGAATATCGTTGTTTTTCAAGGCTTTGATTCCCATGCCATCCTTGGCATTGAACTGCTTGATTTCGTCGCCATTTGCTGTGAAAATCATACCGCCATCGGTGAGAACGCCATCGCAATCCATGATCACCATGCGGATGTTCTTAGCCTTTTCCTTAGCCTTTAGGTCGCAATGAAGAAGGTCCTCAGCCGGGATATTCAGTTGCGCGGCAAGGTCGAGGACAGCTGTCACGCTAATTTTGGCAAGGTCAATTTCCTGACCGCTGAAGTATTCGAGATTGTGCTTGAGCGTTTCTGCAATGGTCATAAATTCAGTGCTTTGCGGATTGCCATAGTCTTTTCAAGGATACCTCTCAGTTTGTCGAGTTGAAGCATCGTATGTGGGTCGCTCTTAGCGGTCTTCGGATCGGGATGCGTTTCGATAAAGAAGCCATCGGCACCCGTTGCTGCCGCAGAAAGTGCAATCGTTTCTATCATGCTAGGGTCGCCCCCCGTAACACCTTCTGTTTTGTTTGGCTTCTGAACAGAGTGCGTGCAGTCCATGATGACCGGAACACCATGCGTTTTGAGGCGATGAATGGAAGTGGCATCTACGATCAAATCGCTGTAACCAAAGGTTACTCCTCTTTCGCACACCCAAACGTTGTCGTTACCGGTAGACTTAATTTTCTCCACAGGAAACGTCATCGCTTCTGGAGAAAGGAATTGTCCTTTTTTGATATTCACCCCTTTGCCGGTGTTTCCGGCTGCAATAAGCAACTCGGTTTGTCGGCAGAGGAATGCGGGAATTTGCAGGTGATCCACGTATTTCGCAGCAAGCTCTGCTTCGTGTGATTCGTGGATATCTGTAATCGTTTCAATTCCGAATTCTTCGCCAATTGACTTGAGGATGCCGAGTGCTTTTTCGTCTCCAATGCCTGTAAAGGAATCCAGGCGAGATCGGTTAGCCTTTCGGTAGCTTCCCTTGAAGATGTAACGAATACCTAAGTCGTCACACATCGCTTTCACTTCCTTGGCGATTGCGCGAGGTGTTTCTTCATTTTCGATGGCACATGGGCCGGCAATGAGTGTAAATCCCATCAGCTTTTATTTCTTGCTTTAACTCCCAAGTAACCACTGTGGTGGCGCTTGGCGTATTCTTCTTTTGTGAAGTTGATTTTCTCCATCATCATAACCACCAAAATATCGCCAACTACGGTCATGACCGTAGTCGATGTGGTTGGCGCCAAGCCCAATGGGCAAACCTCCTTGGGGCCTCCAGTGTATAGGAGTACATCGCTAAACTTGGCGAGGTCGCCTTCCATAGACCCTGTTAGTCCAATAATCTTGATGTCTGGATACATCTCTTTTACAAGGTGCTCCATTTCAATGATTTCACGGGTCTTTCCAGAATTGGAAATGAGGAACATCACATCGTTTTTCTGCACCATCCCTAAATCGCCGTGCTGCGACTCAGCTGGATGAAGGAAAATAGATGGCGTGCCTGTGCTACTGAGGGTCGTGGCGATATTCACGCCAATTTGTCCAGCTTTGCCCATTCCGCTTACGACAACTTTACCTCCTTTGAGGTGCACTTGCTCGTGGATGATGGCAACGGCCTTTTCGATGATTCCGTCGACCGGAATGTTTTGAATCGCTTGGATTTCCTGTTCAATAATCGCTTGGATGCGCGATGTAACCATGGAAGAAAAGTTTGGTTCAAAGGTACGAATAATTGGAGGCTGACGGTCTTCGTCGATTTTGAGGGTAGGGTCGTTGAAAAAAATGCTAACTTTCTGGCGAAGAAGAGAGAAGACTTAAGACCGACCAACTAAGCTGCGAGAGAAATGAAATCGTACCGACTGACGCTGTTCGCCCTACTCATGTTGGGCATCCCGCTTTTTTTGTTTGCCCAACCGGGTAACCCAAGCACACCTGCACCATTACCATTTATTTTGATTGCTGCCGCTGGCGTGGGATACGGCGTATATCAGAAGAAGAAAAACCAAGCCTGATGAAAAAACTACTGCTCTTAACTTTCTCGCTCGCCTCTTTCATCGTATTTGGACAAGGAAAAATGTTGACCCTTTCCGGTACAGCTGGAGATTACGTCGACCTCGGCAATGAAACCAAGAGAAACTTTGGAAGTGCCGGAAACAACTTCACCGTTGAATTTTGGTTCTACGATACAGACGGCACGGCGGAGTTACTCGGTCTAGATAACGGATACCTCACTTTCCAACTCACAAGTGGAGATTTGGTGGTGACGATTTCAGATGGAACGGACACTCGTACGTTCACCAATGCGGTAAGCGCCTCTGCATGGCACCATGTGGCGTTAGTGATGGACGATGAATCGGGGAATGAGTTGAAGCTCTGGCTGGATGGCTCGCGAACGGATTCTGTGGTGGAAACAACTTGGAATCCAGATTTGTCTTCGGGTCAATGGTACTTGGGTGCATTGAGCACTTCGCCGACTACGCCGGCCTCGGCAAGTTTTGATGAATTGAGATTTTGGAGTGAGGCGAGAACGAAGGAGAATGTACTCTGGTATCAGCAAGATACCATCTCGTTTGCGGACGATGACACTACGGCATTGGAAGGATATTTCACGTTTGAAACGCTGGCAAGTAACACCTTGGTAGATAGTGTGTCGAATGGAAGCAACGGTAGTACGGCTAATGCCACGACGCCAACTTCGGTGAGAACTACGGCGCCTGTACCGTATTATACTATTGCTTCGGGTGATTTGTACGTGAGCGGTACTTGGGCTACCGGGCAAGGTGTGCCAGACGTGACAAATCAGTACACCAAGATCCGCATAAAGCACGAGTATGATCAGATAGATGTGGCTGGTGGTGATGACGCGTTCAATTTGGGGGCCTTAATGATCGACTTTGCACACGCCAGTGATGCCGATTCAACTTTAAAACGGCCAGGCTCACACTCCACAATTAACGGTCATACCTCAATTGCTCCCGTTATGAGAGACTTGGTAGTTCAAGGGGGTAGTTTTCACGTGAACGAGACTATAACAGTAACGAGGAGTATACGTGCCGTAAACAAGCCGGGAGGTTGCAGTTGGTGTGGACAAGGACACCTTTTCATCGACCCTACAGGAAGAATTAACTTTACCGGTACTACCATCTCAATGGCAAACTCAAGGACTACCATTCGTGGTATTTTTGATGTCAAAAGTTCAAGTCACAACTTCAATTTATCAAATTCCACAATCACCATCCAGGATGGTGGTCTAATGCTCACAGAAGCTACTGGGTCGAACACCTGGAATATGAGCAATGCCTCGTTGACTATTTATTACGGTGGGGGCGTGTCCAACACAAGCGCAGAAGCGTCTATTTCTGGGTCGCCTAATATTTCCATGCGAACTAGGTTCTCTAGTGGAGTGGACGGTTGGCGTCATTTTTCTAACCCCAATAACGCGGGCAAGCCGAGTAACTTCAATGATGATTTAACCTTAGACTACACCGGAACGGCAACGGCGAATATTTTCACCTGGGATGCTTCGGAGAATGGCGCAACTACCAACGCCAATGGGTGGACCGCAATAACGGACAGCACAGAAAGCGCGGTGAATAAACCTTATGTGATTTACGAATCCGACGCTAACTTTCCTGTCCTCAACAGTGTAATATCCTTCAAAGGGGGTCTGGCCAGCGGAAATCACAGTACAACGTGCTATAATTATTATGATCCAAGTGCTGATCAAGTAGCTCAGAACCGTGGTTGGAATCTCATTGCGAACCCATATCCAGGAGCGATAGACATTTCAAAGCTCCTCAATGACTACAATGGGGATGGCGGTGCGGATAATCCATCGGAATGGCCTTTTGCCTATCAAGGTGTGCACATTTGGGATCCTTCTGCTGGACAATATGTTGCGGTGCTGGCTTCAGGTGAGTCTTTGGAATCTCACGACAATACGACGGCAACAACTTCAGGTGGGTTCTCATTTATTCGCCCATTCACTGCATTTTGGGTGAAGATGTCCGCCTCAGATGCAAATTCTGAAACTTTCACCCTGAAGAATCCGCATCGATACGCAGATCGCATGGCGAGCGGAAATTCAGTGTTCCACAAGAGAGTTAATCCCGCACTTCGATTGAATGTGTATGACCCAGATAGTTCTCGAGATCAGGTGCTCGTAATCTTCGACCCAGATGCCACCGATGCCTGGGACCAAGGTCTCGAAGCGTATGATCTTCGCTCAATGAACTCGGATGTTCCTAGCATGTGGATTCCTACTACCCAGGGCACGCAGTCAATTCTTTCGGCTGACCTTCCTGTTGGGGTGACTAAAACCTACCCAGTAACGATTGAGGTTGGGGAAGCTGGATCGCACACCGTAGATTACAACAAGGATCATTTTGGTCAGTATATGGATGTCTGGTTGATTGATTCCACAGCACAAAAGACACATCACCTTCTCAACGCACCTTATTCGTATTTTGAATCCAATGCGGGGGATAGCCGCACTCTGTGGGTTGCCGTTAGTCAAAGTGCTATAACTGTTCCGGAGTTTGCGCCAACAGAACTATACGTAACACAGTCGGACGGCCAGTGGCAAGTAGACATCGGCGAGCAAGCACAGACCGGTCAAATTCAACTCATGGACATAAGTGGCCGTGTGATCGATGTAAAAGAGGTGAATGGTCAGTTGACGTCTTTCAATCGTCCAGATCAGGCTGGTGTGTATCTCCTCCGCTGGATGAGGGATAATGAGGCGCCGTTAGTGGCGAAGATGACTACTTTCTAGGTTTAGATCATCTTCCAATTATAGGTATAAAAAAAGGGCTGAAGAATTCCTCTTCAGCCCTTTTGTTTTTTGATTGAATGCTATTCCATGTCTTCTAGGTTGCCCAGTATTTGGTAGAAGAAGCCGATAGTGCGGGCATATTCTTCCACAAGAATGCGTTCGTTTACACCATGGAACCCTTCAAATTCTTTCACATTCTCAAGCTGAATAGCGGTGATTGTGAAAACATCTGGTGCAAAATCTCTCGCTTGGAAATGTTTGGAATCTGACCCTCCAATAACGAAGAATGGCGCAACAATGAGATCGTTTCCGTAAATCTGACGGATCGTCTTTTCTAGCATTTTGTAGCCATCGCTTTCTGGGTTCGCGATGTTTGTGGCTGGTGTGGATGCTGAAATATCACGAACCGTAATTCGATCGTCATCAATTGCATCTTTAACGTGCTGAATGATAACTTCCGGTGAATCGCCTGGCATTGGGCGAAAGTTTACAACTGCAGTGGCAGTTGGTGGTAGGACGTTGTCTTTGATACCCGCATTGAACATAGTTGTGGCAATCGTCGTGTGAAGCATGGCGCGGGTTACTTGATTTTCTGCCATTTCATTGATGAACTCTTGTTCAAGGTCAGTAAGTTCATCGTCTTTTCCGAAGGCAACGGCAGCGTACATGGGCTGTTGAGCTTCGTGCATTTCTGGCCCCATGTAGCGGTACTGATGTCTTACTGCTGGGTGAATCTTGTATGGGAACTGTGCCTCCTCGAGCTTTGTGATGGCCTTTGCTAGAATACCAATATTTGATTCAGTAGGCGGTTGAGATGAGTGACCGCCAACGCCGCTTATGGCAATTTCTAGACTGATAAATCCTTTTTGGGCGATGCCTATAAGTGCGGTGTTATCTGGAATTCCAGGGAATATGCCAGGTGTAAGTGGAGCTGATTCATCCATAACATAGGCGAATCGTTCGATACCGCGTTCTTCGAGCACATCTGCAATGTATCGCGCACCTTCATGTCCTCCCACTTCTTCATCTTGACCAAACACAAAGTAGATGGTGCGAGAGGGCTTCCAGCCTTCGGCGATACGCATTTCAGCTGCTTCGAGAATTCCGTGAATTTGGTTCTTGTCATCTAGTACGCCTCTACCCCAAATGTATCCGTCGGCAATAGCTCCTGCAAAAGGATCTTGGTTCCACTGGTCTCTAGATTCTTCTGGAACAGGAACCACATCTTGGTGGGCATAGAATAGTGCGGGTTCAAGTGAGGGGTCGGTGCCTTCCCATGTATACAATAAGCTATATGGACGTGGGTCTCCGAGAACTTCCTTTTTCAATTCCCTATGCACATTCGGATACGACTCTTCGAGAAATTTGTGGTAATTCGCGAAGGCTTCGGTATCAAAATCGTCGCGATCTTGATTGGAAATTGTTTTGAAGGTCACGGCTTTTGAGAGACGCTGAATAGCGGCGTCTAAATCGACGTCAATTTCAATTTGCTCTACACCGGTCATCTGTTTGGAGGTGAATTCGCTTAGGTCGACTTCCGCGGGGGTGGTGGTTGAACTTTCTTTCTCTGAATCTCCGCCACACGAGGCCATTATGGCTACCAGGGCTAATAGGGAAAGTTTGGAATGGATCGGTTTCATGATATGAAAGGTTGAGATATGAAATATGAAGGTCTCATTTACCAAGGTAACGGTACCACTGGTGCGATTGTAAATCGGATTTGATGTCTTGGCCCAAAGTTGTCCGGCGCATCTACATAATACCAATATTGTGCGCCAATCCGCACTGGTAGACTTCCGAGCTTTAAGACTTTTTGAGCGCCGATACCTAGCGGAAGAGTAAGTCTGTTGCCTTCTTCAGCAAGGTGATTATAAGAATACGTTGGTGACGCATTTATTTGCCAAGCATTTTTCAAATTGATGGTGTAAAAGTACTGTCCAGCTGTAACGCTCGCAGTAGTGCTTCCCCCTGAAGCAATCCAGAAATTATCTTGAATGACAGAAACTGTTGAAGGATCTGCATCCGAACCGCCAATTCCCCAAGCATGACTTACGATGAGTCCAACCGCACCGAAATTTGTCAGTTTTGCGACCATTAATTCAGGTCCAAGCGTTGTATAATTCATACGTAGTGCCTCGTCCGAAGCTGTCGGAAATCCGCCAAAAACTCCGACAAGAGTAATCCATTTTGATGGCCAAGTTTTGCCGATAGCCACATCGGCGCTAATGTTTCCAAGTGCGGTTCGTTGTTCAAATCCGTTGGAACCAATAACGGGCTGGCTAATATAGATAGGCACGAGCGGACGAACGTACAGGTTCAGCCCATCGGAAATAGATATGGGTAGAGAGGGTTGGAAAGAGACTACGAAAGCATTTTGCCTAGATTCATCGAGCGCATTACCGTACTGAATGTAGTCAATCGGGAACAACATCTGTCCCAATGTAGCGTTCGGGTCCGCTAGTTTCTTTGCTAGGTCTGAAGTACTCGTTCCGTCAGCATCTTGAGCGAAGGAGAAGTTACCTACGAGAATAAAAAGTAGAAATGAAAACAGCTTTTTCATAATAAGTAGAGAAGTCAGTTCGATGTCAAGCACTCTTCGAGAACTTTATGTTTGCAATTTATCATTTCTGAATTCAATTGAGGTGCAATTGTCCTTAAGTTAAGATGTAAAATCGATTAGGACCTGCCAACTTTAATGTCCATCTATCTATTTGGGTATCTTTGATACTTAATCCAACAGACCTGAAGTAATGAGGCACACTCTGTCTACTATTTTGTTAATGACGACACTTATCTTCAGTAGTGCTTTGCGTGCTCAAAGCCATTACAACAACCTTCGGGGAGCTCCAGAAGATAGCGCACGTGCTACTGAACTCAACTTTCCCGGAGCGATCAAAATTCCTGATTCCGACTTCTACCTGAAGTTTGGGGGTTATTTTAGAATTGATGCGATTTACGATTTCAATGGTTCGGGAAGTAGAAATCAATTGTTGATGAGTCAGATTTATGCCGATAATGTTCCAGAAGCGGCATTCGGACCATTCTTCAATATGCATGTTCGCGAAACTCGCTTCAATTTTGACATTCGCAGAAAGACCGGTTTGGGAAGAGACATGAAGTTCTTCATTGAGTTTGACTTCTTTGACGAATCTTTAGGGGCCGGACAACCACGATTGCGCCACGCATTTGTGAAGTATGGAGGCTGGACGGTCGGCCAAACGTGGACAAACCTTTCTGACCTTCGCGTTTTCCCTTTCATTATGGACTTTTCTGCTGGAGATGCCCTCTTTGGCGGGCGTAGTGTACAAGTTAGATACGAGCATGATTTTACACCGCATTGGCAACTCGGTGTATCGGCAGAAATGCCTGGCCTCAACGGAATCTTCAATCCAGACACGGTAGTTGGTAGAGCAATGCCCGTAATGCCAGTAGGATCCATTCGAATCACGAATAACCGCGACAATGGCATGATATCCATGGGAGCACAGCTTGAGCAAATTAGGTGGTACGGACTTGGAGTAGGTCCGACTTCGACCGCCTTGGGTTGGGGAGTTGTTCTCAATGGTCGCCAAGGGCTTACCTCTGACCTTTTCGTCACCTGGCATATGTCCTACAACCGAGGAATTACGGATCAGATTCTCATCTTCGCTGGAACCGATCAAGGCGCTGTTATTCGTCCCGATGGGTCGTTTGTATTAGAAGATGCTATCACTTTTGCCGTAGGTGCAGGATATCACATCACTCCCAAACTTCAAACAAATTTCGCGCTTGCGAGAACCGACAGGGGAGAGCTTGATTTTCGATCGGACCATACACTTGACAATGGATATATGGGGCATTACAACTTAATTTATGCGCTCGATTCTCATGTGATGACGGGTATTGAGTACCAATGGGGGAATATTCAGAATGTAGACCTTGCTACAGGTTCAGCTTCTAGAATTCAGGCCATGCTGAAGTATTCGTTCTAGAATTGGACCACAATCCGCTCGTTGCAGTGAGTCTTCGTACCTTTCCCCAATGAAGAAATTCAATTGGCTGAATGCCATCACGTACATCGCTCGAGCGTGGGCACTCATCATCGCAATTTTTGCCATCCTCGCGATGTTTTCCAATCAATTTGGAATCACCGCTACAGGCGTCGAATCTCAGTCTACAGATAACATCGTTTCCTTCATTTTCTTTCCATTAGGAACCGTGGGCGGAATGATGTGGGCTTGGAAGAAAGAGCTTCAAGGCGGGATAATCGCACTTGCTTCAATGGTCGGACTTATCGTCTTGAGCCCAGACTTATTGGAGGTCTACTGGCTTCTCGTATTCATCCTCCTTCCAATCTTTCTCTTTATCTGGATTGGCTACGCAAAACGAAACTTAAACTCTCAATAATTATCATGAAAAAGGTACTTATCGCTCTCGCTGCTTTCGCCGCATTTGCGTGCTCAAATGAATCGTCCGACGCCAATGTCGAAACAATTCATTCAGGAGAAACTCCCGAACTTCAGGAATCAATAGAGATATCTTTGTTAGAAGCATTTGCGGAGAACCCAGCCGTGCTCAAAAGCATGGAGGGAAATCAGATTGAAACGTTGATTGAAGATGCCAAGGCTAACGCGGATCAGGTGTTGACCTTCTACGTGGCAAATGCCGAGAAGGCTTTGGAGGTTGCAGCTGGCTATCAATATGCGGTCGTTGTAACTGGGAACCATACTGCGGTTCGAATTGCGAGTTACGACGATTGCCAACAATCGGGATCTTGGGGGATTTGCATGCCCTTGGTGGAAGGGTTCATCCGCAAAGGAGGCGAACTGAAGGAAGAAGCAGACTACATGAATATGGTGGTTGGTCGTCCTGATGACCAGAACCGAAAAATCTATTTGCTCAATCGAGTTAGATAGTCGGGTTTCCATTCTATTTTCATTACATTTTGAGGATGCAATACCCCGGACATCTTTCCTCGAAATTGCCGCGCGTTGGCACCACCATTTTTACGGAAATGAGTGCCCTTGCTCAACAGCATAATGCCGTCAATTTATCGCAAGGCTTCCCAGATTTTGATCCGCATCCAAAGCTGATTGAAGCGGTTTCCAATGCCATGAAATCTGGTCACAACCAGTATGCGCCAATGGGAGGTTGGCTGCCGTTGCGCGAACGGATAGCTGAGCAAATAGAGCAGCGATACGGAACCGCATTCAACCCAGAAGACGAAATAACCATCACCGCCGGTGCAACACAAGCGCTTTGCACCGCCATGGCCGCTACTATTACAGAGGGCGATGAGGTGATTCTATTCACACCTGCATACGATGCTTATGCTCCTTTGGTAGAGCTTTTTGGAGGAACTCCGGTGTATGTGAAGCTACAGTTTCCGGATTATCATATCGATTGGGATCAGCTGCAACACATGATTAGTCACAAGACAAAGATGATTGTGATTAACAACCCGCACAACCCTACCGGCGCGGTATTAAAAGAGGAAGATTTAGACCGACTAGAGCGCATCGTGAAGAATAGCAACATTCTGCTCTTGGCGGATGAGGTGTATGAGCACATCATTTTTGACGGCTTGAAACATCAGTCTTTGTTGAGCAGAAGTGCCCTCGCTGAGCGAACCATTGCGGTATATAGTTTTGGCAAAACCTTTCACATGACGGGTTGGAAGCTCGGGTATGCGGTCGCTCCTCAAAACCTAATGAAGGAATTCAGGAAGGTTCATCAGTTCAATGTATTCTCGGTAAACCGACCCGCCCAAGTGGGTTTGGCAGAGTTTCTTACAGACGGTTCGCAATGGGAGGTCGGACAAATGTATGCCCAAAAGCGCGACGAGTTTTTGAAGCTCGTTTCGTCCTCCAGATTCAAAGCACTTGCCTCACATGGAAGCTATTTTGTTTTGATGGATTATTCAGCCGTGACCGATGAACCGGATATGGAGTATGCCAAGCGGTTAACTATTGAAAAGGGTTTGGCGAGTATACCGGTTTCGGTCTTCTACAATGTGCCTACTGATCATAAAGTGCTGAGGTTCTGCTTTGCGAAAAACTCGGAAACCCTTGAACGGGGCGCGGAGATACTCAACACACTCTAATGGAGAGGTTTTGGTTCGAAACGAAGCACGGTTTCATCAATGTTGATGACGAGTTTATCTCATATTCTGATACTGGAAACTGGAAAAGTATCAAGAGTATTCCTGAGAATGCATTCGAGTCGAAATACAGTCAGACTTGGAAAGAAGTAGCCGTATCTTACCTCAAGAGCATCGTTTTTTTGTTGGTGATTGGTGGAGCAATTTTACTGATGTTCGGTGTAGAATGGAATGCGCTTGGAGATTACTTAGAGGTAGGTCTTGTACCTCTCGTTGTAGTTTTGGTTTACCCGTTGAGAAAGCGCTTGATGCGTGGCAAGCAGTTCTTTAGGATAGCTAATAGCCGTATTATTTCTATGGAAATTCAGAAAGCTGCTAATGGCTCGAATACGCTTCGAATTTCATTCAAGAACAGCGAGGGATTAGAAGACAAGGCTGAAGTTATTGGGCTTTCGCAAAGGGACGTTGAGCACTTGGAAAGCGCGTTTGGCAAGCAGGTGAGACCTTCGTTTGCGGCTGTTTCGGAGTAGTAGGCAATCTGGTACTTGAAATTTGAAGAAGTGTACGTCTTGAGAAATCAGGATCCTATTTTGTTTGAATTATCTTTGAGACAAACGCAAATGATGTAGGTTATGAGTACCATAGAGTTGAGAAAAAAGCTTCACGAATATGTGAACTCTGCAGATGAACGCGTCCTGCGAATTATGACTGCAGTATTTGAGAGTTATACAAACTCAGCTGACGAGATCGTTGCCTACACAGTGAGAGATGAGCCACTCACACAAGACGAGTATGTAAATAAGGTTCGAGAAGCAGACCAATCCATCGATAAGGGGAAATTCACAGATGTGGATGAGCTTGAATATGAGATGGAAGGGTGGTAAAATTGTCAAAACGAATAACTCAACTCTATACTCGCATTCAAACTCCATAAATCGAATCCTCCGTGATCTTCACCTTCTGGAAAGATGGTGTACGTGTAGAATAAACCCGTGTTTAGGCCGATTTGGTCCGTAATTTTGAAGCGATACAAGGCCTCGGCATAGGGTCCAAAGCCTATTCGTTTTTCATCCAATGTTATATAGCTTTCATACGTGCCATCTTGAATGGCGGGGTCGTTGGTTTCTTCCAAGACTCGAACTTCGGATACGGCTTTACCTTGATATAACGAATGAAGGTTGCCACCTAGGCCGATGGCGAATGGTAATTTCCCAAACCAATATCGTACTCCAAGATTGAGGTTCGTTGTAAAACTGTGAAAGCGAGAATCGACTTCAAACAAGCCTCCTTGTCCAACGGTATACCTTCTCGTTGCGGCAACTTCACCATTTGCATGGTAACCACCAGATACACGGATGGACAAGGCACGCAATATGTGTATATCTGCACCAATACCAACAGCGTAACTTGAACCTATCAAAGACTCTGAGGAGGTCCACGTTCGGTTTATTCTGTTACCAAGTCCAAATTGTCCCTGAACAAACACGTCTGTTTCCGGAAACTGTGCTAAGGCCGAAATGGAAGAAAATAGCGCAAGGGCTAGAGTAGATAGCGTTTTCATGAGAGAGCGACTTAAAATTCGAAATTACATATTCTACTTGTACTCTGGCGGGGTCTTTCGAATCCCCGGTAATGTTGCCCTGTGTTTGTATGCGTGGAGGTTTGTGGTGATGAACAAGATCCCAATTCCCACAATTGCAGCGTAAGCCACACTGGGTTCAACCTCCCAAAACTTGTACGCAATGGCAACAAAGGCCCAGATTCCAATTGTGGCTGATTCGCGCAAACAACGAACCACAACAAGGTAAACGTAAATGGATGTAGCGGCGCCAATCATAACCATAGACCATACATTTTCGGCAATGCCGAAGCCATCCCAACCGGATATTTTAAGAACCGCGGCTATGTTCACCACCGTGGCTGAGATAATCCAACCGAAGTAGAAGGTGAGGGGCCACCACACCGTGAGCATCACGCGCATGGGAGCATCCCAAATTTCGAGTCGTAGTTTGATGACCAATTGCGTTAACGAGAAAAGCAAAGTGAGCATCAAGATTACACTTAATACAAACTGTTCGTGAACCCAAGCGAAAACCCAAAGTCCGTTTGCCAAGTTTGAAACGGCGAACCACCACCCGCCAGGAATGAGCGACTCGTTTGCCCTCGCAGTATTCCGATTTACCCATTGGGCAATTACGTACACGATGAGCCCAAGGAAAATCGCTCCCCATATTGAGAATGCATACCCTGCGGGGGTAATGAGCGTATCGTTTTCATTGCTGACTTCACCTACTGATTTACCAAAGTATGTGCCCGAACCGCCAAGCCCGTTTACGGCCAACATGAAAATTAGGGTAATTGTATTGACGAGTAGTAAGATGTTCTTCTTCACGGCGATTGTCTGTTAGTGGGTATAATTTAGACAATTCGCTGGGGAGAATGTTTGAAGCTATTCTTGGTCGGACGCTTCCTGGTGAGTGCGCAGTT
Source organism: Phaeocystidibacter luteus (assembly GCF_008933115.1). Classification (GTDB taxonomy): domain Bacteria; phylum Bacteroidota; class Bacteroidia; order Flavobacteriales; family Schleiferiaceae; genus Phaeocystidibacter; species Phaeocystidibacter luteus. The sequence goes on along the minus strand of NZ_WBVO01000008.1, from coordinate 23,457 downwards.
GTCCTTTCTCGATTTATAACCTCTTCCTTTTTTTTCGGCGAGTCATACTGACAAATTTCAGTACGTAAGGCCACAGACTTCACTTGAGGTTTTTGTTGCTTGCGGAATAGAAGGGTTGAATAAGGCTGTCTATTCATCTTTCTTTAACCAAAACCAGTACCTATGAGGATCAAAGTTCTTACCCCGCTCATTGCGTTCTTATTCCTTCTCACGGTGTCATGCGAACGTGGAAAAGTAGAGCGTACATCACCGAAAAGTTCTGATGCGATTGACCAACTAGCCGTGACTCCAAACCTCCAAGTTGGTCGCATTGTCGATGGTGTTTTTTCATTCACGATTCAAACTTCAGAAATGCTTGAGACCTTTTGTTCAGTAAGCGGACTTACCGCCTCCGAACTCGCTCTATTCGCCCATAATTCATCCGAAATTGAACTCCTCTTCGTTCTATCGGATGCCTCCGGAATTGGAATCCCATTAGTCATAGAAGGAGATGCGGTCGTAATGTATGGGGTGAATACGATGGCAGATAGACATACGTGTTCGGGTGACCCTTGCGCCTCTTGTAGGTTTATCCGAAAGAGAGGACTAATCAATATCGGATTAGGTGAGATAATCGGATGTGCATGCAACCAAGAGACGGTTGATGGCGTCAAGCAGAAATGCAACCACTCGGTGTCAACCGATTTAGGATTTGAAGATGAAGATTCCGAACCCGGTTTCGTGGCAGCGCTAATTGCGGAGTACAGCAAGTGAAATCCATTAGGCGCTTCTTTTCACCTTAAAAAGCGCCCAAAAATTGAGTCCGATCAAGTGTGCAAGGGTGATAAAGACCCAGTAAAACAGCCACAGCAGACTCGAACCGAATTCGCTGTTAGAATCTAGCAACCCTATAAAGAACAAGGAATAGGTAATCTGAACAATCAAATGAATGAGTAAAGCCCGTCGATTTGATTTGCGCATTTTGACGACAGGGAATATCCACAATAGAACTATCGACACGAGAAAGATGAAGAGTTCTTCTGAGGAGAGCATGCTTCGTTGATTTGAAGGTTGTTGAACGACCAAAGGATTGAAGGCAGAAACCGGATTTACTGGCAACTTCAAAAGTACATTAGAATCTCATGGCCATTTCTACCCCAAACTTTAGCATCCATATAGTCTGATAGGATCGGAATCATACTGAGGAACCTGGGTTTGTGGTCATGCTGATGATTGAGTATGCCAATTGAATTGAATCTGCTCCTTTACACTTTTATTATTTGATCACCGGATTTATAGTGTTTGCATGGAAAAGTGCGGTACGCATTAATTGAGACTCAAGGCGTAGATCGGAGCGAATTGAGTAGTGATATTCAAGAAAGACTCGTTCCATTATAGCCGGTATAACACCTCTATACCTCCATAAAAACCTCCAAAAAAATCACCAGTTGGCCCTGCTAATATCCAATCAGTGAACGCAGCGTTCATTGAGTATTTGAGATATGGACTTAAGTAAAAAGACCTGCTAAGTTTTACGTCGTATTGAAGTTGTATTGCCAAACCAAGTGCCCACAAATCTTCCTCAGCGTATGTCTCATCTGGCAAATAATCAGTGATTATATCAACAGTCTGAACCTTATGGTATTTTAGGTAGGTAATGTAGGTTAAATTGAATGGCCACGAGATGGCTTTTCTCAAGCCGGCATTCACTCCGTAATAATTATAGTAGACGAATTGGTTGGCAGGCAATTGCATGTTCGAACTTGTATCGATAACATTTCCAGCGTATGAACTTCCAAATCTTCCAATTGAAAGGCCGAACCGAACCACCGTTCTCTCAGATTTGGCCACTTGAATTTCGTAGAATCCTGACAATTCAAAGTTGTATGGCGTTTCGCCTTTTTCATAGTTATTTTTCAAGTACCAACTAGCAGGTCCGTAGTAGGCATTCACCCCAAATGAATGCGCAACGCGCTCATATGGTTGTGCAGTCGTATCGAGTGTGAAACAAACGAAGGCAAAAACTAGAACGACAATATGATTCAACTGCTTCATTCCCAACTGTATTGAAATCCTACACCTAGGTATATCCCAGCAATCATCGCGTCCAACGGCGCATTATCGCCTAAACCGTCAAATTGCCAAGCAACTTGGCCTTCTAGAGAGGGGACAAAGGATATACGCTTGGTGATAGGTACCTCGTATTGCACACTTCCCGATACTTCCACGGCCGAATAGCTGATGTCAGTAACTGTTCTATCCATGATGTTTGGGGAGTAGATTCGAAACGACCGAATGGAGTGATATCCTGCCCCTACACCAATAGAGAGGTGCTTCACAGCATTGAGCTCTTGTCGAAACTTTAGCCCCGTATACACACTGTTGAAGTAGTAATACACATCCGCGAATTCGCCGGTACCGTCCGGCATGTCTGGAGTAGTGGTTTCCCAACGGTCGGTAATGGCATGTCTACCCAAACCCAATTCAATCCTAAAGAATCTCTTGGTTGGCGACTCTTTACTGACCTCCAAGTCGAGGTACAATCTACCTCGATAATTTATGGGTGTAGGACCATCATCCGTTGTATACGAATTGGTGAAATAGCCTGGACCAGCCATGAAGTTTACCCCAAAAGCATTCTGGGCTTGCGAGACGAATGAGAGTCCAGTGAAAATTGAAAGTAGAAACGCCTTGTACATTTCGAGAGAGTTTGCTCTCCCCAAGGTAATAATTGATTTCTTGACAAAATGGTAAGTTGTAAAGAACTAAGCCGTCCGGAAATCAGCTTCAAGGATTTCAACGCTAAATTTCACATTAGCTCGCAGTGCACGAAATACTTTGAGTACCGTTTCGATGGTAACATTCTTAGTATTTCTTTCAAGCTTCGATATCTGTGACTTTTGAACCCCAATTAAGTTTCCAAGTTGCTCTTGGGTAAGTTGGCGTTCCTTTCGAACTGATTTAATCATTTCTCCGAGGATATCCACTTGCAAGTCAAATTCGTACTTGTCACGTGCAGCGGATCCTATTTTTCCGATGTCCCGATCTTTTAGTTGATCTAGGGATTTGAATTTTATTGATGATGACATTCTTCCCTTAAAGTTAAACCTCAAAAGTATCCATTTATGGAAACTTCTCAAGTTTTTCATGCTTCGCAAAGGTTAAATGTGATAGCGTTTGAGGCAACCTTATCTTACACCTCCTGGTCCAGCATATCCGTCGCCACGTGATACCGCGGGTCTTCAATCGAACGGTCAATGATTGTCTCGAACTCCGGATTTCGACGCATCAAGAGGTCGATGCATTCTGGGCTGAGGTGTGTCAGGTGAACTTCCTTGCCCAAATCGAGATACTTGTTGGCAAGGTTGCGAATAGCCTCAACTCCCGAATGGTCACTTACTCGAGATTCAATGAAATCGATTTCAACTCGATTCGGGTCATTCTTCGGGTCAAATTTGGTGTTGAACCCTTGAACAGATCCAAAGAAAAGTGGACCCCAAATCTCATACACCTTTGTTCCATCTTCCTTCATGCGCTTGCGTGCGCGAATCATTGTGGCGTTCTTCCAAGCAAAAACGAGCGCACTCATAATTACACCTGCAATAACCGCAATGGCCAAGTCCTGCCAAACCGTAATGGCCGATACCGCAATCAATACAATCGCATCAGCAACCGGAATCTTGTTTAGAATTCTGAAACTACTCCAAGCAAAAGTGCCAATGACAACCATGAACATTACCCCCACCAAGGCAGCAATAGGGATTTGTTCAATTAAAGGTGCCCCAAAGAGGATGAACATCAACAAGGCTACAGCGGCAACCAATCCAGAAAGGCGGCCTCTACCACCAGAATTTACATTGATAATCGACTGACCAATCATCGCGCAACCGCCCATGCCTCCGAACAGGCCGTTGATGAAGTTTGCGCCTCCTTGAGCCAAACACTCTCGGTTACCAGATCCGCGTGTTTCAGTCAAGTCATCTACCAAGTTCAATGTCATGAGCGATTCAATCAAACCAACAGCCGCCAAAAGTGCAGCCGTCGAAAGGATAGTTCCCCAATGTCCCGACATCGTATCAAACAAACCAAAGATCTGGAGCTGAAGTGTAGGTAAGCCACCCGCGAGTCCATCGCCTCCACCATCTCGGATAAATGAACCTACAGTGCTCACATCAATCCCGCCAAAAATGGTAATCATAGCAACAACTACAATTCCTGTGAGCGCAGCGGGCACAACCTTCGTAAGTTTCGGCAAGAAGTACATAATTGCCATAGTCAAGCCTACAAGCGCAAGCATGATGTACAATTGCGAACCAGAGATCCAAGTCCATTCTCCGCCGACATTTTCCTTAAACATCCCAAGCTGAGAAAGGAAAATCACAATGGCCAAGCCGTTTACAAAGCCCATCATTACGGGATGAGGAATGAGTCGGACAAATTTCCCAAGCTTGAGTACACCGGCCATCATCTGGATGACACCCGTAATCAAAAGCGTGATGAATAGCCATGAAAGTCCTAGGTTCTCCTGACCGAGCGAGTCGCCCACTTCGTTTCCTACCATAATCAGGTGGACCATAACCACGGCCATCGCACCTGTGGCACCGGAAATCATGCCTGGTCGACCTCCAAACAGCGAGGTGATGAGTCCCATCATGAAGGCGCCATAAAGTCCAACCATAGGTGGAACTCCTGCTACAAAAGCAAATGCAACTGCCTCAGGAACCAAGGCGAGTGCTACGGTTAATCCCGAAAGGATGTCTTTACTAGGATTGAAAGTGAAGTTGTTGAAAATCCGACTCATAGCTATACCGTTTGCTTGGAAAGGGCGGCAAAGGTAGGGCTTTTATTCGGGGAGAGAACAGGGGGGTGTGGTACCTATTTTAGGCGTTTTTCGGGGTTCTTCTTTACCGAATTGAAGTGATGAAAAACGGTATTGACGAACGTCAGTATTATTCCAATCCCAAGGAGTATGTAAAACAGGGTGAAGATCTTTCCAAAGTCAGTCTGAGGTGAGAAGTCGCCATACCCAATCGTGGTGAGGGTAATCACGGAAAAGTACAGGCTGTCGAGCCACCTCCATCCTTCAACATAATGATAGACGACTGTCCCGGTGCCCAGAATAACGAGTGTCGTCATCAGCAAGCCTCGATACTCGGCATCGCGCAAGAATGAAATGATTGTTTTAAAGAAAATCATACCGTGAAGGTAGTTTCAATTTATCAATCTTCTGGCTCAACCTTCAGCCCGTATTTTGTCAGTAAGCCTGCTAGACCCCCTGGATTGAATAAGGCTCCTTGAATGGAGTTGAATTCGGGATTGAGTTGAAGTCCCGATGTTTTTCTGAAGTCCGATTTATCTAGCTGCGTATCATCGAAGACACATCGGTCAAAAGACGTTCCTGCAAAAGTGCAACCGCGCGCATCTGTACCCGAAAAATCAGTTTCGATGAGCTGACAATCTACAAATGGAGTTCCCGAAAGTGTCATTCCATTGAAGCCGCAAAGTTCAAGTCGGCATTCTTGAAATTGAACCGAAAACAACATCGACTTGCATCGATGAAACGGGAGTCCCAAGATTTTACATCCCGAGAATTTCACTTCTTGAAATTGGGTATCAACGATTTTTACATTACTGAGGTTGCAACTGATGAAGTCGCATTCCACGAATGTGATGTCAGATAAATCCGCATCGGTGAAGTCACACTCAATAAAAGTGCAGGCCTCGTAAGTGGCTTTTTCAAGGTCGGAAGAGGTCAGTTTTTCAAACTCTTCTTCATCAATAAATTTCATGATTCGCTTGGCTCGGCAATGGTTTCAACTTTTCGCTTCACAAGTTGACCATTTTTCGCGAAAAGGAGAATAGCGAGGTACTCCGAATTTTCGCCTCCACCTCGCAGCGTGATAATCATGCCGCCATCTTTGGTTCGATAAGCTTGGGGGTTGGCTGATTTTCCTTCGCCCTTGAGATTCACGTTGAAGAGATCCTCATAATGGTGGGGCGTTACCGACCTCACATCTCCACCTTTTGGCAAGAAAGTAAATCGAGCGAATTGTGTGCTTGGAAGCTCACCATCGCGTATGCCATAGAGCTGTGAATAGCCATTGATGTTGTCGAACTTGGAGCTATCGCCTTCCACATAAACGACCTCGTTGAGCGTTTCATCAAAGGGCATTTCGCCCAACTTAAACTCATAATCTGGATGCGGAATCACCCAAAAGCCATTCTCTTTATACACCTCAACCTTCTGCAGCCTGAATCTGCTAAAAAGCTTCATTGGGATATCGTCGAAGTTGAGAACCGTGTCTATTCTACCCACCAGACGGATGTGAAATTTGTCGTCAAATTCTTCGTAAACGGTATCGGTTCTGAGCTTCTCAACCACGTCCATTTGACGAGCTTGTGGTTCTTCTTTTTCAACCACAACCGGATCTGGTGTCGAAGCAGGAGCGATGCCAGCTTCGGCACTTCCATCGGAACCGCAACTTAGGGTGAACAGTGTGGCTAGGCCAAGTAAGTACTTGTACATGAAGTAGTTTGAGGGATTTCAAAGTTCTGAAATTCTGGGGAATAGACTGTCTGAATTGTCCTACCTCCCATATTTCCTCAACGTCCAACCGTCTCCATCTATTCTCTCGCCCATCGATTTATCTCCGTCTTGAACGTAATGGTCAATTGACGGATGAGAGATGAAATGAATGTCTAGAACCCAAATTCCACGCACCTCTCCATCGTTCCGCTCCTCGAAAGATTCAACAAGATTTTTGATACCCGAATGAATATCACTTTGTGAGGGAGCCACCGAACCAGCATGAAGTCCATGAAAGAGCCCGAACACTCTAGGTTTCTCGGTGACCAGAATGGTGAGGTCATCTGTGTGGGCTTTCAAGCTTTCATGTAATGAATCGTATTTGGCGAGATACGGACCCTCAGGGATAGCGGGTAACTCTGCAATCTTGCCCCATCCTTTAAAGAAGATGAAGGCGGCCAAGGCCATTCCTAAAGCGGGCGCTAGCCAAGGTCTTTTGAGCTTGTGCCACGGAATGGCTGAAAGGCCAGATAAGCTGTAAATCAGTAATGCAGGATAGGCGGGCAACAAATAGCGGAAGCCGTTTGTGATGGGGAAAAGAAGAAGAGCGGCCATCAATCCAAGAAATACCCAATCCAAGATTCCGAATTGCTTTCTGACCCACCGAAGCACTAGTCCGAGGATTGCCGAATAAGCCATGATGTGACCAACAACCTCCGCTACCCAAGTAAGGGAACCAACATCACGAATAAAGTAGGCGACATAGATATTGAAGTACCCGATGAGATTTGAAAAGAAAGCCGATCCATAGCCCCCGTGGTCAGCCGTAATTGAGCTGAAATGTCCCAATTGAATACCACCGGGTGCCGAGAATAGTGCAACTCCAATGGCCGTGATTCCGCTGCCCAATATCACGTTTGAAAGACTACGTATGCCTTGTTTTCTGGTTTCGCGTTGTCTGAAGTGGGAGAATCCATCAAGTGCAAAGGCCGCCAACAGAATGATTCCGTGCGCCTTTGTCATAATAGTCAATCCCACCAGCAGCGGCGTAAGTATGTGCGCCCAGAGTTTGCCGTTCAGCGACCGCTGGTACACCAAAAGTGTCCAAACGATAAGTGTAGCAAAAGGCAAATCGGCAATCACTTCTGCTTTGAAGCGAATCATCCACGGATTGTACATGGTGAGGAAGAGGGCGGCGAGACTAATCCAAAAATTGAAATTTTGCCTTAGCAATCGGAATACACCTAGGCCAAACAGAACGGATATCAGCGTCATTAATACAATCATGCCCTGAATACCATCGCCAAAAAGGGCGATCCATCCGGCTAATACCAGCGGCAGTCCATTTGGGTAGGATGGTGGCGCGAGCCGATAGTAATCAGCGTTGTACAGGTAGAGTTCTGTGGCACGATTCGTACCCTGAAGAAGGTCTTGCGCCTGAAGGATATATTGTGCAAAATCGCCTCCCCAATCGTGTCCAGCTGGTACATACATCCAGATGGTTGGTAGGAGAAGGAGAATGATGATGAGCGACTCAATCCGGCGATTCATGCCGGAAAGATAATCAAGCCGATGTTAGTACACGCCTACGTATTCGCTTTGAACCCAACCCACTTTTCCATCTGCGAGGTGAATTTCCAACCAATCTCCAGCGGTTTTTTGCACGTCCATTTGGGTTCCTTCATGAAGAATGAAGGCATCACCAGCCCCAATCATGGGTGCTGATTTGATGTAGACATTCGGCTCTAAAACTACCGCGGTCAATGTATTGTCCAATTCATATTGGTGTTTCCAGCCAATTCCGCCAGCAGCGATTCCGGTGAACAGAAGTACAAATGCCAATGGCATGAAGATTCTTGAACCTGCGAAATTGCCATACTTGAAAACGGCGAAGAATACCATCATTCCCAAGAAGCTGAAGAGGCTTATCAATCCCCAAGTTTGCGGAGTTAAGGCTGACCATATCTTCTCAATCACCTCATCTACGGGGCTTTTATCCAGCGGTCGGATGCGGTCTACCAGTACATCATCAGTAAATTGAAGGTTGAACTTGGCGTCTTTCATATCTGGATCGAGCTTCAGCGCTCGATTCCAATTCCAAATGGCTTCTCCAATTTCACCACCTCTCCATGCTGCGTTGCCCATATTGTAGTACACGGTAGGGTCTACCGCTTCCTCGGTGCTTGCATACTCTTCCCAAAGCGCATATGCCTCGGAAAACTGTCCATCTTCAAAAGCCCAAACTGCATTTTGAAGTAGTGAAGTGCTATCAGGCGGAATGGGTTCTTTGGCAAAACCCAAAACCGACGCTATCAAACTGATGAAAAGGATGCTAGTTCTCATTTGGTTTGATTTTGAATCCATGCCTTTGCGTCTTGTTTCCAAGCTTCAAAAGATGTGATAGTTGCACCATATTCCGCCGCTTCGCTTTGTCGGAGTAGTTCATAGGCCATTTGAGCCTCAGCGTCATTCAATCCACGATCCACCAAAATGCGTTGCAGCTTTCCGTCTATTTGATCCGCAAAAGCAGCATCATATCCTGTTTTTAAGAATTGACCAAGGGCATAGCGTGCCTCTCTCCATTCCCCTGCCTTGGATATAGCCTTGTCTGCTGTTTTTCTTGCCGCGGCCAATTTGTCGAAACGGCTGTCATTCCAACGGCGAATAGATCCGGCAAACAAGAAATAAGCGGTGAACAGGAAGGATCCACTCACGCCGCCAATGTACCACGCCGAGCGATAGAATGTGCTTGGGGCGCCAACTCCTTCTCTCACGGGTTCAATCCAGCGGATGTCCTCGTTTAAGTACTCAACATCCTGCTTCTCGTTGGTGCTCGATGGCTTTGTAGGCACTCGTCCTTCGGTTGTAGCGATCACTGGGCTTTCGCCTGAAACACGAATGATGAGCTCCTCACTTTTCACGGTTACATACTCCTCCTTTTCCGGGTCGAAATACGAAAAGTCCAAAGGAGGAATCTTGTAGGTACCCTTGTATCTTGGCACGAGCACATACTCTCGTTTCATTTCACCGCGGAGCCCGCTAGGTGAAGCGATTATAGAGTTTTCATCCTCAGGTTCGAATAACTCGAGCTGATCAGGCAGCTCCACTTCCGGAAGCTTGATGGTATTCAAGTTACCCTTTCCTTTAAGCTGTAAAGTGAGGGTGACGCTTTCATTGACATCAACTTCTCCTCTGGAGAGTTCTACCTGAAATTCGAAATCACCAACAGCACCATTGAACCCACTCGGTCGATTGTTCGTCGGCAATGGAACTACTTCAATGTCGGGATGATAGGCCGTGTTGAGGTTTTCATAGGTTTGATAGCCCCGCGTTCGCCTTCCCCACATGTCGCGTGTTTCCACCGGAATAGGAGTTGGAATAACCGTTACTAGAGGGTCGAACTCAAACACGCCTGCACGTTGTGGAATAAGTGCTTTTGAGGCCACGTCCCAAGTGAGGAAAGGGTTTCCTTCGTCGTCAATATCCTGACGAGGCTGCGCGCGAGATTCCACGTCTTCCGTAATGAAACCTTCATAATTTGGAAGTTCCTTGAAGTCGAGTGAGCCAGTAGGGCGATCATAGCCGTACAAACGATAGGTGACGCCCAGCGGCTCGCCTACATACACCCTCAGCTTCGATGGGATAATACGCATGTACAGTCGCTTCGAGGCATAGACCCTAGGGTCATTTGAGTCGTCGCGTTGTTCTGAATTCGCAACCACTTTAATTTTCAGCGGGTCGGTGTAATAGCGCTCACCATTGATTTTGATAGCAGCACGCGCCAATTCGAATTCCCCGACTTTCTTCGCTCGTAAGCGGTATTCCCAGGTCATGGTCATACTGCTTTGACCAGGGCTCATGGAAACGTTTCTCGACACGTAGGGTCCGCTAAGCTTGTAGAAATCGTCCGTTAGATTTGACGGTGGGACAAAGTCCGAACCTTCCGCGTTCGTTTTAAAGAACACGATAATCTCTTCACCGAGCTGATAGGTGTTACTTCCAGCGCGAGCGATAAACTGCGGTTCTTGCGCCATGGCCTCATGTCCGATGAGGTTGAGCGCAAACGCCATTATTATGTATATCCACTTCTTCATTTACCAGTCCTTTTCTCCTTTGGTCTCGGCTTTTCCTTTTCTATCTCTTCCCTGTTGGACAAATATTCTTTGGAGGGTAGTTTCATCTGCCCTCTCCGCCTTTTCTAGTAAGTTTTCAAGTTCGTTGATGGTCATAGGAACCGCCATGCTTCCACCTTCGCGTTGATCCGCGTTGATTTCAGCTTCATCCCCCGCAAGTGATTGAGGCGAACCTTGACCGTTTCCATCACCATCTTCCCCAGAAGCTAGATCTCGCTGGTTATCTCTCATCTGCTGTTCTGGGTCACCCTGACTTCTTTGGTTCTGTTGCTTTTTTGCATTCGAACCTCCTTCCTGGGAATCCATTGGCGTATCGTCTGGCACTTCATCCGGATTGTTGCCGGAATTGTCGCTGTCGCGCTGGTCGTTTTGCTGCTGGTCTGGGTCAGGGTTTCCATTTTCGTTGCTCTCCGATTCACCGTTTTGATCCCCTTCTTCAGGGGTAGGTTGATTTTCCTGGTTCTGTGAATCGTCGTTCTGCTCTCCCTGTTGGTTTTCTTGGTTTTGTTGCTGATTTTGCTGCTTGTCCTCCTCTTGCTTGTTGTAGTCTCGGAGCAATTTCGACAAGTTGTGTCGAGCGTTTTCGTTCTTCGGATTGCGAAGCAAGGCCTGTTGAAAGGCTTCGATGGCTTCTTCAAATTGCTCTAACGCGATATGCGCATTGCCGATGTTATACCACGCCATGGATTGCTTGGAGCCCTCTGATGTTCTCAGTGACGCTTCGCGATAAGCATCTATGGCCGATTCGTATGCTTCCTGACGAAACAGGGCATCGCCAAGGTTGAATCTAGATTCGAAGCGCTCGCCATCTTCGTACATCGCGTTGCGATACGCCTTTTCGGCTTCGGCGTATTTCTCGGCAGCGTAGAGCTCATTGCCACGCTTCATTTCTTCGTCGTAGGATTGTGCTTTTAGCGAGATTCCCCAAAGGCACAGCGCGAGTATCATCGACAGTGTTATGCTTGCTTTAGCCATTTTGATAGGGTTTGAGAACTGCGTTCGGATAAACTAGTACGTATGAGCAGGAAGAGGATTGCAATCCCAAGTGGGATTTGAAACTGATCTTCCATTTCACTGAGCGGTGTCACGCCAAATTCGGCGAGTTGAAGGGTCTTTATGTTTTCAATGAGCATCGAGGCCTCTCGAGAATTGTTTCCATCAAAGTATTCTCCCATGCCTTCTTCAGCAATTTCACGAAGCACGACGTCCTCGCGTTTGGTCACTACAACTTCTCCGTTTTTGTCACGGTGAAATTTGCCGTCTCTGCCCGTTGGAATGGGACCACCTCTAGAGGTTCCAATGCCCACGGTGAAGATGTGTAGACCAGAATCAATGGCCGATTCCACGGCCTCTTTCCATTCGTCGGGGTGATCTTCGCCGTCACTTATGATGATGAGCACTTTATCTTGTTGAACGTTCTTGTCGAACATTGAGGTACCCATGCGGATCGCTTCGGCAAAGTCGCTGCCAGAAGAAGGAATTAAGTTGGGCTCAAGTGAATTGAGAATGAATTTCGCCGAGCCATGGTCGGAGGTAATTGGAAGTTGCTTGTACGCAGCTCCTGAGAATCCGGCGATTCCGATGCGGTCACTCGCGGAGAGGTCGATGACCTTTCTTGCAAATTGCTTGGCTTGTTCTAATCGTGACGGAGCGATGTCTTCTGCGAGCATGCTCTTACTCAGGTCGATTGCAAATACGATGTCCAGACCTTTCTTTTCAACCTCTATTTCCTTTCCCTTTTGTTGAGGATTTGCCATCGCAACAATGCCGAAATACAAGGCGAGGAGGGCAGCAACGTTTCTAACGACCGTTCTCCACGGTGAGCGTCGCACAATCCAATCATGACGTATATCTTCTATACCTAGTTTCTTTCGTGCACGAGCACTCCACATGGCATGGAAAACCCAAATCGCAATCAAAACGGGGATTGCGAGCAAGGCCTTAAGCCATTCTGGATTTGCCCAAACGATACTCATACTACTGATCTGAATAGGGTGTTCTTCAACGTGAATTCGGCAGCAATGAACAGCAATCCAGCTAGAGCCCACGGGTAAAAGTGCTCGTCGTACTGCACGAATTTCAATTCCTCAATTTTCGATTTCTCGAGTCTGTCAATTTCCTGATAGATATCCGCTAGCTGCTCCTTATTCTGTGCGCGGAAATATCTTCCCTCGGTTGCATCGGCAATCTCACGAAGCAAGTCTTCGTCGATATTAACCTTAACCCTTTGCAACATCTTTCGGCCGTTCATGATTCGTGTAGGCATCATCGCGTAGCCTTTGGTTCCAATACCAATGGTGTAAACTCGAACGCCGAGTTCTCTCGCTAATCTTGCCGCAGATCTTGGGTCGATTTCACCACGGTTGTTTTCGCCATCGGTCATCAGAATAACCACCTTCGATTCTGCTTCTGAATCTTTGATTCTTGATAGTGCCGTGCTCAGCCCCATGCCCACCGCTGTTCCGGGCTCAAGCAGGTCGGAGTTCAAGCTCTTCACGGCTGATGTCAGCACCTCGTGGTCCGTAGTTAGTGGAACTTGTGTATACGCTTCTCCAGCGTAGACCACTAGGCCAATTCTATCATTCGGGCGATTCTTCACGAACTCGTTGGCTACAACCTTGAGCGCTTCAAGGCGTGTTGGTTTTAGGTCAAGTGCCTCCATACTGTAGCTCACGTCTACCGCTAAGAAAATGTCGATTCCCTCACCCCCTCGAATCTGCTGGGTTTGTTGAGAAGATTGCGGTCTTGCAAAAGCAACAATCCAACACGCGAGGCCAATCAGGCTTAGAAGGGAAGTCCACGGACGAAGGTTCGCCCATGTGAATCCGCCTGATTCAAAATGAGAAAAACGCACGGTTCCGGTTTGTGAACGCAACATCATTCCCACACCCATAATTGGGATGAGAATTAAACCCCAGAGCCATTCTGGGTTAGCGAATGTTGTACCCTCAAACAGGTTCATTTTCAATTTTTTCGGTTTTGCTCTTCGCAACCCAATCCTTCAATTGGGTATGCCAGTTTTCGGCCGTAGGGGCGTCGATATCTCTTCCACCAAATCGCATTTCATTGGCCTTGGCGATCAAGATGACCAACTCATCTGCATCTCCTTCGAATTCACTGTTTAGTTTGAGTTTCTTCGCCCAATCTTCAGGTGAGCCAATTCCGGTGTTGATGCCAAATTCAACCTGTAGCAACCGGTAGGTCAGCTGAATGATTTTCGAAATGCGCACGTCCATCTCTTCATTGGTCATCTCACTTCTAAAGTGAATTCTAGCGAGGAAACCTTCTATCCGCTGCTTCGGTGTGCGATCGTCTTTAACCAAGGTGTTGGATTCACGCTTTCTACTTCGGCGGATTAAGAACAATCCGAGAAGAAGTTGAACGGTGAGTGCGGCTATGATTGAAAGGATGAGTTTCCAAAATGGATATTCCAGGCCAATAGGATCCGCAATATCCCGGTATTGATTCGACTTCTTTGCCAAATCAACTTGTATAAGGATGGGGTCGGACTGAAGTGTTTGACCATTGACACGTATTTCGATGGGTGGCACAACGGCAAACCCGCTGTCGAATGAGGTGAGGGTCCAAACCTCAACTAGCTCAATCATATCGCCATTGAAGGCAGAATCCATGGTGGATCTGTTGACCAATCGACCGCTTTGAACGGCAATGGGGAAGGGTGTCCACTCAATCCTATCATTCTTGTGTACAATGGCCTTTAGAACTAGGTTGATTTGATCGCCGATTTGCATGCGCTCTACGGGAGAGGAAACTTCAAAAGATGCCTGGCCCATGGAAAAAATGGGAAGGCAAAGGACTGCTATGAGTTTCCAGAGTTTCATCGTCGGCCGTGAGATTTGAAGTAATGAAGGAGAGCCTTGGCGAAATCTTCGTTGGTAGAAAGGTTCACTAGGCCGATGCCAGAGCTCTTACACGTGGTCTCCAACTGTGCGGAGTATGCATCCATCTTCTCGCGGTGCTTCCGTTTTTCGGATTTCGATGAAGAGTTTATCCAGGCCGTTCGGCCAGATTCAGCATCTACAATAGGAATAACGCCCAGCGAAGGCAAGTTCAATTCGGCCTCGTCAGAAATATGAAGGGCAGTAACCTCATGCTTTCGGGCGAAGACTTTCAGAGCACGGTGATAGGAAGAGTCCATAAAGTCTGAAATAACCATCGCAATAGCTCGGCGCTTGTGCACGCCATTCATGTACTCGATGGCTTTAGACAGGTCGGTACCCGTTCCCTTCGGTTCAATTTCTAGAAGTTCACGAATGATTGTCAGGATGTGCTGTCTACCCTTTCGCGGAGCGATGTAACGTTCCACCTGGTCGGTATAGAAAATGACCCCAACTTTGTCGTTATTCTGAATAGCAGAGAAGGCCAAAGTTGCTGCAAGCTCGGTGGCGAGTTCGGATTTTCTTTGCTTGATGCTTCCGAATTGACCGGAAGCCGAAACATCCACAAAAAGCATCAAGGTACGCTCGCGCTCTTCTTCGAACACCTTAATAAAAGGTTCGTTTTTTCGAGCGGTAACATTCCAATCAATACTGCGGATATCATCACCTACTTGGTAGTTGCGAACTTCGCTAAAGGCCATACCGCGTCCTTGAAAGGAGGAGTGGTACTCCCCCGAAAGAACGTTTCGGCTAAGCTGACGCGTCTTGATTTCGATGCGTCGGACCTTCTTTATGAGTTCGCTGGTTTCCATTATGGAAGCGCAATGCTATTAATGAGTTCCACGACAACCTGATCGGCGTTATAGCCTTCGGCTTCTGCTTCGTAGGTTAGACCAATGCGGTGACGAAGAACGGGGAGCGCCATGGCTCGCACGTCTTCTGGAGTAACGTAGTTTCTTCTGCGAATGAAAGCATGTGCTTTTGCTGCCAGGGCAAGGTTGATAGAACCTCGAGGAGAAGCGCCAAATCTGATTAGAGGTTGAAGTTTTGAAACTCCGTAGGCCTTCGGGTCGCGTGTGGCGAAAATGATGTCGAGAATGTACTTCTCCATTTTCTCGCTGAGCGCTACTTCTCTGACCTGCATTCTCGCCTTGTCGATGGTCTCTAAGCTCACCACAGACTTCAGTTCTGGTGGTGTGTTGCTCAGATTCTGGCGAATGATGTGCTGTTCATCGGCATATTCAGGGTAATCGATAATCACTTTTAGCATGAATCGATCGACCTGCGCTTCTGGAAGTGGATACGTGCCTTCTTGCTCAACCGGGTTTTGTGTGGCCATTACCAAGAACGGTTTTGGAAGCGGATAGGTTTCTTCCGCAATCGTCACTTGTCGTTCCTGCATGGACTCGAGAAGGGCGGCTTGAACCTTGGCCGGTGCGCGGTTGATTTCGTCGGCAAGGACAAAGTTGGCGAACACGGGACCTTTCTTGGTGGTAAATGAACCATCCTTCACATTATATACTTGTGTTCCGATGAGGTCGGATGGAAGGAGGTCGGGCGTAAACTGAATCCTTGAGTAGGATCCGTCGAGAACCTCGGCAAGGCTCTTAATAGCGAGCGTTTTTGCGAGACCTGGCACACCCTCAAGAAGAATGTGACCGTTGGTCAGCAGGCCCGTTAATAGGGCGTCCACCATGTGGCGTTGCCCCACGATGACCTTGCTCAGTTCACTGTAGATATCGTCGATGAAAGCGCTGTGGTCGGGCGTACGTTCCTCGACGTTGCGAATTTCGTCTGTATTAGATTCCATAAAAATTCAATTGAACGGTTACAAAGTAACTTCGGATGCGTTGTAATGACGGTTAAAGGCTCGTTAAAGTTAGGAGGAGAGCGCGATTGCGGGCGTCCCTATCATCGGAATCCTTATTTGAACGGATTCCAAATAAAACGGCCCATTGTTAATACTAACCTTGAGGTAAACTGTAAAACCCTGAGCCCGCAGGAAATGCGAATTCGGCTAGTTAAGCCAGTTTTAAGTCCATTGCAGAACCGTTCCGAATATTTAAAGCTAGGGCAACATCGCTAACATCAAAGCAACCATTCGTTGACCAGCCACTAAAAAGAGGGTAACCTAGTCTGGGCACTTTTGCCTTGCATCTTTAACCAAGAAGTAAGGAAAATGAAAAAAATTCTACTCGCAGCAGGTCTACTCACAGCAGTAGCCTCTCAAGCTCAAATCAAATTTGACCCATCTATTCCGGTCAATGACTTTGCTCCAGCCACTGTAGTTATGCCAAAGAGCCCATTGCAAATGCAGGTTCTATTCATTGGTGGTCACGACTACGTGCAAACGGGCATGAACGACTCTACACTATCTAAGCAGTGGCATGACTTCATCGGATTCACTGAAGATCCGAACAGCAACGACCTTGGATGGGTAACAATCAACCACGAAAGAATCGAAGCCAATGACAAGATTGGTGACGGTGGTGGTATGACATCATTCAAGATTGCTCGTCAAGGTGACTCACTAGTTGTAGTTCCACAAACTTTGAACGACGGTCGTGAAGGTAAGTTCTTCAACATCGACTTCTCAACTACAGGTGAAACAGGTATGAACTGTGGTGGTATAGTTGGTCCTGACGGACGTATCTGGACAGCAGAAGAGTGGTGGCAGTCGTCTAACGCTCAAATCTACGCTGGTGGTCAAGGTTTCCGCGATACATCAGACTTTACTATCTCAAACAGTGGTCTTTCTTTCGCAGACGGACAAACTATCAAGCGTGTTGAGAACTTGAACTGGATGACTGAGGTTGATCCAATCAACGCGGTTGCTATCCGCAAGCAGTACAACTGGGGCCGTCAGCCATTTGAAGGTGGTGCAATTGCATCTGACAACCAAACGGTTTACCTAGGTCAGGATGCAACTCCAGGCTTCTTCACCAAGTTCGTTGCTACAACACCAGGCGACTTTACTTCAGGTACACTTTACGTATACAAGCACGACGCTTCGGGTTCGAAGTGGATTGCTATCAACAACGGTTCAATGACTGATGTATTGAACATCACAGGACAGGCTGTTGCTGCACAAGCTACTATGTTCAACCGTATGGAGTGGTTCGCTATCGATCCAGCTACGGGTAAAGTTTACTTTACTGAAACTGGCCGTGACAACCCTGCTGGACGTTGGGCTGACGAGCACGCTGCTGGAGCCGTACACAGCCCAATTTCAATGGCTCGCGCTATGGCTCAAGGGACTCACCCAGACAGCTCTGACTACTGGGATTACTACGGACGTGTAGTTGAGTATGACCCAGCTACTGAAACTGTGAGCTCATTCATCGAAGGTGGTCCTTACCTTCCTGTAGCTGATCCACAGTCTTACCCTACGAATCACCTTTCTAACCCTGACGGACTTACTTTCATGGAGATCAACGGTCAGAGCTACATGGTTATTCAGGAAGACTTGAACGGAAGTTCATTTGGTCGTGTTCCAGATGGCGAGTCTAACCGTTTCTGTGAGCTTTACATGTACGACATGAGCGATGCTAACCCTACTTTGGCTAAGCTGAAGCGTATCACGGGTGTTCCTGCTGGTGCTGAAATCACGGGTGCTCGTGCGATTGACGGAAACACTCTTCTTGTGAACTGTCAGCACCCTAGCTCTAACAACCCATTCCCGTACAACAACTCACTTACTTTCGCTATAAGCGGATTTGAAACGGGTGGTATTGGTCTATTTGAAGAGCCTTCTTTTGACGGAAACGGCTTCCAAATTTACCCTAACCCAGCTTCTCGTGAGTTGCACTTCAACGAAACTTCTGACGTAGCGATCTACGACGTGAACGGTCGCAGATTGAACGTATACCGCGAAGTGAAGTTGATCGACATCTCTCACCTTAACGCAGGTGTATACTTTGTTAAGAATGCAAACGGCGATGTTCAGCGCTTGATCGTTGAGTAATCCCCGCAAGACCTTCTGACACTAACTATCCAACGGCAAGGGGCTCCAAAATCGGGGCCCCTTGTGCCGTTGCTAATCCATCGGAATCATGAAGTTGAAGTTTGTCACCCTCGTTTCAGTTACAACCCTCATCCTAGTAGGGTCAGCCTTTCAATCTGTAGAAGAATCACCTGTAGAATTTGTATCTCAAACCTACACGGATGGTATTTCGTCATTTGCTGAGTCGGTCTCCGAGTTCCAAGAACTCGCTTTAGAGCGCTCGTCAAACGAAGAAATGATCGCCTCTTTTGAAAAGATGCGAACGGCCTACAAAGAGATTGAGTATCTCGTGTTTTATGCTGATGCTGAGTTGGTTCTAAACTTCATTAATGGAGCACCGCTTCCTCATCTTGAGCCGAAAACTTCGGCAGTTGTAGTCATGGAGCCACAAGGGCTTCAAAGGATGGAAGAGTTGGTTTATGAGCGCGAAATCGATTGGGAAATCCTGATTGAAAAGTCTCGTACGCTTACGAGCAAGGTGGAGCTTCTCGAACGTTTCTCCATTCATCATAGCTTCAGCGAAAGAGAGATTTTGGAGGCGGTTCGATTTGAATTGATTCGTGTGTTGAGCCAGGGTGTAACTGGGTTTGACACACCCGCTTCGGACCGAGCGATACTCGAATCTGCAATTGCATTGAATGCTGCAAAAGAGGCAATGTACGCGTTCGAATCTCAGCTCATGACGGTGGACCCAACTTTTGCGGTTTCATACTTGAAACTATGGGAGGATGCTGTCACTTTTCTCGAATCCAATCCCGATTTTGAAACGTTCGATAGAGCTACTTTTACGGTTGAATTTATTGAGCCCTTGTTTCAGCGAACTTTAAAGGCTCAGGAGATTTTGTACATCGAGTTTAAGGATGAAACCTCTTCAACTGTTCAGTCGATTAATTATCGCTCGAAACACATCTTTAGCGAAGAGCTAATCAACCCTTTCTTCTATACCATGATTCGCGAAGGCGAGTACACTGAGGAGAAGGTTGAGTTGGGAAGAGCCCTTTTCTTTGATCCGATTCTCTCTTCCAGCGTGGAAAGAAGTTGCGCGAGTTGTCATCGTCCAGACAAGGCATTCACCGACGGTCTTGCGAAGAGTACTGCTATGGGATTTGACGGCACGGTAGATCGCAATGCGCCTACACTAGTAAACGCTGTGCTCTCACCGAGATACTTTTATGATTTGCGCGCTCACAAGCTGGAGGAGCAGTTCGACCATGTGATTTTCAACCCAAAGGAGTTTAATACTTCGTATGCTGACATCGTTCAGCGATTAGGTGAAAGTGAGGAGTACAGACAATGGTTTGAGCGTGTGTATGGCGAGAATGCCAGAATCAATAAAAGGACGGTAGAGACGGCCTTGGCTTCGTACATCATTTCATTGCGCTCCTTCGATTCGCCTGTAGACAAGTGGTTGCGGGGTGAGGGAGAAGTTACCGAGGAAGTAAAGCGCGGATACAACTTGTTCATGGGAAAGGCCGTGTGTGGTACCTGTCACTTTGCGCCAACCTTTGCGGGGTTAGTTCCGCCTTATTTCAGAGATATGGAAACAGAGGTTTTGGGTGTTCCGGTTGATACGGCGGCGACTGCACTAGACCCAGATAGAGGTCGAGCCATGGGATTGCTCAAGGAGAGCTCGACGATTTACGACCACAGTTTCAAAACCTTAACGGTTAGGAATGCTGAATTGACTGCGCCATACATGCACAACGGTGTATTCGAATCGTTGGAGGAAGTGGTTGACTTCTACAACAGAGGCGGCGGTACAGGCCGTGGGCTCGATGTTCCCAACCAGACCTTGCCATTCGATGAACTAAAACTATCCGTTGAGGAAAGTGCCGATTTGGTGGCGTTTATGAGAGCATTGACCTCGCTTCCCAAAACGGCTCATGCACCAGAAAAACTACCGAGTTTCGATGGGCACCCGGAATGGAATGATCGCGCGATTGGGGGAGAGTATTAGGGGCTGAAGGCGTCAGGATGAAAAACCGTTTGAGTTTCATGCCCGGCACGCGCTAAAGCACCGTGCCTAAAGCTGGGCGAACCACGCACCCCGCGTTCTCTCTCCATCACGCACACCTCATTTTCTCTGCGAGAACCCTCTATTCCCTCCATGAACCTCGGGCTAAAGCCACGAGGCTAAGAGAATTATCCCCGCCAGCCGGCGGGGAATGGCGTTTGGAAACTCGGCATGTGCTAAAGCAACATGCCTGGAACCAAGGCTTTATGAGGCACTAGGCTGAAGGCGTCAGGATGAAAAACCGTTTGAGTTTCATGCCCGGCACGCGCTAAAGCACCGTGCCTATAGCTGGGCGAACCACGCACCCCGCGTTCTCTCTCCACCACGCACACCTCATTTTCTCTGCGAGAAACCTCCATGAACCTCGGGCTAGCCCGGCATGAGCTAAAGCAACATGCCTGGAACCACGGCTTTATGAGGCAAGAGGCTGAAAGCGTCAGGATGAAAAACCGTTCGAGTTTCAAGCCCGGCACGCGCTAAAGCACCGTGCCTCTAGTTGGGGGTTCATGCGCAGCTATCAATTCCAGGACGTAAGCATGCGCTTCCCTGTATCTGTTTTGCGCTTTTTACGCACTCCGATGATTTTGATATGGCGTATTTGCTTTTTGCGGTTTTGCAGCCTGCCCGCCAGCCGGCGGGTGGACCACGTCCGATGATCCACCACGCATATCTCGAACCCTCTGTGCCCTCCGTGTCTCTGTGTGAGGCTCTCCACCACGCACCCCTCATTTTATCTGCGAGAAACCAGGGACTGGCGTCATGATGAAAACACAGTCCAGTTTCTAACCCAGTGCGACCTATCAGCGTCATTCTAGTAAATTGCAACATGATTCGCGCTCTCCTTACAATACTCTTATTCCTTTCATGCCTCTTGGCAGAAGCCCAAATGCTTTTCCCTTTCGCTCAAGATGGTAAGTGGGGTTATAAGGACATTGACGGTTCTTGGGTTATTCAGCCGAGATTCGATGCTGCCCAATTATTTTCGGAAGGGAAGGCCGCTGTGCGTGAAAGCGGATATTATCATTTTATTGATTCTTCAGGCCACAGATTGACGTGGCAGAACTTCGAAAAAGTGGAAAACTTCGAGCACGGACTTTCATGTGTTTATGTGGATGGAAGTTGGGCGCTGATTGACGATCAGTTCCAAATATTGAATGATGGCTTCAATAATCTGTATGTGGCGAATTCGAACCTTGTCATTGGAAGAAAGGATAGCACACAAGTTATTCTGAATCGCTTTGGTCGTGTTGTTATTGAAGAGCTACCAGTAAATAGGGTTGCAGGGGATAAGGTAATATTGAGCTTAGGGCCGAATTCTGAATACCGCTTCGGCGTCGCTAAGCCAGATGGCAGCATCGACACAATTCCAGTGAAACATTGCCTCATAAATCGAATCGATAACCAGCTATTTGCAACAACTACATCCAATTCTTCAGCTTTTGATCAGCTTTGGTCCCTCCAAGGCGAATTGATGTATACGCTTCCTGAAGAATATTCGGTGCACTGGAGTTCATATAGCTTTCCCTTAATTCTTCGAAAGGGCGGAAATAAAGAATTTGATTATCAGATTCTCAATCGATCAGGTGAATTGACTAAAGCCCCTGATTTTGACAACTTTCACGCCGTATCAGATAACCGGTTTATAGGATTCACACGAGATAAAGGGTGGTTATTGTTAAACACCATTTTTGACACACTTTCCGATGATTTTTTGAGACCTGGTGGAACTGAAAGGTTCTATGATTATTCCTTTCTGGACGGAAAAGCAATGGTTCAATACCACGGAGAATGGTGCTTGATTGATACCAATTTCAACATTCTTCAAAGACTCGATTTGCCAACAGGTTTTGATGGTCGCGTTTCTCTCCTGACCCCAAGTTTTGCCATCGTTCAAGAGCGAGAGTTCTTTTACACCTTACTCGATCTGAACACCGGTGAACTCTATCGAGATTATACTCAAATTAAGTTCCTAGATCATCAATCGGTTAGTGTGGTATTGAGAGATGGAGAAAGAGTGACCTACATAACACCTGATGATGTTGCAGTTCATCATACAGGAGGGCAAGTTCCAATGGCTATCAATATCAACTACAAAATTGGCAACGGCGTTTCTCGACCAGCAATTGAATTTGATGACCAAGACATTCCTGAAAAAGAAGGTTTTTACATTGAGATTGATACAACACAAATGGTGTTAAACCGTGACTCATTTTTCCGGGGACCAACCGTGAGAATAGTCAATAACACTAGTAGCCCCATTCTTTACGATTCTCATGATGGGAATATGATTCTTTATATAGAAGCCCTTGACATTAGAGATGGTGTGTGGAAACCAATCTCATTTAATGGCGGACACGGATGCGTGGTTCAAGGCTTCAAGGTGGAGTCAATAAAAGCTAATTCAGTTGCGTATCGAACCATTCCTATGTTCGAAGGAGGAATGCAAACCAAAATGAGAGTTCGATTCGAAAGAGTGTTTCAAGAAGGCGTAGAAAAACCTAGTTACCCCACGGAAGAGCGCGTTGAAAATGTCAATGGGGAAGTAAGGATAATCACCGTTGTATATATTTCCACCGAGGAATCTTGGCCTTTGGGCAGCCCGAATTACCGGGAAGTGATCAGTAACGAAATTCCTATTTCAATAAACCCCGCTCAATTCTGGAATACAGACTCTAGAGTCAATTGGTGATTTAATTGAGATACAACGCTCCACGACCCTCGGTAGTAGTCGAGCGTCAGGCTTCAGGATTATAACGCGATTTCGCTTCATGCCCGGCACGCGCTAAAGCACCGTGCCTATTGCTGGGAATTCATTCGCTTACCACCTGTTTTGCGATTTTGCAGCTTGCCCGCCAGCCGGCGGGTGAACCACATCCGATGATCCACCACGAACATCTCGAACC
>NZ_WBVO01000007.1 GCF_008933115.1 Phaeocystidibacter luteus | reverse complement strand
GTCAAAAAAAATCCCCGCTGTTGAGCGGGGATTCATATATAATATGATTGATATCAAGAATTTTGCTGATAGCGGTCTACCTCCCGCTGGTAGAATTCTTCCGCTTCTTCAATGAGGGTACTAACCTCTGAGGTGACATCATCTTTATCTTCTCCTGAAATATCGTCGAACCATTCCACCTCATCGTTCTCAAGATTGAGCACGAAACGAGGGAACTCGGTGTGTACGATGAAAATCGCATCCGGAAAATCTGTGTTGTCCCCTAAGAGGAATTTCGGCACCATGGTTCGTTTTCTTTGAATTGCGGACAAAGGTAGATAAATCCGGGAATTGGGAAAGGGGTTTGAATGCGATTGAACGTTATCAATATGTTGCCATGAAAAAAGCCGACCCTCTCGGATCGGCTTCCATTCGTTTTGTTCGAGTTCAATTAGAACTTCATTCTCAATGAGAATATGCTGTTGTGGTCTATTTCCGAGCGTATCGCTGTACATCTGCCTCAGAGATCTCGGTGCCTCCCAGGATGTACAAGCGCTCCATCACGTTTCTAAACTCGCGAATGTTTCCTGACCAATCGAAGTCCTGCAATGCCGCAACCGCCTTCTCATTAATGGTCTTCGGAGCAATTCCTTGCTCTTCTGAAATCTTAGAGCCGAAGTGGTCAGCCAACTCTGGAATATCTTCCTTGCGGTCGTTTAAGCCCGGCACACGAATGACAATCACTCCCAATCGGTGGTAGAGGTCTTCACGGAACTTGCCATCTGCAATTTCCTTTTGAAGGTCTTTATTTGTGGCTGCAACAACGCGCACATCAACCTTGATTTCTTTGTCGCCGCCAACAGGAGTAATCTTATTCTCTTGGAGCGCACGTAGCACTTTCGCCTGGGCTGAAAGACTCATGTCGCCAATTTCATCCAAGAAAAGCGTACCGCCATTTGCGAGTTCGAATTTTCCCTTTCGGTCTTTCACTGCTGAGGTGAAGGCTCCTTTTTTATGCCCGAAAAGTTCACTTTCTATGAGCTCAGATGGTATAGCCGCGCAGTTCACTTCAATGAGCGGTGCCTTTGAGCGTTCGCTTTTTTCATGAATGTGATGAGCAACGAGTTCTTTACCGGAACCATTCGGACCCATAACGAGCACTCGTGCTTCGGTAGGGGCTACCTTGTCGATCATTTCGCGCACTTCCGCCAACGCAGAAGAACTGCCAATCATCTCGTATTTCTTGCTCACCTTTTTCTTGAGCACTTTCACCTCCGTCGCCAATTGGTGACGGTCGAGTGCGTTGCGAACTGTGTTGAGAAGTCGATTTAAATCAGGCGGCTTCGAAATGAAGTCGTAGGCTCCTTTCTTTATGCAGTCTACGGCGGTCTCGATATCACCGTGACCCGAAATCATTACCACCGCAGTGTCGGGGTATTTCGCAATGATTTGGTCCAGTACTTCGATGCCATCCATGCCGGGCATCTTAATATCGCAGAGTACGAGGTCGAAGTTGGTTTCGGCCATTTTGTCGAGACCAGCCTTGCCGTTCTCGGCATCTTCAACTACAAAGCTTTTGTTTTCTTCGGAAAGGATATTTCGCAGTACTCGGCGAATCGCCTGTTCGTCTTCTATGATGAGTATGTTCGCCATCTTATTTTTTTGTTCGTTCGGCATACACCCCTTCCTTGAGGGCGTAGGTTGATAGTCGGATTTTCTCCGTATTCAGCAAATCCAATACCAAAGCGATTTGGATACCTGCAAGGTGAATCATTTCAGCGCGCATCTCCAACATACCGGGTACTTGCAACCGCTCTTCCGTGGTCATCCCAACTAAATCGTTGATGAGAATTCTCAACTCTCCTTCATCAAAGCTTCCACTAATTTGTCCAGCCTGAAGCGGGGCGCGATGATGTCTCAATGCGAGTATGTCGTACAAAGTGTCGAATGAGCCTGAAGAGCCAATGAGCATCTTTGCCGGGTGCTCTGTATAGGCCTCAAGTAAGTCTCCCAAAACCGATTCGCAGTGCTGGCGTACAGCCATGGCTTCATTTGGTTTAATCGGGTCAGAAGGTGAGAACATGTCCAACAATCGCGTAACACCTAATTCGTAGCTGTTGGCCCAGAAGACCTCGTGCTTGTTTCCCAAAATGAACTCCGTGCTCCCGCCGCCAATATCCATGATCAGAACGGGGTCATCACCAATTTCAACTGCCTGCTGAACGCCTTTAAAGATGAGTTCTGCCTCGCGCATCCCGCCAATTACTTCAACCTTGATTTGAGTAGCCTCAAAAACCGCCTCAACAAAATCGTTTCCATTGCTCGCACTTCGTACGGCTGACGTTGCAAAGGCGAGAATGACGTCGGCATTGTGGTCTGAAGCAGTTGACCTGTGAGAGATCATCGCTTCCAGTCCACGGTCAAATGCATCATCGGCAATCTTGCCCGAAGTAATGCCCTTGCTGCCGAGCTTCACCGGAATCTTGTTGTTGTAAAGGGTCTGACCTGTTTCCGTATCTCGAATTAGAAGGTTGAAGGTGTTGGTGCCAAGATCAATGATGGCGATTTTCATTCGTCTGTCTCTTTTGTTGATTTCGGCGCTTCATCTCTTCCCGCTTCTTGCCAATTTCTTATCCAAAGGTCGCGCTGCGGGAATGGAATCGTAATTCCATTTTCCCTAAACTTTTGATCGATCGTAAACCGGATATCGCTCTTCACCGTTTCAATTCGGAATAAATTGCTGCTGTAGAAATGCACCATGAAATCCAATGAACTGTTCCCGAAATCTCTAAAGTGGACGATGGGGTCAGGATTCTTTGCAACCATAGTGTGCTCTTTCACAGCCTCCAATAACAGCTCTTTTACCTTTTTGGTGTCTGAGCCGTAGGCTACTCCAACCGAGACAGAAAAGCGGGTGACTCGTTTGCTCTGACTCCAGTTAATGACTTGTTGATTCGTCAATCTCTGGTTCGGAATGATTAGATAGATATCATCTCTTGTCTGAACAAATGTCGTCCGAAGCCCTACCTCGAGTACACGGCCAATAACACCGTCAACTTCTACGATATCCCCAACGGTAACGGTTCGCTCCATGAGGATGACGAAGCCGGCTACAAAGTCTTTGAATGTGTCTTGTAATCCAAGTCCAAGTCCTACGAATAGAGCGGTAGAACCAACGAGGAGTGCTGTGATCTTGACGCCCACATAATCCAACATGTAAACGATGGATATGGTCCAGAAGAGGTACGTGACAATCTGCTTGATGGCGTACGCCTTACCCTTGTCTAATTTGTTGTGTGTTACACGAGTGTTCAAGGCCTTTTTAATCGACCAAATAATGATTCGTGTAAGGATGATGATGACGAGAATCATCAAGACATCCAAAAGCGAAATGGAGAAGTTTCTCTCGCCAATGGAGAAGTCAAGCGACCATCCTAGAATATCGGAGATGGACGACGTCCAGTCGCTCTTGTTGTTTACTTCCTCTTCCATTATGAAGGATTATATCGAATCCATTTCCAAAGTTCTTTGTAGCTGGTTTTCTTGCCATACATCAAGATGCCAACTCTATAGATTCTTCCTGCAAACCAGGTGGTCGCAAGGAAGCCTATGATCATCATTCCCATACTTAAGGCGAGTTCCCAAGCTGGAACATCGAATGGAATCCTTACCATCATAACAATTGGCGAAGTGAATGGAATTACGGAGAACCAAAAGGCCAAGTCGGAATGTGGGTTTTCAATTACGTTGGAGCTTACAATTAGCCCCAGCACCAAAGGAATAGCCAACGGCGCCATAAACTGCTGTGTGTCCGTTTCTGAATCTACTGCAGCTCCCACCGCAGCGAATAGCGCCCCATAGAGGAGGTAACCGCCAACAAAGAAGAATAAGAAACCAAATAGGATGGTGTAAAGCGGGAGGCTTTCAATCTGACCAATGATGTCGAAACCTTTTGTCGAAACCTCAGCTCCAGCGGCAATCTGCTCAGGGTCCAGTTGAGTATCCAAGAATGCCGAGCTCGCTACTTGGAAGATGACGATTGACAAGATCACCCAAATGGCGAATTGCAAAACACCCACGCTACCAATTCCGAAGATCTTTCCGATCATCATTTGGAATGGGCGAACAGATGAGATTAGGACTTCAACGATTCGGTTTGTTTTCTCTTCAATAACCCCTCGCATGATTTGGGCGGAGTACAGGAAAATGAAGATGTAGATGAAGAAGCCAGCAGCATATCCAACGACGATTTTAATCTCTGTAGCCGATTCACGCTCAGCGCTTTCAGATAAATTGAAAGTCTTTAAATCCACTTTCGTTCTAGCATTTGCCACAACCGCAGGGTCTACGTTTTCGGCCAAGAGCTTATGCTCAAGGATGGCCTTTTCTAATACGTCCGTAGCGTAGTTTTCAAGGCCCAAGGAAACGTCTTCTTTCCCATAAAGCGCGGCATTCCTCTTCCAAAAGTCAGGATCCCCAGATTCACTGAGCGGTACATGAAATAGCACGTCGTACTCTTCTTTTTCCTTCAGTAGGGCTAGAGCAGATTCCTTATTGTATTCCAAAGGACGCAAATAGCGAAGCTCGTGTTTGTCATCAGATTGAATTCCAGATTCAGAGAGCAACCCGCTTTCATCCAGAATCAGTATGCCCTTTGGTCCGTCTGGGATTGACGCAACAAGTGCCGGAGCAACCATAAGTCCGCCAAATAGAATCGGACCAAGCAGCGTCATCACAAGGAAAGAACGCTTGCGAACCCTACTGAGGAATTCGCGTCGGATAATTAGCCAAGTCTTATTCATGATGCTGAGCCTTTTTGAACCATGCGGATGAAAATGTCATTTACGCTTGGAATTACTTCTTCAAAGTGATCTACTACCGCGATTGGGAGAACTGATTGCAAGAGAGCATTCGGTGCCGTTCCCTCTGGAAGTTTCACCGTTGCCTCGCGATGGTCGTGCCATGCGTGATCATCAATCAACTCAAAGTTCTGAGAAATCGTTGAGGTCACCTTTTCGGCATCTCCCGTGTAAGCTATCTTAAACGTATTGGTCCTAAAGTCGTCGCGCACTTTTTTCAATGGGCCTTCCAATACCTTTTTCGACTTGTTTATGAGCGTGATGTGGTCACAAATCTCTTCCACACTCTCCATTCGGTGTGTGGAGAAAATGATAGTCGCACCTTCTTTGTTGAGCCGACGAATCTCCGACTTGATCAATTCGGTGTTAATGGGGTCGAATCCCGTGAATGGTTCGTCGAAAATTAGCAAGTCGGGCTTGTGCAAAACGGTGACAATGAACTGAACCTTTTGGGCCATGCCCTTGCTCAATTCTTCAATCTTCTTGTTCCACCACGATTCAATTTCGAACCGTTCGAACCATTCTTTCAATCGAGTTTTGGCGTCGTTCTGACTTAAGCCCTTAAGCCGACAAAGATAGAGGGCCTGTTCGCCTACAGTCATCTTTTTGTAGAGTCCTCTCTCTTCAGGTAAATAGCCAATTCGAGCGATGTCTGCCGGTTTCAGCGGATGACCGTCGAACAAGATTTTACCAGAATCTGGCGCTGTAATTTGATTGATGATTCGAATGAAGCTTGTCTTACCGGCTCCGTTGGGACCGAGCAAACCGTATATGCTCCCGCGTGGGATCTGTATGCTTAAATCAGAAAGAGCACGATGACCTTCGTAGCTCTTGTTGATCTCGATGGCTTCTAATAGGGAATCCATAGTCATTATTGGTTATGGTCCCTAAGGTAGCCATAGAATCGGCATTCAACAAGTTATCCGTGCATGGCTCGCTTCACTTTCATTGCCTGTTCAACATGTCGCTGCGAGTGAGCAATCACAAAGGCAATAGCATCACCAAGTCTTAATTTGAGCATACCGCCGAGTAAGGTCTTGATTTTCACCTTCTTCCAAGGGGCTTTTGGTGCGTCTTCTAGAGCAGCGAGTAAGGCGGACATGTCCTCATTGAATTTTTCGAAAACCACGTGTTCTACAAGTCGAGCCTTAGGGTTTACCTCGTTAAGGGGACGAAGTTTTTGGAAGGTTTTCATCTTCCACCGAATGTTACCTCCTTTTGGACGCATGGCTTCGGTCATGAATTTACCCCAGGTGCCCATCTTATAAGATTCGGTTGAGGCATCTGGATAGGTGTTTTTGGCAATAGCACGATTTACCGCCTTTACGTAATAGGCGTTGGTGAGATTGAGGTGCTCGATACATTGCAGGATGCTCCAAGATTTTTCGCTTGGCTTCATGTTGAGCTCTTCAGCTTCCATAAAGTAAAAGGCGTTCTCTACTTCCTTTTGAAGCTGAAGAATCTGCTCCTTTAGACGACGTGCAAATTCCTGCTGATTCATTGGTTTTCGCTTGAAGTTTTTTCCATCACCATCTCTTGTGGAATCAACGGTTGAAGCAATTCCATAGCGTCCGAGATGGTTTCTACTTTGTTGATTACCAGGCTCAATCTATCCTTGCGTTGCTTCATTTGAGCACGCTTGTGCTGTTGTGCAGTAAAGGCCAGCATGCTGTGGAAAATCGGTGATTCGAAGTATTCGCTTTCTGGTTTCGATAGGAAGTATCCGATGAACTTGCCCATCTTCAATACGATCTTTTCAAAGCCAAGTTTTTGCCCCATCCAACGCAAGTGCATAGATGTGATGAGGTCGTCCACTTCACGTGGAAGTTCGCCAAAACGGTCTTCTAGTCCCTCGCGGAAATCTTGGAGTTCCTGCTCGGTCTCAAAGCTGTCGAGATCTTGATACAAGCGGAGTCGCTCCTCAATATTGTTGACGTAATTGTCGGGAATGAGAAGTTCGAGATCGGTATCAAGCTGACATTCTTTGACGTATTTGCCCTCTTTCAACTCCTCGTTATAGAGGTCTTTGAACTCAGTTTCTTTCAGTTCTTCTACGGCTTCGGCGAGAATTTTTTGATACGCTTCGATACCCATGTCGGTAATGAAGCCAGACTGTTCAGCTCCTAGCATGTCGCCTGCACCGCGAATCTCCAAGTCACGAAGGGCAATCTTGAAACCGCTTCCCAAATCGGAGAATTGCTCAATGGCTCTAAGTCGTTTCCGGGACTCATCTGGAAGACTTCCCAACGGCGGAGCGATGAGTTTACAGAATGCTTTCTTGTTGCTTCGTCCAAC
This sequence comes from Phaeocystidibacter luteus, assembly GCF_008933115.1. GTDB lineage: Bacteria > Bacteroidota > Bacteroidia > Flavobacteriales > Schleiferiaceae > Phaeocystidibacter > Phaeocystidibacter luteus. The sequence continues at coordinate 171,873 of NZ_WBVO01000007.1, read as the reverse complement.
ACGCCCACGCATCTGGTGAAGGTCACTCAATCCAAAGTTCTGCGCGTGATTAATAATGATGGTATTCGCATTCGGAACGTCAAGTCCACTTTCGATGATAGTTGTACTAACGAGGACATCAAACTCGCCTTCCATAAAGCGCAGCATGAGATCTTCGAGTTTCTTGCCCTCCATTTGACCATGTCCGATGCCAAAGCGCACATCGGGACAGAGCCTTTGTAATGTTCCAGCTACCTCACGAATATTCTGAATTCGATTGTGAATGAAGAATACTTGTCCACCTCGACTCACCTCATACATAATGGAATCGCGGATGACGTCTTCGTTGAAGCCGACAATTTCGGTCTCAATAGGCTGGCGATTTGGAGGAGGAGTGTTAATTACGCTCAAGTCGCGCGCCGCCATCAATGAGAATTGAAGTGTTCTCGGGATTGGGGTGGCGGTAAGGGTGAGCGTATCGACATTCACGCGCAAGGTCTTCAGCTTATCTTTTACGGAAACACCAAATTTCTGTTCCTCATCAATAATGAGAAGGCCTAGGTCCTTAAACTTCACATCTTTCCCTACCAATCTATGGGTGCCGATTATGATGTCCACCTTTCCTTCTTCAAGATCTTTCAAAGTCTGGCGTGTTTTGCCCGTGCTTTTGAATCGATTCAGGTAATCCACCCGAACGGGAAAATCTTTAAGTCGCTCTGAGAAAGTCTTGTGGTGCTGGAAAGCGAGAATGGTTGTTGGGACGAGAACCGCAACTTGTTTTCCATCAGCTGCCGCTTTGAATGCCGCGCGAATGGCCACCTCGGTTTTGCCGAATCCAACGTCGCCGCAAACTAGACGATCCATTGGAATGGTTTTCTCCATGTCGGCCTTCACATCTTGGGTCGCCTTGAACTGATCAGGCGTGTCCTCGTATAAGAATGAAGCTTCTAACTCGTGCTGTAAGTAGCTGTCGGGCGAGAATGAGAAACCTTCGGCGCTCCTTCGCTTTGCGTAGAGCTGAATGAGGTCGTAGGCAATTTCCTTGACCTTTCGTTTTGTCTTATTCTTCAGGTTGCTCCATGCGGGTGAACCGAGCTTATGCACAACTGGCGCGACGCCATCTTTCGAATTGTACTTCGAAATTTTGTGAAGTGAGTGAATGGAAATGTAGAGCACATCACTGTCTCGATAAATGAGCTTGATGGCTTCTTGAGTCTTTCCATTGACATCAATTTTCTGCAGTCCGCCAAACTTCCCGATTCCATGATCGATGTGTGTTACAAAGTCGCCGTACTGAAGGCTGTTCAGTTCTTTGAGCGTGATGCTTTGCTTTTTCTCAAAGCCGGTTTTTAACCTAAAGCGTTGATATCGTTCAAAGATTTGGTGATCGGTGTAGAATGCCAATTTCCGATCTGGATCATCCCATCCCTCATGCAGGGCACCGAGAATGGGGGTGAATTTCACATCGGCTTCGAGGTCTTCGAAAATAGAGTGGAAGCGCTCAATTTGCTGCTGACTTCCACATAGAATATGGTTCGTCATCTCCTTAGAACTGTTGGCATTCAACGTGTCCTTTAAGAGATCAAAATTCTTGTTGAAACTAGGTTGAGGCTGGGCGTTGAACTGTATCCGTTCGCGAACGGGGTGAGTTTTTGCTCCGAACTCCACGACTGTATAAGCTTCCAAGTTGCGCTTGAAATCCTCGCCTCGGAGGAACATTTCGTACGGTTTGTAATGCTTGATATCGGTAGAAAGTGTCGCAAATATTTCCTCTGCCTTGGCGTAGAGTTTGTCGAGTATTTGCCCTGTAGTGCTGATATCCTTAACCCAAACGGAGGTCTTTTCTGGAATGTACTCCAGGAAGCTCTCACGCGATTCAAGTACCTTTTTGTTTTCAACGTTTGGCACTATTTCCATCCGCTTTATTTGCTCGATGGAAAGTTGCGTTTCTACATCGAATGTTCGGATGGATTCCACTTCATCACCAAAGAACTCAATTCGAACCGGGTGATCGTGTGCAAAGCTGAATACGTCGGCTATACCGCCTCGGATACTAAATTGTCCGGGGTCGGTGACGAAATCAACTCTTTCGAAATGATATGCGAATAGGGTTTCATTTAAAAAATCAACACCTAGTTTTTCTCCAACCTTTACCTGAAGTGTATTGGCGCGCAGTTCCTTTTTGGTGATGACTTGCTCGAAGAGGGCTTCGGCATAGGACACCATCAACGGAGCTTTTCTGCGATTCGAGATGCGGTTCAGCACTTCTGCTCGTAGGAGAACGTTGGAGTTGTTCGTGCCATCGACTTCGTAAGGTCGGCGATACGAACCTGGATAGAATAGCACGTCGCGGTCCTTGACGAGCTTCTCGAGGTCGTTTAGGATATAGGCGGCTTCTTCTTTGTCTGTTAGAACGAGAAGCAGAGGCTTATCATCGGAGACATAAGAGGTTGCGGCAATGACAGAAAGGAGGGATCCGGGTACGCCGTCTAGTCCGAGAGCGTTACCACTGGGGGTGTCTCGGAGCAGTGAAATCCACTGTTGTACAGTTTCATTTTCGGCGTAAAGCGAGAGTATATCTTTCGCGTTCAAATTTTAGTGCTCTTCGGCTCGGATAAAGGCCTCGGCAGTTTCTACCATTTTGGGTGATCCAATGAAATAAGGCACACGCTGGTGAAGCTCCTCTGGCTGGATATCCAAGATTCTATTGATTCCATCGCTGGCTTTTCCACCTGCCTGTTCGGCAATCATGGCCAACGGATTACATTCATATAGCAAGCGTAACTTTCCTTTCGGGGCTTTTGTTCCCGTCGGGTAGATATAAATTCCACCTTTCAACAAGTTTCTGTGGAAGTCGGAAACAAGGGAACCGATGTATCGTGAAGTGTACGGGCGGTTGGTCGACTCATCCACTTCCTGACAATACTTGATATATTTCTTTACGCCCCCGTGGAAGTGCGCATAGTTTCCTTCGTTTACAGAGTATATTTTTCCTTCTTCTGGAATACACATGTTCGGATGCGATAGGCAGAACACGCCAATTGAAGGGTCGAGCGTGAATCCGTTTACGCCATGACCTGTAGTATATACCAACATGGTAGATGATCCGTAAACCACATACCCTGCGGCCACTTGCTTGTTTCCTGGCTGTAGGAAATCTTCTAGCTGAACGGGTGTTCCCACTGGAGTAACACGTCGGTAGATAGAGAAGATGGTACCTACGGAAACGTTCACGTCGATATTCGATGATCCGTCGAGAGGATCCATCAAAACCACGTATTTGGCTTCTTTGTGAATCTCGTCATTGAAGCTGATGAAGTCTTCGAGTTCTTCGCTGCCTACACCGCAAACCTCACCCATAGCGCGCATGGCGTTGATAAAAGTGTCGTTCGCGAATACATCTAGCTTCATCTGATTCTCACCCTGTACATTTTCAGAACCGATGGCCCCGAGAATGTCAGCCAATCCGGCTTTGTTGATTTCGCGGTTAACCACTTTTGCAGCAAGTCGGATAGAAGTAAGGAGTTGCGAGAGTTCGCCTGTGGCGTATGGGAATTCGCTTTGTTTTTCTACAATGAATTCTCCAAGAGTTACGGGTCTGTTCATGACGGGATTTTTCTGAGCTCGACAAAGATAGCGATGCTTGGGGAATTGAACATCGTCGCCGCAAGAGGAGATGGCTATCGAATTCATTCCTTGGACTTGTTAAAAATAGTACAGAATGTTATAAAATAGTTCAACGAGTTGAAAAAGGTTGTGCAAGGCTATTTGTCGATTTACATTTGCAGCCCTAAAATCATGACAGAGAATGAGTCAGCAAGCAATTGAATGGAACGCAAAGATGGCGGCGCAGCTAGTGCAAGAGCACGGTTCACCGCTATTTGTTTATGATTCGGCGGTAATCGACCGTCAATATCATCGTTTGCGCAGCGCCTTTAAACGTTGTGCAACGCGAATTCACTTTGCGGGTAAATCTTTGAATAATATCAATGTTTGGAGATACATCCATGAATTGGGTGCTGGTTTCGACGCTGTTTCGATTGAGGAAGTACAACTTGCACTACACGCCGGATTTGCCCCTCAAGATATCCTCTTCACACCCAACAGTGTTGGACTCGCCGAGTACGAGGAAGCGATCCGATTAGGCGTACATATCAACGTAGATAACCTCACAGTTCTTGAAGAACTCGGGGCTATCTATGGAGATAGAGTTCCTGTGGGCATTCGCATCAACCCGCATATTTTGGCGGGAGGGAATTCAAAGATTTCTACGGGTCATATCGACAGTAAGTTTGGAATTTCAGTTCATCAAATGCGTCATCTACATCGCATAGTAGATCACTACAACTTGCGCATTGATGGATTGCATATGCACACGGGGAGCGAGATCCTTGACGTTGAAGTATTCTTGCGCGGAGCACAGATCTTATTGGATCTCGCCCTCGATTTCCCACATCTTGAATACGTTGATTTTGGTTCGGGCTTCAAGGTGGCTTATCGTCCAGACGACCTAGAAACCAACATTGAAGAGTTGGGCGAACAGATGTGTGACCTCTTTGCAAACTTTTGCGAGGAGTATGGACGTGAACTTGAGCTCATCTTTGAGCCCGGTAAGTTCCTCGTGTCAGAAGCGGGAACGTTCCTTACCACTGCGCAAGTGATAAAGCAAACTACCAGCACTGTATTCGTTGGTGTTGACAGTGGTCTAAATCACTTCATCCGTCCCATGTTCTACGATTCGTATCATCACATTGAAAATCTCACAAATCCCGACGGGAAACAGCGTATTTATTCTGTAGTCGGTTACATTTGTGAGACAGACACTTTCGCGTGGGATCGACCACTTCCGGAAGTCCGTCAAGGTGATATCCTGGCATTTAAAAATGCCGGAGCCTATGTGATGTCGATGGCGAGTAACTATAACAGCCGACGCTTACCCGCGGAGGTCTTTCATCACAACGGACAGTTCCACTTGATTCGACGAAGACAAGAAGTTCAAGATCTTCTGCGCGATCAGATAGAAGTACAATGGAATCAACCCGCATTGAGCTAAGGCGCGCCGCTGCAACGGATATGTCATCCGTTCTTCATCTGATTCAATTATTAGCTGTTTACGAGCGAGAGCCCGATGCCGTTGAGGTTACGGAGGATGATTTGGTACGCGATTATGAAGCCAGCAAATTCGAAGTTTTTCTTGCCGATCTGGATGGAAAGACCGTTGGAATGGCACTGTTTTATGAACGGTACAGCACTTGGAAGGGTCCCTACATTCATCTCGAAGATTTAATCGTTGAAAAAGAGCACCGAGGCTACGGAATTGGACGCATGCTTCTCGAAGCTATCATTGCTACGGCAGCGGAAAGAGGGTGTAGAAGACTGGGGTGGGAGGTTCTTGACTGGAACACTCCGGCGGTAGAATTCTATCAAAAAATAGGAGCGAGTATAGAGAAAGAGTGGTGGCAATGCCGCATGTATGCTGAATCGATTCAATCGTTCTCCTATCAATATTCAGAAAAGATTAAAGCGCTTCTTTCATGAGCGACGTGTTTAGAGTTTACAAGTTTGGTGGTGCATCAGTAAAAGATGCTCAGGCCGTGCAGAACGTGGTTAACATTATCCGAAACTACGCGGAAGAACCGATGGTAGTGGTTGTTTCGGCGATGGGTAAAATGACAAACGCCCTGGAAGAGGTTGTTGCGGCAGTGATGGCCAACGATGAATCTCGCATTCACAATAGTATTCAGGTTGTGGTCGATTTTCACCGAGTGATTGGCGAAGAGCTCTTTTCAGAGAATCACCCCGTTTGGGAAACTCTTGAGGGGTATTTCAATCAACTTCGCACTCGCGCTGCGCTCCATTCTGGGGAGTCGTACGGCGCAGTGTATGACCGACTTATCTGTTTTGGAGAGTTCCTTTCAACCCAAATTATTCAAGCTGTATTATTAGATGCCGGACTTAACTCTCGCTGGCATAACGCGCAAGAGTTGGTCATTACAAATGGACATCACAGAAGAGCTACGGTAGATTTTACGGTAACGGAAGATGTGGTGAGAAAATCAGTTGCTCCAGAAGGAATTCACATCGTTCAAGGTTTTTTAGGAGCTACTGCGGAAGGGACGCCCACTACCTTAGGAAGAGAGGGGTCCGACTATACCGCAGCTGTTCTGGCTTACGTGCTAGACGCTTCGGAGGTGTGCATTTGGAAAGACGTTCCCGGAGTACTTACCGGCGACCCGAAGGTGTTTAGCGATGTCATTCGACTTGAAACAATTTCGTTTCGTGAGGCGATTGAGTTGGCATATTATGGAGCTTCAGTCATTCACCCAAAAACGATTCAACCCTTACAGCGTAAGGAGATTCCATTGAGGGTGAGAAGTTTTGTGAATCCAGATGAGCCCGGCACGGTTATCCAGAAGGGAAAGTTGCTGCACCCGATGTCGCCTTGCTTCATCCGAAAGGGACAGCAGGCACTCATTACGCTAAGTACCCGCGATCTCGCTTTTATAGTTGAAGATCACCTCAGCAAGATTTACAACACTTTTCACGAGTTGGGCATTGCGGTCAATTTGATGCAGAACTCCGCCGTGAGTAGCTCGTTCTCCATAAATCATGATCCCATCTTGTTGAATGATTTATTGGAGAAACTGCGAGAAGATTTTGTAGTAAAACACAATACAGATCTGTGTTTGTATACCGTACGACACTACGACGAAAAGTCCACCGCATCTATTCGAAGTAAAGGTGAGGTGTTCTTGGAGCAGGTGACTAGGCACACCCATCAATTCGTTGTAAAAGAATAACTTGGACAAATGGATCAGGGTTCTAGATGACGCAGCTTAAAGAAGCACCTGATTTACTACATTTGTTCTGGAATGGATACCACCAAACAACTCGTAGCCAAAGAAGATCTCGCCAAAGCGGCTAAGCTAGACAAGCTCGGAATGAGCTGGTTAGCAGGTGTCGTTATGGACCTGACAAAAATTACCGAAATCAATGAGCTCTACGCTCGCTTTGGTGATAAAAGTGGAATTGAATTCATAGATGCAGTTTTCGACGCACTAGATGTAGAATTTACCTACTTCGAGGACGAGCTAAAACGCATTCCGAAAGAAGGACCATTCATTACGGTCTCCAATCATCCACTTGGTGGCATTGACGGACTTGTTCTCCTGAAACTTATTTCGCTGGTTCGCCCAGATTTCAAGGTGATGGCAAACTTTCTTCTCAAGAAGATAGAGCCGTTGTCAGACCAATTCTTTGCTGTCAACCCGTTTGAAAATCGAAAGGAAGCTTACAACAGTTCGGTTGGTCTGAAGGAAGCAATCAAGCACCTGAAGGAAGGTCATGGACTCGGGATGTTTCCGGCAGGCGAGGTGAGTGCCTATAAGTTTGGTGAACGCAAGGTGATTGACCGTGAATGGCAAGAAGGGGCTATTAAGCTCATCGAGAAGATGGGTGTTCCGGTTGTTCCTATTTACTTCAAGGCTAAGAATTCGCCTCTTTTTTACCTGCTTTCTTCACTGTCATCAACACTCCAAACCGCCAAGTTGCCAAGTGAGCTCTTAACCCAGCGAAACAAGCAGATTTTGGTTCGCGTTGGCAAGCCGGTTGAGAAATCAGAAATGGAGAACTGCAAGAGTTCACATGAAGTGAACTGCCTCCTGAGAGAGCGAACATACCGCCTGTCTTCACCTCTGGAAGATCCTTCCCGACTAGAGCGCTTACGCAAAGTTGTGGCCAGGACTCCAAAAGAGCCAGCGAAAATTATCGACGCTACTCCTCAACATCTCATTTGGGATGAGATTGAGAACCTTCGCGAGAATGGCGGAAGGATGACGGAGTTCCGCACTTTCGAAGTTTTTTGTGGCGAAGCAAAGGATATCCCCAACATCTTAAGGGAAATTGGTCGTCTTCGCGAGATAACTTTCCGAGCAGTAGGGGAAGGCACAAACGACGAAACGGATATAGACGATTACGATTTAGAGTACCTTCATTTATTCCTATGGGACAATGAAAAGCAAAAGATCGTTGGAGCTTACCGTTTAGGTATGGGTGCTGACCTGTATGCCCGAAATGGCATCAAGGGATTCTACGTTCAGAGCCTGTTTAAGATTGAAGAAGAAGCCTATCCAATCTTCCAAAAATCATTGGAAATGGGCCGAGCTTTTATCGTTCAAGAATACCAGCAAAAGCCGATGCCGCTATTTCTTTTGTGGAAAGGCATCGTTCACGTTATTCTAAGAAACCCTGAAAAGGTGCGCTACCTAACGGGGTGTGTAAGCATATCGAATCAATTTTCAACCTTCTCAAAAGCAATGATGATTGCCTACGTGCAACACCACTTTTTTGATAAGGAATTGGGCAAGTATGTTCACCCGAGAAAGGAATTCCGCGTTCGTTTGAGTGATGATGATGAGAAGTTTATCCGAAACACTTCGGGTGAAGATTTGAATAAGTTCGATCGATTCATCGATGAGGTAGAGCCGGGAAATATGCGTTTCCCTGTACTATTCAAGAAGTACATCAAGCAGAATGCGAAAATTGTGTGCTTCAATGTTGATCCTAAGTTCAACAACTCGATTGATGGCTTCATGTATATCGACATCAACGATTTGCCTGAACAGACTATTCAGCCTGTTTTAGAGGAATTGGAAGAAGCCACGAAGAACGAGGTAAAACGTCAGCCTTAACCGTTTAAGGTTCGAATCATTTTTTGAGCGAGCAGCTCTCCCATTTTTTGAAAAGCTTCGGTCGTCCACCCACCCACATGTGGAGTAAGAATCACTTTCTCCGAACTTAAGAGTTCCTGCAGTACGGGGTTCGAGTCGTGGTTTAGCTTGAAGGACTTGCTCTCGAATTCGAGCACGTCTAATCCGGCCCCAAGCACGGTCCCTTCTTGAATAGCCACTAGCAAATCTTCCGTATTCACAATTGGACCTCGAGCGGTATTGAGGAAGTAGACAGGTTTCACAACCTTCTTCCAAAAAATGCGGTCAATCCATCCCCTGGTTTCATCGGTGAGGGGAGTGTGAATGCTAATGACATCAGCGGTGTCACAGAGCTCTTTCAAGCTCACACTTCGAACGTTATTCGCAGGCCATTTTTCAATGTAGGGGTCGTAGGCGATTATATCTACATCAAACCCTCCCAGGACTTTCGCGAATGATTGTCCCATGTTTCCAAGACCAATGATGCCAATGGTTTTTCCAGAGAGTTCTGTGCCTGTGTTCCCATGTCGATCCCAAATTCCATTGCGAACCTCTGCGTCTGCCTTTCTGATGTGATTAAGCAGATTGAGCAATAGGGCTGTGGTGTGTTCTCCAACGGCTTGTCGGTTGCCTTCTGGAACATTGTGACAAATAATTCCGTGCTTTTGAGCAAGTTCTAGGTTGATGTTTTCCAGCCCGGCTCCAAAGCGGCCAATGCATTTCAAACTTTTCGCATGTGCGAAGAATTCTTCTTGAACAGGGATTCTACTGCGGATTACGACACCATCCATAGAAGGGAGGTGTTCGTGAATTTTCTTTTCTGGCCAAGCTGTCCCATCGACTACGTCAAATCCAGCACGGCCCAGAAGTGTGGGCAGGACAGGGTGGGTCGTGTCAATTAAGAGGATTTTCATCGCAACCAAAAGGTGAAGCCCACATTCGACACAAGTTGTGCGCTGCTGAAATCATCAAATGGTGTAGAAACAAAGGCGTCGAGTTGCAAATCTCTGTGAATCAAATAAGACGCTCCTGTGACAAACCTTGCATTGCCATTTTCCCAATCGGTAATGAAACCCTCGACGAACAGTCCAAGTCTGCCTGTGGAGTAGCCAAGGTTCAGTGTGGTAGTAGCTCGGGTAGGATTGAACTCAAGGTCTCTATTCACAATTCCAATGCTGGAGCTGATGCTCCAGTTGTCGTTTAGCTGATAGGCGAGGTTGATGCCAAATCGTCCTCCATAAACGAATGAGCTCGTTTTGTTTGAAAGGGTATCGAATGCTGTTGTATCTGGAATGAAATCACGGCTCACATAGTATTGCTCCAGGCGATCTAGTCCTCCTGAAACACCGGCTATCACCCCGGCGGTAAACTGTTCGGTCACCTTCCATCCATAGCGGTAGCGGGCTCCGATGATCGTTTGTCTATTATCTGTGTATCCGGCGCCAAAAGTCACTTCATTATCAACCAAATAATCCTGAAGAGCAGCCGATCCGCCTAAGGTGACATTGAATTCTCCGATGCACGTACCAAATCGGATGGTAGACGCGAAGCCTTGATTGTGTCCATCTTCCAAGAACTGAGCTGAGAATCCTCCTTGAATCAACACGCCTTGTCGAACATGTTGGGCATCAAAAGTAGCACCTGGTCTATCGGAATGCATCGGCTCCCACCAAAGTAGAGTTGAAGCGTTAATCGTGTCGCTTTGCGCTTTGAGTGCAAGAGAAAACAAGAATGCAATTAGGAGGGTTGCGTACTTTTTCATGACCTCATTTTTTAGAAAATGGCCGAACCAATGGCGAAGTAGATGAACAGCCCGAGCACGTCATTGGCTGTCGTAATGAACGGTCCTGTCGCCAAAGCTGGGTCAACCTTGTATTTGTTTAACACAAGCGGTACAAAAGTGCCGAAGAGGCTCGCAAACATGATCACGGCTAAAAGTGCAAGTCCGACCGTAAGCGCCAATTTTGTACCGTATCCAAGAACCAGGCTGATTCCATAAATCGCCAATGCACAGATGATTCCGTTTACGAGGCCGACACTTAATTCTTTCCTCAATCGTCGCACAGCGGTATCCGTCACACTTTGGTGTGCTAGAGCTTGAACTACAATCGCACTGGATTGTACACCAACGTTACCGCCCATCGCGGCAATAAGCGGGATGAAGAAGGCGAGTTGAGGGATATTGCCCAGTTCGGCTTCATTCTGGCCGATCACTGAAGCTGCTACGACACCTCCAAGGAGACCGATAAGCAACCATGGCAGGCGAGCTTTGGTGATGTCGAAAATGGAGTCATTCACTTCGACGTCGTCGCTCAAACCAGATGCAAGTTGGTAATCGCGATCCGCTTCTTCAACAATCACATCTACAACATCATCTAGTGTAATACGTCCGAGTAAACGACCCATATCGTCGACTACTGGCACTACAAACATGTCGTATTTATTCATGATTCGAGCTACTTCCTCATTGTCGGTAGTAGAACGAACGCTGTGAATTTTATCGTTATACACCTCTTTAATTGGGGTACGCGTGGAGGTTGTCAAGAGCTTTTTTAGACTCAACGAACCTAGCAGGACATCGTTGTCATCCACCACATAAACCGCATGGACTTGTTCCACTTCTTCGGCTTGCTTTCGCATTTCGCTCACACAACGAAGGACGGTCCAATTGTGGTTTACTTTGATGAGCTCCGTTGCCATCAAGGCACCTGCTGTATTTTCGGCGTGTGTAAGAAGGTTGGCGATTTGCTTCGCCTGCTCAATATCCTCGAGATTTGAAAGAACTTCTAGTTTCTTCTCTTCATCGAGTTCGGAAAGAATATCTGCGGCATCGTCGGAATCGAGATTTTCAACGACCTCTTCGGCCAACTGCTTTCCGCTATAGGTTTCGAGGATGTCTTTACGGACGTCTTCATCTAATTGAATGAGGACTTCACCCACGAGTTCGGGTGGGATGTGTGTGGTGATGGCAAGTACCTCTTCTTCATCGAGTTCATCGAGTACTTCGGCGATATCGGCCGGGTGATGCTCACAAAGTTCGGCTGCCGCCTTTTGTGCATCACCAGCTTCAATTAGGTCCCTCAGGAAGTCTAAGTATTCGTTGGTGAGTTCAAAGCTCATGATGAAAGGGCGTTGGTCAGTTGCGTAAATTCTTCGAAACTAAGCTGCTCGGCTCTCTTTGGAAGCATAGCTTCTGTTTCGGCCGTATGTTCGAAAGTTAAGGATTTAAGGGCGTTGCGCAACGTTTTTCTTCTCTGGTTAAAAGCGAGTTTTACAACCATTTTCAACTTTGAAAAGGCCACATTTGGCTCTTCATTCTTTCGTCGCATCACCATGACCCCGCTCTTCACTTTTGGAGGTGGGTTGAACACGTGCTCATCCACCGTAAAGCAATATTCGACGTCGTAATAGGTTTGGCAAAGAACCGAGAGAATGCCATAGTTCTTATTCCCAGGAGGAGAAGCGATTCGTTGAGCTACTTCTTTTTGAAACATTCCGCCGAATTCGGGAATGTAGTCTCTCAACTCCAGCGTTTTAAATACGATTTGAGAGCTGATGTTATATGGAAAGTTCCCGATGATGGCGAACGGTTTATCACCAAACTGAGCCTTGAAATCATGTCGAAGGAAATCACCTTGAACGATACGGTCACTGAGTTTTGGGTAATGTGCTTGTAGCCAAACGACTGATTCACTATCGAGTTCAACAACCCACGTTTCAAAATCCTTTTGTAGCAAAAATTGTGTCAGGACACCCATTCCTGGGCCAATCTCTAAGACATGGTCATATCCATTTCCGGAGAGGACATTTGCTATGCGTTCGGCAATACTTTCGTCTTTCAGAAAGTGTTGACCAAGGTGTTTTTTCGCGCGGACTTTACTCATGCGGTAAAGTTAGGGGAAATATGGGAGGGTGGGGGTGAGGGTACAATTCCAAACCGTGGCATGGCAAGTCTTTAGTTTGGAAAGATGAACACGCTATTTTTCCTTATTTACAAGGTAGGAAGTAGGAATCAGGAAGAGATTCAAATTCTTCTGACCAATATTGAGCGTTGATTTCATCTTTCGTCTGATTAATTTCAAGATCTCCTGAGTGATGAATTGAAGTATAAGGTACTAGTGTCACGTGACCATTGTGCTTTGATAGTAACTGCCACTTAAGTCTACCATTATACCATGATGCTAGAAGCAAAAGTTCGTTCTCTCGCAACTCCATTCCGGCAAGTGTTACTCCGGTGTTTCTGCTCGTGCGAACTGCTCCTTCTTGGCCTCTAAATTGATGGGAGGTGGCATGGAATGGGGTTCGGTCGAGTTCTAAAAACTCTATTCCAATAAAGAGCTCTTGCGTGCCGTGGGTATAAAAGCTCAGTGGGATATAGAATTCGCCAGAATGATTTGGAGTAATTGGGTGCGGTGAGCTACAACTAAGTCTTGTTCCAGTTCTATCAAATATGACTGCTCGAATCCTGCTTGTTTCACGAATAAGTTCTTCAACCTTGATTTCAATCGAGTCCAGCCTACCTATACCTTTCACAGTGTAGCCATAGCAATAGATGTCGCCTGGTTCCCTTTGAATGCTTCTTCGTGCTCTATGTGGTCGGAAATAGTCGTGCTCGAAAAATTGAGTGATGTCGACGTCGGGAAGAATAAGATTATTATCCATGAGATGTAATGTGTCATACGCTCTTAGGAGACAGGCTGTATCCCTTGAGCCGAGAAAGCTTATTCTCGCTTCTGCAACAGAATCACGAGGAAGTGTAACTGCACCGTTTTCACTTGTGTACCTGATTTCTTCCCCAAATTCTACTCTTGCATAAGAGGCGGGACGATTATCAAGAGTCCAGACAAATGCCTGGAAATCTTGACAATAAAGACTGTTTGCGGCTAGGCAAGCGGCCATACGCAATAAGTAGAGTCTTAGAAAATTAGGAATGACCATGTGAACCACAAGTTCCTTCGTGAATTTCAGGCGTGCTCCAGCGTGTTGTGGTGTTGAGTCCCCACAGGTTCTTAATCGGACAGGTAATCCAATGATAGAATTCGTAATCGTGACAGGAGCAATCAGGGTCTCCCTGATCATAATAATCACCACCGAGCCAGCTTGGCCAAGCTCCCAAAGTTTGCAAACCTACTCCAGCGATACCTCCACTCAAGGCCGAAACTAAGAGTAAAGTAGAAGTCATTCCAATCTTTACTTTTTGATTTAAGGAGTGGCGTTTTTTTGTGTGCTTCATAATTTCTTGGTTTGATTTTACAATTGATACTAATGCAAATCTGACCAAAGTTGAAGTCGACAAGGTGCGCTAAAAGTTCAATCATTGAACTTTTAGCGCACTATTCAAAAAAAATATAACGTGCTGAAGTATTTCGGATTGATGTGGGGTGGGTAAGATACCGTTAAGTTCGAAATGGACCGTCGGCTATGAGCGGCAGGGGGCCACCACTCCTCCTCCCCAGGCAGAAGTTACACCGCTAACGCCATCCAAGTCGTGTATTAAACGTTTACAATCGGCTAGTTTTCAACTTCACGTTAAAGGACAAATTTGTCCCCTTGAGAATCCGCCTGTTCATTTGGATACTTAGTAACTTGAGACCGGGGAGGGGCTAAACGCCCCCCAGAAGAAGCACCTTTCAAGCTTCAAGCTTCAAGCCTCAAGCCTCAAGCCTCAAGCCTCAAGCCTCAAGCCTGATCTTTCACGCCTTTACCAACCCAGCTCTCCTCAACAACGCCTCCGGATCCGGTTCCTTCCCCTTAAATTCCACAAAAAGCTCCATTGGATGCACCGTGCCTCCCGAAGAGAGAAGTTTGCGGAAGCGCTTCGCTGTCTCCGGATTGAACAAACCTTCCTCCAAGAAGCTCTCAAATGCGTCAGCGTCCAATACCTCTGCCCATTTGTACGAATAATATCCAGCGCTGTAACCACCCTGGAAGATGTGTGAGAAGGCGGTAGACATTGCCGATCCCGTAGTTTCGGGGAAGACCTCCATCTCGCGGAATACAGATTTTTCAAACCGCTCAACGTCACTAGAAAATCCACCCTCAGAGTTATGCCAAGCCATATCCAAGAATCCAAAGCTCAACTGTCGAATCGTGGCGTAGCCCTCTAGGAACGTGGCGCTCCTTCTTAGCTTGTCCACCATTTCCTGAGGGATAACCTCTCCAGTCTCATAGTGCTTAGCAAATAGGGCCAAGGCCTCTGGCTCATAGCACCAGTTCTCCATGATTTGCGACGGAAGTTCCACAAAGTCCCAATAAACAGAGGTTCCCGTTAATCCGGGATATGTGCCTTCTGCTAACATACCGTGTAATGCATGACCAAATTCGTGAAACAGCGTTGTAACCTCCTGGAAGGTGAGCAAGGCTGGTTTAGATTTGGTGGGACGTGAGAAGTTGCATACAATGCTGATGTGTGGTCGGTACTCGGTTCCTTCGAGTTGATACTGACTCCTATATGACGTCATCCACGCACCATTCCTCTTGCCTTTACGCGGGTGGAAGTCAGCATAGAACATGGCGAGGTGAGATCCGTCGCTGTTCTTCACTTCAAATGTTCGTACCTCTTCGTTGTATTTTGGAATATCGTGACGTTCCTCAAAGGTGATTCCATAGAGCTTTTGTGCGACAATGAATGCCCCGTCAAGCACTTGTGGAAGCGGGAAATACGGTTTAAGCGCCTCGTCATCAATGTCGAATTTCTCCTTTTTGAGCTTTTCGCTGTAATAGCCAAAATCCCAACGCTGCAATGGTGAAATTCCATCTCGTTTTTCGGCATAATCCGCTACCTCTTGAACATCAGATTTTGCCGCCGGTAATGCCTTTTCTTTTAAGTTCTGGAGAAACGAAACAACCGTAGAAGGCTTTTCAGCCATTCGCTCAGCTAGTACAAAGTCGGCATGTGTTTTAAACCCAAGAAGCTGGGCCCTTTTAGCGCGTAGGTCAGCAATTTTCTGTACGATCTGAGTATTGTTGTTGTCATTCTCATTATACCCGCGCTTCGAAAAGGCACTCCACATTTTATGGCGTAATGCTCTATTGTCCGCGTAAGTCATAAAACCCATATACGACGGGTAGTCTAGCGTGAATACCCATCCTTCTAATTCGCGCTGTTTAGCAGCCTCCTCGGCCATGTCAATCACTGAATCAGGTAAACCAGAGAGGTCTGATTTATCCGTTAAGTGCATTGTGAAGTCATGCGTGTCAGCTAGTACATTCTCCCCGAATTGCAGACCTAGAGTGCTCAATTGCTCGTCTAGCTTTCGGAGTTCCTCCTTTTTTTCATCTGAAAGACTCGCGCCATTTCTGGTGAAAGATTTCCATGTCTTTTCGAGCAAGCGATTTTGTTCCCCAGAGAGGTTCAGGCTTTCTTTTTGACGATATACCGCGTCAACCTTCTCGAATAGCGCAGCGTTGAGCAAAACGTCATTTCCGAAGGCTGTGAGTTTAGGTGAAATTTCTCTGGCAGCCGACTGAATCTCATCATTCGTTTCAGCTGAATTGAGGTTGAAGAATACCTCCGCAACTCGATTTAATTCTAAGCTCGAAAATTCAAGTGCCTCAATTACACTTTCGAACGTTGGATCTTCAGTAGCAGCAATGGCATCAACTCTCTCGCGAGCCATCTCAATTCCCTCTTCAATGGCAGGAATGAAATCTGAGTTAGAAATTTTATCAAAAGGAACAGTCTCGTCCGGAGTATTGTATGGCGGGAGAAGTGGGTTTACACTCTGCATGTCAATCTTATTTAGATGTACAAAGATGTTTAACCTAATTCGGGTGAACAAGGTTTTGATAGAGTAGGGTTAAAAGAAAACTGTCCCGAGTTCTTGCGAAAACGGGACAGTTAGTTTATTGACTTAGAACGGATACTTGTTCTCGTCTATGATGCGTTTCGCTATCGCTCTTCTGAGCTCTTTCGGGTTTGGTGGATTCTGCCACTTGGTGAATCGTCGCAAGCCCATTAACATCATGCGTTGCTCATCTCCTTCGGCAATTGCATAAATCGCTTCCTTACCCATGAGGTGAAGCTTTTCAATTGCGAAGTGCATGTACAAGCGAGCCATCTCTGCCGCAGCTTCGGCATTCGCATGTCCGCGATCCGCCAATTTTTGTGCGCGGAGTACAGCACTCTGTGCTACATAGGTTTCAATTACCATGTCCGCAACAGTCATGAGTACTTCTTGCTCTTCTTCCACATCCATTCCAAATTTTTCCACAGCCTTGCCGGCAACCATCAGGATGGCCTTCTTCATCTTTCCGAGAAGCACAGCTTCTTCTGAGAGTGGCTTCGAAAAGTCTGGAGTGTCAAAATCAGGAATCTCCATCAATTCACCAGCAACTTTCATAGCAGGTGACATCAGATCGAGCTCTCCTTTCATTGCCTTCTTCAGCAACATCCCCACCGTAAGCATACGGTTGATTTCGTTCGTACCTTCATAGATACGCGCAATTCTTACATCACGATAAGCACTCTCCACCGGAGTGTCTGCAGAGAATCCCATTCCGCCATGAATCTGAACAGCTTCATCAGCAATAAAGCTGGAAGCCTCTGACACGTGAACTTTTAGAATGGCGCATTCAATTGCAAATTCCTCAACACCCTTCAATTTGGATTGCTGAGGATCCATCCCTCCGTTTTCGAGACGCTTGATATTGTTCTCTACATCCTGTCCCGCACGGTATGTCGCACTTTCTGCCGCGAAATGCTTCGTTGCCATATCCGCAAACTTGGCTTGAATTGCTCCAAAGCTTGAAATAGGACGCTTGAATTGCTCACGCTCATTAGCGTATTTTACAGACACACTAATACCTCGACGGTTGGCGTCCAAACAAGCAGCAGCAAGTTTGATACGCCCCACGTTGAGTGCATTCATCGCAATTTTAAATCCACCGTTTCGCTCACCAAGTAGATTTTCTACTGGCACGGTTACATTGTTGAAGAACACTTGACGAGTGCTGGAAGCCTTAATTCCCATCTTGTGTTCTTCATCGCCTAGTGTGAGGCCTTCGGCTCCTTTTTCGACTATGAAGCCTGTAATGTTCTTGTCATCTTCAATACGTGCAAAAACAATGAAGAGGTCCGCGTATCCCGCATTCGAGATCCACATTTTCTGTCCATTAATCACGTAGTTCTTTCCATCGTCGGTGAGCTCAGCTTTCGTACGGCCAGAGTTGGCATCCGAACCCGCTCCCGGCTCTGTCAAGCAGTAGGCGCCAATCCACTCACCAGAGGCGAGTTTTGGCAAGTATTTCTGCTTTTGTTCTTCATTTCCATAAAGGAGGATAGGTAGCGTACCAATTCCAGTGTGAGCGCCGTAAGCCGTGGAAAGGCTTCCCGTTGCTCCTGAAATTCGATCGCATACCAACATGCCGGTGTTGAAGTCCATACCAAGACCTCCGTAGTTTTCTGGAACAGATATACCAAGTAGACCAAGCTCTCCGGCTTTTTTCATCACCTCGAGGGTGAAGTCGTAATCCTTGTTTTCAAAGCGCATTTTATTCGGCCAAACTTCTTTGTCAATGAAGTCTGTTGTTGCCTGCGCCATCATCATTTGTTCCTCGCTAAAATCCTCCGGAATGAATACATTCTCCGGTTGGATGTCGCGAATGAGGAATTCTCCTCCTTTGATAAAATCTTTCTCTTCAGTCGCCATTTCTAATTAGTTCATTCGTTCGAAAATGCCTGCCGCACCCTGACCAGTTCCCACGCACATGGTTACGAGTCCATATTTCTTATCTCTCTTCGCTAACTCGTTCAGAATTTGAACCGTTAGTTTTCCTCCTGTACATCCAAGCGGGTGTCCAAGTGCAATCGCACCACCATTCACATTCAAAAGGTCTTGGTTGATTCCCAATTCGCGGACAACCGCCAAACTTTGCGATGCAAATGCCTCGTTCAATTCGATGAGGTCGATATCATCCAACTTCATGTTCGCCTGCTTCAATGCGAGTGGTACGGCTTTAACCGGACCAATTCCCATGATTCGCGGCTCCACACCCGCGGCCGCATAGCTAACCATTCTGGCAATTGGCTTGAGGTTGTACTCCTTCAAGATTTTCTCGCTTACCACAAGAACAAAGGCAGCTCCATCCGAAGTTTGTGATGAGTTACCTGCCGTTACAGAACCTCCCTGCGCAAATACAGGGCGAAGTCTACCGAGCGCTTCAACACTTGTGTCGGCACGCGGACCTTCATCTGTATCGAACACGTATTTCTTGGTTTCGATTTTCTCCTTGCTATTGAGGAAGTTCTCCTCAATATTGATAGGCGCGATGTCGTCGGCAAATCGATTGGTTTCAATTGCTTTCAAAGCTTTTTGGTGGCTGTTGAACGCGAATTGATCTTGATCCTCACGACTCACTTTGAATTGATTCGCTACCGCCTCAGCCGTCAATCCCATACCGTTGTAATAGTCGGCATGGTGTTTTGAAAGCTCGTAGTTCGGAGTCACTTTCCATCCGCCCATGGGGATGTAGCTCATCGACTCCGTTCCCCCCGCGATAATGGCATCTGCCATTCCAGCGTGAATTTTCGCCGAAGCCATAGCGATGGTTTCCAATCCAGAACTGCAATACCGATTAACGGTCACTCCTGGAACGTCGACAGTGTCAAGTCCCATCAAAGAGATAAGTCGACCAACGTTCAAGCCTTGCTCGGCCTCTGGCATTGCATTCCCAACAATAACGTCGTCAATGCGCGTATGGTCAAATTCCGGAACACTGTCCATCAAGTGTTTAATCACTTGAGCGGCGAGGTCGTCCGGACGAAAGAAGCGCAATGTGCCTCGTGGAGCTTTGCCCACGGCGCTTCGGTATCCTGCTACGATGTATGCATCCATTGTGTTTCTTTCTTTTAGTTGCGAAGCGGCTTACCCGTCTTCAACATGTGTTGTATTCTTTCAAGCGTTTTGCGCTCACCACAAAGACTGAGGAAAGCCTCGCGCTCTAGTTTCAATAAGTATGATTCGCTCACCTCCGCTGGTTCTGATAGGTCTCCACCTGCCATTACCCAAGCGAGTTTTTCAGTCATCTTCAAATCGTGATCTGAGATGTATCCACCTTCACGCATTTGGAAGGCACCTACCTTAAACATTCCAAGTGCCTGCTTGCCTAGCACTTTTACATCCTTTCTTTCGATAGGAGCTTGGTACCCTTGCTGTGCTAGCATGAGCGCCTTTTGCTTGGCATCCTGAATCTGGCGATTCACGTTCATGGAGTAGTGGTCTCTACCTTCAACTAAGAATCCTAAGTTCATGGCTTCTTGTGCCGATGTGGCAACCTTCGCCATACCTATGGTGAGGTAGTTCTCGCGATATGCGTTCAACTCGACATCATCCTTTACATAGCGGTCGCTGGCGCGAAGCGTAAGTTCTTTCGTTCCACCACCACCAGGGATAACACCCACACCGAACTCTACTAGTCCCATGTAGGTTTCTGCCGAAGCTTGTACGGCATCAGCGTGAAGTGTCATTTCGCAACCTCCACCCAAGCTCATTCCATGTGGTGCCACAACTACTGGGATGTTGCTATAGCGAACGCGCATCATGGTGTCTTGGAAGTGCTTAATCGCGAAGTTGAGTTCATCCCATTCCTGCTCAATGGCCATCATGAAAATCATTCCCAGATTGGCGCCTACCGAGAAGTTGGAAGCTTGGTTACCAATCACCAGGCCTTCATATTCCTTTTCGGCCAGGTCAATCGCCTTGTTCATTCCAGCTAATACACCACCGCCGAGCGAGTTCATCTTAGATCGGAACTCGAAATTGATGATGCCATCTCCCAAGTCTTGAATAGCACTTTCACTATTGCTCCAAATGGTCTTGGTGCCGCGAATCGTGTCGAGAATGATATATGAACCTTGACCTGGAATCGCCTTGTAATCTCCGCTTTCTACGTCGTAATAGTAGCGTGTTCCACCCTCGGTTTTATAGAATGATTTGACACCCTTCTTCTGCATGTCTGAAATCCAGTCGGCCGCCTTTTCGCCGCGCGCTTCAATGAATTTCAATCCGTGCTCTAAACCAACGGCATCCCACAGTTCAAACGGCCCAAGTTCCCAACCGAAGCCTGCACGCATAGCATCGTCGATGCGGAATAGTTCGTCAGAAATCTCTGGGATTCGGTGTGTGACGTAAGCGAAAAGTCCCGCATATGATGCACGGTAGAACTCTCCTGCCTTGTCTTTCGCTTTTGCTAAGAATGCGATTCTCTCTTTTAGATCTGAAATCGGTTTCGCTGCATCGAGTGAGCCAAACTTCGGACGACCTTTTGGAGCGTACTCCATGGTGTCGAGATTCATGGCTAGAATTTCACTAGAGCCGTCATCTCCTTTCACCTTTTTATAGAAGCCTTGTCTCGTTTTATCTCCGAGCCATTTGTTCTCCATCATCTTATCGATGAAGTCAGGCAACTTAAACACGTCTCTTTTCTCGTCGTCCGGACAAGCCTCGTAGAGACCATTGGCCACGTGAACGAGTGTATCTAATCCAACAACATCGCAGGTTCTGAAGGTTGCCGATTTGGGACGACCAACAAGCGTGCCGGTGAGTTTATCCACCTCTTCGACCGTCATTCCCATTTCTTTCACTTGGTGGAAGAGGTCCATGATGCCGTAGATGCCAATTCGGTTTGCAATAAACGCTGGAGTGTCTTTGGCGAGAACGGTAGTCTTGCCTAAGTACTTATCGCCGTACTCCATGAAGAAGTCCACAACTTCCTGCGAAGTGTGAGGAGTAGGTATGATTTCCAGAAGGCGAAGGTAGCGCGGTGGGTTGAAGAAGTGCGTTCCACAGAAGTGCTTGACGAAATCTTCAGATCTCCCCTTCGTCATCAAATGAATAGGGATACCACTTGTATTAGAAGTGATGAGGCTGCCCGGCTTGCGATACTTCTCTACTCTTTCGAATAGTTGTTGCTTAATGTCGAGTCGTTCAACAACAACCTCAATGATCCAATCTACGTCGGCTATTTTGGAAAGGTCGTCATCGAAATTCCCAAGCGATATTCTAGAGGCAAAAGCCTTGTCGAATAGGGGAGCGGGGTTCGACTTTAGTGCGGTTTGAAAATTCTCGGTTGTAATTCGATTACGAACGCGAGGATCTTCGAGAGAAAGCCCTTTGGCAGTCTCTTTTTCGTTTAGTTCCCTCGGCGGGATGTCGAGCAATAAAACTTCGACTCCTTTATTGGCAAGGTGGCAAGCAATTCTGCTGCCCATAATGCCGGAGCCTAAGACTGCTGCTTTACGAATGATTCTCTTCATGGTGAAGTTCTTCGTTGAGTTGTTCTATAAGTATGTTGATCTTGTTCATGGTCCTGAAAAAACCATTGAGGTCTGTCTTACTAACCTTTTCTTGTACGGCATTGTTGAAGCGAAGCACTGCATCTTTCGCGTGCTCTCGTTTCTCAAGTCCCAGAGGTGTCAAAAAAATAAGAACCACGCGTCCATCTTCTGGATGTGGTTCTCGTCTAATAAAGCCTCGGTCCTCCATTACTTTTAGAAGACGTGAAAGACTGGTGGGCTCCATGCCCATTTTCGGACCTAAACTTGTGCTTGGAGTTCCTTGCTGCTGATCGATATTCAACAACACATAACCCGTGGCCATGGTTGAGTCGTACTGAGCGGCTACATCATTATACCAACGAGCAATCCCCTGCCAGGTGAACTTGATGTGGAAATCCACAGTTTCTTCGGGACGCATAATAAATCTTTTGCTCAAACATAATAAATTTGAGCCGTAATCCCTCTGTGAATCAGCTTAATTTTGTGTGAAGCCTGCGCTAATTCAAAAATAATTTCCTGAATTCGTGGTCTTCAAGTTCTCGAATTGCGCGTCGATATGCATCTTGAGACGAAAGCTCTGCCGAAAGTTGCACACCACGGAATCCATCCAACGGATAGCTTCGTTGTAGGCGACCCATATCATCTTGAATTCTGATTTCACCAGATAGTCTGGTCAAGTACATTTCGTTTTGGCGACCATTCATGGTGGATTTTGCAAAAATCTCAACTGTCATGTCCGCCTGCTCTTGATCATTCACAATTTGAAATTTCTGAGCGAGTAGAAATCTTCTCAATGCCTGAGTTATCGGAGGCGAGGTCATTTCTTCATCGCCCGAATATTCAGAGGAGCTGATGTAGACTTTTGGAGAACGAACTTCGATTCGAACGAGCGCCTTTTTACTTGGGAATCTCGAGATCATCATTCTCAACAGGGGATCTCGCGTAGCATTTTCTGCAAGCGCTACATAGTTCACGTCCGCTTCCACACGCTCAAAGCTAGTTTCTGCGTCAGCCACGGGAAGTGCGAAGGCAACCATGCCGCTAGATTCAGAAATCGTCTGTGTATTGCGCAAGAATCCGCCTGTGTAATAGATATATACAGGTATGTTCTCTAACCATTGTCCGCGACTATCCTGCACTTGATAAAACGAGCGGTGCACGGGTTCGTCATACCTGATGATTTCTACTGTTTCTTGAACAGGCGTAACGCGGATACTTCCGAGAATAGAATCGACGAAGGAATATAAAACAATGCCAAAGTCTCCTTCGACTTGCTCGCTTCTAATCGGTTCATTTAAATAAGGCTTCAGCTCCGAAAGCGCAGAGAAAGCATGCGATAACGAAGGTTGAATCTCATTTGCTCTTGCAGCTTCCTTAGCTAGGTTATAGAAAGCTACGGCTCTTGATACAGCCGATTGCTTCCTTGCGGCACGAATGCGCGCATATTCCGCTTTGTCGAGCTTGTATTGAACCCAGTAATAGTCCTTGCCCTCATAGCTCCCAGTAAGCTCAAACCCCTCGATGTCCTCGTAAGAATTAATCTCCGTTTGTGCTCTGAACTCTTCTCTAAACTGACGATTTGTTTCCATTTGATGGAGCAAGCTGGTCGAAGAAATCTCCACAGAAATCTCACTTGCCAGGTCAGATAAAGCCGCATTTTTCGCAGTTTGAAGGTGGCTGCCATCCGATTGTATCCTAGCAACTCCGATGCCTACATAGGCGAATGGATCGCTTGGTTTAGACTGGGTCCACTCCGGTGTTCTTGTACTTCCAGAACTCACATTTTCGGAAGACCCACAACCCGAAAGGATTCCAAATCCAATTAAAAGGGATGCTATGTATAGTTTCAATTTCATTAATCCTCTATCTGAAGGAAGGTTCTATAAATCTGGTCGGCCACACGTTGAGATAAATCTGTGTATAGCTCTTGTTTCATCTCTTCGTCACTACGCAACGACTGACGCGCTTTCAGGCGGTCGTCAAGCTGACGTTTACTTCTCGAATCGCTTAAGCGACGGTCGCCAGCCTGTGGAGTGCTTATGTTTCTCCATTCACCCATGTACAGGTAACGAGTTTCGCCACTATAAGTTGAGTAATCAATCTCATCTGTTTCCGAAACGGTAATTGCATCCGTTAATAGGATTTCACCTGTTTCAACGCTAACAAGCTTGAATTGAAGAATGGCGCTCACCTTTATAGTTTGCTCTACATCATAATACCACACCTTATCATAAATCATAGTGGTATAGCGCTCTCCTTCTGAATTCGTACGAGTAACCCTTCTGCCAAGGTATCCTGGTCGACGAGTTCTGCGAAGGTTTGATTTCTCCACACTCATGCTCACAAGCTCCCCAACTAGAATCGCTTTGGCGCCAAGAAGTTGTCCAGTTTCGGCAGCTGTTACGGGATCACTCTGACCCGACATGGCTCGAATTTGCTCATCCGTCAGGCGTGCAAGCATGGTTCGGTCGATGAGTTTCAAGAACGGGTCATTCTTCGCTTGGAGGTTACGGGTAATCTTACTCGATAATAGGGACTCTACTCCTCCGAAGTCCGTGTGATTTTCGAACTGCATAATACCAAGACCGTACTGTCCATTTCTCAGGGCGATGGCTTTGTAATGTGCGCTCTGGTCGAATTCACCCACTTCGTTTTCGAGGTTGTCGAGAATGCGATAAGCCCTTCTGTACTCTCTATTGTCGAAAGCTTCCATAGCCTCTGCATAAAGTGGTCGAGCTGTTGCGATTCTGAGAAGATTTGCACTGTCCTTGTATTCATCTTTAAGAGAAAGAATCTCTTCGAAGATTCCTTGTGCGGTCTCATATTCCTTTCGTCCCAAGGCATCTCTTCCTGCTTGGTATTGTATTTCTAAGTAACGCGCGAGGGCTAGCTGGAAATCTTCTTCATGGCCAGATGGTCGTGCGATATCGATATTGTATCTGCGCAAGGCTGATCTGAAGTCTTCTGCTTCCTTGTAATAGCGAATGGCCTCTTTGTCCTCTCCATTCTGCACGGCGGAGAAGAAGTATCCATATTTATTATCCACAACAATTTGTCCAACCTCACGAAGGGCGATAAGCGCCTCAATGTTGTCGTCATCTCTGCGAAGCGCATCCATATAACTTGTGGCAGCTTCTTCATATAAACCTGCATCCTCAAACTCTTGTCCGCGCTTAAACATGCGCTTAGATCCGCTACATGAAACCAGAATGGCTGTAAGCAAAAGGAGGGGTAGGTATGTGTAGAGTTTTTTCACGGTCGTTCGATTTATAGCAAATGTAATCGGCTCTATTGAAAACAAAAGTGATGCCGAACAATTTCGAAGCCTTAATGTTACCTCAATGTTAACCCAGTGTAAAAATGTTTGGTGGTTAGGTAACTTTGAGTTAACTTTGTCTTAACACCAACAAATGAGGAAGGAACATGAAAGCATTATTCACAACAGCACTTTTGGTAGTATTCACTGCCTTGGCTACAGCTCAAGATGTAAGGACAGAGACTTACGACAACGGACAGACTAAAGTAGAATATACAATGTTTGGCAACTACGTACAGATGGTAGCATACCATGAGAACGGCGTAGTAAAAGAAACAGGCTCATTCTTGAATAACAAACCTCACGGCGAGTACCGCTTGTACGATAGTGAAGGCGAATTGCTCAGCGCAGGCGAATATGTTCAAGGTAAAAAACAAGGTATCTGGTTATTCAGAGCCGGAGGTGGAGATATGCTCTATCAAGTAGAATACGAAGACAACGTGAAGAAAGACGTAGAACGTTGGGTAATAGCCGACTAAATACGTTTGTGTTTCGAATGAAGACCCCGCACTTGCGGGGTTTTTTGTTTTTAGGTTAATTCGGCCTCATGAAATTTATCCTCAGTCCCTCAAAGCGGCAAGATGTGTTCGAAACCTCGAGCTCAATCGCCCTAACTCAACCCGATTTCTCAGTTGATGCGGAACGTATAGCTTCTCAAATGAAGAAGTTGAGTGAACGGCAGCTAAAAAGCAGACTGTCTCTTAGCGACGCCATGGCCAGTCAGACGAAAGAACTATGGTCTAGTTGGTCGGCATCTGATGGTCTGTCACCTGCGATTGGCACGTTTCAAGGGGACGTATATGATGGGCTTGATTTCGCTGGATTATCCGCTTCTGATCAAAAGCATGCAGCCGAAAGTGGAATCATCATGAGTGCCTTGTATGGTGTATTGCGGGGTGGTGATGCAATTTCGCCCTACAGATTGGATTTGAAAGATGGGGTGAAAGTAGGCAGTAAGTCGCTTTCTGTCTTTTGGAAAACCAAGACGCAATCTTGGTTTGAAGAGGATCAGCTTTATGTAGATTTAACAAGCACTGAGTACAAAATTCTGCTACCTTCGTGGCCCAGAGAGAATTGCGTAAGAGTAGACTTCAAAGAGAACCACAACGGGAAGCTTAAAACCGTGAGTTTCTTTGCGAAAAAATCAAGGGGAATGTTCGCTAAATGGATGATTGAGAACCGTCCAAAGAGCTTCACCGATTTACAGCGTTTCGATTTGGAAGGCTACCGATTCAATTCTGAGCATTCAACCACTAACTTGTTCATGTTTGTAAGATGAATCGAACCATTTCCCTGCTAACCGCCCTACTAGTTTACTCTCTCGGCTATGGGCAGGGTCATGCATCACACTACAATGTTGGAATTCTCGTAGGATCTACCCACACCTTTGATGATGTTTCAACTGACTTTCAAACCACCGCTTTTTTCAAAGAAGCCCGCCCTCAAATTGGATTTCAAGGTGATTATTATTTCAATCCGCACATAGGTCTCGGAGCTGGATTCAGCTTTGCTCATTTTCACGGAGACGATGCTAATTTTGATGAGGCTCGTGGTCTTTCATACGATACCTACGCCGCCCTCTTGGATTTCCGAGCTACGGTAAATATTCTCCCGTGGGGTAGGTTTCATTACTACACAAAGTGGACTACCTACCTATTCATCGGTGGCGGTGTCGGAGCTTTTAATTCAACCGTGAGTCTGCCACCATCGGAGCAGGCACTGGATATTAATGGCGCAACCTCCACGAAAGTGACGATTTCATTTGGGGGAGGATTCAAACACCGGGTTTCTTACAACAACTATTTGGCGTTCGAAGGAATCGTGTCGCAAGTGCCAGATGATATGTTAGAGGGTTTCACCACGAATATGACTCAGTCACCCGACTATTATTTCGGATTTCGCCTTGTATTCGGTTGGATGAATGCACTCAAGCCAGGCACTTTTTAAGAATTCTCTGACGCATGGACTATCTTTGAGGAAATTTCGTTCCAATTCTATGCGTAAGATTTTCATCCTTTCACTGCTTCTCTCGAGTGTCTTTGCCTTAGGTCAGAGAGCGCTTAGATACCAGGAAATTCAGTTCTCTGTCGGCACCATGAATTACAACGGCGAGCTAACATCAGGCCTCAATCCAGGTAATATCCTTCGCGAAATGGGTTTTTATGGAGCAGTGGATTATAACCACTTCTTCACCCCTAAATTCGGAATGGGACTCCGCGTAGGCTACGGTTATCTCATGGGAGATGACGCAAACCACGACAATCCAACACGAGGCTTGTCGTTCCGATCCGACATCGTGGAGATCAACGGAAACATGATTTATCACTTCCGCAGGTTCGGAAAGCGCTACCAGGCAAACCGAAGCACCTTGTATTTGAAGATGAGCAGCGGTGTGGCATTTTCTCAGGCTTCATTTCCGGATGACATTCAATTTGGCGATGGGGTAACTCTTTATCCCGGAACGAATAGCGCATTCAATCTTGGCTTCGGTGGAGGTATCAAATGGAGGCTGACTGAAACGAGCGCCTTGTCGGTAGAGTTCATGGGACACTATTACTTCTCAGATGTGATCGAAGGCTTTATAATTCGGGATGACACGAACGGCTCCGACGGCTACGGAGGAATTCGCTTGGGGTACTCTATCTTGATTTTATAGAAAGATTGAGGTTTCCCACGACCTGAGCTTTTTTTAGCTACCTTCCAGCTGCCCAATACTACTGGCCTAACCAACCATGAAAGCGTTCCTACGAGCTACGTTTTTTTTACTATTCGCATTCCCCACAAGTGGGTTTTCGCATACTCTAGATACAGCTACACTCGAAGATCGAGTTTTTGAGCTGTATGAAGAGGTTCGGATTTCTCCATTGTTAAGCCGCGAGAATGTGGATCATTTACTCCGTTCACACAGAGGCCAAATTCCTCGTTACTTGGAAGGCTGGCTGTATGAAATCAAAGGGGATAGCTATTACATGGTATCTCAATATGATTCCGCTATCCACTACTTCTTGTACGCGCGGAATCTGATGGAACTGGAACGAGATTCGATTTCCCTCGCTTACAACGATGTTTACCTAGCTGAAGCCTACAACGAAATGGGACTTCACGAAGAAGCGGCCAAACACTTCTTTACGGCTCGTAACTACTGCACCACCGTCGGTGATACGTTCGGCTTAATTGATATAAGCTATGGACTCTCACTGCTCTTTTACGATCGAGAAGAGTATCGTCCTAGTCTGAACTACATTCAGGAAGCAATTGAGCTTGCGGTGTTGAGCGAAGACTCCTCGTATTTCGCAAGCCTCTACACTCAATTGTCATCCGTTTACTTACAATTGAGCAATGTTGATACGGCCATTTCACTCGCTCGAAGTGCCCTGAAATTCGATGCTGCTCAAGGCTCTAGTAAACTCGAACGTGCCTATGCACTTGGCGCCTTGGCAGAAGGTCTTAATGAACGCGGATTGTACAATGAAGCCAGACTCTACTTGGATTCTGCCATGTCTCTAGCGACGGATATCAATGACCTTTATGCTACGATCTACTTCCGTACAGCAATTGCTAGAAATCATTGGGGTAAGGGTGAGTATGATATCGCATGGGAGCTCATCGAAGATGTATTGGATGATAGCGAACGACTTGGGATTAAAAGCGGATTGCGATATGCGCTTCGCGCTGCTGTGGATCTAAGTCGAGAGGAAGGAGATTATCAAAGAGCGCTCTTTTACTCAGATTCATTACAAAGCTTCACCAAGGAGTTGCTGAACGATAACTTCGAGCTAGTCTTACTAGAGAGCGAGCTAAATGAAGCACTTGCCGAATCAGAAAAACTTGAAAGAGAAAAGCAAATCAATGACCTGATCATTCAACGAAATTCTGCGCTGCTCGTCTTGGCCCTCTTAGCTGCCTTGGGTGCGGGAATCGCCTGGTACTTTCAATATAGAGGTAACCGTCGCATGCGGAAATTGAATGCTATTCTAGAAGAAAGAAACAAGATGATTTCTAGTCAGAATACACAGCTGGATGAGCAAACACGTGTGCTGACGGAGAATCAGAAATTACTCAAAAAGTCTAGTGCTGATAAAGACAAGCTCTTGACACTTATCAGTCATGACCTGCGATCACCACTCGCTCAAGTAAAAAGTGTTTCGGAACTCATACTGAGCGGTGCCGTGAACGAAGAAGAGATGAAAACTTTCTTCGAGCGAATCAATGAAACCGCCGATAAATCGCTTGCAAATTTAACCGACGTATTAGTTTGGGCGCGCTCTCAAATGGATAAAGGGATGACGTCTTCTTCTGATGCCGTTGATGCTCGCGAGGCAATCGATAACGCCTATGGGCTCGTTCAATCTAACTTTGAAGGTAAGGAGATTGCGCATCATATTGAATGCCCAGACCCTTCACCTCAGGTGCAATGCGATGAAAGTCACCTGGGCATAATACTCCGTAACTTATTGAGCAACTCCGCAAAGTTCTCACACCGAGGTCAAGAGGTGCGCACCGTTGTGAAGGAAGATGGTGCATGGGTTCACTTTGTGGTTGAAGACAAAGGAGTGGGAATGACCGAAGAGGTACGTCGGAAGATTTTCGAAGAAGGCAGACGAATGTCCGAACGGGGTACAGAACTCGAAAGCGGCACTGGAACTGGACTTCAGCTCGTGCGAGAATTCACAGAGGCGAACGGAGGAAAACTCGAAATCTTCAGTCGAGAAGGAAAAGGAACATCGATTTCGGTTTCATTCCGAAAGGCGTAGGCGCTTATTCCAACGCGTTTTTTTACCTTCATACGGTATGAAACACCAATCCATTACCGTACTCCTTCTGCTACTTGTCCCTATGCAATCTTTTGCGCAGGAAGCCGAAGAACCAACCTATTCCTCACTATCGCTTTCCATTGGTCACACCCTTGTGTTTGAGGGGGTTCGCGATGGCGAACGCACCCCTGTATCCCTACCTTCTTGGGCACTGGACTACAACTATTACATTCACGAAAGATGGATTGTTGGTCTGCATACCGACGTCATTTTCGAGTCTTTTGAGTTTGAAACTCCCAGTGACGGAGATGCCGTATTTGAGCGCAATTTTCCCGTTGCGACGGTTGGCATAGTTGGGCATCGAATAGGGCGTTGGTTTATGTACGCAGGTGGTGGAGCGGAGTTTGGAGATGAAACCTTTGGAGTAGTTCGTCTCGGAGGAGAGGTAGCCCATTCTTTTGACGAGCATTACGAAATGCTTCTTGGTATCGCTTACGATTATAAAGTTGAACACTATAGTTCCTTGGCTATAACCGCTGGGGTGGCTTATAAATTTTGATATCCAATCACATATGATTCTCTCCAAAAAGATCATACTTACTCTCGCAACAGGCGTGCTTTTCCTCACGTCGTGCGACTCAACTGAAGCCACTAAACAGACAATTCAATCATCTGAGCCGACTGTTGAAGATGTTGTCATCAACGAACCTGATACGGTTATTGAAGGGATGGTGTGGGTTCCTGGAGGAAGGTATGTGATTGGCAGTGTTGATTCTGAAGCCAAGATTGTGGAAGGCCCCGCCTATGAAGTCATTCTAGATGGATATTGGATAGATGAAACAGAGGTTACCAATGCTCAATTCGCAGCTTTTGTTGAAGCTACAGGGTATAAAACAGTGGCAGAGCGACCAGTGGATTGGGAGGAGTTGAAGAAACAACTTCCGGCGGGAACGGCACGTCCACATGATTCTCTCTTGCGACCTGGGTCGCTTATTTTTGAGCCTTCTGAAATCGCCAACTTATACGACATTTCGCAGTGGTGGAAATGGGAGGTCGGCGCCGATTGGCGTCATCCTCATGGGCCAAATTCAACCATAGAAGGGAAGGAGAATCATCCCGTTGTTCACATCGCTTTTGAAGATGCTCAAGCATATGCCGAATGGGCGGGAAAGTCATTGCCTACCGAAGCTCAATGGGAGGTGGCCTCCAGAGGCGGAGCAGCACCAAAGCCATTTGCATGGGGCAATGAGCTCCAACCTGATGGTGCTTACTTAGCCAATTATTTTCAAGGCACTTTCCCTGACAACAACACTCGGCTTGATGGTTTTGCGACTACTGCGCCGGTTAAGACTTATCCACCCAATGGTCTCGGACTCTATGATATGATTGGGAATGTGTGGGAGTGGACAAGCGATTGGTATCGGCCCGATACTCACCGACGTAACAGCGAAATAGCAAGCACAAAGGGCTGTATCAATCCCAATGGTCCAAGCTCCAGTTTTGATCCACAAAATCCATTGTCGCCTACTCGAGTGACGAAAGGGGGATCATTCCTGTGCAGTGATCAGTATTGCAGCAATTATCGTCCTAGTGCGAGAATGGCGACGGCTTATGATAGTGGGCAGGAGCATTTGGGGTTTCGGTGTGTGGTTATTCTCGCAGAGAATTAAAAGGATATGTGTGGTGGAGAGAGAACGCAGGGAGCGTGATGGAAACTCACACAGAGAAACAGAGGGCACAGAGATGCTTGGTGTGGTGTGGTTATTCTCGCAGAGAATTAAAGTTTTACGTGGTGGAGAGAGAACGCAGGGAATGAGCGTGAAGTAACCTCACACAGAGACGCAGAGGGCACAGAGATGCTTGGCGTGGTGTGATTTTTCTCGCAGAGAATTGGAGGGATATAGGTGGTAGAGAGAGTTCGCTGGGAATGAGCGTGGAATGGCCTCACCCGCCGGCAGGCGGGCAAGCTACAGAGACGCAGAGGACACGGAGAGTGATTTTTAACAGAGAAAATGAGGGGAGTGTGTTGTGGAAGGCTCTCGGGGATTCAATCATGGGATGCATACATGATTGGTATTTCGATATGGATTTAGGATGGGGTAATGATATTTGAAATGAATGGTATGAGAGTAGAAATCAATAACAAACTGGTTCGGGTAATCTTTTTAACCCTGGCGATTTTTGCACTGATTGTTGCTATCGTAGCTCATTTTTTAGGTGGGGATTTTCTGCTTGTGCTGATAGGACTTGAAGTTGGTTTGGCGCTCGGATATTACATCTATCTCTATCAAATAAAGCGGATTTTCGCTCTTGAGCTTGATTCGAGTTCAGGAGAACTGAAGGTTATATATAACAAAGGCGGTTCGACTGTCACACTAGATAAATCGGCGACGAATCTCACCTTCGAAACGCGCAAGAACAACAACCATCAAGATGTCGAGGTGTTGGTTATTAGGCACAGGGGAGAAGTATTCAGAACCATCTGGCCAGGTTTATCTGGCTTTGTAATCGACGATTTAAAGGCGCTCAAGGTAGCTCATGATGAGGTTGTCTTGTAGGAGCATTTGACCCTCACAAACGGCACGTGCTCAAGCACCGTGCCTATGATCTAGGAACTCGGTCTGATGATTTGGCTAACACGTAGGCGATTGATTTTGTCGGAGCAAATAGCGCAATGTTTTTTGCGGTTTTGCGTGAACCACACAACGCTCACCCCTCTGCGGACTCTCTCCACCACGAATTCCTCATTTTCTCAGCGAGAGATCTCCCACGAATCCGGTTTGCCAACCAGCGGCACGTGCTAAAGCACCGTGCCTACGATCTCGGCATTCAATCTAACGGTTTGGCTAACTCGCAGGCGATTGATTTTGTCAAAGTAAATAGGGCATTTATTTTTTGCGGTTTTGCGTGAACCAAACAACGCTCATCCTCTGCGGACTCTCTCCACCACGAATTCTTTATTTTCCCTGCGAGAGAATCTTCCACGAATCCGGTTACCCTACCAGCGGCACGTGCTAAAGCACCGTGCCTACTATCTCTGCATTCAATCTAACGGTCGGCTAGCTCGCAGGCGATTGATTTTGTAGTAGCAAATGGCGCAATGTTTTTTGCGGTTTCGCACGAACCACACCACGCTCATCCTCTGCGGACTCTCTCCACCACGTATTCTTTATTTTCCCTGCGAGAGAATCTTCCACGAATCCGGTTACCCTACCAGCGGCACGTGCTAAAGCACCGTGCCTACGATCTCGGAATTCATTCTAACGGTTTGGCTAACTCGCAGGCGATTGATTTTGTCAAAGTAAATAGGGCATTTATTTTTTTTGCGGTTTTGCGTGAACCACACCACGCTCATCCTCTGCGGACTCTCTCCACCACGTAATCCTCATTTTCTCTGCGAGAGATCCCTCACGACCCCGCTCTCCCCATCATCTCCAATTTCCCCAAGAACACCCTGCCAATCAAAACCGCTCTTTTCTTTGCCTCGTCAGCTCGTGCTCCCTCAAAGAGCTCGTCTAGCGTTTCATGGAATAGGGTAATCCATCTTTCGAAGTGTGGGACGTCTATTCCTAGTGTTGCATGTGGCGGGAAGGGGCGTCCGTTATAGGCGTTGTTTCCAAAGAGTATATTCTCCCAGAATCCGTACATCTTTTGCAAATGGGGCTCCCAGTCATCCTTTATTCGGTTCTCAAAAACAGGACCTATGAGGGTGTCCTTTCGAACCTTTTTATAAAAGGAATTAACGAGTAAAATGACGTCTTCACGAGAATTGATATCGTTCATGATACGAAGGTAGGGAAGGATGAACTCTGAATAGTATTCACTAACTTCAAAGTTCACAAAACTACTCTCTCATGGGCATGAATTTCGCCGGGGCCTTATTGAGTAAAAAGGGGCTCTCTACACACGATATTGAGCGTTGTTTGAAGGTTGAGCTCGAGGAGATTCAAGCTACGGTTTTTGAAGAGGATCCATTTGTATTGGGTGGGGAGGAAGATGATATCGCGATCCTTACCATGGGAAGTTGCACAGCTATTTGGTTCAATTACGATTGGGTGGGTTACTCCAATTTTGATCGTCTTACGGAAATAGTGGATAAAGCATGCGTCTATTTCATCGGAGAGACTGCTGGTGCCTACCACGTAGAATGGTTCCAGGATGGACAACCAGATGGTACAGATGATTATGAAGATGGAGAGGTTTACCATCTGAATGGTACGAACCGACTCAGTTTAGATGAGGGTGATTTATATTTCGATGGCATCTTGCCTCTGATTGAGGAATGGGGAGGAAATCGAATTTCAGAAGATTATCCAGTAAAGATTTATCGAACGAAAGCAGGTGAATTCGCTGGTGCGAAAACTGATAGTAGGGTGCGGCCTGAAGGAGAATACAGGTTTTCTGATATTGATGAATTCGAACAGACTCTGAATAATTCGCTTAGCGAACCAACGGCAAATCCCGGTGGTGTGTTACTCGCTTTCCAGATTGGCTTAACATCGATGTCAGATGCTCCTCTACCGGGCTTTTACAAAGGCGTACAACTGGTTGGAAATGGTACAGCAGCACAGCGTCGGGCTATGTTTGAACACCTTCGCACACTCTTGAATGAATGGAAAAGTCAGCCAATAACAAGTCCCGAAGCTAGAAAGGAGACCCGCAAGATTCTACTCCATTTTGCGCAGAACCCAGGCTCATTCCCAGGCTTGTTGATGAGAACGCAGAGGTGGGATCAATCTGAAGTCGTGGAAGCGAAGCGGGTTCTTATGGTTCATCTCGATAAATTGGCTGCTTTGAATGGTCAAGAGCTTCGCAATCAATTTCAACTTGTATACGACTTGGCAGATACCTACTTCGTTCTCGGAGGAGAGTTTCCCACTTCCGCTGATCTTTCGGGGAAGTCGATAGCCGAGCTTAAGAAGGACATCTATTTTCCAATTTATGCGCTCAAGGATAATTCGCCGTCAATCGAATTGATTCGTGGCAGAGTGTACCCAGCGCTAGGAGAGTTGTTTAGAAGAGGTCAAGATCCGATAGATGTAAAACTGGGTAATTTCAATCCAGATTCTGCTGAGAATCAAATTAGCGGAAAAGGATCTGGGGCATCGATTAAGATTGGTGGGGTAATCGTCGGAATTCTAATTGTGATTCGCATTATCTATAAGTTGGTCCGCGCGATGGGCAACTAGAACTAAATTGAATGCTGAATGAAACTTTAGCCTTTGATATTAGAAATCGACATCAACATTCACGACACGTACTACGTCATATCCGAATGGGATTTGGCTTTGTTGGTGTTGATGGTTGTGGTAGTGATGGTTGTTGTTAGGAAGGGAGTAAGAAAGTCCCGTGATAAGATTTAGATTCTGTTTTAGAATAAGCGGTCAAGACAACTTTAGTACCTTCATGTTCTATGCAACTTCTTCCTCTCTTCAATAAAAGTAAGGTTCTAGCATTGTGTCTCTTCACCTTGGCACTTTCTTGCTCTAAGCCTTCATCAATACCCGCTGGATATTACAATCAGGAGGATTTACTCGAGCGATATAACTTGGATGTAGTTTTCACGCACAAGTATTCACTCGATGATTCTGAAACAAGGCGCGCTTTGATTGTATTGGTTGATTCGAATCGTTCAGAGTATCGCTTTCTGATGACCTCTGATTATAGCGGAGGCTGGCATCTTCTTTCAATCCCGCATGTAGATTCTGTCCATCGAATTTCTTCAACATTGACGAGAGAATATATTGCGTTTGATGACAGCACTTGGTTTGAGCCTTTCACTTTTAAGGTCATAAGGGATTATACCGTTGAATTCGATGAAGGACAGGGTATAGGATATGGAATCTTGTTTCGACCCGAGTATAGAGACGTTTTCACCTTAGAGAATACCCCGCGAAGCCCTGAATCGGATAAAATATTTCAATCATGGTATTTGTCTGGTGATGAGTTGATTGATCTCAACTGTGATTCAATTTATCGGACGGATGTTCAGTCAATTTACTGTGTTCAATTCCATGACGAAGAATGAAGGAACAAGCAGATGGACAAAAAAAGTCGAATTTCAATTTGATGAGAAAGACGATATTAATTCCCCTTTTCATAGGGATTATTACGTCCAGTTGTGATGATTCTGGTTCCACAGGTGAAGCTCGTGTTCAGCAAGATATATCTCTGAAAGAAACTCCTTGCGATTCACTCCTCGCTGTTTGGGGTAGTGATCCATCTGGCTGCGACAGCTTGAAGAGTCTGCCCTTGCTCAATAGAATAATCAAAGAATGCGATTTATATGGGAAGTCGGAGGCTGAAGTTGTTCAACTGTTGGGAGCCCCTTACAAAAGGATTCCGCCAAAAGGTAATCGAATTGATTCAATAACATTCTTCCATACCTCCAGTCTCTATCTAATGAACTCGAGATGTGATTCGCAAGGCAAGGCTGACTTGAATGCTGATTTAGAGGAATTGTCGATTATGTATAGCGGTGGTTTATTGCTAGACACTTCTGTGGGCTACACTATACATTAGAAGCTTTGAAAAGAGAACGTGATATTTAAAGTGAAGCTGCTACAATAGCCCAATAGAGTATGACCTTATGAAAGCCGAAATCACCATTAATTCTGATCAACATGTTGACCTCTTTGCTGTTGAAAAGAGGATGTCATCATTCGTGAAAGTCACGAATGTTTCAACCAATCTTTTGGAGTTTGAAGCTGAATGGGATTTCTCCTACTTGTTTAGAGGTGAGCTTTTCACAATGATAGATTATGGCTCGATTCAATTGAAAGGTGATGAAGTGATATACAAGATCATCTCAGTGAGATACTGGTTGAATGTTGCGGCATTTTTCGGAGTTTTCTTCGTGTTTCCCTTAGTGATGGGATCTCCGGTCGAAGTCATAATTATAGGGTTGTCACTATCGTCAATTTTAGCCATCTCGATTTGGCAGATTGCAAAGTGGCGACATAAACGATTCTTGAGGAAGTTGCTGGCGTAAACACCCCCAATGTGTTCATTTAATTGCGTGTTTGCTTTTCTTCCGCCAGCCGGCGCGTGAACCACACCGCGCTCACCTCCCTGCGGACTCTCTCCACCACGCAATTCCTCATTTTCTCTGCGAGAGAATATTCCACGAATCCGGTTACCCTACCAGCGGCACGTGCTAAAGCACCGTGCCTATGATCTAGGAACTTGGTCTGATGATTTGGCTAACTCGCCGGCGATTGATTTTGTCAAAGTATATAGGGCATTTATTTTTTTGCGGTTTCGCACGAACCACACCACGCACACCCCTCTGCGGACTCTCTCCATCACGCAATTCCTCTTATTCTCTGCGAGAGAATCTTCCACGAATCCGGTTACCCTACCAGCGGCACGTGCTAAAGCACCGTGCCTACGATCTCGGCATTCAATCTAACGGTCGGCTAACTCGCCGGCGATTGATTTTGTCAAAGTATATAGGGCATTTATTTTTTTGCGGTTTTGCGTGAACCACGCCACGCTCATCCTCTGCGGACTCTCTCCATCACGCAATTCCTCTTATTCTCTGCGAGAGAATCTTTCAAATAAAAATCCCTGCATCACTCCTTACGTCGTGATGAGGGATTCGGCTTGTCTTGTGGAGCTGGCGGGATTCGAACCCGCGTGCAAACAAGGAAAAAATGGGCTTTCTACATGCTTAGTTCATTGTTGGGTTTTCGACGCAAGCCTGGCTATGAACAGCCTAGCGAACGCTTAGATACTAAATTTTCGACATCCTGTAGTATCATCGGAATGCCTAGTCTAACCTTACTGCACCTCTTGATCAGACTCCGTCAGACATGGATTCTGAGAGATGGCTCACTCCCGTACCTAGTACGTGGATTGGCTAAATCGTTCTATCGAATCGATTAAGCGGCAAGCGCGTAATTGTTGTTGCCAGTTATAAAGCTGAAGTCCCTGTTTAACGAGCGGAAACCCCATTGCTCGACATGCTTACACATCCCTTCATCTTGCTGTCAAAACCAGTCAGCCCCAAGGATGAATCTACAAAGGTAAGCCAACCACAACCCACGCACAAACCGTACTACATTTGATTGAGTGTGTGAGATGTTTTACACTTCCAATTCTATTCACGACTTTTGCAACGAACAATCTAAAATCGCTGGCATTGAAAATTGGGTTAATAAAGGAGGGAAAGACTCCACCGGATAAGCGCGTACCTCTTAGCCCAAGCCAATGCGCCGAACTGAAAGAGAAATACCCCCAAGTGGAGGTAGTTGCACAGTCCAGCGACATTCGAGCTTTTACCGATAATGAATACCGGGCTGCTGGTATTCCGGTGGTCGACGATGTGTCTGACTGCGATGTTTTGCTCGGTGTCAAGGAAGTTCCGATTGACCAGCTTATTCCCAATAAGACCTACTTCTTTTTCTCACACACTTTCAAAAAACAGCCGTACAACCGCAATCTGCTTCGCGCTATTCTCGAAAAGAATATCCGCCTCGTAGATTATGAAGTGCTCAAGAGCGCGAAAGGTACTCGCCTCATTGGTTTCGGTAGATATGCCGGAATCGTTGGAGCGTACAATGCATTTAGAGGATACGGCCTAGCTACAAAGTCTTTCGAGCTTCGCCCAGCGCATGAGTGTAGAGACAGAGCCGAAATGGAGTTGGAGTTCTCTAAAGTCAAGCTCCCGAGTGATTTCAAGATTGTGATGACTGGGCAAGGGCGCGTGGCGCGAGGTGCCATTGAAATCCTGAACTCCCTAAAGATTACCAAAGTTCCAATTAGAGCATTCCTTTCTGAGTCTTTTGACGAGCCGGTGTTTGTTCAACTTGGAGTACTCGATTATAACCGTAGGAATGATGGTCTAGTAGCTACGAGGAACGACTTCTATTCGAATCCGGAGAGTTATCGTTCGGACTTTATGCGATTTGCACGAGTGGCGGACATGTACCTCGCTTGTCATTACTGGGGCGATGGTTCTCCCTTCATCTTCACCCGTGAGGATGCCAAGAAGGAAGACTTCAAGATTAAATTCGTTTCAGATATTTCAGCGGATATCGACGGTCCTGTAGCATCAACACTTCGTCCGTCTACGATAGCCAATCCTTTTTACGCCTATGATCCCCATTCCGAAAAGGAGGTCGAATTGGGCACCGAAGGAAGTATAGGTGTCCAAGCGGTAGACAATCTACCTTGCGAGCTGCCGCGTGACGCGGCTGAGGACTTTGGGCGTGAACTTATCGACAAGGTGTTGCCATTCCTGATTGGGGATGACCCAGACGGTATCATTGAGCGCGCAACCGAAACTCGCGATGGCGAGCTGGCTCGAAACTTCATCTATCTAAAGTCGTATGTAGAAGGGGAGGAGTGATTAAATCGCCTTCAATTCTGCAATCGTTGCTTCCGGATCTTCGCTGTTAAACACGAAGGAACCAGCCACAAGGACGTCTGCCCCAGCTTCGATCAATTGCTTGGCATTAGCGGTCGTTACGCCACCATCAATTTCGATCTTGGTAGAGGCGCCACGATCGTCAATCATTTTTCTAAGCTGACGAACCTTTTCGTACGTACGCTCGATGAATTTTTGACCTCCAAAACCAGGGTTAACCGACATCATGCAGACAAGGTCGATATCCTCGATTGTGTCCTCGAGTACATTCACATTTGTGTGCGGATTGAGCGCTACTCCAGCTTGCATGCCCTCAGCCTTAATGGCCTGAAGGGTTCTATGAAGATGCGTTGAGGCTTCGTAATGTACAGTCAGAATATCCGCTCCAACAGCCTTGAACTCCTTGATGTATCGTTCGGGTTGAACAATCATCAAATGAACATCCATTGTTTTCTTCGCGTGCTTTTTGATAGCCTTGATTACAGGCATACCGAAAGAGATATTCGGAACAAAAACACCATCCATAACATCGATATGGAACCAATCAGCTTCACTGCGATTCAACATTTCTGAGTCACGCTGGAGGTTGGCGAAATCTGCTGCAAGGACGGAAGGGGCGATGATGGCCATAAGTGGAAATCTGAAGTTTGGGCAAAGATAGGGAAAGGATGCGCTCCGCCGAATGGCGGATCGGAAAGGATTGCCTGCCCGCCATGCGGCGGGGGGCAAAAGGGTTGCTCGTGCCTCGCAAAAGGGTCCCCGCTGGATGCGGGGAAAGGGTTGCTCGTGCCTCGCGAAAGGATCTTGCCCGCCAGCCGGCGGGGGGAAAGGATCGCTCGTGCCTCGCGAAAGGGTCCCCGCTGTATGCGGGGAAAGAGAGCTACCCTCTCTGCGAACTCTACCCACCACGTAATTCCTCATTTTCTCTGCGAGAAACCTCCGTGTCCCCTGTGACTCTGTAGCTTGCCCGCCTGCCGGCGGGTGAGGATTTCCCAAGAATCCGGTTCCCTACCAGCGGCACGTGCTAAAGCACCGTGCCTATGATCTAGGAACTCGGTCTAATGATTTGGCTAACTCGCCGGCGATTGATTTTGTCAAAGTATATAGGGCATTTATTTTTTTGCGGTTTTGCGTGAATCACACAACACTCACCTCTCTGCGGACTCTCTCCATCACGCACTTCCTCATTTTCTCTGCGAGAAACCTCCGTGTCCCCTGTGACTCTGTAGCTTGCCCGCCTGCCGGCGGGTGAGGATTTCCCACCACGCTCTCCGCGACCTCTCTCCACCACGGAAAACTTATATTCTCCGCGAGAGAAAAAAACCCACCAACGAAAAAGCCCCACTCACCATACGGCGCGTGGGGCTTTCAAATTTCTCTTCTCGAGTATTACCCGAGGTAAGTCTTAAGAATTTTGCTTCGAGAAGTGTGCTTGAGTCGGCGGATAGCCTTCTCTTTGATTTGGCGCACACGCTCACGAGTGAGGTCAAATTTCTCACCGATTTCTTCGAGGGTCATTGGGTGTTGACCGTTAAGTCCGAAGTAGAGGCGAATCACGTCACCTTCACGCGGAGTGAGGGTGGCAAGTGAGCGCTCAATTTCGGTACGAAGTGAATCGTGCATGAGGTCCTCATCCGGGTTTGGTGAATCGGACGAATTCAATACGTCATACAAGTTGCTGTCTTCACCTTCAACAAGCGGTGCGTCCATTGAAACGTGACGACCCGAGTTACGCATGCTTTCTTTCACGTCGTTTTCGCCCATTTCGAGCATATCCGCGATTTCAGCAGCAGAAGGTGCGCGCTCATGCTCTTGTTCGAGTTGAGCGTAAGCCTTGTTGATTTTATTGATTGAGCCAATCTTGTTCAACGGCAAGCGAACGATACGAGATTGTTCTGCGAGAGCCTGGAGAATAGACTGACGAATCCACCAAACGGCGTATGAGATAAATTTGAAACCACGCGTTTCATCGAAACGTTGAGCGGCTTTAATCAAGCCGAGGTTTCCTTCATTAATGAGGTCAGGCAAAGTAAGACCTTGGTTTTGGTATTGCTTTGCAACTGAAACCACAAAACGAAGGTTAGCCTTGGTCAACTTTTCCAAGGCAATTTGGTCACCCGCCTT
This sequence comes from Phaeocystidibacter luteus, assembly GCF_008933115.1. Lineage (GTDB taxonomy): Bacteria > Bacteroidota > Bacteroidia > Flavobacteriales > Schleiferiaceae > Phaeocystidibacter > Phaeocystidibacter luteus. The sequence continues at coordinate 130,346 of NZ_WBVO01000007.1, read as the reverse complement.
AATGCGCTGAGCGAGTTCCACCTCTTCCTCCGCGGTAATCAGTTCTACTTTACCGATTTCCTGAAGGTATTTATCTAGTGAGGCGGTCTCCCTATTGGTGACCTGCTTTGTGATTTTTAACTGTCTCATATGTCCTTTCGAATACTAGGAATTAATGGAACGATGAATTGGCAAAGATTGTTTTACTGCTTGTTCTCCTGTTTCTCAGGCTTCGGCAACAATGCTTTACGCGACAATTTCATCTTACCTTTCTCGTCCATCGCCAAAAGTTTCACCTGAACTTTGTCTCCTTCTTTGAAGACGTCAGTTACCTCTTCGATTCTCTTGTGATCGATTTCAGAGATGTGGAGTAGACCTTGTGTGTTGTGGCCAATTTCGATGAATGCACCGAAAGATTGGATTCCTTTAACAACACCTTCGTAAGTCTCTCCAACCGTCGGAACGAACGCGATGTCCTTGATACGACGGATTGCAAAATCCATACCCTCCTGATCGACTCCCGAGATTTCTACTTTTCCTTTTTCGCCTTCTTCCTCGATGGAGATAGTTGTTCCAGTTTCTTCTTGGAGAGCCTGGATCACTTTTCCACCAGGACCGATAACGGCGCCGATGAAGCTCTTCGGAATTTCTACTACTACGATCTTAGGAGCGTTGGCCTTAAGCTGCGTGCGTGGCTCGCTGATAGACTTCGTCATTTCTGTCATGATGTGAAGACGACCTTCGCGCGCTTGCGCTAGAGCTTCCTTCATCACCTGAGCAGAGATACCTGTAATCTTGAGGTCCATCTGACAAGCAGTGATACCATCGCGAGTACCGGTAACTTTAAAGTCCATATCACCGAGGTGGTCTTCATCACCGAGGATGTCAGACAAGATTTGGTACTTGCCAGTTTCCTTATCGGTAATCAATCCCATTGCGATACCAGATACAGGCTTCTTGATGTTGATACCTGCATCCATTAGAGAAAGTGTACCTGCACAAACCGTGGCCATAGATGAAGAACCGTTTGATTCAAGAATCTCAGATACAATGCGAATTGTATACGGAGAATCTGCAGGAATCATTTTCTTCAAAGCACGTTGTGCAAGGTTACCGTGACCAATTTCACGGCGGCTAGTGCCACGAATCGGACGAGCCTCTCCAGTTGAGAATGGAGGGAAGTTGTAGTGAAGGTAGAACTTCTCTTGTCCTACAAACGTAGCGTTGTCAATCTTGTTTACGTCGAGGCTAGTACCCAAAGTAACCGTGGTCAACGACTGAGTTTCACCTCTGGTGAAAATCGCTGAACCGTGTCCTCCTGGAAGGTAATCTACTTCTGTCCAGATTGGGCGAATCTCGGTGGTCTTACGACCGTCGAGACGGATACCGTTATCTAACAAGCAGTTACGAACCGCGTGGTACTGTGCGTCGTGGAAGTAAGTTTTGGCAAGACCAGCTTTTTCGGCTAGATCTTCCTCGCTCCAGTCGGCGATATATGCTTCGAATACCTCTTTGAAAGCGGCAGAACGCTCGTGCTTATTCGGGTTGCCTTGCTTGGCAATCTCGTAGCACTTGTCGTAAGTAGCTTTCATAACGGCTTCGCGAAGCTCCTCGTCGTGAGTTTCGTGGTTGTATTCACGCTTAGGTGAAGAAGCTGCAACTTTAGAAGCGAGTTCTTCCTGAGCGATACACTGATCGATGATAGCCTTGTGAGCAAACTCGATAGCTTCGAGCATTTCCTCCTCGCTAACTTCCTCCATCTCACCTTCAACCATCACGATGCTCTCTTTAGAACCACCGATCATCATTTCGATGTCGGCACGCTCTTTATCAGCTGGAGATGGGTTGATAACCAACTCGCCGTCGATACGTGCTACGCGCACTTCACCGATTGGGCCGTTGAATGGAATGTCAGAAATAGAGATTGCTGCAGAAGCTGCCAATCCAGCGAGTGAATCAGGAGCAACTTCAGGATCGAAAGAGATCAAGTTGATGATAACCTGAGTGTCGGCGTGATAATCTTTCGGGAAGATTGGGCGCAACACACGGTCAACCAAGCGCATGGTAAGGATTTCGTCGTCAGATGGACGTCCTTCACGCTTGATGAATCCGCCTGGGACACGGCCCGTAGCTGAGAACTTCTCACGGTATTCAACTGTGAGTGGAAGGAAATCTACGCCTTCCTTAGCGTCTTTGTTAGAAACTACGGTTGCGAGTAGCATCGTGCCACCCATTTTAACTACCACAGAACCATCGGCTTGACGAGCAAGCTTTCCAGTTTCGAGGGTAATTACTCGTCCGTCCGCGAGCTTAATCTCTTGCGTTGTTGGAGTAGGAATCATTTATTCGATTCAGTTACAATTATAAACTTCATTATACGCGAAAAGGCAATTCATTGAATTGCCTTTATCGCGGTACGCTTTCATCTTATTTACGAAGACCAAGCTTCTCAATAATTGCGCGGTAGCGCTGGATGTCATTTTTGTAGAGGTAGTTGAGCAATTTACGACGCTTACCTACAAGTGCTACTAGTGAACGCTCTGTGTTGAAATCCTTTCGGTTTTTCTTCAAGTGCTCTGTCAAGTGAGCGATTCTGTAAGTGAAGAGTGCAATTTGTCCTTCTGCTGAACCGGTGTCTTCTGCACCGTTTCCGTGCTCTGCGAAAATTTCGCGCTTCTTGTCATTAGTTAAATACATGCCTAAATCGCATTAAGATGTTATTGATGTATCGAAGGCGGCAAAGATAGCAAATTCTTTGACGCTGTGGCACTTGTTATAAATTTTGTGCCATTTTGATGAACTGGCTCATCTTCTTTTTCAAGTTCTTACGCTCAGTCACAAAATCCAAGAAGCCATGCTCTAGCAAAAACTCTGAAGTTTGGAATCCTTCAGGTAGGTCTTTACCAATGGTTTCTTTTACGACACGTGGACCGGCGAAGCCGATGAGTGCGCCAGGTTCAGCAATATTGATATCACCTAACATTGCGAAACTTGCAGTAACACCACCCGTTGTTGGGTCGGTAAGCAACGATATGTATGGCAACCCAGCTTTGTCGAGCAGTGTCAACTTTGCCGAGGTCTTCGCCATCTGCATTAGCGAGAAGGCTGCCTCCATCATACGCGCTCCACCAGATTTGCTAATCATGATGAACGGCTGCTTGTTCTTCAGTGCGTGATCAATCGCTCTCGCAATTTTTTCACCCACAACAGAGCCCATCGAACCTCCAATGAAGCGGAAATTCATGGCCGCAATAGTTACGGGGATGCCATTCATCTTACCATGACCTGTAGTCACGGCATCTTTCAAACCTGATTTCTTTTTTCCTTGCTCTAGGCGGTCAACGTACTTTTTCGTGTCCTCAAAATCCAACGGGTCTTTAGAAACCATGTTGGCATCGAGTTCTGTCCATTTTCCGTCGTCGAACAAGAAGCTGAAGTATTCTGCCGCATCAATCTTGTCGTGGTAACCACAGTTTCCACAAACCCAATGATTGTGCTGATGCTCTTCAACTGAAACAATCACCTTACACTTGGAGCATCTGTGCCACAAGCCTTCAGGTGTTTCTTTCTTATCCTGTGTTGAGGTGGTAATTCCCTCCTTATCTCTTTTGAACCAACCCATACGGTGTTCTTTTCTAGATTAGGCGATGGTAATTTCGTCGCTCAAATAAACGTCTTGTACAGTACGGAGCAATTCAACGCCTTCGTTCATCGGACGTTGGAATGCCTTTCTACCCAAGATCAAACCTTGACCTCCAGCGCGCTTGTTTACAACCGCAGTTGCAACCGCTTCAGCCAAATCACTTTCTCCACCCGATGCACCACCAGAGTTGATCAAACCAACGCGACCCATGTAGCAGTTAGCCACTTGGTAGCGTGTAAGGTCAATAGGATGGTCAGACGACAACTTAGAGTATACGTCTGGGTGAGTTTTACCAAAGTTGATGTTCGTGTATCCACCGTTGTTGGTAGGAAGCTTCTGCTTGATGATGTCCGCCTGGATAGTTACCCCAAGGTGGTTAGCTTGACCAGTAAGGTCGGCAGAAGTGTGGTAGTCAACTCCGTCTTTCTTGAAGCCACTGTTTCTGGTGTAGCACCATAGGATAGTAGCCATTCCCAATTCATGTGCTCTTTCGAATGCCTCCGCAACTTCTAAAAGTTGGCGACGAGATTCCTGAGCTCCGAAGTATACCGTAGCACCTACAGCTACAGCACCCATGTTCCAAGCATCTTCTACAGAGCCGTACATGGTTTGGTCGAATTGCGCTGGGTGAGACAAAAACTCATTGTGGTTGATCTTAACCACAAATGGAATCTTGTGTGCATATTTTCTAGCCACATTGCTCAATACACCGAAGGTAGAAGCAACGGCGTTGCACTCTGCCTCAACAGCTAGTTTCACAATGTTCTCTGGATCAAAATAAATGGGGTTTGGGGCGAATGAAGCAGCAGCACTGTGCTCAATTCCCTGGTCAACTGGAAGGATGCTCAAGTATCCAGACCCACCTAGACGTCCGCTTGAGTATAGTGTTTCCAAGCTGCGAAGCACCGGAATGCTTCTGTTGCTCTCCACAAACGTGCGGTCGATGAAGTCACCTCCGGGAAGGTGAATGCTGTCTTTAGAAATTGTTTTGCTCTCGTGATCGAGCAAGTAGCTTGCGTCTTTACCCAGTAGCTCCTGGATTTTAGCGTATGACATAGGTTCAGCTGTTTATTCTGTTCGTCATTAATTCCCGAAGGACAGTGACAAAATTATGACTTTTTGCCGGGGCGGAAAGGTAGTGGTTTTGTTAGAAAGGATAATTCAATGCGAAGTTATATGTGACAGTTTCCCATCGAAGACCATCCAACACGAATTGGTAACCTAGCGGTTCGCTTGGGTCCCAAACCTTTACACCGCCATCCAATCTCAACTGAAAGAAGCCGAAATCGTAGCGCAAACCAAAGCCCGTTCCCAAGGCAGAGCTTCGGAATAGCGTATTCCAGTTGAACTTAGCCGATTCAATTTGGGCTTCGGTCAATCCTTCGAAATCCTCCGGACGATAGTCGCGATTGAACAACCAAACGTTACCCGCGTCTGTGAACAACGCACCTTGAAGGCTTCCCGAAATAGGGAAACGGTACTCGAGGTTTACCATCAACTTAACTGGGGCTACCGCCGCGTAGTTTTGCTCATCGTAGATGGTGTTCGACAATTCACCTGGACCAAGTCGATAGGCAATCCACCCGCGGATGTCCTGCGAACCACCGGCGAGATAGTTCTTTTCAAATGGGGGCAAGAAGCGCGAGTTCCCATAGTTGTAGGTGACACCGGCAAAGACCCGAGCGACGAGCCTTGTATTTGGACTGGTCTTCAAGTAATGCCTAAAGTCAATATCGGCTCTAATGTATTGTGCATAAGGTACATCGAAGATTTTACGCTGCCCTGTTTCCGGGTCAACCTGGAAGTTGTCATCAACCAAACTGAGAAGATTACCCGATAATTCTAAAGATCCACGCGCAAATATTTTGGTAAGCCAAGTTGTCTCTGACAGAGGAGCGTAGGTTACGACTATTCTTGAGGATGATATAAATACGTCTTGAAACCCCGTTTTGAAGAATAGTGAATTCACATAGCTCGTGTCAAAATCTATCAAGTTGACGTAGTTGAATTCTGGAATGAAAACTTGAGCGCGCCAGTCCTCATCTAGCTGCGCTTGGAAACTCGCACCAAGCTTAAAGATTCGACGTGAGAATTCGACACGCGTTTGCTGACTCAACGACGTGTAGATACGTGTTGATGGTCTCCATTTCTTAGGGAATCGTTCTTGCCAGCTAACAGGAATCAGGAAGCGCGAGAAGGTAAGTCCAGCTTCTGCTCCAATTTCATAAGTGTTAAATAGTCCCGAGTTTTCCCGTGTGTTGAATTGAGCTTGAATACCACCTAGTAATGAAAGGTCCAAGATTTCACCTGCTCCAAATAAGTTTCGGTTCAGCCAACCAATATTTCCGGAAATACCATACTGACCAGAGGTGTTGGTGCCTTCAATTTGCGTGGTAAGAGTTCTTTTGGATCGTGGAGTGAGCTTGATGAACGCGGTCAGTGCATGCTCATTCGTATCCGATGCAGCAGTGAATTCAATTTCAGTAGCGCCGAATACACCTAAACTCGATAAATGCGAATAAGAATCCTTTATTACTTCCGCATTGAATTGCTCACCCGGACTAAAATGAATGGCTCTAGTGATGAGGTGTGGGTGGTAGGTCTGTTCATCCCGAATTAAGAAATCGCTCCCGTTGTAAAAGACGGTGTCGGAATAGTTCGCATTCGGATCCAAGTAATTGAAACCGTAATCCACATAAATATTTTCGATGGTGTAGCGCTCGTGTGGCACCGTGTACGTTGTGTCGAGCAGCCTAACAGGCCTGTCGAGCACCCTCAAAGTGAGTAATACCTTATGATCTCCCAGAGCTGTGTCGGCGCGAAACCGAATCCACTCACTACTGAAGCCAAAGAAACCGTCATTTCGAAATAGTCGTGCAAGACGGTCGCGCTCTTTTTCGAACTGATTTTCAGAGTAAGGGTCACCAATCCTAATGAGAGAATTGGCTGTGTCGCTAAGGACCAACTCTTGTATCAGGGGCGACGGAATTTCGTATTCCAGCTTGCCAATGGTGTATTGGGAACCTAGTTCGACGCGGTAATGTACGTCAACTGCCTTGCGTGGGGTGTCTATTTCAAGCTCGTAACTTGTTTTATTCAAAAAGTAACCCTTGTTGAAATAGTAGTAGCCGAGCTGGGTGCTTGTGCGTTCGGTTAGAGGAATACTCAATAAGGTTGGTGGTGTTCCTTGGTCGGAGACCCATCTAGAGAATCCAGAGGAATCGGTAGGCGTTCCCCAAGTGTAGACCCAGTTGGCAAACTTTGGGGCTGGCTTTTGCTTGACAATGTTGTTTACTGCAGATGGTGCATCTTTGCCATCCACGGTGATTTCGTTGTCATCCAGACGGTATTCACCTTCGGGAACCCACTTACCGAGATTACAAGCGCCGAGAAAAGCACTGAGAAGAATTAGCCCTATGTATCTTAGCACCGGGTTACCCATGAATTGAGTACAAAGTTAAACGGAACAGACCGTGATAAGCAAGAATGAATCCAAACGTATTCAACAACTGCAACTTAAGAAGTTCAGAACGAAGGAAAGTGCCTTTATTGCTGAAACTCCTAAGGTAGTTGAAGAGTTTCTCAAAGCTGGGTTCATTATCAAAAATTGGTTTGCCACAGAGGAATATTCCATCCCTTCTGGAATTCAAGCTCAACCTACAATTGTATCTGAGCGCGACTTAAAGTCGATTTCTCAACTTCAAACTCCGCATGGAACGCTTGCCGTATTCAGCATTCCCAAAGATATTTCAAAAGGAAGGGGGCCATTCATTCTTGCTCTCGATGGGGTTCGCGACCCCGGAAACATGGGGACAATTATTCGCCTAGCCGATTGGTTTAATGTGGATGACCTCTTGCTTTCGGAAGATTGCGTCGATATTTGGAATGGGAAAGTCGTGCAATCGAGCATGGGAAGCTTGGCACGTGTTGTTCCGCAAAGTGTCAACTTGGTTGAGGAGCTTCTCAAACTAAAAGGAGAAGGATACCGGGTAGCCATTGCCGATATGGATGGTGAGAACTATGCTGAAATGGATTGGAATCAGCCAACCGTTCTCGTGATGGGAAACGAAGGTGTTGGTCCAAGACCTGAGGTGTGCGAAATAGCTAACAGCATTGTAACTATACCACGTTTGAGAAGCGATGGAGCGGAAAGCCTGAACGTAGCGATGGCCACTGGGATTATTCTCGCCGAGGCTACGAGGCCTTAGGGCTCTTGCGAGGTTTGAAGAACAAGTTGAGCAACACCCCACCAATCACCAAGCCCATACCAGCAATGGTGATCCAACCATACGTTACGCCGAAGATGAAGTAGTCGAACGATAAGGCGAAAATGATTCCCAAGTACTTCATTCCAGCCAAACCGCTGAGTGAGCTCGATTGAAAAGCCTTGGTCATGTAAACTTGCGCGATCTGTGTAAGCACTCCCATCAATAGCAATAGGAGCCATTCCCGTCCGATAGGCATTACGAAATCTACAATGCCGGTGAGGCCCAAGAGTGCCATAATCGGGGTGGCGATGAGCGGGAAGTAGAATACCACAACTACGGGGTCGTCGGTTTTAGCCAGTTTGCCAATTGCGTTGTAGGCAAGTCCGGCAAAGACTGAACTTACAATTCCCAAGATCAAGTAAGTGGTGTCAATAGTTTCTTCAAAACCCCGGATAAGTGCAATCCCAGCAAAAGAAATCACGAAGAAGAGCCATTGGTACCCTTTCACAACTTCTTTGAGAAGCCAAGTAGCAAACAAGGCTGTGAAAATAGGGGAGAGGTATTGAATGACAATTGCGGCAGAGAGTGGCAGGTGTTGAAGGGTGTAGAAGAAGGACGTCAGTGCTGTAACTCCGAAGACGCCGCGGAGAACGAGCCATTTCCGATTGTTGCCAAGCGGTTTGAGTTTTCTCCTCGTGATGTACCATAGGCTAAGGCCGAGGGATACGACACTTCGGAAGAACACGAGTTCTGGCGCCGGTATTCTATTGCCGAGAAACTTGACTACGAGATTCATCAATGCAAATCCGATGACCGAAATGAGCATGAAGGTAACACCCCGACTTTTCGGGTTGCCAAGTAGACGGTCGCGGTAGTTCTTCGCGAAGTCGAAGTTCATTATTCGAAGGTAAGGCAGAAGAGCATGCCGCGAGTGTGAGTGCTCTCTAATCCAGACACTGGAACGGTGCCGTCAGGAATGGTCAGATCTTGGAATCCCCAAAAACCTTTGATTTGTGGAGAAAGCTTGAAATACTCGAAGTAAATATCCATCCCAATACCGAAGTCGTAACTGAGATCGCTTGAGTTGAGTTTGAAGATAAGGTCGTCTTCCAACTTTTCCTTAGAGGCCAAGTCGAAGGAATAGGTGAAACCAGCAAGCACGTACCAACGGTGGTTGTGGATTCGCTCGGTTTTGAACTTGAGTTCGAAGGGCGCTTGAACAAGTGAGCTTTCGATAATGCGCTCTTGTTCGGATCGAATTCCAGAGTATGGATCGATCATGTCGAAGTAAAGCTTGCGCTCCGTATTCACGAAGGAAGGAAGGAAACGAAGATTGAGGTGATGGCTCAACCTTAGGTCACTCACAATACCGATGCTGTAGCCTGGGCTAACTTCTGTGCGCACCCCGAAGAAGTCAGGAACCTTGGAGATATCCTCTTTCATGCGAAGTTGAAAGTCGTAGAAGTTCACACCTACGTAAAACCCGAAGTGCACTGGACGTTGATCGTACAGACGAAGGTTCTTGGTGCCGTTTTGCGCAAAGGCGCTGGACGAACCGAGGACGAGTAGAAGGAGTGTTATGAACTTAGATGCTTTCAACATGGGTGAGAACGACCTGAGTCTATTCTTATTTTGTAGCAGAATAAATTGTTGCTACGCCAAAGGTAACTTCTCTAGCGTTGGAATCAACAAACCCTAGCTTATTGAGCAGATTGATGAACCTCGTTCCGTATGGGAATGCATCCACTGATTCAGGTAAGTAAGTATATGCGGATTGGTCTTTGCTGACCAAGCGGCCGATAGTCGGCAGGATATACTTGAAGTAGAATCTATACACCTGCTTGAAAGGGAAACCAGTGGGCTGAGAGAACTCAAGCACAGCGATTCTGCCACCGGGTTTTACAACACGGTAGATTTCCTTTAGTCCGGCTTCTAGATTTTCAAAGTTGCGTACTCCAAAGGCTACAGTAATGGCGTCGAAACTATTGTCTTCAAAAGGCAAGTTTTCAGAATCGCCAAGTTGCAGTGCGATGCGTTCGCTCAGACCTTTCTTATCGATCTTTTCTCCTCCCACTTTCAACATTCCGGCAGAGATGTCTACACCGGTAATCTGAGTGTTTGGAATCTTTGAAAGGGCAATGGCAAGATCAGCTGTGCCCGTGGCGATGTCGAGAATAGTAGAAGGATTGTCTTTCGCGATGAGGCGAACAACCTTTTTTCTCCATCCTTTGTCGATGCCGAGTGAAAGAAGGTGATTGAGGAAGTCGTATCGAGCGGAGATATTGTCGAACATCTTCGCAACTTGCTCCTTCTTAGAGCCTTCCTCGGCGGCGTACGGCTTAACTTCTGCCATAGGTTCAATCTTGCGTTTTAATAAGCGGGTGCAAAGGTAGTTAAACGGGTGGAGTAGAAAGAATGTTCAAGAGATAATCCGCTTGGTTGCCAATGGATTAACCGACCATGAAGTTTGCCTTTGGGTACTTGTAGTCGTTCGACTCTTTCTTTCGGCTGCTCAATGCGAAAGCGAGCGTGATGGTTCCAATACGACCGATGAACATGGAAAGCATAATCACGGTGCGTCCTACACCCGATAATTCAGATGTGATTCCAGTTGACAATCCTACCGTACAGAAGGCGCTGACCTCTTCGAAGGCTATGCGAGCTAGACCGAGATGTGGGTCTGAAATACTCAAAACAAAAATGCCGACGAGAATTACGCTGACCGAGAACAGGAAAATGCTGAAAGCTCGATTTAGTAGTTCCCAAGGGATGGTTTGTTTGAAAATTTCAACCTTCTTTTTACCTCGAATGGTTGACCAAGCTGAGAGGAATACGAGGGCGAAGGTGGTTGTTTTGATACCGCCGCCGGTGGAGCCTGTGGATGCTCCAATGAACATCAAAAAGATGAAGAAAATGAGTACAGGTAGGGCTAAGGATCCGATATCTACGGTGTTGAATCCCGCCGTTCTCGTCGTGGCAGATTGGAAAATTGCCGTTATAATTTGACCGCCAATCGACTTATCGGCCATCGTTCCGTTAAACTCAAAAACAAAGAAAACAACGAACCCAAGTACGAGGAGCACACCTGTACTGTAGAGCGCAATTCTACTACCTACACTAAGTGTTTTCCACGGTTTTCGCATCCGCTCTCGAACCTGCCTAAGTGTGAATATGTCGCGGATGGTCCCAAAGCCAAGACCGCCGAAGATCACGATAATGGCAATGATGAGGTGCAGGAAGTAACTGTTTTGAATCGGCGCCTCCATCAATCCGTTTGTAAAGAGTGAGAATCCCGCATTGTTAAATGCTGAAATGGAGTGGAATATGGAGTAGAAGAGCCGTTGACCGAGAGAATCGAAATGCAAGTTTGCCCCCCAAAAGAAGAAGATCAAAATTGCGCCTAGTGCTTCGATTTGAAAGGTGAAGCGTATGATTTTTCGGAACAGTTCAGCACTAGAGGTGAGGCTTTCATTGGAATAGTTCGCCTGTATCAAGCTTTGGTGTCGGATGCCAATTCCCTTCTTTGTGAAGAGCGCAAAGAACGTAGCGAATGAAATGATGTTTAGACCTCCCAATTGGAAGAGCATCATGATGATAAACTGACCTTTGAAGCTGAAGTAGGTGGCTGTATCAACCACGATCAAACCTGTAACGCAGCTTGCAGAAATGCTCGTAAACAATGCATCACTGAAAGGCATAGACATGCCACTTGATGTCATCTCTGGCAGCATCAATAGGCCGGTTCCAATCAATATCAATATGATAAAAGAAATGGCCAGCAAGGCAGGTGGACTTAGCGATGCGAAGGGCAAGAAAGTACTCGCCTTTCCGAGTTCTAAGAACACGATGAGTAGGAAGTACCCTTGAATGAAGATCAGGAAGAATTGATCGAGGGCTTCGAGGCCCAGGAGCTCTCCGAAGAAACTCATTATTTCCGTGTCGAATATGTTAATCGACAGGATATTCAGGAAGAGAAAGGCCATCAGTATTCCCTCCCATTTCGTCTCTTTTAAGTGCTGAATAGGCGAGAAGGAGTACACGAACTCTAGGACGTACTTTAACAGATAGAACCCGATAGAGAACTTGATGATGAAGCCCACGACCACACGTTCTGGAATGGTGAGGTGAAAACCGTGAAAATAGATGAGTGCGAGGATGGTCAGTGAAGAAACAAGGACACCGGCAGTTCGAAGGTCGCGCAATACATTATCTCGGCTATCGAATAGTCGGATATTGATACGCTCACGAATAGCGTTGACACGTCTCTTCAGAGAGTCTGACATCTCAGCTTAGTTGGTTGATGGCGTTTTCGAGTCGGCGATGCGCTTCTTTCAAATCTTCTTCGGAAGCTGCATAGCTGAATCGAACGTGACCTGGCAGGCCAAAAGCCGAACCGGGAACACTACTAACATGTCCTTCGGTTAGGAAATACATGGAAAGGTCAAGGTCATTTTCAATCACCACATCGCCAAACTTCTTTCCGAGGAGTGCGGTGATGTCGGCAAACATATAGAAAGCGCCATCGGGATTACGAGTTACAAACCCCGGTAAGGTTCCAAATGTTTCAATCATGAGTTTGCGGCGACTTGCAAAAGCGTCGACCATGTATTGCACTTCGGAAGGTTTTGCTGCAACGGCAGCGATGGCTGCGCGTTGTGAAATACTGCTTGTTCCGCTGGTAAATTGACTTTGAATTTTATCGCAGGCTTTAGCGAGCCAAGCAGGACAACCCATATAACCGATTCGCCAACCGGTCATGGCGAAGCCCTTAGACAATCCATTCACCGTGGCTGTGCGGTCATACATACCTTCTATGGAAGCAATGCTTACATGGTCGGTGGTATATCTAATGTGCTCATAGATTTCATCGCTGATGATGAAAACATCCGGATGATTTCTCAGAACGGCCGCAATTCCTTCTAGGTCCTCCTGGGAGTACATCGCTCCGGAAGGGTTGTTAGGCGAAGAGAACACCATCAACTTTGTTTTTGGGGTGATGGCGGCCTCGAGTTGTTCTGGGGTAATTCTGAATCCTGATTCAACGGTGGTTGGGATGACTACGGGATTTCCTTCACAGAATTCGATCATTCCAACATAGCTAACCCAGTAGGGAGCGGGCACGATGACGTCGTCTCCTGGCTCAATTAGGCTGAGCATGAGGTTGGCAAGGGTTTGTTTTGCTCCGGTGGAAACTACGATTTGGTCGATGCCGTACTCAAGGTTATTGTCTCTTTTGAACTTTCCGGCAATCGCTTCTCGAAGGTCGTTGTAGCCGGGTACGGGCATGTAGTGACTGTAATTGTCGCGTATCCCTTGGATGGCTGCTTCCTTGATGAAATCTGGAGTGTCGAAATCTGGTTCGCCGAGACTTAGACTAATCACGTCGATGCCTTTGGCCGCGAGTTCGCGACTTTTCTTGGACATTTCGATGGTCATCGGTAGTTCCAACGCTTTTACGCGAGTGGAGAGTAAATCAGTCATAGTTGAATCAATGTAAGACACAAATGTAAAGGTTTTAAGATGTGCGACATCGCGTAAAGTGGCCCCATTTTTTTTCGATATTTGCTACTTCACAAACGAATCGCGCTTATGGAGATCTTTCTTGAGATCCTGAAATACACTTTCCCAGCTTTATTGATGCTCTTGTTGGCTTACTTGATGTTGTCCAACTTCACAGAGAACGAGGAAAACCGTAGGAGATATTACCTCAGGAAGGAAACTCAGAAGCAGGCATTGCCTGTTCGCTTGCAGGCCTATGAGCGCTTGACTCTCTTTTTGGAGCGTATTACACCGAGCAGTTTGTTGGTTCGCATTCCTTCTAAGGGATTGTCGGCATCAGAATACCAATCCCTTCTGCTAAAGACCATTCGCAACGAATTTGAGTACAACTTGAGTCAGCAGATTTACATTTCTGAAGAAGCTTGGCAGATGGTTGTAACGGCAAAATCGGCCACCGTGAGTATTGTAAACCGCGTGGCTAGTCAACTTCCTGAGGGCTCTACTGGCGCAGAATTGTCTAAGAAAATCCTCGAGCACGCTATGGAGTTGGGAACCTTCCCGACGAGAAATGCGATTCATTATATGAAGTCGGAGGCGTATAAGGAGTTTTAGACCTTTGGAGGGTTAAACCTTTGGAGGGATAGACTTTTAGAGGGTTAGAGGGTTGGACGGTTTCGGAGTTGGTTAGTCGCAATGGCGATAACGTTAGCCGTTAGCCGTTAGCCGTTAGCCGTTAGCCTTTAGCCCTTAGCCTCAAGCCTCCGGCCCGCCAATCGTCGCCTCATCTGCCGGTGGGCGAAAAAATTAAGGGTCTATTCAGCCCCTCCCCGGTTTCAAGTTATTTAGTATTTCTGACACTTTGTGGAAACTCACAGGGACAAATTTGTCCTTTTGTGTGATGTTGAAAACTACCCGTTGTTAAACGTTTACAACACGACTAATTGGCGGTGGAATTGTAGCTTGAGAACGGGGTGGGGTTGTGGACCCCGGAAATGGAGGGTTAGACTTTTAGAGGGTTAGAGGGTCAGACTTTTGGAGGGTTAGAGGGTTGGACGGTTTCGGAGTTGGTTAGTCGCAATGGCGGTATCTTTGGCCTTTAGCCTTTAGCCTTTAGCCTTTAGCCTTCAGCCTCAAGCCTCAAGCCTACCCAAACAACCTTCTCGCGCCCGCAAGCGGACTCATTTCTCCCGATTGAACCTTTGCTTTCACCTCTGAAAGTCGGGTTGCATTGTCGCCCTGTTGAAGCCAGTAGGAGTGAAGAAGCTCGCCAATGGTGTCATCGAGCCACCAAAGGGCTTGAGAGCTGCGGAGCTCGTGCCAATGACCTTTGAGTTCCATATGTCGACGGAATTTTTCGATTTCGTCGATTACTTCCGGGATGTTCGTTCCTTCCACAGCAGAGATTGGCTCCACTGGAATGGTCCAGCCACGTGGGTCGTCCGGGTAGAGCTTTAAGGCTCGACGGACTTCCGCAGCCGCGAGTTGGGCTTTCCGTTCCTGACCACTATCCGCCTTGTTGAGGAGGATGAGGTCGGCCATCTCCATGATTCCCCGCTTGATTCCCTGTAGCTCGTCACCCGCTCCGGGAAGTAGAAGCAATGCGAACAGATCAACCATACGTTTCACGCTCGTCTCGCTTTGTCCAACACCTACAGTTTCAACTAGAATGATGTCGTACCCTGCAGCTTCACAAAGAATCATGGTTTCACGCGTCTTTCGGGCAACACCTCCAAGGCTGCCGGCGCTTGGGCTAGGGCGAATGAAGGCGTTTTCATTTTGAGAAAGACGATTCATGCGTGTTTTATCTCCAAGGATACTTCCGCCGGTTTTAGCTGAGCTTGGGTCGACCGCCAATACGGCGACTTTGTGATTTTTCTCAATCCACTCCAATCCAAAGCGCTCAACAAATGTGCTTTTCCCTACCCCTGGAACACCAGTAATTCCGATTCGAATGCTTTTGCCTGAGTGCTCTAGACACGCTTGCACGAGCTTGTCGGCGGTTGGAAAATCTGATGGCCGAGTTGATTCAACCAAAGTGATGGCTTGAGAAAGTGCGGTGCGATCACCTGCCAAAAGTTTCTCGAGCGTTGATTCAACATCAATCTGCTTGCGCTTGATGTTTCGCTGCTTCAAGTTTGGATTCAGGCTCGCTTGTGCGTCAACACCAGGAACTTCAGAAAGGGCGGATTTGCTTGGCTTCTTAGTCACGAGATAAAGGTAGGGAATAGGGGGTGACTTTGGGAATTAGTTTCGTTTTGTAACTTTCTTGAAAATTCTCAGCATGCTCTCTCGCAAACTTATCATTGCGTTAGCAATTGTCATCAGCCTTCCTGTCAGTTCACAAACCTTCACGGAGCTTTTTCGGACGAGCTCTCCATGGCCTACAACCAATGTGAAATTCGGCAGTCATGTGGAGCTCAATTATCCCTATTTATTTGTTGCCAATCCTGAGCGACCGGATACTGTGAATGGTTCAACTGTATATGATGTAGGTGGAATTGCTGTCTATAAACCAGATGCGCAAGGTCAATGGCAACTTCTCCAAACTCTTTCGCCGGATACAGCCGTAATAAACACTTATTTCGGAAGGAATATAAGCTCATATGGTGATAGAATGGTTTGTACGGGAAGTAAGCATACTACATCGACTGGTTATATGTATTCTTTTGTGAAAGGAGCAAACGGAATGTGGGTGCTTGATCAAGTTCTAACACACCCTAACCCAATAGATTCCATAGGTTTTGGCTCTAGCACTGCTATGAATGACAATACTCTAGCGGTTGGTTGTTTGGGGTATGATTTTACATCAAATCAAAATGGAACAGTAGCACTTTATTCGTTAGACTCTTTGGGTCAATGGCAGTACGATTATTCTGTTACTGATACCTCGGCTTCAGCTTTCGGATCTTCCGTTGCACTTGAAAAAGATTGGTTATTAGTTGGAGCAAGAGCAACGAATCGTTCATCCGCTTGGGGTGGTATTCAACAACAAGCTGGATCTGCACATTTCTTCAGACAAGATTCAAGTGGCCAGTATGTCTATTATCAGGATGCAATCACTTATCCGGCTTGGCAGTCTTTCATAGGTACCGACGTAGCTATGGATGGAGATCGAGCAGTAGTAGGGGCATCAGGTACAGATACGTATTGGTGGTATGGCTCAGCCCAACCTGGGGCAGTTTATTGTTACTCATGGAATCCGACTACTGGCGCTTGGGGGCTCGATGATTACTTGTCTGAATCCATGGGGATTTATGGATACTCAGTTGACGTTTCGGGCGACAAGGTATTTGTCGGATCTCCTTATCACTTCCGCACCAATCCATATAACAGTCGAACGGGTAAAGTATTCATTTACGAATATGACAGCGTAACCAATCAATATCCTAATATTGGTGAGTTGTCTTCGGGGTCTCTAGATTCTAACACATTCTTTGGCTTCTCCATTGCGGCGGATAAGAATACAATCTTAGTAGGTGAATCAAGCGTTATTCAAGTTTCATCGCGGCCGGGGAGGGCATTTCTCTTTGGTGATTCATGCCAAGTTTCAGTCTGGGATACTGTTACCAACTGTGCCGGTTCCTACACTTGGAGAGATAACGTCACTTATGCGCAGTCGGCCGATACACTTACATATTTGCACTATTCAACTGTCGGTTGTGATACACTCTATAACTTACATCTGACGGTTAATTCCGCGGATACGGCAATTCAAATCATCGTTAGTTGCGAACCATATACATGGATTGATGGTATCACGTACACCACCACAACCGATTCAGCTTCGGTCTCCTTTCTAAATAAAGCTGGTTGTGATTCGACAATTCTACTCGAATTCTACTTGAATGCGCCCGATAATTCGGTTACCCAAGTTGATTCTGTGTTAACCGCTAACGATCTATTCGCCGATTATCAATGGGTTGATTGCTTAAACGGTTATACTATCATTCAAGGAGAAACGAATCAGACATTCACCGCGAGTGCGAATGGGCAATACGCAGTTATTGTCAATCGAGGCAGTTGCTACGATACATCCGCTTGTTATATTGTTGAAGGTATCGGAGACGATGAGTACTTTTTGCTTGGCGACATTGTGTTAACCCCAAATCCGAGCAATGGTAGTTTCAGCCTACAATCCTCAAATTCGCTAGGCGGTTACATAATGCGTATCGTAGATGTTCAAGGAAAAGTATGTACGGAAAAGCAGTTGGGAAGTGAGACGAATTACCGCTTTGAGACGGAGCTTATTCCAGGCGTGTATACGGTGCTATTGATAGGTGAGAACCGAACGAATCATCACTTCAAACTAATCATCCAATAGAGTTTACTTCCCAAACATTCCACCCATTCCCGGCATGGATGATTTGGCTGCAGCACCCATTTCGGCTTCATTGACAGAGTTGGCCTTTTCAAGTGCGTCGTTCATGGCGATGACCATGAGATCTGCGATTTCGTCCGTATCCGATAAACTCTCGTCAATCACCACATCCGTAACCTTGCGGTTACCGGTCATGGTTACGGTTATCTTCCCGTTGCTTGACGAACCTTGAACGGTTATTGTATTCAAGCGTTCTTTCGCTTCTTCTACCTTGGCCTGAGCTTCTTGTAGCTTAGCCATCATGTCTTTCATTCCTCCGAACATCTCTTCTTTCTTTTAAGTGATTCTCGCTTGCTAGCGAGAAAAGGGTTCTCCGCTTGGCAGCGCAGAAAGGATTTAACGACTTGCGTCGTAAAAAAGGCCAGGAGTTGTTCAAGCCGAACTTAAGTCCAAAAGTCTCCCAAATCGGCTGCGCCTCTCGGGATTCCTCCTTGCAGTCGGAACATAGGTCCAACCCTCTCCCGAATCGGCTGCGCCTCTCGGGATTCCTCCTTTCAGTCGGAACATAAGTCCAACCCTCTCCCGAATCAGCTGCGCCTCTCGGGATTCCTACTTTTAGTCGGAACATAAGTCCAACCCTCTCCCGAATCGGCTGCGCCTCTCGGGATTCCTCCTTTTAGTCGGAACATAAGTCCGACCATCTAAAGGTCTATTAGTCCAACCCTCTAACCCTCTAAAAGTCTAACCCTCTAAATTACTGTCTCGACTCAATCAAAACATCCAATATCGCCCCAGCGGCCTTCGCGATCATTGTGCCTGGACCGAATATTCCAACGACTCCAGCGTCGTACAAGTAGGCGTAGTCCTGTTGCGGGATCACACCACCAACCACCACCATAATGTCGGAGCGGTCGAGTTTTTCTAATTCCGCAATTACTTGTGGAACGAGAGTTTTATGTCCGGCTGCGAGTGAACTTACACCCAGAATGTGAACGTCGTTTTCTACGGCCTGACGTGCCGCTTCGGCTGGAGTTTGGAATAGTGGACCAATGTCTACGTCGAAGCCTAAATCAGCAAAGGAAGTTGCAACGACTTTGGCTCCGCGGTCGTGGCCATCTTGGCCCATTTTGGCGACCATAATTCGTGGTCGGCGACCTTCGAGTTCTGCGAACTTGTCGGCCTTGTCTCTAGCTTCTGCGAACATCGGGTTCGATTTAATTTCCTTTGCGTAAACGCCTGCAATAGAGTGTATAGTTGCCGTGTACCGACCAAAGGCTGTCTCCATGGCATCGGATATCTCACCGAGCGTTGCTCTATTTCTCGCAGCTTCAACTGCCAAAGCGAGTAGGTTGCCGTTGCCCGATTTCGCCGCTTCCTCTATAGCTTTCAAGCTTGCCTGAGTCTTCTCCTCATCGCGGTTGGCGCGCAGTTCTTTCAATCTTTCAATTTGAGAATTGAGTACGCGAGTGTTGTCAACCTCAAGAATGTCAATTGGATCTATGGTGTCAGGCTCAAAGGCATTCACACCAACAATGATATCAGATCCTGCATCGATTCTGGCCTGCTTTCTGGCAGCCGCTTCCTCAATTCGCATTTTCGGAATACCCGCCTCAATGGCTTTTGTCATGCCGCCGTGCTCCTCTACTTCTTGAATCAAGGCCCAGGCTTGGTCTGCAATCTCCTTCGTGAGAGTTTCTACGTAGTGACTACCGCCCCATGGGTCGACAGTCTTCGTGATTCCCGCCTCCAGTTGAAGGTGAAGTTGGGTATTTCGGGCGATACGTGCAGAGAAATCGGTAGGAAGAGCAATAGCCTCATCTAACGCATTGGTATGCAAACTCTGCGTTCCGCCGAATGCGGCGGCTAGTGCTTCGATGCTCGTACGAGCTACGTTGTTGTATGGGTCTTGCTCCGTCAAACTCCAACCTGAAGTTTGAGAGTGGGTTCGCAAGGCCATCGACTTTGCGTTCTTTGGGTTGAATTGCTTCACGAGCTTTGCCCAAATCATTCGAGCGGCTCGCATCTTGGCAATCTCCATGAAGTGATTCATGCCAATGGCCCAGAAAAAACTGAGTCGTGGTGCGAAATTATCAATGTCAATTCCAGCAGCCAATCCGGTTCGGATATATTCTAACCCATCGGCCAAGGTGTACGCCAATTCGAGGTCGGCGGTCGCTCCAGCTTCTTGCATGTGGTATCCTGAAATGGAAATGCTGTTGAAGCGCGGCATATTCTTGGAGGTAAACTCAAAGATATCCGCAATGATTTTCATGCTGTGCTTCGGCGGATAGATGTACGTATTTCGTACCATGAATTCCTTCAGGATATCATTCTGAATGGTCCCTGAAAGCTGCTCTGGTTTAACACCTTGCTCTTCGGCTGCGACGATGTAGAAGGCCATTACCGGAATCACCGCTCCGTTCATCGTCATGGAAACCGACATTTCGTCGAGAGGAATCTGATCGAATAACACTTTCATGTCCTCTACGCTGTCGATAGCCACTCCCGCCTTACCAACATCACCAACCACTCTCGGGTGATCTGAGTCATAGCCGCGGTGCGTGGCAAGGTCGAATGCTACGGATAAACCCTTTTGACCAGCAGCCAAGTTTCTTCGATAAAAGGCGTTGGATTCTTCAGCTGTGGAGAACCCTGCGTATTGTCTGATTGTCCACGGCCTGGAAACATACATGGAACCGTACGGACCGCGGAGGTAGGGAGGAACCCCTGCTACATAACTGAGGTGTTCGAGGTTCTTATCGTCCTCCGCGCTGTATTCACGTTTAATAACGATGTTCTCTGGGGTTGTCCACTGCGTGTCCGCGTTTTGTCCACTGTTTGTCCCCGTCTTTGGAGCCGACCAATCGATGTCGCTGAAATCTTTCCTACTCATGATTACTCGGCGTTTAGTCGTTCACGTTCCATAGATTCTGAAAGCCTGACAGCTTGGATTTTTTCAATCACGTCGCCATCAGAAGTGCTGAGGTTGAAGAGAGGCGTTGTTGCTACTTCACCCATCTTTTCGTCCTTGTTCGGGAATTTGTTGGTTCCAACCAGAACGATGTCTCCGCGTTCGAATGCGTCATACTCGGCATCTGCTTCCTCCCTAATGCGGGATTGAATCCATCCGTCTTTCAATCCTTCTAATAACCCGCCTTTAGATTCTATTTCTCTGAAGAAATCCCATGCCTTTTCACATAATGATTCTGTCAGAGTTTCAATAGCATAGCTACCAGAAGCTGGATCATGGACCTTGGTAGCAAACGCTTCATATTGCATGACCAAGGCTTGATTTCTTGCGATTCTCTGTGCAAGTGGGGTAGGCGTTCGGTAAGTTAGGTCGTAAGGTAGAATCATCACCTCATCTGCGCCACCAACTAAGGCGCTCATGGCCTCAGTTGTGGTTCTAAGCATGTTCACATTTGGATCGAAGATAGTCTTGTTTCTCAGTCCAGTTTCCGCATAGATGTGCAGTGGTGAATCCGCGTTGTACCCTTCGAGCAATTTGGCCCATAGTAAGCGAATAGCTCTGAACTTGGCTACTTCCGTCAGGTAGTTTCTTCCAATAGCAAGATTCATCCAGAATCGATGGGCGTGCTCTGGACCGAACTTCGCGATAAACTCATGGCCATGCGCAAGGGCTAGACCAAGCTCAGTTGAGGTGGTAGCACCGGCATTGTGGTACAAGTTTGCATTCACACAAAGCGTTTTCATCGAGCTGAGCGAAGTTGATAGTAGTGCTCCGAGCTCTTCGAAATCTTCAATTTCATCTTCAAACCAATCGCCAGAACGGGCTAGGTTTTCAATAGGATCTATATTAATACTTCCTCGGATTGAGGATAGGTCGAGATCTCGTTCTACCGCGATTCCTTCAATCTGCTTCGCGATTTCAGATCCGTTGCCTTCTACCACGTAATGAACGGCAATATGCTGAATGAGAACGTCTTTCAGAAGTACAGAAAGATCAACATCTTCTTGAAGGTAAAGGAGGATGGAACTAGCACCTCTGTTGAGCACATCCAGAATCTTCTTGTTCGATTCACTCTCGTTATACACCTCAATAGCTTCAACGAGGTCTACGTGTGATTGTCCTTTTGCAGGTAGTTCTACAGTCTCGATTAGGTCTTCTTTCGTGTAGGCAGGCTCGAGTACGATTCCACCTTCCAAATCTGTATGAAGGCTGCTCCATTCGGCACCGCGAAGTTCTTTTTCTATCTGCTGAGTCCAGTCCGATTTTTCATTCGGGCCAAACTCTTGGAAGGATAGTTTGGACGTTGACATGAACGTGTGTTTTATTTGATTCAAAGGTAAGGTATATGCATGGTCTAGGCGAATTCAGATTTAGCGAGAATTTCGTATATTCCTGTTCGGCTCTCTAATCAACTATCATTCATGGGTTTCATAGGATTTGGTGCGGTTCGCGCCATGCAAGATTCACTTAAGAACAATAAGGCTCTGCGCAATTCCAATAGCTTCAAGCGTGAGGCGAATGGAATAAACCTCACAATGGAAAAGATGGGGGGAATGGATAAGGTAGCTTCAGAAGAAGTGCTTTCTAACATCCGAGCGCGTGCAAGAGCCGAACGAAGAAGAAACGCCACGGTATTCGTTGGGATCTTCATTGTGTTAGGTACGGTGTTGTATTTTGTGATGAACGCTTAACTATGGGATATTCAGGAAACAATGGGCCGGAGCAGCTTAAGGCTATTCGGAATCTAAAGGGACGGCATGCAGCCAATTCCTTCAAGAACTTACGGAAACGAACAGAGCTCAAGATTGAAGAGCTTCATGTCGACCGTTCATCTCCCGCGGTAATGGCCGCTATACGTGCAGATATTGAGGCTGAACGGAAGAGGCGGAATCGTTGGATTTATGGAGTCATGGCGGCTTGTATTGCTGTGCTGTTTAGTGTGTTTTATTACTTGGATACGACACCGATGACACATGGAGTGATGTCCAGTATCGATGAATGTAATCAGATTGAGAATCCAACACGCCGCTTTGAATGTCATTTGAGAAAAGGCAAGCTGAATATGTCCCGATATCCAAGCTTGTCTACTGTCCACTTTGAATCTGCGGTTCAAATTATGCCTCAAAACATCAGAGCTAGGGAGTATTTCATCCAAAGCTTAGTCGATGGACCAATTTCTCCGGAGAGCCTAAGTAAAATAGATGGACAGATTTCCGAATACAAGAGTATGCATGGATATACGAGATTCATTATTGATTACGAACAACGGTTTGAAAGGATTCTTCAGAGTGAAAATCGGTGGACTAAATCTGAGAGTTAAGAATTATGGGTTATATGGGTTCAAGCGGAACCGATCAGCTTAAACAGCTTCGGCAGCTCAAAGGCCGTCGGACGAACGGAGTATTTAAACCACA
Source organism: Phaeocystidibacter luteus (assembly GCF_008933115.1). GTDB lineage: Bacteria > Bacteroidota > Bacteroidia > Flavobacteriales > Schleiferiaceae > Phaeocystidibacter > Phaeocystidibacter luteus. Next base: position 107,314 of record NZ_WBVO01000007.1, on the reverse strand, counting down.
GGCAGGAGCGAGAATGGAGGGGAGTCCTGCTGTCGAATCTGACCCCAAAGTCGTCGCTCAGTACAAGGCATTAGCAGAGAGAAGTAGAAAGCGCAGAAGAATCGTCACTTTTGTGGTATTGCTAAGCATCGGCGCCTTGTTTGGCGGTGTGATGTATTGGTTTGGTCACACTAGTATGTGACGTTATTCAAAATTAGAATAATGGGAGGTTATTTCGGAAGTCACGGTCCAGAACAATTGAAAAAACTCGCGCAGTTCAAAAAGCGCCGAGCCAAGGTGGCGTTCCCCAGACTAAAGGACCGCACCACATTCAGTATCAAACCAAATAATGTTGTAAAGCTCTCTGTGGAAGAAAGAGCTAGATACGCCATGCAAGCCAATGCCGATCGACGAAAGCGAGTGGCAAAAGCCCTGATCATCACCTCTGCGCTTCTGCTTATGCTGGGTTTTACTGCTTTCAAATACGGACATTTGGATTCCGGAATTAATGCTGGTCTAGTAGGTTCAGTATGCCTTGAAGAGACAGATTTGCAGCAGAAATACCTGTGCCACATGGAGCATGGACGCAGCTATCGGATCCAGAAGCTTTGGAGAAAATCCATTTCCCAATACGAGCATGCGCTCGAGATTAATCCTCACCATCTTCGAGCACGTGAAGTTGTGATTGAATCGCTTTTCATTCTTCCTCCTTCGGACGAACTCAGGATGCGAATAGACGAGCATCTTGACGCCTATTTGAAGTTTCATGGCGAGACAGATTTTTACACAAAACACAAGGCGGAGCAAGAAAGAAGGAGGTCATCCTAGAACGAACGCCCCACTGTGGATAAGTTGAAATTCTACTGCACCATTCGAGCTTGAATTGCCGTTATCTTTGAATCATGCTCAAGAAATGGCGCTCATCCCGATGGTTTAAAATTGTTAGCAACAGCTACGTGCTGGCTACTATCATCTTTGCGTTTTGGATGCTCTTTCTGGATCGAAACAATGTCGGTCTGCACGTTGAGCTCGATGAGCGAATTGACGAACTCGAGGAGGCCAAAACTTACTTTGAGACGGAACTAGAACAGAATCAGCGAGAACTCGAAGAGCTAGAATCAGACCCCGAAAAGCTAGAGAAGTTTGCTCGTGAAAAGTACTGGATGCACCGAAAAGGCGAGGAAGTATTTCTAATTGAAATAGAAGAGGAGTAAACTACCAAGTAAGCTTCAATTCGTACATCACCGGCCAGTTCTTGCCTGTAACTATCAGGTTTTCACCATTGACCATCATGCCGTTCAACACACCTGCATTTCTATGTCGGTCGGCCAACTCATTCAAATCAAGGACGTGATCTACCAAGCCATTCTCGGGATTGATGAATGCAATTCTGGATGTCTGCCAGAGGTTCGCAGCCACTCTGCCATTGTACATTTCCAACTCATTCAAGTTGGCGAACCACCCCAAGTCTGAAAGTACTTTTACGGTTCGTTGAATCGACATGTCTTGAGGGTCTACAAAGCGAAGTTTTTCGGATCCGTCTGTCCAGAGCAACATGCCATTCAAAGAGGTAAGTCCCCAGCCTTCTCTATTTTGATAGCGGAAAGCGCGTGTTACTTCGAACTTGGTTCCATCCCAATAGTAGGTTTGCCCTTCACCACGTTTCCATGTCACTTGAAAAAGCGTATCTCCAAGTATAGCAAGTCCCTCGGCAAACCAGCTTCCTGGAACTTTGTGTTGTTGAATTATTTCATCGCTTCCGAGCTTATATACGGATAGCGCCGATTCGCCGTACTGACCCGAGCTTTCGAGAACCATGTCGCCATCGAGAATTAAGCCTTGGGTAAAGAGCTCTTCCGGATGCGGGTAGGTGTTTACAATCTCGTACTGAACTGAGGTCGGAGACTCACTTGGGATGACCGTTACCCGAAACTCGGCATCGGTAGTGTCCTCACCGCGGTAAACTGCCATTCGAACCTTGTGAACGCCAAAGTCAAACTGATTGAAATTCAATTGATTTGAGTTCGATACAACGTTTCCGTCGTTTAAGATTACAACGCCATCTCCATTGTGTTCTACGGGGAATGTAGCCGTTCGATTTTGCTGAAACAGTTCGCCTTCAACACCACTCAGATTGAACTTGGCACTTAGCTTTTCTTCGGAGCAACCAAAGAGGACGAGCAGAGGGAGAATGTAAACGAGCTTTTTCATCAGTCGGTAAATTGCATGGAAGAGAGTTGCTTGTACAGACCTTCTTCTTTAGAGGAAAGTTCGGTGTGTGTGCCAGACTCCACAAGTTCGCCGTTTTCAATCACAACGATTTTATCGGAAGAACGCACGGTGGCAAGTCGGTGGGCGATGACGATCGAGGTTCTGCCTACCATCAGCTTATCCAATGCGTCTTGAACCAATCTTTCTGACTCAGAATCGAGTGCCGAAGTGGCTTCATCGAGAATAAGAATACACGGGTCTTTAAGTACGGCGCGAGCGATGGCGATACGCTGACGTTGACCACCACTGAGTTGAACACCTCGCTCGCCAACGATAGTATCTAGGCCTTCAGAGAAATCTGATATGAACACCCAAGCGTTGGCTTTTTTGGCTGCCTCGATGATTTCACTTTCAGAGGCATCGGGCTTTCCGTAGGCAATATTCTCGCGAATCGAACCTCCAAATAGGAGTACATCTTGCGGAACCACGGCCATTTGATTTCTGAGTTCGGATAGTCCGTATTCGGTGGCGGGTTTGCCGTCGAATGAAAGTCTACCCGAAGTTGGTTCGAAGAATCGCAAGACTAACTGAACTAAGGTAGATTTCCCCGCACCAGATGGACCTACCAATGCTACTTGTTCGCCTGATTTGATTTCTAACGACAGGTTTTTGATCACATTGGTTTCAGCTCTAGTGGGGTAGGCAAAAGTCACATTGTCGAAGTGGATATTACCCTTGAAGTTGGTAATCGGATTTGGGGTAGGGGTAAGGTCTTCTTTCTCTTCGTTGAGGATGTCCATCAACTCTTCCGTAGCCCCAATTGCTTTCTGGATTCTCGCTACAACATCAGCGAATCCAGCCATAGAGCCACCAATAAAGACACAGTAAAGAATGAATGAGAAAAGACTTCCATTGTCGAGATCGCCTTCCTGAATCATAGTGGCAGCTCTCCAAATAACGGCCACGATAGCACCGAAAACGCCCACAATCATAAATGCAGAAAAGGCTGCTCTGTAAGTACCGCCTTTGATACCTGTTTTTGCTACACTGTCTGTCTTTTTAGAATAGCGAGCAACTTCTAGGAACTCATTTGCAAACGCTTTCACATTGTAGATGCCTTGTAGACTTTCCTCAACAATAGTGTTACTTTCAGCAACTTCAGCTTGGAACTTTTTCGAGTATTTTCGAATGAAACGTCCGAAGAAAACAGCCACTACAACCATTGCCGGTAAGATGGCCAATGTGAACAGCGTCAATTTCCATGAGGTATATGCCATAAGACCTATACCGCCAACGATTATTATTGTCTGACGAATGAGTTCCGCCAAAGTGGTCGTCATTGTCTCTTGAAGCTGAGTGATATCGCTTGAGATACGAGAATTAAGCTCACCTACTCTTCGTTGGTTGAAGAATGTGATGGGCAATTGTATGAGGTGTCTATATGTTTCCTGTCGAAGTGATGCCAATGCCCCTTCTGTTACATTAACAAAGAGCTTTACACGCATGAAGCTAAAAATTGCCTGGGCTAGAAGCACAGCAAGTAGTAACAGTGCATACTGATCAATATCATCCAAAAACACATCTTCGGTCTCCCTATCTATGAGTTGACCAAGAAGTAGAGGGAATGCCAAGTTTGCTAAGCTGGAGAGTATGAGGAAAATAAGTCCAATTCCAAATGTGGTTTGAAATGGCTTGATGTATTTATAGAGTTTAAGAATCTGTCTCAAAGAGTCCTTAGAGATTCTTGTTTTTTGCTTTTCTTCTTGCATGACCGCAAATGTCGCAAGTTCATTCGAATTGAACACTAAATTCATTCGTAAGCTTCATTCACTCATTGAAATGGTACGCTATTTGAGTAAATGGCAGCGATTAAACAGTTTGTGTTAAAGTTCACATAGCGGTAAACCTACCTGCCTGTCTATGAGTTACTTTTGCAAAACCTTTAAAAACTACCAGATGCTAAAAGCGCTACTCGCTGGCTTTGCAATTCTCTCTAGCATAGCCGTTGTTGGTCAGACCAACATGCCCTACCAAGGCGTGGATTCTACTTCTTCTTGTACGGGAACACTTTACGATCACAATGGACCTTCCGGGAGCTACTTCAACAGCGCGAACGGTACATTCTATATCAACCCTCCAGGTGGAACGCTAACTGTAACCTTCACTTCGTTTGGACTAGAGTCGTGCTGCGACCGTGTTCGCGTGTACGACGGTATTGGTACGAGCGGTTCACTACTCATCAACCAAGGTGGGTATTCACTTCCGAATGGTGGAAGTGCCTTGACCATTCCCAGCGGTCAAGCGACGATTGTGTTTACTTCCGATGGTTCGGTTACTGGTTCAGGTTTCGCAATGAACTGGAGCGCCGGTGGGTCAACTGCTCCGGTAGCTTCATTCACCATGTCTACCACCAACCCACCTCTAAATTGGGCGGTGAATTTCACCAACACCTCAACAGGCAGCGGTGATTTTGATTGGGATTTTGGCGACGGCACTACGTCTACAGATGCCAATCCTTCACATACCTACACCACATCGGGTACCTATCAAGTTCGATTGATCGCATCTGGATGTATTGGAACACCCGATACTATCACTCAATCGGTTACGGTTCAAGGTAACCCGACATACACCGTTACTCCAGATTCCCTTTACAGCACAGTAAGCTGCGGTGGCGTTGCCAGCGGCTCGTTTACGCTTAGCAGCACGGCATCTACACTTGGGTATTCAATCTCTAGTCGTGAGGTTCCGGCGCCTGCGCCATTTGCCTTGAACGAGAATTTCGAAGCATCCCTTGGAGCGTTTACCGTTTCGCCAACGGCAAGTACTGGTTTTACCACAAACCGAGTTATCGGGAATGCACCACAAGGAAGCACCTTCATGCAGCTTTCTGGATATACTTCTTCCGATAATGGAGTGGGAGCTCAGTTTCCATTGGCGCAGCCACAAGAAGTTTCGTTCTACATCAATCCAATCGTCTACACCTCTTACCAAGGTTACATTGGCTTGAATGAAGATCCAACGAATCCGGCTAGCTCGAGAATGGCGTACTTCTACATGAGATACAACTCTTTGCGAGTTTACACGGGAACGACCACGTATTACTTGACTATGACGACCAATACGTGGAGCTTCATCGAAATCAAAAACATCGACTGGACTTCCAAGACGTTCGATTTGTATCAAGATGGAACCTTGATCGCTTCGAATATTGCCTTCTATCAGTCATCCATCAACGGACTACGTCAGTTTACAGCTTGGACTGGAACGAGCGCAGCGTCGTTGGGACTCGATCAAATCAGAGTGGGAACTGTACACCCAGAACCACTGACGCTCACGTCTAACAGCGGAACACTTACCAGCGGGAATAGCGCCAGCATTAATGCCACTATCAATACCAGTGGAATGATGGCCGGAACGTACAACTACGAGGTTGTGGTTCGAACGAATGCCTCGGGAGCAGATAGCGTTAAAGTGATTCCATACGTAGTTGACGTAACCGGAGCGCCTTCCATTTCACTCGATAAATCGTGCATCAACTTCGGAAACGTTTATACGACTCAATCGTACCAAGACTCAATCCGCGTAGTGAACTCAGGATGTGATTCGCTCAATATTTCGAGCATTGTTTCCACCAATACCGATATCACTACGGATGTGTCGTCCTTAATCGTACCGCCATTTGATACCGCCTTCATTTATGTTGATGTTGCGCCGAGTATGAGTGGCGCTTATAATGACACTATTTATCTCAACAACGATGCAACGAATACCCAAGTTTGTGTTCAAGGAACCGGTTTAGCATCGCCTATCGCAAGTATGGATACCACGGGATTCAACTTGGTGTCAAACGGTTGTAACGATAGTTTGAACTTCGGATTTTACCTGTATAACCAGGGCGCAGCTAACATGACTTGGGATGCAATCTCAGGTTCGCTTCTCGCAGATGATTTTGACGCGAGCACCTCACCGAGCTCTATTTGGCAGTCTATTGGCTCGAACGTTATTGGTGCTAACTGTTGGACCAGAAGCGGCGCCAACTCGATGGCCTTCACGGGGTCTAACCGATTTGCGGTTACAAATTCTTTCAACTCAACAGGGAGCGATTCAGTAACCTTCTGGGCTATTCCAGGCTTTTCTGGCGCAGGTTGTGAGAATCCCGATGGATCAGAGCAAGTGATTGTTGAGTACTCATTGAACGGAGCAAACTTTGTGTACATGGGATTCATTCCATCTACCAATACCACCGCACAATACTTTGCCTTCCATATTCCGGTGACCGGCAACGTTCAAATCAGATTGCGTCAGTCCTTCTATTCAAGCTCTACCATTGATAACTATATCATTGATGATTTTGAAATCAAGGGCGTCAATAACCGCTTCACTTTTAACCCATCTACAGGTACAGTTCTTCCAGGAGATAGCGTTTGGGTGAACGTAACCGCAATTATTAGTGATTTGACCACTGGTGTGTACAACTATCCGTTGTACGTCGAAACCAATGATCCGAACCAGCCACTGTTGGTGACGAACGTGAATATCACAGTCAATGGAACACCGCAAATCCAGCTCTCTCAAAGCGGTTGTATTGATTTCGGAAGTGTGATCAACGGCAATACTGTAACGGATTCAGTTCTTGTTTATAATGATGGCTGTGCGGATCTCAATCTTACAGGGTTCCTATCCACGAATTCCGATTTCTCGGCAACGGCGGATACGACCACTTTAGGAGCCGGAGATAGTACAATGATTCGCATATCGTTCAACTCCAACATGGTGGGTGCGTATGCTGATACAATCACCGTCCAAAACAACGACACCGTTCAAACGATTTGCGTAACAGCAATAGGTGTTGGAGCTCCGAACTTTGATGTGAATCCGGACTCTGTTTATGTTACCTCTACCAACTGTTCGGATTCAATTTATGTCCCGATTACCGTTTCAAATTCAGGTGGATTAAGTACGCTTCACTTCACAGTAGACTCGTTGCAATCGGGTGGAGGTCCTGGGTTGAATCTTACCGTCCTGAAAACCGGCGGTGATGTGAACAGAGAGTATCCGTATACCATGACGGCTATTACCACCTACCTTCCGAATGCTAACGTACTCGAGTCGGTGGCTACCACTGCTTCGGCCATGACGGCCGATCTCGCCAATGCCGATGTATTGCTGATTCCTGAGCAAGAGTACTTGAGCTCTAGCGTTAGTTTGGCAATCCGCCCAGCAATTCAAGCGTATGTGAATCAGGGAGGACAAGTTGTAGTGATGTCTAACACCGTGAACAACCTCTTTGGTCTCTTTACGGTGACAACTTCTACGACATCGGCTCCTACTTATTTAAATGTTGCCGATGCTTCGCATCCAATTTTCGCGGGGACGAACACCTCTGCTTTTCAGAATTTGGGCTTGGTTCAGAGTTATACCATTTCCACTCCTGGAGCGAATATTCTAGGTACGGCTTGGAGTACTACGAACCACACAATTGCGGAGATGAGCTACGGAAGCGGAACGGTAGTGTATTACGGTTACGATTTCTTCAGCTATAGCACCGATATGCAGCTTGGATTGGCTAATGCGATTAGTTATCTCAAGGCCAATGGAAACGTTGATTGGGCATATGCTACATCCTATCAGGATAGTGCTCAGGTGAACGATTCTACCACTTTTGGTTTGGTCATCTCAGCTGACGGACTTACAAATGGTCGCCATTCTGGAACAATGACGATTCGAACAAATGATCCTAGTTACCCAATCGTGGAGGTTCCATTTGTATTCGATTTGAATGGTCAGGCTGAAATGGTATTGCCAACGACTTGTACGGATTTCGATTCCATTATTGTGGGTCTCCAGGTTCAAGATTCTACATGGGTTTACAACTCTGGTTGTGATACGCTAGATATTACGTCGTACGGAAGCTCTACGGGAGACTATATGATTACTTCTCCACTTCCAATCAAGGTGGCTCCGGGTGACTCCATGAATGTTGGCATTGCTTTCGCCCCGAGCGTAATGGGAGTGTTGAATGATACCCTACACTTCTACGCGACTTCTGACACTGCAGGGATTTGCGTTACCGGCAAGGGCTTAGGTGCTCCGCTTCTTACCACAACTTCCGATTCTATTGAGGTCGTGCTGAACAAGTGCGATAACTTCATAATCGATACCTACGACGTGTCCAACACTGGGCAAGGAGCCATGACGTATGATATTTTCTTCGGTCAGTATCAGGAGGATACCAGTTACACATCGTTTACTACGAACTATGCTTCGACGAATCATTCCTTCAGCAATACGTTAACCACGGCAGATTCTATTGTGGTGACGGTCATCTACCAAGGAGATTTTGATTGGTGGAACGAGTACATCACGCTTTCAATTGAAGGAACTACGATTGGTAATACCAGTGGTGTTTACACACCGTTCGGAACGCCTGATACGGCAACTTTCGTAGTGACAGGAGCAAACGTGAATACCTTCCTCGCTGACGGTACACTTTCTCTTGATGTACAGAACTCCAACTGGGTTACATATACCTCTTCGTATGTGAATTTCCACGATGTTAAAGTGCAGATTTACAATTACGGTCTTCCTGCTTGGTTGACATTCCCATCCACTACGACGGGTAGCTTGGGTATTGGTGCGACGGATACGAAGAGTATGATATTCACAGCGGTTAGCCTCGCCGCTGGGGTGTACACCACGGACATGAACATCCTCACAAATGATCCTACGCAGCCGCATAAGATTGTGCCTGTAATCTTTGATGTGAGAGATGAGGCATCTATTGCGTTGTCTGACACATGTGTGTCGCTTCCTTCTACTCAGATTAACGACACGAGTACGACATCGATATGGGTAATCAACGATGGTTGCCAGCCGTTGAATGTCACGAACATCACATCCACTATTAATGTGTTTAAAGCAGCACCGAAGAACTTTACGGTTCCTGCGGGTGATAGTGTACAAGTGACCATCAGTTTTGTGCCAACTGTACCGGCTACGTATTCGGGCAATATGACTGTAGTAAGTGGTGCAGGTTCTGAAACCTTCTGTGTGAACGGAACTTCAACTGCACGTCCAACGGCGGATTGGCAATGGGGAATAATTGACCCGTGCGATGGACAAGTCCTCTTCAGTGACCATTCACAAGGAACCGTTACCGGATACCTGTGGCAATTTGGCGATGGCAATGCCTCTCAGGTGCCAAACCCGACGCACTCTTATGAGCGCCCGGGAACGTACAGGGTAACGCTTACAGTTTCCAATACCTCTGGATTTGATACGTTGACTCAGTTCATTACCGTGAATCCGTTCTACGCCGGGTATAGCGTTGAGATGAACGGTTCGATCATCGTGGACGATACCCTTTACATCAATACGCCAATCACGTTTAATGACAGTAGCATTACGGCTAGTCAGTGGACATGGTACTTTGGCGATGGAAACTTGTCGAATTCACAGAACCCAACCCATACGTATTTGAACTCAGGTGTATATCAAGTTACGCTTGATGCAGAAGATACTGCCGGATGTAGAAAGCTCATTTCTAAATCCTTCTGGTTGGTAAATGGAATTAGTGTTGAGGAGCGATTAGCTCAGTCGCTTAGAGTGTATCCGAACCCGTCGTCGGGAGTATTTACTATTGCTTCTGATAATGTGGATTGGAGCGGCGTGACGCTCAACCTCACAAGCATGAATGGCGAATTACTCCTTCATGAAGAGGCGGCAGCGAATGCACCAATTCAGCAAATGGATATCACGCATTTGCCTCCGGGAGTTTACATGCTGCGCATTACGAGTGAAGAGGGCTGGACGACAGTTCGCAGAATCATTCGAGAATAATACATACCATCTAAATGCAAAAAGGCTGTCCGTTATGGGCAGCCTTTTTTTTTGATAGTTGAATGAGCCTTTTACTGATGAATGGGGTTTGAGCTAATCGCCCAGGAGTCCAAATACAGTATATGGCTATTCGGCCAAGCGTACTGCCAGTTATCACGTTTGAAGCCATATTTAATCCATCCGAGATAGACATCCTCTCCTCGGGTGACCTTGATCATGAAGTAACCTTCGGTTGTATACAAAATCCCATTACCGCAACTCGGGATCCCCCAGCTGTAATGGATGTAGAGAGAGGTGTCTGGCCTCGATGTATCAACTCCATAGGGAGCGTTTGATCCAGAAGAGAGGTGCAGCAAGTCGAATTTCTTCGGTTGGTTCCAATCACGGTTCAGGTCGATTGTGTCGCCGTGTCCGTAGGCATAGAAGTGCTGTGTTCTCCCTATAGGATTCGAAGAATTGCATCGGTAGTTGTAGAAAATTGAGCCAACCCATGTAGACCCCGCCAAAGTGAAAGTGGATCCAAGTACGGTGTCTAACCCCAATCCGTAATCGATTTCTTCACTACACAGCTCTAATCCTCCTTCGCCCCAGATTCTAATACGCTCTGGAACGGAAGAGCCAGGGCTGTTTAAAGGTGAGGTGACCTCAATTTTGAAATCATGACCTTCATAGGGAAACGTGTGAATCTTGTACTCCGAATCCCATGGAATGGTGTCATTTAATTGATGCACATCCATGCCCGCAAATTGTCCAGCTTTTACATAGGACAAGGTAGGCTCTTCATGACTGCAGCTTACTAATGCGCCAACAAGTATGAGACATTTGCAACCATATAGTGCCATTTTTGTCAAGCGTGTCGCGAAGTCTTTTATTCTGTTATTCATAGTTTAAGAGAGCTGTATTTCTTCAAAATTAATCATCCATTTTGAATCGAGTCACTTCTGAATGATGAACGGATACGTTTGTTCACGTCCGCCGACGGCAACTTTTATAAAGTATTCGCCCTGAGCGAGCTTCGTCACATTCAGATTTAACTCTACCTCTGCCATGTCTAAATCAGCCATGACGAGTCTACCCATCGAGTCGTAAATCTCATATCTATTTATAACGAGCGGACTGTAAACCGTCAGTTCGTGTGAAGCTGGGTTTGGAATTAATCGAACATCAATCTCATCATTAAAAGGCCCGAAGCTGTATTTCCAAGCTTCTTTGGTTCGTGTTAAGTCTTCCGTGAGACCGCTCACATAGTAAATGGAGCCTTCGTTTATAAACATCAGACCTCCACGTCTGCCTCTGCCCGGTAGGGATGCATGCGTGCTCCAAGCGTCTTTTTCGATGCTGTAGCCATGTAGGTCGTTGTAAAAGTGACCTGCTGAATCAGACCCGCCGAAGAGGTAAATCCGATTGTTTTCATCGCATACGAGTGATGCATGTGATCGTCCGGGCCCCACAGGCGACGTCAACTGTTTCCAGCCCACCGTAGGGCGATAGCAGTAGAATTCGTTGTGGTAGGTTCCAGCAGAATCTCGACCGTATATCAGGAATCCGGCTGTGTCGTTTTGTGTGCAGGCTGGCTTCCATCGAGCTCCAAAAGGAAGGTCAGGGCCTCTTGTCCACGTTCCTGATCCAATGTGGTACTTCCAAAATTGATCCGTGGCGTAGCCCTGAGGAAGGAGACCACCGATGAGGTAAAGTGTGTCTCCAATTCGAAACCCGCCGCTTCCACTTCGGCCTGAGTCGGGAAGAGTAGCAATTTGTTGGTCGATTACTGCAAAACCGAATGACCGCAAATCTCGTTTGAACTCGACGCCAGTAATTCCCCCGAAATAATAGGCTTCATTTCCGTTGGGATTGTCCCAAGCCACCGCGTATTGTCGTGGTGAAAGACCAGGCGAAACAACAGCCCACGATTCATCCGAGAAATATTTTAGAAGCTCATCTGTGATTTGGAAATTTTCATCCAGACCAGTAGCGAGGTATATGCCTTCGTTGTACTGCATCACTATTCCGTCGTCAAATGCCGGAATGGGGATGTCGGCAATTCTCTCCCACTGACCAAGGAGAGGGATTTGAAGTAAGAGTAGAAGTGAGAGAGCGCTGTACTTCAATGCATCAGTATTTGTTCTTGTCCTGGAAGTCGAGGCTTTTCACACCTAGCAACTTCAGAACCCTTTTTGCATTTATTTTGATGGCTTCCTTGACGCTAGTAGCGGTTTTGCGCACTACGTTATCGTCGGGTCGAGAAACAAACCGACTGTCCGAATAACGGAAGCCTTCGCCAACTTCGGTGTAGAAGTAGGTGTAAAACGACTTGCGAGATTCGCCTTCCGGAATATCGATTTTCGAATATCCGTGAGGAGAGTTTTCGTCCGTATAGAAGATTACTGCGCGATTGTGCCAAGGGGCAACGCGTTGCTCGCAGTTCTTCATTTCTTTATCCCAAAGCTCCAGGTGGCCACCGTACTCATCTTTCCACTCCTTGTTTAGATAAACGAGCAGGTTGATGCGTCTCCAAAGGTTTGTTTCTGGATTGTAGTTTACATCAATATGAACATCAACATAGCTGCCTTGCCCACCTTGATGAACGCCAGATCCGAGAGAGTCGGGCGTAGTTTTCAGACCTTCAATTCCGGTGATTTGTGACATGTATTTTGCAAACTCGTCGCTTTGCACGGTGTCGCGCACTTCGCCAAAGATGGGGTCCCAACGCTCGAAATGGTAGTCTTCCGACTTGTTTTCGTTTAGGCTTTTGCGTTTTACGTTGAGTGATTCAAGAGGCGGGAAGCTCGCAAACATTTGGTCTGCCGCAGCTTGGTCGAAGAAATTATCGAGCACGAGGTGTCGACAAGGATGTCCGGCGTCGAACTGCTTGCGAAGTTCGGTACGCGCTTCTTCAGATGTATATTTTGGGTTGATGTGTTTCATCGTGTCAATTGTAGCTTCCATGTCAACGGTAACTTCTACGTAATAGTTTATACAAGAGGCCTCTGGCAAAGGTATGGATTGGGATGGCCAATAATTCTTTGCGACCAATGTAGTGGTGGAACTTGGAGCTACCCATGACTTTCATCATTTTCTTGGCAAAAGTGGAGGTAGGCATTCCAGCTTCTTGTGCTTTGCTGTTTTTGTTGATTTTGGTGCCGTCTGGACGAAGGCTATTGACCGTAACTTGGGTTTGAATGAAGCCTGGGCTTACGGATTGAACAGTAATGCCATTGGTGTAAACTTCTTCACGTAAGCTCTCCAGCCATAGAATAACTCCTGCTTTTGAGGCCGAGTATGCGGCAAGGTTTCGCTGACCAAACTTCCCGGCGATAGATGCGATACCAATAATTCGTCCTGACTTTCTCTCCGTCATATGAGGAAGTACGGAGCGAACGACGGCCATCGTGCCTAGGAGGTTAATGTCGATGAGCTTCTTTTCTACGGCCCATTCGTTTTCTGTTACGGAACCAAACTGGCCGATACCGCTGTTTGCGATGAGCGTATCGATATGACCAAAGGCGGCAATCGCGGCTTTACCAGAATTTTCAATCGAGGAGTGGTCTTCCTGATCGAGTACAACCACGGCGGCGTTATCGGGAAACTGGCACTCAGAGGCGACGCGATCGAGTTCTTCTTTTCTCCTTGCGGAAAGAACGACGCGATGTCCGAGACTATTGAGGTGCTTTGCCATTGCCTCTCCAATTCCGGAGGATGCGCCGGTAATCCAAACAACTTGATTTTGCATCCTGCTAAGGTACAAAGGTGTACTACAAATAGGGCAATAAAAAAGGCGGAGCAAAACTCCGCCTTCTTCGAATCCGACTCATGGGTTATCGGATTACTACTCTCTCAGTGAAACGCTCTCCGTTTGATTCTACGCGCAATAGATACACGCCCGGTTGTAGTCCTTGGATGTTGAGCTCCTCAACACTGTTTTCCCAATTTCTAACGGTTTGACCGGTAATATCGATGAGTGAAGCACTAGTTGCTTCGATTCCTTCAATTGTAATGAAGTCGCTCGCAGGATTAGGGTAGATGGTGAGTTCATTGGTGCCGAACTCGTCTACGCTCAAACCTGAGTTTACTGGAAGTTCAATTAGCGGACCTCCGTTTGGAAGTGCTACCCAAAGTCCGAATCCAGCGCCGCTGCTGTTGTTAGCAGGGTTCAAGAATCCTGATGCAAGTGTTACCAAGGCGGAATCTTGAAGACCGAGTGTGCTCAACGGTGCATCGTATGAGGCGAACAAGGTAGCTCCGTCTTCGCTACGAACCTCTAGTGTGATATCAGCTGTAGCTACTTCTAGGTATCCGGCAAAGTCGCCATAAGCAAGAGTGTCAACTACATTACCAACGCCGGCAACGTCGATGCTCACATTTGGCGCATCAGTTGAACCGTGGAATACAAGGACATCTGTATTTCCTGACATAGAAGCTGCTTCGCGACCCATTGCGTTGATGTACAAATCGAATGCAGGGGCAGGCGAATATCCAGAACCGCTCACAATACCATTGGCAACAATCACATAGGTCTCGTTTTCTGTAAGGGTTGCAGTCAGACTATAAATAGTATCTGTTACATCAGAGCTGTTCTTAGGTGCAATTCCGATGGTGATAGGATCGGTTGCTGGAGCATCGATGAACGGTGTTGCTGTGCGGAAGGCAAAATTGTCGAGCAGTAGCGTAGATCCTAAGTATACGTCAACTGAATCGGCAGCGAGATCGGCACTGTTATGAATTACCTGTACACGCGCTGTTGGGTTAGCCGAACTTGCTACTGGAAGCTCGATTAGCGGACCGCCATTTGGAAGGGCTACCCAGATTCCAAAGCCTTCACCCATGCTGTTCATGCTAGGATCGAAGAAACCGGAGGCTACGGCAACGAGTGCTGAATCTTGTAGTCCGAGTGTGCTCAATGGCGCGTCGTATGCTGCGAGTACGGTTGAACCGTCCAAGCTTCGAACCTCCAATGTGATGTCGGATGTAGGGACTTCAAGATATCCGGCGAAATCGCCATAATCTAGAGTGTCGACTACATTTCCCAAACCTACTACGTCAACGCTTACAGAAGGCGCATCGGTAGAGCCGTGGAAAACAAGAATGTCAGTATTTCCCATCATGGAAGCTGCTTCGCGACCCATGGGTTGGATGTACAGGTCAAAAGCAGGGGCAGGTGAATATCCTGAACCGCTAACGATACCGTTGGCTACAACGACATAGGTTTCATTTGGGGTTAAAGTTGCGGTCAGGCTGTAGATTGTGTCGCTCACATCGATACTGTTCTTTGGAGCGATACCGATAGTGATAGGTGACCCGGCGGTTAAGTTCACGAACGGAGTTGCGGAACGGAATGCAAAGTCATCTAGTAGAAGTTGGGAGCCTAGGTAGACGTCGACTGAATCGGCGGCGAGGTCGGCACTGTTGTGAATTACCTGCACGCGGGCTGTTTGTGCAGAAGCTGCTGTTGTGGCAGCGATAGCAAATAGAGTAAGTAACTTTCTCATCTCTTTAGTTTTGGTTAAACAACTGAACAACGATTCCATTTTGTTTAATGTTTTCAGAAAATCGTTAAACAATATCCAATTCGATGTTTAAACACATAGGGTTGCCTTGGACGTAAAAAAAAGTTGAAAGAAGATTCTTACGGGGTATATTTGTCGGTGTAAAACAGCCACTCAAAAGAGAGGTAGATTTATTTCAAGTCTATGCTTTGTATTTCGAAAGAGTGCTGTATATTTGCACCCCAGTTGGAGAAAGAGGTCACGATCAAAGTATATAAGAGATATGAAACGCACTTTTCAACCTTCGAATCGCAAGAGAAGAAATAAGCACGGATTCCGTGAGCGCATGGAGTCGGCTAATGGCCGTCGTGTTATTGCTGCTCGTCGCGCAAAAGGACGTAAGAGACTTACTGTATCAGACGAAGGAAATCACAAAGGCTGATATGTGAGTGCTATATGATTCAAGAGGTGTTGCCATTGGTAACACCTTTTTTTTGTGCCTACTCCGTACCTTAGTTCATTCTAAAACAAATTCCGCTTATGCCAAAAGATAACTCCATCCGCTCCGTACTTATCATTGGTTCAGGTCCTATCGTAATCGGTCAGGCCTGTGAATTCGACTATTCTGGGTCGCAAGCCTCTCGCTCACTGCGCGATGAAGGCATCGAAGTAACGCTCATCAACAGCAACCCAGCTACGATTATGACGGACGAGGTGGTTGCGGACCACGTATATCTCCTTCCTCTCGAAGTTGAATCACTTGAAAAGATTCTTCAAGAACGTCAGATTGACGCTGTCCTTCCTACCATGGGTGGGCAAACCGCTCTCAATTTGTGTATCGAAGCCGACAAGCAAGGTTTGTGGGAAGAGCACAATGTGAGAATTATTGGGGTTGACATCGACGCCATTAACATCACGGAAGACCGCGAAGAGTTCCGCCTCCTCATGGAGAAAATCGGAATCGGAATGGCTCCTGCAGAAACAGCAACTTCCTACCTAAAGGGTAAGGAGATTGCACAAGATTTCGGCTATCCACTTTGTGTTCGCGCCAGTTATACCCTCGGAGGTTCGGGCGCAACTTTCGTACACACCAAAGAGGAGTTTGAGGAAGCACTAAAGCGTGGACTTGAAATTAGTCCGATTCACCAAGTAATGATCGACAAAGCTCTTCTCGGATGGAAAGAGTACGAGCTCGAGCTACTTAGAGATAAGAACGACAACGTTATCATCATCTGTTCGATTGAGAACATGGACCCGATGGGTATCCACACCGGTGACTCGATTACTGTTGCTCCTGCCATGACCTTGTCTGACGCAACCTACCAGCGTATGCGCGACATGGCCATTGAAATGATGCGTTCCATCGGAACTTTTGCTGGAGGCTGTAACGTTCAGTTTGCAGTAAGCCCAGACGAGAAAGAAGAGATTTACGCAATCGAGATTAACCCACGTGTTTCTCGTTCATCTGCACTCGCATCTAAAGCTACGGGTTACCCAATTGCAAAGATTGCCGCTAAGCTCGCTATCGGGTATACACTCGACGAGCTGGATAACCAAATCACCAAGACTACCACAGCGTATTTCGAGCCTACACTCGATTACGTAATCGTGAAAATCCCTCGCTGGAACTTCGACAAGTTTGAAGGAGCTAACCGTCGCCTCGGTATTCAAATGAAATCCGTTGGTGAGGTAATGGGTATCGGTAGATCTTTCCAAGAAGCACTTCACAAAGCCGCTCAGTCACTCGAAGTGAAGCGCAACGGTTTGGGCGCTGATGGAAAGGGAATCACCAATCAAGATACCATTATTGAGAAGCTTGAGTACGCTTCTTGGGATCGTGTATTCGTTCTTTATGACGCGATGCAGATGGGTATTCCACTTCGCCGAATTCATGAGATTACGAAAATCGACATGTGGTTCTTGCGTCAGATTGAAGATCTCGTTCAAACGCAACGCGAAATCGAAGAGCACACGCTCGACACCATTCCGCGCGACCTACTTCTCGATGCCAAGATGAAAGGTTTCGTCGATCGTCAACTTGGTCACATGATGCACTGCCTTGAAAGTCAGGTGCACGACAAGCGTGTGGATATGGGAATCAATCGCGTTTGGAAACTGGTAGATACTTGTGCCGCAGAGTTCCCAGCACAAACCCCATACTACTATTCGACGTTCGAACTCAGCATGGATGCTCCTGGAATTGAGCCTTATGCAGAGAACGAAAGTGTCGTTAGTGATCGTGAAAAAGTAATCGTTCTTGGTTCAGGTCCTAACCGAATTGGTCAAGGTATCGAATTTGACTACTGCTGTGTACACGGCGTACTTGCGGCGAAAGAATGTGGTTATGAAACCATCATGATCAACTGTAACCCAGAGACGGTTTCAACCGACTTTGACACTGCCGATAAGCTATACTTCGAGCCAGTGTTCTGGGAGCACATTTATGACATCATCCTTCACGAGAAGCCAAAAGGTGTTATCGTGCAGCTAGGCGGACAGACCGCCCTTAAACTCGCAGAAAAACTCGAGCGATTCGGAATTCCAATCTTGGGAACATCTTATGATGCACTCGACTTGGCCGAAGATCGCGGACGTTTCTCTAATACGTTGAAGGACAATAAGATTCCTTATCCGAAGTTTGACGTTATCACGAATGCTGACGAAGCACGTGCCGTTGCTGAAGACCTTGGCTACCCAATTCTTGTGCGTCCGAGCTACGTTCTCGGTGGAGCAGGGATGAAGATTGTAATCAACCACGAAGAGCTCGAACATCACGTAGTGGAGTTATTCAAGGATTATCCAGGCAACCGCGTACTACTAGACCATTATCTAGATGGTGCCATTGAAGCTGAAGCAGATGCAATTTGCGACGGTGAAGATGTTTACATCATCGGAATCATGGAGCACGTTGAGCCATGCGGTGTGCACTCTGGAGACTCAAATGCAACACTTCCTCCATTCAACCTTGGAGAGCTCGTGATGCAACAGATTAAGGATCATACTAAGACTATCGCCAAGGCGCTTAATACAGTGGGACTGATCAACATTCAGTTCGCTGTGAAAGACGACACGGTATACATCATCGAGGCGAACCCACGTGCATCTCGTACCGTTCCGTTCATCTGTAAGGCTTACGGAGAGCCGTACGTGAATTACGCCACTAAGGTTATGCTTCGCGAGAATAAGGTGAAGGACTTCACTTTCAATCCAGAATTGGAAGGGTGGGCCATCAAAATGCCGGTATTCTCGTTCGATAAGTTCCCGAATGTGAACAAGAACCTAGGTCCGCAAATGCGATCAACAGGTGAGAAGATTCACTTCATCAAGAACTTGAAAGATCCAGTATTTAAGAAGATTTACAGCGAGCGTAATCTCTACCTCAGTAAGTAATGTTGAGATTCGTTTTCTACCTGTTCATTGCATGGGCAGTATTTAGAATATTAGACTTTTGGTGGGCTTCGCGCAGAAGAGCTGAGTATGCGCGAAGACCCCACACGTCTAACCCCAATACCCGCTCCCAAAAGCAGCAGGAAATTGTGGTGACCTATGATCCGCGCCAAACCCGCAGTGCAGTGAAGCAAGATGCCGGCGAGGTTGTGGATTTTGAGGAGATAGAAGACGATTCGAAATCTTAACTTGTCGCCGTGACAAGCGATGTATCCAAGGTTTTAATTCTCACCTATTACTGGCCTCCGGCAGGCGGACCAGGCGTTCAGCGTTGGTTGAAACTCTCAAAGTATATGGCCGAGCAGGGATGCAAGGTTTATGTGGTTACGGTTGACCCCGAAAGGGGAACTTACCCGCTACGAGATGAGAGTTTAGCGGCCGACGTACACCCAAATGTTGACGTTATTCGAACGAATACTTCGGAGCAATTTGGCGCATACAAGAAGGCCACGGGCAATAGTGAAGTTCCATTTTCTGGATTTGCCAATGAAAGTGAGAAGGTGAGCTTTATCCAAAAGCTTGCGCGATTTGCACGTGGTAATTTCTTCGTCCCAGATGCTCGAAGAGGATGGAATAAGCACGCTTATCAGGCAGCTGCTCGGCTTATAGAGGAACACGGTATTGAGAATGTAATCACGTCCTCACCTCCTCATAGTACGCAACTAGTCGGACAAAAGCTAAAGAAGAACTTTGGGGTGAAGTGGATTGCCGATATGCGTGATCCGTGGACCGACATCTACTACTACAGGCGATTCTATCCAACCGCTTTCACAAGGATGAGAGAGGCAAAGATGGAGGCCAAGGTGCTCATTGAAGCGGATGCCATACTCACCGTTTCAAACGCACTCAAAAAGCTCTTTGCTTCAAAAGATACGGCCATTAACGAGTCAAAAATTCATGTCCTTCCAAATGGATATGACCCAACTGACTTTGCAGAAGTTTTGGCCAATAAAGAAACACATGACGTTCCTGTAGTCACCTATGCCGGAACCATTGGTCGCCAATATCCAGTTGATGGCTTGGTGACCGCCTTGCAAAATTTGAACTCCAAGCTGGTCCTCCAGATTATTGGCAAGTGGGACGAACATACAAAGAGTCGGTTGTCGGCGCTTCCGTCTAACATTGAAGTTCGATGGTTAGATTATATGCCAAAAGCCGAGCTTAATTCGTACGTAGCCAACAGTGAGGCTCTTTTACTCGTGATACCTGATATAGAGAACAATGAAGGAATCCTCACTGGGAAAATCTTTGATTATCTAGGAACAGGAAATCCAATTCTAGGTATTGGTCCGAGCAATGGCGACGCCGCCGAAATTCTTCGGACGTCACAAGGAGGAGAGATGTTCGATTATGGCGATGCCAACGGTATGAAGAGTTTTCTGACTAACATTTCCAGCCGCACATCCTCTAGTGAAGATCTACGAAAGCAATTCAGTAGACAAGAACAAGCTTCTAAAGTGCTCGCCTACTTAAAGAATTCCTAGGGTATTCCTTACATTTGAAACAAATATCTCTCTCATGTTCAAGAGAATCGCAACTATTATTTTTAGCCTAAGTGTTTGTGGGCTATTTGCTCAGAATAACGTGGGGCCGGGTAATGCGCTCGACTTCAATGGTAGCGGTGATTACGTAGACCTAGGTCCGAACCTTCAGAGCATGACGTTGCCCATCACGGTGTGTATGTGGGTTAATCCTGATCAAGCTTCGCATAAAACGGTTTTCGCATCTAATGCAACAGCTACACAGAGTACCTATCACGGTGTGTGGCTGAATGTGGGAAGCGATCGCGTGGGTCTTCACATGGGCAATGGTACAGGAGGATTTGGCTCGAGCTCAAGGAGCACATATCTCGTCATGTTCCCGAATGATTTTTATGGTGAGTGGATTCATATCGCGGCCGTGTACAGAGGGATCGGAAATATGGATTTGTATATCAATGGTGAAATTCAGTCTGGTTCTTATTCCGGAACCACCGCGGCCTGGTCAAATAGTTTTAGTGGAAACGCTTGGTTGGGGAAGGGGCAAAGTGACCTAACCGGATACTACACAGGGGAGGTTGACAATTTTAGTGTTTGGGGTAGAGAACTGACCATCACGGAGATTAGAGATTTGATGTGTTCTAAGCACGTGGGTGGACAACCAGACCTTCTCATGGCATATGATTTTAACGAAACCGCGGGTGCTACGACTTTCTCGAACTCGGGCTCAGCTGGGGCTTCAGGAACTAGAGTAGGACCCACTACTACTCAATCTACTGCTCCCATAGGAGACACGTCGGTTCATGCATACGCTGCAACGGGCAGTGGATACTTCACAAATCAAAGCGTGACGTTGACCATTGCGAATCAGGATTTTACGGCAGCCGGGCTTGCAATGCCTTCGCGAGGTGTACACTTATATAGAATTGATAACGACCCTTCCATTTCCGCAACGGGATGTACTTCACCACACGCATGGGGAGTGTGGGTGTCTGATTTTGATTTTTCGAATGACGACCCCTTCGATGTATCTGCGAGTCCATCGAGTATCGCTGAATCTCGAGATAATATCGGTGACACTTGGCAGACGAACCCCGGTCCTGTAACGGGTATTACCTATCAATCGGAGTTCATCGTTTCTGGGTCGCTGACCGTCCAACTCCTTCCAGAGGATACAACGGTTTGTCCAGGGGAAACTGTTCCGATTACCCTTCCGAATGGATTGACATACACATGGGATGACGGAAGTACTTCGGCAAGCAGAACACTTGGCCCAGGTACCTATATCGTTACAGCGTCATCCGGAGGTTGTTCAACCGAAGATACCATTGTGATTACTGAATTTACCGTGAATGCACTTCCATTCACGGATACGACAACCTGCGATAGTGTGCTTTTCATTGCGCCAGCTGGAACCACCGTTATGTGGCCTGATGGAGGGGGAGGCAACAGGTACCTCTTCCCAGGAACTTATGTGGTGTCTGTCACTAGCGGCACTTGTTCTTTTACCCAAGTGATTACTGTGGGTGTTTCATCACCGGCGTCTATCAGTTATTTCCCCGTATACAACATTTGTGATGATGAAGACCTCACCTTCACCATTCCGAGTGATTATTCTACGGTTGATTGGTCAGACGGAGAAACAGGCAACACCAGGGTGATTACAGAGTCGGGCACCTATGATTTCACGGCCTATTCGGCCTGTGGAACAGTCACGGGGAGTTTCGAAGTGTTCGTAGAGGCTTGTCAAGATCTTCACCTATGGATTCCAACCGCATTCTCGCCGAATGGTGATGGAACCAACGATTACTTCTTCATTCCAAATTTAGGCGGAGTAGACTTCCGTTGGAGAATCATAAACCGTTGGGGTGCGGAAATCTTTGCCACTTCGGATCCAGACGCCTTTTGGGACGGAACTTTTAGAGGAGAAAAAGTTCAGGACGGGGCATATGTTATGATCATCAATTACATCGACAGGTCCGGAACTCCACAGGTGAAGCGCCAGTCATTAACTGTAATACATTAAATGTTTTGGCTCAAATTGTAACGTGAACTGTCTGAAATAGAGCTGTTTCACAATTTGTATATTCGCATAAAGCTCTCTACTATGCCCAACTGGTTCATCGCTCTCTTTCTAAGCATGTGCTTCCTGCCGGCCGTAGCCCAAAACTCAGTTGGACCTGGTAATGCATTGCACTTTGACGGTGTTAATGACCATGTCGACTTAGGTCCGTCGCTTCAAAACATGACACTACCCATTACTGTGAACGTTTGGGTAAAACCGGCTACCCAGCTTCAATCTACTGTCTTTTCTTCGAACAGAAATCCAAGTATGGTTACGTATCACGGATTGTGGCTAAACGTAGCTTCTGACAGAGTGACGATGAGTTTAGGCAGTGGTAGTGGAGACTTCAGTCCGACGTCCAGAAGTTCCTATGTTGTTGTGACACCGAATAGTATGGCAGGGGAATGGATTCATATCGCCGCTGTGTTTAGGGGTATGGGCGACATGGATATGTATATCAATGGTGAAATTCAAACGGGCTATTATACGGGTACGGGTACAACTTGGTCGAACTCTTTAAGCGGTAACGCTTGGCTGGGGAAGAAGCGGGCAACTGGAGGAAGGTTTTATGAAGGAGAGTTAGATCACCTAAGTGTTTGGGATAGAGAGTTGACCCTTACTGAGATTCGGGACATCATGACGACGAAAATTACGGCAAGTGTTCCCGATTTACTGATGGCGTACGATCTTAACGAAGCTGCGGGGTCGAACACCTTCACAAATATTGGAAGTGCAGGGACCACAGGGACGCGTATTGGCGCAACGACTATTCAGTCGACCGCTCCAATTGGCGACACTTCCGTCTATGCATATGCTACCTCAGGGAGTGGCTATTTTACGAATCAATCGGTGACGTTGGAAATCGCCAATCAGGAATTTATTGTTTCATCACTTGCGCAACCATCGCATGGGGTCCATTTATACCGAATAGACAATGATCCTTCTATAACGGGTTCAGGATGTGTTTCACCTCACGCATGGGGAATCTGGGTGGCCGATACAGATTTCTCAACGGATGATCCATTTGATGTGGTGTCTAGTCCATTTATTCTGAAAGAAACAAGAGATAACATCGCTGATACTTGGCAATCTACATCTAGCCCAGCAACCGGAATTACATCCCAAGCCGAATTTAGTATTGAGGGGCAACTCACCGTTCAATTATTTCCTGAGGATACAACCATTTGCCCGGGCCAAACCGTTCCGATTTCTCTTCCAAATGGATTCTCCTATGCATGGGATGATGGTAACACTTCCGCAAGTAGAACACTGGGTCCTGGTACATACATCGTCACAGCTTCGGCTGGAGGATGCTCTGCAGAAGATACCCTTGTGATTACGGAGTTCTCTGTGAACGCACTTCCATTTACCGATACTACCACGTGTGATAGCGTACTCTTTGTTACTCCCGCAGGCACAACGGTTATTTGGCCTGATGGGGGAGGTGGAAATCGATATCTTTTCCCTGGGACGTATACCGTTTCAGTAACAAGTGGAAACTGTTCGTTTGTTGAAACTATAGTTGTCGGCACGGCATCACCTGAAAACATACCGTTCTTCCCGACTTATTCCTTCTGCGAGGGTGAATCTTTGAATTTTTCAGTACCCTCGTCCTATTCAATTGTCACATGGAGTGATGGGTATGTGGGAAATCAACGTACCATTAGCGAATCGGGGACATATGAATTTACGGCATCGTCAAGTTGCGGAGATGTTGATGTCGATTTCCAAGTGTTTGTGGAGAACTGTGATGATGTGTACATCTACTTACCGAATGCATTCACGCCAAACGGCGATGGTATGAATGACGTGTACTTCATTGAAAATCTCGCTGGACTAGAGTTTACCTGGACAGTATTCGATAGATGGGGCGCGAAAATATATCAAACTTCAGATCCTGATGGGTACTGGGATGGAACATTTAGAGGACGCTTAGTCTCTGAAGGAGCATATCCCATCATTCTTAAATACAAAACCCGATCTGGAGAGTTTGCCGAGAAGACAGCATTTATAAACGTCTTCAGATAAAAAAAGAGCCACTACAACTAGTGGCTCTTCTCATTTTATCCTTTGCTTTTGACTATTCGGTTGCGGCCTTTTTGGCACTTCTATATTCTTGAATTCCCGCTCCAATGAGCGCAAGGAACAAGAGAATGGAGAATACTAGGTCTACTTGCTCGCCCATGTAGTACGTCTTCGGCTCAAACTTCATTACAATTTCGTGCTCACCCGCCGGGATGACGGCTGAACGCAACAAGTAGTTCACTCGGTAGAGCTCTGTTTCTTCGCCATCAACGTACAGTTTCCATGGCTGACCAGGAGCATCGTACCAGATTTCCGAGAAAACGGCAAGTGCCGGTTGGCCCTGTACTTTTGCGGTGTAATGCATCTCCTTTGGATCGTAGGAGGTAAGTGCAATCGTGTTTCGCACGTTAGAATCCATTCGAACGGTTCCGTCAAGTGCCTCGCGCATGCTTTGATCGATCACAACGTCCGTCAAGGCTTTGAAGTCATCTAGGGCATTCATTTCATTCACTGGACCATCTACCCAAATTGCATTGGTAGGGAACCAAGCGTTACCTGCAGCACCAACGTTAGCTTCGGCCATGGTTTCTCCATTTGCATCGTAAATAACCCACTTCGTGTTGAGCATATTGAACACCTCCATGTTTTGTTGCGAAAGCTGTTCATTGATGAGATCTTGATATCGCGCCAATTTAGCTCCGTGATACCCGCCAATCGACTTATGGTAAAAGCTAGTGCGTGAATCGCTGGTCAAGCCTTGAGTGGTGTTCCAAACCCGGTAGTGAGGATCGGTATCCTTGAGGATGAATTGATCGGCGCGAGTAGGGCGGAATTCGTTGAGGTATTGACTCGAAGAAACGAATGAATCCGCGTTGAGGTGATCTTTGTCGAACGACCATAAGTCAACCACGACTAAACCGATAACAACGAAGCCCAAAACTTGAGCTTTCAAGGTTCCTCTCAAATAGAGGAAAAGGGCACCAAATGTGAGTCCAGCAAAGATCAGTGAAGTAAATGCAGAACTGCGCATTAGGCTGGCTCTCGCATCGTCGATTTCATTGATGCTCAACGGCATTTGAATTTGGGACCAATATTGAACCATCTGCTGGTCACGGTCACCCTCGAGCGAGAATAACGCAGGTCCGACCAACGCAATAGCTAGAAGAATTCCACCTGCCACGTAAAGTGAGCGCATGAGAATCTTCTTGGCGGCATCCTTGTCATCCTTAGCGAGGTTGATGAAGCGTTGTAGACCCACAAATCCGAAGAACGGTATGACAGTACAAACGATAACCACGGCCATACTTGGAACGCGGAACTTGTTGTAGAATGGAAGGCTCTCAAACATGAGCCTGTTGAACCATTCCAGGTTCTTCCCCCATGCAAGCATCAAGGCGATAATTAGGGATGCCAAAACCCATTGTCTGGTTGTTCCGTTTACGGTGAACAAGGCAAGAACGAATAAAAAGAACACCACTGCTCCTAAGTAATATGAGCCGTTTGTCATGCTTTCTCCCCAATAGAGCGTGCTGCCAATGAGGCCGTTTATTTGCTCTTTTTGATTGTCGGGTACCGTTCTTCCTTGGGTAACTTTATTGTAAAGATCTGTGCCTTCGTAGTTCTCCTTACTTCCGCCTCCAGCAAACATTGGGATGAAGAGGTTGAACGTTTCTGACTTCGTCATGCTCCAGCCCATGGCATAGTCAAACGAAAGACCTTCGGCTGTGGATGAGCTTGCCGCTTCAGAGTTTTGTTCTGTTTCACTCTGCTCTTCAACGAGGGCAGTATGTCCACCACGCATCGTTTCCTTTGAATATGCCATTGTGCTCCACAGGTTCCCGATGTTTGGACCAACACCGATGGCTGCGGCTGCGGCCAGAATAAGCGATCGTTTGATGAATGCGTTGACTTGTCCATCTTGAATCATCTTAATCCCATACACAACCAGAATTGGGATGATGATGAAGATGGAGTAGTAAGTGACCTGGAAGTGGTTGGAGTTAATGCTGAGACCAACCATCAAAGCTGTTAATGCAAAACCTAGTAATTGTCTACCTCGCAGTGTGAGCAGAATACC
The DNA here is from genome assembly GCF_008933115.1 of Phaeocystidibacter luteus. Lineage (GTDB taxonomy): Bacteria > Bacteroidota > Bacteroidia > Flavobacteriales > Schleiferiaceae > Phaeocystidibacter > Phaeocystidibacter luteus. The sequence continues at coordinate 80,707 of NZ_WBVO01000007.1, read as the reverse complement.
CATGAGCATAGGTGCAATGTACACTGCTGTACGAACCTTTGCGTTGTGCCCAGCTGCCATGGATATGATGAAAAAGGCTGAGAATCCCAAGGCTATCGCGCCTGCTACACTGAGCCATGGGTCGACATTGTACGTTCGCAGCAAGAAAAACATGCCGAGCATCATGGATGCAATCATGTAAATCGAGCTGTTTTTAACCAGAACGGTACTGATTGTGCTTTGAACATGCGAAAGCCAGTTGTTCGGGTACTTGATAGAGAGCTGGAAGGTTGGCATACCACTGAACATGGCGTTTGTCCAAAGCGGTTCCTCTCCATTATCCTCTCGGTAGTCTACAATCGACTTTCCCTTGGCCTTTCCCAGGAGGATATCATCTTGTATCAACTCCTTTCCCTGTATGGCGGGATAGAAGTAAATGATGTTTGCAATAACGATAGCCAGTACGGGCAAAAGCCACTTCAAAACATTCGAACGCATATTCGCAGTGTTAGATTCGACCACAATAGTAATAAATCTATCCTGTGAAATTGTCCTTCGACATCACTCAATATCACCTCAAGCAAGCGTTTTCCATGTTAATTTTCTTTCCTTTGAACTTGGAACTATTCTCCATTGACCTTGAATACAACCCCTAGTAATATCTACAGAGACGCATGATCACAGAAGTCATTCAGCACTACGTGTTCACTCATTTCTGCATGGTGTATCGTTTTATAGACGCTGAGGGAGCCAAAGCAGCACAGGGGCATTTCAAATTGTCAGATCAAGCGTCTACCTATTTTGAATCTGATGACAAATCGATTCCGAGTTCAGAACGTGTAGAGATAAACGGAAATGAAATTCCGGTACTCTTTCCGTCGGACTCAAACGGCGATCTAATCGCTAGTTCGTTCTACTTTTTGTCGGCATACCATGAGTACATCCAGTATAAAGGTCAGTCCAGGACTGCCGCTTCACAAACAGGTCCGGGCTATTTTGGTGTAACCCGAACGCCAGTGGTCAATTTCTATTTTGAACTTTTGGCCCAAAGGATGAGTGCTGCGGGAATCAAAGTAGAAAAGAAGCATAAGCGACCCGCCTTGTGTCTTTCACACGATATAGATCGCATGAATTCCGGATGGCTAGAAGGTGGATTGAACGCTGTCAAGAAGCTCCAGTTTGGAAAGGCGTTGAAAGGGTTTCTGCATCGATTGCGTGGGCGCGACCCATGGATGAATCTCGACGAGATTGCCGACGAAGAAGCACGATTTAATCGGACCTCTACTCATTTCATGCTCTGTAGAAAAAGCGCTGATAATGCCGATTATGATGTTCGAGCTCCAAAAGTTCAAGCCTTGGTTTCCGAGTTGAGACAGCGCGGGTCGGAGGTAGGCGTACACGGCAGTACGGGAACCCATGCTGCGATTCCTATCCTGCTATCTGACATACATGCGGTTGGTGGAGAAATCAGCTCAAACCGATTTCACTTTTTGCATTTCGATATTTTGAATACGCCCAATGTGCTAGAAGAAGCTGGTATAATGGCTGATTCAAGTCTTGGTTTTTTTGATGAGATAGGCTTTCGAACAGGTTTTACCTATCCCCATTACCTCTTCAATTTTGAAAAGAGGGAGATGAGTTCGGTGATGGAACTTCCGTTGAATGCGATGGATACGACTTTCCGAAAACAGAGCTATTTGGGCACGACCATCGGGGATGTTCCAAAGTTGATTGATGAAATGATGACGACCTTTGAGGTGCACGGTGGTGTGTTCAGCCTACTCTGGCACAACAACTACTTCTCAGAGTATAAATTTGGTCCCTGGAAATCACTTTACTCGGAAATATTGAAGCTTGCAGACGGCCGATTTGAAAATTCGGGTGTGACGGATGCGGTTACGAAATACGCTAACTTGAAGTGATTCCCGTTGTAAAGTCTCAAAATCCCTTAGGGTAAAGTACATTTGGTGCATGCAAGTGGAAAAGAAGTATCCTAGCTTCATTATTGGAGGTGCGCCCAAGTGCGGAACGAGTTCGCTTTACTTTTGGTTAGCGGCGCACCCAGAAGCCTGCGGTTCTAAAATCAAAGAGCCCTATTATTTCGACAATAGAATCACCCGTTTCAACGAAAACGCCAGTTATCTCAAAGATGGCTTGGATGCCTACGACCAGTATTTCAAGCATTGTTCGACAGACAGTAAGGCCTTCGAGGCATCTGCTGGGTATTTGTACGCCACAGACACGGCCGTGGAAGGTTTTCAAAAACTACCCGAAGTTCCGAAAGTCATTTTCATATTAAGGTACCCATCCAAGCAATTGGTGAGTCATTACAAAATGACCAAGTACCGTTTGAATAGGAAGGTCGACCACCTCATGGAGTATGCCACTCGAGAACGTGTGGACCTCTTTTGGCATTACAGCAAAAGCTTGGAGGCTTGGTTGGACAACTACCCCAAAGACAAGCTAAAGGTGGTCCTGTTCGAAGATCTGATTTCGAATAAGGTTGAAGGAATGAAGGAGATTGCTCGGTATTTGGACATTGACCCTTCGTTTTACGACGAGTTCGACTTTGAACATCGCAACGAATCGGTAGCCATTAAGCGCAAAGGGCTTCACGATTTTGGCTTGAAGGTACAGCGATACATTCCACACTTTATACAGAAGCGCTTGCTGCCCCTTTATTTGAAGACAAATTCGTCTAACATCCCAAAACTTTCCGAAGCTGAAGAACAGTTTCTTGTTGAGATGCAACCGGAGTTCGAAGCAGAGCGGAAGCGATTAGAGGAATTGCTACCACAGCAATCCTTTGCATCTTGGGATAAGTTTGGCGTTAAGTAGAATCTGAAGTGGAAAGAACAGTAAAGCAGAGCTTCCTCGGTACCCTGGTATCCTATTTTGGGATAGTCATGGGGATGCTCAATCGCATCGTCCTGTTTCCACTCGTGTTTGTTGGCTCAGAAGCGGATCTCTGGGGCTTGATTGAGCTCTTCATCGTCTACGCAACGGTGATCTCCTCTGTATCTAACTTGGGACGATCGAAGGTTATTCAGAGATACTTGCCAGGATTCAAGGGCGACACAAAATCGCTCTTAGCTTTTGCGTGGCGAGGCACCTTACTTGGAACGGTTGTCACTTTCACCACGCTTCTGCTATTGAAGAATCAGGTTGCGGCCTTGGCGGATGATCCAGGCCTCTTCTCGGAATACTACTGGGTTTTCTTGCTCATCCTGTTGGGAATGACCTTTTTCGAATGGTCATCCGGAATTCTCATTTCGAAATTTCGGACACACATCCCGATGGTGTTCAATCAGTTCATACTTCGACTGTACACCCTTATTGCGCTCCTCCTCAAATGGCTAGATATACTCACGGCAGTTGAACTCCTTTATGTCATTGCCATCGGATATGTAGTGGTTTTCGGAGTCATGTTCTTTTATGCGAAGAAGACAGAACCTAGAATGACCAGCTTGAAGGTTGAGAATTTGCCAGATAAGAAGAAGATCAACGATTTTGGCTTGTTCTCGATGGTGAATGGAAGTTCATTCTTCCTGTTTCAGCATATCGATGCTATGGTTATGGGAGGATTTTCACTTGTGAATGTGGCGTTCCTGACCGTTGCAAAAAGCATCGCGAATGTGTTCTTTTTACCGGGACGATCGCTCATCCAATCACTAAGCCCGGTAGTCTCCAAAGCGTTTCAAGAAGAAGATTTCGAGAAGTTAGAGCGGGTATACAAAAAGTCGTCTGGCGCACAGCTTTTCGTAGGAGGATTCATCTTCCTTTTCATTTGGGCGAACTTGGATGTGATATTGCTACCCATAGATAAGTTTGCGGGTGGAGAATCCGATCTCAAATGGGTGGTGTTTTTACTCGGTGTCGGGCGACTCGTTTTTATGTCTACAGGAGTCTCAAGTCTCGTATTATCAAGATCTAAATATTACAGATTCGCTTTCGTGGCCAATGTTTCGCTCATAGGTGTGAGTGTTGCAGCTATGCTCATTCTGATTCCTATGTATGGCATTTTAGGTGCGGCCATTGCTCAAGGCGGAGTAATGGTATTGAATAGTGTGATTCGCATTGTGTTCATTCGCAGGAAATTAGATCTATCGCCATATACGGCTTCGCTTCTTCCTACAGCACTAATCATCACTACAGTACTTGCCGCGCTCGCTCCGTCATGGTTCGATTCACTGTGGCTTTCATTCTTTGGCAAAAACGCGCTTGCATTAGTGGCCTTGTTCGTTTGCTATAGGTTTTTTCCGCCTATCGATGACTTGTCGAACCTCGTAGGAAAAGTGACCAATCGTTTCAAGAAAAAGATAAAATGAGTACCCGTGTAGCTTTTATACAGAACAGAGTTCAGCGCGGCGGCAGATTTCAGGTCACGGTGGAAATGCTCAAAGTGTTCAATGCAATGGGCATTACGCCCGACTTTTATTGCTATCGCACCCGAATCACTCAAGATCAAATTAAAGAGGCATACGGAGCTGATGTGAAGGTGAACTTCATAGAAATCAATGAGCCATTATCTCCATTTGAGTGGAATATTGTACTGTTCAATTCTCAGATAAACCGACGAGTAGCTGGTTACGACTTGATTGTCAATAGTAACAACACCAGCTTTGGACTATCGAGAGGATTGAACATCATCAGCTACGTTCATTTTCCTCGGAAGTACAGGATGAGGTCTTCCGACAGATCAATTCACTTTCCAGGAAGACGTAAAAGTTTGTTCGACTTCGCAAACGATCCGTTCAAGTTCTTCAGTTGGCTGTATCGGTTTGACAAACGGTTGAGCGATAAGGATTATCAAATTTGTAATAGCCAGTTTACCGCCGACGCATTGAAATCGATGTACAATCGGGAAGCAGATGCTATTATCTATCCGCCCGTTGATGTAGAAATTGAGTCTCGACAAAAGGAAGCTAGATCCATTGTTTCACTAGGGCGGTTTTCTCCTGATAAAAGGCAGTTGGAACAGGTGCTAATGATGAGAGAATTGCCGGATTACAAATTGTACTTGGTAGGTTTTTCTGATAATCAAGCCTACTTCGAGAGATGCCAGAAAGCTAAGGAAGAGTTCGGACTGGATAACGTCGTTTTAATGCCAAATGCCACGGTCCAGGAGCGAGATGACATTCTCAATTCCTCGCAATTTTTCCTGCACACTTTGGTGAACGAACCTTTCGGAATTACTGCAGTTCAGGGAATTGCGAAGGGATGTATCCCACTGGTGCATGATAGTGGGGGACAAGTTGAAGTGGTGCCCATGTGTGAACTGAGGTACAGTTCGCTCGAAGAAGTTCCCACCTTGTTACAGGAGGTGGCAAAGTTAGACCTGTCAGAAGCGATTGCTGAATTGCAACAGAACCTCCACCGGTTTTCTTCAGCTGAATTTCGTGCTGCCTTTAAAGTTGTAGTTTTGGACAAACTAGAGGCGGAATGAGAAAAGTTGACATCCTAAAGGAGTGGTGGGAGCACAATGTAGCGTTCCTTTCGCAACTTAAGCATAGAGCTCAAATTCACGGCAGAATTGAGGATGCTCAGGATGTTCCGATGAATGTTCTCGAAACCGCCCCGGTGTTTGTGTTGTCTACCGGCAGAGCAGGTACCATGTTGCTCACTCGAGTTTTTGAGTTGATTGATGGTGTGGAGGTCTTTCATGAGCCCTACCCAGACCTCTTATACGCGGGAAAGGCGGCCTATCAAAACTCTACAAACCTAGAGTTTGCCAAAGGAGCCTTTATGGGGGGACGCTACGAATTGATTCGCGATTCGTATATCCGTAACTCCCGTTACATAGAGACCAACAACCGCATTACGTTTTTCGCGCATGCGATTGCAGAGCTATTTCCCAATGCGGTATTTATTCATTTGATTCGCAAACCAGAATCGTTTATTGCCTCCGGATTAGAAAGGGGTTGGTATACTGGAAAGTCGATCACAGATGAAGGTCGAATTCGCCCGGAAGACTCTAGTTTTGATGCCTGGAGGACAGAGGATAAGCTGGCTTGGCTTTGGAATGAGACCAATCACTTTTGCGAGAGATTTCGAAGTAAGTACCAAGACCGGACCTATTTTCTAAAGTCTGAGGACCTTTTTAGCAATCCAAAGGCCCTGGTTGATTTATTGAAGTGGCTCAATTTGACAATTCCATCGACTTCTGAACTGGAGAAGGTGATACAAAAACCTGTGAACTCAGGTGGAGGTCGTTCAAAAGAGATCTCCTATAACGAAAAGCTTACGCCATTGGCGTCAAAATACTATTAAGAAGAATGAAAGCACGTATTCAGCGCTGGAAGAAGCTCATTCAACAGGTGAAAGGGATTGAGAAGGAAAGGGAAATGCGGTCAATCGCGTCCGAGAACTTCTTAAAGGAGCGCTTCGAAACGCTATTGCCCACGCAAACATTCAAAGAGGTGTTCGCCTCAAATGAACTAAAAGTATATTCTCAAAATGGGGAAGATGGATTGCTACTGTACCTGCTCCAACAGGTTGGGATTCATAACCGAACCATGATTGAGTTTGGCATTGGCGATGGACGACAGTGCAATTCTGCAAACCTTATTCTGAATTTTGGCTTTAAGACGTTGCTTCTAGAGGGGAATCCCAACTTCGTGAAGTCGGCAAAAAGGTATTACCACGATCTGCGTTTTGTGGAGAAGAACAGGCTTACCATTAAAGAAGCATTCATTACAAGAGACAATATCAACGGTCTATTTGCCGAGGCTGGGTTCGAAGGGGAAATCGACATTCTCAGCATAGATATAGATGGTAATGACTATTGGATTTGGAAGGCGATTAATGTTGTAAATCCACGTATAGTAGTCATGGAATACAATGCGTCTGTTGGTCCGGATGAATCGCTCACGGTCGCGTACGATCCTTCATTCAGCAGAATGGAGAAGCACCCTTCGGGTTGGTACCATGGAGCATCCTTACAGGCACTTACAAAGTTGGGTTCCGAACTTGGGTATGAACTCGTGGGATGTGATAGTTGCGGGGTCAACGCATTCTTTGTTAGAAAGGATTTGGTTGGGAATGACCTTCAAATTCAAAAGCCGGAAGACGCGTATTACCATGAGCGTAAACGCACGAAACGAATGCCTACCGAAGAGCAATTTAAATTGGTGAGCAACCTGGATTGGCAAAAAGTTTAGTAGAAAACACTTCCTGCTGCGGATATGCATACTTGGTTCAGAAAGTTCAAATTTCAATTTCTTGTCCCGTTGTTCTCCTTCCTTCTGGGTTGGATGAACACTATGGGACCGAAGACCTTTGCCAAGTACAGCAGGCGGTCGCTATTCATACTTGGTTCAGGTAGAAATGCGAGCACGCTTATGGCTCTGTTGCTGAACAGACATCCTGAGGTATTCCTTCCACCAGAGCAGTTCGCATTGCCATATTCTGTTATTCGATGGAAGCTTGGTGGCTTTTTGAGGAAAGTGAAATTTGCTTCCTCGACCCTCGAGATGTATAAAAAGAAGAACCAAAATTGGAAGTTGCCGGCGGATCGATATGATGAGATTCGTCAGGTTATTTCGAGTGATACCAAACGCCATTCAAACCCAGTTTTCATTTTCGAGGAGGTAATGGCCAAGTACGCTTCCTTTGCGAAGAATTCGAATCCAAGGTGGCTCGGGGATCACAGTCCGCTTACTACTGTGTTTGGTAGAATGGTACTTCCGCTGTTTGTGGAGTCGAAGTTCATCTTCATGGTGCGGCACCCATTGGACGTCATTCAATCTTACCAAAACATCCCTGTTAATCCGGCATCTAAGCTGGAGTATGCGGCATGGAAGTGGAACAACAGCATTCGGGAATACGAGCGTTTAATCAAGCGTCAGAATACAAGTGTTTTGTTGGTTCGATATGAAGATTTTGTGGCTGCTCCTTCTGAAACTATGACACAGGTTTTCAACTTTTTAGAGATTGAAGCCTTGGATGTGGTCAGCTTGGTGACGGATGAAAAATCGTCGGACCCTATGGGTGCTAATGACAAGAGTAACCATCAAAAACTGTACGGGCCAATTACGTCGGATGCCGTCAATTCTTGGCGCACGAAGATGTCGGACAATGTATATGAGCGGTCAGTTCCTCTTGTTTCGAAGTACGCGAAACGTTTCAATTACGACCTATCTAGGTAGCTAGTATTCGTTCCCTAATTAGGGGAATTAGATACTCCTGTGAACCCATCCTTTTTCCTATTCGTTACGTATAGATAGCAAGACCCCTTTTTGACCTAAATGCTTTGCGACTTATAACGTTTACATTGGCCTTGGCCATTGCTCTTTGCGCTAATGGGCAATCGTCTTCTGGTAACAGTATCGATTTCACTTTTGCCACAGACTATGCGCGCTCACCCGCGAGTAATAGCCTCTCTAACATCAACTTCCCCTTTACTGTGATGGTTTGGATGAAGGCGACTACGAGCACTTCTGTTTCGCCCATATTCTCTACGGCAAATTCAACCATAGGTTACACAGGAATCAACTTGGTTTACGATCCGGTAGGTCAAGAGATTCAAGTGATACTTGGAAACAATAGCGGTTTTGCGGCGGCAAACTACATCCGTATGAGCGCCTCCACGCCAGGATTAACCGGCAAGTGGGTACATGTTGCTGTTACCATGAACAATGCGACTACGGGTAGTATTTACATCAACGGTGTTTCGCGTACGGTTACTTTTGATGGGACTGCGAATAACGCTTCGTTTCCTGCCGGAATAGAAACTTCGATTGGCTTCTCAAATGCTGGTGGAGGAGATTACTTCAGCGGAGAGTTAGACGAACTCACGCTTTGGGATCGTGTCTTGCCTGTCAACGATATTCGTCAACGCATGTGTGAGAAGGTCCCCGCAAATGCGAACGGACTTGTGGGACATTATCAATTTGACAATACAGGCGGCGTTGTGGTGGATGCATCGACTTCCGGCGTAGACATGCTTTATTTACCCGGCCAGGGAGTTTCCAATCAGCTTTCGGGGGTTCCGTTAGGCGACCAAAGTGTTTTTATTTACGGGATTGGTACAGCTACTATCTCTTCGCCCACAGGAGTATCTCTGACTGTCTTCAATAATACCACGCCACAAGACGGGGTCCATGCGTATTTCATTGCTGACCACCCTGACCAAGCGCAGGGCTTGGGTGCGCTTTGTGATACGATAGGTCATTTTGGTCGTTTCATTGCAACTAATCCGGCGCAGCCTAATATCCCTGGGGTGATAAGCCTGAATCCTGCGATGTCGCTCATCTTCACAAGACCTAGTGCTAATCAAGGAACCTGGACTACTGCTCCAGTTACACAGACCTTATTTTTCTCAGATATTATTCGTGAATTCCTGTTTGATCCCGGTGCTTATCCCGCTGTTTCAATTGATGATAGAGTGCCCATTTGTGCTTCGGGAACGGTAACAGCTCCTGCATTAATTGGAGCTACGTATAACTGGTCCACTGGCCAGATGGGACAAACCATTTCAACTCCTCCGGTAGGCACACACTGGGTTACAATTGCGACAAACTGCGCCTCGGTAGTAGATACTTTTGAAGTATACAGGGACACTGCATTTGACGCCTCAGCACTTCCGGCCACGGCATTTTATTGTCCAGGCGATACAGCCATCCTAACGGTATACAATTCTACGGCACGTCCACCGATTGACTCTGTCGTTTGGAGCGATGGAGTGAAGGGTATTTCGCGAGATGTCTTCACACCTGGATGGTATACGGCGTATACGGCTGTTTCTGGAACATGTTGGCAAGTTGATTCAATATTTGTTTCAGAAGGAAATCAAAGCTTTGAACTTGGGAATGATACAACCTTGTGTGGTGGAGAAGAGATTCTATTAGAAGTTCCTCCAACGGCAAACAATGTGCTTTGGAGCACGGGTGATACGACGTTTTCGCTCAGAGTAGATCAGCCAGGTCAGTATTTCGTCAATTTTGACATAAACGGATGCAATTTGGGAGATACTATTCTGGTGAATGTCTTGAATTTTCAGATTACACAACCGCCCATTGTGGCGTTTTGTATTGGAGAAGACGCGACTATCACGGTAAATGCCAACTCTACGCCTGACAGTATTTACTGGTCAACGGGTTCAAATGATCCAGCCATAACCGTTACAGCTGCAGGGGTGTATTGGGTTGAAGCGTTTCGGGGAAACTGTTACGACAGCGATACTACAGTTGTTGAGGTTTTGGAGGGAGTAACACAAGTGAATGATCAAGACTACATTTTGTGCGAAGGTGACACTCTTGAACTGCGGTTAGATGGGCTTGTGCCTGAGGTTTATATCAACGATATCGTTTGGAATACAGGAGATGTAGGAGACAGCTTACTGGTGACTGCGGGTGGTTTTTACACGGCAAACGGTATCTCGCCATGTGGACCATATGAAGTTGGATTTTTTGTTGATGAGGTGAACTGCACGGTTCTCACGTACTTTCCGAACGCTTTTACGCCTAATGGAGATGGGCTAAATGACTACTACGAATTCCAGGTCGGTGGACTTGAAGAATACCGCATAACGATATTGGACCGCTGGGGAAATGTGGTCTTTGAATCGTACAATGGTGAAACGTTGTGGGATGGTACTATTGGAGGAACGACAGTACCGAATGGGGCGTATGTCTACAGGCTAGTGGGGACATCGTACCGCGGAGAGGTGATTGACGAAGCGGGAACATTGATAGTTAGCCCCTAGCAGTACTAGAGGCTAACTCAATCAATATTTATTTAGAGTGATGAGCGAGTCCAAACTGTACTACGCCCAATCAATGAAAATCCGATATATCCTTTCATGAAGAGCTTTCCGTCCTCTTGGATGTATCCATAAAGGGAGTACGTCTTGCCAGAGCGCGGATCGTAAATCTCACCATCGTCATACTCCTCATCGTCGGCATCCCATACCAATCCACGTAGGATATTGATTCCGATTACTCTTCTTGAGCGGAGGTTTGCATTTGGGTTTTTATCGTCGAGATTTGGAGTTGTTCCATCATCCTCTTTATCATTTTTCAGCCAAACAATCTTTCCGTAGTACTTGCCATTTTGCTTGTACACTTCAATCTTGGCATCTTCTCTTTCGTTCAGCCAAATTCCGAGGATATCGTCTGGAGACTGCGCCATTGCAGAAAAGCTTGCAATGAGATAGGCGAACGTGAGCGTGATCAGATGTTTCATTGTAAATAAGATTTGAATTTCATGTTGATGCTCTAATATACAGCAAGAAGAGGTATTTGTTTGTCTGTATGGGAATAGAGATATCAAAACCTATCTTCGCTTCAGAAATGAAATAACAACGGTACACATGAAATTACGTACTTCTCTCCGCAGCTTATCGGCTCTTAGTCTTGTAGTTGCACTTGCTTCTTGCTCAAATGAAAGCGCAGTTCTTCGTTTGAATGTTGATGAAAACTTCTCAACTACTGCTACGACCACAATGCACATGGCGATGGACATCACCCAGGGTGCGGAAGGTCAGCAAATGGAATCCGACATGGAGTTTGAGCTTGGTTTGACTGGAAAGGCAAAATCTGAAGCTGGAAACCAGGTATTGGTCATGTCTTTCGAAAACATGCGCACTGAAATGACCATGGATACAATGCACGTTGTATATGATACGCGTGATGGTGCAACAGAGCTTAGTGAAGATGCTATGGCTATGGCTGCGCTTCGCGGTGTTCGCATGGAAATTGAGTTTAGCGATCGTGGTGATGCGCTTCAGCTGTTGAATAAGGATGAGTTCGCAGACAAGGTTTTGGACAACTTGGACCAGCCAGATTCCATGAAGGTGATGATGCGTGGCGTGATTGCTCAGCAATTCAACATCGAGCAGGTTCAGTCTCAAATTGGAATTTACAACCTCGGCTTCCCTGAAGAGGCGGTTACTAAGGGTTCTACTTGGACAACTGAAAATGCGCAAGGCGGACAGCTGCCGCTTCTTATCAAAACTACCTATACGGTTGTAGGCGTTTCTGATTCTGAGGTTGTGCTCGACGTAACTGGAGAAATCATGGTTGACCCTTCGGCGGGTCCGATGGCTTCCATGATGGAAATGTCAGGAACTCAAACGGGTTCAATGACAGTTGACCGCGCAACGGGATGGATTAAGACTCAGGAAGGTTCACTTACTGTAGATGGAAGTGTGAACATGCCGGGCGCTCCGCAAGGAGGAATGACGCTTAAAATGCAGGCTGATTACACTACAGAGTCATCTGGAATGTAAGAGCGATTAGAATGAATATGGGAAGCCCTGCCGTTATGGTGGGGCTTTTTTATTTGGAGGGTTGGAGGGTTAGAGGGTTGGAGGGTTGGAGGGTTGGATGGTTGGAGGGTTGGAGAGTTGGATGGTTAGAGGGTTGGATCGTTAGGCTGTTGGTAGGTTGGACGGATGTTTCGACTGAAAGGGGGAATCGCGAGAGGCGCAGTCGTGGCGCGATAGGTTGCAGGCGCGCGAAAATTAGGGGGGCTATTCAACCCCTCCCCGTTCTGAAGTTAGCGTTGAAAATTGAGACTCTCCGGATTCTCAGTCCGTTAATTTTGGAAAACCTGCAGTGTTGAAAACTACCCGTTTGTAAACGTTCGCGGTCCGACTATCTGCGTTTGGAATCGTAGCTTGAGAACGGGGTGGGGTTTGAGGCCCCCCGGAAAAAGACGCCCGACTGCTAAGGCTTCATGTGACAGATCTCGGAGCGCAGCCTTCATGGACCGGCAACAGTAGTGAGGCAACGGATACTGCCTGCGGGGCTATTCAGCCCCTCCCCAGTCTGAAGTTAGAACTTGAAATTGAGACTCTCCGGATTCTCAGTCTGTGAATTTTGGAGAACCTGCAGTGTTGAAAACTACCCGTTTGTAAACGTTTGCGGTCCGACTATCTACGGTTGGAATCGTAGCTTGAGAACGGGGTGGGGATTGAGGCCCCCGGAAAAAGACGCCCGACTGCTGAGGCTTCAGGTGACAGACCTTAGGCCTTGGGCTTCATGGACCGGCAACAGGCGTGGGCTCATGGACCACGATTCAAGGGGCTATTCAGCCCCTCCCCGGTCTGAAGTTAGTGCCGGAGATTGAGACAATGGTCATTTTCACTGTGCTTTCTATCAAAACTTGGAATGTTGAAAACTAGCCGTTTGTAAACGTTTGCGGTCCGACTATCGGCATTTGGAATCGTAGCTTGAGAACGGGGAGGGGTTCTGATACCCCCAAATAAAAAAAACATCCCACAAGGCTAAACTCCTCTGCACCAACACCAACCCCATTAGCGCAAATCTAAGTCTCCAAAGCTCTCGCAAGAATCCTCACGCCCGAAGCCTCTGGTCTAAAGACCCTCGCCTGTCACCTTTTACCTCAGTCCAGACCCGGTCCCTCCAACCTCGACCTCCTCTTGCGCGCTCCAGCTATACTCGCATTTAACTCAAAGCCAACCACAATACTGATACTGTTGATGTAGATCCAAAGCATGATGACCAGCAAGGCGCCGATCGAACCGTAGAGTTTGTTGTAGCTGTTGAAGTTGTCGACGTAAATGCCAAACCCAAAAGAGGTTACGACAATGAGTAGCGTAGCCAATACTGCACCCGGCGAGAAGAAACCCCATTCCTTTTTCTTGGTGGGGCCGTAGTAAAATAGAAGTGAAATGGCCACAAGAACGGCCAAGAGAAGGATGATATACCGTGCAAACTGTATCAGAACCTGACTTTCTTCCGGGATGTAATCACGAGTAATCATCCATTCCGTGAAATTCGAGCCGAAGAGGATAGCAGCGACAGCAATCAGTAATAAAACTCCTAGTCCGATTGTGAGTAGAAGCGCAACCAAGTACTGCTGCCAAAAGACTCTAGAATCAATTTGATGGAAGGTGATGCTCACATTAGAGATGAGCGACATCGTTCCGTTTGTCGCGAAGAATAAAGTAGCAAGGAACGTGAAAGATAGGAGGTCGCCTCGACGATGATTCAGAATGTCATCTATGGTCGTTCTCGCCAACTCATATGTCGTTGGAGGCAAGACGTCCTCCATGATTTCGAAAATCTCTCCTTGGAACCCTTCGAGCGGAATGAATGGAATCAAGTTGAAGAAGAAAATTATTGCCGGGAACATAGCAATGAAGAAGCTCCACGAGATAGATCCCGCTCGCGTCGTAATCGCTCCCTCAAAAAGCCCCTTGAAGAAGAAGGAGGCAACATCAAATAGGCTCAGACCATCAAAGCCAGGCAACTTGATACGTCGAGACTGACGTTCAACCCAGTTCGTAACAGGAGAAATACTTTCGAGGATGCGGTCTACCGCTTTCATAGGGCTTTGAAACTCATATCCAGGCCGTACACGCTGTGCGTCAGCGCTCCAACAGATATGAAATCTACGCCACATTCAGCGTAATCCCTAATTGTCGATTCGTTAATTCCCCCAGAGCTTTCAACTTCTACTTTTCCATTGATGAATTGAACAGCTGCACTCGTTTGAGCTGGAGTGAAATTGTCAAGCATGATCCGATCCACCCCCTCAGCAGCAAGCGCTTGAGCTACTTCATCCATATCTCGTGTTTCCACCTCAATTGGGATGCTGAGGTTTTTCTCCGAAATATATGTACGTGCTCGTTCCACCGCCTGTGGAATTCCACCAGCAAAATCGATGTGGTTGTCTTTCAACATAATCATATCATACAACCCCATGCGATGGTTATGTCCACCTCCTTGGGTCACCGCCCATTTTTCCAAATAACGCAAACCAGGTGTGGTCTTTCGTGTGTCTAAAACCTTTGCGTTGGTACCTTCGATTAGTTTGACAAAGTGATTCGTCTTGGTCGCAATGGCGCTTAAACGCTGCATATAATTGAGAAGTAGACGTTCAGCTCTCAATAGTGCGACGGTAGGCCCTTTGGCGATGAAGGCGATATCTCCCTTTTTGATAGACGAACCATCAGTGATCAAAATCTCCACTTCAATAGTTGGGTCGACTTTTTTCAAGATGATTTCGGCCAATTCAACACCAGCAATGATGCCATCTTCTTTGATGAGCAATTTTGCTCCTCCCATGTGGTCTTCCGGAATACAACTGAGTGCACTGTGGTCGCCGTCGCCAATATCTTCTCTCAAAGCTTGATCGATCTGTTGGTCGAGGAACGGGATTTCTGAAATCTTCATGAATACTGGTGTTTTCGCTATCATTGCAAGGTGAGCGCCACGCGCCGTAAAGCACAAATTTATGGAGATTGTATTGAGGGTGATGGGTAAAACTTCCGAAAAATATCTTCGAGAAGGTACCGAGGTCTATTTAAAGCGATTGAAGCGGTATGTGCGATTCAGTATGACCGAAATTCCCGATTTAAAAGGGATGAAGAATCGCAATCCTCAAGAGCAAAATTCCGCTGAAGGCGAAGTGCTTCTAAAAGATATCGCTCCTTCAGATTTTGTCATTCTACTGGATGAAAACGGCAAACGCTATTCGAGCCGTGGTTTTTCCGATCAGCTGCAAAAATGGATGAATGCTGGTCCGAGTAAGATTGTGTTTCTCGTAGGTGGACCTTTTGGCTTTTCAGAGGAAGTGTACAATCGCGCCAATGGCAAGGTAAGCCTAAGCGATATGACCTTCAGCCATCAAATGATACGTCTGTTTTTCACCGAGCAAATCTATCGCGCATTCACAATTCTCAAGAACGAACCCTATCACCACGATTGATTTTGTTTGAGATTTCTAGTCTTCCCAACTCCTTAAATTATCTTTGGCCGTATGACGTTTGAAGCGATTTCGAAGGAGCTTGATCAAAAGGTCTATCGCCCCATCTATTTCTTGATGGGCGAGGAGCCGTACTTCATCGATAAGATTACAGAGAGAATTGAACATGAAGTTTTGGAAGAAGCCGAAAAGGGGTTCAACCAAAGCGTTATTTATGGGAAAGAAACCACTGTTCAAGACATTGTTTCGGAGGCCAAGAGATTTCCGATGATGTCCGAGAAACAGGTGGTTGTTGTCAAGGAAGCACAGCACGTTCGCAATATAGAAGACCTCAAATCTTACGCTGAACAACCCCAACCGACAACCGTGCTTGTCATCGCGTATAAGTACAAGAAGCTCGACAAACGAAAGGCGCTTGCCAAAGTACTTGCCAAGGATCACGTTTTACTTGAAAGCAAGAAGCTTTACGACAATCAAGTTGCAGACTGGTTGAGCAATCAAATTCGTCAGAATGGGTACAAAGTATCTCCTAAGGCTGTCGCACTACTCACCGAGTTCGTGGGAAGCGACTTGGGGAGAATGACGCAGGAGTTGGATAAACTCATGATTGTAGTTCCGAAAGGAGGAGAGATTTCCGCAGATGTGATCGAAAGAAACATCGGCATTAGCAAGGACTACAACAACTTCGAGCTTCAAAAAGCAATCGCCGAAGGGAACGTGGTGAAGGCAAATAAGATCATCCATTACTTCGCTCAAAACCCGAAAGACAATCCACTTGTAGTTACAATCAGCTTGATCTTTTCCTATTTCACGAAAGTGATTCAGGTACACACTAATGCTGGGAAGAGTCAAAGTGAGTTAGCCGGCGCACTCCGCGTGAACCCATACTTTTTGAAAGACTACCTTGCGGCCGCTAAGCGCTATCCACTCAATAAATGTTTGCGGATTATCGGTTACCTAAGGGAAGCCGATGGGAGAAGCAAAGGACTCGGTGGAGGAGATATTTCTCATGAAGATATTCTCCGCGAATTGATTTTTAAAATACTCCATTAGCAAACCCGAGGCTGAAAATGGACGTTAGCCTCGTATGGTTTCCTATTTTTGAAGCCTTCTGCTAAGACACTTGAGAGAATGAAGACCCTTAACACGAGACTTTTTAGTCTGTTGTTCTTTACGGCGATGTCCCTTACCACTTTTGGTCAAGGAGTCGTTCGAGGAAATATTTATGAGAGAGCAACGGAAACACCCATTCCGTTCGCCGCGGCTACCCTTTACAACAATGGAGTAGAGGTAGAAGCTACAATTTCCAACATCGATGGATTCTACCAAATAAACAACGTCCCTGCAGGCACATATACGCTAGTCGTTAATTATATCGGCTACAGCGAGGGTAGAGAGACTATAACAGTGAAGAATGGTGAAAACACTTTTACTTCATTCTATCTCGACGAAACAGCCGAAGTGTTAGAAGATGTCGAGGTTTCAGCAGAACGTCAAATTCGACAAACCTCAGTAATGACCGCTACGGTCAATCTTTCTTCCAAAAACATCCAACAGTTCTCCATTGGCGGTGAGCCAGATTTGGTTCGCGCCCTCCAAGTACTGCCAGGGGTTGTCACAACGGGTGACCAAGGTGGACAGCTCTATATTCGTGGTGGCGCGCCTATTCAAAACCTCACGTTGCTAGATGGAATGATTATCTACAACCCATTCCACAGCATTGGTTTTTTCTCTGTTTTTGATACCGATATTCTTCGCTCGGCAGAGGTCCATTCCGCAGGTTTCAATGCCGAATACGCCAGCCGAAATAGTTCGGTTCTCGACGTTAGAACTCGTGCAGGGAACCGCCAGCGTGTAACAGGTAAAGTGAGCGCCAGTACGTATTTGGGTAAAGCACTTCTCGAAGTTCCAATTGGTAAGAAAAATGAACAAGGATTCGCTCCCGTGAGTGCACTCGTGTCCTACAAGAGGTCCTTCTTAGCAGAAAGCTCGCAGATTTTCTATCCTTATGTTGAAACGGAATATGACGGCCTTCCGTTCGAATTCCAAGACATCTATGGTAAGATGAGCTGGCAGTCGGGAACAGGTTCAGAAGTGAATATCTTCGGGTTCAATTTCGCCGATCAAGTTCGATTTGCAGGAGATAAAAGCATTGCGTGGAATAGCCTTGGGTATGGTGCTGACTTCACAGCAATTCCTCCTTCTTCTACCGTAATTATCAACGGTAACTTCGCATTTAGCGAATACGATATCACCTCCAATGAGATTGAAGGACAACCCCGCAACAGCTCCATTACAGGCTTTAACGGCGGACTTGATTTCACGTATTTCATGCGCGACCATGACGAGTTGAAGTATGGCCTCGAAGCAATCGGATACAGCACGAACTTCAACTATGTAAACTCCGCAAACAGAACCCTCACCCAAGAGCAGAGCACATCTGAACTCGGTGCTTATTTCCAATATAAATTACAGCTAGATCGCTGGTTGATTGAACCAGGAATTCGATTGCACTACTACAGCGCATTGGCAGAATTTAGATTTGAACCAAGATTTGGCGTGAAGTATAACGCTACCGAGTGGTTGAGATTCAAGGCTTCAGGGGGTATGTACTCGCAGAACCTTCTTGCTGCAACCAGTGACCGTGACGTAGTGAACCTCTTCTACGGTTTCCTTTCAAGTCCAAACGAACAACCTGCGACTTACACGGGCGAGCCACTTGACACCCGACTTCAAACCGCCAACCACGGTGTATTCGGAGTTGAAATTGACTTTGCTGACGATTGGACGCTTGACTTGGAAGGTTATGTTAAAGACTTCCAGAATATCACAACAGTTAACAGAAACAAGATTTATCCGGATAACTCGAACTACTTGGACCGTCCGGAATATTTGAGAAGAAGCTACATCGCAGAACGCGGTTTAGCTTATGGATTCGACGTTCTCTTAAAGTACAGCGGCAAGCAGTTCTCATTCTGGGGAACGTACAGCTACGCCGAAGTTACACGTGATGACGGTCAGCAGGTTTACAATCCGCATTTCGACCGTAGACATAACACGAACCTAGTTGCGGCTTATAAGTTCGGTAAGTCGAACAGTTGGGAAGTAA
The DNA here is from genome assembly GCF_008933115.1 of Phaeocystidibacter luteus. Lineage (GTDB taxonomy): Bacteria > Bacteroidota > Bacteroidia > Flavobacteriales > Schleiferiaceae > Phaeocystidibacter > Phaeocystidibacter luteus. Next base: position 61,944 of record NZ_WBVO01000007.1, on the reverse strand, counting down.
ACGTGAGATGGAACTTGGGTACGGGTTTCCCGTTCACTCCAGTTGCCGGCTACTATCAGCAACTTCCATGGACAGATGGCGATGGGCAACCGGTGATCGACTACCCATACGAGACAGAGAATGGTCAGCTCGGAACGCTGTACGGAGACTTGAACAGCAAGCGATTGCCGACGTATCACCGTATGGATGTTACGATCAAAAAGACTTGGAAACTCTCCAAATACTCGACATTCGACTTGGCCTTTGCGGCAACCAATGTGTACAACAGAAACAACATCTTCTACTACGATTCTGCGGAGAGAAAACGTGTTGATCAGTTGCCGATTATGCCAACTCTTATCGCTACCTACGGTTTTTAATTTCAGAAAGGCTGCATAGCGGTTTCCCGTACGATTGCATTTCCCTATTTTTGCCGAGATTTTTTGATTCAGGCAGACAATGGGGAAATCCAACACAAAGTACATCTTCGTAACCGGTGGGGTTACGTCATCCTTGGGTAAGGGAATTATTTCATCCTCTTTGGCAACGCTTCTGCAGAGCCGAGGGTATTCCGTTACCATTCAGAAGTTGGACCCATATATCAATATTGATCCAGGAACCCTTAATCCTTACGAGCACGGTGAGTGTTTCGTAACCGATGATGGGGCCGAAACAGATTTGGATCTAGGGCACTACGAGCGATTCCTAAACCGACCTACATCTCAGGCGAACAACGTTACCACTGGTAGAATCTATCAGTCGGTAATCGACAAAGAACGCAGAGGAGATTACTTAGGTAAGACCGTACAGGTGATTCCTCACATCACAGATGAGATTAAGAATCGCATCAAGATGTTGGGAAATACAGGCGAATTTGAAATCGTCATCACAGAGATCGGCGGGACAGTTGGTGATATCGAAGCTCTACCTTACATCGAGACCGTTCGTCAGCTTCGCTGGGAACTCGGGTCCGACTGCGTAGTTGTTCACCTCACACTTGTTCCGATGCTCGGTGCTACAGGTGAGCTAAAGACTAAGCCTACTCAGCACTCTGTGAAAATGCTCCAAGAGAGCGGTGTTCAGCCTGATGTGCTTGTTTGCCGTACAGAACATCACATTGGTGATGAAATTCGTCGCAAGCTTGCGCTCTTCTGCAACGTGACAAAAGATTCGGTTATCGAGAGTATCGATGCTGAAACGATATACGAGGTTCCAGTTTTGATGCGCAAAGAAAAGCTCGATGAGGTGGTTCTCAGAAAACTTGAATTGCCAACAACAGGGGAACCAGACCTTACGCGCTGGAAGGACTTCCTTTACAAGTTGAAGTATCCTAAGCACGAAATTGAAATTGGCCTCATCGGTAAGTACGTGGAGTTGAAAGACTCTTACAAATCGATTTACGAAGCATTGATTCACGCTGGAGCAAATGAAGAAACTACGGTCAATGTCCGCTGGATCCACAGTGAGGATTTGGAGCCGGATAACGTTGCTCGTTTCATGCGTGACCTCGATGGGATTCTAGTAGCACCAGGATTTGGTGAGCGAGGTTTTGAAGGAAAGATCGAAGCCGTTCGATATGCACGTGAAAACGGTATTCCATTCTTCGGAATCTGTTTTGGAATGCAGGCCTCGGTAATTGAATATACTCGTAACGTGCTCGGAAAGAGTGAGGCGAATTCTACCGAAGTGAATTCTTCTACCACCGACCCTGTCATCGACCTTATGGAAGAGCAGAAAAAGATTAACGAGATGGGGGGAACCATGAGATTGGGTGCCCAAGCTTGTGATCTTGACGAAGAGAGTAAGGTTTACAAAATCTATAAGCGCAAGTCGATTTCTGAAAGACATCGTCACCGCTATGAATTTAATAACGCATACTTGGAAGATTTGAAGGCCGCCGGTCTTCGTCCAAGTGGAATCAATCCAGAAACTGGGTTGGTTGAAATTGTTGAAATCGATTCACACCCTTGGTTTATCGGGGTTCAATTCCACCCTGAATACAAGAGTACCGTAGCAAACCCACATCCACTTTTTGTTGGGTTCGTTAATGCCGCGGTCAAGTACGCAGTGAATCAACAATCTTAAATAATGGAGAACAAGTCTGGCTTTGACAGAATGCAGTTCATCGGCCTGTTGCTGATTGGTGCCGTATTCTTTTGGTTCAGCTATTCGAGCTCAAGCGATAGCGAACAGCCGCAAGAAACACCAACCGAACAGGTTTCTGATTCAACCCGTGTTGTAAATCAACCTGCAGCAAGCGACACAAATGCCGTTGTCGTTGCTGGAGGAGATTCAACCGAGAAAGTAGTTCAAGTAGAAGAGTTTTACACGATTGAGAACGACCTCATCAAGATGGAGATTTCCAACTTGGGAGCTCAAATCACTCAAGTTCAACTCAAAGAATATCAAACTTGGGATTCGACCGAACTCTATCTCGTAAATGAGGGCAACCAAAAGCTTTCATTCGAGTTGGGCGATTGGAGCACGAAGGAGGTATTCTTCGAAATTTCGGAAAGAACTGCAACAAGCCTCGCCCTATCGGCAACCGGACCGAATGGTCCATTTACGGTGAGATGGGCATTGACACCAGGCGAGTATCAAACTGAATTCTCCGTAAAAGGACAATCAGCTGGTCGTAATCCGCTTGTGCTAAACTGGGAACAGAGCACAATCAAGCACGAGAAGTCAAGAACACTCGAAAACCAGAAGACTCAAATCTCCTACTGGGAAATCGAAGATGGAGAGCGTGAAGACCTCTCAGAAACTACTGCAGATAGCGAGAGCGCATCGAATATTCGTTGGGTGGCTCACCAAGAGCAGTTCTTCTCTACCATCATCACAGCTCAAGGTCGGTTCGACAGCGCGAGCATGGCTTCATTCGCATTTGATGGCGGACCGTATATCAAAGACCTGAAGTCGCGAATCTTCATTCAGGAGGTGGACGGAAACTTCGGAGTGAATATGAACATGTACTTGGGTCCAAACAAGTACGATATCCTCAAGCAGTACAATCTTGGATATGACAAGATCATTGACTTTGGTTGGGGCATCTTCGGATGGATATCTCGTGGAGTGGTTGTTAAGGTCTTCAACTGGCTTGACAGCTATGGCTTGAATTACGGCTTGATCATCTTCTTGATGGCATTCGGAATCAAGTTTATCCTTTCACCACTTACATTCTCAAGCTACCGCTCAATGGCTAAAATGCGCGTATTGAAGCCGGAGATTGATGAGCTCAACGAGAAATACAAGGATGAAGATCCGATGAAGAAGCAACAGGCCATGATGGACCTGTACCGCAAGGCGGGAGTGAATCCACTCGGTGGATGTATTCCACAATTGGTGCAATTGCCAATTCTCTTCGCCATGTTCCGCTTTTTCCCAGCGTCGATTGAACTTCGTCAGGAGAGCTTCTGGTGGGCAACCGACCTATCAACTTACGATGTAATCGCGCGTTTGCCATTCGAGATTCCATTCTATGGAGATCACGTCAGCTTGTTCACTATTCTCATGGCCATCTCTACTTTCATGTACTCTTACATGAACCAGCAGATGACTGGAAGCCAGAACAGCCAGATGCCGGCGTTGAAGTACATCGTTTACATCATGCCATTCATGTTGCTGTTCTTCTTCAACAGTTACCCAGCAGCACTTTCATATTACTACTTGATTTCAAACTTGTTGACTTTCGGACAACAGTTCGCCATTCGTCGCTTCATCGATGAAGATGCACTGCATGCGAAGCTTCAAGAGAACAAGACTAAGCCTAAGAAGGAAAGCAAATTTCAGAAGCGCCTAAACAAGGCTATGGAAGATCAGAAAGATCAGCCAGGAACGAACCGCAGAGTTCGTAGAATGAATAAATAGGCCAGAGGCAAGAGGCCAGAGGCAAGAGGCTTGAGGCAATAGGCTTGAGGCCTGAGGCAAGAGGGTTGCAAAGTCCGGAGCTGAAAAGAGTTTTAGAAAAGGCACTGACTTAGGTTGGTGCCTTTTTTGGTTTTGTGAAGTTGCATTGGTCTTAGGAGATACGGTTGCGAACCGTGTGAACTTATTACCGTGGAATCGTCTGAGTGAGCGGATTGATGGTCTAGTAATTCTTATCTTGATAATCTTACTCTCTCGCTAGTCTCATATGTCACTTAGATTGCAATTGGTTGTAAAGTCTTTCCATCTACTATCTCTGAGGAAGTTGTTCGCACTTCTTTTACTTATACTCATGATTGGGTGTGGACAGGTTTACGTCAAGAACATCAGTCGCACAGTAAAGCGTGAGGTTGAATCCGATTTAAGAACCCTCAAGGCAGAAGGTGCTGGCTCTCAATTGAAACTCAAAGGTTTCTTCAGTGCGGGTGAGACAGAATATAATAGTCTAACCAGGGAGGTTGGAGAGATAGAAGTTAGCCAAACTGAGTTTATCGTATTTTTCTTCTATCCCAACGGGGCATGTTATATGTCCCGCAGATCTTTCAGTAATAATCGAGAGGTGAACGAAGGAATGCGATTTCTTCAAGCGGAGTATCGTTCCCAAAACCATATGCCTCCGGTTAAGAACGGCTTCTATTTTATTGATGACAATAAGATAAGTGCTTGGCTTCCCATTCAGTACTTTGCCCGCAGAGGGGGAAACGTACAATACGTCTTGTCACATTTTGAAGGTGAAGTCGTAAATGATTCCACAATTGTGGATTGGAGAATAGTTGAACCTTTTCAGGAGCCCTCAAATTTTAACGAAGAGTGGAAATTGACAAATGACGGTGCATTTTACAATTACTTAAATTTTGAAGGATTTAAGATTCACAGAACTCTGCGCTTCAAAGCTTTCGAGCCGGTGTCAAGGCATGATCAATCGTTGAGATGGCTTTTGGATGAATTTGAACTTATTACAAATTAGTCAGTAGATAGCTGACAGTGTTCAATATTGACGAACGATAGCTCGTTGCAGCTCAATACTCCTGAATCAACACGTCAGTCGGAATTCGAAGTGCTGCACTCAGTCTGCGTATCATTTCGAGATTGAGCTTTCGTTTCTTGTTTAAGATTTCGCTTACGCGACTTTTGTATCCCACCACTTGGGCCAGATCTTTTTGTTTCATTCCCATCTGCTCCATTCTAAATTTGATGGCTTCAATAGGGTCTGGCATATCAATGAAGTGATGACGACTTTCATAGCGATCTATGAGGATAGAGAGGATTTCAAGTTCATCACCTTCTTCTGTACTACTTTTAGAATCGAAAATTACTTCCAGTCTTTCAAGGGCAGCGGAGTAATCACTTTCGCTTTTAATGGGCGTAATCTTCATGATCAAATTGTTTGAGCGTCAATTTTGTCGTACTCGGCATGTGTTCCAATAAATCTTATCCAACACAGTTGATAGTCGAAGTTGAATTTGACAATGAGTCGATATTTATTCCCTTTAATGTTATACACGATACGGTTCTCTCTGAGAATACTGGCGCTTGGGTAGTCCCTTTTCAGTTCATTGATGTTTCTCCACGAGGATTTCTCAGTTTCTCTATACCATGATTTTAGACTCTGCTCTGAATCTGCATGAGTCTTCCAGAATTCACGTAACGTCTTTCTCGCTATCACTCTCAACTTTTCGAGTTTCAAAGATATTAAAAGTTACCAAATTGGTAACGGTTGTTCATTTGATGTGACATAACCCACATTGATGTCAATTTACCATCACACAATTTCTATTCTTCGATTCTCAAAGCATTGTTTTTTAATTGGAGGAGCTGTGCATAACTAAGCGTTTGTATACGTTTACCATCCGACTTACCCGAATAGGAATAGCGAGCTTGAGACCGGGGAGGGGGCACAACCCCCTCAATGAAAATCGATTGAACGACTCACTTCCCAGAAGTGTGGCGAATGATGTTGCACTCCGTCTTCATCACCCATTACTTTCTTCTTTTCCACTGCCATCTCAAGCCTCCTCCGCGTTCTCTACCCATCACGCACATCCTCATTTACTCCACGAGAGATCCCCCTTTGTGCCCTCTGTTTCTCTGTGTGAGGCTCCCCGCGTTCTCTACTTACCTCGCACATCCACATTTTTCTCTGCCAGAGATCCCCTCCGTGTCCTCCGTTTCTCTGTGTGAGGCTCCCCGCGTTCTCTACCCACCCCGCAAATCCTCAAATTCTCTGCGAGAGAATCCCCTCTGTGCCCTCCGTTTCTCTGTGTGAGATTCCCCGCTCTCTCTACTCACCCCGCAAATCCTCATATTCTCTACGAGAGATCCCCTCTGTGCCCTCTGTTTCTCTGTGTGAGGCTCCCTGCGTTCTCTACCCACCCCGCACATCCTGATTTTCTCTGCGAGAGTTTCCCCCAAAAAAGAAAAGCCCCGGCTTTCACCGAGGCTTTCCAAATCTATTTTCAGCTTCTATCTAGAACGCCGAGTAATATCCATTCACATATGTGTATACATCTGGAGCTCCTGGAACACGCTCCCAAACAACCGTAACAACTTTTAAATCTGCTTCTACATGTGATGCAATATCAAAGTCTGGCTTTGGAACCGAGATTTCAATTGGCGTGTACTGGTTTCCGAAGATGTCGCCATTGAGGTAATTCTGACCCAATGGGTTGATAATGCTCAGCGGAAGACCGTATACGTTTGTATCGTTTACACCAGCGAACATCGTCACATCATGATGCATGTATGGATCACCTGGAGAATAGAGGTAGGTAGCAGAATCCACCTGACCACCATTGGAGGTCCATGTAGTTGGATTTCCACCCGTACCTGCTTGAATGCGTGGGTCGGCACTCGCTTGTGTTACGTCTACAGAACCATACGCCTTGGCAACAACGTTATCGAGCATCACATAACTCTGTACGTATAAGTCTCTTTGATTGTCAGCGTACACATGCACGGCAGGATAAATCAACCAAGCAGTGTCATTCTCACGAGTGGCATGTCCAACACCCACGATAGGAGGGATGTCGGCATCAATCATGATTTGAATTTGCTCGTATGGGTTTACACCCGGAGGAAGTTGAACTCCGTTGATGAAGAACTTGAAGGTGTTCGACATATCATCACCAAGGGTGAGATAAATGTCGTTCATAAATGGAGTGTAAAGCGTATCGCCAGCTTGAAGAGACATCGGAACGATGCGACCAGGATACAAGGTCTTGAGTACTTCTGTAATCTCTTGTGTTGGAGGACAAGTGCCACAATCCGCAGCAGTGATCTCCGTAATGGCAATCTGCTGCTGGCTTGCAACTGAGATATTGTCGGATGGATAAGAGCCGCCTGGTTCATCCGTCGGATCTGGTTCTTCGCATGCTACCATTCCTAGCGCAAGAACAGGAGCGACAAGCGCCCATTTCCATTGAAATCGTTTCATTCGATTCGTGTTTGTCATTGAACAATGCAAGATAGAAATTTTCAACCCACAAATAGAGAGGAACCTTTCTATCGACCAACATAAATGGCTAATCAGCCCTTCTGGTGAGTTTAAGAACGATCGGAAGGTGATCTGAGTATCCATTCACAAAGCGATGTCCCGCCCAACTTCGCCTCGGTTCTATTCCCGGATATTTCGAAGAAGGCCTTACCATCTGCTCTACATAATAGATATACGAGTCTACCGAATACACAGTGCCATCGCGTAATTGAGGACTAACAATCCATTGATCTAAATACTCCCATTCCCCCGCATGTCGGTGCGTCCCCATGCCTTTACTCCAGTCCTCCATCAGTAGTTCAAAGCCATGCTTTTTCAATAGTTGCACACTCTCGTTTTCCGGACCATCATTAAAATCTCCCGTGATGATAATATTCGGATGATCAAATTCAAGCTCTAGACTATCCACAGCCTTTATCAAGCGCTCAGAGGCAATCACTCGCTTTATATTGGAGGTGCTTTGTCCACCACGTCGACTCGGCCAATGATTCAAGAATAAATGAATCGTATCCTTCTCTTTCGTCTCAAACGAAACCAATAAGATGTCTCTCGTTTTCTTTTTGTCGGGAAGAAGGACCGAAATGGCCCTGCTTGCAAAAGCGTTTACGACTTCGGACTTGTATAGCAATCCGACATCAATCCCCCTCAAATCGGGACTTTCGTAATGTACAAGTCGGTAACCCTGTTTCTTTAGGGCAGGACGTCTTGACAAGTCATAGAGCACGCCATTATTCTCAATTTCACCTAAACAGATAATATCAGGCGCCTCTTCTCCAGTGCTGTTTCGAAGAACCTTCGCCACCCTATTCAGCTTCGACCAATACTTCCAACTTACCCATTCCTTGGAAGATTGAGGTGTATATTCTTCATCCCATTTCGCCGGGTCATCTATTGTGTCGAAGGCATTTTCAACATTGTACCAAACCATGGACAATTGTGAATAGATGGAAGAGCTGCCGAGCAAAACTGTGATGGAGATAATATACTTTAGCATGGCATGAATTTCTGCAGTTTGAAATTAGGGATGGCGATTCTCAGTCTACTTTCTGCATTTGTCTCCAGTGGACAAATCGTGGACACGTCCTACTGGCAAGGCTGGTACGAGACTCCAGCGGATGTCGTTAGGGTAGATAAGTGGAACGAAACCGGTTGGTGGACAGCCGCCGGAGTGATGTCTACCGGACTCGTTATCTACTCCCAGGACGCACAAATCCGGCAGTCATTTCAAAGTTGGAGGACGGATGGCAGCGATCAATTCTCCAGATATGTAGCCGAACCCATCGGCAGCGGGTTGTACTCACTCGGGGGAACCGCTATTGCATTTGGCGTAGGTTACTTTACGGATGATGCAAAACTCCAACGCACCTCCCTTCAGGCTTTCAAGGCATTTGTACTAACCGGAGGAGCCACAGTGCTGCTGAAACAACTTACGCACAGACCAAGACCCTACGAGAGCGATGACCCCTACACTTGGCTGGGTCCTTATGCTATTACGGGTGACAACGATGCTTTTCCATCTGGTCACACCTCGACAGCTTTCGCAGTAGCAAGTGTATTTGCTCACAGTTATCGCGAGCAACCCTGGGTAGGCGTTTCCGTATACTCCCTAGCTACACTAGCGGGACTCTCTCGAATTCACGACGATGTTCATTGGGGTTCTGATGTTTTCTTTGGAGCCGCCCTTGGGTGGTATGTTGGTCGCACCATTGTGCAAAACGACAGAAAGCTCTGGGTACTTCCTACTGGAAATGGAGTTTACCTTTCCTATTCGTTTGACTGATTTCCTGGATCATACACACCAGGCCTAATTGCGAAAAAGCCATGTGGCACTCGACCACACAAAACGTTGAGTATGTACATGCCAACTGGAAGTTCTTTCAGATTAACCGTGAATGTTGACACTGAATCTGCCGGAGCTTCTCCCAAGAGTATGTCTTTTACAAGAAGTCCGCCGTCATTGTAGATTTCTAAGACCACTTTAGTTGTGACAATCGGTTCTACCGTTATCGTAATCGTGCTATCGATTCTTTTGGTATCCAACGAAACTTCCTTGCGTCGTTCCTCTTCGTAATCTTCAAGTTCATCGGAATAATCAAAGACCTTGAGATTTCTACCGCCCAGAGGAGTCTGCTCATCCGCAATGAGCAGAAGCGTGTCATTCCAGGCAGTGATTGCCTCATGTTGCGATAGCGATCCAAGCGGCATAATCACTTTGTATCCTTCAAAGAATCTGTCTTCAGGAAAGTCGAAATAGGCAATGACCTTGTCAGAACTAAGCAGAAACAGGTGCCGTCTATCTTCACTCAAGGTGGCATCCGTTATCCAGTAGAGCTCTCGAACTATTGCTCCCAGTTTTGTGGAGTCTTGTATTTGAAAAGTGTCCGGCTGATTAAACCTCGCTGAGGCAGCAAAGTGAACGAGATTACCATCAAAAGGCTCCCGGCGGTTTTTGCTAAACACATGAAATTGACCAGCATACCAAATCAGACTCTCCCAATCATAATCCCTCTTGCCTTCGGCAAATGGTGGAGCTGTTGGCGTGTAATATTCTCTTAACTCTGGCCGAATAGTATCGAAGGAATGATCTAAATCGGCATAGCGAATTCGATAGATTCTCCTTTCCCTGCGGTCGTTCGCGTTGTTGCCGATGTCGCCAATGTAAATGTTGCCCACGGGGTCGACTGTCATCGCCTCCCAATCGCGATTCTGAGCTTCGATGTAGTACGCACCTTGATAATGAACGCCTTTGTATTCGTAAAGAAATGGCTCATTCCCACTGTCGTTGATCATCCAAATGTAGTCGCCCTTCGAAACCATGCCGCTAACTTCTTCCAACGAATCTGTTAGAGGAGTGGTCTGAATCACTTGGCCAAAGGCACAAGCAGAAATCAGATTAAGAAATATGAAGAAGCGAACTATCGCCATAGCTTAAGAATCTGTAGTCATTTCTTAATGCGTGCTCGTAAACACCCTTCCAATCCTCTCCAATTGCCGCCGCAACAAGGAGCATTAGCGTGCTTCCCGGCTGGTGGAAGTTGGTGATGAGTCGCTTAACCAGCTTGTATTCATACCCCGGAGCAATGATAATTTGAGTCCTCCCGTGTATCGATTCAACATTTTGAATACGCATTTCTTCGAGAACTGTGCTCAGTGATTTGTCAACAGGAAGATCACTACCGATCTCGTATGGGACCCATTGGTCTACGAATACATTGTTCATGTCCACGGTTTGTCCCCCATTTATCATCACACCAAGCCAGTACAGGGATTCTAATGTGCGGGTTGAGGTAGTTCCAACAGCGGTAACTCGTGGCCTTTCAATTATGCTTTGAATGATTTCTCGGCTGATCTCAAGCGCTTCAGAATGCATTTCATGCCCCTCCATGGTGTCGGAACTCACAGGCTTGAAGGTGCCAGCTCCAACATGAAGTATAACTCTACCAAGCTGACTTCCAGCGCTTTCAATTCTGGATAGGACCTCGTCGGTGAAATGCAGTCCTGCGGTAGGCGCAGCCACTGATCCATCGCGTGTGGCATATACCGTCTGGTACCTATCCGCATCCTCTGGTTCATCTGATCTCGTCATGTACGGAGGCAAAGGCATGTGTCCCAATTCCTCTAATATCGCAGCAAAGTGAATCTGCTTTGTCCAAGAAAATCTAATAATGAAGGTGCCTCCCTCACGACCCTGCTTTTCAGCAATCAGTAGATCGTTTCCGTCCTTGTCCTTCCAAATGAGAGGAGCATCTTTCCATTTCTTCGCATTACCCACCATGCACTTGAAGGTAACATGATGCGTAGCCGACATGGCCGATTCAATATCAATTTGATAAGGGTCGATGCAGAAAACCTCAATGGGTTTCATTCCTTCACCACGAGGAAAGATGAGCCTAGCTCGAATAACCCTCGTTTCATTAAAGATCAACAAGTCATCCGGCCCGAAAAGCTCAGGGATATTATGAAACTTTAGATCTGATATTTCTCCTGAAGCATCGCGATACAGCAATTTGGACTGATCTCGCTTCTCCAACGGATGCTGAGCAATTCGCTCGTTGGGCAAATCGTACGTGTAGTCCTCTATCCGTATGTCTTTCGGGTGCATGTGAAGAGTTTCACGCAAAGATACGTGTCACTTTTCGCTTTTCGACCGCTTTGTGAGAATGGGGTAAGTGATGACCGCGACACAAATGAGGGCTATCGCGATGCTCAGACCAATACTCAACGGGTCTCCACTTGATACAAGCATTTTGGGTATAGGTTGGTTTTACGGCTACAAGATGTTGTATTGGTGAGAATTATGCGGTAAGAATTGCCTGACTTGCCAGAAAGGCGCGGGTTTTACGTTCTTTGTCCTATGACTCCCCGAATCGCCGTTGCTGTTACAAACGACCTTTCCACCGATCAACGCGTGCAACGCACCATCTCTGTCTTAGTAGAAATGGGTGCCGAAGTCACATTTATCGGACGTCTACTTCCCAACAGTCAACCCTTCCATCCAGACTATAAAACGCGCCGTTTCAAGCTTCTCTTTAGAAAAGGGGCTCTCTTTTATGCCGCTTATAATCTTCGTTTGTTCTGGCATTTGTTGTGGACTCGCTACGATGGGATTATAGCAAATGACCTCGATACTTTGCTTGCCGTTGGGCTGGTCTCTTCCCTGAAACGAACCCCTTTTGTCTACGATAGTCACGAGTTTTTTACCGGCGTTCCAGAAATTCAGGATCGCCCAACCGTGGTGAAAACCTGGAAATGGATAGAGCGCATGTACTATCACAGGGCTGCAGTTCGAATTACGGTGAATGAATCAATCGCACGACTTCTTGCCAATGCCTATGGCGGTGAAGAGCCAGGGGTGGTTCGCAATATTGGTAAACGACCCGACAGTATTGAAGAGCTCAGTCGACAAGATCTTGGTCTTCCCGATGATGCCTTCATTTTCATAAATCAAGGAGCGGGAATCAATGTAGACCGAGGCATGGAGGAAGCTCTTGAGGCCATCGCGCCCTTAGAAGGAGCTGTTCTTTTAATAGTTGGGAATGGCGATGCAGTCCCAGGATTGAAGCGTCAAGTTGTCGATCTTGGAATAGAGAAGAAGGTCATTTTTGTAGATAAAGTGCCCTATGCTCGTCTACTTTCCTACACTCGAGTGGCAAATGTGGGGCTGAGTTTGGATAAACCGACTTCGATTAACTACATGTACAGTTTGCCGAACAAGCTTTTCGATTATTTGCATTCTGATATTCCGGTGCTGACCTCCCAAGTGGTTGAGGTGAAGCGAATTGTCGAAACTTATGAGGTTGGACTCACGGTGAATTCTTCTTCCGTAGAAGCCTTGCGCGAGGGCATGCAAAGGATGATGAATGCTCCTTCAGATCAATACAACAAGGGAATTGCTAGGGCAAAAGCTGAATTAAGTTGGCCTCAGGAGCGCAAGGTTTTGGCCGATCTGCTCACGCCTCTTCTCAAGGTGCAGAAATAGCCCAATTTATACATGTCAAGCAAAAAGATAGAAGGGTGCTTTCCCTTTAAGTTGTATTCTATCAATCCTCGAAGAACAGTAAACTTTATCGCTACCACATAGTCGAGGTAGCGCTTAGCTAACCATTGCTGAATCTTGTAAACACGGTAGTCGTCATCAACATGACCAAGCTCGGTGAGTAGGGCTAAACTTCGCACCGACTGCCTCACTTTCTCAAGGAATTCATCTGCTGAAATCAGTCCGTTGTGGAGAATGTCGGCATCAATATGCATTGGTCGTATCATGGCATATTTCAGATGCTTGCCGAAGAGCGTGTCTTCATGCCCATATTCAACGACGCTCTCGTTAAACTTGACTTTTTCGAAGCTGTCGCAGCCTATCAAAAATGCAAAAGAGATAAAGGATGCGTATGGATTCTTACTTCGGTCGATAGGGGAGCGCATTTCGCGATTCCGCCCGTATTTCCAACGTAGACGATACTTGGGGCCAGGGTCTTCGTCTCGATAATACATCGTACCACAGATTACGGACTCGGAATGCTTTGCTTTCCAAAATCGACTCAATGTCCATGGATGAATCAACTCTGCATCGCTATCGATGAAAAAGTACCATTCTCCTTTGGCCTTGCGTGCTAGATGGTTGCGGTTTGCGGCGCGCCCGGGTTGCTCTGACCATTTGAAGTATTCAACTTCAGGAAGCTCGTTCAAGGCGTTGTTCACCTCAAAATTCTCTTTAGATTGAGCTTGATCACAAATCAGAATTTCGAAGGGAGTGTCGAGATCGGTCGCCTGTACATGAAGGTCGCGCACGAGTTTATCGACGTTCTCATCAAAATTTGGGATGAGAATGGATAGCACGGTTACAGGGTGTTTTGAACGGTTTCAACCACTTTTCCATCCTCACACTTCCAAGTGTTGAAAGGGAATTTGAGGATGAGCGAATAGTCGTGCGTTGCCATGAGTATTGCGCGTCCACTTTGGCAAATCTCACTCAGGAGAATCATGATTTCTTCTGATGTTCTCGGATCGAGATTACCCGTAGGCTCATCTGCAAGAATCAATTCTGGATCATTCAAAAGTGCTCTAGCAATGGCAACGCGCTGTTGCTCACCTCCAGAAATTTGATGCGGCATTTTATGGCCTTTGGTGGCCATTCCAACCTTACTCAGCACCTCGTTGATTCGCTTTTCAATCTTCTTTTTATCCTTCCAGCCCGTTGCCTTCAAAACGAAAACAAGATTCTCGTGAACAGTGCGGTCGGTGAGCAACTGGAAATCTTGAAACACCACACCAATCTTTCGTCTCAGATAGGGGATGTCCTTTTCTTTGAGTTGATGAAGGTCATATCCAACAATACTCCCAGAGCCTTTCTTAAGCGGTAAATCGCCGTACAGCGTTTTGAGTAAGCTAGATTTCCCAGAACCAGTTTGACCAATAAGATAAACGAATTGGCCCTCCTCGATATGGATATTCACATCGTGAAGTACGAGGTGGTCTCCTTGAAGGATGTTGGCGTCTTGCAGGGAAAGAATGGGCTTATCGCTCATGAGTGTGAAATAGTGAGTAACGACAAAGGAACGAATTTATGTTCATCGGAATATATTACCAAGGATTCCGTTTGGGATTGAGAGAGAAAAGCTGCTAACAATTCATATTGAATAACTGCTCATCCCCTGGGTAGAACGAACGAGTAATGCGGCTAATTTTGATGAATAATCCCAAATCCGTCTCAATGAGAAAGTTGTGTTGGACCTTGTCATTTGTTGCGCTAGCAAATGTCCTGGCTTTTGGTCAGCTTACTGACTGGGAGCGCTCGCTGAACAAGGTATTCGATGATGGAAAGGTGCTGTATGATCAGCAAATGTTTGCCGCAGCAGCTGAGCGTTTTGATGAAGTAAAAGAGCGCGCTCCTCACGACAAAATTGATGTCGTAGAGAAATCCGATTATTACCGCGCTATGTGTGCTGTGCACTTGATGAACCGCGACGCACAGGATCGCGTACGCGATTTCCTCGCAGAGCATCCCACCAGCAGTTATCGCTACGATGCCCTTTGGCAAACAGCAGATTTCCTTTTCAATAGAAGAAGATACGACGACGCACTTGAGTGGCTCAATGAAATGGATGTGCGCGAGATGCGCGATAACGATAAGGCGACCTACTATTTCAAGAAGGGGTATTGCCACTTTATGGAGGAGGAGCCTGCCGAGGCTAAGGCGGCATTCCGTGAGATTAAAGATGGTAGCTCGTCACTTGCGCCTTCAGCGAAATACTACTACGCTCACCTCAACTACAACGATAGCAACTATGTAACCGCACTTCGTGAGTTCGAAGCTCTTCAAGAAGATCCAGCTTTTGGACCAATGGTGCCCTATTACTTAGCTCAGATTTATTATCAAACTGGAGATTACGACAAGCTCTACGAAGTAGCGAATAAGCTGCTAGACAATGCGACTCCCACACGAAGTGCGGAAATCGCGAAGCTTGTCGGGCAAGCCTACTTCCGCCAAAAGCGCTACGCGGAGTCTCTTCCGTATTTGCAGCTCTACCGAGAAAGAGGCGGTAGAATGACACAAAAAGAGCACTATCAATTAGGTGTTGCATATCACGCAGATGGACAGTTTTCGGCTGCGCTTGAACACTTGAATAAAGTGACGGCAAATAACAGAGCACTCGCTCAGCCCGCATTTTACTTGTTAGCTGACTGTTACCTCAAGGCCGGAGATAAGAATGCCGCATTGTCTGCCTTCAAGGCGACCATGGAGGCACCAGGAGAGGAAGCTATTAAAGAAGAAGCGCACTTCAACTATGTGAAGCTGTCCTACGAGTTGGCTAATCCATTTGACAATGCGATTGAAGCGCTGACGAATTTCAAGTCGAGCTATCCAGAGTCTGAACACATTACAGAAGTGAACGAACTCCTGGCCAACTTGTACATCACCACTAAAGATTACGCGAGAGCGCTTGAAGCAATTGAAGCGACAGGTTTGGGTTCAGCTGTGATGAGGGAGGCCTACCAAAAAGTTTCATACTACCGAGGTGTAGAGTTGTACAATGCACTCAATTGGGGAGGTGCAACTCAAGCTTTTACAAATAGTTTGAGGTATCCAATCAATGCAGCTACGAAAGCGCAGGCGCATTTCTGGTTAGGAGAGATTCACTACAGAAGAAAGGACTATTCATCGGCATTAGAAGAGTTCCAAACTTTTCAAAATCAGTCGGGAGCGTACAACATGTCGGAGTTCCCGATTTCCCAATACAACGTAGGCTACTGTCACTTCATGATGGAAAATTACAACCAAGCGGCTACCACTTTTCGCCTGTTTGTAGATAACCGCAGAGCGGATATGTCGAGAAAGCAAGACGCAACGCTTCGTCTTGCCGATTCTTACTTCATGCAAGGCAAGTACGCTCAAGCTGTTCCGTATTACGGGGGGTATATTGACGCGAACGGAAGAGAGTCGGATTACGCCTCATTCCAACGTGCACTTTCGTTTGGGTTGAGTGGAAAAGAAGATCAAAAGGTTGCAGAGCTTCGCGCGCTTACTACCCGCTACCCTTCGTCTACACTCGCAGCAGATGCAAAATATGAACTGGGGTCGGAGTTGTTGCGAATGAATAAGTACGACGAAGCTCTTTCCGTATTTACCCAATTCCGAAGTGATTATCCAAACAGCGTACAATCCAGAAGAGCGCTTCTTCAAATCGGAATCATTCAAAGAAACATGCGAAACTACGATGCTTCTATAGCGTCGTTAAATAAGCTTGTTGAAGAGTATCCGAGCACGGACGAGGCGCGTGAAGCCATCAGCTTTGCTCGTTTGGTTTACGACAAAGCAGGTAGAATCGACGATTATGTGGATTGGGTTGAAAGCATCGATTTCGCGGACGTACAACGCGCATCGCTTGACAGTACGGTCTACCTCTCGGCTTATGAAAAATACGGTTTAGGTGACTGTAATCAGGCTATACCCGCATTCCAAACGTATTTGCAGCGCTTCCCAGATGGAGTATTCCAAGTGAAGGCCAACTTCTTGCTCGCGGAGTGTTCACTCGGCAATGGCGACAAGCAAACGGCAAAAGCGGCCTATGAGCGCGTAGTGAGCGGTCCGGTGAACGACTATAGCGAAACAGCTTGGTTGCAACTCGGTCATATCGCCATGGCGCAAAGCGAATGGGCGAAGGCGCTAGAAGCGTACAACCAAGTGGTGCAATCTGCAGAGAGTACAGAGCGCTATCGATCCGCGAGCGTTGGTCGTATGAAAGCGGCCGCTGAACTCGAGAGATGGGAACAAGCTTCGAACTTTGCAGAGATTGCCCTAAAAGATCCCGGATTATCACCACAAGAGAAAAATTCGGCCTTGCTCATTCAGGCACGAGGACTTTGGAAGATCGGTAGCTACGAACCTTCTCAACGCGTTTATCGCACTGTAAGAGATTCTTCAGTAGGGGAAGCACGAGCAGAGGCGAGCTTCCATATAGCCAAGTTCTTCCTCGACCAAGAGATGCATGAAGAGTCCAACGAAGAGATCTTTTGGATGGTCGACAATCTTCCGAATTATCCACGATGGAGATATGCTTCTTTGTTGTTGATGGCCGAAAACTACTGGAAGCTGGAGGATATCTTCCAGGCACAGTATACACTAGACTTCATTATTGAACAGAACTACAGCGAAGAAGTGGTGAATCAGGCAAGAAGTCTAAAAGAGAGAATCAACACAGCCGTTGCAGCACAAGAGGCCGCGGGTGCAGATACCACTGAGATTTCCATACCGGTAGATGCGGGTGGACAAGGTGGAGACGAAGGTGGACAAAACGAGGACACCGGTGGACAAGAAGAGGGCAATCAACCTGAAATGAACGAACAATGAGAAGTACAAAGATTCTATTGACGCTTGGACTCGGAGTGTTGTTCGGGCTCCAGTCATTCGCTCAAGGAGGTGAAGGCGACGGAGATGGTGTTGGTAACGTGAAGATTAACGTGTTTGACCGTTACGAAGCAAAAGTACGGGAGGCGCGCAAGCTCAGTTTCCAACCAAACTTTGAGGATACTACCACACACAAGATTGACGTTGACTACGACTTTGCTCCACGCATTGTAGAAACAGACGTAGAGCTCGATCCTATTCCAGCAGCATTGATCAAAAGAGTAGAGTTGGAACGCTACCCAGAGAATATGGTCAAGGTTGGTATGGGTAACTTCTTTACCCCAGAAGTGGGAATTGTACTCGCCAACTCTAGGAGTAATTCGCTCACGTGGAGTTTGGCGTATGACCATTTCTCTACGCAAACGGGAGCACTTCGCGACCGTGTGGTGTTCAACGACAACTTCACGATGGAGAACTCCCTCAGAGCGGGCATCGGACACGTAGGTCAGAGATGGCGCTTTAAAGGGGATCTCGATATCAATTTGAGAGATGTGAGTTACTATGGTATTCCGCAAATCCCGAATGTGAATGAATCCCTCGCCGATTCAGACCCTACACGTCAGCGTTACTACAAATACGGTATTAACACTCGCTATGAGCGCATAACGAATCGAGGTAATGATGCCTTCCGCGGAGTTGATGTAGGGTATTACTTCCTGCACGACAGATATTCTGCTCAGGAGCACTTTGTGAATGCAATGGCGGATTGGACAATTCCTGCAGGTGATATAGATATCTTCATGGGAACAGGTTTCGACTACCTCAACTATGCCTCAGATAGTGCTACTACGAATGCGTATGCCGTTCGAGTTAAGCCGTACATCCGTCACGAAGTGAATGGAATCTACTTTACCGTAGGTCTGAACATTAACTACGTGGGCAAGAATGCCACTTCAACTGAGCTCACAAATGGTGATACAGCCACTTCTCGTTTGTACTTCTATCCTGAAATTCGAGCGGAGCTTCCATTGGTTAAGAATGTGTTGAACATCTTTGGTGGTTGGACAGGTGATGTTGACTTGAACGGTCTTGCTGGCATCAGTGAAATGAACCCGTATATCGCTCCAGGTGTGGAAATACGTGAAACAGGAGCGAATAAAGTTTATCTAGGCGTGAGCGGTAGAATCTCTCGCCGATTCGGGTATAACCTTCAGGCAGACTACTTCCGATATTCGGATAGAGCGTTGTTTACAAGAGACTCTGCCTACTTGGGCACGGGCTTCGATCCGTACTTGAGAATCGAGTATGCCGACCTCGATGTTTTGGCGCCAAGAGTTGAACTAACGTACCATCACCCAAGTGGAATTGAGGTGTCAGGAGATGCGACCTATTTCGTCTATAACCGACAGAATGACTTGCTAGCGTATCACATGCCAGACTTCAAAGGCGGCTTGCATGTGGCGTACACTTGGAAGAAGAAAATCACACTCAAAACAGACTTTGTTGTTACGGGCCCAAGAGATGCTTTTGAGCCAAATGGAAAGGTTGAGAATGCGAGCATGCCAACCTTTTACGATTGGAGGTTCTACACAGAGTACAAATACAACGATTATCTCAGTGCTTATCTGAGTGTCAACAACATACTCAACCAGGACTATGACCTGTGGTATGGATACCCGGCACAAGGAACGCGGTTTATTTTAGGCCTCGCGTTCCGTTTTTAATCAAAAGGGTATCGGATATACCAAAAAGCCTTAAAATGGCTTAATGTTGATAAAAATGTTGAAAAACCGGCATTTTGGAGAGGGGTTAGACCCCTCTTCTTCATTCTAATGGTTATTTTTGTGTTTTACGCCTTTAAGTAAAAAGCAACAGACGAGATGGAAGAAAAGAAAGAATACGGCGCCTCCAGTATTCAGGTCCTCGAAGGACTTGAGGCAGTACGTAAGCGTCCTGCCATGTACATCGGCGACGTTGGTGTTAAAGGTCTCCATCACCTCGTATATGAGGTTGTAGACAACTCTATTGATGAAGCGCTCGCCGGACACGCGAGTAAAATCTTCGTCACCATTCACGAGAACAACTCCATTACCGTAAAAGATGACGGTCGTGGTATCCCCGTTGACATGCACGAGAAGGAAGGTCGCTCTGCCCTTGAGGTAGTTATGACCGTTCTCCACGCAGGGGGTAAATTCGATAAAGATTCCTATAAGGTTTCAGGTGGTCTTCACGGTGTAGGTGTTTCCTGTGTGAACGCGTTGAGTACACACCTCAAAGCCGAAGTTCACCGTCAGGGTAAGAAGTACGAGCAAGAGTACAGCATGGGGGTTCCTCAATATCCTGTTAAGGAAATTGGCACAACGGATTACCGTGGTACTATTGTAAGCTTCACCCCAGATCCAAGCATCTTCTACGAGCTTGTATACCAATACGACATTCTCGCTGCACGTATGCGTGAGCTGGCTTTCCTCAACCGAGGTATCAGCATTACACTTACAGATGAGCGCGAGAAAGATGAAGAGGGCAACCTGAGATCTGAAACCTTCTTCTCCGAAGGTGGCTTGGCTGAGTTCGTTGAATTCATCGACCAGAACCGCGAGCGCCTCATGCCTAACGTGATTTTCATGGAAGGCGAGCGCAACGACATTCCGGTTGAAGTTGCCATGCACTACAATACGACCTACGCAGAGAATATTCACTCTTATGTGAATAACATCAACACCCACGAAGGTGGTACTCACCTCGCTGGTTTCAGACGTGCACTTACGCGTACGTTGAAGAAGTATGCCGACGAAAGTGGTATGCTCGCCAAGGAAAAGGTTGAGGTTGCTGGTGATGATTTCCGTGAAGGTCTTACCGCCGTTATCTCAGTGAAGGTAATGGAGCCTCAGTTTGAAGGCCAGACCAAAACCAAGCTGGGTAACAGCGAAGTTTCCGGTGCGGTAGATCAGCTCGTAGGCGAAATGCTCACCAACTTCTTAGAGGAGAACCCGAACGAAGCCAAGATGATCGTTCAAAAGGTCATCCTCGCAGCTCGTGCACGTGTTGCAGCTCGTAAGGCCCGCGAGATGGTACAGCGCAAAACGGTTATGTCGTCTACAGGCCTTCCAGGTAAGCTGTCCGATTGTTCCGAAACCGATCCGCACAAATGCGAGATCTTCCTTGTCGAGGGTGATTCCGCGGGTGGTACGGCAAAACAGGGACGTGACCGTAGGTTCCAAGCCATCCTTCCACTGCGAGGTAAGATCCTCAACGTAGAGAAGGCCATGACCCACAAGATCTTCGAGAACGAAGAAATTAGAAACATCTTTACAGCACTAGGCGTGAGCGTAGGTACAGAAGATGATTCGAAAGCCTTGAATACAGAGAAGCTTCGCTACCACAAGGTTGTGATTATGTGTGACGCCGACGTTGACGGTTCTCACATTGCGACGCTTATCCTCACGTTCTTCTTCCGCTACATGAAGGAGTTGATTGAGAACGGATACATCTACATCGCTTCACCACCGCTGTACTTGTTGAAGAAAGGTGCGAAGTCTGAATACGCTTGGGGCGAAGACCAGCGTGACCGAATTGCAGCCGAACTTGGTGGTGACGCCGAGAAGGGAGTGAGCGTTCAGCGCTATAAGGGTCTTGGTGAGATGAACGCGGAACAACTTTGGGATACAACCATGAATCCTGAATACCGCACACTCAAGCAAGTTACTATTGAGAACGCGGCTGAAGCCGATAGAATCTTCTCTATGTTGATGGGTGACGACGTACCACCTCGTCGCGAGTTCATTGAGAAGAACGCGAAATATGCAAAGATCGACGTGTAAGTCGACAAGGTAAGCTGAGTAAAACCCCAACATTCACCGAGAGGTCGATTGTTGGGGTTTTTTAGTTTGGTTCTACTCTTCAGGTATTTTCAAAGCCTGAAAAGTTCTTCTTCTTTGAGCGACAAGGGTACGATTGACCTCGTCGTATGTGATACCACCATGAAAGGTGCCAATTTCCTCTTGTTGCTCAAGCGTGAGCTCGAATTCGAAAGTATTGGCGTTGAAAATCTGAAGACGCATTGTGCCGGCATCCCAGTAGTACCATTTAGAATAGGAGCTGGGATAGTATATCTTTTCATCTACCACCGTATAGAAATCGTCCATGAGGTAGTCAGTTGTCGAGTTAGTGCTTCGTACGATAGCTCCATTTTGCTCGTCGATTTCCATCCAAACTCCCATAGCTCCATTGTAGGCTCCGCTGGTATATATGATAAGATTATCTCCAACTGGGATGAATTCAATTTGAAGAGACCTACTAATGTATCGACTCCATTCAAACTCCAAGGTTGAAAGACTGTAAGCTCTGATCTCCGACTCCAGTGGAAATAGTATCCTGCCATTTCTTACATGTGCTTCTTGATCCCTAGCCATTCGGCCTGAGAATACCTCATAATGCATTACTTCACCTGTTTTAACATCAATAAAACAGACGAATGACGTGTTCCACTCGACCGGTGCGCGTCCATATATAACGCACATTATACCTCCTGTCGGTTTGGCTGCGATAGCTAACCCTCTCACATATACGGATAGGTGTGAGATCTCAGGAATGGATGTCGGAGAAAAGACAAGTCGAGGTTCGTACCTATCGACTGGAGTCGAGTAAACTTCCCAGTCCTTGAGTTCATCTAAGGCACTTTCTTTGAAATAAAAGAAGGCACCGTTGTGAACCGCGGCCCTATTGGAGTTCTCACGGTCCATCCAAAAGTGCGAGTTTTCGATTGACCAAATGGCTTTTCCCGTTTCTAGGTCAATTCCGTTCCAGCCTTTATACGTGGATGCCATTAGATAGCGGCCTTGACGTTTGGTCACTGGTGGTTCACCTTCGATTTCAGAATTAATTGTCATTAGTTCATGTTGATGCAGGATTCGTCCATCGTCGCCCGATAAGGTTGTTATGGAATTAAGTGCGTCGAACAATATAGAGTTAGAAACTACGGTAATCCTACCATTATAAGCGTGAGGAGTATTGAAGAGATGAATTTCGTACTGTCTGTCCGTGTCGCCATATGTGGCCCAAACAGAATCGAATAATGGTTCAAATTGAGCGCTTGATGGCGCTGGAGAGTCAATGTCCGGAGAACAAGCGAGCAACCCTAGGGTTACAACTATGAGGAGAGTTCTTAGCATAAGAGAGAGATTGAGAATCAAATGTATTAATTGTGGAGCACAAATTGTTCCAGGTTAGCCTTTTAGCCACTTTTAATTTATCGGTTTATCGCTTGTCTAATCGCTACGCCTTACCTTTACGACCCCAAAATCAGTTTTCAATTTTAATATCATATCACCCATGAAAATCTCTGTAATCGGTGCCGGTAACGTAGGTGCAAGTGTTGCGGAATATGCAGCCATGAAAGAGTTGGCTGACGAAATCGTATTGCTCGACATCAAAGAAGGTTTCGCAGAAGGTAAGGCAATGGACCTCAACCAATGTGCTACCCTCAACGGTTTCAATTCACGTGTAATTGGCTCAACCAACGACTACAGCAAAACTGCAGGTTCTTCCGTAGTTGTGATTACTTCTGGTATTCCACGTAAACCAGGCATGACTCGCGAAGAGCTCATCGGTACAAACGCCGGAATCGTGAAGTCGGTAACAGAGAACGTTCTTAAGCATTCACCAGACGCTATCCTCGTGGTTATTTCTAACCCAATGGACACAATGACCTACCTCGCGGTGAAGACTTCGGGTCTTCCTAAGCACCGTGTAATCGGTATGGGTGGTATCCTCGACAGTGCACGTTTCAAGTACCGTCTTTCTGAAGCCTTGAACTGCAACCCGAACGACGTTCAAGGTGTGGTAATCGCTGGTCACGGTGACGCTACCATGTTGCCTTTGACTCGCCTCGCACAGAAGAACTCATCTCCTGTTTCAAACTACCTTTCTGAAGACGAAATGAAGAAGGTTGCTGAAGAGACTATGGTAGGTGGTAAGACGCTTACTGGACTTCTTGGAACTTCCGCATGGTACGCTCCAGGTGCTGCAGGTGCCGCACTTGTTGAAGCTATCGTTCGCGATCAGAAGAAAGTGATGCCTTGTTCTGTTTACCTCGAAGGAGAGTACGGACAGAATGACCTATGCCAAGGCGTACCAGTTGTAATCGGTCGTAATGGTTGGGAAGAAATCATCGACTACAAGTTGAATGACGAAGAGCAAGCGCTATTCGATAAGAGCGCTGAAGCCGTGCGTAACATGAACAACGCACTCGAGCTCTAAGCTCAGTCTTCCAATACACAAGAATCCCGACTTCACCTCTGGTGGATGTCGGGATTTTTCATTTTGGTTCTACCCTCAAGCCTTAAATCGATGTCGCCATTCTACGGGTGGCATTGGACAAGCATCATATCGCCCAAAAGTTCGATAGCGAATCCGAGCGATTCCATTATAAACCCAATCTCGCAATGGTTTTGGAATGATGTAGAATAAGCCAAGAACCTTCCAAAGCCCACCTACAATCATCGCTACTCTGAGAGCGGCGGATGAATGAGTCCGCATCGAATCACCTTCAACTAGAATAAGTGAATCGATTTCGGCAAGATGTGGATGACGTCGGATTATTTCTGCTGCCGTTGGGCCCTGAAGTGGAGCAAAGGTGAACCTTTGGCGTTTATCCCACTTCAAGATCCAACTAACGGCACCATTACAAAGTGCGCAGTGACCGTCGTACAACAATAGAGGCGAGTCGTTATCGCTTGATGATTTTGGCATAGCTGCTCCGCTGATCTTGGACTACATGAAGTATGTAGATTCCATTTGCGAGATGGCTGAGGTTTATTTCGGCTTGCCCCTCAAAGGTTCCTTCACTTTGGAGCCTTCCGTTTATATCGAAGACCTTATAGTCAGCCGGCTCCATGTCCTCAAGTTGAACGATAAACCTGCCCTCAGTTGGGTTTGGATAAATAGTCGCCTCAAGGTGCGGGTTCACCTCTTCTACAGAGATGTTGTCCTTAGCCTCGCCTTTCATCAATACGAGTCCGCCACCAAAGCTTCCAATAATTACTTCTGGATATCCATCGTTGTCCAAATCGGAGAAATCAGCATGCATTCTGCGGTAACCCTTCAAAATCTGGCCAGCAGGTGGCGTAATTGGGCGAATGGTTATTTTGGTATTTGGACGTAGAGTAGAAGTGGTTAGGTACGGCATGTTACAGCCGTTTTTCGTGTTGCTGTTCCAACCAGTGATGTCACCATACGCATTGGCGTTGAATCCTACATCTGTCACCTCTACAGGGTTGTCCACCAATGGGAGGTTGCGACTAAAGCAAATCTCAATAACCAAGCTAGACTCTCCATCCCAAATGAATGGATCTTGCAAATTGATTTCGTTCCAACCTGGAGTAATCGGCATTACATTGTCGTAGCCGTCTGTCAGACCCGTTTGAAATGAATTCAGTTCTGTCGAATCTGTATTACCGAATCGAATGGTTACGCCATTAGTAAGGCTGTTTGACGTATTGCTCGTAGTTACGTTGAAGGCGATTTTCTCAACCTGACCATACGTGAATCCCATAGCGCGCAATTCTGAAGCTCGGTAGAGGAATTGATTTCTCCCCGTCCTCTTCACCGCGCCAAATGGCGTTTCCTCTGTAGTTGTTGTGCTTGTGTTGCCATTGCCGAACTGCGCCTCCGTAGTGGAAGGCTGATTGATAATCGCAGAGGCAGAATCGAACTGCTGAATGCCCGTGTGTTCACTGCCCACCATCAACTGGTCTTTGCCGTTGAACTCGTACATTCTCGGCATAGCATAACCTTGGAACTGGCCGTAGAAATCGGTATTGATTCCACCGAACTTGTCGGTCACTAGCGTGTACGTTCCATTGTTGTTTTCGTAGTAGTTGACCGTACCGGATTTCTCGCCAATGAGCAAGTCGTAGTCACCGTCACCATCAAAATCGTAGAGTTCTGGAGAGGCATTGGCGCCGACATCAATCCCACCAAAGTTGTTTGTCACCAAAGTGAATGTGGGTGTTCCAATGTTTCCAGTATTCTCGTAGTAAGAGAGCTGACCATCTTCAAACCCCACGATCATATCGAAGTCATTATCTCCATCCAAATCTGCAAAGGTTGGAATCGGAGAAAGAGGTACAGAAGAGGATAGGGTTGCAATATTCTCAGAAACGACTTCAAAAGAGTAGTTTCCGTTCGCGCTGGTGTTCTTCAAATACCATAATGAAGCTGAATAATTTCCACCGCTTTCCCAAACGCCCCGGTTTCCTAGAATGATATCGTCTAGATTGTCGCCATTCAAATCCACAAAGGCAGGATAAGCGCCTTCGCCCATGTCTATCATAGTATTTTGGAGGAATGAGCTGTCTGAGAAAGTGAACGTCGGATTCGTTGCTGTACCGCTGTTTTCGTACATCCAAACCTGACGAAGGTTTTTCGACGGCATGATGTTCGGAGCTGCGATGAGGTCAGGCACTCCGTCGAAGGTCACATCCATATAATAGAATGCGGGGAAGACATATAGGTTGACGGGAACGTTTCCATCAGGAGCCCAGTTGCTCACTTGGGAACCCACATAGGCGCTATCGGCAACGCCTGTATTTGGCAACATGGATGATTCGGGGAAAGATATATCTCCCATTACTAACTCTTCTAGGCCATCATTATCGAGGTCGAGTGAAAGGATAGTTGAACCTGCGTGTGCTCCATTTTCGGGTTCGAAGGGAGGAGCGTTACCTGGTATGCAGGCATCAATCTCTACTCCATTGTTATTTGGGTCCTCGCGGAAACCTCCCCAGCATTCTTGTCTGAGGAAGAACTCTAGGCCGCAGCCGTTCGCAGAGACGTTTTGATAAAAGTAAACTTGTACGCCATTGGTCTCGAAACTAAGAATGTCGATATCACCATCGCCATCCACGTCATCGATTACAGGCATATCGAGCTCGAGAACATAAACTTGTGAGGTCTGTCCGTTTGCGAACTGTGTTTTGAGGAATTGATCAGTGCCAAGTGCCCATTCGAAGGACAATCCATTGCCTGTGCTTGTGTTTCGATATACGCCAATACCATTCGTAACCTTATAGAAGATGTCCATCTTCCCGTCACAGTTGTAATCCACCAACTTTACGATGAATCTGAGGTCATCTGGGAAGCTGTCTACATATTCAGGTGCGAACTCATAATGAGTATTCGGTGCTGAACCTACGGTGAGAAAGGGCAGCAGGCTGTTTCCGTCGCGGTCGAAAACTAAGAGATCCATCGTTCCATCTTGGTTGAGGTCGATAGGACTAAACTGAGGGTTGTTCATTCCAGCGGCAAAGCCATTCATTAAAATGTTGCCATTGCGCGTCACTTCGGGATGTATGTAATCTCGAAATTGGAATAATTGCTGACCAAACGTAGAAAGAGAGAGTACGGTAAGTACTACGAGGAGTCTTAGTTTCATGTTATCATTTTTAGGAAAAATAAAAGTACGAAATCCCTTGTTTTTTCAGGCCTTCAATGAGTTAACGGAAATTGGGATATATGAGTTTAAGTTGTATATATTTGCGCGTTATTGAAAAACCCATACGCTAAAAACACGCAATCATGCAGAACAAAGGCGTGATCCGCTTATTTGCGATCGTCTTAGCTCTAGTTTGCTTTTGGGAATTGTCTTTCACATTCGTTTCGAACTCGGTAGAAACTAACGCTACAGAGGTTGCTAACGGAGATGCAGACAAGCGCCAAGCAATTCTAGACTCTATGTTGAATCAGGAGGTAATGAACCTAGGGTTCGCGAAGTACACCTATGCTGAGGTGAAAGACCGCGAAATCAACCTTGGTCTTGACCTTCGCGGTGGTATGAATGTGATTTTGGAGGTTTCTGTTCGCGACATTCTTTTGAATCTCGCCGACAACTCCGACGATGTCATGCTCCGCAAAGCTCTTGCTCACACTGATTCAGCCGTTACCAACAGTCAGGAAGCATACGTAGAGATCTTCTTTACCGAACTCGACCGTCTCATTGCAGAGGCCGGTGGAATGCGCGCTTACACCGATCCAGCTTTGTTTGGAACTCCTTCCATCACAAAGCGTGCAGGTGTGAATGTTGGCACCGAAGAAGTAAAAGCACTTATTCGTCAAGATGTTACCGAAGCCGTTGACAATGTTTACACGGTTCTCAAGGCTCGTATCGACCAATTCGGTGTAGTTCAGCCAAACATTCAACAACTCGAAGGTTCCGGCAGAATCTTGGTAGAGATGCCAGGTGTTAAGGATCCAGACCGCGCGAAGCAGGTGATTTCATCAACCGCCAAACTAGAGTTCTGGAAGGCTTTCAAAGCTTACGAGGTTATTGATCACCTCGCGGCTGCAAACACACGTCTTCGCGACCTAGTGGAAAATCCAAACGCTTCAAATGAAGAGGATGCCGACTCAACTAGCGATGATACAGGATTTAATGCTGACGATTTCGTGGCTTTGGATGATGCAGATAGTTCTGCTACAGATGCGATTTCATCTCCTGATAGTTCAGGTACTGAAGCAGATACTTCTGCTGCATCTACATTCAACCCACTCTTTGAGTTAGTCTCTATCAACTTCAATCAGCAAACTCAGTCGATCAATTTCGGTCCAACTGTAGGCTTCGTTCGCGTTGCGGATACAGCTAAAGTGTTGTCTTACCTCAACCGTCGTGAAATCCGTTCCCTTCGTCCAGCAAACCTTCGCTACGTGAAGTGGTCTTTCGGAACAAAGACGGAAGGAAGCGCTTTCGTTCCACTTTATGCACTCGCTGGAAACCGCGAGAATGTGCCGGAATTGAGCGGTGACGTTATCACAGATGCACGTCAGGATTTCGAAGGTGGTCGTCCTTCTGTTTCATTGAACATGGACGGAGTTGGTGCGAACACTTGGGCTCGTCTCACTGAAAGACTTTCACAAGAAGAAGACCTGTTCGACCAGGCTGGTTCTGGATTCGAAACACCAGGTGAAGGTGGCGGCGACGGACGTCGTGGTTACGTAGCTATCGCACTCGACGGGGTTGTATACTCTGCACCAAGCGTGAACAAGTCAATTCCAGGTGGACGAACTTCTATCTCTGGTTCATTTGATATTCAGGAAGCGCAAGACCTTGCAACGGTTCTACGTGCAGGTAAGCTTCCAGTTCCAACTAAGATCGTTCAGAGCGACGTGATTGGACCAACTTTGGGTGCTGAAGCGATTTCTGCTTCATTCAGCTCATTCCTCATCGCCCTTCTTTTGGTGATGGTTTACATGATTCTTTACTACAACTTCGCAGGTATCGTTGCGGATATCAGCTTGGTGACTAACATGTTGTTCATCTTCGGTATCATCGCCGGTATGGGAATCGTTCTTACGCTTCCTGGTATGGCGGGTATCATCCTTACCATTGGTATGGCGGTAGATGCAAACGTGATCATCTACGAGCGTATCCGTGAGGAGTTGGCGAACGGTAAAGATGTGAAGCTTGCGATCCGCGACGGTTACAAGCACTCTTACAGCGCAATTATCGATGCCAACCTTACCACGTTGTTGACTGCAATCGCACTCTTCGTATTCGGTACAGGTCCAATTCGTGGTTTCGCAACTACCTTGGGTGTTGGTATCGTATTCTCCGTATTCAGCGCGATTTTCGTTACTCGCCTTGTTTACGAATGGAGACTTTCACGCAAAGCTTCTATCACATTCAGCACGAAGTTCTCTGAAGGAATGTTGAAGAAGGTGAACATCGACTTCATCTCTAAGCGAAAGGTTGCCTACATCATTTCTGGTATCCTCATCGTGATTTCAATTGCTTCTTTGGCTACTAAAGGTCTTAACCAAGGGGTTGACTTTGTAGGTGGACGCAGTTATACGGTTCGTTTCGATCAGCCGGTGGACGTGCAGGAAATCAGCAATAGCTTGAGCGAGCAGTTCGTTGGTGAAGATGGAACGGTTTACTCTCCAATTGTGAAAACATTGGGTGAAGCATCTCAGGTTGTTATTACTACGAAGTATCGTATTGATGAAACAGGTGCTGAAGTAGATAAGGCTATCGAGGCAGCTCTCTACGAAGGAGTGAGCGGCTTCTATGCATCACCAATTGAGTCTGAGGCATTCCTTGCACAAACCGATGAGTCCGCTGTAGGTCTCGTTGCAAGCCGCCAAGTTGGTCCTACTATCGCAGATGACATTGGTAGAGACGCAGTTTTGGCTGTAATCTTCTCACTCCTTGCCATCTTCGTTTACATCCTGGTTCGATTCAGCAAGATGCAGTACTCATTCGGTGCAATTGCCGCGATTATTCACGACGTTATCATCGTGTTCGGTATCTTCTCCATCTTCGACGGAATTCTTCCGTTCCAGTTGGAAGTTGATCAGGCATTCGTTGCAGCCATCTTGACGGTTATTGGTTACTCGTTGAACGATACCGTGGTTGTATTCGACCGCGTTCGTGAGTACTATTCACACTACCACAAGAAGCGCTCATTGTCTAGCATCTTGAACTCAGCGATGAATGGCACCTTGAGCCGTACAGTGAATACCTCGATGACTACGCTCATCGTATTGCTCATCATCCTCATCTTTGGTGGTGAATCAATCCGTGGGTTCATCTTCGCCATTACGGTTGGTGTGGTTGTAGGTACGTACTCATCACTCTTCGTTGCAACTCCAGTTGTATATGATTCAACAAAAGAGAAAAACGATTCTGCAGAGTAATTCTGTTCGTTTATTCATATTGATTGAAAGTCCCACAGCGATGTGGGACTTTCTTTTTTTCAGTCCTCGTGAAAGAGGTAGAATGATTGCTACATTTGTAGTCTGAATGCAGCTGAATATGAGTTTGTTTCTTTTCATTGGATGGCCGGAGATTTTCGTAGTTCTCCTTATTTCTGTCCTGTTCTTTGGCGCAAAGCGTATCCCTGAAATTGCACGTGGACTCGGGCAAGGGATCAAATACGTGAAGAACGCTACCAACGAATTAAAGCGTGAAATCAACGATAGTGCTGATTCTCACGAGGGCGTGAAAGAGACCAAGGATGCATTGAACGAGGGCAAGAAGGTCCTCGATGATCTTCAAGATTCCGTCCGCCGTTCAACCCGACTATAATGTTGGAGTACTTTTTCATCGTTTTAGGCTTAGCCATGCTCGTTCTCGGCGGGGAGTTTCTCGTTAGAGGAGCTGCAGGCTTGGCGTTGAAGATGAAAATTACGCCAGTTATCGTCGGCCTTACCATTGTATCCTTCGCCACTAGTGCACCTGAGCTCATCGTGAGCATCAATGCAAGCATGAATGGCCACCCCGATATTGCCATCGGAAACGTGATTGGCTCCAACATTGCGAATGTCGGGCTCATCCTGGGCTTAACGGCAGGGATATTCATCATGCCAGTGGTTTGGCGAGCCTACCGTTTTGATTGGTGGGTGATGATAGCCTCATCCGTTCTCTTGACCATCTTCATTCAAGATTATAAACTCACCTCTATGGAAGGGGTGATTCTCGTAGCCGGACTTCTATCCTACATTATATATAAGATACGCGACAACAAGAATCAGCAGGATGCAGAGTCTGAAGTGCCAGAAGGTGCTGAGAAGATGAATCCTTGGGTGTTGATTTTTTTGGTCGTTGGAGCTGTACTTCTTTTGAGATACGGAGCATTCTTCCTGGTTAAAGGAGCCGTGTTTGTAGCATTGGAAATGGGTATTGAAGAAAGAGTGGTGTCGCTCACCATTGTTGCCTTCGGTACCAGTCTCCCTGAACTTGCCGCATCCATCATTGCCGCTATGCGTGGTCAGCGCGATATCGCCATAGGTAATGTGATTGGCTCGAATATCTTCAACATCCTTTCTGTTCTTGGCTTTAGTGCCATGATCATTGACATTCCCGTTCAGAACCCGAGTACTGTAACCTTCGACATTTGGTGGATGCTTGGATTTGCATTCATTGTTTGGCCGGTAATGGGATTGGTTACCAAGGGTAAGATTGGCAGAGTAGAGGGCATATTTATGCTTAGTGCCTACATAGTTTACATTGCTTTATTGATTTGACCCCCTCGAATTGATAGGGTGTGTTGCTGAAACAGCTATTATTTCTGGGAACACCCCTTCAATTAACAGGGTGTTGACAAATATTTTATCTTTTTTTGGTCTCAACCCCCTTCAGAAATATATCTTTGCCGTGTTAAAACCAATTAAAAAGGATTCTTCATGGCTTCTATCCGCTTTTTCTGTCTCGAAGAGACGCTGAACCGCAAGCCGGTTAATTTCAACCCGAAGCACGAACGTGTGTCGGATTACTTCGCTTCACATGTCTTTAATGACAAAGCGATGCGTGCTTACATGACCAAGGAAGCGTACAAGAGTGTACGTAGTGCAATCGACTTGGGTACTAAGATTGACCGCGAGGTAGCAGATCAAGTGGCGGCAGGTATGAAAGCCTGGGCAGTTAGCAAAGGTGCTACTCACTACACGCACTGGTTCCAACCGCTTACAGGTGGAACGGCAGAGAAGCACGATTCATTCTTCGAGCCAACTGAGGATGGCGATGCAATTGAGAAGTTCTCTGGAGGTATGCTTGTTCAGCAAGAGCCAGATGCATCTAGCTTCCCGAACGGTGGTATCAGAAACACTTTTGAAGCCAGAGGTTACACCGCTTGGGATCCAACTTCACCGGCCTTTGTAATTGGTACTACACTTTGTATCCCTACAATCTTCGTAGCCTATACAGGTGAGGCACTCGACTTTAAGACTCCTCTATTGAGAGCGCTTCAAACAGTCGATCAAGCCGCTACGAAAGTTGCACAGTATTTTGACAAGAACGTAAAGAAGGTGAATGCAACCCTTGGATGGGAGCAGGAGTACTTCTTGGTAGATAGCGCATTGTACAATTCACGTCCTGACCTCGCTCTTGCAGGTCGTTCTTTGCTCGGACACGGTCCAGCGAAGGGACAGCAGCTCGACGATCACTACTTCGGAAGTATTCCTGAGCGCGTTATTCAATGCATGCAGGAAATCGAGTTTGAAGCACTTCGCCTCGGTATTCCTATCAAGACTCGTCACAATGAGGTGGCACCAAGCCAATACGAATTTGCTCCAATCTTTGAGGAGGCGAACGTAGCGGTGGATCACAACTCACTCTTCATGGACATCATGGAGAAGGTTGCTCGTCGTCACAATTTCCGCGTACTTCTTCACGAGAAGCCATTTGCAGGAATTAATGGTTCAGGTAAGCACAACAACTGGTCGCTTGCTACCGATACAGGCGTTAACTTGCTTCAGCCGGGTAAGACTCCAAAGAGCAACATGCAGTTCTTGACCTTCTTCATCAATACGATTAAGGCGGTTCACGACCATGCAGATCTGTTGCGCGCCTCAATTGCATCCGCGGGGAACGATCACCGCTTAGGTGCGAACGAAGCGCCACCAGCAATTATCTCTGTGTTCATCGGTGAGCAGTTGTCTGCCGTTCTCGACGAATTGGAGCGCCTAGAGTCTGGCAAGCTTTCACCACAAGCAAAGACGGATCTCAAATTGAACGTAGTAGGCAAGATTCCTGAAATCTTGTTGGACAACACAGACCGTAACCGCACGTCTCCGTTTGCATTTACCGGAAACAAATTCGAGTTCCGCGCAGTAGGTTCGCAAGCGAACTGTGCTCAGCCAATGACTGTGTTGAACACAATTATGTCGGCTCAGTTAACCGAGTTTAAGTCGGAAGTTGATGCCCTTATCGAGAAGGGAATGAAGAAGGATGACGCCATCTTCAACATCTTGAAAGAGTACATTAAAGCTTCTAAGAAGATTCGTTTCGAAGGAGATGGATATGGCGACGAATGGGTGAAAGAAGCTGAGAAACGCGGATTGAGCAACGTTCGTGATACTCCACGTGCACTTGATTTCTTCGTTACCGACAAGGCTATGAAGCTCTTCATCGACAACGGAGTATTGAACAAGGTTGAGATTGAAGCACGTCATGAAATCCTCCTTGAAGAATATCAGAAGCGTATCCAAATTGAATCTCGTATCCTGGGTGATATCGCTGGAAACCACGTGATTCCAACGGCAATTCGCTATCAGAGCACACTTATTGAAAACGTTCAGCGTTTGAAGGATGTATTTGATGAGAAGAGCTTCAACCAAATGGCGAAGGAGCAATTGGATATGATTTCACAGATTTCGAAGCACATTTCTGTAATCATTGCTGATAAAGAAGCCATGATTGAAGCGCGCAAGAAAGCTAACGCACTTGCAGACACTCGCGACATGGCAATTGCATACTGTGATACGGTTCGTCCTTACATGGATTCTATCCGCTATCATGCTGATAAATTGGAGCTTATGATTGATGATGAGCTCTGGCCACTAGCTAAATACAGAGAGATGCTCTTCACCAGATAAGAAGTAAGACCTTTCTGAATGTGTATAATTCCCTCATCATCTCATGGTGAGGGAATTTTTTTTAATCCGCCAAATGGCTATTTTAGCGACTTTCGCACAGTCTAGAACGCAGAATAAACCATATGAAATACACGCGACTCGCCTGCCTACTTGCACTATCTATGTGGTTCACATTGCCCGCCTACGCTCAGGATAACGGCAATGAGCAAGAGGAAAAGGAGGTTTCAGATGAGTATAAAGATGCTCAGGAACTCTATGAAGCTCGTCAGTTCGCTTTCGCTGCTGAAATGTTCCAAGAGGCATATTCGGAAACTCGCGATAGTGAGGAGAAGGCAGAAATTGCCTTCAAACTTGGTGAATGTTATCGCTGGATGCGCGATTACAGAAAAGCCGAATCTCAGTACCGCCGAGCAGAGCGTTTAGAGTACGGGCCAATTGCCATTCTTCGCCAAGCTGAAGTCCTCATGGGACAAGGCGAATACGAAGATGCCATTGAAATGTATCAGAACTATCAAGAGGCTGCTCCTGGAGACCCTCGTGGTGAAGCTGGTGTTCGCGCAGCAAGAAACGCACGCGAGTGGATGGATAACCCCCAAACCAGATATCAAGTTACCAACCTAGGTAAAGACTACAACTCACGCGAACCAGATTTTGGTCCGCGCTATGCCGGACGTAGAGGTCGTGAAACCGACGTGCTTTTCTTCTCATCTCAGAGAGAAGAGGCCACTGGACGTGACGAAGACGGTTGGACCAACTTCAACTTTGCGGATATCTTCAAAATTGAAAGAGAAAGAAGATCTACCGGAAGACGAAATGAGAGTGCCAGCGAATCTTGGTCTACCCCAGTTCAGATTGACGGTGAAGACGAAATTATCAATACACCAGACCACGAAGCAGGTGTAGCATTAGACTCAAGAGGTACAATGTACTTCACGCGTTGTATGAACGTGAAAAGAGCGTACTTGGGTTGTGCCATTTGGACTACGCGTGTAACTGGTAACAACTTTATGGCTCCAGAGCCAGCAGTTATCGCCCCAGATTCAACATACAGCGTTGGTCACCCTGCGTTGAGCCTCGACGAAGAGACGCTTTACTTTGCCGGTAACCTTCCTGGTGCAACGGATGGCAGCCGCGATCTTTGGATGACTACGTTCAACCGCCGCGAGCGCCGCTGGAACACACCTACAAACCTAGGTTCTTTGGTGAATACAAGCGGTGAAGAGCTTTGGCCGTACATCCACGACGACGGTTACCTATACTTCGCATCTGACGGTCACCCAGGTATGGGCGGCTTGGATATCTTCCGCGTAAAGCTCGGCGAAGACGGGATGCCAGAAGGTGAAGTAGAAAACCTCATGTGGCCTATTAACTCACCAGGTGACGACTACGCAATCGTTTTCGAACCAGGGGGTACTGCCGAAGTTGGTTTCATGACGTCAACCTATGAGGAGCGCGACGACCACAGAGGTGCAGCCGATATTTACAACGTATACCTAGTGCCGCTTCGCTATACCATTAGCGGTTTGGTGACCAGTACAAAAGATCGTTCACCTGTTTCTCAGGTTACCGTTACGCTTTCCGGTGGTCCAGCTCCGATTACTGTAAACACAGACAACGACGGGTATTATACCTTCACGATGGATCAATTGTCTCCAGACATGCAGTACACGATCTCTTACGAGAAGAAGAAATTCTTCGCGGGTGAGGCTAGTACTACTACCATTGGAGTGCCGCTTTCCGCACACGAGAAAGTTGAAGATCCAGATGGAGATTACTTCATTCATAACATCACCCTGAATGTAGGAATGGAGCCGATCGATGTGCCGATTATCCTTCCGAACGTACTCTTCGAAACTGCCAAGTGGGACTTGAACGAGTCGTCTCAGCGCGCACTCGATACGGTAGTGGCGATTCTTCAGAGAAACCCGAACATTACCATCGAGCTTCGTTCACATACGGATTACACCGATACAGAGGAGAGAAACAAAATCCTTTCCCAGCATCGTGCTGACACCTGTGTGAGCTACCTCATCTCCAAAGGTATTGCCGCAGAGCGCCTAACCGCGGTAGGTAGAGGTGAAGAAGAGCCAAATACAATTCCTGAGAACTATGACGGATTGTACTCTGACGATTTTGAAGATGGCCAAGAACTCACCGAGTCTTGGATTAAACGTCAACCTCAGGCCCTTCAGGAGAAAGCCAATCAGCTTAACCGTCGTACGGATATGAAAGTACTACGCGACGATTATGTGCCATCTAATGCAACTGCCGGCGGTGGAGATGCCGAAGGCGAAGGTGGCGGTGAAGCCGTTCCGGAAGGTCCGACTGTAGGTGTACTACACGAAGTACAGCGCCGTGAGAATATTGGACGTATCGCAAGTCAATACGACATCAACGTTCGTCAGCTTAAAGAACTCAACGGCGGCCTTAGAGGTGTTAGACTTCAAGAAGGTATGCTACTCAAGGTTACACCAGGTGGAGATTACACTGAGTTCGATAGAACGCACTACCAAGTAGAGCGCGGCGAGACGTTTGACGATATTGCCGACAAGTTGGATATGGATGAAGACACCTTGGAAGAATTGAATCCTGACTTAGATGGAGACAGACTTCCTGCAGGTATGTACATCAAAATCCAGTAGATAGAATAGAATACATTGAAAGCGCCCTGCATTTGCGGGGCGCTTTCGTATTTTTGCACCCATGGAAAAGAGCTCCCGTTACGCCGAGAGAGGCGTGTCATCCGGAAAAGAAGAAGTACACAAGGCTATTGCCAATGTAGATAAGGGATTGTTCCCTCGCGCTTTCTGCAAGATTATCCCAGATTATCTTACGGGTAGCGAAGATCACTGCATCGTGATGCACGCAGATGGTGCCGGCACAAAGTCGTCCCTCGCATACGTGTATTGGAAGGAAACCGGCGATGTTTCAGTTTGGAAAGGCATTGCTCAAGATGCCCTTGTGATGAACATCGATGACCTACTATGTGTAGGTGCTACCGAGAATATCCTACTCTCTTCTACCATCGGCCGCAACAAGAATCTCATCCCAGGTGAGGTGATTTCGGCCATCATTCAGGGAAACGAGGAACTTCTTGCCGACTTCAGAAAGCATGGGGTAGACATCGTCTCAACCGGTGGTGAAACCGCAGATGTGGGCGACTTGGTTCGCACCATCATTGTAGATAGCACCGTGGTTGCACGCATGCGTCGCGATGAAGTCATTGACAATGCCAACATTCGCCCTGGCAACGTAATCGTTGGTTTAGCCAGCTTCGGTCAGGCCGATTACGAAGACCATTACAACGGCGGAATGGGAAGCAACGGTCTCACCTCAGCACGCCATGATGTCTTCAATAAACTCGTTGCCGAAAAGTATCCGGAAAGCTTTGACCCTGCAGTTCCTGCTGACTTGGTTTATAGCGGTTCAGTTTCACTGACAGAGCCTGTTGGCGAAACGGGAAGAACGGCCGGACAACTCGTTCTTTCTCCAACCAGATCTTATGCGCCTATCATCAAGAAAATCCTCTCTGAGGCGAGAGAAGGAGTTCATGGGATGATCCATTGTTCTGGTGGTGCTCAAACAAAGATTCTGCACTTCCTTGAAAAAGGGCATGTCGTTAAAGACAACCTTTTCAATACACCGCCACTCTTTGAGTTGATTCAAAAAGAAAGCGGAACCTCGTGGGAAGAGATGTACCAGGTATTCAACATGGGGCATAGAATGGAGCTTTATGTTGATGAATCTTCAGCAGCGAAGATTATCGAGATTTCTAAATCATTCGGTGTTAATGCGCAGATTGTAGGTAGAGTAGAGGAATCTGAAAAAGCTGAACTTACAATTGAATCTCAACACGGTAAATTCACGTATTCTAAATGAGTACGCTAGATAGATTGAACGGCATTCGTCAGCGCTACGACGAAGTAAACGACCTGATTATTCAGCCGGAAATTGCTTCTGACCATGAGCGCTATGTTCGCCTGCACAAAGAATACAAAGAGCTTAAGCCCATTGCTGAAGCTAGAGATCAATACATCCAACTTCAAACTCAAATTGAAGAAGCCAAGGAAGTAATTTCTGAAGGTGGTGATCCAGAGTTTGTTGAGATGGCCGAAATGGAACTTTCGGAAGCCAAAGAGAAGCTTGAGGAACTCGAGGAGGAAATCAAGTGGATGTTGATTCCGAAAGATCCGGAAGACAGTAAAGACGCTGTCTTGGAAATCCGTGCTGGAGCAGGTGGCGATGAAGCTAGCTTGTTTGCCGGCGATCTCTTCCGGATGTACCAGCGCTATGTAGAAACACGCGGCTGGAAAATGGAACTGATCAATGCCAATGAAGGCACTGTGGGTGGATACAAGGAAATTGCGGTGAGCATT
This sequence comes from Phaeocystidibacter luteus, assembly GCF_008933115.1. Lineage (GTDB taxonomy): Bacteria > Bacteroidota > Bacteroidia > Flavobacteriales > Schleiferiaceae > Phaeocystidibacter > Phaeocystidibacter luteus. The sequence goes on along the minus strand of NZ_WBVO01000007.1, from coordinate 23,459 downwards.
TCTGGTGAAGACGTATACGGCGTACTCAAGTATGAAAGTGGTGTACACCGCGTACAGCGAGTTCCCGCGACCGAAAGTCAGGGCCGTGTTCACACCTCCGCCGCATCCGTTGCTGTACTTCCAGAAGCTGAAGAAGTAGATGTTAAGATAGAGGATAAGGATATCCGTCGTGATACCTTCCGCGCCAGTGGGGCAGGTGGTCAGCACGTCAACAAGACGGAGAGTGCCATCCGACTCACTCACCTACCAACCGGAATCGTGGTTGAGTGCCAGGACGGTCGATCTCAGCACAAGAACCTCGAGCAAGCCATGAAAGTTTTGCGTGCGCGCATTTACGACATGGAGGTGCAGAAACACAACGATGAAGTTGCACAGCGTAGAAAAACGTTGGTATCTACCGGTGACCGTTCTGCGAAAATTAGAACGTACAACTTTCCACAAGGTCGGGTTACAGACCACCGCATTGGACTTACGGTTCACAATCTTACAGATGTCTTGAACGGTGACGTACAGCAGTTCCTAGACGAACTGAAGATGGCGGAGAATACAGAGCGATTGAAAGAAGGAACTGAAAGTTACGGGTAATGACGCGCGCAGAACTCATTGACCATATTGCAGAAAAGCAGTCGATGCTTTGTGTTGGATTGGATACGGATCTAGACAGAATCCCTAAGCATCTGTTGAGCGAGGAGGATCCTATCTTCGCCTTCAACAAAGCAATCATTGATGCAACGGCAGAATATTGTGTGGCTTATAAACCCAATACAGCATTCTACGAAGCCTATGGGTTGAGTGGCTGGCAATCTCTAGAAAAGACAGTTGCGTACATCAAAGCGAATTATCCAAAGCACTTCGTCATAGCGGACGCCAAACGTGGAGACATTGGAAATACGGCCAAGCGATACGCGAAGGCTTTCCTCGAAACCATGAATTGTGATTCCATTACGGTAGCGCCGTACATGGGCGCTGATTCTGTTGAGCCTTTTGGCGGTATTCCAGGTAAGTGGGTGATCGTGTTGGGGTTGACCTCTAACGCAGGGGCTGAAGATGTGCAAAAGCTGATGCTTCAATCTGGAGAGTACGTTCATACAGCCGTTATGGACAAGGTACACTCTTGGTTTTCAGATGATGAGCTGATGTTTGTGGTCGGAGCAACTCGTCCCGATGAACTGGCCAAGCTTCGCGAAAAGTATCCCACTACGTTCTTCCTCGTTCCGGGAGTAGGGGCTCAAGGAGGTTCGGCCAGCGACGTGATTAAAGGAGGGATGATTCCTGGAGATTATGGCTTGTTGATCAACGCCTCGCGCGGTGTGATTTATGCTTCCGATGGAGAAGACTTTGCATTACAAGCAGCAAATTCTGCAAAAAAATTGAGGGATGAAATGAAGGCCAATATGTAGGTCTAGCACCCCTCAAAATTCCAAGGCGAACCAACTCAGGTTCGCCTTTTTTATTGCCGAAATTTCACTTTTGAGATTGTAGGAATATGCTGATTGGGACTGAGTTTTGTAGGAATTCTCATCACCTACTCAGGATATTCCTACAAATAGGGGTTCTCTTGTAGGAAAGGTCTTGTTGTGCAGGGCGTGTAAGGGTGGCACTTTAGTACAGCGGAAGAAAAAAATCTAACCGTTTTGAAAACCGCAGAGTCAAATTGGCTCGTAAGTGAGACCTGGATTGCTAATTATTTTTTCATCCAAAACCCAAAAACCACCCGAAATGAGAACTTTAACTACACTCACTTCAAATTGGAAAGGCACAGCATTCTTCGTTGGATTGTTCTGGCTAATCTCAGTAGCCGCATCGGCACAATCTACAGCAACAGACACAGTTTGTGTTGAAACTCAAGACGTAACTTATGGCATCACTGGCGCAAGTGCAAGTTCAAACTTCACTTGGGGATTTGCTAGCGGTTTTTCAGCGCTAGGTACAATTGACAACTCAGTGAGTGCAAACAATGCAGAAATTGAAATCGATTGGGGAAGCACTTCAGGTACTACTCGTATTTATGCCGTTGAGCAAAGTGCTGATGGCTGTTACGGTGATACCGTGTTCTTGGACATCGTTCTCAATCCACTACCAACTATTTCCCTTACGGGTGATATTGTCTGCGAAAACGATTCATCAAGTGTGAACCTTACTTTGACAGGTACAGCACCTTGGGACGTAACGCTTTCAGACGGTACCAATACGTACAACTATACGGTTAACAATGCTACTGCAACTGTAGTAGTAGGGGTATTCACTCCAGGTACACACACAATTAGTGTAGTAAGCGTAAGCGACGCTAACAGTTGTGACGCTGATGTGTCTGGCGTAACTCCAGCAACAATTACAATCAACGCGAAACCGACAACGGGTGGCATCTTCCACTACTAAGATTAGTCCTGAACTAGGAATCTTAAGTACGAACTACGGTGCGTCGATACCTCCTACACATAACAATAGCTTTACTCAGTGCCTTTGCAGGGACAGCCCAAGCGCAGATCGTAGATACGGTCTGTGCTTCGGGTGGGCCCTCAAACCTAGCAGTGAGCAGCAACGTAGGCTCGACGTATCAGTGGATAGTTAACGGAGCGAATATCTTAACAGGACAAGGAACTTCAGATATCCTTGTCGATTGGCCGACCTCTACGGCAACCGTTTCTGCCTTCGTAGTAGAAACTTCATCAGACGGATGCATTGGTGATACCGTTTTTGCAGAAGTCTTTGTTGCCGAGCCGAGTACATCACACATCACTGGACCAACAGAAGTTTGCGAAGGTGAGTACGTTGAGCTCGAAGCATTTGATACTAAAAACGACGGAAAGTTCCTCTGGAGCAACGGAGATACAACTGACGTCATAGCGTTCTTTGCAAAACACGATACCACCATTTACCGAGTGGCGTTCAACGAGAACTGTGAGCATGATACCACGTTCCACAATATCAAGGTGAATCCAACACCATTGGTAATTGTAAGTACGGATGCGGTTTCAGATACCATCAGTTTTAATTCTTATGTAAACTTCTACTACGATGGAAATAGCGTGGGAACCGTTGAGTGGTATTTGAACGGATTGTGGATGAGTTCGGGAATTCAGGCGAACATCCTATTTACTCAGCCTGGATGGAATACCGTTCGAGTAATTGCGAGCACAGGCGATTGCGCCGACACTTTAGAACACCGCATGTATGTGGACGACGAAGTGAAAGTGCACATCCCAACAGCGTTCTCGCCAAACGGCGATGGATTGAACGACGTTTGGACGCTTGATGGTCTGGGCTTCGATAAGTACGAGGTAGCAATCTACGATAGATGGGGTAACGTGATGGCGAAGTGGGATGATCAGAATCCAGGTCAGTGGGATGGAACATTCAGAGGTAATCGTGTGACTACCGGCGCCTATCAGTATCGTGTAAGAGTTTGGACAATCAACAATCACATAAAGGACTACTCTGGTCCGATAACTTTGATCCGATAACAGAGACCTGATCGGATCACTTTAGGGGGAAGAAAGCGGCTTTTTGAGCCGCTTTCTGTTTTTATAGCCGTTGGCAAACGTTTACTTCCGTTTGTATACGTTTTAAAACGGCTACGCTGTTTTTTACTTCTCAACTTCAGCTCATGAAAGAGGAATTCGTTCAATTCTTATGGGCTGAAGAGCTAATCCTTCCATCGGAGTTCAAACTTGAGGATAACCGAGCCGGTAAAGTGCTCGCCCGCGGGAAGTGGAATCACAATAGTGGTCCGGATTTTAAAGATGCAATTGTTCAAATTGATAGAACGACATGGGTGGGTCATGTTGAGATGCATTTAAAGGCTTCAGATTGGTTCGCCCACGGTCACCATACAGATCCGGCCTATTCAAATGTGATCTTACACGTGGTAGTTAAGAGTGATGCCGAGGTCCACGATTTCCAAGGCAGAACAATCCCGGTGTTGGTTGTTCCCGAAGAGGAGGTGTTATCCTTTCAAGAAACATACGATAGATGGCTGGCGAATAAGGGTATTCTTCCGTGCTCTGGCTTTTTGGCCGCAACGCCTGGACCTTTGATTCAAACTTGGCTGATGAATATGGCTGAGGAGCGCTACAAGAGGAGAGTGGAGTTTGGATGGGAAGTGCTCGAGTCGACAAAGGGAAATGTGGAATTAACCCACTGGATTTTGTTGGCGCGCATTATGGGAGCACCAACTAATTCAGACAGTATGGAGATGCTGATGAGGCGATTGCCCATTATTTCTATCCGTCGTAAGACTTGGAGTTGGGACGACTTCGAAAAGTGGGTGATGGCAGTAAGTGGCCTATCAGGAGAAATGCAAACCACCTATCAACAGAAGGTTTTCGGCGTTGAGCCTATGAGTAAGGCACAATGGACTTGGGGCAGATTAAGGCCTCCCTCGTTTCCAGAACAGCGAGTTCGACAATTTGCTTGGGTGTTTTACTCTCGGATGATAGAAGGGAGTCAAAAGCTCTTTTGGAAGACTTCATTCTGGGAACCTTTCCTAACAGGCAGGCGACCAGGTAAATCGACGTTGGAAACTTGGCATTTAAATATGGTTCCCTATTTGGGACTTGGATCGTGGACGGAAGGTTGGACTTCGGCAGAAAAGTGGAGAGAACTTGTGCCGGAGAAGAATCACGTGACAAAGATTTTCGAAGACATCGGACTCTCGCTAGATTCTGCCTTGGAATCACAGGCATTGCTAGAAATTCATCAAGAGTATTGTCAGATGAAAAAATGCTTAAATTGTGCCGTAGGTAAATACCATCTGATTGCAAAGGACTATGATAGAAAGGATCAAGGCTGATTTTGAAAGACGAGGATTCGAGGTGTGTCATCGCTTTGGCGAGCGCTTGGGCATTCGACCAAGTCGCATTCGCCTTTTCTTTATCTACGCATCTTTTGTTGCGTTGGGATCTCCCATTTTCATCTACTTGGCTTTGGCCTTCCTGCTACGATTAAAAGACGAGGTTTCTCAAAAACGAGCCTCCATCTTTGACCTCTAATTTGGCTCTGCCCCTGATGTTCAGTAGATTTGGGCTTTTTGCGCAAATCTTCAAACATTACGCACGGTTGGAGGTTGCCAATTTGTATCTGAACTTCAATAGTAACGTTCAATAACCATTATGAAGAAACTACTACTTGCCTTATTAGGAGTAGTCCTTTTTGGGACCGCTTTCGCTCAGCAGCCCCTGAAGATTGACAACATTATTCTACGCAACCCGGAGAAGAACATCAACAACGGGTCAGCAACGGCCGAAGTAATTGGTGGCGTAGAACCTTATACGTACTATTGGTCAAATCAGTCAACCGACACCACCGCTGCTCAAGCTATTGGCCTAACCGAAGGGTATCCTTATACACTTAGGGTAGTTGATGCAGAAGGAAATGAAGTATCTAAGGAATTTCAACTTGAAGTTCTTACTGTTGCCGAAGGTTTCAACAGCACCTTCAAACCCATCGTAGATGGCGTTGCAAGCGTACTCCTCGGAGATCCATTTGCAGCACTGGGCTTATATGACAACACCATTTATAATGACGCTGGTCAGCCAGCCAAGCATCCCAATGGTGATATCAGAAAGAACAGCATCCCGTTCATCGTAATCTGGTTGATTATGGGGGCATTGTTCTTCACCATAAGAATGCGCTTTATCAATATCCGTGGATTCAAGCATGCCATTGATCTTGCTCGTGGTCGATTCGATGAGCCGAACGCTCCAGGTGAAGTGACACACTTCCAAGCATTGGCTACAGCGGTATCTGCAACTGTTGGACTTGGAAACATCGCGGGTGTGGCCGTGGCCATTTCAGTAGGTGGTGCGGGTGCAACATTTTGGATGATTGTAGCAGGTCTGCTAGGCATGTCTTCCAAGTTTGTTGAATGTACCCTCGGTGTGAAGTATAGAAACATCAATCCCGACGGAACGGTTTCGGGTGGTCCAATGCACTACCTGAAGAAAGGTCTCGCAGAAAAGAAAATGGGCGGACTTGGAAAGGTCCTCGCAGGTATGTTCGCGGTTTTGGCCATTGGTGCATCGTTTGGTGGTGGGAACATGTTCCAAGCCAACCAAGCATTCGCACAGTTAGAAGGCCAGTTCCCTTCACTTGAAGGTAAAGGACTGTGGTTCGGTATCATCTTGATGATCCTCGTTGGCGTTGTAATCATTGGAGGTATTAAGAGTATCGCAAAGGTTACGGAGAAGATTGTACCACTAATGGCCTTGACCTATATCATTGCTGCATTGGTGATTATTGGAATCAACTTCAATCAAGTTGGCGACGCATTTACAGCGATTTACGACGGTGCTTTCAACGCAGAAGCACTACGAGGTGGATTTATTGGAGTTTTGATTCAAGGATTCAGACGTGCAGCCTTCTCGAATGAGGCAGGTGTTGGTTCAGCAGCAATCGCCCACTCGGCAGTTAAAACGAAGCACCCTGTTGCAGAAGGCTTTGTTGCCTTGCTCGAGCCATTTATCGATACGGTAGTAGTTTGTACGTTAACGGCTCTCGTGCTCATCTTTACAGGAAAGCACCTTCCTGAAACGGGCACTGCCGTTTCTGGAGCTCAAATGACATCGGACGCCTTCGGAACTGTAATTGAATGGTTCCCTATGGTCCTCGTGATAGCCATCTTCCTATTTGCTTTCTCTACTATGATTTCTTGGTCATATTACGGTTTGAAGGCTTGGACGTATTTCTTCGGCGAAAACAAGGGAGCAGAGTATTCATACAAGCTAATCTTCCTATTCTTCATCGTTGTTGGTTCTACGATCAGCCTTGGAGCTGTGCTAGACTTCTCTGATATGATGATTCTCGCGATGTCATTCCCGAACATTGCTGGTCTACTTATCATGTCAGGTGACGTTAGAAGGGACCTGAAGAAGTATGTCACGGATCTTAAAGCGGGAAAGATCTTCACAAGCTACGTGAAGAAGGAAGCTAAATAGACTTCGTATTCGATTTAAACGTAAGTAAACGTTTAACTCACGACTAATAGAAGTACGCCACTGCACCTTTGTGTATGTGGCGTATTTTTTTGTGGTTTCACATCAGGAGGTCGGAAAGGAAAAGACTTCTCCTGCTTTTTGTCCTACTCGTTGGCATATCCATCTTCGCTAAATGGGGTAGAGAGAACTATTATGACAGGGCAGTGGAGGTTGAACGCTATTCCATCTTATTGGACTCGTTGGTGCACATGCACGATTCAATCAAAGCATATAGGCGAGATAGCTTCTTTGGGGCTGGGCCTTATAAGTTGACAGAATTATCAACTTCCGAGTGGGAAGCTTCGGGATTGACGGCATTGGAATCGAAGCGGTTGTGGAATTACCTCAAGGCTGGAGGGAGAGTATACAATGAAGAATCATTCAGTAGAATCAATATAGGTGATACGGCTTGGAGGGAAAGGGTGATGGATGCCTTAGTGATTGAAGATGTTAGGGCTAGCAGGAAGAGGGAGGGGAGAGGGCGATTGGTTCAGGGATGGCAGAGTGAGTTGTTGAGGAAAAGGATTGATGTGCATCAACCCGATTCGATAGAGCTTGTGAAGTCAGGCGTGCCAGGATATATGGTGTCTCGTTGGAGGCGATATGTTCGAAGTGGCTTCCGGTTTGATTCGGTAAAGGAGGTGAATTCGATTTGGGGGATGGATTCTAGCTGGCTCGCCATCAATTTAGATAGTTTGTGGATTGATGTGGAAGGGAAGGCTATTTTGACAATTTCAATGAATGCAGTTGGGGAGGAAGGCCTCTCTCAGATTTTGGCTCACGCTTGGCAACGAGACAAATGGTTGTCCTATCGAAGTCGGCTGGGAGGATTTGTGGATACAGCTCAATTTTGGGAGGTTGGACTTGATTCGTCGACGGTTCGGGAAATGATGATGCATGTGTGGGATAAGGGTGAGGTAGAGAAGGTTGATTTGAATACATCTTCGGTAGAGGTGCTCAGTAGGCATCCGTATATTGGGTGGAAACGTGCAGGGACGGTGGAGTACTACCGCACAAGAGTAAGGCCTATTGAAGATGTGGAAGTCTTGATAGGGCTGGAGGGGTGGACGAAAGAAGATGTGGAGCGTCTGAGAGAATATTTAGAATGAGCTTGTTGGGTTTGATAATTAGTTCTACTTTTGTCGCCCTAAAGAGAGGAGGTGTCACGCACATGTTACAAGTACAAGTAAAAGAAGGAGAAAGCATTGATCGCGCGTTGAAGCGTTACAAGCGTAAATTTGACCGCACAGGTACTATGCGTCAACTCCGTTCACGTCAGCAATTCACGAAACCGTCAGTTGCACGTCGTAAAGAGAAAATCAAAGCGTCTTACATTCAGTCTTTGCGTTCAAACGAAGAAGAATAAAGTTAGCTTGAATCATATAGAAGGTCGTTCCGATGCGTTAAATTGGAACGACCTTTTTTTATGTTTGAAACTGTAGCCTCATTTATACGCTATCTCGAGATAGAGAAGCGCTCTTCGGAGCACACGCTTATAGCCTATGAGCGTGATTTGCAACAATTTACTGATTGGTTGCTCGATGTTTACGAAGAAGAAGATTTGTCGGTTGTAAAGCCGGTCATGATTCGCGATTGGATAATGAACCTCAGCGAGGCGGGGTTGGACCCGAGGAGTATCAATCGCAAACTCTCCACTTTGAGATCTTATTACAAGTTCCTGGTTCGTACTCAGACTATAGACCAGTCGCCAATGCAGAGCATTCGTTCGATGAAGACATCGAAACGAGTGATACGTTCTGTGGATGTTGAGGATATGATGCAGGTGTTGGAGCCGAGTATGTATGTGGGTGAGGCTCATCCTCAGAGGGATAGGTTTATGATATTCACTTTTTATCTGACCGGAATGCGACGGTCTGAATTGATAAACCTAAAACGATCGGACATAGAGGTTGAAGGGAGTAGAGTTAAAGTTTTGGGAAAACGAAACAAGGAGCGCATCATACCCGTTGGCAAGGAGTGGTTATTGGCATTGAGAGAATATGAAGAAAGTGGTGAAGATGGTGTAGGAAAAGGGGAGTATGTCTTCTCGACGAAAGACGGTGAAAAGCTCGATTCTAAGCTTGTTTATGACCGCGTTGTGTACTATCTTAGTAAGGTAAGCTCGATAGAGAAGAAGAGCCCTCACATCCTCCGGCATACGTTTGCCACACATCTCTTAAGCATGGGCGCAGATCTGCAAACAATTAAAGAACTCTTAGGCCACAGCAGTTTGGCTGCGACGCAGGTTTATACCCATAGTTCAATAGACCAGTTAAAATCAGTGTATAACAATACTCACCCTCGAGGTGGGGATAAAAAATGATGACACTATGAAAGTGCAAGTGCAATCTGTCAACTTCAAGGTAGATCAGAAACTAGTAGACTTCATTCAGAAGCGAATGGACAAATTGGATCAGTACTATGATCGAATTGTAGATGGGGAAGTTTATTTGAAGGTAGACAACAACCATACTAGGGAGAACAAAATTGTGGAGGTACGTGTGAATGTACCGGGCAATGATTTGATGGTAAAGAAGGAGTGCACGTCATTTGAGGAGGCCACGGACCTGGCTGCTGATGCATTGCGTCGACAATTAGAGCGACATAAAGCGAAGGTCAGAGGTGTCTGAATCAGACAGATAGAAAAGAGAGTCCCGCGAGTGCGGGACTTTTTTTTGTTGAAGGTTTTGACGGAAAGGGAAAAGGTGTATTTTTGCCCCCGCTTCGACGAAATAATTGAAGTAAAAAACGTGGGGACAGCGTTTGCGGGAATTGAAATCTTTCATACATTTGCAGTCCCTTTAGAAAAAAGCCAGGATCAAAACTGGCGAGTTCTTAGGAATAGAGCGGCATAAGCCGTTTTTTTTAAGCCAGCATAGCTCAGTTGGTAGAGCAGCTGATTTGTAATCAGCTGGTCGGCGGTTCGAGTCCGTCTGCTGGCTCAAGTTTTTTCGACTTGAGGGTCGAAGGTTCTTTATGTATTGAGGAAAGAGATTGGGGAGATACTCAAGCGGCCAACGAGGACAGACTGTAAATCTGTTGGTTTTTACCTTCGCAGGTTCGAATCCTGCTCTCCCCACAAGACATTGACAGGTTTGATTGGTTCCCATTGGGGGTGTCCGGTCGAGCCTTAATGTGTTGATACGCGGAAGTAGCTCAGTTGGTAGAGCATCAGCCTTCCAAGCTGAGGGTCGCGGGTTCGAATCCCGTCTTCCGCTCTGGGTTTCCTTCGGGAAGACCATGCAGGCCGACGTAGCTCAGGGGTAGAGCGTTTCCTTGGTAAGGAAAAGGTCACGGGTTCAATTCCCGTCGTTGGCTCTAAGATTGTTATTTAAGTCTTTCGGGTTCATTTAATAAAAAGACGACTCATCATGGCAAAGGAGAATTTCGTACGTTCCAAGCCGCATTTGAACATTGGAACAATTGGTCACGTTGACCACGGTAAAACCACATTGACTGCAGCTATTACTACAGTATTGGCGAGCAAAGGTTTTGGCCAAAAGCGCGATTTCGATTCAATCGATAACGCACCAGAAGAAAAAGAACGTGGTATCACGATCAACACGTCACACGTAGAGTATGAGACAGCAAACCGTCACTACGCTCACGTTGACTGCCCTGGTCACGCCGACTACGTAAAGAACATGGTAACGGGTGCCGCTCAGATGGACGGTGCTATCCTCGTAGTAGCAGCTACAGACGGTCCGATGCCACAAACTCGTGAGCACATCCTTCTTGGACGTCAGGTAGGTATTCCTCGTATCGTTGTTTTCTTGAACAAAGTTGACATGGTAGACGACGAGGAGCTTCTTGAGCTCGTTGAAATGGAGGTTCGTGACCTTCTTTCTTTCTACGAGTATGACGGTGACAACGCTCCAGTAATCATGGGTTCTGCACTTGGTGCATTGAACGGTGAAGACAAGTGGGTTGACACAGTTATGGAGTTGATGGACGCTGTTGACAGCTACATCGAAGAGCCAGAGCGTGACAAGGATAAGCCATTCTTGATGCCAATTGAGGACGTATTCTCAATCACTGGTCGTGGTACTGTAGCAACTGGTCGTATCGAGACTGGTATCGCTAACACTGGTGACCCAGTTGAAATCATCGGTTTCGGTGACGAGAAGCTTAACTCTACTATCACAGGTGTTGAGATGTTCCGTAAGATCCTTGATACTGGTGAAGCGGGTGATAACGTAGGTATCCTCCTCCGTGGTATTGAGAAGAAGGACATCCGTCGTGGTATGGTAATCTGCAAGCCAGGTTCAATCACTCCACACGTGAAGTTCAAGGCTGAGGTTTACGTATTGAAGAAAGAAGAAGGTGGTCGCCACACTCCTTTCCACAACAAGTACCGTCCTCAGTTCTACTTGCGTACTACTGACGTTACTGGTGAGATCAACCTTCCAGACGGAGTAGAAATGGTTATGCCTGGTGACAACCTCACCATCGAAGTTAACCTTATCGCTCCTGTAGCTATCAACAAAGGTCTTCGTTTCGCTATCCGCGAAGGTGGACGTACAGTTGGTGCAGGTCAGGTAACTGAGATCCTCGAGTAATCGACGAACATAGATTTTTTCGGTAAAAGGTGTCCGCCTCACGGCGGGCGCCTTTATGCCGTAAATACGGGTGTAGTTCAATTGGTAGAGCAGCGGTCTCCAAAACCGCAAGTTGGGAGTTCGAGTCTCTCCACCCGTGCAAGCAAGTGAAGAAATAATGAGTAAGATCAAAGGATATCTCCAAAGCTCCTACGAGGAGTTCGCACAAAAGGCCACTTGGCCTACGTTGTCCGATTTGCAAAAAAGTACGGTTCTCGTAATCGTAGCATCGGTCATCTTCGCACTAGCCATTTTTGTAATGGACCAAGCGATTGTGAACGTATTGGAGTTCCTACGAACTTTCTTTAATTAATCCCTATAGGACTCAACAACCATGAGCGACGGTAAAAAGTGGTATGTAGTCCGCGCTATCAGCGGTCAGGAAAACAAAGTGAAAACCTACATCGAAAGCGATGTTGAGCACGCTGGGTTGACTGACATGATGGGGCAGGTTTTGGTTCCAACCGAAAAGGTTTACCAAATCCGTAACGGGAAGAAAGTATACAAGGAACGCAATTACTACCCTGGTTACATCATGGTAGAAACAGTTCTTACAGGTGAGATGATTCACACCATTAAGAATGTTCCTGGAGTTATCGGTTTTCTTGGTGAGACCAAAGGCGGAGATCCTGTGCCTTTGAGAACTAGCGAAGTGAACCGCATGCTAGGTAAGTTCGACGAACTCGCCGAAACAGCAGAACAAATCAACATTCCATTCGTAGTGGGTGAGAGTGTGAAGGTAATCGACGGTCCGTTCAGAGACTTCTCTGGTACGATCGAGAAGATTAACGAAGAGAAACGCAAGCTCGAAGTAATGGTGAAGATTTTCGGAAGAAAAACTCCATTGGAATTGAGCTTTATGCAAGTAGAGAAAGAAAGTTAAACGAGATGTGAGCTCGGCGACCTGAGGAAGCTTCCACCCAAAGGTCTTAATGCTAACTCATTTTATAAAGAACTGCAATAATGGCTAAAGAGGTAAGTGGGCTGATTAAGCTGCAAGTTCGTGGTGGTGCTGCCAATCCTTCGCCTCCTGTGGGTCCTGCCCTAGGTGCGAAAGGCGTTAACATCATGGAATTCTGCAAGCAATTTAATGCACGAACCCAAGATAAGCAAGGCAAACTTCTGCCGGTTGTTATTACGGTCTATTCCGACAAGTCTTTCGACTTCGTTGTTAAGACCCCACCAGCAGCCGTTCAATTGATGGAAGCAGCCAAAATCAAGAAAGGATCTTCCGAGTCAAACCGTGTTAAGGTAGGTAAGGTATCCTGGGATCAAGTTCGCACTATCGCGGAAGACAAGATGCCAGACCTCAACTGCTTTACTGTTGAAAGTGCTATGAGCATGGTAGCTGGTACAGCTCGCTCTATGGGACTTACAATCACTGGCCCGAAGCCGTTCTAACGCAAATAAGCATTGGAGATGGGAAAATTGACTAAAAAGCAGAAGGCTGCTGCTGAGAAGATTGAAAAAGGGAGAGTTTACTCTGTTGAGGAAGCTTCAACCCTAGTGAAAGAAACAAGCAATACGAAGTTCGATGCTTCTGTTGACCTAGCGGTGCGCTTGGGTGTAGACCCACGTAAAGCAAACCAAATGGTTCGTGGTGTTGTAACTCTTCCTCACGGTACTGGTAAAGACGTACGCGTTCTCGCACTCGTTACTCCAGACAAAGAGCAAGAGGCTAAAGACGCCGGAGCAGATTTCGTAGGACTTGATGAGTACATCGATAAAATCAAGAATGGTTGGACCGATGTTGATGTAATCGTGACCATGCCTGCCGTAATGGGCAAGATTGGTCCTTTGGGACGTGTTCTTGGTCCACGTGGTTTGATGCCTAACCCTAAGACGGGCACCGTAACTATGGACGTGGCTAAGGCAATCTCTGATGTGAAAGCTGGTAAGATTGACTTCAAAGTAGATCGTTACGGTATCGTACACGCTTCTGTTGGTAAGACTTCTTTCACCGCTGATAAAATCAAGGAGAACGCAGAAGAATTGCTCAAGACTTTGGTTCGTATGAAGCCTGTAGCGGCTAAAGGAACCTACGTGAAGAGCGTATTTATGTCAAGCACTATGGGCCCTGGTATTCCAGTGGACTCTAAGAGCGTTTAATTCATCTGCCCAAAAGACAGTGTAATGACACGAGAAGAAAAAAATCAAGAAATCGAAGCACTAGTTGGTATCCTCGAAGGGGCTAACACCCTTTATATCGCTGATATCGCTGGTCTCGACGCCGAATCTACTTCAAACTTGCGCCGTCAGGCTTTCAAGAACGAAATCAAGATTAGCGTTGTTAAGAACACTTTGCTGAAGAAAGCCATGGAGCGCACCGAAAAGCCTTTTGAAGGTCTTTTCGAAGTACTCAAAGGCAACACCAGCATCATGGTGAGCGAAGCCGGAAACGCTCCTGCGAAACTTATTAAGGAGTTCCGCAAAAAGAGCGAGAAGCCTATCCTTAAAGGTGCTTACATCGAGGAGGCTATCTACATCGGCGACGATCAACTCGATGCGCTCAGCAACATCAAGAGCAAGGACGAACTCATCGGAGACGTTATCGCGCTCTTGCAATCGCCTGCTAAGAACGTTATCTCTGCCCTTCAAGGGTCAGCCGGTAACAAAGTGGCAGGTTTGGTTAAAGCTCTTGAAGAAAGAGCACAGTAATTTTTGTACGCACTCAGCTTCCATATACGCGTAAGTTTTAAACACTAAAAAGAAGTCAAAATGGCTGATATCAAAGAATTGGGCGAAGCCCTCGTAAACCTAACCGTTAAGGAGGTAAACGAACTCGCTACATACCTCAAAGAAGAGCATGGCATCGAGCCTGCTGCTGCTGCGGTTGCTGTTGCCGGTCCTGCCGGTGGTGGTGAAGCCGGAGGTGGCGAGGAGAAATCAGAATTTGACGTCATCCTTAAGTCTGCTGGAGCTTCTAAGCTTGCAGTCGTGAAATTGGTTAAAGAAATGACCGGTCTCGGACTCAAAGAAGCTAAAGAAAAGGTAGACAGCGCTCCTAGCGCTATCAAGGAAGGCGTTGCCAAGGACGAGGCAGAAGCCCTCAAGGGCCAGCTTGAAGAAGCTGGTGCTGAGGTAGAGCTTAAGTAAGCTCGCCTCCCGAAACTTTAAGGTTTAGGTCTTTCCCGGCTTTTTTAAGCACGGGATTGGCCTAAACCCTTTTGTGTATAAATTAACATTGCTTTCCAATGGCGAATCCTCTGGCGCACAAATCGGATAGGATTAACTTTGCATCAACACTTGCCCAAGCCGGTTACCCGGACTTCTTGGACATTCAGTTGAAATCCTTCCAAGATTTCTTTCAAATTGAAACCAAACCCGAAGAGCGAAACAGCGAAGGTCTCTACAGAACTTTTGCTGAGAACTTTCCAATCACGGACGCACGCAACCAGTTCGTACTAGAGTTCATCGACTACTTCATCGACCCTCCACGTTATTCCGAACTGGAGTGTATTGAGCGAGGATTGACTTTCAGCGTTCCGCTGAAGGCCAGACTAAAACTCTACTGTACGGATCCTGAACACGAGGACTTCGAAACCATCGTTCAAGATGTTTTCCTCGGATCTATCCCGTACATGACCCCAAGGGGTACATTTATTATCAACGGTGCTGAACGTATTGTCGTATCTCATCTTCACCGTTCACCAGGTGTATTCTTCGGTCAAAGCTTCCACGCAAACGGTACCAAGCTGTATTCAGCTCGTATTATTCCGTTCAAAGGTTCTTGGATCGAATTTGCAACCGACATCAACAGCGTAATGTACGCGTACATCGATCGTAAGAAGAAGCTTCCGGTTACTACCTTGCTTCGTTCTATCGGTTATGAACGCGATAAAGATATCCTCGAGATCTTCGACTTGGCAGAGGAAGTGAAGGTTTCGAAAACCGCACTCAAGCGCGTAGTTGGCCGTCGCCTCGCTGCTCGTGTCCTCAAAACATGGATTGAGGATTTCGTAGATGAGGATACTGGCGAAGTTGTTTCTATCGAGCGTAACGAAGTAGTTCTCGATCGTGATACCCTCCTAGAGAAGGATCACCTCGATGTAATTCTCGACGCCGAAGTGGCAACCATCCTTCTTCACAAAGAAGATGTTGAAAGTAGCGAGTACGCTATCATCTACAACACGCTTCAGAAGGATCCAACTAACTCAGAAAAAGAGGCCGTTGAGCACATCTATCGTCAGCTTCGTAACGCCGAACCGCCTGATGAGGAAACCGCTCGCGGTATCATCGATAAGCTCTTCTTCAGCGAACAACGCTACAACCTCGGTGAGGTTGGTCGTTACCGCTTGAACAAGAAGCTCGGACTTGAAATCGAAAGCGATGTTCAAGTTCTTACGAAAGACGATATCATTCACATCATCCGCTACTTGATCCAATTGATCAACAGCAAGGCTGAAGTTGATGACATCGACCACCTTTCAAACCGTCGTGTTCGTACCGTAGGTGAGCAGCTTGCCAACCAGTTTGGCGTAGGTCTCGCTCGTATGGCGCGTACCATCCGTGAGCGTATGAACGTTCGCGATAACGAAGTCTTCACTCCAATTGACTTGATCAATGCGAAGACACTTAGCTCGGTTATCAACTCGTTCTTCGGAACCAACCAGCTAAGCCAGTTTATGGATCAAACCAACCCTCTTTCAGAGATCACGCACAAGCGTCGTCTTTCTGCACTAGGTCCAGGTGGTTTGAGCCGTGAGCGCGCAGGCTTCGAGGTACGTGACGTTCACTACACACACTACGGTCGCCTTTGTCCAATCGAAACACCAGAAGGACCAAACATTGGTTTGATCTCTTCACTTTGTGTTTATGCGAAGGTGAATAACATGGGCTTCATCGAAACCCCATACCGCCAAGTTGAAGGTGGTAAGGTGCGTTTGGATATCGACCCAACTTACCTCAGTGCTGAGGAAGAAGAAGAAAAAGTAATCGCACAGGCGAACGCACCGCTTAACGAAGATGGTTCTTTCGAGAACAACCGTGTTAAGGTGCGTGACGAGGGTGACTTCCCAGTTCTAGAGCCTGAGCAGATTAACTATATGGACGTTGCTCCGAACCAGATTGCATCAATTTCCGCATCACTCATTCCATTCTTGGAGCACGATGATGCGAACCGTGCACTCATGGGATCTAACATGATGCGTCAGGCCGTACCACTATTGCGTCCTGATCGTCCAATCGTAGGTACCGGCCTCGAAGGCCAAGTTGCACGTGACTCACGTGTACTTGTGGCTGCAGAAGGCGACGGTGTAGTTGAAGCAGTTGATGCGCGCGAAATTCACATCCGCTACGACCGTACGGATGAAGATCGCCTCGTTAGCTTCGATGACGACGTGAAGTCTTACCACCTCACTAAGTTCTTGAAGACTAACCAGAGCACAACGATCAACCTCAAGCCTATCGTTAGCAAAGGTCAGCGCGTTACTAAAGGTCAAATTCTTTGCGAAGGATATGGTACAGAGAAAGGCGACCTCGCTTTGGGGCGTAACCTACTCGTTGCCTTCATGCCTTGGAAAGGATATAACTTCGAGGATGCGATTGTGATCAACGAAAAGGTTGTTCGCGACGATATCTTCACATCGATTCACATCGACGAGTACACACTCGAAGTGCGCGACACCAAGTTGGGTATGGAAGAATTGACTTCTGACATTCCTAACGTTTCTGAAGAAGCAACTAAGGACCTCGACGAGAACGGTATCATCCGTATCGGTGCAGAGGTTACTCCTGGAGACATCTTGATTGGTAAGATCACTCCAAAAGGGGAGAGCGATCCTTCACCAGAAGAGAAGCTCCTTCGTGCAATCTTCGGAGATAAGGCAGGTGATGTTAAGGATGCATCTTTGAAAGCATCTCCTTCACTTTCTGGTGTTGTTGTTGACAAGAAGTTGTTCTCACGTGCCGTGAAGGACAAGCGTCAGCGTGCACAAGATAAAGAAGAGCTCGAAGTAATCGAACTTGAGTTTAATAGTCAACTAGAAGGTGTTCGCGGAATCTTCATCGAGAAATTGTCGCAATTGGTAGCTGGCAAAACTTGCCAAGGTATCTTGAACGATCTCAACGAAGAAGTTATTCCGAAAGGAACTAAGTTCACTCAGAAAGTCTTGAACGGTATCGAGGACTTCACCCGTATTACTGGTGGAACTTGGACTACAGACGCTGATAAGAACACCTTGATTCAGAACTTGCTTCACAACTACAAGATTAAGGTGAACGACCTTACTGGTGTATACCGCCGTAAGAAGTTCCAAATCTCTGTGGGTGACGAGTTGCCATCTGGAATTATCAAGCTTGCTAAGGTTTACATCGCTAAGAAACGTAAGCTTAAAGTAGGTGATAAGATGGCGGGTCGCCACGGTAACAAAGGTATCGTAGCGAAAATCGTACGTGAAGAAGATATGCCGTTCCTCGAAGACGGAACTCCAGTGGATATCGTATTGAACCCACTAGGTGTACCATCTCGTATGAACATTGGTCAGATTTACGAAACAGTATTGGGCTGGGCTGGTTTGAAGACTGGCAAGCACTATGCTACGCCAATCTTCGATGGTGCGTCACTAGACGACATCAAGAAGGAGACAGACGCAGCAGGTGTTCCTGAGTTCGGTCACACATTCTTGTTTGACGGAGGTACTGGACAGCGTTTCGACCAAAAGGCAACTGTAGGTGTGATCTACATGCTGAAACTAGGTCACATGGTAGACGACAAGATGCACGCCCGTTCAATCGGACCATACTCACTCATTACACAGCAGCCACTTGGTGGTAAGGCCCAGTTTGGTGGCCAGCGTTTTGGTGAGATGGAGGTTTGGGCACTCGAGGCATTCGGTGCTTCCAACATCTTGCGAGAAATCCTTACTGTGAAATCCGATGACGTTGTAGGTCGTGCGAAAACGTACGAGTCTATCGTAAAAGGAGAGCGCATGCCGGAACCGGGAATTCCAGAATCGTTCAACGTATTGTTGCACGAATTGCAAGGACTCGGACTTAAGATCACTCTAGACTAAAGATTCTTCCCCGCCCAAGCGGCGGGGAGGATTCAAATAATTTTAATCCTCGCGTACAATGGCTCTTAGAAAAGGAGATCAAAACACGAACAGCGGATTCAATAACATCACAATCAGCTTGGCATCGCCTGAGTACCTACTCGAGCGTTCTAGCGGTGAAGTATTGAAGCCCGAGACCATTAACTACCGTACGCACAAGCCCGAAAGAGACGGACTCTTCTGTGAGCGTATCTTCGGACCTGTGAAGGACTACGAGTGTGCCTGTGGTAAGTACAAGCGCATCCGTTATAAAGGTATCGTCTGCGACCGTTGTGGTGTAGAAGTTACCGAAAAGAAAGTACGTCGTGAGCGCATCGGTCACATCAGCTTGGTAGTACCAGTAGCTCACATTTGGTATTTCCGCTCATTGCCTAACAAAATCGGTTACTTGCTCGGACTTCCAAGCAAGAAGCTCGACATGATTATCTATTACGAGCGCTACGTAGTTATCCAAGCTGCAGACGCCGTAGATAATGAAGGCAATCCTTTGGAATTCATGCAATTCCTCACTGAAGAGGAGTACCTCGACGCTTTGGAGCGTTTGCCGGTAGAGAACCAGTATCTCGACGACAACGATCCAAACAAGTTCATCGCAAAGATGGGTGCAGAAGCGTTGATTCTTTTGCTTCAGCGCATCGAGCTCGACGAGTTGTCTTACACTCTTCGTCACAAAGCCAACACAGAAACTTCACAGCAGCGTAAGCAAGAAGCGCTTAAGCGTCTTCAAGTTGTTGAAGCTTTCCGCGATGCAAACTCTCGTATCGAGAACAACCCAGAGTGGATGATCATGAAGGTTGTGCCAATCATTCCGCCTGAATTGCGCCCATTGGTGCCATTGGATGGTGGTCGATTTGCAACATCCGACCTTAACGACCTTTACCGTCGTGTGATTATCCGTAACAACCGTTTGAAGCGTCTACTCGAAATCAAGGCTCCAGAAGTGATCTTGAGAAACGAGAAGCGTATGCTTCAGGAAGCGGTTGATAGCCTATTCGACAACACACGTAAGGCAAGTGCGGTTAAGACCGACGCCAACCGTGCGTTGAAGTCACTTTCTGATAGCTTGAAGGGTAAGCAAGGACGTTTCCGTCAGAACTTGCTCGGTAAGCGTGTTGACTATTCTGCTCGTTCGGTAATCGTTATCGGTCCAGAATTGAAACTCCACGAATGTGGTCTTCCTAAGAATATGGCCGCTGAGCTTTACAAGCCGTTTATCGTACGTAAGCTCATCGAAAGAGGTATCGTTAAAACTGTGAAGAGCGCGAAGAAGATTATCGACAAGCGCGATCCAGTTGTTTGGGACATCCTTGAAAACGTAATGAAAGGTCACCCGGTTCTTCTCAACCGTGCTCCGACACTTCACCGTTTGGGTATCCAAGCATTCCAGCCTAAGCTTATCGAAGGTAAGGCAATCCAGCTTCACCCATTGACATGTACGGCATTTAACGCCGACTTCGATGGTGACCAGATGGCTGTTCACCTTCCACTTGGCCCGGCTGCGATTCTCGAAGCACAGCTATTGATGCTCGCATCACACAATATCTTGAACCCTGCTAACGGTAGCCCGATTACGGTACCTTCTCAGGACATGGTATTGGGTCTGTATTACATGACCAAGATGCGTAAGACAGATAAGGACCTTACCATCCGTGGTGAAGGCATGACATTCTACTCTCCAGAGGAAGTAGAGATTGCCTACAACGAAGGAATGGTTGACCTACACGCTACTATCAAGGTTCGTACTGAGGACCTCAATGAGAATGGCGAAATTGAAACTATGTTGATTGAAACGACTGTTGGTCGAGTTCTCTTCAACAAAGTGGTTCCTTCTGGTGTAGGTTACGTTAACGAGGTATTGACCAAGAAAGCACTTCGTGAGATTATCGCGAACATCTTGCGTCTTACTGACGTGCCAACAACATCCGACTTCTTGGATAACATGAAGAACTTGGGTTACTCGAACGCCTTCCGCGGAGGTTTGAGCTTCTCCCTCGGTGATATCGTTATCCCTGCTCAGAAAGAGAAGTTGATTCAAGAGGCCGAGCAGGAGGTTGAAGGTATCTTCAGCAACTACAGCATGGGTCTCATTACAAATAACGAACGCTACAACCAGGTAATTGACGTTTGGACAAACACAAACGCGCGTCTTACCCAGGCTGCGATGCACGATTTGACGACAGACCGTCAAGGATTCAACCCAATCTACATGATGTTGGATTCTGGAGCCCGTGGTTCCAAAGAGCAGATTCGTCAGCTTTCAGGTATGCGTGGTTTGATGGCCAAGCCGCAGAAATCTGGATCTAGTGGTGGTGAGATTATCGAAAACCCGATTATTTCCAACTTTAAGGAAGGTCTTTCGATTCTCGAGTACTTTATCTCAACTCACGGTGCACGTAAAGGTCTTGCCGATACGGCCCTGAAGACTGCCGATGCGGGTTACTTGACTCGTCGTTTGGTAGACGTTGCTCAGGATGTGATTGTGATGGAAGACGATTGTGGTACACTTCGTGGCCTCGAGGTTTCTGCCTTGAAGAAGAACGAAGAAGTAGTAGAGCCACTCTACGAACGTATCGTTGGTCGTGTTGCTCTTGAAGATGTGGTTGATCCGCTTTCGGGTGAGCTTTACATCCAAGGTGGTGAAATCATCCAGGAGAGCCACGCTCGCAGAATTGAGGAAAGTCCAATTGAAAGCCTCGAAGTGCGCTCACCATTGACTTGTGAAAGCAAGCGTGGTATTTGTGCGAAGTGCTACGGTCGTAACCTAGCTACGCACAAAGACGTACAAATGGGTGAAGCTGTTGGTGTTATCGCCGCACAGTCGATTGGTGAACCAGGTACACAGCTTACACTACGTACGTTCCACGTGGGTGGTACTGCAGGTAACATTGCAGAAGAAAGCACACTTCGCGCGAAGTTCGACGGAACCATCGAGTTTGATGACGTTCGTACCGTAAGCGGTGAAGACGGTGATGGTAACAAGGTTGAAATTGTTATCGGTCGTACCGGTGAGGTTAAGGTTGTTGATCAGAAGACTGGCATTGCCATCATGACGAGCAACGTTCCTTACGGTTCACACTTGGTAGTTAAGGATGGTCAGAAAGTGAAGAAAGGTGACGAGATCTGTTCTTGGGATCCTTACAACGCTGTGATCATTGCTGAGTACCCAGGTAAGATTGGTTACCAAGACATCGTTCAAGGTGTTACATATAAGGTTGAGATTGATGAGCAGACTGGCTTCCAGGATAAGGTGATTGCCGATTCTCGTAACAAGAAACTCATCCCAACTATTCAGGTACTCGATAAGAAGGGTGCTGAGATTAAGCACTACACATTGCCAGTTGGTGCACACTTGATGGTGAACGAAGGAGAAGAAATCAAGGCGGGTAAGATTCTCGTTAAGATTCCACGTAAGTCTGCGAAGGCGGGTGATATTACGGGTGGTCTTCCACGTGTGACTGAGCTCTTCGAGGCACGTAACCCTTCTAACCCAGCGGTTGTATCTGAAATTGATGGTACTGTAAGCTACGGTAAGATCAAGAGAGGTAACCGTGAAATCATCATCGAGTCACGTACAGGCGAACAGCGCAAGTACTTGATCAACTTGTCGAAGCAGATTCTTGTACAGGAGAACGATTACGTTCGTGCGGGAATGCCGTTGAGTGATGGAGCGATTACGCCGAGTGACATCCTTGCGATTCAGGGACCAACTCGCGTTCAGGAATACTTGGTGAACGAGGTTCAGGAAGTATACCGTCTACAAGGTGTGAAGATTAATGACAAGCACTTTGAGGTTATCGTTCGTCAGATGATGCGTAAGGTTGACATCAAGGATCCGGGAGACACTAGCTTCTTGGAAGGAAACTTGGTTCACGTGAGCGACTTCATCGAAGAAAACGACAGAATCTTTGATAAGAAGGTAGTAGAAGAAGCTGGAGATAGCGATACGCTTCGTCCGGGTCAGATTATCAACGCGCGTCAGCTTCGTGACGAGAATTCTCGTTTGAAGCGTGCAGACAAAGAGTTGGTAGTTGCACGTGATGCGAAGCCTGCTACTGCGGTTCCGATCTTGCAGGGTATTACGAGAGCGTCGTTGCAGACCAAGTCATTTATGTCTGCGGCATCCTTCCAGGAAACGACTAAGGTATTGAACGAAGCTGCGGTTGCGGGTAAGGTTGATACTTTGGAAGGCTTGAAGGAGAACGTTATCGTTGGACATAGAATTCCGGCGGGTACGGGTATCAAGCACTATTACAAGTCTGTTGTAGGGTCGCAAGACGACTATGACAAGATGATGGCGAATAAAGACGTAGAAGTAGAAACTGCAGAATAATGGCGGACAATCCGAAAGATCAGAATCAGGGCAATCAGCTCAACATAGAGCTCACGCCGGAGTCGGCTGATGGTACGTACAGTAACTTGGCGATCATCAACCACAGTCATTCGGAGTTCGTGGTGGATTT
Organism: Phaeocystidibacter luteus; assembly: GCF_008933115.1. GTDB lineage: Bacteria > Bacteroidota > Bacteroidia > Flavobacteriales > Schleiferiaceae > Phaeocystidibacter > Phaeocystidibacter luteus. The sequence continues at coordinate 375 of NZ_WBVO01000007.1, read as the reverse complement.
TGTTCAGGTGATGCCTGGGCTTCCAAAGGCTCGAGTTAAGTCGAGGATTATTCTCACTCCACAGCATGCTAAGCGCTTGGCTAAGGCGTTGGCGGAAAATGTAGCTCGTTATGAGCAGATGCATGGAGAAATTGCTGAGGGAGAACAGCCAGGAGTGCCGCTTAATTTTGGTGGTCCGACTGGGCAAGCATAAGCTTCACGAGAGATAAGTGAGCCGCTCATCCGCAAGGGTGGGCGGCTTTTTTTTGCTACAAGTGTAACTGTTATGCACAGGCAATTTGTGGATTATCAGCTAGTTGAGGAGTGGGGGTGAAAAAATCTTCGCAAACCCGCAAAAAACCTTTGGAGAAAGCTTGTTTTATGAATCAAAAGCTC
>NZ_WBVO01000006.1 GCF_008933115.1 Phaeocystidibacter luteus | reverse complement strand
AGATTGCCAGACTTAAGCATGTTGGGCATGTAGTCACACTTCATATCCATCAGATGAACAGATTTATCAATCCGTGAATCCATCTGTCCAAAGGTCGATAAGTCCGAAAGTCCATTTATCCAAAGGTCCATGAGTCCGAAAGTCCAATTGCCACGTGGCTTCAGCCCGTGGAAATCGGAAGTAAACCACCCAAGCATCAATCTCTGCCGCCCGCAAACAACATCACGTAGTACAGCAATGTGGTAATTGCCGCTAGTGCGCTAACCAAGTAGGTTCTGGCAGCCCATTTGAGGGCGTCCTTTGCCTTTTCTTGTGTTTCGGGTGAAGTGATTCGAGCGGATTCGAGCCAAGCGAGAGCACGGTTACTTGCATCGTATTCCACAGGAAGTGTAACAAGTGCAAATGCTGTGATTGCCGCTTGTGCACCAATGAGGATGTACGCCAATGTCATGTAGTTTGCACCGTAAGCTACGCCGCCAATAATAAGCATGAAGAACAAGATGTTCATCAACTGCGAGCTGATATTCACGATGGGAACCATTCTAGAACGCATCGTCAGCCAAGTGTAGCTGGTGGCGTGCTGAACGGCGTGTCCACATTCGTGAGCGGCTACTGCAGCAGCAGCCACAGAGCGACCGTTGAATACATCAGGACTCAAGTTTACCGTCTTGTCTTTCGGATTGTAATGGTCGGTAAGTCGTCCCGGAACTGAAACAACTTGTACGTCGGTAATGAAGTTATCGCGAAGCATTTTTTCAGCAACTTCCTTTCCCGTGAGACCCGCCTCAATAGGGACCTCGGTGTAAGCTTTAAATTTTCTACGCAGTGTGCTTTGGACAGAAAAGCCCATGATTGCGAAGACAATGAAAAGAAGAATTAGTAATACCATGTTCTTGTCGATTTATATGGAACTTTAAAATTACAATTCTCGTGCCTACCCATTCATATGATTCCGGTAGATTTGTATCCCAAACGCAATGTTATGAGTGAAAAGCGTCCCCTTATCCTAGTTTGTAACGACGATGGAATTACCGCACCGGGCATTCGAGCCCTTATCGATGTGATGAATGAACTAGGCGAAGTCGTAGTAGTAGCGCCAGATTCGCCTCAATCGGGCATGGGACACGCCATTACCATCAACTCAACTTTGCGTTGCGATCCACACAAAATGGACGATGGCCCACAAACCGAATTTGCCTGCTCGGGCACGCCGGTGGACTGTGTCAAACTGGCAGTGAATGTCATCCTCCCACGCAAGCCAGACCTGCTCGTGTCAGGAATCAACCACGGTTCGAATTCATCCATCAACGTGATTTACTCCGGAACGATGTCGGCCGCCATGGAAGGTGCACTCGAGTCGATTCCATCGATTGGATTTTCCCTGTGCGATTATGCATGGGACGCCAACTTTGAATCGGCAAAACCATATATCAAATCGCTCGCAAAGCAAGTTTTGAGCAACGGCATGCCGCAGGGTGTTTGCTTAAACGTGAATATCCCGAAGAGCGAAAACGGTGAGTACAAAGGCATGAAGGTGTGTAGACAAGCTCGTGCGAACTGGGAAGAGGAGTTCGACGCTCGTAAAGATCCACGCGAGAGAAGCTATTACTGGCTAACCGGTAAATTTGTGAATTACGATCACGGAGAGGATACCGATGAATGGGCCCTGGAGAACAATTATATCTCCATAGTTCCCGTTACATCAGACTTTACGGCGCATCACGCCATTTCCACATTGAACAGCTGGGACATTGAATAAACCGCAACAACCTTTACGACCAAACCCAAAGAAGGCGCGCAGAGATAGACGAGAGCTTCCAATCGGACTCATCGTTGCAGTGCTTACGCCCATTTTTGGTTCCGCTATTTTGCTCGAGTTATACCCAAATATCGATTTGGATGAACTCGACAACTACTCGCTCAATACGGTAATAGTCCGCCTATTGACCTTTGCCGTTCTAATCAACGCAGGCTTGTTTTTCCTCGCACTACGTTTGAATCGAGAAGGTCTAGGTCGAGGCGTTCTCATGGGTACACTCATCGTGGCCATTGCCATTATTTACTTCAAGTTCTTGGCCTAATGAAATACTACGTCATTGCCGGTGAAGCCTCAGGAGATTTGCATGCGGCGAATCTGATGAAAGCTATTGTAGCCGGAGATGAGAACGCAGAATTCCGCTTCTGGGGCGGAGATCAAATGGCTGAGGTAGCTGGAAATCCACCTGAGAAACATTACAAAGAGTTGGCCTTCATGGGTTTCGTGGAGGTGATTATGAACCTTCGTACAATTCTTGGGAATCTCAAGTTGGCCAAGGCGGACATTGAAGCCTTTCAGCCCGATGCGCTAGTCCTAATTGACTACCCAGGTTTCAATATGCGAATCGCCGAATGGGCCAAGAAACAAGGCATTCGCATCTACTATTACATTTCACCACAGATCTGGGCATGGAAGCAGAATCGAGTGCATGCCCTAAAGCGTGACGTGACCAAGATGCTCACGATTCTTCCGTTCGAACAAGCCTTTTACCGTGGGTTCGACATGGATGTGGATTATGTCGGACACCCACTACTAGACGCCATACAAGATCAACCGGCTAAGTCGGTAGCCGATGTGCTAGGCAATGACGATGGCCGACCCGTTGTGGCGTTGCTACCCGGCTCCAGAAAGCAGGAGATAAAGGCCATGCTCAACACCATGTTGGAGATGCCCGCCAAGTATCCGAACTATCGCTTCGTAGTTGCGGGAGCACCAAGTCAATCGCGAGATTTCTATGATTCGCTCGGATTAGGCAAGGCTGAGCTCTTGATGAATAAGACATACGACTTGTTGTCTATTGCCCACGCTGCCTGCGTGACTTCAGGCACCGCGACGTTGGAAACCGCACTTTTCAATGTGCCAGAGGTAGTTTGTTACCGTGGTAATTCAATCTCGTATCAGATCGCCAAACGTCTCGTAAAGGTGAAGTACATCTCATTAGTTAACTTGATTGCTGATAGAGAGGTCGTTGTAGAGTTGATTCAAAGAGAAATGAACGCCAAGCGCCTCTCCAAAGAGTTGGGTCAGATTTTAGAGGGACCAAAGCGGGAGACCATGCTTGAAGACTACAAGGTATTGCGACAGCTACTGGGCGGCGGCGGAGCTTCACAGCGCGCTGCGGAAATCATCATCGGCGATATTCAAAAGTGAAATGGCTGGTTGTCATACTCACGTTCTTCTGCTCAGTTCATGCTGAAGCCCTAGAGCGCGTCCGCGTTCGAATTTATTCTGATGCCTCCGTTGCTCAAGTGCAGATTCGCGTTAAGTCCGGCTTCTATGCCTGGGTGGCTTATTCGGCAGATGAATCGGTTATCGACACCATAGCCTTTGCCAATGCCAAGGCAGGAAGGTCCTACACCGTTCTGCCAAAGTCTAATTCCCTCATCTTGAATCGTGGGGCACTTAGCCTAGGCGAATACGCGCACATCAGATGCGTACCTCTTGGCGAAGATTCTTCGTGGGTACAAATTGATGGCCCCGGCAGGGCTCGATTGTACAACGGGATACTCGAATTCAGGGATGTTGGACGAAAGCTTACGGTCATAAACGATGTTCGAATCGACGATTACCTAGGCGGAGTTGTTGAGTCCGAGGCAGGTCATTTCAGAACTCCTGAATTCTTTAAGGCACAGGCGGTTATTGCTCGAACTTGGTTGTTGGCTAATATCAACAAACACTTGGATGAGGGCTATAATGTGAAGGATGATGTGAGCTCCCAAGCATACTACAGCATGGCGTATTACACGAACAGCGACATGATTCGAAGTGCGGTAAGAGCCACCGGAGATACCATACTTGTCGATGCTAACGGCAAACCAATTCTTGGGGTGTTTCACGCGAACAGCGGCGGGCAAACAGCCAATTCGCAGGATGCTTGGAGCGGACGAATCTCCTATCTACAAAGCGTTCCGGATACTTTTAGTCTCGAAGGAGAAAAGGCCTTTTGGGAAGCAACGATCAACAAGGAAGAGTTTATCGCTTATGTGGCGCAAAAGCTCGGCGTTTCTGCCAGCGATGCAAATTTTCGCGTAGCGTTGCTAGAATATCACCCGGCTGAACGCGAAGGTGTTTTCACATATTCGGGCAAGTCTTTGAAATGGAAGGATGTGCGTTCTAGATTCAGACTTCGATCTGCATGGTTTTCCATTACCGAGAATGGCTCTACCGTTTTACTCAAAGGCCGCGGTTTTGGTCACGGTGTAGGCATGTCGCAAGAAGGTGCTAATGCCATGGCAACCCATGGCTACACGTGGAAGCAGATCCTTTCGCATTATTATCCAACAACTCGTATGGTGAGATTGGGCGACTTGTAAATCGCTTTCGGTAGTTTGCCGCTACCAAACCAATCGTCTTGAAACTCAATTTTGAACCCTTTCGACTAGGGCCGTGGGTGTGTATGCTCATGCTCGGCTGCTACCTTCATTTCGAACTGCACTTTTCGGTTCAATGGTGGATGTTGATTCCTAGCCTAATCACGTTGTCCTCTTTCCACAGATTACCGTTGGAGTTGGGGTGGGTATGGACAGTCACCAGTGGATTTCTGTGTGTTGTGGCCGGACTTACACTGGCGCAATATCATACTCCAAGCTTGCTACCTAAAGGAGATTATGTGGGTATCGTCGAAGTGAAAACTTCGGGTAAAGAACGAGGGAAGAGGCTGGAGTTCCGTGCAGAAGATCTCGAATTGGCCGTGGATGTCACGATCCTAGCCGACAGTACCTGCACACTTCAACCTGGAAACACCGTTCATGTGGAAGGCTGGAATTCCGGATTCACCAAGGCGGTCTATCCCTATCAGTTTGACGAAAGGCGGTTTGCGCGAGTGCGTGGTATCTCGGCGAAAGTCTTTGTAAAGAACTTGCGGGTTTTGGATACATCGGTTCAAATGAGCACGCGACAAGTATTGCTGGAACGAGTAGCTAATTGGCCGGTGTCTGAGCGCGCGAGGGCGTTCTATTCAGCCATGCTTTTGGGCGATAAATCAAAGATTGATTCGGATGATAAGCAGGCTTTTGCTACATCCGGTTTAGTACATGTGCTTGCGGTATCCGGTCTACATGTGGGCTTGATTGCTTTGTTCCTTGAGAGAATAAGCTCGGTTTTCAAACGCCTTCGCAGGGTACGGACCAGGATCGTTCGGACGCTCTTCGTGCTCATGGGGATTTGGGGGTTTGTTTGGCTAAGCGGGATGGGTGTGTCGGTTGTAAGAGCCGGGATGCTTTTCACATTCGTGCAAGTCGCGAGAATGACGGGTAGGAGGGGTGTGACGGCTGAAGCCGTGTGGTTCGCTGCTGCCCTTCTCATTTGTTTGAATCCGATCACCATTTTCGACCTTGGCTTTCAATTGAGCTTCGCGGCTGTGTTTGGGATAGTGTACGGACATTCCATGGTGGAGGCGAAGCTACGGATCATCGAGTTGCCAAAAGCTGTTCGCTTCATTCTTAGTTCAGCATCGGTGAGTTTGTGGGCGCAGTGGGCCACTTCGGCTATCACGCTGTATCACTTTCATCAATTTCCGACCTACTTCTTGCTCTCGAATGTGCTCATGTTGCCGCTGATGCCCGTTCTTCTCATACTCGGAATCCTATTGTTGTTGATGGACCTTTCTGGCACTTCAATCTCTCTCATCTGGTGGCTAGCCGATACGCTTGTCGAATGGTTTTTCATGGGTGTGACATGGCTCTCGAGTTTGCCTGGGGCGCTTATTTCACCCATCTACATTTCTAGCTCGATGGCGCTCGCTATTGCAGTGGGTTTCGCACTTGTAATCATTTCAATAAGAAAGAAATGGAAATACGCCGTTGTGGTAGCGGTGCTTCTACCTTTGGTATTTCTTCCTGTTGATGTAGACCACGAAATCTGGATTCATCAACATAAACAAGAAATGGCCGTGGAAATTGAAAGGGAAGGCGTTTCAACTCTCTTTGTGGCTGAGCCTCAGGTTTACGAAAGACTTAGATTCATCAGTGAGAAATGGAGGGGAAGTCGCGGGGTCGATTCCATGCGATTAAGACTTTTGCCATTGCTAAAATCCCCAACAGATTCAGACTATTACACCAACGACCTCGAAAGTCTAATACTTGAGTAGCTCGGTAAGGCGACGGCGCAGTTCGTCCTTTTCTTTAATGATGATGATTTCACCTTCGATAACAAGCGCAAGTTGCCCGGTTTCCTCAGAAACCACAATGCACACAGCGTCGGTTTTTTCGGTGAGTCCAACGGCGGCACGGTGACGCAAGCCATAGCGACCCGGAATTTCGTCGCTTTCAGAAACAGGTAGAATTGCTGAAGCCGCAATGATCTTGTCTTGAGCGATAATCATGGCGCCGTCGTGAAGTGGAGCATCCTTGAAGAAAATGCTTTGAATGAGGCGAGAACCGAGGTTGGCATTCAGCGTAACACCTGTTTGGGCGTAATATCCCATGGGCATTTTGCGCTCTATGGCAACGAGTGCGCCGGTTTTACTCTCGGCAAGTTGACTTGTGGCGTGGACGATGGGGTCGACGTTGATTTCGCCTTCCTCCGGTTTCAACCAAAGCAGCTGGCGGAAAAACCGTCGGCGTCGGCCAAAGCTACTCGACCCGATGACCAAAAGGAACTTCCGAATCTCCTGTTGAAAGAGGATGATGAGGGCGATGAATCCGACTCCAATAAACTGATCGAGAATCTCCGAGAGGAGGTCCATTTCTAGGGCGTCGAAGAGTTTCCATGCCGCATAGATAGCGACCACACCGCCGAAGATGTATATCGCCGGAGTTCCGCGAACCAATCGGTACAGGGAAAACAGGATGATTGCGAAAATGACAATCTCAATACCGTCTAGAAAAGTGATGCCTTCAATCATGAACGACGATCAGAATTTTGAAGTTGCTGCCACAAGGTACGTACTTCTACTGCGGGTTTCACATCGTGAACGCGAAGCACAGATGCACCGTGCATCAAGGCGGTCATATTTAGTGCTGTAGTTCCGTTCAGCGCTTCTCCAGCCGAACAACCCAGGGTCTTCCAAATCATCGATTTCCGACTTAACCCAATCAAAATCGGATGCCCGATAGCTTTCAAATGCTCAAGGTTTTGCAGAAGTGCGTAGTTATGCGCATTTGTTTTTCCAAACCCAAAGCCAGGGTCAATCAATATGTCATCAACTCCATGAGCTATGAGCTCATCGCATTTGGTCGCTAGATCGCGGGTGACATCCACCACCACATTGTCGTACTCAGGGTTTTCCTGCATGGTCTCAGGTGTGCCTTGAATGTGCATGAGGATATAGGGTACCTTTAGCCTGCCTGCCGTTTCAAACATTTGCGCATCGAGGGTGCCTCCTGAAATATCATTGATGATATGTCCGCCTGCTGAAATGGCTTTCTCAGCCACAGCGCTGTGGTACGTGTCAATGGAAAGAATAGCTTCCGGAAAGCGCTTGGCAATGGCGCTAAGCGGACCTTCTAGTCGGTTCCATTCAGCTTCAGCGCCGATTTGTTCTGCTTTCGGACGCGTGCTTTGGGCGCCGATATCGAGCCAATCTGCGCCCTCTTCGAGCATTTGCTCCGCTTTTCGCAGCGCGTCATCCACATTCGAGCTGGTACCGCCATCATAGAATGAATCGGGCGTAAGATTGATTATCCCCATGATTTTGGGTGAGGATAAATCGATTAAACCTGACCCCACTCGAATGGTCTTTTTCATCGCGATTTTGGTATCTTTCGCACTCTAAAAATTCGGGAACCATCCCAAAAAGCCGATGTTTTCGGCTGTGCATCAAAAGTAGCAAATGAGCGATACACCAGCGCAATTCGATAAAGTGATAGCGGAATGCCGCACACTGTTTGAAAAGAAGTTGAAGGATTACGGCGCCGCTTGGCGAATTCTACGTCTGCCTTCGTTGACAGATCAGATTTTCATCAAAGCCCAAAGGTTGCGTAGCATTGAGGATAAAGGAACCCAAAAGGTGGCCGACGATCTCCGTGGGGAGTACATCGGGATTCTGAATTACTCCATTATCGCGCTGATTCAACTCGAGCTCGGTGTGGCAGAGCAAATCGATATGGACCCAGAGGAAGCGATGAAGGCATACGATGGCCACGTTTCGCTCACAAAGAAATTGATGATGGATAAGAACCATGATTATGGCGAGGCTTGGCGCGACATGCGTGTGCCGTCGTTCACCGATCTCATCCTTCAAAAGCTACTGCGCGTTAAACAAATTGAGGACAACAGTGGTAAGACATTGGTAAGCGAGGGAGTGGACGCCAATTATATGGACATGATCAACTACTCCGTGTTCGCGCTTATTCAAATGGACGAAGCAAAATAACATACAGGCGGTATGAAGTATCTCGTACAACTTTCACGCATCCTTGTAGGTGCGCTCTTCATTTTCTCAGGCTGGGTGAAGCTCAACGACCCGATGGGATTCGGTTTCAAACTCGAAGAATACTTTTCGGAGGGCGTTTTGAACATGCCTTTCTTCTCGCCATGGGCGGTAGAATTGGCCGTGATTATCTGCATTTCTGAAATCCTATTGGGTGTGTTCTTGCTACTCGGAATCTGGAAGAGATTTACCTCTTGGGCGCTCCTAATTATGATCATCTTCTTCACCTTCCTCACCTGGTATTCATGGAATTACGACAAGGTGACTGATTGTGGATGTTTCGGCGATGCCATTCCGCTCGAGACCTTTGAATCCTTCGTGAAAGACCTCATTCTTTCCGGATTGATTTTGATCATTTTCTTCGGGCGAAAATTCATCCAACCGATTGTGAGCAAGAAGGTTGCGCTTGGATTCTCAGGCGTTGTGCTGCTCGCTTGCTTCTGGATTACCAGCCATGTGCTCAACCACCTTCCTATGGTAGATTTCCGAGCGTATAAGATTGGTACGGACATCGAAGAAGGAATGAAAACGGCCGAAGAGCTCGGTTTGCAAGGGCCTGTATACCAAACCATGTTCACCTTGAAAAACGCGAATAGCGGAGAGGTGATTCAGGTAGATGACAAGCAGTATATCGACGAAGGTTGGTGGGAGAAGCCTGAATGGGAATTGCAGAATGACCTCACGGAATCAAAGCTCATCGAAAAGGGATATGAACCACCGATTCACGATTATTCACAGGAATCGGATACAGGCGATATCACCTTCTGGCTATTAGAGCAGCCGAAAGTTGTGATGGTGCTGGCTTACGAACTCGAGCGTGCAGACCCAGAAGGTTTGGACGCAATTGGCGAGTGGAGTTGGACTATGGAAGGCTCCGATATCGTGACGGTAGGATGGACCTCTTCCGTTTACGAAACGATAGAAGCGGCTAAGCATGAACATCAAATCGGTCTTGATTTCACTGTGGGCGATGGAACTGCCATTAAAACGGTAATTCGCAGTAACCCTGGGATTGTGGCGTTGGAAAACGGCGTAATTGTAGGCAAGTGGCATTGGAACGATTTGCCATCGCGCGAAGAATTGGAAGCGCTCTTTAAGTGAGTTTCCTCCGTAGCACGATATCGAAATTAGGGCAGGCCATAGGTGTGCTCTTCGGCGTAGCTACGTTGATTTTCATCCTGTTCAATGTGCTCTCTGGTGATCCCGCTCGAATGATGATGGATCAGAGGGAAGATGAGGAAGTGCTCGCCGCCATCCGCGCCAAGTACGGATTGGATCAGAGTCTGGGAGTCCAGTATTTGTACTACCTGAACGACCTTTCTCCCATCAGTTGGCACAGCGATAATGCGGATGATTATACGAACTACGGAAACCATAATTACGTCGGTGCCAAGCTCTTTGGAGTAGGCGATGGTGACCTCTACTTGAAACGTCCATACCTTCGAGAGTCCATGCAACAGCAAGGAAGATCGGTCGGTGACGTGATCGGGGAAACGCTGCCAAACACAGCCGTTTTAGCGGTTTCCAGCATTCTGATTGCGATTCTCTTAGGCATATTCATTGGTGTTGTTTCAGCCTTAAAAAAAGACAGCTTTTTCGATCGATTTTGGACTGTCGTGGGAACGTTGGGAATGTCTTTACCCTCCTTCTTTTCGGCCATCCTCATTGCGTGGCTTTTTGGTTTCGTGCTCTCGGAGTACACGGGCTTGAGCATGACGGGCAGTTTGTATGAAGTGGACGATTACGGTACAGGAAGGTATTTGGCATTAGATAACCTTATACTTCCCGCACTTACCCTAGGGATTCGTCCGCTTGGGGTTATCATTCAACTTACGCGAAGTAGTGTGCTTGAAACGATGGGACAGGATTACATCCGTACGGCTCGAGCGAAAGGGCTTTCGACCTTTCAAATCGTACGTAGACATGTACTTCGCAACAGCATGAACCCAGTGGTTACGGCCGTGTCGGGTTGGTTTGCAAGCATGCTAGCAGGCGCCGTGTTCGTGGAGTACATTTTTGGCTGGAACGGATTGGGACGTCAAATTGTGGATGCCTTGAATCAGAAAGACCTGCCAGTTGTGATGGGAGCCGTCCTCACCATTGCGGCACTGTTCGTTGTCATCAATGTGCTCGTTGATTTGATATACCGCTGGCTCGACCCAAGGATCAGATCAAGTCATTCGTAGGAAAAATTGGAAGGAATAGGAGGCTTGAGAACTCCGAATTTTGCCCTCAAAGGGCTACCTTCGTGTTCCATACATTCAGAATTTATGAGAGCTAAGATTGTTGCAGGAAACTGGAAGATGAATACCGTACCATCCGACGGCGTTGGATTGGTTGTAGATATATTGGAGAAACTCAATCCGTCGCAAGTTGGCGATACTCGAGTAATTATTTCTCCTCCTTTTACACATTTGATCGATGTTATCGACCACGTTTGGGAAGAGCCTCACGTTTCTGTAGCCGCCCAAAACTGCCACTTTGAAGACTCAGGTGCTTTCACAGGGGAGATTTCTGCGGCTATGATCGCCGATCTGAATATCGATGCTGTGATTATTGGTCACTCTGAGCGCAGACAGTATTTCAATGAAGACGATGCCTTGCTTGCCAAGAAGGTAGATGCGGCGGTTCGTCATTCTCTGTTGCCACTGTTCTGTGTGGGCGAATCGCTCGACCAACGCAAAAGCGGAAACCACGAGCAGGTGGTGAAAGATCAGTTGACGAATGGCTTGTTTCATTTGAGTCCAGATTCATTTAAATCTGCCATTATTGCCTACGAACCCGTTTGGGCCATAGGAACTGGCGAGACAGCTACGCCAGAACAAGCACAAGAAATGCATGCCGCCATTCGCGCGCATGTGGCTGACAAGTATGGAGCTGAAATTGCGGAAAATGTTTCCATCCTGTACGGTGGTTCGGTGAAGCCATCGAATGCACGTGAGATTTTCTCTCAGCCCGATGTAGATGGTGGTCTCGTTGGAGGCGCATCCCTTGAGACTAAGGGTTTTGTTGAGATTGTACACGCCATGGCTCCGGCAAAAGGAGGATTGCACGCGGTATGAACTACATCAAACTGACATTCCACATTGAACCGCTAGAACCGGGAAGAGATATTCTATATGCCGAGCTAGATGCCCTTGCGGTAGAGAGCGCGGTAGATACGGACAAGGGCATTGATGCCTTCATTCCAGAAGATCAGTACACCGAAATAACAGCAGGAGATTTCCCGATGACCTCTTCAGTGGCGGATCTAAATTGGACGACCGAAACGGTTGAGCAACAGAATTGGAATGCGGAATGGGAGAAGAATTTCAACCCCATCGAAGTAGATGGAAAGCTCTTCATTCGTGCACCGTTCCACGAATCTAGAGCGGATGATTTCGACTATGAAATCATCATAGAACCCAAAATGAGCTTTGGCACAGGCCATCACCAAACTACTTGGATGATGTGCAGCTATTTGCTCGATCTCGACTTAGGTGGAAAGGCCGTACTCGATATGGGTTGCGGAACTGCCGTACTCGCGATTTTAGCGAAGATGCGCGGAAGTGGATTCACCGAAGGCATCGACATTGAAGAGTGGGCAGCTGAAAACTCTAAGGAGAATGCCGAGCGCAATGGACACCCGGATATTGTTGTGTATCACGGCGATGCAAGCTTGCTAGGCGAACGGAAATACGACGTAATTATCGCGAATATCAACAGAAACATACTGTTGAATGATTTGTCGAAATATGTAGATGTCCTCAACCCTGGTGGACAACTACTCCTCAGTGGCTTTTACGAAAGCGACATCCCTCAACTCGAATCAGCAGGTCGGAAATTAGGAATGACACCATCTCAACAGCAGACGAAAGACACCTGGGCTGCGTTGATATGGAACAAAGACTGAACACAAACACAATGAGAAGAATTACGCGACTTTCACTTTTCGCCACTCTTCTATTTGTCTGCATTTCAACGTTGAGCTACGCTCAGCCTCGAAGCTTTACGGCTGAACCTCAGGCGTATTTCGACGAGCTCACCGAGATGCTTTCGGATATGGATGATGTTGATTCTGATACCGTTGAGGCGGTGATGGCGGCGTTTAAACCCACTTGGACAAACATCGATGAGAATGTGAGGCCTAGAGTTTATGCGGTGTCGGACGTCTTTCTGCGAAAGCGAATTAGAACGTACCAAGACTGGAAGAACTTCATCGATATTCTAACCCATTTCCACAACTACGAAGACCCAGCGCAGTTCAAAGCGTGGATGGATCACGCTGAGGATCATTTCAGACGGACATCTGCCCGAGGAATCAACGAATACCTCACGAATCTTTCCAATGCTTTCCAGCCTGAATTGATTTACAAAGCTCGAGACATCACCTGGTCGTCGGTAGGCGAGGGGGAGTTTCTCTTTGATGAGAAGCCCTACATAGTTTACGACATCATTGATTTATGGGGGCATTACGGAGCGGACAGCACCCTGATTGAGAGCACTTCTGGCCGTTTCGATATCCTCGAAGAGAAATTCGTGGGTACGGGCGGATTGGTGTATTGGACCCGCGCCGGACTTTCGGAAGACACGATTTATGCTGAATTGAATACCTATTCGATTCAACTGGATAGACCAACCTATACCGCGGATTCGGCACGACTTCACAGTAAAATCTACGTTACCGAGCCCATTTTGGGAACGTTTGAAGAAAGGATGTCAATCCAAGTTCAATCCGAGTTTACGAGCTATCCGCAGTTTAGCTCGTACCAGCGTGTGAACATTGCCGACTTCGTCCCCGGAGTTGACTATTCGGGAGGTTTCTCAGTAAAGGGCAAGCGATTCTTCGCCTCGGAACAACTTCCGCGATTGGCGGTCCTCCGCTTCAAGAAGGAAGGGGAATACTTCATCGACCTAAGAGCTGAACAGTTTAGTTTGAGCACGACGGATATCCGTTCTGATGCCTGTCAGGTTTCGATCAAGATGGGTGAATCGGACAGCATGTATCATCCAAAAAGCTCCATGGCGTACAACGTGGAGAACATCACGTTGACGCTTACCCGAGATGGTGAAGGACTTAGTGCCACGCCGTACATCGACAGCTACCACAACTTGGACATTTACCTCGAACAGATTGTCTGGACCACCAACAATCCACAGTTCTTCATTCAGAACTTGGCGATGGGTGAGGATCAGAGCTTGATTTTCGAATCGCAGGAATATTATCGTCAGGAGCGATTTGACGCACTGACCGGCTTGGCCAATAAAAACCCGCTGTACGATTTGCGGCGCATTGCGCTGTCACGAGATACTGCGGATTTGCCTCTAGAAACCATTGCAGGGATGTTGAGGATGGATCAGATTTCCGCTGAACGTTTCCTCCTTAATATGTCAATTGGAGGGTTCGTTTCCTACAACCTGAACACCAAGGTGGTGACCTTTAATGAGAAGCTCTTCAACTACATTTACAACAATGAACGCAAGCGCGATTATGACGTAATTCGATTTGTGTCACAAGTAGGAAGGGGTGCGAACGCGAAGGTCTCCCTCCTCAATTACGACCTAGAAATTACCGGTATTCGAGCTATTGCACTTTCTGATTCACAGGAAGTTGCCTTGTTTCCATCGCAAAGAACTATCACGGTACACGAGGGCATGGACTTCGACTTTGACGGAGTCGTTCAGGCGGGTCGATTTACCTACTTCGCGCAGAACAACTTTTTCGATTACGACATGTTCCGCATCAGTATGCCGGACATCGATTCCATGAAATTCAAGGTAGAAGAGTTCGACGACGGTCATCGTCCGCCTGGAGTGCAGCCGAGGCTTGTAGGTGTGAAGAACACGCTCCAAGATATTAACGGTGAGCTGCTGATTGACAAACCGTTTAACAAGTCGGGTAAGGTACCGTTCCACGACTATCCGATATTTAAATCAGGAACGGGAAGCTTCGTGTACTACGATAGGCCAAGTATTTACGGAGGAGTGTACGAGCGAGAGGACTTTTACGTAGAGCTGGAGCCCTTTGAAATTGATTCCTTGGATAACGCCCGAACGGAAGGTTTGAAATTCGCTGGAGTGTTTGTCAGCGCGGGTATTTTCCCGGACATGCCGCAGGACATCAAGGTTCAGGAAGATTATTCATTAGGCTTTAAAGCCACCACCCCACCTGGAGGATTGCCTGCCTATGGTGGCAAGGGAACCTTTACGAATGACCTACAGCTTTCAAACGAAGGCTTGGTGGGCACAGGACAGATTGACTACATCACTTCCACCGCAACTGGGGAGGCCTTTACCTTCTTCCCGGATAGCACCAATGGTATAGCGGACACCTATGTGGCCGAGCCGAGGATTGCGGGCGCGGTGAATACGCCTAGGGCGGTGAATGAGAATGTAGACATCAACTGGCGGCCGTATCAGGACGTGATGTTTGCCACTTCCAGAACGACGCCGTTCCGCATGTATGAAGACATTGGCATGGAGGCCAGAGGTACCATTGCCTACGGGGCTAGCGACATGAGGGGAGATGCGATCCTCGACTTCCTGGATGCACAGACCAAATCCAAAGATTATCAATTCTTCAATCAGAGCTTTGAAGCGTCGAGCATGAACTTCAAGGTGAAGGCAAGACCGGAAGGGGATTGGGCCTTTAAGTTGAAAGATGCGAGAGGCACGGTAGACTTCCAGAAAATGGACGGCGACTTCACGCTCAACGATGGTGAAACCTACATGGAGTTTACCACCAACCAGTACATCACTTGGATGGACCACGCGGATTGGGACATTACGGCTAAAACGATTGACGTCAACCACGTGAACGGAAGCTTGAGTCGAATGTTGAGCGTACATCCGCAGCAAGATTCACTGGAATTTGACGCGATGACGGCCAAGTTCTCCCTATTGCCGAGCTTATTGGAAACCTTCGAAGTTCCGCACATGGACGTTGCCGATTCGCGCCTCTTCCCAGACAGCGGATATGTGGCGATTGATTCAGCAGCAGACATGCACCGTTTGAAGAAGTCTCGCCTTGTTGCGAACCGCTACACGAAGCACCACAACTTCTACAATGGCGACTTTAAAGTTCGCGGCAGAAACAACTACTCGGGCAATGCAGAGTATGAATATTTGGATGAGGATGGAACCTCGTGGCCGCTGTACTTTGAGACTATCCGAGCGGATAGAGATGGCACGACGGTTGGCTATGCGAACGTGACTGTGGAGGATGGCTTCTATCTCAGTTCCTTCTTCGGATACTACGGAAAAGTTGAGCTGAACGCACCTGAACGGCTCTTGAACTACGACGGGTACGTCTTGATTCAGCATACATGTGACAACCTAGAAACCGACTGGTTTAAGTTTGAAAGTGAAATTGATCCGAAGGATATCGTCATCGAGCTTCCGGAAGACAATCCGAGAACCATTACAGACAACATCTATTCGGGCATCTACTTGGCGCCGGATAGCACGAGCATTTACACCGGATTCTTGAATAAGGATGCATCGAGGGTAGACAAGGAGCTCATTGCGGCCACGGGAGTGTTGTTCTACGACAAGGACATCAACAGCTACGTGATTACAACGAGACGAAGGTTGCAGGATGAAACGAAGCCTGACAACTACTTGGCCTTCAACAACCGCGATTGCATCATGACCGGCAAGGGTAAGATCACCTTGGCTCAGGACTTGGGTCGGGTTAAGATGGAAACCTTCGGCATTATTGAGCACGACTTGAGAAACGACGAGCTCACGATGGACGTTACCATGGCGTTTGACTTCTTCTTTGCGGAAGACGTCATGACGGCCATGGCGGAAGACGTGAACGCGGAGACCTCACTGTCGGGATCGCGTGTAAACCGTGAGGCATACCGCATTGGTATGGACTATCAGTTTGACGATGAGGAAGACAAGGAAGAATACTTTGAGGAAGTAGCCAACATGGGTGCTCCGGAGGATGTTTCGAAGCCGTTGAGAAACACCATTTACATCACCGACTTGGAGATGATTTGGGATGAGGAAATGAGCGCTTTCGTGAGTACGGATGACATTGGCATTGGTCACTTCGGCGAAACTCAGGTAAACAAGCGCGTTGAGGGCTTGATGGAGATTCGTCACCGTCGACGCAACGCCGAGATCTACCTTTACTTGGAGCCGAACAGGGACTATTACTACTTCCAGTACATGCGCAACAACATGCAGTTCTTTACCACGAAGAGGGAGACATTGAACTTGATCTTACAGATAGAAGCGGAAGACAGGGGATTGGAGCGAGATGGCGATTTGCCGAGATTCTCGTACAATCAATCGTCGAGAGGGCGAGTAAACTTGTTCTTGCGCAGACATGGAATGGCGGAATAGGAATGAAGCAGGAAGGAATACATATGGCATGGACGCCGGCGCCGGAGGAGCAGGAGCTGACACAGGTGGCGGTGATGGAGAAGGAGGACAGGGAGAATGTGATTGTGTTGTACAACGACGACGTGAACACATTCGACTATGTGATAGACTGTTTAATCGACATTTGTGAGCACACATTGGAGCAGGCGCAGCAGTGCACCATGTTGGTCCATTACAAGGGTAAGTGTGAGGTACTTAGCGGCAGTTTAAAGAAGCTAGAACCGAGGTGCAGTGCGTTATTGGAGGCAGGTTTGTCTGCAGAAATTCACTAAACCACTTGCGGGAATAAAATAGCAGCGTATATTTGCAGCCCCTTAAGCAACAAACCCGCTTGGGGTCACCGGCTGGACAGCCGAATACATATACGGATGGCTCCGTAGCTTAACTGGATAGAGCACCTGACTACGGATCAGGAGGTTCGGGGTTCGAATCCCTGCGGAGTCACTTTACTGAAAGTCAACTACTTAGCAATTAGGTAGTTGACTTTTTTCTTTCCCCACATTTTCCCCACATCGTCGCTCAGCCCAGTGCTGGTGCGGGATACAGCGATTTTCAGTTTTAAGAATTTAACAAACAAAAAATCGCTTTTCGTTGATAATCAGCAAGATATGAAAATCACTAGATTATGGGGTGGCGAACAGAATTTTGTGAGGGAGAGGCAATATTTTGATGAAGGTGGAGTGGGAGGTACAAGATTTTGTGAATCAACTTCTAGACAACGGAATTAGAGTTGATGCACAATAAGCACATACGAGAATTGGATTTGAAGATTCTTACCTTGGGTCTCAATGAATAAAGAAGAATTGAGGAAGTACATCCTCGAGGGAGTTGTTACCGACCTATCTCATGCTTTCAGATCTTATTATTCCTATAATAGAATAGCTGGCAGAGCTAAACAAGTTAACAACTCTTCAAAACATTGGAAGGACCTATTTGCCACTCATCAGAAGCAAGCATTTCGTGAAATGGTGATTTCATTATCAAGGGTGTATGATAAGAAGCGGGGTAAAAACAAGACTGTATGCCTAGACTCTGTTCTTTCACTCTGTGCTGACAAGTCCGAAAGCTTGCCTATCAACGAGCCATATCAAGTTCAAGAGTTAATGAGACAAGAAAGATGGTTAGCTAATCATACAAGTTTGGCACTGGAAACTAGTTCCTCAAGATTGATAGAACTTTTGCAATTGTATCATGAACAGCAAATTATTAATGAGCCGCTCGCTTCAATTATTACTTATATGAAGTCATTCAGAGATAAAGCTCTGGCTCATAGAGACCTTGATTACATAGCGGAGAATCACAGTATTCCTAACTATTTGAATTTGGCACGGCATGCGATGTATATGTCTTCCATACTTGGAATTGCATTTGAAGGCGTGTCGTATGGTTTTGGTGATGATGATTCATTAGTTGAAGATGATGCAAGAAGAGGAAGTATCTATATCGACCGGTGCCTAGATGAATTGCTAGATACAGAGGGCAATTCGAAATAGGTGAGGTTGCAATTAATTGTAGTACTTCAATTCTTTTTTGCAATATCCTCTTCTAAGACTCTTTTTATGCCATCACCATTGTCAATACACCATTGGACCTGCAAAAGCTCTCTCAATCGCAGAATATGCGGTCTTTGCTTTGAATATATGCCTTCAACCATGTAGTAATTAGAAGGATCAATGCGCCAGTCTCTCGTTTTACCATTGTCACGAATCGTGAACCTCTCAAACCATCCATCTACAGGAGATTCTTCATGGTCGATGGAATAGTAGCATTGATTCTCCAAAGCGTATTTGACTTCTTCAATTTCGTTCTCGGTCAATTGAGGAAATTCAATTACTTGCGTGTAACGCTCTACTGGATGAAAGTCGGTCAATTGAATGTCGCAGTATACCCAAGCGGTTAGTCTACCATCGTGGTGGAGGTAAAGCTTGAAGGGTTGACCTTCTCCGAATTCGGCAGGGTGGTAGATGTAGAGGAGCATACAATATAGTACTTATGCCTCATATTTCTTATAGCAAGGATAGCAGATAGGTTTATCCATTGTTGTGAATTCAAATTCACCACAACTATGGCAAGCAGTTTCTTCATAATCACGGTTCGCATATCTAGACCATGAGTTAAAGCAGTCAATGCAATAAGGTTTGTCTATGTTGTAAGGAATTCGGTCCTCACATCTTATACAATAACCGCGTTTCGGTTTCTTACTTTTATTGTTTTGTGAGTCACTGCTAGTATTGAGTTTCCTTTTTGTCTTGAAGAGCTCGATAGATTCTGAATGCTGAATAATCGATCTGGCTTCTCTTACAGCCGCCTTGTAAAGCTCAGAATCTTCAGCACTTGAGATAAATACACCCATTTCACGATTGTTCTTCTCTGAAAACTCATACATGTTCATTGAAGTGAGAACCATGGCCTTCTCGTTAAAATAACATTTGGCATGAAGGTTTTCGAAATAATAGAGTTCCAAATTCGAAATCTGGGCTAATGAGTTTCTTTCGTTTGGCTTTAATTCATCTTTACCAAAGACGATTTGAATTTTCACTTTATGAGCTGCAGCATCCTTAAGTCTTTCAAGAAAAGTTTTTGAAATCTGTAAATAAGGAGAGACTAATGTGAGTGTTTGCTCGGCATGCGTTATAATATGTTCAATTTGATAGGAAGTCCCATTTGTTGTTAGGAATGAAGCCATTTATGAAAGAGCGATTTAGATAATTAAGACTAAGTTGGATTGTGCAATGATGTGGCAATCCTGAATTGTAAAGTTACAGTGCTCAAAACCGATTTAGAAAGCCTCGAGCGCATTTTACCATCGCTTTTTAAGAGCTCAATTCTAAGAGTCGATAATTGAGTGTGTTGAGAGGATGTTAGTGCTGTAGTGCTTTTGTGTAGTGATCCTGTGATTTCGCTGAAAGTACCTGGATATACCAAAGTCACATGTGCAATGTCATTCTCAGGTACCGTCTGCGCATAACTATGCATCTGATGCACATCACTCATACTCGGCCTTCCATCCTTAGGAATCTTCCATTTGGTATCCCAAACCAGTATGGTGCCGTCAAGCTTGTTAGTCAGAACGATATCAGGTCGAATGGTTCTCCAACTTCCTGATGTGCCTTGACGGTAGAAGGGGTACGTATTCTGTCCTTCCACTTTCCAATGGTCGGGTAGGTCCTTCTTAAGTCTGTGTAACACCCATCGCTCCCACAAATCATTCATGTCGAACACAATGGCCAACAACTCGTGCTTACCACTTCGGATGTCTGGGTGGTATTGCAATAAGATGAGCTCTGCAATCTGTATAGCTCGTTTGTAAGGCTCTGATTTCCGGTCGAAGTTGAGCTTCTCGAAAGTGGATGATTCTATCCTGACCTTCTTTTGCTCCGGGAAATGAAGTAGGAGGTTGCCACTCCAACCGCGAGTACTCGATTTCATTCCGGAATTAGCCACCACTTCCAGTGTCTGAAGTAAAATAGAGTGGAGGAGGTGCTGTTGGTCGTATACGGTATGACGCGTATAGAAGCGCTCTTTGTGAACTAGGTTTTTCCGCAAGTGCTGACTGAACACTAAAGAGCCTTTCAGTGCCTTTACATTGCCTTCTTGCTTTCGGTACCGTTTGATTAACCCTCGATGAATTAAGGTTTCTACTTCGGATAGGAATAGATCAAAATAGATATCTAGAATAGACGATTTATGTCGTCGCAGTTGAGCATTTTGACTCGCGCTTACAGGAAGATCACCGACGGTTTGTAGCATATCGATAAGCACATTGCGCCAGACGCTTTTCTCTTCGCTATAAGATGCTCTATCCACTTTTGGTAAAACCTCAATGCAGAGGTCGCCTAAGCTGATGGCACCCACGTAGTTCTTGAAGTGAATGCTGTTGTGGCCCAGGTCGTACCAATCGACCTCGTACTTTTCCTTGTACCGTGACATTAACTCAAAGTGTGATTTCTTAAATTCCACACCTTGAGCCCCTTTGGCGCCAATCTTCAGCTTTTGATATTCAAAGACTTGGATGATGTCCATTATTCGACTTCTCCTAAGATTCCCTCCTTAATTGCTTTCATAAAGGCATCAGCTTCATCTGGAACACGAATCCGTATCTTCTCACCATCATATCCATCTGGAGTATTGCCGTTAGACCATGGATTGGAAATCTCTTCAACAAATCCGTCTCCAAGCACAGCTTTTATTTCTTCAGGAGCGTTGAAGAAGTACTCTTCTAAAAGGGGTACAACCTTATTCTTGAACACTAAACGCAATTCTTCTGTAGTGTCAACCCTCATGAAGTAAGCATGACCAATGGTGTGGTCTTTGTCCTTTAGCCAGGTTAAACGCGCGTTTATGACCTCGAGCATTTTGCTCATGGAGATATCCTCAACCGTCCCGAGTTTCTCAGGTTTGGGTCCCACTTCTACGAATTCAAAACGACGTCTTAAGGCACTGTCTAATGCTTCAACGGAGCGGTCGGCGGTGTTCATGGTGCCGTAGATATCCAAATTGCTTGGAACCGAGAACTTCTGTTTGGAATAGGGAAGCGTGACCGAAATTTCATTTTCTTCACCTTCCCGTTTATCGGCTTCGATGAGGGTGATCAGCTCACCGAAAATGGCGGCAACGTTGCCCCGATTGATCTCATCTATGAAAATGGCATAGCGATGGTCGGGATCAGATTTGGCCAATTGACATATCAATTTGAATGCGCCAGATTTGATTTCGTAGCTCAGTTGAGTTGAAGATTCCTGGCCTTCGTTTTCATCAAGAGTGGGCTTAATTCCTTCGACAAAGTCCTCATATGTAAAAGATTGATGAAAAGTGCAGAACATATATCTGTTAATCGCTGGTGATTCTGAATTATTCTCATTGATTGACCTTCTTAATTCGAGAAGACTCTGGCCAATTTCTGAGAAGGTATCTCCAAGCAAGTACCAGTTGCTATTTTCATCTTTATCAAAGAGAAAAGGAAAGCTTCTGTCTCTAACATTGACCGTCTTAGAATTCTCGTTTGAATGGTTCTGAAGTGAACCCCACACCGTTCTTCTAGGTTCCTTGGAAGAATTGATTGCAATTTTCTCTTTGACCCATCTATTTTCAAGAAGAGTAGAAACATCACATGGACCATCGTCGACAAGTCCTAATGCTAGAACTTCCCACCATTTCAAATTTTGAACAGCTGTATTTATTAGATCTTTCTCGCTCACGTTGTCTGAAACTGAGCTGTACTGGCTGAATAGGTTTTCTTTGAGTTCATAGGTTTTTCCAGTCCCAGGTGGGCCAAAATATATTCTATTTGTGGCTTCAACGCTATCTTGTTTCATGGCTGGTTGTGTCTTAGAGGCAGGCAATGATTCCTCCGTTAAGAGTTTAGCTAATAAGGATGAGTCTAATGCAACTCTGTAAATCCATGGATTGAATCTGCCCTCATTCCTTTTCCGATGTGGAGATGATTCATACTGGCTGAGTGTCTTGGTAATCACTTCCTGAGCTCGAGTGAAGAGTATATCTATTTGAGATTTATCAGATACGTCAATAGTTTGGAATTCTTTCCCTTGTGCGTTTCCGAGCGTGTTTTCAGAGACGACAAAGCCTAATTGTGTATCAGATTTCTTTGATTCGATCCAAATGCCGTAATGTGAGCCGAAAGTTGCATGAATAAGCTTGCTATCTCTGCAAGAATAGTACGTTCTTGGATCATCCTCAGTCAGCTTGTTACTCTTAATAATAACCTGCAATCGTTTAAAGAAGTCAGTGACCTCGGCTGTGTTATTTATTCTTTTCACAGTCGAAACTAGCTCTTCCCACAATGGGTCTGAATTGTTGTCTGATTCAATCTGACTTCTAACTCTTTCAATTGAACTTTCCAATATTGAAGTCGGGATTTCTAGAGTTTCAATTTTCGACTCCTCGATGATCCGGTTGATCTTAGGCAGGAAGTCTTTTATGAAAACTTCTAGTCCTTCAATACCATTCGTGGTGGGATTGTCCCACTGGTAGCGTGTAGGTCTTGTTTTTTCAAGCTGAGGAAACTCCTCTTTGATTTTGTGATAAACTTCAATCTCTTTCTCCTCCCGCTTGGTAGGTTTGTATGGGAAGTTTATCTCGAAAGTTGTCCCATCAGGATTGCCCTGCTTGTCGAAGTGTTGAACCCAGCCAATGGATCGGGTCATGTTTTGTCCGCCAGAGCCATTATGAAAGGAGATATATGCATAAGAGGCTGTTCCTTGAAAAATGAGCCCAGCTTTTGTTTTTTCGTTTTGGCGTTGGCGAATCCAAAACTTTGGTCCGTTTTCTTCTTTGAATTTGTGACTTAAGAATTCAAAAATATCACGGTGCCAGAGTATTACACTTTCAGGGATGTTTTTCATTGGAGAGAGTGTCGTTGGTTTAGAACCGAGAAGATAAAAACTAATCCAATAACATTCATCTGATTTGTACCTTCAAGTCAAAACTTGAGTATGCAATCAGAACCTCTCTCACAACTTTTACCTCCATCCCTCCCAACTCCAGAAGACGGCAATTTCCCACGCATTTACGAAGAGGATTGGCTTCCCGGCCTATCCTATTTCCGTCATCTGACTAGAGGAGAGGATGCCAAGTACAATATGTCCGACTTTGGCTATGTCAAAGGGAGTCGTCCCAATTTCAATGCCTTCGCACGCCGGTTAAGAGTGGCTTGCTCTATAGAAGTCAGCTTTTCAAAAATGGGACAAGACACGGCCAATGGATATGCAGCACTTACTAAGCATTTTTTGATGTTCTCGGCATTTGAAAGATATGCAAATGAAGTAGTAGGGGTAGCAGAACGTCGCTATGAAGCAGCGCTCCCCAAAGCAGATCCTGAGGAGTTTAAATACATCCATCGCTTCATGAAGGAAATTGATGAAGGTGATGCTCTGTGGAATTGGCTGATGGACCAAAAAGCCAATCATTATCAAGGACAATCGTTGCTCTCCTTTCGTAATGGTTTTGACCCGATGAAAGCGGTGTATGTGTCGGCCATGCTACGGAATTCTTTTGCACATGGCGTACTGACTGCTCATCCCGCTGGTACGGCACCAGGTTGTGTGGAGCAGTTAGCAACTAGGTTGACGGAAAGGTTGTACAGAGGGATGTTGCAGGATTTTTGGGCGAGGATGAGAGAATAAATGAGAGAGTATGAAATGGGAAAGTATCCAGAACAATTCAGATGAAATTCTAGCCTCTGGACTTGATTTGTTGAGAAAGTCTGGCAAGTTTAGATTCGAGGAAGTCATGGATGATAGGCAAGGAAATTATCTTGTTTCATCTCAAGGCTTCAATTATGTGGGTGAAGCTAGATGCCTAGCTCAGCGAATTAGGCAGCATTCTAAGCCCAAAACATCAACATTTTACAAGAATTATCTAAAACTATCGGTTGATAGAAACCTGAGGCCAATTGAACAATTTAGAGTACAATTACTCCCGAATACCCTTGGACGAAAAGAAGTCGAAGAGTTTGGGATAGTTAATATTCCAGCCAATCTAAATCGGTTCCAGCTTGGTAAACGAGATGTATTTTCCAAAAAAGTCACAAAGATCTTGTGGGAAGAGGTACAATCTAGTGCAAGTGGGTTAATCAGAGATGGAGCGAAGAAAATTTCCAGTTTACCTGAGCAAAGCTGGGAAGCTGCGACTGTCGCCCCAGTTCCAGGTATATATGTTGTTGAGCATAAAAAGCATGGAGTAGTCTATATAGGAGAGAGTTCCAATGTTTATGACCGTTGGGTTACTCATTCTAGTCGAACATACTTCTCTGCTCTAAGGAGAAGTGTGGCTACACAAATTTTTGATTTTGAGCTATACAGCAAGAATGGAAAGAAAAAGTATCTACTCGATAATCAAGATTATGCGGTCAGTATGTTTTTGAAACAGTGTAGCTTTAAATTCATGCCTGTTAAGCTCGGTCGATATGAACTTGAAGAATTTCTGATAATGACTATCTCACCCAAGTTGAACATAAAATAGCCTCACCGACACCCCTTGGCGGTCACTCCTTCTTCCTTTGCTCAAAATCAAATGAGCATGGAACAGAAATTTACACTTCCGAGTAAGTCGGACAAGGAGTATCAAGAGAAGTTAGGTCGCTTGAATAACGCGCAACTAAGGCTAAAGTCGGAATTCATTGGTATCGATATTCAAATCGATCAAGTGATTGATGCTATTCGGACATGGTACCTCTTTCCTGGAGTTCAAGAGCGTCCTACCGTTATCAACTTATGGGGAATGACCGGGGTAGGTAAAACGGATTTGATTACCAAGCTAATTGAATACCTCGGGTTGACGGAAATGTCGGAGACCATCGATTGTACGGATAATTCGATGGTGGATCTTCGCTTCGAAGAAGTGCTAACGGACTTTATCGCTAAGAAAAATGATAGCCGTGCTGTGGTGGTCATGGACGAATTTCAGCATTTGAAAAGTCGCGGACGAAAAGGAATAGAGATACTTGATAACAGTTCGTTCTGGCAGGTATTAGATAGAGGCAAGTTCATCAAATCAATTCGTTGGAGCGATATATATGACTTGAAGTATACACTCGAAAATCTCAAGCGAGTAAAAATCATGATCGATAGGAGCACCAAACTATCCTATCGAGCCGGCAAAGTCATTGGGATCGATGAGATCAGAGGCGATAAGTTTGTTGAATCTTACTTTCAGGGACAATCTGCATTCAACCGACTTTCGGAGGCAGATTTCATAGCTCCCGGCACACGGTCAAGGGTGGAGACGATTTTAGAAACTAGGCTACCCCACAAAGAACTCGAAGAACTGTTCTATGATGTAACGATGGATGAATCGTTGGCCATTCTCGAACGAGCGATTCAAGAAGGGAAACGTCCAAAAACTATAGACTGTCCAGATGTTTTGATCATCACCCTAGGGAATTTGGATGGTGCATACAGCATAACGGGCAGTGATAGTACCGATGTGGACGCAGATGCGCTTCACGACAGAACGTCTAAAATCACTTTCAACCAGATTCACAATGCTCTCTTGTACAGATTTAGACCTGAACACATTGCTCGGTTAGGAAATCAGCACATCATCTATCCAACCCTGTCAAGGAAGGCTTTTGAGGGCTTGATACAGCTCTACTTAGACCGATTTAAGAAGCAACTTGAGACGGAATACTTTCAAGGAGTTGAGGTGAATATTGACAAGAGCCTAGCGGACTTGATTTATACTGAGGGTGTCGCGCCTGCCATGGGGGTGAGAAATGTGAAGAACACATTTGAACGCATCGTGGATAGGCAATTAGGTGGGTTGATAGAACTCTCGGTTGATAAAGGCTTCAGTTACTCGAAGTTGAGCTTTGATGTAGAAGAGAACTTCCTACACATTGAATGGGAGTCAACGACCCGCGAGTGTGGTCAGTTGATAAAGAAACTACACCTCCCGATTTACGAGGCCAGAAAGCGTGTGACAAATGACCAGAGAGCTCTACATTCAGTACATGAAGCTGGACACGCTATAGCCTCTTACTTTGAACTGAATGAAGTACCTCTTCAGATGAGTGCCACCTCGTATGATGGAAATGGAGCCTTTGTGATGTTCAAGCCAAATGACAGAATTTTAAACTATCGAAGGATAATGGCAAGGGGCGTGATGTTGGCTGCTGGGCTTGTAGCTGAGGAGATGTTCTTCGGTAGTGAAGAGCGAAGCGCTGGTTCACAGAGTGATTTATTGAACCTAACTTCATTGGTGAGGTGTGCAGTAACCGACTATGGGATGGGGAAGGAGCTCTATCCAGTTTTCATGATTGAACCAGATGTAATTGATCGAGTTGAAGATCCAAATCATGAGGTAGGTGAGCAAATCAAACGCATCATGAACAGGTGTAAGCGACAAGCATATGAGCTCTTGAAGAGAGAAACTAGCTTGTTGAGGATATTAGCTCATAAACTGTACGTACAAGGTACACTGAGTGAAAAGGAAATCCACCGAATCATTACAGAAAACATCTCTTCACCGATTGTCGAGGAGTCGGAAAGTCAAGGATATGCCGATAAACTCCAGTTGTCATTGCAAATGAATGGAGAGTGGAAACTCGCAGCCTTGGATTAAAGTACCTCTAGATTTCCCTCATGCATTTTGAAGAGCTGCTTGAGTTCGTAATTGGGTCGAACGGCAATTTGAAAGTAGACCCACTTATCATCTTCTTGATAGACGTTCTGACTTGAATGAATAGGCTGATTCTCGATGTAACCTGCTGTGTGCTTACGCACTCTAAACTTCACTAGCTCTTTCTTCGACGATTCTGAGTAATTGAGACCGACGACTTCGAATAGCTCTTTAGGCAGTGCTTGGGTACGCTCGAATGTTGTGGGCTTCACATCAAGCTTTTCAATCCGCTCTATGCTCAGGGATCGAAAGTCATTCTTTGAAGGCACCCAAAGGTATACGTACCAACGGTTGAGGTATTCGATCAACCGGTAAGGGTGACCTTCATAGGATGATGATTTACCGCTATAAGTACTGAAGTAATCTGAAATCACAACCTCGCGGCGATTCACCACTGCTTCGTAAATGCGTGATAGTACATTTTCTCCGAATTTGATTTTTGGGGATTTGGAGATAATGTGCTCACTCATCAACTTGCCTTCACGAACGGCGTCCAGCATTTGATGACTCAGGAGAAGCGTGTTGCTCATGTGATAAAAGAGATCCACTTCTTCTGTGTTGGCATTTTCTAAAGTGTATCCTTTTCGACCTTTGTCGTAATCTATGTCAATCAGATAGTCTTCTCGCAATGCCTTCATGTCGCGATTCAGCGTACGTTCAGAGCTTGAGTCGTTTTCCATCCCGAGTTTATCCAACAAGTTGGAAGTTGTCGGATAGTTCCCTTTTCCAACTTCGTAAAGGATAGTCTGTAGACGCTTAATTTTTAAGAGTGCTGGATTCATCGAGTGTTGTTTTTGGGAACCAGATCCAACCTTCTTTTTTGATGTCGGATGGATTATAGAAGGCGTCCTTACCTAAGCTTAAATTATTTGGAGAAGGATCAACGCATTTATCTTCCAGAAAGTCAACAGCGGTAAGAGCACAAATAATGGCATCTTCAAAATGAGGAACGCGACTAACAGGTAGCTTATACGTACTGAGTTCTGCAGATAGTTTTATCAATTGCTTTATTCGAGAGTGGTCTAATCGACTATTAGATTCTGCTGCAGTTATAGTATTAGAAATGATACCGTTTCTCTTGCCAATGGGGGTAGGGCTGTTGGACCAAGATTGGACAGTCGCAGCTGGATAGACCTCAATAATGCCCTGTGAAAATGACTCGTGCTTTGGCTTACTCCACAACATAAATGGTAGGTGGGAACCTTCAAGAAGCAAATTCAACTCGTAAGCGGTGTCAAATGCTGTTCGTGCCAATAAATTAGATGTGACTTCCAATGGCTGTATTCTGAGACTAGGGTTTGAAGATCTGTAGTACTCAATAAGAAATCGCTCACATTGTCTTTTGAAAAATGCGTCTTTTAACTCCTTCTTGTCGATACAAGTAATAGGCTGTGCCGTCGACGGAATTGGTGACTCCCATGCGTCAATAAATGTAACAGGCCAACCTAATGGGCAGTCTATAGCAAGAAGGAAGGGAAGATCTTCAGAGTTATGGTTTTGTATTGCATTACGTATTGCCATCCCTGGGCTAGATTTGCTCGAAGTGAGTATCGGACGAAATTCCTCAATGGACTTGTTGGTTAAGTTGTACTTGAGCTGGATTAGTCCGTTATCTCTACTTGCGCAAGCAGCGTCCCATCCAATAATAAATACCGATTTTGGCATTGAGAGCGGTTTTTAAATACAGCCAATAAGGTACCCTTTTCTCATTAGAAAAATTCTATCTTCGATAGCCTAACCAACCACCTCTCTCATGACCAACTACCGACATGTTCTGTCCAAATCTCGCTATGTAAGCGGTCTCCAGTGCGAAAAGAAATTCTGGATAGAGAAGAATCAAAAGGATTTAGTACCTCTGGTTTCTGCTGCGGATCAAGCTCGCTTTGATGCGGGTCATGATATTGGAGCACTGGCACAGCAACGCTTTCCAGGTGGAAAAGATGCTACACCTGAGGAGTTCTACAATTGGGGTCCCTCATATGAGAAAACCAAACAATGGATAGAGGAGGGTGAGAGCGTTATTTATGAGGCCGCCTTTTTCCATGAAGGTTGTATGGCGGCACTTGATATCTTTCTCAAAGTAGGAGATGAAATTCACGCTATTGAAGTGAAGAGCTCTACTAAGGTTAAGCCTTATCACTTAACCGACAGCTCTTATCAGTATCATATCATGAAGTCGGCAGGCTATGAACCCGACCGATTTTTCTTGATGCACATCAATAACCAGTATGAGCGCAATGGAGAGCTTGACTTAGAACAGCTTTTTACGCTTAGCGATATTACAGAGGAAGTTCTTGAACTTCAAGAGGGTATTGAAGACCGCATAGAAAACCTGAAGCTTGTTCTCCAGCAGCCTGAGCGACCAGAGGTTCAAATTGGGCAGCATTGTGGAGATCCTTTTGATTGCTCATTGAAGTACATGTGTTGGAAAGATGTGCCCAATCCCAATGTTTTGAGTATTCCTTACTTAAAAGACAAGTGGGCCTTGTTCTTTGAAGGCAAGCAACGGTTTGAGGATTTGGAAGAAAGTATGATAAGTCCATCAGCACGTCCGCTTTGGCGTGGAGTAGTGCACGGAGAATCAATACTCAAGACCGAGAAGCTAAAAGCGTTCTTAGATACCTTGGAGTATCCGCTCTACTTCTTCGATTTTGAGACCATAGCGCCGGTAGTGCCTTTGTATGATGGTACTCGTCCATATCAAGCTATTCCAGTACAGTATTCCGTGCAAGTAGTAATGGGTGATGGCGTTGACCCTTATGAGTACAATTTTCTTGCATCATTTGGGAATGGAGAGTTGCCCTATGAAGAATTGTTGCATGCCATGTTAAAAGACCTCGGCACCTCAGGGACAATTTTAGCATACAATCAAGGATTTGAAAAAGGGAAGATTAAACTACTCGGCAGCCTTTTCCCAGAACACAAAGAAGCATGTGATAAACTCCTTGCTCGCTTCAACGACCTCATTATTCCATTCAAGCAAAAAGCTTGGTACAACCCAGACATGATGGGTTCCGCGAGCATCAAGCAAGTATTCCCATCTGTTTGTCCGGATGACGACGGCTACAGTGCTCTGGATATTGCTGAAGGGGGAACCGCTTCCAAAGAATTGCTCGCCTTAGCCCAAGGAACTGTACCTAAAGATGAGGTAGAAGCCTTGCGTGAAAAATTGTTGGCCTATTGTGAAATGGACACTTGGGCGATGGTGAGGATTTGGGAGGAGATGGGAAAGGTTGCTAATTAGGATTTAATTAGGAGATAAGATGTCAAAGGAAATTGACTTATCTAAACTTGATTCTAAGACAGTTAGAAATCAATACTGCGAGAAATTTGATGAGCTACTCGCAATCCTTATAAAACACGACCCCTTAGGATTGATAGCTTTGGGAGCGCCAGAGGACGAATACGATCCTGAGGTGAGAACAATAATTGTTCAGCTTGAAAAGCAGATGAATAGGACTGAAATTGGAACCTTGACTCAGGATGAGTATCTAAGGTGGTTTGATGATGCAGGTTTGCTCTCTCAATCTCTTTTAGAGAAAATAACCAATGATGTTTATATCTGGCTTAATGATGAGTCATTATAGTTCCTTGTTGCCAACAGGAAGCTTCTCTTGACATTTAACATATCGAGTAAGAATCTCTGTTTCCAATGATGCCGGAGTGTGTCTAGGATGCTCAGAACCTATGATAAAGCAATGTATAATTAAGTTTTTGTAGGGAATGGTTTTCGAATAGGCATCGATTGCAAATCTCTCTTTGCGCTGCACGCTTGAATTCGAATACTTTGTGCCAAAACGAAAGGTGAATTGATTTGTCCCATCCATTTCAGAATTAGCAAATCTATAGGGTGTCCATCTTTGTGTTCGCTTTGCAAAACTTCCAGCATTAAATCCAAGTGGTTCTCCGAAGGGTTGTTTGAACTTTCCTGTTTTCCCTACATAGAGCAGGTTATTGGCTTCGGTTGTTGAATCTTGCCACACGGCATATACACCACTTCCATCTGGCCATTTAATAGACTGGGACTTGACTTCGGCTTTCTTAAAAGATGAGTTGTCTTTAAAGTCGGATAAGGTTGACTGATAATATTTTATAAATGACATTGTGAGTAAGAGCTTATCTCGATAATGAAGATTAACAGGTGTTAAGGGAATAGAACAGAGGAGAAGACATCTGATTGGATGCAGATCAATTTAATTTCAAACAGTCATTTGTTTACCATAACAACTCTTCTTCAAGTTCATCCTCATCCTTTTCATCTGGTTCAGCTGTATACAAACTTTCATCTAGTCCCCATCTGCCTAAAATCCACTGTTCAAGTTCAACCTTTCTATGTTTACACTCGGCTATAGTCCAGTCGCCATACTTTGATATTTCTCGCTCTTGTCTGATGTCCGAGTTAGCATAGCAATGACCTTTACCTTGACTACCTTTCTTCCGGTCGAATTCAAAGTTTCTATAATGCGAATTATCTCGTGTTAGCACAATGTTTGAAATATGATGAAGGTAATGCTTGATATCCTCTTCGGACCATTTCTGTAACCAAAGGGAATCTAATTCAGGGGTTTGAGGTAAAATATGTTCGAGTGTGGAGTCGGAAAGGTCCTTCCATGATAGTTTAGGTTGAGCGCCTTTTCCTTTTTTATTTAGTAGTTCAATTTCATACTCGTATAAAGTGTATTTAAGGAGTTTGCGCTGGCGATACCAATTTGTAAAAGTTGTGGTCAGTTCTGTTTTGAAATTATCCTCTTCTGAATAGAACATAATTCTAGTCTTAATTTCCTTTTGAGCTTCATTCAAATCTAGGTTGCCTTGATAGATATTATAACCTAAATGAAATAATTTGGCTTGACCGGCATTACTTCTTCTGCGCGCCCAAAGAAAAACTCTATATGAGTATAGCTCAATAGTTTCTAGAAGGTTAAGGTAATGTGCAATATCACAATGGCCATTAATTACTTTTTGTCTTGAAGCTGTTATGAGTGGCAAGAAAATACTTGTATTACCGGTATTCTTGATTCTTACAAGTCTCTCATATTCTCCGGGGATATTGGGATCTAATTGCGGGTTAGTTATTCTGGAATAGTGATAGGAGAACTCCTTTAATTCAGAAGCGAGTTTCTCAATGAAGAGATAAGTGTCTTGCTTACTCTTTTTAGAAAAATCTCTTAATGGAATTGCGGAGGGCGCTTTAAAGCCAACATAGCCTTTCCAATTTTTTGGCGTTGGAGATTGCAGCAAAGTCCAAGCTATTCTTAAACATTGGTCTTCATTTCCATTTGCGGATGCAATATTTAGGTATACATCCTTCCAAGCTCTATTAATACTGTCAGTTATAGTTTCTCTCTTGGGTTCACCAGGAACATTGCGGTATACCCAATGCATAAGGTAGTTTTTCAGTAATTCAAGAACAGAAAGCCCTTTTCCGCGCGAATTCATTAATTCGAAGGTCATTCCAATTTCACTTTCATCGTCAATGATGTAGTGCGAAAAATGGAGTTTTCTGGTCAGTGCGTCGTACAATTCTTTTAGGTACCCTATTTTCTCCTGCCTAACAGTCAATTGTTCGGAGATATGTTTATTCAGAGTGTTGAAGGCATATTCTAGTCTTTTTTGATGAATATTGATAGGAGTTATCGATGAGCTTCCATTTTTTAAAAGATCGAGAAAGAAGTCTTTGCTGTCATTGTTTAGTCTGAGTTTTGGTTTATTGCCAGAGTGAACGAGACTGGAGATGTTCTTCTCGTACTCTTGCTCAGCCTGAGCCACTAATTGCCTTAGAATGATAGACAGATAAAGTTGACATGTTGTAAGTCGTTGTTGACCATCCACAATTTCGAATATTTCAAGTTTATCCGTTCCAAAATATTCGGTTCGCTTGTCCTTAGGTTGGAAGAGAACTATAGTTCCAGTATAATGACTTCTAATCTCCTCATCAATTAGAGCGTCTATATCTTGTGTGAAATCCAGTAGTTGCTTTTGTTCCCATGCATAGCCCCTCTGATAATCGGGCACACTGAATAATTTACCATTGAATAATTTGGAGAGCGTTATTTTTTCCATAGTTCATTCGGGTTACAATCTGGTTGAAGTTATATATTAAGTTCTTTCCTTAACCCATAATATGAACTAGCACTGTTTATGGACTTAGTTTCAAGAATAAAAAGGTCTTTTATTATTGGGGTATTTAGGTTTTCATCAATTCCCGATTTCCAAGCTTTCCAAACTGATTTTGGAATCCTACCTCGAGAATACCATAAATACTCCTCCGCGCATAAGTTGAAATAATCAATTATTATCTTAGTATCTCTTTCTTTTAATGATTCTGATCTTTTGCGAATATCCAATATATCATCATTGAGTTTGTCGTAACGAGTATTAAAGGCTGTGAAGAGTTCTTGGAATAGCCTATCATACTCTAGTTGATATCTGATTAGTCCTAAATATAGTGTTGCCAACCCACCAATGCTAGCGAGAAATATATTGGAATCATACGAGTAATGTATGTACGTATATATACTAATCGAAAGGCATATACTGAACAATAACGCCCATTTGTAGGTTCTTACCAGTTTTATCATCTTATTGGGTTTTCCGTAGCCTATTATAAACTTTATTCAACAAGTAATCCTTCACCAACCCTCCAAAGTCTTTATCATCCATCATCTTGCTGAAGATGTCCTGGTTTTGGTCCATGCGAGCGATTAGCTTGTCCATAAAGACATCATCAAAACCAAACTTGAAGTTGTCCATGGAATTGTTTTGGGCCTGTTGGGTGAGACGAGCATCAGCTATGAGCTCTTCCTCTATTTGATCAAAGAATAGCTTATCTGCATCATTGAACTCTGTTCCAAAGCGGTTATTCAAAACATCAATAATCTCAGACAATGCAGCCTTCTCTTCTTTATTGGCTAATCGAATTCCTGCATCAGATCTTCCGTCCAACCCATATTCTTCCTGATCCTCCAAGACTAAACTTTGCTCAGCAATTTTCTGAAGTCGGTAATACTCCAATGAAACCTCATCACCAAGCTTGAACCGGTCTGCCTGATTCTTTCGGGGTAGTTTCTTGAGTAAGAATCTTGAGTAGGTGAAAAGCTTCTCCAGGTCAACGTCCGTGAAAGGCATGATTTGAGAAAGGAAGGAATACAACCGAGTGAAGGATTGAAGGGTATTCTTGAAGCTTTCTTGAGTTACCTCATTGCCAATCACATCTTCATCGCTGCTTTCTTCAGGCAGCTGTTTGAATCGCTCCACAGCGGGATCAATAAAAGCATTGAGCTTCCCTTGTTCTTTTACAGAAAGAGTCTTTGCCGACTTGAAAAAGACATTGCAGAAGGAGTTCACTTCCGTCTCCCAGATCACTTGTGCTTTTTCAATCTCGCTCTTCAAATCATAGAGGTGATTTGGGTCGGTGGTTTCCTCAACGGTGGTAAGTTCATAGTAAGGCTGGAACGAGTTGGTGATTTCTTCTGCCTCATTGGCGAAATCCAAAACGAAGGTGTCTTCCTTTCCTGGATGCATTCGATTTAAGCGAGAAAGCGTTTGAACGCATTTGACACCACTTAATTTCTTGTCGACATACATCGTATGAAGGAGAGGTTGGTCAAACCCGGTTTGATACTTGTCCGCTACCAATAGAATTTGGTATTCATCCGTTGAGAATTTCTTTGGCAACTCTTTCTCTTTAAAGCCATTCAATTCAACTTCAGTCACTCCATCAGGGTAGCTGTCGTAAATCACCTTACCAGAAAAGGCAACCAGCGTTTTGACGTCTGTGTAACCTCTTGCTTTGATATATTTGTCAAACTCCTCTTTATAGCGAACGGCATGAAGCCTTGATCCGGTAACAACCATGGCTTTGGCCTTGCCACCAATCCTCTTGGATACCACCTGCCTGAAATGCTCTACCATCACCTCAGCTTTCTGGGCCAAGTTATGAGGGTGAAGTGAAAGGAAACGCCCAATGGCTCGGGCAGCCTGCTTCTTGTTCACATTGGGGTCATCCTCAATTTGCTTGGAGAGCTTGAAATAGGTTTTGTAGGTGGTGTAGTTTTTCAATACGTCCAGAATGAAGCCTTCTTCAATGGCTTGTTTCATGGAGTAGAGGTGGAAGGGTTTTGGGATACCGTTGGAATCCGGTGTGCCAAACACTTCAATGGTCTTGGGTTTTGGTGTAGCTGTGAAGGCAAAGAAGCTGAGGTTGTCTTGCTTGCCTCTGGCTTCCATAGACGTTCTGATTTCATCTTCAGCATCCTCGTCGAGACCGCTCGACATATCTTCTTCAATAGCTTCCTCAAGCGACTTGGCAGTCAATACCTCCTTCATTTTCTTGGTGGCTTCACCTCCTTGAGAAGAATGCGCCTCATCAATGATTACGGCATACTTTCGGTTTGGTATTTCGCCAATTTTATCCAGTACAAAAGGAAACTTTTGAAGAGTGGTGATGATGATATTTGATCCTGCTGTGATGGCATCAGCGAGCTGTTGTGAGTCTTTGTCAATCTTCTGGACCACACCATCCTTGTGTTCAAACTGATGGATGGTGTTTTGCAACTGACTATCTAAAACCCTTCTATCCGTGATGACAATCACCGAATCAAATACTCTTTGGTCTCCTTTGTCATGCAAGCTCGATAGGCGATAGGATAACCAGGCAATGGAATTGGACTTTCCTGATCCGGCTGAGTGTTGGATGAGGTAGTTGCTTCCTGCACCTTTTTCTCTGGCGTCCTGGGTGAGCTTTCTTACTACCTCCATTTGATGGAAGCGGGGAAAGATCATTGTTTCTTTCTTCTTGCGGACTCCATTAAGCTCAAACTCTATCACATTGAGGTGAAGAAACTTGCCAACAATGTCCATCAAGCTGTCTTTGGTCCAGACATACTCCCAAAGGTAGGAGGTTCGATATCCATCTTTGTTTGGAGGGTTTCCTGCACCGTTATTGTAACCGAGATTGAAAGGAAGGTAACGAGTCTTCTTTCCTGCCAACTTAGTGGTCATGAATGCCTCATCCGTATCAACGGCAAAGTGGACCAATGAACGTTTCTTGAATTGGAAGATGGGTTCATTAGGTTCACGGTCATAGACATACTGTTTTTTAGCGTTGGTAACGGACTGACCTGAAAACTGATTCTTAAGCTCAATAGTGGCTATCGGCAGACCATTCAAGGCCAACACCATGTCCAAAGAGTTTTTGCCTTGACGCTCATAATAAAGCTGCCTGGTAACGGATAGATGATTCTTTCCATATAGTTCAACTGCTTCGGGGTTTAAGCTGCTCTCGGGCATGTAAAAGGCCATTTTGAACTTAACCCCATAATCAGTGAAGCCATGCCGGAGAACGTTCAATGTGCCTTTGTGATTCAATTCACGGATCAATCGACTGATCACTTTCTTTTCTACCTCATCCTTGTGGATGTTGGTGATCTTCTCCCAAGCTTTTGGCTGTGAATTTTGGAGGAATTGGGTGACATAGGAAGGGAAGATGCCTAATTGAGGGTCAAAATCTTCTGAATTCCCTTTTGAATATCCACCTTGGTTGAGGAGGCTTTCCTCAATCGCAGCCTCAAAGGTGGTTTCTGTATGTATTCCGTGTGCCATAGGCTTATATTCTATTCCGGTATTACCTCATCCCTGACATCTACTTTGCCGGTAACCACTTCACTGATGAGAGCGGTTCTGTATTCCTGGAGTAATTCGACCTCTCTTCTAATGGCCGAGAGTTTTTTGTCATGAGATTTGATTCTTTCTTCGATCGCAAATAGCAGTCTTTCTTGTTCTTTTTTTTCTATTGGGAACGCAACTTTCATCTTGGCAAGCCGAGTTATGTAAATATGCTTGATAGTGGTACCTCCGGCATCAAATTCCATTTTAGTTTGATAGTAACTTGCTCGAAGAAAATGAAGAAGTAAATCTGGAATGAGTTTGTCTGGATCAACTCGGATTACTGCAACAGACTGGTTAATACAAACATCTTCTCTATCACAGATTGCCACTCGTCCAAGAGTTCCGTCTTTGGTGATTAAAATATCCTTCAGAAAGGGCTTACTCTTTTTTGTAAGAAGATTATCGTAGGCATCCTGTTCGGTTCTTCTCGCATTCTCATAGTCTATGAAGCCGTCTTTTATATCATTGGCCGTTAGCATATATGGGCCTTGACTTGTAGTTGGCATAGGGTTCGTGAAGCCATAGGATAGATAGTTGCTTATGAGACTAATTCTCATTATCTCCCAATGCTCCGGTATCTCACCCAGCCATTCAATACCTGAATCCTTCATTGGTACATTAGGGTTTAAACCTTTGGTGACTGCCTGGTTGATGATGGCCGTTCGCTCTTCTTCCAGTAGATCAATGAGTCGCTGCTTCTTTTCAATCAACGCATCAATCTTGGCTGTTTTGTAATCGAGGTAGCGAGCGATTTGGGTTTGTTCTTCTATGGATGGCTTGAGGATTAAAGCATTTAGAAGAGATTCTTGCCGCAGGTTTATTCTCGTGAATCCTCGGCCTTCAATACTTATCAAGTTTCTGTGAATATCTCCGAATAATAGATAGTTTAAATACTTTGGATCGAAATCATCCCTTGAAACCCGAAACCCTTTGCAAAAACTGTTTAGATAAACACTGTTTAGATCATCGTTCAGTAGAGAACATTTGCCTAAATCTTCCCTTCCTTCTGAACTCATCAGAAAGAATAAATCGCCCTTTCTTACTTCATTTTGTCGCTCCCCTTCTTGAATCTTCACAAACTGGAGGTCATCGGTATTGATGTAGGTGTTTTTAAAGACGTTCGTGAAAGGAATAAATGAGCGGTTATTGGGGTGTCCAAGATCATTGAAATCATTACCTGCCTTTCCCGTCAAACCTCCGTATAAGTTGCCAATAAACCTTAACCGAGATTTTTGCCAACTCTCAGGAAATTCTACCTCAATTATTCCGTTTGTGCTTTGATATGATGGATACCTTTTCATCTACTCAACTACTTCCTTAATTAATTCCTCTGTATCCTCTTCCAAGGCCAAAATATCAGCACGTATCTCCTCCAATGAACGAAGCGGCTTGTATTGGTAGAAATACTTCGTGAAGTTGATTTCATAGCCCACATTGGTCTTTTTCTCATCTACCCAAGCATCGTGCACATGTGGCAATACTTCTCGTTCCATGTATGATTGAATGTCTTCCTTGAGCGGTATGTTTTCCGTATCCCTCAAGCTGGAATCAGGCTTGGGATTGCCACTTCGATCTAAAACCGGTTTACCATTTTTGAGGGTAGGCCGTTCAACGGTCACCTTTCGATAGCCAAAGTCTTCATTGTCGAAAATCTTGCAGTAATCCCCTTCTTCAAATGCCCCATAAATTTGCGTGATGTTTTTGATGTGGTCATCGCTAAGTTCGTTTCGCTTATCACCCAATGACTTGCTCATTTTCTTGTAGAAGTCCACTGCATTAATCAACTGAACCTTTCCTTGTCGCTCTTTCGGTTTGTGGTTGCACAGAATCCAGATGTAGGTTGCAATACCGGTATTGTAAAAGAGTTGGTTAGGCAATGCCACAATGGCTTCCAGCATATCATTTTCAATCACCCATTGGCGGATGCTGCTTTCGTTTTTCTTGCTACTTGGTGAGCCGGAGAAGAGTGGTGATCCATTGAAAACAATGGCCAGACGTGAACCTCCTTCGGATTTCGGTTTCATCTTACTTATGAGGTTCATCAAGAAGAGGAGTGAACCATCACTCACGGATGGTAATCCTGCTCCATAGCGGCCACCATGGCCCATTTCATTATGCTCATCTTTCACCTCTTTTTCTACCTTTTTCCATTTTACACCGAAAGGTGGGTTGGTGATGAGGTAGTCAAACTTGTGATTGATGAA
This sequence comes from Phaeocystidibacter luteus, assembly GCF_008933115.1. Lineage (GTDB taxonomy): Bacteria > Bacteroidota > Bacteroidia > Flavobacteriales > Schleiferiaceae > Phaeocystidibacter > Phaeocystidibacter luteus. The sequence goes on along the minus strand of NZ_WBVO01000006.1, from coordinate 157,396 downwards.
TTGATCCGGCTTTTGCTTTTCAGAATCTTTGCGCTTGAGAGAGTTCGCTCGTTTAATGTTAGAAGGGTTTTGCCCCTTAATCAACATGTCTGATTTACAGATAGCATATGACTCGGGGTTGATCTCCTGCCCAAATACTTCCAGTCTGGCATCCGGATTTAGTTCGTTTAAGTATTCCTCAGCTACGGACAGCATTCCACCCGTACCGGCACAGCAATCAAAAATGGTTTTCACAATGCCTTTCTGGGTAAGGATGTCACGGTCATCCATGAAAAGCAGGTTCACCATTAATTTGATTACCTCCCTTGGAGTAAAGTGTTCTCCGGCTGTCTCGTTAGAAATCTCCGCAAACTTTCTGATCAACTCTTCAAACATGTATCCCATTTCCATGCTTGAAATGCGAGAAGGGTGGAGGTCTACTTCCTGGAATCGCTTCAATACCATGAAAAGGAGATTGGCATCATCGAGCTTGGTGATCTGGTTATCAAATTCAAATTGCTCAATGATTTCCCTTGCATCTTCAGAGAAACCGTTGATGTAGTTACGGAGGTTGGAGGCAATGTTGTTGGGGTCAGCTACCAACTTGTCAAAATCAAACTTGCTCCTGTTATGGAAGTTGTATCCGGCAACCTTATTGAGAATAGGGTCAAGGTTTTGGATATTCATGCTCTTTACTTGCTCGTACTTCTTGATAACATCACTCTTTGTTGAGTCAAGAACACAATCGAGCCTTCGGAGCACAGTAAGAGGAAGGATTACTTTTCCGTAGTCGCTTTGTTTGTAATCTCCACGGAGTAGGTCTGCAATAGACCAAATAAAATTTGCAGATTCTTTGACGTTTGTCATCTATGTCTTCTTGAGAATTATTTAGGTATGCCTAACTGGCAATTTTTAGAATGATTTCAGTTCCGGTTAAGATTCCTGAAAGGCTATAAAGGTCGGTATTCACCGTGGAAATTGTTCGATCAAATTTTGTTAGCTTCCCTAATCATAAGGAATAGTTGATAAATCGACTTCTATTACATTCGAAGCAAATCCCGCTCAAATGATAGTTGAACTCTTTCAAATATCCTGCGCCATTGCACCTGCTGCACAGAGTGAGTTTTGGAATTTTACGACCATCACTTGAATAAACGGGAATGGTTTCTTCTTCATGTAAATCAGAGTGGCAAGTATTACACAGTGTGATTAATGCGTGGTCTTCATATTCCCACGGTAGCTTGCCTTCAACATAATAGTTGTGATGCACGTGTAAGTTCACCATTTCTCTAGCAAAGATCACCTTAGGATAATTTGTATACTCGATTCTTCCATTGGGGTGTCTGACTTCCTGGAATTCATTTTCACCGAACCAGAAATGGTCATATTTCCCGGTGTTCTTGTTGTACTGTGAGCTTGTTGCAGTAGTTTCACACTTGCTGCATTTATTACCATCCCTTTTGATTATTTCTTTCCGACGAGATTGCCATTCTTGAGTGGACAGTAGTTCCTTATAAGTAGGGCTTGAAGTCTCTATGATGAGTTCTTTGTAGGTAGGGTGTGGGGCTTTGTTTGTAAAAGTCATGGACCGGTTTCAGGACAGTTTCTAATGTTGGTATTTGAATTAATGGTTGACAGTTGCTACCATTTCTTTAAGTTTCTCATGTTGTTCTACATTCCCGTAATTGATAATCACAAGATTAGATTTCGATCTTGTGATGCCTGTATAAAGAATCTCATCAAACGCCTCATTAAAATTTAGATCCTCGATGATTAGAAATACAGTATCGCATTCCCAGCCTTTAAAACTGTGAATGGTTGAGATTTTAATCGTCCCGCTATTCAAATAGAAATGTATTTTCTTATTGTTTCTGATGGATTTTAGCTCACGACCGAGCCTTTCTGTACTAAAGTCTGTTTTGAATGCTTTGATTTCTGAACCGTAATCATCACTGAACTTAATAAACGCGTCAAAGCTCGTTTTGAATTTCTCACATAAGTAGGTTAGCCCTTTTACAAATTGTTCTTGATTCATAATGTACAAGTCATGGGCAACCAGCAGCTTGCAAAGTTGATTGTAGCCTCTAGACTCGTTGTAGTCCATATCACGTTCAATCAGCCTCAATCCTGATTTCACCCACATTGGGCGGCTTTTACCATATTTCGATAGACCTATCCGAAATGTCATTTCGTGGCTCTCGAACATTGTGTTTGTCCTTTCCCCAGAGGCGTAACGATAGTATGCATCAAAGTCTTTAAGCAGTTCGATAGAGTTTCCGAGAATAGTTATATCATTGGGAGGGATGTCTTTATTTATGGCATTTTGATGAATGATAGTGTACAGGCTGCTTACTGCGTTAGCATTGGGCAGGTGGATATAGTTGATGCTACCTTCTTTAGTGGTCTTGAAATCAATTTCAAGAGTAGTGCTTTTGTTGAAATCATCAATTTCATATTTGTCTTGAAATACTTGCTTTTGAAACTCGATGGCCAAGTCTTTAATTTTGAAATCCGATCTGAAGCAATTCTTTAGTTCAGTAACACCTCTCACATTAGTGGCCACATCTTTTCCTTCTGTCTGATTGTGGTAGATGTTTTGCTTGACATCACCGAAGAGTACATACTCACCACCTGGTTGTAGAAAGTACTCTTTCAATATTTCCATCCAAGGCCGTTTATAGTCTTGGATTTCATCAACTAAGATGACGTCATAAGGACGAATATCGTCCTTGTTTGCTTCGAATAGCTTTTTATTCGAGTAATAATTGGATTCAAAGAACCGATCCTTCGCCTGTGAATCGAGATTGTCAAAGTCATCAGGAACCTCTATGGGGATTCCTAAGTTGTTGAGTTCACTATTTATGAAGTGGTGATAATTAGTAATAACGAAGTTTTCCCAAGCAAAATCCTCCCTCACCTTGCTGATTTTGTCATGGATGAAATTCTTCAAAGTGATATTGAAAGTGAGGATTAAAACTCTACCGCCTGTTCTTTTATGGGCTTGAACAGCGCGACCAGCCAACACTGTAGTTTTACCAGACCCTACCACGCCTTTGATACGCTGCTCCTTTCGTGTGGCGTCGTAAATGATATCGAGTTGCTTTCTGCTATATCTGATGTTTTCACCTTGTTCTCTAGTGTGAAGAGGCGGCTTCAAAAAGCGCTTTACACTGATGTATAAATCGTCCGTAAACAGGAACGAGGGCTTATTAGAAATTAGGTAACGCCTTTTAAGCAAGTCCGTGAAGTCATTAGTATTTAAGTTATCTCGCCCTATTAGGTCAATGTTCTTATTCAAGAATTTCTGATAGCCCTTGTCTTGCTCAAATGGGTCAACTAATAGAGAGTTAATTTTGCTGGAATTTGCATTGTGGAAGTACACAGCACAACTTACCACATTAAAGAAACGATAGTCTTTTATTTTGTGCTCAAGCAGCTTGTCTACGTGGAGTTCAAAAAGATTCTCCTTGTACTTCAATACTTGAGAGATAGGCGACTTAAAGGTTTTGGTGTCTGAACTCTTTACTACGAAATTCTTCCTTTTATCTAGTTCATATAAATCAAGGTTGTAGTCTTTGACCTCGATAATCAAAATGCCTTGTCCTTTTTTCATGATGACGATATCAGGTCTGTCACCATTCATAAAAGGATTGAAGAAAACTTCAAAGCTGTCATCAAGCTCCCTGTCTAAAAACTCCAAAAGGTGGAGTTCGCCAAGTTCAGGTTGAACCTTATGAGCTCTGATCAGGTCGAGGGCAGGGTAGAGAGTGGCCATGGTTGAGAAAGGAATATTAGGTATAAGATGGTTCTGTTGTGGGGAGATAATAAATATTAATAGCGCTTTTCTATTTCATTAATGTAGTACTTCGTTCCTTGGGTAATTCGACAATAAACTTGATCTCCCTCTTTAAGTAAGTTGTCTTCCATATCCTTTTTTGTGACACTCATTTGAATATTGGGAAATGCACTTGATTCTAATGTTCCCCATCCTTTTTCATTAATACTTGTTATTAGACCAGTATGTTCTTTCTTCTTCCAAAACTGCGAGTTTGGATTCCATTGAGCATTATCAATGGCGTTTTTCGCCCAGGTTAGGGTATCTATGAATTGATGAATCATCGATCTATACAGGTAATCAGAACTTGAAGTTTTTATATAGTCATCAAGTTCTAATTTCAACCCACCTTCCGAATTGGCTTCAGCATGACTTCCATCCTGAACTAGTTGTGCCAATTGATATAGTGTAAATCCAATTACTTTAGGTGTGAAAGTTGGTTCATTTACCCAATCATCACCATTAAAAAATCGTGCAATACCATTAAAACTCATCCCCTCAGGAACCATTTTGACTTCAACCATCTTCTTAAAGACCGATTCCATCAGTTTTCGAATATCTGTGATAGCATATTCATCGCTGCTTATCCTTTCGGTTGACTTAATCTGCCTTAGCAATTTCAGTAGACTGCGGAAGTGCTTATGGCCAAGATATGAGGCGCTAGCAAGATCAAGGATTGATTCGAACTCCTTTCTTATGGTTAAATCTTCAGATTGGCCAACATGATCTAAAATTGCCTCAAACAATAGCTCATCATGATCAATGTCTGTCTTATCAAATAGCTTTAGTTCGTTACTTGTAATTATTGAGTTCTCTTCATGTGTAAAGGAAGCTTGTCCAGAGTAAATAATAGGAGTTAAGTCTTTTGTATTTCCACAGATGCGACTGATTCCTTGGATAGCATGTCCAATACCTCGCTCATCTGCTGAATCTCCGCTTTGGTTGGCGTATTTGAAGAAGACTCCATCGAGTACGATTGCCTGTATCAGTTCTAAGTTGGTTTCTAAAAATTGTAAGCCTTCTTCTGCCGACTTAAATGCGTGAAAAGTGAATCCACGCATGGCAGCGTCCTCGATAAACGACTTCATTTGATCGTACTGATCATCTATCCAGAGTACTTGAATCATTTGATTTGAGTTGTAATTTCAGATTGGGACCATAATGTTTTCTTAAGAGGAATGACAAACTCACAAACCACAGTGTATTCGAGCGATTGTTTCACGTTTCTTATGGCTAGCGTTGACTTTTGCACTTCGTTGTTTAGACCTTGTGCGTGAAATGTTACCATCTCATTTATTTCATGCCCCCCCAAACCCATATTGCCAGTTGTGGAATTGCCCGTGCTTCCACTTCGAACAAACGAATCTGTAGAGTACCCTTCCGGAAGGCGCTCACCATTATTATATAAAGAAACTTGAAGCTTATGTTCATCATTAGGAACTAAGTCAATCTTTATGTCAATTATCCCTTGCTGCCCTGATATAAACCCATGCCTTTGAGCATTTTCTACGATAGCATCTAGCCCATGAAACATAAAATCTTTGTTTCCAATGAATGAGTAGACCTCAAGTTTCTCACCACCCATGTCAACCACAGCTTCTTTGATGTTCTTACTAATGTTTAGTCTCAGTTCGATACTGGAATCAAGTAGTTCAGCTTTCTTCCGTTCATAGTATTCGGTGAAGGTTTCAATGACGTTTAATTCCTCAATATCGTCATCTTTTGGCGCAAGACTAGTTGTGCTTTTCTTTAGTAAGGCCCCTGTTCTCCTTACTTCTTCATTTAACCGATTCATGATTTCAGAGATAGATCTATGAGTGTTGTTTCCTAAATCTACTTGAAGATCTTGATCAAACGGCCCCAAATCGAGTATTCTATGAAGTAGTCGAAGGTTGCTAGAGAAGTTTCGCATAGGTGTTCCTAATGCGTGTTTTAACTCTCGGACACCTCTGTCCTTCTCAGAAATTATATCATGAGCTAGCCTGTTTCTTTGAGTCAAAGCTTCATCTAATTGCTTTTGGGCAACTCTGATTCCGTTTATAATTGAGTTTTGCTCCTCAATACTTGGAAGGTCAACTTTTATACTTAAAACGCCCCCCAGAATGATTCGGCCTATCACCGATCCATAACTTCGGTTACGAACCTGTTCCAAGATATAATCCTCATGTAGTTCCATGGCTAAGAATTGGAGATTCACATCATCTCTCTTCGTTGTGAAAACCCAATGATAGACATCTAAAGCCATTGCTTCATTCTTCGTGTCAATGAAAAACGGTTTCCAGCTTGATCCAGGAGTATTAGGAATCACTAATAGCTTGCCTTGGTATAGGTTTTCTGGAGGGTTTGGTGATTTTCTGGTGCTAATCTCACCTTTTGTTTTTGTATCAGGAATTGTAGCCGTGGCATGAAGTTTATCTGCCTTAAATCGTCCAAGGCGATAGTGCTTCTCGTTAGCTCTGACGTTCTTTGAAACAAGATCAGCCACTTCAAGTATTTCGCCAAGTTCTACGCCTTTGACCTCTTTCTCAAAAAGCAGTCTGGTGTGAATTTGAAAATCATTCTTTTCAAGATCATCAATCGAAACAGTTTTCACTAGTTCAACCTCTTGCTTTCCCTTGAGAACATTGGAGATGGCGCTATATTCGGTTGTTACACCATTGTAGCGGGATATTTGGATGAAATCTTCTAATTGAACAATTCTCGTTTGCTTCTGATCATTGTTTCTAGAAAGCTTCAATATTGAAGTTTTTACAGAAGCGTTAGTCAGAATACCTGCAGGAAGCGAAACGATGGTATCAAGATAGCCTGAATTAATCAGTTCTTCCCGAATGGATTTCGTTCCGCTATCGCTTGCAAAAAGCTTGGATTCTGATACAAGTAAGACCATTTCCTTGATGCCCGGAGTTTGGATAAATTTCTCCATCATAAAGGTTTCATAGTCTCTCGCTCGCTTAAGCCCAGTATATTCTCTAGGCGTAAGATTCATGTTTAGAGGAGGCGCAGAAATCACCATATCAAACGATTCATTCACAGGCCAACTCGAAATGGAGTCAGCGTTGACAATGTGATGATTCTCATATATGATGCGATCATTTGCATGAGTTCGCAATACTTGATATGCCCATATGTCTTGATTGATTTCTTGACTGAGTAAATATTTACACCCATCAATATCGATCAGGGAACCATATCCTGAAAATGGATTGTAGATCCGCAAATTATGAAAGAAAACACCTGCAATAGACCTCATAATACTTGACACAGTGTCAGGCAACATGCCCAAATCTGTCACTCGAGCTTGGTCATAACTCAGTCTATTTAGAAGCTCTTCGGCAATTAGCATGTACTCTTCCTCATTGAAGTCTTCAACTTCATCAAGATAGATTAGAGCAATTGAAAGGGCTTGACCATTAATTCTTCGTAAAGAGGGCAGTAGAATCTCTTCTGCACTTCTGAGCATTTCGTCATGTTTGTCTGACATTTGTGTCGAGTGCAATTCAATATCGGCTTGTGGGTTTTCGACAAGAGGAGCCACAGTGTGCAACCTGCCTTCATAGTGCAGATGTAATAGAAAAAATAGAAGGGAGTATTGTTCAGAGGCAACTTTTCCTCGCCAGTTGCTCAACAGTTTGTTAAGAACTCGGTTAGCGTTTTCGATGGAGTCGGGATTTACAGAAGCAGCGTAATCTCTCATGACAGGTGTGTTAGTATTACGAGGCAAAGATTGGACCCATGTGTGCACTCTTTCTGCATAGTTAGAAATAATTATAGAATAGCTTCTTAACCTCTTCGCCAATTGTGTCTCGTAAAGCGGTTGGCTCGAGGATTTCTATTTGAGACATGTGAGAGAGAATCAATGACTTAAATTCGTAATTAAACTTGATGTGAAGCTCCAAGAGGGTGTAACTCTGCTTTTCTTCTAGGACCTTTTGAGAGCCATGAATGGGCTTGCTCTTGATGTAGGGCCATAAGGTATTAGAAACCTTTAGAATAACACGATCTACAGGGATGTTATCTAAAACAGTAACTCCAACCACATCTTCGAAGTACTCTTCCCAGTAAATTCCAGAATCTGTAACAAAGTTTTTAGTGCTCGGACTCACCTTGATCAAACGATCTAATCCAAGGTTGACCATTCTAGCAGTTTCATGATTGAAGCCAAAAAGAAACCATCTATTATTGAATTGTTTGAGCAACCAGGGACTCATAACAAGGGAGATGGGTTTCTCATGCTTAAAGGACTGGTATTCGATATTCAGCACAGTCCTTTCTAGAGTAGAGCTGATGAGAATATCCAAAAACTCCAAGCCAATCAAATATGGGTTCTGATCAAACTGAACTACAGAACTAATGTCCTCTGATTTATCTGGAAAGAGTTTTTGTAATCGGATTCGAGTTTCTCCAACCCATTCAAAAGATCCTACGCCTTTAAATCTGGAAAGAATGTCAAGTGTTTCCTTGATGCTAGAAGCCTCCTGTGGTGTGAGTGATTTTCCACGAATTGAAAAACTGGGGTCAGTGTATTTATAGTAAACTTTCCTTCCCCGCTTTTGCCTTTCAAGTTCGATTGACCATCCAGATTCACTTTCCATAAAGCGAATGTCGTCGTAAACCTGCCTTTTTTTCACTCCTTCCGAACCGTTATTCTCGAAAATCGCTTCATTACAAGCTTCTACTAAGCCTTCAATGTCAAACAACTTAGCTCGACTTGAGAAGCATTTGTCGAGCTCGTGATAACGTATGTATGCTAGTTTGTTCTTGGGCATGAGAGTGCGTTGGAATTTGAAAATTACCAATAATCAGAGTATAACGGTTTCAGTTAATGTTTGAATTTGAAGCTTTGTTCCGTACTTGCACCTTCCGAAGGCAAGTCCGTCTCAAAATTTTCATCTGCTGTAATCGCCCTTATTCGTCAGGTAATTAGTGTGTCGGCATCAAGTGAAAGATGCTAGCGAGCCTTGGAGCTAATTCATATCTCCTGATGGTCCTCCTATTGATAAAGGGGAAACCTCACAGTCTTCTTGACGGGTTGCTTTGCTCGTACCTCGCGCGCTAGTTCCTGGTGGCCCACAGCGAAAAGATCGATGGCCTCTGGGCGAAGCCCACCGGCTACTATTTTTGTTTAGGCCTCGCTTAGAAGCAAGCTTCACGCAGCCCCTTAACAAAAATAGCCCCGCATCTTAGATGCGAGGCCATTGCACTTTTCGCTGTGGTGCTGGACGGAGTTATCTGGGATAAATTTGTCAGAGAGAGGCAAGATTAATCAACTAAATGTGGAATTGATACTGAATAAAGTCAAGTTATTAAGGCCTATCTAATTGGCAAGAATTTGCTGCTTGATAATTTCGCCCGCGCTTGAGGCTCCAATTGGGTAGAATGCATATTGACGAATTCCACATTCTTCAAACCATTTCTTCCAAACTGCGGTCGTAATTTCGAAGTCCGTAGGCCTTATGGTGGCACTTCCTGATTTCGAAAGCGAACGATCGTCGAACTCAAGTACAACGAACTTATAGTGCTTTAATAATGGGTTTTCAACTGGCACTAACCCCATATCATTCATTTCCAGCACCTGACTTGGATTCATATTCGATTCTCTACATAAGCCTCTAATCTTATTGATGACTCGACTATCTAGATGATAAAATCGATTGCGGAATTCCTCGCTGTATGAACCATACTCAATATATCCGTCGGTCAACAATACTATTATGTTGTCATAAACCTCGATGAAGTTTGCTTCATCATTTGAGCTATTTATAGTATCTGTTATGGTATTCAGGTTTGTTATCGAGTTCTGAAGTAAAGATGTTATATCTCCTGACCAGGTATGTCTTGAATTGCGAGATTCATACGTTCTCGCTATCGTAAGTTTTAATTCACTTAGGTCATTAATAAGACCTTGAGATGAGTCTCTTACATAGCGTATCCGACTTCCTTGATCAAATTCAAACGATTTTAGACTGACTATATTTGGCCCTTGAACAGAGTTCTCTGAGCTAATTCTGGTAAGTTGTAAAATATCTTTTTGCTGTATTCTTCGCCGGTGCGGATAAATCAATGGAACGTACAGATCAATGAATTCATTGAATATAACCGTATCGTGAATTGACCCCGGCTTAAGTGACTTTTTGTCAACTCTATTCGAAAGGTCCGGTACGAAGTGGATATTGTAGTGAGTAGTGACGATTGTGTCCTTACTCCCAGTGCTATTACCTTCATTGCATGAAAGGCAGATTGAAGTCACAGCTAGAAATAAGACGACTTTTTTAACTGTTCTCATTGGGGATTGAAGTTTTTAGTCATCCATTCTTCTTGCATTCGGTCAAGTTCTTCACTTCTAATTTTGACTTGGTTCGAGGAGAAGAATTCACTTAGGAATTTATGCCATCCGGTCTTCAGAGAGGATACCCGAGCATTAAAAGCCTCATCGACCAAATGTGTACGTGCACCATCAATACTTGATTGAAAAATCTCTAACATCCTATGATTTCTATTTAACTTATCATCATACTCATCTACGATTTCATTCTTTTGTTGCTCGAAGTTCCTTTCAATTTCTGTTCTTATCTCTTTTAGATTGTCTAAAGACTCTTTTAGCTCCGATAGGCCTTCTTCAGCCTGTTCTCTCTTGTGGGTAGACATTTCTAAATTAGTCTTAAGCTCGATAAGCTTTTCTTTAGCTAACCTCAATTGATGTGCTACTTTTTTATTGACATGCTCAATGGAACCTTCGAGCCACATGGAATGGAATTTTTCAACTAAAAGCTTAAACATTAAGAGGGGTAAAGCCCCAAATATGAACACTTTATAGAACTCTAGAGATGAAAATGCGTTGAGCCAAACGTATTCACCTTGTGCATCTCCTGATAGAACATCGACCTTAAAAATAGTTTGATCAATTGCGAAGGCCACAAATGCATCTACCACTAGTACCGCCAAAATCAAACCTAAAAAAATTCGCCAGAATTTATTTTGAGAATAGAGTTTTACACAAGCTAATCCAATTGGGATGAATACCGCTATGAATGTGAATAGCACCGCACCAATTCCTTTATCCCATACTTTAACAATAGCTTTTGGATTAAAAAATTCGACATGGGGTATTTGACTCCCCTGCATTAAGGCCGTCTCCGCTTCTGTTTCAACATATTGTAATGTGTAAATGGCAGACGAGTAGAAGATTGCTAGATATAGAAATGCGAGAGTCATGAATATTGCAATGGGTAACCATCTTTTCCATGTGAAAGGTATGATTGGTGTGCTTTCTTTTAGTTTATGGACATCTTCTTCTAAATCATCTAGCTTTAGTTGATCCTTAAGCTCATTCTCTTTAAGTCTGATAATTTCGTCCTTCTGAGATGTAATTTTGTTTTTAGCCTCTACTTCTTGTTGATCTATGGCGTTGAACTCACTTTTCATTAGAGTGTCTATAGAATCGAGTTGACGCTTCTTTTTATCTGTAATTTGAGATTTCCTGCTTTCCCAAAGTAGCTCTACTTGTCGTTTGTAATTCTTTTTTCTCTCTTCATCATTGTAAACTTCTTCTCTAAGCTCATGTAAGATTCCAGTCAGTAGTGAAGGGAAAAGTGCTCCATCTCCATTTTGTTCTAGTGCCTTAGAATATCCCATTGCTTCTACCTTGGATTGGTCAAATTGTGATATTAAGGTGGCAGTTAATTTGTTTAAATCATCCACGAAGGCCTCTTCATCTTCGCTTTGAACTTTTATGAATCTTGTCCCAGCAATTTTCTTCTCGATTTCTCTAGGTGAGTCTTGAGAAATCTGCATCTCTTCAAAATTAGCCTTGAGGGTATTTATAATCTCCGGTTCTCGCGTAATGATTGCATTCTCACTGTTATTTGAGATTGCATTATTAGTCCAATTGAAGCTTCCATTAATTGCGATTCTTTCATCGATGATGCAGTATTTCTGGTGCATCATTCCGAAGCCCTTGCCTTTAATACGTATAACCTTTCCTCCTTCTTTTGTCAAGTCCTGAAAAGAGAGCTTATTATTATCGTCATTATCGGCTATTATTACGGATGTTGAGCATCCTCTTTTTTGGGCATTGATAAGAGCGTCGAGTAACTCTCGATTAGTAAACCAGGCAACTGCTACCCGTATGCTTTGGGATGCGCTATTCAGTTCTTTCAGGATGGCACTGTGAATTTCTTGGCCATTTGTGAGCACCAGACTGAGAGAGTCCATGAGATTTCGATTGACTAGGTTAGTAGGTCATCTAAAGTAACACTATTTAGAGGAATATTAATTATAGTATTGAAGAGTCAATAATATCCTTCACCATGGACTCAATGACGAACTCCACCTTGAGGACCGTGCATATCGCCTTTATATAATGGAATAACATAACAGTGAAAGTGCATCACGGTTTTAATTGCAATAGCTCCACAGTTCATGCCTATGTTGTACCCATCAGGGGTATGTGCGCCTTCCTTTGCATGCTCTAATTTATTCATGTGTGGTAGGAAGTGATCATCGTGACAGATGTCTGGACTACCTTGAAGCACGGAAATATCCTCATAGCTAAAGGAGCACTTCCTTTTCTGGTATCCGTTCAATGTGTCTCCAACCGACCTGATGTCTACCCGTCACATGGCGTCATTCTCAAGAATAAATAGAGAAGAATCCTCATAATATTTAATCTCAAGAACGTTCAGGTTGATGTTCAGGTTCCAAGTTGTTTCGACTAGCTTCCATCTCGCCTCTGTTTCAACGTTGAAATTCTGAAAATGAAAGCTGTCCTTAAGCTTGAGCAGGTTATCGGTAATGACGATTCGCTTATTGAGGCCTGAGCAGTCCTTCTCATAAAATAAGTTGGGTATCTGTCCACCGTTAACACTTTGAAAAGCATCGACAACGTTCACGAATTCGATGCTAAGCTGTTGAATGTTGCTACAAGTAGGTCGAAGTGAGGAACACTGATTATAGTTCTGGAATCCATCGACGAATGGACTAATAAATCATCCTCGGTGACGGAGTTCTTGAGCTTTTGTAAGTCAGAAAACTTTCCTACCAATCAAGACTTGGTGTAGTCTTCTCTCTCCTTTTCATATCACATCCTCCAACGCTTATACTTCAACCTTCCCCAGTACTTATTCGCATACCGCAAATACACAACATCTTGATAAACGAACGGATAGCACGCTCTATACTCACCATACTTATTGAATGACTCAAATGAATGAGGAGAGATTTTTGTCCTCATAATTTTTTCATGTCGTTCTTGCAACCCGTCAAGTTAGACTGAATTTCTTGTACAGATCTACACCCTATAACAGGGGGGTAAACCTATTCTTCCAACCTCACTCCACCCCCTCACTCTCCTCCCTAAACTTATAATACCATTCCTGCTCGCCCGGGTTTTCGGTCGAGAAGATGATCAGAATGGAATCGCCAATGTTTTTGATGGAATCCTGACCATTGTAGATCCAACGGTCAAGCATGCCTTCGTAAGTTTTTCCTTCGTGTGTGAAGGTGAATAGTAGGTCATGTCGACTTCTGAGGCCGTCGATGGTTCCTGTGATTTCAGCCTTTTTGACGACCCCATACTTCTCAAGGTGGTCACGTTTGTAGCTGCTAGATTCATTATAGAAAATTAGAACAGAAACTACGAACGGGGAGAAACACAGGAGGATGAGGGGAGTGAATGTCAGGGCCTTGAACAACTTGCTCTTGTTGTTTTGCTTGGTCCAGTCGTCAAACTCTTGACCCAATTTGGCAATAGGAATGCATACCAGGAGTGAGCCAGTAAGTAAGATGATGAAAGAGAGCAGACCTAACCATCCCATGGCAGAGTTGAGGTAGTAGTTCGCATAAACATACATGGCTAACTCTTCTCCAAGGTAGATTAGGGCGATTCCCGCGAGTATGGAAAGGAAGGTTTTCATTGAATGGGTAAGATATCAATGTTTGCATCAATCTAGAAAAGAATTGGAGCGGACGCGATCTATTCAAACCACTTTTTCACGATGATGGAGTGAATTGAGATCAAATGAATCAGGTTTTGCCTATTTTGCCTACATGCTCAACTCTCTCAGATTCATCCCACTCATTTTACTCCCTCTTTTGTTCTCTCACTGTACCTCCGATACCCTCAATCCGAGAACCGAACCGTCCAAAGTGTATATCCATCAATTAGTGGCAAGTCCGACGGATGAAGAGTCAGTCGTGCTAAAGAACAACACCGGATCGGATAGTGATTTGTCGGGGTGGACGCTAGGAGATCGAAATGATCCCGACGCCTATAGTATTCCTGCCGGAACTATGCTCATTGAAGGAGGGAAGCGGTCATGGGAAGGGTCGACCTTAGGTTTTCAAATCAACGATTCGGATGAGATTATCTACTTGAAGAACGCTAGTGGCCAGATTGTGGATACTTGGTCGAATTAAGACGGACCAAGGTCGTCATCGTGGGAATACTTCAGAATCAATATGGCCTTCTGTGATGTAAAGAGTGTCATGATGAAGGGAATCGACAAGGGTAAATTCGAAGCTGGCATGTAGCCTCCCTGTAATGAAACTGTTGGATGTCCGTATGGGTTTGGTGAAGGTTTTTACATCAAAATAACCTTGAATTGCGTAGTAGAGGTGGAAATCCGCCGTTGAAGAATCGAGGGTAGAATAGACAACTTTGCTTTTGAAGGCTGTGTCTGAAGGCAGGGTGAAATCCTGACCATTATACGGAGCGTAATATCCTATGAAGGACGTGAACTCTGAGCAGTTTTCAATTCTGAAGGTGAGTTTGTCGCGTAAAGTGGAAGTGGAATCTGTCCACCTCACGTCGATTCCAGAGCAACCAATACCGCTTCCATCTGGTATGTATGGATCACCATTTAGTTTGAAATGAGCAGTGGAGAAATAGGCGCGTTCGACCGGGTCATCATCGCAATGAGCGCACAGAAGCAAAGGCAGAACTAAAATTTGGAGAGAGCGTTTCCAATTCATCTTTCAGGTCATTCTCCACACAAGATACAGCTTAGGATGGAAGTACATCATAGAGCGAATTCAGAGCGAAGTTAGTTCCTCTTGCTCTCCAACATCCTTTTTATCTCCCCAAATTCTTCAAGCTCAACTGGGATCATCAAGACCCTCTTTCCCACAACCTGATTGGTTGAAGTAAAGGTCACCGTTAAGTCGCCCTTGCGGCCGTTTATCGATTTGATGTTGTTCAAGTTGAACTTACCGTTGATAAGTTTGAGGCTTTCTCCCGACGGAGAAGAGGAGGCCACCATGATTGAGATGGTATCGTCTTCGATCACGTAGCGCAATCGTTTTGCTAGTCGCGTTTTAAGTCGGGCAGCTAGCGCAAGAGCAAGCGTGATGACAACAGCAGTGATACCAAGGGCATAGCCAAATAACTCGAGCAGGTTCTCTGGAGCGCCTTTCTGCTGAGTGGTAAGCAGCATCATAGAAGCCATAGCAATGAAGGCAATGACAGCCACCATTATGGTGCGCTTAAGGCTTTTTGAAACGAAGGAACCGATTTGGTCAGGGGAGATGCGATATGATTTCAAGAGAGAGGATTAAATGGGTGAGAGTGGAGGTTTGTTGCCATGCAAGATACAACCGTAGATCAATTGAACGCCTTTGATAGACCGAGTTTCTTCCGAACCCCTGCTACCTTGTTGGCAAGACGCTAAGCCAATCAGGAGAACGAGTACTCCAAGAAGCGAGATGCAAGTCTTAACTGAATTTCTCATCGTATCAAAAAGTAAAATTCTTTCTCCAAATCCCGTTTCATGTTCTTCACGCTTCGACGCATGAATAAGTAGGGAATTCCGCCCATAAATGCCCCATGAATCAAGATAATGGGAAAAAATACAAGACCTACACCATCGTTTTCAGATGCGGCGACAGAGCTAGCGGTGATAAATATGGTGTAGAATATGACAAGGAAGACATAGAAGGCAATCATGATACCCCTGAATCCGTGGATGTCAGCTTTAATTTCAAGTTTATCGCCCTTTTGGATGTATGTGCCACGCACAAGGGCGAAGTTCAACTTCGCATCAAACAGGCGTTTGCGACGTCGAATTTCGAATCCATTGTATTCAACCTGACCCTTGAATTCCTTTTCACTGGAAGAAAAAGCCTCAAAAGGAGCAAACATTCCCGTACCGCCGGGCTCAACCTGTTCTCTTAGTTTGTGGACGAACTCGGATTTCTGAATGGGTAGATCAAAGGTGGTGCTATCTACAAGCTTGATTCTTCTTAAGAAACTATTGTCCATATGGGTAAAAATACCTCAAGCAGATAAATGGAAGTTCTGCCATGAGAGAGATGAAACATTAAAGTGCGTCCAAGATACAATCAACTCCGCGAATAGCGTTTTTCTCGCCTACCGAAGGTTGCCGGTCTCCAGGTCACCAGGATGAAAGGTTTGCACTGACAATCAGTATCAGACTCATTGTAAGTCCGATTCCTATCGGCCACCACATCCATCTCTTCTTGTTCTTAAATTCCAATCCACTTCTATCCAATGAGATGACTGTAACCAAGTACATGGGGATGCCAATGAGCGCAGAGAGAGGTGATGTACAAAAGAGTGCGCTGAGGATGAGGGCGAATTTGTAGAGATTGATGTGCTGAGATTGCATTGGCTAAAGGTCGAGTTTATTGATCTTTCAATCATCAACTTTCCGGAATCGCTTCAGCTCAAGATCATCCACATTCGGAACTCCAAGCGTCAACGTGGACTCAGATACTTCTTGAACTTTCCAGATTCTCAACTCATTCGCATTCGGGTCACGGAAATAGATTGCGCTTCCGTCATGCGACAATTCCCATTTCACGTGCTCAGCCCAACGCGGATGTTGGATTTTCAAGGAGTCTTCTTTAAACCATACGGTTTCCTGAAAGCAGTCGCCAGGGAAAGATGGAAGTGATGGAGTGAGGAAATCATCCTCGGTCAGTTCCCAACAACCCATGAGATCATCTTTACCTCGTAGGGTTTCACTAGGAGTAAGTGTGAACTCCATTTCCATGTATCCTGGATAGGATAGCTCTATAAGGTCGGGGTCGCAGGATTCTATCACCATCACAGGCGTAAAGTTTGAGAATATGTTCAAGAATTTATATCCGGCGTAATCAACAACAGCCCACCCGAAATCGGGGCTCAACTGATAGTATTGGCCCGTATATAGCATGAGCGTGTCATTGACGAAATCTACCTTATCACGATACACTTCTCCTGTGAACTGTTTTGCTCCGATGAAGTGTTGTGGGTTGACTTCAACATTTTTTAATTCTGGGTTCAGTCTTTTATAAACGAGACTGATTGTTCCGTTGTATATGACAATGCTATCTGCAGAATGATGAAAACCAACCGTTTCCGAACCCCAAACAAGCTTATCGTCTGTGAACTTCAAGTCGTGTGTGTCGATTATGGCTTCTCCGAGTTTCCCCGAGCTTGGGTCACCTAATCGCACATAGATGAATTGGTCGTCCCGAAACTCCAATAGCTTCGAACTTCGGAAACCAGAATCGTTCTTTTTTCCATTGATGATTCGGTAAGACTGATACCAGACGCCTTCAACTTTAGGCTGCGAGTTGCATCCGAATAGAATAAATACAAGGGAACAGATCGAGAGAGCAGATTTCATAGCTAGTGACTTAATTCAAAAGGTCACTAAAGATACTAGAAAATGGAGTGTGAGTAATGGTTGATGGAGGTTGGAGTGGGTGAGGGGGAGTCTTAGAATTGGGAGGGAGACCGCTCCTTTGGTTTGGCCGTTCCGCCCCCGGGGCAGCTCCCGCTGACCCCACTCTCAAGTTCTGAACTTTCGCCGACCTAAGTCGTGAGTTTTACGTTTACATACGTTTTCAAACGCTTCACGAAATTGAAGGCTGAAATTGAGTGCTTGAGATTCCGAAGTTCAGATTCTTATTGACGAACTTGAGACCGGGGAGAGGGGTAACGCCCCTTAGAGCAAGAAGCCACGGCTTCCCGAGCTGTCAAAGCCCGCGAAGCTCGAAGCTTCCAAAGCTCCGAAACTCCCGCTCCAGTCGTTTATTCAATTCACATCCCTTTCTTGGACTTCCAAATCCCTTAGTTGTTCAAGAACAGCACACTCGTATTTCTATATCCCGAATTGTCCTTGTACCAGTCCGGATAGGCGCTTCCCGATGCCATTCCCCAATCAATGAAATGGTTATAGCCTTGGTCAACGCGACTTTTCTCAATCGGATAACGGAAAGTATGGCTGATGTCAATTCCCCAAGGAACGTTGCGCTCATCTCTGAAATAACGATCGCTTTCCGGATCTGAATCATCGCCACCTTGACCAAACAAAGTCATGTCCATAAGATCAGTAGGTTCGCCGTCCGCCATGTGAATTTCATGACTTCGAACTCCATTCACGAAAATGAACGGGTTTTCTGGAATTACCGAGATGTTCAAGGCTGAATTCAATTCAATCTCAATAACAATCTCCTCGCCCGTACTCACAGGGTAGGTAGGGTCTGTGTTGATATAAGGACCTCCCACATGTGGAATAACGTCAAATGCGTTCTCAAATACAATGATGGTCGATTTACTCTGACCCGTTTCCAGGCCTTTACTATCCATAATCACAATGCCCTGATCGTGCACGTATCCAGTTACCGACTTAATATCTGCCGCTGGAAGGTCAAGCTGGAAGCCAAATCCATTCTGATAAGATGCACCGACCGCTTTAACACGGAAGACCGCCTGGATTTTCACCAACTCATCATCTTGGTTTCTCATTTGGATGTACTTATAGCTCACCACCAAATCGTTAAAATCATAGTCGCCAATGGCAGGCCAAAGGTCTTCGAAAGCATACGTTCCAGCTCCGAGTTCAGATGGAGTGTAGGTCGCATAGGCCACCGTAGAATCAGTTGGGAAATCGTCCAACTCATCACATACACCATCGTTATCCGTATCGCCCGTGCACAGCGAGTTGCTCATGCTGATCACCGAGCCAAGGTCATTAATGCGAGTTGGGAAGGTCTTCACCACAACGTACGATCCATCGTTCGGATCCATTTTGAGCATTTTGCTTTCATTGTCGTTCGTGCAGGCATAAATGAATCCTTCACGATCGTAGCCCGCAGAGGTAAGCTGGTAGGGCATGTTTTCGGCGCTAATTCTCGTCGCCTGAACCGTTGAGCTACCTGCGGTGAAATTCAATTGATACAATCCTGAGAAGCAGGCTAGATATCGATTGCCATTCGCTGGAAATGCAAGGTCTCCGCCGCCACTGCCATTTACCAATCCCGAAATTGTGTAGGTAGCAATTACGCTTCCATTGGTTGGATCAACTTCTTTGATGGAGGTTGAGCCATTCGACAAGAACAAATGCTCACTCACGTGGTCGTATTCCATTCTTGGAAAGTTCCCGCTTCCGAAAGGATTCGCGTTTGTGTAGGCAAGTGTATGTGTCTGATTGAGAATGTCATACTGATACATGTTCCCGTTGCTGTGGTAGTAGACCACATCATTCACAGTATCGGCCGCACAGGCAATTGTTCCGGCGATGAGGTCAGGCAACACTTCATGTGTATAATCCAATGAACTCACCACAAAGAAATCTTTGTTGCTGTTCATGGCGTATAACACGTTTACGGGTGCTCCACCCGATTTGAAACTTGTTTTACCCGATTTCGAAAAATCAAAAGTGAGGTTATTGCTAAAATGATTAAGGCTGAATTCGTAGGTCTCCTTTCCCAATGTTGAATACGCTTCCACGAATAATCGGTCGAACGAACTAGAGATTGTAATGTCTTTCAGCGCCGTAGTGCTGGCAGATCCGAACTTTCCAATTAGTTCCTGCTCATCGTTATAGCGACCATAAACTTTGTACGTAGTGTTAGCAACACCCGTAAAGTTCATCGACACCTCTTGGTATGTATTAAAGTTGAAAGAAGTAGGGAGGACGGCACTTCCCAATTCCATGTTTGCTGGACTAGGATGTGGTTCAGGATCATCCTTCTTACAAGAAGTAGTAAGGATGAGTAGTCCGCTGATAAGCACAATCGCTTTTGCAGAAGCTGATAGGAGAGTCACATTTGTTTTCATGCCGTTTCACTTTTAGGTCTCGAACGAAATAAGGCAATGTTGAAGGAACATGAGGGCGATATTATACGAAATCAGACAATTACGCCTTTAGTGGTTCGATTGCGACGATTAACCGCAAATCGTAAAAGAAGGTACCAAAAAAGGGGTAAAATCGACCGATTTTGACGGATTTGGTTCCGATTATCGTCAAATTAGCCTTCTCAGTTGAGGTTAATCCTGCTTCACCCAAATCAAATTCTCTGTCTTGAATCCCAATGAATCTGCGATGGACAAATACTCAGTCTTGATGTTTTCGGGTATGTTTTTAGTGCGGGATAGAATCCAGAGGTAATCAAGATCTCCGCCGCAAACCAGCGCGTACTGATAGTCGGCATCGAGGGCAATCACGTTGTACCCTGAATAGAACGGACCAAAAAACGAGACCTTGAGTTGGGCAACATCTTCATTACCAACAAACTTGGCTTTGCCGGTTACGGACTCCCAATCTTCATCTACGGTATTAAAACCGCGATTGGTTACGGAGATGGAACCATCCTCCCGCAAAGCATATTCTGCAGTTGTATTGATTAAATCTCTTTCGAAGCGAGAATCGAATCGAGCAATTTCGTACCACTTACCGAGATATTTTGCTTTGTTGAAAGGAGTTACGGGTTCAACTCCTTCAGGAACGGAGGCGCATCCAATAGCGAGGATGAGTAGGAGAGAGGTGAGGATTTTTGATAAATAGGTATTCATTAGGGGATGTCTTCGAAGTGATTACTCGGTTAATCTAGCATACCTCAACCGATGATCATCGCCAATTAAGACGAGTGTGCTGTCGGTTAATTCTTCTACCTCCCAAGGTATATGCGACAAAGGACGATGGTCAAAGTACAATTTCTTACCATCACCAGTTAAGAACCAATCGGTTCGATACAACTCACCTTCATAGTGTTGTTCCAATTCAAGCGAATCAAATTGCAAATAGCTAATCTCGTTGGTTCCATCCATATGTGAGTTAGACATAAGGTTTGTCGAATCATTTTCTTCAACCAATGCCCACTTTCCCATGAATTGACTTTTTGTTCTTGATGTGGTTGTTGGTCTCAGCGTAAATGGATTAACCAGATCGAAACCAGCTGATAACACACTAGAGTCACGATGAATAGACTCTAAGCTGAAGAGTGGTAAGGACGACGCATGTATGTGCAGGAACTTGAATCCTTCATAATTGAGCAAATCCCATTCTAGAGGTAGAGAGAATCGACCCATATCACCGGTGATTATTACTACCGAATCGCTTATGAAGTCAAGTGAGTCTTGAACACTTTCACCGTCGAGATACCATGAGCCGATAAAGTCAGAATACGCAACTTCTAAGTTTTTATACCGTTCATTTAATCGATGAAAGCCAATTGACACGTCTTCCCATTTTATGATCAAAGTATCGCCGTTCTGTGTGATTTCAAGGGTGTCATCGTCACGAATAAGTTTGTTCTCATGAAGTACTAAATCAAATTTATAGGCGTAGAACTCTCCATGTTCACTTATATCAGGATTTGAAATTCGCACATCATAATAAACACTATCCGTGAAGTGAATTAGGCGCTTATCTGCTAGAGTCCTGTCCTGATTCTCACCTTCAAAGTTCACGTAGTCCGCAATCCAAACTCCGTCTAGCTGTTTTGACTTCGAGCAGCTAGTCAAAAGGATCAACAATAAGAGTAAGTGAATGAGGTTCTTCATGATGATTTTTAGAAGTCAGTGTTCGAGTTCAAGTGATTGATGTAGTTTGTCAGTAATCCTTCAATTTGCTTTGCGGCTACTGGATTCGCCGAATGAACGTGGAATTTCAGTTTTCTTAAATCTAATCCAGATTCATAAACTAACCACTTTGCAGCGGCATATCCGTCTGGTGCTACTTCTTCGTTTTTATCTAACCCCAGATCGTTATCAAAACTGATAAACTCTGGTAGCCCATTCTCAGTAATGTAATGAACGAAGTCGTCGTATGTTCGAACGATATCAAACTCAGTCTCCATAGATTTTGGATAGACCATTTCTATGGTACGGATATCATCAAGGAATAGTTTTTTCAATTGGAAAGAGAGTTGTAGAGGAATCGTTTATTCGATCGAGTATAAAGTTAGATGATTATTGCTGAAGATGGGAATGATGCTGGGCGTACTGAATCGAGAGGCGATTTTGGCTTGGCCTGGTTCCACCCGGGGTTAGCTCCCGCTATCCCCACTCTAAAGTTCCGAATTCCCTCCGACCTCAGTCGTGGGTTAAACGTGTACTTGCGTTTTCAAACGGTTCACGAAAATGGGTGAGTGAGATTCAAGAAGTTGGCTTCGAAATGGCGAACTTGAGACCGGGGAGAGGGGTAACGCCCCTTAGTGGGAGACTACTAGGCAGTGTGCTTCCAACTCAGCAAAATCATATATCTATAGCATTCCCGACTCCCAATTCCTCCAATCATTATTTGCTTCTGATGTTGGTGACCATGCATTCTCGTCACCAGATACTAACACATCAGCAATCATCTGATACATTTCTTGTTCACTTGGGCTTACACTCTTGTCGTAAATAGAACGATAGTGAAACTTATCTAGAGTTAGTATTTTGTTTAATGGGACCTCAAAAGGCTCCTCAATAATAGAGTCAGATAGTTCGAGAATAATGGGATTTGTTTCATGTAAGAACCTCACGAACTCACCAAATTCGATCCATCCACTCGGATTATCTTCTGTAGGCTCTATGCCCAGTTCAACGTACTTTTTCCTGTTAGATTCAAATGGCACGTATTGCCCATTTACGAAAACAGATGTCGTTCTCGGGTCAATCCGCTCAAATGCTTCATCTTCATCACCTATTTGAAGCTCAATCCTTTGTAGCTCTTCCTCGGATATTAGTGTATGCTGATATAGGTTTGAGATATACTTACTTCCAGCCGCCTCAGATTTCTCCAGTCTAAAGCAGTTGCCAAAGTAGCATAGGGAAGATATTGCTTCGCCTTGCCTAGTGTGATAGCCATTCGTTTCAAAAACTATTGCCCAAAGACGTCCTGACCCGTAAAGGTGAATCTTACTTCCGGCTATCTGTTTGTATCCGTCTTCTAAATCAGGAAAGAAATGGTAGGCAACTGTATTTGACTTTTTATCCGGAAAGAATAGTCCAGACTCTGCTATGAAAGCTGAATCTAATTCCGACAAGATTTCACTTCTGTAATCTTTCATAAGTCGATTCTCTCCATCCATCTAAGGGGCTGTTCCAGCTCTTCATCACAAAACTCCAAGTGAATTACTCTTCGTCTCCGACCATTAGTTGTGCGACTAGATGCGTGTAGCGTGAGTGGTTTCATCAACATTGCACCTCCGCGACGTACAGCACAAATCACCTCATCTGCAGGATTCCATTGTTTTTGAGCCACCCTGACGATTCCTTGTTTATGAGATCTTTGAATCACTCGCAAAGCACCATTCTCAGCGTTCGTGTCATCCAAGTGAATACGAACTGTTAATGTCTTACCTACGATTTGCAAAGGAGGCTGTACTCCATAAAGACCATGCTTTTGCGTCCAATTTGAATAACCACGCACATCCGTTTTTCGATCGACCGAAATACTCAAATCTTGATGATAAGCTACAAACCAGTTAGAAGCACTGGGTTTGTCGAAGTATATAGATTTTGAGAGAAAGTAATTGCCTTCAAAATGAGACTCCAGAATGCGAGTCAAGTTCTGATTAAACAAAAGGGATTGGAGCTCTGGAAACTGAACCAACAAAGACCGAACGGAAAAAAGTTCACTCGATCGGGATTGGTTATGGACATCGGTTGCGAATTCATCTATGGACTCGGCTATCCTCTCTACTTCAGATTCTGAATACAGGCTAGGAATGATTTGATAACCAAGATCATGAAGAGGTTCGAGCTGAACTTCTTTTTCGAATGAAGGGATGCTGAGAGGGCGATTCATACATCCAAATTACTCAATAATCCCTACCTCAACTCAATCCAATCAATCAAAAGTTCAAAGCGTTCATTTCGCTTGTTGGCGATTAGGAAGGCCGCTTCCTCAAAACTTTCAAACTCGAAGTTCGGCATATCGAGTTTTCGACCTCGGAAGGAAGGGTAGAGATCGCTCAATTCGATTTCAATCGTTTGCCACTCCCCATCGGTGCTGAACGTCGTGATGTACGATTGATAGTCGCGTGCAACATGCTTCAAACGGAACTGATAGTCCTTACCATCACCGCGCAATCGAATCGCAACCTTGGTGAATCCTTCAACCGAAATTGCTTCAGTATTAAATCTCACGGATGAAAAACCACCGTTGTTTTCTGTCGACACCTCGCCATAGAACTTCCCGTGTCCCTCATCCGAAAGTTCGAAGTTTCCGGCCGATCGTCAACCCATGACTACGTCATCTACGACGCGCCAAGAGTCGATGCTGGATTCAGGGGTGAAGTTGAATACAAATGAAGTAGAAGTGAACATAAGTGCTGAGAGGGTGATAGCCAATGATTTCATTATGGGTAGAATTGAACATTCATAAGCGCGAACATTCCATATTGTTCACTCACAATGAATTATTTTGAGAACTCATGCCAAGGTCGTAACTTATTCTGCACTAACACCAACCAGTTATGAAACCTCTTATTTTCTCGCTTTTTCTACTTCCATTTTCACTGTTCAGTCAGCATGGAATGATGTATCATGTCTCCATGTCTGAACAGTTTGATGCCAGTTCGAACATAATTGAAGGAGAGGTCATTTCATCTGAATCAGTTTGGAACATACAGCACAACTACATCTATACCTTGCACACGGTCAAGGTGTCAAAAGTGTTTATGGGAGAATCGAGATCACATATTGTGATTGCAACCGTTGGCGGAAGAGTGGGGAAGGAGGCGCTACGTGTTTCGGATAGACTCTCGCTTCTCAACGGAGATAAGGGACTCTTCTTTCTGAAGCCAACACGGGCGAACCTTGATGGTGGTATGGAAGCTTATGACGTAGTAAGTGATAAGCAAGGGTTTTACCGTTACGATGTTGAGAACGACCTTGTCATAAGGCCGTTTTATCGTTCAGAGGGGATTGAAACTAATTTCTATCTTGATATTCATGAAACGTTAGGGCTTACTTACTTCGAAATAGAAGCTCTAAATCTTCAACCAGCAGAAAGATTTTCAAGTTCTCAAGC
This sequence comes from Phaeocystidibacter luteus, assembly GCF_008933115.1. Lineage (GTDB taxonomy): Bacteria > Bacteroidota > Bacteroidia > Flavobacteriales > Schleiferiaceae > Phaeocystidibacter > Phaeocystidibacter luteus. The sequence goes on along the minus strand of NZ_WBVO01000006.1, from coordinate 132,334 downwards.
AACGCCTACATTTTCTCCTGCTTCTATATCGGCTGGCACTGAAAGCGTTGTGACAATATCGGGAACTAGCTTTGGGTCGACGCCAGGCAGGGTTAAATTCAAATGGGCAGATGATGGAGGAGTGACTTTTCAGTCCGCCTTAGCTTCACAAATTTTAAGCTGGACCGACACCGAAATCAGAGTAGAAGTTCCAGCGTACGCGGGTACTGGGATTATACGCGTGACCGGTGCTGATTCTGTGTCACAAGAAACGGCTACACCGCTCATCATCACTTTTGCCCAAAGTAATGGGGAGTCTTTTGGAGATGCGGTTCTTACCAACTTAATAGACCAAAACACACTTGGTGGCTATTCTTGGCATTTGCATGAAGATTTTGCAAACGATGCACAAGCCCAATTTCACTTTATGAGTGCAATGAGTACTTGGAAGTGCAATTCCGAAGTCAATTGGCGCGTGCTCGGAAATACAATGGCGGATTCCTCAGTAGTTGATGGAATAAACGTCGTGCGCTTCGATAATGGAAATGAACTGCCAATGGGAGTATTGGGTCAATGCGCGTCCTACACCTTCCTGTGCGGCACGCCAGAAGTGGAGGCCATTGTAGAATTGGATATGACTGTAGATGACGGTACGACTTTCCATTTTGGTTCTGGCGCACCAATTCCAGGTCAGTTTGATTTCGAGTCGGTTGTGGTGCATGAGCTCGGTCATGGTCATCAACTGAATCATGTAATTGATAGCAGCGACATTATGTACTACGGTTTAGCTCCACAAGTGGTGCGTAGGGCACTAGGGACCAATGATGTAGCAGGTTCCATATACGTCCAAACTCGATGTGCGGCAGATGCTACATGTACTTTTGGTCGGACGGTCAACCTGAATTGCAGTGTGATTTCAACTTCGGAGAATACATTGGCAGAGACATTGACAATTTATCCAAACCCCGCGAGGGATGTAGCATTTGTAATCGCTAGCGCAAATGCATTGATTTCAATAACTGATCTTTTCGGGAGGAAACTGGCAGTTGAAATGATGAACACAGGCGACCGCTGGGAGCTCAAAGTTGAGGAGCTGCCTTCCGGCAACTATTTCATCCAAATTGTAGAGCGAGACTCACAAAGAACACACAGACTCATAATTCAATAGCACGAAAAATTCACTCTGCTTTCACTTGTCACCTTCATTAAGTGAGTTGTGCACAACTACTATCATGAACCTTTCGGTGACTTCAAATGCAAATGAGATTGAAATAACTTATGAAATGAGTCCGGCTGCAAACTCGAATACTCCGAGATACGCACTTGTATTCCTATTTGAGGGGTCGAACGTCAGTCCTGCCAATTACACAGCATTTACGGAAGTTCGCCAAGCGAATAGTAGTCCGACTACCATCACTATAACGGCCTCTGAATTGTCTGACTTTGGTTTTACTTCCGGTGAGCAAATTTATGTGAGGGTATATGGGGACTCGTTCTACAGTAATGATTACGAGGAGAATGGAGCAAGTGTGTTTCCAAATGTAAATCTCACATCAGCACAAGCCGTGAGTGTGGTGGTGCCGTAATATCTGTGTAGACGTTCATCGCCATGTAGCTCCCAGCTCCCTTAATGCCTCGATTCGGTATGAACGAAGTCCATATTGATGAGATATTAGCCCAATCAGCAGGAGGAATAATCCAATAGCTAATATCGCTGTGTTATTGAACAAGCCTGCGATGGACAAGCCGCCTCCAAATAGCGTCAACAATACCCCGTAGATCAATCCTTTGCTTATACCCTCACCAACGAAAAACTCGAGAACTCCTTTGGCAACCTTCCTCCATGGATAGCTCCACAAAACATGATTGAGTTCTATTTTACCGTCTTCATTTGAGAGTAGATATCGTGCTTTTCGCTCCTCGAGGGAGATTAGGTTTTCGTACTTCTCACGCAAACCACTTCGCATTTCACGGCCTTGAATCAAAGGGGATAAGAATTTCCCTCTATCATTCAAAAGAATGAACACTCCCGATAGCAATAGATGTCGGGTTTCTTCCGATTTCGCCTCAGCGTACTTCTTGCGGAATGCCTTGAATCGTTCCCATTCCGAGGCTTTAACGTCCACTTCAAGGAGTTCAAAATAATTGGTCACGAGAGAGGTTTAACGGTGCATCAATTATCTCTATCCTCAAATGTCTCTTCTTCCTTCTCCTTCACGCGGCGAATGATCAGATAAATCAGGATGAGGAAGGCTCCACCCCAGACTATTCCGTGGATGCCAAAGATGAGAGCCGTAATCATATCCATGTTATTTGAGCTTGACAGCCGTTCCGTAAGCCAAAATTTCAGAGGCTCCTTGCATGACCATTGAAGTGGCCAATCGAACATTTACGATCGCGTCAGCGCCTAGCTTGTGCGCGTCGTGTTCCATTCTTTGAAGCGCTTGCTCTCTAGATTCAGCTTGAAGCTTTGTGTACTCGCTAATTTCACCGCCCACGATATTCTTCAATCCGGCAAAAATGTCTCTTCCCACATTTCGGGCTCTCACTGTACTTCCGCGTGCAACGCCTAGTACTTCTGCAATTTCTTTGTTCGGGATAGTTTCGGTCGTTGTGATAATCATTTCAATTCGTTTTGTTGTTACAGCCTCAGTCGATTCTGAATCCGTTTAATTGTAGGATGCCGAGAGCGCTAAGGGAAGGGAAGATACGATAGGCGGTGAAAATCTCAGCGTTTGAAGGTCTTGTTATTTTGAACCAGAATTCGGTGGCATGGGCTAGGGTGTCTCCCTCATCTATCTGGATTTTAGCGGCATGGGCTAAAGCCACATGCCTGTTACCCCTTGTCGTTAGTCTGGGTTAGGGTTTTATGAGAAATGTTCGTTTTTCACATCCCCTGCGAACTCTATCCACCACACACATCCTCATCTTCTCTGCGAGCGAAGCCACCATATAAAGCGGCACGCGCTAAAGCACCGTGCCTGGCATCTCAATCAAAAAATGAACCTGCTAAAGCATGGTCCATTTTCCCAAAGCTGGTCTATTAGTCCGAAGGTCTGGTAGTCCATAGGTCCACCTTTCTCTGCGATCTCTCTCCACCACGCACATCCTCATTTTCTCTGCGTGAACCACTACCTTTGCCCCAATGTCCATACGCATCAACAAATACCTCAGCGAAATAGGCCTATGCTCCCGCCGCGAAGCCGACCGATGGATCGAACAAGGCCGCGTGACCATCAATGGTAAACAGCCCGGTGTAGGCGCCCAAGTCTCCAGCCGAGATGTCATTCGTGTCAACGGCATGATCGTCGAAAGCCCAGATGACGACCATACCTATCTGCTCTTCAATAAACCTCCGGGTATTGTCACAACAACCGACACCAAAGAGGCTGATAACATCGTTTCGTACATCAATTATCCGCGGAGGATTTTTCCGGTTGGACGTTTAGACAAGGCCAGCGAAGGCCTCATTATTCTCACTAGTGATGGCGATGTGGTGAATAAGATTCTACGCGCTGGAAACAACCACGAGAAGGAGTATGAGGTCTCTGTAGATAAACCTCTCTCGGCCGACTTTGCCGATAAGATGAGCAATGGCGTCCCAATTTTGGGTCAGGTTACCCGAAAGTGTAAAGTTGAGGTCACCGGTTCAACCAGCTTCAAGATCACGCTTACGCAGGGGCTAAACCGACAAATTCGTCGCATGTGCGGACACTTTGGATATGAGGTTCACAAGTTGAAGCGAACGCGCATCATGCACCTCGAGCTCGACCTTCCTCCAGGGCAGTTTCGCGATCTGAGCAAAGCCGAACTCGACAAGCTTTTCAATCTTATCAAGGATTCAAAGGGAACGGCCGACGAGAAGCCGGCAAAGAAGAAGCCAGCTAAAAAGAAACCGACGAAGCAGTCGGGGCCGCATAAGCCAAAACCGGGTGGAGGCGCTAAGACGCGTAAGCAGAAGCCGGGTGGGGGATTCTCGGCAAAGAAGGGTAAGAGACATAAGCGGAGGTGACCTCACACAGAGTCTCAGAGGACACAGAGATAAGAATTGATTAATTGTGTGATTAGAGTTCGTCGTGTTTTAACATAATTGCCTCGCGCTTTTGCAGCTTGCCCTCCAGCGAGCGGCAGAGACCGACCACACATATTCTCGTTTTCTCATCAAGAACCCCTCTGCGTCCTCTGAGTCTCTGTGTGAGGCACTCCCCGTCAATAAACCACTACCTTTGCCCCCATGCCCAACAATCTCCCCACCATACTCGCCAAGCTCAACATCGAGTCCCTCAACGAAATGCAAGAGCGTACACTCGAAGCATTTGAGAAGAACGCCGAAGTAGTACTGCTTTCACCAACCGGTACCGGTAAAACACTGGCGTTCGTGTTGCCGCTTCTCGATTATCTGGATGCCGATAAAGTCGCTACACAAGCGCTGATTCTCACGCCTTCACGAGAGCTGGCCATCCAAATTGAACAGGTTATTCGCGAGATGGGAACGGGTCTAAAGACAAATGCTGTGTACGGCGGGCGCGCAGCGCATAAGGATCGTCAAGACCTGAACCATGCACCGACAATTCTAATCGGGACCCCAGGTAGGGTGGCCGATCATATCCGCCGCGAGAATGTGGATACTAGCGAGATTTCAACGCTCATCCTCGATGAATTCGACAAATCGTTGGAGACAGGTTTCGAAGGCGAAATGCGCGAGATTGTCGGCTCTTTGCCCAACCTGAAAAAGAAGGTGCTTACCTCGGCCACTCAGAAGGTGGAGATTCCCGAATTCGTGGGGATTTCAAATGCCACGCGACTGAATTATACGGGCCAGCGGGGCAAAAGCCGACTCGAAATCAAAAAGGTTACCACTGCGGATAAGATGCAATCCCTAGTCGATTTGCTTCGTCACCTAGGCGACCAAAACGGCATCATTTTTTGCAATTTCAAGGATAGTATTGGCAGAGTGAGTGAAGGCCTAGATGATGCGGGGATAGACCACGGTTGCTTCTATGGAGGAATGGAACAGCGCGATCGCGAACATTCACTCATCAAGTTTAGAAACGAAACACATACACTTCTCCTCGCCACAGATTTGGCCGCACGCGGTTTGGATGTACCCGAAATGGATTTCATCATTCACTTCGAGTTGCCCATTCACGAGGAAGAGTTCACCCACCGAAATGGTCGTACCGCTCGCATGAAGAGTGAAGGAAAGGCCTTCGTACTTCAACAAGAAGGTCGACAACTCCCTAGCTATATGTACCGACTAGAGGAGGAGGATTTGAAGCCTGGAAGTGTAAGTAAACCCAAGTGGAGCACGCTTTTTATCACCGGAGGAAGACGCGATAAAATCTCGAAAGGGGATATTGCTGGACTATTCTTTAAGCAAGGTGGCTTAGACAAAAACGAACTGGGTAAGATTGAGCTGAGTTCTGATAGTGCCTATGTTGCCGTGCCAAGAGGAAAGGCTCGGAAGCTTGTTTCAGAGCTAAACAACTCACGTTTGAAAAAGAAAAAGGTTCGGATAAGCGTGCTGGAGTGACAGCTCTACCTAAATGGTCCAGAATTGTAGATAAGGGAGTTCTCCTTGATGTCATAAAGACACATTGGCCCATACATTAGTACCGGGTTACAGTGCTGAAATTTGAAAATGTGATGGCCAACCCATTCGACTTGCCATCCGCAGGATGCTCTTAACTCCGATTCGTACATGTTGTTGAACTGTCCATCTCCTGTTGAAAAGATCCTCGCCGTTGGAACTGGTGATTCCAGCCAGTTTGATCCTGGTTTTTCATCTCGCTGGAATGCTACCCAAGAGAATTCAAAAGGAGTGTGGAACACAAAGAGATAATAGACATGTGGAATGTCGGTATTAACGAAGTCCACGCTGTATACATCAGTAGTCGAGTAGATAATGCTTGAATCTATTGTGGATATGAAGTGAAACCTATTATCCTGCCTGTAGTATGCAACAGGATCACCTTCGTTGTAGTAATACCAATATTTGGAAGATGTTATCTTCTCTATGGTTTCACGAACTTCAGAGAATGATTCCTTCTGATAAAAGTGGAATAAATTGGGTGAATGGACGGCCTTGTACAGTATATCGGAACTATAAATGTTATAGAAATCATCCTCATCAAATTCAGATTGATAATAAAGAATCGTAAGGCATTTCTTTAAGCATTCTTGAACATCAATATTGGACCCTGCTAGGTGTAGTGTGATATCTACTTTTGAGATATCTATGCTATCAGAGCATTCGATTTGTCGATACTCAAGACTATCATTATCGCGAGAAAGACGGTAGACTAGTGGCTCTGTTTTAGAGAAGTAAATGCGATGTCCTTTATCAATCGTCCAGTTATAGGTTTCAAAGTTCAACAGGATATTATCTGAAATCCCAAGTGAGTCACAACCGTGACTTATCATCTTCGCCAGAGTTATGGCATCTTGATTCAATATTCGATAGTATGGCGCTTCCATATTAAGTTGAACATTGCCGTATTCGCCAGTTAAATATTGCGAGAAACTGTTGAATGACAGGAATCCAAAGAAGAGAATGATGATATGTTTATGATAAAATGTGCGCATTGAGAGTCCGTTATCTGTTGACGACCAGAGAGCTAATCAAGTTGGAAGTTCCGCATCCTATTCTAATTCATTTCAGATTTTGACGTATTACTCCTGCTGCAGCCAGTTCCACTTTTCATCTTTCCAAAAAATGAATCCGCCGCCGCACGCCTCAGCCATGTGAACGAACAAGGCATCGTATGTGAGGACGACCCTTTCATCTTCTGGAACGTCACTCAGACTTCTCCAATCATCCGTATAGTTTGAAAAGAGGGTGTCTCCAGCCGGTATCGCCTTAAAAACTCCTACCCAGGAGAAATCCGTCGTTTGGATCGTTTCGCCTCCGTCTTCTACAATGTTAATCAAGGCTGTATCTGATTGATAGTCAACAACGAGTAGCTTGTGCTCATCTCCAATCGTTGCAATCAATGCGGTGTCTTGAATCCCATCTCCATAGAAATCTCCAAAGACAAACGGATCTTCAAGAACAGGGGAGGGCAAGTATCCGTGCTCCTTCAGAATACTGGCAACTCCGTAAGAATAGCTAACTCTTTCAACCGTGTCGCTCACTTCAAAACTTGCAAAGTACTCCGCGCAGAAATCCTGTTTGTCGCTTTCTCCGATATAGGTCTCCTGACAGTAGTCTTGATAACCTGATACTTCGATTTTACCATCCATATCGGCATCGCCGATGTACTTCAGGTCTAAAGGATTGATTTCACCAACGTATTCAATTTGATTGTCTGAATACTGAAAGAACCAATGAACAGGTGGTTCCGGACGATTATTCAACTCAACCCGATAGAAGGTGCCTTGTCGAGTGTTGAACTTGTGCGTTTCATCTAGCTTAAAACGTTCGCCTTCAAACTCATAAAATTCATCCCGAAAGGTCAGTACAACTGAATCGCCAACTATGATCGATAGACTTCTATAGAGACCAAGTTCTTCGGGGTCTGTCTTCTCACCAAATTGAAACTCGACCTGCTCGTCCATTACGGTGCGAATGGTATTTTCAGGTAGAGATTCTGAAACTGCGGCATCAGCATGTTCCACAGTTTCTGTGTTCGAATGCTCTTTAGATGAACAAGAACTGAGGGTGAGAATCGACAGTAATAGGAGAAGAGTGACTTTCATAGCGTGAAGTTGTGCTTCCTTTCAAAGATAGACGAAGGCACAGAAATGCTTGCTTATTCTTTTCGAATCACTTTTCGCCACACGTATTCCAACGGGCCTTGCTCGTGCCTACTGAGCCATAATGCACTAAATAGAATGTTGAAAGCGTAGATTCCGAAAGCAATTAGAATCGTGGTTGAGGGCTGTAATTTCCCGTAAAATCCCAGTCCGTAAGAATAGAAGATACCAACACTAAGTATCGATTGAATGAAGTAGTTGGTCAACGCCATTCGACCAGTATCTCCAATAAGCTTTCCGAATAAGGGTGTCAATCGGTACACACCCACGGCAAGTATCATGTACGCTACCGCTTGGAGTGTTTCTACCGTCACATTCAACGAAATCAAGATGGGTCGCCACCCCGGCTCTGCGTCGAGATCAAACGACCCAAAGAAGTCAGACCTATTGTACAAGAACACGAGACATCCCGCTATGACGATGCTCGCTACAACGTAATGCTTCAAGCCAATGTTGGCTACGGCCGACCGCAATCCACGTTTCGCAAACGCAAAACCCAAAAAGAACAGTCCAAATGATTTAGAGACATACATCACGAGATTCTCGGGAATAAACCACTCGAATTCTGCCATTCTCAACCTGAAAACCTCACCGTAACTTCCATTCTGAAAGACTTCCAAGAAGCCATCAAGGTCTGTCTGTATAGTGCCATGCGCTGCCGGGAAATCAAAGTAGACCATACCTACGGCGTAAAGCGGACGGAAATAAAGGAAGAGTAAACCTATTGCGACTAGCACTCCACGTTTCAATTTGAGAAAAGGGAGAATCAACAAGCCCAACAAGCCGTATGAGAAGAGTATATCGCCTAGCCAAAAACCGAGAATGTGTATGGCTCCAAAGAGCATCAATACAGCCATTCGCTTGGAGTGGTATACTGGAAATTGAGCTCCCTTCTTCGAGAATTGCATCGCAATCCCAATTCCGAATAGAAAAGAGTAAATGAACATGAATTTCCCTGCCGAAGTGAAATTCATCCACTCCAAGTAGTGAATTTGATCAGGCGGAAACGAAAAGTAAAACTCGCCGTAGTAAGCGTAGGGAGCGTGAAATACGAATATGTTGACAAGGATAATCCCACAGAGGGCAAATCCGCGTACAAAGTCCAATTCGTGAATTCTTCCCACCTCTTATCCGTTTGATAATGCGACAATCAAGCTGGTGACGAACTGCATCAGGGCAACGGGTGCCCAAATACGCTCGATCTTACTTCGTGTAATTGTATTCAGCACAGTTGATATCAATCCCAATGCAACTACTACCTAAATGCCGATGTGCGAAAAGGACTGAAACGCCGGTATTGCCAGATCTGCCTCAGCCAATACTATGAGGGCAAGAAATGCAAGGAAGAACATGTTGATGATGGCCACTCGACGCATCTTCGGGGGATAAACTCCGGGATATTTCCCTCCCATAGAAGCTGCGCCCCACGGTGCGCCCGCAGCCAGACTAGCCTGGAACAGAATAATTATTCCAGCGAGTATCGTGTAGAGGATTGCTGCTGTTTGTACCGACATGTCTTACTCTTCCTTGTCAAAGTACAATTTATAATAGCTGCGGCCATCCGCATCCTGACCTCGCTCGATCAAACTTCGGTCGCCATGCACATAGATATGAAAGTTCTTATCCAACTTGATGATACCCTTAAAGTTACCGGCGTGCTTCTTCGCAACTGAATTCACCATCGAGAAGGATTCGGGAACGGCAACACCGCTTTCAGCTGCAAAGTCGTTCTTGTGAGACCTGAACGAATCGATTACATCGGGGTCAACAAGCACGGCGCTTTCGTATTCAGCCTGACTAAACTGGTCCGTTTCGTTGAAGTACTCCATTGAGCGCTTCATCAGATCAACTTCATCCACCTTCGTCATTTCAAACTCAGCCGGCATTCGCTTAGTTACAAATTCCTTCGTGCTAGCAATGATTTCAGAGGTGAAGTTGGCCGCTGCCGAAGCTGGCTTGGCGTTGATAAATTGATGTGTCCAGAACTCCGACTCACGTTGATCACTATCGAGAATGAGTACCGTAGGCTCGATTCCATCTTTCAGGATTAAGCAGGCTTTGTCGGGTTTCTGAGTTCCGATTCCTGAACGAATGGAAATGTTACCGGTGGAATCAATGCTGAGGATACGCTGACGTGCATCAAACTTGAATATACCAATGGCATCTGCCGGCATGTCGTCGTATTGAATATCTGTGAACTTGGCGATGAGGATATCGCCAGGCTTGATGTTAGGATGGGAGGAAACATCGCGCAAATGCGGATTGACAACCTCTGAGAATGCGCGTAGGTCGCCATCTTCAAACAGTGTTTTAGAAGCTTCATACAGCACATTGTACTTGAGGTCTACATTGTGGGTAAACTCAAAGCGCAGTAAATCAGCCGATTTGAAATGCTTCAGCAAGGCAGGAGTGAAGAAGTCCTGATTCTCTTGAATGATGAGGTCTGACGCTTGGTCAATCTTCTCAGGTTTGTCGCTGGTAATGAGCGCTAAAGATGAGGTGTATGCTTCCGAAATGTTCATGCGCTAAAGGTAGATTCTTTGATTGAAATCAGTTGGAATCTCAACCTTCAAAAATGGCAAGTTGCTAAGAGGTTGTTAAAAGATGGAATCGTTTTAAACCTCGGTCTAATAGGCGAATCAGAAGGTTTTATTGATAACGTCGATAGGATGTAATTGAACTCTGAGCCATCTTTGCCGTTTAGAAAGTGAGACTGAAAATTCGACGGTAGATATCCATCTCTCAAAACCGTGGAAACCGGACTCAAACAGACCCACATGAAGATTATACTTGACAAAGCGCTACTCATTTTTGCTACACTTCTAACCGTTACCCTCTCTGCACAAACGAGTTATGAAGTAACCGGACAGGTTGTTGAATCAACAGCGGGCGACCCAGTGCCTTACGCATCCGTTCTCCTCAAAGCGCCAGGAGTGGAAGAACCGTTAGCCGCTACTACTACTGGAAACGACGGTCGTTTCCGCATATCCACTTCCAAAGAAGATTTTTACGTCGAGATCAATTTCTTCGGTTACAGAACCGAGAGAATCACCGACTTCACCATTCAAAACGGAGTTATTTCGCTTGGCACGGTAAGGCTAGTTGAAGATTCGCAAACGATTGGTGAAGTGGATGTTACGGTTGAGAAGTCGTCCATGGAGTTTCAATTGGACAAGCGTGTTTTCAACGTTGGTCAGGATTTGGCCAGCACCGGAATGGGTGCGATGGACCTACTCAACAACGTTCCTTCGGTGAACGTGGACATAGAAGGGCAAATTAGCTTGAGGGGGAATTCTGGAGTCCAAATTCTCATTAACGGCAAGCCATCGGTACTTTCTGATGAAGGAAGCAACGCTCTGGGGACGCTTACTGCCGATATGATTGAAAGAGTGGAGGTAATCACCAATCCTTCAGCTAAATACGAGGCCGAAGGTTCTTCGGGAATCATCAATATCATTCTAAAGAAAGACGAGAAGAAGGGCTTTAATGGATCCGTTAGTTTGAATACGGGAATTCCTCACAATCACAGCGTGGGGGTTAGTTTGAATCGAAGAACGGAGGATTTCAACTTCTTCACACAGCTAGGCGGTGGTTATCGCTCGCTGCCGCGGTACAACGAGGCCATTAATTACGATTTAGTGGATAGCAACCGCGTTGAAAGTGAAGGTGTTGAGTATAGAAATGAGCAGTTTTTCAACATCACGATTGGTAGCGACTACTACATTGATTCGTTCAACATCATCACACTCTCTGGAAACTTTGCTTTCGAAGATGAGAGTCAGCCCTCCGAAACCAATTTCCAGGTTTTTGATGGTGACAATCAGCTTATTTCAGAATACAGAAGGGAAGAGGAGACCAGTGCGGGTAACCCTAAGTATCAGTACGATCTTCAATATGAACGTCAGTTTCGAAACCATGAAGACCACGTACTTCAGTTCAGCACACAGGGTAGTTTCTTCGGAAAATCACTTACTTCTGATTTCCAGAACGTGACACTCGAAGGGGTGTCGTTGAATCCAGATCAAAAAACGGAAACGGAGTATTTCCAACAGAACTTCATTTACAAGGTAGATTATACCAATCCGCTTACGGATGCCATCACATTGGAGGCGGGAGCTCAGTATGAATTGAATGATGTGGGGAACGACTATGCCGTGTTCAATGAAACAGCTGGTGGCGATTTCGTGCTGGATTCGGGCCTTACGAACAACTTCGAGTTTGATCAGAAGGTGCTTGGGGTATATGCTACGGGATCCTACGAAGCCACTCGCTGGGGTGTGAAAATTGGTGCGCGAATTGAGAATACCGATCTGAATACGGTGCTCACCACCACGAATGAAGTGAACACACAGAATTATACGAACCTGTTTCCATCAGCACACGTGTCGTACGAAATTACCGAGCGATTCTCACTTCAGGCGGGCTATTCCAAGCGAATCTATCGCCCGCGTTTGTGGGACCTCAACCCATTCTTCAACGTTCGCAACAACTACAACATTCGTCAGGGTAACCCCAATCTGCAACCCGAATTCGCCGATTCATACGAGTTGACCGGTATTTTCATCTTTGAGAAAGCATCGTTCAATACGAGCATTTATAACCTCTACACTACGGATGTTATTGAAAGGGTAACGGTTTTGGAGGACAACGTAAACATCACGCTACCGATGAACATCGGTACTCGTCACCAAATTGGTCTAGAAGTAAACGGTAAGTACAATCCCGTAGACTGGATGTCAATTAACGGAGATTTCAACTATGGTGTCTTTGTTCGAAATGGCGAATTTGAAGGTCAGAATTTCGATTTTGTGGGTAACCAATGGTCAACCAGCCTAACCTCTCGTTTTAAGCTCCCAGCCTCATTTGAATTTGAGATATCGGGAGACTACAACTCGTCTTACAGAACGGTTCAAGGCAACGTTTCCGGTTTTGCCTTTGCAAACTTGGGAGTTCGCAAAAAGCTTTGGGGCGGCAAGGCGGTTATTGACATGAGTATCCGCGACATCTTCGCATCACGCATTCGTGAAACCTTCGTAGACCAGCCTACATTTCAAACCTACAGCTTCTCTCAGCGCGGCCGATTCTTCACCCTTGGCTTCAGTTATAGCTTTGGAAAGGGAGAGGCGATGACGTATTCGGGGAGGAGGAGATAGATTCCCGCATTGAAGCGGGAAAGGACTCACTGCGTGAGTAAGGCACTTCGTGCAAGGCATTGCGCCATTCGGCGAAATGCAATGGCTTCGTTTGTAAGCAAAATGGGGTAACTGAACACCAAGCTTTTGGCCATCCCGAAACTGAACTTTTAAAGTTGGAGTGTAATCATTAGCATTTCTATTCTCTACAGTAGAGGTTTAGTTCCATTTAGACTTCTGTCATCTCCATTTGAATGCAGCCATTCTTGCTGACGAAGGAAGCCTTGTGCTAGGCCGCAGGCCAGCGCCTTTCGATTGCCAAAAGGGGAATCGACCTTATCCGCCCTTAGGCGGATTCTTTTCGTACCTTCCTCCAACTAACCACTACCACCATGAAGTACCTTCACCTCGGGGTCACCATCAGTGCCCTGTTTCTTTCGATTGCTTCTTTTGCGCAAGGAGAATTCAACCAAAACTTAATGCCGCTTGGCGATGTGGAGTCGTTGATTGGCAATACGGGTACCGGTGGTGTGAATTCGACCGGAGCGGTGTACTACAATCCAGCGGCGCTGACCGATTTACACGGGACAAACTTTTCATTTTCTGGGAACGCCTACTTCAGCTTTGAGTTTAAATCGGATCCCTTTGTTACTATACAGGGTGAGGAGTTGGATTTTGAAGGGTCTGCCTATCGTTCACTTCCAAGCAGCTTGATTTCCACCAAAACCTGGGGCGATTGGGCGGTTGCGTTTTCGCTTCTCATTCCAAATTCTTTCAACATTGAAGGGAAGGAGTTCTGGCAGTTGCAGAATGCTGGAAACCCATTGAATATTCAGGCCCAACATAATTTCTCGGAAGATTATTTCCTGGCGGGTTTTAGTGCCGCTCGTAGGCTAGGAAACGGATGGTCTGTAGGCGGAACCCTTACCGGACAGTATTACTACTACATGAACACGGTCGGAATCAATATTTATGCGGTAAACGACCCTAGTATTGTTTCGATTGGTTCATACCGACAAACACTTGAAAGCTATTCTCTCTACTTAAATGTGGGAATACTGAAACGATGGGAGAAATTCTCGGTCGGTTTGCGCGTCACTACACCAAGCATCAGATTAGGAGGTACAGGTGACTACTACGCATTCACCTATTCCTCGGGTAATCCATCTCAAGAAATTGATATCATTGACGCTACGGCACATAAGGTGAATCCAGTAGATTTTCGCCTCGGCTTTACGTACAAGTTCAACGAAAAGTGGTTGTGGGCGCTTGACGGTGCATACACGCTCGAAACGGAGCATAATTACTATGATGGTCAAGCTCCGATTGACGAAACATCGCCGTCTAACCTCCGCATAAGTTCTGGCGTTACCGGTTCGGTGAAGGACGGCCGCGACATATACTTCGGAATGAGTTACAACCCTTATCGCGCCACGTTGAACGGTCGTGAAGTCACACAATCGTTAGTGAGCATTACAGGAGGTTCTAGAATCAAGATTGGAAAATCGTTGAACTCGATTGGCATTTTCTACGCCATAGCGGGTTTGGAAAGTGAATTCTTTGGGGAAGATTTAGGAGGAGTTTCGGAGCAGACGTACTTCGGTATATCGGTAGGAACCACTGTTTTGTTGGATGATTAAGTGATGGCGTTTGGGTTTATCTCGCTGATATTGGGTATCTTATACCTCAATTGATCTTAACCCAACCTATTATCCGATGAAAAAGCTACTCATCCTCACTTTTGCATTGAGTTCATTCGCCGCATTCTCTCAAATTGGAATCCGTGCCGGATGGCAGAACAGCAACATGTTCTACGATGGTACTGAAACCATAGGCTCAAACCTTCATTTCTTCTACGTCGGCGCCTACAAGAATTTCGATCTCGCTTCTTCTTTCATCCAGTTCCACGCTGGTGCTGAATACACGCGTGTAGGATGGAGCGAAAACGACAATAATTACCGCAGAATCGATTGTATTAATATTCCTCTGGGTGTTCGTCTAAACTTAGGACCCATTTTCGCGCAAGGCGGCATTGGACCGAATATCGCGTTACGAGAAGAGTATTACATTGCCGGCGTTGATGTGTTAAATGACGACAATAAAATGAACACGTTCGACTGGCCTGCACACTTAGGCGTGGGCCTAGCTCTAGGTCCCCTTGTGATTGAAGCTAGGTATTACTTATCTCTGACCTCCGCCAATGATGACGGAAGAGTAGGCTTCTTACAGTTCGGTGGAGCGATTCAGTTGTAACAAAATCAAGTAAAGGCACGCTGGCACTATTGCCATTTGCTTTCGCGCATAGGCTCGGTGTCAAATTCCCTTGCTAGAGATCGTATTCTCGATTTCAGGAGGATTAATCGTCCTTCTGTAGAGTAGGCGTATACCAATTCACATCGTCCAACACGGTTGTTCCAGTTGCTTGCAAATGCTTGGGCCAACTCTTGTTTGCCCGAGAGGATTTCAGGCACGCTATGGTAATCGCGTTGGGGAATCAGCTTGAAAAGGCGAGATTTTCTTATGATAATATACCGAGGGTTGTCAACAACCTCAAGAATCTCAATTAGGCATTTAAGGAAGGATGATTTCTCATAGGTCGTACCTCCTTCCAGGTGGCATGTAACTACACCATCAGAATCTAGCTTTGTAACAACGTTGAGCTCCAGAAGCTGTGTTTTTATATGTCCGAATTGATGGAGGGTTTGCACCAGAGCTTCTCCGATCGATTCAATATCCTTCGCTATGTCGCGGTACAGCAAAAATGCCCGAAGCGTTTTGTAAGCTCTCCGACCGAAGAACAAGAGGCCTCCACCAAAGAAGAGATACACCAGTTCATCTGGGTTAGGGATAGATCGAAGGCGGACAAGGGGGCGGAGTACCTCTGTGACAAATTCTAAATAGCCAAAAATCGCCATACCAAGCGCTGCTAGCATGTTTCGAATGGTACGGCCGAAGTACAGTTGCTTTAGTTCAGGGTATGACCTCTCTTTTCTAGGGAATGGAATCTTTGCTTCTTCAACGAGAACCCCATTTGATTGAATCGCCTGTTGCCATCGATCTTTGTACGTGGAGCGCTCAGCTGCTAGGGACGTCATTCTATCGTTCTCTTGCTGAACTATTTGGTCGAAACGCCGAGAACGAAATGTATCGTTTAAGAGTCCTAAGCGATTGAAGTTATTCGAAATGATCACCTTTCCAGCATTGTTGACACCTGCAAAGGCGCGAAACCTGCGTTTTAATAAATCAATATCGGCGCCTCCCTTTTTTATCATAGGGATCCAGACAGACCAGGTGCCAAATGTTCGCCGTTTTATTTGGCGTACTCGGATTTGTCCGTATCGCTCTCCCTCTCATTTGGTTTGATGAAACATAGGAGCCAATTGTACTAGCGAGAATCAATGCGTTGATAGACGGGGCATCCCATCCTTCACCGAGCAAAGCTTGTGTGCCAATGAGTACCTCAACTTCTCCACGTTCAAAGATCTGTGTTACGATGTGTACAATGTTCTTTCGAACCGCTTGCGTAAGGCTAATGCTCACGTAATCAGTATCAAAAGGAAGAGTCTTGGCCGAGATGGAATCGGAGGCATAGTTGCTTGCTATGTCCTCGAAAGTAGGAAGAGCCGACGCGGGTAGAAATACGAGGGAACCGGAGAGGACTCCGAGTTTCGCCGTGTTCTTTGTAGATCTGCGCAGACTTTCGAAGATGGGGACAACGCCCATCTTGGTGAGTAAGAAATCGTTTGATTCCGATTTAGCTAAAAACTCTTTTCGGATATAGTCTGTGAGAATGACCATCCGGAGCTTGTCGCCAAGGGCTCGATGTTCTGTCGCTACAATTTCACCAATGCTATCGAGTTTAGTAATGCTCTTGTTGAGGAGTTCGTCAGACTTTTTGTTGTGTACAAGATTGATGGAGGTTCTCTCCAACGCACTGCACTTCCTCAATCTCGAAACTATTCTTTTCTGAAGGTCTTCATGAGCATCAAACTGCTCCTGTTTTCCAAATAGGAAAAACTGCAACAACGACTCCATCCAGAATAAATCGAGATCTGGTATTTCCTTGCGTTTGACGGCAATGATGTCCAGAGTTTCCTTCTCAATTTCAACCCCTGCATGATTCATGTAGATAATCATGGAAGAGTATGACTCTACATTCTTGAAGATTTCTTGATGCGAACTCTCTGCATCCGTGAAGAACTTATGGCTTTGAATAACCTGGAGCAATTCTTCGTCTCCGCATATTTCTTCGTAGAATTCATCGATGCGTTTCTTCCTTTCGGCCAACTCATCTGCTTCTGATTCTGTTGGCTCTGAGAAATAGACGAAATCTTGATGTGGGGCTAAATCGCCTGCGGCCACCAGTTCGGGAACCGAAATTTCCGTGTCCACAGGTCCGTTGAGTTCGAGATACCTTTTCCATTCCGCGTAGGGAACATCGTAGGGCGGGGTAGCTGTAAGCCCAACGATCACAGTATCGAGCTCGTTCTTCACATTCATCAACGACTTCCACCACGCATTCTTTAGGTGATGGGCTTCGTCAGCAATGATGGTTTGAACGCCACGTGCCTTCAGTATTTTAGGCAGGTCGATAGCGTGCGCGGCTGCTGTAGGACTTTCAATCAAATCGCCTTCTTCTTCGGGAAGGCCTCGATAAACGGCGTGCAGCGCTTGGTACGTGGCTACGGTGAGGAACTTCGGCGCTTTAATGTCGTGAGAAATCCAATCCGGTACTTCAGATGTTTGCAAGAAGAGCTCGCAGAACCTATGAATCCACTGATTTCGTATGGCGATACTCGGAGCGAGAATGAGCGTAGGTTTATTCAACCGGAGCATCACTTCTAAACCGAGAATTGTTTTGCCAGATCCTGGTGGAGCGATAAGGTGCAGATGGTCGTCAGACAAATGAGTCTCAAGCTCGGCTAGGACACGACTTTGGTAATCGCGCCATGGATATTTGAATTGAATGGAATCCGGGAATTTTTCCAATGCAAGAGAGAATTTGGGTGAAGATATGCAATGCCTCTAGTGTTGACAACACAACGAGTGGTGAGAAGCCGTTGCTTAACGCCTTTGTTCTCTAACTCCCGCATGGGCTCCACCGCGCGGGATTCCTTTGTTCCTTCGGAACCGTTGTCTTTAGGCCTTCCGAACCTCTTTTTCTCGGGGGTCCTAACCTCGCCCCCTATGGCGAAGTTCTATTTTTCGTTCACAACAGTAACTATTCTCATGGGGACAATCGGTGGATGTCTGGTGGACAATTCGTGGACAATTCACTCCTTAGGCGAATGCCCCAAAATCTCATTAATGTCTTTGTTGAGATTCGGAAGCTTTGATTGTTTCTGTGTAACTTGAGACCGGGGAGGGGTTTAAAGCCCCACTCGAGGAAGTACCTTTAAAGCTGGAGCGTAAAGCCCAAAGCCTGAAGCCCAAAGCCCAAAGCCCAAAGCCTAAAGCCTGAAGCCTAAAGCCCAAAGCCCAAAGCCCAAAGCCTAAAGCCTGAAGCCTAAAGCCCAAAGCCTGAAGCCTAAAGCCTAAAGCCTAAAGCCTAAAGCCCAAAGCCTGAAGCCTAAAGCCCAAAGCCTAAAGCCTAAAGCCCAAAGCCTGAAGCCTGAAGCCTGAAGCCTGAAGCCCAAAGCCTGAAGCCCAAAGCCTGAAGCCTGAAGCCTAAAGCCTCTGACTCCCGAATCGGCTTCGCCTCGCGGGACTCCCCCTTCCAGTCGGAACCTCCAACCCTCTAACCCTCTAACCCTCTAACTTTCTAATCCTCCAACCTCCATGCTTCCCAACATCAACCACTACCTTCAATCCGGCTGCGGACGTTGCGCACGATACGACACCCCCGACTGCTCTGTGGCGCTGTGGAGAGATGTTATGGTTGAACTGAGAAGAATTGTGGCGACCTCTCCTTTGAAAGAGGAGTTTAAATGGAAGCATCCATGTTATACGTATAATGGGAAGAATGTGGTTTTGCTAGGGGCGTTTAGAGAATTCGGGCATATCAACTTCATCAATGGGGTATTACTAGAAGATCCAAAGGGTCTATTGATTCAGCCAACAGAGAATTCACAGGCGGGTAGAACCATTCGGTTCACGAAAGTGGAGGATGTACTCAAGGCCGAAAGCGCTATTCTCGCGCTGATTGATGAAGCAATTGAGGTTGAGAAGAGCGGCAAGAAGGTTCAGTATAAATCCACAGAGGAATTTGACGTACCTGAGGAGCTCACGCAAAAGTTTGCGGAGTTCCCTGAGTTTAAACGAGCTTTTGAGTCGCTTACACCAGGTCGACAACGCGGTTGGCTATTGCACTTTGGCGGAGCAAAGCAGTCGAAAACCCGAACTTCAAGAATCGATAAAGCGGTTGAAAAGATTTTTTCTGGAAAAGGGTGGAATGAACGCTAGTTCGAGAAAATCTTTACGAGCCAAAGAATGAGGTAGAGCCCTAAACCAGCTCCGAAAATCAGTACGCTCACCACAAAGGCTATTCGGATTACCCCGACATCCCAACCGAGTTTGTGGCTTAGCCATTCGCATACTCCTAGAATCATGGTATCAAAGTTTTGTTCACCAATAAGATAAGAAGAATCACAATGCGTTATTCTCCTTCCTCGATAAGCACATTCAATTTACTCCGTAGCTCTGCTAAATCGCGAGTATCATAACTCTGAGTAGAAGCATAGTCGATTGCCTTTTCAACAACCGCGAGCGCTTCGTTGTATCTACTCAGCTTCATCAAGATATTCGCATGACTGAGGTAGGCAAAGTAAGCTTGTTCTCCCGTTTCAGCTCTTGGACAATACGCATTTGCTAGTTCTAGTACTTGTGTGTCAGTTGAGTATCTGTTGACCGAACCAGCGATAGTCATCAAGAGCATTCTATCGGCCATATCAATGGACGGAACCAATTCATTCATGTAATTCAAGACCTCATCCTTCGAACCAAATCGTAGCAGATATTCGAGTTTGCTCGTCTCTTCGAAATTCGTGTTGTACCGAATCATCGTCACTCTTCCGTCTAGTTCGTAATACTTTAGCATCGAGGGGACATCCTCATTTTCAAGGAAGTCCATGATATCGATGTACCTCAGTTCATTTGAGTCATTCAATGCCCGTTTCGAATCATTTATAGCCGCCATGTAGATCTTATGGTCTACCGCCTCTTTGGGATAGTGCGCATAAACACTACTCCTATGAGCTATCAACGCTTGAAATGCTGGAGATTCAAAGTGGATAACTTGATCTCGGAAAAAGAACATGAACTCATAGACGAAGACTGCGCCCGAATCGCTGGCTAGTTCATCCTTTGACAAAGAGGAGATGTATGCATCGACTACCTCTTCATTTTTAGAATTGGCATCATACAGAGCATAAGCGAAATCTCGTAAAAAGCTCTTTTCCCGATTTCCGGCGTCGAATTGAGCCTGCAAAGCATTTAGTCCTTGCTCCTCGTTGGCTGCAACTTTGCCTGCTGTGATAAATTTTTCGGATGAGAAGCGTCCGATAATTTTATGGACCGTTTCTCCTTCAGGATTCAGAAACATGAAGGTGGGATGTGTGCGGACACCATACTTCCGGTTGATTTCCATTCCTTCCTCTTCAAGAGTGTTTACCTCTTTTACGAGATAGCTGGTGTTGTAATATTGAATTACTGCGGAATCAGTGAAAACATCGCGCTCCATCAATCTACACGCTCCGCATCCGTCGTAGTGGAAGTAGAGCATAATTGATTTTTGAGAAGCCTTGGCGTCCTCAAGTAGATCTGAGTATGTGCCGGAATAATAGTGGAGTGTGTCAGATGCGGAGGAAATAAATGCAACCAACGTGAAGCTTAGAGAGAGAATAAACTTGAACATGAGAGTATCGTTTGCAGAAAGATAATGACTTTAAAAGAGAAGCGCCGCACTTTGAATGCGGCGCTCTTATTTAAAACTGATATTCCAAGTGGACATACGTTTGTCGCCAACGGGATTCGAAGAAGTCAGTATCGAGAATGTTCGTCATTCCTCCTTGATATCTCACCCCAACGTGAATAGGTCCAAGTTCGACCCCAACGCCGGCTTGCCATGAAGTGGCCGTTGAGTTATAGGTGTCAAGCACATCAATATCTCCCACTTCAGCATAGATCGGGAAGTGAAATACAGGTCCTGTATTGATGTCAAACATCAAGAATTTCCAGCCCAAATTGAGCGGTACATCAATTCGATTGTGAATCGTATTCAAATCTGATCCAGTTCTCAAACTTTGAAATACCACCTCTGGCTGTACATACAGGAAGAGAATCTTTGCGCGTGCAAATCCACCCAATTGGTAGGAAATTCCAGCGTCACTTGTTTCATTTCCAAGTCGCACGTTAGAGGCGCCAACGCCAAAAGCTGGACCGTATGTTAGCATTTGTGAGTAGCCTAATGTGCTGATGGCCAGTAGTGCAACGAGAGCGGAAATCTTTTTCATAGTCGGTTGTTTGAGGTTTAGAAACCTGAATGTACGACTTTTCCGAGCCATCCAAAATAAAAAAGGCGGTCCGAAAACCGCCTTCACACAAATTCTTCTCTGCCATGAATTGAGAGGAGCAGAGAGTGAAGTATTTAACAGTGCTTAATACTACAGTTGTAAAATTAACGCGTTCTATTGACATATCGTTGGGTGACAAGGCCATAGTTTTTAAAAAGCAGGTCTGACTGAGTTAACGGCAAATGCTGAAGTTCCTAGTTTTAGAGTGCTGTTAATCAGCGCTTTGTGCTTAAAGTTTTGGTGTGGACCTGCGAATTGTCAATAAAAGCCAACATTTAGAATTTGAACACAGTTTAAAAGTCGACCATACCGGCTGTATAGTTTTTGTGCAATCTCAACAATCTGAATGCTCATTTGTATAGAATACATATGCCGAACAAAGCCTACGAACTCTTAACAGAAGACGAGACCAGATCATGCGATGCGATATCCGAGGAGGCATGTAAAGAAGTGCCGGGAAATTTCTCTTGGATAGTCGCGAATGGTTCTCTTACCAAGCTGGCCGAGCAATTGATTAGTCCAAAAGTTACGCTTCCCTGGCTATTCGATTTTTTAATGGTCCCACAGTCCTTACTCGGATTGATAGTACCAATCCGAGATGCAGGTTCGCTTCTTCCGCAGCTCGCAGTGGCAGGCTTCATACGATCTAGAGCCAAACGGAAATGGTTTTGGGTAGGTGCCGCAATTGTGCAAGCGCTTGCCATGTTCGCTTCAATCTGGGCACTCACCTGGGAAAGTCCAATGCTCTCCGGACTATGGATCTTGTTCATGCTTCTCGTTTTCAGCATTGCAAGTGGGGTGGGCAGTGTATCCTTCAAAGACGTTTCAGCTAAGGTTATTCCAAAAGGTCAGCGTGGACAAATGCTTGCGGCGAGGTCGTGGATTGGTGGAATTCTGGGGCTTGCCGCTGGCGCCTACCTCATCTTTTTTGTGAAGGATAAATCCGAGCTACTCTTTACCGTGCTCTTCGGAGCTGCAGGGTTCCTTTGGCTAGGAGGGGCTTTCACATATTCTATGGTAAAGGAGTATTCTGGAGCAATGGAAGGGGGGAGAACGCCTATTCAATCTTGGAAAAGTGGCGTTGCGGTGTTCAAGCGTGAATCAAACTTTCGACGGTTCATCTATACACGTGCGTTGCTTATGGCCTTGCCGCTCTCTATTCCATTTATGGTTTCGGTTGGACGATCCGTGACCGACGGAGCCTTTTCGGCGCTAGGTGCACTCATAGTCGCAACCGGACTAGCTCAAGTAGTAAGTAGCAACATTTGGGGAATTCAGGCTGATAAATCCGCACCTCGTGTAATGCTCATCTCTTCACTAGTAGCAGTGGGGTCGGTACTCTATGTGGTTATCTTCCCATATTTCCCCGATTCTTGGCAGTCGGTTTGGACATTCGCACCTGCCTTATTTACTATAGGAGTTGCATACTCCGGTGCTAAGATTAGTAGGAAGACGTATTTGATGGACATCGCTCCATCATCTGATCGTCCAACTTGGGTGAGCATGGCCAATACATCCATGGGAATAGCAACGCTCGTTGCTGCGGGAATTGGTACCCTGGCTGCGTTGTGGGATGCCCAAATTCAGCTCGTCCTGTATTCTGTATTGATTTTGGGTGGTGGGATGTTGTCTCAAAGATTGTCGAACAATCGAACCTCTTAAAATGAGGCAAGGCCCCAAAAATGAGGCCTTGACATACAACTTCACACAAATCGTTCGCTGATTAGCGGGCGGTTCCTTACGAAGATATAGTTTTATCTGTAACTATTGTCCTCTTTAGTCGATTTTTTAACTGACTTTCAGAGGGGTAGATATTAAATCTGTGGGGAATCGAGTGAGCCAAATACGCGCTTGAGGATATCGTTAATTCTAGCCTGTGGGTTCTCTCGAATTTCTTTCTCTTCCTGAGCAACCATCACGAACAGTCCGTCAATCGCTCTTTCAGTCACATATCCAGTGAGGTCCGTTTGCACAGGTTCCACGAAAGGAATTTGATTGTACTTCGTGGTGATGTCTGTCCAGTACTGCGTCACATTCCCTTGCTGTAGCGCTGAGTTGATGATCGGTTCAAACTCAGAGATCAACTGATTTTCGGTAGTTCGTTTTAGGTATTGCGTGGCGGCATCGTCGGCTCCATTCAAAATGCCCATAGCATCGTTGATGGTCATTTTGGTGATGGCATCCACAAAGATGTCTGTCGCCTTTTTAGACGCCTGCTCCGCGGCATGGTTCATGGATTCTTCGAAATCATCAATTAGAGAATTCAGTCCAAGGTTGGTAAGCGTGGTCTTTACGCGTTGTGCTTCCTCTGGGAAAGGAATCTTGATAAGAGAGTTACCATAATAACCGTCGGTTGCACTGGTTTGAGTCACGGCATTCCTGATGCCCACCGTAAGTGCTTCTTTAAGACCTGCAGAGACCTCCGCCTCGGAAAGAGGAAGATTGGTCGTCATGTTCGGCAATTGCGTAAGCACGTCACAGCTCGGCGTAACCAGCAACACGGCCGAGGCAACAAATAGGGGTTTGATGAATTTCATTGGATGAGTGTTTTTTCAAATGTAAAACACTTCTTGCCCTTTTCTTGTATTTGATTTAGGTAAATGAAATCAGAGGGTTTGCAAAGGCTATCCTATATCTTTACACCTTCAAAATTCGAGCATGCAGGCAGAGATAATTACTATAGGTGACGAAATTCTGATTGGTCAGACGGTTGACACAAATTCGGCTTGGTTGGGGCAGAGGCTCAATGAAGTTGGAGTGGATGTAGCGCAGGTTCGATCGGTACGCGATACACCAGAAGCGATTGTCGGTGCGCTTAACGCGCTGCATGAAGGCACTGAGTTGGTCTTCCTTACTGGTGGTTTGGGGCCTACCAAAGATGATCTCACCAAGCATACGCTGAACGACTACTTTGGAGGAGAGCTGGAATACCATCCGGAGATCTATGATCATATCGTGGAGCTATTCCGAAGCAGGGGACGCGAGCCGAATGCGATGAATAGAGGTCAGGCTGAAATTCCCAACGTGAGTATCCCAATGCACAATCCGTATGGCACGGCGAGCGGGATGCTGTTTGAACGCAACGGTATCCATTACTTATCGATGCCCGGAGTTCCATACGAAATGAAGGGAATCATGAAGGAATCCTTCTTGCCTTGGTTCATGGAGAATTTCAAGATTGATCCAATTGTACATAAGACCATCTTAACGGCGGGTGTTCCTGAATCTGAATTGGCTGCTACACTGGAGGATTGGGAGAACAATTTACCTGCTGGGTTGAGTTTAGCCTATCTGCCGAGCGCTGGAATGGTCAAGTTGCGGCTGACCGCTCGGAAGGGAAACCCTGATGAGAACACGGCGATGATGGAAGAACGGTTCGCCGAAGCGCGAGAGCTCTTGGGCGACTGTGTTTATGGCGAAGGAGTGAGCACGCTGGAGGAGGTAATTGGTAAGATGATGACTGAGATGGGGGTGACGGTCTCGACAGCCGAGAGCTGTACGGGGGGATCCATTGGCAGCATGCTGACAAGCATCCCAGGCAGTTCAGCTTATTTTCTTGGCGGAATCATTGCTTATGCGAACGATGTAAAAGTGAAAACACTGGGCGTGAATGAGGCAGATATCCTCATGCATGGTGCGGTAAGTGAGCAGGTGATTACTCAAATGGCGCGAGGAGCGGCGAAGAGGATGAAATCTGACTATGCCATAGCCACGAGCGGAATTGCAGGTCCGGATGGTGGAACCGATGAAAAACCGGTTGGAACTGTGTGGATTGCAGTGCATGGACCGAGCGGAACGAAGGCTGAGAAATTCCAATTTGGACATAATCGGTCGCGCAACATCCGAAGATCGGTACTTATGGGAATGGATATGTTGCGCAAAGAACTGCTGAAAGCTCAACGTGAGCGCGCTAAAGCAGAAATATAAAACTTTCGTATTTTAAGAGTGAATTGTGCTTGCGAGATTGATTTGAATGTCGTTATTTTGCAAGCCAATTTCGAAGTACGCGCTTAAACGAGGAATAAGATGTCACGAGTTTGTGAATTGACGGGTAAAAAAGCAATGGTGGGAAACCACGTTTCGTTCTCTAACAAGAAGAACAAGCGTAAGTTCAATGTGAACTTGAGCCGCAAGCGTTTTTATATCCCTGAAGAAGACAAGTGGATTACGTTGAAAGTATCCACCTCTGCATTGAAGACAATCAATAAGAAAGGCATTTCTGCCGTGCTTAAAGAAGCACGCGCTAATGGAATGATTGCCAAGTAAACCAATAAAGGGAAAAAGACATGGCTAAGAAAGGTAACCGCGTTCAAGTTATCCTCGAGTGCACAGAGCACAAGGAGAGCGGCATGCCGGGAACTTCTCGGTACATCACTACCAAGAACAAGAAGAACACGCCGGATCGTATGGAGTTGAAGAAATACAACCCGATCCTCAAGCGTTACACGACTCATAAAGAGATTAAGTAATCACCTAAAAACCAGGAATTATGGCAAAGAAAGTAGTTGCAACCCTGAAGAAAGAAGGTGGTTCGGCCATGTTCACCAAAGTGGTTAAAATGACCAAGTCTGGTGGAAATGGTTCTTACGCCTTTGAAGAGCGTATCGTATCTAAAGATTCTGCGAAGGATTTCTTCAGCAAGTAATCTCACACGCTTTATAGTATAAAGAACCCCGCAAGTAGCGGGGTTTTTTTGTTGCCTATTGGGGGGGTGATTCGCGCAAAGACGCATTACTAGGATTACATGCTACGTGTGTTTCTCGCAAAACCGCAAAAGGCAAAAGCGCAAATAGTCTCTCGCAGAGTTTATTAAGGAATAACTGTGTGTAGTAGGAGTTCGCAGGGGATGCATGCGTGTAGCTCCCGTGAGCTGGAGGGCAAGCTGTAAATGGTTTCTCGCAGAGTTAATAGAGGATAGCTGTGTGTAGTTGGAGTTCGCAGGGGATGCATGCGTGTATTTCCTACCAACTCGCGTGCAAACTTCAAAAATGCAATACGACGCAATCGTGTTTACCCTTCGCGGTTTTTACTCACTCCAATTGATTTCTAATTAGCGTTTTTGCGTATTTGCGAGAACCACATCACGCTCATCCACCACGCCCCCCTGCGATCTCTCTCCACAACGCACATTCTCATCATCTCTGCGAGAGAACCCCGCGAGCTTCCCCCCTAGAACTGCAGCCCCACCGCCGCCGAGAAGTAAAACTGACTCCCCGCCGTGATGTTGTTCAATCCAAGTGAATTGTCGTTGAAAGCCGGTTGCCAACCCATTTCGTATTTGTGATATATGCCGAAACCTTCCCCGTCAAATAGATACGTACCTCTATATCCTGCCCGCACTCCCAAAGCTGCGAATGATAAATTGCTCTTTGCAACATCTTCAACATAGTGGTAGTTGCCCATGCCGTCGCCCTGCATGACTTGTCCATCGGCCGTGTGGAAGAGGTTTGCTAGCAAGTCTACATACAAAGTTCTAGATCGGTTCAGGTTCTTTCCTTCATAGTTTTTCACAGGAAGAACTTCCAAAATTCTATCCATCCTCCAAGCATATCCAAGAGAAAGGTTTCCGTAATTAAAATCGTTCCATGCGACGAATCTATCGCTGTCGTCATTAAATGATGAGGTATATCCCGCTAGGTGTCCCCCACGCTGGTTCCAACCAATTCTTGCTTGGTGACGATATTTCACTTGCGTTTGAGTCTGGCTGTGAATTTCATACCGCACTCTCAAGGGTGTGTAGTACTTCCACGATACGGGATGAACCTTTCGCTTGTCCGTTTCTCCCAGTGTGAAAACAGCCATAGCATTTGCCTCCCAGCTGTTGAAAACGTCTGTGTTCTGTTGTATCGATTCTGGAGCGGGGTGATTGTCACCCTGACTAATTGTTCCGATAAATGAAGCTTGAACTCCAACGAGTTCCGATAATTGGGAATAGACCTCAATCTCGGGCTGGAATCCACCCGTTTGAATTCCGTTAAACCCACCGATTCCCATGCCGATTCGAGCTTCGAAATAGGGGTCACGCCACATTCGAGTAGTTGAAGGCAAAGTGTCTTGATCGAATTCTTGAACGACGACTACATCACCGCCTTGGCTTGGATCGTTAATGATGATTCCGCGGTCGTTTTGTGCTTGGGCAGCGCTGACCATCAGAATGCAAGAGATTAATAGTAAGGCTTTCATCTCGTGTTTGATTAGTAGTTGAAACGCCTAAATCAAACGGAATGCCAAAAAAATATTAAGCTCGGTTAGAAGGTTCAAATTTCGGATATTTGCCCCTTCATAATCAACCTATGGGATTATTAGGAAAGCTCTTCGGTAGAAACGAAGAAAAAGATAAGCGTCTCGAAGAGGGGCTCGAGAAAACAAAAGAGAACGTTTTTGGTAAGTTGGCTCGCGCCGTTGCCGGAAAAAGCACAGTTGATACCCAAGTATTAGACGACCTCGAAGAGGTTCTCATTACTTCCGATGTTGGTGTAGAAACCACAGTAAATATTATTGAGAGAATCGAAGAACGCGTGGCCCGTGATAAATACATGGGTACCGCCGAACTTCAAGGAATTCTCCGCGAAGAAATTGCCGGTCTACTCGAAGAGAATCAAGCTGGCGACGGCGCAAGTTTCGACCTTCCAGAAAAGAAGCCATACGTCATTATGGTTGTCGGAGTGAACGGCGTCGGAAAAACCACCACCATTGGCAAACTAGCCGCCCAGTTTAAAGCCGCAGGTAAGAATGTTGTGCTCGGTGCAGCCGATACGTTTCGTGCCGCCGCAGTAGATCAACTTGTGGTGTGGAGTGAAAGAGCCGGTGTGCCCATCGTAAAACAAGGCATGGGTTCAGACCCAGCCTCTGTTGCCTTCGATACACTTCAGTCAGCCGTCAGTCAGAACGCTGATGTTGTCCTAATCGATACCGCAGGCCGACTTCACAACAAGGTCAACCTGATGAACGAGCTGGGAAAGATCAAGCGTGTTATGCAAAAGGTGATTCCCGATGCACCACACGAAGTTCTGCTCGTTCTCGATGCGTCAACCGGGCAAAATGCCTTGAACCAAGCTGTGGAGTTCAGCAAGGTGACCGAAGTTTCGGCATTAGCGCTCACAAAACTCGACGGAACAGCGAAAGGTGGTGTTGTGATCGGAATTTCTGATCAATTGAAAGTGCCGGTGAAGTATATCGGTGTAGGTGAGAAGATTGAAGACCTTCAGGTGTTCGATAGAAAATCATTTGTGGATAGATTCTTTAGCTGATTTGAAGAGTAAGAAAGAAATCATAGAAAATTGGTTGCCACGTTACACAGGCAGAGAGCTCGAAGACTTTGAGCCTTATGTGCTGTTGACCAACTTTTCGAATTACGTTGAAATATTCGCCCAGAAACACGGTGTTGAGGTTCTGGGAACAGATCGTTCCATGCCCAACGCCTCGGCCGCTGGTGTTACGATTATCAATTTCGGTATGGGGAGTCCAAACGCGGCTACCATCATGGATCTTCTCGGCGCTATCAAACCGAAAGCAGTACTCTTCCTAGGGAAATGTGGCGGGTTGAAAAAGAAGAACGCCATTGGCGATTTCATTCTGCCCATAGGTGCCATTCGAGGTGAAGGTACGAGTGAACAGTATTTCCCATCTGAAGTGCCAGCACTTCCCGCATTTAATATGCAGCGAGCGGTGAGCACTCGAATTAGAGAGAATAACCAAGATTATTGGACAGGCACCGTGTATACGACAAACCGCAGGGTTTGGGAACACGATGACAAGTTCAAAAAGTACTTGAAACGCACCAGAGCAATGGCCATTGATATGGAAACGGCCACCTTGCTCTCCGTGGGATTCAAGAATCAGATACCAACCGGTGCACTCCTTCTCGTGAGCGATCAACCCATGATACCAGACGGAGTTAAAACCGAAGCTAGCGATAAGAAAGTGACTGCAAATTTCGTCGACCTCCACGTGAAGATTGGCGAAGAAGCACTCCAAGAAATTCGCGAAAATGGACAATCAGTCCGACATCTAAGATTTTAGGCATACATGCGTACAAAGAGCAGAAAGAAGAACGTCATCAACGTAGTAACCCTCGGGTGCAGTAAGAATATTTATGATTCTGAAGTGCTCATGGGCCAGTTGAAGGCCAATGGAAAGGACGTCCGACATGAAGCCGAAGAAGGCAACATCATCGTTGTCAACACCTGTGGTTTTATCGATAACGCCAAGCAAGAAAGCGTAGATACCATACTCGATTTCGTTCAGAAGAAGGAAGACGGGGTAGTGGATAAGGTGTTTGTAACGGGATGTTTGTCAGAGCGATATAAGCCAGACCTTGAGAAAGAAATTCCTAACGTAGATCAGTATTTTGGGACGCGCGATCTTCCTAAGCTACTCAAAGCACTAGGGGCAGATTACAAGCATGAGTTAGTTGGAGAGCGACTTACAACAACTCCACAGCACTACGCTTACATGAAGATCGCCGAAGGATGTGATCGCCCTTGTAGTTTCTGTGCGATTCCACTCATGCGCGGTTCACACAAGAGTACGCCAATAGAAGATCTGGTTACACAGGCCGAAAAGTTGGCTGCCAAAGGAGTGAAAGAGCTCATCCTCATCGCGCAAGATTTGACCTATTACGGATTGGACCTTTACAAAGAACGCAAGCTTGCCGATTTGCTTCGTGCCTTGGTTAAAGTAGAAGGAATCGAGTGGATTCGTTTGCATTACCTCTTCCCAACGGGCTTCCCTGAAGACGTGCTAGACGTAATCCGCGAAGAGCCGAAGGTTTGCAACTATATCGACATTCCACTTCAGCATATCGCAGACCCAGTTTTGAAAAGCATGCGTCGAGGTACGACCATGGAGCGTACCAACCGTTTGCTCGACATGATGCGCGAAAAGGTTCCAGGAATCGCTATTCGAACCACGCTTATTTCTGGGTATCCAGGTGAAACTGAGGAAGACTTCCAGACTATGGCCGATTGGGTGCGTGATCAACGCTTCGAACGCCTCGGGATCTTTACCTACAGCCACGAGGAAAATACTCACGCCTACAACCTAGAGGATGATGTTCCCGATGAGGTGAAACAGCGTAGAGCCGACGAAATCATGGCTATTCAACAAGAGATTTCATGGGATAAAAACCAGGAAATGATCGGTAAAACATATCGAGTTCTTGTCGACAGAATAGAAGGTGATCAGTTTGTGGCTAGAACAGAATTTGACTCGCCAGATGTCGATAATGAGGTGCTGATTTCAGCAAAAGATACCTACCTGAGAGTGGGTGATTTCGCTACCGTGAAGATTGTAGATGCCACTGACTTCGACCTGATGGGCGAAGTGGTGGAAGACTAGTCGATTCGCTCTAGTAGTCGTACATCATTATTCTGAAAATGGTTTCTAAACCGTAGCATTCTATGCTATGCAGATAGGCTATGTACACTTTAGTGCGTCCTTCCATCATCCCAGTATCGATTACATCGTCGAAGCCGTCGGTATCTTCAATGCATAAATCGATTTCATCGGTATCGAGTATGGAATCGAATAGTTCTTCTTGCCTGTGATACTCCGCTGCTTGCTTCTCTGTGAGCTCTGCGAGTAGGTCTTCGTCCTCAAAGTCCAATCCATCTTCCGGGTGTTCCTTGATGTAATTGAGGATGGTTGTCAGATAGTAGTTGACATCTTCCAAAGCCTCGTTTGTGCAGGTGCACACGATATCTAGAACTTCCTGTTCTTCGACAGTAATTTCTTCCTGACCAAAAGAAGCAAAGGATAGGAGTAGGAGTGGGATGATGTACTTCACATTTCGTGGTATTCGTAAGCCTCAATTATGGCTCTGGTGAAACGACAATCTTTAGGCATTCTGTATTTGAAGAGGTCTACAAGCTGTTGGTCCTCCAAAGAATCGAGAATCGGATACTGCTCTAGTAGAGTCTCTCCGCAAGCTTCGATATATTCATCCATATCGAACTCATCAAAGAGCTCCGTCATGTTCTTCAGATAGGTCGCAGAATCTTCACCTCGTAAGGCCAGTAGCATGTTTTGGTGGAATTCCTCCCATAGTTCCTCTTCATGCGTAGCCGCGTATTCGAAGGACTGCATAGAATACTCATCGAGCTCGGGTAGGGAACTTTCCATGCACTCACAAAATCGGGTGGCAATGACCGTCTCCGTTTCTTTAGACAGCCCCGTGTAGGTGCCGCAAGCGGTGAGTGCAAATACAGCTGTGAGAAGGAGGATTCTCATGGCTATGCGGCCATTGCTTTCGAAAGGAACTCCATAAGAAGTGCGAGGTGCTTTGCTGATTCGGGAACTTCATCACGACTTACACCGAGCCACGAACGTTCGAGGCTATCACTGTTGTAATCAGCGAACTTTGCCGTTGTTTCGTTGGCGCATTTAGACATGGCCCCGCTTAGCTTTTGATCCATAGATTGGAGCTCCATACCAACGGCCATCACTTTTTCAGCACCTAGGTCGCCCATACGCTCGGATGTATAATCTTCTATCGACTTGCTACTAGCAACAAATCCTTCCATGAAATCCCATGCATCGGCAGAGAAAGCGCTTTCGTCGATATCAGCACATTCAGCTAATTCGATAAAAGACTTTACTGCCACTGCTTTAGGAACAGCAATTTGGGCAAATACACCTAGGGAGAAAGTGAGCGCTAGTGCGAGTAATGAATGCTTCATTTTGAATACATGATTTCTCGCAATATAACCAAGATTCAGACGCAATTGGCGCCATCAATATGGTATGTCAAGGTTTATAGAGTTGCTCAAGCTTCACAGGTTGATCATTCTCTAAATGCAGTCTGAAGTGAACGTTCTTCCAAGCAGATGGACCTTGATTCAGCAAGTCACGGATATGAGTACGGATCAATCCCAATCGCTCGTGAATGATGTACACGGTAAGATCTGGGGGAAGGTTGAGCGATGGTGCGCGACTAACTACGAATGTTGAGGTCGACGGTCCATTCGATTCAGCATCAACCGTTTCATACTCCATTTCTATACTCTCGCTGTTCGGCTTCAAGTCCAAAATTCGAATGTCAATCTGATTTTGGCCGTATGAAACGAGGCAACCGAGTGCGAACAGTATGGAATATAAAAGGCGCATAACTTTTGGTTTGAGGTCTACTTGTAACGCGATACTGAGCGCAAAGTTCCGCGTTCCTCCTCCTGATTCAGTCAAGTGGAAGTTAATTCTGGGTGATTATTGAGTTGATATCAGGGCCACCGACAGAAGTCACTGGGCAATTAGCGGATCACCACCAACTGAAGTTAGTGGTAGTTGGAATGTTGTAAGGGGCGGCATACCACCAGTTAAAGCTAGGTGGTATTTGGAAGAGATGAAGAACCACCAGCTGGAGCTAGATGGTCATTGAAGGAGAGAAGAACCACGAGCTAAAGCCTTGTTGTATTTGTGACAAAAGTTGAACTTCTGGCTTAAGTCGTATTGCTTTCTTGCCGACGAAGGAGGCCTTGCGCTCGGCCGAAGGCCAGCGTCTTTCCTCCGTCAACTGACGGAGGATCCTTTGATTGCCTAATGGCGAGCACCCTTTTACGCGCTGACAAGCGCGGAATCCTGTTAATAACTCCACTTGTCCAACCCACCAAACCGTCGTAATTTGATGTTTCGTCCTTCTGAATTAGAATCTCACCTAAGTATTTGATAATTAGATGTTTTTAGTATTCGATACCGAGACTACCGGTTTGCCAAAAGACTTCCGTGCGCCTATAACCGACACGGATAATTGGCCTCGCGTTGTTCAAATCGCGTGGCAGCTACACGGTGCCCAAGGTGAACTTCTCGAGCAAGTCGAATACCTCATCAAACCAGAAGGATTTGATATCCCTTTTGAATCAGAACAGATTCACGGGATTTCAACTGCATTGGCAGAGCGTGACGGTGTGTCGCTCAAAGAGGCGATGGAGCATTTTGTGAATACGCTCCACAAGGCCAAGTTTAACGTGGGTCAAAATGTTGGCTTCGATATCAATGTGGTAGGGTGTGAACTCTATCGCTTGGGAATCGAGAGTCCGATTACAGATCTCCCCGTTCTGGATACCTGTAACGAGCATACGGCTGAGATGTGCCAGATTCCTGGCGGACGAGGCGGCAAATTCAAACTGCCAACACTCACCGAGCTTCACCAACACCTCTTTGGAAGTCCGTTTGGCGAAGCCCACAATGCCACGGCCGACGTTGAAGCTACTACACGCTGTTTCCTAGAACTCGTTCGAAGAGCTGAGTACACGCCGTCTGAGCTTGGGTTTGACGACACCCAAGTGAAGGCCTTCGTTGAGGCGAATCCAGACGTAATTGCTCCGATTGGGCTCAAGCACCGCAACCTAAAGAAGCAAAGTGAAGCAATTCGCAAAAAGGAGCAAGACGCTGCATCTCCAGGTTTGTCAGACGCTGCCATTGACGATAATCTTCAGCAGCTCAGTGATGTACCTTTCGCTCACCTTCACAACCATACGCAGTACTCCATTCTCCAAGCCGTAAGTGATGTAAAGGCCCTGGTCAATCGAGCGGGCGATGAGGGCATGCCGGCTGTGGCGATGACCGACCTAGGAAACATGATGGGGGCATTCCACTTCGTGAAGGCGGTTAACGATTACAACAAGCGCATAGCCGGCGAAGCGAAAGATGCCGAAGCCAAGGGTGAACCGTACGACAAAGAGCCTATCAAAGGAGTGGTGGGCTGCGACTTCTACGTCTGTAAAGATCATTTGGATAAATCGAGAAAGGATGATGGCTTCCAGATTCCCCTTCTCGCAAAGAATAAAGAAGGCTATTTGAATCTGGCCAAGATGAGTTCTGAGGGATTCATCAACGGATTCTACTACGTGCCAAGGATTGATAAAAAGCTGATTCTCGAGCACAAGGAAAACGTTATTGCAACTACCGGCGGACTTCAAGGCGAGGTTCCTCAACTCATTTTGAATGTGGGTGAGAAACAAGCCGAAGAAGCGTTTTGCTGGTGGCACGAACAGTTCGGTGAAGATTTCTACGTCGAACTCAACCGTCACAATCTACCCGAAGAAGACCGCGTGAACGAAACACTTCTGCGCTTCGCTGAGAAGTACGGTGTGAAGTATTTCGCCGCAAACAACACTTTCTACTTAGATAAGGAAGATGCCGAAGCGCACGACATTCTCCTGTGTGTCAAGGAAGGTGAGAAAAAATCGACTCCGATTGGACGAGGCCGCGGATTCCGCTTCGGGTTCCCGAACGACGAGTTCTACTTTAAGTCGCAAGCGGAAATGAAACGGCAGTTTGCGGATTTGCCGAAAGCCATTTCAACGATTCGCGAAATCATCGACAAAGTAGAGCCCTTCGAACTCGCACGCGATGTTCTCCTTCCTGCCTTTGAAATTCCCGAGCAGTTTCAGCATGAAGAAGATCAGCACGACGGCGGCAAGCGCGGTGAAAATGCCTTCCTTCGTCACCTGACCTATGAGGGTGCCAAAAAGCGGTATGAGGTCATCACAGATGAGATTCGGGAACGTCTAGACTTCGAGCTTGAAACCATTGCCAATACGGGATATCCGGGCTACTTCTTGATTGTGCAAGACTTCTGTAACGAGGCCCGAAATATGGGAGTGAGCGTGGGACCTGGACGTGGTTCCGCCGCAGGATCGGCGGTGGCCTACTGCATTGGAATTACGAATGTAGACCCCATCGCATACGATCTTCTATTTGAGAGATTCCTCAATCCTGAGCGTGTATCCCTTCCCGATATCGATATTGACTTCGACGACCGTGGTCGCGATAAGGTCATTCAATACGTAATCGACAAGTACGGATCTAGTCAGGTTGCACAAATCATCACCTACGGTACCATGGCCGCGAAGAGCTCCATTAAGGATACAGCCCGCGTGCTCGATTTACCGTTTGATGTGGCAGATAAGCTCACCAAGTTGATGCCAGATACTTCTCTCCGCAAACTATTTGCAATGGATGAGAAGACCATGAAATCGAAGTTCAGGGCAGACGATTTCGACAAGGCGAAGTCGATGGTCAACCTGTATCAGAAGGATGATATGGAGGGACGAACGCTTCAGCAAGCACACGTTCTTGAAGGCTCCGTGCGAAGTACCGGTATCCACGCCTGTGGGGTCATTATCACCCCAAGTGATATTCGTGAACTCGTGCCTGTTTCTCTTGCCAAAGATTCGAACATGTGGTGTACCCAGTTCGATAACTCTGTGGTGGAGAGCGCCGGACTACTCAAAATGGACTTCCTTGGACTAAAAACGCTCACGCTCATTAAAGATGCGGTGGAGATGGTCAAGGAAAACCATGGTGTAGAGCTCGATATGGATACAGTTCCTCTGGATGACAGAAAGACCTATGAGCTGTTCCAACGCGGAGAAACGGTAGGTATCTTCCAATATGAATCCGCAGGTATGCAAAAGTACCTCAAGGACTTAAAGCCTACCGTATTCGCGGATCTCATCGCCATGAACGCCTTGTATCGTCCAGGTCCGCTCGAGTACATTCCTTCCTTCGTTCGAAGAAAGCACGGGGTGGAGGAGATCACGTACGACCTCGACGATATGCAAGAGTATCTAGAGGAAACCTACGGAATTACCGTGTATCAGGAGCAAGTTATGCTCCTCTCGCAAAAGCTAGCTGGGTTTACCAAAGGTGAAGCCGATACCCTGCGTAAGGCAATGGGTAAGAAGATCTTCGCACTACTAGAAACGCTCAAGCCAAAGTTTATTGATGGAGGTAAAGAGCGCGGACATGATGAAGACAAGCTCAATAAGATTTGGAAGGACTGGGAAGCATTTGCATCCTACGCCTTTAACAAGTCACACTCAACTTGTTACGCGTGGGTCGCCTACCAAACGGCCTACCTGAAAGCGCACTATCCGGCCGAGTACATGGCCTCTGTCCTCTCCAACAACATGAACGACATCAAGCAGGTGACGTTCTTCATGGAAGAGTGCCGAAGAATGCAGATTCCTGTGCTTCTTCCGGATGTGAATGAATCGGAATACACTTTCCGAGTGAACGACGAAGGCGCAATTCGCTTCGGTTTAGGAGGTATGCGCGGAGTTGGAGGAAGCGCTGTAGACCACATTGTGGCTGAGCGTAAAGAGAATGGCAAATACAGAGGAATCTTTGATTTCTTGAAGCGTGTAGATCTCCGCATCGTAAACAGGAAAACCATAGAAAGTTTGGCGTTGGGCGGCGCTTTCGACAGTTTCGACAAGGAACATCGCGCCATCTACTTTGCAGATGAAGGAGACGGTCGTTCATTTATTGAAAAGGCGATCAAATACGCTCAAAACGTGAAAGCCAGTGAAGATTCTGCTCAGGTTTCGTTATTCGGCGAATCGTCTGAAGTTCAAATTCCCGAGCCACCGCTTCCAGAAGTTGAACCGTGGTCGAGAATCCAGCAATTGAGCAGGGAGAAGGAAGTAAACGGGATGTACCTCAGTTCGCATCCGTTGGATGATTTCCGGTATGAAATACGCTCCTTCTGCACGCATCCTGTCGAAGCTTTCAACAATGAAGAGCAGCTCGTAGGGCGCGAGATTCACATCGCAGGCATTGTAACCGATGTTCAGCACCGTGTATCAAAGAATGGCAAGGGATTTGGATTCTTCACGATGGAGGACCTTAGGGGTTCACATGAATTTAGACTCTTCGGCGAATCCTATCTCAAATTCCGACACTTCTTGGTGAAAGACCAAATGCTGTATGGGAAGCTCAAAGTGACTAAACGGAGCTGGGAAAAGGACGGGGAAGTTATAGAGCGAATCAATTCGGACTTCTTTGATGTCAAGCTGCTCTCCGACATTATGGGAGAGTTGAGCAAGAGCATCAAGGTGACGATGCGTCTGGACGAAGTGGATGAATATTTGATGGACGAAGTTGAGCAAGCCCTTGATAGTTCTCCGGGCAAGAAGAAGGTGACCTTTATCGTTGCTGATACAACGGAGAACATTTCGGTGACTATGCCAAGCCGAACCAAGCGTGTCGAAATCACCAAGGAGCTGTTAGATAAACTCAATAACATTGACGCCCTGCAGGTCAAGCTGAACTGATTCTCTACCCAAGAGTATTAACTTTGCACTCTCACTTGAAAGGAATGAAGATCTATCTCGTCGCTATTTGTGTTTTTTTCGGCCTTACTTCATGGTCGCAAGTCAATCAAACCGATGCTCAAGGCCGCAAGCAAGGTGCCTGGGAGAAAATGTACGAAGGTATCGACCAAGTGCGCTACAGAGGTCAGTTTGAGAATGATATTCCCGTTGGGACCTTCACCTATTACCATGAAAATGGAAAGATGAAATCCCAAATCGAATACCGAGGTACTACCGGTGTTGGATATGCGAGAATGTACGAGACGACCGGGAAGATCATGGCAGAAGGCCTGTTCCATGGTACGAAGCGCGACAGCGTATGGAGGTATTACGGTCCCGATGGCGACCTCGTAAGTACCATTACGTGGAAGATGGGCGAGAAACACGGATTGGAACGTACCCTGTTTGAAGACGGTAGCGTTGCAGAACGCATCGAGTGGAAGCATGGGGAGAAAGATGGACTTTGGGTTCGAAAGTATTCCGACGGTACAACGCGCTCACGCGGAACGTTCGTTGGAGGGAAACTCGAAGGTGATGTGCAGTATTACGATCAGGAAGGATTGCCAATGTGGATTGGCTCGTATGTGCGAGGCTTAAAGCACGGAAACTGGTACATCTTTGAGAATGGAAAGCAGAAGATTCGCGAAATCTACGAGATGGGCGAATTGATTGATAGAGAATGCCTTGTAGAACATTGCGAGGAACTAGAAGAGGAAGAAGAGCAGGAGGAGACTACAAATGAGTAGAGTAGTAGTAGGATTAAGTGGAGGAGTAGATTCGTCGGTTGCAGCGTACCTGTTACAACAACAAGGGCACGAGGTAATCGGCCTATTTATGCGCAACTGGGTGGATGAATCGGTTACCCTTCACGATGAATGTCCATGGATTGAAGATTCCAACGATGCCATGATGGTGGCGGACGCCTTGGGAATTCCTTTCCAGGTGGTCGATTTGAGTGCCGAATACAAAGAGCGCATCGTCGATTACATGTTCGCAGAATACGAGGCAGGTCGAACGCCAAACCCGGATGTACTCTGCAATAGGGAAATCAAGTTTGATACATTCCTAGATACCGCCCTCAAACTGGGAGCAGATTTCGTGGCTACGGGACATTACTGTCGCCGCGAATCGGAAGTAGTAAACGGTGTTGAAGTTCACAAGCTTCTCGCCGGAGTAGATAAGAATAAAGATCAGTCGTATTTCCTTTGCCAATTGAACCAATTTCAATTGAGCAAAGCCCTTTTTCCTATCGGACACCTTGAGAAAAGTGAGGTGCGAAAAATTGCGATGGAACAAGGCTTCGTGACGGCTGAAAAGAAGGATAGCCAAGGGTTGTGCTTTATTGGAAAAGTTCGACTTCCCGATTTCCTTCAGCAACAATTGAAGCCGAAGAAAGGCAAAATCATTAATGTTCCTGCAGACCATCCGGCCTTTGCTGGCGCAGTATTGGCGGATGGCGAGAATGATTTCGAGCAATGGGCAACACCTGTTGAGTTGACACCAGATATGGGAACCGTGGTTGGAGAGCATTCTGGCGCACATTATTTCACGGTTGGCCAGCGTAAAGGATTGATGGTTGGAGGAACGCCAGAGCCACTCTTCGTTATTGGTACCGATGTAAAAGAGAATATCATTTACACCGGCATGGGCGAAAGCCATCCTGGACTCTACCGGAAGGCGCTTTTCATCCGTAACGAGGAAGTTCATTGGACGCGTGAAGATTTGGAAATGCAGGTTGGTGAATCGAGAGATTACATGGTGAGAATTCGCTATCGTCAGCCTTTGCAAGAAGCTTCTATCCACCGCACAGCCAACGGTTTATATATATCATTCGTAAATAAACAAAAGGCGATTACTCCAGGTCAGTTCGCCGCTTGGTACCAGAATGATGAGCTCATAGGCTCTGGCGTGATACACGAATAATATGTTGAAGAAATACTCCCTTTTAGTCTTGCTCGCATTTTCGTTGAATGGAACGGCGCAGTACAAGTATTGGGTGTTTCTAGAGTCATCCGAACAACAACTCGAATGGTTCGAAAATCACAAGAATGAGCTTTCACCTGCCATTTCTGATTTAGCTCTTCAAAAGAGAGTTGAGAGAAATGTTTCTCTGGAAATATCTGATTATCAAAGGAGAAACCCTCAACTTGAACGTTTGCTGATTGAGGCTGACGCCAAGATTCACGGTTATTCGCGATGGTTGAACGCCTACAGTATCGAAACATCTCACCAAATTCATGAGCTTTCGGACGTGATTGACAAAAGGGTGCTTTTTCAACTTGGCTTGTATAATCCAGGGTTCGAAATCCAGCCTGTTAGATCATTGCTTATCGAAGAGGTCGAAAATACTACACCATCCTTAGAAACTCACTCAGCGGTACGCGCCCTCGCTGCCGCTCCTCCAGGAGATCATTGGTTTGATTATGGAGAGGCGTGGCAGCAAACCGACATGGTAAAAGGGCACGTTTTGCACGATGCTGGCTTTGAAGGGCGAGGTCTGCTCATCGCCGTCTTAGACGGTGCATTTTATCATGCAAATGAATGGGGAGGACTTCAACGGGCATTTGATGATGGGAGAGTGGTAGCGACCTACGACTTTGTGAATAATGACACCAATGTCTTTCGTGCCGCCGGTTTCCATGGCACTCGCGTTTGGTCCATTATGTGTGCCGAAATGGATGGTCAGCTTGTGGGCTCTGCTCCCAAGGCATCCTATGCGCTCTTGAGGTCGGAAGACGATGAAAGTGAAACCAAGGTTGAGGAAGACAATTGGATCTTCGCGATGGAATTTGCCGACAGTATCGGTGCAGATGTCATCAATTCATCTTTGGGATACACCACGTTTGATTCTGGAATTGACTACACGCCAGAGGATATGGATGGTCGGACCGCCATCGTTACCTACGGAGCCGTAATGGCCCACCGCAAGGGTATGGTAGTCGTTACAAGTGCCGGCAATACAGGCGCTTCAAACTGGAGAATCATATCGGCACCTGCCGATGCAGATAGTGTACTTGCCGTGGGAGCGGTAGATAGCAACCGAGTGGTGGGAGGATTTTCCGCAAGAGGGCCCTCAGCCGATGGCAGAGTGAAACCCGATATTATGGCACAAGGGGTGCTTACTGCACATTTAGGGCAGTACGGATTGGTTACCCGCGGAAATGGAACAAGCTTCTCCGCACCCGTAATGGCAGGCTTTGCGGCTTGTTTCTGGGAGGCAAACCCAACAGCGACCAACTACCAAATCATGAACTGGATTCGCCAGAGTGCAGACCGGTATGGGAATCCTAATTCCGACTATGGCTACGGGATTCCAAACTTTGGAACGGCCATGGAATTGTCAGGTGCCATGGAAGCATCGCCGTCGTACGTGTTTCCCAATCCGGCTGATTCGGAAGTAAGGCTTCGGTTAGACATGGAAGGTCCCGCAGAATACACGATTACGACGATTGATGGGGCCGTTGCCGCTTCGGGGGAAATTCAATTCCCACGAAACGATTATTTGACCTTGGGATCGAGTCTTTCCAATGGACTTTACATTCTCACCGTTACTTCTGAAGGCGAAGTGTTCAGCACCAAGTTGGTGGTCAGACGATAAGCCAAGCGGCGTTTAAATCCGCACGAAATCTCTTTGTTAGTAGCGTTTGAAACGACTATTTTCACGCTTCAACTCTACCTATATGAAGAATCGCATTACCGAGTTATTTGGAATCGATTACCCCATTGTACAAGCTGGTATGATTTGGTGTTCCGGTTGGGAGCTGGCTAGTGCCGCCGCCAACAGCGGTATCCTCGGAATTATCGGATCAGGATCTATGTATCCTGACGTACTGCGCGAACACATCAGAAAAACAAAAGCTGCCACCGATAAGCCCTTTGGTGTGAATGTTCCGATGCTTTATCCAGATATCGATAAGCACATGGACATCATCATTGAAGAAGGTGTGAAAATCGTTTTCACCTCTGCGGGAAATCCGAAGACTTGGACAAGCCATTTAAAGGAGAAGGGCATCACGGTTGTGCATGTGGTAAGCAGTGTGAAGTTTGCTAAAAAGGCCGAAGAGGCCGGAGTTGATGCTGTTGTTGCCGAAGGTTTTGAGGCTGGAGGACACAACGGTAGAGATGAAACGACCACCATGTGCCTCATTCCAATGGTGAAGGCCGAATTAAGCATTCCTGTGATTGCAGCAGGCGGCATAGGAACAGGTAGAGGAATGCTGGCAGCAATGTCGCTAGGCGCTGATGGTGTCCAAATTGGCAGTCGATTTGTGACTTCCGAAGAATCTTCTGGTCACCTCGCATTTAAGAAGGCGGTTGTTGATGCCAAAGAGGGCGATACAATGCTAACGTTGAAGGAATTGGCTCCTGTGCGACTTATCAAGAATAAGTTTTTTGGAGAGGTTGCTGCGGCTTATCAAGCTGGAGCGAGCGTTGAAGAGTTGAAGACGCTCCTCGGACGTGCACGTGCGAAACGCGGGATGTTTGAAGGAGATATGGAAGATGGAGAATTGGAGATTGGACAAATTTCAGGTCTGATCAACGAGATAAAACCCACGAGTGAAATCGTAAAAGAAATCGTGAGTGAATTCGAATCTGCACGTTTGGAAATGGCTAATCTTCAATTGAATACGAATGTCTGACTCGCTTAAACAGGTTGTTATTCTCGCCGGAGGTAAAGGAACTCGACTTGCCAACATTCGGGCAGACATTCCTAAACCAATGATGCCTGTAGCGGGTAAGCCCATACTCGAGTATCAACTTGACATGTGCGCTAAGCAAGGTATAACTCAAGCCATTATCCTTGTCAATCACCTTAAAGAACCAATCATTGAACACTTTGGTGAATCGTTTCGAGGGATTGATATCACGTATTACGTGGAGGAGGTGCCGCTTGGAACGGTAGGGGGCGTAAAGGCGGTTGAAGATCAGCTTTCGGGCGATTTCCTTGTACTCTACGGCGATGTTATGATGGAAATGGATCTATCGCGTCTCTATACCTTCCATCAAAATAAAAATGCGGAAGCAACACTTGTCGTGCATCCAAACGATCATCCGTACGACAGTGATTTGGTTGAATTAGGGCCTGATGATGAGGTGAAGGCCTTTTTGTCAAAACCTCATGCCGAAGGCTTGCAATACCACAACTGTGTGAACGCGGCAGCGTATGTTTTCAACACAGCTGTACTTTCAAGATTGGAAAGTGGCGTTAAGGCCGATTTTGGAAAGGACATCTTCCCAAAGTGGGTAGGCGAAGTGAAAATGTTTGGGTACAGTACACCTGAATACCTAAAAGATATGGGCACTCCAGATCGACTCGAACGAGTAGAAGGAGATGTCAAAAGTGGTAAAGTAGCACGGCGATCACTTGTGAATAAGCAGAAGTGTATTTTCCTCGACCGAGATGGCGTGCTCAATTACGATACAGACTTGATTGATCGCCCCGAAGACCTAGAGCTCTACTCCTGGACAGCCCCATCTCTACAGAGAATAAATCGCTCGGATTATTTGAGTGTTATCACTACCAATCAAAGTGTGGTGGCCCGCGGAATGATAGACGAAGAGGGATTGGGCGAGATCCATAAGAAAATGGAAACCGAACTCGGGGAAGCC
The DNA here is from genome assembly GCF_008933115.1 of Phaeocystidibacter luteus. GTDB lineage: Bacteria > Bacteroidota > Bacteroidia > Flavobacteriales > Schleiferiaceae > Phaeocystidibacter > Phaeocystidibacter luteus. The sequence goes on along the minus strand of NZ_WBVO01000006.1, from coordinate 89,254 downwards.
CATGCTTTCGTGGATGCGATTTACTATTGTCCACATCACCCACACAAAGGGTTTGAAGGCGAGCGACCAGAGTACAAGATTGATTGTGAGTGCCGCAAGCCAAAACCGGGCATGATCATGAAGGCCACGAAGCGTTTTAATATCGACCTTCGGAGCAGCTGGATGATTGGTGATTCTTCACGCGATATTGAAGCAGGTAAAGCAGCCGGCGTGAGAACCATCGCACTGCGCACGGGCCATGGCGCAGTGGTTTTGAACGCTCGCCCAGATTTCCACTTCGACACCCTCGAAGACGCGGTAGCTTACATATTAGAAGCTCCATATAAAGATGCCTACAAACAGCTCAAGAAGCGATTTCAGTCTTCGAAAGGATCACCGTTTGTGGTCTTGGTTGGTGGACAATCTAGGAGTGGCAAAAGCAGTTTCGTAAGCGAAATGATGTACCGTTTGGTTCAAGACGGCATCCAGTCGATTCGCTTGCCGCTCGACCAATGGATTCTCCCTAAATCCGAGCGAGGCGAAGAAGAGGATGTGAAGCGTACGTATCGTTTAGATAAATTAAAGGAGGATATAAAGTCCTTCACTTCAGGCGGTTCGATTCAGATTCCGGGCTATGCCGACCATCCAGAAAGAATGGCTTTTGGCATTCAAGTGGGCTGGACAGGCGAACCTATCATCTTTGTGGAAGGTGTGCCGGCCTTAATTGATGAAGAGATGGCGGAATTGGGACACTGGAAGGTGTTCATGGAAACATCAGAAGAAACTCGCAAGCGCCGATTTGAGCGCTTTTACGAATGGAAAGGACGCGAAGAAGGTGAAATCCAAGACCTTTACGCATCGCGATTGGCCAATGAATATGAAATCATCGCGCAAGGCCGTAAATTCGCTGACGACATCTTCACTTCATGATTATTACCAAGACCCCTTTTCGAATCAGTTTTGTTGGCGGAGGATCTGACCTCGAAGCCTTCTATTCGAAGCATCCTGGAGCTGTACTTAGTACGAGTATCGACAAGTACATGTACATCTCTAGTCACAAATTCTTTGAGCCCGGCAAGATTCGTACGAAGTACTCTCAAACTGAAACGGTTGACAACGTGGCCGATCTCAAGCACAACTTGCTTCGCACCATTTTGCAGCGTTTCGATATACAAGGTGGTTTGGAAATCAGTTCCATAGCCGATGTGCCTGCCGGTACAGGGATGGGAAGTTCGAGCAGCTTTACGGTGGGTGTACTTCACAACCTGTCTGCGGTGCAGAACAGATTTGTGTCTAAGGAGACCTTGGCCAAGGAAGCCTGTGAGATCGAAATCGACATCCTAAAAGAACCTATTGGTAAGCAGGATCAATACGCCGCAGCCTATGGTGGTTTAAATGTGATAGAGTTTCATCCCAATGGTCATGTTTCGGTTGATCCCATTCACATGAGCATGGATGCTCACGCCGACTTGCAACAGCATTTGGTGATGTTTTATATCGGGAACCAACGCAGTGCCTCCAGCATTTTGGCTGAGCAGAAGAAGAATACCTCTCAGGAAGACAAGTTCAATGCGCTTAAACAAATGGTTGGACTCGTGTATAATCTTCGAGATTCGTTGATGGCCGGAGATTGGGATGAGTTCGGTGCAATCATGCACGAGAACTGGATGTTAAAGCAAGGTCTTGCAAGCGGCATTACCAACCCAATGATTACCGAGCTCTACGACGCTGCTCGCAAAGCGGGAGCAACGGGTGGTAAGCTACTCGGTGCAGGCGGCGGTGGATTTATGTTGTTCGTTTGTCCACCAAGCAAAAGAGAGAAACTAATTTCAGCACTACACAGCGTTCGTCCGTTTGACTTCAAAATGGAGCAGGAGGGAAGCAAATTGATACATTATGGCGACCAATAAGAATATCGCATCCTACATCGAACAAGTAAAGTCTACGCTCGATAACCTCAGTTCAGAGTCGATTGACGCCATGATTGAGGCTTTTGCAAAGGCCTACGAAGCTGGTGGTAACATTTACACCATGGGCAATGGTGGTTCTGGAGCTTCTGCTTCGCACGCTGCCGGGGATTTCCTCAAAGGAGCGAGCTACGGTTTAGACCGTCGTTTCAAGATGATTTGCTTGAACGACAACCTGCCGAGCATGATGGCGATAGCCAATGATATTGGTTGGGAAGACATTTTTGTGGAGCCGCTGAAGAACTTCATCGGAAAGGATGACCTTGTCATCGGAATTAGCGGTAGCGGCAATAGTGCAAACGTGGTGAAGGCGCTCACCTATGCAAAAGACAATGGCGTTGCAACTATCGCAATGACAGGCTTTAAGGGCGGGAAGATTGGTCAGATTGCGGACTTGCACGTTCACGCTCCTGTCATGGACATGGAGGTTACGGAAGACATACACATGGTAATATTCAACATCGTGAAAAAGGCGATGATGGAGCGCTACTTAGGAGATAACCCGAGTATGGGTTCTACGTATGATTCGCGGGTTCAGTAAGAAATCAGTTTCTGAACGTATTGAACACCGTTTCGGGTGTAAGTTGCAACCGCTACATTAGGCAATTCTGGCAAATTGAAGGCATTCGAGGTTAAGGTAGATTCGTGTAGTGTTCTTCCCGTGAGGTCGCTAATTACCAGACTTCCATTTAGCTCATCTTCAGAACCCAAGAATATGTATTCGCTGCCGTTGAAGTACATGAACCCGTCCTGTAATCCTGTGCTTACCTCGCTGTTCTGAGTCTTAAATGAAACAATGAAGCGATCAATTACATTGGAGTCGTAGTTGAATTCGTAGGGACATTCATCTGGCTTGAGCGTCCGTTGCTCTTTTGTGTCGAAAACTGTGAATTCTCCATTGAAAGATTTCAAGTGCTCCACGTCCCAACAAAGGGTGAGTAACTCGCCTTCCACAGTACCTGTACATCGAACTGAAAGCTGCGGTACATCTCCACCATTTGTGTGGTAAATGGAATAGTTTCCGGTAGGATGGACAACAGATATATTCGGAGTTTCTGGCCCATTGGTCAATTTGCGCGCATCGAATTTCAAATCGTACTCGGATGAAGCTTCTGCTGTAAAACCAACGTACGTTTCATCATTGTTGCCGTTTGCCCGAGTAAGATTGAAACGAACGCCATCTGCTTCGGATTTAAATAATTCCGATTCTTCAGCTTCTATGCGTTGAGCCGCTGCGAAGGTGAAGTTCCCAGGAGTTGAATTGGTCGTTTGAACGAAGAAGCCCTGATGAGGTGCAATTTGCGCGATTCCGCCATTTACACCAACGCCATTTACGTACGACTGATAATTTGAACCGTTCCATATGTATGTTGCGTTAGCCATTCCAGAGGGTAGGGTTTGGCCCGTCCATGTATATGCTGCTAAATAAGGATTTGCCAAGAAATTCCAGCCTTCTGACTCAGCTACGGATGGATTCTCTGGATCGACAGCGTTAGTGAATTGCACGGAGGAAGCTTGACCATTGTTGTAGCCGAGGGCGATAACTACATCGTCTAGTCTAACCGATCCCGTAAGCACGATTGACCCTGCTTCAGCTTGTAAGAAATCAACGCCACTTGTAGATCCACTGTAAACGGCTACTCCTGTGGCTAGGGGTACGTTGTCAGACAGAGCGGAAGGTGCTTCCCATTCGGCGTTACTCGCGTTCCAAAGCCATGTAGTTCCCGTGTTGTCATTCGCCGCTATCATCGTATTTCCATCGTCGTTCCAATCATTATATGCGGATTGAACAGGGTTGCCTAAATGATAGTATCGACCATCAGAAGCGCCTCCCGACAGGTCTAAGTAGGTCTGAACGTCAACATCGCCGTTTATCGTTCCGTCGCCTATGATTGTGCCGAAAGTATTTCCATCCGTAAAGGTGATGGTGAGGTTGCCGCTCGCCTCAACCTCAGAAGAAGACGGGACTTCAAGAATGCCGGAAATGTTCGTTGCTCGACGAATTCGTGCGGGGAACGTCCCACTTACAATTTGCAGCTTGCCTTTACCGGCAATATCGCCATCTATGGTGACGTCGCCGTTGACGGTCATGGTGAACCCTGAATCAAGGGTGAGCGTCTGTCCGCTAGTAACGATAAGCTCGCCAACAGAAATATCGGAGCTCACTGTAAAGTCATCTTCAAACTCTGCCAATTCGGATGCATCGGGCGCTGAGCCTTCACTCCAAGCGGATCCATTCCACGTGTTTATCGGATTTCCGGGAAGGGTATAAATGATTGCTCCATCATTTTCCCAATTCGATGGGTTGCACACAAAGCTCAAGAAATCGGACCTACTCAATGCCAGTGTGCTTGAGGAGAAAACCAGACGCCCATTGTCGTCACTTGCGTTGGATGTTCCAACTGCAATTGCCGTTGTGCCGTTCGTCAGGCTAGGGTGTATGGCAGTGGTTTGGGATGATGTGGCATCTGCATCAAAAGCATTTGAACTACCTCCAACGTTATAGTAGTCGAGCATGGCTATCACGTTGGATACCGTGAAATTGGAAGCACTTGTAACGGTTCCTTGAAAGGCTGTGAATTGATCCCCTCCAACAGCTGGATTTAGACTTCCATACTCCGTAAGTGTGGCGCCGTCAGATGCCACGTAACCAGACCCTCGATCTTCAACGGCAACGAAATCATAAGCCGATTTGCCTCCGGCAGGCACCGTGTATGAAAGCAAGCCCTCAGTTGTGCGAAAAGAGCCTGAACTTTGGTATCCGTTATCCGTAAATATGATTACCTCTCCAGCCGTTACGCTAGTGGTAAAGGCGAATGCAAACCCGTCAGATCCCGGATCAGAATTATAGCCAGTAAATACAATGTCTCCAGGGTTGAGTTGTGCAAAAGTGCATAGCGAAGCCATGCCTAGTGCAAGTATCAATGTAGCGCGCATCTCTCTTGTTTTGGTGGTCTGTTACAATGTACACAATTTGTTGATTATCAGACTTAACCATATTGTTAATTCTGAGGTGAGTCGATGGAAGAGAAGTAGGGCTACGTGCAGAATTGATAAAATGAAAAAGGCCGCCCAATTTGGACGGCCTTTTTTTGTGTGCACTGTTTTTTATTGATGCGCGATTGGATCGGCATTTCCATCTGGATCATTGTTCGCTGATCCACTGGAGTTGACATTTCCAAGTAGTACAATGCCCGCAACATGTGGTGCAGCCATTGATGTCCCGCTCAACGTAGAGTATCCACCACCCTTGTAGGTCGATTCGATACTTACGCCTGGAGCAGCGTAATCTACTGGTGGATTGCCATAATTACTGAAGTAAGCGAAGTTATCATTTGCATCCGTTGCAGAAACTGTATAGATGTTTGGTCCGTTTACACGAGCCGGAGAAGAGTTATTGGCATCAATTCCGTCGTTGCCTGCAGCTAGAACAAAAGGGCAAGCACTTGAAGCGGAAAGAACGGCCGCATCTAAGCTGGTGCTGATTCCACCACCTAAACTCATGTTGGCCACATCGTTAGAACTCGCATTGCCGGCCACATAATTCACCCCTGCGATAACTCCAGAGAGACTTCCATTTCCACGACGGTCAAGTACGCGAACAGAAACCACCTCCGCACCAGCGGCAACGCCCACAACTCCTTCGGCATTGTCAATGGCCGCAACTGTGCCAGCCACGTGTGTGCCGTGACCATTTTGATCGTCTGGATTTGTAGATTGATTACCCGATAGGAAAGATTGACTCAACGCCGTGTTCACATTCAAATCTGGGTGATCTTGGTCGATTCCTGAATCGATAATCCAAGCTCTCAAGCCTGTACCGTCTGCAGCCCCTCCTACACGAGTAATCCCCCATGGAGTAACTTGCGGAGCAGTACCACCGCCACCTCCTGGCTTGCCTTTTCCGCCTGGAGCAAGTGCTATGAACTTATCCGATTCGATGTAGTCAATGGCATCGTCTTCTTTTAGTCGAACTAGCTCTTCCTGTGTAAGTTCCATGCTAAATCCAACAATGGCTTTTCCATACACATGTGCGATTTTACCAGCAGAAAGGTTGTTTCGGTTAGTGATGTCCTCTGCCGCCTGCTGCACCGTGCGCTGTGCCTCGTCAAACGACATGTCCTGTGGATTTGTCTTGAACATCTCCCCTTGGGAGCGCAGAACCACAATGTATTGGTTTGGAATGATGCTTCCGTTCTCATAACGAACTACATCCGAAAGGTTGCTTTCGATGCCTTCATTCATGGCATCAGGAGTACAGCTAGCAAGAGCTGCAACACCCATTACACCCATAGCTAGGTGCTTAACGTGCTTCTTCAACATAGTAGGATTGTTTAGTGATACACCCAATGTAGAGAAACTTGTTCAGAAAATTACATACGATACGTATAGAAGTTGTTAACAACTTGCTGAATGTCAGGATAATCCTACATATTGAGCGTGGCCACGAACTTTTCCAAGTACTCAGGTATTCTTTTCCTTCTATACTGCATGACAAAGCGTGGATGCTCAAGCGCATCAATCTGCACAAACCAATCGTGTTCTTTATTGAGGTTACCTATGGCTTTCAGATTTTTGCCCGTACCAAAGAGCACGAGTTTGTCAGCACCACCCACGAGTTCTTTCTGAATTTGAATCTGTTCAATGATGAATGGGGTGAGCATTTTCTGTACATCGGGTGAATCGTAGTAATTGAAGTTCACCCAGTTTCCCTTGTCATTTTTTTGAATGAAACCGAGAGGAGATACCCCACCGATAAACCACTCACCAAAAAATGCTTCTGGACCACCATAGGCTTCTACCACACGCCAAACGAAATCGGCTGAGGTCTCAGTCGTGTTTACCTCTGGCATCTCTATACCTATTGATTCTAAAGCGGGAGTGTCAGTAAACGGGATACCGGTAAGTCCGGCGCCTAGCCTTCCGGGATTGATGCCCATGAGTAGTTTACGTGGACGTTCATCCGAATAGTACCGTTCGTAAAACTCCTGCAAGGCGGCATAGGTACTGTCTGACATTTCCTTGTAGGGATTGAGGACATCAATATGTGCTGGAAGATCTACGTTGATTTCTAACGTACGATACCATTCTAAGATTCGCTGTGCTCTCGTCATAAACCGCAAGGTAAGACTAAGCTTTGCGCAATGCTATCTTCGCATTCTCTGCTTTTATCAGTTTGTTGAGCATCGGCGGTGTGAGAAGGGTGGTGAGAATGACAACCAGAATCACAACCGCAAACAACCGGTCGTCAAGTACGCCTGATGCCCGACCAATCGAGGCGAAGATGATGCCCACCTCACCTCGAGGAATGAGTCCCACACCAACAAGCCATTTGTTGTAGCCCCTCCGCGTGAAGAATCCGGCTAAGACTTTTCCTAGGATGGCTACTGCTGTAATTCCCAATCCCATGAGGATGATGTCTACGTCTAAGAATGCGGTTACATCTACTTGAAATCCCATCATTACAAAGAAGATTGGCGCAAAGATCTCCTCAATCGGTCCTACTAAGTCTTCAATATCTTGATGGGGAAGCTTCACATTCTCGAAATACTTCTCTTGAATAACCATGCCCGCGGCGAAAGCACCAACAATGGTGGCCAAACCAATCGCATCTGCTGTCCATGCGAGAAGCATGAGTAGGGCGACAGGAAAGAACAGGAAGGTGCGCTTTCCAGCGAATTTCGCGAAGATGTCGATGCTCTTTCGAATGAGGTAGCGCTCAAACAAGTAAATAACGACCAGGAAGCCAATGGCCTTGGCGAGAATGATGAGGAGCTCCGATAAGTTGAATGCTCCGGAGGTCACGATGCCCGTAACTACGGCGAGTAGAATTAGTCCGAGGATATCGTCAATCACAGCTGCTCCGAGGACCAGTTTTGATTCTTTGAGATGCAATGCATTGCTGTCCTTGAAAACTCTTGCCGTTATGCCTATGCTTGTCGCGCCCAGTGTTGCCCCCACAAAAATTGCGGTGTTGTTTGAGACTTCGGGCATTAGGACAAGGGTTATCAGATAGCCGAAGATGAAGGGGAAAACCACTCCGACGACGGCCACTATTAATGCCGGTCTTCCCATTCCCAACATTTCCGTGGTCTTCGTTTCAAGTCCCACCATGAAAAGGAGTAGAATCACTCCAATAGATGAAAAGAGCAGGGCATAACGAGCGTGTTGAGCAAACTTCGCATAATCAGAGTTTTCGAGAACGTTGATTAGTTTCTCCTTTACCTCTGGACGAACGTCGAGGTGCGCTACCGAAGACTCTACATTTTCTTCCCAGGAAAGACCTTCGTGATCGTGCTCGATGATGTGCTCTATCTCAGAAATATGTCGGATTGAAATGGCCACCCTATCATTCATTTGGTAGAGAACGGTGCCGACGACAATACCGATGATAAGTTCTCCTAGTACTGGCGGTTGATTGACCTTTTTGGCGAGGAAGCCTCCGAATATTGCACCTAGAATCAGGAAGAAGATGGCCAGAAACTCGGAAGAGTAGGGGTCTCCGCTGGAAGCTGTGAGAGGTGTTGAAAGGAAGAGGAGACACAGGAGAGGTAACCACTTTTTCATGACCGGCAGAATTCTGATTAGAATACTGTCAAGTTAGCTCAACTGAAAATTTTGGAATATGACTGTTGTCACATAGCTGGTAAAAAAAATCCCGCTAAGGCATTTGCTTTAGCGGGATTGATATGATCTTATCGATCGGCTAATTACATAGCTGAATCGAGTTTTCCAGCGAGGACGTGCTTAGGTGCAACACCTACTTGCTTGTCAACAATCTCTCCGTTTTTGAAAACGAGAAGCGTAGGGATGTTACGGATGCCGAACTGCATGGCGATGCTTTGGTGCTCGTCAACGTTCAACTTACCGATAACAGCCTTTCCGTCATATTCGCCAGATAGTTCTTCTACAACTGGACCAACCATGCGGCAAGGGCCACACCATTCTGCCCAGAAGTCAACCAATACAGGCTTGTCTGATTTAAGAACTGTTGATTCGAAATTGTCGGCAGTGAGTTCTAGAGCCATTACTTTCTTTCTTATGATGAGTTTCCGTTAATTCTGCGGGCCAAGTTACGCTATTTCGCTCTTTTGCCTCGCGAATGGTATGACGAAAGTAAAACGACTTCCTTACTCCACCAAAGGAGGGTTATTGATTTGTGTGATGGGGTGATTAGTTGGGGCTATGAGGGGGGGGGATTGCGCTCCGCTGCCGCGGAGGCAAAAGGATGCCTCCCTACGGTCGGCAAAGGAATCCGCCTGGCGGCGGATAAGGATCCGCCTACCGGCGGAAAGGAGCCTCCCTGCGGTCGGCAAGGATCGCTCCGCCCTTCGGCGGAGGATAAGGCGCCTGCTTTCGGCATGCACAAGGCGTCCTTCGGCCGCAAGGATTGACGCCTTCGGCGATCAATAAGGCCTCGTTCCTCGGCAAGCTAGGCCAATCCATTCGAGATAGGATATAGCCTCGGGTTCAACTTGAATCCATGTACCACAGGGCTTTAGCCCGTGGTGCCTAAAAGGTTTCCTCCGAATGCCACGGGGCTTTAGCCCGTGGTATCAGTAAGGGCCATTCCAAATGCCACGGGGCTTCAGCCCGTGGTAAGAAAAATGCTTCCTCCAAATGCCTCCGCGCTTCAGCCCGTGGTATCAGTAAGGGCCATTCCAATTGCCACAGGGCTTCAGCCCGTGGTAAGAAAAATGCTTCCTCCAAATGCCTCCGCGCTTTAGCCCGTGGTATCGGTAAGAGCCACTCCAATTGCCACAGAGCTTTAGCCCGTGGCCCATTAGCCCTACCTATGCTGTCTAACTCCCGAATCAGCTCCACCTCTCGGGATTCCTCCTTTCAGTCGGAACATCAACCCGTCCAACCCTCTCCCGAATCAGCTCCGCCTCTCGGGATTCCTCCTTTCAGTCGGAACATCACCCGGTCCACCCCTCTCCCGAATCGGCTGCGCCTCTCGGGATTCCTCCTTTCAGTCGGAACATCGTCCCGTCCAACCCTCTAACCCTCTAACCCTCTAACCCTCCAACCCTCCAACCTCCATATCCTCTATCTTCGCCCCATGAACCTCGAAACACATTGGAACTACATCTCAGGTTTTCTGACCAAGGAACGCATAGCACGATTTGATGAAGTGCTCTCTAAGCGAACCAGACGTGCCGTTGCTATACTCGAGAACACCATGAAAGAGCAAAATGCTTCCGCAGTCATAAGAACGATGGACGCATTAGGTTTTCAAGAATTACATATGGTTGAGCCAGAGTGGCAGGTGGGATTCAAGTCAGAGATATCGAGGGGGTCGGATAAATGGTTGGATATCCAACGATCAGTAGACCTAGGTCAATCGATCAACAGCTTAAAGGAGCGTGGATACGCTATTGCTGCCACTACACCACACGAAAGTGGCATGGCCATTCAACAATTACCCTTAGATAGACCAATAGCTGTGATTTTTGGTAACGAATGGGAGGGCATTTCTAGTGACAGTTCAAAAAATGCGGATTACCACATACAAATCCCTATGTACGGATTTGTAGAGAGTTATAATCTATCCGTTTCCGTGGCCATGATATTCAGTCACCTTCGATCGGAGTTTGAACAGCACAATCTAATTCAGCCACTAACTGAAGATGACAAACTACGCAACAAACTGAAATGGGGAGTGGCCTCTACTCGAAGTGGTAAAGCCGTTTATCAAAAGTGGCTCGAGGACAATGGCTTTGACGATATCGCGAACATTATCACCCCCGTACCACCCCTGGGCCTCAAGTAACCCTCACGTAAACCTCTAGCTCTTTCTCCTCCGACAGGAGGAGATCCTTTCGCATACGCCGGTAGGCGGATCGCGAACCTTTCATCCGCCGTTAGGCGGATGATCCCCTACCTCATCAAACTCACCTCAACCCTTTCCTGTATCACCGTCCTGTCCCCATAAAGCTCGTACGTGAAGCGCAATATCGCCACGTAAGTGCCTTCTTGGGCATCTGCTGGGGGCGACCACGAGTTGTTGCGGTCGTAGGTTTGGAATACAAGGTTTCCTATACGGTCGTAGATTTCGAGCTGATATTCAATTGGTGCACATTCGAATACTGGCATCCACACTTCATTCGTCCCATCGCCATTTGGGGTGAATGCCGATGGGTAGTACACGTTGCATGGCGTACAGTTCACTTCCTCTACCACAACCTGGTCAACCCGATAGCAAATACCATCCTGATACCCATAGCTGTAAGTGCCCGGTTCATCAATCACTCGTGTAAGCGCCGTGGAACCGTCGTCCCACTCACCAAAAAGTCCATCGGGAACGGTGAGTGTGATTTCTCCGCCTGGGCAAAGTTCACGTGTGCCTGTTAGCACGGGCTCGTCTATGGGTTGAACAACCACATTGTCGATGAGGTAGTATCCCAAGGTGGGCTGAGTGTTTCCACCTAACAATTCGGCCTGAACCTCTTCATCCGTTCTAAAGGTTCCCAACGCGATATAACGCTCATACCCGCGAGCAGTAAAGTTCAAACAAACTTGCGTCCACTCGTTGAGCTCCGTTATCGTGTAATCTGGGTGAAGTGCCGAATCCGAAGAATAATCGTAGTTGTTTCGTTGAACCGAGCTAGTGAAATCGGAATACGATTCAAAAAAGAGTACATCCGGACCGTCGATCCCAGCGTTGATGTCGAACTGCGGCGTGTAAACCGGGTGCACCCAGTAGCTCACGCGGTAACGCTGACCAGCCGTAAGGGCTGTGGTAAGCTCACCGATGATGTATTCTCGGTTGTAAATCTGACCAAAGCGGCCATAACCGTACAAGCCCACGTTTCCATCTCCTTCTTGTGGAGGAACGTTGTTATTGGTGGTGGCGCTTCCTGGGAAAGTACACGGTCCGTAATGGTCGGATGACGTAAACGGATCCCGCCATGGCGGTGCGATTTCAAACAGCGTAGTTCCAGTGCTCGGACAATCCGTAGGTTCAAAACCGCCGTTCACCACAAAGTTTTGAGTTTGCCCGGTGACGGTAAGTGTGAAGAGTGTGAAAAGTGAAGCTATTAGCGTACTTCGCATCTATATCTGTTATTTCATGATGACAATAAGAGCTCGCTCGTCGATGAAATCGCGCTCGCCGTAAAGCTCATAGGTCATCTGTATTCTGGCCACGTAGGTGCCTTCTTGAATCGTAGCAGGGGGACTCCAGCCTTCATCAATGTTAAAGGTACGGAACATCAGGTTTCCTAAGCGGTCGTAAACTTCAACCCGGTATTCTATTGCATCACACACGAGCTCTGGCTTCCATTCATCGTTGTTTCCATCGCCATTCGGCGTGAAAGCCGTTGGAAGGTAAACATGGCATTTCTCGCAGTTAACCTCACTCACCTCTATGAAGTCTGTCCTGAAACAGGCTCCATCTAAGTAGGTGTATCCATACGTTCCAGGCTCGGATACAACACGCGTAGGGTCCGTAGATCCGTCGTCCCATTGTCCAGTTTCAACACGTAAAAGACTCAGGGTTAGGTCTTCATCTGGACAAATACCTGCGGAGCTAGGCAGCACTGCAGGTTGTGCTTCGTAAGGTATCAGCACAACATCATCAATCAGGTAATAGGACCATTTCCAAACCGTGGCGTCTGGATCGTCATTTGGATTGATGAGTTCCTTTGGAGTATCCTCATTTGTTCTGAAGTTTCCCAGAATCATGAAGCGCTCATACCCCGTTGCTGTAAATGTCATGCAGATTTGTGTCCACTCGCCAACCTCAGAGACAATCTCTGTTCCGTATATCGCATTGTCCGATTCGAGTACAAATTCGTTGTTGAAGTTGAGGTTTTCCCTTGTGCTGGTGAATAAGGCTCCCGGACCTTGAGTCGCATAAATCATAGCGTTGCTGGAGTACAACGTTTGAACCCAGAAGGAGAGCTGATAGGTCTGGCCCTGTGTAAGCGTTTGGGTCAATTCACCAATTGGATACCCCCTCGATTGATGAGGTTCAGCTGCCGAAGCTGGCCAGCCGTGCGTAGGGATGCCGATGCACCCTCTGCCGCTTCGTGGATCTCGGCTTCCCGCATTTCCACGACTTGAGCACTCGCCGTAATATTGAACGATCAGGTCTTGCCAATCTCCAGCATCCCCGAGCGTGTCCCAAGGGGCACAAATTTCGCTAAGCCGCCATGCGGGCAGCTCACAATCATCCGGTTCGAAACCACCATTCACCAGCAGGTTTTGCCCGCTAGAGTTTAACGTGAAGGTGAGCGCTAAGCATGTGATGAAAAGGAAACGTTTCATTTGGTGTTGCAATGTACCTCCTATTACGCTGAATTTCGGCTTGAGGTTCCTACCATTGAGTTAACGTTGCATTGAGACGAATAGGCGATGTGCTCACTCGTACAAAAGGTACTTCTCACGGACGAGTTTGAATTCGGACAATCCTTCTTCCCATGACTCACGAATTTGTGCCTCACTCCATCCATGTTCAATTTGCTTCTGAAGTTTTTCAGTTCCAGCGAGCAAGCGAAAGTAGTTGGTGAAGAAAGGCTCGTCGCCATTATATTGTCGGTGAGCTTCGAGCAACCAGAAGATGTACAACTTCTCGTAGTTGTGCATGAAATTCTCGCCGAATGAGGCTAGTTCCACGCCGTAGCACTCTTCATTTTCATACTTGGGATGCGGTGCCTCGGATCGACTTGTTGGAGTGAATGTCGTTCCCAAATCTTCAAACCAAGGAGCACCAAATTGTTGGAACGGTAAATCAGTTCCTCGTCCGATGCTCACAACCGTTCCTTCAAATAAGCAGAGGGAAGGGTATAGCATGATGGACGCTTGATTGGGAAGGTTAGGCGAGGGCGCAACCGGCAGTTCGTATACCGATTCGTGTGTGTAGTTATTGCAAACAAAAACGGATAGGTCGAGCTTTTTTGAGTCCTTAATCCATCCCTCACCCTTTACCATGGCTGCATACTCTCCAACCGTCATTCCGTGTGCAATGGGAACGGGGTGTAGTCCTACAAAGGAGGTGAATTCTGGTTCTAGAATGGGACCGTCAATCAAGTTGCCATGGGGGTTTGGACGATCGAGAATATAGAAAGGAATTCCGTTTTCGGCGCAAGCCTCCATTACGTAGGTCATGGTGGAAATGTAAGTGTAGAATCGCACGCCAACATCTTGAATATCGAAGAGCACAAGATCGACATCAGCTACTTCCGACGGAGCCGGCTTCTTGTGATTTCCATAGAGCGATACGAGCGGAATGCCTGTTTTTTCGTCAATTTCGGAACTCACATGTTCGCCTGCAGCGGCCTTCCCTCTAAATCCATGTTCGGGAGAAAACACACGCTTAATCGTCACATTGTTCGCTACTAAGAAATCCACGAGATGTGTTTCTCCTACGCGAGAAGTGTTGTTGGCCACTACGGCGATGGTCTTTCCTTCGAGTTTTGGGAGCCACAGATCGGGAATATCAGCTGCAGGCGTAGGAGACTGAGCCCATCCGGTGATGCCCAGAATCCATGTGAACAGAATCAGGGTTAGGAATGGCATTTGTCTATCTTTAGCCTCGAAAATTGTATTCATGCGCTGGGAGTGGTTCATTGCCAAGAGATTGGTTCGTTCGGAAAATTCCAAAGACTCAATTACGGGTCCGGTTATTACCGTTTCCATAACGGCCATTGCACTCGGAATGGTATTGATGATCATCGCGGTTGCAACGGGAGTCGGACTTCAAGAGCGAATCAAAGATAAGATTATTGGCTTCTCCGGGCATATTCAAATTCAACCGTACGATTCGAACATTTCGTACGAGGATAAGGCCATCTCCACCAAGATTGAATTCTATCCTGATATTCAGAAACTTGACGGATTCACACATATTCAACGCACGGCCTCCAAAGCCGGAATTCTCACTTCTGAGGATGACTTCGAAGGCATTGCACTCAAGGGTGTAGGTCCGGAATACGATTGGACATTTTTCGAAGATGCCATGGAATATGGTGTTATCCCCAGCTTTCGCGATTCAGTGGAAAGCGATAGCATCTTGCTTTCGCGGAGCACGGCAAACCGATTAAAGATTGATACGGGAGATGAGGTGGTGGTCTACTTCATTCGCGACAACAATCGTCCGCCGCTCACCAGATACCTCATGGTTTCAGGAATTTACAATACGGGACTGGAGGAATTCGACCGCCTGTATGTACTGTGTGATTTGAATTTAATTCGCGGTTTAAACGATTGGCATGCCGATGAGGTAGGTAAGATGGAGGTCTTTATTGATGATTTTGATGAGATTACCCCACAAACCACTCAGTTGCGTGAAGCTTTGCCCTTTCATCTAAACGCCGTATCCGTCCTACAGGAGAATCCACAACTCTTCAAATGGCTTGAGCTTTTTGATGTGAATATGTTCCTGATTATTGGGATTATGCTCGTAGTGGCTACCATCAACATGATTGGTGCCTTGCTGATATTGATCTTGGAGCGCACGAGAATGATTGGCATTGTTAAGTCGCTTGGAGGAAGTGACCGCAAGATTCGACGGATCTTTCTATATCAAAGTGGATATTTGATTTTACGCGGACTTTTCTGGGGAAATTTGATTGGCATAGGAATTTGCCTTGCCCAGCATTATTGGGGCTTTGTGAAGTTAGACCCATCTACGTACTACGTATCAGAGGCGCCCGTTTTGCTAGATCCATGGTTGATATTGGCCTTGAATCTGGGTACCTTAGTCATCTGCCTTGTTTCGATGATGGCGCCAAGTTATATCATCATGAGAATACGTCCGGCGAAAGCCTTGCGTTTCGATTGATAACCGAAATACCGACGAATGTCAAGTTCTCTCGATTTACATAGCATACGCGATTTTGAACGCCTCGATTTCTTGGCTCGACAAGTAGTTGAAGGTTTCATCACGGGGCTGCATCAAAGTCCATATCACGGCTTCTCGGTAGAATTTGCGGAGCACAGGTTGTACAATACGGGGGAATCAACCCGTCACATAGATTGGAAGCTCTATGCGCGAACAGACAAGATGTTTGTGAAGCGCTATGAAGAAGAGACCAACTTGCGTTGTCAGATTGTGCTTGACACCAGTGGGTCGATGTTATTTCCAGATCCAAAGGCCATTGGATTTGAGGAACCCAATAAGCTAGCATTTTCGGTTTATGGAGCGGCATCTTTGATGAATCTTTTGAGGAGGCAACGCGATGCGGTTGGACTTACGACCATCAATGAGAAGGTAGACTTGCATACGGAGGCGAAGACAAACCGGGCGCATCATCACATGTTGCTTACGGAATTGTCGAAGGTGATTACGGATACCTCTGAGAACAAATCGACGCATTTGGCGCCGCAGCTGCACGAATTGGCGGAGCGTCTGCATAGGAGGTCATTGGTCATCATTTTCAGTGACTTCTTGGAAAGAGCGGAGCAGGAGGGAGAGGAACTCTTTGAGGCTTTGCAGCACTTCCGGTACAACAAGCATGAGTTGGTACTCTTGCATGTGGAGGATGGGAAGTTGGAGAGGGAATTCGAATTTGGAAACAAGCCACACAGGTTTGTGGACTTGGAATCGGGGGAGGAATTGAAGCTCCATCCTGAAGAGGTTAGGGAGGAGTACAAGAAGGTCCGAAACAGTTTGATAAAGGAGATAGAACTCCGTTGTGGTCAATTTAAAATTGACTGGGTGGAGGCAAATATTCGTTTGGGATACAACCAGGTTTTGCTGCCTTACTTATTGAAGCGCAGAAAGTTGTATTAAATCTCGGCAATCGCCCGTCAGCCGTGGGATGCAGAAATTTCAAATTTTCTTGCCTCAACACTTGACAGGAATGAAAACCGTTGTATATTTGCCACCGCGTTACAGCAATGGAGCGCATGACATAACAACATTGGTGCGGTAGTTCAGTTGGTTAGAATATCGGCCTGTCACGCCGGGGGTCGCGGGTTCGAGTCCCGTCCGCACCGCAGAAGGGAAATCAGAAATGGTTTCCCTTTTTTTGTTGTTAGACACTATCCCTATTGACCAGAAATCGATCTGATGAGCACCTTCTAGGTTCCCACAAACACTTGGAAGAGTTGCACGATTAAACCGTTGGCTGAGTGCGCTTAGTATGAATGGAGTATCTTGTCATTATGTTCCGGATTGCTCTCTTTTTCAGCCTTGTTAGTTCCACTGTTTGGTCACAAACCGATTCGCTTGGTCTTGATCACGACCACGACCACGACAAGTTCATTCAAGATGTACACAACATCTATTTTAATTCTGATGAGGCGTATTTATTGGTACAATCCTGTGATTCTACTGGGTTAATCAATGATGAATCCTTGCGTTGTTTGACGGTGGACTCCTTGCAGGCTGACGGGACTTATAGACTATTGCTGGTCGACTTTGGAACGAAGAAAGGACTCGCTAACTATGCGTTCATATTGTTGGTTGAGCCTATAGCTATTGCGCCGTATCAAGATGTAATCACAGTAGATTATCAGCGACAGGTTCTGAGAGAAGTTTACTTTGGGATACGGGATAATATATTGCTTGAGTTGGGGGAGGAGATGGATAATGAGCCGAGGTGAAATGTGGTAGATGCGATTTGATAGGTTTCATTGAATCGACTAACCTGAGTTACATCGGAATTCACTTTTCGTACATTTAAGAAGAATCTCAACCGTCCTCTCCTTAATTCCCAATCTCCCATGCGCTCCCTTTTCTTAACGCTATCATTACTGCTGTCACTTTGCAGCCTCGCTCAATGGGACTGGTCAATTCGCGGTGGGTCATCAAATTCACTTCAACGGCCTTTAGATTATAATGATGTGAAGTTTCTTGAAACGGATAGAGCTGGAAATATCTATGTATTGGCTATAGTGGGAGGGGATGGATTGATGGTTGATTCTGTTTCGCTTACTGGCTATTCTGAAGTCGGTGTAAGTGCCACAGTTGATTTTATGCTCAGTAGTTTTACTCCAGACGGTCGTCACAGGTGGTCTAAAGTCATAGGTGGTAGAGATTATGATTTTGGTTATGCATTGAAAGCCGATAGCACCGATGGAATCTACGTTACGGGTTATGTGGAGAATGTGAAAAATAACCCTGTTGGTCCACCGAATACAGCTGTTCACTTTGATACTGACACCATCCTTCCCAGAATTCCTTACGATTCGAACTTCGCCTACATCGAAGATACCCTACGCCAGAGTATGTTCTTGTTGAAGTATGACACGGCAGGTACTTTTCAGTGGTTGGCAATGCCAGAACCGGATACCATGACTTTTGACCTTTCTACGTATCGTAACATAAGCTCATCTCTCGATTTAGATATAGCTCCAAATGGAAACCTTTTTTGGCTCTGTCACTTAAGTCCTGGAAAGTTCCGTTGGGAAACGGATAGTATTATTCCAACTCACGGCGTTTACGTGGTTGAGTATAGCCAGTCTGGTCAACAGATCTCACTGAGTCAACTCCAAATGCATTCAAGTAATGCTATTCATTTGTCGTATTACTGGGGAGGCGTAACTTTTTTTAAACGAAATCCTGTTTCTGGAGATTACGTTGTCGCAGGACGAAACATAGCCAAAAACACGAACGGCTGGATCACCATCGGCGGCGACACCCTTCAATCCGATTCTTACATCGCAAGCTTTTCAAGTTCTGGCCAATTGCAATGGTTGCATGAGAGCGCTGGTGTTGATGAAATGCAAATAGAGGCCCTTAATCTTGATCCTACAGGGAACATTTATATTACAGGTGCTGTGAAACGCAATACAATATTGGCTGGGCATATATATACCTCTCCCGTAGGAGCCGTTTCCCCTTTTGTTACCGCTTTAGACGCCACCGGTTCACATCTCTGGTCTAGCATGGCCGTTCCCGGTGGAATGTCTACAGGACAAGGTATAGAGGTCGTTGACGACGAAGTAGTCATTACAGGATACAGTGGTCAGATGTATTGGCCTTCACATGCTGATACTTTGAAAACTGCTCCGAATCAGGGTTATGATGGTTTTATTACGAGATTTGAGATATTGGATGGTTCCGTGATTTCGATGGATCGAACAGTGACCAATTTCGGGGGAGGCTCATGGGGCAACGCCATCACCGCTGGCCCAGCTAACACGTTCTACATTGGCGGTAACTTCGACCAAGGAATGTACATGGGGAACGATACCCTTTATAAAGTGGGCAGCCAGCGCAGCTTCTTCCTCACAAAATACCAATGCGATGTTCCGGAACCTAGCTTTAGCGTATCGGGGAACAACGACTCGAACAGTGTAACCCTTACCTATACTGGACCACTCGCCGATAGCGTACAGTGGTTTATGGGCGACGGAACACAGTATTGGGGAGATGTAGTTCAACACACCTATGGGGCTGATAGCGTGTACCGCATATGTGTGCGTGCCTACTTCGAATGCACGGATGTGATGATCTGCGACAGTATTCATGCAGGGTCAATTGGCATGCGAGAGGTTGTGGCAGACGACATAACGTTCTATCCAAACCCAACTACAGGTCAACTCACGATAGACGGCCTTCCAGAACCCGGAATTCTACGATTGTACAGCTTAGAAGGAACCCTCCTGAACTCTGAGGCGACAACGGAATCCACACACCACATGGAGCTGGGAAGCTATCCAGCCGGCGTGTATGTTTTGGAATATCACTCTAGAAAGGGAATAAGTACCTTTAGGAAGGTGATTGTGGAATAGCATTCGAATGACTGTAATTAGTTGTCGGCAGTTCATTTATTTTCAGAAATTATTGAAAATTAAATATTGAACCGTATATTTACCCCATGGAATATCAACAAGCAAAAGAGAGATTCATTCAAACCTGGGGCACGCTCGGCGCGCAGTGGGGGATAAATCGAACTATGGCGCAGGTTCACGCGCTCTTGTTGATCAGTCCTAAATCACTCACCACAGATGACGTGATGGAAGAACTCGGTGTTTCTCGCGGAAATGCCAACATGAATCTGCGCGGACTTGTAGATTGGGGATTGGTATACCGCGATATGCAAAAGGGAGATCGCAAAGACTACTTCCGTGCAGAGAAAGACCTTTGGGTGGTCGCAAAACGAATTGCTGATGAACGCAAGAAACGCGAACTGGATACCGTCAAAGACCAATTGACCATTCTCAAGCAAGTAGAAGGAAATAGCCCGGAAGTAGAGGAGTTCAAAAAGGTTATCAAGGACATCGATAATGTTACGAGCCAGGCACTGCAAGTCTTAGGCATGATGACCTCCGCTGCAGATAACTTCCTGATGAAGACCATCAGAAAACTTAAAGGCTAAATTTTTTTATCACAAACTTTCAAAAATTATTGAAAATTATGAATGCAGCAATCAGTTTGAATCGGAAACGAGTCAGCGTGATCTTCCAGGTGATTCTTGCGCTACTCACTATACTAGGTTTAATCTTCAAGCCGGATTTTGGCTCGACAACCTTCGCTATTCTCGCTGTTTATCAACCCTTGAGTTCTATTTACTATCGCGTAGTGATCAAGTCCGATCTCGGGGGAATGAGAGACGGGTACGACGTGGCGATCGGAATTATCGGATTGTACTATGGAATCAGCGCTGTAGGGCAATTCATCGGGACGCTAATTCATGATATTAGTGAGCTTGAAGAAGCACTAGCCTACATAATTCCAGCAGTCGTAGGACTATTATTATTGCTTCCCGTTCTCTTTCGAATTAAACAAACGGCGGATAGCACATTGAGAATATCCTTCATCTTTCTAGCCGTGATACTTGGCGCCATTGTTATTCCAGCAGCCGCCATGGGATATGAAACTGGCCTGATGATGATGTACTTCGGACTGTGGATCATGCTCTTAGCGGGTCCAATACTCGCCATTGTCTACATCGTCATCGAGAGTATTGAACTCAACAAGGCTCAATCAGCCAATACGCATCATCCACTGGATTTATAAATCATTTCAACTATGAATTGGATTATCGCCGGAGGTACCGGATTTCTGGGATCAGAACTCTCACTATACCTCACTCATTTGGGATATAATGTCACGGTTCTTACTCGTGAACATCGCGAAGATCAGCACGGCATTCATTATGTACAATGGAATCCCGTCGATATTGATTCCTTGACGCGTCTTATAGATGGCGCTGACGTTCTGGTGAATCTCTGTGGTTTAAGTGTGGATACGCGCTATACGAAGCCTAATAAGCAGAAGCTCTATGCGAGCAGGATAGATTCAACACGTGCACTCGGACAAGCCACTCGCAAGTGTGACTCTCCACCTCCAGTAGTGCTTCAGATGAGTACCGCAACGATTTACCGCGATTCTACCACAAATTATTGGGATGAAAATGGCGAGCATGGAACCGGTTTCAGCGTAGACCTCGCGACGAAATGGGAGGAGGAAGCGCGTCTCCACTTCGAGGAAACGAGCAGGTTAGTTTTACTGCGCACGGCCATTGTACTCGGAAGAACTGGCGGAGCTTATCCGCCTATGCGTCAATTGTCGCTCTTCGGCTTCAGAGGCTTCGGTGGTCGCGCCCTCAAGTTCTCTTGGATTCACGTTCACGACTTCTGTAAGGCGGTCCTCCACTGCGCGAAATCTCAGCTCTCAGGTCCAGTAAATCTCGCATCACAACCCACAACCGTAGAGGAGTTCATGCGCACCACATCGCGAGCTCAAGGTGGTTTATCGCTCCTCAAAATGCCGGAATGGATGGTCCAATTTGGGTCAATCCTGCTCAAGACGGAACCGGAACTCTTGCTAAAAAGCCGCAACGTGCTCGGCAAGAAGCTTCGTCATTCTGGTTTCGAATACCGTTATCCGCACATTGTTGATGCGGTCAATGCTCTAGAAAGGTCCCAACCTTCGCAAAAAGCTTCAGTTAATGGTCGATATGATTGGTTAGGAACCGAAGTGTAAGTAAACGTTTGTACCCGTTTGTTCTACGACTCTTGTGAATTGTCCTTCGGATATTAGTCCCAGGCGGGGGCTCGGGGGCCCCCAAGGTTAGAGGGAGAGGGGGAATCGACTACCACGGGTTAAAACCCTGTGGTAATCGAAGGTATGTCCTTGGGGTATGCCTCCAATTGGCACGCGGCTTCAGCCCTTGCTCCACGAAATTGAGGGTTGGAGGTTCCGACCGTAGGGAGGAATCCCGAGAGGCGAAGCCATTCGGGAGTCAGAGGGTCGGACAGTAGAGCTAAATTCAACGCAAGGACCTTAGTAAATACATCCAATTGGCACGCGGCTTCAGCCCTTGCTCTCCGAATGGATTTATCCGATCCTTGAACAACTCCTGCTTTTCCTCCGCCGTCAGGCGGAGAATCCTTTCATTCACCGACAGGTGAAGGATCCTTTCTTCCGCCGGTAGGCGGAGGACCCTTTTCCAGTCGTCAGACTGGGAACCTTTCGCTGACGCAGGAAGCAATCCTACTCCACCTTCACACCCTTCCAAAACGCCACGTAGTCCTTAATCTGGCTCGCTGCGTCTTTTGGAGTCGGGTAGTACCAAGCCGCATCTACGTTCTGTTCGCCATCCACTTCAATCGTGTAGTAAGAGGCGGTTCCCTTCCACGGACAAACCGTGTGGGTATCTGTTTTTGAGAAGAATTCGTCTACAATCGAATTCGGTGGAAAGTAGTGGTTGTTCTCAATGATAATCGTGTCATCGCTCTCCGCGATCACTTTGCCATTCCATACTGCTTTCATCTTTGTTGATTTTATGATTTGTGCGGACGCCAAAGCGTGTCCACGAAATAGTGCTTGCAATCCAAGAAGTTTTCGGCGACATCAAAACCAGAGGCCTGGGCGAGCTTTTCAAGCTGATTCAAACTGTATTTCTTCGAGATTTCCGTGTGAACTTCTTCCCACGCCTCAAAAGAATAGGTTTCATCAAGTGCCTCGATATAAACCTCCTGCGGTTTTGTTGAAACGAGATAGCTCCGCGCTTCGCCCGATTGAGGGTCGTATGTCGGATGATGCATCCAGTACCTCTCATCGAAGTTTGCACCAATTTCAACATTGAGCCTACGCAATAAGTTCATATTGAATTCCTTCGTGATGCCATGCGGGTCGTTATACGCCTTTAGAATGACCGAAGGATCCTTTTTTAAATCTACGCCCATCAGCAGCTGATCGTCTTCACGCATACCGTCTCGTAGCTTTTGGAGGAAACGTGTAGCGCGTTCTTCGTTGTAATTGCCAATGGTACTTCCGAGAAAGAGGAATACGTTCCGACCTTCGAACTTGCCAATTCTCTGATTCAGTAGTTCGAAGTAGTCTCCTGCGAGTAATTCGATGTTCAAATCCGGAAGTTCCTTGAGCACTTCTTCCTTTAGTTCCTCTAGGATTCCGGCTGAAATATCAACTGGACAATACGTGAAATCCACGCCCTTCTCTTGAAAGTGTCGCAGTAGAACGCGGGTTTTGCTGCCATCTCCTGCACCTAATTCAATGAGGTTAAACGGACGTTTGTTCGGGGCAATGGTATTGAGAATATTATCCGCTTGCGTCTGAAATATTTCAAACTCGCAATCGGTAAGGTAATACTCCGGCATTGCCATTATGGACTGAAAAAGCTTGTCGCCTGCATCGTCGTAAAAGTACTTCGAGGGCAGTGTGCGGGGAGAGGAGGTGAGTCCGTCTCTTACGTCTTTCGCTATTTTACTTAGTTCGGTGATTGTTGACATGTTCAGGGTTATGTGTCACTCGCTAAGCGCAGACCACTGTACTGCCAACGCAAAGGTGCATGAAAGAAGTTTCTATATGTTTTTCTGGCATGGTTTGGGGATGTGGCGATGGACGAACCCCGCAGCACCATTTGGTTCACCATGAATTTCCCATTGTATTCGCCAACCGCACCGGGTGGCTTTTTGTAGCCCGGGTAGGCGAGATAGGCACTGTTTGTCCATTCCCAAACACTACCCCACGAGAAGTTGTCACTTGCGACCTCCCATTCAAATTCTGTGGGCAATCGACGTCCCTTCCAGGCCGCAAATGCCGAAGCTTCATAAAAGCTCAAATGTTGCATTACTTCATTGCCTAGGATAGGTTTGCGTCCGGCCAAAGTGAAGTGCGTGTAGCCGCTGTCTTCTACCTTCCAATACATGGGAAGTTTGACCTTTTCATCCTGAACCCACGCCCAACCTTCGTCGTGCCAGAAGTTGAAGTCTGAATAGCCTCCAGCTTCAATAAATTCAATAAACTCCCCTGTGGTTACTGGGGTAGAAGCAATCTTGAACCGATTCAAATAAACCTGGTGACGCGCATATTCATTGTCGAAAGCGAAACCCTCGCCATCGTGACCAATAGGATACATCCCGGCATGAATTTCAATCCATTCGCGCTCTTCATTTATAATGGCTTTTCCATCCGGAATTAGAGGTGTTTTTGAATAAACCGGATCAAAGGGCTGCACGCTTAAACCGAGTTTGATATCCGTAAGTAAAAGCTCTTGATGCTGCTGTTCGTGGTGGAGGCCAATCTCGATGAGAGACCGAATTTGCTCGCTGGGATTGTTTGAAATGAGCTCACGCATGTGATAATCTACATGAGCGCGGTAAGCCATTATTTCATCGACATAGGGGCGTGTTAACCAACCGCGACGATCCCGCTGCTGGCGTTCGCCCATGGTTTGGTAATAACTGTTGAAGAAGAAGGGAAAACGCTTGTCGAAAATCTTGTAGTCGGGTAGATTCTCCTTCAAAATAAAGGTTTCAAAAAACCAAGAGGTATGTGCGAGGTGCCATTTGGGCGGACTACCATATACGTAGGGTTGCATTCCGAAATCTTCCGTGGCCAACGGCTCACATATCTTTTCAGAAAGCTCTCTAACCGAGAGGTAGCGTTCGAGTTTGCTCATATTGTTTTAGACGTTCGTGGTCTAGAATACTTTCTCATAAGGTTTCTCCGGAACCTTTTCCCAATGTTCGTGAGGCACATCCATCAAGTGAAGCACATTCTCACGAATCGTATTGGCGATTAGGCCCGTTGGAAGGTCGTTACAGTCCAATCCAAATGGATCTTCGATTTCTTCTCCCATCATCTCTACACCGATAAAGGCGAAGAAGACAAACATCACCGCCGGAATGGTCCAGAATCCCAACGTCGTAAGCATGGCAAACGGAAGCAGAAGTCCATAAGCCGTAATGAAAACCTTCAAGTACACATTGTAGCTGAAGGGAATTGGGGTTTTCTTGATTCGCTCACAGGCGCCCAAAATGTCGAGCAATGCTTTGTGCATCAGGTGTGAATTTCGAAGGTCTTCGCCCGTAATTCTCCCATCCTTGTACGCGTCGTGTATGGTCTGATAGATTTGCTTGGAGATGTGATTGGGGACGTGGCTTTTGGACTTATACAATGCAATTTCCTCATCGCTTAGACCCTTGAGTTCTTCAACGACGGTTCCTGAGCGCAAGTGCTCTACAAAGGCCAAGCAGAAGTTTCCGATGTCTCTCGCAATTATCATCTTCGTCATCTTATCATTTTGAGGAAGGTGAACATCGCAATAGATGGCCAGATTTCGACAGTTGTTTACCAAAGCACCCCATTGCTTTCTACCTTCCCACCAACGATCGTAAGCGCTGTTCGTACGGAATACGAGAAGGATGGAAAGAACGATTCCCAGGAGGGAAAAGAGTCCAGAAACTTCGCGCAACGACCATTCGTAGATGTAGTTGTGTACGAGTGTTACGACAAGGGTGTAGGCACCAATCATCAGTACCGCGCGCATCACTTTAATCATGGTCCAGGAACGCGCGAGGTGACCAATATCCTTGAACCAGTGCTGGTTCGGAGTGTAAATAATCATACTTCGTTCAGATATCTATGGACAAAACTTACCGACATAGCGCCTTCGCCTACGGCAGAGGCCACGCGGTTCATAGCTCCGCTGCGAACATCACCCGCAGCAAATACTCCTGGAATGTTTGTCTCGAGCGGGTAGGGGTCGCGCTCAAGCTTCCAAGTTTGCTTGAATTCATCCAAATTCAGGAGATCGCCTCCCGTTTTTAAAAATCCTTTTTCATCTCGGATGATGGGCAAGTCAATCCAATCAGTAAAGGGTTTCGCTCCAATGAATATGAAAAGCGCCTGAGCTTCAAAATCAAGCTTTGCGTCATTGTCCAAATCCTTGAATACTAAGCCTTCCAGATGTCCATCTCCCTTAGCTTCTACCAATTCCTTACGGCCGATTACTTCAATATTGTCAATGGCATCAATCTGATCAATCAAATAGCTACTCATGCTAGAGGTAAGGTCCGGCCTGCGAATGACAATACGAACCTTGCGCGCAAATCGACTTAAATACACCGCACCTTGACCAGCAGAGTTGCCGCCACCAATCACGAATACGTCCTTATTCGTGCAGGTCGTAGCTTCCGTAGTAGCCGCTCCGTAGTATATTCCTGCTCCGGTAAGATTTTTTACGCCTGGTGTGTCGAGTTGTCGGTAACTCACACCCGTTGTAATGATTACCGATTTCGCGTGAATGCACTTTCCGCCCGAAAGGTTTAAGGTTTTCAGTGGAGTGCCAATGGTGATGTTCTCAACTTGAGAAGGGGAGAGGAATTCTGTGCCGAAACGCGTGGCCTGCGTAATGGCTCTACGCGCCAAGTCTTGTCCAGATAAGCCTTTCGGAAAACCGAGGTAGTTTTCAATTCTCGAGCTTGTTCCAGCCTGACCTCCAGGGGCGTGTTTTTCGATGAGTACGGTCTCCAATCCTTCTGAACCACCGTAAACACCTGCGGCCAATCCGGCAGGACCAGCACCGATGATGGCCACATCGTACACCTCATTCGACGCACTTGAATTCAATCCGAGTCTTTGTGCAACATCCGGCAATTCTGGCTGATGGATGTGGCTGCCATCTTCAAAGAAAATGAATGGACCTTGGCCTTCTAGTTTGTTGATAGATAGAAGTTCAGCCGCTGCTGTAGATTCCTTGTCAATCCAGTGATAGGGAAACAGGTTCGACGAGAGAAAGTCTTTGATTTTGTGACTTCTAGGGTCGTATTGCGTTCCAATAACTCGAAGTCCTGATCGAATTTGATTTCTTCCCGCATTCCACTCGTCCAAAAGGTCATCCAAAACAGGGTAGAGCTTTTCTTCGGGTGGGTCCCATGGTTTTAACAAGTAATAGTCGAGTTCGGCTTCGTTGATAGCGCGAATGGCTGCATCGGTATCCGAATAGGCCGTCAGCAATACGCGCTTGGCTTTCGGAAAAACTTCCCGAGCCTTCGACAAAAACTCCACTCCAAGCATGTCTGGCATTCGTTGATCGCTCAAAAACAGGGCAATTTCTGCCCCTTGGTTTTTGAGTTCGCTTAAGGCCGACTCCGCTTCAAGCACGGAAATGGAGGTAAGTACACGGTATTCGGCGTTGTATTTCTTACGCAAATCGCGTTGTATCGCTCGACTTACCTGAGGGTCGTCGTCTACCGCAAATATGTAAGGTTTCGCTGTGTTCATTATTTCGCAAAGGCAATCGTAAATTCTGTGTTGCCAGGTTGAGTTTCTACACGGATGTCCGCGTGATGTTGATCTAATATTTTCTTGACAATGTCTAGCCCGAGTCCTGTTCCCTTACCTTGAGGTTTCGTGGTGTAAAACGGCTCGAAAATGTGCGTTTTAACGTCATCCGGAATACCCGGACCTGAGTCCTTAATCCGCACTCTCACATAGTTGTCGTCCGATTCTGTGGAAATCGTGAGCGTACCTCCATTGTCCTCCATGGCGTCCAGTGCATTGTCAATGATGTTTGTCCACACCTGATTGAGTTCGCCCGGCAAACCGAGTACTGTTGGAGCGTCGCCGTTCATGTTCTCCTCAATCTTCACCTTGTTTTTTCGGGCTTTGTGCGCGAGCATGGTGACGGTTGACCTCAGTCCGTCCTGGATATCCACCCGTTGGCGATCTCCATCACGGTCCATGTAAGAGTAGCGTTTGATAGAGCTCACGAGCGAGCCTATGCGCTTTGAGGCTTCCTCAATTTCGCCGACCATTTTCACAATTCGAAGCTGGTCATCAATCCATTTAAGGGTGGGAGGAAGGCTAGCTTGACCTGTGAGTTGGTACATTTGTTCGAGGTCGGCTGTACTGAACCCGAACTCAACCAAATGCTCGGCGTAATCGAAGCCATTTGGCTCTCCATGTGCTTCCAGCCAATCGGCAACGTCTTCTTCTTTGCCGTTTCGTTCCATCATGGAAAGTTTGGGAGGCTCGGCATCTAGTTTGGAAACAAGAATTTCTTGAATGCCATCGACCTCTTCTTCCTTGAGTTGAACTTTTAATAGCTTTTTGAAACTCTCAGGTGCTCGCCTGAGCTGTGATGCAAGTTCACCTGCGCTGCGTACCATAGCGCTTGACGGGTTGTTCAGTTC
Source organism: Phaeocystidibacter luteus (assembly GCF_008933115.1). Classification (GTDB taxonomy): domain Bacteria; phylum Bacteroidota; class Bacteroidia; order Flavobacteriales; family Schleiferiaceae; genus Phaeocystidibacter; species Phaeocystidibacter luteus. Next base: position 60,968 of record NZ_WBVO01000006.1, on the reverse strand, counting down.
GTGGGCTAGACCCGCGCTTAGCTTTCCCAAAGCCATCAGCTTCTCATTCTGAACTTGCATTTGAGTGAAGTTCCGAACGCGGCTAGTCATGAGATGCACAAGCGAACGCGTGAGTTCAAAATGATTCGAAATCATTTCTCTGAAGCAATCTTTGTGCAGTCGAAACACACATGACTCTTCCATCGCCTCACCATAGCCACTTGCTTCTTTTAGTCGAGAATAAGGGAGTTGACTCGTAATCTCACCAGGTTCGAATTCGGTGAAGAACTTTCGACCTCTATCGGTAATCTGATACACTTCAAACTTTCCCTCAATGATGATGCTCATGTGTTGGGATGCTTCGCCTTTCTTGAACAGAAACTCTCCGGGTTGGTATGTGGTGACCTCTCCACATCCTATCATCCACTCGATAGACTCCCGAGGGACTTCGCTAAAAACTTCTAAATCAGAGAGGAAGGTGAGTAAATCTGTCTGCATTAGGCGGTTGGTTTATCACTTGAATATAGAAACAATAAATGAGAAAAGGCGAGCCTTAGCCCGCCTTCTCCATTTGCTATCTAGATTCAATTTAGAACTCGAAGATGAGCCCTACACTTGGAATTACCGTACCCGTTTCATTTGGTAAGGTGGTCATCAAGTATTTGCTATTGTCGTTCGGGTCCACAACTGGATCGCCATTGGCATCCGTTTCTGGAAGTAAGAACGGCTGGCCTTGTACGCTTTGAGCAAGCGCGTTTTGTACGTCGAAATACAAGTCCAGGTTAAAGCGCTCAAAGAACCATTTCTTGTCGATTCTCAGGTTCAAGCGATTGAAGCCACCCAATCTTTGTGTGTTAAGTAGACTGTAGTCTGGCACTGCACGTCCGATGTTATCCCAGTTGTTTCGGTCAGCCGTGGCATCTACATCAAACGGCGTGAATGGTGTTCCGCCCAAGAATTGATATTGGATTCCGAGCTCCCAGTTGTTGCCGAATTTTTTTCCTGCCGTGATGGTGGCAATGAAGCGGTTATCCCAGCTTGCCGGGATGAGGTTTCCTTCGATGTCCTCAAATTCAGATCGCACAAAGGTGAAGGCGGCAATTCCGAACCAACCCTTGTAGAGTTTTTGCTGCCATGTGATTTCCAAACCGTAAGCACAGCCATTGTTGGTGCTTTCCGCTTCCCTGTTTCCTACCACACCAAAGTCTCCACCTAGGTTTGCGAGTGAAATAGAATCAGGGAAGAGCATTGGATACTGCGCGTATTCCTTGTAGAATCCTTCCACGCTTAGTTTTGCGTTGAACGAGAACACTTTGCTCGTACCCAATACATAGTGCGTGCTACGAATGTACTTCAAGTCGGTATTCACGAGCTCACCTGCTGAATTTCGGAATCCGATCGTAGTGTACGGTGGAAGTTGATAGTAGATTCCCCAGTTCGCGTCGATTGTCCACGAGTCGTTGATGTAATAGCTCATGGCAATTCTCGGAGAAAGTTGATTGAGCGGATTGCTCATTTCTTCGTTGAAGGTGTTTGCATCTGTGCGCAAACCCACACTAATATTCACACGTTCGTTTAGAATGCGCTGTGAGTAGTTTCCGAAAATCGACCATTTGTAAAGTCTGATATCCGATTCATAGTCAAGTTCGAAGTTCGGAATCTGACGGTCGAGCGTGGAAGTGTTGTACTTCGCCTCCTCAAAGCCCACACCGAATACTCCGTCCCAGCTAGCGCGCTTGTACACTTGCTCGATGCGAAGCTTGTTCTCGATTTCCTGACTCACATAGTCGAGAAGTTGTCGGCCACTTTCATCGTTGTCCTCAAACTTTTCGGCGGTGTTGTTCAGCATGAATCGACTTACGACCACGTTGGTGAAACTGTTGTTCTGATAGTAGGTATACTTTGCGCCGATTGAATAGTTCCATTGCTCGTTCACAGGAAGTGAGTTGAGGAGGTAGCGCTGTTCAGGTGTTTCGTTGGCATCGAGGTTCAACGAGAACTGATCGATTGCACCTAGGCCTAGAATAGTGAGTTGCTGATTGTCGGTGAGCTTCGATTTTACCTTAAACTGGAAGTCATTGTATGTAGGAAGGAAAGGGAGCTCCAATACACCAAACAGAAACTGAAGGTATGACCTACGAGCACTGGCTAAGAAGGTGGTTCGCTCGCTGATGGGACCTTCAATTGTCAACCCTACGTCGCTTGCACCTACTTGAAAAATGCCACCAATTTTATCGGTTCTGCCGTCCTTTAGGTTGATTTCCATGATAGAACTCAAGGCGTTTCCGCGCTGTGCCGGGAAGGCTGACGTGAAGAAGTCTACATCGCGAATGAAGTTCACGTTGATCATGCCCACCGGTCCACCACTTGAACCCTGTGTGGCAAAGTGGTTGATGGCAGGAATCTCGATTCCATCTAAGTAAAAGCGGTTCTCATTTGGACCACCACCTCGAATGATGAGGTCGTTACGAAACGCTACCGATGAAGCCACGCCAGGTAAGCTTTGGATTACCCTAGAGATGTCTTGGTTACCACCAGGATTTCGTTGAATCTCGTTAAGTCCTAAGCTCTGCACAGATACTGGCGATTGCGGATCGCGGATGAACTGGTTTTGAGCGGAGATGACGACCTCTTCAATTTGCTCACTTGACGGCTGAAGTGGGAAGTTGATCTCAGCAGGTTTGGCAAGTGTAACCTGTACTTCGAATTCAACCTTGGAGCGATACCCCAAGATTTTTACTTGAATGTTGTACAGGCCAGGCTCGAGGCCAGTGAGCATGTAATTCCCATCGAGGTCTGTTGCCGTTTTAATGTCAGTGCCTTCAACGGCAACTTCGGCAAGTGGAAGGCCTTCATTGTTGCCTTCATCGTAAACACGCCCTTGAATCACACCTTGACCATAACTGGCCAAAGAGAGTAAGAAGGCGGTAATCAGTACGATACGTTTCATTGGTTGTTCTGTTTCCCGATTATTTCATTGCAAATATATAATAGATTCGCAATAAAAAGCGTAAATTTGTTTCAGAATCACAATAACAGAGAAATGGAGACAAAGTTCAGCTTGCTTGAAAAAATTCTTCCTCACATCGACACATATGTGGAAAGGGGAGGGATTGACGACCCGATGCGCTTTGCGAGATGGTTGAGTAGCTCGGTAGAAGAATGGGATAGTAGTCAGGTGAAAATTGTGGACACTCCTGACTTCGATCCGGTGCGATTGATGAGCAAAAGTGATCCGAATGCGGCGTTGAGTTTCTACTTGGTCCGACTAAATAAGTATGCGAAGTACTACATCAAAGATGCTTTCTCCAGTTCTCCTCTTAAATCTGCTGACGACTTCGCGTATGTCGCCGCGCTGGCCAACGTAGCGAGCCTGACTAAATCTGAGCTCATTGCCATGAATGTGGGTGAGACTAGCGGTGGGATGGATATCATCCGAAGGCTGGAACGTGAGGGAGTGCTTGAGTCGTTTACGGATGACAAGGACAAGCGCGCCAAGCGTGTTCGTCTGACCGAGTACGGCAAAGGAGTTTTCTTCAGCGTACTTCCGCCATTGCAGCGTGTTGGAAAGATCGTGAAGGCTCACATGAAGAAAGAGGAAGTGGCTCGATTAGTAGAGATTCTCGGAACGCTAGATCAATTCCACAAGAAGATATATGACGAGCAAAAGGAATACGACCTCGATACGATAGAGGAGTGTTATATGGAATAAAAAAGTCCCGCTATGCGATACACAGCGGGACTTTCTATGTGTGATTCAAAAATCTTATTCGATACCCTCAACGAATTGGTCGATCATAGGACCATAGTTAAACGTTTCGCCTGCTTCTTCGGCAGCATTTTGACCCATTTCTTTTGCTTCGGCAGCAGCTTCTTCGGCTTCGTCGTTCATGCCGTTTGCAGCAAGAGCTTGAGCATAAACGAACTGCGCATACCAGTTTTCTTCGTTCATCTCGGTAGCAGTCTTGCAGTACTCCAATGCTTGCGCTGCATCCATGTCGTTGCGCAAGTAGTAATTACCTGCGTTCAGGTAAGTTCTCCATGTAGCATCGTCCGCTGCCAAAGCAGCTTCGATATTAGCCATGGCCATTTCATCGGTGTTCACTTTAATTGTGAAGCTGGCTTTTGTTTCAGCCCAGGCAATCACAACATCGGCGCTGTTGTTTGAAACATTTTCAACGCTAATGCGCATGCTTTCAATTTTTGCTCCTTTTTCAGCTTCTACCTCGAAACGAGCGGCATCCATATCCTGGCTGTAGCCATCAACACCCCAAAGCTCAGTGTTCTTGTTCAAAATGATTGTCCAAGAATCCTTATTCGGGATAGTGAACAAGCTGTAGGTTCCAGCTTCAAGCTTCTGACCTTCGATTTCTACGTCGGTGCTGAAGTTGATAGCGGTCGCTTTGTTGGCTCCAGTTCTCCACATCTCACCGTAAGGAACGAGGTCGCCAAAAATGGTTCTGCCGCGCATAGCGGGACGAGAATACGTGATCTCAACGTCGGTCAAGCCTACGCGCTGCATTACGTTAGCCGAAGGTGATGGTTGAGGCAAATCTTGAGCATTTGCGCTAAGTCCCATAAGGGCAACAAGCGCTAGAGTCAATACTTTTTTCATGTCGTTTGTTTGTTAAGGAAAGGCAAGGTAACAAATACAGAGGTATACATTGTTTAAACAACGTTTACTCTTCCTCGTCGTCGTTTACCTCTTCTACTTCAATCTCATCATCCATCATCCTTGACCAAGATGCCTGAACCGCGGTTATATCAAACCACAACACTTCGAGACCGTATTCATTTTCAGCAAGTTCCATTTTGTCAAAATGATCAACCAATGACTGTTTCACATTTCGTACACCCATGAGATTCATGATGGAATATTCATGGGGAACGCTGATTACGTAAATTGGATTATCGCGTGAATCCCCCTTGCCACTATCGAATATGGTTCTCAAGAATCGGTTAACTCTCCAATAGGCGGTCACATATCTGGCGCTATCCCCACGTCGGTCAGCGACTTCTAATTCCAACAGATAGGCGGTAGTTTGAAACGGGTTATCCAAATGCTCACTATCTACCCATTCGTAGAATCTTTCGGCATCTTCATCAGAAATTTCCTCTTCCTCGAGCATGTCGTCCACATAATCGGGAACTTGTGTGTTTCCGTATGCTCTATAGTTGGATTGAAAGGAAAATCCATAATAGAAATAATGATACTGTTCTAGCGTCAGAAGTGTATCACCACTTAGAAAAGACTCCATCATCACGGGATAGTAGTATTCCGAATCTTCGTCTTGAATGACTTCTTCAATTTCTTCGTAATCAGGAGGGAAGAACACAATTCTGTCTTGGGCCTTGAGGCTCGCGAGTGAGAGTGTGGCTGCAAAGAGTAATACGTATTTCATGCAAATTGAGATTTGATTTCAAGATACATGGAATTCGCAAGAGTGAAAATCAAACCTATCAGAATAGAAAAATCCCGTACGCCCTATTTCGCACGGGATTTTGGTGGTTTTAGTTTGAAGAGTCGATTACACGGCGGCCGCTTCCAATTCTGGAGCTACCGGGAAGTCGATTTCAAATTGAGCCAAGTTGTGAATGAAGTTGCTCACTGTTTTGTCAGCAATCACCAAGGCGATGTCCACCAAGCTCTCTTGAGAATAACCCGACTCAAGAAGAGCATTTACTGAAGCCTCTGAAGCTCTACCGCGGTTTTCAACCCATGATTGTGTAAAGCGAGCCAAGGCATCCAGTTTTTCGTTGAAGGAAGCACGACCACTGCGGATTTCAAGAATCTGATCGTCCGTAAAGCCATTCATTTTACCTACTGCCGTGTGGGCAGATTGGCAATAACGACAGCCGTTCACTTGGCTAGTAACCAAGTTCACTACTTCTTTCTCTTTGTTGTTCAAGCTCGTCTTGCGATTTTGAAGCCCAAGGATATCTCCCAACGCATTTTCGCTGTGTGCGTAAAAGGCGTAGAGATTCGGAACCATTCCGAGCATCCCTTGAAGCTTGTCGAAAATTGCCTGATTGTTTTCTGATACTTCTTCTCTTGTCGGTACATTGAAAGTTGCCATGTCGTATTGTTTTTAGATTGATGTTTCAATTTGACAAGACGAATGTCCGACGATAGACAGGGCAGGAGTTAGTCGACTTTTCCCTCTGGTTTATCGATTTTTCCCAAGGGAGCCTCTTTGTATTCGGAAGGCGACTGATTGTGGACCTTTTTGAAGAATCTGGAGAACGATTGGATGTCGTTAAAGCCTAGCTGATCCGCAATTTCCGATACGTTATAATCGGTGTAGGCGAGCAGCCTTCTCGATTCAAGCGCCAATCTATCCTTGATGAATTGAAGTGGAGTCCGTTCGTCCAGCTTGTGAAAGAGATTGGATAGCGTCTTAGGCGACTTGTGTAGCATTCGAGCGTACGACTGCACGTCGTGGTGTTTCCGATAATGCCTCTCAACTAAGAAATTGAATTGTCGAATCACATTTTCATTCGAATCGTTGAGTTCGTCGTAAGCTTTACCTTCTTTATATACACGAGTGATGAGAATGAGGATTCTCTTCAGCATCATTTGGAGCATCTCTTGTTGAAGTTGATCGGCCGAGGCCATCTCGATTTCGAGCAGCTTCCAAACCGTCTCTAGAACATCAAGCGATTTTCCCTCGAGCTTTATCTTGGGAAGGGAAGAGGAACCGTAGTATAGAATTCCTTTGCAGCCAACTTCGCTGTCGTGATCTAGAATGCAATAGAATGCGCGATTGAATCGAAGGAATCGAGCCTTCGTTACCTTACTCGCATCCACTTTGTGGAATTCGGTAAGGCTTACCACTTCATTCTTCTGAAAGGAATGTTCTACCGCATCAATTTCAAGAATGTTATTGTCCTCTGTGAACCACAAAAGAGAGAGTTCGCTTTTGCGCGATTCGCTCACAATGTGATGATTGGCAGAATCGAGTTCAGAAACTTCGAAATATTCGTTGGTTGGGCCGTTAAAGATCATGTGGAGGTTGACGTATCATGTATACTTTACTTACCAGAAAAGTCTAGATTTACTCGTCTCTTAAGTAAATTGAGGCATTGAATAATTCTAGGAACCTCTCATTGATAGCATATGAAGAGAAAGAATAGAGACTTTGAATATGACATAGCCATTTCACTCTCTGCTGAGGATTTGAAATATGCTAAGTCAATGATAGCTGAATTGAATCCTCATCTTAAGACATTCCTTTATTCTGAGAATCAAGAAGACCTTATAGGAAAAGATGGGAATATAGAGTTTGCTGATATTTTTAGAAGTAGAGCCAGAGTAGTTGTAATTCTCTCAGGAAAACTTTGGGGAAAGACCTTCAATACAGAAATTGAGCAGAGTGCTATAATCGAACGGGTTAAAGAGGAAGGGTTTGGATTTATTGTGGTAATTCCACTTGACAAAGATTCATTGCCCCAATGGTATCCTACCTCGAGAATTTATGCAGACCCCCACATTCACGATGTAAAAGAAATCACAAGGTTACTGGAGTTTAAATTCACTCACCAGGAAGGTGTTTTAGAAGAAGTGACTACTGCAGATAGAATAAAAGACTTCAAGAAAAAGATAGAAAACCGAAAGAGTCATATTCACTACTTGCAATCAACTGATTCATTTGAACCGGCAAAAGCGGAAATGAACCAATTTATTAAGGGGTTTAATCAGGAAATTTCTGTCCTTAAGGAGGCTCAATTGGGTGTGGCTCTGCATTATAAGGAAATCCTGAATGAAACATTGGGCTTCAGTAATACAGAAGGTCATATCGGCTTGCTACGCAGGCAATTAAATGTTTCGATTCACTCATCTCGTATTTCACCTGATAATCAATCCAGTAGACTCTATTTACTTAGGTTAACTTACTGTACTGTAGAGCAGTCTTCATATGGTAGGGTACTTAATCCACAAAAGGAACGAAAGTATTATTATAACGATAGTGGTAGCGAATATCGTGGATGGTCAGAACGCTTGAATATTGGTCAATCAATTCCAACAATGAAGTCTCAATTATATTATCGAGATTCAGAGTACTTTGATTTAGGACCTATCATTACAACAGAACGAATGGTACGGTCAATAAGCGATTGGCTACTTGATGGTTTAGAAGATGAGTTCAGGGAAGAGCTAGAATAATACAATTTCACCTCTGATGCGCCGTAAACCCCTTCATAATCTTACCCATAATCGCAGTTCGAATAGTTCTTGGCAACATTCCCAATCCTACTCTTGCAAATTTTGAGAAAATTCCAGGGTATACCGTCATTTTCTTTCCCAGTGAATTCAAGATTTCGGTAGCCACGAGCTTTGGTTCAATCGCATTCTGAAGTCGCATGTTCGCGCGTTTTTCAAAGCCCGATTTCACTGGTCCCGGAGCGCCCGCAATTAGATCCACATTCGTTCCCTTTAGTTCTAGAGCAAGACCTTCTGATAACGTTTGTATGTAGGCCTTGGTCGCAGCATAATTGGATGCTCTCGGCACTCCCTGGAAGGAAACTATCGAGCTCATCAGCACAATTCCACCTTTGCCCAACCCGACGAATCTATTGGCAAAATGGTGCGTGAGATGCAAGCTCGACAGCATGTTCAATTTCGCCATTCCAAGTTCCGAATCCTTCGAAGTGTGGTATATCGGTCCCGATGTGCCATATCCAGCGCACAAGACAAGTAACCCGACGTTATACCTCATTGAAATATCGATGAGCCGTTCATTCTCAGTTTCTATGGAAAGGTCGGCAACCACAGGGATGACCTCTACCGTTTTACCGAAATCTCTGGTAATATTCTGAAGTCGTGATAAATCTCTTCCAACCAAGATCAACTTGAAGCCGGAATTTGCAAGCTCAACTGCTATCGCCTTTCCAATGCCTGATGACGCCCCAGTTACAACAGCCCAAGGGCCATATTTTCTCAAGAAATTTGAATCAAGTTTCTGCATAGTTCTTCATTTCGGATACTCCAAAGATCTATGCCCTAGCTACTTTTGACGATAACAAATGTTAAGATTTGAGACCTTCCTTTTTAAGTCTGCTCAAGTGTACAGGCGTAATTCCTAGGTAAGAGGCAATCATGTGCTGCGGGACTCTATCGTGGATTTTAGGGAAGATTTGCGAGATTTGGTCGTATCGTTCCTTGGGTGATAACGAGTATGTATTTCGAACTCTTTGATCTTGATAGATAAAGTAGTATTCGGCTATTTTTCTTCCAAGCTTGTCGCCCTCCTTTAGGTTCGAATACCCCCAATCAATGGCTTCACGTGGCATTACGTAAACCACGCCATCATTCAGTACTTCTAGAGTATAGAGTGATTGATTCTTTAGCATGAAAGCTGAATAGTCTGCAATGAACTGATTTTCCATGGCAAAGTGAATAGTGTGCTCGCTTCCTTTTTCGTCAGAGATAATCACCCGTAGTAATCCCGACTCCATGAAGAATACTTCGTTAGGTATAAGTCCAGGGCGACTCAATATTTCGCCTTTTTTCACCTCACGTCGCAAGCACATTCCTGAGAAAGTCTTGAGTTCTTCTTCCTCACAATCGATGAGGTGGAGTATGGTATGTTCTAGCGACGTCCGTTGCATTGGAGGAAATTAGTCAACATTGACATAAATGAAAAGAGCGACCACCATTTCTGATGATCGCTCTTGAATTCAACTCAACCTCGCTATGGAGAATAGCGTAATAACCACACGCTAAATCTTTTGTTTAAAGTGAATCTACACTTCGGTGAATGAAGTTGGTCAGCGCCTCACCATGTAGCAAGTTTTGCTGCAACATGGCCAAGTCCGTAGCGTGCTTGATGAGGTTTGACTTAAAGTCTCCCTCTGCTTCCAAAATCTTTGAAGCCAATGGGTGATTCGTGTTCACAATCAACTCATAGCTCTCCGGAAGCTCGCCCATCATCATTCCTCCTCCGGTCATTTGCATTTCCTTCATTCGACGCATGAATTCAGGAACCGTAATCGTAAGTGGCAGTTCTGAACTGTCCATGTTCTCCAAACGAACCGTGAACTTTGCCTTGTCCACATTTGCTTCCATCGCTTCCTTCAATTCCTCTCGCTGCTTGTCGCTAAGCGCCGAAGAAATCTCCTCGTCCTTTTCGATGAGCTTATCGATGGTGTCAGCATCAACACGCTTAAATTTCACTTTCTCGTAAGCGGACTCAAGCTTTTGAACGTAATGGGAGGTTAGCGGACTATCGAGGATTACAACGTCGTATCCCTTTCCTTTGGCCTTTGAAATAAAGCTGTGCTGCGCTTCCTTGTTGGCCGCATAGAGAACGATGGTCTCACCGTTCTTGTCGACCTGATTTTCCTTCACCTTTTCGAGGTACTCGTCAATGGTGAATTTCTCATTATCTGAATTCACCATCAATGCGAACTTCTTCGAACGGTCGAAGAACTTCTCCTCGCTCAGCATTCCGTACTCAATAATTACCTTGATGTCGTTCCACTTCTGAGCAAAGTCTTCACGATCGGCCTTGAAGAGCTCCTCAAGCTTATCAGCAACCTTTTTGGTGATGTGTGAACTGATTTTGCGCACGTTGTGGTCGTTCTGTAAATACGAACGACTCACGTTCAATGGAATGTCTTTGCTATCGATTACCCCGTGAAGTAATGTCAAGAAGTCTGGAACAATTCCTTCCACATGGTCCGTAACGAATACCTGGCTTTGGTATAGTTGGATTTTGTTCTTCTGAATTTCCATGTTCGGCTTGATGCGCGGGAAGAATAGAATACCGGTCAAGTCGAATGGATAGTCAACATTCAAGTGAATGTGGAAAAGAGGCTCTTCAAAGGTCATCGGATAGAGCTCACGATAGAACTGCTTGTAATCGTCCTCGCCCAATTCGCTTGGAGATTTTGTCCAAGCTGGCTCCGTATTGTTCACGATATGCGGAACCGTCACCTTCTCTTCCTTGGCGTCGTCGCCTTCACCTTCTGTAACCGTTTCTTCGCGCGTTCCGAACTGAATAGGAACTTGCATGAACTTGGCGTATTTGTCGAGCAGTTCACCAATGCGTGAGTCTTTCAAGAACTCTTCGCTGTCTTCAGAAATGTGAAGGATGATTTCCGTTCCGCGGTCCTCCTGTTCAACAATTTCAAGATTGAATTCAGGATTGCCTTCGCAAATCCAATGAACTGCCTCATTAGATTCAGCCTTGAAACTTCTGGTTTTGATTTCCACCTTGGAAGCCACCATAAAGGCGGAGTAGAAGCCTAAACCAAAGTGACCGATGATATCAGCCCCATCGAGTTTGCCTTCGTATTTCTTCAAAAAGTCTTCCGCGCCAGAGAATGCCACCTGGTTGATGTATTGATCAACCTCTTCCGCAGTCATGCCCACACCGCGGTCGATGATGCGGAGTTGCTTGTTCGCTTCATCGATTTCAACCTTGATGGTAAGATCGCCCAATTCGCCTTTGGCTTCACCCATTCGACTGAGCTGCTTCAACTTGGTAGTAGCGTCTACCGCGTTTGAAATCAATTCTCGGAGGAAAATCTCATGATCGGAGTACAAGAACTTCTTGATGATCGGGAAGATATTGTCTGCAGTCACATTAATCTTTCCAGTGCTCATGTGCTTTTTTATTATAGTTAGAGTCGTATCTTTTTATGCGCAGCATAAGAACAATCGATGTGCCATGGGCTGTTATTTATAGGAATGCTGTCAGTTTGTCGGCGACACCTGTCACAACTGACATTTCCGAAAGTCCGTACATTGCACACTCCTAACTAGAAGAATAAACCATGAGTTATACAGCCAGAATTGCCGGGATGGGATACTATGTTCCCGAGAATGTGGTGACCAACGACGACTTGTCCAAGTTGATGGACACGAATGACGAGTGGATCACCGAACGTACCGGAATTAAGGAACGCCGCTTTGTGAAGGAAGGCGACGGAAATACCACCACCAGCATGGGGGTGAAGGCCGCTAAAATGGCCATCGAAAATGCTGGAGTTACCAAAGATGATATCGACTTTATCATATTCGCCACACTATCGCCTGATTATTACTTTCCTGGTCCAGGAGTACTCGTGCAGCGCGACCTCGGCATCAAGGAAATTGGGGCACTTGACGTGAGAAACCAATGTTCCGGTTTTGTATACGCTCTTTCCGTGGCCGATCAATACATTCGTTCTGGGATGTACCAGAATATCCTCGTCATCGGATCCGAACTACATAGTGGTGGACTAGATTTGACCACACGCGGACGAGGCGTGAGCGTCATTTTTGGCGATGGCGCGGGCGCTGCGGTTGTAAGACGCTCAACTAAGGAAGGCCAAGGCATCATGAGCACACACTTGCATAGCCAAGGTGAACATGCCGAAGAACTTGCGCTTCTCGGGCCATCTACTTCTCATTGGGTTGACCGCCTCATCGAAGAGAACGACCCTGAGAATACGGACTACTACCCACACATGAACGGCAATTTCGTCTTTAAGCACGCCGTAACTCGCTTCGAAGAAGTTATCAATGAAGCGCTCGATGCCAATGGGTTCACTGCTGAAGATATCGACATGCTCGTTCCGCATCAGGCCAACTTGAGAATTAGCCAGTTCATTTCCAAGAAAATGGGTTTAGGTCCAGATCAAGTGTACAACAACATCATGCGCTACGGAAATACCACAGCTGCATCGATTCCTATTGCACTTTCAGAGGCTTTGAAAGAAGGCAAAGTGAAGGAAGGCGACCTTGTTTGCCTAGCCGCATTTGGCTCTGGATTTACATGGGCATCTGCTTTAATGCGCTGGTAATAGAACTATAGACGGATACGCAGGTTACTTTGAGATGTCACAATTCACCAGCGTAGAAGTATTCGAGTTTTCAGGCTTTCAAAACAAGCGCTGGGCGTTGGCCCAAATGAAGTTAATACACCCTGAGATGGAGAACGTCTCAGGGTTGTCTTTTTATAAGATGCTGGGAAGCGGTGCGGGTAACGGATTCTCTATCTGGCCAGATTTCTCAACGTTTGTATTGCTGACTGTATGGGAAGATTCATCAGATTATGAAGCGTTTGCGCGGACAAACGCCCGCCACATGGAGTTTCTCGAGCGTCAGTCTAAGTATGGTAGAGCCGAGCTCACGCCTTTTAAGGGGCACGGAACTTGGAACGGCTCTCAACCCTTCGAATACAGCAATCCGCCTGAGGGCGATTATCCGCTCGCAGTGCTTACACGGGCGAGTATCAAACGTTCAAAAGCATTTAAATTCTGGCGGAATGTTCCTGGCGTGAGTAAGCACATTACCTCCACACCCGGACTCATTTGGGCGAAGGGAGTAGGGGAGTTGCCGTTAGTTGAACAAGCGACGCTCTCCATCTGGCGAAGTGCCAAAGAGCTGAGTTCCTTTGCGTATGGAGGCGAGGGGAAGCATAAATCTATGGTCGTGAAAACGCGTGAAATTGGCTGGTATTCGGAAGAGATGTTCGTTCGTTTCGCTGTGAATCGACTCGTGGGGAGTTTTCAACAAGTGAGCGATTAGCTGGCTTGAAATGGTTTTCTGCTACTCAGAAAATTATAAATTTGAGAGGCTAACGTTGACATTCATGCGTGTACCTCTAAGAGATAAGCTTAAGTACCTTTCCGTATACACTCTGCCACTGGCGGCAGCAGTTTCTTTCACTTCCGAAGGTTGGATCACATTCCTACCCATTGCCTATGCCTTCATGGTCATTCCTTTGGTAGAGCTGTTTATTCCTGCCGATAAATCCAACGACAGTCCTGAGATCGCCGAGGCAAAGGCCAATGATCGCTGGTTTGATTTTCTGGTCGAGCTTATCGTTCCTGTTCATTATGCCTTTGGTATTTGGTTTCTCATTTCAGTTTCTGGAACAGGGAACGATTGGGTGACCATCGCCGGTCGAATTTCTTCGTACGGTTTGATGTGTGGAGTGATTGGAATCAATGTGGCGCATGAACTCGGACATCGTCCCAATAAGTTTCATCAGTTCTTAGCGAAGTCACTCCTTCTCACTTCGTTGTACACTCACTTTTTTATTGAACACAACCGGGGTCACCATAAACATGTAGCCACTCCAGAAGATCCGAGCACCGCTCGATTGAACGAACCGCTGATGTTTTTCTGGGTGCGTTCGGTGAGTCAGACCTACCGGAAGGCCTGGAGTTTAGAAGCGCAGCGTTTGAGGAGAAAAAAATCAAGCGTGATATCTCTTCAAAATGAAATGATTCGCTTCACCATTGCACATTTAGTGATGCTGGGTGCGATTTACTTCTTCTTCGGTTGGGCAGTGATGCTGTACTACACAGCTGCAGCCATAATAGGGTTCTTGTTGTTGGAGACCGTAAATTATATCGAGCATTACGGACTTCTTCGAGAGAAGGTGAGTGAGCATCGCTACGAGAATGCATCTCCATTACACAGCTGGAATTCAGATCATCAATATGGACGAGCATTCTTGTTTGAATTGTCCCGACATTCCGACCATCATTTTAAACCTGCCAAGAAGTATCCAACCCTAGATCGATGGGAGGAAGCACCTCAGATGCCCACAGGATATCCGGGTATGATGCTCTTATCGCTGTTTCCACCGCTCTGGTTTGCAGTGATGAATAAGAAGGTAATTGAGTTTAGGTTGAAGAAGGTGGAGGCGGAGGCCCGTGAGTAATCACCATCTCTGAATTGGAATGCTGTAGGTAGCAAGAAATCCACCGAAAGCCGTTGCGCCCATAACTTCAGATGTTTTCTGGCCAATAGGGCCGTATATTCCCAAATGCAAATTTCCTAAACTAACGCCAAACTCGTACCGGAAGGTCCAGGTTGATTTTGGCTCTGGCACCTGGACGGTTGGATGCACACTTCTTCCAAACGCAGAACTCAATCCGGCATCAAACAAAAAGAGGTGGATTTTATTTGTCCAAACGCCACCTAAGACACCGCCAATCGACGCAGGCAGATAATCAATTCCGATTTCAGATTGAACATATGCAACTTGCCACCATTCGTTGCTCAGACCATATCGGTAAAAAGCGGTTACTCTTCCACCAGGCTTGGTGTCGTTAAAATCGACATATAAACCCGTATTGATTCCCCACATAGAGCCAAAAGTTGCATATGGTTCTTTGGAAGTAGAATCAGGAATGGCGTTGCTGGATTGCGCTGAGGCCAGTGAGTAGGAAAGGGTGGAGATCAGGCAGGCGAGTAAGAGCTTCATGATTTCATAAACTCTAAATCGGTGCGGATAGTGTGAGTGCAATAGGCTCTAGCAACGGCGCCTAAAACTGATAGTTAAACCTCAAACTATACTTTGGAATGGCTGCGGGCGACACGCCGTCGGTAAGTGGACGTGCATTGAAACCGAACATCAACCGGTAATTCATCAAGCTCAATCCCGTTTCCCATTGGAACGATGTGATTGTTTCTAATTCTGAATTGAGCGGGAATTGGCGATTGAAAGCAAAGCCAAAATCTATAATCACGATGTGAAGAAAGGAAGACCATCGAACATTGATGTTGTTTGAAGCATTCCAGTTGTAGAACTCGGCATTGATGGAGCTTTCGAAGCCAATCATGTGGACGTCTTCAATCATCAGCCCGTATTGGGCGTAGTATCCCGCATAGAAAGCGCCCTTAGCCGTGCGTGCACTTACGGGACCTCTATCTACAGCGCCAATTCCAACCTGAGCATTGTGTTTCCAACCGATGCGAAATATGCTCTCTCCATTGAATTGATAACTTCCTGGCACAATGACTCCGTTTCCGCTGCCCATTCTTACGGATTCTCCAAAGGCAACATTTCCTGTCGCCGTATCAAGTCGAATTTCAAACCAACCGAGAAGAGTGTCGCCATCTTCAATCTGATAAAATGCGTAGTATTCCTTCATTTCTACATAAGCCCTCCATTCTCTCGACGCATCACGCCCATAAGGTCTTGCGAGCAAAGGTTGAACTCTACTCTGACGGAACTCAATATACTTAGCCGAATCTCGGTGAAGGTAACTGGTGGTTCCAGAAAGTGTATTCCAATCCTGTTCAACTAGTAATCCCATGTTTGGATTCATGAACTGAAACCCATAGAAACACATTCCTGAAGAACTAGGAACGTCGTCTGTTCCTTCCGAGCTCATGTACAGTTGTACGTCTGGTTCTCCGTCGTAATTCAAATCCTTGTAAACAGGGTAGTTGTCGTTTTGGCAAGGTTCAGGGTAGCCTGGCTGAGCCATGGCCGAAATCGAAATAAATGAGATTGCGAAACAGAGGTGCTTAATCATACTACTTGTTCTTCATGATTTGCTCAATCACCCGATCTTCAATATCAAAAGGTCTTCTGTGGTCGAGCTTTAGGACGTGAACGGCATTCATCATACTTGGTAAGTCGCCTGGCTCTGGAACGCCCAAATCGCGTGCCGACTGTACCAGTACTTGTTGTGGTATCAACCCAATCAACTCTGATCCCAATACGCGAACACCGAGTTTTTCAGCCTCTCGTTTCACTGCGGCAAAAACTCTTCCGGGTGAGGCCTTGCGGATATCCACAATGTTTGTACTCACCTGGGCATTCCCGTATTCTGGAATAAACCAGCCAATGGCTTTAACCCCGTTGAGCAATCCTGGTACAGCTTCGCGAGTTCCATCTTCATGAAAAACAGTCCGCCCTCTTTCGCGAATAACTTCTGCGATGCGTTGAGCGATATCAGAATTATCGGTGTCTAAATCGACATTATAGGCTATTAGGAAATTCCGTGCGCCAATGACACTTGCACCAGACTTCTTCCATTGTTTTCCCTCAAAACTCCCGAAATCAGGTTCCCATTCTGGATGCGTCGATTTGCTTTGAAGAGATTCGTATTCTCCTCTGCGAATAGCCGCTAAGTTTTCCCTATCGTGTTTGGTAGCCGAGGCTTCATAGAAATAACCCGGAATTCCGAGTTCTTCACCCACCCTGTAACCGAGCTGGTGTGCATACTCAGAAGCTTTCTCCAAAGTGATACCGTGGAGTGGTACAAACGGACAAACATCTACCGCACCTTGCCTTGGGTGAGTCCCCGTTTGGGTGCGCATATCGATGGATTTGGCACACACTTCAAACATCCGAAAAGCAGCTTCAGTAACCGCGGGGGGAGGACCTACAAAGGTGAAGACGGTTCTGTTTGCGCCGGCGCCGGAATCAACGTGCAGAAGTTGTACATCTTCCACAGAGCGAATGGCATCGGCAATCTGTGAAATGACCATGGGGTCTCTTCCTTCACTTACATTTGGTACACATTCTAGTAACGGCGTGCTCATCGTTTATTCGCTTTCATTTTTTCCTTTGATTCCATCAGCTACCAAACAGGCAATAACCTTAGAGAGTTCGGTCAATTGTCGGTCGGAAGCCAATCCCGCCGAACCTTCGCAAATGTGCAGGTATTTCGACGTTTCTCGTTTCGCACAGGTGTAGACGAAATGCCGTGCCTTTTCAAGCGAAACTCCCGTTGGTGTGGCTGCACTAACCGCAACTCCAGGAATGCTGTCGAGGTCGAGCTCAATGCCGAACTGTTCCTCCGAGACAAAATCAACTGAATCGACCAAGGCTTGGTTGAAGGAGATAATCCTTCGGACCTCAATATCCTCAAAAGTCACATACCGCAAATCGGGGTCGTCGCGCAAAAGCGACATCATTTCAGCTGAGTTGTAGCCTTCATGCAAGCCTAAAATGGCGTAGCGATCAAGAATTCCTTCTTCATGTGCATAACGGAACCCATTTCCACTATGTCGACCTTCCATGGCCCTGTAATCCGCGTGTGGATCTAAATTGATGGCGCTCAAAACACCATCATGGGTGTCGTAATAAGCCGCCAATAACGGATAGGCATTGTTGTGACCGCCTCCAATAACAATGGGGAAGAGGCCAGCCTTGTGAATGGCCCCGATGACGGTTCTCACGCGATCGTCCAATTCCGAAGTCAATTCGCGCAACGCGGCAAGTCCTTCGGTGGTGTCCTCGCGCAACTTAGCAGCTTCTTCCATGAGGTCATCGGTGGCAACGGCGCCCACCAAGAGGATATCCTCACCTCTGAGCCAATAGTTGTCTTGCAGATTGCATATTCCCTTCAACGCGGGTTCCCAAGTGGCGCTGGCGCCCGGTCGACCACAATTGGCTCTTACACCAACATCCTCGGGAATGAATACTACCGCGAACTTCGCCTTCGAGGCTTTCATTTCATCGGCTAGGTTGCCTTCATTCTCGAGTAGGGCTGCGGTCTGACCAATTTTCTCTTCACCACCGCGAACGCTTGTGTGCGAGAGAACAAAAGGTCGGTCGAATAAATTCAGTAGTTGTTCCATTACGCGAATACATCAAAGACATCCGTAAGTCGCTTGTGCTGATGAGCGTTCATCAACAATACGGGTATCTTAAATTCATTGGTGATAATGTTCTGGTCAAAATTCCTGCCCAATAGGTTGAGGAATCCTTGCTCTTTGTGGTTTACAACCGTTAGCAAATCGGCATTGACCAGGTCGGCGTATTCCAAAAACTCTTTGGAGAACTCGTGCTTGCCCTCTGCGTGAACAGTGGTATAATGCACGTTGTGATCATCGAGATATTTATGCGCAAACTTCTCATTTCTATACGTTGAATTTCGAGAGAATTCGTCGGTATGATGTGCCACAAAGAGGTGAATCTTTGCATCGAACAATCGGGCAGATTGAAGGGCCAAGCTCAAGATCTGCTTGTCTTCGGCCGATAGGTCAATCGGTACCACAATCGTATTGATGTCCGGTTTTGGCGGGTTTTCCTGCGTTATGAGGAAGGGTGTTCTTCCATGGGTTACAATGCGAAGGGCGTGCGACCCAAACAGATACTGAAGTCCTTTCAATCCTGAAGTTCCCATGACCACCGTATAAGCTTCCAGAAGCTCAGCAGCCTTTGCGATATCTTCAAAGAGGTTACCCACGAGGATGTGGGTCTTTAGTTTGCCAGTCGAATCGAAACGCTCCACAAATGAGCGCATGTTTCTTTCGGCTTCAAGCGTTTTGTCCTCGTCATCAACTACATGAAGCAGAGAAACATCACAATTGAAGATGGGTGCTAATCCCAACGCGTATTCCACCGCATTTGCGGCTATATCGCTGAAATCTACAGGTACTAATAATCTACTCATGGTTCAAGATGTCTAAAGTCAGTTCCGTTGATAATGACACGATCGAGACTGTTTCTTCCGAAATGGTAAGGGATATGTCCCAAGCTGTTCATGTCTTCTGAAATTATCAAATTCGCACGTTTTCCCACAGCAATGCTCCCCATTTCTTTTTCTAAGCCAAGCGCAAATGCCGCATTGTGCGTGAGTGCAACCAATGCTTCTGTCGGAGTGAGTTTCATGATGATACAAGCCAAGCTCCACACGAAAAGCAGGTTGCCAGAAGGTGTGCTTCCAGGGTTGTAATCCGTCGCCAGTGCTAGTGGCAGCCCTTTGTCGATGAGCTCTCGTCCTGGGGTGTAGGGAATGCTCAGGAAGAAGCTGCAGCTTGGCAGCGCAACAGGCATGCACTCTGATTTGAGGAGTGCATCGAAGTCCTCCGGATTCATCACCTCCAAATGGTCTACCGAGAGCGCACCGTGATTGATGCTCGTTTCAATTCCGCCGAATGCATTGAATTGATTTACGTGCACCTTCGGACGAAGTCCGTGTTTGACACCTGCGGCTAGAATTCTATCTGTTTGCTCTAGGTCGAAATACCCCTTTTCACAAAAGACGTCGATATAATCCGCAAGCTCTTCTCGTGCCACGGCCGGAATCATTTCGTTGATGATGAGGTCGATATACCCTTCCTTGTTTTCCTTGTACTCGGGAGGGAACGCGTGCGCGCCCAAGAATGTAACGCGAACAGGAATAGGCGACATCCGCTTGATGCGTTGTGCTACGCGAAGCATTTTCAATTCTGCCTCCGTGGTTAGGCCATATCCACTCTTGATTTCCACCCCTGTCGTTCCGGTGTGAATCATTTCTTCGAGGCGAGTCATGGCTTCATCGTAGAGATCTTCTTCAGGCTTATCGGCCAATTTCGCAGCGCTGTTGAGAATGCCTCCACCTCGAGCGGCAATTTCTTCGTAGGTCAGACCGTGAATTCTGTCCTCAAATTCCTGTGCACGTGGTTCGGCGAAAACTAGGTGAGTGTGACTGTCAACCAATCCTGGTATCACCCATTTTCCTTCGCAGTCTAAGACTTCTGCCACTCCGGCGATGTCTCCGCCGTGTAGGTCAGACATCTCACCGAATCGTGCAATTTTGCCATCCTCGATTTCGAGAAAAGCGTTGGCTATTTCTTTGACCTGGTTCATTTCCGCACCGCGCAGGTATGGAACGGGTTGATCCTCAACGTGAACCAGTTTTTTGATGTTGATTAGGAGTCGTTTCATGGTCTTACGAAGGTACGAAACCGTGAGCCGTTTGTGGCGGTCTCACTGCGATATTACAATCCGAAATCTCCACAATTCAGGCTTGAACATTAGCTTTCAAACTTGTGCCTGCGTACCTTAGAGCCGCTTGTTTATAGGTTTGATGGAGAGCCCCAATTCGAACTCTCGGAAACTGAAGATGTTCAGAGTTTACCTACTTCGTCAAATCATACAAACAACTAACTTTGGAATATGTCGGGAAATAGCTTCGGATCACAGCTCAAACTCACCACATTTGGAGAATCGCACGGCGTCGCAATCGGCGGAATTCTAGAAGGATTTCCAGCCGGCATTTCAATTGATTTCGAGGCAGTTCAAAAGGCGTTGGATCGGCGTAAGCCCGGACAATCAGAGCTTACGACCGACCGAAAAGAGTCAGATACGGTTCAGTTCCTCTCCGGAATTTTCGAAGGAAAGTCCCTCGGTACACCTATCGGATTCATCATTCCAAACACCAACCAAAAGAGCAAAGATTACGATGCGCTGAAGGACGTTTATCGCCCCTCTCACGCCGATTATTCTTGGGATGCCAAGTACGGTTCGCGCGACCATCGCGGAGGTGGACGAAGCTCTGCCCGGGAAACAGCTTGCCGTGTAGTGGGTGGTGCGCTTGCTGCGCAGCTTATGGCTGAGGTGAAGGTTTCTGCATTTGTTCAAGCAGTGGGACCAATTTCTATCAGTGTTCCGTATACCGAACTGGATTTGTCGAAGGTCGATGCCTCGCGCATTCGTTGTCCACATCCTGAAACTGCCTCCTCCATGGAAGACTACATCCTCAAGCTGAAAGAGGAAGGAGATTCTGCTGGAGGCGTAATTCAGTGTGTGATCACAGGCGTTCCTGCCGGCTGGGGAGAGCCTGTATTCGATAAGCTACACGCAGAGCTTGGGAAAGCAATGCTCAGCATCAATGCCGTAAAGGGATTTGAATATGGGTCAGGCTTCGCAGGTACTGAATTGAAAGGTTCAGAACTCAACGATTCCATCGAATCAGTAGGAGTTAACCGCACGAATCACTCCGGTGGTATTCAAGGTGGAATCTCGAATGGAGAAGACATCTATTTCCGCGTAGCTTTTAAGCCTATCGCTTCGATCAAGAAAAAGCAATCTACCGTGAACAAGAGCGGTGAACAGGTAGATTTAGAGATACAGGGAAGACACGATCCAACCGTGCTTCCTCGCGCTGTGCCTATCGTTGAGGCGATGGCACAACTTACGCTCGCAGATTTTATGTTGAGAGCAAAGACCAACAGAATTTAATTGAAGACCCCCTCCGATGAAGAATCTACCCCTTCACGTAAAAATCATTATCGGCCTCATCCTAGGTATAGTATGGGCCGTTTTTTCCAGCTATTTCGGTTTTAGTGATTTCACCCTCGATTGGTTGAAACCCTTTGGTGATATATTCATCAATATCCTTAAAATGATTGCCGTTCCACTCGTGCTATTCAGCGTGATTGGTGGAATTAATAGTCTAGGTGGAGGTTCGGCTTTAGGTCGACTGGGAATGAAAACGCTTGGTTTTTATTTGGTAACCACGGTGATGGCCATTTCGATCGGACTCGTTTTCGTGAATCTCATTCAGCCAGGAATCTTTGCAGGGGAGAAGAACCTCGTGGTCAATCGCATCAAGTATGAGATGTGGGCCGTAGAGAATGGAGTGGAGCTCAAAGACAACAAGAGTTACCTGACCAATCCGGAGTATGCTAGTTATGTCGAAGAGGCCCGCGCCAAATTCACACTAGAGAATGACCCGGACAAAATGGATGAGAAAGTAAGAGCCGCCATGGAAAGTGCCGGTAAGCAAAAGGATAAAGGTCCGCTTTCCTTCATCGTGGAAATGGTGCCTAGCAATATTTTCAAGTCGTTTACCGAGTATCAGATGTTGCAGGTTATCTTTTTTGCTATCTTATTTGGACTGGTGATGGTCGCGTTACCCGAGCAGAAAGTGGCGCCCATGAAGGGTTTTGTTGACTCGGCGAATGAGATTTTCATCAAAATGGTTGACATGGTGATGAGCCTTGCGCCGTTCTTCGTTTTTGCATTGATGGCTGGCGCTATGGCCGAATTAGCGGGAGACGACCTAGGTGCTATGCTGAATACCTTCAAGGCACTCGGAGTCTATGCCTTAGTGGTTGTCGGAGGCCTTCTTGTATTAGCATTTGGAGTTTACCCATTGGCCATAGCTTCGCGAATTCGAAAGATGACCGGTTGGTCTTTTTCTCAGTCCTACATGTATTTCCTCAAGGGGATTCGTCCCGCTCAATTGCTGGCGTTTTCTACCAGTTCATCTGCGGCAACCTTGCCCGTTACGATTGAATGTGTGAACGATAACCTGGGAGTAGAAGAGGAAGTGTCAAGTTTCGTATTGCCCATTGGAGCAACCGTGAATATGGACGGAACCAGTTTGTATCAGGCTGTTGCCGTTGTATTCCTCGCGCAACTCCACATGGTAGATTTGGATTTTGCCCAGCAACTTACTATTGTATTGACGGCTACACTTGCTTCCATCGGTTCGGCGGCTGTTCCTAGCGCCGGACTCATCATGCTGGTACTCGTTCTATCTTCCGTTGGATTGAATCCGGCGTGGATTGCTATCATATTCCCGATTGACAGAATCCTTGATATGTGTAGGACCGTAGTTAATGTGACTGGAGATGCCACAGTTTCTACGTTGGTAGCCGAAACAGAAAATCGAATTTCTGTCGTTACAGAGCAGAGACTATAACACAAACACCAACAAGGCCATGCGCAAATTCTTACGCTACTTTTTTGTTCTGATAGCCCTCATCGTTGCGGCTATCGTTCTCATTCCAATCATCTTTCAAGATGAAATCTTTGAGATGGTGCGAACGGAAAGTAAGAACCATATCAAAGGAGAAGTGGCTATTGGCGACATGAGCCTGAGCTTGTTCAGCGATTTTCCAAATCTCACACTCAGCGTTCAAGACGTTTCCATTACCGGCGAAGAAGTATTCGAAGGAATGAAGCTCATCGATGCGGGCGAAATTTCAGTTGAAATCGATTTGTTCTCAGCCTTTGGCGGAAACAACATCAGCATAGAAAGTATCCGAATCGCGAATTCTGATCTCTATGTACTGGTGATGCCTGACGGCACAGCGAACTACGATATCATGAAAGAGACTGGCGAAGTGGAAGAGGAGGAAGCTCCTGCTGAAGCATCCGCGCCGTATTCTCTCAGTCTAAAGGATTTTAGTCTGGATCACGTGAATCTCGTTTACGACGATCGCCAGGGTGGAATGTATGTGAATATTACAGACCTCGTACACGACTTGTCTGGTGACTTTTCAGCGGATGTGGTAGATATGGCGACCCACACGGAGATCCAAGAAATGACGGTGAGTCTCGGTTCAACGGATTACCTCCGCAGAACAAATGTGGAAGCGGACATGGATATGAAGTATACCGCCTCAGCGCAAAAGATCGAATTGGGAGATAATTCCATTCGACTAAACGGAATGAAGCTCAATGCTACGGGTGATGTGGTAATGGGAGATGTGATGCAACTCAACCTGAAACTCGATGCACCAAGTACGGAGTTTGCCGAGGTTTTGTCGTTGATTCCAGAGGTGTATTACAACGATTTTGATGATATCCAGACCTCTGGTTCATTCGCTTTCGACGCCTTTGTTAAAGGCACCATGGATGAGTCGGAAAGTTTGCCTGCATTCGGACTAAACCTCAAGGTGAACAATGCTTCTTTCAAATATCCTGACCTTCCTGCTGGAGCTGAGAATTTGAATGTGGAAGTTCACGTTACGAAGCCTCAAGGAACGGCAGATGCGACTGTAGTTGATATTCCAAAACTTTCAGGACTTCTCGCAGGACAACCTGTAGAAGCTAGGTTAAAGGTTGATCATCCGATCAGCGACCCGAATATTGACATGTACGCAAAGGCCAATCTCGATTTAGCCAAGGTAGCAGCCATGGTTCCACAAGAGGGCCTGAGTTATTCCGGTATGCTCCGCACGGATATAGCCGTGAAGGGGAAGATGTCAGACTTCGAAGCACAGAACGTAAATGCAGTAGAAGCCAGCGGAAATGTGCAGCTGTCCAAATTCAAGGCCGAAACCACTTCGTTCGGATTGCCGTTCGAACTCGATACTATGAACATGGATTGGCGTCCACAGCGCGTTAACGTTTCAGCCTTGAGCGGTAAGCTCGGAGAATCAGACTTCTCCGGATCGGGAACGTTAGACAACATCATGAGCTATGTAATGACGGATACGACACTTCGTGGCCGATTTGCGCTGAACAGTTCATTGTTGAATCTAGATCAACTCGCCGCTGCCGCACCAGCGGGTGAAGACGCACCAGAGGAAGAGACAGCGGAGTCTACCGGAGCAGTGCGAATACCTACCAACTTGGATATGGACCTTTCAACGAAGGTAGACCGAGTGCTCTATGACGGAATGACTATCGAAGACCTACGCGGTAAGGTTATTCTCGTCGACGGTGTGGCTGCCTTGGAGGGCGTAACCATGAAGACTCTCGACGGTACCATTGGAATGAATGGATCGTATGATTCACGACAATTACAGCCCGAGGTTCTCTTTGACATGAGCTTGAGTTCACTTGACATCGGCAAGGCACTTCAACATTTAGACATGTTCAAAGCCTATGCGCCAATTGCTCAAAGCGCAGTGGGTAAGCTCAATTCAAACTTCTCTTTAAATGCCTTCTTGGGAAGTGATATGACGCCAGACTTGAGCACGCTCAATGCATCGGGCCTCTTGAGAACTATTGGCGTTAAGGTTGAGCCAGAGGTGCTGCAAAAAGTGGCGACTACGTTGAATAATGAATCGTACAGTCGACTTCTTATCGGTGGATCTGAAATCGATTTTGCCATTGAAAATGGTCGATTGAATGTACAGCCATTCGATGTGACTCTAGGTGGTAAAAAGGCTACCGTTTCAGGAAGCAGTGGCCTGGATCAATCGATTGATTACACGATGACCACCAAGTTGCCTATTAACGGAATTAAGGTTCCGCAGGAAGTTGCTGCACTCGGACTTACAGGTGATATCGATGTGAACATCCGATTTACAGGAACGGCTACTCAGCCTAAAATTTCAACCAACTTTGGTGATATCACTTCAGGTCTTCAGACACAGGTGCAAAATGCCATTCAGGATGAAATCAACAACCAGCGCGACAATGCGATTAATGCGGTGAACGAAGAGGCGGAGAAAATCATGGAGCAGGCGAGAGCCGAAGCTCAGAAAGTGAAAGACGAAGCTAAGGTTCAAGCCGACAGAATTAGAAGTGAAGCACGCTCTGCGGCTCAGCGTTTGAGAGATGAAGCAAAGAAACAAGGCGATGAGCTCATTGCACGCGCTGGATCGAACCCCATTGCAAAAACGGCAGCCGAAAGAGCGGCGAGAGAGTTGAGAGAAGAGGCCGATGAAAAGGCGAACAAGCTTGTTTCAGAAGCAGATACTCGGGCCAACCGCCTAGAAAGTGAGGCTGCAGCCCGTGCAGATGATATTATTGCCAAAGCCGAAGAGCGCGCGAAAATTGAGAATTAATGCGATTTACCCTCGTAAGACTTACCCTCGTCCTACTCACAGTTTTTTCTTTCCATGCGCAGGCACAAATGCCTGTTCCGCTCGAGTTCGGTGAATGCGATCAGCCTTTTCCAGAATCAGACGATTGGAGCCGCAGAGGTATCAGAGCCTTGCGCAATGGCGATGAGGTAAATGCTCGGCGCTATGCACGCCTTGCCCTGGAAGCCAATAATCGTGATCCTCACGGATTCTTCCTTATGGGATACGTGGCATTTACCACCGGCAAAATTCAGGAAGCCCAAGCGAATTGGTCGCAATGCCTGGCTATTTGTCCCGATTACAATGCCGAAATGCAGTTTCTCTTGGGAATCATGAAGATTGAATCGGGAAAGACTGAAGAAGGAGAGCAATTGATTTCCACCTATCTGGAAAACCCAATGCGCAACGGCGGTTTCGACAAGGAAGCTGAGGAGTATCTCGAAAGTGCATTGGTGATCGCCGAGCTAAAGGCCAATCCTGTAGATTTTGATCCACGCGTTGTGCGAGGGGTGAGCACTCCAGCCGATGAATACCTCTGTTCAATTTCTCCCGATGGCGAAATGATGTTCTACACGCGCAGAGAGATGAAACGCGCCAGGCACAGTGGTCCCAGCGATCGTGCTCGGTTGGTGGAGACCTTTACCGTCTCTAGATTGACGCAGCGCGGTTTCGATCGTGGCGAGGATATGCCTCTTCCATTCAACGACAATTACAACGAAGGTTCGCCTACGATTTCGGCCGACAATCGAATTTTGGTTTTTACATCTTGTGAGCTGATGCCGAATGATTACAAGAACTGCGACTTGTACTATTCAGTTCGAAATGGGGAAACTTGGTCGCCTATTCAGTCGTTAGGTTCGAATGTAAACAAGGCAGATTCATGGGAAAGTCAGGCGACGATTTCCGCCAATGGAAACCGCATCTACTTTGCGTCGAACCGCGAAGGTGGAGTAGGGGGATTAGATATTTGGATGATCAATCGCCGTCCCGATGGAACCTGGACCGATCCTATAAATCTTGGTGAACCCGTGAATACCCCTGGAGATGAGAAATCGCCGTTCATTCACTCCGATTCAAAGACACTCTATTTCGCCAGTACAGGTCATCCAGGCATGGGAGGCTGGGATGTCTTCTACGCGCGTCAGAACAGTAGTTTGGAATTTGAGCAACCCGTGAACATTGGCTATCCTATCAACAATACCACGGATGAGCTTGGCCTCTTTGTAGACCTCGATGGCGTTACGGCGTATTTCAACAGTAAAGATTTGCGTGGCCCGGGCGGCTGGGACCTATATCAGATTGATTTACCAGAGGATGCACGTCCGGAAGAAGTAGCACTTGTACGTGGTACCCTGCGAGATGAAGCAGGAGAGATAGTGACGGATGCTGATTTGGTCTTGAAGAACATTTCCACTCAAGAAGAAACGCGCATTGATGTGGATGATGAAAACGGAGAATATACCGCCGTAGTAACGTTAAGTGAAAATGAAGACGTCATTTTGAAGGTAGACCGAGAGGGAGCTGCTTTCAGTTCGAAATACATTGATGTGGACGATACCCAAAGCGGAGTAGTGGAAGGTGACCTCGAAGTTGCGGAACTATCCGTAGGTCGAGAGTACCGTTTGAACGACATCAACTTTGCAACAGATTCGTACGAATTATCGCAGAATGCACGCACCATCATTCGCGAATTTGCCATTTTCTTGGAGGAAAATCCGTCGGTGAAAGTCGACATACAAGGACATACCGACAATGTAGGAGAGGACGCCAGCAACCTGACACTTTCGAGAAACAGGGCACGTGTGGTTTATGAGTTTTTGCTCGATCTGGGGATTGCTGCAAATCGGATGTCACACCACGGATTCGGAGAGCAGAAGCCGGTTGAGTCGAATGCTACTGAAGCTGGAAGAGCGAAAAACCGCCGCACCATCTTCGTCATAAAGGAAATCTAGAAACTACAGAGAAGCTTCGCCAAGGAGCTTGATAAGCGATCGTTTAAAGAAGAACGCGGCTTCGGTTTCGGTATCGAATTCGTAGTTCTTCTTGGAGATTTGTATTCCCCAGAAATAGAAATGGATTGACACAATATATCGGTGTCCGTTAACGGAAGCTAACAGGATGCCCAACTTTCCGTTGAGTCTTTTATCGATGATGCGGTAGCCGCGTGTAGTAGTATGTGCCATAAACTAAAAAAGCCGCTACAAAGTAGCGGCTCTAGTATTAGGAGGATGTAAATACTACATTCTCTTTTCCTTAATACGTGCGGCCTTACCGGTACGCTCACGCTGATAGAAAATACGTGAACGACGTACTTTACCACGCTTGTTGATTTCAATCTTTTCGATTCCAGGAAGGTTGATTGGGAAGATACGCTCTACACCAATGTTTCCTGACATTTTGCGGATGGTGAACGTTTCAGTTACACCAGTACCACGACGCTGGAGAACAACCCCACGGAAGAACTGAGTACGAGTCTTCTCGCCCTCTTTAATCTGGTAATACACAGTGATTGTATCACCTGCTGAAAATTCTGGAAGATCTTTGCGTTCAATGAACTTATCTTCTACGTAAGAAATCAGATCCATCTTTCTGACTATTAATGTGTTCAATCGCGAGTTAACATTCACAACTCTTGCCAGAGGTTAACCCCACGTCAGCAATTCTTTGGTACCTGCCTCCGAATTGGGCTGCAATATTACGATGATTTTTCTAAAAAGGGAGGCTAACTGCCTCATTTTTTGTCGTCCAGCAAATCGGGACGACGATCCTTGGTTCGTTGCACGGCTTGATCGTGACGCCAATCTTCAATTTTCTTGAAATCGCCACTGCGAAGCACCTCCGGCACTTCCCATCCTCTAAACTTTGCCGGTCGCGTGTAAACAGGCGGTGCGAGCAGATTATCTTGGAAGGAATCTGTCAAGGCCGACGTTTCATCATTTAGAACTCCAGGAAGAAGTCTGATAACGGCATCGCTCACTACCGCGGCAGCAAGTTCGCCTCCACTTAGTACAAAATCACCGATGCTCAACTCAAGCGTGATGAGGTGATCGCGAACGCGCTGATCCACTCCTTTATAGTGTCCCGCGAGGATAATGATATTCTCCACCAAAGACAGCGAGTTGGCGTGACGTTGATTGAAGGTCTGCCCGTCCGGTGTCATGTAGATAATCTCGTCGTACTTCCTCTCCGCCTGCAGTTCTTCCACGCATGCGAAAATGGGCTCGGCCATCATGACCATTCCAGCGCCACCGCCGAATTGATAGTCATCCACCTGCTTGTGTTTACCAAAACCGTACTCGCGGAGGTCGTGTAGATGTACTTCTACCAGGCCTTTGTCTTGCGCACGTTTGAGAATGGAGTGCTCAAATGGACTACGGAGAAGCTCGGGTAGAACCGTGATTATGTCGATACGCATTACTTCAATCCGATTTCGCGAAGTCTCTCGTCAAGATATTCTCCAGCCGTCATGTCGTTGTATTGCTTCTCATTTTTCGATGTGATGCACGACTCAAGGCATGTCAGATCCATTTCTGAAATAGGGTGCAAGAAGAAAGGAATGCTGAAACGAGAGGTTCCCCATTTCTCTTTTGGTGGGTTTACCACGCGGTGGGTTGTAGAACGAAGTACGTTGTTCGTGAGGCGCTGAAGCATGTCACCAACGTTTACTACAACGGCGTCTTCAGAAACATTCACCCCAATCCAGTCGCCTGCCTTGGTCTTTACTTCAAGTCCTTCAGCCGATGCGCCCATCAACAAGGTGATGAGGTTGATGTCTTCGTGCTCTGCCGCGCGAACTGCATCTTTCGGTTCTTCTGTGATTGGTGGATAGTGAATAGCTCTTAGTATGGAGTTGCCGTTCTCAATCTTGTCTTCAAAGTAATTCTCCTCCAAGCCTAAGTAAAGAGCAATGGCTTGAAGCAATTCGCTTCCCGCTTGTTCGAGTGTTTTGTAGGCTTGCATTCCCGCAGGGTTAAACTGGGGTAGCTCGCTTACGCTTACATTCTTAGGGTATAAATCGGCCAACGCTGGATTGTTCTTCACGCTTTGTCCAAATTGGAAGAACTCTTTGAGGTCACCAGCATTGTGGCCCTTTGCATGCTCTTTTCCAAATGGAGTGTAGCCGCGTTGTCCAGCCAATCCATCAATATGATATTGCATTTTAACGTCCTCTGGGAGGGCGAAAAACGACTCTACTTGTTCGTATAGATTCTCACGGAGAGCCTCGCTCAAACCGTGATTTGTAACGGTCACAAATCCAATCTCTTCGTAGGCCTGCCCAAGAGCTTTGATAAACTTGTTCTTGCGCACTGAATCTCCAGAACGAAAGTCCTGTAGGTCAACGGTCGGAATACTGCTTAGTGCCATAGATGTGTGGGTTAAGGGGCAAAGGTACGAACTGCAAGTTGGGTATTTTAGAACGAACCTCCCATTAAATATTCACATTTATTGCGCGCATTTGTGTAGATGTGAACGAGACCTCATTACATTTGGATTTCGTTTGCAAACACAAGAAGAAAAGGCAAAACAAACATGACAGACGGTCAACCTGCTCTTACCAGAGAAGAGCAAATTGAATTATATAAGGCCATCATTACCCCGCGTAAAATCGAAGAGAAGATGCTCATTCTCCTTCGTCAGGGTAGAATTTCTAAGTGGTTTTCAGGATATGGCCAGGAAGCCGTTTCCGTGGGCACTTCTATGGCCATGCAAGACGACGAGTACATCTGTACGATGCACAGAAACCTCGGTGTCTTTACAACGCGCAACGTTCCGCTAGACAGACTCTTCGCGCAATTCCAAGGAAAGGCTGAAGGATTCACCAAGGGACGCGATCGTTCATTCCACTTCGGTACCAACGAGCATAGAATCGTTGGAATGATTAGTCACCTTGGCCCACAACTCGGCGTAGCTGACGGTCTCAGCCTCGCACACAAGTTGAGCGGTGAGCAGAAGATCAGCATGGTGTACACCGGCGATGGTGGTGCATCGGAAGGGGATTTCCACGAAGCGCTAAACGTAGCATCCGTATGGCAACTCCCCGTACTATTCGTTGTAGAAAACAACCAATGGGGCCTTAGCACGCCGTCTAGAGAACAATTCAATTTTGATTCATTCACAGTAAAAGGTCCGGCTTACGGAATGGAAGCTTATACGGTGGATGGCAATGATATTGAAAGCGTTTACCGCACCACGAAGGCCCTTGCCGAGAGCATGCGCACTCGTCCACGTCCTGTTTTGTTGGAGTGCAAAACGTTCAGAATCCGCGGACATGAGGAAGCTTCGGGAACGAAGTACTATCCCGATGGCTTGATCGACGAATGGTCGAAGAAAGACCCAGTAGAAAACTACGAGAAGACACTTATTGAAGCTGGGATTCTATCTGCTTCTGAGGCAGATGAAATCAAGAAGGCGGCAGTAAAGCACATTGCCGATATGCTCGAGAAGGCCGATTCGTATGAGAAGATTGTATTTGATGCAGAGGTAGAGCTAGGCGATGTTTATGCCGATTTCAAGAATGAAGAGGTAAAGCCGTCGTCAGACGAAACGAAACCTATGCGAATGATTGATGCCATTCACGATGCTTTGGACCTTGCGATGGACAAGCACCAGAACTTGGTGTTGATGGGGCAGGACATTGCGGATTACGGTGGCGTTTTCAAGGCCACTGATGGATTAATGACGAAACATGGCAGTGACCGCGTTCGCAATACTCCACTTTGCGAAGCGGCGATTGTGGGTACGGGACTTGGACTTTCAATTCAAGGCTACAAGTCTATGGTTGAAATGCAGTTCGCCGACTTCGTTACCGAAGGATTCACGCAGATCGTAAATAACCTCGCTAAGATTCATTGGCGTTGGGGACAGAAGGCGGATGTTGTTGTTCGAATGCCTACGGGTGCTGGAGTAGCGGCGGGACCGTTTCACAGTCAGAGTAACGAAGCCTGGTTTACGCACACCCCTGGCTTGAAGGTGGTGTATCCAAGTAATGCTGCGGAGGCGAAAGGATTGCTTCTTCAGGCATTTGAAGACCCGAACCCTGTTATGTTCTTTGAGCATAAAGGCATCTACAGAAGTGGGGAGATGGAAGTTCCGGTCGGACATTACACGCTACCGTTCGGGAAGGCGAGCGTTGTTAGATCAGGGCAAACAGCCACGATTATCACCTATGGAATGGGCGTAGTTAAGTGCAAAAAGCTCTTGTCTGAAGTTGAGGAATTCGCTGATATTGAATTGATTGACTTGAGAACGTTGGTTCCGTGGGATAAAGAAACCGTGTTGGAAAGTGTATCGAAAACCGGTAAGGTTTTGTTGGTGACGGAAGATGTGAAATCGGGTTCCTTTATCCACGACATTTCGAATGAGATTCAGGCTGAAGTATTCGATCACTTGGACGCGCCGGTAATGACGTTAACGTCGATGGATACTGCGGTTCCGTTTGCTCCAGAACTAGAGGAAGGCTTCTTGCCTTGGTCAAAATTGGAAGCTAAGATTCGACAACTTCTTGACTATTAGAAAGATTTAACTCTTTTGTGTTACTTTAGACGCCGAGAGACAAATTTATAAAAGAGAGATATGGCAAGAGACAACATCACTCCTTTGCAGATTGTGGGCAAGATTCGTGAGAATCAAAATACGAATAAGACGTTGAAGTCCCTATTTGCAGGACAGTTCTTGGGCAAATTCAGCACAGATGAGTTGAATGGCCTCAAGAAGAGTATTGACAAGATTATCGACAAGCAGAAGCAGGCAGAAGTTGATGAGCACATCGATTATCTGAAGAGCCTTGGTTACAAAGTATCCAAGAAGTAATTGTTGAGATCAAAATGAAGAATCCCGCCCAGTGTTACTGAGGCGGGATTTTTTTTTGAAAAGGATATCTCACGATTCCAGCATGTTAAGTGAAAGCGAAGAAATTATTTTCATTTTTTTGCCCTACACCTCTTGCAGGTTCTCGGATGTGGTCTATATTTGCACCCGCAATCGCAACAACGATAGCACTACAGAAAGGGTGATTAGCTCAGTTGGTTCAGAGCATCTGCCTTACAAGCAGAGGGTCGGGGGTTCGAATCCCTCATCACCCACCAAGAGGAAGCCTCGCGAAAGCGAGGCTTTTTTTATGCCCGCACGTCAAGCTTGCTTGTAAGTGCAGGGGCGTAAAAAAAGCCGTAGCACTTCGCCGGATGGCGGAGTGCAGGCTTTCTCTTAATGAAGGTTCCCTCTCCGGATGCCGCGAGGCACGAGCGGAATCCATCGTCAACCGGAACTTATTTGGACTGAGATTGAAGCCTGCTTCGATGAGTAGGCATAAAAAAAGCACATTCCGAGCGGAGCGAGGGGCTTCTTTGAAGTGGATCCCCCTCCTTGGATGCCGTGAGGCATAAGCGGAATCCCTCATCACTCACAACCTTTGAAAACCCCGTATTCTAGTGAGAATGCGGGGTTTTTTCGTTTTCGAGATATTTTATTCACAGGAGAGGTCCACGCAAGAAATAGCATAAAAATGTATCAGAATGCAATTTTGTTGTTCAACTAATAAACCCTCTCTATGCATGAAGTGACCGTCAAGGTCTTGCTTTTCACCTATTCCAAAGAAATATTTAGAGTTATCCGATCAAGGTTAGGTTTACCCATCGCAGAAAAACAAAGAATGTTCCCCTCAATATGTACAGCTCTGCAGGGGGGGGATTGAGTGGGACTAGTAAGATTTTCATATCCGGACTCGAGCAAGATTAACGAGCGGATTAAAGAAGTTGAGTTCAAAGCGTACGAAGCTATTGAGAAGGGTTTTAGAATCGATGGGGTTGCCGAATATGTTTGCGGTGTCAGACCTTCTTTAACGAGCTTCAGTGAGGGTTTCAAGGCATCATATTCAAGGAATGAGAACTGCCGGCAGGGAAACTACAGCGACTGTTTACAATACGGCCCTGCTTCAGCTGGAGAGATGTCTCCGGAAAAATAATCTTTCGTTTAAGGATGTGACCTATTCTAACCTCCGGACTTTTCGGAACCTAAAGGAGTCCGATGGGGCCGCTAATTCAACTGTGCACAACTACCTATGTAGTATCCGAACCTTGGTAAATGAAGCAATCAATCAAGGGTATATGAACCAGGTTGACTACCCTTTCAAAAAGGGGTTGTTCCCAAAAGTAGAAGCAACAAGGAAACAAGCGTTGTCGAGAGATCAAATCCGGGAACTAGAAACATTGGACCTGTCTGGTAAACTTCCCCAAAATGGGGAAGGCTTCAGTCCAAATCGCACCTTACGCAGTAATATCATTAGTCAAGTTTTCGTCTGTGAGGATAAAGAACTGATTTACTACCGGACCAAAGAAGTCTAGGTCCATGAGAAATTGAGTTAAGACTAACTGATGAAAGGATAACGGTCTATCAGTACCATTGGGTGACCCACTTACTTCAGAGACGAAAACCAAGGGCTATATCAATGTATCCATAGTAAGGAGCGAATACCGGACCAGATTTTCCCGTAAAATTCCAACCATACGTTATTCCCAATGGAAGGGAGATGGATAAGTAACGTTTATAACGATTACGAGGAAAAAAGTAAATCATCCCGGGCTCACAATTAATCCCGACTAATAGTAAGTCCGCCTCCTCCAAATTTGATCGACCTTTTGTATTGTAATCACCTACATAGGCGACTTCATCATATACAATAACATGGTTAAATTTATAATAAGATAGAACCCCTAAATTCATCACGAATCGGAAAGGAGATGAATACTTAGTTTCGTTAGTTAGTTGAATCTGATAGCCTAAAGAAAAAGCGTCTGATGATGTATGTCTCAACAGCGCTATCCTTGTTGCATCAGTATTCTCTGCATATCCATCAAGTGACATCCAGGATCGGACAAACCCTAGAGAAAGGTTCGCAAAGGACCATCTTGATCGTCTAAAATCTAATTCTCGTAGTCCAATTAGAAAGCTTATGTTGTGCGGAGTACCGAGCCTTAATGCATTGGTCTGACCAGATGAGTTAGAGTAGAAGGTATTAAGCTGTTCCTCAGTAGGTAGTATTAACGCTTCAAACTGTTTATATCCAGTACTTAATTGAAAATAACTGTGGTTTTGAGCACTTAATTGAGGTGTGAAAAAAATAAAAAGGATAACTACGTTTTTCATTCGGTTAGTGAATAATTATCCTCCCAATTGATTCAATTCTTCCCGTTGAACGAACCAAAACAACTTCATACAACCCAGGCGCAGAGTTTTGAGGAACCTTAAAACCATTCTGCTCATAGCTTGAATTGAGAGCTATTCCAGAAGTGGACAAAAGCCTTACTTCAGCTCCGTTCAAAGCTATCCCTTCAATTACAAACTTATCTCCTACTCTAAGATTCGTAGGGTAGACGAGATTCCTGGAATTCTGAGAAGACATGTCATTCTTAAGCGTGCCTTCCATGCATGTGCTGCTATTTATCACATGCACAAGCACGGTTTCAAGTTCTCTTATGAGGCCATTACAATCACAAGTAAGGGTTACGTTGACTAGGTAGTACGAATCTGCAAGTGGATCTCCTTCGTTATCCAACCCATTCCACATGATCATCTGCAATCCCGTTTCATCCAGCCCCCCAGAACTAGTGTACAATGTGCGACCAAATAAATCTTTAACTTCTATCGAAAAATGAGTCCAGCCATTGACCCTGATAGAATAGAAATCGTTAATCCCATCACAATTAGGGGTGAACACATTTGGCAAAATTGGTGAACAAAGCTCCGGACAATTGCAATTGTCTATATTGAAGTCTACTACAGCTCCCTTCTCTATATGGACCCCTTCAGATATTTCAATTTTGGTGCCTGCTTGAAGATTTTTTATTGCACCTTCCTTCACAACTACATTTGAGGGGGTGTTACCATCAAAGTCGCCTAGTGTAATCCAGTCGTTAACAATAGTTTGATTCCAAATTGCTGGATTCTGTCCTGAATATCTCTTGTTCTCAGAATTTCCCGTACAGGTGACTTCGCAGGGAAGAGCACAATTACCTCCACAATCCACTCCCTCTTCTCCTTCGTCTCTAAAGCAGTTTGAGCAGGGAGGTACTGAAACACCTGGTTGGTTTGAATATGGGTTAAATGTTCCATCGGTGGGAATACCTGTTAAGTCTCCCACAATTTCAGGATCGAAATCATCGCAAGGAATCGAATTGAAATAATCATCATCAAAATTTCCACCAAGTCTGCCGTCATGTCCATATAATCTGTTAATCGCTTCTATGTCAAGTGTTCCTAAATCACCTCTTAGAGTATAATCTTCTAAGTACCTATACATGACGTTACTTAAACTGCTTGTTCCGTGGTGGTTAAGACCAAACAAATGGCCAAGTTCATGAGTCAAAACAGCTTCCATGCTGTAGTGACCTTTACTAGGAACAAGGTCAAAGAAGCATGCTGCGGGATGAACATATACAATAGCACTGACTAATACCGGGCCTACTCCAGGCCATGAAGAATCGTCGCATTCCCTACTAATCGATTGAAACTCAGTTCTACCAAGAAGGGGCAGTTGATCACATCGAACGTTGGTATTCAAATCCTCATTCACAGAAACGATGAGATTACCGGGCTGGATGTTAGTTAGAGCCCATGGCTCAGGAATCTGGCTAGCTCCTGTGACTTTTATATTCGCAATATTTGTTTCTCGGTTCCAATTATCCACTGCCCTATTCAAATCATCCAAATAATCATAATCTTGTATGTTTGGATCATATTCCAAGGGTAGATGAAATTCTTCGTCTAAAAAACCATCGGAGTTTCCAAATGCCGCTGGACTCAGTACTGGGTGGGGAACTGGCTCACCCGTTAACCATAAGACCCATCTTCCTATGAATACAGATCCTTCTGGAATTGGTGGATTAAATTGACCTGATGCTAGCATAGAGTAAAGCAAGAGGGAGAGAAGGAGTGATTTTTTCATAATTCCATAGAAATTTTAACGCCTGTAATCAATAAAAAATCGCTTGAGATCGACAACTAGATCAGGTGAGTCAATATCAAGACTAGGTATATACTCCTTGTAAACACCGGTTGCGAATTCATCAACATTTTCTCTTCGATAGGACTTACGCACGAGTACCCTTCCTAAATAGTTTGTTGAAGAGAGTAAGAACACTTTTTCAACACCCACTTCAATAAATGAATCAGGCACATGGTTGTTAATCAATGTGCCATTTTCCGCTTGTGACTGTCCTGAATATGATTTGACAAGAAGCGTATCACCAGCTACAATGGTTGAATCTGACTGATGCAGTACCTCGCCGACAACTAATTTACATTCTGAACGAAAGATTCTTTTTCCGGGACCTATCCAGTTATTGCATTCTATGGGCTTGGCGATTACGACCGCTTCAGCTGAAAGAAACAGACTTGCACCTCTTCCCGCTAGGCCGAAAAAGTCTTGATCATCTTTTCCTTTCAATTGAAAATAATAAAGGGCTATTGAATCGATTACTCCGCGCCGGATTGTAGAATATGATTTATTGCAC
Source organism: Phaeocystidibacter luteus (assembly GCF_008933115.1). Lineage (GTDB taxonomy): Bacteria > Bacteroidota > Bacteroidia > Flavobacteriales > Schleiferiaceae > Phaeocystidibacter > Phaeocystidibacter luteus. Next base: position 23,486 of record NZ_WBVO01000006.1, on the reverse strand, counting down.
GCTTGCCCCGACCATATTAATTTACCAAGCTCTCTCGCTGTGTCTCGAATTGTAGATGACGAAGTGAATTTAGTAATTCCTTCAGGGTACAATATTCCGTTCCACAAGCAAGAACTATCCACACGTTCATACAAATAGCTTACCATCGCCCGGATTTCATCATCCGAAGCAATGCTTTCTTTTTGCTGTACAATGAAGTTGCTGTGGTCTACCCAAGTATCTTGGGAATACATAGAAAAGGAAGAACAGATTATTAATACGCAAATGGTATACTTCATGGCTCTTGTTTTAGTTGTACTTCGAGTTGTTGTTCGAGTTGTTCTATGCGATCGTAAGCCTCTAATAGAAGAAGTGTCAGTTGCTCAACAGTCTCCACGATATCTTTATCCATTTCAACCACATCATAACCTTTATTCTGCACTTCTTCCGCAGCTGGAATAGAAGGAAGATGCCCATTTTGATGAATATAATTTGAAAGATAATCTATGTTCCAAGTCTCATGAGACGAGTTGAAAACGTAATCTGGCCAGTTATTCACTAAATCGACTTTCAAACTTTCTGTTCTAATGCCATCTTGGACATATAGACGGTATTCAGTTCCAGCAAGGTGGAGATTATCCGAAATAGAAACCACACCGGTATAATGTGGGTTGCCAGTAATCCGACTTGTCCCTCCTAAGGCTATTGTTCCATTGGCAGAAAGCTTAAAAATGGAAGTCCCTGAAGAATTTTGTACTTCGAAGGCAGTCAAAGAGGCATTTGATACTACGGACGAGCCCCCAGCCTTAATGAAAACTCCAGTGTTTGACGCAAAGGTGGTTGTGTTAGGGTTAACAACACTGAACATTCCAATTGACGAGTTTACATCACCAACTCTAAGGGCCGAAGCCGTTAATTTCATTATATGAGACGTGGTCCCCAACGGAGAGTTAAACGACCATAGAATGTTTCCGTGAATATCATCGAGAATGTAACTCGGGTAAGTACTTCCTGTGGTGTAGTATAGGCCAAATAATGGACCGTTCGAAACTCGAGATTGCCATCCGCCTACAACGTTGATTTTGAGCGGGTTGGCAAATAATGATGGATTTCCAAAGAATGCTAAGCCGTCTCGATTTACTTGAAATACCCGCGAAATTGATGTGCCCCCAGTAATGTTGTCAGTTAAAAATTCATCAATAGCAAGTGCATATTCGCTGCCAGAAGATTGACTAGTTCCGTCAAATCCAATATCCACGATGGAGCTGGTTTCAATCCTGAAGGCACCTAGACTTGGAGAGGCAAAGACATCCAAAGCTGCCGCAGGAGAGTTACCACCAATACCAACTCCAGACGAATAACTTGTGCCATCAATTCCTCCTGTTGGAGTGTAAATTTGACTAGAGACAGGAAGACTGAGAATGTTTAGTATTAATAGACCGAAGAGTGTCGATTTAGAATTCATAGATAAACGAGGTTAATTGAGATATTGATACTTCCACTGCAGTGGAACTCTGTTTAATCAAAGTTAAGAACTATCTATTATATAAATGTTGTTCAAATTGTTGTGGATTTTTTGGTTAAACACTTTTGTTAAAATATTGAATTATAGCTCATATACAGCTATATAGAAGTTTTCCTTACAAGCAGAGGGTCGGGGGTTCGAATCCCTCATCACCCACCAAGAGGAAGCCTCGCGAAAGCGAGGCTTTTTTTATGCCCGCACGTCAAGCTTGCTTGTAAGTGCAGGGGCGTAAAAAAAGCCGTAGCACTTCGCCGGATGGCGGAGTGCAGGCTTTCTCTTAATGAAGGTTCCCTCCCCGGATGCCGCGAGGCACGAGCGGAATCCCTCATCACCCTCGCGAATGCGAGGTTTTTTATGCTTGGATCTCTCGTGTAATCTCTAATAATCGCTCTCATGAAGACATACCTAACCACTTTTGTATGCATGTTGTCGCTTGCTTGTTATTCTCAGCAAGCCCGATTCTCCTTCCGCCCCGCTCGAACCTGGATTGAAGCAGGTGATATGTGGGCCGGACAGTTTTCTACATCGGGTGAATTTCAAATATCCGAGTCTAGATTCTACCTAGGATTCAACGTGGAAGGGATTTATGGTGTAAGGCCTAATGGTGTAACTCAAAGCGGCAGGGAAACTGTGGTAACCTCAGGAGGTACAAGTCCTTACTATGATCCGACTAATCCAATCTGGGATGATGGAATGCTACAGTTTGATTCTTCCCCCACCAAGCAAATGGCCATTGGTGTTGGCCCAAGAATATCATTTTACCCGTTGAGGTCTTCTAGACATAGTGTAGGGCTTGCCTTAGATTTTTTGGTAAGATATAATGACCAAACGTTTATTCAGTTCGAGGAAACCATACGAACTGATCAAGGAGATTTTCTTGATGTTGCTGTACCAGTTTATTGGTCATTTTTGGATTGGGCTTCCGCCATTTCTCTTGAATACACCTATTCAATTACAGAGCATTGTGCTCTTGGAGCCTTTGGTCAATTCAGAGCATCTTCGGAATACTATCAATACGGTTCGTACGGTCTCGTAACCACCTGGATGTTTTAGAAGATCTGATTTCTTATTCATCAACACAAGCCCGCCCCTCAAAGGCGGGCTTTTTAGTTTCTTGTTGATCTCTTTTGAGCAAGATTTCAACGCATAATCTGCCTATGCATAACAAAAATGAAACCTATACTACTGTTAGTCAGGTGTTTGGTGAATTAATATTATTTATATATTGGCCCTACCAAAACCAATAGACCATGAGCGTAAGAAACCAATGGGCTACCATACCCAACGCGTTATCAGCTTATAGGCTACTAGCCTTTCCCATGCTGATATTTTCCATCCTCAAAGACTATGAGCAGCTTTTCGCCATCCTCATCGTCATCAATCTCATAACCGATATCCTCGACGGTGTCATCGCCAGAGTGTTTAACATGGCAACTGAATTAGGGGCTCGGTTAGATTCCATTGCCGATTATACCACCTACGCGGCAGCCATCTGGGGTTTATTTGCCTTCAAGTGGACCTTCCTAGAGCCTCATTTGATTTCATTCTTGATTTTTCTAGGCTTGTTCTTGTCCACCATCGGATTTGCACTGGCGAAATTCGGTCGTATGCCTAGTTTACATCTGTACTCCTTCAAAATAGGAGGATACCTCCAAGGCATTTTCTTCTTCATCACATTCGCTTTCGAGTTCTACGATTGGGCGTACTATATCATGCTCATATGGTCGTACTTCGCTTTTGTGGAGCATATCACCGTACAAATCGTCATCCCAGAGATGAAGTCCAACGCCAAGGGCTTATACTGGGTGCTCAAAGAGAAGTGATATGTCAGTCTATCTCTACATCATCGCTGCACTAGCAGGTGTTGGAGCGATCATGAATGTGTTTGCCATTCGTCGCTCATCCGTAACGCCTGCTAATGCTTGGAAGAAATACGGCGTATTCGTTTCATACGTTGCGCTACTTGTATTCAGCCTCTTCCTTCATCCAGATTACAGACTATTGCTTTATGCCGTTCTCGGATGCATCGGTCTGGTTGAATTCGCTTCGCGGATATTGAGGTCCAATTGGAAAGTGGGAAAGATCCTGAGCATTCTGCTCTATCTGCAAATCATCTTAGGATTCGTTCTTTCTGCCCAAATGCCTCAAGAAACAATTGCAGACGTGATCCTGACCGTGATCGTGTTCGATAGCTTTTCGCAGCTATTCGGACAATTGTTCGGCAAAAAGAAGCTCATTCCAAAGGTTAGTCCTGGAAAGACGGTAGGCGGAACCGTAGGCGGTTTCTTTTCGGCTTTGCTCGTTTCGCTTCTTGTTTTCTATTCAAAATCATCACCTAAGAACAGTGTAGTGGGACATGTACTGATCGTTACATCCTACATTCTCTACGCGTTCCTTGGCGATTTCATAGCTTCATGGATTAAGCGCAAACTGAACATTAAAGATTTCGGCGATTGGCTTCCTGGAACTGGAGGCTGGAATGATCGCTTCGACAGTGTCTTCTTCGCATTGTCGCTCTCGTACCTATTCTCTCAACTTCTCTAATCTTGAATATCATGAGAAATTCAAATCAAACACATACTGGCATTCCTAACGGAAGTCAGACTACTTCATCGAATACCATCCCTACCGCTATCGAAGCCGTAGAGGAGAGAAGAGCGCTTCTCACTTCACTAACCAAGCTCAATCGAGGGGTTTTTCTAGGGGCTGAATCCATTGATGATTCAAACTCCTTCGTTGGAAACATCGAAAATTACGTGGGAATGACCATGGTTCCAACAGGAGTCATGGGGCCAATTGTAGTACACGGTACCAAGGCCAACGGTGAGTACTACGTGCCATTAGCTACCTCCGAAGGCGCCTTAGTGGCTTCTTACCACCGAGGAGCGAAAGCTTGCTCCGTTTCTGGCGGTGTTACTTCTATGTGCGTGAAAGAAGGCGTTCAACGCAGTCCAACTTTCGCCTTTTCTAACCTCGAAGAAGCAGGAGTGTTTATTGCATGGACGACCACCCAAAAAGAAGCATTTAAAGCCGAAGCCTCGAAAATGAGTCGCTTTGGTGAAATGCAGGACATGAAGGTCCATCTTGAATCTTCCCAAGTAACGCTCATATTTGAATACACTACGGGCGATGCGTCGGGACAAAACATGGTGACCATCTGTACCGACGCGGTTTGTCGCTACATTTTGGAGAATACGCCTGTACAACCAAGGAAATGGTACATCGAAGGGAATTTTTCTGGAGACAAGAAAGCGACGGCTTCTGCGCTTAACCACGTGAGAGGAAAGAAGGTGATAGCCGAAGTAGAGCTCAAGCCGGAGGTAGTTGCCTCCGTTCTAAAATCAAACCCTGAGAATATTGTGGAGTACTGGAAGAACTCTACGCTTAATATCATCCAAAGTGGAGCACTCGGAGCGCAAGGTCACTATGCAAATGGCCTAACAGCACTGTTCATGGCCACGGGGCAAGACGTTGCCTGCATTGCCGAAGCTGGAATGGGTGTCACCCGCATGGAAATTCGTCCTTCGGGAAACCTCTATGTATCGGTTACACTGCCTAACCTTATTGTAGGTACGGTAGGAGGGGGGACATCGCTTCCGACGCAGGCAGAATGCCTAAAGATGATGGACTGCTATGGAGCTGGAAACGCTGTGAAGTTTGCTGAAATCTGTGCAGCTACCGTGTTGGCCGGCGAGATTTCCATCGCTGCGGCCATTGCAGAAGGACACTTTACCAGTGCACACAAAAACCTTGGAAGAAAATGAGTGCGGTTCAAATATCAGACACATCGCTGCTCGCGGAGATGTCTGGAGCCTTCCTAGCTCTTTTCGGCATCTCGGAGTATTTGTACCGCAGGCTCTCGGTCCGACCAGAAATCACACGGAAGATCAGTCATATAGGTACCGGAATTTTGGTGCTCCTGTTTCCCTTAGTACTCAAATCGCATTGGGATGTGCTCATACTTTGTTCATCCTTTTTAGTACTCCTGCTACTGAGTTTTAAGTATGAGTTTTTGAAGGGTATTAACAATGTAGATAGGAAGACCTTTGGAAGCGTTCTCTATCCTGTTGGGGTGTACATCACATTTTGTGTGTACGAGGAGCTTCAGTTTTTATCAGCCTTCTACATTCCAGTACTTATTCTGGCGATAAGTGACCCTTTAGCGGCGCTAGTTGGGCGGAAGACGGGGTGGAATCCATACCGCATCTTCAGAGACGGCAAGTCCGTCGGAGGCACAATAGCGTTTCTCATATCAGCATTCGCAATAGCTGCACTTAGTTTTTCTTTGGAGGGTATGTGGAAGGAGTTAGATTCTCCCTTGATTCTTTGCGCAGCCATTGCGGTAACAACAACCGTTGCTGAAGCTGCAAGTGCCTACGGATCTGATAACCTCAGTATACCGGTTACGGGGGCGTTGTTGATTTTTATGATGACTTGAGTAAATGTGAAAGCAGTTAACTAACCGTTTACATACCGAAAATACCTTTGCCACAATTCTCTCCTCATGGTAAAATGGATTCTCCTTTTCGGACTGGTTTTCTCGGCTTCATGTAATCAGTGCGACGATTGTAACGGGCGCTGCACGGAATATACCTATCGAACCGATTATGTAAATCGACTCAACGTTGATGTGCAAATTCTCGTTTACAGCGACCAAAACGTTTCATGCCATTCTTCGATGAAACTCGAGGCGTTGGACTCGACCACTTGTCATCAACCTCAGTCTTGTATACCTCATGGCCCGCTGTCTCAGCCTGTGCCCGAGATCTCCACGGATTCACTCATCATTTTAATTGATTCAACCTACAAGTACACGGCGATTGGCATGTATCATTTGAGTGATGATTCTGCGGGTGTAGCTCACGCTCAACGTCCTTATTATCCTTTCTTCAGAAGCAATTGGACGTTTAAGGACCATGACTATATCCACATCTATCGTTTCATTATTGATGAAGGGATTTTCGCATATTGCGACACCATTCCTTAGTGTATGAAGTTTTTCAAGTCTCTCGCAATCATCATCGCAATTATCATGTCGGGTTACTTCGTCCGGAAGTACTACACCGTGGTCGTTTATACGGATGTTGATATCTCCAGCCTGCAGGAGTTCGGGGCGGGAAAGTCGAACGTGATTTCACCTCTTAAGGCCGACTCAGACAGTGGGCCCTTCCTAAAGTCTGGCGATTCTGTTCATGTTAAGTTCGACGGGGTAGAGTTGTACCAGCATATTCCCACTCTGACGGTAACCGCTCAGGGTGAGGAAACTACTGAGATCTATCTAGACGCGGAGACTATTGAACAATTCAAGTTTATGGATTCGATATCGGATTCTGTGAAGTATAAAGTCACTCTGCAGAATGAATCACGCGCCGCAGCCGTGGCGGTGATAAAGCTTGGAAGTGGATATGGATGGCCGCTGTGGAAGTCCTTCTACTATAAGTGTAAGGTCAGCTATTATGGCGTAATTCCATTTGTACGGAATGGTGAGACGTACTCCGGCGAGTTCAAGTTTGAGCGAGTGTATGTGGGTGATGCGATTATCTCCGGACTTGTATCTGAGGAGAAGGTGCAGCATCTCGTGTTGAACGAACTAGGTTTGGAAGAGCAGGTCTATAAGTATCTCAATATTCTAAACGATTCTATCGCCGATCGATACGATTGTGCTCTGTATTTGGATGTTCCAATGAACGTTGAGGTTGCCGATTCAACAAAGTCGTTGTAGCACGAAACAAAAAAGGAGGCCATTTGGCCCCCTCTAGTTTTATTCCTCTTCAGATTCACTTTCACTTTCTGAGTCGTCTTCTGCTTCAAATCCTAAACTCGCGGAGTTGACACAGTATCGCAATCCGGTAGAGGTGGGTCCATCGTCGAAAACGTGGCCAAGGTGACCTCCGCAGTTCGCGCAGACGATTTCCGTTCGAATCATACCGTAGCTCTTGTCGAGGCGTTCAATGATCTTGCCTTCTTCAATTTCTTTGTCAAAGCTAGGCCATCCGCAGTGCGCGTTGAACTTGCTGTCGCTGTCGAACAACTCCGTCCCACATCCTGCGCATGTATATACTCCTTCTTCGAAGTGTAAATTGTATTCCCCGGTTCCCGCTCTTTCTGTTCCGGCTTCACGGAGGACACGATACTGCTCTTCGGTGAGCTGTTCGCGCCATTCGGCATCACTCTTCTGTACGTTGTAGTCCATGTTCTCGGCTGTAGTTTGTGGTGTAACTTCTGGAATCGTGTCGTTCTGACTCTCCTGTTGTGCGGTGCACGATATCGCTATCATAACAAGTGCAACCGCTGTAATGCTTTTCTGTATCATGCTTTCGGGTTTGTGAGGTTGGACGAGCCATTTAACCCGACCTTTCTCAGTCATCTGTTAAAACCACGCGAAAATTGTGTTTCAATCCAGATGTCTCTACAGTTAAAACATACACTCCGGATAGAAGTTCACGCATGGACAAGCGATGAAGTGCAGAAGTGACTTTGCCTCGCTTTACTACTCGACCAGTGAGGTCAACCAATTGGAATTCGGAGCCCAAGTCGAAGCCGCTCAAATTGAGATCGGCGTTGGTAGGATTTGGGTAGACCTCATAACCCTTCGAGTGTTCAGAAAGTCCGATATCATTCTGCATTTTCACGCGTATGGTATCTACGTATAAACAGCCCATTGGAGATTCCAACGATAGCTCTAAGTCAAAATCCGAGTAGCTCACGGTGCTATCAATCCATACAAAGCTTGATGTAGAAAGAGTTGTTCCCGTTGGAAGTTGACGCCAAGTGATGTTTGAATACGCTGGATCTACTTGAAAGCTTCTACCTGTCCAGCCCGCGGTGGTATCATCTGGCCAATCCAAGAATAGGCTGTCTTTCAAGAATTGGACATACTGAAGATTCGCTGCACACTTGCCTTGCGGATTAAACCCGTAATCGTATTCGATGGATGCGGCAATTGCCCTGTTGTCGTAAACGGTCCCGAAGTTATACGCGACACCGCTTCCCGATTGGAACGTGAGAGCGTCTGATTTAAAGGTTACAGGGGAGTTCACAGCCTGGTAGGCTAAAGATTGATTGCTTACCGCGAAATGTACATATACACCTAGGGTGTCTCCGCGTTGAATCATATGATGAATCGGAAGTACGATGGAGTCGCCAATATTGGCCACATTGACGGTATCCGCTATGAGGCGTGTCCACGCAGAGGCCGTATTCTCATTCCCTCGATAATTTCCGTTGTAGATGTCGACAATCGGATAGAGCGTGCCGCTAGATGCGGAGATGAACCTCAATTCCGAAAGGGTTACTGTGCTATCGGCAATCAGATTAAACATGTTGCCATTGAAGGTGATGTTGTCGCTTGGAGAGCAGTTTAGTATACCCTTATTTGTGAAGGGCCCAGTTGATGCCAATGCAAAGAACGCTGTGTCTCCTTCAAATTGAAATGAAGTAGGGGCGATTGGATTATAGCTTGAGTCAAACCACAGTAGCGTATCGCCAACGAGTGGAGTGGAGTTCCGGTGTGCGGAATCCTCCAAACAGAAATATTGTTTTGAATCTATGCCGCTTTCAGGTTGCTGATGGAAAGTTCGGTAGACTGTAATCGTGTTGTTGGCGGGTGTGGTGTCTTGCGGACAAAGCAAGGTGACGTCAAATCTATGTGTGCCGGGCGCTAACGAATCTCCAAACCAAATCACCGGTTTAGAGCAGGAGGTAACCAAGAATGGTACGAGCGACTGAACGGAGTCGATACCATCAATAACAATCTTGATTTCTACTGGAGTGGCATCAACGTCTCCCAAATTGGCAAAAGCCACGCTAAAGTTGGTTTGATTTCCCGCGCATGCTTGACCTTGAACGAAAAGGTCGATTGCCACGAGCTCAACACCTGGCGAGGTTGGAGCAATATCGACGAGTATATCCTTGTTCCACACCTGATTAAATAGCACGGCATGACCAGAGTCGTTGAGGTGGACGGCGTCTGCAGCAAAGTTTGGATATACATTGCCGTTTGGATCGGCTAACGGCGTGAAGAAGTCTATAGCGTTCGGCCCAAACATGGCGAGGATAGAATCTTTCACGGAAGACTGATAGACGCCCCAATTGCCCTGAATAGGTTGTGTGGTACAGATGTACATTGGCACACCGTTATTCTGACTATGTGAATAGAGTGAATCGAAGTTGCCTAGCTGTTCCGACATGGGCCAACTTCTGTCATTACTCGGCAAATTGACGATAATCGCGTCTGGATTTAAGGAGAGCGCTTCGGTTATGTTATGGGTAGAATCTACGGCCGGACGGTTCGCTGGGGTAACGAAATTGTCGGGCATAATTCTATACGTCGTATAACCGCCCACAGCAAGGTTAATCACCTCGTTTTGAGGATTGATGAGCTTGAGGTTTTTCCGGTATTTGTTCACCCACGTGCTATCGGGGTGACTTGGGCCAGAACCAGCTGCGGTTGAGGAACCGAGGATGACAATGCGAACCGGTTGATCGGTGCACGCGTTTCTTGTAATCTGTCCGGCTGAAAACAGGCTCACAAACGAAAAGAGAAGGAATAGGATGATTCTACCGTTCATCCCCTCAAGATGCAACTTTTTCTGCCAAAAATCAGGATCTCACGAAGGACACAATTGCCTGAACTACGCCTTCATCACTCAGAATTCTGCGGTGACCCAAGCCTTCGGTAAGGATGAGTTTTGAATTCGACCAGTTTTTGTGAAGTGCTTCAGCTTGCTCAAAGCCGACATCGATGTCTTGTTTGTCGTGAACGATTAGTCCAGGCACGCTCATCTTCTTTGCAAGGTTTCGTGGGGCAAGCGCTTCGATATCCGGGGAGTAATTATCTCTCAAATATTGAGCTAGATATTGGCGATAACGGTCGTCAAGGTTCAATCGAGAACAGAAATCGTCAATTACATCTAGGATTGACGAAGGAGCACCGAGAATCACCAGTTTCTGAACATCGAGTCCACCTGCTAATGCATTGAATGCGGCTGCTCCGCCGATGCTGTGAGCAATAAGTGTATCCACCTTCCCGACATGCTCAGCTGCCGCGAGTATGGCATCGGTAAACTGAAGCATGTGCGTCCGCTTTCCAGGATTGTCTCCATGCGCTTGAGCGGTTATTGTAGTGACTTCATAACCAGCCTCAACGAGGGCGGGGGCAATGGCGTAGGCTTGTGATCCGCGTCCTGACCATCCGTGGATAAAAAGGATTTTTTTGTCGGAATTCCCTAGTGTCCGAAGTGTGATTTGTCGATCACCAACGGTGAGGTTTTCGCGTCGAGATTCCTCGATAAAAGGACGTTCACGCTTGGGAAGGGGGAATGGGATTGGGGTGAAGAAACGCTTTCGGATTTCTCTAGCCGCTAGCGAGAAGCTGATGGTTTGTAGAAGCTTCACATACGCCAGGTACGCTTTTGGAATTTGAAGACTCGGTGTATTGGTTGCTGTAACGTCGGTGTTTTGCTCCATGCTTCAAAGGTCGGAAATGTCCATTAAAGGAGACGCTTGATTCCGATTAGAGGTGCATAGATGGAATAAAAGTTTCCCGGATCAAATGGCAGCTCTTGATAGGTATACGTAAAGTTGAGAACGAAGAGCCATTCTTGGGTGATCGCTTGTTGCCATTCTGCCCCAAAGCTTGTGGTTTCAAGGATTTCAATGACCTCACCGGCGCCAACTTGAATTCGACGTGCGTCTGGCGAGAAACCGTAACTCGCTCGGAGGGTGACCCAACTTCTGCTATCGTTTAAATAGCGACGAACGAGAAGGTCGCCGGTAAAGTCTGTACCGTCTTCTTGAGGCGTGATAAATGGTCGGAATGAGAACAAGTATTTTGGGAGATAGTAGTTGACAGAGCCGGTATACATGGTGACATCGCTTCCCGGGCCGAAGTACAGATAGCGCACACCGAGAGAAGCTTCAAAGTTGCTTCCAACGGCCGAGTAAATTTCACCACCTACGCGATGTTGTGGAAAGACTTGAGCGCTGGGAGAAAAACCGTAGTTGATGTAGCCGTAGACCGTTTCTGAGATGATGGGGTAGAGGTCAACCTCCGCCTGGTATCCAGTTTCACCGAATCGGTATGCGGTATTGAATCGAGCGATACCTACTCCGTACTTGGTGCTTTGTCCAACCTGAACCGTACCGTAATACATGGGGTCGTACTGTTCGCTAAAGAATTCGGCCGAGCCTAGGACGTCCACACTGTGGTTCACGAGTCGGAGCAGGACGGTCTGACGCAACCTATCGTTGCGGCCACCCTCTGTGTTTTCTAGTGCTTCTAGGGCTTCGGGGAATTCACGCAGTTTGTAATAGGCGGTTGCCTTTCGGAATCCTATTTCGCTTCGGATCTCGGATGAATCGGGCAACGCATCTGACGCCTCATTCATGGTATTGATTACTTCGAGGTATTGCTCAGACCATAAATAGACATCCCCAATGCCCCACCAGGCATCGGTATTTGACATATCGTTCGACAGAGTTGCCTTGTAGTACGCCAGAGCTTCGTCGTACTTCTCCTCCCAAGCGTACGTTCGGGCGATATAGTTTCTGATATCGTGATATGCGGGATACTCGCGTAACGCGGGCATGAGAAGCGTGCGAGCGGAATCGTACTCTTTATTTTCGGCGAGCTTGCGCGCTTCTACAAAAAGGCTATCGGCATTTAGTTGTCCGAACACGCTTGATCCGAAGGCTAGAAGTAGGAAGAGAAGGTTGTATTTCATGTGCTGGTTAATCGGCTATCCGAAGGTAAGGAAGAGAAGGCGAACAATTGCAATAGGGCGTAATGGAGCTTTGAATTGAATCGAGTGACCATGAGAATAATCAGTCTCTTTATTTGGTTTATAAGCCGATATTTGAAATTATTGATATATTTGTAAATAAAAAGAAATATCGGCGAATTGTTTTGTTAAACCATAGCACATACTTCGTGGACTACACCGCCTCCTTTCCGTTGACGTGTTGTGAGGTGCTGCGCACAAGGTCTCGATCCTCGACAAGGATTCGCCTTGGGGCGAATAAGGTGCTGCGCACAAGGCCTCGTGCCTCGACAAGGATTCGCTTTGGGGCGAATATGGCGCTGCGCGCAAGGTCTCGTGCCTCGACAAGGATTCGCTTTGGGGCGAATATGGCGCTGCGCGCAAGGTCTCGTGCCTCGGCAAGGATTCGCCTTGGGGCGAATAAGGTGCTGCGCGCAAGGTCTCATGCCTCGGCAAGGATTCGCTTTTGGGCGAATATGGCGCTGCGCGCAAGGTCTCGTGCCTCGACAAGGATTCGCTTTTGGGCGAATATGGCGCTGCGCGCAAGGTCTCGTGCCTCGACAAGGATTCGCTTTGGGGCGAATAAGGTGCTGCGCACAAGGTCTCGTGCCTCGACAAGGAATCGCTTTGGGGCGAATATGGCGCTGCGCGCAAGGTCTCGTGCCTCGACAAGGATTCGCCTTGGGGCGAATAAGGTGCTGCGCGCAAGGCCTCGTGCCTCGACAAGGATTCACCTTGGGGCGAATAAGGTGCTGCGCACAAGGCCTCGTGCCTCGGCAAGGATTCGCTTTGGGGCGAATATGGCGCTGCGCGCAAGGCCTCGTTCCTCGGCAAGGATTCGCTTTTGGGCGAATATGGCGCTGCGCACAAGGCCTCGTGCCTCGACAAGGATTCGCCTTGGGGCGAATATGGCGCTGCGCGCAAGGTCTCGTGCCTCGACAAGGATCCGCCTTGGGGCGAATATGGCGCTGCGCGCAAGGTCTCGTGCCTCGGCAAGGATTCGCTTTGGGGCGAATATGGTGCTGCGCACAAGGCCTCGTACCTCGGCAAGGAAGCGCCTTTGGGTGAAAAAAGCACTGCGCGCAAGACAAGTCATCCGACATGTTTTCTTCAATTATTACCAACTTCATTCTATCATTCTCTATCCAGTCCTCCAACCCTCCACCCCTCCAACCCTCTAACCCTCTAACCCTCCAAATCTCCCACCATGAAATCCGCAATCCTCCTCGGCGACGTCATCAAATCAACACAAGGCAAATATTCCGTTTGGCAACTCGGCTTAAAAGAGGTGTTGAACAAGTACACCAACGATTCGGATGATTGGGATATCTATCGGGGTGATGGGTTTCAGGCCAAAGTGCATCAAAATGAAGTGTTGACCGCCGCACTGGAAATCAAAACGTTCTTGAAATCAACTGCCAATAAGGATGCTCGGATGGCGATTGCAGTGGGAGAGGTTGACTATGGCTACAAGAGAATTGCGGAGGCTTCGGGAGATGCGCTCGTAAGAGCTGGGCGACTATTCGAAGAGACGAGGTCAGGTATTCGGATTGACAGTGGAGTAGAGGGTATAGATGAAAGTCTGAATGTTACGCTCGGACTGCTCACGTTCATTGTAGAAAACTGGACGCAGAGTCAGGCTGAGTTGATTTTGTACAAGATCAATCATCCACACTTGAAGCAAACCCAATTGGCTGAATCATTAGGAATTTCTCAGGGTACATTGAGTCAGAGGTTATCGCGCACTGGAATCGATAAGGTACAAGCTGCGATTGACTATATTCATGCTCAAATCCGATAGCATGACCATTATCTCTCTAGTCATTCTCGCACATCTATTGGGCGATTTTGTTTTTCAGTCTAATGAGGCTGTTGAAGATCGACGTAAAAAGGTCGGCGGCAAGAAGTTCAAACAACACATCCTCATTCACTTTGCATTACTGGTAGCAGTAGTAGCCCTTGTTTCTCCTCTAGGAAGTGGCGGACCAATTGTAATGACGGCAACTATTGGAATAGTTGTGTTGATTGGTCACATTATCTTAGATATAATCAAGGATATGTATTGGAAACCAGAGCGCAGTACAGAGTGGTTGTTAGGCGACCAATTCGGTCACTTCGCAATCATCTTCCTGGCTTTTGTTGCAGTGCGTCGAGAACCGCAAATGTATGTATGGACTGAATACGTCGAGTATTTAAGTTTGCTTTCAAAATTTGCGATTTCGTTCATCCTCCTTTTCAAAGTCTGGCCAATGGTCGTAGGAGGCTTGTTGAAACAATTGAAACTCGGAGAGGAGGACAAACTAGAAGACAGCTCGCTCAAGCGGGCAGGGGCCTACATTGGTCACCTCGAGCGTATCCTCATTTTCATATTTATCGTAACCGGTCACTGGGAAGGAGTGGGATTCCTCCTTGCCGCTAAATCCATATTCCGATATGGCGACCTTACGCGCAAGGAACATCGCATGCAAACAGAGTATGTGCTACTAGGAACCCTAACCAGTTTTATTGGTGGCATCCTAACCGCGCAGCTGTATATCGTTTTGTAAAAGGAAGGCTAAAAAAAAATCCCGCGACTGCAGGATTTCTGTGCCCAGGACTGGATTCGAACCAGCACGATCAAGTGATCACCACCCCCTCAAGATGGCGTGTCTACCAATTTCACCACCTGGGCCAATATGTTCTGTTTAAAGCCAAAAAACGGAGAAACAGAACACCACTTCTCCGTCTTAGTGACCCGGCAGGGGCTCGAACCCTGGACCCGCACATTAAAAGTGTGCTGCTCTACCAACTGAGCTACCGAGTCTGCTTGTGAACTATCGTTCGAAAGCGGGTGCAAATATAAGGGCTTTCTCTTTTCCTCCAAACCCCAAGTGAAAGAAAATACACCTCCAATCGTCAAGCCGCTAAAAATCAGAGAAAAAAATATTTCACTACCCCAACAGTGCCTAATTTTACACCATGCAAATCTCACTTGTTGGCTACATGGCCGCCGGAAAATCGACAATCACCAAGCATCTTGCTTCGCAACTCGAATCACCTTCCTGGGATCTCGATGACGAAATCGCAAAAATTGGTGGTGAGGATGTTGCCGATATCCTTCGATCGAAAGGAGAAATAGCTTTCCGAAAGCTCGAAAGAGAAACACTACTCGAAACTTTACAACTCAACGGTGTGTTAGCTACCGGTGGTGGTACACCGTGCTATTATGACAATATGGATGTCCTCCTCAAAGAGTCATACGTAGTGTACTTGCAATGGCCGATGAAGACGCTCATCGAACGTGCTAGATCGGCTCGGGAAAGTAGACCTCTATTCGATGGTGTTTCTGATGAAGACCTGCCAGAGTACATTGCCAAGCATGTGTTCGACCGCCGACCATACTACGAACGTGCAAACCATATCGTCTTTTGCGACGGGAAATCTGTCGACGATATTACCAAAGAAATCATTGAGAAATGGAAAAGTCAATCACAACATACATAGAGCAACGTCGCACCATTAAGCCCGATAAATACACAGGTGCAACGCTTGACGACCAAGTGATACGAGAGATGCTCGAGGCGGCAAATTGGGCTCCTACACACGGATATACCGAACCGTGGCGCTTCGTGATTTTCACCGAAGAGGGTAAGGAAGAGCTGATTCAACTCTTATACAAACTCGATGTAGCCGAGCACGGAGAGAATGAAGTGCGCTATGCCAAAATTAGAGCAAGAGTTGAACGCAGTTCGCATATCATCGCCATTGGAATGAGACGTGGGGAGAACCCCAAAATTCCTTTCATTGAGGAAGCACAAGCTGTAGCCGCAGCAGTTCAAAATATGTGGCTCGTAGCTTCGGGCAAAGGCTTGGGCGCTTATTGGAGCACGGGTAGTGTGGGGTATTCGAACGAACTAACGGATGCCCTTGGCTGGGATTCATCTCGTGGCGACAGCGCCATGGGATTCCTTTACGTTGGTGAATACAAAGGCGAATGGCCGCAAGGAAGAAGAATAAGCGGCTACACGGATAAGGTGCGCTGGAATCGAGGGTAATTAGCTGAGGTATGCGGTGGTTTCACCGTCGGTGTATTCAACTTGCACACGTTCTTGCATGGAAGTCGACAAAGACAATCCCTTCACGTCTGCCTTAATCGGAAAACGCTTATGGTTTCGATCAACCAGTACCGCTGTGGTACACTTTCTCACTTTCCAGTTGAGGATGTGTTTTACGGCGTAGATGAGCGTCCCCCCGCTGTTTAATACATCGTCCATCACAACCACAGAAGCATCGTCAAAGCCAGCTTCACATCCTGCGATAACAATGCTGTCGTCTGAAGGGTTAGACTTATTGATTTCAAGCTTGCACAAGGTGTATTCTATCCCAGATATTTGCTTGAGGATTGCAGTCACCTTTTCGGCGAGTAAGTAGCCACTTTCAGCAATGCCGATGATGTAAACTGAGCTTTCGTCAATATGACGTTCATAGATTTCCCATGCGATTCTCTCAATCTTTCTCTTGGCTGTAGCAGCGTCTAATACCGTTGTGCGGGTGGTTGTCATACCAATGGTTTTGAAGCGGAAAGATAGGGCTTTAGTCGGGCTTTTTCACCTCAAAGAAGAACTCCTTGCCAGCTCTAGGTTCAATGCTATTGTAGCAGGGCTGTATCTTGATGATTTGAAATTTACCTTCAAATCTAGCTTGGTATTCTTCTGCACTGCCGCCAAAAGGTGGACCTTTTTCTGTGAGTGGAAAATCGAATAGTACTCCTGCAAGTCTTCCACCAGGTCTCAGCAAATTGAGCATGTGATTGGCGTAGTCATCCCTCATGTCAGGATTCAAAGCACAGTAAAAGGTTTGTTCTAGGATGACGTCGTATTCGCCCTCATGCTTAAAGAAATCTCCAATGAGGAATTGATCAGCCGGAAAATCTGGAACGCGAGCGAGGAAGTTGGACTTGGCCGTTTCGCTCATGTCCATCAAAATGAGGTTTGAATATCCCTTTTTCCAAAGCCATTCTCCTTCGTAAGCGTGCCCGCATCCTGGAATCAAGATTCGTGCATCTGTATCGTACAGCGAAGCATAGTCAATTAGCGGAGGAGAGGGGTAACCAATGTCCCAGCCCCATGTTTTTTCCACATATCTTTTATCCCAATACTGTGCGTTTAGCTCCATCTTATTTCAGTTCTAGAATGGCGACGTTTTCGATGTGATGTGTTTGCGGGAACATATCCACCGCTCTGGATTTCACAATTCTATATTTCTCCTGCAATAACCCTAAATCTCTCGCTTGAGTAGCTGAGTTACAACTCACATAAACGATTCTCTTAGGCGCCATGTTCAAGAGTTGTTCAACAACCTTAGCATGCATTCCATCACGCGGTGGGTCTGTCACAACCACGTCAGGCATTCCGTGAATATCAGCAAAGTCCGATGTCAATGCCTCTTTCATATCCCCCACGATGAATTCGGTATTCGAAAGACCGTTGAGCTCAGCATTGAATTTAGCATCTTGAATCGCTTCAGGAACACTTTCAATACCAACGACCTTGCCCGCCTTTTGAGCGAGGAAGCAAGCAATGGTTCCCGTACCTGTGTAGAGGTCATAGACCAACTCATCTCCTTTGAGCTCAGCGAATTCGAGCGCCTGAACGTAGAGCGAGTAGGCCTGCTTAGGGTTGGTTTGATAGAAAGATTTTGGTCCAACTTTAAAACGAAGCACCGTATCGGGCTTGTAGTAAGCCGGCATCTCTTCAAAAATGTGATCTCTGCCTGCAAACAACTCAATGTCACAATCGTAGATACTGTCGTTTCCCTTAGAGTTGATTGTATATAGCAGAGACGCAATTTGAGGAAATTCATCACTCAAGGCCTGCATGAGCCCTTCGCGCTTTTCTGTTTCCTCTCGGAAGAACTGTATGAGTACCATCACCTCCCCACTGAGGGCTGTTCTGATCATGAGCGTTCGAAGGAGTCCTTCCTGATTTCTGAGGTCAAAGAAGTCGAGATCATGCTTCAAGGCATATTCGCGAACAAAGTTTCGAATGGCATTGCTCGGGTCGGGTTGTAGGTGGCACTTGGTTACGTCTAATACCTTGTCCCACATTCCCGGAATATGAAATCCTAATGCGTTGGGTTTGTCGATTTTCTCGCCACTATCCACTTCATCTTGGGTCATCCAGCGTTTGTTTGAGAAGCTGAATTCCATCTTGTTGCGGTAGAAGTAAGGTTGATCGCAACCGAGTATGTCAAGGTATTCCTCTACCTCAACGTGTCCCAGTCTCTTGAGGTTGTTAGCTACCTCTCTTTGTTTGTATTCCAGTTGTTTGTTGTAGTCCCAGTTTTGCCACTTGCAACCGCCGCAGGTACCGAAATGTGCACATTCTGGCTCAACTCTATCTGCTGAAAGTTCGTGAAAAACAGTAGCCTTTCCTTCCATGAAGGAACGCTTCTTCTTAAAGATTCGAACGTCAACTGTATCGCCTGGAACGGCGTTCTGAACGAAGACGACTCTTCCGTCTTCCGTTTTGCCTACGCCCTTGCCTTTTGCACCGGCGTCAACAATTTTTAGCTGCTCTACAAAGAGGGGGCCTTTTGATCTTCTTCCCATGGCGGCAAAGGTACATTTTGCGGATGGGAATACACTGCAGCTTAGTAGATCACTGCTTGCCTATTGTGACGTGCATAGTTGATGGTGGCCCGTATGGAATAAACGCCCGCGGACGAAATGTTCACGCGATGAGTTCCAGCTCTTACGTTCGTCGCAACGAAGATTCTTCGTCCAGAGACATCAAAGATTTCAATTTTCTGGGCATCCTCTTCAATTTCATAAAGCACATCACGGTTGTCGAAGTCAATGGCAATTTGAAACAAATCGTCATCATCACTCGTAATGATAATCGGTTCGTACTTAAGCGCTTCGTTCGCGTTCAAGATTCCGTAACCGTAATAATCGTCTCTGCCTTGAACGTCTTCTGCCGATTGTCCAATTTGGTCGATAGCCGTTTGATGAAGAATGCTTCGAATGGCACCAGAACCTAAGTTGGGATGCTTTGCTCTGAGCAGGCATGCAACTCCTGCAACAAGGGGAGAGGCTAGGGAAGTGCCACCGCTAACATCAGAGTAGTTCATGAAGTTTTGATAGTCGAGGATAGGGATGTTGTCTCCCGGCGCCATAATTTCAACCTCGTCGCCGTAGGTGCTTCCACCAAATCCACTCGAATAGGGATCACATCTGTCGTTGAACCAGTTCACCGACCCTACAGCCATGATTGTCGGCAATCTCGCTGGAAGATTAACTCCGCGTTCCCCAGAGTTACCTGACGCTGCGATGAGTAGGACATCCGCCAACGCGGCATATTCAGCTGCGTCTTCTACAATGGTTGAGTTTGCTCCACCTCCGAGTGACATATTCACCACGTCCACTCCTAAGTCGGCCACGTAGTACAATGCTTCGGCTAAGTCAGAATAATTGCCAGAACCGGAAGAACTGAGCACTCTAACACTCATTATACGGCAATTCCAATCGACTCCTGCCCATCCGCGCAGGTCATCTCCATTGGCGGCTGCAACGCCAGCTACGGCAGTGCCATGACCATTTTCATCGTTCGGATCGTTATCATTATCCACGAAATCCCATCCGTACAAGTCGTCAATCTTACCGTTCTGGTCGTCATCAATTCCGTTTAGTGTTTCGTTTGGATTGACATAGCGACGGCCATTAAACTCTGGGTGGTCGAATTCAACTCCGGAATCGATAATGACGAGCGTGACGTTGTCATTTCCACGCTCAATCTTCCAAGCCTCAGGCATGTCGATATCTGCATCCATCTCTCCGTTAAAGCCCGCATCATTCTCGAGGTACCACTGTTCGGCAAACCTCACATCGTTTGGAATATACTTGGTCGTATCGGCTTTCAGAACGTGGTCGTATTCTACAAGAAGAGAAGGTGAGGAGTTGGAAAGGTCTTGAAAAGCGGCGTCGATATTGGCTTCGGGGAAACGAACGACGTAGACGAATTCAGTGCTTCCCTTTCCACGAGGGAATTGTTTAACGAACTCACCGGAGTGGTTTTGTACGAGTTGAGAGAGGTGTTCCGGAATGCCGTGTCCGGTAGATTCGGCTACAAACATGAGTTGGTTTGACTGACCGAATGCGGTTAGAGAGAGAATGACGAGTGCAAGCGAGGCGAGTGATTTCATATTGAAGCTTTTTCTTCAATTAAATACGCAAGAATTGTTCCGATGGTTCGTCGAAATCAATTTAAACTACCACTCACAAGTTAGGCACTCTTTTTTGATTTCGATTTTTGTTCGAGAAGCACAACGGCCTCCCTCCAAGGTATCAGGTTGTAACTGTCGATGGTTACGGTGACGAAATCTTGTGAGATATGGTTAATCTTCTGCATAGCTTTCAGATGGGCTCCAGAGTTGCTGAATTCCTCCATCTCTTCTTTGGTTTTCCACAGCGTCATTGTGTAATGCGTGAGAACCCCGCCTTTGAGTCTAGACTTCCTACAACTCGATTTTTTAAGTTGCTTTTTAATCTTAGATACATGAGCGAAAAAAGAGGGCAATTGCCAGATGCTACGTAGTTTAATTCTGGTAAGGCTTACGTACATAATTTAAATATACGAAGGAGAATTCTTACTGGATTCCCCTTGTAGGATAAAGCTTACAAAAATAAAAGCCCGAGGCATTTTACCCCGGGCTTTCTAGTCTGTATTGAGTTTGAGTGATTTACCGATTAGAACTCACTCAGTGTTTTTTCGATGATAGAGACGCAATCCATCAATTGCTCTTCTGTCATTACCAACGGTGGTGCAAAACGAATGATGTTTCCATGCGTTGGCTTGGCAAGTAGGCCATTCTCTGCAAGCTTTACGCAGATGTTCCAAGCGGTCTTGCTATCCGGTGTGTCGTTAATAACAATCGCATTCAGAAGTCCTTTTCCGCGAACCTTCGTCACCAAATCACTGCTATCAATGATGCGCTGCATTTCAGAGCGGAACATTTCGCCGAGTTTGCGAGCATTTTGGGCGAGGTTTTCATCTGATACCACTTCAAGTGCTGCAATGGCAACTTGTGCAGCAACAGGGTTTCCGCCGAATGTGCTTCCGTGTTGACCTGGACGAATAGTGAGCATGATGTCGTCATCCGCTAGTACTGCAGAAACTGGGTACATGCCGCCTGAAAGTGCTTTGCCGAGGATCAGGATGTCTGGTCGGGTATACGATTCTTGGCGCTCACACTTGTTCTCACAAGAGCAGTTGCCACAAACAGCGAGTAGGCTACCTGTACGCGCAATGCCTGTCTGTACTTCATCAGCAATGAAGAGTACATTGGCATCTTTACACATTTGAGCAGCTTTTGGAATGTAGTCGGCATCCGGAACCATTACACCCGCTTCGCCTTGAATAGGCTCAACCATGAATCCGATTACTTCTTCATCTTTTAGAGCATTCTTTAATGCAGCTAAATCGTTATAAGGGATTACTTCGAATCCGGGAGTATATGGACCGTAACCGTCTTTCGCATCTGGATCGGAAGAGAATGAAATGATGGTGGTGGTTCTACCGTGGAAGTTTTGATCGCAAACGATAATCTTTCCGGCAGCAGGATTTACACCTTTCACTTCATGTCCCCATTTTCTACAAAGCTTCAAAGCCGTTTCTACCGCCTCGGCACCAGAGTTCATCGGGAGCACTTTGTCGAAAGCGAAATACTCGCTCATGAACTTGTCGAACTTACCGAGCTCTGCATTGTAAAAGGCTCTTGAGGTAAGTGTGAGTTTTTGAGCTTGCTTCGTCATCGTTTCCACGAGGTGTGGATGACAATGACCTTGATTGACGGCGCTATACGCGCTCAAGAAATCGTAGTACTTCTTTCCTTCTACGTCCCAAACAAAAACACCATCACCTTTTTCAAGAACCACGGGTAGTGGGTGGTAATTATGGGCTCCGTACTTGTCTTCTAGAGCGATAAGCTCGTCTGTGCGTGTCATAGTTTCCATGGTACTTGTGATTTTGAGCAAAGGTAGGGAATCAGCGGACGGGCGAAAAATAAAAGGATTACTTCATTCTTCAGTAAAAGGATCCTCCATTCGGCGGAAAGGATTCTGTGCCTTTCGGCACTGAAAAGTCAATAGTCGAAGCAATGGGCTTAGCGTATCTACTATATTCTGATTGCTCATGGGGAAATTAGTACTTCACTGGATAGCGAAGCACATACTCAGGATTTACGCCTTTCATGAGACGAAGTCGAATGATCCTTTTCTTCGATATCAGGCGAAGAATCCTTTCCGCTATCGGCGGATCCTTTGTTTGCCGACAGGCAAGCATACAAAAAGAAAAAGTCCGCAGTGAACAGCAACCTTGAACAAACCAATGAAACTGTGAAGAAAAGAAGACGCTAGCCCACTGCGGACTTACACTAAACCGTTTGGATGTGAGTTTGTTCCAAGAAATTTACAATCTCTGCTATGGTTTGTTTTCCGCGGTCTTTCGCGTAGGCGCCATGCACTTTTGTGTACATTTCTGATTTTGGAACTTCTGGAGTTTTCTTCCATTCATCAACTAGAGCTTGCATCGCGGCTGGACGTGGTCCCCATGAACCAAGCACTTCGGTGAAATCTTCATTCAAGCGGATGATTTTTGGAATACTTCGGGTTCCATTCGTAAGGAAGGCATCCATGATATCTGGATTCTCATCGCGAAGAATCAAACGCATCTCGATGTTATCTGATGCGTTTTCCAACTTCGAAAGCGTCGGAAGAATTTGGGACGCGTCGCCACACCATCCTTCCGTGAGTACAAGCCAATTTTCTCCTGAAATACTGCCGAGAACTTCTCGAGTGGAGTCATCCACCTTCACAGTTTTATCCCCTCGATCCATGCGCTTGTTGTTCAATGATGCATAATTGATCATCGATTCGGATTGATCTGGACCGGTCGTCTTGCCATCGGCAAGCAACTCATCCAACATCGCTCTGTATTCATCGTATGTCTGACCTGATTTGAATGCTTCTACAAGTCTTTCAATTTCCATTTCAATTGTGCTTTTGTGTTTGTCTCCGTGCAATTGGGGAGACGAAATTACGGTGTAGTTCTTACAACGGTGTGAGGTGGGTTACTGTTTAGCGGAGGTTGGACTAATAGACTATCAGACTTTTGGACGTAAAGACTGGCGTTTGTCCCTTCCTGATTTTGGTTGACAGGTTTTAGACTTAAATACTGGTTAAAGTT
>NZ_WBVO01000005.1 GCF_008933115.1 Phaeocystidibacter luteus | reverse complement strand
ACTCTGTATGAGTCCATACATCACGTAACCTCGGGCTAAAGCCGCGAGGCTAATAGAATAATCCCCTCCAGGGAATGGCATCAGCATAAAATCCCGATTCTGTTCCACGTCCAGCACGTCCCGCCACGTCAATTCCAAAAATATCTCTGTTTCCTCTGTGACTCTGTATGAGTCCATACATCACGTAACCTCGGGCTAAAGCCGCGAGGCTAATAGAATAATCCCCTCCGGGGAATAGCATCAGTATAAAATCCCGATTCTGTTCCACGTCCAGCACATCCCGCCACGTCAATCCCAAAAATATCTCTGTTTCCTCTGTGACTCTGTATGAGTCCATACATCACGTAACCTCGGGCTAAAGCCGCGAGGCTAATAGAATAATCCCCTCCAGGGAATGGCATCAGTATAAAATCCCGATTCTGTTCCACGTCCAGCACATCCAGCCACGTCAATCCCAAAAATATCTCTGTGTCCTCTGGTTCTCTGTGTGAGACACCCCCAGACTTAAGCGCACAAAAAAAGGATGGCGAACCGAGACCTGGAGGTTCAACCATCCTTTGCACATCCCCGAGCAGGGAGTGATTCTTGCGCAGTGGGATATCCTACTGTAAATTCTTTCTCTTGTCGTAAATCTTCTTTGCTCCCAAGCTAGCGCCAGCTGCGATTAGCAAGCTGATTCCGCCATCGATTGGAGCGGGGGTAGACGGGTTGCCCGGCTGTGCCATAACTGCAAACCCAGCTAAGAAGAATACAATGACTAATGTGTTGCGAAAACTCATGACAGGTCTCTTTGTTTTGATCTCTCAATCAGAACTCAAATGTAGGGGGTGAAATAAAAAATCGAGGATGGATTTCGACGAATCGACCTCCTTCCTCGATAAATGGATTCGCCCTAGCTGAGGACTTGATTAGGACCTACGCTGCATTCTTGCGTTTGTCGTATACTTTCTTGGCTCCGAGCCCTGCTCCCGCGGCAATCAAGAGGCTAATGCCTCCGTCAATCGGTGCAGGTGTTGAAGGGTTTCCTGGCTGTGCTGCCGCTAAAATCGACATCAAGAAAAAGACAGATAAAAGCAACAATCTTCTCATATTGTTTTCCATGGTTATCGATTTAGAATGATTTAACTACGAGTGCCTCTTCGCCATTCCAAACGCGGATAACAAATGGGCCGTTACCGGTAAAGTCGAACTGTGCGTTTCCGCCAGCAAACTCCACCTCGTTGTTGTATAGTATGCTGCCCATCATGTCAATCACCTCTACTGTGTAAGCGCCATCAGCAAGTGTGTTGGCAGTAAGGTTTACACGATCAAAGTTTCTGAAGGCAGTAAGCTCTTCTGGTTTAGCGTTGAGCTCATTCAAGGAAACCGCTGTATTGTTGATGTGAAGCTTGAAGCGCTGAATTGGCGCATCTGCATCTTGTGTGAACATGTAATCACCAGCTAATAGGTCTACCGTGACACCTTCATGCAAATCTTCGAGGTACACATAAATACCACGAGGCAAGAATGAAGGATCTAGGTTGATTGAACCTGGAGCCCCATCTGTTTCAAAGTGGTAAGACAAATAGGCTTCACCCAATCCAATTGGGAAAGGACGTTGGTCGATTTTCAATCCAACACTATCCGAGCTCACCACGTTGAACTTCACTTGATCAGGATTTACACCTCTGAAGTATGCGTCATACTTATGGTCGAAAGCTGCGGTTGCATTGTCTTCAAAGAGCATATACACCGTTGAAGTTTTGCCCTGGCTAGTCGCATTCAAAATCATCTGCGCCTTTGCATTCGAAACCTTACCGAAGTAATTCTGGTCGCCGTCGAATACGTGAGACTGTGAGCGATTAATAGCCTGACCGTTTGCAGGGATATCTGCCTTCGCGAAGTAAGCCAACAAAGGAATAATGTCATTGTTTGAGTTTCCGGTACCGTCAGTCCATGTGTCATAAGATCCACTTCCTGGATTCCAGAAGTATACCGCTCCACTTACATCAGAAGGAAGGTTATCATCCACCGAAGCCCAGTTGAGGTGACCCCAGAAAGGGTTTTTCATCAGGTTCCAACCACCGTTTGCTCCGGCAGAGGCGTCTGCACTCAGCCAACCATCCGTAGAGTTTACCGGCTGACTACCCGCTGCTTTATATTTAGCTGTGTGTTGGTGTGTCCCGGCAGATACATCCGCATCTAAATCATCAGCTACGTAAGCCAAGTTGATTGTGGTAGGAACATTATCCGGATAGAAGTAGATGGCATACGCGCTATCGCCAAAGTTGCTGGCAGACTGCGTTGGGTACCATCCTGGGTCTGTAGAAGACGGCGATGGATTCCATCTGTAAACGTTTCTTGTCGCCCCGCTAAAGCTCAAGTTCATACCGTTGGTAAAGCTCACATTTGAGAATGTAATGCTACCAGGAGCAGACAAATGGTGCCATCCTGAGTTTGCGAAGTAAAGTTCAGCGTTAATCGTTCCTGTACCTGTGATAGATTGGGTTGTGGTTCCATGAAGTCCCAATGAAGAGAATCCAGTGGCATCCGCATTCAAGGTCATCGTACCATCAACAATCAAGTCTCCCTCGAAATCTATGTGTGCTCCTGGTTGAAGTGTAGCTGTACCGCCCGCATCTACATCTACGTCGCTTCCTAAATAAACTGAAGCTGTTCCAGACATCACAAACTCGCCCGCATTGGTTACTTGCAGACCGTAAACTGTCTGAACAACAGAGCCTGCACCCGCTGTAACAACGGTTGGTGTTGAACCATCACCCACAACAATTCCTGCAACGTCTAGGGTGTCCCCTGAAGCGAGACTATAGCTTGTAGTCACAACAACCACGGTATGTGTTCTGTTGGGATCAATGGCAAGCGTGTTAAATGCCGCATCTGTATACCATTGTCCGTCAAATGCCCTGTAGAAGCGATTAGACGGTTGCGGACTAATTGTTCCAAGTGATAGGTCGCCGGAAGTTGATGAAGAGTTCAACGTGTAGCCCACGTCAAACACATAGCTAGCTGGATCTCCTAGACCACCAAGGATATCGTCAATGGTTCCGTTGAAATCGACAGTCGCTGGATCAACTCCCAAGAGTTTATAGTTTGAAGACCCATTATCGAAAAAGTTCGCTGTCAATCCAAAAGTCAAGCCCCAATTAGCCACCTTGGTTTGGTTTGCAACTTGATTAGGCTCAAACTGAGAAACACCACTACCACCTACTGGATCTGCACCAATTCCATAAATGAAACGAGTAGCCACAGTGGAAGAGCCTTGGTATAGAATCAAATCATCTCCACCTTGTCCAAAGCTCAAAGTGAACTTCTGAGTAGTAGTAATATTGGTGATGTCGGATGTCGTAACGTTCGAACGAGCAGCCGTAAGTGTTGGTGTCGCCGTACCCATGTTTCCAATAACCCAGGTATCTCCAACATCGAGGCCATTGGCGCCGATGGTGAATGACATCCAGGAATCTTTTGAATCGTTCCCTAGGGTAAATGGAGCAGTTCCTGAGATTGTTTGGTCGGTGAAGTAAATCACTTCGCCGGCATCGATTGGAGCCAAGGCAGCAAACCAAATTTCATCTACAGCATTACTGCCTTCAAATCCTAGAATAACAATCTCCCCAGGATTAACTTTTGCGAAGCTCAATGTTGAAATGAGCATCATGAAGGCCAACAGTCTCTTGCGCATAACTTTAGGTCTTTCTCCAACTTACGTGCTTGACGCTTCATTGGATTTTTAGGTGTCTAGGTCTACTTTAACACCATAAAAGTATCCCGACCTCTAGCCGTACCTTGTTGTCGTTCGATGAATGGATGGATTTGTCAGATAAATGGGAATCTGTTTTCGATAAACAGATATGGCCATTGTTAATAGTTTGTTGAAAACCCGCTCTAACCCGCTCTAGCTGTAAGAATCGGCCCACAAAAAAAGAGGCCCTCTCTCGAAGGCCTCCTTAGCTAATTATTAGGCAGATGCACGTTATTCGTCAAACGAAACCACAACCTTTTCTGCCGTTGGATGACTTTGGCAAGTGAGAATGTATCCTTCCTCAACTTCCTCGTCTGTCAATGCGTAATTCATTTCCATTTCGGCTGAACCTTCTAGAACCTTCGCTCTACAAGTACAGCACACCGCGCCCTTGCAAGCAAATGGCACGTCCGCGCCAGCGTCCAAAGCACTATCCAGAATGGTCTTTCCTTTCGAATCCATTTCCATGTGCGTCTCATCTCCGTCGAGAATCACGGTTACATTGCTGTGGACATTCTTCTTTTCTACCGTATCGTTTGTTTCAACCTTCTTCGCGCTGTCCGCCGCAGGCGTAAACAGTTCAAAGTGAATGAGGTCTTTGTTCACGCCGAGGTTTGAGAGGGCTTTCTCTGAAGCGCGAATAATTTCTTCCGGACCGCACAAGAAGTATCCTGCCGTCTTATCCAAATCGAAGAACTTCTCCGCAAAGGCCTCAACCTTTTCAGCATCGATACGACCTTTCATGAGGTCGGACCCTTGATCTTCGCGACTGAGTACATGGTGCACTTCAAGGCGGTTCATGTACTTGTCTTTCAAGTCTTCAATTTCATCCTTAAAGATTACCGAAGCACTGTTGCGGTTTCCGTAAATCAAGATAAACTTGCTGTTCTCCTCTGTTTGAAGTGCAGTCTTTATCAAACTCATAATCGGAGTAATCCCTGAGCCTGCGGCAATAGCAACGTATTGGTTCGTCTGTCCGGCCACGAATTCCGATGTAAAGTTTCCAATTGGAGTCATGACATCCAGCTCGTCGCCCACTTTTAGAGTCTTGTTGGCATAGGTGGAGAAGACACCGCCATCAACGCGTTTGATTGCCACGCGGAGCTCGCCGTCTTGCGGACAAGAGCAGATTGAGTACGAACGACGAACATCGTTTCCGTCGATTTCTGTTCTCAAGGTCAAATACTGACCTGGCTTGAAGCGGTATTTATCTTGAAGGTCACTCGGGAGGTCAAAAGCCACAGAAACACAATCTTCGGTTTCGCGACGCACATCGCTAACAGACAATTTGTGGAAATGTGGGGTATGACGCTCTGCGCTTGAGTCGAGCAACGACTCCTTTGTCTCTTTCTTTTTGCTGAAGAACTTAAGCATGTTCTATATGGGTTTGTCGGTCGACAGACTATACTTTGAATGCCGACAAAAGTAGTATTTTGATTGTGAAGAACGTCCAATCGATTCATATGTTCTTGGCGTTGAAGGCCGTCGATGGAATGAAGAACGTCCTTTTTGCAAACAAAGCAGCCCTCATCACTGTTTAGAAAGGGTATGATTTACAATGAACTTCGTACATTTGAAACCCTAAATTCGCTTGTCCTATGGGAGAGTCGCATTCATTAGAAGAAAGATTTCAGGCGTATGTTGACGCTGAGAACAAAATTGAGCCGAAGGATTGGATGCCGGAGAGATACCGCAAGACGCTTATCCGTCAGATTTCTCAACACGCACACTCCGAGGTAGTTGGAATGCTTCCAGAATCAAACTGGATTACCCGCGCTCCATCGCTCAGATCTAAACTCATTCTACTTGCTAAGGTGCAAGACGAGGCCGGACACGGTCTTTATCTGTACAGCGCTGCCGAGACGCTCGGAGCCGACCGCAAGGATATGATTGATGACCTTCACACTGGAAAGGCGAAGTACTCTTCCATCTTTAATTATCCAACTATTTCGTGGGCCGACATGGGCGCTATTGGATGGTTGGTAGACGGCGCCGCAATTGCCAACCAGGTGATGCTATGCCGCACAAGCTATGGTCCGTATTCGCGCGCCATGGTTCGTATTTGTAAAGAAGAGAGTTTCCACCAACGTCAGGGCTACGAAATCATGATGCGCCTCGCAAAGGGTACACCGGAGCAAATCGCCATGGCTCAAGACGCACTCAACCGCTGGTGGTGGCCTTCAATCATGATGTTCGGTCCACGCGACGAAGATTCTCCAAACTCTGCTCAAAGCATGAAGTGGAAAATCAAGCGTAAGTCGAACGACGAGCTTCGTCAGGAGTTTATTGATAAGACCGTTCCTCAAGCAGAGTTCCTAGGGCTTACCATTCCTGATCCAGACTTGAAGTGGAATGAAGAAACTGGTCATTACGATTTCGGTGAAATCAACTGGGACGAATTCTATCAGGTAATCAAAGGCAATGGCCCTTGCAACAAGCAACGCCTGGATGATCGTCGCAATGCACACGAAGCTGGCGAATGGGTTCGCGAAGCTGCCAATGCGTATGCCGAAAAAGAAGCACAAAGAAGAAAAGAGGGCAACGCTGCCTAATTGAACTATATCAGAATGAGCGATAAGAGCAACTGGAAAATCTGGGAAGTGTTCGTTCGTAGCAAGAACGGACTAAGTCATAAGCATGCAGGAAGCTTGCATGCGCCCGATGCTGAAATGGCACTTAAAAACGCACGCGACGTTTACACGCGCCGCAGCGAAGGTGTAAGCATTTGGGTTGTTGAAAGCGAGGCAATCACTGCTTCGAGCCCAGACGAAAAGGAACCGCTCTTCGCACCTTCCGACGATAAGGTGTATCGCCATCCTACTTTCTACGAAATTCCCGACGAAGTCGGACACATGTAAAACAGGCCCAAAAGCCTATTCCCCATGGAGAACGCTAATCTCTACGACTATACCCTTCGCTTGGGCGATACTGCATTGATTCTCGGACAACGTTTGTCTGAGTGGTGTGGACACGGCCCAGTGTTGGAACAAGATATCGCACTCACGAATATTGCCCTCGACCAAATTGGTCAGGCTCGTCAGTTTTTACAGTACGCTGCCGAACTCAAAGGTGATGGTGCCGATGAAGACACACTTGCCTACCATCGAGATGCTCATGAATTCCGCAACTTGCTCCTAGTTGAGCAGCCAAACGGACATTGGGGCGACACGCTGGCGAGACAATTCATCTTCGACACCTACAACTACTTCCTCTTTGAGCGATTGATGAAATCGAAAGACGAACGCATTGCATCAATTGCCATTAAGGCGATGAAGGAAATTGCGTATCACGCACAGTGGAGTGCAGAGTGGATCATTCGCCTCGGTGACGGAACCCAAGAGAGCCACGATAAAATTCAACAGAGCATTGATGATGTTTGGATGTGGAGTGGTGAGATGTTGGAGGCCGACAAGCTCGACGTTGCGATGATGGAAGCAGGAATTGCTCCCGACCTCAACGAAATCAAGGAACTGTGGTTGACAAAAGTGAGTGAAATCTTGAAGATTGCCACACTAGAAATGCCAGAAGGCACAGGTCACCAAAGAGGGGGCAAAAAGGGCGTTCATTCGGAGCACTTGGGCTACATCCTTGCAGAAATGCAATACTTACCGAAAAGCTATCCAGACGCTACCTGGTAATTAGGAAGTGAAATGAAGTGAGTCTCTGAGGAGACGGAACCCATCTGGATTCAATTTATAAACCCGCTCGCGTTTGTCGTGCGGGTTTTTTTCGCGGTATATGAGCTGCTCGATGTTCAGGTGTTCTTGAGCTCTACGGTTCAATTCCTTGATGAGGTTGTTTCGCCATTTGCGCTGGTTATCCCACGACTTTTCCTCCCAGCCCATAATCTCGGTAATCGGTCCAGACTGCAATCCTTCTCCCCTCATTTCAGATCGGAGAAGCGCTCGCAAAAGAGTTACTTCTTGCTTGTCTAGCGATTGGAAGAAGCCTTCTTCGGCTTGTACCGTAGACCCTTTTAGGAATGGCTGGCGGAGTTTTAGGTAGACACGAATCAAAATGAAAATCAAAAGGCACGAACCTGCTATGATTACGCCCCATATCCACAACGGCCAACCGGTGAGATAGACTTTTTCTGGATTTCTTCGGGCTGAATCGATTTTGGCAAACTCGTATCGAAAACCAATGCTTTTCCCAATATTACTAGACCTTGGCACATGATAGTCGAGCAAATAATCTTCACCGATGAGTGTGCCGTTCCCATTCTTGAGCGTGTTTTTAGATCGAAACCTCAGGTCGATAACCGACGATTCTATTAAATCGATGCGGTTGTGCTGAAGATCGATTAAATGCTTTTGCTCTCCATTTAGTAAGATGCCAAACGGCACGGGAATGGCTTGCCGGTCTGACTTCAAAATGGCAAGGACCTGTTCATTAAGTACACCTAGCTCAGTCCACTTCTTTGTTTTGAGGTTGAGAGACCAAACTTCAGTTTGTCTTTCTGTATCAGATCCGTGAATGACACTGCTGTAGGTGAAATAAAGCCGTGTACCATCATCAGAGAAATGGTAGATATCGTCCGTGATGTGCAGTGGACCCCCCTTGGTGGGAATCACGTGCCATTCTTTGCTCGTGTTCGAATAGTAGGAAAGAATTCCATGGGTGTGCCAAAAGCCGTATCCGCCTAGGGAAAACAGCGTGTCGTTCCTCCACCACTTGATCGATTGAAAGTTATATCCACGGTGATACGTAGCATCATCGCGGTAAAAGGTGTTTGTCTTGTCGTCGTAAATGTAGACTTGCTGCGTACCTGTTGCTGTGAAATGTAATGGCTTACTTCCTCGAATGGCCACGAGGCGCTCTACGCCGACAAAATCGGATGTGTCAATATTGATGAATTCAATAGAACCGGTTGTCTCCCAATATTCGCCATTCCAAGCACGCAAAGTTGAGTCGGGATAAATGGAATAGACCCTTTCCGAAGGCGAATCTAGCCAATATACCTCTGGCCACTGTTGGGCAACCGCGCTCAGGCTTAACACGGTGAAAATCAGGATATGGAGTGGTACTTTCACAATGCGTGAAAATAGCGGAAAACTCGCATTGAATCGCGATTTTCTAAAAGAACTTTACGTTAAGTCGAAAGTTTTAGGATATTGCCTCAGGAGTCTAAGAGAGAGAGATTCCCAACAAACCTAAGCAATCAGTCCCGCCATGCGCGGGACTTTTTTTGTTTAGAGACACTTGAAATAATCAAACGGCTCTTTACAGTCGTTGCACTGATACAGGGCCTTACAGGCGGTAGAGCCGAATTGAGAAACCCGGATTGTGTTTTCTGATTTGCACTGCGGGCAGCGCACAACCGGCTGCTTATTGAACAGCGCACGCTTGTCGGCCGATTCATCGGTAGGTGGGGCAATTCCGTAATCTTCTAGCTTTTTCTTTCCCTTTTCGGTAAGCCAATCGGTCGTCCACGGTGGAGTAAGCACTTCCTTGACATGAACCTTGGAGAACCCTTCAGAATTCAATCGCTTGACGATGTTCTCAGAAATCTCATCCATCGCTGGGCAACCCGTATAGGTTGGGGTAATGTCCACTTCGATGGAATCAGAAGTGATTCGAACATCACGAACCACGCCCATATCCATAACCGTGAGTACAGGGATTTCCGGATCGATAACATCCTCCAACCAAACTTTGATTTCTTCTACTGTTGCCATCTTACAAAATTACCAATATGAAGGGTAAATTGTTCAAAAGCAGTGGTTATTAGAAGAATATTCCGAAATTAGAAAGCAGCTAACTACAACTGACAAGCATGAAAAAAACACTGACCATTCTTGGACTAATCTTCAGCATTGCCTCATTTGGGCAAGGTGAGGACTATACGCGAACCCTTCTCGATTTAAAATGGGGCTCCGGTAAATTGGATGCCTATCTTCAATTTGAGCCTCTGAAAACGTTTCACCTTGCAGGTGGGCGAGTTCGTGTTTGGGATACGGTATATAACACAGACTCCAGTAAGTCGGTCATTATAGAAAGCATTGTGCTAGTTGATGAAAGCAATCAAACGTACATCGAGCTCCTTTATGCCAATGATAAGCTCTACGCTAAAAATCTAAACTGGTTTTATCACGGTCACGATGTAGAAGGTGTAACCGGCCGCTACCGTCGATTAAATGGCGCCGCTATCGGGGATGCCTGGATGGTTCAGGTAAACCGCGGTAAGGTTATAGGTGAAGAGACCCATCATGAAACGGGAAAGAAAACCCACTATGAGGCACCGCATGGGACACACGAGGCCTTCTTTATAGAGACGGGATACGAGACGGTTGAAGACCTGTATGACGAAATGGATGGCGACCAAGTAGTGAATGGGTTCTACGCCTACGGCTTGATCGTCAACACAGAAAAATGTGATTTGGATGACTCCTTTATCGTTCCAAAACCTGAGATCTATCGAATGCCATTGCACCTTATAGATCGATACCTCAGATATCAAGAATAACACTTTACGGGCGCTTCGGCGCCCTTCTTTTTTCCTGAACTTCCGTACCTTCGGCGCAAATCCTCTACCCATGTACATTATTGAAGAAATCGCGAACGGGGTCTGTACGCTTCGCATGAATCGACCTGAGAAGTTCAACAGCTTTGTTCGAGATATGGCGCTCGACCTCCAGGGCAAATTGGACAATGCATCGTCGGATGATTCTATTCGATGCATCGTGCTTATTGGTGAAGGAAAAGCTTTTTGTGCCGGACAGGATCTTGCCGAAGCGACCGATCCGCACGGTCCAGAGCTTACAGCTATTGTGAGTGAGCACTACAATCCGATTATTCAACGCATTCGTAGAATTGAAAAGCCCATCATCGCGGCAGTGAACGGTGTTGCGGCAGGGGCCGGAGCAAACATTGCACTCGCCTGCGATATTGTTATAGCAAGCGAATCGGCCTCATTTATTCAGGCCTTCTCCAAAATTGGCCTAATCCCAGATAGCGGAGGTACGTTCTTTTTACCACGTCTCATTGGTTGGCAGCGAGCGTCTGCACTCATGATGACCGGTGAAAAAGTCTCAGCCAAGGATGCAGAGCAAATGGGAATGATTTACAAGGCTGTTGCCGAAGAAGATTTTGCATCAACCATAGAGAAAACAGCACACATGCTCGCTCAAATGCCTACAAAAGGCCTTGGGTTAACTAAGCGTGCACTGAACCAGAGTCTCTCTAACAACTTGACACAGCAGCTCGATTTAGAAGACGAGCTACAGTCGCAAGCCGGGAGAACTCACGACTATCAGGAAGGTACTCAAGCCTTTCTCGAAAAGCGCAAACCAGAATTTAAAGGACACTAATCCCTATGATCGAAGTAGGAGTAGTTGGCGCAGGAGCCATGGGAAATGGCATCGCTCAAGTAGCGGCGCAAAGTGGACATACCGTTTATGTATACGATACCCAAAATCACGCACTTGAGAAGGCCAAATCTAAATTAGAAGCTATACTCAACCGCCTCGTAGAAAAAGGTCGAATTACTCAAGAGGACAAAGACGCAACTTTTGGCAGAGTGCATTACGTGGATAGCCTTCAACCCATGAAAAACACGGGGTTGGTCATCGAGGCCATCATCGAAAAGCTGTCGGCCAAGCAGAGCGTTTTTGAGGTGCTCGAAGGCATTGTTTCGAAAGAGACCATTTTGGCCTCCAATACATCTTCCCTCAGCATCGCATCTATTGCTGCCGTTGCAAAGCATCCAGAGAGGGTGGTTGGCATACACTTCTTCAACCCTGCTCCTCTGATGCCTTTGGTTGAGATTGTACCATCCATGCTCACTTCAAACCAGGTTACAGAAAGCTCTAGAGCTCTTGTAGATTCATGGAAGAAGGTGACGGTTCTCGCCAAGGACACGCCTGGGTTTATTGTGAACCGTGTTGCGCGACCTTTCTACAGCGAAGCAATTAAAATGTATGAAGAGGGTGTTGCCTCGCCAGAAACGATAGACCATGCCCTAAAGACCATCGGTGGGTTCCGAATGGGACCCTTCGAGCTCACGGATCTTATTGGTCACGACGTTAACTACGTGGTTACCGAAACCGTTTGGAAAGAATTTTTCTATGATCCACGTTTCAAACCATCTATCAGTCAAAAACGACTTTTAGAGGGGCGCATGCTTGGGCGCAAAACAGGCCGAGGATGGTTCAATTATACAGAAGGTGCTGAAATGCCGGACCCAAATAAGGATGAAACACTCGGACGCCAAATAGTTGACCGAATCGTTGCCATGCTTATTAATGAAGCGGCCGATGCTGTGCTCATGGGAATTGGCACTCCAAAAGACATTGACCTAGCCATGACAAAGGGTGTGAATTACCCTAAAGGTCTTTTGGCTTGGGCAGATGAAATTGGAATTGAAACGGTTCTTGAACGGCTAGAAGGTTTGTTCGCTGAATACGGCGACGATAGATATCGCCCATGTGTATTGCTGAAGCGCATGGCTAAAAGTGGAAAGACATTCTTTTAAAGATTGGATAGATGCACAACGACGCATTAGAAAGCGCCATAAGAGAAATGAACCTGATTGGTGAAAACCAATGGCAGGAAATGTTGGGTCAGGCCATGGACGAACAGCCTCACCTTATGGCATTTCTCATCAATATATCAGATGATTTCACCGAAGAAGTGCACGAGCAGCTCCTACGCATTACGGTGATTTTGGCGATTGCCTTTCAAAAAGCTGGGATCAATATTGATTTGATTACTCCGGCGGGCCTCGACAAGATTATTGAAGACAAAGTTGAAGCCTACGAGAAACTCGAGGACGAGGATGAACTTGACATCGCAGGGATGCGCGACGTGGCCAACAGCCCTATCGTATTTCAGAGGGTTCGCAAGTGGGTTCAGGAAGAGTTGGGTGAAAAGATGCCAATTTTGGATGAGACCCAAGCAAACATCAGCCTGATGGTTGATGTGATTATCTCTGCGCTAGAGGAGCACGCGGTAGATCCAAACGCAAAACCCAAAGACACGGATGCCTGATAGATCGAGGGAAATAGTGGACTACATGATGGCCAACGACGACTTTAGTCAGTGGTTGGGCATTGAAGTGCTTCACGTTTCACCTGGAAACTCCAAGCTGCAAATGACTGTGCGCGAGGAAATGACCAATGGCTTTAAAATTGCCCATGGTGGGATTACCTACAGTCTGTCAGA
The DNA here is from genome assembly GCF_008933115.1 of Phaeocystidibacter luteus. Classification (GTDB taxonomy): domain Bacteria; phylum Bacteroidota; class Bacteroidia; order Flavobacteriales; family Schleiferiaceae; genus Phaeocystidibacter; species Phaeocystidibacter luteus. Next base: position 184,152 of record NZ_WBVO01000005.1, on the reverse strand, counting down.
CAGCGCTCTAGCCTTTGCCTCCAATGGATATGGAGCGCAGGCAGTGAGCATTGAAACCTCAATCTCGCATACACGTCCAGTGGCTATTGGCGACGTGCTCACAGCCGAGGCGGTTGAGAAGAATAAGTCCAAGCGAACTGGAATTTATGAGGTGATCGTCACCAACCAAAAAGGTAAAACCGTAGCTTTATTCAAAGGAACGGTCTTTTACCGTGAAGAAGAATGGCCCGAGAATCTAACAAACCCCAAGCGCTGACAGCGGTCGGAAAGTGGTATTTCACCCCTTTCGCAATCACGGCTGTGAGTATCCTTGCCTCGGAGCTCATTTATCTCATTTTCTACTTTTGGATGCTTTCCGACTATCCAACCGGATGGTACGGCTTCGTCATTTCCTTTGCAATTCCTCTAGTTGTGGCGTGGCCTACGAGCCACTACATCATCAAGCTTTGGAAGAGGGTTGAAAAGACCAAGGCCCTCCTCGAAGAGGAAAATGAAATGCGCTCCAAACTTCTTGGAATCATAAGCCATGATGTTCGCAGCCCCCTTGGTATGCTCATCAATTTGATGGATTTGATGAAAGAAGATATGACCAAGGAAGAGTTGTTCGCCATTATGGAGCAACTTGAACCCCAGCTTCAGTTTACAAAGGACACCTTAGACCGATTGACGTATTGGGTGAAGCTGAGAATGCATGAATCCTCCCTAGAAATCAAACGATTCAAACTCGGAGAAATTCGCACTGAGGTTCAACGATACGGAGATCAATTCGCCATACATAGAAGCAATGGTTTACAGATAAACTGGGACGATGAACTCGTACTCGAGACCGATCCGAACGTCGTGATAATTGCCCTTACCAACCTGGTGAACAATGCCGTGAAGCACTCGCCGGAATCTGCTCCAGTACGAATTGTCTCTGAGGTAAACTCCACTACTCTTAAACTGCATGTAATTGATGAAGGTCCGGGCATACCCGCGAAAAGCTTGGACGAGTTGCTAGACGCTAGTCAAACAAAGACACTTTCAAAAACAACCGAGAGCATGGGTGTCGGGCTATTCCTAACAAAAGAATTCATGGAGATTGGCGGTGGAAAATTGAGCGCAAAGAACCTAGACACGAAAGGTGCTCAATTCTCCATAACTTTGGGTCGCGTTTAACCCCAGAAAAGATCACTCCCCATGAAAGAGGCTTTCATAGTCGACGGAATCCGCACCCCAATTGGTAAGTTCGGTGGCACCCTAAGCGCTGTTCGCACAGATGATTTGGCTGCCATTGTTATCAAAGAGCTTGTCAATCGCAATCCCAATATCGACCCTGCTGCTATAGATGATGTCATTCTCGGTTGTGCAAACCAAGCCGGAGAAGACAACAGAAACGTTGCACGTATGGCGTTGCTTCTGGCAGATTTGCCATGGAGTGTTCCGGGTGAAACGGTAAACCGTCTTTGTGCTTCGGGAATGAGTGCAGCTATTCATGCTTCGCGAGCGGTAGCCCATGGCGACGGCGACCTATTTATTAGCGGCGGAGTTGAAAACATGACCAGAGGGCCATACGTAATGAGCAAATCTTCTCGTGCATTTGGCACGGATAGCAAGATGTATGACTCAAGCTTTGGGTGGAGGTTCATCAATCCAAAAATGAAGGAGATGTACGGCACGGAAGCAATGGGTGAAACCGCTGAAAACCTGGCCGAAAAATTCAACATCTCAAGAGAAGATCAAGACCTGTTCGCTTATCGATCTCAGCAAAAAGCTGCCGCAGCGCAACGCTCAGGTAGACTTGCCCAAGAGATTACAACTGTGAGCATCCCTCAGCGCAAGAGAGATCCGCTTGCATTCACGGACGACGAGTTTATCAAAAGCACGACCACTACAGAGGTTCTTGCGGGCCTTCGCCCAGCGTTTCGCCAAGGTGGAACCGTAACGGCCGGTAACAGTTCAGGCCTCAACGATGGTGCTGGCGCCTTGCTCATTGCTAGCGCAGATGGGTTGAAAAGTCACAACCTCACACCTATGGCACGCATCGTTTCTAGTGGCGTATCTGGGGTTGAGCCGAGAATTATGGGAATTGGACCTGTGTACGCAAGCCAAAAAGCATTGAAAAAAGCAGGACTAACGATAGATGACATGGACATCATTGAGCTGAATGAAGCTTTTGCTGCTCAAGTGCTTGCTTGCACCCGAGAGCTAGGCATTGCGGATGATGATCCTCGCGTAAATCCGAATGGAGGCGCGATTGCCATTGGCCATCCGCTTGGAATGAGTGGCTCACGGATTCTTCAAACAGCTGCTATTGAACTCATTCAAAAGAAAAAGAAATATGCCCTAGTGTCCATGTGCATTGGTGTTGGGCAAGGGTACGCTACAATCATAGAGAACACTCAACTGTAAGCCATGGCTTCGGCAGAAGAAAAAGTGACCGCATACATTGAGAAAAAGGGCGACGGATGGAAAGGTTCGACCTTGAAAGAGCTCCGCTCGATTCTCGTCAGTTGTGATTTGGAAGAAGGAGTGAAATGGGGTGCTCCAACGTACATGAACAACGGTAATGTGGCGTCTATTGCTGCATTCAAAAACCATGTGGCGCTTTGGTTCTATCAAGGTGTATTCTTAAAAGACCCAAGCCAGGTTTTGATGTCCGCAAATGAAAGCACCGACGCGCTGCGTCAGTGGCGATTTGTTGAAGGTGATGAGTTAGACCGAGACCTCATCAAGGCGTACATCGAAGAGGCTATTGAAAACAGTCTTGCAGGAAAGAAAACCAAGCCTAAAAAACAGACAAAGCAAGATGCAATTCCGGAGGTATTTGCCAATGCGTTGTCTAACAGTCCGAGAGCAAAAGAAAACTTCGAAGCGATGTCATTCGGCAAAAGAAATGAGTTCATTCAGCACATAGACTCTGCTGCGAAGGAAGAAACCAAGGTTCGCAGAGTCGCTAAGGTTATGGAGCTTCTAGAAGCAAACCTTGACCTCAATCACAAATACCGAAAGTAGATGGCCATTTACCGCTTCAAAGAATTCACTCCCGTAGTACATGAATCGGCGTTTGTTCACCCACAGGCCAATGTTACAGGCGATGTGATTATCGGTAAAGATGTCTACATCGGTCCGGGGTGTGTACTTCGTGGTGATTGGGGAAGAATTGTAATAAAGGACGGCTGTAATGTACAGGAGAACTGTACGGTGCACATGTTCCCTGGAGTGACGGTTACACTTCACGAAGGCGCACACATAGGTCACGGTGCAATTGTGCATGGGGCTGAAGTTGGCAAGAACTGCCTCGTTGGAATGAATGCTGTTTTGATGGACGAAGTGGTCATCGAAGACGAGTGCATCATAGGGGCCTTGTGTTTTGTCCCACAGAAAACGAGAATTCCTCGTCGCAGTGTTGCCGTGGGCAATCCAGTAAAAATTGTGAAAGAGGTAAGCGACGAAATGATTGATTGGAAAACGGAAGGAACGAAGCTCTATCAACAACTTCCGGGCGAACTTCACGAGCATTTGGAGGCAGTGGAGCCCCTTCGCGAAGTAGAGGCTGATCGTCCAAAACACCCTACTTCTTATATGCCTCGAAAGAAGTAAAATGGTCAATTTCACCACTTTACTTTCTCAACAACCTGTACAGGTAATCTAGATTTCTTATTTTCGGGATGAACAACTAACAATTCATCCCCTCATGTTCGCAACGCAGCGACTAACCAAACTGCTTTGCGCATTGATTTTTACTCTACCCGGCTTCGTAATGGGACAGAGCAATGCGTGCATTTCGCCGGCCAATTTTGAGCAGGTGAGCTGTATGGTGAATCAAGCTGGGTTGGTGTGGGATGAACTTGGTCAGGCCACTTCATGGACCGTCGCTTGGGGTCCGGTTGGTTCTCCGGCAACGGCCATGCCCTATCAACTTACTACTTCGGATGACTGGGCGATTCTCAATCTAGATCCTAGCGTTGGCCCGATGGAGGCTTACGTGCAATCTCAATGCGGATCGGCTGGGAGCGCTTGGGTTGGACCAATAAGTTTGAAAGCACTGCCGGCGTGCCCTCAGGTTTCCAACGTCACCCACACAAGTGAAATCATTTGTGGCTCAGGAAAGGCTTTGCTACAAGCGCCGCAGAATAAAACGTGCGTTTGGTGGTATGCAGGCGATCCAATTTGGTATGGGAGTTCATATGAGACCGACACTTTGCACTACGACCGGACATATTGGATGATGCCGAGCATCGAAAACGGAGGTTCTCAGAGCGTTGGACCAAGCTTAGCTACTCAAACTGGGCACTTTGCTAATTTCTCAAGTGGTCAGATGATTCAGGTGATGGACACCTTGATTATTGACAGCGCAACGCTCATGGCCGATGGGGCTACAAGCTTCACCGTTCAAATATGGAACTCACAACGAACAAGAATCATCGCGCAAACAGAGGAGCTCCATTTTGACAACCCCGGCACACAACGATTTGGTTTAAACTTACCTCTTGGACCTGGAGATTACTTTATCGGATTGGATATAAAACCTGGTGGAGGGCGGCTTTTCAGAAGCTCATCGCAACAAGACTATCCTTATGTTTTACCTGGTTTGATGCGGATTGACAGCACGAATAATGGTCACCCTAACAGATATTACTACCTGTTTGACATGTCGGTGCAAGTGCTTTGCGTTGGTGTTCCGCGTAGCGCCCATGTCACTGTAGGAACTCCAGGAATTGCTGGAGCTGATTCGCGTGATTCAATTTGCATTCAAGACTCAACGTTGTCGCTTCAGTCTTTGTTAGCCGGCTCTCAGGTTAGTCAAACTGGATACTGGATGAACTTAGCCACGAATGACACTGCTACAGATATACACCTTCGCATGTTGAATGCCGGAGATATCATCAAGCTGCAGTACATCGCTCCTGGAACGCATGGGTGTGGCGATACGTCCGTACATATCTTGAATGTTTACGATTGCAAAATTGGACGCCAGGAGTGGAGTGACGAGAGTGTATCGGTATTTCCAAATCCTTCAAATGGTATTGTTCAGATTACGAGTAGTTCACTCGACAATTACAGTGTGTCGTTGTTGAGCTTAGACGGAAGGAAGCTGTTAGCAACCAATAGCAACCGTGAAGGTCGATATGACCTTAGATCAATTCAGCCGGGCATCTACATTTTGCAGCTTGAAAAAGCCGGACATGTACAGTCGTTCCGCTTGCGCCTGCTGTAACTCGTTTTATTTTCTCTACATCCTCAACTCTGAACCTTATATTTGGGTTCTGCACTTGAACCTAACATCTCAATTCCGATGAAAGGCAAATTCCTTATCCCTATTTCTGCATTAGCCGTTGTGGCTTGCACTCAAAACGAAAAGAATTCCATGTACCCAGATACGCGAAAAGGCGACGTGGTCGATGAATACTTTGGAACACAAGTAGAAGATCCATACCGCTGGTTGGAAGACGATATGAGCGAGGAAACCGCCGATTGGGTGGCCCGCCAAAATGAAGTCAGCTTCGCATTCCTCGATTCTATTCCCTACCGCCAAGCCTTGGTAGATCGCATTACCGAACTTTGGAACTATGAAAAATTCTCTGCCCCCTTCGAGCGCGGAGAGTACATCTATTGGTATAAAAACGACGGGCTTCAAAATCATTCTGTTTTGTACAGAAAGAAAGGTGAAGACGGTCCGACAGAGGTTTTCCTCGATCCAAACAGCTTTAGCGAAGACGGTACCACTTCCTTGGCAGGAATGAGCTTCACAAAAGACGGGAGCCTGGTGGCTTACCAGATTTCAGAAGCGGGTTCCGACTGGAGAAAGGTTATCATCCTCGAAGCGGAAACAGGTCGACAATTGGAAGACACCTTGATGGATGTGAAGTTCAGTGGTCTTTCTTGGAGAGGAACGGAAGGGTTCTACTACAGCAGCTACGACAAGCCTGAAGAAGGAAGTGCCTTATCGGGGATGACACAATACCACAAACTTTTCTTCCACAAGTTGGGGACCCCTCAAGAAGAGGATGAGCTCATCTTTGGTGGTGAAGAAGCTGGCTACCGTTATATCGGTGGCGGTGTGAGTGAAGACCAAACGGTTCTTGCGATTTCGGCAGCGAAGTCAACAAGCGGCAACAACCTCTTCCTTCTCGACCTCACCAACCCTGAGGCTGACATCGTTCAGGTAACGGATGACCTAAAGTTTGAGCAAGATCTTGTTCACGTGCACAACGGAACACTTTATATCTCCACAAACCGCGATGCTCCGAACCGCAGGTTGGTAAGTGTGAGTATGGACGACCCTTCTCCTGAGAATTGGGTAGACGTTATTCCGGAGAGAGAAGAAGTAGGATCTTACTCAACCGGTGGTGGATACATCTTTGGAAACTATTTGAAGGATGCCCTCTCGCACGTGGAGCAGTTTACGTTGAACGGAGAATCTATTCGCACCATCGAACTCCCTGGACCTGGCGATGCCGGAGGCTTTGGAGCTAAGTGGGATGCCGATCACCTCTACTATTCGTTCTCAAACTACATCAACCCAAGTACAACATTCAAATACGATATTGAAACAGGTGAAAGCGAGCTTTACAAGCGTAGTGCGGTAGCCTTCAATCCGGACGAATACACTTCGGAGCAGGTGTTCTATCAATCTAAAGATGGAACGCGAGTGCCGATGATCATCACCTACAAGAAAGGTTTGAAAATGGACGGGTCGAATCCAACGATGCTTTATGGCTACGGAGGCTTCAACATTAGTCTTACTCCAAGCTTTAGCACGGCAAGAATTCCATGGCTTGAGAACGGTGGAATTTGGGCTGTGGCAAACCTTCGAGGTGGGGGTGAATATGGCGAAGAATGGCACACGGCTGGGACGCAAATGCAAAAGCAGAACGTGTTCGACGACTTCATCGCTGCGGCTGAATTCCTCATGGCAGAGGGTTATACTTCTAAAGAGAAACTCGCCATACGTGGCGGATCAAATGGTGGACTACTTGTTGGTGCGGTCATGACGCAACGTCCAGACCTGTGCCAGGTTGCACTTCCAGCCGTTGGTGTTCTAGACATGCTTCGTTACCACACCTTCACCGCAGGTGCAGGTTGGGCGTACGACTACGGAACATCAGAGGATAGCGAAGAAATGTTCAAGTATTTGCTCGGCTATTCGCCGTATCACAATATTGACAAGGCGTGTTATCCGGCCACAATGGTAACTACGGGAGATCATGACGATCGCGTTGTTCCGGCACACTCCTTCAAGTTTGCAGCAAGGCTTCAGGAAATGCAGCAATGTGAAAATCCAACGTTGATTCGCATTAGCGTGAATGCGGGTCACGGTGCAGGAAAACCAACCAGCATGATCATTCAGGAGCAGGCGGATGTTTGGGCCTTTGCATTCTGGAATATGGGAATCACAAGTCTAGATCAATAATGAAAAAGCTACTTGCCATACTTGCATTCATCTCAGTTTCGGCCGTGGGCTATGGTCAGGCGGAGGTAGATGAAGATGGGTTCCAGAGCTTTTCCTATCAGGAAGGCGACACCACCTTTCACATGCGTCAGTATGTATTTGTGATGTTGAAAGCTGGACCGAACAAAGATGATTTTACCGCAGAGCAATTGCAGGAAATCCAGGCAGGCCATATGGCGCACTTGAACAAGCTTGCGGAAAGTGGAAAGCTCGCGATTGCAGGTCCGTTTGGCGACGACTCTGAATGGCGTGGAATCCTGATTTTCAACGTTCCTACGGTGGAAGAAGTTGAAGAATTGGTAAGTGAAGATCCAGCGATTAAGGCTGGTAGATTAGTAGCAGAAATTCACCCTTGGTGGGGAGCACGAGGAACGAAGCTTCCTTAGATATCAAACTAAATTTGACCTAAAATGAGAGTATTTAAGTTAATGTCGATTGCCGTTTTAGCCGTGGCTTTAACGGGTTGTTTTGAGATAAAGCAAACGGTAAACATGAATTCGAATGGAAGTGGGAGTTATGACTTCTCTTTCAGTTTTGGAGAAATGGGTGCTATGCTTGCGGCTAAAGCGGAAGCTGAAGGAGAGAAGTTCAGCATGAAGGCTATGTTGGACACCGCAGAAGGAGTGCCATTTACAGCGAAGTTGGACGAATTGATGGCTATTGATGGCTTGGACAACGTTCGTTCCTATGAAAGTGAAGATGGAACAGAATTACATGTTGCATTCGACTTTGAAGATATGGAAGCGCTCAACGCTGGGGCGAACCTGATGATTGAGGATACACTTTACGACGGTATGCCTGACTTGTTTGTGCGAAAGTCTCGAAGAGAGTTTGCATTCAACGGCTATAGCGACTTACAGGCGAAAATGGCTGAGGCTATGGGTGAGGATGCTGATTCAAGCATGCAAATGATGATGATGATGTTCCAGGATATGGCTTTCATCACGGAAGTGAAATTCAATGGCAAGGTAGACGAGTTGAATAATGAAGATGTGTTGATGAGCAGCAATAGAAAAGGTGTGGTGTTGCGCTATCGTCCGTTTAACTCTGCCGATATGGAAATGGAAACCGCTTTCAAGGTAAAATTGGAAGACTAGGTATCGAATAAATCTTATTTTAACCGGGCTAGACGACAGTGTTTAGCCCGGTTTTTTTTGCTCTCATGAATCGTATTCTGGACATCCCACAGGTCAACACACAAGACATTTACCACTGTGAATACTGTGCGCATCAGCGCTTTGAAACGGGCAGAGGTGCTTATTGCAAAATCCTTCCAAGTGGCCGGGTAAAGGGGGAGTGTAACTTCTTTGAGAAGGATGACATCCACCTAAAGATGAAGAAGTTGGTGAGGGAGGAACGTAGGGCGCACTCGCAGAGGAAATATTATTTCGCGTTGAATGTGGGCAACGTAGCAGTAATTGTGGGCCTATTATTGGCTATCATCTTTTACGGCGAGGCTATAATGGACAAATTTGAATTGGCTTCTGGAAAGCGAGTTTACTTCATCTTCGGCGGTATTTCAACGGGCACACAAACACTCTCCTTCTTCAAATATCGAGACATTCGTCGAAAGCACATTGCATTGGAAGAAAAGCTAGACAAGGCCGTAGCTATACTCTCTAACTATGGAGAAGTGAAGTATGGGAAGGAGAGGTTGAGGGGGTGAGGATTAGTACTTCTTTGAGGGGTCAGACTTGGTTGGGAAAACTGCAGAAAAGATTATCAGTTCTAGTTTGAGCTCGTAGACGACTACAAATGGAAAACTATCAAGGCAGATTTCTCGATAGTTCTTGTAACGTTTCTGAAAATGCAAAGGGTATTGAGAAACTCTATAGACAGCATTTTCTACCTCGGACACAAAGCGGGCCCCTAGTCCAGCTTGTTTAGATTCATACCAACGATATCCATCAATTATACCTGCTCGTGCTTTCTCTCTAAATTCAATCTTGTAGCCCATGTTTGTCGATCAATTCTTGCTTGATCTCTTCCCATGAGTAAGTTTTACCGGCGCCGGTTTTGTATAACTTCTCTTGCTTATCGAGTTCGCGTTTTTGAGCCTTTGAAATGTTTGAAGAATTGCCTCGCTCTAAGAGAGCTTCGACCTTCTCTAGCATACCTGCATCTGCTTCTTTGAGCAGCAGGAAAATTCTATCAAGTCTCTCTGAAATGGTCATGAAGTGTTTCACTTTCTTTCAAAGTTAAGCAATCAAGATTCTAAGGTTCGCATCTCAGAATAGAAATCTCTCACCACTCATTTTCAATGCTTTGAATGCGTTCCACCTTGTCAGGTCTAGAAATTCTCAGAGTAAACCAATGATTGATTTCTGGTCCTCTTTTTTCATAATCTACTAGCTCGTGGACATTCAAGCAGCCTGATTTGATTTCAATGGTAAAATAACTGGACTGAAACAACTCCCTATCCACCATAAATCTATAGCTCCCCGGCATTCCTTCGCACAAAGATTCTTCTTCTCGATATGAATAAGAGTCATCACGTATGACTAGTTCACAGCTGTCCGAATTGGAAGAAGAAATGTGATGTGAAAAAGAAGAGTCCATCGAAATTGAGCCTGCCCTGTACTCACCGTAATACCTCACTTTTTGCCCATCTTCGACGATAGAAATGATGATGGGGTACGGCATTGTTATGGGTTGATTATTGATGTTAACAACGCATCTATAATCGGCCGGCGACACACTCTTAGGTGACATTAGCGTAAAGGTGGAAACCAACGCGAGTGAAATATTGAAGAGGGTGTTTTTCATTGGGTCATTTGCTGGATAAGAATACTGACAACTTCTTGACTAATTATGAATTATCGTTGAATTCTTTGATAAGAAGCTTGTCAAAAGAAGCCGGTTGTTCGAATAGTTTAATTGAATCCATGGGCGCCTTGCTCACTGGCACCCCTTTCCACTATACTTCTGATCGATTCAGCACCGAAAGTATTCAGGGACATTTTGGACTCTATGGTAAGTAGGGCGGCACGCTGATGGAGTTCGGAAGATAGCGATGAACACCAGAGGAGCCTCAATAGAAACTCCCCTGGTGCATCCATTCCTAATCCCTAATCCTACCCGCAGTATAGTTGTAGTTCAAGACGGTAATCAACGTTCCAGATTCTTCGATGAATTTCTGATTTCCACGCATGACAATCACGTCAATCCATAAATCATCTGGCCAAGACGAAAACGTGCTTGAAGGAAAAATGTACTCACCGTCATCGTCGGTAATTTCATCTATCACCAACGTGCGGGTATACTCATCAGGAATACCGTCCACACCGCGACTCACGAATGCCACGTAGCACTTTTCGAAGGGCGTATTGGGGTCGACGTCCCAAGTGATAACCAAATCTTCAGTTTTGTCGATGTATCGAATATCCTGACTGAAACCGATATCGATATTCTCGGGCGAATAAATCTTCGTTTTTTGGCTTTCACCATACACCTCATATTCTATGAGTACATCCTTCCCATCGAGGTCCGCCGCAATTGCCGCAAACTCGGGCTGATTATCAAAAATCTTGCGATAGAAATAGTCCTCCTGAACTGGGCACGTCCATTGTCCGAAATTCAAATATCCAGAGGTAGTGAGTAGTCCAAATGGACTTTTGAACTCACCATTCAAATTGATCATATGAAGCTCGTTACCCTCTTGGGCTTTCCCGATATTGATTGTGTGCTTCACGTTTTCATACGATTGAGAAGACAGAAGCATTGGGAAGTCCTTTCCGTGAAATTCTTCCTCGAGTTGGTTGTTGTTACAGCTTGATAACGTGAAAATTAATGCCGTGAAGAAGGTTAGGGTTATCCTGTTTTTCATTTTGATATGTAGACGTGTTCTACTTAAGAGAAAAGGCCGGAGAAGAACTTCATCCTCCCCGGACATCTCCTTATTTACATACTAGCTCTGAATCTCACCAAGGGTATAGTTGTAGTTCAAAACGGTTATCAACGTTCCCGTCTCTTCTATGAACTTCTGGTTCCCCCGCATGACAATCACATCAATCCAAAGACCATCCGGCCATGAAGAAAACGTTCTTGACGGAAAGACGTACTCACCGTCATCGTCAGTAATTTCATCAATCACTAGCGTTCGAGTGTACTCATCAGGCATGCCATCAACACCACGACTCACAAATGCCACGTAAATCTTATCGAAGGGCGAGTTTTGATCGACGTCCCATGTCATAACCAGATCCTGGGTTTTATCTAAAGCGTCAACATCTTGATTGAAATAAACATCGATATAAGCAGGTGAATAAATGGTGCTTTGTTGATTGACACCGTATACTTCGTAATCAATGAGCACATTGTGACCATTAACATCGTTTACCACACTTGCATGGTCTGGGTCAGAACTTAAAACCGTCTTATAAAAGAGGTTCTCTCGAACTGGGCAATTCCATTGACCAATACTCAAATGCCCTGTGGTCGTTGATAAACCAAATGGATCCTTAAATCCTCCGCTGAGGTAGATTGCTCTTCGCGAATTGCTCTCTTGCGCCCGGCCAATGTTAATGGTGTGCTTCACGTCAAGGGACTCGGAAGGCCAGAGCATAGGGAATTCACTTTCTTGGTAATCTTCATTAAAAACATCGTCCTCACAACCAATTAAGACCTGAACGAAAATTATGAGACCAAGAATGAACAGCGGTTTTTTCCTCATTTCTTCTTTGAGCTTTGCTAGGGAATAAGTCTAGGAAATGATGTATCATTTCCTAGACTTTCCTTCATCTAATTTCTAATCCTACCCGAAGTGTAGTTATAGTTTAGCACGGTTATCAACGTTCCCGTTTCTTCTATGAACTTCTGGTTTCCTCGCATGACAATCACGTCAATCCAAAGATCATCGGGCCATGAAGAGAACGTACTAGATGGGAACACATACTCTCCATCATCGTCAGTAATTTCATCGATTACTAGCCCTCTAGTGTATTCATCTGGTACACCGTCCACACCGCGACTCACAAATGCCACGTAGATCTTATCGAAAGGCGAGTTTTGGTCGACGTCCCACGTCATGACGAGATCCTGCGTTTTATCAAAGTGCCACACATCTTGATTGAAATAAACATCGATATAAGCAGGTGAATAAATGGTGCTTATTTGATTAACACCATAGATTTCATAGTCGATATTCACGTTTTTACCATTCATGTCATTCGCCACGCTGGAATGGTCTGGATCGGTGTCTAGTACAGTCTTGTAAAACAGGTTCTCTTGTACAGGGCAATTCCATTGACCTACGGTTAAATGACCTGCTGTTGTGAACAAACCAAAAGGATCCCTGAACCCTCCGCTGAGATATATGGTACTGTACGAATTTGATAATTGGGACCTGCCGATATTAATCTTGTGCTTTACATCTTCATACGATTCAGATGAAAACAAGATTGGGAACTCGCTTCCTCCAGCGCTATTCTCAAGTTGGTCCTTATCGCAACTCGTTAAAGAGGCAAGCACAATTCCAGCTGAAATAAAATTGAATACGATTCTAATACAGCTCTTCTTCAAGGTTGTTGACAAACTATTCACAAGCTTTATATTTTAAGGAAACATTTTTGGTAGATGGATTGTCGTCTCGATCGAATTCAATGGCAACAGCTTCGAATGATGGTTCTCCTTCTCCCGATGGGCAAGAAGGACCATTGCAGCAGGTGTAACAATCACGACCTTGGGCAGTAACCCTCAAAGCGTATGTGCCGTGTTCAGGAATCACTAGAGGTACGCCGAATCGATCTGGGTCCACCAACTGAACATTCTCAAGCTTAGTCATGTCGTTGGACAAATAATAGCGGCCGGCGGCGACGTTATAGGCTATTATTCGATTCCCTTCATACTCATCCCGATGCACATACACACGCACATCACGTTCCTCCCCCTCACTCAGCTCATCGCAAAATGAAAGGTTCATGTACTGTCCAAGCTCTAGAGTAAGCGCTTGCTTTTGACTTGATGCCGGTAAAGGATCTTTACATGCAACGGTCAAACAAAGTAGGGGCAGCATAACATACCCCATTGAAGAAATAGTCTTCATTGGTTTAAATAGGTTTACAGTGAAACCTAGTGGTAGGGTGCGACTGCAAACCTAACGACCTCTTTATAAACACTTGTCAGTTTCAAAGGCCAAATTTGTCAGTATAATGAGCATTTGTAAACAGAGCGCTGAGGATCAAGTGGTTAGGTCGGTGTTTTTTTCGAAACGTTCCGTTATCTTCGAAATGGGCCTCCTTGAAGTGGATGATTGCATTCGTGGGGCCTCAAGGTGGACTAATAGCTAACGTAATACCTCATGGGGAATGGCTTGCCCCTCCCCAGTTTCAAGTTAGCCACTACTTCACTAAAACTCCGAATCTCACGTTGCTTTTCGTCATTATCCGTATTAAACGTTTACTTCCGTTTAAGGCACGAATCTTGTCCAACTTTTTTCAGAACTTGAGAGTGGGGTCGCGGGAAGTGGCCCCGGGCAAAACCCCACCTTTCAACCCACTGAAGGACATCAATAAACCACCCCACCCATCATCAACCTTCCACCCACCTCCAACCCTCACCGCACAATGCACCTCCGACTCATCACTCTACTTTTCCTCTGCACTCTCTCACCCCATACTCGCGCTCAAGATTGGCGCATTCACCTCGATAGCCTCAAATTAGCCAGCGACACCATTCAAGGAACATATCCATTCGATGATCCAATCGACGGTGCGTACCCTGCGGATATCATTGGCGAGTTCCAATGGGTCATGATTTCAAGTCTAGAAAAACTTGCCGCCCTCAATATTCCGCTCGATTCAATCACCAATATTGACATGATTGACATCCTACCCATCGAAGGAACAAACGCTTCCATCTTGCAATGGGATGCCAAGACCGGCGGGTCATTCCAACAAGTGTACGTCTACGCTTGGATAGAGTCCGACGGACAATCACAATTGGTTGACCTAGGACTGAGCGGGTACACCCAAGCTGTTGATGTACTCCAAAGAGACAATGAAACACTCGTGATGTTGTATACCGAAGTGCGGGGTTGTAATACTTGCTTTGAGGGAGCACTCAGTCTCGTTAACCTTTCGCATAGCCCGGTTACAGAGGCGAAATTGACCATCTACAGTAGAAGCTGGGAGATTCAAATTAGAAAAGTAAGAGAGGATATTTATTATTTCCGCGGGTATCTCTACCACGACGCATACCTAAAAATTTACCGAGGAAACGAGATGACGTACTCATCTCAAGATGACCCTTTCTTTGATATGAGATACCCTGCAATCGATGATGAGGGGCTCGAAAGAATCGCCAATGGATTTATTGAAATTGTTGACAAAAGGGAGTTCCGGTTAGTGGATCACGCTATTGATGATGAATCTTCCGAAATGTCAGATTGATTCTTTCGCCCGCAATTTTCTTCGTCTTCGGAACGGCATGCCTCCACTCCTCTTGAAACTTGCCTTTCATGATAAGGAGCGAATTATTCGGTAAGTTCATCGAGATGAGCCTGCCCGATTCTTTATTCTTCATGTTGAACTTCCGATCAGACCCCAAGCTCAAGGAAGCAATTACAGGTTCTCTTCCAAGTTCTGGTTCATCGTCCGAGTGATACCCCATCGAATCATTACCGTCACGGTACAAGTTCAGCAGCACACTGTTGAATTGTGTACCTGCAACTTTCTCAACATGACTTTTAATCCTGATCAAATCAGGCGTCCAACTCAAGGGCACGTTTTCAATTCCAGAGTAGACGTACCGTGCCGCTCGGTCTCCATACCAAGCTACCAACCTCGGTTCTAAATGCGTTTTTCCAAACATTCGGATCTCTCGCTGGTTCCATTCAATGTTCGTCCTTAGATTTTGGTACAGTTCATGCCCATTGTCAAGCACATCAAAGTGCAGTTCAAGTTGATCTGATAAATCGTCGGGTATGATTTCAAATGGATTAATGCCTGCTGTTTTTAGATGTTGAGATTTCGCCCTTATAAATTTATCCATGTATCTTCATGGTGAAAACCTACTTTCATGAAAAGAGTTCTGCTCCTAGCGGCTCTTCCCTTGTTATTGCTCTCTTGTATTGAAGGAATTGAGCTGGAAGAAAACCCGCGTTACCGCATTCCTGACGATAGGCAAACGCTTATCTCATTCAGTAGTTTCAATCGGTTCAATTCTGGGAATCCAATGTCGATTCAGGATTCTTTAAGATTCAGAGACTCCATCTTAGCTATCTACGGACCTACGCGAGATATTTTGTTTGTTGATTTAGACTCTGGTGATGAGTTCAATCTTGAAATCCCAAGTGTTGCGCCATGGCAAACGGGCGCCACTAGATGTGAGGATGGAATAGGGGAAGAAATCTTACTCGAATACGGTAGTGATTTTGATGTATTCGACCTCGAGGCGCCAGGAGGTCCGGTACGTGTAGATCGTGAGTTTGTTAACAACGACCGCTATTGTCGTGTATACAGAGTTCCTTATCCATGAAAAAGCTATTACTTACCCTCACATTAATCCTTTCGACGCTTTTATCTCAGGCGCAGAGTTACGGTAAAGGCGACCTCATTTCATTCTCATTTACAGACGAATATGGCGGTCATTATGAGATTTCATTCGAACACAACACCGAATCTTCGGGCTACACGCTTTATCCGTCGTATATCTTAAAGTCCTTCCGATTCCTTTATATGGAAGTAGGTGGTCAACGCTATACCAAGTCTCAAGTTCAGAGTATTCTAGACCGGCAAGGTGTTTATAGAGAAAGGGATGGCGAACGCGAGAGATACGTATTCCGTCCAGACGATTTTGTTGATAATCTGGTATTCAAAATCGATGGCATGTCCTTCAAAAATTCAAATGGACGAGAAGTTTGTAGGATTTCGGGGCCACTCCATCTGAATTTCTTCGTCTTTGGCGACCAAACGGGAGAAAGCTACCAATTTGTGGATGAGTTGAAGTCATCTAGTAACTCTTTTAACCAGTGCATTCGTGAATCTGGTGATGGATATTCTGGAGAGGTGTTTTCAGGAGGTTTGAGTTATGATTATGGAAACTCTGAAAACTCCCCAGCAACTGGACATATACGCGAATACATTATAAGAGATCAACAAAGCCAGAGTCAACGTCCTCGTTCATATACTTCTAGACCTCAATTCGATGAGGAAATCAACGGTTTCTTCACACTCGGCGTTTCTGGCAACCTCTATGACGTAGAGCGCACACCTGGTCTCGAAAACTCTCCTTCATTTGGAGGAGTTGGTCTCAACATGAATATTGAGCATACTTCCTTCTTAACCGATGACAGGTCAATTAGACTTTCTTATGGTTTCCTTGGACAAGTCGATTTTATGGGGGATAACTACGAGCGCTATGAGATCACACCGCATTTGGGTTTCACTTTCTTTGATGTAATCGAGATCGATTACGTGTTCCGAGGCCTTCAATTATCCGGTACCGCTTCGGGAGAAGACTTAAATACGGGACAGATGTACAACCGCGATTTAGGCGGAGATTTGCAATTCCATGGCGGCTTCCGGTCTTCAATATATTTTACAAAAGATGAAGATGAGGGCTTGATTGCACGAGGGTCCTTTATTTGGGTAGATAGCCGAGTTGATAGTCCTATTAATTTCCTCGCGTTCGGAAATGATGATGGTCCGCAAACTCAAAGCATGACCATTCGACTCGAAGCCATCCATAACGGAATCTTGCTCTACCTCTACTATTCCACCGAATCCTACATCTCAAATGAAACGGTTCCTTTTGGGCTCGACACATTTGGGTTCGGCTTAAATTATGGGATACTCTGGCCAAACACGAACTAAGCGTTGAAATTGACCCGGTTACATATCTTATTCATTTCGGGACTAAGCGCAGTCGTGTCCATGCCCCTTTTTGGCCAAGAGAAGGACTTTGCGTTTCAAAATCAACAAGAAAGAGTACCCGTACACATTACCCAGCTCTACGTCTTTGGCGGATATCAACCAGCTTTTCAATTCTCAGATGATGACTGGAGGATTGGCGGAACGAGGCATGGGTTCAATGTTGGGGTCGTTTACGAAGAGAATTTCTCTAAGTATGATGACGCCTTCAATTGGGCAGTTGGAGTGCGATACTCGATGCTTGGAAGACGCGGCGATTCAATGGATAGCCGAACCATGCACAACTTGAATATTCCTGTCGACTTTAACGTGAGAATCCTCAAAGGATATGGTGGTCATATCATGGGAGGGTTGGACGTACAACTTACTCTAGTTGAGATTATTAACGGCCCTGCAGATAGCCCTATACGTGAAGAAGGAAGATCGAACGGGATAGATGTCATTCCCTATTTGGGATTTGTCTATAAGGCGGAGTCGTATCGGCTATCGATACAGGCGGGTCGAGGTATATTGCCTCAACCATATGGTTACTTCAATGAATACTACTTATTTGGGTTTGGATATCATTTGTGGTGAGCAATGAAGAGGCATTGCTCATGATTCATAATCCTTACCTTTACTCCCCTCAAAAAGAAAAGGCTCAATCATGACTATACAGAACTACGTTGCCGGTGAATGGGTAAGCGGTGAAGGCCAGGAATTATTGGCTACCGATGCAATTACTGGAGACGAAATCGGCATTGTTTCTTCTGCTGGAATCGACTACAAACAAGTGCTTGAATATGGACGCGAAAAAGGCGGACCAGCACTGAGAAAAATGACCTTCCAGGAGCGTGGCAGAATGCTCAAGGCGCTCGCGTTGCACTTGATGAAAATCAAGGACAAGTTCTATGAAGTGAGCTATAAAACAGGTGCTACCAAAATTGATTCATGGATTGATATTGAAGGAGGAATTGGTAACCTCTTTGCCAATGCCTCATTGCGCCGACAGTTTCCGGACCTACCTTATTACGTTGATGGAGAAGCCGCAGGGCTAAGTCGAAATGGAACCTTTATTGGTCACCATATTATGGTTCCAAAACGCGGTGTTGCAGTACACATCAACGCTTTCAACTTCCCTGTTTGGGGCATGTTGGAGAAGATTGCCGTAAACCTAATGGCCGGTGTTCCTGCGGTAGTGAAGCCATCAGAATATACCTCTTACCTCACTGAGGTTGTCGTTCGTGAAATCATTGCCTCTAAGATTCTTCCAGAAGGAAGCTTACAGCTCATTACTGGCCTGGGACGAGGAATTCTCGATCATGTAGAGCTAGGCGATACCGTCACCTTCACGGGTTCGGCGGCAACCGGAAAAAAGCTTCAAGCTAGTCCGCAGATTCTGGAAAGAGGCGTTACGTTCAACCTAGAAGCTGATTCACTCAACGCCTCCGTTTTAGGAGAGGCTGCGGCACCTGGCACTCCGGAATTCGACCTCTACATCAAAGAAGTTTCCAAAGAGATTACGGTTAAGGCGGGTCAGAAATGTACCGCGGTTCGACGTATCATCGTGCCAGAAAAATACATGGAAGATGTACAGATTGGAATTGCTCAGCGCCTAGATAAAACGACTATCGGCGACCCTCGTCAAGAAGGAGTACGGATGGGAGCGCTTGCAACCAAGCTTCAAGTTGAACGTGTAATGGCGGCGGTTGAGAAAATGTCGGCCGCTATGGAAACGGTATACGGTGGAAAGGATAAAGAGCTGAATCTCATAGGAGCTGATGCTGAGAAAGGAGCCTTCATGTCGCCAATCCTCTTCCGTAACGATAAGCCATTCGAAGTACTCGAGGCACACAATATCGAGGCCTTTGGTCCAGTATCTACATTGATGCCGTACAAGGACCTTGATGAAGCGGTTGAAATTGCGAATTTAGGTAAGGGATCACTTGTTTCTTCCATTGTTACAGGAGACGACAAGGAGGCACGTGACTTCACGGTAAACGCCGCGCATATGCATGGACGTATTCTCGTACTAAATGAAAAGTGTGCTAAGGAATCTACGGGACACGGTTCTCCGATGCCACTCCTCACCCATGGAGGTCCGGGTAGAGCTGGAGGCGGCGAAGAGATGGGTGGAAAGCGCGGAATTCTGCACTACTTGCAACGCACGGCTATTCAGGGACACCCGGACACGATCACAGAAATTACGCAGACCTATCAACCTGGAGCTTCTCGTCCAGAGGCTGACAAGCACGTCTTCCGCAAGCACTTCGAAGAGCTATCAGTTGGTGAGACGGTCTACACGGCTAAGCATACGGTTACTGTAACTGATATTGTAAACTTCGCGAATGTAAGCGGTGATAACTTCTACGCGCACATGGACGAAACCTCGTTGGAGGGAACCATTTTCGAAGGCCGAGTGGCGCATGGATACTTCATTCTAAGCAAGGCTGCTGGCCTATTCGTGGAGGCGAAAAAAGGTCCGGTTCTACTAAATTACGGAATCGACGAAGCGCGTTTCACAAAACCGGTGTACCCGGGAACTACCATTGGTGTGAAGTTCACGGTGAAAGAAAAAATAGATCAGGAAAAGCGGTCGGAAGACGACGTTGCCAAGGGCATTGTGAAATTCAATGTTGAGGTCTACGACGATGAGGAGGAGACTGTTGCGATAGCCACTATTTTGACTATGGTGAAGAAAATTGATCAGTCGATGTGATTGAGTTTAGCGCGGGCTTAATGCCACCGCGTAAATAAAAATAGGCCCCGCTGGGGCCACTACCGCAATTGTCACTCCACGCCCGGGGTTTGAAAGCCCGGGCTAATGGAGAATAGGCCCTTCTAGGGCCATTCATGAAATCGTAGCGAATTCAATTAACGGTGTACAATTCCGCATTGGGTTAAAACTACCCTGCTATATATAACAGGCCCCGCTGGGGCCACTGCCACAAATTGTCACTCCACACCCGGGGTTTGAAACCCCGGGCTAATGGAGAACAGGCCCTTCCAGGGCCGTTAATGAAATCGTGGCGAATTCGCGAACGCAACCACTTCCACCGGAGGTGGTCATTCCAATAGCCTTGGGTAAATCCGCGCAGCGGATGCAACCCGAGGGGGACGATCCCAACCCGAACATCAACCCCGGCGGGGTTTTTGCAATTTCCACGGTGAGATTCGGCATGTTTCCATTCCGAATTGTCAAATTGTGATTACCAAATCATAATCCAATGGGCAATTCATTCACCTCAGTGTACATACATGCTGTGTGGTCAACCAAGTATCGCAACCATCAAATAACCCCATCCATAAAATTGGAGGTCGAGAGCCTCTTAATTAGTGTTGCAAAAGAACTCGGGGTGGGAACCGTTTCAATTTTTGCAATGCCGAATCACGTTCACATGCTACTGAGAATCAAATCCCCCGTATTGATAAGTGAAGTCATTGGTAAGGCTAAAGGGAGAACATCAAAGAGAATAAATGAAAAATACGGCCACATCTTACAGTGGCAGCAAGGATATGGTGCTTTCTCAATTTCTGCATCCCACGTAGCTCGCGTTAAAAATTACATCGAGAACCAAGTCAAACATCACGAGACTCATAATTTCGAGGAGGAATACCTCAAATGGTTGGTGGACTATCAGGTAGAATATGAGGATAGGTATGTATTTGGGGATTGAGGTAGAGCTATCCTCGAATTAATAGCATTGGATTAAAACTACCCTGCTATATATAACAGGCCCCGCTGGGGCCACTGCCACAAATTGTCACTCCACACCCGGGGTTTGAACCCCCGGGCTAATGGAGAACAGGCCCTTCCTGGGCCATTAATGAAATCGTGGCGAATTCGCGAACGCAACCACTTCCACCGGAGGTGGTCATTCCAATAGCCTCGGGTAAATCCGCGCAGCGGATGCAACCCGAGGGGTTTAATTGCACACGGCGCCCTAACCCCAGCGGGGTGGTTCAAACACCTCTCCGCGACCTTCACGCGCGATTCGATTCAGATTCCCCTTTGAACCTTCACGCGCTCCCCCTACCTTAGCATCTCACTAATTATTGAACCTGTGAACAACCTACCCGAAAAACCCGCATACGCCGTACTCTTTATTTCGGAGCGTGAGGTGGATCCCGCACCGGAAGGATATCCCGAAATGGATGACGCCACAATGAAGGAGGTTTCAACAATTGAAGGGTTCATAGGGTTTGATGTAGCAAGGACCGGCAAAGACGGCATCTTTATCAGCTATTGGAGGAATGTGAAAGCCATCGAAGAATGGAAACACAACAAGCTTCATAAGGCCGCAAAAGCCGAAGGTCACGCTCGATGGTACGATGCTTATCGCACCGTGATTTGTAAGATTGAACATTTCGACGATTTCAGAAGAAAATAAAAGCGAGAATAATGACAGACGCAGTAGACCAAGGTGGAGTTGATGTACACAGAGAAGGCGGTGTTGCTCATGTTGAGTTTCATCACCCATTGAGCAACAGCTTACCAGGTAAAGTTCTATCAACATTAGCAGAAACAATTACCCAATTGGGCAAGGATGACGAGGTTCTCGTTATAGTTCTACGTTCAGCCGGAGATCGCGCATTCTGCGCGGGTGCAAGTTTCGACGAGCTCATCAGCATTGACAATCTCGATACCGGTAAAATCTTCTTCTCAGGCTTCGCCAACGTAATTAACGCCATGAGAAAATGTCCAAAGTTCATCATAGGACGTGTTCAGGGCAAAGCTGTAGGTGGCGGTGTCGGACTCGCGTCATCCGTAGATTATTGCTTCGCGACAAAATTCGCAGCAGTGAAGCTGAGTGAGCTGGCAATTGGAATCGGACCCTTCGTTGTTGGTCCGGCTGTAGAGCGCAAAATCGGCGTAAGCGGAATGAACGAACTGGCAATCGATGCAACAGAATGGCGTACGGCTGAATGGGCACACATGCGTGGCTTGTATACCGACATCTACGACAATGTAGATGCTATGGACGCCGCTATCGAAGAACTCGTTGCAAAACTCTCGTCTTCAAACCCAGAAGCTATGGCAGAGTTGAAGAAGACCTTCTGGCGCGGCACTGAAGACTGGGATCAACTGCTCGCGGAGCGCGCTGCAATTTCAGGCAGACTTGTGTTGAGTGACTTCACGCGAAACGCCATCAATAAGTTCAAAAGCAAGAAGTAACCACCCTTCTTTATACACCCATAAGAGGCTCCTTTGCCACTAGATGTCTTGGGAGCCTTTTTTGCGTCGCCTTGGTTCTCAATTCATTCGTATCTTTCGCCCATCAAAATCAAACCCCTAAAGCATGAAGAAGCTTCTACTTTCTTTATTGATTCTTCCTTTTGTTGTCACGGCTCAAGATGCAGATTCCACTAAATCCTCTAACTGGACTTATGCTGGATTGTACTCTTTCTCTATGAGTCAGACCTCCCTAACCAACTGGAATGCGGGTGGTGAGAACAGTTTGAACCTAAGTGCATTGATTCGCCAGGCGGCTGATTTTGAAAATGAAGATTGGACTTGGGCGAACACCTTCAGCGCAACTTACGCGGTGAACTACCAGGGCAGCAGCGCCTTGAAGACAGGTGACAACTTGGAGTATACCACGCGTTTGGATCGCAATATCAACGAAAAGAAAACGTGGAGAACATCTGCCTTTTTGAACTTCAGAACTCAGTTTGTGGATGGTTTTGAGAACCGCGAGGCGACAAAGCCAATTTCGACGTTCATGGCGCCTGGTTACCTCACGGCTGGTCTAGGTTTCACCTACAAGCAAGAGGATTTTACGCTTTACGTTTCTCCGGTTACACTCAAGCAAACCTACGTGCTCGACGATTCACTTTCTGCTAAAGGAGCTTTTGGTGTAGACGCTGGTAGTACGCTTAGAAATGAAGTTGGTGCTTCTTTGAACGCTTCTTATACGAAGGCGATTACCCCAACACTTGACGTTACTTCAAACTTGAATCTCTTCTCAAATTATGTTGAGAACCCACAAAACATCGACGTAAACTGGGAGACCATATTCCTTCTTCAGGCATGGGAAAACATCACTGTAAGCTGGCACTTGCACTTGATTTACGATGATGACATCCTGGTTCAAAACCCAGACCCTGTTTCGGGCGATTTTACAAGTCCGGGCACGCAGTTCAAAAGCGTGTTAGGATTGGGAATTAGCTATGCTTTTGGGAAGTATAAGGAGGATTAAGTCCGATCATGTTTTTGACCTGAACACCTGTACGAATACATACATCCATACCGTCAGGAAAATTGCGGAAGTAGCCACATAGATGGCAGAATCCATATCCAGCATTTGTACCCTGTAATAGACAACCCCTTGCACTAGAAGCAAGCTGACTGCGCCTATTGTAAATAGAGCTTTTGAATAATATCCGCGTCTTGCAGCTGATGCGATCAAGAGACCTAAGGCAGTAAGTCCGGCAAGTTGCAGCGGACGAAGCCCAATCAGGATAAGAGGAAACGGGATATGCACCATATCGCCGGGAACCAGAACTATCAGAGAGGCAAAAAGGAGGTATAGTGCCGGGCGGATAAACTCTTTTCGCGGTCTTTTCGCGGTTTCATGGAACAGCTTGGTCATGTGATTGCCACTGCGTGTTTCGTCATTTTGGATACCTCAAGGGTTTAAGGATTCTGTAGGGCTGGTCAGCCCCGCCCCGTTCTCAAGTTACGACTCACTTCACAAAATCGACGAATCTCAAAGTCGATTGTCAATGTGAAAAACTACCCATTTGTAAACGTTTATCATCCGACTCATGTCAGAAATTGAGATTAACTTAAGAGTGGGGACGCGGGTAGCGTCCCCGGGCAACCCACCTCCAACTCCACAGAGTCAACAGATCCCCGCTTGCTCCAATCAACCTATATAACTCAGGTCCCCTCACGCCCGAATCATCCGACACTGCCGTATTCGTAACATTTCTCAACTTTGTACGTTACATTCACGCCATGCAAATGCCCGTAAATCGCCTGTTTTCATTTCTTCTCATCTGTGCGCTTCCTCTATTTGCGTTTGGCCAAAACCAAGGCAGACGCCTTGATCGGGAGTTCAATCGCATACTGCGGAACGCTCAGGAGGTCCCTACATTTGACCCCGAGGATCTCACAGGGGTGAAGATTATTCAGGTCCCGATGGATTTTGCCATGGACAACCTTCAGGAACAGGCACTGCGCGACGAGCTTCGCAAGCACTACGTGATCGGCATCACGTACATCTACACCAAGTACAAAACAAGTCCGCAATTTGATCAGGGCGATCTCAACCGACGAAGACTGCGCAAGCTTCATGATGTTGCCGATTATCTGTTTTTCGACGAACGCATCCGATGGCAGGTTTATGAGCAAGTAGAGCCTAGGGAACGAGATATCGCAAAAGAGCAGTTTCACGGGTTTATCCTCTACTATACGGATATGAGTCGGTATTCGACGTTTGCAGAAATCCGCGAACAGCTCGATAGTGTAAACATGTTAAACTATCGCGCTAAGGAGCCTGAGGACACGCTTCTTCAGGCAATTTTCGACCGCAATCCGGATTGGGTAAGGATGAACGTGCATTGTGACCTTACCGGAAGTATGTCGCCATATACCGCCCAACTCTTAATGTGGTTCAAGTTAAATCTTGAAACTAATCGCATCCTCAACTTCGTCTTCTTTAACGACGGTGACGACATGCATAACAGTAGAAAGCGTCCGAATCGTACGGGAGGAATCTACACGATATCGCCCGATAATATGACGGAGCTTCTGGAAACGGTTCAAGCATGTATGACAGGTGGCGCTGGAGGAGATGTCATGGAAAATGATATTGAAGCATTGCTCAAAGGCATCCAATCTTGTCGACATTGCGGAGAGGTCGTCCTCATCGCCGATAACCTCTCACCTATGCGCGATTATGGGTTGATGAATCGAATCCGTCGCCCTGTTCGTGTCATATTATGCGGTACGCAGCTGGGCGTTAATACGCAGTACCTGGACCTCGCCAGAGAAACCAGGGGTTCTGTCCATACCATCGATCAAGATATTTTCGATCTATCCCGCATGCGCAATGGCGATACGATCGAGATTGATGGAGAAACCTATACTCTTCGGCGAGGAAAGTTCAGCAATCGCTAATTACGAGGTTCCCGCCAATTCACGCATGTCTTTTGGGTTGATGATTCCAGAGGGCCTGTTACCATCGACGAGTGCAATCATAGCCTTTCCGATCATTCCGGTCGACACAACAGAATTCATTCTTCTAAACAGCGGAAAAAACGGTCTGAAGAGAATGTACATATTGCGGTACAGTCTGGTTCTAGATGTAATCCCACGCTCTGGAATAATCATCCCTGGACGAAACATATATGCCTTCGGAAAGCCCATTCCTAACAAAGCATTCTCGGCCTTGCCTTTTACTCTTGCCCACATTTGTCGGCCACTCTCACTTGCGTCTGTGCCTGCTCCCGAAACAAAAACGAAGGTAGCCTTGGGATTTACCGACTTAAAGGCTTGTCCGAACTCCACAGCCATGTCGTAGGTAACTTCAGTATAAGCCTCTTCTGTCATGCCTACGAATGAAACTCCCATGCAAAAGAAGCAGGCGTCATACCCTCTTACAGAGTCATTGTGTTCAGACAGGTTTCTAAGATCCTGCAGCCGCATTTCGCGGAGCTTGTCATGAGAGACGTCGAGACTTGACCGTCCAATAGTGAGAACCTCCGTAATACTAGGGTTGTCGAGGCATTCAAGTAGAACACCCTTTCCAATCATTCCTGTAGCTCCCGTGATAACAACTTTCATAGTGGTACGCTTTTGACACTACAAACGTACAGCGGATTGGAAGTCATGGTGAGCACAAAATCGGATGAGATGAGCACAAATTGATGAATGGACCGGCCTTTAAATCGACTTTGGATATTGAGCAGGTAGTGGCAAATTCTTTTAGGGGGGCCAACCCCGCCCCTGGTCTCAAGTTCGTGTTTTACGGAAACCTGAGTCGGAATGTAAACGTTTACAAACGGATAAAAACGGGAGTGATGAATTAGATATCTGAGATTCGGAGAATTGAAAAATGGCTGCGTAACTTCGTCCTGGGGAGGAGGTTGGAGGCCCCCTCATCTTCGTGGCCACGCTCCATCGATACAACTATTTCCCGAAAGTAGCCGATTTACCTAAGCCACCCCCAAGTCTCAACACCC
Source organism: Phaeocystidibacter luteus (assembly GCF_008933115.1). Lineage (GTDB taxonomy): Bacteria > Bacteroidota > Bacteroidia > Flavobacteriales > Schleiferiaceae > Phaeocystidibacter > Phaeocystidibacter luteus. The sequence goes on along the minus strand of NZ_WBVO01000005.1, from coordinate 157,680 downwards.
TAATACTCCAAAACCTCAGCAATTCTCTTCGCCACCTTATCCGCATTCGGAATCATCTCGCTTTCCAATGTGCTATTCAACGGAATCGCTGGCATATTTGCCGAGCCAATCACATCCACTGGGGCATCCAATTGCTGGAAACAGTTCTTTTGAATCATTCCTGCTATCGCCTGTGCAAACGTGTTCTTCTCTGGCTCTTCAGTTACAACAAGGCACTTGCCGTGCGCACGCACTCTCTCGTAAACTAGTTCTTCGTCAAGTGGAACGAGGGTACGCAGATCGACGATCTCAACCTGACCTTTGAACTGCTTGGCAGCAGTGTTCGACCAATACACACCCATTCCGTAGGTAACAATACAAAGGCTATCACCTGATTCGATTTTTGCTGAATCTGCTTCGAGCGCAATCCGGCCTTTTCCAAATGGGATAACATAATCTTCTGAAGGCTCCACAGTTTTCGCTCCCTCAGTTCCTTTGATTTTACTCCAATACAAGCCTTTGTGCTCAAGCATAACCACTGGGTTAGGGTCATGGAAAGCAGCTTTCATCAATCCTTTCAAATCGGCTCCGGTGCTTGGGTAGGCGATTTTGATTCCTCTGATATTGGTGAGTACAGATTCTACCGAAGAGCTGTGGTATGGACCACCTGACCCGTATGCGCCAATAGGAACGCGAAGCACCGCGCTGGCCGGCCATTTACCGTTTGACAAATAGTAGCTTCGACTCAACTCCGTGAAGAGCTGATTCAAGCCTGGCCAAATATAATCGGCGAACTGAACCTCAACGAATGGCTTTAATCCTGTTGCAGCCATTCCAACGGTAGAACCGATGATAAATGCTTCCTGGATTGGAGTATTGAATACACGATCATCGCCAAACTTTTGCGCTAGGGTCGCCGCTTCGCGGAAAACTCCTCCGAGTCGACCGCCTACGTCCTGACCATAAAGCAAGGCCTCTGGATGCTCGCGCATAATCTCTTGGATGGCAAACAATGCCGCGTCGACCATTACGGTCTTCTCCTTACCTGCAGGCTCGCGTTCTCCCTTCTCCTCTGTGATTGGAGTTGGAGCGTAATCGAACGTATAGAGGTCCTCAGGTGTAGGGTCTTCTGCCTTAAGCGCCTCTTCGTAATCTTTGGCCACTAAGTCGATGGCCGACTTTTCGATCTTGTCAAGTTCCGCTTCTTCAATTCCATGTTCAAGCAACTGCTGGCGGAAACGAGGGTATGGATCTCGGGTAGCGTGCTCCTCTAGGTCGTCGCGGTACCATTCTTTGCGGACACCCGAGGTGTGGTGACCTAAAAGTGGAACGTTGGCGTGGATAAGGAATGGTCTGCGCTCCTTGCGAATCGTGTCTATAACCTCTTCGATGGTTTCATAACATTCGAAAAAGTTGGCGCCGTCAATAGAGCGAACTTCAATTCCGTGGAAGCCTGCTGCATACTCGGCTGCATTTTGGGCACGTGTTTCTTCTGCATTAGCTGAAATATCCCATCCATTGTCTTGTACGAAATACAGAATTGGAAACTGCTTGAGAGCGGCCATCTGAAGGGCTTCTGAAATCTCGCCTTCGGTCATCGCGGCGTCGCCAATTGAGCAAACTACGACTGGCTTTTCATCTCCCCAATCTTCGCCAATACCGCGGTTCTCTTTGTACTGAACACCCATGGCAACCCCTGTAGTTGGAATAGCTTGCATGCCTGTGGCAGAACTCTGATGTGGGATTTTTGGCTTGTCGTCATCGTTCAACGACGGGTGAGAATAGTACGTTCTACCACCACTAAATGGGTCGTCGCGCTTTGCGAGAAGCTGGAGCATCAAGTCATACGGACGCATACCAATGCCGAGAAGGATGCTATCATCACGGTAGTATGGGGCAACCCAATCTTGCTTCTTGAGTTGGAGACCAAGAGCGAGCTGCACTGCTTCATGTCCACGAGAGGTGGCATGCACGTACTTACTCGTAACTTCCTTGTTCTCTTCATAAAGCTCCGCCATTGCTTTGGCGGTGGACATCAACTCGAATGCCTTGAGTAATGTCTCGTTCGAAATCTTGGTCGAATTCTCTTTCACTTTCGTGCCCATACATGCGATTTGAAGGGCAAAGGTACGAAACAGAGAGCGCAGAAAAGTACATGCATTTTTAGCCCTTCAAGCTGTTCAAAAACAGACAAATGCGTACCTTTGTGTTATGAGCGCCACACAACTCCGGAAGGCGTCCCTGCTCCTTCCATTCTTTCTACTAAGCGGGGTATTATTGATTGGAGTTCAATCTACTTGGATGAACAATCCAAGGATGGATTTGGCCATTTCCATCGACCTACTCGTTCTCGTGCCACTGTCGTGGTTTTTATTGATTCGGAAACGAGAAATCCCAAACATCACGGTGGTGCCAATCACGGTTTTAAGCCTCATCTTGGGCTTTGTTCTTCTTCGTCCAGAAGATCAAACCTACCTGCACTATTTCGAAAGCTTCGTGCTTCCTTTTGTCGAATTGGGAGTGGTTGGATTTATCCTTTGGAAAGTCGTTCAAATCAGGAAGGCGCTAAAGGCAAATGCCGACACCACATCCGATTTCTTCGATTCCCTCCTAATGGCCGTTTCCGATATTCTTCCTCGGCCAGTGGTTCGACCTTTTGCCTTGGAAATCGCGGTTTTCTACTATGCATTCAGGTTCAAAAAAGCGAAGCCGATTGAGGGTTCATTCACTTACCACAGGGAGAGCGGGGTAACAGCACTCTACGGAGCACTTGTCTTTATCATTCTTGTTGAAACAGCAGTACTCCACATCCTTCTCGAGAGATGGAGTCCACTTACGGCATGGATTCTTACCGGTATAAGTCTATACACGGCCATTCAATTCCTCGCTTATGCACGTTCATTGAGCGCAAGGCCAATACGTCTTCACAACAATTCTGTGAAACTGAATTATGGAATCGTGGCCTCTGCCGAAGTTGACATCCAGAATATTGAGAGAATCGAAACTACATCTAGCGATTTGCCGGAAGACGGAAGCGTGGTTAAGCTGGGACTGTTAGGCGCACTAGAGTCTCACAACGTCATTCTTCATTTTGCCGAGCCCGTTGAAATGATTCGGCTGTATGGCACGCGAGTTTCAACCACCGCAATTGCGCTTTACCTCGATAAACCCGACGAATTCAAAGCGGCAATTTCTTCTTGATTAATTGCGTTTGCAATTGTTGAATAGGATAGTATTTTAGCCCCATCAAAGCGCTTACACTTGCCTTGCAAAGATTCCTTTAAGACCACCTGGGGGACGTGCTATGTGTACCCAGATAAACTAGTCATTTCGCCCGATGGACAAGTTCCCTCGGAGGTTACACCACGCAATAATTTCTGGATTTACCAGGTCTTGCGAGGGGTCATGCTCATTGTCGGAATCCTCTTTATTGTTGAATCCTTTTACAGTGGTTTTGGCAAAGATCTCTATGTCGGTCTGCTCACTACTGTCATTTTTGGCATCCAGTTCCTAGAAGATTTGAAACGCTCAAACGAACGAATCATCCCGCGGGAATCGATTAGCAGAGTTGAGTACAAGGACAGCTTTTCCAGATACGGGAAGTACGTCCTCATTGTCTTTTTTAAAGATGAAAACGGCAAAGAGAAGTTTCGCAAACTGCATATTCCTGGAAGATTCTCTAAAAGCAGCGTAATGCAGTTCAACGGAATCGGAAGCCTACTTCAGTCGTAGCGCCTCCTTGTTTTCACATTTGAAACGAAGTATCTTTCATCAGACTAAAACACCTCCTGATGAATTACTTCTCCCCCGACTTTCTTGAATTCTTTAAAGAACTCGCTGCGAATAACCACAAAGACTGGTTCGACGAAAACCGCAAGCGCTACGAAAAAGAAGTCAAAGAGCCGTTCAAGATTTTTGTTGGCGACATCATTGGTCAACTTCGTGCATCTCACGAACCAAACCTGTTAATCGAACCAAAGGATGCTATCTTCAGAATCAATCGCGACATCCGCTTTTCAAAAGACAAGGCGCCTTATAAAACAAACGTTTCAGCGCTGATTTCTGCGAAGGGAAGAAAAAGTCCGGATTACCCAGCACTCTATATCGAGCTCTCACCCGAGAAACTCGGAATTTATGGCGGCGCATATATGTTGAAACCCGTTCAAGTGAAGCAGCTTAGAGAGCATATGGCCGCAAACTTATCTGCCTTTCAAAAGCTCAATAGCGATTCAAACTTTAGAAAGCACTTTCCAGAAGGAATTGTGGGTCAAGCTCAAAAACGCGTGGACAAGGCCGTTGCCGAAGCTGCAGAAAAAGAACCTATCCTCTTTCAAAAGCAGTTCTACTATCATCATGATGTTCCCCCTGAAATCATCCCAACAGATGGGCTATTCATCACCGTAATGGACCATTACGAGGCCTCGAAGGATCTCATGCATTTTTTGAGAGAAGGACTTGGAATGTAGTCGCTACTGACACCTTCGGTTTGCACCGCATGTCGCCGCCCAAGAGTGGGGTTTCCCTGCAGCTTCGAATCCCATTGATTTGACCAATCCCATTCCCGCATCATATAATTGATAGCTGGGAAAAGAAGGGTCTGAGTTAAAGTCCATGTGAACCTCAACTGGCGCTACGTCGCGAAGTAGTTCAGCTACCTCTACGGAGCGTTGTACTTCATTCCAAAGTCGTGAGAAGCGATCATTCGGACGTGGAATTTTAACGGTGCTGTAGATCTCCCAAACTCCACATCCAACATTCCACAAACAGATAACAGTGCTGTACTTAACTACATTTCCGCGAACCTGAGAATCACTGCCGATATATACCTTGCCTTTGGGATGCTCTCGCAGCCATGCGCGCACATACTGGCGGATATCACTTACAACCATCCCCTGGGTGGTCCGGAATGTTATTCCCTCATGTACCGAAAGTTTTGAAGCTGTTGCAGACATGTAGTGTAAATTAGCAATCTCGACTTTGTGTTACAAGGTAACCGTGCCGTGTAACTCTCATGTTATCAACAAGTAACCAACATTGCCATGAAAACCTATCTCCTTCCGATCCTCGCAATCACTCTTACTGCTTGCTCATCAAATTCGAATAAATCGCTTGATGGCTGTTGGTTAAGAGATGATGACAAAACCATGGAATGCTGGACCAGCATAGGCGATTCGCTAATTGGGAAAGGCATGGCAATTCGCGGCCATGGCGACACGCTCGTCTTCGAAGAACTCCTCATCATCAACGAAAACGGAAGTCGTGTTTACATAGCAGATGTTGCCGAAAACGAAGAGCCCGTGCGGTTCACCGAAACCTCGGATTTCGTGTTTGAAAACCCAGAGCACGACTTTCCAAAGAGAATTGAGTACGTTTTCCTCTCTAGCGACCAGATCGAAGTTCACGTGGGCGGTGATGAGGAAGAATTCGTGTGGCGGTACACCAGGAAATAAAAAAGCCGACAGAAATTCTGCCGGCTTTCAAAATATATAGTGGGTCGACCTTAATCCAGGTCGAAACGGTCATTCATCATCACCTTCACCCAAGCGTTCACGAAGTCGTTCACGAACTTTTCGTTCGCATCACTACTTGCATACACCTCCGCAATGGCGCGAAGCTCAGAGTTTGATCCAAAGATCAAGTCCGCACGAGTACCTGTCCAAACTACCTCTCCTGTCGAACGATCTTTTGCCTCAAACAGCATACGAGAATCATCCGCAGCACTCCACTTCGTGCGCATGTCAAGCAAGTTCACGAAGAATGCATTGTTTAGCTGTCCCGGAGTTTCAGTGAGTATGCCCACATTCGAACCATCGTAATTCGCGCCCATTGCACGCATACCTCCAAGGAGAACGGTCATTTCCGGTGGTGTGAGTCCAAGCAACTGGGCCTTGTCAACCAATAGCTGCTCTGTAGTCAAGGTATACTCCGCCTGTTGATAGTTGCGGAAGCCATCCGCCATTGGCTCAAGTAAGTCGAACGATTCAACATCCGTCATTTCCTGTGTCGCATCCATGCGTCCAGGTGTAAATGGAACGTCAATGTCATACCCCGCGTCTGCAGCTGCCTTTTCAACACCTACCGCACCACCAAGCACGATCAAGTCTGCCATGGAAACTTTCATGTTGGCATTCGCTCCGTTGAACTTGTTCTGAATCCCTTCGTAAACAGCTAGCACCTTCTTCAATTGCTCTGGGTTGTTTGATTCCCAACTAACCTGAGGCTCCAAGCGGATACGCGCTCCGTTCGCACCACCTCGGCGGTCGCTCTGGCGATATGTTGCAGCCGATGCCCAAGCAGTGGTTACCATCTCGTTTACGGTAAGTACAGAGTTCAAAATTTCTGACTTTAACGAAGCGATTTCACGACTTCCAATCACCTTGTGATCTAGCACTGGAATTGGGTCTTGCCATACAAAGTTCTCCTCTGGAATCTCTGGACCCATGTACGTTGAGCTTGGCCCCATATCGCGGTGCGTTAGCTTGAACCAAGCGCGGGCAAAAGCTTTTTCAAACTCTTCGGGGTTCTCGTAGAATCTTCTAGAAATAGCCTCAAACTCCGGGTCCATTCTCAATGAAAGGTCAGTAGTAAGCATCGTTGGCTTTTGGAACTTGCCTTCCTCATGAGCATCTGGTACCATCATTACAGGGTTGTCACCTTTTGCTACCCATTGGTGGGCACCGCCGGGGCTTTCTGTAAGCTCCCATTCGTTTTCAAAAAGACTAATAAAGAAGCCGTGACTCCATGTGGCTGGAGTGGAAGTCCAAGTAACTTCTAAGCCGGAAGTAATAGCGTCACCACCCTTTCCAGAGCCATAATCGCTTTCCCATCCAAAGCCTTGTGCTTCGATAGGAGCAGCTTCTGGATTTGCCCCCAAGTGGCTTCCGTTTGCTGCACCATGCGTCTTTCCAAAAGTGTGTCCACCCGCAATAAGTGCAACCGTCTCCTCTGAATTCATTCCCATTCGACCGAACGTTTCACGAATATCGTCGGCTGCTGCAACTGGGTCTGGGTTTCCACCTGGACCTTCAGGATTCACATAGATGAGTCCCATTTGCACAGCTGCAAGTGGTTCTTCTAGTTTGCGGCCCTCGGCGTAGCGCTCTTGGTCAGACAACCACTCGCTTTCCGCACCCCAGTATACATTACTTGCTGGTTCCCAAACATCTTCACGTCCGCCAGCGAAACCAATGGTTTCGAAGCCCATGTCCTCAAGGGCTACGTTTCCTGCGAGTACCATTAAATCGGCCCAAGAAATCTTACGTCCGTACTTCTGCTTGATTGGCCAAAGAAGTCTGCGTGCTTTGTCGAGGTTAGCATTATCTGGCCAACTGTTTAGCGGAGCAAAACGCTGCTGACCTTCTCGAGATCCTCCACGTCCATCACCTGTTCTGTAAGTGCCCGCACTGTGCCATGCCATACGGATGAAAAACGGCCCATAATGACCAAAGTCTGCCGGCCACCAATCCTGTGAATCGTGCATCACTTTTTTGATGTCCTCCTTCACCGCGAAGTAGTCCAGTTCATTGAAAGCGCTTGCATAGCTAAAGTCTTCGCCCATAGGGTCAGACTTCTCCGAGTTCTGGCGCAGCACGCTCAAATCGAGCTGATTTGGCCACCAGTCTTTATTCGTTGGACCTTCACCCGTAATGGTTGCGCCGGTAGACTCACCGCCGCCAAAACCTAGGGGGCAACCACCTTCCATAGTTTCTGTTTTTTGTTCGCTCTCGCCACTGCATCCAATTAAAAATGCTGCCGCAACAGCGGATAGTAAATACTTTTTCATGACTTGAGAATAGATTAGAGTTATATGTTCAGCTCAATAAATCAAAGGTTTAACCCCTTCTCGCAGCGCTAAGTTCTTGGAAACATGAAAGATGTTGTTGAAGGGGTGATAGAGGAAGTCTATTGGTTGATTCGAGAGAATCTTCAAAGCGCTACGCGCAAGACCGCCTGCGGCGGAAGAGTAGCTGTGCTGCAAGACGCTTCGCGTAAGAGGCTAGTCTTTACGTTGAGCCAACAGTCCTAATTTATCGCGTTTTTGCCTTTTGCGCTTCGTACAGGACCGCTTTCAGCATTAAAGCAGCTGAGGTATAAATACTCTTGCCTTGTCAACCGTGGCCTTTCTATTGACGTCAGGAGATAGATCCTTTCTCCGCGGATAGCGGAGACCCTTTCATGTGAGGTTGGCTAACCTCTCACGATCCTTTTGCTTGACGTCAGGAAAGCAATCCGTACATTTGCGCGAAATTTTCAAGCCTAAATCACTGAAATCATGGCGCGTATTTTAAGCGAACAGGAACGTTTCCGCCGCGAGGCGATGAGCAAACTCCGCACGATGGGTATCGAACCCTATCCTGCTGCGGAATATCCAGTTACGCATAAATCCAAACAGATTCTAGCCGATTTCGAGGCCGATGAAAATTCTGTGGGTGAGGTTTGTGTGGCCGGTCGACTAATGACCAAGCGCGTCATGGGAAAGGCTTCATTTGCCGTTCTCCAAGACTCCGATGGTCGTGTACAGATCTACGTGAATCGCGATGAGCTTTGCCCTGGTGAAGACAAAACGATGTACAACGACGTGTTCAAGAAGCTTCTTGACATTGGCGACTTCGTAGGTATCAAAGGAACCATGTTCCGTACACAAACCGGCGAGCCTTCTATTCTCGTGAAAGAACTCACCGTACTCAGCAAGTCTCTCCGCCCACTGCCTGTGGTTAAAACGGATTCGGACGGAAACACGCACGATGCATTTACCGATCCAGAACTTCGTTACCGTCAGCGTTATGTTGATTTAGTCGTAAATCCTTCTGTTCGCGACATTTTTGTCAAGCGCACGAAGATCATCAACACCATGCGTCGCATCTTCGATCGCGCGGGGTACTTTGAAGTAGAAACGCCTATTCTTCAGCCTATTCCAGGCGGAGCAGCTGCGCGTCCATTTGTAACGCACCACAACGCGCTAGACATACCTCTCTATCTGCGCATTGCCAACGAGCTCTACCTCAAGCGTCTTATCGTGGGTGGGTTTGATGGCGTGTACGAGTTTGCGAAAGACTTCCGCAACGAAGGAATGGACCGTACACACAACCCGGAGTTTACGGTGATGGAAATCTATGTGGCCTACAAGGATTACAATTGGATGATGAACTTCGTTGAAACCATGCTCCAAGAGGTGGTTGAGGAGGTGAACTCAGGCGAAACAGAAGTGATGGTAGGCGACCAAAAGATAAACTTCAAAGCGCCTTTCGCCCGTGTGCCAATCCTCAAGGCTATTGAAGATCACACCGGACATCAGCTCATCGATAAAAACGAAGATGAAATTCGCACCATCGCTCGAAGCCTCGGTTTGGAGGTAGACGATACCATGGGTAAAGGAAAACTCATCGACGAAATTTTTGGGGAGTGCTGCGAGAAGCACTACATCCAACCTACATTCATTACAGACTATCCTGTAGAGATGTCACCGCTCTGCAAGAAACACCGCGAAGACCCTCGTCTTACAGAGCGTTTCGAGCTCATGGTGAACGGTAAAGAAGTAGCGAACGCATACTCAGAGCTCAACGATCCAGTGGATCAGCGCGAGCGATTTGAAGATCAATTGAAGCTCAGCAAGAAGGGCGACGACGAGGCGATGTTTATCGACCAAGATTTCCTTCGTGCACTAGAATACGGTATGCCTCCAACTTCTGGTTTGGGTATCGGCATCGATCGCCTTACCATGATGTTGACGAATCAATCTTCCATTCAAGAAGTGCTGTTCTTCCCTCAAATGCGTCCCGAAACATTCGATGCTGGTCCAAAGACGGATGAGTTCATTGAAATCGGAGTACCAGAAGAATGGGCGGAGCACGTGGCCACTTTATTCGGTACGGTTGCAGACATGCGCGAAAAGAAACCAGGAGCGGTACACCAACAGCTTAGCGGGTTGCGCAAAAAGAACAAGCTAGACATTAGCACACTCACTCAAGAGCAGGTAGCTGGCTGGTTCGAATAAGTTGTTCTGACATTAGACAAAAGACAAGGCGTGGATTTAATTCACGCCTTTTTTCATGGAAGCCTTTTTGATTTTAGCGAGTAGCTCTCCTGGGTTGAACGGCTTGCTTATGTATTCGTTCATTCCAACTTTGAAGATCTCATTCTGCTCCTCCAACATGGCCGATGCAGTAAGCGCTAGAATTGGCACATCCGACTTCAAGGACTGCTTCCCACGAATTTCTCTGGTCGCTTCAATGCCGTCCATTTCTGGCATTCGAAGGTCCATTAAAATGAGGTCGAAGTCACCTTCTTCCCAACGCTGGACAGCCTCTTTGCCATTCTTGGCTATCTCCACACTTGCGCCCCAACCCGACAAGAATTTTCGAGCAACTAGGGCGTTCACGGCATTATCTTCAGCTACGAGAATATCAACTCCTGTAAGTGGCGAGTCTCCGTCTTCCGAATCGAGGTCAAGCGCTTCAAGTCGTTTTCCGTGTATCGGCAGAGGTAATTCAAAAGTGAAAATTGAACCCTGGCCAACCACGCTGTTCAAGACCAAATCTCCTCCCATCAGCCTAACTAGTTCTCGAGAAATAGCAAGTCCTAGTCCGGTGCCACCGTACTTTCTAGCAATGCCCGGGTGCGCCTGCATGAAGCTGTCAAAGATTTTATCCTTCAGGTCTTCCGGAATTCCTATTCCTGAATCCTGCACCGTAAAGCGAGCTGAAACCTCATCATCATTGACCATTTCATAGTCTACCAAAAGGCGCACGTGACCCTTTTCAGTAAACTTCACAGCGTTGCTTACAAGGTTGTTAAGGACTTGTGTCAATCTGGTAGAATCCCCTTTGACGTTGTGCGAATGACTGGCCTCCGGTTTCTCTAAAACGAGTTCGATGCCCTTCTCCTCCGCTTTCATGTGGAAGCCCGACATCACACTGTCGAGCAAATCGCTCATGTTAAACGGCGCGTCTTCCAACACAAGCTTTCCAGCTTCGATTTTATTGTAATCGAGAACGTCATTGATTAACGACAAGAGATTCTCAGCGGAGAACTTGAGGATCTTCATGTTGTCCATTTGATCCGGCCTCGGCTTCTCTTGCAATAGAATGTAACTCATTCCAATCACTGCATTCAGCGGAGTGCGAATCTCGTGAGACATGGTGCTGAGGAATTCCGACTTCGCCTTGTTGGCTCTCTCAGCCTCCACTTTAGCAAGGTTGAGCTCCTTCGCCAATGTCTCCAGCTCAGAATTCACTTCACGTAAATGGCGTCGCTCATTTTCAAAAAGATTCTTGAAGAGAACAAGCATGGCGGCAACCAAAGCAATGATTCCCGTGGTGGCAATGACGTGTTCAGTTCCACGCACGGCGTTTGCCGCATCCGTTGTGACTATGCCCTCGAAAGATCTCTCAAGCTGATAACAAATCAAGAAGGAAACAATCCATACGCCTGTGACAAATACGTAATACCTGCGCTTTACTACGGTAATGGAGAGCACCGATCCCATCACGAAATACAATGGAATTTCTCCTTTGATTCCGTTCAAAAAGAAATAATAAAGACAAATACTGAGGAGACCGAAGGTGATGTAAACCGGCCGAATTAACTTCGGGTACTTGCGCTTTTTAGCGAAGTAATAGATTAAAACGAAGACAGCAATAATGAAAAGTATTGGCCCTTGAATCGTCCAAGGTTGCCCAAGTACCATCCCGCCAATAAACGAATACAAAACGAAGAATGCTGTAAAGAAGATTACTGCATTCAGTATTCGCTGATTGACAGTGTACTTATCATTTGCCCCAACTACCCAGTCTATCAGTTTCATTGAATAGGGAAGATACGATATTTGCCCAAACGACTAATGCATTTCTAAAATGAAAGAAGAAAGCGTTCACATTTCAACATATTCGCTCTCAAGTGTGGATATCGGAGCAGACAAGCGCGCTAAACCTTCGGCACTCGCGAATGCCCTTCAAGAGGCGGCGAGAGCTCATGCACACGAACTTGGTTGGGGTGTTGAAACGCTTCACGAAAAGCAAAAATACTGGGTTCTTTCCTCTATTCAAGTCGATTTAGTTGCTCGGCCGAAACATGCCGAAAGCCTATCTGTACAAACATGGCCAAAAGGAACGCACGGCATTTTTGCACTCAGAGATTACGTTGCGCGCATTGGTGAATCAGAAGTCCTTCGCGCCACGAGTTCATGGGCCTTGCTCGATGCTCAAACAGGTAGGCCAACTTCTGTTAGCGGCCTCTCCGATTTGTTTATGGAGCGCCGTGGTATTCACGCCATTGAAGTGCCCGCTAAGCGAATATCAATCCCGACTTCCTTCCATTGCGAACGCAAAATCTCTCCTATATACACCGACTTAGATGAAATTGGGCATGTGAACAACGCGCGCTACCTCGATTGGGCTTGGTCGGAGTTAGCTGGCGACCACCGTAAACACACCACCGGCTGGACGGTCAACTACTTAAAGGAAGTTCGTGAAGGTCAGAATCTCACGCTAAAAACATCCCTTGAAGGTGGCCGTTGCGTGTGCATCGGTATTCGTGAAGATGATAAACCCGCTTTTGTTGTTGAATTTCAACTCGATTGATGAACACGGCCTTGCTGAGTCTGTTTACCTTTGAGCTGTGATCATTTACCCGAGCGATATCATCGAACATTTGGAATTTACCGACGTGAGGTCGGCAGTTTCAAAATACGCCGTGACCAATGTTGGCCGAGATAAACTCGAGCACCTGCTTCCATCTTCGGATCAACGCGAGATCGAAGAGGCGCTCACAGAGGTAAACGAAATCCTCTCCATCTACCAATCAGAACGCTCGGTGCCAGCGCTCGCTGCGGCAGACCTTACCTCAGCCTTGTCGATGCTGAGAATCAAAAACGCCGTTCTTGAGCCAGAACAGTTTCTCGATGTAAAACTGCTCGTAGAATCTTATAACCGACTTCAAAAGTTCTGCGAAACACATCTTGAATACCTGCCCACGGTAGCACTTCGGTTTCGAAACTTTCCGCCAAACCTGGAGATCCCTGCGGCCATAGACAAGGTTCTAGAACGAAATGGTGTTGTGAAGTCAAACGCTTCGTCAGACTTGTCGAAGATTCGCACACAGCTTTCCAGAAAGCGAACCTCGGCAGACCGACTGTTTTACAAAGCGGTCAGAAAGTATGAAAGCCTTGGCTTACTGGGCGATGTGCGGGAAGGGGTGCACGACGACAGAAGAACCATGGGAATTCAGGCCGGTTTTAAGGGCCGAGTTAATGGCTTATTGCACGGGGCCTCGAATAAACACAGTCTCGTTTTCATCGAACCAGGCGAATGCGTCGAAATCAACAACGAAGTTGCAATGTTGGTGGATGACGAGAAACGCGAAATCCGAAGAATTCTACGAGAGTTAACCCAACTCCTCGCTCTCCATCAAGATGAGTTGAAGGCATTCTCGCGCATCATGGCTGAAATCGACTTCATCCATGCTAAAGCGCGTTATGCACTTGCCGAAGACGCCTGCCTTCCAAGCATTAACAACGAAGGCGTTTGGGAAATCACGAAGGGTATCAATCCCGTCCTACGTCATTTCCACAAGACGAAGAACAGGTCTGTCGTGCCCCTCGACATCAATCTTGACCCAGATCAAAGAATCGTGGTGATTTCTGGTCCAAACGCTGGAGGAAAGTCGATTACTTTGAAAACGGTCGGGCTCTTCCAACTCATGCTTCAGAGTGGACTATTGCTTCCGGTTCACCCTTCGTCGTCTTTTCCAATCATCAACAAAATCCTTGCTGATATTGGTGATAGTCAGAGCATTGAAAACGAGCTGAGCACCTACAGTTCGAAACTCGAGAAGATGAAGGAGTTCCTCAAGACCTCCGACACAGAAACGCTCTTTTTGATAGATGAATTTGGGTCGGGCTCCGATCCAGACCTTGGTGCCGTACTTGCGCAAGTTTTCCTCAAGTCTCTTAACCGTAAAAAGGCTTATGGCATTGCGACAACCCACTACAACAGCATCAAGTCTTTGGCTGCTTCTTTACCGGGTGTAGTAAATGGGTCTATGCTTTTCAATGGTAATACACTTGAGCCTGAATACCTCCTTCAAGTAGGACAACCGGGAAGTTCATACACTTTTGAAGTGGCCGAACGTGCGGGAATTCCCAAAGGTCTCATCACCTCGGCGAGAAAGCGCTTGAAAGAAGGAACCCGTGCACTCGATGAGCTGCTTGTTGAACTTCAGAAGGAACGTCATGCGCTTGGACAAGAACGCGAAGAAACCAGTCGCCGATTAGAAGAGCTCGAAAACATGAAGGCGCGTCAAGGTGCCCAAATCAAAAAGCTCGAAGACAAGATTCAGAAGCAAAGTCAGACCAATGCAGATCAAAACGAACAGCTCATGTGGGGCAAACGTTTTGAGGGGCTGGTTAAGAGCTGGAACAAAGCGACGAATCGTCAAATGCGCAAAGCCGTTATGGATCGCTTCCAACAAATGTTGAGCGACCGCAGTGGGGAGGTCCAGAAGGTGGAGAAAAAGCGCCTATCTAAGGCTCAGAAACAAAAGAAAGCTCGACTTAAAAGACTGACTTCCGAGGAAGTCAAAGTTGGCGATAAGGTCAAGCTCATCAATGCTCGTCAGTCGGGTCAGATAGTCGAAATCAAGAAGGACAAATACGTCATCGCGTACGACAACGGCATTACCACTACTACGGAGCGGGACAAATTCATTTTGGCGAATAGGAAGATGTAGGGCGATTGTTTATTTTTATTAGACAATCCTCTCGCTATACTGGAAAAACCAAACCCTTTACTAGCTGAGATTTGCAACTCCATAGGAATTGTAGAATCTCCCATGACTTATGAATCTTTCTCCTCCGACCGGTTTAGGCTAATCTGCATGATCGAAAAAGGCATAAGTGCTCAATCTTTCATCAAACTCAAATCTATTCTACCTTTTTCTTCGGAAGAGTAGGCTTCATTTCTCAACATTTCGGCGAAGTCTCTACGGCATATCGAGAGTGATGCGGTTGGAAAAACCAACCCTGTAGAATCCGAAAGAATAATGGAACTAGCGGAAGTTTCATTTTACGGAATAGAAGTTTTTGGAACAAAAGCGAAGTTCTATGTGTGGGTGAAATCGCCGTCCGTTGATTTGAATGGCAAAAGACCACTTGATATATTGTCTTGTTCTTATGGCAAGGAACTAGTTATTGACCTTATCGGTCGCATCGAACATGGTATCTTCGCGTGACGAGTATCAACTTCATTTCATGAAATGAGATATTAGTCACACTTCCCCCCTCCTGCGTTTCTCACCTTTGCGCCATGGAATGGACAATCATCCTAGCTTATTTGGCGGCAGTTTTCACAGGATTCGTACTTGGAGGCCTGGGCAGCGGCGGCAGCATTCTCGCCATGCCTATTTTGATGTATCTCTTCCATATTCCTGCAACCGAGGCCACATCCTACTCGCTTTTTATCGTGGGCGCAACAGCATTCTACGGAACCGTCAGGGCTGAGCGCAAGTCAAATGTGCGATGGAAGGTCGTATTGTCTTTTGGGTTGCCAATGCTACTCGCGGTCGCCGTTGCCCGAAGTGTTATTCTTCCACACATCCCCAATGATGTATTTGGGTTGAATCGAGACCAAGTGATTACTGCCTTGTTCGCCATATTGATGCTCGCAGCTTCGCGCGCCATGTGGAAAGGCCGTAAGTCTGCAAACAATGGACATCGTCCGGCGCCCGTGTTGGTTTTACAAGGTGTATTGACCGGAATACTAACTGGCCTCGTGGGTGCGGGTGGCGGATTCATCATTGTTCCTGTCCTCGTTCTTGGATTAGGACTATCCATGCCGGTTGCAGTTGGAACGTCTCTGGCCATTATCGCCGTAAACTCAGGGGTGGGCTTTGGAACCGATATGCTCACTGGTCTGGTCGAAATACAATGGAAGCTGATCGCTTTATTCACGGCAGCAAGCGCGTTTGGACTTTATTTGGGGTCACGGGTAGCGAGTAAACTACCACAAGCACAATTGAAAAAGGCCTTCGCGGTCATGATTGTCATCATCGCCGTCACGATGCTCATCAAGCTCTAGCAACGCCATTTTTACACGTGTTTAGGTTTCTTATCTTGCCGAGCCTAACACTTCAACTCTATGGACGTAGTTGTTTCGAAAACGCCGTTAATCACGAATGATGCGGTGGTATTTGGGATGCTCATCGGCATTCTAGCCCTCATATTTAAAGCGACCCAGCTTCCACAATTCAAATCGTTTTTCAAGTACATCCCAGCACTCTTGCTGTGCTACTTCCTCCCTTCGTTACTCAATACCGCCGGCCTTGTTAGTCCAGGGTGGATCGATTTCGATGTGGCACTGGCGGCGCTTACAGCTAACGGTTTCAATGTATCTGGAATCACCAAAATTGGTCAGCTCAAAGAATTTGTTGCCGAAAATGAAGGCACCGAAGCGCTCGTAAAGCCATTCATAGGAAAGTCACAGCTATACTTCATGGCTTCGCGCTATTTGCTTCCAGCAAGTTTGGTGTTGCTCACATTGAGTATAAGTCTGAAAGAGGTTTTCCGCCTAGGGCCAAAGGCACTCATCATGTTCTTTACGGCCACAATTGGTATTGTCATTGGTGGCCCTATAGCCCTTCTCATTGTTGATGCAATCAACCCCGATATTGTTGAGGGAAATGTTTGGCGCGGCATGACCACCATCGCTGGTTCTTGGATTGGTGGAGGTGCAAACCAGGCGGCCATGTACGAAGTATTTGGTACTGATGCCGCAACGGGAGAAACGGGTCTGATTTCTTCCAAGCTTTACGGAGCTATGATTACGGTCGACGTAATCGTTGCCGAGATCTGGATGATGTTCCTCCTCCTCGGTGTGGGTCGTGCAGCGTCTATCGACAAATGGCTCAAGGCCGACGCGAGCAGAGTTGAAGCGCTCAAAGACAAAATGCACGAATTCTCACTTTCAATCGCTAAGATTCCAACTTTTAATGATCTCATTATCATTCTCGGGCTCGCGTTTGGTGCTGTTGGTTTATCTCACTTAGCTGCGGATACCATCGCTCCATGGATGGATGAAACCTTTGAATGGGCGAGTGATTTTAGTTTATCCAGTGGCTTCTTCTGGCTCATCGTGATCGCTACCACGGTAGGGTTAGCGTTGAGCTTTACCAAGGCAAGAAACTTGGAAGGCGCCGGCGCATCGAAGATTGGAAGCGTTTTCATTTATGTACTCGTGGCAACCATTGGTATGAAAATGAACATCCTCGAAATCTTCGATAATCCAGGGCTGTTCTTGGTGGGCTTAATCTGGATGGCCTTCCACGTGGCGCTCCTCTTCCTAATCGCGAAACTCAGCAAATCGCCATTCTTCTTCTTAGCGGTTGGCTCGAAAGCAAATGTGGGTGGTGCGGCCTCTGCGCCTGTTGTTGCTGCGGCTTTCCACCCATCTCTAGCTCCTGTTGGGGTTTTGCTCGCGGTTCTAGGATATGCTCTGGGCACTTATGGAGCCATCATTTGCGGTAACCTTATGCGAATCATAGCAATGTAATTTTGATGATGAAAAAAGCACTTCTTGCCCTCCTTGCTCTGCCTTCAATTGCTTTTGCGCAAATGGACACGACTGCTGATGAGGCAGCAATTCGCTCATTTTATGACATGGCCCTCGAAGAGCGACATGCCTATGGGTGGCTTGAAGAATTGTGCAAGGAAATTGGTCCGCGTTTAGCCGGAACAGAAGGAGCAGATAAAGCGGTCGAGTGGGCACAGGAAACCCTCGACACCTTGGGATTTGATAGAGTTTTTCTTCAAGAGGTAAAAGTACCTCATTGGGAAAGAGGCGAGTGTTCTGTGCAACTTTCGGATACTGATTTAGAGTTCACTTCTTGCGCTCTCGGTGGGAGTGTTGCAACTCCAGAAGGCGGCTTGATTGCCAAGGTAATCGAGATTCCGGATGTGGATGATTTAGAAAGCTTTGGCCGGGATCAAATCGAAGGAAAAATCGTCTTCTTCAGCGCGCCAATGCGTCAGACTTACATAAGCACTGGTGCAGCTTATGGCGAAGCGGTAGCAAAGCGACATATCGGCGCCGCAAAGGCGAGCGAGTACGGTGCTGTGGCAGTTGTTATCCGCTCGGTTACCACTAAGAAAGACGATGCCCCTCACACTGGGAGCATGTCGTACAGAGATGCTCCAAACAAAATTCCAGCAGCGGCATTGGGCTATCAGAGCGCCGACGATCTTCAAGCGTTGCTCGCTGAGAATCCGGAATTAGAGCTTTACATGAAAATGACCTGTGAATGGCATGATTCAACCACATCTTATAATGTAATTGCAGAGTTTGTGGGTAGTGAATACCCCGACGAATATGCTGTAGTTGGTGGACATCTAGACTCGTGGGATTTGGCGGAAGGAGCACAAGACGATGGAGCGGGTTCTGTGCAAAGTATGGAAGCCCTGTATCTTATGATGAAATCAGGCTACCAACCGAAGCGTACGCATAGAGTTGTGCTTTTCATGAACGAAGAGTTTGGACTCGATGGCGCCCGCGAATATGCCCGTCAGGCTCAACTACTTGGACACAAGCATGTCATTGGAATTGAAAGCGATGGCGGTGGTGACGTTCCGAGAGGATTCAGTATTCAATCCCTTCCATCCGGCGTTTCGGTGGTTGAATCTTTCAAGTGGTTCCTTGAGCCATATGGGTTACGTGAATATTCTGTGGGCTGGTCAGGCGCAGATGTGGGTCAACTTCGAAACGACGACGCCATTCTTCTTGGCTATCGTGCGGATGGTCAACGGTATTTCGATTATCACCATGCACCAACAGACACTTTTGAGGTGATTAATGCACGGGCTTTGGAGCTTGGAAGTGCTTCGATGGCGGCGATGCTTTACTTGCTGGATAAGTACGAGGCACGGCCCTGATGCGTGATTGCTGCCTCACACAGAGAAACAGAGGACACAGAGAGCTGAGTTTCTAGGGATGTGCGATTTACAGGATTATTCTTTTGAATCCTTTAGACACCCTATCCTCATTGAAGTTTATAAGTAAGCCAAGTTTGGAAGATGTGAGCTTCATATAGGTGAGCACCTGCATTGAATGAACCGGTTTTAGTTCTTGAACTGATTTCAACTCTACTACTACTTTGTCTTCTACAAAGAGGTCAATGTATAGGCGCTTATCAACTGGAATTCCCTTGTAGAAAATCGGCACTTCTACTTGTCGCTTTATGGACAACCCCCTTGATTTTAATTCTACAAATAGAACCTGTTCGTAAACAGATTCTATCAGTCCAGGACCCAAATAGTTGTGAACTTCGATAGCTGCGTCCAATACCTCACAGGATATTTGATTTATTTCCATTGGTGTGTTTTGTGCAAGGTTAGCTTGATTGAAACACACATGACCGAATCTCAACCATCATTCTTCAAAAAACTTCCGGCTATGGCACTTAACTCAAGTATTCTCTCAAACTATACACACCACTAATCTCTCTGTGTCCTCTGTTTCTCTGTGTGAGACTTTTCTGCGTGAGATTTCTCTGTGTGAGATTTCCCCGTGTGAGGTTTCCCCCCTCCCTACACAAAAGACCACCAGAATCCATAACTTTGCCGCCTCAAAAGAATTATGCCATGAGCGACTCTAATGTTCGTGTACGTTTTGCCCCTAGTCCAACCGGTCCGTTGCACATGGGTGGAGTTCGAACTGCATTATATAATTACCTCTTTGCGAAACAGTTAGGCGGTAAGTTCATCCTTCGTTTGGAGGACACGGATCAGACGCGTTTCGTTGCGGGTGCCGAGGACTACATTGTGGAGGCACTTAAGTGGTGTGGAATTTCGCCGGACGAAGGTGTTTCTGTGGGCGGTCCACACGAACCCTATCGTCAGAGCGAGCGCAAGCCTATGTATCGCAAGTATGCTGAGGAGCTTATCGAGAAGGATCTCGCATATTACGCGTTTGACACCTCTGAGGAGCTTGAAGCTGTTCGTGAAAGAGCGAAGGAAGCGGGCAATGCAAACTTCCAGTATAACTACATCACGCGAAACAGTATGAAGAACTCCCTCACGCTACCGGCGGAGGAGGTTCAAAAGCGCCTTGAATCTGGCGAACCTTATACCATCCGTATCAAACTCCCTCGCAACGAAGAGGTGAAGTTTGAAGATATGATTCGCGGTTGGGTAAGTGTGAACACGGCCAACATGGATGATAAAATCTTGTTGAAGGCCGACGGCATGCCCACCTACCACCTCGCGAACATTGTGGATGACCACACCATGGAAATCTCTCACGTCATTCGTGGAGAAGAGTGGTTGCCTTCGGCTCCACTGCACATTATCATGTACCAGTATTTCGGTTGGGAAGCTCCACAATTCGCTCACCTTCCACTTTTACTTCGCCCTGACGGCAATGGCAAGTTGAGTAAGCGTGATGGCGATCGCTTAGGGTTCCCGGTATTCCCTCTTCGTTGGGAAAACAAAGAAACGGGTGATACTGCCTCTGGCTATCGAGAGCAAGGCTTCTTCCCAGAAGCCTTTATCAACATGTTGGCGTTCTTGGGCTGGAGTCCTGGCGATAACCGTGAAATGTTTGTCTTGGATGAGCTCGTAAAAGAGTTCAGCATCCCCAAAGTGAGCAAGAGTGGAGCCAAGTTCGACTTCGAAAAAGCGAAGTGGTACAACCAGCAATACTTGCGCAAGCTCTCCAACGAAGAGCTGGCAACGTTGCTGCAGCCCATACTTGAAGAAAAGGGAGTTGCCGTTCCGGCCCACGACACCTTCATCCGCATTATCGACCTCGTGAAAGAGCGTGCGGTATTTGTAGAGGACATTTACGAAGAAGGTCATTTCTTGTTCCATGAACCTCGCGGTTACGACGAAAAGTCGGTAAGCAAAAAGTGGAAAGGTGAAGAGTCTGCAGCAATTGTTCGCGACTTGGCTGCTCGTTTCGAGGAAGAGGAATTCACCGCAGAAGCCCTCGAAAACAATTTCAAAGCCTATTTGGCTGAAAAAGGCTTGGGCTTTGGCCAGGCCGGACCTGTTTTGCGTATTGCTGTTGTGGGTACAATGACTGGTCCTTCTGCATTTGAAATGATGGAATTGCTCGGGAAAGACGAAACGCTTCGCCGAATGAACAAAACCATCGAAGATCTCGCATAAGCGATGGATAGAATAGATGTCAACGGCATTAAGCTTTACGCCTACCATGGTTGCATGGATGAGGAGTCTCGTATCGGCACAGATTACGAGGTGAACCTCAGCATTTGGGCGGATTTATCTGCGCCTGCTCAGACAGACAGATTGAGCGATACAGTAGATTATGTGATGCTCAACCGCATTGTAAAGGAGGAGATGGCGATTCGCGCCAAGCTACTTGAGGTGGTTACCGAAAGAATTTGTCAGCGTATCCTTTCTGAGGAATCTCGAGTTGAAGAAGTTCAGGTGAGTGTGAGCAAGTTAGCACCTCCGATAAATGGTGATGTGGAGCGTGTAAGCGTTACAATGCATCGAAAGCGCAATTCATAGGGCAGAAGTAAAAGTTTTATCTATTTTTGCCCTCCATCAAATTGGTCCCGTGGCCGAGTGGCTAGGCAGTGGTCTGCAAAACCATCTACAGCGGTTCGAATCCGCTCGGGACCTCAAAGAAAGCCCCGCTGAGCACATAGTGCGAAGTAGGGCTTTTTTATTTGCCCGCTGAGCCAATTCATATTTGAGTGATGGGGGCAAGTAAAAAAGTCCGTGCTGTGGAGCGTAGCGGAACAGTGGGGCGCTTTGAAGGATAAGCCCCCTAACCATGGATCAGCTTGACAAAAGGAAAGGTGGATTCACGTGGGGGCCCTACCCCACCCCTTGTTGTGAAGTTCCGACTTTCCCACAAGAACCATCCACTTTTCAGGGCGACAAATCGTAGACATCAAACGGACAATTGGTGGACATCTGAGTCCTGTGAATAATTTCCCTTTTTTAAGCGTTTACCACACGACTAGCCATCCTCTGCTTCGTAACTTGAAGTCGGGGCGGGGCTGTTGGCCCCCTTCCCCCCTTCCCCTCTTCCGCCAACCGACGCAAAGCCTTTTACCTGCGCGAAGCCTGGCGACCCTCTCGCTTGCGAACCAATTGAGCTTTTCCCTATCTTCAACTCATGAAAAAGCCAATCCATTTCCTCTCCATTTTGTGTGGTCTCATTTTCTTCAGCTCCACCTCTTTTGCCCAGTCAACACTCTCTTTCGGTGGAATCTATTCCACTCCAATGGGTGAATTTGGTCGAAGCGATATTCGTGAAGGTGGCTTCGCTCAACCCGGCTTCGGATTTCAGTTTGAAGCTCAAATGCAAGTGCCTGCGCTTATCGATGAAATCAGAATTGGTATTTACTATTCTTACCAAAACAACCCCATCGATATTGATGCGTTAAACAATGGATTCAACGAAGCGCTGCAAGGAAATGCTACGGCATACCTCCAAGGTGGTGGCTTTCGCCCCGTTCGTGTGATGATCGGACCGTCCTATCGAGCCGAGCTTTCCGAATCGTTCTCCGCTACTTTCAAAACAGGCATCGGAATGCTTGTGGCAAATATGAACCCCATCAACATTCAGGCGTACGATTCAAACAACGACCTCATCTTCTCCGATGCACTGTACTTTCAGTCAGACGTGTCGTTCTCATACCTCGTCGGATTCGATGTAGACTATAAGTTATCCAATTACTGGTCTGTAGGTCTCTTTGCGGATTTCTCCTCTGCCAAGGAAACACTTTACGCCGCTTTCGATCCGGGAAATTCAATCAATGGTGAGCAGTACGTCGCCTTCCTGAATTCCGGTATCCATCTAAGAATGAACATGTAATAAAGCAGGCGTAATAGTCAAGCTCATTTCTTTTTCCGAAATTAGCTAGTACCAAACCTATTACGCTATGCAAGAGATTAACAACATTGTGCTCGATATCCGGTCGCTGTATGCCTGCGACCCGAATCGACCTGGAGCACATTTCATTCGCCGACATCGAGTCAGAATGTTGCGCGACGACCTTCAAGCCAGAAACCCTGTACTCATCGGAAGCGCCATCGTAGAAGTCGCACACGTTGATGAGTTCGTTCACCTCTCCGAAAAGCAGCGAAAATCTGTTTTCGAAGTTGATGAAGATTGGCAATTCATCCACCGTACTCTGCTTCCGGACGGATACTACTCAGATGAATCCACCGAGCTTTATCCCATCCTTCATTTTAAGCCGAACATCGCGTTCTTGAGACAGATTCGCGTTCAACCGCAATATCGAGGGGACGGATGGGGACGTGTACTTGTGGAACAAGTGAAGCGCCATTTTAGATCGAGTTGTGGATTGCTGATAGCCTATTCGCAGGGAGCCCCAAAACCTCAAGGCCTCGCTCACCCACTACTTCCCGACACCTGGGAAAGAGATGAGCCGTTTCCTGAATCGAGACTCCTGAGAGGGCTTCGATTCGCAGGGTTCCATAAGCTGGGCTCGTCCGATTTATTCTTGTCCGACCTCGACAATTAACCCTGTGTGCACACACATTTCTTATCTTTCGGTATGGAATTGCCGAAGAAAAAGGAGTTTTGGATCTGGAGCTTAGCACTCATCGGACTGTTTTTCATGCCGTTGGGTGAAGAAGGCTCCCTTTGTCTCCTCCATAGTCTTGGCTTCCAGTATTGCCCCGGGTGCGGAATTGGACGTGGAATTCATCATGCCATGCATGGCGAGTTCACCTCATCTTTCACTTCTCACCCGTTTGCAATACCCGCGTTGCTCATTATTCTCTCACGTGTAATTACCTTGTACAGGAACAATCCAACCTTCCATACTCATGAATCGAATTTTACTTGAAATACCGGAGGCCACCGGTGAAGAGCTCTATTTTCTAGAGCGACTTCTTGAAACGTGCGACCAAGAACAACTCTCTCAGTTTGCCAGAATTTATAGAACTCGCCGTAGAGACCCGCAAAACGTGCTGATTTTTGCCGTAATCGGCCTCTTTGTCATTCCGGGAATCCAACGCCTGTATCTAAATAAAGTGTTGATGGCCGTGCTTTACCTATTCACCGCAGGCCTTTGCTTAATCGGCTCAATTATCGATATCGTGAATTATAAAGAAATGGCCCTCGAATACAACCAGGCCGTTGCTTACGAAATCATCGAATACGTGTAGCTCGAAACTGATTCCATAGTTCGACATCGGCAGGAGCCCAGTCGGACTGTGGACTTCCATCCAACTCAATCCACACGCCTTCTGTGTGTTCAACACACTGAATATCCCCGCTGATTTCAACGAAATAGGCGGTAAGATGTATGATCTTCTCAGGATATTGAAACGTGATACGTGCCGCTTCGGAGAGGACAGTAGCCTCCACACGAAGTTCTTCCAAAAGCTCTCTCTTCAATGCCTCAACTTGAGTTTCCCCAGCATCAACCTTGCCGCCAGGAAATTCTAGTCGTCCGCCCATATGTTTGTGAGGAGGCCTTCTCCCCATCCAAACTTTATCTTTCTGTAAAATAAATGCGCAAACCACCTCAATTCCCATCGTTTGGAATCTTTATTGCGTTACGTAAGTATAAATCCTTGTATATGAAAACCTTGTATTCGCTCCTCCTCATCGGGCTCTCGGTTGCGACCTTCGGTCAAGCCAGAGTCTCCTCGGAGATTGACCAAGTTACGGTATATAAAGCCGGGGCCTCCATTCATCGGACCGCATCCACAACTTTTCAAAAGGGTGAGTCTACCATTCTTTTAACAGACATTCCAAATGGCCTTCAATCTGAGGCCATTCAGGTTAAAACACCCACAGGTGTGCGCTTACTGAAAATGGAGTATCGATACCTCTCTCCTACCGAGATGGGCTTCGAAGATCTCACTTCAATTGGCGATCAAATTCGCGAAGTAACGGATAAAATTGAAGCTGAGAAGGATATTCAAACTTCTCTCAGAGAAGACCTCTCATTCATCGGTGAGAACTCCGTTCTAAATGAAGGCTCATCCGTTGCAGACCTCCGCTCTACAGATGCGTACTTCAGCCGACGCCGACGTGAAATTAGAACGGCTATCCGCGAATCTCTTCAGCGAGTAGAGGAACTTCAAGAAGAGGCACAGAAACTCAAATCTGACCTTGCATCTATCGAAGCAGGAATGTCTAAACCCGCCTCTGTTATTGAGGTGACGCTCACTTCGACCCAAACCAAGAACGGTGCTATAGAAATTACATATTATTCCCCGCTCGCCTCATGGTCACCTTATTACAACGTGCGAACCGACGAGCAGAGCAGTTCAATTGATTTTGAATTGATGGGAACAATCGTCCAGAATACGGGCGAAGATTGGGACGATGTTTCACTCGAGCTATCAACCGGTAATCCATCGCTTGGAGTGAATGAGCCGAGTATCCCGACATGGAGGTTAAGCCGCAACGACTACCTGGTTCCTCACAGAACGGTTTCTCGACCAAGCGTTGCGGTCCCAAGAACTCAAACCTTTCACGCGCTAATTACAGATCTCGAAACAGGCAACCCTCTGCCCCATGCGCGAGTAGAACTGATTCGAGGTAATGAACGCATCATTGCTACTTCTGACACTCTTGGTCAAGTTCAACTTCCTAGGTTAGACCTCAGCACCTATCAGCTTCGTTGCTTCTATGAAGGGTATAGGGATTTGAACTCGAGTGTAGCCCTGATGGGTCAGCCCAACCTCCAAAGAATACGTTTGAGTAAATCTGCGGCGGGGCAAATGGTGACGGTACAGTTTGATAAGCCCGTACCAGCTTCGAGATCGATAGCGGTGGAGCGGGATGAAATAGCTATGATGTCGAGTCGAGAGGTCGGTATGACCACCACAATGAGTCCTAACTCGTACAGCTCGGACGTTGTGTATAGTCGTGAGGAGTACGAGGAATTTAACCGGGGAAATAGTAATAATCTCGCTGAAGTAGAAATAGTTACTACCCGGAACTTCCAACGCATCAGCCAGCAGTTGGGCAGTCTATACATGGTAGACGAACCCTTTTCTATTCCAAGCACCGGTTTACCTGAAGATGTTTGGATTGAAACAACCAACGCTAGCTCAGAGCTCGTAGTTCGTATCCGTCCTGCCCTCTCAACTCGAGCATATCTCATCGCTAAAATTACTGATTGGGAGGCTTTGAATCTACAAGAGGCCAGCGCTAACTTCTTTGTAGACGGGAACTATAACGGCAACGGCCGCATCAATCCAAACAATACGGAAGACACCTTGGAAATCCCGTTAGGGGTTGATCCCGGAGTGACTTTCACACGAAATCGTATAAACGCGCGTACTGCTAAAGTTTTCCTTTCTAGAAAAGTAGAGGAAACCTTCCATTATGAAATAAGCGTACGCAACACGAAGCAGGTGCCTATTTCTTTAGAGATAGAAGAGCAGTTTCCAATCAGTACCATTGACGATGTACGTGTAAGTGAGAAGCTCGCTGAGGGTGCTCGCGTTGAGCGAAATACCGGATTTATCACCTGGGAAAAAGAGTTGCCTCCGAATGAATCGCACGAGGTCTCCTACCGGTTCCTAGTCTCCTATCCGAAAGAAAACAACGGTGTAAACTTGCCTCGATAGGCAGCAAAATCAATTGAAAATGAAAAAGTTAAGCTTCATCATATTTTTGGTTTGCTCCCTAGTAAGCGTTGGGCAAACCCGTGTAGATTCAGAATTAGAAGATGTAACGGTGTACCGATACGGGGCCATCGTTGAACGTTCGGCCGAGGTAAATCTGACCGCCAATACGAAGACGCTCTATTTCACCGATATTCCCAACGACCTTATCGCGAATGCAATTCAAGTTAAGGCCCCAGATAACGTCCGCTTACTCAAGGTGAATTATCGATATCTAACCCCTGAAGAGTTGGGTATAGAAGACCTTACGGATCTCGGAATGAAAATAGACCGTGTAGAAGATCGCATCATCGCTGAACAGGATATTCAGGTTTCTTTGAACGAAGATCTGCAGTTCATTGGCGCGAATACTAAGGTTCGCGGTGATATGACGGCTCAAGAGATTCAATCAGCGGATACGTATTTGCGAAGTCGACGTCGCGAAATTCGCGAAGCCCTCCGTGCCTCAATTGAAAAAGTGAAAGGGCTTCAAGAAGAAAGTCAAAAACTTCGAGCCCAGCTCGCTGAACTGGAAGACAACCTAGGAAAACCGAAGTCAGTAATCGAAGTTGAAATTCGTGTTGAACAAACTATGACTGGCTCTTTCCGGATTTCATATTTCTCTCCAAAAGCGAAATGGACACCTTATTACAACGTGCGAGCGAGCGACTTTTCGAGCCCACTATCGTTCGAGTTTATGGGAACCATTGTTCAAAACACCGGCGAAAACTGGGATGGTGTAAACCTCTCCCTCTCTACCGGAAATCCATCACTTGGAGCATTTGAACCCCAGATGAATGTATGGGAACTCAACTACAACAATTACTACGTGCCGAGTGCCCCAGAGTTTCGACAAAATGCACACATAACTAGCACCGGTAGCTTCCATGGTTTCGTTCTGGAGGGTGAAACTGGAAGGCCAATTCCGTACGCTACCGTCACACTCAGCGCATTCAATGAAACCCACATATTGGTTTCGAATGAATTGGGTGAGGTGATGAAAGAAGACCTAGCGCTTGGAGCTTATACAGTTCAATGCGAATACCAGGGGTACAACACCCTGAATACTTCAATAGCAGTTTCTAATGAACCGCAGTTGAGCAAACTATCGCTCAACAGAAATGGCGCTAGCACATTGAGCAATATTGTTGTCGTAACAGGGGGAACACCTGCACAATATGGCGATGCAGCAGGCTATGACGATGGAAAGATCATAGTCCGAGGAACAAGAGATGACGCTAATTTGGTTTTTGTTGATGGTGTCAGAGTTCGCAACTTCGAGCGCAAGTACCAAGCAGTTTCAACGATGTACACAATCGATCAGCCATTCAACCTCCCAAGCAATGGCCGCGGACAAGATGTGTGGATCCAAACGATGGAAGCAAATGCAGAATACCTAGATCGTTCCTACCCAGCACTATCCGAAGACGTTTTTGCCATCGCACGAATCGAAGATTGGGAGAATCTCGATCTGCTCGAGGGAACAACAAACTTCTTCTTTGAGGGTACTTTCAACGGTTCTGGGTACATCAACCCAAGCACAACGAATGACACGTTAGCGCTTGCATTAGGTGTAGATCAAGGTGTGGTTTTTGAGCGGAATCGATTGAATGCCAACTCTTCTCAACATACTTTTAGCAGCAAGGTAGATGAGTCTTTTGCGTATGAAATCGTGATTCGAAACACCAAGACTGTGGCGGTTGACATTGAGGTGCTTGAGCAGTTCCCAATCAGCAATGATGAAGACGTAGAAGTCTCTGAGCAGATGGCTGATGGTGCAGAGGTGAACCCTAAAACAGGGGTTATAACCTGGAGCAAGACACTTCAACCCGGGGAAGAATGGACCATCCAATACAGCTTTGAAGTAACCTATCCGAAGGAACTTCGAAATGCGCTCAACCTTCCTGAGTAGGGTAGTAGGTATCGGCCACGTGTTCGTCTAGAGAGTTAAACTCCAAGAACACACAATCGGTCTCTGCTTTAAACAAATGCAGTACATGGGGGTAGATTTTCAGCTTCAATGGAGCTCGAAGGTCTACCTCTTCTTTATTTCCTCCATCCACATCTGAAACCCACATGGTCATACGGCCTGAGATGAACAGGAGAACCTCGGGGTTCTTTGTCGAGGACACTCCCTTATGCCAGTGATTACCGAACATCACACCCTTCTTTCTGTTGGCAAAAAGAAAGCTAGAGGTCGGTCTTTCGTCTAGCGTATAGGTTTCTCCTTTTTCATTTTTCGAAAGGAGGTTGAGTGATTCAATTTCGTATCGCAATATCCTTTTGTTAAATCCTAGGCTATCCGCCGCCTAAAGTGTTAAATTTGTGGCAATCCAATGACGAATTCGAATATACTACACATGCAAGACGTACTCAACAAGCTTGGACTACAAGCTGAGAACAAAGGCACATCAACAGGTAAAAACTTCTTCGGATCAGGAGACTCCATTACATCATGGTCTCCGGTAGATGGCAAAACCATCGGTTCCGTTTCTACTACAACTCGCGAAGAGTATGAGAAGGTAATCGCTACAGCGAAAGAAGCTTTCCAAACATGGAGAGTAATGCCTGCTCCACAGCGCGGCGAAATTGTTCGTCAGTATGGCGAAATCCTCCGCGAATACAAAGAGCCACTTGGGAAGCTCGTTTCTTACGAAATGGGTAAAAGCTACCAAGAAGGTTTGGGTGAAGTTCAGGAGATGATCGATATCTGCGATTTTGCAGTCGGTCTTTCTCGCCAGCTTTATGGTCTTACCATCAAGTCTGAGCGTCCAGCTCACCACATGCAAGAGCAATGGCATCCATTGGGTATTGTCGGAATTATTTCCGCATTCAACTTCCCAGTAGCTGTTTGGTCTTGGAATACTGCCCTTGCTTGGGTTTGTGGTGACGTTACCATCTGGAAAGCGAGTGAAAAGACTCCACTCACCGCTATTGCTTGTCAGAACCTCTTCAACAAAGTGGCTGAAGCAAACAACCTACCAGAGGGAATTTCATGTATCATCACCGGCGACTATAAAGTGGGCGAGTGGATGACTCAAGACAAGAACGTTCCATTGGTATCTGCAACAGGTTCTATCCGCATGGGTAAGATCGTTGGAACTGAAGTGGCGAAACGTCTCGGAAAGTCTATCCTTGAGCTTGGTGGAAACAACTCCATTATTGTAACTCCGGATGCAGACCTTCGTATGACAACCATCGGTACCGTATTCGGTGCTGTGGGAACAGCCGGACAGAGATGTACTTCAACGCGTCGCGTTATCATTCACGAATCGATTTACGACAAGGTAAAAGACGCAATTGTTAAAGCTTACGACCAATTGAGCATTGGCAACCCGCTTGATGAGAAGAACCACGTGGGTCCTTTAATTGACCAAGACGCGGTTAAGGCTTACCAACACGCACTTGAAAAAGTTGTGGAAGAGGGTGGAAAACTCATCGTAGAAGGTGGTGTTTTAGAAGGCGAAGGCTACGAGAGCGGATGCTACGTGAAGCCTGCAATCGCCGAAGCTGAGAATCATTTTGAGATTGTACAGCACGAAACGTTTGCACCAATCCTATACTTGATGAAGTATAAGACCTTCGAAGAAGCTATTGCTCTTCAGAATGGAGTCCCTCAAGGATTGTCATCAGCAATTATGACAAACAGCATGCGTGAAGCGCATCAATTCCTTTCGGCTGCAGGTTCTGACTGCGGAATTGCCAACGTGAATATCGGTACATCTGGTGCTGAAATTGGTGGTGCATTCGGTGGTGAAAAAGAAACCGGCGGAGGTCGCGAATCAGGATCTGATGCTTGGAAAGCATACATGCGACGTCAGACAAACACATTGAACTACTCCACGGATTTGCCGTTGGCGCAGGGCATTAAGTTTGACATTTAAGATTTCCTCGTTCCTCGGAAAAAGGATCAAAGCCTAGCGGCTTTAAAAGGGTCCGCCATGTGGCGGAAGGAGTTCAAGGTTGACCAAAGGCAATGGCTTTTGGTCAACCTTTTTTCATTCTACGTAGCGGTGAAGGTCATGCTCATCTCGCGAAGAATCAGGTCGGCTTGTTGAGTCTGAGGGAAGGTTTGACCTATCTGGTTCTAGCGACTCATCACATTGATGACACTGTTGTGGAGATAGAGTGGGTGGGGGTGCGAATAGTGTGAATTGGCGTTGGATGATTAGGTGGGGGGACTGATAGCCCCGCCCCGTTCTCAAGCTACGAATCCACACGGTGTTATTCGGATGACAAACGTTTACAATCGGATAGTAATGAACAATCGAAGCCTGTCCACTAATTGTCACCCTTTTGTCCACCGATAGTCCCAATGAGATTGGACGAACTAAATAAGATAATTCGGAACTTCTCCACGAGGGGTGGGGGTAGGGGCCCCCGTCAAAATAGACCCTCCCAGTCCAAAGCGTCATACTCCCACCACATTGCTCCCAAACACATGTCCTCTAAGAACAATATGTATCCCTTCCGAGACTTTCTCTCGTAAACTTCTAATCGACCTCAACGCCGACTTCTACATAAATATCCGGCATCACTTTCGGTCTATTGCCAGAATCCATATGCTGAGGAACCAAGCAATCCCACTATCTTCGTCACATGTCTCCTCAAGATTCCATTCGTGCCCTTTCCGATAACATCTCACCCCTCTCCGAAGAGTGCCAAGCGGAACTCCTTGCGCGTTCGAGCTTAAAAACATTTTCTAAAGGTGAGGTTGTCGTAAGAGAAGGTCAATACTCCAAACGTGCCTTCCTCATTGTGAAGGGTAGCGGTAGGGCTTACTACCTGAAGGATGGAAAGGACATTTCTGATTGGTTCTCGTTCGAGAATGAAATCATGGCTCCCATTTTCAGCTTTTTCGGTGATGGTCCAAGTCCGCATTATTGCGAATTCATCGAAGACTCTACCGCATTAGAGTTCTCGAAAGAGCTCATGGATGAATTGGGGTCTGCGCATCACGATTTCGAGCGTTTGATAAGCCGAATAGTTACCCAAACTCTTCTCGGTTTATGTACAAGGCTCAACGCTATTCAGTTCAATAAGGCAGACGAACGTTACGAGCAATTGCTTCAGATGTATCCGAACATCACGAATCGAATGCCGCTTACACACATTGCATCTTATCTGGGAATTACACTTGAAACGCTTAGCCGTATTCGAAATCCTAAAAACCGAATTTGATATAAATCAAATGACGCTGCCTTTGGCCGCTGGAACTTTGTCGAAAAGTAAAAGCAATGTCAGGCAGATCGACACCTTCCCCTTCTTTTCTTGGGCCGTACTGGAGTGCATTCCGAAAGTGGTTTTACCCCGCTTGGCTCATTTATGAAACCTCCATTCGCTTTATAGAGTACGCCTCTCAAACACAAGCATACGTTCAGACTAATATTACGGATCTACTTGGCGATTCAGGCGCAGAGGTACTTTCCATGACGTGCGGTGTGCTCGTCTTTCTCATTTGCTTCCTGTTTCTCGCGGTTCCCGGAGGGTTCATTCTTTATCAATTTTTCAAAAAAGAAAATCTCTCTGGAACTCTATTCGAGCAAAAATTCAAATTCTATTTCTGATGAAAAACGTTCTTATTATCAACGGACATCCAGATTCCGAAAGCTACAATTTCGCCCTTTCCGAGGCTTATCGAGAAGGCGCGCTAAGTGCAAAGTCCAATGTAAAAATGCTCAATATTCGCGACCTAAAGTTCAATCCAAATTTGAGCTTTGGATATAGAAAGCGAACCGAGCTTGAGCCTGATCTACTCGATGCACAGAAAATGCTAAAGTGGGCTGACCATCTCGTATGGGTTTATCCTGTTTGGTGGGGTTCATATCCGGCAATCATGAAAGGCTTTTTAGACCGTGTTCTTCTTCCTGGTTTTGCTTTTCAAAAAATTGAAGGCTCTTTATTCTCCAAAAAGCTCTTGAAGGGTAAAACGGCACGAATTATCAGCACTTTGGACCAGCCTGGTTGGTTCTATCGCTTGATGTATAAAAGTCCGAGTCACAACGCAATGAAGCGATTAACCCTGCACTATACTGGAGTTAGAAAAGTGAAGGTAACGACAATCGGGCCGC
Organism: Phaeocystidibacter luteus; assembly: GCF_008933115.1. Taxonomy (GTDB): domain Bacteria; phylum Bacteroidota; class Bacteroidia; order Flavobacteriales; family Schleiferiaceae; genus Phaeocystidibacter; species Phaeocystidibacter luteus. The sequence continues at coordinate 125,013 of NZ_WBVO01000005.1, read as the reverse complement.
TTAGACTATCGAAGGATAGCTACCGTGCTAAGTGGTTGGAAAAGGTTCGCCAACTGGGTAAGAAAAACGCTTAAACCCTAGGCGCTTCAAATTGCAAGGTTACTTCCATCAAGCCTCTTTCTTGCAGCTGGGATTTGAGCTCACGTCGAACCGCTTCAACTTCAGAAATACGCATATCGCTATCTAAAACAACATGCATGCTCACAACGTGATCGCTACCGTCGAGCGACCAAATACGCACATTGTGAACTTCCCGCACTCTTGGATCCGCTTCGAGCGCCCTACAAACCTCGTCTAAATCAATGCCTGGAGGTACAGACTGCATAAATACGCCTGTAGATTTGAGCAGCTGTCGGACCGCGGTAGTACCAATCCAAACGGCGATGGCTACGGATAGAAGCGAGTCAATCCAAGCCCACCCCGTGAAGTACATGACAATTGCACCGATAAGCACTGCGATCCATCCCACAACATCCTCGAGTAGGTGAAGGGCTGCTGTTTTTTCATTGAGGGAGTCTCCCGAATGAAGTGTCTTAAACGCGACAGTGTTGATTACAACTCCAATAACGGCAATAATCATCATCCAGCCTGTTAAAGGAGCCTCGCGTTCACAGAAAGTAGAGATGGAAAGATAGAGCAAGAACGCACTTCCAAGAATCAGAATTAGACTGTTTACTAGTGCTCCGAGAGTCGAAAAACGCGCGTACCCAAAACTGAATTTATCGTCGCTTCTACGTTGAGATAAGTGCTGAAAGTACCACGCTAGGCCGAGGGAGAGGGAATCTCCAAAATCGTGAAGTGCATCGGATAAAATGGCAAGTGATCCACTTATATATCCACCAATGAGTTCAAACACAGCAAAGCTGATATTGAGCCAAAAGGCAAGTCTCAATAGTTTGGTAGATCGTTGGGACATGTATCAAATATAGCACTAAGGTGTTTCGTGGTAGTCTGCCATTGCGTTGAAGTGAAAAGATGCATTAGGGACTCACGCCAATGACTAGGGGAGCCGAATACCCCGCCCCGTTCTCAAGCTACGATTTCAGTTATGAACAGTCGGATTATAAACGTTTACGTACGGATAGTGTCTACGAAATTGGCTAGTCCACCAAATGTCTACTCCTTGTCTACCATTTGTCCTTTTGAAAACGCGCCATCTTAAACCTCAAATTCGGAACTTCACCTCAAGGGGTGGGGAAGGGGCCCCACACCCCAAACCTTCCACAAAACCCCAAACTGTAGCACCAAATCCACACACTCCAGCACCAACCTCATGTCCAAACCCTCATATCTGTTGCCCGTCGTCCGTCGTCTATCGTATCTCGCCTGAAGTGTCTACTCTTTCACCCTCCCATTCTCTATCTTTACTTCGTGAAATTTCGAACCGAACTATCCCCCTCTCCCTTTTCTGTGTCCATAAAACACGACCATCCCATTCTGTCCATTGGGTCGTGTTTTGCCAATCATATTCTCGAAAAGCTTCGCGATTACAAGTTTCCAGTACAGGTAAATCCCTTCGGAACTACCTATAATCCGCTGAGCATAGCAGATCAACTGACCGCCATCCATCGAAAGCGAGTGTACGATGTAGTCGATCTAGAGAAGTACCGTGATTCTTGGATAAGCTTCGATCACCACGGTTCCTTTGCTTCCCCAACCTCCAAAGGAGCAATCGACCTTATTTCCAATCGGTTGGAATCAGCACAAAATAAAGTGGGAAAGTACCGGTGGACCATCCTGAGTTTAGGAACAGCTTGGGCTTGGTTTAAAGAAGGGAAAGTCGTCAACAACTGTCACCAAATTCCAGAACGTGAATTTGATTTCCGTCTGCTTTCCATAGACGAAATGCACAAAGCACTCTCTGCCACAATTTCCAATTGGCAGGAATCACATCCCAATCATGTTTTCCTTATTACGGTTAGTCCCGTACGTCACTTGCGATCTGGACTGATGGAAAACAACAGAAGCAAAGCCAGACTGCTCGAAGTAGCTCATCTTCTGAATGATGAGTTCGAGTTCGTTCACTACTATCCAAGCTATGAACTCATTCTAGATGATCTCCGTGATTATCGTTTCTACGATCATAGCCTCACCCATCCGTCGCAACAAGCTATTGAATACGTGTGGGAGCACTTTCAAGGGACTTTCTTTGATTCCAACACAACCAACACGCTAGAGTCGTTTGATGGCTTTAGAAAGGCTCTATACCATCGCCCGCGTCAAACAAGTGGACCAGCTTTCGACGGGCACCTTAAGAGTTTAGAGAAAAAGTTTGAAGCTTGGATTCAACGCTGGCCTGATGCCGATTGGAGAGAAGAAAAACTCAGGTGGAATGAGCTTATTCGAATGTCCTAAATGATGTTGTCACGGTCCATTTGCAAGACCATATCGCGATACGTCTCTTCTATGGATCGGAATCTCACGCCCAATTTATTTCGAGCTGGAGCGTTGTCAAACTGAATTTTGTGTCCCACGTTTTTCTTGATGAAGTTCCAAGAAAAGCCGCGAAGCGGCCCGAAAATATAGAGGAGGAACGTCGGTAATTTTTTCGTTGGAAGTGGGTATTCAACATTCTCCGTAACGCTCTGAATTGTGTTAGCCATCTCCAACAACGACTGAACTTCATTGACGCTGATGTACCTTCCAGAAGGGTGCTCTCGCTCAATGGCGTGAACATGAGTTTCAGCCACATCGCGAACATCCACAATGCCATAGTAGAGAAGGGGAGCGCCCATTTTGAAATCGCCTCGCAACATCTGACTCATAAAATCGATGCTTGCACCATCACTTCGCTTTGATAACGACGGTCCTAATACAAAGGCCGGATTCACTACGGTCATCTTCCACCTATCCTGATTTTCACAAAGTTCCCAAGCCTTCTTTTCAGCCATCATCTTCGAGTAATTGTAGGGCTGATAATCAAGTGAAGATGTTTGATTCCAATGCTCAGCAGTAAAGGTGTTATCCGGCAATTCCGCCGCTTCAATTGCATCATTGAAAATAGATACAACACTGCTGGTAAGCACAACATGCTTAACGGATGCCGAGGCATTCACCGCATTCAAAACACGCTCTGTTCCTTCCAGCGCTGGACGCAGCAATTGATTTTCTGGATCCGATACTTTTCCGATCAGAAAAGGAGAAGCCATGTGCACAACCACATCGCATCCTTCAAAAGCCTCTTCGAAACCTCCTTCAAGTAAATCGGCTTTGAATAGTCTCAATCTGCCATCATGTGAAACCCCCTGTTTCTTCAAGTGGCCAACCTTATCCTCATTCTCGGTATCTCTAACAGTACCATGTACAACATGACCGTGATCTAGCAGTTTCTTTACCACCCAAGAGGCTATATATCCACTCGCTCCCGTAACAGCAACCGTCAGCTTATTCTCCATGTTTCCCATATTTTCTTGCCATCCACATCAACCCAACCACAGATAAACTGTCTGTAATCTCACCGTTATCGACCATGCCAATCGCATCTTCCAACGGAAGGTGCATTATGTCTAGTTTCTCAGTCTCGTCTAAATCCTGACCAACATTAGAAAGCCCTTCTGCGACGTATATGATGGCGCGCTCGTCAGTCACGCTGTTACTCGTTTCAAATTCGATGATTTTCTTCCAGTGTTCAGCATTCAACCCAACTTCCTCACGTAGTTCTCTTTTTGCTGAATCAAGGGGATCCCTTTCTAATAATCCTCCTCCTTCGGGAATTTCCCAACTGTAATAATCTAAGGGGTAACGATGCTGACCTACAAGCCAGGTCCATCCATTTTCATCTACCGGAATTATTCCAATAGCTAAGTTCTTGAAATGAACATTCCCATAAATTCCATGACCTCCGTTAGGATTGACCACTTCATCGTGATGTACAGTTATCCAAGGGTTGTCATATGCCTCATGACGTGAAAGTCGCTTCCATTGGGCATTATCTTCTTCCATCGCCAAGGTCTCGTCCGTTGTATTCAACTTCTTCTCCCATTTCATAGGTCACGGTAACGATTCGAGCTCCGTTTTCCGCAAAGTACTCCCACGTTCCATCCTTTTGTCCACCTACAAAACGACCCCTTCTTCTAATATTCCCATTCGGGTAATACATTACGTGTGTTCCTTCTTTGAGTCCATTTGACCAACTGCCTTCTTCTCGAAGTTGATCAATGTCCGTCCATGTGATCGTCCACCTACCTTCTCGAGCATCCTGAACAAACTCACCCGTTTCTAACACGTTGTGTACATAGTATTTCCAAATACCTGTGCGGAGTCCATCGATAAACTGACCTTCTGCAATGACTTCATTAGAATCATTGTACTCTATGAATTCTCCGCTGGCAAGTCCATCAACGAACATCTGACGTTTTCTCAATTCTCCACCATTGAAATACCAGTTCCATTCGCCATCTGGAGCATCCAAAATATATCGGCCTACTTGTTCAAGCGTGCTGTCTTGGAAGTAGTATTTCCATTGATTGTTCTTATAATCATCTACATAATCGCCAATGGCTTTTAGCGTGCCATCAGGATAATAGAATTTCCATTCGCCCTGCTTTCGCCCACGCTCGTCATACATTCCTTCAGCGAGTAGAATATCTTCATGGTAAAGCTGAGCACCGATGGGATTTCCATCTTCATCAAATTGTTGGTGAACGCCCTCTTTTAAACCGTTCTGATAAGCACCTTTCGATTTAAGTGCACCGGTAGATTCATGAATCTCTCTGCGTATTTCAACCTTTGCTGTTTCTTGATCTTCCTCCTGAAGAACACCCATGATCCATCGCTCAACCCGAATTAAATTGCCGTTGGGTTGGTAGTACTTCCAGAAACCGTGCTTTAAATCGTCTTTATAGGTCCCCTCAACGCGTATGTTCATATTCCTGTGGAATTCCATCCATACACCCCTTTTAAGGCCTAAGCGGTTCGTTCTGTTGATTTCTTGATTTTGTGTGAGTACTCCGGATTTGTAGGTGAGTAAGGCTATGACCTTTCCGTCTTCATCAAATTCAAATCCGCGGCCCTGTTCACGACCTCTTTCAAAGGGTATCCACTTTTTTATTTTTCCATCCGGATAGAAATACTTTGAAAGCCCTTGCTGCTTGTTGTTCACATAGGGCTCTTCAGCCACTAAAACCGAATCGCGCCAGGTTTCTCGAATGCCGTTCTTTTGTCCATCTGTATAGCGGATCACTGTTTCGAGCTGACCTTCCTCATTGTAAAATTTCCAAGGCCCATCCAAAAAGTGATTTACTCTGTTGCCTTCGGATTTGAGAATACCAGAAGGATAATATGCTTTCCAATAACCTTCGGGCTGACCATCTTCTAAATATCCTTCGCTGGATACTTGTCCGTTTGGATACGTGTATTGAACAAACTCTGAACTGTCGGTCTCTTGTCCGTAAGCTGGAATGTTAACAACCCATAGTAGTATTAATATATATGCTTTTATAAAAGAGAATATACTAATGATAATAGGCTGTTGATTCCCGGTATAACTTTCGGAATCAAGGCTTGTATTTGTAAGTGATCTGAGTTTATTCACAGCTTATGAACGTGTAGTTCTGTATTCTTGGTTTGATTATCAGTCAACTATAATTCTGTATCCACATTTGTGAATAACGTGAAGTTAAGGGGAACTTTGAAATCTTTCACTCTTAATTACGGTGAATAACCTCAAAGAGATGGTTGATGAATTCCTCAAAACTACACGTTCCCAACTCTTGCATTTGTGAATCGAGTTCACCATTTGACGTTTTTTCTTTGAAAAGTCAAGGAAAAGTTTTCGTTCTCTTTTCCACAGTTACTAACACATATACACAGCGTATGTTGATAACGACATCGGTTTTCAACTGGTAGGATTTTCAGACCTTTGTAAAAATTTTGAATCATGAACATTTCCATTGGTAACGATCACGCCGGAACGGATTACAAGAATGCCATCATCAAAAAGCTAGAGGCTGAAGGTCATACCGTTACAAATCACGGTACAGATAATGACGACAGTGTTGATTATCCTGATTTTGGTCACCCCGTAGCAAACGATGTTGAAGAAGGTAAAGCCGATTTCGGTATTGTGATCTGCGGAAGTGGAAATGGAATTAATATGACGGTTAATAAGCATGCAGGAATTCGTTCTGCGCTATGCTGGAATACCGAACTAGCAGCTCTTGCACGTCAACATAACGATGCTAATGTCCTCGCACTACCTGCCAGATTCATCGATCAAAATCTAGCCTTAGAGTGTGTGGATACGTTTTTAAATGAGAAGTTTGAAGGTGGTCGTCACGATAGACGCGTAGGTAAGATTCCTTGCTAATTCTCTAGGAATACACTTTCAACTACAGATAAACGATACGGAACCGTATCGACTTCGAGCGGGAGTTGCAAAACTTCCGCTTTTTCATTTTCTACCCAGTAGGTCTCATTCTCGGAGGAATGAAACGTATAGTCGGAATGAAAAGCCGTCATAATTCGAGTACTGCTATCCACATTGTACATCGCGGTATTCACAACATCTAAGGTCCAATAACTTCGAATGAATGCGGAGTAGTGTGGACCAAAAAACCGCTCGGGTACACGATTATCAAGATCCATCGAAGCCGAAAGTTCTTGAAATTCAACGTCACTGCTCAATCCCCAAAGCTCACTAATACTTGATGTGTCTGCCGAGCTATTCACCTGAGAAATAACAATGGAATACAGAGGATTAGAAAGGGGTTCGACCATCCAAAGCTGACTTGCACGGTAGTCTCTCGCTGTACGTATTGCGATAGGAGCGTAAAATCCATCCGCGAATACGATGAGGTTTCCAAGCGTATCAATCTCACTAGCTATTTGAGTCAAACTGTTTGTAACGCCGTTGAGTCTGTTGTTGTACGTATCAAACTTCGCTCGTGAGCGTCCGTTGTTTCCCCAACGTGTAGGGATTACCACGCGATATCCATCCTTGATCATCTCCTTTTGTAGAGCCGTTGGATAGGACTGAAATTCGCTGCTATCTGATAGATATAAAAAGGTTCCAACAGGTTTTTTAGGTGTGAGAATTACGCATTCATAACCCATTTGTTCTTCTTCTGAGAGGAAGGTGGATTCCGTGTATTTCACACCACAAGCGGCGAAAAGTAGAATGGATAGAAACGCCAGAATTCTCATATCCACTTTTTGTTCTTTGCGTATTCCAGTAGTTCACGAGTGCTCACTGCATTCGACTTAAAAAGCAAACTCTTTCGAATGTCAATCACTTCATTGATGCTGATATCTAAGCGTTCCGCAATTTCCTTGTTCGATCGGTTAGCATTTAACGCCTTCAGTGTAATTCTTTCAGTATCCGTCAATTGAATCTGATTATCCTCATAATCATCATCCTTAACCTTCATTCCGGTGACGCTTTCTGGAAAGTAGCGCTCGCCCTTGTGCACGAGTTTGAGTGCATCCACGAGCTCACCTAACTCACCTGATTTAAGGACATATCCATCCGCTCCATTTTGATGAAAGTGTTCCATATACCTGCGAACACGATGCATCGTATAAATGATGGTTTTAATATGGGGATGAAAAGTGCGCAGCTTGGCGAAAATGTCAAAGCCATCTACGTCAGGTAAACTGATATCGAGCACGATAATCTCGGGAGACTTTGTTTCTATCGTCTTAAATAGCTCTTCAGAAGAAGAACAAGTGGCCAGAATTTCAAACGCACCATCCATCTCTACAATAGCTTTCATGCTTCGCAGGATGAGCGGATGATCATCTAATAGAATAATGCCAGGTCTCATAACTTAAGGTCGTGGTATGTATACTTTGTATTCGTTGCCTTGGTTGTGGCTACTTCTTTTAAACTCTCCTTTTAGGAATTGTACTCTGTGTTCAATTCCCTTCCATGGATGAATGACAAGTTCATCATCTCCAGTACGAACTCTTCGCGTACCATTATCTTCTATAGCAACCCAAATGCCATCTTCATTCCAACGCATTTCAATCAACAAGTAATTCGCTCGATATTGAAATAGCGATACCTGGATGATTTCCTGAACAAGCCTGTAGAGATTGATCTGATCGTCATTGTTCATTGGAATCATTTCCGATTGATCAATATTCAAATCGATTGTTGCTTCAGTCTGATCTCTATACCGAGAACACAATTCCTCTAATGCATCTGCAAGACCAAATCGCTCCAAAACCGGAGGCATCAAATCTTGGGATATGTTTCGCACTTCAGCCGACATTTCTTGAACAATGCGCAAAAGCTCATCATCATTCGTTCCCTTCGCAATGATGTGATTCTTCAAAACCGTAATGTGGTTTCCCACTTTGTCATGAAGCTGATGCGCAAGTCTTTGTCGCTCCTGTTCTTGTCCGTTCACCAACGCTTCGGCTGCTGTTACTTCCAAGTTCTTCTTGTATAGCGTATTCTTCGTTTTTTGAATTTGTTGAAAGTTTTGCATCAACAATACAAGTACGATGATAAGTAGGACGGAAGCGCCTCCCAATGCGTAATTTATCACCTTACTCTTCCGAAGGCGGGCCTTGTTTGCTTCACTGGATTCTTCGAAGTTGTCGATGATTTCCTGTTGCCTTTCTAAATCGTAAATCTGTTCTAACCGGTAAATATTCTCCTGGTCAGCAATGAGCCGAATGCTGTCCGATATTTCCTGGTATTTCAGATTGTAATCGTAGGCGGATTGCCAATTTCTTTTTTTCGATTCTAAGAGGCCAATCAGTTTATAGAGATCTGCTTTTTGCGCAAGTTGAGTTGTGGCTTTGGTCAGCTCCAACGCTTCAAATGCATTCTTTTCAGCATTCGCGTAGTTGCCATTGATGTATTCAAGTCGAGCGATGGAGAACAGTGTATTTATAATTCCTTCTGTATCCTCCTCCTCTCTCTTAATTTCAAGCGATTGAAGGTAGAATTCCATCGCTCGATTGGCAGAACTATCTTCCATGAGCGCACCCATATTGTGATAGATAAGGCCGAGCTTTGAACTGTCTCCATTTGCTTCAAACTGTTCCTGAGCCTTTCGATAATAGAAGATGGCTTCAGTGTTCATCTCCTTTCGTTGGGAGACATTGCCAAGGTTTGCAAATGTGTTTGCTAAGATCTTAGGGTATCTGCTTATGCTCGAATTCTCATAGATACTTCTGTAGTACGCTTCGGCTTTATCCAGTTGCTCGAGACTCAAGTATAAATTGCCCAAGTCGTTAAGCACTTCGAAGTAGTAGCTCGAATCTGTTGGAAATTTTTCAAACAGATGAAGTGCCTGCTTGTAGTATCGTATGGATTTTGCCTTTTCATCGTTTAGATAATAGATCGTTCCAATCATGTTCAGATTGTAAATAGATCTATCATGTGCACCGATATCTTGATATACAATCGCGGCAGAATCTAGGTAGGTCAAACCAATAAACAAGTTGGAACGTTGATAATGAAAATGCCCGAGCAGTTCCAATATCCGTGCATCCATGTATTTGTAAAGGCTGTCGTCTTTAGCTTGAAGTAACTTGTGAGCTTCTAAGCACTCGCGCTGAACTTCGTCATGCGAATCATGTTGACGCAAATAGGCGCGATTGCGCTGTAAGACATAGAGTATTTTGCACTGGAAGTTATCAGGTGGTGTAGTCAGCGTATGTTCAATTGCCGCTTCATAATCTCCGGCTGAAATGAGAGAATCTAGAAATTTATTCTCCTCGAGATAGTTTGAACTGATGGTCTGACCTATCGCAGAATAACTGAAAGTCAGCCATAAAGCGATAAATAACAGGCTCGTAAAATGTGTTGCGCGAGTCTGCACAAATGAATGTAACTTGGTATTGCTCGGAAATATACGAGATTAAAGCACAAAGATGGTGGGAATTAGCTTACGAGAGCAGATTGAGCTTTACAGAAAGAAGTATCATAGACTAGAGGTGTATAGGGGAGTTTTACTCTTCATTGCCGTGCTATTGATTAGCTCAAGTATTCTAGCTGTGGGCGAATACTTTCTCTATCTGAATAGCACCATCAAGACCGTTTTATTCTTCATCTGGCTAGGAGTACTGCTCTATTTCTTTTGGAGTGTGGTAGTCCGTCCTTCACTATCCTTATTGATTGGATTTAAAGCGTTAAGCGACAGACAGATAGCCGTCAGAATGGGAAAGGCTAGTCCTGGTGTAGAGGATAAGATTATCAATATTCTTGAATTAGAAGGAGATAAGTCAATTCCGTCGGAGTATCTGCAGAATCTTGTGGTTCAACGCACCGCTCAGCTTAGTGGAGAGAATCTATTTCAATCAATCAATAGAGCACAACTTGTAAAGGCCGCCTGGATTGCCGGAATTCCCACGGTGCTTATTTTCACTTATGCAGCCTTTGACGCACAATCGCTTCAAGAGGGAAGCTCACGGTTCTTCAATTACTCAACAGCGTATACACCAAAAGCACCTTTTGAATTTGTATCGAAATCTCAATGGACGGTAGAACGAGGAAGTAAACTTGATATAGAGCTGAGCTTTAAAGGGGAGAAGATTCCATCAGCAGCACATGTTTACATCGACAATGAAAGGTTGCCAATGCGCAAACTCGAAAACGGCAACTTCCTATGGACCATTAACCGAGTTACGAATTCGGAAAAGATCCAATTCGAAGCGATGGATTTTATAAGTGACGTCAGGGAAATCGTGGTTCTTGATGTTCCGTCTTTGTTGAGTTTTGATATTTCTGTTATTCCCCCAAGCTATACGCGTATTTCACCTTTCGAACTTACAGGTTCAGGCGATGCCCTCATCCCGGAAGGATCCAATGTGATATGGAAAATGAATTGGGCATATGCCGATGCTGTCATGCTCCAGTTCGATGATACAATCCAAAGTTCTAGTAAGACTGGCGATGACTTCATTTACAACCAGAAGATTTATCGCGATTCAAAGTATCGAGTACTCGGCGAGAATGAAGTTGGTACCACGTTTAGAAGTGGACAATATGCCTTGAATGTGCTTTCAGATAAACGTCCTACAGCAACAGCATCTTGGAATGTAGATTCAGTTACTGGAATGCTCTTCGTAAGAGGAAATGCATCGGATGATTATGGTGTTGCTCGTGTCCAATTAAAGTTTGAAACAGAAGGATCGGAAGCTTCGACCGTTGTGGTGGAAGGTCGGCCATCCAACTTTAGCAAGGCCATTGTGGTAGATAAGCAATGGTCTAGATTCAGCATTGAGGTCATTGACAATGATGCCATTCGAGGGGGAAAGAAGACGGTCCTTGGTCCGTATGACATCGGCCTTCCAACGGAAAGCGAGCGAAGAGAGGAGATGCAGAATAGAGATCGCGAACGAGTTGAAAACTTAGAGAAATTTAGGGAGAATCAAGAGCGGGCTAGAGAACAGAGGGAAGACTTACAACAGAGAATGATTGAAGGAACCAGTGAATGGAAACGCAATCAGATGCGTCAGCAAATGCAGAATCAACAGCAGGAGTTGATGAATCAATGGGAGGAGATGAAACGCTCCTTCGAACAACAGAATGAAGAGCGAATGCTTCAGAATCCAGAGGATTCCGAGCTAGCTCAAAAACGAGAAGAACTTCAACGTCTCCTCGATTCTATGAACACCGATAAGCTCGACGAACTTCTAAGAGAAATGGAGCGGGAAGGTGAAGAAATGAATGACGACAAGTTGCGCGATTGGATGCGTAGAGTTGAGCAGCAGAATGAAAGAATGGAGTTGGATGCTGAACGTATCGAAGAGTTGATGAAACGATTGAACTTTGAACAGAACCTCAATCAAGCACTTGAAGATTTAGAGGATCTTCAGCAACGACAGGAAGAACTTGCGAATAGGGAGGACGATACACAAGAGGAGCAAGAACAGTTGAATGAAGAGTTCGAACAGTTGATGCAAGACCTCGAAGATTTAGAAAAGGAGGATCAGGAATTAAAGCGACCAAATGGCTTCGAATCTCCTAAGGAAAAAGGTGAGGAGACAGAGGAATCCATGCAAGAAAGTTCGGAACAGTTAGAGCAAGGTGAACCTCAAAAAGCGAATGATAAGCAGCAGCAGTCTTCCCAAAGCATGCAAGAGATGATGGAGCAGATGTCCAAGTCTATCATGAGTATGCAAATGGAAATGCATGTAGAGAACCTTGAAAATCTACGTAGAATACTTACCAATTTGATTCATCTGTCAGAGGATCAAGAAGTGCTTTTACAAGAATCAAATGAGGACAATGCAAGTGATGCGGTTGTGGTTGATTGGATGAAAAGACAACAGGATTTACGAAAGGGATATCAAGTAGTAGATGATAGTTTGTCGGCGTTGATTACGCGAATTCCACAGCTGGATGCTGTGGTGACAGAATGGTTGGTGATGGCTAAGTCAGAGATGGAACAGGCCAACGAGAAGATGAGTGAGCGCCAAATGCAAATGGCCGGAGCAGATATGCGAGAATCTATGTTAAGCTTGAATGAGCTTGCCGTTATGCTTGATGGTGCTATGGATCAAATGCAACAACAAATGGCTGGCATGATGCAAAGTGACCAGACATGCGAGAGACCCGGACAAGGACAACCTAGTTCTTCTAACATGCGTCGCAGACAGCAAGAGCTGAATGAAGCCATGAAGGAAATGGGTCAGCAGAAGGGCAGTGGCGAGGGAGAAGGACAAGAGTCGAGACAGCAAAATTCTGGTGAAGGTGGACAAGGAGAGAATGGCCGGATGAGTCAGGAAATCGTTGACATGATGCGTCGCCAATCTGAGATTCGTGACATGCTAAAGCAAAGTGGTTCCACGGGGAACAATGGAGATTTAGATGAGCTTTTAAAGGAGAATGAAAGAGACTTGGCTCGAAGGAATTTTGATTCAGAATTCTGGGAAAGGCAGAAAGAGATCGAGGTTAAAATGCTGGAGTTAGAAGAGGCGGAGCGTCAGCAAGAACAAGACGAACAGCGTCGTTCCACTACAGGAGATAGATACCAAGAGTTACGCGATGAGTATATGGAAGAGTTCATCCGTAAGAATCAATCGCGCAAAGAAGAGCTTAGGTTTGAAGCTCCGTTACTCACTCCGTACTATCGAGCCAGAAGCTCTTCGTACCTTCGCGGACGATGAGTAAATTCCATTTTCATGATGTTCCTAGTGTTTGGGAGGAGTCGTTAGACTATGTTCCCGAATGGCTCACCGTATCCTTGAAGGAAGAGGGTTTGCGCGTGAGGCGTGTAGCATACCGCTTTGTTTCGGATGAAGTAATGCGAACGGAAAACAAACGTCTCCTAGATCATGATTACTATACAGACATCATCACCTTCGGCGAGGTTGTGAATGATAGAGTATTGGCCGATATCATTGTGAGTTATGATCGCATATTCGACAACGCTAAACAACTGGACAAGAGCGTGTTAGATGAGAGAGACCGTGTCCTGATACATGGTTTGTTGCATTTGTGCGGCTATAATGATTCTACAGATTCGGAGAAGTTGATAATGAGGAAGTTAGAAGATAAATATTTACTTTTGCGCCCTTAAAGTTTCACGTGGAACACTATGATGACGAGAGATGAATATGATGTTATAGTTGTGGGTGGTGGTCACGCCGGAAATGAGGCGGCCGCAGCTGCAGCTAATATGGGTAGTCGTGTGTTGTTGGTGACAATGAACCTGCAGACCATCGGACAGATGTCTTGCAACCCCGCTATGGGTGGTGTTGCCAAGGGACAGATAGTACGTGAGATTGATGCATTAGGAGGACTGAGTGGTGTGATTGCTGACAAGACGGCCATTCAGTTTCGAATGCTAAATAGAAGTAAGGGTCCCGCGATGTGGAGTCCAAGAGTGCAGTCAGACCGTTGGCGATTTGCCGAAGAATGGCGGCTTGCACTTGAGCGTATTCCTACCTTAGATTTCTTCCAGGACATGGTCACAGGATTGTGGATGGAAGGGGATAAGCTTGTAGGCGTCATTACGGGTATGGGCATCTCTATCCGTGCGAAGTCTGTTGTTCTAACTAATGGGACTTTTCTCAATGGACTCATTCATATTGGAGAGAAGAATTTCGGTGGGGGTAGAGCTGGTGAACGTGCAGCTAAAGGTATTACCGAACAACTTGTTTCTTTAGGTTTTGATAGTGGTAGAATGAAGACGGGAACACCTCCTCGTGTAGATGGCAGGTCGTTGGACTTCTCCAAGTTTGAAGAGCAAGAAGGAGATGAAGCTCCAGGTAATTTTTCATACTTGAATGAACACAAAATCACAGAGCAGAGAAGCTGCTGGATTGCCTATACAAGTCCAGAAGTACATGAAACTCTGAGATCGGGTTTTGATAGAAGCCCCATGTTCAACGGTGCTATTCAGTCGAAGGGTCCGCGTTATTGTCCGAGTATTGAGGACAAGATAGACCGCTTTGCCGATAAGGACCGCCATCAGCTGTTCGTAGAACCGGAGAATTGGAATTCGGTAGAGTATTATATCAACGGCTTCAGCACTTCTCTACCTGAAGAGGTGCAGGTGGAGGCGTTGCGTAAGGTTCCAGGTTTTGAGAATGTGCGATTCTTTCGTCCTGGGTATGCCATCGAATATGATTATTTCCCACCTACCCAACTCAAGCATACGTTAGAGACCAAGTTAGTTGATGGCCTGTATTTCGCGGGTCAAATCAACGGAACAACAGGTTATGAAGAAGCGGCTTCTCAAGGCCTCATGGCGGGTATAAATGCTCACCGGAAGGTCCATGGGGAAGGGGAAGTTATACTCGATCGCTCTCAAGCTTATATCGGCGTGTTGATAGATGACCTTATCACGAAAGGCACAGAGGAGCCGTACCGGATGTTTACCAGTAGAGCGGAGTTCAGACTCTTGCTTCGACAAGACAATGCCGATTTGCGTCTCACAAGATTAGGTCACGCTTGGGGGCTAGCTTCCGATGCTAGACTACAACGTGTAGTTGAAAAAGAGGAGGGGATAGCAATGCTGAAAAAGCAACTGAATGATATCAGCATTGAGACGTCGGACATCAACCCGCTTCTCGAATCATTGAATTCAGCTCCGGCCAAACAAAAGAATAAAGTCGATTCTTTCATTAGTCGACCTGAAATACAACTGACACACTTGTTGAATTTGGATGTGGTTAAAGCGGTGGTTGATGTTGACTCGCTTGATCCAGAAGTGGTGGAGCAAGTTGAAATCGATTACAAATACAGCGGCTATATTCAGAAGGAACAAGATAACGTAGACAAGATGCGTCGACTTGAGAACATCAGAATTCCAAGTAATTTCGCCTACAAGGATATTACTAGTCTGAGTATGGAGGCGCGCACAAAATTATCCGATATTCGCCCTGCAACAGTATCGCAAGCTTCACGCATTAGTGGAGTTTCCCCTGCTGATATCAGCGTTTTGTTGGTACACATGGGGAGGTAAAAACACAATTTCGTTTCACGTGGAACATACAGTTTCTATTCAAAAGTGCCCCGTTTGTGAGGGCACTTCGTTTTCAAAACACAGCGTCGTTAATGATCATATGGTGAGTCAAGAGGACTTCACGATTGTGAAATGTGATAGTTGTGGATTCCTAGCAACATCTCCCCGCCCGGCAGATGATCAGTTGGGCCGATACTACGAGAGCGAAGATTATATCTCACACAGCAACACCAAGAAGTCGTTGTTCAGTAGAGCGTATCAAATTGTACGAAATAAAGCTGTGCGCGATAAAAGGAAATGGGTAGAGCAACACGCGAGTAAAGGCGATCTTCTCGATATGGGTTGCGGAACCGGACACTTTTTGAACGAGTGTAAAACGAACGGCTGGAATATAACAGGCGTTGAAGTGAGCGAAGTGGCACGTGCAAATGCCAAAACTGAACACGGCATAGAGCCCTTAAGTTCGTTTGATGAAGTGTCTGATAGCCCAGCGCAGTTTGATGCGATTTCTATGTGGCATGTATTAGAACATCTTCCAAACTTAAATGAACACCTTCAAAAGTTTCATACGATTTTGAAGGAGAATGGCGCCTTGTTGATCGCAGTTCCCAACCACGAAAGTTTGGACGCCAAACATTATGGGCCGCAATGGGCCGCATGGGATGTGCCCATTCACCTCTGGCATTTTTCTAAATCGAGCATGAATAACCTTGCCGCAAAGAATGGTTTCGAGATCGTAGAGATTAAGAATATGTCTTTCGACTCCTTCTATGTGTCTCTCCTGAGCGAGAAATACAAGAATGGATCCATGCGTCCAATTCAAGCGTTTCTGACCGGATTACGCTCCAATTTAGCGGGAAGAAGCTCAAAGAACATGAGCAGCCTGGTTTATGTGTTGAAAAAGGCGGTTTAGAGCCGTTTTAAGCCGTTTTCACCGCTCTCTGGACCAACACCCCTCCCGGAAGGAGATATTGAATTATACGCTGTTTTTTTAAACTACTGATTTTCAAGGCTTTACATTCAACGACTTCGCAACCTGAAAAGTGAGGTCCAATAACACGATTTTTGGATTGAGATTTCGCTCAATCTCATAGATGGCTCGGTTGATGTCCTCTTGTATCGAGATGATATTTTGAGCATGTACAAAGGGCGCAAACTTGTCAAACTTGAAATCAGAACCGCTGACTTCAAATGGATTTGTTTGATGTGCACCGTAGTTGAATGTTAACGCCTGCTCAAATCCGTCAAGGGCAAAATGCAAAAAGCTCTTTAGGCGTTCACGTCCAAGTCCAGCTGCTGATTCTGACCATTCCAGCATCCCTGCAACCTTTCTTTGGAAACTAACCCGCACCCACTGCGTAAACCTCTCCACATCCTCCTGAATCCACTGTGGATCCTTCAAAATGTGAAGCGCTTGTCCTGGTTCTCCCTGCGACAAACTTGCTACTACAGCCGATGGAGTGTTGCTATTTGATTGATTATCAATGAATTGAATAAGCTCATCGCGTTCTACAGGTGGTACATTTACAGCCTGACAACGAGAGCGAATGGTTCCAAGGACATTCTCTTCATGATGGGTCACCATCAGAATCGCGGTTTGTCCCTCCGGCTCCTCAATGAGTTTCAGCAGCTTGTTCGCCGCTGCCGTATTCAACTTCTCCGGCATCCAGAGGATTAACACCTTTAGACCTCCAGAATAACTCTTCAATTGAAGGGCTGAACTAATCTTATTTGCCTGATATACAGACAGTTGAGCCTGTTTGTTCTCCACTCCAATATGCGAAAGCCACTCGATGTACAGAGGAAATGGGTTTACCTCCAATAGCGAACGCCACTGTGCCAAAAACTCCTCACTCACCGGTTTGTCCGAAGAGTCTTTTGTCTTTGCTACGGGAAAGGCAAAGTGAATATCCGGATGCTGCATGTTTTCTGCCTGTTTACAAGCCGGACAAACGCCACAGGCTTCTTCTCCCGGATTCTTGCAAAGCGCGTATTGAGCATAAGCGATTGCCATAGCTAAAGCACAACTGCCCTCCGCTCCAACGAAGAGTTGTGCATGAGGGACCTTCTTATTGCGAATATTGGACTTCAGCTTTTCAGCCAACTTTGATTGTCCGGGTATAGATGAAAACAGCATGAGGCGAAGGTAAAAATCTTGAGAATGAGGTAGGTTGAAAGGAAGAACTTACTTTTGCTATGAATTCAATTTTCCAGCATGAAAACGATCGACGATTTCTCATTTAAAGGAGTAAAGACACTCATACGTGTAGACTTTAATGTGCCTCTGAACGATTCATTCGAAATCACGGACGATACGCGCATACAGGCGACTATTCCTACCATCAAGAAGATTTTGAACGACGGTGGATCTGTTGTTTTGATGTCTCACCTCGGGCGCCCGAAAGGTCAGGTTAATCCAGACTTCTCTCTTTCGCACATCGTAGCGGATTTGTCGAAAGCCATTGGTGTAGATGTAAAATTTGCGGTTGATTGTGTTGGAGGTGAAGCGGAGGACTTATCCAGCAAATTACAGCCAGGAGAAGTTTTGTTACTTGAGAACTTGAGATTCCATGCAGGAGAAGAGGCTGGAGACGTTGATTTTGCGAAGAAGCTATCCGTTCACGGTGATTTCTACATCAACGATGCATTTGGAACCGCACACCGCGCCCATGCTAGCACAGCCGTAATTGCACAATTCTTTGCCGACAAGAAGGCTTTTGGCTACGTAATGGCCAACGAGATCGTCAATGTGGATAAGGTCCTTAAAAGCGACGATAAGCCCGTTACAGCCATTGTAGGGGGTGCTAAGGTGAGTAGCAAGATAGATATCATTACAAATCTCATGAAGCGCGTAGATCACCTCATTATTGGTGGAGGAATGGCTTATACCTTCCTCAAAGCACAAGGTGGTAAGGTTGGGAATTCGCTCGTGGAAGAGGATAAGCTCGACCTTGCCAATGAACTCCTCTCAAAGGCGTCAGAAAACAATGTAGAGTTTCATTTACCCGTAGATTCTGTAAATGCAGACGCATTTTCTGCAGATGCGAATACCGAAATAACGGCAGCCGATTCCATTGCCGACGGCTGGATGGGGTTGGATGCAGGCCCAGAAACGATCGCGAACTATTCGAAAGTAATTGCGGCAAGTAAGACAATACTCTGGAACGGCCCATTGGGTGTTTTTGAGTTTGAAGCCTTTAGTGCAGGCACGAAACAAGTAGGAAACGCAATCGCCTCAGCTACTTCAAACGGCTCATTCTCGCTAGTGGGCGGGGGAGATTCTGTAGCAGCAGTGAAACAATTTGGTCTTGCCGATAAGGTGAGCTATGTGAGCACCGGTGGAGGCGCGATGTTGGAATACCTCGAGGGAAAAACACTACCGGGGATCCAGGCGATTTTGGATTGATTCGAAATCAAAATCGTCTTCCTCTTCAGGAACGTAATCCCATAGAATAGAACTAAACTCGCCGTAAGTACGATACACGATACTTTCGGCGAGTTTTTCTTTTTCTACTATTTGAATCGAGTCGTTTACACGGTCGAACACACTCAGTAAAATAGCCGTAAAAACCGCATACTTAAATGCGGCAAAGACACCACCTAGTACTCGGTTCACTCCTCCTAGAGCTGCCATCGAAACGCCTTTGGTAAGCATCTTAGCAAGCAGCAATACTGCGAGGAATCCTCCCAAGAAAAGAATCGCAAACCCTGTGATGTTCGCCGCTTCGTTGCTCATTTCAAACTCGGATTGAAGGAACGAAACAACTTGTTCATTGAACATGTAGCCAAGTATCACACCCACAATAACCCCCACAATTCCAGCTACCTCTTGGATCAATCCAGACCAAAGTCCGCGAATAAATCCGAAGAGAACGGGAATAAGTAGTACGATATCCGTTGTGTTCATGGTATTTTAGCCGTCTAATTGCGAAAGTACTCCACGATGGATGGAATGAGTGAAAAATGGGAGAAAACTGTCTCCACAATTTCTGAAAAGTTCTCTCAAGGGGAGGACATTGACATTGATGGAATCATCTTTCTTATTGGTGTTCAGGAACTTGGGCAAGGTTATCGCAAATTTAAGAAGGACGAGAAAGTCAACATCATGCACATCGCTATTTGCAAACTCTTAGAACCGTATGGTTATTATGAGTTCGAAGCATTTGATGAGGACGGCTGGCCGCACTATCGGAAAATAGAAAACCTCCCTCATTTAAAGCCTGGACATCAGTCGCGCTTAATGAAGGAGGCTATTATTCACTATTTCGAAGAATCGGGATTCCTCGAATAGTTGCTTATTGACAACCCGGATCGTCTGGGTCGTAGTTCGTCATTACAATAGTCGTTGTCACCATTTGATCTGGCTCGAGCTTGATGAAGCCACAGCCTGCCCCAACGATAGGATTTTCTCCTTTTGTCACTTGAACCTGCAGAACAACTTCGCCACCGTCGTGCTCAAAAGAACGTGTGCCAGCAACGCCGGTAACACCCTCGTATCGAATGTTGGTGTTTGGAAGCGGTACGCGTGCAACAACAGTAGCATTTTGAATAGGCGTGCCGTCTTCACCCACAACCTTTACGCGGAACGGGTAAGTGGGGTCGTCGGCTGTACACGACATAATCCCTACGAATGCTAGTGCGGTTAGCGCTGAATAAATAAGCTTTTGCATGTGTTGCGTCAGTTATGGACAGCCGTTGGCTGGATGATCTGTTGGCAATAGGATTAAATCCTTTTCAGTAGTCTTACCTGGTTCAATTTGGATGGCGGTACAGCTGCGAAGACCAGCTTTTGATACCTCCACGTCTGCAAATACATCGTATGACCATTTTACGAAGGCGCTACCATCAATCTCCGTGTATTTATAAACTTCAAGTCCATTTGGAACGTCAACAGGCGAACGAAAAACGACGAGAGCGTTTTGTATGGCACGACCATCTTCGCTGTAAACATACAACGTTGCACGGCCGTCTTCGATGGGTGTTGCTTCGTTACATCCCGTGATAAACAGGAGGGTAGAGGCAACAAAGAGTCCTAGTAGAAGCTTTCTCATCAGTGTGAAATTCAGTAATATTGCGCACTTCGACGCACCACAAATATAACAAGCACACCCTATACCACAATCATGAATAAAGCAATCGCCGAACATCTTAGAGTTGTCGCCGACTTTCAGCCGTCAAACGCGGATGAATTAGAGGCCTTCAGACTCAAGTATTTAGGTAAAAAGGGTGTTCTAAATGATCTTTTCGCCGCTTTCAAGTCTGTTCCAAACGAAGAAAAGAAAGAATACGGTAGGGTCGTAAATCAACTTAAAAACGCTGCAGAGCAAGCTGTATTGCGTTTTAAGTCAGAGCTAGAGCAGTCCAAGCCTCTACATTCAGAAAACGATTTAACAAAAACGGGTGACCACGTATTTACAGGATCACAGCACCCAGTTACAACCGTACGCAACGAGATTGTAGACATATTCAAGCGAATCGGGTTCAGCGTAAGCGAAGGACCTGAAATTGAAGACGATTGGCACAACTTCTCTGCCTTGAACTTCCCTGAGGAGCATCCGGCTCGTGACATGCAGGATACGTTTTTCGTGCACACTGACCCAGATTGGGCTTTGAGAACGCACACGTCTTCCGTTCAAGTAAGAGAAATGGAAGGAAACGAGCCGCCAATTCGAATCATCGCGCCAGGTAGAGTATTCAGAAACGAGGCAATTTCAGCCCGATCACACTGTATCTTCCATCAAATCGAAGGTCTTTACATCGACAAGAATGTTTCATTCGCTGACTTGAAGCAAACATTGCTCTACTTCGCTAGAGAGTTTTTCGGAGCGGAAACGAAAATTCGACTTCGTCCAAGTTATTTCCCTTTTACAGAGCCAAGCGCCGAAATGGATATTTGGTGGGGATTGGAAACTGAAACCGACTATCGAATGACAAAGGGAACCGGTTGGCTCGAAGTTATGGGTTGCGGAATGGTTGATCCTGCCGTACTCGAGGCATCGAATATCGACCCTAAAGTGTATTCTGGATATGCCTTCGGATTAGGTATCGAGCGAATCACGTTGCAACGATTTGGCATCCCAGATATCCGCATGCTTTTCGAAAATGACATGCGTTTCCTGAACCAGTTCAAGGGAGTGATTTAGGAGAAAACCAGAAGGTCAAAAACACACGAGAGAGTCGCAGATTGCGGCTCTTTTTTGTTTGCGTGAAAACAACACTCAGCAGAAAACGCTTCTGACAGAATTTAAACTAATTCGCAGAAAATCAAGCTGAAACAAATATCGGAAAACAGGCCTCAGCAGAAATCACGAAAAGAGCGTTTCAATTTTTTCCGCTAGAGAATAGTCCTTTTCGGTCGCCACATTACCAGCGTCATGCGTCGATAATTTTACCGTCACTTTGGTGTAGCGAATGTCTATGTCTGGGTGGTGATGCTCACGCTCTGCCAACTCGGCGATCTGGTTGACAAAACGAATGGCCGAATTGAATTCATTGAACTCAAATTCGGCCACTAGTTGATCTTTTACTTTAAGGAAGTGCGACATGGCATTTAGTCCATTTCTGCAATCTTCAACATGTTGGTGAATCCGTGTTCCTCAATTGGCATGGAGGCAATTTTCACCATTAATTCACCCTTTTTCATCAATTTCTTCTGACGAATGAGCTCTTTAATCTCATGGAAGGTGTTGTCCGTACTCTCCATTTTGTCGTAGAAGAATCCGTGCACACCCCAGATGAGACTTAAAGTATTGAGAATCGAGCGGTTAGCCGTAAACACAAAAACATTTGATTTAGGGCGGTGGGAACTGATCTTGAAGGCAGTATACCCACTGAAAGTCATGGTCATGATCGAGCTAGCGCTCACGCTGTCAGCGACTTTGGAAGCGTGGTAACAAATGCTATCCGTAATGAAGCGGCCGTTTCTCTCAACCGGAGGATGCTCAGGTGCAGTAATTTCCGCTGTTTCTTCAACATGCGAAATAATGCGACTCATCGCCTCAACTACCGCCACAGGGTGTTTACCCACGGAAGTTTCACCACTAAGCATCACTGCATCGGCTCCGTCAAGTACCGAGTTCGCCACATCGTTCACCTCGGCTCTCGTTGGAGACATGTTTTCGATCATCGACTCCATCATTTGAGTGGCGATAATCACGGGCTTACTGTGCATGAGTGCCTTTTCAACAATCATTTTTTGAATCAACGGCACAGATTGCATAGGAACTTCGACACCTAGATCACCACGAGCCACCATTACGCCGTCCGTTTCCTCTAGAATGCGGTCGATGTCCATCACTGCTTCTGGCTTTTCAATCTTACTGATTACAAAAGCAGTCTTTCCAGATTTTTGGATGAGCCTTTTGAGTTCGGTTACGTCTTCTGCGTTACGCACAAAGCTTAACCCTATCCACTCAACGTTCTCATCTAGAGCCACCTTGAGGTCGGCAAGGTCTTTTTCTGTAAGGCACGGAAGGGAAATCTTCGTGTTTGGAAGGTTTACCCCTTTTTTACTTTTAAGCGGACCACCTTGCACTACCTGCGCCTGAACTTCGTCAACGCCGTTAGTTTTGCTAACAGTCATCAACAACTTGCCGTCGTCAAGTAGAATTCGCTCACCAACTTGCACATCCTGAGGGAATTGCTCGTAGGTCATGAACACTTTTTGGGCTGTTCCCTTCGTTTCTTTCGTCGTAAAGGTTACAGTGTCGCCCACGTTTACAATGGCTCCTTCTTCAACTTCGCCAATGCGCAGTTTAGGGCCTTGTAAATCGGCAAGTGTAGCGATGTTTAAATCGTATTCTTCATTGAGCTCACGAATCAGTTGAATCGTTTTGCGATGAGTTGCGTGATCTCCGTGGGAGAAATTGATTCGGAACACGTTGACACCGGCGTGGACCATGGCGAGCATGGTGTCCTTCTTAGCCGAGGCTGGACCGAGTGTAGCAACAATTTTGGCTCTGTTCATCAATAGGTGTTTTCAAGTTCTATTTCGAGCGATTTTCGCTCGTTTTCAGCTGGCATATACTCTGTCGCCCGAAGAACACCTGGAATGCTCTTTAAAGCGGCTGAAATAGCCTTTATTTCATCTTTCGACAGCTCGTCTTGAACCATCAGAATATAATCAATCTTCTTACTAGCCGGCAGTATGGTTGTCTGCAAGGTTTGAGGGAACAGCGTGTTCTCAACCTGTAAGTGTACGCCTTTGTTCGCGAGTAGAAACCAGTCGATATCCAGGTTGAAGTCTTGCCAAGAATAGGTGGTATGCACAAAGTGGATACCCTTGCTTGTAGAAACGTGATCGTGTTTTGCCCGACCAAGGTTGAACTGTAGCGTCTGATTGATGCGGTAAGCGAGCTTATGATCGGAAATAGAAGCGGAAATTGTCCAATAGAGGGAAGGAGCGTTGCTCTCGAAATCTTCATCCTCTAATGTGAACACCTTTCCGGGTTTCATTTCTTTATAATCTGCAGTTCTTGACAGGCCTCCTTGGCGGCGCTTTCTTCGGCTCGTTTTTTACTCGTGCCGACGCCCTCTGATATCTTCTTTCCCTCGAGATATAATCCAACCCTAAAGTTAAGGCTATGGTTTTTACCCCAACGTTCCTCTAGTTTGAATTCATGATGAATTCTTTGCGCTTGGGCGTGTTCAATGAATGCGCTTTTGTGGCTTACGACTTGGTCTTTGAGGTTGTCGAATTCGGATTTATCGAGAATGATTTTCGTTTCGATAAACCGCTCAGCTGCCTCCATGCCTTTGTCGAGATATACCGCTCCTATCAGGGCTTCGAGCACATCCCCCAAAAGAGATCTTGCCGGCTTTTTTGCGTCCAATCGACTCACAACAAGCGGGGCCAAATTGAGTTGGCTCGCGAGTTTGTTGAGGTTCTTTCGACTCACAACTTTAGCTCGCATACTCGTTAGAAAGCCTTCATTCTCGGCTGGATAGAGCTCGTAAAGCCACTTTGCAACCACGGCTCCCAGGATAGCGTCACCAAGAAACTCCAGACGTTCGTTGTTGGACCAAGTGGAGCCGTCGGACCGCTTTGAAGCGGAACTATGGCGCATGGCCAACTTGTACAACGAAATATCTTTCGGTTCTACTCCAGTAAGTTGTGCAATACGATGGTAGAATTCGTCCTTTTTCGGACGAGCTTTCCTTGATTTGGGAAGAAGGCGATTTAGAAAACCGCTCATGCGCGTTTAGCCTTCAAATTTCTTGAAGATCACTGACGCATTGTGTCCACCAAAACCAAATGTGTTGCTCAGCGCTGCTCGAACCTCACGTTTTTGAGCCTTTTCAAAAGTGAAGTTGAGGTCATTGTCCAGCCCAGGATCGTCCGTAAAGTGGTTGATCGTAGGAGGAACAATTCCGTCGCGCACGGCGAGGATGCTTGCGATGGCTTCAACGGCCCCTGCGGCACCGAGAAGGTGGCCCGTCATGGACTTTGTTGAGCTGATGTTCAACTTGTAAGCATGCTCACCGAAAACTTCTTTGATTGCGAGTGTTTCCGCAATATCTCCAAGAGGAGTAGAGGTTCCGTGAACGTTTACATAGTCGAGTTCATCTGCCTTCATGTTGGCATCATCGAGTGCGTAACGCATCACATTCTTTGCTCCTAGACCTTCTGGATGTGGAGCGGTAAGATGGTGTGCATCGGCAGATAGGCCGCCACCAGCGAATTCAGCATAAATCGTGGCTCCGCGTTTAACCGCGTGCTCGTATTCTTCGAGAACAATAGCTGCTCCACCTTCACCCATGACGAATCCGTCGCGGTCTTTGTCGAATGGACGTGACGCGGTTTGAGGATCGTCGTTTCTGGTTGAAAGTGCGTGCATGGCGTTGAATCCACCGATACCAGCTTCGGTAACGGCAGCTTCTGAACCACCGGCTACAATCACATCCGCCTTTCCTAGGCGAATGTATGTGTAGGCGTCAATCAACGCATTGGTGGCCGATGCACAAGCAGATACAGTCGTGAAGTTCGGGCCGCGGAAATTGTACTTCATCGAAATATGACCACCGGTGATATCGGCAATCATTTTCGGAATGAAGAACGGATTAAAGCGAGGGGTGCCATCGCCGGCTGCGTAGCTTTTAGACTCCTGGAGGAAAGTGTCTAATCCACCAATTCCAGAACCCCAAATCACACCTACGCGGTCGTGATCGATACTCCCATCCTCAAGTCGGGCGTCGGCGATCGCTTCATCAGCGACCACCAGCCCAAAATGAGAAAAACGGTCCATCTTTCGCGCTTCTTTGCGATCGATGAAGTCCGTTGCCACGAAGTTCTTCACTTCACAAGCAAAACGAGTCTTAAACTTTTCAGGGTCAAAAAGAGTAATCGGTGCAGCACCAGGAGTGCCAGCTACCAAGTTTTTCCAAAATTCACCTGCGGTGTTCCCGATTGGTGTCAATGCACCAATTCCAGTGACTACAACTCGTTTCAGCTCCATAGGAAGTGATTTACGATTTTGCTTCTTCGATGTAAGCGACAGCTTGTCCTACCGTGGCAATGTTTTCCGCCTGGTCATCAGGGATTTGAATGTCAAATTCTTTTTCGAATTCCATGATCAATTCCACGGTATCGAGTGAATCTGCACCCAAATCATTAGTGAAAGACGCTTCAGTTGTTACTTCGTTCTCGTCGACGCCCAACTTGTCTACGATGATTGCTTTCACTCTTGCTGCAATGTCTGACATGGTTGTGAGAGTTTAGGATTTATTCAGCCTGCAAAGAAAGGATAAAATCCCAATTCAGCCAATAAGCCGAAGGGCAAAGCTATCTTTGCGGCGCATTTTACTCAGTAATTATGTCACGTAAGATAGTCATTTTCGCCTCTGGTTCAGGCTCTAACGCCGAACAGATTGTAGATTATTTTAAAAATTCAAAAGATGTAGAAGTTTCTGCATTCTTCACAAATAATCCCCTCGCCGGGGTCCTCGAACGCGGAAAACGTCTCGGACTCCCCACCGTTCAGTTCAGTCCATCCGCCGTAAAAAACGGCTCTGTCCTCGGAATGCTCGTAGATCTAAACCCAGATCTGATCGTTCTCGCCGGATACCTAAAACTCATTCCCGAGTCTTGGGTGAAAGCTTTTCCAAACAGAATCATCAATATTCACCCCGCCCTACTTCCCAAACACGGAGGCAAAGGCATGTACGGTATGAATGTGCACAAGGCAGTCGTTGAATCCGGAGATTCAGAATCGGGAATCACCATTCATTATGTGACCGAACACTACGATGAAGGTGCTCCAATCTTCCAGGCTAGTGTGCAAGTGAGCCCTTCTGATTCACCCGAAGAGGTTCAGAAAAAAGTGCAGGTGCTCGAACACAAGCACTACCCAGAAGTGATCGAAAAGCTCCTTTCTTAATGCTCCCAGTATACATTTATACCGACGGTTCCTCGCGAGGCAACCCAGGCCCAGGCGGATTTGGCGTAGTGCTTATCTCCGGAAATAAAATGAAGGAGATATCGAAGGGCTACCGAAGAACGACCAACAACCGAATGGAGCTCCTCGCCGTAATCGTCGGGCTTGAAGCACTCAAAAAAACGGGCCTGGATGTTCAAGTAGTCTCCGACTCCAAGTATGTCGTAGATGCTGTCACCAAAGGCTGGTTGCAAAATTGGGAACGTAAAGGTTTTGCGAAAGTGAAGAATCCTGACCTATGGAGAAGAATGCTGCCACTTTTACGCCAGCAGAACGTCAGGTTTCAATGGGTAAAAGGACACAACAACCACAAATGGAACGAACGGTGCGACAAGCTGGCTACGGATGCCGCACTTGCCTCGCCGACAGCCATCGATCAAGGGTTTGAGGCCCAAGAGAAAGGCCTTTTCTAGAAGGAAATGTAATTGACTGGATTCACCGGAATTCCATTGTGCCACAACTCGAAGTGCAAGTGCGGACCAGTACTTTGCTCTCCCGAGTTTCCGATAATGGCAATGGCTTCACCACTTTGAACCACATCTCCCTGCGCTTTTAGCAAGGCAGAATTGTGCTTGTAAACGGATATCAGGTTATCGCTGTGTTGAACAATGATTACATGACCCGTTTCTACCGTCCAGTCCGAAATCACAACGACTCCGTCCAAGCACGCTTTGATGGCCGTGTTCTTCGGCGCGACCACATCAACCGCCAGGTGATCTGATTGCGGATCGAATTCTCCACTGATCAAACCTTTCACCGGAGCGTAGAACGTAAATGTGGCGATATCAGCGTCGCCAGCACGTAGGTTGAATCGGTCTTCTTCATCCACTAACTCTCTGAGTGACGAGTCAGCCGGCGATATGTCCGCTTCCAATTCCGAAGGGTGAGCCGCCACGTTGGTGTCTGGCAGTTCCGTTCCTGCAAGGGTATCACCATTCGCAATTCGGATGAAGTTGTTGTAATACTGGTCGTAAACACCAACGACTTGTGTCAATGAATCAATTTGAACCCGCTGTTTGTGAATTTGAAGCTTTACTTCGGTAGAGGCGTAGCCAGGAATGTATTCTCTCAAAGGAGTAAAAGCAATGAGGAGAATCGTGAGGATGATAAGTAGGACAGCGGTAACCGAAGAGACGAGTATCACGTTCAAACGACTCAACTTCAAGGAAACTTTTTCCTCGAACGTGTCGTCGTTCAGAATCACTAAACGATACTTGTTTCGGTATTTTTCAATCCGCGCTTTGCGCTTTTCTTCCTTACTCATTCAGGTCTTTCCTTGCGGGATGGAAAGGCAAATATCTAAAACCAAATTGGACCACGAGCGAGGCCTTGAAGGGAAATAGTAGGAGAAATGCACAAATCCCTCGGAATAATTAAAATAATTTTGCGCTTTTGTTGTTCATCACACCGTGAAAGGAAATGGTATGCGCATACTGAAGTTATCTCTCTCCCTCGTCGTTCTCGTCGGGGTAAGCACTTCGTGCAGCCGTACCAAGGATAACTTCTTCAGTCGGACCTACCATCGAATGACCGCGAAGTACAACCCGCTGTTTAACGGTGAACAGGCTTTTTTACAAGGATTCACAACACTCGAAAACGGTCATATTGACAACTACGACGAGATGTTGGCAGTTTACCCTTTCGGTTCCCCAGAACAAGCACAAGCAGTTGTTCCGCAAATGGACCGCGCGATTGAGAAGTCCGTTAAAGTGGTAAAAGAGCACAGTATGAGTATCGGGGGCGAGCAAAAGAACCCCTATGTGATTGATGCTTACCTCTTGTTGGCGAAGGCCTACTTCTTTAAGCAAGATTATTTCAAGGCACTAGAAGGCTTCAACTACGTAATCCAGCGTTACGAGAAATCGGACCAAGCTCTGGAAGCCTACATCTGGGCGGGGAGAACAAATACGCGAATTGGAAGTGAGTTTGCCGCGCGCAACAACTTCGAGATGGTTCAGAATAACCGCGATTTGCGCGACCGGTATATTCCTCATGTTTCCGCCTCAATGGCCGAGCTGGAGATTTCAAAGAAAAATTGGACGGCTGCCGCAACACTTCTGCAAGAGGCGATTGATGCCCGACCAGAAAAGAAATACCGCGTTCGCTGGCAGTACATTCTCGGTCAGGTTTACGAAAAGCTTGAACTGCGCCACGAAGCCAGTGAAGCTTTTGGTGAGGTGGCGAGCGCCCATCCCGACAATTACGAGTTCTACTTGAACGCCGTGTTGTCGAGCGCGCTCAACTTCGACATTTACCAGGGCAATGTATTTGAGGTGTATGAGGATCTCGACGATTTGGCCGAGGATTCAAAGAATGAAGAATACCGCGACCGAATCTATTACGTAAAGGCGCTCCTCGCTTTGGAGTCGGAGGACTTCTTATTGGCGGAGGAGAGCTTGAAGCTGTCAATCCGCGCAAGTATCGTGAACCAAGACCAGAAAGGGCTGTCGTACGCCGAGCTTGCGGATATCAATTTTACCTTCAAGTCTTACGTAAAGGCACAAGCCTATTACGACTCGGCATATCAATCCATGTCGCCGTCCAACAAACGATACGAGAAAGTTGAGCGCTTTCGCGAGAGCCTAGGCAACTTGGTAAAAGAGATTCGCATCGTTGAGCTGAACGACAGCTTAATTCGATTGGCAGGCATGAGCCCATCGCAACAACGTTCACTTTTTGAAGACTACATCGCTCGCCTTAAAGAGGAAGAAGAACGCAAAGCGGAGCAGGAGAGAAACCGTGCACTAAATCAAGCCTTGGCGGCTGAATTAAACGCTCAAGGGAGTGGCCCAACGGCAGGCATCTCTGGCGGGGGCTGGTATTTTTACAATCAAACGACGAGAACTTCGGGTGTTCGAGACTTCCAACAGTATTGGGGCAGACGAGAGCTGAAGGACAACTGGCGACGGTCGGCTTCCGCCAATATTGCCGCAGTGACCAACAACAGTGGCGAAGAAGAGTCTGAAGAAGGAGAAGAAAACGACGGCGGGCGCGGAGAAACGGGGCCTGTTGGAGAGGAGCGATACAATGTAGAAGCCTACTTGGCTCAGATTCCTAAGGATGAAGCCACCATTGCTGCTATGCATGAGGAGAACCAAGATGCACTCTTGAGAATGGCCGGCATCTACAAGGATGAAATCAAGGATGAGCAAGAGGCGATAAAGACCTACGAAACCCTTTTGCGCAGGTATCCTGAAGGCAAGCACAATGCACGTGCGCTATACGCCTTGTACCTCATTTTCAAAAACAAAGGGGAGGAAGCAAAAGCCCAGGAATACGCACAAAGGCTACAAAATCAACACCCGTCTAGCACATTCGCGGCACAATTGAATGGACAAAGTCCGGAAGAGAATGCGGAGTTGAAGGCGGCCAACGCAGCCTACAAGACCTCGTACAACCATTACTTGGGTGGAAACTATTCTGCTGCGAAGCGAACCGCTCAGGAAGGGTTGAGCACCTACCTGGCCACACCGCTGGCGCCTAAGTTTGATTTGCTATTGGCATTGAGCATGGCGAAGACGGATGGGCCTGAGGCTTACGAATCGCAGCTCAAGCACGTGTCTGAAACCTATTCCGGAACGGTAGAAGCCGAGCGAGCGAATGAACTGTTGATGTATATCGACAATTCGTCAACCGCCCAAACAGAAGCGGTACAAGGGCCATATTCCATAGATCCAAAAACACCACATAGAGTACTGCTCATAGTTCCAAATGGCACGGGCGGAATGACCCAAATGCGCAACGAGATTAGCGATTACAACAAGAATTTTAATCGTTTCCAAAACCTCCAGGTTCAGAATATATTCTTGGATAGGGACCGTCAGCTCATTGTGATTAGTGGCTTCATCCAGCAAGAAGATGCACTCACGTATACGGATAGGTTATTAAAGCACCCTAGCTTCACTCCGCTTTATTCCTCGGAGATTATGCGGATATTTGCAATCAGTGACGCGAATTATCAAACCTTCTATAGAGTGAAGGATGTAGATGAATATTTGACGTTTTACGAGCAAATCACAGGAAGATGATCACATCAGCAAAGAAGAATCCAGAGCAAGCACAAGCGAGTAACCGTATCCTTATCGGTACTGAAATCGAGGGCGATGTAAAGTCGAATGGCGACATCCGTATCGATGGAGTGGTGAAAGGAAACATTCAGGTTACAGGCAAACTTGTTATTGGAGAGAAAGGAAAGGTAGAAGGAGAAGTGGTTTGTTCTAACGCCACAGTTTCCGGCCTATTGAAGGGTAAAGCTGAGGTAAAAGAACTCCTCACCATGACAGCCACAGCTGTTGTGCAAGGAGATGTTGTAACAGGTAAGCTTTCCGTTGAACCTGGAGCAGAGCTATCGGGAACGTGCAACATGGGCGCCGTAGTTCGCAAGATGGAGCGCAAGAATGACTCAGGAGAAGAATCAAAAGAATCCAAAGAGACCGCTTAATCCCTACATGCGTTTTAGCAGCATGGGGATTCAGATGGGTGTGACCATTGCCGTGTGTGTATACGGTGGGGTGAAGCTCGACGAACTTTGGGACCTGAAACCAATACTTACCATTTCACTTAGTCTGTTTGGCGTGTTTGCCGGCTTATACCTCGTTTACAAGGAGGTTACGAAGCTGAATCAAGACGAGTGATCAACCCCTCCACACCGTGTTAAAGAAAGCAATCATATCTACCGCTGTGTTCAGCTTGCTCTTAGGGGCAGCGCACGCATGGATCATTTACAACGAAGAAAAGATCGGCTTCACTTTCCTTTGGCTTTATGCCCTGCTCTTTGTGCTTACGGCCGGACTTTTCGCCATGTTGAATTTTGTGAAAGGATATGACGAGCGCAAGATGGGTTTGGCCTTTATCGCGGGCAGCCCGATGAAGATGCTGATCTCTCTTGTCTTCTTGATTCCATTCATTCTCAATGCTGGAGATGACGCTCGCTTGTATGCGATTCATTTCATGGTACCGTATTTCTTGTACTTCGCGATTGAATTGTACTGGGTGTTTAAGTTGCTGAGAAGCAAGTAGACTACGACCACACCCTTGCTGCAAGCGGGAGCTTCAATCTGCGGCGAGAAAGACATCTGGCTTTACAGATTACGAATTTTAAAGGATGCGCTTATCGACCCTTCAGATAGGGTTGTTACGCGCGGTATCTCCTTGAGAATCCCCTATTCAGGTATTCCCTTTGCACCCCCGCCTCAAAAAGACTTATCAACAATCGAAAAATCATTGTTTATAACCTTTGGTTTATAGGATTTATCTCTACATTTGCACCGATTTTTGAGCGGCCTTATAGAGCACTAGACACATGCAACAAAAGTCTGTATTACTGACACTTACGCTGTCTTTCCTAGGATACGGAAGCACAGCCTTTGCGAATGGTTCGGAACACGAACACGCGACGACTTCTCACGAAGACACGGTTCAACATGTAGCTGATGAGCATGCGCATGACGCACATGCCGCTCACGCTGAGGGTGATGCCCACGGCGAGGAAGCAGCGCATGGCGAAGAGGAGGCATTTGACATCAATGAGATGATCATGCACCACATCGCGGACAGCCACTCTTTCCACCTATGGGACACGGAAGACGAGCACGGTCACGTTCACGCAGTGAGCATTCCACTTCCGGTTATTCTCTATACAGAAGACGGGTTAGTGATGTTCATGTCTAGCGCATTCCACCACGACGAAACAGGTTCACACGTAGCCGAAGTTGGTGGTCAGCGTTTCATCAACGTTCACGGTAAGATTTACCACGCGAGCGAAGAGGCGAACGCACATGGAGCGTATTACGAGGAGCATGATGGTCACCCGACGAATGCTATGCCGCTTGACCTTTCAATCACGAAGAACGTATTCACCCTTCTATTGGTTGCATTCCTATTGCTTGTTGTTTTTGGATCCACAGCACGATTCTACAAGAAGAACGGTGCGGTAGCTCCAAAGGGACTCGCTTCATTCATGGAGCCATTGGTTGTGTTTGTACGTGACGACATTGCTAAGGACAACATTGGCGAGAAGCACTACGAGCGCTTCGTTCCGTTCCTTCTCACATTGTTCTTCTTTATTTGGTTCTCTAACCTTCTTGGTTTGATTCCATTCTTCCCTGGGTCGGCTAACCTTACTGGTAACATCGCAGTTACTATGGTATTGGCCCTCTTCACTTTCTTCGTTGTGAACTTCAACGGTAAGAAGGACTATTGGATGCACATTTTCTGGATGCCAGGAGTACCGTATGCGGTTCGTCCGATTTTGGCTATCGTGGAATTCGTTGGTGTATTCACTAAGCCATTCGCATTGATGCTTCGTCTTTTCGCGAACATCACGGCGGGTCACATTCTCGTATTGAGTTTGATTGGCTTGATCTTCATTTTGAATTCAGTAGCGGTATCAGCGCTTTCAGTTCCATTGACGTTGTTCATTAGCACATTGGAGTTGTTGGTAGCCGCACTACAGGCATACATTTTTGCACTTCTAACTGCGCTCTTCATTGGGGCGGCTGTGGAAGAGCATCATTAAGAATTTCGTTGTTTAATCATTTATAATCCATTTCAATTATGGGAGGTAGTATTGCAGCAATCGGAGCCGGACTCGCAGTTATCGGTGTAGGTCTTGGTATCGGTCGTATCGGTGGCCAGGCAATGGACGCAATTGCACGTCAGCCTGAAGCTTCTGGTAAGATTCAAACTGCTATGATTATCGCAGCCGCTCTTATCGAGGGTGCTGGTCTATTCGGTATCGTAGTAGGTTTGTTGGGTCTGTAAGGAATTCCTTAGCTCAACAAGCGCAATCAAATAATCAAGGTCACGCAGCGGTTGGCTGCGGACCTTGGTTTTTAGACAACGACAAACGTTTTAATACGCAATTTAGATGGACTTAGTAACTCCTGGCCTTGGTCTGATTTTCTGGACCTCATTGGTTTTCTTCCTCTTGATTTTCTTGCTCGCGAAGTTCGCGTGGAAGCCAATCTTGGGAGCCGTTAAAACACGTGAATCTGCTATTGAAGATGCGCTTAAGAGTGCAGAACGCGCTCGCGACGAGATGAAGAATCTTCAGGCAGACAACGAGAACCTTCTCAAGCGTGCTCGCGAAGAGCGCGACAACATCTTGAAGGAGGCTCGTACCATGAAAGAGAAGACTATCGCTGAAGCGAAAGAAGCAGCTTCTAGTGAAGCAGACAAAATCATCGCCGCTGCGAAAGAGCAGATCGCGCATGAGAAAATGGCTGCCATCACAGAGTTGAAGAATCAAGTAGCTAGCCTTTCAATCGAGATGGCTGAAAAGGTTCTTCGCGCTGAATTGAAAGACGCCAGTGCACAAACCGAAATGGTTGAGCGCTTGGTAGACGACGTTAAATTGAACTAATCGGCAACTGATGAGTAACGCTAGAGCAGCCCATCGTTATGCCAAGGCCCTATTGGACCTCGCTGTTGAGCGCAATGAGCTCGATCGCGTCCAGCAGGACTTGAATGACGTGAAGGCATCTATCCGCGAGAGCCGTGAGTTCCGCAACTTGCTAGCGAGCCCGGTTATCAAGCCTCACCAAAAGGTACAGGTCTTGAAGGCCATCTTCGAAAGCTCGTTATCAAATACAACGAATATGTTCCTCGCACTTTTGGTGGATCATGGTCGTGAAGGCATCACCGCTGAGGTGATCGATAGCTTCCACACCGGATACCTCAAAGTGAAGGGAATCACCCACGCTACTGTGACATCTTCAACTCCGCTTAGCGCTGAACTTCGCAACAAGTTCACACTATTGGTGAAGGAAATGACCGGTAACGAGGTAGAGCTTGAAGAGAAAGTAAACGCCGAAATCATCGGTGGTTTCGTTCTTCGCGTTGGCGACAAGCAAATTGATACAAGTGTGGCTGGACAGCTTCACGAATTGAAACAACAATACAAAGACAATCTGTACGTGGCGGATTACTGATCCGCGCAGAACCCTTTAAGCAAGTCAATCATGGCAGAAGTAAAGCCCGCTGAAATTTCAGCAATCCTGCGCAAGCAACTCTCCGGATTCAGTTCCGAAACCGAAATGCAAGAGGTTGGCACCATCCTTCAAGTTGGTGACGGTATCGCCCGTGCGTTTGGTCTACAAAACGCCCAAGCAGGTGAACTCGTTGAGTTCGAAAATGGTCTTCAAGGTATCGTCCTCAACCTCGAGGAAGATAACGTAGGTATCGTACTCCTCGGTGCTGCTGAAGGCATCAAAGAAGGTTCAACCGTTAAGCGTACCGGCAAAATCGCCTCTATCAACGTAGGTGAAGGAATGCTCGGTCGCGTTGTGGATACCCTAGGTAACCCAATCGACGGTAAAGGCCCATTGGAAGGTGAAACTTTCCAAATGCCACTCGAGCGTAAAGCTCCAGGTGTAATTTACCGTCAGCCGGTAAACGAACCACTTCAAACAGGTATTAAGTCAATCGACGCGATGATTCCAATCGGTCGTGGTCAGCGTGAGCTTATCATTGGTGACCGCCAGACTGGTAAGACTACCGTTGCCATTGACACCATCCTTAACCAAAAGGAATTCTACGATAAAGGTGAGCCAGTTTACTGTATCTACGTTGCTGTAGGTCAGAAAGGTTCTACCGTTGCAGGTATCGCTAAGACCCTCGAAGAGAAGGGTGCGATGGCCTACACTACTATCGTTGCTTCTAACGCATCTGATCCTGCTCCAATGCAGTTCTACGCTCCATTTGCAGGTGCTGCGATTGGTGAGTACTTCCGCGATACAGGTCGCCCAGCTTTGATCATCTATGATGACCTTTCGAAGCAGGCGGTTGCTTACCGTGAGGTATCTCTACTTCTTCGTCGTCCTCCAGGACGTGAGGCATACCCAGGTGACGTATTCTACCTTCACAGCCGTCTCCTCGAGCGCGCTGCAAAGGTGATTGCTGATGACACTATCGCATCTCAAATGAACGACCTTCCTGAGTCTTTGAAAGGCAAAGTAAAAGGTGGCGGTTCATTGACTGCACTTCCAATCATCGAAACACAGGCGGGTGACGTTTCTGCGTACATTCCAACTAACGTGATTTCGATTACTGACGGACAGATCTTCTTGGAGTCTGACCTCTTTAACTCTGGCGTTCGTCCAGCGATTAACGTAGGTATCTCTGTATCACGTGTAGGTGGTTCAGCTCAGATTAAGCCAATGAAGAAAGTATCGGGTACTTTGAAGCTTGACCAAGCTCAGTTCCGCGAGCTAGAGGCATTCGCAAAGTTCGGTTCTGACCTCGATGCGGCTACCATGGCCGTGATCAACAAGGGTCGCCGTAACGTTGAAATCCTCAAGCAATCGGTTAACTCTCCACTTTCAGTAGAGAAGCAGGTAGCTATCATCTACCTCGGTACGAAAGGTATGATCAACAAAGTTCCGGTTGACAGAGTACGTGAATTCGAGGTTGCATTCCTCGAGTACATGGAGAGCAAGCACGGTGACGCATTGCAGGCTATTGCAGCAGGCAAGTGGACAGACGCAGAGAGCAAGGCTATTGAAGCGGGTGCTCGCGAAGTGCTTCCAAACTACGAAGGATAATATGTGATTCCTCCTGACCAGCAAACGCTGCGTCAGGAGGACTTAATACTCGTTCCATGGCGAACCTGAAAGAATTACGTAATAGAATTGTCTCCATCGGCTCTACGATGCAAATCACTTCTGCCATGAAGATGGTTTCTGCAGCGAAGCTGAAAAAGGCCCAGGATGGCATCACCCAGATGCGCCCTTACGCCAACAAGTTGAAAGACATTCTATCCAATGTAAGCGCAACACTCGAAGCTTCAGAAAACGTTTACGCGGAAGAGCGCGAAGTGAAGAACGTTCTTTTGATCCTCGTGAACTCAAACAGAGGTTTGTGTGGTGCGTTCAACTCGAGCATCGTTAAGAAGGCGAAGACCATCATTAGTGAGTACGAAGGCCAGAACGTGAACATTCACATCAAGGCCGTGGGTAAGAAGGCATACGACGCCTTCCGCAAAACCCCAATGATTCACTCTGAGAACAACGCAATCTGGGGCGACCTTCACTTCGAAGGTGCTGCTGAAATCGCAGAAGAAGCGATGGAAGGATTCCTCAACGGTACTTGGGATCGCGTAGAGATCGTTTACAACCACTTTAGAAACGCAGCAATTCAAATCGCAACCCGCGAACAGTTCTTGCCTGTAGTTCCTACTGTTTCTGAAGAGGGAGCAGCTGGTGGCGACTATATCTACGAGCCTTCTAAAGAAGAAATCTTGAGCGACTTGATTCCTACTTCCTTGAAGATTCAGGTATTCAAAGCGCTACTCGATAGTAATGCGTCTGAGCACGGTGCACGCATGACGGCAATGCACAAGGCAACAGACAACGCAAACGACTTGAAGAATCAGCTCACGCTGGACTACAACAAAGCCCGTCAGGCTGCCATTACCAACGAAATCCTCGAGATTGTTGGTGGTGCAGAAGCGCTGAATGGTTGATAGCAAGTTTCGAACACATGTTCAAGAATGCCCCGATGTCGAAAGACGTCGGGGTTTTTCTTTTTAGATACTACCCGCTCACCTCGCCCCGGGCCGTGTCTCGATACTCCGCGAGACTGATAACCCTTAATTGTCGATGAGCGGGTAGGCTAATCCGCGCAATTAAGCGGCTCTAAAGAGTTTTCTGAAGCTAGAGAGGAACATCTTACGCAATGAGCAAGAAGTGCAGGCAGAATGAAGAAAATCGATTAGTTCTTGATAGAATACTTCGCGTTCCTCCTGGGTCTGGAAATGACGCTCTAAGTTCTCCACAATGAAGTTCAAACAGGTAATGTCGTTGCAAGGAACATCCTTAGCCATGATGCTCTCGTTGAAAGCGCCGTGATTTTGCAACCATTCTGAAACTTTTGCCTTTTCAATGTTCGCGCAGCGCGCTGCATATAAGTACACGAAAGATTGGAAGGCTGTCTTTGACTCTACGGTAAGTTGCTTAACAATTTCTGATGCGGTTGGAAGTGTTTGGATGGCAGTTGTCATGATCTGTGATTTAAGGGTTACAAATGCTTACAGGACAAAAGTCCGCACACCGCCAACCCTTTAGCTCAGTCGTTTCCCCCAAACGCACTCCGTATTTCTACGGAAAGACCCTCCGTAGTTTTACGGAAGGAAGTCCTTGGAGAAAAGTGTACCTTGCTGTAAATCAAACAACCACCTTATGAAACTTCCCCTCTTGCTAGCCGTATGCGCGGCAGTCACTCTTTCGTGCAATTCCTCAAATAACTCGGAAAACACCGACGTAGTAGATACTCCGAAGCATGAAACCACAAACGCTTCATGCAATATCACCGACCAAAAGGTGAGTCGTGATGTATTCGAAGAATGGATGACAGAATACTCCAATTTTGCTTCCACTCATGGATACACGGATGCCAATGGCATTAAGCTCAACCAAAGTGTGACCATGTATTCGGTCGATTCTACCCTGATGAGCGAATTCACAAGTCGCTGTACCGATTGCAATGCGGTTCGGGTGTACTTCGGTGCTTCGCAGGACAATGAAACAGGGATCTATACGCCGTTCTTGATGTTCACGAATGTGGCGAGCTCAACGTGCAACGACACCGCTTTTAATGAAAATGGAATCTTGATGATTCAGCCTTTGCAAGGCAGCGGCCTTATATCTCCAGATGCGGCAGCAGCGTACTACAACACGTGGCAAACCTACCTCACATCCGTTCAAACCAAGATGCCTTCCATGCTAAATGTGGAAGCCTACACGTTCACACGCGATGCGTTTAACACTGCCTTTACAGATGGAGGAAGCACACTCGGCATCTATCTAGGGATGCACACCGTGATGCCGGATGATACGATGTATGAACACCCCGAAGTGAACGATGGAGCAGAAGGATGGATTACCTTCAATCTCGTGGTAACAAGCCTGAATGACCAAGGGACGTATGCGGATAATTCGCATATGGATTTCTCTAGCCCGTGCCCTAAATTCTGTCCTCCTGTGAGTTTCTATACAGCAGAGTAGGTGTATCTCGTAACGTGGATAGGACTTCTTATAGCCCTAGTTCCCTCTACCATCTCGGTATTCCGGTTTGAACGGTACGGGAATAGTGTTAAGATCCGACTGAGCATTGTGATTTGGGCCAACTGCATAATCGAACTGGTTTCGGCACTACTGTTCATTTCAGGAGTTAAGAACAACATGCCCTTGTACCATGTGTACATTGGCATGGAGTTCTTTTTGGTGACCTACTTGTTCTCCGCAATTCTTCCCAATGTTCTCACCCCAGCAAGGCAGCTGACATTGAGCGGTGCGTTCGTAGCAGCACTTCTGTTGAAACTACTGGACTGGGAATCGATTTTTGAATTCCCGAGTGTTCTGAGGCCGGTAGAATCAGGGGTGCTTATTGGGCTGAGCGTGTTGTATTTCCTTTCCGTAATGAAGTCTGAAGAGTTTATCAATCTCTTTAAATCCGCGAACTTTTGGATTAGCTCAGCCATGCTCATTTACTTCAGCGCCAACATGCTCATTTTCGCGTACACCGATTACTTAGCTGAACAGTCCATGGAACTGTTTTCAGCCGTTTGGTACATTCATACTGGGTTAAATGTGATATTTTATTCCCTCCTAACCGTGGCCTTATTATGTCGGACACCGACCGCGAAATACTGAACCTGTTCCTCACTTCATCTTTAATAGTGCTCGTTCTCGTTGCGCTGGTGATTGTGTTTGTGGTCAATTATCAGCGCAGATTGTGGAAACATAAGTCGCAGCTTCGCGACATTGAAATTGAGCATCAAAAGGACTTGCTTTCTTCTGCACACGAGGCCATCGAGATTACGCAGAAACGGATTGCGGCCGACCTCCATGACGACCTCGGAGCGAGCATTAGCACTGCAAAGCTTCAACTGAATACTCTCGAAGGAGGAGATTCTGTGAATGAAGTGTTGAGTTCGAGCCTTCAAAGTCTCCGTAGAATTGTAAACGACCTCATGCCGCCAACTCTTGCAGATTTTGGACTGAAATCCGCCCTACAAGAATTGGTGAACCATGCCAACCAGGGAACATTAAACGTGGAATTGGATTGGCTTTCGCCAACGGAACGTTTCGAATCGAAAACAGAGTTGGTCCTTTACAGGATTGCTCAAGAGCTTCTCAATAATTCACTCAAGCACAGCGAAGCGTCTCAAATCAGTTTTACTTTCACAGAAGATGAGGGAGAAGCGCAACTCGCTTTCCACGACAATGGAAAGGGATTCGACCCTCAGAATGTAAAGAAGAACGTCGGACTTTTGAACATGGCAAGTAGAGCTCAAGTAATTGGTGGGAACTTCAGCTATCGAACAGGTCCGAATCAGGGATTTAGCGCCCAAGTCTCAGCCCCAGTAACCGCCAATGCAACGCTTCATGGATAAGATTAAGGTAGCCATAGCAGACGATCATCAGTTGTTTCGAAACGGAATACGAATGATGTTGGAAGGGCAGGATAACATGGATGTCGTGTGCGAGGCCCCCAACGGAAAGGTCCTGTTAGAGCGCTTGCCGATAGACAAGCCCGACATTGTGCTCTTGGATGTAGAGATGCCCGAGCTAGATGGTGCTGAAACGCTGGCGGAAATGCGAAAGAACTTCCCAGAGATAGGCGTGATCATGCTCACCATGTATGCACACGAAGAGCATCTTCTTCATTTTCTATCGCACGGAGCGGGAGCGTATTTGCTCAAGGATTCCTCCTCCGACGAAATGGTGAAGGCCATAGTTCAAGTCGCCAAAGAGGGGAGGTACCTAACCCTCGAAGCTTCTAAAGCCTTACTCCATCGAATGAATCCAGATGAAAGCAGCCCACCGGAATTCAGCGAAAGAGAGAAACAGGTTCTCAAGCTCATTTGCGAGGAGAAGACCACGCCTGAAATCGCGGAGGAGTTGTTTTTAAGTCCACGTACTGTAGAAACGTACAGAAAACAGCTGCTTGAAAAAACGGGTGTAAAGAATACGGTAGGGCTGGTCAAGTATGCGATGGAGCGGAAGGGGATTTGGTAATATTGCCCTAGCACGATTTTTGCCCATCTTTACGCATGACATTTTTTAAACCCACACTGCGGGCCCGAATATTCATCTCTCTCACCTTCATGATCTTCGTGAGTTTCGTGCTCACGGGACTCATTTCTCTTTATCATTTTGAAGAGGAGAACGAGGAATACCACCAGGAGCGACTCAAGCGCAAGGAGTACGCCATTGAAAGCAATATTCAGTACTTCTTGGCGAGCCATCCGGAAAAGCAGCATACCGATAGTCTTTCTTCACTGTTCTCCGATAAGATTTGTGAATTGTCGGATGTGCACAATCTCGACATCAACTTCTTTAGCCCCGAGGGAAAGCTTCTCATCACCAATAATTCGCAGCTCTTCGATGTGGAGATTCTTCCTGAGAGCGTCCCACGTGAGATACTTTCGAGAATCGTAGAGGGCGAGCGACGCTTCATCCTTCCATCGTCTGACACGACGGATGTACTGTTGATTTATAGTATTCTCTACACCACTTCTGGCGAACCTCTCGCCATTCTCAATCTACCTTATTTCGAGCCCAATAATATTCCGGAGCAAGACTTAGAGTTTCTTGAGACCCTTATCGGACTGTACATCATACTCTTCCTGGCGGCTGTATTGCTCGCCTACTTCTTATCCAACTACATCACTCATTCGCTAATTGCGATTACGAAGAAGATGCGAGAGGTGAAACTGGGCAGGAACAACGAGCCCATACAATGGAGGAGTAACGACGAAATTGGCGCGCTGGTAGACGAGTACAACAAGATGATGAAAGAGCTTGAAGATTACGCCATCAAGCTTGCACAAAGCGAACGTGAAACCGCCTGGAAGGAAATGGCCAAGCAGGTGGCTCACGAAATCAAGAACCCGCTTACCCCTATGCGTCTTTCCGTGCAAATGCTAGAGCGCAAGCTAGAGGTGAGCGATCCACAAAGGCTTCAGGAGTTCACTGAAAGCATGATTGCCCAAATCGATGCGCTAAGCAATATTGCCACGGCATTCTCGCGCTTTGCAAGTATGCCAGAGATGAAGAAGGAGAAGATTGATGTGAAGGCCTTCCTAGAGCGCATCAACGCAGCGCACGAAGTAGTGGTACTCAACCTGCCAGAAGAGGAAATCACCATTGAAGGCGATAAAGATCAACTCACACGCGTGCTCAACAACCTGATTTTGAATGCCGAGCAGGCCATGCCCGAGAATCGAAAGCCTCAAATAACAGTTGGATACATCGAGCTTGATTCAGACCGGATTGAAATCTTCGTGAAGGACAATGGTGTGGGGATTCCCGAGTCTAGAAGGGAGAAAGTTTTCGAGCCAAGCTTTACCACAAAAACTACGGGAATGGGTTTGGGCTTGGCGATGGTGAAGAACATCGTCAATGGCTTCAAAGGTGAAATAACCTTTACATCTGTAGTAGACGAAGGCACCACTTTCCACGTTCGATTACCTAAATCAATAAAAGAAACAGAATGAAAGCATTAGCAACTTTTGGTCTCGCGCTTATGAGTGCGCTGACCTTCGCACAAGCAGAGGGAATTACAGTAACAGGAACAGTTAGCCGAGAGGTTGAACCAGACGAAATGCTCATCTCTTTTGGGATTACCACTTTAGAGAATGATGTGAAAACGGCCTTTGAGGGCACCGAGAAAAAGGCGGAAGCTATTCTGGCTTACCTAGAAGGATTGGAAGATATCTGTGAGGTTGAAACGCAACACATTCAAGTGAGTGAAAAGAATGAATACCGAAATGGTGAACAGATTCGCCTTGGGTTTCGAGCTTCTCAATTCTTAAAAGTTACGTTGAAAGACTTCGACAAATACCCAGAGGTTATGTCAAAATTGATTGACCTCGGCGTAGAGAACATCGGCGGGGTTCAGTTCGTTTACTCGAAGGCGCAAGAGGTAAAGAATGAAATGCGCATCGAAGCTATTATGGTGGCGAAAAGAAAGGCGGAAGAAATTGCAGCCGCATTGGGTGTCGGGCTCGGTACAGCTGAAATGTACATAGAGCCAGATGGTGGTTATGCCATTGGCGGAATGCTGGCAAACGTGCGGTATGAAGCTGCAGGCAATTCCAGTGGACCAACTGTAGCGCCAGGAAAACAAACCATTCAGATGGAGGTCCAAGTTCGTTTTGCGATCTTAGCGCCCGCAGAATAAGAACAATCTAACACGATATATCATGGAGGAATTAGTGCTCGTATCCAAAGAGGGAAAAATTGCAACCGTTACCATCAACCGTCCAAAGCAGCTTAATGCCTTAAACGGGGAAACCATTGCAACACTTAGCGAGACTATGAAATCGCTTGAAGGCGACGACTCTGTGCGCGCAATTATATTGACCGGATCAGGCGAAAAGTCGTTTGTTGCTGGTGCCGATATTAAGGAGTTTGCGAATTATTCCGTTGAGGAGGGTAAGGACCTCGCTCGTCGCGGTCACGAATCTCTTTTTAACCTTATTGAAAACCTCCGCAAGCCAGTAATTGCCGCTGTAAACGGCTTTGCTCTTGGTGGAGGTTTAGAATTGGCCATGAGTTGTCACATGCGTGTGGCATCCGACAATGCTAGCATGGGATTGCCGGAGGTTACGTTGGGCGTAATTCCTGGTTACGGAGGCACACAGCGTCTAGCGCAGCTCGTTGGCAAAGGCAAGGCAATGGAGATGATTACCACGGCTGGAATGATTGACGCAAATGACGGCCTCAAATGGGGGCTTGTGAACCATGTGACATCTGCCGACGAACTGATGACGAAGTGTTCGGAGATCGCCGGAAAAATAGCTAGAAACAGTGGAGTTGCCATTGCTGCAGCTATCTCGGCTGTAAATGCAGGTTTTGCAGAAGGAGTTGATGGGTTCGAAGCCGAAATCACCGCCTTTGGCGAGGCCTTCGGAACGGATGAATTCAAAGAGGGAACAACGGCGTTCTTGGAAAAGAGAAAGCCAGAGTTCAAGTAATCATTTCACACTCCCAAGGTTTGCAGGAGGAGAAGTTTACAGTAGAAAAAACGTCCAGAGTATTCTCACTCGGAAAAGCTGGGCCACATATTAAGAAGCTGATCATTGCCCTTCACGGGTATGGTCAGCTTCCTGCATTTTTCTTGAGGAAGTTTACGGACCTTGAAAACGCAGAGCGCAGAATTGTCGCTCCAGAAGGCTTGCACCGATTCTATCTTGACGGTACAAGTGGAAGAGTAGGAGCTTCGTGGATGACCAAGGAGGCTCGGCTCGACGATATTGCCGATCAAGCCGCACATCTAGATGCGGTATTAGCTCGCGAACTCGAGAAGAACCCGAACGTAGAGCATGTTACGCTTGTTGGCTTTTCACAAGGAGTATCAGCCGCTTGCCGCTGGGTAG
Organism: Phaeocystidibacter luteus; assembly: GCF_008933115.1. Classification (GTDB taxonomy): domain Bacteria; phylum Bacteroidota; class Bacteroidia; order Flavobacteriales; family Schleiferiaceae; genus Phaeocystidibacter; species Phaeocystidibacter luteus. The sequence continues at coordinate 80,827 of NZ_WBVO01000005.1, read as the reverse complement.
ATCACCGGGCGGGTAAGTCTATCGACCATCTCATTTGTTGGGCGGGATCCTTTCCTCCCGATATAGATTATGCGTTGAAAAAGGAGGCCTTTACAAACCTGAGATTTGATACAGCCTTTGGCGATACCGATGAATTTGCTCCAGAGCACAAAATTCAGGAGGTTCTAGGTCAGCTTGCGGAATTCGACATTGTACCAAAGCTCCACAGATATAGTGGAGGGCACAGTATTGAACCTGCTCTTTTGAAGGAGATTATAGATCATGAGAATTGACAAATACCTGTGGTGTGTGCGTCTGTTTAAGACGCGTTCCCTTGCCTCAAATGAGGTAAAGAATGAACGTGTGTTGATTGACGACGAACCAGTCAAGGCATCTCGTGAATTGAAGCCCGGAGATGAGTTCACGGTGAAGTATCATGGATACTCGCGAAGTTTTAAGGTGCTTGATATACCTAAGTCTAGAGTAGGCGCAAAGCTTGTTCCGGATTTGTTGGAAGAAACAACACCCGCGGACGAGATTGACAAGCAAGAGTTTTTGCGCATGGCGCGAAGTTTACAGCGGGATCGCGGTACGGGACGTCCGACGAAAAGGGAGCGAAGAGATTTGGATAGGCTGAGAGGTGAATCGTAGTAGTTCTACTCGGGTACTGAGAAGTCCTTCCCAATGTTCTCAAACACCTTCGAACGGTCGTCTGCATTCACTTCTCCATCCATCGTCACATCGCCTATTTGGTAGACGTTTAATGCATTGCGTTGCATCCAAACCTCCACAGCGTCGGCCATATCTATGCTATTTGGTGTAGTGTTTTCAATTACTCCCGCTGGAATGGTATGCCATCCGGCTATCACATTGGTTGGCGATGTACTAACGCCCCCATTAATGCGTGTGTCAAGAGTGTGTATGTTTGAAGATGGACTCAATGTATCGGCCGAAATGAGGTTGAGGTGATTTCTAGTGCGAATGAGCACGCGTAAATGACCGCTCTCGGTTGGCAGAATTTCTGGACTGCTGGTGCCATCCAATCCGACAACCCCTCCTGTTTTTTTCAAGAAGTAAGCGCCTTCGTGAACCGAGTTGATGGCAATGGCATCAGATGGGCTTTCGGCATCAAAAATTTGTACGTAGACCCAATCGGTGACATCGGCAGGAACACTACCAACGGATTCAGAGCCAGCATAGAATGAGCCAAAAGGTTGAGAAGTTGGAATCAGTGCCGAGCTTTGGAGGGTAGTAGACATTTCTCCAGAAACAGAATCAAGGGGGCCTTCGAGAAAGACGGTCAAGTCCATTTCGATAGCCGTGTTTTGATCCCCGGTGAGACTCGAAGAAACCAGATAGTTTTCAGACAAGGTGTCTAGCTTGTTGAACTCAAAGATTTCAAAGTAATAGGTGCGGTTCGGTGAAAGACCTGTAACCGTAAAGTCAGCTCCGCTTCCTTTGTACACTGCATATTCGGTTCCGTTAAGCGGCGTGGAGGCTCCAAATTCAGTATTGAAAGTGTAGAACACATTGTCTTCTGGCTCGAATGATACAGGTGCACCTTCTCGAGCAATCACAAGTCTTTCTTGACCGTCGCCATTTGTCCAATCTACATCGAAGTTGAGTGTAGAGACGTTGGTGACGCTGAAACTTGTTGCGGCGGTTGTTGGTTCTGTAGCGATATCAATTTCTCGGCCACTAAATTCCCCAAAACCATCAATGAAAACAGAAACGATGTTACTGTCGAGAATGGCAGAGTCGCCGTTTACACAGTTCGTTCCATCGAAACGCTTTCCGAGAATGTTGGCCTCTGTCCCTACAATATCATCATCCGTGTACCACATGCGCACTGAGCCTTCTGCATCTGTCACATCCGTTGAAACCACGTTCCAATATCTGGTGAGATAGTCTGTAGCTCCTGGGCATTCGGTGGCGATAGCGTCCACACATTGTGTGGCAAGGGTTGAAGTGCTCACTAGATTTCCTCCCGTGAGTCGAATTTCAATTGGAGAGTACTCCAAATCCGTAGTGAGGTCACCCAACGGCGCTGTATACGCGCCAGTAGAAGGCGTTTGAATCACTACGGAACCAGTGGAGCCCGTTGACAAGAAAGATGCGTTAGATGCGTTCGAAATCGCTATTGCACTGCCCAAAGACAAGTTGTTTGCATCCACTTCTATGTGTCCGCGGAGCAAATCTAGATCCGCAATTACTTCTAGATTGGATTGCAGCGTGTGGGTGCCGGTTCTTTGAACGACCAAAGACGCGAGACTTTGTTGTCCAGTTGTGAAGGCTGGTAACGAAATCGCTCCCGAACCGTGCAGAGCAAGACTGCCGCTTCCAGACGATGCTAGTTCTCCACTTCCAGTAATGGTTCCGTAGAGCGAAAGTGAATCCGACCCTAGGCTGAGGTTTTGATTGAGAACGAGCGACGAGTTTACAACAAGATCCGAGCCCAGAGCTACAGAAGCAGAGCCGTTGACGCTCGCCGTTTGAACCGTGTTTCTAGAAGTCGGAACTTCCCCACCTGAGGTAATCGAGGTAGAGTTAATCCAAAGGATATTTCCGTTTCCAGCATAGTTTACGGATTCGGTGTAGGAACCATCTCCACGAACAACCCAGCCGTTAGCGCCAATAGATAAATCATTACCTGCCGCGTTAAGCGCGCCGTTCAATGCACGAATAGAATCATTAACATTCAAGGCAGAAGATAGAGAAAGGCCATTCGGGTTGTCAAGTTCAAGAATTTTCAATGCGGAAACAGAAGTTGGAATTTGAATTCCAGAGCCAGTTCCGTGAACTTCCAAAGTAGTAGCGTTGGTCGTTTGTAGGGATGTCGGTGTGCCCGCAATCGCATTGTTAATGGTAAGTGTGCTACTGGTCAAGCTCAAGTCTTCCGTTCCCAATGTGAGCGTTCCCGCTACGTCTAAGTCTGAATTTAGGCTGATGGCTTGAGCCCTTGTGATGGTGAAATTATTCAAACTTTGACCTCCCATACCAAAAGTAACAGGGGAGGAAATCGAGCCGGTTCCGCTAATAGTAACGCTTGATACATCTGTTCCATACCAGGTACCGTTGGTGATGTTCCCACCAAGATCAATATTGCCTCCATTTAAAGAAAGTGCACCGCTGGTTTGGCTAAAGCTGCCTGAAATGGTGGTCGTTCCATTGGTGATTTCGAGCGAATCAGCACCACTTGTCTTGTTGACAACAACATTGTTGAAGCTCGTGCTTCCCGAAACCTCGCTAGTAGCTGTTCCGGTGAACGTGATGGTTTCACTTCCTGATGTATAAGCGGCAGCACCAGAAGTGTTTGTCCAATTTCCTCGAATCTCTAAGTCGATATTTGAGGTGTTGGTTACATTACCTCCATAGATATTCAAGTCACCATAAATGGTAAGGTTTTGTGAACCGAGGTCTTTTGTAGAGGTTCCTTCAAACTGAAGATTCTTGTATGAATTGAGACCGTTGAGGATATCTGCATTCACGCTGCCGGTGTACACCCAAGTTCCTCCCGTGTCAGATGCAAAGCCAACGAAGATTCCCGCTGGGGAAATATACACGTTGGACGGTGCAACATCGAGTATTAGCTTGCCCGATCCGTTGAATCTTCCAAAGTTGTGGCCAATGGTTGTGCCGACGTTAAGTACACCGTTGTTTTGCACACTTTGGCAAATTCTGAGGTCGCCGTTTGTCGTAATAGAATCGCCTGAGGCAATCACAATTTTTGCAGCACCGGTTGGAGCCGTGGCTGCGGCTACGCCGAGGTGGGAATCGTTCGACCAACTGTTTGGATCATCCCAATCGTAAACACCGCTTCCAGTTCTGGAATAGAAGATAGGTGCTTCTCCAAACTCGTCGGCTTCACCTGCTGTGAATTCTCCGTCGAGATAATCTACACTCCAGATTGTAATGCTGTCATTCGTAGGGTCAATGGCGTTTGCAATTCCACCTGAAGGCGTCCAGTTCACCAAATCGAAATAGCCTGCAACCCACGATGACTCGATTCCATTCACATCTAAATTGTCATATTGATACTGATGTGAAACCGTGTAGCTCCCCAAGCCACTGGTCTGAACAAACCAATAGTAGTCGAGCTGAGTTTCCGCCGTATCCGTGGTTGATGGGTGCAAGATGTCTACCGGAACGACCTGAAGTTGGCCAGATGCACTGAGGCTTGTAAAATCGTAGGAAGCCGGGGTGTACTTGCCGTTAGAGCCGATTGGAAGTAGGAATGACTTTGCGCCTGCCGAAATAGAGTAGTACACGCCTTCGTCGGTAAGCACCCCGTTGGTAGCGATCATGTTGGATGCAGAGAAGGATCCTGTCATAGCCACATCCTCACTCAGCGTAAGCGCATTTGCCGCTAGGAACAGCACGCCAGAAGTGAGTTCAAGCTGGCGATTGACGCTGATGTCGCTTAGCGTATTTACTCCAGCTGCGTTGTTGATAATCAAATTGTCAATGGTTCCAGAACCAAAAAGGTTTTGAGCAGAGGAGCCTGCGAGGACAAGACCATTGGATGCTGAGGCGGCATCTGAGGTTACGTCGCCGTTGACAGTAGCGTTTCCTTCTACTTGGAAGAAGCTCGTTCCTAAATCAATAGAACCAAGGGAGTTGATGTTGAGCGTGCCAGAGGCTGTTGCATCGCTGCCTGATAGGAAATTCAATGAAGCAGATCCAGAGATAACGACGTTCTCGAAGGCGTTTGTGGTGGTGGCATCGCCCGTGAAATCTGTTGATGAGGTGACCGTAAGCGTTGAGCCTGTCCAATCTCCACTACCGTTAAGCGTTAAGTTTCCGGCCATAGACACGTCGAATTCATTCGCGTCGAATGCAGAGTTTGCATTACTTGTTGTAAGGTCTCCTGACAGGGTTAATCCTCTTGATTTTAGTTGTAGGGTAGCAATATCGCCGGCCGAACCTGTTGCTTGCAGATTATATAAAGCATCAGCCGAGTTTATGGTAAAAGTCTCTTCGGCGGTCGAAACGCCTGAAGCCGTATTAAAGGTAATCGTACCTCCACTCAATGTGGTCAAACCAGACTCGATATACAGGTCGGCAATTGTCGAACCCGCGCCACCTCTTTCAAATACAATTTCCGAGGAAGCATCCATTGTAAGTGAGCCAGAATTTAATATTTCGAGCTTCCCTCTGGTGTCGGAGGCATTTTTGCCTCGGATTGTCAGTGTTCCTCCATCGGTTACTGAAACTTGGACAGCGCCAAGGGATGTTGCTAAATCGCGACGAACCTGACCATTCACGTTGAAGGTTCCACCGTTGACGTCTAGTACTGGGTTTCCGCTTGTGGTGAACGATATGTCGTTACCTGCATCATCCGCATTCGAACCAATATTCAGTGTTCCGTCGGAGCAGCCGATATATCCGGATAGTATTAAATCGGCAGCGTCATCATCGGCATCAATAATGTTTAAGGTGCCACCTGATGCGGCCATTCGAATACCAGCTGTTGCAGGAATGGTAAACGTGCTTGTGGCTGAACTTACTGTACGTGTATCGTTTCTATCGTAAACGAAGAGTCCATTGGATAAGGCCAACCAGCTAGATGCTTCGATATTAAATGTTCCTGTATGTGAGAACCACAATTGTGACGTGGTATCCGAACCTTTGTCAACTTGAATATTCAGAATTTGAGTTGTGCCAGAACCCGTAATTGCCGAGACTCCAGTGCCGTTGAAGGTCATGTCAACATACCTACTGGCATTTAGGTAGGTATCAAAACCACCGTCAATAACCAGCGAGTCTCCAATTTCTAGGGTATGGACTCTATCCGTGTTTTGGTTGATTTGAATTCGAGCGTTGGATCCAACATAGAAGTCCTCGCCAACGGTCATATTCGTAACTCCGCGGGAGTTTCTGAATCTAAAATCGCCACTAATGACATTGATATTTCCTCCAACGTCGAGTTGAACTTGCTCTATGCGGTAGTCCTCTGTATTGTTTCCTAGACTGATGCAAGTTAGGTCTTCTAGTACGTCAAATGTTGCATCCCTTAGGGTAACGCGGTGTCCTGTCTGAAGCACCCATTTCATCCTCCTACAAGAGATATTGTGGCCGGTAAAGGTTTGGTCAGACCCACTCACATAAATTACAACAGTACCGCCGGATGCTCCAAGGAAACCTGATAGGTCGCCACTTGGGAGATTGACTTGCCTTATGCGTAAAGATCCCGTACCGGTAACAATTCCGAAATCATGCCCTGTGTTGGCTTGAATGTCCAGTGAGGAACCTTCTTCAATAGTAAGGGAACCTGACTCTTCGTTATTAGCCGTCGTCCAAATACTGTCGTTGTCTCCAATTACTACAATGGAGTTCGACTGTGGCTGTTGCGAAGGTTGGTTATCCACATTGTGTCCAGTTAAAGACCAAGAAGATGTTGCGCTCCAGGCACCGTTTTGACGGGAGTAGTAAATATCTACGGCGCCAAATGGATCCGCAGAGTTGGTGTTCCCGGCCGTGTAATCGCCAGCAATGTCAGAGTTGTAAGTACTTCCTCCGAAGTCGATGGTATTGTTTGACGTATTGATTGACCCGGTTCCATCTTTCAACCAAGAAAGCCCCGTGAACTTTCCAGTGGCATAGTCTCCTTCGGTTCCTACAACATCGGATTGGTTGTATGTGAACTCCCAAGTACCCGTGCTGGAGCCAAGAGCTATTCCTGAGGTCACCTTGAAATAGTACGTCAGACTCTGGCTGGTTTGCGTCACATTTGGGTGTTCAGCGTCAACCGGAATAACAGTTACCGTTCCATAAGAGCTCGGCGCGCTACTTAATGTGAGTGTAGCCGGCGCGTATGCAGCGTTCGCCACCATTGGGAACGTTGTAGAAGTTGCGTTGACGTCAATAGACAAACCGCCATTAGAGGCTAGCTCCCCTGTGGAAAAACCGCTGTAGCCGGTGCCGTTTGTACCCGCACCTACGATGGCGCTGCTATTGGGAAGGCTGAGGTTAAAGGAAGCGAGATCAACCGTTCTACTGGTGTTTATGTCACCAGTGATAAAGGTTAATGATTCACTTACTATTTGATTTGATGATAGCGTAACGGTTGATGAAGAGCTAGTTGTTCCACCAATTTCAATTTGCTTGACGATGCCGGATCCAGATCCTCCCCAAGTGAACGATGTACCCGAATTAAAGCGTACGGCTTCAGATCCACGTACAATGCCGCTGTTGTTAAAAGAGCCGTTTACATCAATACGCGTAGTTCCATTATTGAGAATACCCGAAGTCACCGACAATTCGTTGCTCACAGTAATGTCAGAAGGGCCTGAAATTACAAGTGAATCAGAACCGGTAAGCTCAACATCGAGATTTTGGAAATCATTGATAGTTCCACCCAAGGTCCAAGTTCTGGACCCTGTATCGTCGGCTTTCCACGTGCCTGTTCCAGGGGTTAGGGTTCCGATTACTTCTACGTTACCGCGAATGGTAATATCATTGGCTTGACCATCAAAAACACTGTTTGTTCCGACAACAAGAGAATCTGTAATTATGGTATTGCCGTCCACGAATACGGTAGCATCGCCTGTTCCAGACTCTCTTTCTGTGTAGAGCGATGTAAGCGGAACTGTGGAGCTCACGTATCCGCTTGTCCCACCAGGTAGATTCACAACAATTCTACCTCCAGTTGCACTAGCGTTTGCTGCGTCGACCCCAATGAGAACACCTCCACCTGTGCCGGAAGAAGCTACGTCTCTAATTTCAATGGTGCCGCCCGATTGATTGTAGCCAGATGTGCTGAAGTTCAGATCAAAAATTCCATTACCAACTCCAACCTCACCGGCTTGTCCATTTTCGCCTCTACAAATGAATACTCCACCTGACTGTGTATAAGAGCTTGTATTTGCTGAACCAATGACCGTTCCTGAGGGTCTGTACTGACTTATGTTTACTACTCCTCCTTCGATAATCACGGTGCTTGTCCCACGATATACAATACCAGCACTTTTATTACCACTCCAGGTTCCACCGGAAATCTTAAACGTTCCAATTACCGTAAGACCTGTATTACCCGAGCTGCCGGTTAGTGATGTGCTGGCGACATCGGCGCCGTCAATCCAAAGTTGACCAGCGAGAGGGATGAAATAGTCGTTTCCACCTTCAGTGAGCGCGGGAATAGAAACACCAGATTGAAGCCTAAGAGTTCCTGCTCGAACCCAAATAGCTTTGTTGATTTCTGGATTTTCTACAGAAAAAGGTGAGCTCGTAGAACCATTGGCTTGATTTGTTGGGCCATACATTGCCAACGCGGAATGGTCAACGGCTACCTCATAGGTTATGTCGGTTCCTTTGTAAACGATTAATCGATACAAGTCCAATTGTGACCCTGAGCCAGTGAGGACCTCATCTGACAAGCCAGTGAACGTCAGGTTGACTGCACCAGAACTAGCCGTGCTGTATTGAGCGCTATTCGAGAAGTCAATGTCCCCATCGGCGGTTAGACTTCCCTGAAGTTCGAATTCGTGGAAGGCATCAAAGCTTCCTACGGTCATGCTGGTTCCAGAACCTACGTTTACATCACCTTCAACCACCAAGGTTCTATCAGTTGTGTTGTTTCCGAACCTGAATTCTACAGAACCAGAGGTTTGGCTGATATCCAGGTCGCCGAGGATGGTTACGTCGGACGCCAGTGAAATAATATCGACGGTGGCATTTGTTGAAATGAGGTCTACTTCATTCCAAGTTCCACTTCCAATGGGGAAGTTGCCGGTGCCTGCGTCAATGAGCTGGAGCGTACCACCTGAAGCAGAACCGAACGACGTGAAGTCACCGGAAGGGAATGAAGTCGTTCGTGAAATCAAGGTGCCTGTGCCGGAGACGTTCCCGAGATCATGACCTGTTGATGTGCCGATATCGAAGGTGGCACCCCCATTGATGGTTAGGGAGACCACTTCGATATTATTCGCTGTACTTGTCACTGTGCGGCCAGAAAGGATTACCACATTGTCACACTCGTCAGGAACCGCCGCATTTTGCAATGTTGTTCCGGAAGGGTCAGTAGTCCACACATTTGCGGTGGTAAAGTTTCCGCTTTGGTAGGTATAATAAGTTAGTCCTCCGCACTCTTCAGTACCGAGGCTGGCGAAATTGGTTGGGTTATTTTGGTTGTTGTACTCGGTTTGAATCCATTCTGCAGATCGAACAGCATCAATAATTCGCACTTCATCAAGGAGACCCGCATAGTCGTAGTCGAGTGTGGAAAACGTGAGGGTGCTTGTGGTCGTTGTGGCGTTTGTCGTTGTGCCGTCGGTGGCTATTTGAGTTCCGTCTAGGTAAATAAATCGCCCTGAAGCTGAATTCCACACAAACGCACAGTACTCCCATGTACTACCAGCGAAACTATTCGTAGCAGATTGCAGGTCATCGGCATCTGTGTGCAGGACTAGATCATCCGAATTGATCCAGGTCGAGTATGCACTTTGGTATCCACCCTTAGTGATAAGATCTGGCTGGCTTGCCCCATTGGTGGAATTGACCCACGCAGTAATGGTAAAGTCGTTGGTGAGGTCTAATGCATTGTTGTCCGGATACACGACGATGTCTCCGGCACCGTCGAAACTGCGCGCACCACCTATTTGACCCGTGGCGCTTGAGGTATTATCGGAGGACGGGCTGATACCGTTACCCACTGCGTTTGCGGCACCACTGGCTTCCATGTGGTCTACAATCACATAACCGTTCGACCAAGTTCCAGAAGACGATTGATCAGCTGATACAGAGCTGTTTCCGTAGTAGATGTAGAGGGTGGTGTTGACCGCATCCTCGAATGTAGGTATCTCAACCCACGCCTGGTATTGACCTGTTCCCGAGGTGTATGAAATCAATTCAAAATCGAGAGCTGACCCACTTTCGTCGGTGATTAGAATGTCAAAACCAGATGCATTCGTCACCTTTCCGCTGGCTGCGGTAAGGTTCGTGGATGTTACGTCCAGGAGAAATGTGAAGTCTGACAGCGCCGAGCCATCTGGGACGACGGACTCGTCGATTGTGATGGGCATTCGGTATTCATATCCATTGGCGAATTGCGCTTCCGCACTCAATGGGAGCAAAGCAACAACGGCAAATGCCAGACGAATGGTCGTCCTTATGATTGAATACGGCTTGGTCAAAACTCTCTATACCTTGAGCGAGTCCGCTATAGTTCGCAGAGAATGAGAAAGTTAGACCTATGCCGGTAGGTTGCGGCTAGTAGAAAATCTTCTCAGTCCACATCTCACCAGTCTCAGGGTTCTTTACTCTAACGACGTAGATGTAAGCCTGATTAAGTCCGGTGTCGAAACTAAATTCGAATTCGCCATTGGAATCAATACCTGATTTTTCGTAAATAATTCTGCCTGAAATATCTACGACATCAATGTCGACTTCAGGCGGCAATTGAGAGGAAGAAAGATCTACGATTATCGATTCACCACGGGTAACCACACCAAATGCGGTTTGACCTCCAGCACCACCATCTCCCGGCTCTTCGATACCAACGGTCTTAGAAACGGCGTAAAGGTTGAAGCGGTGTTCAGAGAATGCGGTGTCATTCGTGAATGTATAGCTCGATGATTTCAGGTCAGTAATCGTTCCTGTCTTTCTATCGAACAACTCTACTTTAAAGTCCTGAGGGAAGCTGTTTTGACGCAAATCAACTTCATATACAACGCCGTTCTCACCTTGAACTCCAATCATAAGGGAGTCTCCGCTGTAGCTTTGGTCGATTGTGTTAATTGCAACAGGCAGGCTGTCATTAGTGAAGAAATAAATGTTGGCCTTTCCTGGGTTCAACTGCTTAATCGCATCTCCTCTGGAGTCATAGTCCAAAGAGTAGCCGCCTTGATCACGAACAGCATAAGTCACATCAGAAAGCTCCGAGGCTTCGGACAGACCCAATTCAATTTGCTCAAATATTTTAAGATGCGCAGCAGGATTGCTTACCGTACGATCAGCGTTTGCAAAATCGAAGGCTGTTGAGGATGTAGCATCAGACTCATCAAGTTTGACCCAAACTGCCTGCATTGGAGCAATAGTAGCTGTTCTTCCTCCTGACCCTGTTGAACCATTGTGGTAAACATAACTTCCCGCTCCTGGGTCCCATATGTAATAGTATCCATTAATAGTGCCTGGAATGTCTTTGTTGACTTGGTTCCAATCTAGGTTTGAAGGATATGGATTGGCTATCAAATTCCATCCAGCCGTATCTGTAGCAGCTCCGCCTTGAGATGTAGAGAATCCGCTCCACGCAGGAATAGCAGCGTAATCTAGAGTTATGTTTTGAGAACCATCGTTGGGAACCCCTGTAAGATCAAGAATTACTGGAAGGTTACCGTCATTGTTAACACCTTTTCCTGACGCAATGAAGTTGTTGTTGATAAACACATTCCATCCACCAGTAAAATTGTCTGTGTTGGCGGTAGCTGCAACGAAATCTCCGCTACCAGCATTCCAATAGTAAGCTGAAACACCAGCGGCATTTCCATCATAGTTGATGATGATATCGTCTTCCAAATCGGCGAGGGTCATACTCGCGATAGGTGATGCAATGTTATGCCATCCCGCTTGAGATATATACATCTCGTACGTCACATTGCCAGAAAGGGAACCACTACCTGGCTCGATTTGAGCATAGCTCGTGTCGGTTGCTCTCAGTTTAAGTGCATCATTAGTTGAAAGCGCTCCGTCGGTCAGAGTTACTACACCGTAAACGCTTTGTGTATCGTTTTCAATCGTAACGCCATTGGCGTTGTTAATTTGAATATCATCCCAACTCGTTGTTCCGGTAATGGTTTGAGCGGAACTTCCGGCGAATTGAACAGTTCCATTACGTAAGAAGCCACTCACCGAGCCAATGATATCACCAGTAATCGTAAGTGTATTACCACCGAGATCAAGAACGCCTTCGTTCAAAATAATCAAGTTTTGGACTGAGGCATTACCCGAAATAGGGGAGGGTTCCAGTTTCAACAAGAAGGTTAAGTGCCGCATCGGCAGAGTTTGGCTCTCCGCTACCACCCGATCCACCAGTCCAAGATGATCCGTTCCAGATGATGTCGTAGTCTTGAAGAGGGTATACTTTAGCATCCAAGAAAAAAGAGTCAGGTAATGAACTTTGCTCGGGACTCGCAGAAGTAGTTTGAAAGAATTGCTGGCCACTACTTAAACTAGACTGCCAATCGATTTTCGGTAATTCCGCTGCGTTAGAAATTGGGATATGTAGGATAATCAAATCTGACCAAGTAGAGGTTACTGTGGCGTGAGCATTCACTCCAGAACCACTAAAAAAGAGGTCATCTCCACAATTCGTTGATTGTTGAGTTGATGTAATGGTGACCGCTAATCTTGACGTAGTATTATCGGCAGTGTCTATAGAGTATATTTCAATAGGATTACTCATGAACGATACATCTTCGATGAGTGACCCTTTCTCAATTCTGATTTTCTCATTGTCAATTACGTTTGTGCCGAACGCATCAGAGTTGTAATTGAAATAAAGTTGTGATGTACGAAGGCAAGATGAGCCTACAGAAGCTCGTATTTGAACAGTTACTTCTAAAGTGTCTGGGGATCCCGACGTCACTGTTGAACTTGAAATTTGAAAATCAAGTTGTTCTTGGGCATTCAGATTTAAACCTATGCCTATTGCGAAGATTATCGCTAGTATTTTAATGTTTACAGGTCTCATGGTACTTGCGATGATTTACCGTTGTTGTCGTACCAAAGTAATTCAGAGTCATCATTTTGAACTTGGCCATTCAAATTGAAGTCAGCATAAAGGTAACCACTAGTTCCGTTGAAAGGCAACCAAGTCGTTAATTTATCTGTGTTCTGGATATTTCCATCACTTGAACCATCACCAGCCATCATCATAGCTACAGTCCCTCCACTAAGCTTCGCACCATTGTTTCCACCGAAGATTTCATGTAGGCCATCGGTCATGTCACACTCCCATCTTGGTTCAGAAGGATTGGTGTCTACATAATCGAGGGAGTCTGCACACATGATGGCCAAGTGGTTTCTGTGGTAAACTACCGCAAATTGACGCTTACTTGGGTCAAACTCTACGTTGTCGAATTCAAGATAAGAAGATCCGTCCATATCAACGACGCTTCCATCTTTCAAAACAAATGCTGCACGCGTTCCAATCACAGAAGAAGAGTTCGCATTGTTTGCTGCATTTGATTCACGAATTTCTACGAGTACCCAGTCCACTACATCAGCGTTAGGGATAGAGGTTACACTATCTCCGCCAGTGTAGTTCCAAGGCGCTCCAGAGTATGGGTTGTTCAGTGGAAGTAAGCCCTGGCTATTCAAGTCGGTGCTCATTTCACCTGTTGAAGAATTATATGGGCCTTCCAACATGATGGTAAGATCCAAACGTGGTGACCCCAATGAAGGGAAATCGCTGAATCGTAGGTCTACGGCTTCAGTTTCGAACTTCGGTGTGCGTGTTGAGAAACCGTACATGTTTGTGATGTTCTCATTCGACTCACCAGTTTCCACAAAAGCTAGTGTTGGATCAGCTACACCGGTGTATCCTGCGATTTCAATGTGAACCAAAGGCACAACTACGTTCTTCTTCAACGCGATTACGTTGTCGTTGAACTGATACTGATACTCGATGAACTTCGGATCTAAAGTGTAGATCAGAACATCTTCGTTGTTTTGGATACCGCGGCGAATCCAACCTGTAGAAAGGTTCGTGTTGCCAGAACGGCTCGTTGCGTTTCCAAGTGAAGTTACTGTGTACGTAGGATTTGCGAACTGAGTCCAATCCGCACTGAACACGATATCAGAGAATCCGATGAACACAGTGTCTCCTAGAGTACATTCGAGCGTAAGGTCAAAAGAAACAGACCCGCTTGGATGCTCTTGATAATTCTGCACACCCACGTCTACCCTGTCCGTCGACTGAGCCCAGCCGGCGAGGGAAGTAAGGAGAAGAAGTATGTATAGACGAAATTTCATTATCGCTATTAACTTTTCAATTAGTGGGTAGTACAGGTTGTAGGTCTTAGGTCTCTCGAAGAAAAACCGGGGTCTCAGGTTGGTTGTCCCGAGACCCTGGTTCATATTTCACTTACGGAAGTTGCTCCGCGTAATCTCTGTTGTTGAACACTGCTGCTCGGTCGGCAGAATCAACTAGACCGTCCATGTTAGCATCAGTGAAGTCGTAAGTAGCGCTAGTGTTGTTGCGATCTGTGTAAACCGCGCTGTAGTCACCAGCGTTAATTGTTGCATCGGTAGTTGGGTCAACCCATCCAGCGTACATCACGTAAAGTGAACCATCGCCGTTGTAGTCGTACATACCCTCTGTTCCGTTAGCTCCAGCAGTGCTGAAGTTGTACGTGAAGGCGCTCTTACCACCGTCGCTAAGAACAGTGTCTGAGCTAACCGCCAAGTGATTACGGTGGCGTACTGCGATGTAGTAGTCGTCTTCTGAGCTCAATTCGAAGATTGGAGTTGAAGAACCGTCAGCCGCTACGATAGTACCGTCGTCAAGAAGAAGTGCTGCTTGAGTGAAGGCAACTGTTGAAGCGTTCTCAGAACCGCTAGCAGATGTGCGAAGCTCTAGAAGAACCCAGTCAACTACGTTCGCAGGAAGTGAACCGTTTGTCTCTGTTCCAGCGTAGTTCCAAGGTGCTTGGTTGTATGGCTGGCTTGATGGTACTGTGATGTTTACAGATCCCATATCCGTTCCGTCATATGGACCTTCAAGAAGAACGATTACCGAAGCTTCCATCCAAGTCACGGCAGAACCGTTTCCGTCAACCGCGTCAGAGTAGTTAAGTACTGCGCTGTCTGAAGCTGTAGAACCTGTGTATGCGTAAACGTCGAACGCGTAAGTTTCATTCTGGTCGAGGTTGCCAATAGTTACAGAACCTTCAGATCCGTCGCCATTGTAGACTACGAATCCGTTACCGATAGCTTCACCAGAACCGAACGCTGTGTCAGCCGCGTAGTCGTCACCCGCTCCAGGAGCAGTTGCTGCATCTGTGCTCAAGCGAGCTACAACAATCCATTGGTTGTCCGCCTCTGAAGGGTCAGTCCAAGTCACTTGGATTCCGTTAGCTGTAACTGCATTTACAGTTACACCAGCGAAGGCTGTAGAAGGCTCGCCGAATTGGCTGTACTGAGTAGCAGAAGCAAAGCTGCTAGTTAAGTAGTTTGCAGAAGAACCTGATCCGTTGAATTCGTAGATCTCAACCGCGTACTCTAGTCCGGCAGTTAGACCGCTTACTGAAAGTGAACCAGTGTTTGCTGCGTACACGAGAACGTAGTTTCCGTTACCTGTGCTGTCAGAAGGATTAGAGAAGTCTGTGCTAGCTGTATATCCTTGTCCGTCTGTTGGAAGAACTTGTGCAGAGTCAACTACACGTAGTACAACGAGTACGCTGTCACCATCACCTTGAGTCCAAGAGATGTCGAATGCAGTTGGAGTAATGTTATTGAAGTCGATGCCAGAAGCTGCGATAGTAGGCTCGGCGTTAAGTCCAACACCTGTAGCTGTAGCAGCAGCGCTGTAAGCTTCTGTTCTACCGTTTCCGCCAGAGAACTTATAGATAGCGAAGTGGTAGGTTGTTCCTGATGCGAGACCAGTAATTGTAGCTGATGTTGCAGATCCGTCATACTTACCTACTACATACTCGCGGCTCGAAGTCACATTGATTTGGTCTCCGTCACCAAATGCATTGTTTGCGTTGAAACCAACGGTGTTGATTGGGCCAGTTGCAACTGCAGAACCTTCACGTGCGATAATCAATACACTGTCGGTTGCTGCGTCCCAAGTCAAACCAGCCTGACCAACCGTAGAAAGGTCAGCCACAAAGTTGGTTACAGCAGAAGCTGGTGCAACACCAGCGGCTGGAGCTTGAAGAGTTGGTGCGTTGATTTTACGTTGACGAAGACGGCTACCAGACTGGTATACTTCGTAAATCAAAGTCTTTGGGCTACCAGATGTTACAAACGCCAAATCAGCGGTAGCTGAGAAGTCGCTTACATCGGTAAGTGTAATTGAAGCAATTCTCTTTGGAGTGGTGGTGAGGTCCGGAAAGTCTGAAACACCTGTAGCGCTAAGATTGCCACCGATGTTAATGACGATGTCGCCACTAATAATTGAAGACGAGAAGTTTCCAATCTTAGGATCAACATTCGAATGAGCAACGGCAAGTGAGCTCCACTTAGCTGCTGCGGTAGACATTACGATGTCGGCATCACCTAGGTAAGTTGTACCAGAAGTGGTGCTAGCATAAATGTCAAATGTGAAATTGGTGCTATCCTGGTTTTGGTTTTGGATAGTTACCACGATGTCGTTGTTCTGACCGAAAGCGAAAGCGGTCGTGAGCATCGTTAGCGCGAGGTAAAAATTCTTAAGTCTCATAGCGTGAATTAATTTCAGGTCTCTCTGGAGACAAATTTCGCTCTAAAACCTCGCTGAAACCCAATGTTCATGGGCGTTTTCGATGAATGGTAGCCTTTTCTCGATGAATGACACTATACCCCCTATGGTTGGCATTGATTTGGGCTGTGAGGATACACCCCATAGGGGTGTGAAGTAAAGATTGGCCAAAATGAGGGGGTTTTCTGTCAAAGCAGTACCTTCGTTTTTGACCACGACCAAAAGAGAAATCACGGAATGAGTTCGGCCAAGATTTTACTGGTAGACGATGAGCCAATTTTGCTCAAGGCAGTCGAATTTAAATTGCAGAAAGAAGGCCTAGTAGTTGTAACCGCTACAAGCGGAGAAGAGGCTATTGAGAAGTTGCAAGGCGAACAGACTTACGACTTGATTATCAGTGATGTAATGATGCCTGGGCTCAGCGGTATTGAGCTTCTTAAAATTGTCAAGGAGAAAGACGCCTCCATGAAAGTCTTGTTGCTTACAGGGCTGAAGACGGAGGACACCGTGGTGGATGCCTTTGATCTTGGTGCAGATGATTTTATGACGAAACCTTTCAATCCGAAAGAGTTGGTCCTTCGAGTTAAGAAGCTATTGAAATCTTAATATCTTTCGGGGCACTAACCTAACCCCCGGCGCATGAACACCTTTTCGGAATTGTGGAATCAGTTCGCAGCAAAGGACGTTCGTTTTCAAATCGTTTTTACGTTTTCCTTCGGCCTCCTGGTCCTCAGTGCGGTTTTGTTTTTCATCGTTTTGAGACTCAGAAAGAGGAAGTCGAAAGCGGATAGAAAAGCCAAAGCCCTACTCGCTGAAATTGAGCCTATTATTTTGGCGCTCATTTATGAGGTGGAGGAAGGAGACAAGGAATGGAATGCCCAGCTGGCTTACTTGCGCAATGAGCTCAATGTGAGCATGTACGACTTTCACAGCTATGCGAAAGTTTCAGATTATCTTATTGAGTTACATCAACAACTAGAAGGGGAAAGTGCCGAGAGAATTGAGAAGATTTATAAAGACCTAGATCTTCCAAGAATGACGCTCGAATTACTCAAGAATGGACCCTGGCATCAAAAGGTAAAAGCATTGAGCGCGCTCTCTGAATTTAGAATTCGCCGGTACCTTTTTGAAGTGGTTCAATATATCGATCACGACAAGCGACTAGTTCGTGACGAAGCTCAGTTTGCGGCCATAGTTCTAGGTGGCCGGCGCGCACTTTCATCTATAGGCGAATTGACTAGCCCCATTTCCAAGTGGCAGCAATTGAGGTTGATGGAGCAATGCGCGAAACTTGGCGACCCAGTTAAGCCAAATATTCTCGACTGGATGGGGTCGCCGAATGAATCACTCACAGAGCTAACCCTGAGAATAGCCATAAAGATGAGCTGGTTTGAAATTATCCTCAACGTGCCAGATCTCATAGGACATAAGAATACCGAGATTCGTCGACTGTGTGTTCAAGCAGTCAGCGAACTTGGAGATTCCCAGATGATTTCCAACCTTCTGCACCGTTTTGAAGTGGAATCTAAATCAGTTCAGATTGAAATTATTGAGGCAATTGCCGATTTGGATATCGAAGGAAAGCACAGAAGTTTTCTCATTTCACAACTTGTTTTTGGCGATTTCGATGTGAGCCTTGCAGCCGCAAAAGCACTCGAGGCCACGGCGGGTGAGGGGTATATGGTTGAATTGAAAGCTACGGTGCCGGAAGACCGACACGTTATAATTGACCAAGTCTTGTATGGAGCAGCTTGATACTGATTTGAATTTCGCCGACTGGGTTTTCTTCATTCTATATGGAGGAATCTTCGTCTTCACCATCTTGGTCATGTTGTCCTATACCTTCCTGGCAGTATTTTCCAATCTCCAAGCGCGCATTTACATTCAGCGGAATAAGTACGCCAAATACGACTTACTCTTAAAAAGCTCCGTTGCGCCTCCCGTTTCTGTCCTTGCCCCAGCCTACAATGAAGAAGCCACAATTGTAGAGAATATTCGATCACTTTTATCCTTGAAATACCCTAGATTTCAAGTTGTTGTGGTCAATGATGGAAGTAAAGATTCAACACTACAACAGTGTATCGACAACTACGATCTCGAACCCATTCCTTTTCAGCCTACGGGAAGCCTAGAGTGTAAACGAATACGTCAGGTATACCGGTCTAAGAATCCCGCATTCAAGAAGTTACTGGTTGTGGACAAGGAGAACGGTGGTAAGGCAGATGCCCTGAATGCCGGGTTGAATGTTGCCCAGTCTCCCTACGTGATGAACATCGATGTGGATTGTATCCTCGAACGGGATTGTCTCCAAAAGTTGATGAAGCCTTTCTTGGAGGAAACGGATACGCGAATTATCGCCACGGGTGGAGTCATTCGAATAGCGAACAACTGTGTGGTCGAAGGGGGCTCCATCAAAGAGGTTCGCCTTCCCAAAACGATGATTGGTCGCTTTCAGACCTTGGAGTACCTCCGTGCTTTTCTTTTAGGAAGAATGGCCTGGGGGTATCTAGATGGCCTTCTACTTATTTCGGGAGCTCTTGGCGTATTTGATCGCGAGCTAGTGATGAAATCTGGAGGATATTACGCCGCCACAGTAGGGGAGGACATGGAGTTAGTCGTACGGATGCGCCGGTATGCTCGCGAACATGGTATCAAGTACAAGGTTGAGTTTATTCCGGATCCACTGTGTTGGACAGAAGTTCCGGAAAGTTGGAAGGTGCTTCATCGCCAACGCAATCGATGGACTCGAGGCACCATTGAAACGGTGCTTCTCCATAAAAAGCTGTTTCTCAACCCGAGTTATGGTAAAATTGGCTTGCTGAGTTTCCCGTATTGGGTTTTCTTCGAGTGGTTTGCGCCGGTTGTTGAGTTTATAGGCATTGTGTTCCTTTTCATTTATGTGATTTTGGGGATGATTAACATTGAGTTCTTCGTGCTGCTGTCAGCCATGGTTTACTTATTCTCCATCACCATATCGATGTACACGCTTTTCATGGAAGACCTTACTTTCTTCAGGTACAAGCGCAACAAGGATTTCCGCAAGCTCATCTTGATGGCCTTCATTGAGCCTTTTGTCTTCCATCCTTTTGTGATGTGGTCGGCTGTACGAGGAAATTGGGATTATTTCTTCGAAGGAAAGAAACAGTGGGGAGCAATGAAGCGCGTCGGGTTCCAACAACCTGCGAATCCAGATGCAAAGAAAAGCTAGCCCCTATTCCTGAAAGTTTTCGGCTAGAATTCCGGTGATGAATGGTCGATACCATTCCCAGAAGAACTTCTTTCGATCTTCTGGATTTTGATTGTCGTACATAAATGGCTTGACGTGCTGAACGCCAGCAAATACGCTACTCGTAATACCCACAGGGTTGTCGGTGAAGTCTCCAGCCATGTATATGGTTTTCCAATCTGGATGCACTAAAACCGCAGGGAAGGTCACGGGTAAATCGAGACTATCCATCAACTCCTTTCCTCTTTCATTAGGATGTATTCTGAAGTGGGCGATGGACTCTACCGACGAGTTCATGGTGCATATTTCAAACCAGAATGGATACCTCAGGTATTCGTCGAGGCCATACTTTTCGGCCACGTCGGGATTCGTTTCCATTATCGGAACGATGTGGTTCAACTCGTCTTCTGAAAGCAATAGCAGGCGACCTGATTCATGAAAAAAGCCAATGCCTGGACCACTAAAGTCGTATTCAACACCATATTGTTCTTGGTACAGTCTAGGTATCCAACGAGGCACCTCGTCACTCACAATCGTGTCAAGTTGTTGCCAATAGCGCCCTACCCAGCCCGAAAAATACACGCCTAGCAAGTTTTCTGTTCTTTCTCTAACAGGCTTAGGGGTGGGTGATCCGAAGATGCTAAACTCTGCAAGCACAAGTTTCTTCTTGTCCATGAGCGACTCCATTAAAGAAGCATCTTCGCCCTCAAACCCACCGTATATCAAGCCTGTGCGAGGTATGTCTCTCATTCGGTCGCGCCAGTCTTGATAATAAGACCCATAGGTATCGATGAAATAGCCTACGTCTACATAGTCTGAAATGCTGTCTATCTGAGCTTGAGAGAAGCCGTGTAAGTCCTTAGAATCCAATAGATTTGTCGGCTTAGGGAAGTAGCCAAGATAATCGAGTCTTTTAGAGTATTGTGAGCCGTCAGGCTTCGTGTACCGTTCGTGGTTTAATACCCACGTGAAGGCACGGTGTTCTATGTTGCTAAAATCCTGAGCTGTTTTATCGAGCATGACCACTTTGAGCGTGGTGTTGGGAGAGGCCAACCAATACAAATAGCTCCAAAGTGGTAGAAGTAAAATGGCGAATAGTACACCTTTTCGGATGTGATATTTCGTGCGGTTTGAAGATCCAGTTCCAGCCATACCTCGTAGATGATATCTGCAAGTTAGTTAACTGGAGCGCTTTATCCTCAAACAGTCAGAATAGAATGTCGGAAACGGAATACAACACAATGAGACCGAGGCATGTAGATTTGAAAAGTTCGTTCAAACTACATTCTTAGTAGTGCTGACGACGACCAGATGAGACCTAAAATCATATCGTCATGAAAAGCCTTTACTCGCTTCCCTGCAAACGGCGCGTATGGCTTCTAGCTCTGACATTGGTTCATGTAATGGCCTTTGGACAGATTGGTTGGATTTACGACCCATCTTCCGGTACCATACTTGATCCGAATTCAGACGGGTGGATTTCCGCTTCGGGTGGTGCCATTGATACCTCTGTGGTTATCGATGAATCGTTCGATTTTGAGTACCCAATGATTCCGATGTTTCACCTCACCGCAGAGCCTCCTGCAGATTTGCAAGGGGGTAACGATTGCGGTAAGTCTGAAATTGTAGACAACCCTGGTTATCCTATGAGTGCCGGATATTGGTATCTCGGAGATCCAGATGCAATGCCAGGCAACGGCGATGAATTTTTGATGTATCGGATTCGAATTGCTCGGAATGTTACAGGGGCCTACGGATTCAGTTTCCTTATTGATACCGATAACAAAATGGGTTTTACAGGCGCAGGGGCCGACCCAAATGCAGTTGCAGGAAACCCAGGTTTTGAACTTGAAGTTATTTATGGCACAAATGCCGGGGGCTTGGTTTCTATCATGGATGTTGATGGTACTACAACCGGAACAACACTTTCTTCTTACCCAGGCGCGTCGCACTCTCAACGAAGTCATGCCGGGTACACGAACTGTCCTCTTTCTGACCCAATATTTATAGACTTCTACATTCCCTACGACAGTTTAGGGGTGAGTCCTACAGATTCCATTCGAATGATTTTTGCAACGGCCACCTCGCCTAACTCGGCGCTAGGTGGTTCTGCTTCGGATATCGGTGGTGTCAATGATAACCTATTCAGCGATGGAGACAGCATCTTCATTGCTATTACCGACAGCACTCCTTCGTTCACCTTTGGTGGGTGTGGTTGGGCAATCGCTCAACAAGGCGCTCAGGTTTCTTGTCACGGCGATACCGACGGCTGGGCGTGGGTTGACGTTTGGGGAGGTTCGCCACCCGTCACCTACTTATGGTCTACCGGTGCAACAAGCGACACGGTTTACAACCTTGGCGCTGGGACGTATGAAATTTACGTAACCAGCGGCGGCGGTTGTACGGATACCGTTCAAGTAACGGTCACCGAACCCGACTCCTTAGTCGCCAACGTCGATATAATAGACAGTATTCAATGTTTTGGTGACTTAAACGGGACACTCGGTGGGTTCGTCACCGGAGGAACTCCACCTTATACTACGTCGTGGTCAAACGGCGCATTGCAAGACACACTCTCAAACATTGGCGCGGGAACGTATACCTATTATGTTACAGACGCCAACGGGTGTACAGACTCTATAGTCGTAAACTTGACTCAACCGAGTTCACCAATAGCTGTTGCGATTCAGAATCAGAATGAAATTTTGTGCTTTGGCGACAGTATTGGATCACTAGACATTTTGATAACGGGTGGAACGCCGCCATACTCGGTGTTATGGGATGACGGTAATACAGATAGTCTCCGTAACAACCTTGTAGCTGGTACGTATTCCGTAGTTGTTACAGACGCGAACGGGTGTACCGATTCGTTGACAACAACCTTAACTCAACCGGCTCAGCCTGTTGGGGGACTCACTATTCTTGAAGCACCTATTTCCTGCTTTGGTGGGGCAGACGGTGTGGGCGTTGTGGTAGCAACCGGAGGAAGATCACCCTACACTTACTTGTGGAGCAATGGTGAAACCAACGATACTGCAACTGGCTTGACCGCTGGAAGCCATACGGTTATCGTAACCGACAGTGTTGGTTGTACGGATACACTTGCGCTTGTGATGACTCAACCAGACAGTGCACTTACCCTCAGCATAGCTATGGATGCGCCCGTTTCGTGCTTCGGTGGAAATGATGGGGTAGCTTCTGTTGCTGTTTCAGGCGGAACACTTCCATATTCTTATGTGTGGAATACAGGTGATACAACAAGCTCAATCACTGGACCTGCCGGTTCGTATTCTGTTGTAGTTACGGATAGCCGTGGCTGTTCAGATAGTGCAACCATCAACATTACGCAACCAACCGCTTCGTTGACAGTTGCCATTACGGATTCCACAGATGTGCTTTGCTTTGGCGATGCTGATGGAAGTGCAACTGCAAACGCTACCGGCGGAACTCCTCCATATGACTATGAATGGAGCAATGGGGTAATTGATACCGCAATCACGGGTGTAAGTGGAGGAACATATACCGTGGTGGTAACCGACGCCAACGGTTGTCAGGATTCTGCAACCGTAACAATTGCGGAGCCGAGCGCAGAGTTGGTGGCTACGGCTAGTATTCTTCAAACCATCCTCTGCTTTGGCGATTCAAATGGATCTGGATATGTTGGTATCACTGGAGGCACATCTCCTTATACAATCTCTTGGTCTAACGGCGCTTCAACAGACACCATTTCTGGGTTAACCGCTGGAACCTACACTGCCACAATCACTGACGCCAATGGTTGTCAGGATACTGCAGTATTCACATTGACCGAGCCAACCGCCCTTAATGTTTCTGGTGTTGTTGATGCCAATGTGCTTTGCTTTGGAGACAGCACGGGCGAAGCAACCATCACCGTAACAGGGGGGACGACTCCTTATACGTATGCATGGACGTCTGGTCAAGCTACTGCTAATCCAACCAACCTATCGGCTGGTACACACACAGTTGTGGTAACCGACGCTAATGGTTGCCAGGATTCGGTGAGCTTAACAATCACACAGCCTGCTTCAGCTTTGATTGCTGGAACCTCAAGCACCGTTGGTGTTACTTGTCGAGGTGATGTGAATGGATCAGCGAATGCAACAGCTTCAGGCGGCACGCCGCCGTACACCTATTCTTGGAGCAACGGCATGACGGGTCCGAATATCACGGGTCTTGCTGGTGGTAATTACATTCTCACCGTGACCGATGCCAACGGATGTACAGATACATCGCTGGTGAACATTTTCGAGCCAGCTTTCGAACTACTTGTAGGTGCGGCAGATGGAACAACAATCACGTGTAACGGCGCCAGCGATGGAACCGCGTACGCTTCTGCTTCTGGTGGTGTTCCACCATACACTTATGCGTGGAGCAATGGAATGACGGGTGATACTATCACCGGCATTTCCGCTGGTAGCTACATAGTTACGGTAACTGACAGTATGGGCTGTACCGATACAAATACAGTAGTGGTTACAGAGCCAGATTCACTTTTGTTGAATGTCACCGGAAGCATGATTACATGTTTCGGTCTTTCTGATGGATCTGCTAGTTCTGCTCCTTCTGGGGGAGAAGCGCCATACTCGTATTTGTGGAATACAGGGGCAACGACTTCATCTATTAACATGTTATCCCCTGGTACTTATTGGGTAACCGTAACAGACAACCGCGGTTGTGTTCAAACGGATTCCATCGAAATCACTACGCCTTCTATGCCGCTTGCGGCCATTATCACAAAAACGGACGTCAACTGTTTTGGTGGAGCTGATGGTACTGCTACTGCGAACGGATCAGGAGGGGTTTCTCCGTATACATACTTGTGGAGCGACGGTCAGACTGGGCAGACTGCTTCAGGCTTAATTCCTGGAAACTATCATGTTATAATGACCGATGCCAATGGTTGTCAAGATTCAGCTTTTGTGACCATAGCGCAGCCGGCAAGTGCACTTTCTTCAACATCTACCTTGATTACTGCGCCTACGTGTGGCGTGTCTAATGGATCAGGATACATCACAGTGTCTGGTGGCACTCCTCCGTACTCGTTTGTGTGGGGAGACGGTACTACGAATGACACAATCTCTGGTCTAGGTGGAGGATTGATCGCTGTTACGATTACAGATTCGAATGGCTGTATTTTGATGGACACGTTGGATGTTCCACCTCCAGCAGCTGACCTAGATGTGACGGCTGCGGTTATTGGAACCATCTCTTGTTATAATGGAGCCGATGGAATTCTCTATGGAACCGCCACTGGGGGGACTGCCCCGTATACCATTTCGTGGAGCACAGGATATACTGGCGACACCCTTACAGGGGTTTCCGCTGGAACTTACACGGTATTTGTGGTCGATTCAAACGGCTGTACAAGCTCAAGCTCGGTAGTCGTTGGTGAGCCAGATTCTATCGCAACATCAACAACTGTTGTGGCAAATGTTAGCTGCTTTGGTGGCGCAGATGGTTCTGCAACAGCTGCAGGATCTGGAGGAACTCCTCCATTTACATACCTATGGGCTAATGGCCAAACTACGGCAACTGCAACAGGCTTGTCGGCCGGAAATCATACAGTTACAGTAACTGATGCTAACGGTTGCTCTGTTCTAGATTCAGTTACAATCACACAGCCTGCTACTGCGGTAGACGTGAGCGCTACGATGGACAATCCAGTTTCATGTTTTGGAGGTTCCGATGGTCAGGCTACAGCTATTGGCTCTGGAGGAACTGCACCGTATACATACCTCTGGGCAAATGGTCAGACCTCCTCTACTGCAACGGGCTTGAGTGCAGGTTCGCACCTCGTTACTGTAACGGACAGCCTTGGTTGTACCGACACTGTTACGGTTGTGATAACCGAACCGGCTTCTGCTGTTAGCGTGAGTATTTCTCAGGTTTGGGCCGTTTCCTGCGTTGGCGATGCCGATGGCTGGGCAGCGGTAAATGGAAACGGTGGTACTTCGCCGTACACGTTTGCATGGAGTAATGGTCAAACTGGAGACTCTGCAACAGGCTTGGCTGCAGGAACATATACTGTAGTTATAACCGACGCCAATGGATGTCAGGATTCTATCGATGTAACCGTAACAGAACCGGCAACTCCGCTTTCTGCAACGGCTATTGATGCGCTGACTATTACGTGTTTCGGAAGTTCGGATGGGACGGCTTACGCCACCGCATCTGGCGGATGGGCTCCGTATACCTACAGTTGGAGCACGGGTTCATCGAACGACACTATTACCGGTTTAGCCGTTGGAACATATACCGTTACAATCACCGATAGCTTGGGATGTCAGACCACAGCGGATGTGACGCTGACTCAACCTACTCAAGTTTCGGCTACAACAGCTGGGATCTCAAGTGTTTCTTGCCTTGGGGGATCTGATGGTTCCGCATATGCGACGGGCTCTGGCGGCACACCGCCGTACACTTATAGCTGGTCGAATGGCGAGTTGAACGATACCGCGATAGCACTTGCCGCTGGAACACACACGGTTACAGTAACCGATGCGAATGCTTGTGTTACTACGGCTACTATTACCATAACAGAACCGGCGACGGCTGTTTCTGCATCGGCGACTGTTCTGTCGCAAGTGTTGTGCTTGGGCGACTCAAGCGCTTCAGCTCGAGCTTCCGCTACAGGTGGCACTTCCCCTTACACCTATTTGTGGGGTAATGGACAAACCACCAGAACGGCAACAGGACTTTGGGCAGGATCACACACCGTTGTTGTGACAGATGCCAATGGATGCGTAGATAGTGCCACAGTTACGATCACACAACCTGCAAGTGCAGTTAATGCATCCGCAAGTATGACCGCTCCTGTTTCTTGTTTCGGAGGAAATGATGGAACTGCTTCGGCATCGGCAACGGGTGGAACTCCACCTTATACATTCACGTGGAGTAACGGTGTGACCGGCGCGAATACGACGACCTTGAGTTCTCAATGGTACGTGGTTACAGCAACCGACGCGAACGGTTGTACAGATACCGCTAGAGTCTTTATTACCCAACCTACTGCGCCGGTTACGGCGGGAGGAACGGTCGTAGCAAACGTTACTTGTTTTGGTGGTTCTGATGGTATTGCTTGGGCCAATGCTACGGGTGGTACAGCGCCATATACCTATGCGTGGAGTGATGGTCAAACAGGCGATACAGCAACCGGGCTAGTAGCTGGAAATTACGCTGTGCTTGTTACAGACTCAATGGGTTGTCAGGATCTTGTTTCTGTCGTTATTACTGAGCCTGCCACAGATATCATGGCCGCAGCTACCGCGTATGCTACAACGAGTTGTTACGGTGGTGCTGACGGGGCCGCCTATGTAACGGTAACCAATGGTGTTGCTCCATTTACCTACCAATGGAGTGATGGCCAAACCACAGATACAGCAACTGGTCTTGCTGCTGGAAATCATACTGTTGTGGTAACCGACGCACTTGGTTGCGAGGCTACTACGAACGTGAATATTCAATCGCCACCTCAGGATATCATTCTCACACCGACAGTGATTAACAATGTGAGCTGCCTAGGTGGTGCTGATGGTAGTGCAAATGTATTTGCGCAAGGCGGCACTTCACCGTACACCTATTTGTGGTCTGATGGTCAAACTACAGCCACAGCAAATAATCTGGCTGCCGGAACTCACTCCGTCATTGTAACTGATGCCCAAGGTTGTATGGATACTGCCCAAGTGACCATTACTGAACCATCAAGTTCTGTAGATGCTTCGGCAAGTGTGCTCTTCCCAGTGAACTGTTTCGGCGGATCTGATGGATACGCTACAGCAACAGCTACTGGAGGTACACCACCATATAGCTATTCTTGGAGCAACGGCCAGGCGGGGATCACTGCCACTGGCCTTGATACCGGACTTTATATCGTTACTGTAACCGATGCGAATGGTTGTACAGACACGGCTCACGTGACAATGACACAGCCTGATTCTTCAGTGACCGTTTCAATTGATGTGCTCAACAACGTTCGTTGTTTGGGAGGGTCTGACGGATCTGCACTTGCCAGTGCTACAGGTGGTACTCCGCCGTATAGCTTCGATTGGGATCACGGAACATCTGTTGCCTTGGCTTCTGGTCTTCCGGCGGGAACATACACGGTGACGGTAACCGATGACAATGGTTGTCAGGATAGCCTTTCTGTGGTAATCACTCAACCCTCTTCTGTGTTAAGTCTTACCGCTGTTGAGTTTAGTGCTGTCAATTGTTTTGGAGGCACTGATGGCGTTGCGGTCGCAACCGCTACCGGCGGTGATGCACCTTACACCTATGCATGGAGTAACGGCGCGTCTGGTGATACAGCTACTGGTCTTGCTGCGGGGAGTTATACGGTAATGGTTACCGATAGTAACGGATGCCAAGTAACAGTTGGAGTAACTATCACCCAGCCTGCAAGCGCATTGAGCGCTTCGGCAACGGTCACTTCTAATGTTCTTTGTTTTGGAACCAATACGGGATCTGGTACGGCGAGCGCAACCGGTGGAACGGCTCCATACACATACGCATGGAGTGATGGCCAATCCACGGCAATAGCTACAGGCCTTGCTGCGGGAACGTACACCGTCACTGTAACAGATGCAAATGGATGTTCGGATACTTCAAGCATAGTCATTACACAGCCTTCGAGTTCCGTTGGAGTTCTCGCATCTGTAATCAGCGATGTGAATTGCTTTGGTGGAAACGACGGTCAGGCTTCCGTTGCATACTCTGGAGGCACTTCTCCTTATGTGGTGAATTGGAGCAACGGTGCGGCTACAGATACCATTAGCGGCCTAACGGCTGGAATGTACACCGTAACCATCACGGATGCGAACGGTTGTACGCGACAGGATACAGTAGTGATAACCGAACCAGCATCGGCATTAAGTGCAAGTGCTGTTGTGCAATCAAATGTGGATTGCTTCGGTTCAGCAACTGGATCGGCCCAAGCGAGTGCTACGGGCGGAACAGCACCATACACCTACAGCTGGAGTAATGGAGCAACTGCGGCTAGCGCTACTGGCTTGATTGCTGGAACCTACACTGTGACGGTAACGGATGCAAATGGATGTACAGATACTTCTAGTGTAATCATCACTCAACCAGCATCTGCTCTTGCGGTGAGCTTATTGAGTAGCCAGAATGTGGATTGCTTTGGCAACGCAACTGGATCGGCAGAAATTACGATTGTAGGTGGCACGGCTCCATATACCATTGCCTGGAGCAATGGGGTTAACACAGCATTGAATGCTAACATCACAGCAGGAACGTACAGTGTTACTGTGACCGATGCAAACGGTTGTACAGATACCCTCTCGATTACCATTACACAACCGGCAGCTGCGCTTTCAAGTACAAGCGTCGTGCTAAGCAATGTAAGCTGCTTCGGAGGAAACGATGGCCGGGCATTCATTACTTATACTGGCGGCACAGCTCCATATGCTGTGAGCTGGTCGAACGGTGCCACAACCGATACTATTGGCAACTTGACTGCGGGCACGTACACCGTCACCATTACGGATGCGAATGGATGTACTACAAATGAATCGGTGACAATCACAGAGCCATCTAGTGCTATCAGCGCAAGTGCTGTTGTTGTATCCAACGTAGACTGCTTTGGAAACTCAACCGGTTCGGCTCAGGCAAGCGCGACTGGGGGCGTTGCTCCGTATGCGTACAGTTGGAGCAATGGAGCTACTTCTGCGAACATTTCTGGTTTGATTGTTGGAACGTATTCCGTAACGATAACGGATGCCAACGGATGTACAGATACGGCCAGTGTGACAATCACGCAGCCATCAGCCGCACTTGCGGTTACCCTTTTGAACAGTGCTGATGTAGATTGCTTTGGCAATACAACTGGTTCAGCTGAAATTGACATTACCGGCGGCACAGCTCCGTATTCCATTTCTTGGAGTAATGGGGCAACTACAGCCATCATTGCTAACCTTGCCGCTGGCTCTTACACGGCAACAGTTACAGATGCGAATGGATGTACGGCTACTACTACGGTTGTCATTACTCAGCCAGCTTCGGCATTGACAAGCACGAGTTCCGTGATTTCAAATGTGAACTGCTTTGGCGGAAACAATGGTGAAGCCTATGTATCAGTTACCGGAGGTACGGCGCCATACTCGGTGAGTTGGAGCAACGGTTCAGGAAATGATACCCTTTCAAATGTAGTTGCAGGTACTTATACCGCAACAATTACAGATGCAAACGGATGTTCAACTACGGAGTCGGTTACCATTACTCAGCCGGCTAGTGCAATCGGAATATCGGCTTCAATCAACAATCATGTAAGCTGCTTTGGTGGGTCAAATGGGTCTGCCACAGCAAGCGCAAGCGGCGGCACTGCTCCGTATACCTATAGCTGGAGCAACGGAACTACAGGCGCCAGCTTGAACAATGTTGCAGCGGGTACTTACACGGTTACTGTAACAGATATTAACGGATGTTCTACAAACACGAACGTTGTTATCACCGAGCCGGCCACTGCAGTCGCCGTGGCAATCTTGAGCTCAAGCAATGTAACTTGTAATGGAGCGGCCAACGGCACCGCCTCTGCAGGCGCATCTGGTGGCACAGGTCCGTATACCTATAGCTGGAGCAATGGCGCTTCAACCGCTACCATCAACAATGTGGCTGGGGGTACGTACACCGTAACGGTTACGGATGCCAATGGCTGTACAGCAAATGCGTCAGTCACCATCACAGAACCGGCGGTAGCCTTGAGCAGCGCGGTGACTATTCTCAGTCACGTTGACTGTTTTGGCGGCGCAACGGGTGAAGCATATGTCACATACTCTGGAGGCACGGCCCCGTACACAGTTACCTGGGTTACCGGACAAACAACGGATACTATTTCAAACCTTCCTGCTGGATCGTACTCGGTTACCATTGTTGATGCAAACGGATGTATGACCTCTCAAACCGTTGTGATTACACAACCGGCTAGTGGCTTGTCTGTTTCAGCAACAGTAAACTCTAATGTGAACTGCTTTGGAGGAACCGATGGTTCGGCAACAGCAAATGTTACAGGCGGAACGTCACCTTATACGTATAGCTGGAGCAATGGAGCAACAACGGCCAACATGAGCAATGTAACCGCAGGTAGCTATACAGTTACCGTTACGGATGCCAACGGTTGTATCGCAAGCACGTCTGTCAACATTACACAGCCTGCAACGCCACTGAGTGCAAGCGCAGGTGTACTTAGCCATGTCAATTGCTTTGGCACTGCTACAGGATCGGCCAGTGTTTCTGCGTCAGGCGGCACAGGACCATACACATACAGTTGGAGCAACGGGGCAAGCACCTCTGTGATCAACAACGTAGTTGCCGGCACTTACACAGTTACGGTAACCGATGCCAACGGTTGTACTGACCAATCGCAGGTTGTGATTACTCAGCCTTCATCGGGAATGACCGTGGCCGCAGCGAGCACGGTAGACGTATCTTGTAATGGAGGAAACGATGGGGCGGTTCAGACAACTGTTTCAGGTGGCACAACACCATATTCGTATAGCTGGAGCAACGGAGCTACAACGCAGAACCTCGCGAACCTAACAGCGGGTACATACACTTTAACCGTAACTGACGCAAGCGGGTGTACAGCAACGCTATCGGTAAGTATTGCGGAGCCTACACCGATCAATATTGCGAAAACGGGTCGTGGCAACGTGATGTGTAACGGTGGGATGGATGGCTTTGCCAGCATTTCGGTTTCAGGTGGAGTTGGACCTTACAATGTTTCTTGGAATAGTGGCGCAACTGGTAACTCGATTAACAATCTTGTTGCAGGACAATACATTGCTACCGTAACAGATGCGAATGGATGTTCAGATACGGTTGTATTCGACATCACGGAGCCTGCATCGTCATTGAGCGCAAGCGTAGGATTCATTCAGAATGTATCGTGTTACGATGGAAATGATGGTCAAGCTTTCGTCGCCATTTCGGGCGGTACGGCTCCATACAGCATCTCTTGGTCGAATGGCTCTTCTAATGACACCATTGCTAACTTGAGTGCCGGATCATACGTTGCACTCGTAACCGACGCCAATGGGTGTGTAGATAGCACAAGTGTGATTATCTCTCAACCACAGTCTGATATTTCTGCGAACCTCAACGTCCTTCAACATGTGATGTGTAAAGGCGACGCGGCAGGGATCATCAGTTCGCAAGTAACAGGTGGAACACCGCCTTATCAACTTTCATGGAGCAACGGCTCTGCGTCAGACACCATTCAAGGACTATTTGCTGGACTTTATACGCTTACCGTAACAGACGCCAACGGTTGTGTGGGAACTTTTGACGCAACGGTGCTAGAGCCAAATGCCGGACTCAACGCAGCAGCAGGAATGTTGAACCCAGTGCGTTGTTATGGTGAAGCCGATGGTGTTGCCAGAGTACAGATTTCGGGTGGTGCCGCACCGTACACCGTTGTGTGGTTCGACGGGTCAACCGCCGATACGATCTTCAATCTACCCGTAGGCCGATATGGCGTAGAAATCTACGATGCCAACGGTTGTTATAAGACGGATAGTGTGGACATTATTGGTCCGAATGAAGACCTCGGCGTAAACGCAAACGTGGTGATGGTGAACTGCGGCGGAACGAACTCGGGTGAAATCGACGTAACACCATTTGGTGGAACTCCACCGTACAGCGTGAGCTGGAACCACGGCCAATCTGGTCAGCATATTACCAGTCTGCCAGTAGGAGTTTATCCTTACACGGTGGTTGATGGCAACGGATGTATTATTCAAGATACCATCGAGGTTGTAGAAAATGATCCGATAGAAACAGACATCTACGTGGAGTTTGCAACTTGTCCGAACTCTGCCGATGGATATGTAGAGCTCAACAGTCAGGGTGGAACACCGCCGTACTACTACTATTTCGACGGTGAACCATTTACGGGTATTGCGAGTGACATCACTCCGGGCTCACACGAAGTGACCATTTCAGATGCCTTGGGTTGCGATAGCACATTCTACATCTACATGGGTGTCGATCAGGAAGGTGATTACCTCCACATTCCAAATGCGTTTACACCGAATGAAGATAGAATCAACGAGAAGTACGCCATCTTCGGTAGCGAATGTATCGGCCCTTCAAGGTTCCAAATCTTTGACCGCTGGGGGAACCTAGTGTTCAGCTCGCACGATCCGTTTAATGAATTCTGGAACGGACGCAGAGACGATGGATCGCTTTGTAAAGAGGACGTCTACGTATGGGAATTTGTGTCGGATAACGTCGAGAAACGAGGACACGTAGTGGTCATCCACTAGAGCCCGTAAGTAAGGCTGAGGTAATAGCTTCGAGGGCGAATAGGCCCGTAGAAGTAGCTAGCATCTCTTTCCCAGCCAATCTCGACGTCGGATTGATACATATCGAGAACATTATACACGCCTGCCTCCAATGTGAGGTGGGCGTTTTTTATTTCCCACGTGCGCTGCACCGATAAATTTCCATCGACGAACCAAGGGGTCTCAACCAGTATGCCCAATCGTTCGTTTGGAGTGACCATTGACCCAGTTACGGTGGTGGACATGTCCACTCTCCATCGCTCATTGGGTATATAAGCCACAATAGCATATCCATAGTTCTGAGGTGCTCTTAGGATGCGATTGGACGCCCACCCCTCATACCACTCTCTCGCTTCGGCATATGTCGCCATTTGGAGTGTCCAGCCTAGTTGAAGTGTCCAGTTGGTTTGAGCCCATTCGGTTTCAATATTTGCCCCAGCTACCGTAGCGCCATTTGGATCATTCACCTTGGTGTCCAAAATGGCTATGGTATCCCCATTGTCTACTATAGCTCCCGTGAATGGTTGATTCACGAACGGATTCATCAAGTCCGTGTAGAATCCATCAATACTGATTCTTCCTTCCCATCTGTTGAGGTGGTAATCCCATTCCACACCCAAGTTGTAACTGATGGACCTTTCCACATCGAGATTGGGGTCGAGTTGAACGATTCTAGCCGCCCCACCCAAAGTAGAAATGTGCAGGTCTTCGTCAAACGCCTGAGGTGCACGGAAGCCTGTTGCCACACTACCACGTACACGCATGTGAGAAGACACCTTATACAGTAGACTGAAGCGCGGGTTAATTGCATCGTACGAGTCGGTGCCTACGTATGCCGGCTCACCTGCGAACGCATTCACGCTTTGAATGGTAGGACGGTCATATCGGGCACCTACTTGGGATGTCCATTTATCGTTGATTTTCCATTGCCACTGGGCATAAACCGCCGGTGTGGATACCGCTTGATCTATATTTCGGTTGTACCCCGGCATGATATCGTTTACGTGGTTGTATTGATAATCGATTCCCGCCAGAAGCGTATGGTGCTCGTTTAAGCCCCACCCATAAAAGGCTCCGGCATTGACGATTTGATCTCGCGTATCTCCATAGTAGAGTAGCGCGCGTTCACGTTCCGCAGGATCCGGACTATTTCCGCCCGCTCCGTAGTAGCTATCGCGTTGGGTGAAGTTGGCCGCCCCATATACCGTCAAGTAACTCAAACCATCGCTGCTAATCCATTCATATTGACCGTTAAATCCACCAACACGGTGAATGAGTTGCTCCGCAATATCCGCCTCGTGGGGTTCGTAGTCGAATCGGTTGCCGCCACGGCGAAATTCATAAAGACCCCGACCTTCGATTTGGTAGCGCTCACGTGAGTTGGGGCGGTACCAATAACGACCTCCTACAGAAGCAGAACGCAGTTTCGTGATTTCGGAGAAGTCGTCTTTAGTTTCAGCTATGCCATCGCCGTTACGGTCGTACAAATCATCGGGGTTGGCATTGAACGGCTCTCGACTGCGCAGGGATGTCCAAACCTGTACGCCTGACTTTTCTGTAACCCAAGACGAGTGACCTTGAACAATATAATCTGGGGCAACGCCGCCATTCAAGGTGGTTTGGGCTTTCACTTCCCATTCGTCAGCCAAAGGTTCGCGAGTGATCAGGTTGATTGTCCCGGCAATCGCATTCGCTCCATACATGCTCGAGCCGCCTCCACGCACAACCTCTACGCGCTCAATCATCGAGGAGGGGAGTTGCTCCAAACCGTATACTCCAGAAAGTGCAGAGAATATAGGTCGACCATCAATCAGAACCTGTGTGTATGGCCCATCCAAACCGTTTAATCTCACCTGTGAGAATCCACAGTTTTGGCAATTGTATTCCATGCGTAAACCTGGACGAAAGTTGAGTCCCTCAGCTACACTGATACTCTGAGTTGCCTGTAAAAGCTCTCGGTTCATCACTTGTACAGCGATGGGTGATTCTCTTCGATCGAGGTGTTTGCGTGTTGTAGTTACGACCACCTGGTCAAGAAATTGACGCGTGTTTTGCGCTTCGGCTTCGATGGTGATATCGTCGCCGGGTTTCAAGTAAATGGAAACAGGGTGAATGCCAAACGCTTTTACATGGAGGGTGTCGGCTTGTTGAAGCATGAGCGTGGCTTCGCCCTCTACATTGGTGGCGGCCTTTGCTTCTCCGCACGTGAGTTCGACACCCGGAAGGGGTTGATTGTCGAGCACAACGGTAACCTTAGTGGCGACTTGTGCGTGCGCTAACGAGCTGAATAATAGAATGAACAGCAGTAGTCCAACGTTTCTCATGCCGCAAAGATAGTTCAATTTTTAGATTAGTCTAAAAATATATTTCGACATCAATAATTATATATCTTTGTCGCTCGAAACATGGAGACAACCTACACAGAAGAGAACTACCTAAAGGCCATATGGAGCCTTTCGACGAAGTCGGGAAAGGGAGTGAGCACGAATAAGATTGCCGAGCGCTTGGAGACGAAAGCTTCGAGCGTAACGGATATGATTCGCCGACTTTCGGAGAAGGGATTGGTGGATTATATCAAGTACCAGGGTGTGAAGCTGAGTGATGAAGGTCGCGAAGTAGCCGTAAGAGTGATCCGCAAACACCGTTTGTGGGAATCGTTCTTGGTAGACAAGCTTGGATTCAATTGGGATGAGGTTCACGATTTGGCGGAGCAGTTGGAGCACATACGATCGACTGAGTTGACCGATCGGTTGGATTCCTTTTTGGGCAACCCAAAGTTCGACCCTCATGGCGACCCAATACCATCTAGAGACGGATCCTTTCCGGAACGTGAGCGCAGGTTGCTCCAGAGCTTTGGTCCGGGTGATGAGATCATCGTGACCGGGGTAAGTGACTCGTCCGTCGCATTTCTACAGTTTTTAAACAGAATGAAGTTAGAGCTCGGCACGCATCTGCGCGTGGTGGAGCATATAGATTTTGATCAGAGCATGTTGGTACAGCGAGAGGATGGGAATGAACAACTTCTCCCTCAAGGTGTAGTTTCACAGCTGCTTGTTACAGAAAAACTCAACTAATATGGAGGCAATACAAGATTGGTTTTTGAGTCAGTCGGGCGTAATTCAAGCCTTACTTGCCACAACGTTTACATGGGTGCTAACCGCCTTGGGTGCGGCTACGGTGTTCTTCTTTAAAACGGCGAGCAGGAAGTGGCTCGATGGCATGCTCGGATTCACCGGTGGCGTTATGATTGCTGCCAGCTTTTGGAGCTTGCTAGCCCCGGCGATTGAAATGAGTGAAGACCGCGGAGATTCACCTTGGTTGGCACCAGCTATAGGTTTTGGTGTTGGGGCGCTATTCTTGTTTGCGCTAGACCGATTTGTTCCTCACTTGCATATCAATTTTAAAAAGGAAGAAAGCGAAGGGCCACAGACCAACTGGCATAGAACGACGCTGCTCGTGTTGGCTATCACGCTACACAATATTCCTGAAGGATTGGCCGTAGGTGTTGCCTTTGGCGCTGCGGCTGCGGGCGTTCCGGGTGCGGAGATTGGTGCTGCAATCGCTTTGGCCATTGGTATTGGCTTGCAAAACTTTCCAGAGGGCATTGCCGTTTCGATGCCGTTAAAACGTCAAGGGGTGTCCAACCGCAAGAGCTTTTGGTACGGTCAGCTTTCGGCCATTGTAGAGCCTGTTGCAGGTGTAGTGGGCGCGTTGGCTGTATTCTATATGGAGCCTATTTTGCCATACGCGCTGGCATTCGCTGCAGGTGCGATGATCTTCGTGGTTATTGAGGAAGTCGTTCCAGAAAGTCAGCGGGACAAGTACACCGACATATCCACCCTAGGCTTTATTGGTGGCTTCTTGGTGATGATGATATTGGATGTTTCGCTAGGCTGATAACCAGATAGGCGATTCGCCGATCGACTTTATCTTTTGCAGCTTCCTGAACACGAGATGTGTTAATCCAAAGTGCAGAATACCCGCTATTTCAAACCCTATGAGGTGGTACGGGAATGCGCCTTGTACAAAGGGGTTATCCACTAAAGGCGGCTCCATCACATACATGTAATTGGCACCGATAGTGTAATCGAGTATACCCACGGCCAACCACACAAAGTGCGTCCATCCCCAAACAATGAGGAAGGCATTTCTTGGTATTCCCCATTTGTGTTGAAAGAAGAAGTAAAGCGGCATTGCAATGATGGATGAATGCCAAAAAATGTAGGTGAAGAAAAGGACCCCTTGTCCGCCCAACGTCATTTCTGGAGTTAGGAATGAATGAAGGCCTCCGCTGATGCCCCAAAAAAGCACGAATAAATACGTCCACTTATTGCGTGTGATCAGTGTGAAGATGGTGAGCATCCCGCTTAACGAACAAAGTTGAAGTGGAAGGGCCCAAGTGGCATCCCAATTGCCCGTTCGAATGAGCACCACTTGCTCGAGTCCCCAGCTCAGGAAAAGCAGTAGGGCCCAGACTTTTTCAGCGCTGCGCATTCCCTTTCGGCCAAGGCGGGGGAGTAGGTACAAAACCGAAAGGCAAAGGATGAGTAAGATGCCCCAGCCTTGATACCAATCACCGGTTCCTATTTCTACGATGTGGTGGTCCAAGAAGGTTAGTTTAGGTTTCCTCCTAAAATACGACAAGAAAAAATTATTTCCATTCCAGCGCACCAAACTGCCGTTTCACTCGTAGTTATAAGTGAAAGGAAAGTGGATTATGAAATTTTTTTCGAGTCCCCCAACCCTTTTTACGGAGTGTGCGTCTATACAATTAGAAAGCGTCTCCGTGACCTTACAAAAAGAACAAAAATTAGGTTAGTTGTTCAGTAGGTGGATTGTTCGATGATCCGGAGATCTGTGTCGATTACGTACATTGGA
Source organism: Phaeocystidibacter luteus (assembly GCF_008933115.1). GTDB lineage: Bacteria > Bacteroidota > Bacteroidia > Flavobacteriales > Schleiferiaceae > Phaeocystidibacter > Phaeocystidibacter luteus. The sequence goes on along the minus strand of NZ_WBVO01000005.1, from coordinate 43,029 downwards.
TCTCCGGATTTTCTTTTTTGAATGAAATGCAAATTAACAAGGATCTCATAGCAAGGTGCAGAAAGCACGAGAGAGCGGCCCAGTTTGAGCTGTACCGCGACTGTTATGGAATCTTGATGGGAGTTTGCCTTCGTTACGAAAAGAACAAAGAGAATGCAGAAGAGCTTCTCAATCTCGCCTTCTACAAGATTCTAACCAGATTAGATAAATACAGCGACGATACTCCATTCGAAGCGTGGATCCGAAGAATTACCATCAACACGGTAATTGATGAATTTCGCAAGAAGAACAGAGATCGTCACGCTTTCTTCGATCAACTAGAGGGGCATGTACCCGTATCGTCGATGGACTTCAATGAAGCAGACCGACAGTTTGATGCAGAAGAGTTGGAGATTATGATTCGTGAGTTGCCACCCGTTAGTCAGAAGGTTTTCAACCTGTATGTAGTTGACGGATACAACCACAAAGAAATCGGTGAGATGCTGGGCATCAGCGAAGGAACCTCAAAATGGCACCTAAGCACAGCTCGGAAAACGTTGAAAAAAAAGTTGAAAGGATTCGTCAGTAAAGTGGCGAGCATCATGTTATGACGGAGAAGGAATTAGAAATATTATTCCGGAAAAAATTCAACGAACGAACCGTTGAGTTTAATCCTGCGGCTTGGGAAGGCGCGGAGCGTCTTATCATAGCCGGCGAAAAGCGCCGCCGCCGTAGAGCCATCATTGGATGGTCTACCGCCGCGTCGGTTGCCGCTATTCTCGGATTTACAGCGTTCTCCGTTGTGAATTCGCCTTCCGATACCATCGCGCCAAACGCCATTGCATGGCCTTCACAATCGGAAACGACTATCCCTACAATCGAAAACGAAGCTGACAACGCAGAGCTCCCGCAAGCGGATCCTGCAGCTGTTGCTTTCGACGATTCAGAAATTGTTGAGCCTCAACCACGCTCTGGCTATAACGAACCACAGCCAGATGAGAATCTGGTGGCTCCTTCCACCAATGTTGCTTCAGCGAACAACACCTCGAATAACACGGCTAATAATTCAAGCTTCACGCAAACCGAAGTTTCGCAGACCACAACGCAAAGTGTCGCTGTATCTCAATCCCAAGTGGCTCAAGTATCCACTGTGCAGAATACATCAAACACAGAAGTTGCTTCCACTCTTGGAAACGAAAGCAACCTCGGCGTAGCAGAAACAACACCGGATCTGTCCGAGGACAATTCTGAAGAAGCAGTTACTACCAAAGAGGTTGTTGCTGCAAACACTTCTTCTGATGTGACAGAAACCGCTGATGAAGCCGGAGAAGAGGTGGCCATGGCAGCCGAAGACGACCAAAGCCCAATCGTTCAACGTCCGCGTCACCGCGTAATGCGCTGGTCGTTCGGACTTGAAGGTGGACTCAACATGAGTTCAATGAGCAATGGCAACTACAGTACCGTTCCTTCGTTCTACGGAGGTATTCCGGTGGAACTTGCTTTCGCCGAAAATTGGATGGTTCGCTCAGGTGTATTCTACAGCCACAGAGCTAGTTACGGACAAAGTAAAGCGGACGATTTCACATCGTACAGCTTCGGCAGAAGAACAGTGTCACGTGAATTCACAAGTAGCCGACTTGGATACATCGAATTGCCTATTACCGCAGTTTATGCACTTGGCGATCACGAAATTGAGTTTGGAGGGTATGCAGGCATACGCGTTTTGGAAGTTGGAACTACAACCTCAGTAGTTGAAAACGGACTCGAGCCCGCAACCGTAACCACATACAATGCGCTTACCACCGAATCTGGAAGTGCCCCAGTGGATGCAGGTCTCAGATTTGGATACGCCTACCGACTCACCGAACGCTGGAGAATTACAGCTTACGGAACAGTAGGATTGTTAGATGGATTCGACGGACCGAATTCGGGAATGAATAGACAGGTTCAACTCCGCGTAGGAACGCGTTATATGCTTGGACTATGAAAAAGATAGGATTACTCAGTATATCAATATTCGTCATTGCAGTAGGTTGCCGCAAGGACGCACCTTTACCTCCTATGGATGAAGTTCCTGTGTTCTATGCGAACGCTTTGGTAGATGGTGACGAAAAGAATTATGCCGCTGGTGTGGACGGGTACTACATGTACACGGATTACAACCAATCGTCTGGAGTGCCTCATTATGAAGGTAGGTTGATGAATTCTACCGGGGCGGATCGCTCAGGGTGGACAGTGCGATTCAGAGGTGATAACACGGGTTCGGCCACAGCTGTGGACAGTACACTACGTGTGGGCCAGATGAATCTGCAAGCCACGGTAGGAAGAACGGAAGATCAAGACGAAGTACTTATTTCCGTACTACCGACTTTCTCCAACGAGATTTACTCGAGCTTCATTTGGAGCTTCCAATTCGGTGCACACACAACGGACATTAACCCAGTATTTGAATGGGACACTACGCGCAGAACTACGCAGCCGTACACCACACTTACTACAGTTTATGCCTCTGCTTGTGAAGCGCATACAACACGTGTAATTGACACAAGATTTCCAGATGAGATCACCTATTTCATGATTGAATCGGTGACCGACACTCGTTACCGTGTATTCATTCCGAACAACGAGTACATGAAGCTCAATGAGGTAAACTGGAAGATCCGCGGAAATAGCGTGGGTAAAGGCCAAGAGAAGTTCATCAACATCAATGGTGTAGAAGACGTTCAAGTAGAAGCTAGCTTCCAGCACAACAGCGGAGCGGGTACGGGAATGATCCGAACACTCACACTAACTCCAGGTGGTCCAGATCCTTGTCAGGTCGACTTCAATTACAGTGTAGAACCAAACTTCACCGAAGATATTGAGCAGTTTCACACACTAGAGGTTGCCTACACTACAGAATCTGGAAGAGTATATTCTACCACCCTTCACGAAACACCAGGTGTGGTTGAAATTGAAGAAATCAACGATTACGAAAACGACCTAGACGGTCGTCCAACGAAGAAGGTCAGATTGACCGGCTCATTTCTCCTCAAGGACGCGAGCGGAGACGAAATGCGCATAGAAGATGCAGACTTCGTCATTGCCGTTGCTACGAAGGACCCATGACGGACTAGCGTAGCGCACATCAACTAAAACACGAGTCAACCACGCCCCCTTCAAGGCGTGGTTTTCTTTTTTCCGAGCAGGTTTCCGGTGAGTTGCCTAACTTTATAGTCAACAACCTACCTACCCATCTCATGAAACTCAAGTTCCTCTGGATTGCTCTTCTCGGCTTGTTTTCCTACACTTCATCAGCCCAGTACGGCATATCTGGCGCTTATTCTCCAACCTTTGAATCTTACGGAATAGGATTCGGGTATTACACATGGGATGCGCTCATGATGAACTACGAATTGGGTTTCAGCGATGAGTTCTTTTCCATGGGAATGGACCTTGGATTCCCTGTTTACACCTCCTGGGGCAATCACCACGGCTGGTACATCGGAGGAGGAGCAAGTATGCTCATCATGGACGATTTAGATAAAGAAACCGGCTATACGTATAGCGGTTCAATCACGTATCGCTACTATCGATTTTACCTCACCTACTCGTTCGGTGGGTATGAGTATGACGGAGAAGCCATCGGTGGGTATGATTACTTCCATAACGTGAGGCTTGCGATTGACCTCACCACGGAGATCACAGAGCGACGCGTCCGCAGAAATTAGGAATGTTCCTACAATATTGAATGTGTAGGAAACAGTGGTTGCGTAACTTAGACGTGAATTCACCTCTAGGCCACACCATTGAGAACCCGATTGCTTTCCAAGCTCATCGATGCTGGGGTAACTCCCCGTTCATCCGCACATATCACGCAAATCACAAGGATTGTCAACAGCTTGTCTGTCCTTGGAATTGGTGTCGCTTCCCTCGTCTTTGTCTATCTGTTTTTCTCTCTCGAAGAAACTCGAATACTAGCTTATATAGCGGTTGTTGTTGGGCTCATTTTGCCCTTACCCTTCATTCTGAATAGTCTCGGCTTTACAACTTCTTCCAGGGTAGTCTACCTGCTTTTCTCTTACCTCGTCTTAATCACACTTCCCGTACTCTTCGGAGTAGAATCGCATTTTCAGTATTACATCTTCCCCGGAATTGGAATGTCACTCATCTTCTTCAGCGGGGAACATCGGCCTGTTTTGAAGTGGACCTTATCCCTTATTTCCATTCCCATTTACATCGCGGTTGATTTTTGGATCAAGTCCCACGACGCGGTATTTCCACTACCAGAGGAGTATTTATCCTACGTTCAATTGGTGAACGATTTGCTGGTTATCGGAACCATCTTCTTCATGTTCTTCGTTTTCACCAGAGAAACGGAGACGAATATCGAAACGGTAAAGTCGCAAAAAAGAGAGCTCTCAGAAGCACTCGTTCAAGCCGAAGAAGCCACAAGGTCTAAGTCTGAATTCTTGGCGAACATGAGTCACGAGATTCGCACCCCGATGAATGGAATTATTGGCGCCACAGAACTCCTGGACGTAAGCACACTTGATGCCCAACAGAAGGATCTCGTGAAGATCATCGCAGGGTCCGGAAATATTCTGCTAGAGCTCATTAATGACATCTTAGATCTATCCAAAATTGAGGCCGGCAAGCTCGAAATCAATGAGCATGACTTTGTATTGCTAGACCTCATAGAAGACGTTGTAGAGCAGCAGCGATTCCTTGCTGCCGACAAAGATCTGGAGTTGATTTATTTGGTAGACGACTCCCTTCCAATGAGTCTGCATGGCGACTCTTTGAGGGTGTCCCAAATCCTTATCAATCTCATTGGGAACGCCGTGAAATTTACGGAGAAGGGTCAGGTATTTATCAACGTTCAGCACAAGCGTACCGATGAAGAGGGTCGCATTTGCATAGAGTTCTCGATTGAAGATTCTGGAATAGGAATTTCGCCTGAGAATCTCGAGCTGATCTTTGAAAGCTTCACCCAAGAAGATGGAAGCACAACGAGAAAGTTTGGTGGAACAGGTCTCGGCACAACCATCTCGCGCTTGTTAGTGGAGCTGATGGGTGGATCCATTCGAGCTCAGAGCCCAAACCCTCATGTTTCCGATCCTGATAACCCCGGGTCAATTTTCACTTTTCAAATTCCATTCAAAGGAGCCCTCGCTCAATACGAACGCGAAAAGTCGATTGACCTCCAGGGTTTAGATTGCCTGGTGATAGATGATAACAAGACCAATCTATTCGTCCTAAACTCACTTCTTTCCAGTTGGAATGCGAATGTGACCACGGTAAATTCTGGCCTTAGCGCACTTGAAGTCATAGAAGACTTGCGGCCTCGCTTGATTCTTCTCGACTATCAAATGCCCAAATTCAATGGAATGGATTTCTTGAAGGCACTCAAGCAACGCACGTATTCATTTGAATATGACACGATCTTGCTTTCATCGGACATCACCGTTTCCACTAAGGAGATAGAAGCCCAGGCGCTAGCGTTCGATTGCCTAATGAAACCTGTGAGACATAGATTGCTACGCAACACGATTCGTCGTGCACTGGAGCAGAGAAAGGAGAAGCAGATTCAGTTGGAAACCTCCAGCAATCCAGAGGTTGAGTATTCTGCAGCCAGAATTCTTATGGTTGAAGACAACACCATGAATCAAGCGATTGCTACGATGCTCTTCAAAAGCCTTGGGTATAAAATAGAAGTGGCTGTCAATGGGCAGGACGCCCTCGAGAAGGTTGATGCCGCTTCGTACGATCTCATCTTTATGGACATGCAAATGCCTGTATTAGACGGAATAGAAGCCACGGTAGAACTCCGAAAGCGAAATGTGAAAACCCCAATTATCGCCCTCACCGCCAATACGATGAAGGGGGATAAAGAGCACGCGTTAGATAATGGAATGGACGATTACCTGAGCAAACCGGTTCGGAAAGCCGAACTGCAAGCCACCCTTGAAAGATGGCTTGCGAAGGCTTAAACTTTTCTAGGACTTAATCTCTAAAGACGTCCCAAACGTTGAAGTCGTTCAGGTTGGCGTATATCAGAAGCGCAACCAAGAGGAAGAAACCAATCGTCTGAGCGATTTCCAAGAACTTGATGCTCGGCTTCTTGCCAGTGGCCATTTCAATCAAAGTAAACAACACGTGACCTCCATCTAGCGCCGGAATTGGCAAGATGTTAAGGAAGCCCAGCATGATGCTGATAAAGGCTGTAACGCCCCAGAAACGCTCCCAGTTCCAGTTGTTTTCTTCATATTGATTCATCATCGTACGGAAGCCACCGATCTCTTTAACTGCACCCGTGTTTGGTGAGAAAATAATCTTGAACTGTTTAATGTAGAAGCCAAGCTGACGCGTCGCTTTGTTCCAACCCGCTTCAACTGCCGACCAACCCGAGTAAGTGGTGTCTACCATGTTGAAGTACTTGTAGGGGTTTCGATTCGGACCAAGCTGAATCATCTTCGAACTGTCTGGCACAACCGCCAACGTCATGTATTCACCATTTCGATACAAGCCAACCTGCACCGTATCGTTCGTGCTTTCCTTAAGTGCTTGTTTGAATTGATCAAAGAATACAATCGACTCATTGTTAACAGCCACAATGCTGTCATTATTCATGAAGCCTGCAGCCGCAGCTGGACCATCAGCAAGAACGGTATCAACCACAAAGGGAACGCGATAGGTTACTGAATGCCCTCCACTTTCGATGATTTCACCAATCGTCGTGTCCGTCATGGTGAGTGAAACCTCCTGGCCGTTACGGTCGATTAGAATTTCTTCATCCAAACCTACCAAGAGCGAGAGCTTGAGGTCTGAATAGCGTTCCATCTTCTCCCCGCCAATAGATAGGATTCTGTCTCCATTCTGGAAGCCCGCATTTTCTAAGCTTTCAGATACTTCCAGTCCGTATTTGATGTTCTCCGTAGGAAGGTAAGACTCTCCGTAGTAATTCATCATGCCTGCGTAAATCACGATGGCTAGGATGAAGTTTACAATCACACCACCCGTGAGGATAATCAAGCGTTGCCATCCTGGCTTGGCTCTAAATTCCCACGGTTCAGGGTCTTTCGACAACCCTTCGGTGTCCATACTCTCGTCTACCATTCCAGAAATCTTGACGTACCCACCGAGCGGAATCCAGCCGATTCCGTAAGTAGTTCCACCAACTTTCTTCTTGAGGAGAGAGAATTTATAATCGAAGAAGAGGTAGAATTTCTCTACTCTCGTCTTGAATAACTTGGCCGGTATGAAGTGTCCCAATTCGTGAAGGACAATCAACAATGAAAGTCCAGCGAGAAACTGAGCTAATTGAATGAGCATAGGGGAGTATTTCTTTCTATGGACGACAAAACTACGAGACTATTCGATGGTCTCAAGTGATTCCAAGACAGAATTACGACTATCGTATTCTTCTTGAGTCATTTCGCCGTTGTCCAATGCTTGTTTTAGTTGATATTTTGCTACTCTAATTCCGTAGTTGTAGTACGATGCTGCCTCACCCAAATACGGTGCCACGGCATCGACCTGCTCCAAAACGCTTTTGCGATCGGATTCGTTCAAGCGCGATAAATATTTAGGAAGTGAAATGTGAATCGTCGACTGCCATTCGGCGCCTGCGTTTTCAATCATCTTCGCCACTTTCGAAGCCTCAACTCCGGATTCATCTTCAAGGATGGTTCGAATAAGTGCACTTGAAAGGCTTCCTCGCGTACGTATGGCGTTTTCAACTGCGAAAGATTCAGCGGCAGCTCTATCGAGTTGTTTCCACACGCCAAACGCTCCTGCCTTGGCGGCATAAGAGGTTTCGTTCAACATTCGATCTCGGTAAAATGCAGCATCGCCTTCACCGTAAACGTTGTACCACACCTCGTATGCGTCGGCACGAACCGATGGGTCTTCGTCGTCCATCATTGACTGAACGGTTTCCTTAATACCGGCGAGCTCACCTTCTGGAAGGTCTTCTACTTTATTCAAAGCATATCGGCGAATGGCGTGAAAATCGTCCTGCATTCCAATACGCAGAATCATTCCCTTGCGCACGCCCTTGGCGTCTTCACCCACAATCTTTGTTATCGCTTCGTAGCGGTCCATCATATGCGGACCATGCGCGAGTTGATGAAGTAAGAAATCCGTTGGCTTCTGCTCTTCAATCTCTGCCAACAAGTATTGATCGGCATCAAAATGAACGAGGAATGGCTTGGAGAGTACCTCGAAAGTGAACTCTTGATATTCCGCATCTACTACCACATTGTAACTGTCTGTTCCAATGCTAGAATACACATCGATTCGCACTGGTAGGCGGTAAAGAGGAGTAGTGCTAAGGTCTTGAGTTTGGGTAACCTTCACCACATATTCACCTGATTCGCGGCGGAATTCATGCTCTACTTTCAAAATTGGATGTCCGCTTGCCAAGAACCATTGGTTGAAGAACCAGTTGAGGTCTTGACCAGACACTTTCTCCATGGCGAGTCGAAGGTTGTGAATCTCAACCGCGGAATAAGCGTTGTCTTCCAAGTACACACGAAGCCCCTCGAAGAATGCGTCGTCGCCAAGAATGTGTCGAAGCATCAATAGAATTCTCCCACCCTTTGAGTAGGAGTGGCGGTCAAACATTCCGAGTACTGAGTTGTAGTCGTATCGGATCATATCGACACTCTTCCCTCGGCTGTATTCTGACAAGTAAGCGCGAAGGTCGGCATAAGCGTGCCACTCGGCCTCGTCGGCTCCATACTTGTATTCCTTCCAAAGGATTTCACCGTAGGTTGCAAAAGATTCGTTGAGAGGCAGGTTTGCCCAGCTTTCGCAGGTTACGAGGTCGCCAAACCAGTGGTGGAACATCTCGTGACTCACAACGTCCTCACCTGTGCCGTCGGCCCAAGAAAGGCTGTCGCCGTACATGAAATCGCCGAAGATTACCCCAGTGGTATTCTCCATGGCCCCACTCACGTATTCGCGAACGGTAACTTGATCGTACTTCTGCCAAGGGTAAGGTGTTCCGAGGCGCTCGGAAAAGAACTCGAGCATCTCGACCGTGTTTGGATACACTTGTCTGGCCACGCCTTCATACTCTGGTTCCACCCAATAATTAACGGGAATGCCGTTCCACTCGTCCGATTGTGCTTTGAACTCGCCTACGGCCATCATCACTAGGTAAGGGGCGTGGGGTTGATCCATCAGCCAGAAATCTGTGCGGGTACCGTCGGAATTTCGGGTTTTGAAATCAAGGCGACCGTTAGAGATGGTTTGATAAGCGCTTGGAACTGTAATAGCAATCTCGTGGGTCATGCGCTCGTTGGGTTCGTCCACCGTTGGGAACCAAGCTGAGTTACTTTCGGGCTCGCCTTGTGTCCACACTTGGCGCATCCATCCGCGAGGGTGGTCTTGTGGGTTGATGAAGTACAGACCCTTTGCTTCGCTGATTGCGTTTCCGCCTTCTACAGTGAGCTCATCTGGCTTGGAGGTGTACTTGATGAGTACCTTCATTTGGTCGTTTCGCGTGAGCGTTTTTCCCGTAGCGATGCGCAGCTTCCAGCCGTCGTATTCGTATTTGAGATCTTGGTTTCGACCTTCGGAAACGTACTTCACTTCGTGAATATCCATGCCTTGAGCGTCGAGTACGAACGTGTCGAGCTCAAAGAAATAGGGCTTGAGGGTAAGTATTGCTTCGCCATTGAGGTAGGCGTGATCCCAATCGAAGGACACTTTTAACTCGGTATGAACCACATCGGTAGTTCTGGCCGCGGATTCGCGGTACAGTGGGCGAGTGGCAAATTCAGGCTCGGAGGACTCTTGTGGAGTCTCAGTTTGAGCTATTGTGAAAATGGAAAGGCCAAGGGCGATTCCGGTATAGATGAAGTTCTTCATAAGACGCGTATAGAGCCGCGAAAAATAAGTAATTTTGAGGCATGCTGAAGATTCAATCCAACGATAAAACCTATACGGTAGAGCCAAATGCTCACAATCCGTCAGAAGGTAAGGTCAATGACCAGGAATATTCACTCGATGTGGTTCGTCAAGATTCGAACCGATTTAACGTCCGCTACGGCGATGGATCCTACGAAGTGGAGATTCACGAATTCAACAAAACCGACAAAACGGCTGTTATCAATGTGAACGGCATATCGCATACCCTTTCGATGCAGGATGACATTGACATCCTTCTTGACAAGATGGGATTGAGCGACGCTTTGGTACAGAAAGTTGGCGAGGTTAAGGCGCCGATGCCGGGTTTGGTACTTGATATTCGCGTTTCGATTGGAGACGAGATAGAGGAAGGTGATCCATTGTTGGTTCTTGAGGCCATGAAAATGGAAAACGTTTTGAAGTCGCCAACAGCAGGAAAAATCAAGGGCATTTCGGTCGAGAAGGGACAAGCCGTTGAGAAAAATCAAATTCTAATTTCATTCGAATAACACTGCACTATGAAAATCACGAAACTTCTATTTGCATCATCCATTTTGGTATTTACCGCTTGCAACTCTGAGAGTAAGTCGGACGATACTACTGCTCCTGAAATGGAGACAGAAATGTCACAGGAGGAGGAAGAGATCACTATGCCAGAAGATGAGAACTTGGCAGTTCCAGAGGGTGCGCGTGTATACTTTGTAAATATTGAAGACGGATCTACCGTTTCTTCTCCACTCCACGTAGAGATGGGTGTGGAGGGAATGACTGTCAACCCAGCTGGAGAACTAGTTGTGGGTACGGGTCACCATCACATCATCATCAACAAGGGTCACATTTCTAAGGGAGATGTAGTTCCGGCCGACGAGCAGCACATCCACTACGGTGGTGGCCAAACGGAAACCGACCTCGAACTAGAGCCAGGAGCATACACACTTACTATGCAGTTCGCAAACGGTCTTCACCAGAGCTATGGTGAGGAGATGAGTGCGACGGTGGAGGTGATTGTGGAGTAGGATCGCCGGAGGCGATGAGAATTGCTTCGCAATAAGGCTGCGGGGCAGCAAGGCCACTGCGTGGCAAGGTTGCTTTGCAACAAGACTACTTCGTAGTAAGAATTGCTTCGCAATAAGGCTGCGGGGCAGTAAGGCTATTGCGTGGCAAGGTTGCTTTGCAACAAGACTACTTCGTAGTAAGGATTGCTTCGCAATAAGGCTGCGGGGCAGCAAGGCCACTGCGTGGCAAGGTTGCTTTGCAACAAGACTACTTCGTAGTAAGGATTGCTTCGCAATAAGGCTGCGGGGCAGCAAGGCCACTGCGTGGCTAAGGTTGCTTAGCAACAAGACCACTTCGTAGTAAGGATTGCTTCGCAATAAGGCTGCGGGGCAGCAAGGCCACTGCGTGGCAAGGTTGCTTTGCAACAAGACTACTTCGTAGTAAGGATTGCTTCGCAATAAGGCTACGATGCAGCAAGGCCACTGCGTGGCAAGGTTGCTTTGCAACAAGACTACTTCGTAGTAAGGATTTCTTCGCAATAAAGAATGTCGGTTTCCGACAGTAGCATAACTAAAAGAGCCCAGCAGTATTCCTGTTGGGCTCTTTAGATTTATAGATCGGCTTTATTTCCGTACGCTATCTTGCGAGCGGAGCGAGCCTTGTCGCGATTAGCGACCTTTCAGCCTATGGCTGACTTTTCGCCGGAGGCGAACTTATTTATCCTGAATCCTATCCACCACCCTCTCTATCTCCGTCTTCCCATGCGGCGTAGGCACACCCTCTTCGTTTAGGTTTACGAAGACCATTTTATCGATTTTGAGGATGGTCTTTTGTGTGAGCTTGTTTCGCACCTCAACAGCGAGGGTGATTGACGTTTTGCCGAAGTCGGTTGCGATGATACCAAGCTCGATAATATCGCCTTGTACGGCGGAGGATATGAAGTTTATTTCGGAAATGTACTTCGTGACTACGCGGACATTGTCGAGTTGAATGTGGGCATAGATAGCCGCCTCTTCGTCGATCCAGCGGAGGAGGCTACCACCGAAGAGCGTCCCGTTCGGGTTGAGGTCTTCGGGTTTGATCCATTTTCTGGTGTGAAATCTCATGTTCCTTTGCTTTGATACAAAGGTACTTCACTCGCCAACCCTGTGCGAATGATATAAGTCAGTTCGATGTTGAGATAGACCCTAGTTTTCGAGCCACTCGGTTTCATACCGCTCTCTTTCGCCGGGCGATAGGTGCATGGCTTGTGCCGACTCGTAGTAGTTGAATCCTACTTCTTTGCAATAGCGAAGCATGCGGCGTGTGATGAAATGATTCAGCTGTGTTTCTTCTGCTACAATCATGGTGCGTTTATTTTGATACAATACTACACACCTAACGTAAACCGTGCTGCTTGGTTTTGTTAACTAGCTGTAAAACAGGGTATTTAGGGTAAAAAGTTATTAACAGGTGTTGATAAGTTTGAAGCTTAATGCCGGAAGAACTCATGCCAGAATCCATGTCATTCCAGAGCTAGAGTACAATTGATCGAATATCATTCTAACCGGGTGTCTAAGTTTTTATAAGGGCTTTTGATCTAGACTTTTAGGGTGACGGAATGGATAGTTCGCCCCCCTTTTTGCGTTGATGCCCCTCATTGTCGGATCGACCTGTTGCCAAACTTTTTTCTTTCGCTTGGCCCCCTCTCCCGTATTCGCCACGTAATAGTTTCAGTAGTAATGAGTATTTAGCCTTCCGATTAATCGGAGCAGAGTCCCGCCAATGAGCGGGACTCTCTGTTTCGGGAAATCGGTAAAAGGCCCTCTCTCTCATTTTGCCGTTAAGCGTATACTCAGTCTGTATAGGTTTTAACTCTCGTGTGCAGTTCTTTTACATTTCTCAAAATTCTCTATGACCATGAAAAAATTGCTACTCTCGCTAGTAGTTGCACTTGTTTCCCTTTCATCTTACGGGACACACATCAAAGGCGGCCAGATTTACTGGGACGCCCTAGGCAACAATCAGTATGATGTTTATGTAGAGCTTATCAGAGACCCCTCTGGAATCTCTATGCCTGCCAATGTTACTATAGATGTAGGCAGTACATCCGTTTCTGCAGCAATGCAAACTTTCAACAAGTTTCCAGCAGGTTGCGGTGCTATGGATGGCTACGAGGTGTATATCTACAAAGCGACTAATATCACTATGAACGTAACCGCCGGTTCAAACCTGGTAGTTGCATACGATGAGTGTTGTCGCCCCATCACAGATAACGTAAGCGGTTCAGGCAATCTTTATATTGAATCTGTTCTACATGCGGCCGGAGCTAATTTGAGCTCCCCTCGTTTTGATTTGTACAATCATTACGACGAAAACGGAAAGAGACTTTTCCTCCCCGTAATTAACCCAGAGGGATTGTCAACAAGCCTAAGCATGGCTGAACCACTTGTAAATGCAGCCACGGGTGTAACCTTCAACACAGGGTATAGCATTTCCAACCCGACAAGTCCAAATGATGTGCTCATCGGTAATACTTTCTATGTAGGAACCACCACCCAAGGAGCGTACATTGCAGGTTTTGATGTTACAGGAACTGATGCGAATGGACAGACTACTTCGGTAGTTCAAGCGGATATCAGAATAGTGACCAGCACAGCTCCGGGCTCCACGAACAGCAATCCTAACATTGCACTTACAAATGCGTCAGGATGGTCAACACAAGACTCAATCCTCTACTCAACAAATGGACTACCGGGCGATTCGATTTATTTCCGAATTCAGGCCACAGATAGCGACATGAACCCGAACATGACTCCTCAGCAAATCACAGCTGAATTAAGAGGCGGAGGTTCACTGCCAGGGAATGCACTACTCAGTCCACTTGCTCCTCAATCAGGGTTGGTAAGCACTCTAACAAACAATACTGAGTTCCTATGGGTTGTGCCTCAAGGTGCAGCTGGAACCTATCAGTTTGCCGTGTATATTACGGATGATAACTGCCCGCGCAATGGCGTTAACTCACTTCAATTTGAAGTTAATGTATCGAGCATTGATGTAGACACTTTCGGAATCTGCACGGGTGGCGTAGTTGCCCTACAAGCACCAACTTCTGGCAGCACATACGCTTGGGCTCCTGCAACGGGGTTGTCCAGCACGAACACAGCTGTCACAATTGCTTCTCCTAGCGCAACTACAACCTATACATGTCACGTTGATGGAAACCTAGTTGCCGAGTATACCGTAGAAGTGAATGCCCCAGTCAAGCCTCTAGGAAGTCAGCCTCAACCAAATCAAATTGAGTTGACGAACGTGAGCAGTTTTGACAACCACGCTTTCCTTTACGGTTACGTGCCATTCTCATTCAATTCCACCATCGTTACAATCTCAAATTCTGGGGTGTACCACATCGTTGGTCAAAAGGGTGGATGCCTTACCATCTCCGACTCGATTGTTGTAGCAACAGATTCTGCTAGCGGAGTGTACCTTATCGACAACCCGCTTTCGGGCGATGACTTCACAGTGTTCGACGACCAGTCGATCTACTCTATGGATATCACAATCGGTGGACATGACGCTACCCTTGCAGTAGAAGAAATTGTGATTCCAGGCGCTACGATGAGTGGCAAAACTGGAGGAGTTCGCCTCATCGTGGCAGATGGAACAGGACTAACTCAAACCGTAAATGGAGTGCAAGCTGGCGACGAAGCCGTGAGTTTTGATTTGCCACAGGTGGCTTACTTGATTCAGTCTTCTGCCAATCCTAAGCTTACACTAGTGATCGACAGTGGAGCACTTGAACTTCCATTGCTCGAGGCGCAATCAATGCCATATTCAATTAACAACCTCTCTGTTGTTTCAAGTACTACCACTACGCGTGGGGCTATGAGCACAAGTGGCGACATTGTTCCTTTCATCTTTAAAGGAACCTTTGAAGTGGGAATCGACGAAAACGAACTTGAAAGCGTGCTCATTTATCCTCAGCCGGCTGAAGACTTCATTCAGATTGACGGGGTTGAAGGTGAACTCGAATACAAGATTATCGACATGAATGGTAGAGTGCTTGCGCACGGAACTACCGAAACCAACAGAATTGATGTATCTGCCATTCAAACAGGCATGTACATTTTGAGCTTGAGCAATGAACATGCTCAGCGTAACGTTAACGTTGTTATCAGATAACAATCGTTAGACTCTGCTTTAAGCCACGTTGCCTACCACCTAGGGCAGCGTGGTTTTTTTATTCCCGTATTTTGTGGTGATGAATCGGTTTTCTCGTCAGCAAGTTTACCTCGCTCTGGTGTTAACCCTACTAGTGCTCTCGGCCGCCGTTACACTGTTTTTTGGGGATGTAATGTTGGTGGATAGCGAGGAATATCTTTTCAAGGCAGACAATCTCTGGAAACAGATTCAAGATCCAGTTGCGCTTTCTAAGCGCCCCCCTCTTTACCCGTTTGTCTTAAAGGTCACTGGAGTTTGGGGAGCGGTTCTTCTTCAAAATCTATTGGTCATTCTCGTCTTTTGGAGGCTCGTGCGCTTCTTAAACTTGAAGGAGCTCACTAAGCGCCAATGGCGACTCGTTTTGCTTCTTACTTTTTTCAGTTTGAACGTCTTTCTCTATGCAGATAAAGTCATGGCCGAAGTGCTATCCATGACCGCATTGTGGTTTTTGTTTGAATCGATTCAGAAGCGGAAGATGTGGAATGCGGTCTTACTTCTGACGCTCCTGCCCTTCATTAAGCCGGTCTTTTTGTTCTTGCCAATCATACTGTGCCTCGTAGCCTTTTTCATGCGCACATACCGAGGTTGGTTCGCCTTTATGCTGATTCCCTTCGCGCTCAGCCTTGGGTACATGAGCTGGAACAAACACCGTACGGGTGCCTTCGAGTTTTCGAGTATTCAGCACATCAATGCCCTGCATTACAACAAGTATCAATTTGATGTTTATCGATTCGGGGCAGAGTATGCTGCAGAGGTGAATGATTCCATTAAGAAGGCGACAGAGAATGTGCCTTATGCGGAGAAGGTCGAAGTCTATAACCAGTCCTTCTATTCGGATGTAAAATCAGCCCCGTTTAGTTACCTGATGTTTCATACGGTAGGCGCAATCCGCGGTGTAATCGACCCAGGCAGGTTCGATCTTCAGTTTCTTCTCCCAACTACTATTGAGGAAGGTTTCGCCCATCGCGAGGGCGGTGTGTTGGGATACCTGAGGAGCTTAAATCCTGTGACCATACTGGTGCTTATCCCCATTGCACTCATCAATGGAGTGAGAGCGCTGTTAGCCTTGATTGGGGCATGGCGGCACAGGAAGCAAGAGCACGTTATTTGGGCGTTTGTCATTGTCGCCTATGTGGTTGGTATAACGGGACCGATAAACGCCTCGAGGTTTATGGTGCCCATGGTGCCTTTGCTGATTTACTTGGCGGTCATCGGAATGTCATCCAAGGCGAAAGTATGAGAAAGTCGGGCCTCACCCCCTAGCAAGACCCGACCTTTCAACCTCAATCCAACTCCAAATCAATCACTTCACCGTTAGCAGTGATTAGTAACACTTCTCGCTGGATTTCAGTCTCAGTCATCACCTGAGGCTGAACAACCTGCTCTTCAGGTTTAGGAGTGTATCGAAGTACAATCTCATACTCGAGTTGAACGACCGGCTCGAGAATGGATGCATTCATCACGAAGTCGTAGCCCTTGTTGGCAATGGGCATGTAGAATTCTGATGTGGTTTTGTCGTGCTGAACCACCGTTCCGTTTTCGGCGCGAACATTTAGTGCGCTGCTGCAGTAAGCCGTATACGTTTGATAGCGCTCAATAGGATACGTACTGCGGAATCCGTCGGCCATTTGTACGTTGAACTCGGCGAAATCAACGCCCATTAGTCGCTTGTGACGGTTCATTTCGGCCATCAAAAGTGTTTCTGCCTTTGCGATCATTTCGGCCTTCTTTTTCTCGATGTCTTCGATGTGGTAATCCACCCTAACGAGATCATAGATTTCTTGCTCAGCGCAAAGTGCCACAAGGCGCTCGAGAACTTCTGGATCAGTGTATCGGAAATGGAGGTTCTTTTTGAGTTCGAAGCCCTTTGGAACTTCATTGTAAGTGTCTTCGGAGAAGATTTTCTTGGTCACCTGAACTTCGTAAAGCGGTACGAAGGAGATCATGTCGATGTAGGTTTCAACATCTATCCCCTCGGCGACCAGTGCTTGTTTGATACTGTCGGTTTTTGCACGAACGAGTGCTTCAGTTTCACCTTGTGTGGTGCCCATCTGTGTGATGGTGAAGATGGCGAGATAGGAATCGGCTTCTAAATTCATCATTCCCTTTACAGTGAAGTGATGGATGTCGAGCGGTTGTAGACTTGCTATGCCGCTCGTTGTGGGGAGCACAGTTGTTTGTCTGAATTGTTGATTTGAAGAACTGCGATAGTCGTAATTTCCTCTTACTTGTGCCACTGCGAAGAGTGGGAGTGTTGCAATTGCTATTGCGATTATTCTTTTGGTACGCATGATGATTCGGTTTTTACATGTTACTGGTGCCAAAGGAATCGAGATGACGAAAAAACGCGCTGTAACAGGCTTGTCAATCGATTGCAACTGCTTTACAAGAGCTTTACAATCGAATATTCTATCTTCCGAATAGATTTGTCAGCGAATGTCAGAGGAATACATCCAGCACTTTGAACGGCTCAAGGAAGCCGTTAGAAATAAAGCCGAGGAAAGACTTTCCATAAGGAAGGAATTCGCGGATTGGAGTGTTGCCGATATTCAAGATTTTCGGGTTGACCTCGAAGCGTGTTGCAAGAGTAGTGTGAGTGAAAAGTGGTTCTACACTCACCTCAAAAACACGAATGACAAGTTGCCGAGAATCGACGTTCTCAATTTACTCAGCGAGTATGCTGGCTTTAAGAACTGGGATGCTTTCATTTTTGAAGCTCCAGCCGAGGTGAAAAGATCTCGCTTTGGACCATGGCTAGCCGTTTTCGGCGGAGTAATTGCAGCCGCAATTGGAGTTTCCATGTGGCTTGGAAATCGTGATTCAACTCCAGTACTCACGTTCATCGATGCGTATACGCAAGAGCCCGTAGATGCGAACAGTTTGACATTCACCAGCACTGTGGGCAAGCGCCTTCAATATTCAAAAGGTAGGATAGAGGCGGATAGTGTGGTTGTTGATGGGGCGTATTACAAGGAGAAGAAGGTTGGAATTGTGTCGAACAAAGACACGCTCACCGTCACGCTCTTTCCAGATGATTATGCCTTAATGCTCAATTTCTTCTCACGTTCAATTACGGAAGACTTCGAGAAGCGTAGAGCACAGTTGTTATCGGCAATTCACCCCGATGCGAAGATCTTTCAAAGTCACCCCGAGCTGAGTGGCATTGAGTTGTTGAACCGGGAGGAATTCATTTACAGGTTGACGTTGCCGATTAATCAGTTGAGGAATTTGGACATACAGGATATCGTGTACAAAGACGAAAAAATTTACCGCTTGCGGTTTACACAAAATACAGATGAGGATGAATAAGATAGTGATGTGCGTGCTGTTCAGTCTTGCGACCGTTATGGCGTCAGGACAGAGCTACAGCACTATGGAGAGCCGGTTCAATCGAAGCGAGCTGACGGAAGCTGATAGTACGGCGTTTATCAATCAGGGTCGTCAGAAGGCACGAAGCCTTTTTGATCTGGGCAAGTTGTTCATCTCGAATTCGGGGAGGTCGAGCAATCAATCGTACATACAGCGCGGAACGAACAACATTTTTTATGTTGAAGAAGGAGATTCTGTGGACACGGGAGACATCCTCCAAAGAACCTCTCAAGCCGAGTCTACCGACGGTGAACCCATTCGTTTCAAGCTAGAAGATGCGGATGGCTACTTGGCAAAGATCTCCACGGTGAACAGTGATCCGCCATTCATCTTTTACCTGGTACTTGCTCAAATAGTAAAGAAGTTCGGTGAAGAAGAAGAGCGGGTATGGGATGTGATGTTGAAGGAGGTTACGGAGTGAGATTACCTCAATCGTGCGTTAATTGGAACGGTATACCGCATCATGTATGGTTTGCCATTCCACATTCCTGGATTGAGTCGCATGAGCTTAGAAACTACTCGTACGGCCTCTGCATCAATGTCATCGTGGCCGCTTGATCTTTCAATTGAAAAATCGGTGATGTCTCCTTCCAGATTGATGACAAAACTGACCCATATACGTCCACCACGTCCTTCAAGTCTTGCCCTAACAGGAAACTCGAACTCCTCCCCAATTTGAGTCATGATTTTGTTTTGGAAACAGCGGAATCGTTCCTCCTCTGTATCGCCTCGGCAATCATCGTAATACGGATAGGCATATTCTCGGTCTGAGTTTTCAGCTTGAATTTCGGTGGCTGCTTTTAACCTCGAGTTGTAGTATCCGCTCGGAAAGAATCCTTCACCTTCGCCTGCACTTCGAAGCTTGGCGTATTCTTCCGCATTGTAAACGTACAACTTGGGCATATGCGAATCGTAGATATACTCGAACAAGAATTCGCCGATCCAAAAGTGATAGTACTTGATTTCGGTCTCCACAATGCGATCGCTCCTTTGCTCAGGTCGCTCGAGGGTTTTCACCTCGTGTTTTATTGAATCTGATGAAGCTTGAATGGCTTGAAGCAGCTGAGGTGCGCAACTGGAGTTGAGGTCCATTTGGATTACGCGACCGATGGTTTCATGCGTATAGATATGCACGTTTTTGTACCGGTCGGTCATGTGGATGCGGTACAGCGAACCGCGGACCTCTAATTGGCCTTTCATCCATGGTGTTTCTGGGATGATTTTCCACATTTCATCGGAAACCTCGTTGATGTATCGGGTGAGGTATACGTCTTCGATATGACCGGTTTCAGCAAACTTGATAAGGTCGCTTAACGAAATGCAAGAATCGTTTTGGGCATTGGCGCTAGAGAAGGCGAGAATGCCAAAAGTGAAAAGTACTAGAGAGAGAGTACGCATGAATTAAAATTTTGTGCCCTAGGATCAGGAGAATCATGTTATGGAGCGAGGGCGTTCTAGGAATGACTGCTGTATGACGTTAATGTGACGTAAAGTGCTACTGAAATTTGGCTCTTATTGGAACATCATAAATCGTATTCACAGGTTCGCCATCTAAGGTTGCGGGACCAATGTTGAGGTCCAAGTCGTTTACAACTCGAATGGCCTCACCGTCAATAATATCGCTTCCAGATGTTTCTTTAATGTGCAAGGCAGTTATATCGCCACTCTTGGAAATTACAAAGGACACAACGACTTTTCCACCGCCTCCAAATATGTACTCAAAATTGGGGAAGGTGAAGTTACTAGCTACAGTGTTCTTCATCTGTCTTTCAAAGCACAAATAGTTTAGAGAATCGGACTCAAATTGACATTCTGGTAACGAAGGTGAACGGAAGTTGTCTCGAGAACTATACTCAATCGGTGGACCTTCTTTCAAGCGGTCTATGGCAATGGTTTCGTGTTCTACGAATTGTGTGTAGGCTGTTTTATCGTAGAAGTACGCCCTTCCATCTTTAATGACGGCACACACTTCTCCAAGTTGATAGACGGGTACAACCTCGGCACTATCCATACCTGCTACGCTCACTTCGAAGACGCTATCTGTAGCGTTTTTGATCTCGCTCATCAGCTTGTCACCTTGTGGGTTGGTGAGAAAAAGATCTACCACTTTACCGTGAGTTGGGTTGTTAAATACCTCAACATTGTAGTAAAGTCCAGGTACGTACAACGCCCAAAGGCTCCCAAGTTTTGATGAGTCTTCATATCCACTACGCCCACGAATATGGGGAGCATGCATTTGATTCGAGATTAGCGAGAACTCCCACTTCGGATTCACATTCTCAAGCGTGCCTTGGTCAAGTATAGTCTTCACTTCAGACAACGTAATGTATTCTGTTGGGGGCATCGACGCCACACCTTTTGAGCCAGAGCACGACGCGATCAAAGTGCATAGTGCCGATAAAACAATAAGGCTTTTAGTCTTCATCATTACTTGAAATTCGTGCGTTAATTGGAACAACGTAAGACATACGCACGGGTTGACCATTAACTTTCGCAGGTGTCATTTTTGGCAAGTGTCTTGCCGCATCGATACCCGCTTGGTCTATATCATCATGTCCAGAGGATCGAATGACCGTGATTTCCGATATCGAACCGTCGTATTCAATGATGAATTGGATGTAAACCACGCCACCGCGACTTTCGCGTACGGCATCTTCTGGGAAGTCAAAATTGGCACCAATTACCTTTCGAACGTTGTACTCAAAGCAGTAATAGTTCTCGTCTTGACTTTTTTGATCACATCCAGGGAAACGCGGGTAGGATTCCACTCCGTAGAAATCATACGTGTCCGCAAAGTTTACCACTTCTTCTATTTCAGGGTAGGTGCGATTTCTCTCCTCGCCAAAAACGGCATTGTACCGAGACTTGGAATAAATCAAAAGCTGAGTTTCATCCTCCTTGTGGTAAACTTCCACGTATTGCTCTTCGATTTCATAAAGCTCTATCTCGCTCATTACATTCGGCTTGGCACCACCGTCGTCCGTTTCGCGATAGCTGACGGCCACGCCTTCTACCGGCTCAATATCCCTGCTCTCAAGGTCTTTTATCAGCTCATGAATACAAGGATTGTCTTTCGAAGATATCTCTACGATTATTCCCAGGGTAGGTGAAGTTTGAACTACAAAATCCTGATCGTTGTCATCCGTTGTGATGGTCCAAGAAACCGGAACATACGAGATGATAGTATCTGCAAATGAGGACCTGAACCTTCTCTTGCCGATTGATCCAACGCTCGCCTCTAAAGCCGACCTGTCGAACTGTGTTTCGGGTGTGCCTCGGAATTGAATTTCGAGGTAGTCGGATAACGTTAGACAGTCTTCTGGATTGGTCGAATAGCCGACCAAACTCAATACACTTAGCGCGATGGTGAGAATGTAGCTTCGCAAATTATTCAGCATGATTTTCGAAGAATTCCTCTACTCTTTCTTCCCAGTCTTCGTAGCGCTCCACGCGCTCTTCATTTGACTCTTCGTTGAGCTCGTTGAACACCGGAACCATATCATTGAAATCCTCAAGTGCCGCGTTGTATTCGTCGATTTCCTCTTGAGTTAGATCGCTGCGATCTTTGGCTTGAATGGATTCGTTGAGGCGATCGAAACGGTCTTTCTTCACGTAGAAATCCACCATGGCCGGGAAGGTTTCTTCACCTTCCTTCTTGTAGAACTCGAGTAGTCTGCGTGCTGCGTTAATCAACTTAGGATCTCGGTTGAAACGCGGCATGGTGTCTAGCGCCGCAAGGCCCTTGTCTGCCGCAGCCACCAAAGCCTGAGTGTTCTGCTCTAGGCTGATGATATCATCTCGGTTAAGCGCTTCTAGAGCATAATTTTCCTGCACATTGGCACGGAAGAAGATGAGGAAGATTTCGTTGTAGTAAGATAGCGCTGCGCTCGCCTTGGCGATGGCTTGATCACGTGAATCACCTTCGCCTTCGATGAGGTTGATGTTGTTCTGACGTGCGAAGGCCTCGTGTCCCGCTTTGTAGATTTGAAAGGCACTGTCCATCTTCGCATTCGCGATTTCGTTGGCCATCATGTAGGCCTCCATATCGTCGTACGACTGTTCTGCTATGGCCTCAAGGTCCATGATTTGTGCGAAATCTTCCTTCATCACAATGGATGTGAGGCTGAGGTAGTTCAACACTTCTTTTTGGTAAGTGTCGTCGCCATTAAACGGACCTATGGCTTCGATTTCCTTGTACACGTCATCGAGTTCTCTGATAAGCGCCTGACGTCTTCGTTCTTGTGTGCGAGCACTTCGACCTTGAGTTGCGGCACGAAGGTATCCCCACGTTTCATTTTTAAGGTGACCGATGCTGTTGCCCACTTTTTCCATGTACCGAACAGCCTCGTTTGGTTGTGCACTTAGGAGCGTACTTGCCGCCATGAATACCACGGCCAGAGCGAAACGAATTTTCATTGCTATTGAGAAATTAGTTGTAGGTAATCGTTTAGAATGAGGAAGCTCTCTGCAATGTGCGGATCTTCCGAAAGGTTCTCTTTTATTCTTTCATTTTCTTCCTGATTGATCTCCAAAACAAAATCGGGGATATCGATGGAATAAGGGAGGTTGTCTGAAAGGTCTTTGAATGGTATTTCGAGTGACTCGACTTCCTCGAACAGCGCTACAAATTGTGCATAACCCAAAGGAACCGAAGTGTTTTCTTCCTCATCGTGGTTACCCACTTGTTGCCAGTCTGCACTAGCCCTTAGTCTGCCTTCGCTGAGCTCTTTCAGCCTTGCGATTGGAAGAGGGTCTGACGGGAAGTAGTAGGTTTTCTTATTTATGGTTGGGCAGTCTAACACCGATGCATAATGATCTTCGCGGTACTCCGAATAGTCGTCGAATTCAGGGAGAAGAATGTCAGGTGTAATTCCAACCGCTTGGTGACTTTCTCCCGTAACGCGATAGAAGGCGCCAAGGGTAAGCTTGATGAAATTATCGGGCACAATGGTAGTGTCGCCATTGCGGTAATCGAGCAGGGGCAACACTTGTTGTATGGTTGCCTTGCCGTAGGTTTGACTTCCAACGATGATGGCTCGATTTCGATCTTGAAGAGCGGCGGCAAACAATTCGGAGGCGGAAGCGCTGAACGTATTCACCATTACCACCATGGGTTTGTCGAAGATGATACCTCGATCCATATCCTTGAGAGTTTGATACGGAGGTTCGCCGGCCGATTCGATAGACAAGGCACCGTAGTCAACAAAAATCCCGGCCATTCTCAGGGCCTCGTACATGGAGCCTCCACCGTTGTTTCGCAAATCGAAAATGAGTCCATCGATACCTTCTCGTTTGAGTCGGATTAGGGATAGACTTACATCGCGCGCGCAGCCTTCTGGGCTATAGGAATCTGCTCCGCCCATGTAGAATGACGGTAGGTAGATGTACCCGATTTTAGCGTCGCCGTCTAGGATAAAAGTTTGGACGGTGTTTTCTTTCACTTCCACGACTTCCTTGCGGAGGAAGACTTCAATCTCCTCGCCGCTAGGTTTGCGGAAGGTGAATGTCCCACTTTCGGAGCTCCCGGTTTCGATGATTCGGTTGACCTCCGACATAGGGAGGCAGGAGAAATCGTCGAACGACTCGTTGGAAGATTCAACCTTAACGATGATGTCTCCAATATTGATTTCGTTGCTCCGCCAAGCAGGGCTTCCGGGAATGATGTCGTACACTTCGATGTCGCCATTCGAATTTCGGTACACGTTGAGCCCGTAGGACTTTGCATCTCTAGAAAGACTCATTTCGAACTCTTTCATCGACTCTTGCGTGAAGAAACTTGTATGTGGGTCGAAAGCTTGACTTAGCGCGTTGAGGTACTTGTTGGCGATGTACGATTCGATATTCTCGAAGTGGTTCACATCGTCTTCCATGCGGCAGATTACGCTTTCACTTACCTTCTTTTGATAGGCGCCGAATTCAGCTTTAGAAGGCGTTTCGGTAGAGCCCGAATCGCGCTGAGCGAAGGCCGTGAAAAGCACGCGAATTTGAAAGGTTTTCTTCCAGTAGGAGGTCCACTCCTCTTCCGACATTACCGAAGTGGGGTAGTTGAACGATTCGTCGGTGGTGAAGTCTAGCTCAGCTTCCCCCAATTCTCCCAAAAGATTTTTGAGTGCGGCAAGGCGGTTAGCGTAAATGGTAGAAGCGTCTTGAATCAGTTTGCACCCTTCGTCTCCATTGAGTGCGGCGGTAAACTTATACTTGTTGAGTTGGGCAACATCTTCTGCGGTTAGAAAGCTTTCGCGACTATTAATAGACTCCATGAAGGAGTTGAAGGTCAATCTCGAAAGTGTGGAATCTACGGGGCGAGGATTCACGTGAAAATCGCTGGCCATCTGAAGAATGAGATCCGCTTTATCACAGGTAGACAACGCCTGGCTAAACCCAAGGGTCGAAAGGACGGATAGCGCACTGAAAAACAGAATCTTCAGAGAGGCGAAGCGAGGTAGCATTAGGACGAGATTTCTTTACGGTTGGAAAGGTATTAAAAGAAAGGAAATAGGGCAAAGCGTGAAGGCCCTGTTGTCAGAATGAAATACCTGAAATAAGAATTGTTAGATTTGAAACCAAAGCGCTAAGCGATTCAGTTTTTATTTCAGTACTCTCTCATGATTGCAGCTACCCTCGAGCTAACACCTCACTTTAAAAAACAGGCGAAAAGAGCCGCCATTGGTATCACCATTTACATACTTGTGTACTTGCTCACATTATTGGCGGCGGTGATGCTAGCAATCGGGGCGGCATATGCGGGGATAATGATTATCGTGGCTGCTCCATCAATTATCGGGTTGGTTGTTGGAGTTTCGGTTATCTCGGTCGGCCTAATTGTGCTTGGTGTTCTTGTAGGTGCATTTTTTAGAAAGAAAGAAGAGGATAAATCGATTAAAGAGGAGATTACTGAGCACACACAGCCAGAGCTGTTCAAGTTAATATACGAGGTGGCGGAAGCCGTTGGAACAGATAAACCGAATAAGGTATACTTGACACCGGCGGTGAACGCTGCCGTAATGTTTAACTCCAGCTTTTGGAGCATGTTTGTTCCTACCAAGCGTAACCTCATCATTGGGCTGCCGTTGTTGAGAGCGGTTACTGTAGATGAATTGAAGGGCATCTTAGCCCATGAGTTTGGACACTTTTCGCAAAACTCGATGCGAGTTGGTAGCTATGTGTACAACTTGAATATGATTGTTGTGGGAGTGCTTCAGCCAAATGAAAGGTTCAAAAATGCGGTGTCAAGTTGGGCTAGCTTTAGCATTGTCAGTAGTCTCTTTTCAATGTTTGCTATTTGGATAGTTGGACTCACACAGAAGACTCAAATTGCGCTTTATGATTTGATGAATAAGCGGAACTACGCACTGTCTCGAGAAATGGAGTTTCAAGCCGATACTATCGGAGCTAAGCTGGTAGGCGCGAAGCCAATGATTCGTCCACTTGTTCGATTATCTATGGCGGATAGTGCACTTCAGATGTGTTTTGGCCATCATCAGAAATTCTTCCACAAAACAAAAGAGCTCCCACGAAATGTATTCGATGTTCAATTTGGCGTAATGCGTCTGTTGGCAGAATACAACAATGTTGAAATTGTCGGAGATCTACCGCAACCTTCACTCGCAGCGTCGAACGTCTTCAATGGAACTAAGTTGAAATTTGGTGAGCAGTGGGCAACTCATCCTGACCTAAGTAGCAGGGTTGAAAATATCGAGAAAACGGCCGCTGACATTGAAGACTTAGAATCTCCTATTGCAAGAGTAATTCTACGCGATCCCGAAGAGCTCGAAGTGAGATTCACAAAAAGGGTTTTTGAAGATGTCTACAAGACAGAGAAGGTCGACGAGGTAGAGACAGAAAAGTACTTAGATGGGATACAAAGTGATATTAAAAGCACCAGATACCCCGAGGTGTTTCAGGCTTATTTCGGATATCGAGAACCTCGGTGGTTGCCAGACGCCGAGACAATAGTTCCTACTTCCGATAGTTTAGAATGGAAAGAGCTTTTCAATCCAGAAATACATAAGCTGGCCTTTGAAACCATGTTTTTGGAACAGGACAAAGATTTGCTTATTCAGCTATCTGATAAGTCGAAAACAGGAATCAGCACTTTTGAGTACGACGGCAGGAAGTACAAATGGAAGGAGGCTTCGGCGTTAGCTTCAAAATTGAGCGATGAGCTTCGTGGAAACAAAGAGCAACTTTCGGAGCACGAATCCAGAATGTACAAGTCATTCGCGAATTGGGAACTTCAACATATGAAGGAGAGTGGTCATTTTGGCGAATTGTGGAATTCTGTCGTCAATATGAACCATGAGCTAGACGTTAGTTCGGAGCTCACTAATAAGATGTTTAAGTCGCTAGAATTCTCCACACAGCAGTTAGAGCCGTATCAAATTGAGGCAGGATTTCGCGCATACCGTCCGGTAGAGCTCAAGTTTAAGAAAGAGGTGTCTAAGTTGTTAGAAGCGAAGGAGTTATTGCCAAATATATCTGAAGAGATCTGGAAGGATTTCAATGAGTTTGTAGAGAAGAAATGGTCGTTTTTCAATGGCAGATCATACAATGAGGAAAACTTGAGAAGGTTGTACATGATTCTAAATGACTTCATGCCCGTTTCAATCGAATTGTATGAAGTAAAGAAGCGAAAGTTGCTGAACTACATGGATGAAATTCGTTTGCGTTCCAATCAAAGCGTCGAAGCGGTATAGCAGCCTTCACTAGGGTTGATAATTCTGGATTCAGCACGGTTTTAGAGGAGGGCCACTTGAGCGCCGAAGTGGACATAATGCTTTGATAACGGGGTCGGCTTATGTCATTCACAACACTTTCCCTACCGTTCACAACATTTTGAGTGTCCAACGTGTAGGAAAATGCGCACAGCATGGATTCTTGATGTACATTCGTGTATCTAAAGACCTAGACCTATGAAAACCCAACTCCTCTCTGTGGGATTGCTATGCTCCGTGGCGTTGTCTGCGCAGCATTCAAATTTCCAACAGATCTTCTATCAACTTGAAGAGCTCCCTGGTTTTTACAACTCGTTTATTGAAGAATACACGTACGATGTTAACCAGAACTTGAACCAATCCTTCTTCTACAACCTGCAATCCACCGCGGAGGTCATGGACACCGGCGAATTTAGTGTAGGTATGCTAGCGGGATTGAGCACTGTTTGGCCCACGCACAAGGTGAATGATCCATCTCACCCGTTGTTCAACAATGATAACCTGAGCTTTCAAGGAGCGGAAATTCCGACCTTCTTTAACTCAGGCGATGCGACCATCCGATTCGTCTTTCTTGATCCAAATACGGGAGATGAGGTGGTAAATCCTGAAGACGGTTCGACTGTAGAGTTCATTCTGGAGACTCCAGCCGGGCTGAATCAATTTGCTGGTGCGGTTCCTAGCGCTGCGGTTTCTTTGGGATATGGCGTCGGATATGGAACGGAAGTCCGAGGGTATATCATGCCAAGATTTGGACTAGTTGCTAGTGCCGTTACGGACGAGGTGACCGTATCAAACGACTATGCCTTTGGGGTATCGTTGAAGCACGAGATTACCACATGGATTCCTTATCTCCACAGTCGTGGATGGCATATCTCCGTGGACGGAGCGTACTCCCAACTTACGGCAAGCGTTCGTGGAGCATTTGTGGGTGATCTTGAATCTGAAATCTCAACAGACTTCAGCGATGATTACGAGGTGATTGCCAATGCAGACTTAGAGGGGCTAGATTATGCTTTGAGTACATATGGCTCGCGCCTCTTTGTAAGTAAGACGTTCTCATGGATTGAGATCACTGCTTTTGGTGGGTATTTGTCTAACACCTATTCCATGAATTCTGTAGGCTCAATTGAAGCGACGTTACGTGACAAAAGCGGTACTAATCCGGATACGGACCTTACGCTTGAGGATTTTGCAGACTTCGAAAGAACGAACACAGAACTGTTCTGGGGAGCCTCTACTACCATTGGCAAGGGATGGTTCAGATTCAATTTTTCGTATGCCAATACGGGAAATGAGTTTATCACAACTGGTTTCAACTTCTATTTCTAAAATACACTGTCAATCATGAAAATTACACTAACAAGAGTTTTGGCTCTATTTACATTGTTTGGCGTTTTCGTAACGAACTGTTCCTGTGATGAGGAGGGATGTCCGGGTTCGTATACCTCATGGGTTAAGAGTACACCAGAGGCAATCATCCTTCTTTATCCATCTCGATACGCGAATGACTATGAGTTTTACCGTAACTCTCAGGGTGCGAATGCGCCAATGGAGGTTCATGAGCTGCAGCCAAACCGCGATAATGACTCTCTTGGTATTGATATGAGAGGTGGACGTACTACAGAGGTTAGATTGCTCAATGGGTGGTCTGATGCAAGGACCGGAGCTGGTCTAGTAGATGTGTCTTCTAGCGACGAAGAACTCAGTTGCCCAGAACAGGACGATAGTGAATTGAAAACATACTTTCTAACCACAAATTATGACTCCGTAGCAGTGTCAGGCTGCACCACTCCACCGACCTTTTTGCACCTTGTTCTTGATGATTTGAGAGACTTTGCCAGCGGAACGTATCAATTTCCTGGCTACACTTCAGAGGACTTTTCTGTTAAAGCCAAAGCTTGGTTGATCACTAGCTTGACTGATGATCAGGGACAAGACTTGACAGCTGATCCAGATTGGGAATGCTTTGCAGACAACAAATATACGTTCTCCAAGGATAGCAGAGTGGTTTACAATCCTGGTCAGAAGTATTGTGATCAAGAAGACGAGAATAGGTTTAGTCCTTACGGCGCACTTTTCTTCAGATATTCGGTAACCGCAGAGAATCCCGAGAATCATTCAAACCCAGGAGAGATCAAGATCATCTTACATGCAGAAGGTTATGTTGATGGTATCACAAACGTAGAGTTTATCGTGACTAACTCTTCATTCAATGAAATTTCGGGCACAGTTACAAATGATGGCAGAACAGCGAACTTTGTGATTCAACCGCAATAGTATTCTTAGCAAAGAATTAAATCCCGCTTCGGCGGGATTTTTTATTTCTTCTCAACCACCACAAGCTTGTGTCGCCACAAGTTTTTCTTCAACCCGCGGTATTGATAAAGGCCACTTCGGTGGTTGATTTTCGAGAAACGCTTCATCTTAGGGTGGAGCAGGTTGTTCAATTCAAACAGAGGATAAGAGAATAATCCGCCGCGGTACATGCGCTTCGCGCTTCGCATAATTTGGTCCGTGTAATCTTCAAAGCTGATGATCTTAAAGCCCAATTCTTCAGCGTCAGCCGTGAATGACCCATCCGTCACGATGGTTGTCATTGCCCATGTTTCTTTCCACTTTTCTATGATCGGGTTGTTCAGCGCTAAGGGGTTGTCGGTCAAGAAGTAGGTAGAGATCACTACGCGTCCTCCAGGCTTTAGTATCCTCCTCATTTCTTTTAGGAAGGTCGGCATGTCGGGAGTGTAACATAGGCTTTCACATGTAATCACTACATCGAAAGATTCATCCTCGAAAGAGGTCGCACAAAAGTCCATTTCATGGAAATCGACCTCCTCAGAAACACCCCGCCGCTTGGCCTCTTTTGTGGCTATGTGCACCTGACGTTCTGTTATGGTAATTCCGGTAACCTTCGCTTTGGTCATCTCGTGAATTTGCATGGCGGGGCCGCCCACGCCACAACCTGCGTCTAGAACTCTGTGGCTCGCCTTAATGCCTCCTTTTTCAGCCATTACGACTGTTGTATTGTGAAGCGCTTCAGTAAAACTTCGCGTTGTTTCGTCCCAATACCCATAGTGCATCGAATGGGATTCCTTTAGTTTCCAACCCAATTCATATTGAGTATGAGCAACGTTGTAGTATTCGGCGACATCTTCGTTGGAAAACGACATTCAAAGGGGGCGTTGATTTGTTTGCGTGAAGATAGGGCAAAGTGTCAAATCATTGCCTTACGCACGCATGCTCAACCGGCTTCAACTTCACTATCTTAAACCCAATGAAAATTGCCTTAGCCCAAATTCAATCTGAAGCAGGAGCAGTTGATGCGAACATCAACAAGCACATGGATTACATTGGCAAAGCTGCTGAAAGTGGATGCAAACTCATTGTCTTTCCCGAGTTATCAATTACGGGATACGAGCCGTCTTTAGCCGGAGAGCTGGCATTTACATTGCCAAACTCGAAACTCAACGTATTCCAGCAGGCCAGCGATCAATTCAACATGAACATTGCTGTTGGTCTCCCCCTGAAAACGAGTCGCGGCGTTCAGATTAGTATGGTGGTCTACCATCAACGAAAACCTTCAACGATTTATTCCAAACGCTACCTTCATGACGATGAGCTTCCTTTTTTTGTCAAAGGTGAATCTCAAACCGTATTCAAGATAGGTGAGCGCAAATTCGCGCCTGCTATTTGCTACGAATCAACATTGCACAGGCACGCGGATGAGGTTGCATTGCATGCACCAGATGTTTACACGGCAAGTGTGGCTAAACCCGCAGGAGGAGTGAAGAAGGCCAATCTGCATTACCCAGAAATTGCCGTGAAGTATGGCATGGTTGTGCTAATGGCCAATGCGGTTGGACCTGCAGATAATTTCGTCAACGCGGGTCAATCTGGAGTTTGGACAGCAGACGGGACTCTTGTGGCGAGTTTGGGAGAAAACGAGGAAGGTCTATTGGTTTACGAACTCTAGTATCAGAATTGATACCCAATCCCCAATCGCGCATTTAGCAGCCCACTGTCGAACGCGTAATTCACGTATGGGGCGATTTCAAAGATCAATTGTACGCCTGGATAGGAAGTGAATGGCTTGATTCGAGCTCCAACATCAAATGCATATCCGTTGATGAGGGGAAGGTCGCTCAATGGATTGAAAAAATTCAGGTTAACACCAGCTCCCAGGTAGTAGTTTACATGGGTTTGCCGACTTACGTTTACCATTACGGAGGGTTCCAAGTTCATATGCGCAAAAAAGGTATTCGCCTGAATTCTGAGGTCTCCCCACACGGTGTTTTCGGTGTCTGTACTAATGGATATTTCCGATTGGAAAGGGTAATAGGCTACGGCCACCTGCGCAAAAGTGAAATGCGAAGCGAGAAGGAATGACACGGCGAATAGGACAGCTTTGTGCTTCATGTTACAAGTGTTCTAGGAGTTTGCAATAGGCTGGTTTCGCGCGGTATTGATCGTCGAACATCAGCGGATAGTCATCCCTGGCGAAGTAGCTTCGAATCCAGGAATCGGCATCGCCTACGCCCCAGAAGGTAATACCGTATTGGAATTGCGATGGGACTTGTCGATAGGCTTGAAAGATCTGGAGAATCACGTTAGCCTGGCGATTTAAATCGGTCTCAGATGCTTGAGGCATTTCGCGTCCGAAGGGATTCATGGAAACGTCTAGTTCGGACACGTGGACGCTGAATCCGGACCTCCAGATTTCGTTCATTGTGTTTACGAATTCCGACACTTCCGGAAAGCCGATGAAAATATGACCCTGCATGCCGATACCATCGATGGGCACGCCTTTAGCGCGAAGGTCGGTCAGTAACGTCATTACCGCACGCCGCTTTTTCGGATTGAGGGCGAGGGAATAGTCGTTGTAAAAGAGTTTGGCATCGGGATCCGCTTCGCGGGCATACCGAAAGGCCTTTTCGATGTAGGACGATCCGAGATGCTCATGCCAAACGGTGCTTCGCATGGTTCCGTCGTCGTTGAACGCCTCATTTACGACGTCCCAACCCGATACTTGACCCCGAAAATGGGTGACAATGGTTTGAACATGGTCTTTTAAGAGCGCATCCCAGGCGGCACGATCACCTTCAAAATTGATGATCCATTGTGGAAGCTGTTGATGCCAAATGAGGGTGTGCCCGTGGAGGCGTTTGTTGTTCGCTTCGCAATATCGTGCGAGGCTATCGGCCTCTCCCCAGAAGTAGACTCCTTCAAAGGGGTGCAGGTGCTCGGGCTTCATGATGGTTTCGGCAGTGATGCTGTTGTATTGACCCTGGACGATGTTGGAATAGGGAGGGAGGTTGTAGAGTGCTTCAGGTTCGACAGCAACGCCGACGGGGAAATTCACTTTTTGATAAAGCCGACCACTGGAGAGGTCGCATGGTTCGACGTTTCCTTTGGAGCATGCAAGCGCTAAAAGGGAAGCGGGAAGGAGTATGAGTTTTTTGAGTGACATCGAGTGTAGCTGTGCATTGAAGTTAAGCTTATTCTTTGTCTTGAAATTGAAGGGGGCGGTGGAGGAGGCGTTGGAGGGCGTTGGAAGGAGGTGTAGGATGGATGGGGTTCGCGGTAAACGGGCCGTCTCTCTCTCCTAAGGGGCGTTACCCCTCTCCCCGGTCTCAAGTTCGTGAAATTGACATGGAATTTTTAAATCTCAGACGCTCATTTTGGGAACCCGTTTGAAAACGTAAGTAAACGTTTAACTCACGACTCGGGTGGTGGAATTATCGGAACTTGATGGTGGGGCAGCGGGCGCTGTCCCCAGGGGGCGAGCGCCTCATCCAAAACAAAACAATCAAACCAAGACATCAATAGCGAAGCCACGCCAATCGAAGTCACGCCAATCGAAGACCCCCTTAGCCAAGCTCCCCCAACCAAGCTCCCCCAACCAAAACTCCTAATCAATCACCTCAACCCGAGCCCCTGCCTCTCCCGAATCAGCTTCGCCTCTCGGGATTCCTCCTTGCAGTCAGCACATCAGTCCACTAGTCCGACCATCCAACCCTCTAACCCTCTTGCCCTCCAACCCTGTCCCGAATCTGCTTCGCCTCTCTGGATTCCTCCTTGCAGTCGGAACCTCCAATTCCCAATTCTCTAGATTCTCATGTTGACTCCAGATCTCGAACGTGGGATTGCCTAAATCTTCGCCTCTGAAACCGAGTCCGTTATCGGTAAGCTATTATAAATCAGGCGTTTTTAATTCTCCTTCCAATAAATAAGCCTACCTTTGTGGCTTCCATCCTTAGCGGGATTATTGTTAAGCATCATTCCCTTCGCACAGATTTAGCTAAGTATCGAAGTTTATTTAGCTGGAATATTGTCTTTAACATCAAGGAATCACATCTGCCAGCAGCCCCAGAATGGAGCGCTGCAAATCAACAACCATTTACACCTCTCACATTCGGAACTCAATTCAATTTGATTCCTGAGGTCAGCAGAAAGCGGATGTCTGCAGAAGCACTTGCGCCTGTTTCATTTTTTATGGCGCTTCAACGTAGAATCTATTATGACTAGAAATACTAAACGACCTGCCGTTAAAAGCAGATCGAGAAATACAAAACAACAGAGACCCTCAAAGGGGAAGAAGAGCTCGATTAATGTAAATCAGCTTACACAGAAGGCCACAGAGCGACCCGAGGCCAAGGTATACGAATCAGGCCGAAGCTTCGCGGAAATGCCTTTAGATGGACGCCTATTGCGAGCTATCGCAAAGAAAGGATTTGAGAAGCCTACCGAGATTCAAGATAAAACCATTGAGCCGTTGCTCAAAGGACGTGACCTCATGGGAGTGGCGCAAACCGGCACGGGTAAGACTGGCGCCTTTTTGATTCCACTAATCAACCGATTGCTCTCCGGAAAGGAGAAGTTTCAAGTCCTCGTTTTAGCCCCAACCAGAGAGCTAGCCGTTCAAATTGATGAGGAGTTTAAGAGCTTGACTGCCGGACTTAGACTTTACAGCCAGTGCTTCATTGGCGGAACGAATATCAACCGCGATCTCCAAACACTCAGAAGAAGCAGTCATGTGGTGATTGGTACGCCGGGCCGACTTTTGGATTTGAGTCAGCGCAAGGCACTTCGATTTAGCGACTTTGATATTTTGATTCTCGATGAGTTTGACCGCATGCTCGACATGGGATTCAATAAAGATGTGCAGCGCATTACAGTGTCTATGCAGAAAAGAAAGCAGACCTTGTTGTTTTCGGCTACAGTTGACCACAAGCAAAAGGGCTTAATTGATCAATTGCTTAGAAATCCAATTGAGGTGAAGGTGAGCAATGGCGAAACCACCGGTAAGCACATTGATCAAGAAATCATCAAGGTGGCTGAGGGCCAAGACAAGTTTGGTATGCTGAAAGAACTCTTGGCCCAGCCAGGGTTTGATAAGGTGCTCGTCTTTGCCGAAACAAAACGATGGGTGAGCAGAGTAAACAAGAAACTCACTCAATCCGGATTTTCATCTGATGAGATTCACGGAAACAAGTCACAGAACTACCGCCAAAACGCGCTGAAGAAATTTAGCAAAGGCGGGATACAAATTTTGGTAGCTACCGATGTAGCGGCAAGGGGGCTTGACGTGTCTGATGTAACGCACGTCATCAACTACCAACTGCCCGCTAGTATCGACAGTTACATTCACAGAATCGGAAGAACAGGTAGAGCCGGTAAAAATGGTAAGGCTTATACTTTTATTAATTAAAACCAGCATTGAAAGTAATTTATGGGAAGATCACAGGAAACCTATAACAAGAAAGAAAGAGAGAAGAAGAAGTTGCAAAAGAAGGAGGCTAAGGCTAAACGCAAAGCAGAAAGACAAGCGAATAGCGATAGCACTGGCGACAACTTCACGTACGTAGATAAGTTTGGAAACTTCTCTGACACTCCACCGCCACCAGCGGAAAAAACAAAGGCCGAGGACATCATCATTGGAACTCCAAAGAAGGAAGACCGCATGGATGAAGAGGAATTGGCAACGGAGCGTTCAGGCGTTGTAACATTCTTCAACGATGGCAAAGGATATGGTTTCATCAAGGACAAAGTGAGTCAGGAAAGCATCTTCGTTCACGTGAACAACACCACAGAAACCATCATTGAGGGGAACCTTGTGACTTTCGAAATCGAAAAGGGACCTAAGGGTCCAACGGCCGTAAATGTTGCTGTGAAGCGATAGGCCGACACCTTTTATAGTGCGAAAACACTTCTAACTGTTTCTGCACCAATCAGCTGAAAAACTGATAAAACTTGAGAGTGAGGTAGTGGGAGCTGTCTAGGTACAACTCCCCTGCCATATCTCACTCCAGTATCCTCACCGGCTTCTTATTCTCGTCCAAGGCCACAAATGTGAACTCACCACTCACCGCCTTCTCTCGTTCGTCGGAGTACATCTGCTCCACGAAGATGTCCACCCTCACCTTCAAGCTTGTATTGCCCAAGTATGTCACTTTGCCCACGAGCTCAACGATCGTTGCTGCCGGAATTGGCTTGGTGAAATCTATTCGATCGCTGCTTACTGTAACCATACGCTGACGGCTAAATCGCGTGGCTGTGATGAAGGCCACCTCGTCCATCAGCTGCATAGCAGTCCCTCCAAAGAGCGTGTCGTAATGGTTGGTCGTATTCGGAAATACGGCTTTAAAAATTCTGGTTTCCGATTGGGCGATTTTGGCTTCTCGTGTTGACATATTTGATAATCAATTGGTCTTTGATATTGACACGTTTTCTACAAAGTAGTTTCCGTTTTGTTCCTGAATTATCACGAAATACACTCCTTCAGCTAAATGACTCAGATTGAGAACTGATCCATTTGGTTTATGAGCTGGTATAACCACTCTGCCCGACATGTCAATTATGGTTACGCTCTCAATTTGGAGGGATGGAGCGAGATTTATTTTGCCGCTAGATGGATTTGGATATATGAAAGTGTTGGGCTGTTCTTCGCGAATGGATACCGTTTGGACTTCAAAACACTCTGAGGTATCCGTGCAGCCATTGGTCGTTATCGCTAGGGCATATGAACCATTCGCGACTGGAGTAAATACGCTTTGGTTGGCGCCCGGGATTGTTGCAAACCCACTATCGCACGCCAACCATTGGTAAGATGAAGCCGAGGAGTCGAGGGCCATTAAGCTGGGGTCAGTAACAAGAACGGCAGTGTCTGATAGCTGTTGGAAAACGAGCCTCACTACGGAATCACATCCTGAGGAAGATGAGACAATGACCGTGGCTTGCGGATTGCTCTCAAAATAGGTGACGCCATCAATCCAGGTATAAGGCCCACAAGCTGATACCGAATCGTACGTCAGGCTTGAGCATTTTGAAAAGGAATAAACAGCTCCTGCACCTTGAACTCCAGAATGGTCTTCCTGAGTCGAGCTAGTTATGAGTGAGTCATAGATTGCGACCGATTGTCCGAATAGGGAAGATTGCTGACGATTTGCGCCAGCTGTGAGTTTCTGGATTAGAGACCATCGTCCAGAATTGTTACGTCGATATAAGTATGTTGAACCAGAGTTGTTTATGTGATTTAGCCCAGAAGTGTCATGGTCCTCATATATCGCTCCCACAACCATGAAATTATCTGAAATGGCAACCGACCTACCAAAAGTATCTCCATTTTGACGGTCTGCTGGAGTAAGTTTCTGTAAAAAGTTCCATGTGCCGTTTGGTGCCCGTTCATAAACGTGAACGGCACCTGCACCGCCAAGTGGGTTCTGCCCCAAAGAATCGAGCGTTTCTCTTGAATGACCTATAGCCATGAACCTGCCAGTTATAGCTACAGATTCACCTAAAAACTCTCCATTGTTTGGATTTGCATCGGTAACACGAAGTACCTCAACATATTCGCCAAAGCGGTTTTCAGAGAACAAATATGCCGCTCCCACATTCTGGAGATTTAAAGCAGGAATAGATTCATTTGGTGCCCCAACGATAATATGACCTTTTTCAATGCTAACGCTCCAACCGAACAAGGCCGTTTCTTTGCGCACTGAAGGGTTCAAGATTTGCTTCTCCACAAATAGGCCAGAAATAGTATCAAGCTCGAAGATATATGCCGAACCCGCATTGTTGAGAAGGTTTTGCCCGTTCAGATCAAGGCTTGTTAGGGCTCCTACTACGAGTTGACCATCGCTCAAATCAACGGATCTACCGAATTCGTCAGAAACGTTACGAGCGTTGGGCTGAACAACCTGGGTTTCAATCCAAGCACCAGATGAATCACGCACGAAAATATGAACTGAACCGGACGAAATCACTCGTGCTCCACCTGTTGCATTTTCATCTTGTAAGTAGGCGCCGACCGCGATTATACCGTTGTCAATCGCCACCGAATAGCCAAATCTGTCATGCACCCCCTTGAGGGTGGCAAATAACTCTGCAGTATATACCCAGCTAGAGCCAACTCTCTCGTAAATAAAGACAGAGCCAGTGCGTTGTATGGAATTAGATGAACCTCCATTGAACGTGGTCATTGGCGATCCAACAACCAAGTATTTGCCATCGGTGGCCATCGAGACACCATACCCTTCCGAGAAAACAGGGTTTGGCGCTTGTATTCGTTCAGTTTGCCAAGCAGGGTTTTGTGCGCGCAATGAAAAAGAAGATGCGATGGCAAGTATAAAGAGAGAGAATATTCGCATAGTGAAAGACTGAATACTTATTCGGTGAAGATAGGAACTATCACCCAACTGATGCCTGCCGAGCGATAGCATACTGAACACACCCAATAGCATCAATCATATATCTATTTATATGCATTGTATTAAAACTATAAATAAAATTATATCAATCACATCCCGTTACTTTGTCGTGTTGTTAAGGTGTTGAAAATGAGAATGTCTCCATTTCCAATCCTAAATCAACAGTCGTTTTTTCACTTAAGAACCCATACCCATGAAGAATTATCAATTTCGACTGATCGACAGTACCTACAGCTCTGAGGACGCTTCCGAGTTATTGATGGCCCTCGTATCTGAAAAAATCCGATTCTTGAATGAAAAGATTTCCACGCTCGAGACGGGTTCTGAACAGAAAACGCATCACCTCGAAACACGTATTCGTGAATTGAAGTCGGAGCTGCGCACCCTAGAACTCATGCTCGATGAGTACGATGGCGAAGAGGCTGATTTTGGCATACGTTGCTCGGTGCAGATGTCGGTAAAGACACCTGTAATTTCCGCTTAAACCCTGAAAGCTGACCTATCGCGGGGTGATTTATTTTTGAGCTTGTCCACGCTTTGTCCACGCTCAATCAACACATTGTGTTGCTGTAGGCCATAATTTTGGGTGGGTACAATTATGTACCTTGTGTCTACTACTAATCACTCTTGCCAATGAGGTCCTCTGCGATATTCTGGACCTTAGCGTTCCCGCTTGTGCTGCTGTGCAGTTTCAACCCTTCTCCTGCTTTAGGTCAGAGCACGGAGCTGGATAGTCTATACCAAGTGTTGGCCGAGGGTGAGTTTGTAACCCATCATCACAATCCGGACACAACTCAGTAAATTGTTAGTCATAACTATTGATTTAAGGTAGGACTCTGAAGTTGCCAAGATCTAGGAGTGAAGAGGAAGTCTGAGTTAAATCGGGATTCCAGACGGTCTTAGGGAGCCTTTCCACACAAGATGCGTGCATGAAGTGTCAACGGAACGACACGCTTGCTTGCCATCAGGTAGAACCTTCTTTAATTCAGAGTTCTGTCGTTGTATTGATGAACAGTATGAGAATGAACCTCTTAGCGCGGGATGTGAATTATTCCCGAACATCTTTTGGTATCATGCAGATCACTTGGGCAGTACGGAGTTCGTGACCGACCTCTTAGGCATGCCATACGAGCATTACTTCTACTTGCCGTTTGGTGAAATGGTGGTCGCTCAGCATCAAAACAACGATGGGTATAGTAACCCGTACAAGTTTACGGCCGCAGAACACGACCCGGAAACAGGCCTCGTGTACATGGGAGCGCGCTTCTACGATCCGAAGGCGAGTATGTGGTTGTCAGCGGATCCACTTTCCCACCTACGTGAATGGTTAACGCCATATAACTACGTGAGGAACAATCCGGTGATGTTTGTGGATCCTACGGGGTTGAGTGATTTGAGCAGGGAATCTGGTCCAGAAGGGGGGGGGCTCCAGAAATATGGTGGGATGACAATGAATATAACTTTCCAGAACATGGAGTGAATAGCACACTGGCTACTGGAAACTATCATCATGAGAGGCTCGACAACCCTAACGGAAGGAGGATAATTATGGGTCAAAAGAACCGTATTGAGCATAATGACTATCGATAGTGGGATCGCCCTGGCGGTGAAGAGGGATATTATTATTGGTTTAAGCGGGATGCAACGCAACCTGGGGGCGGGCACTATATGCGAACTAGAATTAAGAGAATTACAGAAGACGTAATTGTAAATGTTGAAATTGACGAGGTTGAAACCGGAACAACGACTAGTGCTACACGAGTATCGGCTTCACAACAAACATGGTTAGGTCCAACTCGTGTGAATAGTACGCGGCCCACTTCCGATATAATGACAACCCCGGTGCGCGGCGGCACCAATTCAACTTTCAATCAAACAGCGACTATTAGGTCGAGGGGAAATATTCAAATTCAAAGTATTACTTGGCTTTACAGTAGTGCCCAAGATGGGAGTGTTACAGACAATTTTAATATGAGAACTTTTCGGAATAATGCGACAATCGCTGGTGTATTTTTTCAGACTACAATTCTTAACAATGGGAACTGGACTCTGGATATTATTACCGTTTTCAGAAATAGGATTCGAGTACTTGTGCCGGCAATTGAAGTGCCAGAAATGAATATTACACCTGTTAATGATGTTGATGAACCTTTTAAATTTGAGCAACAGGAAAGTTGGAGGTTTATAGACAGAGGTCAGAACTAATTTATCTATTATGAATAAGTGTGCAATTCTCGTGGTGTTTATGCTGATGATCAATGTACTCAGTGCTCAGAGTTCAAATGTTTGCGAGCAATTTAGAGAATCAAATTGGACACCATTAAAGGGCAGTGATAAGACTTACTATCGTCTCACCGAAGAAGATTCAATAGTTCTGGATTTATATGATCCAGGGTTGAATGAATACTCAGAACTTGTTTTTCAGAGGAATCCTGTACGATTTAAAAGGGAGCTTCAATGGAATTGCTCCATGCAAATTCCGATGAGAATAGAGTATGTGAATGAGCTGGATGAGCGTGTGATTATTCAGATTACTGAAGATGCGAGGATTTTAGGATACGATATCCAGAGAAATGACAGCTCTTGGTCATATAACCTTCATGTAAACGGATGGCCTGAATCCCAGATCGTTACTAATCAACAGTTAGACATAACTGGAATGATAGACCAGGAGAGCATCGTTTCTTTCCGAGAATGGTCCAAGGATGGACTTGTCATAAGAAATGACACGGTTTATGGAGATAGTATTCATTGGGTATATACATATTACTCTGATGGCACTCTCAAGGAGGCCTATCAAGTCAGAAACGTATTTAATTACGCTGGAGAGTACCGTCGCTATCACAAGAACGGCGTATTAGCTGTGAAGGGTCAGTTTGACAGTGGAAATGAACAATCTCGAATTGGAATTTGGTACCACTATACCAAAGATTCTAACTTACTTAAAACAGTCGACTATTCCACTCGACCCCCAGAAGAGCATAGTTGGAAAGATGAATAGTTCGTATTGATTTAGCATGTACGTCTTCAAAGAACTCGGACACAACGATTCTAAAAATAAGTTAGAGTTTGATCATTTCCATGTAACCCGTCAGTACAATTCAGACTCAACTAGTGATTGATAGGTCATTCTTCTAGCTTAGAACTTTAAACGGAGAGGGTGCGTGTGAGGACAGAAGCTCAAAGGCGAGATAAGGACATCAATACACAGGTCATCAAGAAAGGCAAGTTTGGCATGAAATGAATGCATTAATATTTGAACCTTAGAGTTATGAATAGAGCATGTCTTGTTTTATTCTTTATGTCATCAATCATATTATCCGCTCAAGGTGGATGGAATATTGGATACTTTTCTGATTTCAGTTTATCAGATGAACTGGAAGGCAAATGAAATACCCAATCTTATTATTGATAGTGCTTTTTGAAGTAATCGGATGTAGCAGTAGTGGGACTCAAAATAGGGATGGAGACACTCCGCGAGGACAATCTCAAATTGGAGGAAGTGAATATTTTGATACTATCTATAACCAAAATGATACATTGGTTTTGACTAAATCGGATTCTTCTAAGCTCGTGACTACTTTACTTTGGGGATTAGCAGGAAGTTTTGTGAATGAAGGTGTTGATACATTGCCCTTGTTGATGCACCAAAAACTAGAAGGGACACTAATTGGAAATTCATTCATTGTTTTGGGCAGCTGCGGTTCGGCGTGTACGTATGCTTATGTAGTTAAATTCGATAGAAACGTCAATTCTGGTCAATTCTATCACTCTCCCCTGTTACTTGATAAAAAGCAAGAACGTTTAGTATATCAAGGTGAATCTGCTGATCAGCTAGCCGACGTATTAGATCTGAAAGATGGAAGTGAGGATGTGATAGATGTCGAATTTGATATTAATCATAGGCCAATGAAATTAGCTATTGATACGGCATATTTTAATTCTGATGGCCTGTATCTCTCTTGGAAGTATAATGGGAAGGTGTTGAGTAGGACATTTGCTGTTGATTGATAGGTCGGCTTCTCCAAAATTGAAGGCTTCAAGCCCATCCTTCTACTTCCAGCATAAATAAATGGCTATAGTCGAGCTGGAGAGATTACAACTAATCGGTGAAAATATTTTGAAAGACAAAACATGATAATTGAAGTACTTCTCTTGATAAGCAGCAATTTTTTGCTGCCTGATAGTGAAATGGGATGTGTTGAGAATGAGGAGTTCAGGGTTCATTTTTTCAATAATATTGATAATGTAGAGTCCTACACTTTAGGAGTGGCAAATTCAAGAGGGCAAAAAATTAGCAGTGTTGAGTTTTTGGAGTCTCTAGATTCGCTTTCAGTGTACACGGATGTTGATATAGGTGTAGTAATGAACTATTCGATCGAGTATCCAAACATGAATATCTTTTTGTCAGAGAAAAGAAAATGGCTCGCGTGGTATTTTGAGCATAACTGCGAGAATCTGAGTTGGACTTTCAGGGCGAGAGAATAGTGAAGGGAGAGAGTAATGAGATCCGAACTAACTGTAGGAACCCACTTTCTTGGGTATGCATGTGTTTTCTAGTAGTTCCCAATAGCTCCGTATCGGGATTTTGCAAGTTCAACGAGGGCTCGAACCAATCCCGTGCGTACGGGACTCTTCCCGGTTTTACACGGACCACCTCTGTGCAGTTGGGACAGGCACGCTGACTCTAACTAACCCAGCTAAAACACCTGTCAACTCTACACCTTGAATCATCTTCTCAATAAGCGATCTGTTTTTCTGTCG
The DNA here is from genome assembly GCF_008933115.1 of Phaeocystidibacter luteus. Lineage (GTDB taxonomy): Bacteria > Bacteroidota > Bacteroidia > Flavobacteriales > Schleiferiaceae > Phaeocystidibacter > Phaeocystidibacter luteus. The sequence goes on along the minus strand of NZ_WBVO01000005.1, from coordinate 407 downwards.
CTTTATCCAGCGTTCAATCCGAACGGCTTCATTCCGGTCTTCTGAGCACTCAAAAACAACCGCTAAAATCCATGGTCGATGTTTGGACGTGTAGGTCGTCCTTTCAGAGTTGTTGTGCTGGTGTAACCGCTGCTGATAATTGTGCGTGTAGCCAACATAGTACTTGTCGGAAGATTGAGAGTAAAGAATGTAGATGTAATACATGGTTTGGTTTTCCATGAATGTATGAAGGGAAAAGTGCTTAAGGTGGAATCTCACCAGGTGAAATGCAAAAAGCCCGGCATTCGACAAGCTTTTGTTGCTCCTCCTTCTGGATAGCTTCGCGTCGGGTGATCTTCCGATTAATCCCGCACTTGCGGGACTCTAACCCCTGTCCCGCCTATGCGGGGAATTGAGCTAAGGGTATA
>NZ_WBVO01000004.1 GCF_008933115.1 Phaeocystidibacter luteus | reverse complement strand
GGACTTGTCATTTACCTTCGTCCTACATCACTCGTTAATATTGTATGATGAAATCTCTCTTCGCTATCTCTATGTGTTTCGCAGCTTGGAACTGCAACTGCCAATCAATAAATGAACTTCTCACTATAATTGACACAATCTCCTATGAGCAAGTCGAATTGAGGGATTCATTGTACAATGAAGCAAGGTTAATAAACCCGAATCATCGTGAAGTAATTCATTGGGAGTCCCGGAAATACTATAATTCGGATTTTGGTGAATTCATGGACTATTTCAATACCACCATGAATGACCCAACAGCATGCGGGTATAGAATCTACCTACTAGCAACCCTTAGTCAGAGCCGCTTAAATTGGCGAGTTGAAGCAGACTCTCTCCACGCGCTAAAAAACCTCATCCTTAGGAAGGCTCAGAAAGACAGCTTAGGCACTTTTTATGGTGCCTTAAACCTCTTCTCGAATTACTATAACGACTGGATTCCTTACACTCTCGACTCTCCGACCTATCGTGAATTATTTCGTCTAAGAGTATCAAATCGTGATTCCAGTGCAGATTCATCCGATGAGATTGCAATGGAAGATATTATCAAAGAAAGTAGAAGGCCCTTTGCTGCAGATAGCGCCTTTAAATACCTAGAGGTCCTTAAGTCCGTTTCCCCAGAATCGCACGATTGGAACTTACCCTATCAGCAATTAAAATGCTACCTAGGCCAAGAATATTCTCAAAATCTAGACACCGCATTAAGTAAAGGTGAGTACATACCCTATTGGTACTTAGAATACTTGGACAAATGGCCTTGTGATACGAATCACAAATACCTCAGTGGAACGGAAGCCAACGTAAGTAGAATACTCAGTCTAATGAACACCAAACGGCTTTTTCCACGAACGAGCATCACAACATACAGGCTTACAATCATGCCGACCTTTTCTGCGCCCTTGACAATTGAAATTCGCATTCAGGGTTCAGACACCTTAGTTACGACAACAACTGCAAATATTCTCAGTGGCTACAGTTATGATATTCCAACAAAAGTAACGAGCACATCATGGCCTTTGGACACCACATCTTTGGCAGCTATGGCATTGATTGAAAACTATATCAATAGACCTTATCGCAAAATGGAATATGGCGGTATTCTAGATGGCACAACTTACTTCTTTGAATTTTCGTCCCCTGATGGCTACGATTGCTTCTGGACGGGAAACTGGAGTTTTGACCATATTGATAGATTTTATAAGTATTATATAGAGGAGGAGGAATAGATGTATAATGTGACAGGTCCAAACAGCGTAAAATGGAGTGAACTCAATGGAGAGGACCTAATATTAGATATTAAGGCATCGTTTAGCAGAGTAGCATTTGAAATGCATCATTATCTTTTTCTAACTTATTATACTTGCAAAAAAGCAACTCATGAAATACTCTCTCCACTCCTTCCGATTCGCTGAAAACATCATGATGGAACAGCCATTCAAAATTCAGCTGTTCGAAATCATCAATGTACTTGACTCTATTACTGACGACATTCTCATAGAGAAGCACGAGAGCTTCGGACTGGATGACGAAGAAAAACTGCCAAAAAGTCTTTCAAGGGCAATCAACCAGCTTATCAAAGAAGGCTTAGTGGGGTACGGATGGAATGCTGAAAGTGCAATTTTCCAGGATACGAACTACCAAGGCGACACTTGGAGATTAGATTTTGCTAAGGGTGACATTTCAATAGAAGTTGCATTTAACCACGCTTCTGTGATTGCATGGAACTTGATGAAGCCGGTGCTAGCCTCCGAATTAAATCACGTTGAAAAAGCAATTCAAACACAACTCGGAGTCATCATCTGTGCAACGCAAGAAATGAAAGAAAAAGGTGGGTTTGATAGTGCGATTGGAACGTACGAGAAGTTCCAAGATTACCTAAAGCCGCTTGGTTCAGTCCTGACAACACCAATACTACTAATTGGCTTAGAAGCACCAGAGATTTTCCAAATAGAGCAACACCAACTTAAACCTCGAAAGAAGATTGGCCGAGTACTTTACACCCGTTAATCAAATTCGCTTCGAAAGAACGGTCCCTACCTTTTCCACAACCCCTACCACAAGAGCATTCCCCATAAAGAATGCTCTTTTTGTATCTATCATTCCGTCGATTAGAGTGTGATTATCTGGAAACATATTCAATCTTTCCAATTCAATTGGGGTTAACCTTCTCAAAGTGTCGCCTGCAAGCACAACATGCTTGAAGCGTGATGGCGACTTTCCTCCTTCGCCGGTGATTATGGTTCTGCTTGGACGTTCGAGCGGGTCGGGAAACATCATCTTACCCTCTGCAAAGACATATTCGAAGCCATCCCGATTCACTTTCGTCTTTTTCTTCGCCCCCTTCTCATGAAGCCAGCGCTTCAAATCAGGATATTTGTTTAATAATGCAGGTGATGGGTCTTTATCCTCAGAAAGAAGTTTCGCTAGAGATTTAGACTTGGCGATGATGTATTCCTCTGGAACGTCTTTCGGTGCTTGAAGGATGTCCTTAAGCAAAGTCCTCTCCCCTTCAAAATCCGGCTCAACTTCGTAAGTTAGGTATTGACCGTTGAGATATACTCCTGACTTTTTAAAAGGGGAAGGTTTTGTTCTTCGGGCACCTTTGTTAAACTCCATGGATATCTCATCCAACTCACCGGATAATTCAATGGGCTCCTCTATTCCCTTGGAAAGAACCTCAGCAGGAAATGCCTCTTGAAATAATCCAGACTTATGAAGCCACATTTGCATCCCATCTTTCTCTAACTCTTTGTAGAGCTTCGTCCCTTTCAGATATCCAAGAATGAAAATACGTCTCCGTCTTTGAGGCATACCATAGTCGGCTGCATTGATAACTCTCCACTCTACTGCATAACCCAACTTGCCCAGTGAAGCTAACATGACTGCAAAATCACGACCTCTTTGATCAGCTGGCGACTTTACCAAGCGATCCACATTCTCTAAGAAGAGATACTTTGGTCGCTTATCTCCCTTTTCATTTAAAATCCGTTCGATTTGCCACCAGAGTACACCTTTCTTTCCTTGTAATCCTTTAGACGAACGGAGAGTAGTTGCCACAGAGTAATCCTGACAAGGAAAACCTCCAACGAGTAAATCATGATCTGGAATTTCTTCGGTAGGCACTTCAGAAATGTCATTTCCATTGTGACCTTCAGGACCAAATCGTACTTCATACACTTCGTTCGCATGCTGTCGCTTAGTAGAAGGTTCCCACTGGTTGCTAAAAACAACCTTGAATTTCGATTTTGTATTCGGCTTTCCATCCTCAATCGGCTGACCTTCTAAGCCCAGACGAAATCCTCCAACACCTGCGAATAACTCCGCTACCTTTAGCTTTCCTCTCATGGTTGCAAAATAGGAAAGGAAGTAATGTCGATCAAGGGGTAGGGTGATGTCGTTTTCAACATTTTAATAACTTACTTGGCACTTGTAAAAAAGTAAAGAAATTAAGGTTTCCCCCCTCCCCCCGTCTACCCTTCCATCACCCCAAATCCCACACCCCATGCACCCCAAACAACTCCTTATTCTACCCGCTCTTTTATTCGCGTCTATTTCTTCCTTCGGGCAAGGCTGCAGCGATGCCGGTTTTTGTACCATGGATAGCTTTAAGCCGCATGGGGATGAATCCGAAGAGGCGGCTTTCAACCAAGTGAAGGTGGGGGCTTTTGTGGGAAGTGCAGATTATGATATCGCCGTTTATGGGAGCTATTTGGAGTACAATCGGCAGTTGGGGGAATCGTGGAGTTTGGATGTGAAGCTTACGTCTCTCGCACAAAGCGGGAATGACATTTCGGTATTTGGATTGTCGGATGTGTTCGTGAATGCGAACTATAAGGCGACTGAGAGTCTGACGTTCACCGGTGGGTTTAAGTTTCCGCTGATAGATGGCGGTAGGTCACTAGACGGACTTCCCTTGCCAATGGATTACCAAGCGAGTTTAGGTACAGTGGATTTGATCTTTGGCGTAGGCTATAAGCTTGAGCGCCTGCACTTCGTGGCGGCGCTACAACAGCCCATTACTCAGAACAACAACGCATTCCTGTCGAGCAGTTACCCGTCGACACCTCCGCTATCCGCTGTGCAATCTACCAATGGATTCGTTCGTGCTGGCGATGTGCTCCTGCGCGTTTCCTATCCACTCGAACTGAACGAAAAGTTCGTCTTCACCCCTAGCCTCCTCCCTATCTATCACCTCACGGAAGATCGGTATACAGATGAGCTTGGAGTTGAGCAAATCATTGAGGGATCACAAGGACTAACACTCAACGCCAACGTGTACTTCGACTACAATCTCGATGAGCACAATGCGTTTCAACTTAACATCGGCGCTCCACTCGCTGTCCGCGATGCTCGTCCGGATGGCCTCACCCGAAGTTTTGTGGCAAATTTGGAGTATAGGATGAAGTTCTAAACGTCAGTAGGATTTTCTCTCGCGCTCGACCTAAAAAAAATTGAGTTCTTACTGACAATAATGTCAATCCGTACTGACAAATAGGTTTCGGTGAAGCTCTAGATTGCAGCTCATCAAAACCAAAAAACTATGAGAATAAAATCTCTTTCGGCGATTCTGGTTGCAGGATCGCTCTCAAGTTGCAATAATCAAGTCTCGAGTTCACCGCCTCTTCCTGTTACTTGCTGTGCATCATTAGCCAACCACGGCTACAATTGCCAAACAGGTTCACCCGGCAACCTTGTAGCGTTCGGTGATGGCGGTCTTCAGCTCGTCGTTACCAGTAATAATGCGATTCAGTTCTCTCAAATCACAGAATTCGACGCTAGCAATTTCCAATCACCAACTGTCCAAACCACGAATGGAACGGGATCAACTGGAAATCACAAAATCGTTAGTCGAAACGTATATTTTGACGTGCCCAGCACGGATAGTTACACTATTACAGGTCGATATATGGAATACGGGTATGTCGAACCTCAGGATGACTTCAATAATGCTTCATGCAACAACCCCCAATTGCAGAATGGTGATTATGGATGTTTTAGATGGTACAAGTTCCTCGAAGTTGACGAAGGCTTCGCTCCGAATTGTTCGGAATTCTCAATAAGTATCAACGAGCAAGACCCAAATAGTTTCATCGCACCATGCGAATGGTGAAAAACCAAATCAATAAAATGAAAAAGTTTATCCCTTTAATCACACTTATTGGATTCATCGCATGTTCCCCGGACATCTTGAATTCTAGCGAAACAAAAAATGACGGAATCATTAGTCAATGGATCAATCATAGCAGTCTGAATGACGAGGCGCGCCGAATTGTTGAAGACGTTGCAGATCGAGATCGTGGCTTCTCCATTATGGCTAACCCTAACTGGGGCCGACTTGATGCTGAGAATCCTTCGATTCACTTGACGGGCAGAACGCCAGCTGTTAGCGCCATTTCCATAAATGATGAGTCATACGCACCGTTCGGCACCGAGCACATGTGGTATGAGAACCAATCTTCCCTAATCAACTTCTATGGGCAAGACGTTCATCTAAAGTTCACCACCCTCAATGGCACTCTAGAATTTGATCGCTATATCCCAGAGGTACTTCAGGTTACTCAGCTATCGGAAAGTCAAAGTCTAGAAATCTCGAGAACCAATCAAGAGCTTCAATGGACGCCTGACCCTGACTTTGAGGCAGGCAAGATTGCCATCTACTACACGCTATATGATTCGCACGATGAGAGTCAGGCAGCAGGGTATAAAGTCGATGTAATTCTAACCGATGATGATGGCTCCTTCATGTTAGACGACCTCATAAAAGACTCGCGTTGCAAAAGAATTTACTTCAAGGCAGTTCGCGGAAACACTGTGTCTTTCGAACTAAATGAAGAGAAATACCTTTTCCACATTTCGACCTATGATCATCACATGTATCACATCGTGGATTAAAAAAAACGGGGAGAATCACTTCTCCCCGTTTCCACTTCTTTCGTGTTCGTTTGTACTACCACCTTCTTTTAAGTGATTGTACCTCTTCTGGAAAACTTGCTTCAACGCGCTTTATTCGAGCGTCGAGGTCCGGATTTGATTCCTCACCTATATTATATCGATACACTTTTAGGGTGTACATCATCAAGAAACGATTGTGCAGGTCCAAGTTCTTATCCATAGCTCCAGTTTCCAGCTTTTGAATAATAGACTCTGGGTTCTGAGTGTCAGCAAACGCTCTACCTGTACGGTTAGGTGACCCATAATAGTGATTGGGAGATGGATCACTCATGGATAGCAAAGTCCCAAGTAAAAGATCTTCTGTTTTAATATCCAATTCTTCTAGTTCACGTAGATAGGTCAATCGTTCAGCCTGGGCATATGAACCGTCGCTTGCACGGTCGAATCTATCATTCATAATATCGAGATGTGCTTTTAAGAACACCGACCAATCTTGAGCCGCTGCTGCAAAAAGTGCAATTGACTTGGCATGAAGTCTTGGTCTTGAATCTTGACTACAGAATCCTACAACTCTCATTTTTCTCAATTCATCGAGTTGTTTTTTTACTTCAGCATCGGATAATCCATGAGGAGAGTCGAACTCTTGATTGCCGAAACCGAAATCATCGTCATTATCTGACTCTAACAACTTGGTGGTTGTTGTGTCCACCATGCAATCGCTATAGGCTATCCATTGGTTGTAAGGCTGAGGGATTACTTGAGCTGGCTCATGCTTAAGAAACTTATACATGGCAAAACTCGGATAATACTCATTGCTAAGACTAGACCTTTCGATTATATGGCCTTCCAGACTATCAAAATTGAAAAATGCGCTTGGAAACGTAGCCACAGCATACGACCCCTCAAGTCCCATGGCGTAAAGATGATACTCATTATCCCTTTCATCTTCCCAGAAATACACCCACATTCGCTCTACACTCGAGCCTGTTATATCAGCCGCGACAAGTTCATCGTACGTACTTCCGTTATTCCTCATCTCAGAGGCCTGTTTAATGAACTCGAGATTCTCCTTTCCGCTCACTTTATAGATTTCAAGAAGCGCGGTATGGGATGAATGAAAGGTCGGATTAGCTTCGCAAGCTACGAAGTGGGCGTTCAAGGAGTCGGCAATTTGATGCAACGCATCCATAGTTTCGGGCGGATACATCAAACCGTTTTCAAAGGATTCAAACTCCTGAGCTGAAACTTGGAGGCTGACTATCGTCAATGTGAGAAGAGCGAAACGTTTCATGGGTAACTATTTTAGAGTATAACGTCACTACCCCTCAATGGGTGTGCCAGAGAGTAGAAAAAAAACGGGGAGAATCACTTCTCCCCGTCACCACCTAACTAAGCCTGAATACTAAAGATTGGCTAAGAAGTTCTGGATATCCGCCTGCGTTACAGCATTCATCTGAATCGCATATGTTGTGCCTGCAACCGGAGGATTTATATTGAGCGTCCCATAATAGAATTGCCCTTGTTTCAAGGTCAAAACAATAATGGTCTGATTCACATTCGGCAATCTATAATTGCGCATCTGGCTATTTACGAACGAGGCGTTCGCGAGCTTCCACGGATTGAAAAGGTTATTGATTCCATGGGCATATCCGAAGATGATGGTGTTGGTGTAATCCAATCCTTGAACGCCCAATAGATCAAAATGGATCGGATCCAAGATTCCAGCCTGATAGAATGCATCGCAATTCACCCACCCCAAATACTGAGACGTAATCTGATAGAATCCATTGTCACGAAGGAAGTTGAAGGTTGTGGCCGAATCCGGCAACTGCCATGTGTTGTTTGAGCCCGTTCCCAAGTTCTGACCCACAAAAATCTGCATGCCCGGATCCACCGCTTGTTCCGGAATTCGAACTTCAATCGAAGCGTTAGGAGCTACAGCCAGACTTTGTCCGTTCTGAGTGACATCAATAGTATATGCACCGCCAGAATTGAGGAGGGCATTGTTGGAGACGGTGGTCACTCCAGTGGTCATCATATCCGTTCGTGTAAAGATTTCCTGGAATTCAAGCTGAACATTTCCAGAAATGGGTTGCCCGTTAAGCCCGACAAAGGCCGAACTGGGAATGGTGATTTGCGAACCCCTGGGCGTGGTGAACACACCGCCATCGTCTGCGTCAAATCCAAAAGTTTGAACCGGCGGAGCCATGTCTTCCAATAGTTCATTTATGGAAGTATACGTCGCCGTAGGCGTTGGATCTGGGTTGTTGTCGCCACCCAGTGGATCGCTCTCGCACGCCGTGAAGCCAATAGCAAAAAGGCATGCCAATAGTGGTAATTTCAAGATTTTCATACGTCTGGTCATTGAGTTAGAGTATCTGTAATAATCGACGTACGCGGCGCCCTTCTCGCCGAGTGTCAGAACTCCATTACCGATGAGTGTTCCGCTCGATTATCCGAACCAACGCACCCTCACATTGGAACGCGCAGAATAGATTTTGCCAATTTGCCGTCACCCTTATACAAGTCTTCTCGTAGTAGCTGTGGAACTTTACAGGATGTCTATTCGCGTCGAGTTTCGGACCAATTTTTGCTAGTTTCATGCTAAACACAAACACATGAAACTACGCCTACTCACCTTGCTCACCTTACTGAGCGTCAGCTCTTTTAGTCAAGAAAAGCTCTATGAGGTACGGTATGATTCCGTATTCATTGCCACCCCAACCGATTCCATTTTCGGCATTCTCGTTTCACCTATTGCCGATGAAAGCCAAACTTTTCCCGCCATTTTATGCTTGCAAGGTGGAGGTCATGTTGGGCTCGATAACTACACTTGGGAACCCAGGTATTTCGCAGAACACGGTTATGTTTCGCTCATTTGCGACAAAGCGGGAGTTGGACGATCTGTTGGATCCTCAAACTTCCGAACACAAACCTTTGTGCAAAAAGGAGAAGAATACATCTGCCTACTCGACTACATGCGCGCTCTTCCGCAAGTCGATGAATCCAAGGTAGGCGTACACGGAATGTCAGAAGGTGGACGAATGGCCGTCTACCTAGCAGCCATAGCTCCAGAAAAAGTGAGCTTCGCCATGTCTGTTTCGGGACCGATTGAGTCCTATATGGAAAACCAGCTCTACGCCATCGACAAATTGTATTGGTATCGTGGATATGAGTCTGAAATACGGAATCGAGTCGTTCGCGTTTGGCGCATGTATTACGAACAGGCCGCTCGTGGAGAGATTCAGCAGGCAACCGTTGATTCCATTAGAGCAGTGGAAGATATTCTTACCCACCATATCTATTTGCCATCCGCATCCACTCGTCTCCCGAGTAGACCCATGCGTGCCGACATTCATTTCAGTGTTGAGGAAGAAATCAAGCGCGTCAATTGCCCAATCTTCTTTCAATATGGCGAGCTCGATTTGCTTGTAGACCCTGTAGTTTCGGTAGAATTGATTCCTGAATCTGACCTCTTTACGATTGTCACTTATGACGGAACGGACCACAATATGACGATTGAGGGCAACGTACATCCGGACTACGACCAGGACAAGCTTGATTTCTTGGAGACGGTTTACCCAAAAGAGTAACCTCGAATTAATACCTTCCTTTCTCCAAACTGAAAGGATGATTCGATTCTGTAAAATACTGGCCGTTTTGCTTCTTCTCCCGCTATTTGGCAGTGGACAAATGGTGGACACGTCCTTTCGTCAAGCGTCTTTCGTGGAGTTTTCTTCGGAGAATGACCTCTATCAAATTGCGCTAAAGGCCGACAAGGAATTTACAAATGGATTGTCGCTGCGTGTGGGCGATCAAGCGTTTAGAAACCTTGGAACGCGTTGGCTTGCCATTCCCATGAAGTCGGGAGTGCGAGAATATGCATGGAGTATTTCTCAAGATATGTACACTCCAGAAGACATCAGAAACACAGAGGTTGATACCACGGATCGACCGTATTGTGGATTGCTCTACCTGACGTTTAGTGCATACTCTACGGATTGGAACAAGGGCAGAAGATGGACAAGCGAATTGCAGGTCGGAATTCAAGGTCCAGCCGCGGGCGCCAAACAGACTCAAAACTGGCTTCACTCAAACACCAACAATTGGATTGTAGAGGGTTGGGATAATCAAATTGGCAATGGCCTCTTGCTCGACTACCGCATATCGGTACAAGATATCATCACCAAAAACATCAGCTATTTGGAGAGCAGCACCTTCGCCACTTTACAAGTGGGAACAATGCGAAACTTCGTCGCTGTAGGTTTGCAAAACAAGATTGGCTGGTTCAATAGTTCGTATGCAAACTTCGGAGGATTACAGAACCGGAATCAACCTCGAAATCAAGAAGTTAAAGCTTCGAATGGAGACAGAACTGTTTTCTTGAATCGGCCTTGGCAAGCCTATCTCGTTGCTGACATTGGCGTATCGACCATCTTCTACGATGGCACCACTCAAGGGAGTTTGATTCCCTTTGAAGAAAGTGTTTACACCTTGGACCCAGCCCAGATTACCCGATTCAATGCCATATCGAGATTGGGCATTAGCCTGAGTTATGGTCGGACTCAACTGAGCTACCTCTGGGTGGTTACGGGGTACCAAGTTCGTTACTCGAATTTGATTGGCTGGGGTGAATTTCGATTATCGGTAAGTTTGTGAAACTCGAAGTATCTTTCAATTCTAAAGTTTCGCTCCTCAACTATGCCCTATCAGAAAGACCCCAGAGCCAGAAGTCGGAAAAAAGATGGTCCGATTTTTAGCAACAACCGCGAGAAATCATGGGAGAAGGACGGTCCGGTTCAACATGAAGATGAGACTGCCCAAAAGCGGAAGCGAGAGCTCGAGCAATTGAAGGAACGGGCTCGCCGTGCCGAGGAAGAGCGAGTGCGGACTCCATCCTTTCTAGAGCGGTTCTTCTCTGGCGGTTGGAAGGATTACATTCGAATTCAATATCAAATTGAAACCCAGCTATCACCAGCTGAAGTCCATGATCGAATTTCATCCATTCTAGGTGAGAAAAGAGAAGCGAAATGGTTTAAGATGAGTGCTTCTGGAAAGGTGAATAAAACCTATGTGGGAGAAGTGGATGAGTCGACGTTTAACTTCATCAAGAAAGGTCGAAAATCCAATGAAATTGAGCCTACTACAAAGGGCAGCTATGCACAAAATGAAGGGGGAACTCTGATTAAAGTCGTTCATGAGTATGAGAGTGGCTTGCTTCTTCAGTTTGGTGCAATTATCATAGTAGCAGTGTTCTTCATCTTCGGAAAAAGTGTCTTTACCGACTCTGCATTCTTCGCCTTTGTATTGTTCCCGGTATCGCTCATTGTCATCACGGCAGTTGGGAAATTCAACCTTGAAAAAGAGCGAGACAAATTTGTGGGACTCGTTGACGGGACCATCAAGAAAGAGCAACAAAACGTATAACCTACCTCCTTCATGGCATATCAAAAAGACGCTAGAGCAAAGACGAAGGCCGAACGAGCGGCAAAAGACGACTACGGCCGAAGTCGAAAAAAGGAGGAAAGACCAAGACTAGAGAAAAGGAAGCCGATATCAGGAGAATTCAGCCTACCCAAGCGCTCAATTCTCGATCATTGGAATTCATGGTTCACTAAGCGCTATGTGATTCAATCTCCATTAAGGCCATGGGAGGTTGAAGAAGAGCTCCTGAAAGTCACCGACTTGAATCGTTCGGCTCCTTTTGGGAGCTTGGATTACACGGAGCCGAAATACTTCATTGGCCAGGTGGGAAATGACACCTTCCACATTGGTCAGCAAAGGACTGGTGACTTTAGCACACCTATTTTGAGAGGATCATATACTGCCTCCGAGAATGGAACTATCATCTACTTAGTATCTGAATACCCAAGCATAGCGCGCTATGCAACTGGTTTTGTGACAGCACTTTACCTCTTAATCATCTTGCTCATTCCAAAAAACTTCGACTGGCCAGCAAAGGCTTTGGGCATCGCATTATTGATGGGCTTGGTGATTTACTTTATACGCTTGGGGTATGCGAGTGTTAGGAAGGAGAATTTGGAGAGGTTTAGGGGGGTGGTGAAGGGGGGAGCCGCCTCCTAACGTCGGCGGAAGTGCGCCCTGCGGTTGCAAGGCAGCAAAGCTGCAAGACTCATTTCATTCGTAAGACGCTGTGCGTAAGTCCTCCTATCGTCGGAAAGGCGCCCTGCGGTTGCAAGGCAGCACAGCTGCAAGACTCATTTCATTCGTAAGGCGCTGCGCACAAGTGCCATCAGTAGGTAAGAGCTTTACAGTTCAGCTATCTTCCAGCCCGATGGCCGACTTATGCGAAGCATCTTACAGCTCTGCTGTCTTGCACGAAGTGCCTTGATCTGCCGCAGGCAAGATCCTTACAGCCCCGCTGTCTTGCACAAAGTGCCTTTCAGCTGTAAGCTGACTTGTGCGAAGCACCTTGCAGCTTCGCTGCATTTTGTCTTACCTTTCCTTCCCACACCCCCACCTCACCATGACAAAACAATTCGGAGGAAAAATATCAGCAGAAGAGCTAGCCCGGTATGAGGCTTCGCCTAACTGGAAAAATGGCGCGTTTAGAAATTTGGAGCCTACGACGATGTCGATTAGCATGTCGCAATTGCCGGGCATGATAGCCAAGCAAATAAAGGGCTCTAAGCCTTCTGCTCCAGAAAAGCCCATTTCTGTTATCCCCTTTGACAAAGCCGAATTCCTGTCGGATTCTGACGATCCGAAATTCATATGGTACGGACATTCGGTTTTGTTGATGCGGTGGCGAGGAAAAACGATGATGATTGACCCTATGCTTGGCCCGAATGCAGCTCCTATAGCTCCAGGAGGGGTTAAGCGGTTCTCCAAGAACACATTAGACCTCATCGATGATTTTCCAGACATTGATTTGGTGCTGATTACTCACGATCATTACGACCACCTCGACATGGCTAGCATTCTGAAACTAAGGGGGAAGGTCAAGGCCTTTTACGTGGCGCTTGGTGTTAAGCGTCACTTGCTGCGCTGGGGAATTGCGGAGGAGAACATCACCGAATTTGACTGGTGGGATTTTACCACTTTCAACGGAATACAAATCACATTTACGCCTACCCGACATTTTTCTGGACGAGGGTTAAAAGACCGTGCAAAGTCGCTTTGGGGCGGCTGGGCGTTTGTTGGGCCAAAATTCAAAGTGTGGTTCAGCGGTGATGGCGGTTATGGGAAGCACTTCAAAAAAATTGGTGAGAAGCTCGGTCCCTTCAACCTCTCGTTTATGGAATGCGGACAATATTCACCCGACTGGCACTTGATTCACATGTTCCCCGAAGAGTCCGTGCAAGCTGCAATGGACGTAGGCACCACAACGGCAATACCTGTTCACTGGGCAGGCTTCAAACTCAGTTATGCCCACACTTGGTTCCAACCCATGGAGGAAATCATCGAGCATTCGGACCCACTATCATTAATCGTTGGCACACCGGCAATAGGTGAACTGTTTTCTATAAAGGATATTCCGACGGAGAGGTGGTGGGAGGAGTATTGATTCGCCTGGCGGCGAATAAGTCCGCCTATTGGCGGAAAGGCGTCCTGCGGTCGCATGGCAGCAGAGCTGCAAGACTCATTTCATTCGTAAGACGCTGTGCGTAAGTCCTCCTATCGTCGGAAAGGCGCCCTGCGGTCGCAAGGCAGCAAAGCTGCAAGACTCATTTCATTCGTAAAACGCTGCGCGTAAGTCCTCCTATAGTCGGAAAGGCGCCCTGCGGTCGCAAGGCACCAAAGCTGTAAGACTCATTTCATTCGTAAAACGCTGCGCGTAAGTCCTCCTATAGTCGGAAAGGCGCCCTGCGGTCGCAAGGCAGCAAAGCTGTAAGACTCATTTCATTCGTAAAACGCTACGCGTAAGTCCTCCTATCGTCGGAAAGGCGCCCTTCGGTTGCAAGGCAGCAAAGCTGCAAGACTCATTTCATTCGTAAGGCGCTATGCGCAAGTCCTCCTGTCGTCGGAAAGGCGCCCTTCGGTTGCAAGGCAGCACAGCTGCAAGACTCATTTCATTCGTAAGGCGCTGCGCGTAAGTCCTCCTATCGTCGGAAAGGCGCCCTGCGGTCGCAAGGCAGCAGAGCTGCAAGACTCATTTCAATCGTAAAACGCTGCGCGTAAGTCCTCCTATCGTCGGAAAGGCGCCCTGCGGTCGCAAGGCACCAAAGCTGCAAGACTCATTTCATTCGTAAGACGCTGCGCGTAAGTCCTCCTATCGTCGGAAGGGCGCCCTGCGGTCGCAAGGCAGCAGAGCTGCAAGACTCATTTCATTCGTTAGACGCTGTGCGTATGTTCTACCGCAGGCAAAAGCTTTATGGCTTGGCTGTCTTTAAGCCCGATGGCCGACTTATGCGAAGCATCTTACAGCCCTGCTGTCTTGCACGAAGTGCCTTTCAGCCGAATGGCTGACTTATGCAAAGCATCTTACAGCTCCGCTGTCTTGCACGAAGTGCCTTGATCTGCCGCAGGCAAGATCCTTACAGCTCCGCTGTCTTGCACGAAGTGCCTTGATCTGCCGCAGGCAAGATCCTTACAGCTCCGCTGTCTTGCACGAAGTGCCTTGATCTGCCGCAGGCAAGATCCTTACAGCCCTGCTGTCTTGCACAAAGTGCCTTTCAGCCGAATGGCTGACTTATGCAAAGCATCTTACAGCTTCGCTGTCTTGTGCACAGCACCTTGCAGCTTGCTGCCCTTTCCTTTATCTTCCCCTCCCAAACACCCCACCACATGCACAAATACCTTCTTTCACTCATTGCCTTGCTCACGTTCGTTTCGTGTACGGAGTCAAAGACCTATTTGAATAGGATTAAGGATAGGGATGCGGGCGCTCCCGTGGCACAAGAGCTATTGCTTCACATCAATGATGGCGAATGGGATTCTGCAACGGCTATGTTTGCAGACCTTGTGTTTGATGAATTTACGGTTGAACAATTGGAGGGCAAGTTTCGACACCATCGTGTGGCACTTGGCGAGCTGGAAGACGCTCAATTGATCGACTGGCAGACGAAAGTTGTGGAAGGCGGAAGTGAACCCTCGCTTTACGATTACGAATATCTGAACACGTATGAGAATCATACTGCCGTGGTGCTCATTCAACTTTTGCGCAAAGGAGAAGGCCCGTTTGAAGTGTATGGATATCGCGTAACTTCCGATGCGTTCTCCGAAGAACAGGACTAAATCTGACCAAATTGAAATCAAGTACTACCTGGATATTCGCCCTCATTCTCGCCACCTTGGCGGTTACCTTTCCCGCTGTTAACGGAGAATTGCTGAACTATGATGACGAGCGTTACATCACCGCGAATCCATACTTGGAGTTTGCCGACGAACGCCCCGAAGAGGGAATGTTCACGGCTTACTTCGACGGCCACTATCACCCTCTCACTCTACTCAGCCTAAGGTTTGATGAATCCATTGGGTCCGATTCTATCTATGCCCATCACTTGGTCAACATACTCCTACACACCGGGAACGCACTCCTGCTTTTTTGGTTGGTTCGACTTCTTTTAAAAGATGAACTCACCGCATTTGCCGTTGCACTTTTGTGGGCGGTGCACCCTGTAGCCGTAGAGAGCTATGCATGGATGACAGAAAGAAAAAACGTTCTCTACACTCTATTCTTCCTGCTTAGCGCCATTCAATACATAAAATATCTCCGTGATTCGGATGTGAAACGATTGGGGTACACAGCCGTATTCTTTTTGCTATCCTGCTTAGCAAAGGGACAAGGCATTCTGCTTTTGCCGGTCTATTTCATACTTGATTATTTTGAAACAGGTAAGCTCTTCGTCAAGTCGAGATGGATGGAAAAAGCCGGGTTTGCAGCA
Source organism: Phaeocystidibacter luteus (assembly GCF_008933115.1). Classification (GTDB taxonomy): domain Bacteria; phylum Bacteroidota; class Bacteroidia; order Flavobacteriales; family Schleiferiaceae; genus Phaeocystidibacter; species Phaeocystidibacter luteus. Next base: position 184,444 of record NZ_WBVO01000004.1, on the reverse strand, counting down.
GCGGCTTTAGTCTTCGTTTGGCTTGGAAGAAATGCTCAGTCAGAAGCTTGGGATCTCGGCAACAACCCCTACGAATTTGGGGAACGCTTCATCCTTGGTTGTTACGCCTTTGTCATGTACATCGTGCACACTTTTATCCCCATTGGACTTAGTCCGTATCACCCCTACCCTTCGGAAATTGGGAGTGAAATCGGCGGAATCTATTACATCGGGCTTGTGGGTGTGCTAGTCTATCTTGGCCTGCTATACTGGACGTTCAAAAGGTCTAAACTGTGGTTCTTCGGATTGGCGTGGTTTGCAGTGAACATCGTGTTAATGCTGAAAATTCTAGAAGTACCATTTGGCAATTATGTCATGGCCGACCGCTACGCGTACATCGCGATGATTGGTCTTCTGCTTCCCGCCATTCACACTGGAATAGCTTTTCTCAAAGCGAAAAATGCAAAAGCCCCATTATACGCAACGGTAGCGATAGCCTTAGTTTTTGGTTGGCTTACTCGATCTCAAATTTCCTATTGGGAATCGAGCATGGCACTTTGGGGCGGCGTATTGGAGCATTATCCGAACTACACGAATGCCGCGAACATGTATGCCTTAGGTGCTGTAGCCGCTGGCGAAAATCAAGAAGCTCTTGAGGCCTTCGACCGAATGGAGCAGATTGCTCCTGAATCTGGGGAGGGAGCGATTAACCGCGCAGTCCTTCTTGAGCAACTTAGCCAACCTGAAGAGGCTATGACCTGGGTACGGAAGGCGATGGAAAGAGAACCAGAAAGTGAAGTGGTGTTATCTAAGGCACCGCTCTTTTATTTGAGGAGAGGCAAACTTGAAGAAGCCTTCAATCAAGCGAAAAAGGGACACGAACTGTATCCGAATAATGTAGAAATCGCCATGGCCTATGCTCGGGCGCTCGGCGGAAAAGAGAACTTTTCAGAGGCCTTGGCCGTGTTGCAAGCCTATCCAAACGACGAGATGGCGGTATCTCTCGCCCGTCAAATTCAGCAGGTCGCCAATCAGAAACAATCCGCTCAAAATCCTACGTCCGACGATTTCATGCAACAGGCCATCAATGCTGCACGAGGAGGGAATTACGTTCAAGCAGAACGACTATTCAACCTGGCGATCGAATCTAATCCGAATGATGCAGCCGCATATGCCAACCGTGGTAGTTTCTTCGCGCAAAGAGGTCAGTATGCGAAAGCAGAACAAGACCTACTGAAGTCTGCCGAGCTGAATTCGGCGAATGGAAATGTCTTCGCTATGCTAGGAACACTCTACGCCGATATGAATCAAGATGAAAAGAGTTGTCAATACTACCTTCAAGCGGTAGCGAAAGGGGTAAACCTTAGCCCAGACATCCTGAACAAGTGTAAGTAATCGAACTATTTTTCGAGAATACGTGTTATATACGTCATCCCATGCGGTAATCCCCTAATTTGCCGCTATCTGAAGTATGAGAGTAACACTGAGTAAAAGAACCACCTTGATCTCTCTCTACTTTTTGGCCGCCGTACTATCGGTTTGGCTTTCGTAGAGTTAGTCTTGGATTAACAAGTCGCGAAGATTCCAGAATCGGCGGTAGTAGCTGAAGTCTGTGCTATCAGGATGCCCTTCAATTACGGTTGAGCGAGTGCTATACCCTGCAAATCCCTGTAGCGTTGAGGTCGTTTGATTTTCAATTTCGAATGGCAGGTTTCCCGCATTCATGAGAAGGTCAAGTGTATCGTTCTTTAGCGTAATCGAGTGCGTACGAAGCCTCCCTCCTACTGGCCTAAAACTATCTATCTGAAGGGTCAACTGATTCACGGTGTTGTCAGCAGTATCCCATTGTGTAAAAAGCTGTCGAATAACTCTTCTATCATAAGAGCGCTGCGCTCTTGTCCATCGGAAATATCCAGAAAACTTGTTTTCGTCGTCAAGGGTGAAGACGTACAAATCGCCGGTCAAAACTTCAGTGCCGGTGACATACTCCCATTGCTGTAAGGTGTCATTCTTGAAATACAGTGTATCCGCAAAACGTCCGCTCAACCTAATGTCATAGGTCGTTCTCTCCGACATTTGAAAATATTCGGTAGCCGCTACTGGGTCGTCATCGCATGATGTCAGCCCCATAATTAGCCCAACGAAAAGAGCGTAGTGTTTGAATTTCATCCTCAACCGTTTCACTTAAAGAACGTACAAATGTAACGAACGGTTGGATGCCATTCGGCTCACATCATCAGATGCCTCCAAAATGAAACCTCATTGGATTTGTATGCGCCATTTGAAAACGGAAATCGTCATCATTGAATTTCAAGCGATCTCCACTTACATCTGCCCATACATCATACTTATTGATTGTATACTGACTGATATAATCCACATAACTCGCACATTCCCTCAGGTTGATCATGAAATCACTTCCGAAAAGCAGACGGCTTCTCAAGTGCTTCCACTGTACATCGGTTAGGTCTAACGCCCTCATTCCTCGTGAGAACTGCTTGTAAGCTTCCTTGGTATTCAACAAATCGCTGAGGTCGGCATAGGCATTAGGGTGCGCCCATGAGATTTCACTCGGATCTGTATTGGGATTTTCGAGTAAGTCTGACCAATCCGAAGCGCTCATTCCATGCGGCTTCACTGGCTTGCAAATAATCTGCTCAAACAGGATCTTCTTCCAATCATGGTCACTATCCATATCTGCATTCTGTATGCCGCAATGCGCAAAATTGATTCTCAAATTTGGGAAGCGCTCCATGACAGGAAGCCATCGTTTTGGAGAGGTGTAAAGTTCGTGGCGTTCGCTCGACATCAACTGAAAACCTCCAGAACTGGTGTGAACGGTAAGCGGAATGCCTCTTTGTGAACAGAATGAATACAAATGGAGAACCCTGGCCTTTCTAGGATTGATGTCAGGCGTACCCTCCGGATATGGGTCAAAGCCCAAAGGAGGATAGAGCTTCACGCCCAAAAAGACTCCTCTGCCAACGTCTTCCATCTTACCTGTCCAAGCGGTTTGATTGCTCTCCAAAGTTTGTATAGAGGGAGGTGCGTCGCCAAAGTACTTGTCGAGCAATTCATTCAGTGTTGGCGTATCCGAATTATGCTGCGCATCCAACTGCTTGAACAAGAATTCCACTCGGCCGAGGTTGTACGCGCGTTCAGCTCTCGCTTTGGCGTCGGAGTGTTCGTTCGGTTTTGGAATAGCATTTTGAAGCGCCTTTCTATCGATCTCGGTCATGTCCGCGGCCGTCCAATTCAAATGAACGCCTCCTCCTTCGGCATCCTCGACTTTGCATTTTCCCTCAAGAGAAGATGGAATGTTGAATTTTTGGGTAATGTAAACCTGTTTCACAGACCTCTCCCCTCCTACACTCATCTGCAAGTCGGTAAGTAAGGCCTTTGCTCTACGCACAACTTCTTCTGAAACTCCGTCCGTTTGCAGTGCGTTCGTCAAAGCATCAAATTCGGTTTGTGACATTGAATCTTGAGTCCAAACCAACAACTTGGTGCTGGGTGTATAAAGCAACTTCATGGCCGGGCCTGTAACCCATGCATCGGGCAGTGAGTTGAGGTTCAAATGAATGGGTAGTTGAACTTTTTTTGGTTGATCATCCACAAAACCGTAGTTCTCAGGATTCATGCCGAGGAAGGGCATGACGGTGAGTTTCACATTATTACCCTGACTTTCATTGAAGCGCTTCATGCCCGTAAGCAAGTCCTCTGTTTGTCTCACCACCGGCTTTCCCACTCTCGCATATTGAAAGTTTGAAATGGCCTCCGACTGTGTATAGTCACGGTCGGTATAGTCCATAATAAGCGCACTCACTGCTACTTTATCGAATGACTGATTTCCAATTTTCAGGGCTTCAAGTTGGATGAGTTTGAGCACATCTTCATTCACTTCCTCCAGATATACATCGATAGGTCGATTCATAAGGAGAAGTAGATTGATAATGTACAAGTGCGCCTTGGTCGGTTTAGCATCTTCGTCCCTATCAAATACCCGATTTATCAGTCGAACTAGTCCCGCTACAGGACCAAGAACACCGAGCAGGGGTAGGACCAGCGGGGCGGAGAACGCCGCAATATTAATGGCGTTGTTGATGAAGGATTCTGAAATCTCTTCCGTGAGCAGCCTAGCTATCCGACTTTCATTCCGGAGTCGGTCTATGAAGTTTTCAATATTGGGATGCGTGAGGTTTTGAACGTGAAAATGGGAATCGAAAAAATACATGGTTTGGTAAATTGGTCTCAACTCAAAATTATAGAATTGATTTTCAACCAACTACGTAGTTTTACGTAGGCAGCCTCAGATTTCCCAACTATTAAGTTCTGAAACGCGTTTCACTCAAAAACCAGCTACCATGAAATTTAAAGTTCTCGCGTTGCTCACGCTTGTCATCGGCTCTTTCTCATCATACGGTCAAGACTGCGACCTACTGAAGCAGCTTGAGGAGGATGTCATGGTTCAAAAGTTCACTGTAGAAGAGCGAAACTACAGTTATGGTGTAGCGCGGCTTGACATGGAGGTCGAATATGAATGCGATGTAATAAACTCGAACGTTCACGCCCTCAATTACATCATTCCAAACTTGAGCCAGGGATACGACGAGCTACTCGAGGAAATGGACAGTGTTGACCGTCAGAATAAATTCTTCGCGAAATTCAAGCAAGACACCTTTCGCTACGATGCGTTGCGCGAGTGGAATGCGATTTTGAATGGAACGGTCCAAAGAGATACGGTCTCAACGAGAGAAGTAATGAATCTCGCCGTAAAATTCTTCAGCATTGTAGGATTGACTCCAGAAGGATACTACAGAGGGAAGGTATGCGCAGGGTGGTCAGAAATTCCCGTCACCGAAATGGAACGAAACCTCTTGCTGGAAGCCTTTGCATTCTCCGCGGTTTTTGAACACACGATGCCTAGTGAGTTTGACGTGATTGAGGAATTCAAAGACGGATTGAGAAAGCTCTATCAGTTGGAATTGGGCACAGACGATGAGGACAAACTCATGCGTGCAAGAGGCGCGTTGTATATGGCCATGCTCGATAGCGAGGTGTTGCTAGAACTCCTCCAATCTGAGTACCGAGAAAGAAAAGAGACCCTTCCATTTTACTGGAGGGAGATGGAAGCTTAATTGCCGATAAGCACACCAATTCTAAATGAATGGTAGTTGCCGTAACCTTCTAGATTGGGATCTTCAGGGAGATAGAATCCGAAGCTGTATCCAACATAAAACGGATAATAACGAACTGTGAGGAACAACTCTGCCATCCAGTCATTGTAAAATCCATCGAGTTGCGGGAAAGAACGTCCACCCCCCAAACCTAGGAAAGAAGTCACCTCAGCCTCTTTAAAATTGAGGAAGCGGGTTGCGAAATTGGCTTTCACGAATAGCTTTTCGGAAGAAACTCCAAGGTCTGCCGAAACCAACATCTTCTCATTGAATTCTCCACCCACACCTACGTACACGGCGTCGAATTGAAAATCATACCCAGAATGAAGCGACAAGAGCTGCTGAGCTTTAGCTTCTGAGGCTACCAAGGTGAAGAGAACACCGAGAATCAATGTGTATGCGAAGTTCTTCATGAGAGAATATTCGAGTATTAAGTGCCCGAAAGATAGAAAATACCGCTCTATTGATTTGTGGTCATTATCTTTAATCAAAACACCGACCATGAAATACTTTCTGCTACTACTCCTCTTCCCTTTGGGGATGTCGGCACAATACGGCCCCGGCTTCAGGGCTGACGAGTATAAAGAGATGCTGTTGATTTCGACCCAAACAGGAGGTGACAGCGCATACAAAGCAAAATTCGAAACTCCTCAAAACCACGTACTCGCCTATTCGTCGCCATCCATTGGCCTCGACAATAAGTGGGAACTCTGGGTGAATCGAGTTCAGAAAACGGCGGTCATCAGCATACGTGGAACAACCCCAAAGCCCGAGAGCTGGATGCTCAACTTTTACGCGGCGATGATTCCTGCGCAAGGCGAAATTAAATGGCTGAAGGATGGTGAGCAGCAGGAGTTTAAATACCATCTTGCGGATCACCCAGATGCCGCGGTACATGCGGGTTGGACCTTAGGTTGCGGGATGTTGCTTCAAGATATCCTACCTAAGATTTACGCCTTATGGCAAGAAGAGGAGATCGAAGATTTTTACATCATGGGGCACAGTCAAGGTGGCGCCATAGCCTATTTGATGAACGCGCAACTCAACTATATGTCGCGATCCATGATGCTACCTGCCGGATGGAGATTCAAGACCTATTGCAGCGCGGCGCCCAAACCGGGCAACCTGTATTTCGCCTACGACTACGAATCAAGAACACAAAACGGGTGGGCGTTTAATGTGGTCAACGCAGCGGATTGGGTTCCGGAAGTGCCTATATCCGTTCAAACACTTGAGGACTTCAATGAGACCAATCCATTTGTGATGATGGATGATGTGATAGCTCAGCAGGACTTGCTGGATAGAATCGGACTCTGGTGGGTGAAGCGAAAACTAGAAAACCCTACCCGTGATGCTCAAGAGAACTACGAGCGCTATTTAGGAGAAAGAATTCAAGAGGAGGTTGAGAAGAAGATCGAAGGGTTAGAAATGCCTGATTTCTATCATTCTAACAACTACGTTCGAACGGGCATTCAGATCGTACTGCGTCCCGATGAAGAGTACCACAGGCTATTCGTACCAGACTCGGGACAAGTATTCGCTCATCACCTTCATGAACCCTATTTGTACCTCACAGAGAAGCTGGGAACTCCCTTTTATGAAGGACATGAGTTTCTCGGCATTCAATGGAAATTGAAATCGTGGTTGCAAGAAGATGAAATGGTTGAAGTAAAGTACGGAAACGAAATACCATGGATACTCTTTACTAGAAATGGAAGAGTTCATGGATGGAGTGCTCTCGAAAATGGCTTTCACTTCAGCATCTCTTACATTATTGTTGATGAACGACTGACGATTTATCGAGACTGGGAAATGCCCGAAGGAGAAAGTGGAACCCGATTTACACGAATGCTTTCGAACTGCAACAGAATGGAGTTTAGAGGTAACCAGCTGTTGATGATGAATAGAAACAGAATATTGATGATATTCGAAAATCAAAATAAATCGACAGAGGAATGAAACTGAGAATTGCCATGCTGGCGCTATCGGCCGGCGTTCTATCATCTTGCGGATTGATGGTGGACAACACCTTTGCTCCGCCACCCATTGCCGCTGAAGAGGGCGACTTGTTCATAGACGCTACAGCAAGTGCGCTTCCGGAAGTACAAGGAGGTAGTGAAAACCGGATATCTTTCCTTCCCGCTTTGGGATTAGGAGTAGGCTATGCGCTGACTAATCAGGATTTTGTTTACGCAAATTACCAGCTCAACTACTTCGACAATTTTGCCTTGTCCACTACCGCTCGCTATCAAAGGAAGCTCAATTTGACGGGTTCAATAGAGCATTTTATCGGTGGACAATACCAATATGCCTATTCCTATTTCGAGGATCAACCAGATCGTGAAGCGTACTCGAATGGTGCCCACGCTTTGGGAATCAGCTATTTCGGCCGGTTAAACTCACCCGGTGCGGTTCAGCCTTACCTCGGACTTCAACTCGGAGCTGGCGTTCTAGCCTCAGATTTTGACGTTTCTTACGGAATGAGCACGCTTGCCGTTGGTGTACAATACAGATTCGCGGATGCATGGGAATGCCGTTTGGAAATAAACCAGAACCTTGGGTTCGACTTAGATGATTCCAATTCGGAATGGGGAGGTGGACTCACAGCCAGTTTCCGTTACATATTTCATTAAGCCCCCATCCTATTATTCCCTTTGAACGTCAGTTTGATAGAAATACGACACCTCATGAAATACTTCTTCACCCTACTTCTAGCTGCTACATCACTACTTGGGTCAGCGCAAATCGACCCAGAAGGTGCAAGGGAATGTGTTGAGAAACTCAGAGATGGGACGCTGATTGTTCGATTGTACTATCAAGAAGACAGAATAGAACTCTTGCGTGAGGAAAAGACACCAGAAATGGTTGATGCCTACATTGCGGAAATTGAGCGAAACAACCTAGCTATTCGTCAGGCTTTTGCCAACGAGTACACGGCCGGAAGGGTATACTTTATAAATGCGAACAACTCAGGCAAGCTCATGAGTGGTGACTGGGATGGCATCATTATGAACGCCGAGGGCGAAATCGTTGATGTGCCCTATATGCCTTACTTGGTGGCGGATATCTCAAGATCAAAGAACCTTGGGCTAGAAGGCCTCAACATTTGGGATTGGAACGGTGAAGAGTGGATTCATCCCCCATCACCCTTCCCAGCGTTCATCTCGCAATATGGCTTCTTGAGTCTTTACGTACGCTCTTATTCCGAGATGGTTTCAAAATTCAACAGCAACTTCGTCAAAGACTAACGATCTACCCGATTGATAGTGAAGTAGAAAACCAGGGCGCCAACGACGTACAGAATTGCGTCAATTGGGTCATAGTGCAGTCGTGTGTCTTCTATCCATCCAGATTCAAAAAAGACGATTAATCCAGCGGTGTAAACGGCTACCGTAATCCAATGCAGTTTGGCTTTGGGCTGGATCAAGCGGATGATAAGAATTGCGGCACCGAGCATAACCGGCACAGCCAGAAATGGGTCTAGGTAGTTGTCTAGTATCCGGGAATGCAAACCGTACCATTGGGTAAGTTGGTGAACTAAGAAGACGCCCGCAAAAAGCGAGAACAATTGGATGTCGGTTTTACGCGGAGCGTGCATTTAGGCAGAAGCCCAAAAAGCTGACCACGCAAGCGCTCCGCCAATGGCTAAAGCGGCAATCTGCACGGCACGTGCCACGTACAAGAATGGTCGAACATACCACGGGTGGCTTGGCTTGATCTTGATAACGGGAACGTCCCACCCTTTTTGCGTTTCGGCTCGCTGTAGTGAAACTTCTTCCCTTTGAATCCGCTCCGAATGAAGCTCGTAACCGCAAGAAGAACAGGTTTCCGCTTCAGTCGAATTCCACGTCTTGCAGTTCTTACAAAGTATTTGGTTTGCCATGGTTCACAAGGTTCCGACAAAGATAACGCACGAACGCTAGAAAGCGGCTCTTAATTCACACGTTTTCAAGCACCAAAGCAAATGCAGTTTGATGAAACTTTAACGGGCTAGGTAGAATACAAACGAAAACAATCCTCTCACATAATCGTTTACCTTTGCAACTTGAAACAAACGTGATGAAAAAGCCAATCAAAGGATTTAGCAAGCTTTCCAAAGAAGGAAAGATTGAGTGGTTAGTAAACGAACACTTCGAGAAGCCAGAGGCCGCAAGAGCCCTGCTCGAAGAATACTGGCACACCGATGAAAAGAAGCAGCAATTGCACGATGACTTCATCGAGAATACCGTTACCAACTACTTCCTTCCTTTTGGAGTAGCTCCCAACTTCCTAATCAACGACGAGCTTTACACTTTGCCCATGGCAATTGAAGAGAGTTCAGTGGTTGCCGCAGCCTCAAAAGCCGCTGGTTTTTGGTTGAAACGTGGAGGTTTCAAAACTGAAATCGTAAGCACAACCAAGATTGGCCATGTTCACTTCAACTATTACGGTTCTGTAGAGACATTGAAAACCATGTTCGAAGCATGGAAGCCAATGTTTTTTGAAGAAACAGAGGAACTCACTGCAAACATGCGCGCTCGTGGCGGCGGCATTTTGAGTGTTGAGTTGAAGGATAAAACAGATGTACTAGAGAATTACTTCCAGATTGAGGCGCGCTTCGAAACGTGCGATTCAATGGGAGCCAATTTCATCAACTCTTGCCTGGAGCAATTCGCACAAGTAATGCGAGCCGACGTGATGTCGAGAGACATTAGCGAAGAAGACAAAAACCTTCAAGTGGTGATGTGCATCCTCAGCAACTACACTCCAGAATGTGTAGTGCGTGCCGAGGTGAGTTGTAAAGTAGAAGAACTGAACGACGATAAAGACGTAACTCCGGAAGAGTTTGCTACCAAATTCAAGCGCGCAGTTCGCATTGCGGAAGTAGAGCCCTACCGTGCTACTACGCACAACAAGGGAATTATGAACGGTATTGACGCCGTAATCATCGCCACTGGAAATGACTTCCGTGCGATTGAGGCAGCGTCTCACACCTACGCCTCTCGCAATGGTCAGTATACAAGTCTAACACACTGTACAGTGGAAGACGGAATCTTCCGATTCTGGATTGAAATTCCGTTGGCTTTGGGTACAGTGGGTGGCCTAACAAAACTTCACCCGATGGTGAAGCTGGCACATGAGCTACTTGGACATCCTAACAGTGAGACACTGATGGGCATTGTTGCTGCATCGGGACTTGCACAGAACTTTGGTGCATTGAGGGCGCTTGTAACCACGGGCATTCAGAAAGGTCACATGAAGATGCACCTCTTCAACATTCTGAATCAGCTTGAAGCTACGACTGAAGAGCGCGATGCGATTGTTGCTCACTTTACCGACAAAGTACCACACCACAACTTGGTGGTTGCCAAATTCTGCGAATTGCGCGGAATCCCAGTGCCACGAAGTGACGTGAAGAAAGACTCTTAATGTGGAAAGAGCTTCGACAAAAGTTCGAGCTTCTGGAAAACTGATGATATCGGCCGAGTACGCTGTGCTAGATGGCGCGCGTACTTGGGCCATTCCCACCAAATACGGTCAATCCTTACAGGCCAACCCCTCCCCTGGTTCTGGCCTCAAATGGCGCAGTTACGATGTTAATGGCAAAGTTTGGTTTGAGGGACTTTGGGACAACGACGGCAGTCTTATTGATCACACTAACGCGGAGGTAGCTGAAACGCTTCATCGCATTCTTACCTACTGTGATTCCAGAGGCAAACACCCTTTTGAAGGTTGGAATGTCACTACCGAAATGGACTTTCCAAATGGATGGGGCTTGGGATCCAGCAGTAGTCTCGTGGCTGTGATTGCCAAATGGCTAGATGTAGACCCCTTCGCCATTTTCGATGAATGTCTTTCTGGTTCGGGTTATGACGTAGCTGTGGCTCACGCAAACAGAGGTACGTTGTACAAACTCACGGAAGGCGGACGAGAAATTCTACATACAGATTATGTTCCTCCTTTTGCAGAACACCTGTACTTCGCATACTCGGGCAACAAACAGAATAGTGCCTCCGAAGTTGTTAAATACAGCCAGATCGACCAATCGAAACGACTGGAGATTGTACCCGAAATCAACACATTAACCAAAACTCTACATACCACACCAGAACTAAATGCTTTCCAATCTGCGGTACGCCGACATGACGAGATAATCGGCATGATATTGGAGAGACCAACGATGAACCAAAATTGGCCTGACCTAGAGGGAGCTGCAAAGCACCTTGGCGCATGGGGAGGAGATTTCTTCTTATTGGCAACTGACTCGGAAGATGATTTAGCCTACTTGAAAAAACATGGAATTGAGACCATAATCCCCTGGAAAGAAATGCTGCTCGATTACTAAATCAGAGCAGAAATTCCCGCAAAGCGTCAACCGAAGTCCAGTTTAGTTCGTACCTTTTTTAGTTAAACAAGACCTAAGCCTTGGATTAAATGCGTAAGCTTCTAGTAATCTCTTTAATGCTCCTCTCGACCTTTGTGGTTGAAGCTGCACACCTTGTTGGTGGTGAGATTACGTACGAATGCTTAGGAAATGACCGGTACAGAATCGATCTGAGAATTTACCGAGACTGCAACTCATCCGGAGCTAATTTCGACCCCCTTGCAGCGGTTACCATCTTCGACTCAAACGGAAACATCGTTCAAAATCTTGACGTTCCGCATGGGGCGATTTTCCAACTTCCCACATCGGTGAATAATCCATGTCTGCAATCGCCACCAAATGTTTGCACAGAATACACGGATTACACCATCACCGTTACCCTTCCACCTCGAGCAGGTGGCTATACGATCACCCACCAACGCTGTTGCCGTAACAACACAATTAGCAACATCCCAAATTCGGGCGACTGGGGTAATACCTACACGGTAAGCATTCCTTCCAACGACCAGTGCAATTCCACACCTGTATTCGCTACAGAACCACCGATTGTTCTCTGCTTGAATGATCCACTTTTTATTGATTCATCGGTTAACGAACCCGATGGCGACTCCATCCACTACGAACTTTGCAGCCCGCTGCACGGCGGTGGAACGAACCAGCCGCCAACGGGTTCAGACTGTTTGACTTGCCCCGCACCCGATCCAGCCGGCGCGCCACCGTATCAACCGGTACCCTTTGTGGCCGGCCGTTCTGCCACAAACCCAATTCCTTCAAGTCCTCAGGTGACCATAAATCCTCAAACAGGAGAAATTACGGGTACGCCTACCCAACTTGGACAATTTGTTTTCGCGGTTTGTGTTCAGGAATTCCGGAATGGGCAACTCCTCTCAACGGTGAGAAGGGACTACCAGTTCAATGTGACGAACTGTTCCAGTAATGTTCGGAGCGGAATTGAACTTCAAATCGTCAACCCTGGAACGATTTGCGTGGGACGCACCATTCAATTTGAGGAAGATGCCGTTAACGCAACCGAGTACTGGTGGGATTTTGGAGATCCTGCAACGAATTCCGATACAAGCACATCGCCTAACCCGGTGTACACTTACAGTGATACCGGTGTATTCACGGTAACGCTTATTGTGAACCGCGGTTACCCATGTGCCGATACCGCAACTGCTCAATTTGAAATAAGATATCCGGTTCAGTTCACCATTTCACAGAATGGGAATACGTGTTTTGACGCACAGGGCATCGACTTCTTCGCCAATGGCAACTTTAGTCCGGATGCCGTTTTCAGCTGGGTGTTCCCGCCGCAGGCCAATATTCAAACGAGCAACTCACCAAACCCGCCGCCGATATCGTTCACGGCTCCCGGAACCTATGTAATCGAGCTGGCCGTAGAAGACTTTGGATGTACGGATACACTTCGGGTGCCAATATCCATTGGCTTAAGACCCGAATTTGAAGCAACACCTCCGCTGGGCGGTCAGTGTGCGCCATACGAGCTAGACCTCAATCACAGCGCAACGGCCACGGAACAAGTGTTCTATGAATGGGATTTTGGCGATGGAAACACGAGTTCGGCCATAGATCCACAGTACGTTTATAACAGTCCAGGCACTTACTCGGGTTCACTTCTCATGTACACCACGGCAGGTTGCATTGATTCTGCATTCTACCCGTATACGATAACTGTATTCCCTTCTCCTGATATCGACATTTGGATTACGCCGGAGAAGACGGACATCTTTGAACCATTTGTGCGCATTTTCATTGATGGGGTTGACAATGATGAAACTTTTGTGGTGTATTCAGGTGATGGAGCGTCGTATTCGAATCGAACTGAAATACTTCATCGGTATGGCGACACTGGAACCTACGAAATCAGTGTAGAAGTAGAAAACAACTTCGGGTGTGTGGTCGAGAAGATTGTACCGTTTCGTGTAGCGCCTATTCCACTAATCTACACACCTACGGCATTTACGCCGAATGGGGATGGAGTGAACGACAGATTCCGTGCGGTGAGTTCGGGGTATAGCCAGTATCGTTTTGAAATATTTGACCGTTGGGGCAACACTGTATTTAGCAGTGGAGATGCTCAAGAATCATGGGATGGAACCTTCCAGAATGGCGGGAGAGAATGTGAAGATGGCGCTTACGCCTGGATAGTCATGTTTAGAAGCACGGAAGGAGAATACATCGAAAGGCGCGGAACGGTTACGCTTATGCGCTAGGCCAAGACTTCAGAAGCAGCCACATGGCGGCAAACCCCAAAGTCACACTCACAAGTACATTGGCGATAGCCCAGGCATGATCGCCTCTTGACCAAAACGCGAAAGTCTCCAAGCTAAATGTCGAAAAGGTGCTAAAACCTCCACAGAGACCTGTGCCGAGAAGTAGAAATGCGGGTCGGGATAAGGCTCCGCTTTGTTCGCCTTTCACCAAAATGGCGAGCAGAATACAGGCGAGAATGTTTGCACCGAATGTACCTGCCAAGGGGGCCCACTTCTGTTCGACATTCCGAATGGTAAAAACCGAAATGCCGTAGCGCAACATGGAGCCAATTCCTCCTCCCAAAAACACGTACAGATAATTCATGTGAGTGAATTTGAGTAGCAAGGTACAAATTGACGGTCTACACTCTCGCCTGCCAGCCTACAACTGAATAAAGAATAGGTATAGCGGTATACCTATGGTGATATTAAAAGGGAATGTAATTGCCAATGCCATTGGAATGTACAATCCCGGACTTGCCTTTGGGTTGGCCAACTTCATTGCGGCTGGTACAGCAATGTAGGAGGCACTCGCCGCTAAGACACTTATGAGGAGTCTGTCTCCCACATTATCAGTAAACACCCCAGACAGCAATGCTGCGGCTATACCGTTCACCATTGGAACCAAAATTCCGAAGGCGATTGGGAAAGGCCCGTTTTTCCAGCATGAGGATAAATTCTTTCCGGAAACAATTCCCATGTCCAACAAGAACACGGCAAGGAATCCTTTAAAAATATCCGTGGTGAAAGGTGCAATACCTTCGGCTTGAGAATCGCTAGCCACATATCCGATGATCAAACTACCGAGAATCAGAAGAACACTTCCATTGGTCAGTGAGTGATGAACGACCTTCTTCATGCTCATGGATTGTCCGCCTTTCGCAAAAATGGACAAGAACAACATACCCATGACGATGGAAGGTGCTTCCATCATAGCCATAGTGGCAACCATGTGTCCGCCAAACTCCATTCCTTCCATCTCGAGAAATGAAACGGTCGTAATGAAGGTTACGGCACTCACGGATCCATATGCTGCGGCAAGTGCAGATGAATCATAGATGTTCAAGAACTTGCGGAGCAAGAAAAAGGTGTAGGTCGGAATAAGAATGGCAGACCCAATACCTAAGGCAATAATCGCAATGGCTTCGGGCCCAACTTCACTGTGAGACAACTCTTGTCCACCTTTGAACCCAATGCTGAACAAGAGGTACATGGAGATGAACTTTGAGGAGGTCTCCGGGATGGCCAAATCGCTTTTAAGTTGAACGGCGATTAGACCAAGAAAGAAAAAGAGTAGGGCCGGATTGGTAAGGTTGTCGAAGAGTAGATCTAAACTCATAGCTGGGTTTCGAGTTCAACTTCCACTCCCTCTGAGTTGCGAATGGTAAGGCGAACATCGCTCTTGAGCTCGCAAGTCACATTCTCGCTTTCGATGACGTTGAACATGCCTCTTAGCTCTTCAAGTTCTTTGGTAAGCTCAGCTACTCTTTGCTTCGAATGCGTGCATTCCAAACCTTCACATTCTGCTTTTCTTAGAATCTTGCGGTTCAGGAATTCAATCTTGTCACGAATCAATGAAAGGAGAACTTCTTTAGCTTCCTTTGGTTCGTAGGTGCTGTCAATCAGGGTTATCGATTTCATACCAGTTGAATTTTGTTTTACAGTGCAAAACTCCCACATCTATTTCATATATTTTTATATATATTTATGATGCTATTCATTAACCTTTCTTATGAATTACACGCTGCACCAGCTTCAGATCTTCCTAGAAGTAGTTAAGCACGAGAGTGTTACCAAGGCTGCGGAGAGCATGCACATGACTCAACCCGCGCTCTCGATTCAGTTGAAAAACTTTCAGAATCAGTTTGATTTACCCCTCACGGAAGTGATAGGCAGAAAGTTGCACATAACGGATTTTGGATTCTCCATTGCCGAACTGGCCGAAAACGTATTACGAGAAGCTGAAGGGATTAAGTATAGAACTCAAGCCTACAAAGGGCTGCAATCTGGAAAGCTGAGTATTTCATCGGCTTCTACTGGAAAGTATGTGATTCCCTTTTTTCTATCAGGCTTCATTCACGACCATCCGGGTATAGATTTGAAACTTGATGTGACAAACAAAACCAAGGTGATGCAGAGCTTGCGGAGTAATGAGATTGATTTCGCATTTGTATCAGTCATTCCAGAGGATACGGACGTAGAGGAAGAGCCGATCATTGAAAACCGACTTTATTTGATGTCGGGTTCGCCCAAACGCGATAAGTCTGCTCCTCTTATTTACCGAGAGGAGGGCTCGGCAACTCGGGCGGCAATGGATCAATACTTCGGATCGGTGAAGGAGCGTAAGAGGCTGGAGTTAACTTCGAATGAAGCCGTTAAGCAAGCGGTAATCGCAGGACTTGGTCAGTCGGTTCTCCCAATTATCGGTGTTCGCAACCAATTGGAGGTTGGCGATATTCACATTCTGAATGTAAAAGGACTACCTATTACTACTACGTGGCGATTAATCTGGCTCAAAAACAAAAAGCTCTCTCCTATTGCACAGGCCTTACTAGAGCATATTCGTGAAACACGCGACCAAGTCATTGAAGATCACTTTTCCTGGTATACCGAATTTACTGAGAAATGAATCCTGTAGAAGAATACATCGAACGCAAACCGCCGGAGGAACGTCCTTTGTGGCATCACCTCAGATTTCTGATACTTGAATCGGGAGAGGGAATCACCGAGGGAATAAAGTATGGGTTGCCGTTTTTCATGCATCACAAGAAAATCTGGATCTATCTCAACCCGATAAAAGGGGGTGTTGATGTTTCCTTCATGGATGGAGTTCAGTTCGAAGGTGTTCAGCACTTATTGCGCGTTGACGGACGTAAACGTGTGGGAAGCTACCGGGTTCATTCTGTGGAATCGATTGTCCACGAAGAGTTGGAGCTCTTGATTGAAGCTGCACACGAATTCAAAAGGAACAAATCGTAGCATGGTATTTGTGTCGTTGCTGCATACAATCAATAGCTAACGACCGATATGAAATACGCTATCACAGACCCTTGCCACGAAGATTGGGACAAAATGAAAATCGGGTTGATTTCCCGCCATTGCGATTCGTGCCAGAAGTCGGTGATGGATTTCACCCAAATGCGAAGAGAGGAAATCATTGAGTACTTGCTTTCGCATGCAGACGAACGCGTTTGCGGCCATATCTATCCGCATCAATTCGATTTTAAAGAAGAGGAGATTCTAGTAGCGGTCAAAAAGTATGTGCGGAAGAACCCCAAGACCAACCTAGCCTTTTACGTTTTGGCTATTGGGGCAATGATGGCGGCGAGCTGTTCCAACGGGGATTCATCTTCCAACCCCACCCCACCGCAGGTACAGACCATCCAATCCGACACAATATCAGATTCAACAGAAACATCGGCTCTCGATACCCTGGAGACATCCACTGCTTCCGACACGCTAGAGGTGAAGGCAGCCAAAAAGGACATCCCGCTTCCCGCCAACATACCCGACATCGGAGAACCCGTGTTGCATGTTCTCGATGGTGAAGTTGCTCTCTCGAATCCGATAGACACTCCTCCGGTGGTTGACCCGGAAGCATTCTATCCTCCTGAACCTCAGCCCGACAGCGTGATTGCTCAATTCCCAGAAGTTCAAGCGGAATACCCAGGTGGTGTTGAAGCGCTCTTCAAATTTGTTAGAGATTCGCTTGAAATACCTCCTCATATCGCGGAGCTAGAAGAAAACGTTCGGGTTTACGTTCGCTTCATCATTTCGAAGAAAGGAAAAACATCGAATGTTGAAATTATGCGGAATACCTATCCGGATAGGTCGCTTGAAGTGAATGTTGAGAAATTGATCTTGAGCATGCCTGATTGGACACCAGGGCAAATAAATGGACAGCCCGTTCACTCCTACATGATCATTCCCATTAAGATTCAGAACGACCGCGGTTGAGGGTCTTTTCAGAAATCCTCAACAGAAGCGTAGCGATTACAGTTCCTAGAACCGCACCGCCGAAAATATCCATCGGGTAATGAACGCCAAGCCAAATGCGGCTGTACGAAACCAATGCTGCCCAAATCACTAGCGCGGCAAGCAGCCATTTGTATTTATCCTTCAGTATCCTTCCTACGAAAACGGCAAGTCCGAAAGTATTGGTAGCGTGGGAAGAAACGAAACCGAATTGTCCACCACAGTGCGACTTCACCAACCTTACCTGACCTTCGAGCAACGGCTCATGGCATGGACGAAGTCGTTCGAACACTTCTTTGAACGCATGTACCGACAATTGATCGCACAGCAGAATGAGCACAACAACCCAGGCGAGCGAGATGATTCCATCGCGAGTGCCTTTGGCCTTGAACAATAAGAAAACTAGAATGGCGTACAACGGTATCCACATGAGGGTACCGGAGACGGCCAGCATGAATCCGTCTAATGATTCGAAGCCGGCGTTGTTCAGTGAAACGAAGAGTTCTCTATCGGATTCCCAAAACGGACCATCAAAGTTCGCCATACTCCGAAGGTCGGTTATTCATTCAACTTCTTCCAGAGAAGGTCTTTCAATTCTTGAATACCCTTTCCAGTAACTGAGGAAATGAAGATATGTGGCAGATCTTCCGGAAGCTCTTTTGCGATTTCAGCTTCGAGCTCCTCGTCGAGCAAATCCGATTTAGAAACGGCCAATAAGCGTTGCTTATCCAGCAGGTCCGGATTGTACTTTCTCAATTCTTCCAGAAGAATGTCGTACGACTTCCTATGGTCGTCGGCATCTGCCGGAATCATAAACAGTAAAAGCGCGTTGCGTTCAATGTGACGCAAGAAGCGATGTCCGAGGCCCTTACCTTCACTTGCACCTTCGATAATTCCTGGGATATCGGCAATGGCGAAAGACTGATAATCGCGGTAAGCCACCATACCTAAGTTTGGCACCAAGGTCGTGAATGGGTAATCTGCAATTTCTGGCTTCGCAGCACTTACAGCTGAAAGTAACGTGGACTTTCCGGCGTTGGGGAAACCAACCAGACCAACATCTGCGAGCACTTTTAGCTCTAGGATTCTCCAGCCTTCTTCGCCTTCCTCACCGGGTTGTGCATATCGGGGAGTTTGATTGGTAGAAGATTTAAAGTGCGTGTTACCACGTCCACCTCTACCCCCTTGCATGAGCACTTGCTCTTGTCCGTCTTCGGTAATCTCGAACAGGATCTCTCCGGTATCTGGATCTTTAGCTACGGTACCCAGAGGCACGTCGATGTAGCGATCATCACCATCTGAACCGTGTCGATCCATACGGCTTCCATCGCCACCGTGTTCGGCTTTGATGTGCTTGCGATACTTGAGGTGGAGCAATGTCCACATCTGCGAATTGCCGCGCACGATAACATGGCCACCTCTACCTCCATCGCCACCATCGGGACCGCCTTTGGCGTTACCGCGTGTTCTGAGTAGGTGTGTAGACCCTTTTCCTCCCTTTCCGGAAGTACAATGGATCTTTACGTAGTCGATGAAGTTAGAGCCTGCCATTAAAATTGGTCAATAACCGTTGTAAGTCGGTTGGTGATATCGTCGATTGAACCTACACCGTCGATTCCGTAGAACTTATCCTGAGCGATGTAGAAGTCCTTCACCGGAGCTGTTTCGGCGTTGTAAACGTCGATTCTGTTTTGGATAATCGCTGGATCGGCATCATCGGCGCGGCCGCTAGAAAGTGCGCGCTCTTTGAGACGGTTGCGGAGCTCTTCTTCGGGAACTTCTAGAGCTACCATGGCTGTGATGCCAGAGCCTTTTCCTTCCATAAGGGTATCAAGCGCTGCGGCTTGGGGCTTGGTACGTGGGAAACCATCGAAGATGAAACCCTTTGCTTCTGGATGCTTTTCAACCTCGGCAGAAAGCATGTTGATGGTAACCTCGTCGGGCACAAGCTGACCTTTATTGATGTACTCCTTAGCGAGCTTACCGAGTTCGGTATCGTTGCTCATGTTGTAGCGGAAGATATCTCCGGTAGACAAATGCACTAGGGAATAGCGGTCGATGAGGCGCTCGGACTGAGTTCCTTTGCCGGCTCCTGGAGGGCCGAATAGGACGAGATTAAGCATGATTGTTCTATTTTGAAACCGCCGTGAAATTCAGCAGTTAATGTCGTTCTTCAAGCCGCGAAGATAGCCAAAATTGACGATGCCTTAACCATCTCACAAAATGGATAAGCACTTACGAAACCTTATATTTGACATTCCTTTCAATTGACACCAATGAAGAATACATACTGCGTTATTATGGCCGGAGGAGTGGGAAGTCGATTTTGGCCTTCCAGCACTTCTACCAAGCCAAAGCAATTCCTCGATATACTTGGCACTGGCGAAACACTCATTCAACAGACCTTTCGTCGACTCACGAACATTTGTCCCGAAGATCATATTTACGTCATAACCAACGAGCAATACGCCGACATCACGCAAGATCAGCTCCCGAATATTCCGAATGAGAACATTATTCTGGAACCTGCGAGAAGAAACACGGCTCCGTGTATTGCCTATGCTTCCTTCAAGATTAAGAAGAAGGATCCGTTGGCGAACATGGTGATCTCACCTGCAGACCATTTGATTACGGATGAGAAAGAGTTCGGTCGCATTTTGAACGTGGCTTTGGAGGCGACTCGTGACAATAACATCCTCTGCACATTGGGCATAAAGCCGCATCGTCCGGAAACAGGTTACGGCTACATTCAGTACAAAGACCCTGAGAAGGACATCCATCCGGAGGTACAACAAGTGAAGACCTTCACCGAAAAGCCAAATTTGGAGATGGCTGAGCAGTTCATTGAGAGTGGTGACTTCCTCTGGAATTCGGGCATCTTCATTTGGAATGCCAATACCATCATGAACTCTTTTGACAAGCACTTGCCGGACATCTACCAATCGTTTGAACAAGGTTGGGATGTGCTGAATACCTCGGGAGAAAAAGAGTTCATCGATCACATCTATCCGAGCTGTGAAAACGAGAGTGTTGACTACGGCATACTCGAGAAGGCAAAGAACGTATACGTTATCCCTAGTAGCTTCGGTTGGAGCGACTTAGGCTCTTGGGGCTCGGTGCACGAGCAGAGTAAATTAGACGATCACGGCAACAGTGTGAATACAAAAAAGGTGTTATTTTACAATAGTCGAAACAACATCGTACGTATTGATCCAGGAAAGCTTGGGGTGATTAGTGGGCTTGAAGATTACATCATCATTCAAGATGATACGCGCCTACTGATTTGTCCGCGTTCGGAAGAACAAGCCATCAAGCAAATGGTCAATGACGTAAAAGTTGATTTCGGAGATCAATACACCTAATCTTATATGGTAGAGGATAAAAACCAACCTGCCGACTCATCTGGAGAGGACATTAGCGATGCAGTTGTTGAAGAGCAACTGAAGAAAGAGGAAGACGTTCGAAAGGAGAGCGAATTTTACTTCCGTCGATTCATCCGTACTTTCAGAGAGTTCATCAAGCATCGCTTGAGCATTAT
Organism: Phaeocystidibacter luteus; assembly: GCF_008933115.1. Classification (GTDB taxonomy): domain Bacteria; phylum Bacteroidota; class Bacteroidia; order Flavobacteriales; family Schleiferiaceae; genus Phaeocystidibacter; species Phaeocystidibacter luteus. The sequence continues at coordinate 163,138 of NZ_WBVO01000004.1, read as the reverse complement.
TGACAATGCAAATCCTCAATCGACCATTGAGGGCATTGAAAAGGATGTTGAATTCCGAGGCTTTAACCTCTGGATTTTAATTCTTTCCATTTTCATTTGTTCCATTGGTTTGAATGTAAACTCTCCGGCTGTTATTGTCGGAGCCATGCTTATTTCCCCACTCATGGGTCCCATTATGGGTGTGGGATTATCGGTTGGAATTAACGACATCGTCCTCTTAAAGCGAAGCCTTCGAAACTGGGGTGTTGCGGTGTTGATGGCGATATTGTCTTCCACTCTCTTTTTCCTCATTGCCCCGACTATCGGCACTCAATCTGAATTGTTGGCAAGAACACAACCTACGCTTTTGGATGTGATGGTTGCCATTTTTGGTGGTGCAGCGGGGATTCTTGCGGGTTCTAGAAGAGAAAAGAACAACGTGATTCCGGGGGTAGCAATTGCAACAGCCCTTATGCCGCCTTTATGTACGGCTGGATATGGCATTGCCACGGGTAATCTCTTCCACTTTGGAGGAGCGATGTACCTCTTCCTCATCAACAGTATTTTCATCAGTCTAGCCACCACATTAGTTGTGCGCTACTTGAAGTATCCTGCGCGTAAGCTTGCCGACCCATTAAAAGAGAAGAGAACTCGCCGTATTATCATCTTCGTCCTCATTGTGTTCGTTCTACCTAGCGCGTATGTATTCTACAATGTGGTCGACCGTACGTATCGTCTTCAAAAAATTGAAGCCTTCATTGCGGAGGACATTCATGTGGATAGAGCGATGATGATGGATCCTGAAATCACCTTTGAGGGAGACGCGGCCATTATTAGCTTGGCTTTTCTGGGAGAGCAGATTCCCGACAAGATGATAGCGAGTTGGGAGAAGCAAGCGGAAGCGAGAGGTTTGAATAACATAGTGCTGAATGTCGTGCAGGTTGACAATAGTGCGATTGCGGCAAATGGTGAGGAGATGCAGCGCATTGCTTCCTCCTTAATTGAATCACAGAATACGCTTCAAGGCAAGGATTCGGAAATAGCTCGACTGAAGGATAAGCTGGATAAGCTTGCGGAGTCTGGGCTGCCTAAAGATTTAATCGAGGGAATTCGAATTTACAATCCGGAGATTTCGGAGATCTACGCGGGTCAGCTTCAATTGTCGAATGCCACTCGGGACACCATTTGTACTTTGCTCATCAAGTTTGACCCTAGCTTAGAATTGGAAGAGGCGAAGGAGCTGGAGATTAAGACGAAGTTGAGGGCGTATGTGAGGAGTAGATTGGGGTCGGATACGGTGTTTGTGACGGAGTTGTAGGGATTGCCTCGTGCCTCGGCAAAAGGATCACAATACGCCTTCGGCGGATGTGAAAGGATTCCGCTGGTGCGGAAAAGAGCGTGCGGCGTGTGTATGCTTCTCCCGCCGGCTGGCGGGCAAGCTGCAAATTCGCAAAAAGCAAAATCGCAATTACTTGATTTCAACTCATCGAACCGAGTAGAAAACGCAAAATGAATAGGTGTCAAGCGACTTACCTATTCAAATGGATAACAACTCGCCTTCTGAAGATGTGAAAGGATTCCGCTGGCGCGGAAAAGAGAGCGCGGCGTGTGTATGTTTCGCGCAAAAGGCAAAATCGCAAATTCTTGATTTTAACTCATCGGACTGAGTAGAAAATCGCAAAAATGGACGGGTGTCAAGCGACTTAAAATTAAAGAAGATCAAAATCCTAATGACCTAGATTAGCTCCTCGCCAAAGTCCAACCCTCCAACCCTCCAACCCTCTAACCCTCTAACCCTCCAACCCTCTAACCCTCTAACCCTCCAAAAACCAAAAAACCCCGCCAAAGCGGGGTTTTCAATATCTAGTAAGTCTTCGGGTTGAAGAACCTGTTAGTCTTCTTTATGGCCAACCATTCTGTTGGCAAGGTCTGGGTTGATGCGCTCAACCGTTGTGAGTGTGATCCAATATCCTACGAACAATGCGAGGAAGATCAACATAGAAAAGCCCATTAGGGCGATAAGCAAGAAGATGAGGAATCCGATGAACTTCATATCTCAATGTAATTAACGGCCGCTAAATTAAAGATAAAAGCCTATTCATCCCACATCTTTTTTATGGAATTGTCGAGAAAACTGAGTTCCACCTACTTTGAGCGCAAAGGAGGTTGTATTTTTGCCGATGAATTTCAGACGATGGTCAAGAAAATCTATTCTATCACCTTCATCCTTGCCGCTTTATGCATCGGAGCGCTAGCCTTCCCGCTATATGGGGGCTGGATTGAACCGAATATGGTTTACGGGTTTGAGGGCGACACACCTCTTACAGACGCGGAGTGGATGGCACTCAACAAAGTGTATGGCGCTGGTGCATTTGCCTATGCGTGTATTTTGTTGGCCTATCATGTTGGAGCTCTACGCGTTCAGCGTAAACTCTCTACTTCAAGCTATGTTTTAAGAGGATTGCTGGTGGCCTTAATCAGCACTATTCCAGCATACATCGTAATGCTAATCGTTCAATAATTTCAATAAATCACCACAAGATGGATTATCGCATTGAGCACGACACCATGGGCGAAGTAAAGGTTCCGGCCGACGCTTATTGGGGTGCACAAACCGAACGCAGTAGAAACAACTTCAAGATTGGTCCAGAGGCTTCCATGCCTTCTGAAATCATCGAGGCATTTGCTTACTTGAAGAAAGCCGCCGCTCAGGCGAACAGCGAATTGGGCGTTTTGCCAACGGAGAAAATGGACCTCATCGCAAAGGCGTGCGACGAGATTCTTGCCGGCAAACTTGAAGGCAACTTCCCTCTTGTGATTTGGCAGACCGGCTCTGGAACGCAGAGCAACATGAACGTAAACGAGGTTGTTGCTAACCGAGGTCACGTGATTAACGGTGGTGCCCTGACTGATGAAGCAAAGGCGCTTCACCCGAACGACGACGTGAACAAGTCACAATCGTCGAACGACACCTTCCCTACCGCAATGCATATTGCCACGTACAAGTTGGTTGTTGAGAATACTATTCCGGGTATTGAGGTACTTCGCGACACGCTTCAGGCGAAAAGTGAGGAATACAGCACCATCACTAAAACAGGTCGTACGCACTTTATGGATGCGACGCCGCTTACCCTCGGACAAGAATTCTCGGGATACGTTCAGCAGTTGAACAACGGTATTCGCGCCCTCAAGAACGCTCTCGAAATGGTACGTGAGTTAGCTCTTGGTGGTACTGCTGTTGGTACTGGCTTGAATACGCCAAACGGATACGACGTTTTGGTGGCTGAAAAGATTGCGAAGCTAACAGGGTTACCATTCGTGACTGCGCCAAACAAGTTTGAGGCTCTAGCAGCACACGACGCTATGGTAGAAATGAGCGGAGCTCTAAAGCGAGTAGCGGTTAGCTTGATGAAAATTGGTAACGACATCCGTATGTTGGGATCTGGACCACGTTGTGGAATTGGCGAACTCAATTTACCAAGCAACGAGCCGGGGTCATCTATTATGCCAGGTAAAGTAAACCCTACGCAACCTGAGGCATTGACGATGGTAGCGGCGCAAGTTATTGGCAACGATACGGCAGTAAGCGTTGGTGGTTCAACAGGCCACTTCGAGTTGAATGTTTTCAAGCCAATGATGGCTTACAACGTATTGATGAGTGCAAGATTGATTGGGGATGCATGTGTATCCTTCAATGAAAACTGTGCGGTAGGAATTGAGCCGAACAAGCCGATGATTAAGCAGCATTTGGAGAACAGCTTGATGTTAGTGACGGCCTTGAACACGCACATCGGTTACGAGAATGCTGCGAAAATCGCCAAGAAAGCACACGCTGAAGGAAAGACACTCCGCGAGGCTGCGGTTGAACTTGAGCTTCTCACTAGCGAGCAATTCGACGAGTGGGTTAAGCCAGAAGATATGGTTGGGAGTTTGAAATAAGCACACCCTAAACATCAAAAAGCCCCGAGCTCATCACTCGGGGTTCCTTTTTTCTATAGAAACGAATCTATAAGACTTCGTCTGATTTCTCTGCCGGACGCGCAACAACCGCTTTATCGCCGTTCATAACGATGGGACGTTGCATGAGTTTAGGATACTCGATCATGGCGAGGATGAGTTCATCATCGTCTAGCTCTTTCCCTTTGAACTCTTCTTTCCAAATCGCTTCATTGGTGCGAATGAGTTCCATCGGTTCCATGTCGAGGGCATCTAGGATTACCTCTAACTCGTTTGGTGTAAGAGGTTCTTTCATATACTCAACCACTTGAGCTTCAACTCCTTTTTCCTCTAAATACTTTACGGCCTCACGAGATTTGGTGCATCGTGGATTGTGATATACTCGAATCATTCTTCAGCTTTCATGATGTGTACAACTCCGTTCTCTTTCACTCCTCCCCCACAACTGGAGGCAGAACTGATTATCCAAAAGTACACACCTTCTGTCAAAGGCTTACCATCCACGCTTCCATCCCACTTAAAATCTATAGAACTACTCTCAAAAAGAGGTTGTCCCCAACGGTCATATACCTTCACGCTAAACCCGGTAAGGCTAGATGGCACAAAGCCCTCTTGAAGTTGGAAGAAGTCGTTTATTCCATCGCCATCTGGTGTAAACACATTTGGTACACTACCGGCAAATGACGTGATGTCGGCCTTTGCTTCAAAGGTTTCGGACACCGTCACACTTCGGTTACAAATGGTATCCGTCACCGTTAGCGTCGCCGTAATGAAACCCTCATCAATCGTTGTGATGTAGTAGTCACCCACAAACTGCTGCCCATCGCTGAGCTGCCATTCGAAGACATGCCAGCCCGGCGTTTCTGTATAAAACCTCGCTTCGGCTTCATTTGTACAGCCACCGTAGTAAAACTCGATTTCTGGGTCGTCCGGAGGAACCGAGAAGGTCACCGTTGCGGTAGACGTATCTGCGGCGGAACCGAAACAGTTGCTTGCTATTGCGATGACGGTTACGGTATATGGCCCTAGGCCTGGGTAAGTATGAGCTGTATTTCCCGTTGTGGTATCTCGTGCACCATCGCCAAAATCCCAAAAGAATATAGCGTTGGGTGAAGAGGTAATAAAATTCACGGTTCGGTTTACGTCACATTCATCATATGACATGGCAAATGATGCATCGGCAGTAGGATTCACAACCTCAAATGTGAGGCTAGCAGAATCCATGGTACCACAATTCGTATCAATTGCAGTGACGGTAACAGTGTATGTACCTGGCGTAGTGAAGGTTCTAATTGGGGTTGAAAAGGATGTATCAATATCGCCGTTTCCAAAGTCCCAAATCACATAATCAGCGCCCGTGATGGTATCAACCACATAAAAGTCGAATGGCGAGCAAACGGTATCTGGAGCACTTATTGAAACGGATGCTTGTTGCTGCTCAAAAGCGATAACAGTCACCGCCAAGTTACAATTCCCGGATCCGTTCACCCTCGAGTAAACGTCGTTCGGGAAGGTGGGAAATCTATCTGACCCACCGCACCCTGCGCAGGTAGCTTGATACATAATCCCTCTCGAATCGAAGCGGGAAGTTCCGCCATCCACGTGTTCTCTATCTTGATTTGGATCCGTTTCAATTGCACCAAAGAAGGTTGCATAATTGAAGCGCTGGAAACTCGCATCAATCACGGCAAAATATAGGTCACTTCCGCGTGTCGAATCCTGATAGGCATCGCTGGTGGTAAACATATCCTGCGTGGTACTTGCCACGATGTTTACGGATCCACCCCAACCACTTAAATAAACGTCGCCGCACTCATCCACCGCAAAGGCTGTAGGTGATATGGCTAGGCTATTTGCGCGCTTGTTCCCGAATGCCAGAGCTCTCATGTCGGTAGTTAGATCCGCGCTGAACTCATTCACAAACACGGAGTGATTTATCTCATTAATGGCTCTTGTCGATGTTGGGTAGGTCCCACGTGTCTGACCGTACACGTAGACATCGCCGTCTCTATCTAAATCCATCATAAAGTTCATGTCCCAATCTGTGGTACCATTGTACGTAGCTGCGTTTGGAACTCTTGTGGTTTCATCGAAAGAGACAATGAATCCATCTCTATTACCCAGAAAATTGGGAACAGCGCCACTTCCGGTGCTGTCTAAATCCAAGCTTTGGGTCGAGCCGCACATATAAATCCGGTTATTGGGGCGATATATTCGTAGCGCGAAACCGCCATCACGGTTTGCTCCACCATAAGTCGTGCTCCACAAGAGCGTATCACACTCAAGCGGCAATTCTAAGATCCAGGCTTCCTGCTGTACAATGCTTGCGGGACGATAGTTATTGACCAGCGGGATATCTGGAGAGGTCGTAGAACTGGCGATCATAATCGTATTGTCGGGTGTGAGAATGACCTCTCCCCTTACCCAATCACCATAATTTTCAGCAAGCTGCATATTCATACCGTCAACGCCAGAGCCGCCGACGTATGTACTTCCGTAGAGTGCGGTTCCAGAGTCATTAAAAACAGTAACGAACAGATCCACCCCGGCTGGATGGTTGAAGCTGTTAATTGAAACGGCCGACCCGGGGTTGAAGGTGGTGTCGAACGCATTGGATGTAACTGGAAAATCGTCGGACCCCGTTGGACCAATAACAATAAGACGTCCTGTGGAATCAGCAATAATACTACTGGGTTGCTCTACCCCGGATCCACCTAAATAGGTACTGTAAATGAGCGAGCGCCCGTCGGGACTAAACTTCGAGATTGTCACATCGCTGGTGCCACCGTTATATGTGGTATCGAATGCACCGGTTGTAGTGGGATATGTTCCGCCAGCACCATATTGGATTCCCGCAGCGTAGGCGCTGCTATCCGAAGGGTCATACGTTGCAGAATAGCCCCAGTTATCGGCTTGCGAACCCGTGTAGGTTGAAAAGATGAATGTCGGATCAAGGACTACAGGGCCGTTGTATTCTTCATCAATATGAAAAGAAAGGGTATCGCCATGAAGAACATAAGACGCTTCAATAGCCTTCTTTGTATCGGGATGATAGGCATACGGTCGAATTTCAATCACTTCTCCAACGGAGGTTTGAATGTGAAGTCGACCTTCAATAATCCGAACTCCTTCCGTACCCTCGTAGTAGATTTTTACTTGCTGGAGGCTCGATGCATTCTCTGATATCAAATCGTATTTAAACTGGCCATACCTCGTGTAGAAGACGGCATCAACATCCTCGTATAAGTCGGTATGTCGAATTTCGGAAACTGGAAACACCTTGGATCTCCAGCGATTGCTACTTCCTAGAAAGAAGTTGAGATAATGCGATGCTCTGCCAGAGGATTGAATGGTTGGCAGTTTCGCATCCACAAAATTCATCTTGTAGAAGTGTCCGCTCGAGGCTTCGCGATGTGGATGATTGTGGTTGTGAAGATCTTCATAGACCACTTGCGAAATACCGATGTGTTGGTCGCCGATAAAAACGTAGGAGTTGCCGAACTTTCCCTTGTAGAGAAAATCTCCTGGCCATTGGCCTTCATTCGGGACAAAGAAATCTTGCCCAAAAGCAAAATTGGGCATGAAGCTCAGTCCGAATAGGAAAAGTGTAAAGTGAGCAATGCTCCGTAAACCGGTCAACTTCATCGTAACCAATATACGAATAGAGTTGCCACTGGGTTTACCTGAATAAGGGAACGACCTAATCTACCGCTTCTTCGTCGACATCCACCCCTTGACCTTCTGCCATGAGGAATGCTTTGAGGAAGGTATCGAGGTCACCATCGAGCACGTGATCGACCTGTGCGGTTTCCACACCGGTGCGCACGTCCTTCACCAGTTTGTATGGGTGAAGCACATAGTTGCGGATCTGGCTTCCCCACTCGATTTTCTTCTTACCTGCTTCAATTTCAGCACGCTTGGCATTTCGCTCCTCGATTTCCTTCTCGTAAAGGCGAGATTTGAGCAGTTGAATTGCCTTTTCACGGTTCTGATGCTGACTTCGCGTTTCGGTATTCTCAATTACGATACCTGATGGCTCGTGATGTAGACGCACACCTGTTTCAACCTTGTTAACATTCTGTCCACCTGCACCCGAAGAACGGAAGGTATCCCAGCTAATATCGGATGGATTCACATCGATCTCGATGCTATCGTCTACTAATGGATACACATACACCGAAACGAAGGAAGTATGTCGACGTGCATTCGAATCAAACGGCGAGATTCTCACGAGGCGATGAACGCCGTTTTCGCCTTTGAGGTATCCGAAGGCATACTCGCCATCAATTTCGAGGGTTACGGTCTTCACCCCGGCCACGTCGCCTTCTTGGAAGTTGAGTTCACGAACTTTGTGTCCGCTTCTTTCAGCCCAACGCAAGTACATACGCATGAGCATTCCGGCCCAGTCGCACGACTCGGTGCCACCGGCTCCGGCAGTTATTTGGAGGACAGCAGAAAGCTTGTCTTCCTCGCCAGAAAGCATGTTGCGGAACTCAAGATCTTCGAGTTGGTTTTTGCCCTTGTTGTAAATCTCTTCCACCTCTTCGTCGGACATACCGCCTTCTTTGGCGAATTCGATGCCGAGCTCGAGTTCTTCAACAAGGTTTTCTACGGTTTCGTAGCCTTCAACCCAAAACTTTAACTCGCGAATGAATCGCATGGTTTTCTCGGCCTCTTGGGGGTCATCCCAAAAGGAAGGGTCGCCTGTTCGCTCTTCTTCGTTGGCGATTTGAATTCGCTTCTCTTCGAGTTTGAGGTAACCGCGCAACGACTTGAGTCGCGCTTGAAGTTCTTTGAGTTGTTCGTTTCCAACCATAGCCTGCAAAAGTAATGAAAGATGGGATACTGAGATAAGAGGGGGAGGGTGAGAAATGTGGGTGTTGGGGATGAAATGGTATCTTCGGTAGACTGCTCGGTTGGACTGGGGGCGAGCGGGGGCCACCTCCTCCACCCCATGTGTTGAAGTTACGAAGATCCCAGCCATTCCCTCGAATCTCACACCCCTATTTTCAGCAATCCGTTTGCAAACGAAAGTAAACGTTTAACCTCCGACTTACCCCGAATCAAATTCCGATCTTGAAAGTGGGGTCGCGGGAAGCGGCCCCGGGCAACACCGGCTAGCCCACCCCTTCAGTCAACCAGTCCATAAGTCCATAAGTCAATAAGTCTGTAGGTCTATAGGTCCATTAGTCCACCCATCCCCCAACACAACTCCCCCCGCCATGATTCCTCCTTTCACCCTAAACACAAGCCCCCATTACCCCCATTTTCACTAGCTTCGAATTTCATCCCCAAAATCCCAACAATGATCGACCTACGTTCCGACACCGTCACCAAACCCACCAAGCCTATGCTTGAGGCCATGTTCAAAGCTGAAGTGGGCGACAACGTGCTTGAACACGACCCAACAGTTCGAAAGCTTGAACTCAAAGCCGCCGAGATGTTTGGAATGGATGATGCCCTTTTCTGTCCTTCGGGAACCATGACAAATCAGATTGCATTAAACGTGCACACGGTACCGGGGAATGAAGTAATTTGTCACAAACATGCCCACATTTACAATTATGAAGGCGGCGGTGCGGCGTTTAATTCTGGTCTGCAAATTAGAGCTGCGGGAGACGATTACGGACGAATTACAGCGGAGGAAATAAAACCACTCATCAACGGTTGGGGAGATGTGCACGCATGTCCAACCGGACTCATATCCATGGAAAACACGAGTAACAAAGGGGGCGGGACATGCATGGATTATGAGGAGTTAAAGCGAATAGGCATACTAGCAAGAGAAAACGGATTGCCGTATCACATGGACGGTGCTCGACTATTCAATGCGCTTGTGGCAAAGGGAGAAACACCAGCCCAGTACGGCCAAATTTTCGATAGCATTTCGATTTGTTTGTCGAAAGGACTGGGATGTCCGGTTGGCTCGTTGTTGCTGGGTGATAGAGACTTTATAACCGCTGCGAACCGGACTAGAAAGCGCTTCGGCGGAGGTATGAGGCAGGCCGGATACTTGGCCGCGGCTGGGATTTATGCCTTGGACAACCATGTAGAAAGGCTAGCGGAAGATCACGCAAGGGCGGCTAGATTGGGAGAAGCGCTGGGAAACCACCCTGCGGTGGACAATGTGAAGCCAGTGGAAACGAACATCGTAATCTTTGAATTAAAGGAGGGATACGACGCGAAGGAATGGATGCAGAAATTGGCGGAGCAAGACATATCGATTATTGCGATGAGTGCTACGCTATTGAGAATGGTGACGCACTATGACTTTAGTGATTCCGATTTACTTAGGACCATCGAACTTCTACAAGACTTGTAGCGCATGGCAAAGTCTCTCTCTACTCTCATCATGGCTATTACACTCCACATTTTGCCCGCAATCACTATCGCGCAGAATGCCAGGCCGATTGAAAATTACCCCGATCTATACGATCCAACACAATTGTATTCGTCAGTTTCATTAAGCTCTGGTCTTAGTAGGATAGACGAAGGGTTTTACTCAGCTGTTAGCAGCGAATATTTGTGGTTTACAGGTGAGCTGACTTGGAATTTTGCTTTCGAGGCTAACATCAATCTATCAAAACAAATCCAACTCGGAGTAAAGCTACCGGGTTCAAACAGTGAGGATAGAAGTCCTTCAAGTATTTTTGATAACACCTCCATTGGAATAGCATATCAGCCTCACAACAACTCTGGTATATACAATTCTTCGCTCTTTGCCTTCAAATTGAGCACACCAGTTACCGATGATCCGCAATTAGGTTCAAATTCAATCATATACGCATCGCCATTATCCTATGCTATGAGTCTGAACTACACCGGCTCAGTGATACTTAGCGACCATGTAAGACTCTACCCTCACATTGGTGGATTTAGAAAAATCGTTAATCAACACATGGCAGTTCATTATGCGGATTCATCTTTCTTCCCTCCTAACGAGATTAAGAATGGGATTGTCCTTGGAGTGAGTTCAAGTTATGATTTCTCAAAGTCACTGTACATAAACTTTGATTTATCGAGTCAATTTGGTCAAATGATCTACGAGGATGGTGACTATGCTGACCTTTTTAATGCACGAAATGAAAGATCTTCAGCTTGGAGTGTGGAGATGTCCTTGAATTATTTTCTGAATTCCAGATCATTGTTCTTTTTAAGCATTTCCTTTAGCCAAAGCTCACTTTCAAGTAATAGTTACATAAGTGATTTGCTTTTACGAGATTCACGAATATTCTTAGGGTATAAATACATCTTTAATCGTAAGGAGTAGTCTGATAATCCCGCTCTCGTATCCCAGAACTTTAAGGTGCTTCTTGAAGCAAATGTCATTTTTCCGACAACAGTCTATGCACAATCTCCCAAACCGCATCACTTTCGTAACCACGTCGAATTAAAAAATCGACTACTTTCTTCCCCTTTTTAAATCTGTTGGGCTCTTTAGTTTCTTCCCATTTTTTGGAAGCCAGAGTTTCTAGCTTTTCGTCGTATGCCTGTTCATCGATTTCCTCCATGGCTTTGCGAAGAATGTATGCGCTCACCTCGTGGTGCTTCAGTTCACGCTCCAATCGCTTTCGGCCCCAACCTTTAATCCCATGCTTTCCACGAACAAAGGCTCGTGCAAATCGCTCTTCGTTTAGGTAGTTTTCTTGGATGACTTCTGAGATAAGGAGGTCTACCGCTTCATCAATCAATCCCATTTTTCTCAATCGTTCTCGCACCTGTTTCTGACTGCGTTCTTGATACGCGCAGAATTTGCGGATGACGTCGCGGGCCTTATCTAAATCGTAGACTTTTGTCAATTGATTGCTTTTAGGCGAAGCTATAGATATTCAAAGAAATGCTTTTGCTTTTCAAGAGAAATGGTTATTTTCACGAATCGCTCGCATTTCCGAACTCTCTTTTGCACCATGAAGTCAATTTCTCGCTCTCTATTGTCATTCGCCTTAGTCACTAGTAGTCTCATTGCGCTAGGTCAAACCACAGGAGTAGATCAGGCCCCATGGCCTAATCTCGCCAACCCAACCGCCTTCTATAATACAGTTACCCTTACTGGGGGAATAAACTTCAGTGGAGGTGGTGGAATTGGAGACCTTGGAACTAATCAGCTGTTTAGGGAACTACGCCTCCAAACCAGCATTGTCGCATTCGAGAATTTTAGATTGAAGGTGAGTCTCCCAGCGTCTAATAGCAATCTAAGGCAAGATCAAGGCTTCTTCGATCAGGTGGAGATTGACTTAGAGTACGGGATATCGCATGGAACTGGGTTCTTTAATCGATCAGTAATCGGCATTGGGTTTTCTAGTCCGATTGTAGACGATTTCATGTTGCCAACTATTCTATCGCCTGGTCTTTCACCCTATTCTCAAGAGTTGAGAGTTAACTATACAGGCGCTTTTGAACTTGCAAAAATTGGCCTTTATCCATCAGTAGAGTATTATCGCCGGATTACTGACCCGAGTATTTACGCCTACAATACTTCAGACTCTCTTTTTGTACCTCTTCATCAGATTAAAGATGGAATTAGAATGGGCCTCACAATCAGTTTCCCGATTAGTGAAATGACATTCATTCAGATGAATACAAGCTACGAATATGGAAAATACAGGTTTGAGGGCACCGACTTGCCTTCTTGGATGTACAGAGGCGTTCCAACCAATGAATTCAACTACTCCGTTAGATTCCAACATGGCCTCACTAAGAGGTCGCACATCTACACCAACGTGGGCTTTAGGTTTCATGAGTTAGAAACCGAAGAGGTATTTATTAACCAATACTCGAGTTTCTCGATGAACGTTGGATATGTATATGCTATGTAGAAAAAGTCCCGACAACTGTAGTAGCTGCCGGGACAATCTTTCGGATTCTAATAAACGAGGTATCAGCCTTTCTTCTGACCAATCTCCTCATCTTTTTCATTGAAGAAGTGATATTCCAAAGTTTTGTAGGCATCGCGTGGGATAACCTGCAACTTCACTTTGTACTGTTTTGCCCACTTTCTGCGGATGGATGACCAAATTCCCTTCGTGATATAGGCATGAATGAATGGATGCACGTGCAGGAAGACCTGTTTCGCGCCGTCGTTTGCCACTCTTTGCAGAGCGTGTGCAATGTCATCAACAACGAGAATTGGAGCTTCAACGAGTGAATCAGGATCCTCTTCGCGCGTTGGAATATTCATTTCTGGACGAACACGCTGGCGAGTGATTTCCACCAGGCCGAAGCGTGACGGTGGAAGAATCTTATGCTTTGCGCGGTCGGATTTCATGATTTCCTTCATCTTCTCATGGAGAATCTTTCGGTTTTCTCCTTTGTGCATGTCGATGAAGTCAATCACAATAATACCGCCCATGTCGCGCAGACGAAGCTGACGTGCAATTTCTTCTGCGGCGATAAGGTTCACGGCGAGGGCGTTGTCCTCTTGTGAATCTCCTTGGTTCGAACGGTTTCCGCTATTCACGTCAATAACGTGCATAGCTTCAGTATGCTCGATGATCAGATAGGTTCCCTTGGTCATAGAAACCGACCTGCCGAAGCCAGATTTTATTTGGCGGTCTACACCAAAATGCTGGAAGATTGGAGTTTTACCGCCAAAATACTTGACGATTTCAACTCTATCTGGGGCAATAGATTCGATGTACTCACGGATTTCATCGTGCAGATCTTTGTCGTCAACGATGATACGTTCGTACGTGTCGTTAAACACATCGCGTAGAAACGCGGATGCGCGATCCATCTCGCTTAAGGCGCGAGCGGGAGCCTTTTGGCGCTTGATCTGTCGATGCATCGTACGCCACTTCTTCAATAGACTTTTCAGGTCTGCTTCGAGTTCAGCGGTAGTGCGGCCTTCTGCCACAGTACGTACGATGAGTCCGAAGCCTTTCGGTAAAATGTTGATCGCAAGCTTCTTGAGCCTGTCCTTCTCCTTACGGTCGCGGATTTTCTGACTAACAGAAACTCTGCTGGTGAACGGCACTAGAACGATGAATCTTCCCGCAAGGGAGATCTCCGAAGTAATGCGCGGTCCTTTCGTTGAGATTGGTTCTTTAGCAATCTGAACGACAATATTTTGTCCGGGTTTGAGAACTTCATCAATACTACCATTCTTGTCGATCAGTGGTTGAAACTGAAAGTTGGTAATGTTGCTGTGTTGCTTTCCCGTTTGCGTGCGCTTCATGAACGAATGCCACGACTTGACCTGAGGTCCAAGGTCGTGATAATGCAGAAACGCATCTTTTTCATAACCCACGTCTACGAACGCTGCGTTTAGGCCTTTTGCCAGTTTGCGCACGCGACCAATGTAGATATCTCCAACAGAGAAGCGAGCATCGTCGCGTTCTGTATGAAGTTCCGTGAGTTTACCGTCTTGGAGAAGTGCGATCACCGCCTCGTTTTCACGCGAGTGGATGATTAATTCATTACGCACTTCAATATGTATTAAATAGTAAGTCTGCCCTAGCTTAGGACATTATATGCAACACCTAAAGCACCTCCTTGAAGGTGCTTCAGTGTGTACGTTAAGAATGAAGTATCACTTACTTCTTCTTGTGACGGTTTTTACGCAAGCGCTTCTTACGCTTGTGAGTAGCCATCTTATGACGCTTTCTTTTCTTTCCGCTTGGCATAGCTGAAATGTTTTAAAAATTATTGTTCTCCAAGTGACTCGAGAAGCTTGTTGTACTCCTCAGACCTTGGGTGATTTTTATTCTTTTCCAAGAATCCCTGTATCGCTGTTTTCGCTTCAGCTACCTTATCGGTAGTCGTGTAAACGCCAATCAGCTTATTCAAAGCTACATCGTTGTTTGGCTCTAGTGCGAGAATCGTCTGGTATCTACCTTCGGCTTTCTCATACTGACCAGACATTACCGAGAAGTCGCCCAACACCATCAACGCTCCGATATTCTCGGGATCTTCTTCAACAACTTCAAGAAGCATTTGAATGGCCACCATCGGTGGTCTGCTTCCCGTTTCGATAATCTCTACTGCCTCAGCAACTTTTGCATCGAGATCAGATACATCCTCACCTTCATGCTCACTGTGGTCGTGATCCGCATGCTCAGCTTCCATTCGCTTCGCGTTCGCCTCCTCTTCAGTTAGTGAAGTGTCAGAAAAAACGAGAAACGCCGTAACCGCAGCGGCAACTACAATAGCGATGATAGGACCTATCTTCATTCGCTAGCTCTTACTCTTTTACAGGAACTTTATCCTTCACGCTCTCCGCAAATACTTTCGCAGGCTTAAATGCTGGAATGTAGTGAGCCGGGATTACCAAAGTTGTGTTCTTCGAAATATTGCGACCCGTTTTCTTTGCGCGCTTCTTGATGATGAAGCTTCCAAAACCGCGCAGGTATACGTTGTCTCCAGCTTCAAGACCGTTCTTAACTTCGCGCATGAAACCTTCTACTACTGCTTGAACATCAGCTTTTTCCATGCCGGTCTTGTCAGAGATGCGTCCAACGATATCCGCCTTCGTCATTGTTCCTGTGAATTAAATGATTAGAGACAGTTTGTACTGTATAAATTTGAGGGCGCAAATATAGCCCCTTTTTTTCTAAATCCTAAACCTTGTCTAGCTTTTTTAGTTAAGCTAATAGCCTAAAAAACAATAATTTCCGTGACACTTTCATCTGAATTACGCTCTTGGTATCGAATCTCCGGAAGAGACTTACCCTGGAGGAGAACTCGCTCACCCTACGCCATATGGTTGTCCGAAATCATTCTCCAACAAACTCGTGTCGCTCAAGGCCTCCCCTATTACCACCGCTTTCTAGAGACCTTTCCCACCGTACAATCTCTCGCCGACGCAAGCGAAGATGAAGTCCTGAAACTCTGGGAAGGCCTCGGCTACTACAGTCGCGCCCGTAACCTTCATAAAGGAGCTAAGTTCATCGCCAAAAACGGCTTCCCCTCTTCCTATAATACCTGGCTAGAAGTTCCTGGCGTAGGTCCATACACCGCAGCCGCCGTATCCTCTTTCGTAAATAATGAATCCGTTGCCGTAGTAGATGGCAATGTTCAGCGCGTTCTTGCCCGAATCTTTAATATTGATACCCCCGTCAATTCAACTCAGGGTATCAAAATCATTCGTGAAATCGCCGAAGAAGTCATCAAAGACGAACCGGCAGCCGAGCACAACCAAGCCATTATGGAGTTGGGGGCTCTGATTTGCTCTCCCAAAAATCCCAATTGCGAGAATTGTCCGCTCAACACAAGATGCCTCGCGCTCGAATACAAGGTAATCGACCAACGCCCAATCAAGATCAAGAAGAAGAAACCTACAGTCGAACACCTTTCCTATACCGCTCTCCATAACCAGACTGGATTGCTTATTAGAAAAAGAGGCACCGATAGCATATGGAAGGGATTGTACGAATTAATGCCGGGGAGCCCAGAGCAGAATAACTTTACGTCTGCTGATACGAGCAGCCTACCCACCTATAAAATCACTCACCTACTCTCACATAAAAAGCTTGAAATCTCAATCTTCCCCATAGAAGTCAAGGGCGATTTCGCCCCGTCAAACACCGATGCAGAATGGAAAAAATGGAGTGAAATTCAACAACTTGCGTTTCCTCGTCCAATTCGACGTTGGCTAGATGAGAATCTTCTACCTTTGCATCTTGGTAGCGATATCTGAATTGCTACCTTTGATAGAAACCCGTTAGAAGAAACATATGTCTGGTTCACTTAATAAAGTAATGCTCATCGGTAACCTCGGAAAAGATCCTGAAGCTCGTCACTTCGAAGGCGGCGGCATGTTGGTCAAGTTTCCCATTGCAACCACTGAGAGCTATAAGAATCGAGAAGGACAAAAAGTGGAATCTACCGAATGGCACAATATCGTTGTAGGCCGACGTGGTCTTGCAGAAGTTTGTGAAAAGTATCTCAACAAAGGCGATAAGGTGTACATCGAAGGCCGAATCAAGACGCGCTCTTGGCAAGATCAAGACGGTCAGACCAAGTATTCGACCGAAATTCAAGCCGACAATATGACCATGCTTACACCTCGCGGTGAAAGCAATACCGCACGCCCAGAAAGCAGCGCGCCGACATCCGCACCTCAGCAACAACAGGCATCAACACCTGTTAGCGACCAAGGTGCCGATTTCAATCCGGGATCCGATGACGATGATCTTCCATTCTGATCCCTATTTGTAACCAAACTCTACTCTATTGGACCCCGACCCGAGTTCCATACTTGCCGCTTCAATCGTAAGTTTCGAACCCTCACTCATCATCCCAATCATCATTTTGGGATTATTGCTGCTTGGCTCCGCTCTAGTTTCTGGGTCAGAAGTAGCTTTCTTTTCGCTTACACCGACCGACAAACAGGAACTGAACGAAAGTGAAGATCCTCGAGATAAGGTTATACTCAACCTTCTCAACGAACCCGAACGACTCCTCGCCACCATATTGGTGAACAACAACTTCATCAACATAGGTATCGTGCTTTTGTCGACATACCTAACCGATGCCATGTTCGATTTTACCGGGTTCGAAACACTCGGATTCGTCATCGAACTCGTTGCCATCACTTTCCTCATCCTCCTCTTTGGAGAGATTCTTCCGAAGGTGTACGCCAATACCAACAACTTGTCGTTCGCGAGGTTAATGGCCCGACCAACCCTCTCCGCTGGAAAGATCCTCAAGCCACTCACGTATATACTTACCTCCACCGGGCGCGTTTTCTCGCAACCCAAAAAGTCTGGCGGTATTTCTATGGATGAGTTGGAACAAGCGCTCGACCTTACGGACGAAGAGTCGACGAACGCCGACGAGCAAAAGATTCTCCGTGGAATCGTTCGATTCGGATCTACTACCGTCAAGCAAATCATGAAGCCGCGAACCGATATCGTGGCATTCAATATCGACGAGTCGTTCGAGACGGTCATGAACACCGTTCGTGAATCTGGATTCTCAAGAATCCCCGTCTACCGCGATAGCTCCGATGTGATTGTCGGTGTTCTCTACATTAAAGACCTCCTTCCACACATTAACGCTCCGGCCGATTTTAACTGGCAAGAGCTTCTTCGCGATCCATTCTTTGTTCCAGGCAGCAAGAAAATTGATGACCTTCTCAAGGAGTTTCAGGAACGCAAAATTCACCTCGCCGTTGTAGTAGACGAGTTTGGTGGAACCGATGGCATCGCAACCTTAGAAGATGTCATTGAAGAAATCGTCGGTGATATATCCGATGAATTCGACGTTGAAGAGCTCGTTTATTCGAAGCTTGACGATGCGAACTATGTGTTCGAAGGAAAGACACAGATTACAGACTTTTACAAGGTCCTTGAGATTTCTGACGAGCCGTTGGACAAAGCCCGCGGCGATGCAGATACACTTGCAGGGTTGTTCCTAGAGCTTTCGGGACAATTCCCAGAGAAAGGTCACGTTGAGGAATACGGCCAGTTTACGTTCACTGTGGAAGCAGTTGACCAACGCCGTATCAAACGGATTAAAGTGACCATCAACCCACATGAAGAAGATACAGATGAAGATTAACCCTTGGGTACTTGGTGTTTTGGGAGGTTTGATGTTGACTGCCTGCGGCGAAAACGAATCTCCGCGCCCTTATGGTTATCCGAGAATTGACCTACCCGCTAAGGAGTACAAAGTCGCAGAGGTTGACCCAGGGTGTCCGTATTCTTTTGAGATGAATAAGCACGCCGTTTGGGAGATGGACATGCGCGGAGAATGCTGGGGAAATGTCGTTTACCCTTCGTTGCGAGCCAAGGTTCAGCTTACCTACAAACCGGTAAAAGACAATCTACAAGACCTACTCGAAGAAGCCCATGGGTTGGCGTACAATCACACTGTAAAAGCCGACGGCATCCAAGAGCAGCTTTATGAGAATCGCGATCAGAAAGTGTACGGCCTCATGTACAGCCTTCGCGGCGATGCTGCCACTGCCACTCAATTCTTTCTTACGGATAGCACGGACAATTTTCTCCGTGGAGTTGTTTACTTTTATGCAAGTCCCAATGCGGACTCACTTCGTCCAGCCAACGCATTTATGGCCGATGAAGTAATGCGCATGATCGAAACAACAACGTGGAACAACAAGTAACGATAGCAGAATACTACGATTGGAGCACGGCTCACATCGCACGAAGCAAACTCGAAGCTGAAGGTATTCCATGTATCGTTCTGAACTCCCACACCTTTAGCGCCTACGGTGGCGCTGTAAGCCTCTCTTTACGAGTGCCGAAAGAAGCTAGAGAACATGCAATTGCCGTCCTGGCCGACCTAGATTTTGGTCAGGGTCCGCTTTATCTCTAAGCGGTTTTAGGTCTACGAACCCAGCCCCACGTCAAAGTTGCGACTATGCCCGCCGAAAGGAGCAAGTGCACCGGTTGGAGAAATTTAGGCAGATCAAAATAGAACAGAATTGCCCCAGATGCGGTAGACGCCAGAACCATCATTAGTGCGGCGTTTAAGTACCTTCTACTCTTTCCATTCTTTCTCAGCACCCACCAGAGGTAGATTATGAATCCAGTTACGGCAAGCGACGCCGAGCGGTGAATATAGATGAGTACATCGATCTGGTCAATCCAACCTTCGCGACTAGCCCCTTCGCCAAATTGCTTGGTAAGCATATCTACTTGCTCGCGCACTTGTGTCCCCAGCACCACTTGAATCAGCATAAGCAACAAAGCGGCAAACATGTACCAGCGCGACAATGGTAGCGACTGCCGTGGGTTCTGATTGAGTCGTTTCAGGAAAATCACCAGCACGATTACGATGAGGAATGCCCCTAGCATGTGGTAGGTGATTTGTCCAGGGATCAAATTCCCATCCACTACTTCCTTGCCCAACCAAGCTTCGAATCCGAGAAGAAACAGTCCGGCAGTAGCGAGTAAGGTGTAAAGTGGTTTTGACTTCAAGTACTTGAGTGAAAGCACAAAAAGCAAAAACATCGGTATGCCACTTGCCGCTCCTAAAAGTCGATTTATGTACTCAACCCAGGTATGTGTTGAGTTAAAGATGGCGTAATCGTGCTTGGTATACTTTGTCCAGTTAGCGGCGTTGTACTCAGCCCCTGAGGTGAAATCTGCATTTGCAGACCACATGGCTTCCTCATGCACAATCATTTGTCCCTCGTGATACTGCTTTTCAGGAGCCCAAAGCACTTGAGCTTCTTCGGTAGGTGGAATCATGTAACCGAAGCACTTTGGCCAATCGGGACAACCCATTCCGGAGCCGGTCATTCGAACGACAGATCCAGCCAAAATGACCAAGAAAATTAAAACGAGTTCGAGACGTACGAGTCGACGTAACCACTTCATCATGGGGTAACTGGTTTTGAGCAAAGATAAGGCGCGGAGCGCAAGAATTTGCTAATGCAAATTAAGGATTGGCTTCCTGCGTCAGCCTATCAAGTTTTCGCTTTCTGCGAAAAAAGCAGCCTGCCGACTAATGCGGATCATCTTGCGATTCGCCGGAAGGCGATAAGCCTTGTCCGCTACAAGCGGACCTTTCAACCCACCAAAGGTGGTTGACTTGTGCGGAGCTTTCGCTCCGCGCACTATCTTTACCCCGTGAAAAACAACCAGCCCCTAATCAACGCGGGAATCTTCCTCCTGCTCGCCCTTACTTGGGGCAGTTCGTTTATCTTGATGAAGAAAGGTCTCGTAGCCTTTGACGGTGTGCAAGTCGCCCTGCTTCGTATCGTCTATGCATCGATTTTTATCCTTGCGGTGGGTTGGCGTAGGTTGAACCGCTTTCAGAAAAAGGATGCCGCTCCCATTCTCATTGTTGGGTTCTTCGGAAATGGTATCCCCTATGTGTTCTTTGCTTGGGCTCTCATGCACATCGATTCTTCCATTGGAGGAATCACGAATTCGCTGACTCCATTGTTTACACTGATTGTTGGCGCCGTTGTTTTCCGCACCAGAATTAAGGTCCTACAGGTCCTTGGAATCATAATTGGCCTGGCTGGCGCATTGTATATGTTGAATCCATCAGAGAATGTTGCACTCGGAGATAAGTGGCCCTATGCCCTTTTAACCGTAGCGGCCAGCTTTATGTATTCTATTGGCATTAACACCATCAGTGCTAAGCTTCAGCATCTCGATTCCATAACAATCACGTTGCTCGCACTTGTGACCGTTGGCGTTCCGGCCGTTCTTGGCCTCATCCTTTTCACGGATTTCATCCACGTTGTAAGCACCAATCCGGATGCTTTAGCAAGCTTGGGTTATATCGCCATTCTTGGTGTCATGGGAACGGGATTCGCCATTATCCTCTTCAATTACCTCATCAAAAAGGCCTCGGCTTTATATGCGGTGAGCATCACTTACCTGGTGCCTATTGTCGCTCTTGGCTGGGGCTTTGCGGATGGCGAAGTGGTGACCGCAGCACACATCATTGGCATAACCGCCATCTTAACCGGCGTGTACTTGGTGAATGCCAATAAAATAAAAAAGGCCACCCGAGGGTGACCTTTCCATAACTCTATAAGATCTTCAGATTAGAACATCGATGCGTCGATGTTTTCTGAGTTGATCTCCATATTCGTCACTTTGAACTCAACTACCATTGGCCCGAGTGGAGCCATGATTGATTGAGGCATTGTGATACCATTTACGCTGGTGAAGTTAGAATAGTCCACATCGCGAACCACCTCTTGACCGGTTTGATCCATTGCAAGTGATGAAGAACGAATACGGTATCCAGTTTCAGCGCTGAAGTAATGTGTGGTCACATCGTCTCCGTCGTGGAATTCAACCGCATATGCTTGCTGACCATTCACTTCTACGAGGTTAGGCTGCAATACCTTTTTTACTGCGCTGTGATCTTCGAACTCAAAAATACTTGCATCTGCTTTCGACTCCTCAGCTTGCTCCGGGGTAATTGGAACTTCTTGTCCACCTGACATAACGCGAACATCGTCACCGTTAACAATTAACTCCTGTCCACCCATTGGCGACATGCTTTCCTGCTTGTACATATCAGGAGCCATCCAAGTTTCAGTAAGCGTAATTGTCATCCCCTGGATAGAAGCCTCTGCTGTAACAGTATAGTTTTCAACAGCCTTAACTGCTTCCATACCTCCAATGCTTTCGTAGAACTTTTCCATCACGTCGTCTGCCGTCATACCTTCTGGAACGGCTACAGTAGCTGCAGCAGGCATCCCGAAGCGGTCGAAGCGCTGAACCTCACCAAACTTATCCAAAGTTGGAGCAATTTCAGATGCTTTACCCACAATGGCGATTGTCAAGTTTTCAGCCAAGAAGTATTTCTGAGCAGCTGCTCTTACGTCTTCAGCGGTTACAGCATCGAGACGCTGGAGGTAATCGTTGTAGTAATCTTCATCAAGACCGTAACGCTTGATGTTCAATCCGAAGTTTGCCACCGTTTGTGCACTCTCGAGTGAACGTCCAAATGAACCAGCTAGGTAATTCTTAGCGTCTTGAAGCTCTTTTTCAGATACAAGCTCAGTGCGAATGCGGTTGATTTCGTAGAGGAACTCAACGATTGCACTGTCGGTTACTTCGTTTCTCACGGCACCAGAGGCAACGAATGTTGAAACGTGCTCGTTTGTACCGATAGAAGAATACGCACCGTAGGTAAATGACTTGTCTTCACGAATGTTCAAGTAAAGACGTCCAAGTGAACCTCCACCGAGAATCATGTTTGCAAGGCGAACAGCCTCGAGGTCTTCAGATCCAACAGGAAGAACCACTCGGTTACCGATGCGAATCTCACTTTGAACAGAAGCAGGACGGTCGAGAAGTGCCACATAAGTTGCTGCAGGAACTTCCGGAACCGACACATCATGGGTTGGAACTTCTCCCATTTCCCAATCGCCAAAGTACTTTTCTACCATTTCCTCGGCGTCATCTGGATCGATATCACCTACGATAACGATGTATGCAATGTTCGGTTTGAAATAGGTGTTGTAGTAATTCTTGCAATCTTCTAGCGTGATGTTCTCCACCTTCTCTTCGGTCAAGATTTCGCCGTAGGCGTGATCTAGACCATAGATGCGTCCGCTCCAAAGGTCAGACATCAATGCACCTGGATCGTTGGCGTTTGCCTTTAGTCCAGAAAGATTCTGTTGCTTCAATTTCTCAAAAGCCTCTTCTGAGAAACGTGGATTCATGATTACATCAGAAAGGATGCCCATGAGAGACTCGTCGTACTTCGACAAGCCGGAAACAAAGGCACCAGAAGAGTAGGTTGAAAGGCGTGCGCCCATGAAGTCAACTTCTTCATCAAGCTGTTCCTTCGTTCTATTCACGGTTCCTTCGCTAAGAAGGTCGCCAGTTAGGCTAATCATTCCAGCTTTATCTCCTTCGTAGATTGGATCGATATCCAAAGAAACTTGCATGGAGACACGCGGAAGCTTGTGGTTCTCAACTACAATGAGTTGAATGCCGTTGTCGAGTTCAAACTCTTCAAACTCGGCAATTTCTGGTTCACGAGCTGGACCTGGTTCTGGACGAACGGAGCGGTCGAGCTGAGCCATTGCGGGAATCGCCACAACAGCCGTAAAAAGGGAAAGTAAAATGCGTTTCATCTCTTTATTCTTTGTTGTGTCAATTAATTAGATGCTTGCTGAGCCATTGGCAAGTAGTGAAGAATAACTCGGTTATCATCCGAGAGATACTCTTTTGCTACACGCTGAATGTCTTCGCGAGTCACTTTTCTGTAGCGCTCAATTTCAGCATTGATAAGATTGGCATCACCAAAATATACATGGTAGTTAGCTAGAGACTCGGCGATACCGGCCATGCTTGAGTTGCTTTGAATGAAGCTACTCTCTACTTGGTTGAGCGCACGTTGGTACGTCTCTTCTTCGATGAGGCTCGTCTTGAGCTTCTCTACTTCTTCGTCCATACTCGCTACGAGTTCACCCGTGGTAGTTTCGCCGTTAGCTAGAGCTAGAGTGATGAACACACCGTAATCTTCTAGTGTGTACGGGAAGCTGAATACCTGAAGTGCGATTTGCTGTTCGTCTACCATCTTTCTAGGGAGAAGTGAAGACCCGCCTTGAGAAAGGACGTTGTTCAACATTTCAAGTGCATACGCATCTTCTGAAGTTTGAGAAGGAATGCGGTACCCTACGAAAACCCCAGGAACTTGGATGTTATCGTATACTGTGTCGATGATAGGACCGTTAAGCGGACCTTCTTCTACAGTTGGGTGAACCACTGGCTCGCCCGCTGGAATATCACCGAAGTAGAGCTCAATCATTTCGCGAGCTTCATCTGGATCGATATCACCGGCGATACTCAATGTGGCGTTGTTCGGGTTGTAGAACTTGCGGTAGAAGTCCATAAACTCTTCGAGTTGCGCGGCATTCAAATCGTCCATTGAACCGATAGGTGCCCAGTGGTATGGGTGGTTGGTGAATGCGCGGCTGAACATCTCAGAAATCCAGCTGCCATAAGGTTGGTTGTCGATACGAAGACGCTTCTCCTCTTTGACAACTCCGCGCTGTGTTTCTACACCTTCATTGTCGATGTTGGCGTGAAGCATTCGCTCAGACTCGAGCCAAAGGCCGAGTTCTAACTGGTTTGAAGGGAGGATCTCGTAATAGAAAGTTCTATCCTGAGTTGTGTTTGCGTTGAGGGCTCCACCGTTTGATTGAACGATTTTGGAGTATTCACCTCTTCCGATGTTTTCGGAACCTTCGAAAAGGAGGTGTTCGAAAAAGTGTGCGAAACCGGTACGACCAACAACTTCATCTTTCGAGCCTACGTGGTATAATACGGTAACCGCAACGATTGGGGTAGAATGATCTTCGTGCAAAATCACGTGTAGACCATTGTCGAGATCGAATTCGGTGAATTCTACCTCACTGCGCTGTGCTTGTACCGAGAAGGTAGCAGCTAACAAAGCAGCTCCAACAGTGATATGTTTCATCACGGGAGTTTTTAAATTTGTAATTGGGATTCAAGCAGCAAAGCGTCAAAAATAGCGTTTTAATGCTGCCCTTCAAAAGGGTTAAGGCGCTGAAACGATGTATATAAGTGGAATAAGTCAAATTTATCCTATCCCAGTTCGCTCTCATTCAATATTTTGAATTACATTTGCAGCCCTAATTCTGAATTGTTTAACAATCTAGTCCAGTACACATGTACGCAATTGTAGAGATAGCAGGGCACCAGTACAAAGTACAGAAAGACCAGCGTATCTACGTTAATCGTCTAGAAGGAGAAGCAGGAGCGAAAGTTTCTTTCGACCGCGTTCTTTTGACCGATGATAACGGTAAGGTAGAAGTTGGCGCCCCGGTTATAGAAGGCGTTGCAGTTAAAGCAACCATCCTTGAGCACCTCAAGGCAGACAAAGTGATCATCTTCAAGAAGAAGCGCCGTAAGGGTTACAAAGTGAAGAACGGTCACCGCCAAGCCATCACTTCAATCCAAATTGAAGGTATCGGTAAGGGAACTGCTAAGAAGGCCGCTCCAAAGAAAGCTGAAGCGAAAACTGAAGAGGCTGCAACTGAAAAGAAAGCAGCAGCGAAGAAGCCAGCAGCTAAAAAGACCACAGCTAAGAAAGCTGATAGCGCAAAGGCAGAAGCAAAGCCTGCAGCTAAGAAACCAGCAGCCAAGAAGCCAGCGGCTAAAAAGCCGGCAGCGAAGAAGGCTGATGACAAGAAATCAGAAGAATAATCGAATAAAGTCGTTCAACCATGGCACACAAAAAAGGGGTTGGTAGTTCGAAGAACGGACGCGAATCAGAAAGTAAACGCCTCGGCGTGAAAATTTTCGGTGGCCAAGATGCGATTGCCGGAAACATTATCGTTCGCCAGCGTGGCACGAAGCACCACCCAGGTAAAAACGTAGGTATCGGCAAAGATCACACGCTCTTTGCCTTGGTAGATGGCACCGTTGTTTTCAATAAAAAGAAAGACAACAAGTCATACGTTTCGATCGAGCCTGCTCAGGCCTAATCGATTCGAACCCAAAATTCAGAAGGCCGTCACCTACATGGGACGGCCTTTTTTGTTTTTCATACACTAGATATACGTCATTCAGTTTCGCAGTACTCAACGCGAATCTTACTTTTGACTCTCCAATAATTCAATAGAAACCATGCTCGAAATTCACCGCATTCGAGAAGAGAAAGACGCCATCATCGCCGCACTCGATAAGCGTCACATCGATGCTACCGCCGACATTGAAGCTATTCTTCATGCCGACGAAGCCCGACGTAAGACTCAAGTGGAACTCGACAATACCCTCGCCGAAGCAAATAAACTCGCCAAAGAAATCGGCGAATTGTTTAGAAACGGTGAACGCGATAAGGCCGAAGCTGCCAAAAACCGCTCTGGTGAACTCAAGGAAAGAAGCAAAGAGCTTCAAGATGCGCTCAACAATGCAAGCGATGAGCTTCAAAACCTACTCGTAGGCCTTCCCAATACACCCCACCAAAGCGTGGCCAAAGGAAAGTCTGCCGACGATAACGTGGAAGTCAAGAGAGTCGGGAACTTCCCTACCCTACCCGATAACGCAAAACCACATTGGGAGCTCACATCTGAGTACGGTCTAATCGACTTCGAACTCGGCGTCAAAGTGACCGGTGCAGGTTTCCCCATCTACACCAATAAAGGAGCACGCCTCCAGCGCGCGCTTATCAATTATTTCCTCGACAAGAACACCGCTGCTGGTTACACCGAATTCATCCCTCCCTTCTTTGTGAATGAGGAAAGTGGATTCGGCACAGGCCAACTTCCAGATAAGGAAGGCCAAATGTACCACATGCCGGAAGACAACCTTTACGCAATCCCTACCGCAGAGGTTCCGGTAACCAACATGTTCCGCGATGAAATCGTGAAAGCCGAAGATTTCCCAATAAAAAGTACAGCCTACACCCCCTGCTTCCGTCGCGAAGCGGGTTCTTACGGTAAAGATGTTCGCGGCTTGAACAGACTCCACCAGTTCGACAAAGTGGAGATCGTAAACATCTGCCATCCGAACGATTCTTACCAGCAATTGGAAGAGATGGTTGCCCACGTAGCAAACCTGCTCGACGAACTCGAACTTCCATACCGCATCTTGCGTTTGTGTGGTGGAGATATGGGATTCACCAGTGCGTTGACGTACGATTTTGAAGTATGGAGTGCCGCTCAAGAAAGATGGCTCGAAGTTAGTAGCGTTTCAAACTTTGAAACCTTCCAGGCTAATCGTTTGAAGTTGCGTTTCAAAGGCGACGATAAGAAGACACACCTCTGCCACACACTCAATGGTTCTGCGCTAGCGCTTCCAAGAATTGTGGCCGCTCTTCTCGAAAACCATCAGCGCGAAGGAGGAATCCATATTCCAAAGGTTCTTCACACGTATACTGGATTCGAAACAATTACAAAATGAAATACATAGCTCTTTTAGCACTTGCCCTTTCCATAGTTTCTTGCAATTCAAAGCAGGAAGTTCCCGAGGAGGTTGAGACTCTTCACCGCGAGGTGGTTGATGCCTATGCCCTCTTGAATGAACTCGACAGTGCAACCATTCACGAGAGCTACGCAAAGGTTCGCCCTTACTACGAGCGCCTGAAAACAACGGATTTCGACTCTACATTGAAGGAGGTTTACATTTATGATCTCACCTGGATGGACCGCTATCAACGAGCCATCCACAAGTGGAATATCCAATTGAAAGAGAGCGCTGCTGAACTGAAGGAGTCAATCTCACAATTGGAAGATCTCAAAGCCGTTATTCAACAAGGCGATCTCGATTCAGCTGAAATTGCAATGTACTACGAACAAGAGCGCTTAGCCGTTCAACAATTCTTAGATCATACGCGCGATAGAGCTGGCGAAATCATGTCTTACTCAAAAGGCGTAGATTCGATGAAAACACGCCTCGATTCCATCTTCAGCAATTTGAATGAATAAGTTTCTCATCGCCATAATCTGCCTGTTTTCACTGAGCACCAATGCTCAGGTGAAACGTCAGTTAGCAGAGCAGGCGATGGAAGAAGGGCGTTTCGAAGAAGCCCTCAACGATTGGGAGGATCTCTACGAGAAACAACCCAACGATTTCTACTACCAGCAAATCGTCGCTTGCTTTATTCAACTCGAAGAATATGGCGATGCCACCGACTTCATCGAAGATCATATTGATGAACAACCGGCGAGAGCAGAGCTTTACCGAATCGACCTAGGCTACATTCACCTGGTCGACAAGGACACAGCCGCTGCAGAAGATGAATTCAATCGCGTGCTAGAAGCTGTTTACCGCCAACCTGGACTCGCATACCAGTACAGCGAACGCTTCAAGAAATGGGGGATTTTCAAGTTCGCGCTGGCCACACTTGAAACCGCTGAACGCGGCAACCCCAACATGTCCTTCGATCAACAAAAGGCCCTCCTCTACGCGGAAATGGGAATGCTCGAGGAAATGTACATCGCTTATCTCGACGCACTCGCAAGGAACCCTAATTTTCTCGCCAGCTACCAGAATGTCATACGTTTCAACATGAACCGCGACGGCAACATCCCGAAATCGGATGTATTGAAACGCGAAATCATTGGTAGAATTCAAGATGGCGAAGGCATATCGTTCAACCGACTTCTAATTTGGGTACTGACCCAAGAGGGTGAATACGGTCAGGCTTTTCGTCAGCTTAAAGCGCTATACCGCCGAGAAGAAGTCCAAGCCTTTGAACTCTTCTCACTGGCACAGTCGGCCCAAGTCGCAAAGGCCTACGACGATGCCATTCAGATTTACGCTTATCTCGAAACGCTAGGCAACAACACTCCGTTCTATGCCGATGCGGTTTGGGGTGAAATGAGCTGCAAGAAATCCATGCTGATTGCCAACGGAGCATCGCGAGAAGAATTCCTCCAACTCAATACCGAAATGAAAGGCGCGGCAGAAGGATTGCGAGCCAGCTCTACCCTTCCAAATCTACTCCTAGCGAATGCCGAGCTTCAGTTTCTTCAACTTCAAGAACCAGACAGCGCATTGCGCACACTAGAGAAAGCTTTGAGTGTTTCTCCAGAAAAGTCAGCCATTCATGCAGAATCCATGCTGCTGCGCGGCGATATCGAGTTGGCGATTGGTCTGCCGTATGACGCCATCCTCACCTATTCTCAAGTTGAAGCCGATTTCGAATCTGCCCTACTAGGTCAAGATGCACGCTTCCGCAAGGCAAGAGTGGCCTTCTACACCGGCGATTTTGAATGGGCTCTCACCATGTTTGACGTCCTCAAGAAATCGACCTCAAAATTGATTTCAAACGATGCTTTGCGATTGAGTCTTTTGATTAAGGATAACGCAGCGCTGGACACTACCTATCTGATGCTTGAGCGCTACGCAAGCGCTCTCTTGTATCAAACCCAAAATCGGTACGACGAGGCATTGTCGACGTTGGATACACTCGACAAACTCATCGCCTTCACATCCGACCACCCGCTACACGATGAATCGATGTACACCCGAGCTACCATATTCAACGCCCGAGGTGAACACCTACAAGCTGCACAGCTCTTCGAAGAGATTGAAGCTAAGTTTCCGAAGGAGTTACTTGCCGATGAAGCGCTCATTAGAGCGGCTAGAATTTACCAGCATGAGCTGATGGACCTCGACAAAGCCAAGGCACTTTACGAAAAGGTTCTCCTTCAGCACAACAATAGCATTTACGCCGAGGAGGCTCGATCCGCCTTCAGAAAGCTCCGCGGCGACCTAAACTCATAAGACTCTATGCTACTCTATAATGTCACTGTAAATGTAGACGACAACGCGCTCGAAGATTGGCTTCGTTGGATGAAGGACAATCACATTCCGGATGTTCTTCAAACCGGTCTCTTTGTAGGCGCTACCTTCTCTAGGCTTCTCGTTGATGAGGAACAGGGAACAACCTACTCGATTCAATACCGACTTAAAGACATGGAGTCTTTCCACATCTATCAGGAGATGTACGCCGAAGGTTTGCAAGCTGAGCACCAAAAACGATTCAAGGATAAAACCGTTGCCTTCCGCACCATTATGGAAGTAGTAGCCGATTTTACGGCTGAAAGACTCGATTAATGAAACCCCTAACTGGACTCAAAGTAGTTGAACTAGCTACCGTTCTTGCGGGTCCGGAAGTGGGTAGATTCCTCGCCGAGCTTGGCGCTACAGTTGTCAAATACGAACCTCCGAAAGGCGATGTGACGAGAGGATGGCGACTCGCAAACGAAGATTCCACCTCTTCTATTTCGGCATATTTTGCTGCGATAAACGCCCAGAAATCATACGATGTCCTCGATCTCAAGTCTTCCGAAGGAATCGATTCTCTTCAATCGCTTTTGAGTGATGCCGACGTCCTTCTCACCAACTTCAAGCCTGAAGATGAGAAAGTGTTTGGACTGACAACCGACTCGCTCAAGTCGAAATTCCCACGCCTCATTTGGGGGAAGATCTCCGGCTTCTCTAGCGACATAAACCGTCCGGCTTTTGACGTCGTTCTTCAAGCCGAAACGGGTTGGATAAGCATGACGGGCCAGCCGAATCAGTTGCCTTCAAAACTACCTGTCGCCATGATTGACGTCATCGCTGCACACCAGCTCAAGGAGGCCATTCTTCTCGCTCTACTCGAACGGGAAAAGCACGGAACAGGTAGTCATTGGGCTGTGAGTTTAGAAGAGGCCTCGCTATCGGCATTGGCCAATCAAGCCACAAACTATTGGATGAACAATCACGTGGCCAAGGCGATGGGAACGGCTCATCCGAATATTGCTCCTTATGGCGATTTGCTTCCCACAAAGGATGGAAAGTGGGCAGTGCCCGCAATTGGAAGCCATGCGCAATTTCAAAAATTCACGGAACTACTCAACCTTTCCACCTTGGCAAGTGACTTGCGATTCCGTTCGAATGTTGACCGCGTAACCAACCGTTCAGCACTCATTGAGGAGCTATCGAAGGCGACCAAACAATGGAACAGCGAAGAGCTCAACAAAGCCTGTGGAGATCACCGCATCCCGCTGGGGATTGTGCGCTCTTTGGATGAGGTCCTCGATTCACCTCAAGCACAAGAGGTTGCGTTAGAAGAGGAAATTGAAGGAAGAAAGACCAAGCGTGTAAAGAGCTTCGTGGCCCGCCGACTTTAACCCGCGAATGCCTTATCTTCACGGTTCGCAAAAAGAATCGCTCATGAAGAAGATAATCCTATCAATTATGGCAACGGGAGCAATGCTTACCTCCTCGGCTCAATCTCAGATTATGACTCCAGACCTTCTTTGGTCACTCGGAAGAGTGTCGATGGAAGATGTATCGGAAGACGGAAACCTCGTTCTCTATGGAGTTACTCGATACAATTTAGAGGAGAACTCTAGCGAACGTGACTTGTACATCTACAACGTAGAATCGGACGAGCCACGTCTCGTCATAGACCTTCCAGGTAGCGAAGGAGCTGCCGTTTTCTTTGATGAAACTCATATCGGCTACGCAAAGGACGGCCAATATTGGATCACCGAAGTTGGAGGCACACCTGAAAAGCTCACCAACCTGCCTGAGGGTTCAGGTAACTTCAAGCCAATGAAGATGAAGGATGGAAGCTGGAAGCTTCTCTTCAGTGTTCGCGAGAAGGTTTTCGAAACTTCGGAAGACAAGTACCCAGCGCTCAAGCAGGCCGATTTCAGAATTATAGACGATTTGATGTATCGCCACTGGGATCACTGGAGCGACGAATATGTGAATCATCCCGCATTTGGCTCCCTCGACCTTTCCGGCGAGAAGATGATTGAATCCGAAGGAACGGATTACACACATTTGATGAAAGGCTCGCAGTTCGAGTGCCCGATTCCACCTTTTAGTGGAAGTGAAAGCTTCACGATGAGTACGGATGGCAAGTACATCGCTTATAGCACTAAAGAAGCTGTAGGTAAAGATTTTGCCGTTTCAACGAACAGCGTTATTCGTCTTTATAATGTTGAAACAGGTGAAACTATGAACGTCCCAGGCCAAATGGGATACGACACGCATCCACAGTTCTCACCTAACAACAAATACCTCGCATTCACCTCTATGGCTCACGACGGCTACGAGTCGGATGAGAACCGCTTGGCGATTTACGATATTGCTAAGAACTTCACTTCTATACTCGGTGAAGCCGACGATTTACAAGTAGAGTACATCAATGACTTCCAGTGGGTTGAAGATGATGAGTTGGTTGTAAACGTTCCAACCATGGCTACGCAACAGCTTGCGGAAATTGAGTTAGGCCGAATCAAAAAAGACGAGCGCATCAGCTACGAAATGGAGTTCCTCACTTCTGGTGATTACAACTACAATGGATTCCATGCAATGGATGACCTCGTATTTGCGGAGCGTCAGGATATGAACCATGCTACTGAGATCTTCATCCTTGAAGAAGACGAAGAGGTTCGACAGCTCACCCATGTAAACGACGGCATTTACAACCTCACCGACCTCAGCCGAATTGAAAAGCGCATGGTAGAAACCAGTGACGGTAAGGAAATGCTCACTTGGGTGATTTACCCGCCAGACTTCGATGAAACCAAGAAGTACCCAACGCTTCTTTATTGCCAAGGCGGACCACAAAGTCCGGTGAGTCAATTTTACAGCTACCGCTGGAACTTCCAGGTGATGGCGGCCCAAGGCTATATTGTAGTAGCTCCTAACCGTCGCGGTGTTCAAGGCTTCGGTTCAGAATGGAACGAGCAGATTTCCGGCGATTGGGGTGGACAAGCCATGCGCGACTACCTCGCTGCAATTGATGATGTTGCCAAAGAACCATACGTGGATACCGAGAATCTCGGTGCAGTAGGAGCCAGCTATGGAGGCTACAGCGTTTACATGTTGGCTGGAATTCACGAAGGTCGCTTTAGCGCATTCATCAGTCACTGTGGACTCTTCAATATGGAAAGCTGGTATGGCTCCACTGAGGAACTATTCTTCGCAAATTGGGACCTAGGCGGACCGTATTGGCAATCGCCTCAGCCGCTCAGCTACACGCAATACAATCCCGCCAAGTTTGTACAGAATTGGGACACGCCTATTCTCGTAATCCATGGTGGAAAGGACTTCCGTGTACCGGAAAACCAGGGCATGGAGGCATTCAACGCCGCCCAACTTCAGGGCGTAGAATCGCGCTTCCTCTACTTCCCTAACGAAGGCCATTGGGTGTTGAACCCGCAGAATGGTATGGTGTGGCATAGTGAGTTTTTTAGGTGGTTGGGAGAGAATCTGAAAGATTAAGGCGCAGGGCGCAAAGACTACCGGAGGTAGTATGATGCTTCGCATAAGACTAGCAGAGCTAGTAAGACTCACTGCGTGAGTAAGGCGCGTTGCGCAAGGCAGCAGCGGGGCCGGAAGGACTAGCTGCGCGCAAGGTTCACTTCGTTCACAAGAACAGCTTTGCTGTTAAGGCTCGCGATGCTCGCAAGAATCACCTCCGGTGATAAGGCGCTCCGTGCAAGACTCGTCGGGAAGGCAAGTGCGATTTACACAATGTGCTGCGAGTCGAAACGCGTTGAAAGCACTTCACACAGGAGAATAGAATAGTGAAAGGGTTGAGTTACACTTGACCCTTTCTCTTTTTAAAAAAGCTGATAAGCTTAATAAACTGAGTGTCGATTTCTTTCAAAATGGAATCTAACTCTTGAATCTCTTGAGAACTCACAGCAGAATAATACTTCCGCTCTTTCAACATTCCTCTGACTTCAGCTGCTGACCGCTTAGCGTAATCAAAGAACTTGAGTTTCTCACCAGTAAATCTTGTCGCAAACCCTTCATGGTAGTTGTTCGAGATGCTTCTACTTGCCTTTTCTAATTGATGTGCAAGATCACATCGAATGTCCTTCTTACGTAGTAGTATGCAATGCTCATGAGTCATTTCCAATTGAACATGGACCAACACTTTTAAATCCGATTTCATCTTAACAAAAAAATGATTCAGTGGCTTAATAGTCGTAGAATAAACGTTTACTTCCGTTTACTGACGTTTCACCCTTACGAACGAAGTGAGTCTTACTAGCGCAGCTAGTCCTTGCAGCCCCGCTGCCTTGCGCGAAGCGCCTTGCGAACAAAGTGAGCCTTACTAGCGCAGCTAGTCTTGTGCGCAGCACCTTGCGAACGAAGTGAGCCTTACTAGCCCCGCTAGTCCTTGCAGCTACGCTGCCTTGCGCGAAGCGCCTTGCGAACAAAGTGAGCCTTACTAGCGCAGCTAGTCTTGTGCGCAGCACCTTAATCCCCCGCCAACTGGCGGGCCGGCAATCCTTTTCGTACTTTCGCCCCCCAATGGAAACCCCACACCAAATATTAACTCTACCCAATGGTTTGCGCGTGGTTCACAGATATGTGGATAGCCCTGTTGCGCACTGTGGTTTGATTATTAATGTGGGGTCGCGTGATGAGAATGATAATGAACAGGGCATGGCTCACTTTATTGAGCATGTGTTGTTTAAAGGGACGAAGAAACGCAAGGCATATCACATTCTCAGCCGACTCGAAGATGTAGGTGGCGAGCTCAACGCATATACGGGTAAGGAGGAAACTATTCTCCACGCCTCCGTGCTCGAACGCCATTTGCCAAGAGCCATTGAACTACTCTTCGAAATTGCTTTCCAGTCTGTCATGCCTGAAAAGGAGGTGAACAAGGAGCGCGATGTAATCAACGACGAAATTTCGTCTTATCTCGATTCTCCAAGCGAACTCATTTTTGATGATTTCGAAGATCTCCTGTTCTCCGGGCATCCCATTGGACGAAATATTTTGGGCACGCCGGAAAGCCTCGCCGAAATAGACCGTTCGAGATTGATGGATTGGATGCAAAAACACTATTCACCAGAGCGAATGGTGTTCAGCATTGTTGGTAGATTCGACTTTGCGGATGTCAAGAAGTGGATCGACAAGTACGCGAGCGATTTGCCTACCGGTGACCCACGCTACCATCGTCGCCCGATCAATGAATACAAGACCACGTATCAGTTCGAGAACAAGGAAACGTATCAGACGCATGCCATCATTGGCAATCGTGGATATGGCCTGCATCATGCCGACCTAAGCGCCATGATTCTCTTGAACAACCTGCTTGGTGGTCCTGGTATGAACTCAAGACTAAACCTCAACATCCGTGAGAAGTACGGTTTTGCATACAACATCGAATCCTTTTATACGCCATATACCGATACGGGCACATTTGGGGTGTATGTGGGAACAGACAAAGGAACCATTGATCGAAGTCTCAGGCTAATCCACCGAGAGCTGCGTTTACTTCGGGAGAAAAAACTAGGTGTAGTTCAGCTTAAGAAAGCAAAGCAGCAATTGCTTGGCCAAATTGCCTTGTCACAAGAGAACAACGCCAGCTCCATGATTGGCCAAGGTAGAACCTTGCTCCACTATAACAAGATTGACACCTTCGAAGAGATTGCAGAGCGAATCGAATCGGTGACTTCGGATGCCATTCTTCGTGTGGCCAATGAGGCTTTTGATCCCGACCAACTCAGCACCCTTGTGTACAAGGCTCGCTAAAAGTCTTCTTTCCAGTTTACATCGAAACCGTAGGAGTTTAGGAAGTACCCATTCACCCCTTCGTAGAAATAGTAGTACACCCGCAAGGCGTGGGTTTCGAACTTTAGGTACATGGTGTAGCGGATTCCCAAACCTTCAATTACCGAGGTCTTGCCTTTGACGATTTCGAACGGTCCTCCATACGTCGCCTTGAAAAACTCAAACGCATCATGCCCCTTGGCCATCACCTCATTCTGAACGGTTTCCTCCACCGGCCAATATGGAGCCATGGCTGAACCCAGCTTCTCGAAGTCGCCGACATAAAACATGTGCATAGTGCTGTCCACAAATGAATCGCAATCCGACATTGAAGCCAAGGTTTGATCCTGAGCATATGTTGTGATAGAGAATCCAAAAGCGAGAATTACGGCGAAAGGAAATGAGAATTTCATGTACGAGGGGATTATGTGCCTATCCATCTAAGGTAACTACTTCACTATTCCTTCTGATGGTTGTCTTGATAAAGCTCGAAAGCAACAATTTTGAAACGCCATAGAAGAGAAGAATTGCATTCGTGAAATACAATGAAAGCGATAGCAGAATCAAAATAAAGTTTTCTTCATCCATCGCAGGAGCAAAGTCACGCTGGAAATCAACGGTTACCAGGACGAATAATTGAATCAATCTAGTACCATCTGCGTAGAGCAACAAAGCAAGTACTATAACGAGAATGACCTTTTGCACTTCGGAGATCGATACGACATCCGCACCCGATCGTCGAATAGTCTTCAAGTTTCGATTGATCACCACTAATGCATACCAATGCACAAAGACGAAGAGATTATCCTTGGCGAGCATCAACAGTACATCGGTACTTACATCTTCAGAGAGGAACATGGCCAGGGCAAAGGCCTGAGAACCGAATAAGACCGATTCAATCACCACGAGGGCAAGTGCTGTGATGAATAACGCGTTGAACCTGGATAGCGAGAGCTTCATTAGAGGTGGAGATGTGGATGCAGATATTTACCTTCGTTGAAAACCCATAGGTATGGAATTCCTCCCACAAGATATCGACAATTACGTTCACGAGCATACGAGTCCCGAAAGCGAACTCCTCGCGAAACTCAACAGAGAAACTCACGCAAAGGTCATGGTACCCCGAATGTTGAGCGGACATCTTCAAGGTCGAGTTCTCTCCCTTCTCTCCCATCTTCATCGTCCTAAAAAAGTACTTGAAATTGGTACGTATACCGGCTATTCTGCGCTTTGCATGGCAGAAGGACTGCCTAAAGACGGAGTACTTCACACGATTGACATAAATGAAGAGCTGGAAGATTTTGCGCGCAAGTGGTTCGACCAACACCCAAAGGGAAATCAGATTATTCAGCATATTGGCAATGCATTGGAAATCATTCCTACACTTGCCGACAAGTGGGATTTGGTATTTATCGATGCCGATAAATCCAATTACCTCAAGTACTACGAACTCGTGATTGAGAACATGAATCCGGGCGGACTTATCCTTTGCGACAATGTACTTTGGAGCGGTAAAATCGTGGATCCGAAGGCCACGGACGAGGATACAGAAACCCTACGCGAACTCAACCGATACATTACGGAAGATGACAGGGTTGAAAATGTACTACTTCCGGTAAGAGATGGATTGATGGCGGCAAGAGTTCTGTAATGGAGTTACCGGAGTGGGTGTGGCAAGTCCTTCGCTTTGGATTAACGGCCGTATTTGTCTTTACTCTCAATGCGATTGCAAAACGACAAGATCGACGACTATTCGACCAAAGGAATGAGAATCCGGCTGAACAGGTATATCGGGTAAGTCCTTTGACCAAGTACCTCGGAATATTCCTTCTACTGATGGGCTTTTTAGGATTGTACCTCCAAAGTTCTCCAGAGCGCATCTGGATTTACACAGTTATGTTCTTTGGTATTTCTCTGTTGGGCCTGTGGCTTTTCGGACTTTCCGTAGTTGCGAGAGTGACGATTACACAACATGAGGTGACTAGCTACGGAATACTTGATAATCGTTCAATGCAGCTTAAGGGTTTAATCAAAGAGAACAAGAAGTTCTTCAGCGAATCTATCGTCTTAGAGAACAACAGAGGAGAAAAAGTGACGATTCCCGAAAGCATTGCCAATCGGGAATACTTGATCTCCGTGATTCATGCGCGCAGTGCGGCGAACACTCGCGCTAGCACACATCCTCTCAGTGCAAATCAGCAAAAAATCGCAAAGCGCTCGCATTAAGCGTCCAAAACCTGACAAATCGCATTTTTTGCCTTCTTAAAGGTGCTGACATTTGCTCTACACAGAAACTAAAGCACCATGTCACGCGCTTCGGAAAAGTACAACCTAGCCGTTCCTAGATATACGAGCTACCCTCCCGTACCCCACTGGAATGTAGAAGGATTCAACACACAACTGGCGTTATCTCGCTTTGTAGATGAAGTAGAACGGAAGGGCGAACTGAGCCTCTATTTTCACCTCCCCTTTTGCGAAGCACTGTGCACCTACTGCGGATGTAACAAGCGCATCACTAAAAACCATAAGGTTGAACAGCCCTACATCGACAATATCGTTAGCGAGTGGAAGATGTACCTCAACCTACTTAAAGGAATCGATTTCAAGATCTCAGGTATCCACCTTGGGGGCGGAACCCCAACTTTCTTCAATCCAGAAAACCTGACGTCCATGCTGGAGCAGGTGCTGGATGGACAAACAAAGTCCGACGATTTTGCATTTAGTTTTGAAGGACACCCTGCCAACACCAAGCGTGAGCACCTCGAAGCGCTCTACAATCTAGGCTTCCGGAGAATGAGCCTGGGAATTCAAGATTTCGACCCAAAAGTTCAAAAAGCCATCCACCGTTGGCAATCGGTTGAGCAAGTAAGGCAGTGCGTTGACGATGCGCGGGCGATCGGATACAACAGCATCAATTTCGACCTCATCTACGGCTTGCCATTCCAAACGATTGAGGGATTGGACAACACCTTTACCGAAGTGACGAAGATGTTGCCCGAGCGTATCGCTTTCTATAGCTATGCCCACGTGCCTTGGGTAAGTAAGAGTCAGCGTGCATACGACGAAAACGATTTGCCCAAGCCGAATGAAAAAACGGCTCTTTATCAACTGGGCTGTGACATGCTCAATAAAGCGGGCTACGTCGATGTGGGCATGGATCACTTCGTATTGCCTGGCGATGAACTTTTCGAAGCTAGAGAAGAGCGTCACCTACACCGAAACTTCATGGGCTACACGCACGATCGTGAAACGCTTCAGCTTGGACTAGGCGTGTCCTCAATTTCCGATGCATTTGGCGCCTATTGGCAAAATGAAAAGGTGGTTGAAGATTGGGCGGCGCGCATAGAAGCAGGTGAACTGCCCATATTCAAAGGTCACCTCATGAGCCACGATCAAATTGAAGTTCGCGAGCGAATTTTGAAACTGAGCTGCTACTTCCGATTGAAGGAACGTGATTTACTCAAGGCAATGCAAATGGACTCAGATCTTCAGAAGAAACTCTTCAGTTTCGTAACTGACGGACTCATTACCATCGATTCGCGTGGCCTGAAAGTAACCGCCAAAGGCAAGGCCATTGTTCGAGTAGTCTGTGCCGCTTTCGACCCCGGAATGGCCGTTATGCGTGAAGGCGTTTTCAGCAAAGCTGTGTAGAATCGCGGAGTCTGACTATCTTCCCAAAATCAATTGATGATTTTGGATAAAGGCAGAGTATTTGGTCTTGATGTGCTCCGTGCACTGGCAATTCTATTCGTGATTCTCGCGCACGGTTCGGCACTTCTAGGAGACTCTACCGCGGGCACCTTTATTCGTACCATTTCACTCGACGGTGTTTCAATCTTCTTTGTCTTAAGCGGATTTCTGATAGGAAAGATTCTCATTCGCACGCTCGAAAGTGGAAATACAAGTGCCAAATCACTCTTCAATTTCTGGAAGCGAAGATGGTTCAGAACCCTGCCGAACTACTTCCTTGTCCTACTCATTATCCTCGTGTATTATTTCTACATGGGCCGCAAGGATTGGTCGGGAATCTGGCATTTCTTCACCTTCACACAGAACTTCACCTCTCCTCATCCTCCATTCTTTCAAGAAGCATGGAGTTTATCTGTCGAGGAATGGTTTTACCTACTGATTCCAATCTTCCTATGGCTCTCCGTAGCATTGTTTAGGCTTTCTCCAAGATGGTCGGTACTCATCATAGCAGCCCTGGTCATTGCCATATCCACATGGTCGAGATATATGTGGTACCACCTCATTACTGTCGAAGATATCAGCCTGCACACATGGGATCTGAACATTCGAAAAACGGTGCTCACACGTCTGGACAGCATAATGTTCGGCGTGATTGGCGCCTGGTTAGCGTCCTACACTGTCCAACTCTGGAAAAAGAATCGGACGCTATTCTTCGCCCTGGGTATAGTCTTGCTCGTTTCACATCGCTGGCTCTATTTCCAGTTTATGCGTGACATCAATGAGTACATGGCCGTCTATTCGTTTTCATTGATATCTGTCGGAACTCTGCTTCTCTTGCCCCTTCTATCCGAATGGAAAAATACCCGATTGCCATTTGCGGGATTTTTCACCTGGACAAGCATATTGTCATATTCCATGTATCTCTTGCATTTCACACTGGTGCTCAACATCATTATTCGCAAGAGTTCCATTGTAGAACTGAACTCGGGTCTCCAGTTTATCATCTTTATCGCCTTTACGTACGGACTTTCCGTTCTTCTGTATCATCTCTATGAAAAGAGAATGACACGGTTGCGCGACAGATTCTAAATACGACATCTGCCGTATGGCGGCGCTCTGATTCATCATTTTTCTTTGTTGAGAATCAATTTTGATGATGATGAAAGCCAATGTTTTTACCCTCAGTAAGTATTTTTTAGCCCTATTCGCTTCACTAGCTCTTCTGAGCAGTTGTACGGATGAAGATCCCGATGACGACAACAATACGAGTCAACTTCCCGCCGAGTGCGTGAGCATTTTTACGGATTTGGAAGGAACAGCTTCTCTCACTGCTGGCGCTATCACTGGTGGTCCGGGGACGAGTTTTACTTCCGGCTCGATCTACGAAGTGAACTTCACCGCCGCTGGCAAAACAACGATTCATTCCGATGCCAACGACTTTATTTTCGAGGCGGATGACATCACTAACTGTGAGGAAAATGCCAATGAGGTAAACGTGTTTTACGACAATGGCACGTACGACTTGATCGTTCAGGTAGAAGGTCAGACCATTCAGCTCATCTTGAGTGATGCCAACGGACAGGTTTCCCTCACCTACACTCCTGGGCCAGATGTTTCCCTAATCACGCCGCACGCGGGAACTCATACTGTGACCACCGTAAATAACGGGACGCATACACGAATGACGGTCATCATAGGTACCGATGGCAGCATCGATTTTGATGCAGGAGTAGCGTTTGCACCAGGAGATTATGAACTTATTTCGGATCGCTTAGACTGCTGCGATGCCGTTTACATTGACTGCACGCCTTACCCATCGGAGCCGTACCCGCGCCTCGAACTCAATGTAGTTTCGGGCACATTAATAGGTATAACCTACCGACCAAACTACCCTAACATCGGCTCTGTTGAGGTTGTGTTCTAACAGTGTGTAGCTTTTCTTGAAGAGGCGGGGTCTTTCAGATTCTCGCCTCTTCTACTTTAAGGATGTATCTTCGAGCAAACCCACTTGCTATGATTCGCCTGTTTCTCGCACTCCTTATCCTCAGCACTCCGCTTTTGGCGCAGCCAGATGACATCAATGATAGAATCCGCTTTGCGTTAGAAGCTCAGGCCGAGCTTGACAGCTCTTATGCCAATGCAGATGAGTCACCTTTGGAAAAGGACGACTTCGAACACTTTGACGGGCACCCGTATTTCCCCATTGACACTACATGGATGGTGTGGGCAGAAGTGATTCTAACACCGGACTCAGTGCCTTTCGAAATGGCCACAACCACTTCTAGAAAGCCCGTTTATCGTCAGTATGCAATTCTTCGCTTTACACATGGAGACACAACGTTAGATCTCGCCGTTTATCAAAGTCAAAGATTGATGACCAAAGAGGGGTATGAGGATTACTTATTCCTTCCTTTTGGAGATATGACGAATGGCTTTAAGAGTTACGGTGGAGGTCGTTATCTGGACCTTCGTATTCCGGAAGGAGATTCGATCTACATTGACTTCAATCGTTCTTACAATCCCTATTGCGCGTACAGTGGTCGGTATTCTTGCCCAAAAGTTCCTTTGAGGAATATTCTGCCTGTGTCGATTACAGCTGGAGTTCAAGCGCCAAAAGGGCATTGAACTTTTCACAGTACTAAGTGTCTATTTGACTAAACGAATGAACATGTCAACGCGAAGCATTAAGAAAGTCCATCCCGCAATAGCCGCACACATGCCTGGCTTGAGCACTTGGAGAGCTATGCCTACTCAACACGTTGAGTGGTTAGATCCGTTCCTTTTTTTGAATCATCATGGTCCAGATATCTTTAGACCAGGAAACCGAGGCTTGCCTTTTGGTCCGCACCCCCACCGTGGGTTTGAGACGTTGACATACATTCTTGAGGGGGAGCTCGTACACGAAGACACTACCGGATACAAGAGTAGAATTACGGAGGGTGGCGTGCAGTGGATGACTGCTGGTAGTGGTCTACTTCACTCCGAAACATCATCTGAAGAATTCTTGCGCGAAGGTGGAGCGATTGAAATCATACAACTTTGGTTGAATTTACCGAGCAAGTTGAAAATGACCCCTCCCGCCTATTCGGGAATGCAAAGCGAAGATCTGGTTCACCTCAACCCTGTCGATGGTGTAAAACTTCACCTGATCAGCGGTGAAATTTATGGTAGTCAGGGTCCGTATTCTTCCATCACTAACTTGACGATGACATGGCTTGAAATGGACTCGGAGTCTCAGGTTCACCTTCCAGCTCCAGGTAATCACCAAGTGCTATTTTATGTGGTTCGCGGTAAGGTGAATGTCAATGGTGCCGAAGTTGAAATGCGAAACATCGTAGAGTTCAATATCGAAGATGGAGATATAGACGTGTCTGCGTCTGAAGATGCCTTAATTCTCTACGGTCATGGAGAACCGTTCAACGAGCCTATTGCGGCACATGGTCCCTTTGTGATGAACACCTATGATGAAATAAATCAGGCTGTAGCCGACTATCAGGCTGGCAAAATGGGTGTTTGGAAGGAATAGAACTTGTGGCCTAGTCTTTGATTTTCAAGGAGTCATGAAAACTACCTACTTTCTTCTATTCTTCGGCTTTGCGCTGAGCGTTTCTGCCCAAAAAATGGATACCCTTGTTTATTACGGACCAAACAGCGGCACTCTCACCCAAGACGCTTCCTTGGTTTTGTGGTATAGTGGAACGCCCTCAGATTTGATTGATAAGCTTGCTGATAGAAGGCAATTCCATGAACTAGACACCACCGTCACCACCAAGGGAACAACTTATGTACTGCGCGGCGTCAATCGTCCCATGGTTTTCTTCGAAATAATGGATCTTGAAATCACGCACGACAAAAAACTGTCCACTGCATCGAGTTCCAGATTGATTATACGGTACACCCTATCTAAAGGTCGAAATGTAACCTCGGCGGTAGTCGGCGAGCATTCGCAACAGGTAGCCGAATGGATGGAGTCGAATTGGAATTTACCCTTGCTTCTTCATCCGAATGCGCTTGTAACTTCGGATAGCGAGCATGAGCAAAATGATGAAGCCGAACAAACCGAGTAGCCCCCAGGCCATATCTAACGCACTTCTCAATTCTACCAGGAATATGATAGCTACAAGGAATATGGTCGCTACTTCATTCCAAATTCGCATTTGATTGCCGCTATATCTGAAGTCGCCTTTAGCTTGTAGCTTGAAGATGTAATGCAAGCTCAAATGGTACGCATACAGCCCAACCAAGAATCCCAACTTCACCCATAGCCACGTTTGGATATACCATCCGATGGTATCAAGCATCCACAATCCGAAGATGAGTGTTAGAATCGCACTTGGCCAGGTAATTCCGAACCAAAGGCGCTTTTTCATGATGGCGTACTGACCTATGAGAATTCGACCAGCCTCATCCTTACGCTCGTTTGCTTCTGCGGCATAGACAAACAATCGGGGCATGTAAAAGAGCCCTGCAAACCAGGTAACCACAAAGATGATGTGCAGTGCGCGAACGTAAAGTGCGTCCATTACTCGCCGTATTGATCAGCGTAATACTTGGCGTAATCGCCACTCGTTACATTGTCGAGCCACTCTTGGTTATCCATGTACCAATCGATGGTTTCTTTCAAACCTTCCTCG
Organism: Phaeocystidibacter luteus; assembly: GCF_008933115.1. Classification (GTDB taxonomy): domain Bacteria; phylum Bacteroidota; class Bacteroidia; order Flavobacteriales; family Schleiferiaceae; genus Phaeocystidibacter; species Phaeocystidibacter luteus. Next base: position 119,439 of record NZ_WBVO01000004.1, on the reverse strand, counting down.
AATGTAACGCTAGGCTCCCAACCGAGTTCCTCGTTGATCTTGGTAGCATCGATGGCATATCGACGATCGTGACCCGGACGGTCTTTTACGTAGGTGATCAGTCCTTCGCTGGTTCCCACTTCGCGACCAAGCTTTTCGTCCATCTGCTTACAGAGAACTTTTACCAGATCTATATTCTTCCACTCGTTGAATCCTCCGATGTTGTAGGTTTCGCCGGTCACGCCCTCGTGGAAAACTAGGTCGATAGCGCGTGCGTGATCAATTACATAAAGCCAATCGCGGGTGTAATTCCCATCGCCATAAACGGGCAAAGGCTTCATATTAACAATGTTATTGATGAAGAGTGGAATGAGCTTCTCAGGGAAGTGATTCGGTCCGTAGTTGTTGGAACAGTTGGTTACAACGTATGGAAGGTCATAAGTTTCACCATAAGCTCTTACGAAGTGGTCGGAACTCGCTTTGGAGGCCGAATAGGGCGAGTTAGGATCGTAGGCCGTTGTTTCCATGAAAAGCCCCGTTTCACCTAAAGTGCCGTAGACTTCGTCGGTTGAAATATGGTAGAAGCGTTTGTTGTCGAGATTCTCGCCCCAAAGCTCACGCGCAGCATTGAGAAGATTTACGGTTCCAATCACATTCGTTTTGACGAAGGCAAGAGGGTCCGTTATCGATCTGTCCACATGGCTTTCTGCCGCGAGGTGGATCACTCCTTCTGGACGATGCTTTTCAAACACATCTCTGAGTGCATTTGCATCGTTGATATCGGCCTTTACAAAATGGTAATTGGGGCGATTCTCAATGTCTTTCAGGTTCTCTAGATTACCGGCATACGTGAGCGCGTCTAAGTTGACGATATGATAATCTGGGTATCGTTTCACGAAGCGGCGAACTACGTGTGATCCGATGAACCCGGCTCCGCCTGTAATGAGAATACTTTTCATGATCCTTGAGGTTGTTCAAATTCAATCTTCTGCTCTGCACACCATTCTTTGATGGCCAAAACGACTTCGTTCTTCTTACCAAATTTACCGAAATGGTCAAGAGGAAGTTCAATCCAGTTATCCGCAACGAGAAAATCCACGGTATAGGTATGCTCGGCTACCAAGGTTACCTGTTTTGATGAAACTTTCACAGGTTCTTTTCTATTCATCTTCCACTCCAAGTTCTCTCCATCAATCTTCAGATAGTAAGATTGGGTGAGTCTAGAATACCACAGGAAGAAGATTGCCCCTAAGACAAATACTACGCTGTACCAATTAACGGGCTGTTCTAGGATGAAATAAGAGTACACGAACCATCCCGTGTAAATCACTCCGAGAACGCTAAATGTGATAAGGAATATAGGTCTCGAGGCAGCTTGTTGCGGTCTAAATTCTTTCATGAAGTCAAACTTTGCTCAAACTGCCAAGCGGAAGCGAGCATGGTCTCTAAGCTCAATTGAGGTTCCCAACCGAGCACCTTTTTTGCTTTAGTAATATCGGCATATACGGCTGGCACATCCCCTTCACGTCTTGCTACAATGCTATGCGGAATGTCAATTCCAGTTGCATTTTGGAAGGCGTGTATCATTTCCAAAACGGTAGAGCCGTTGCCAGAGCCAAGATTGATGACATCGTAATTCAAGGCATCAGTCTTCATGGCTTGCTCGATTGCATTTACGTGAGCTCTTGCGATATCAACCACGTGAATGTAATCGCGAACACACGTTCCATCTCGCGTGTCATAATCACCGCCAAACACCTTTAACTCTGAGCGTTTGCCAATAGCCGTTTCTGTAATGTAAGGCACGAGATGATGTGGTTCGCCATCCTGAAACTCGCCGATGATACCTGAATCATGTGCTCCGATAGGATTGAAATATCGAAGTGAAATACACTTCAAGTCATGAGCTAAAGCAGCATCTCGAATGATGTCTTCGCCCATCTTCTTCGTATTGCCATACGGAGATTCGGCAGGTTTGATAGACGCATTTTCGTCTACAGGAAGCTTGTCAGGGATTCCATAAACCGTACAAGATGAACTAAATACAAGCGACTTAACCTTCTTCTCGCTCATCAGCTCAAGCAAATTGATGGTCGAAAAGAGGTTGTTGCGATAGTACTTTAATGGAAGGTCAACGCTTTCATTCACGAGTAGAAAAGCGGCAAAGTGAATCACTCCAGTAATTTCAGGATGGCGGTCGAACACGTCGGCTAAGGCCAACTTATCGCACATATCCACTTCTTCAAAGATGATAGGTGAGCCGAGAATCTTCTCAATGCGCCCCTTCACTTCAAGGTCGGAGCAACTCAAATCGTCTAGCACAACCGGGGTGAAGCCCGCATTTGTGAGTTCAACCACTGTATGGCTACCGATGTAACCCAATCCGCCTGTAACTAGAACCTTGCTCATCACTTTCTGGAATAATCGGTGAAATCCTTGTGCTCCTTCTTATAAAGCTCTTCTTCAGGCAGGCTTTTGAAGTACTCATAGGTAATCTTCAAGCCCTCTGCTCTGCTTACTTTAGGCTCCCATCCAAGAATCTCGCGAGCCTTGGTAATATCCGGACGACGTTGTGTAGGGTCGTCTTTCGGAAGATCCTTGTAAATCACTTTTTGGTCTGTACCCGTCAGCTTGATGATTTCTTCTGCGAAATCGCCGATAGTAATTTCATCTGGGTTACCCACGTTGACAGGGTCTGCACAATCGCTCATCAACAATCTGTAGATACCTTCTACTAGATCGTCTACGTAGCAGAAACTTCTCGTTTGCGAACCATCGCCAAACACTGTGAGGTCTTCGCCACGTAGCGCTTGTCCGATAAATGCAGGTAGAACCCGCCCATCATTCAGGCGCATACGAGGTCCGTATGTGTTAAAAATACGGACGATACGTGTTTCCAATCCGTGGTATGTGTGATAGGCCATGGTCATCGCTTCTTGGAAGCGCTTGGCTTCGTCGTACACTCCGCGTGGACCAACCGGATTCACATTGCCCCAATAGTCTTCGGTTTGAGGGTGTACGTGAGGATCTCCGTAAATCTCGCTTGTACTGGCAACCAGAATTCTGGCATTCTTTGCTCGAGCTAAACCGAGACAATTATGTGTACCGAGAGACCCCACTTTGAGGGTCTGAATTGGAATCTTTAGGTAATCAATGGGAGACGCCGGAGAGGCGAAGTGAAGGATGTAATCTAGGTCTCCTGGCACGTGAATGAACTTAGAGACATCGTGGTGATAGAATTCGAATCGCTCCTCTTTGAAGAGGTGTTCGAGATTCTTGAGATCTCCTGTAATCAGGTTGTCCATTCCAATTACTTCGTGACCTTCGGCCAAGAAGCGATCACACAGGTGTGAACCTAGAAACCCTGCTGCGCCGGTAATTAATACGCGTCCCATACTTTCTTATTGAATTCCGATTCCGTAGTAGTCAAATCCTAGTTCGCGCAAACGAACGCGGTCATATAAGTTACGACCATCGAAGACAACCGCATTGTTTAAGCTCGATTTTACTTTGCTCCAATCTGGAACTCGGAACTCGGCCCACTCCGTAACTAATAGAAGTGCATCGGCATCTTTCAATGCGTCGTATTCGTTTTCGGCGTAGCGAATCTTGTCACCTAGGTGCAGGTGTTGCGCTTCTTCCATTGCTACTGGATCGTAGGCACAAACGGTGCCTCCCGCCTTCAAAATTTGGTCGATAATCACCAAACTTGGTGCCTCGCGCATATCGTCCGTTTGAGGCTTGAAGCTCAAACCCCACATGGCGAAATGCTTTCCACTTAGATCACCAAAGTGCTTCTTCAGCTTGGTGAACATCACTTCTTTCTGCGATTCGTTCACGTCTTCTACCGACTGAAGGATTCTCATTTCGTGGCCATTCTCACGAGCGGTTCGAATGAGCGCCTTAACGTCCTTCGGGAAACAGCTACCTCCGTAGCCAATCCCTGGATAGATAAACTTGTTTCCGATTCTCGGATCGCTTCCGATTCCACGTCGAACCGCGTTCACGTCAGCTCCCATGATTTCGCATAGGTTAGCCACATCGTTCATGAAGCTAATCTTCGTTGCAAGCATGGCATTCGCTGCATATTTGGTCATCTCTGCCGATGGAATATCCATGATGATTACAGGGTGACCGTTCAACGTGAATGGTCTGTACAAGCGCTCCATCGTTTCACGAGAGCGGTCGCTTTCAACACCCACTACGATTCGGTCAGGCTTCATGAAATCGTCAACTGCAGCACCTTCCTTGAGGAACTCTGGATTTGAGGCGACGTCAAACGTCAAATCGCTTCCGCGAGATTCAAGCGCTGATTTCAGCTGTGCGCGCACCTTTTCGGCGGTACCGACTGGCACGGTAGACTTCGTAACTACAACCATGTAGTCTTGCATGTGCTCACCGATGCCTTGCGCTACTTGAAGAACATACTTCAAATCAGCGGAGCCATCCTCTCCCGGAGGTGTTCCTACCGCAATAAATGCAGCTTCAGCACCCTGGATGCTTTCGGCGAGGTTTGTGCTAAACTTGAGACGACCTTTCGAAAAGTTTCTTTCAACGATTTCCTCCAAGCCAGGCTCGTAGATAGGAAGAATACCTTTCTTCAGGTTTTCAATTTTCTTCTCATCTACATCGATACAAGTAACGTCCATTCCCACCTCACTGAGGCAAGCTCCGGTTACAAGTCCAACATAGCCAGTTCCTACGATTGCAATTTTCATCAGTCTTGGTTTAGATATTCGAGCACGCTAGAGGTGATGTACTCGAGTTGTTCGTTCGTTAATTCAGTGTGCATTGGAAGGGAGAATACTTCATCTACCAATGTTTCAGTAATAGGAAAGTGTCCAGAAGGATATCTGTCATCAGCATAAGCGGTTTGCATATGCAATGCCACAGGATAGTATATCATGGATGGAATTCCCTTCTCTTCTAAATGTGCTTGTAAACCTGCACGATCTGCATTTAGCAATCTCAAAGTGTATTGATGGAATACGTGCGTACTCTTATCAGCGCGAACTGGGGTTTGCAAATTCGGATGATTCGCAAAGGCGTTATCGTAGTATGCTGCAGCGGCCTGTCTAGCCTTACCGTAATCGTCGAGCCTACGAAGCTTTATTCGAAGAATCGCTGCTTGAATACTGTCTAGTCTTGAGTTCACCCCGATACTATCGTGGTAATAGCGCTTGCTCTGTCCGTGATTCACAATCATGCGCATCTTGGCAGCAAGATCGTCGTCATTTGTAAAAATCGCACCTCCATCACCCATGCAACCGAGGTTCTTGGAAGGGAAGAACGAGGTACAGCCAATTTCGCCGATGGTTCCGGCCATGGCCTTTTCTCCATTGGAGAAAGAATACTCCGCTCCAATAGCTTGTGCTGTATCTTCGACTACCTTGAGGTTGTGCTTTTTGGCAATTTCCATCAAGCCCTCCATATTCGCTACTTGCCCGAACAAATGAACTGGGACAATAGCCTTTGTTTTTGCAGTGATTGCAGCTTCAACCGCTTCGAGATCGATTAAGAATGTATCTGGATCAACATCCACTAAAACGGGAGTGAGTTGAAGAAGTGCGATGACCTCTGCAGTTGCGACATAAGTGAAGGTTGCAGTAATCACTTCATCACCGGGCTTCAAACCGAGGCCCATCATGGCAACTTGAAGTGCATCTGTTCCATTAGCACATGGAATCACGTGCTTCACTCGAAGGTAATCTTCAAGTTCAGATTGGAAGGATTTAACCTCTGGACCATTAATGTAAGCGCTGGAACGTATAACGTTGAGAACGGCGTTGTCAATTTCTTCCTGCATACCCTCATATTGGGTTACCAGGTCTACCATTCGGATATCTTTCATGCGTATGTTTTTAGCAGTACATCAAAAGTAAGGAACAGAGAGCAAACGAAGCGCTAAGAATCATCGTTTCATAGGTGAAGTTCCTTATCGTTTAAAAAACTAATTTCGCAACATGCGAAGACCTCTACTTCTTATTGCCATTCTCTTTTCCACACTCACCTTCGCGCAGGTAAATGTTCGCGATTCCACGGTACAGGGGTGGCTCATCCACATCTCCGCTTCGTACAATGTGAAAGGTGGTGATTTCAGCGATCATTTTCTACCCAACTTTAGTGTTGGAGGTGATGTGCAGTATAAATGGAAATCCAATTGGTTCCTCTCAGTTGGAGGCCGATATCATTTTGGAGATAAATTGAGAGACCCACAAGCCGTGTTTGGCGACTTGCTCACCTCCACAGGGGAAATACTTGCACTAAACGGCGAGTACGCCACAGTTACCTTTCGGGAAAGAGGCTGGAACGCCTCAGTTGATGTGTCCTATCTATTCAATCAATTCGGCCACAACCCCAACAGCGGTGTGATGTTAGGTGTCGGACTAGGCTACAACGCACACTGGATTGACGTTCGAAATCAACAGGAGAACACCCCACAGATTCAAGATGACTACCTGAGAGGATACGATCGATACACCCAAGGATTCATGACCCGACAATACCTCGGGTACCATTTCGCCGGTAATCAGCGGAGCGTAAACTTCACCGTTGGATTTGAATTCATGCAAGGATTCAATTCCAACAACCGTGAGTACAACTACGATACTCGTATGTTTGACACGGGAAGCAAACTCGATTTGTATTACGGATTAAGAGTATCTTGGTTCTTGCCAATTTATAACGAGAACGCTCAGAAGTTCTACTACTACTAATCCGATGTTGGGATTCTTCCAGTTGGGATATGCAGCTTACAGAACGGTTGCAAACCTCACCGCTCCTTTCAATGAGAAGGCGCAGAAATGGGTTGCCGGAAGAAAACAGATTTACATCGATCTTGCCGACTTATCAACTTCAGATAAAGTTCTGTGGTTTCATGCTGCCAGCTTAGGTGAGTACGAAATGGGACGCCCCGTTCTGCTCAAAATGAAGGAGCGTTATCCCGAGAAAAAAATCCTAGTCACGTTCTTCTCCCCTAGCGGATATGAGAACAGAAAGCACGACTCAGCCCTCGATTTCGCCTGCTATTTACCTCACGATCAAACCAGAAGTGTTAAGAAGTTCCTCGACAGGGTAAATCCGGAAATAGCGGTTTTCATCAAATATGAGTTCTGGCCTGTCATCCTCAAAGAACTCATTTCCCGAAAGGTTCCGACTTCTGTGATTTCTGCAACCTTTCGCGAGAATCAGTTCCTCTTTTCAAATTGGGCCGTGTCCCTGAGGAAACTCTTGCATCACTTCAAGTTGATTTCGGTACAAGATGGCCGCTCTCAAGAAATTCTATTGTCAAAAGGGTTCACAAATGTTGAACTTACGGGTGATGGTCGATTCGACAATGTAATCCGCCTTTTTGATGAGGATTTTGAACATCCGGTGATTGAGAAGTTTGCCAATGAGCGTGAAACAATCGTAGGCGGCAGCATTTGGGAAGAAGATGAAGAGGTTCTCCTTCCCCAAATAAATCGACATCCCTATTTCAATTTCCTGCTTGCCCCGCACGACGTCAGCAAATCGAACGTTCAACGACTGCTGAAACGCATTCCTGCCAATGCCGTTCTTCTAAGCGAATGTGATGAGCAAACCGACCTCCAAGACGTAAAAGTTCTAATCATAGACTCCATAGGGGTACTAAGCAGAGCCTATAGATTTGGAAGAATCGCCTATGTTGGCGGCGGATTTAAGACCGGCTTACACAACATACTAGAACCGGCCGTGTATAGCCTACCTGTCATTTACGGTCCGCAGCACGGCAAATTCTGGGAAGCGGAAGGGCTCCAACGCGCTGGTGGCGGCTTCTCGATTAAATCACAAGAGGAGGTCGATGCCTTGCTAAAGAAATGGGGCGACTATCCTGCTGAAAGAGAAACGGCTGGACTTGCAGCTCGCGAATTCATCTTGCAGAACGCTGGAGCAAGCGAAAAGACGGCGGAACTACTCCACCGTCAACTCACTCAATAGTTATTCTGATATTCCCTGAAGATCTAGGAGAAATGCATATTCCATCGCGATCTCCTTAAACGCTTCGAATCTTCCGGATGCTCCGCTGTGTCCCGTATCCATGTTACAATGCATGAGAAGCGGACGTTCCTTATTGGTGCGGACATCCCGCAACTTTGCAATCCATTTTGCTGGCTCCCAGTACTGCACCTGACTATCGTGCAGTCCAGTTGTGATAAGCATAGCCGGATAATCCTGCGCCACCACCTGGTCATACGGTGAATACGACAACATGTATTCGTAATACTCGGCGTCATTCGGATTCCCCCACTCATCGTACTCTCCAGTAGTCAATGGAATGGTTTCATCAAGCATAGTGGTTACGACATCCACGAAGGGAACTGCCGCGATTACTCCGTTGTACAAATCGGGACGCATATTCACGCAAGCTCCCATGAGGAGTCCACCAGCGCTGCCACCCATGGCGTACAATGAAGATTTGGTGGCGTATCCTTCATCTACCAAGAACTGGCCGCATGTATTGAAATCTGTAAAGGTGTTTCGCTTTTTCAGAAGCTTACCGTCTTCATACCAGTTTCTACCCAAATACTGACCTCCACGAATGTGCGCGATAGCGAATACGAAGCCTCTATCCAGCAAACTTAAGCGGCTCGATGAAAACGATGGATCGATGGTATAGCCGTATGACCCATATCCGTAAAGAAGCACAGGGTTACCCGTATCCTGCTTCATATCCGCACGGTACACGAGTGAGATTGGCACACGCACTCCATCTTCAGCAACTGCCCAAACGCGCTCAGATCGGTATTGGGTTTTATCATAGCCGCCAACAATTTCTTGTTCTTTGAGCAAGGTCTTTTCGCGAGTTTCTAAATTGAACTCCAAGACCGAGCTTGGGGTGGTGAGTGATGAATATCCATAACGCAACACCTTAGAATCAAACTGTGGGTTGTTGCCAATGTACGCGGTATATGTTTCTTCTTCGAAAGGGATGAAATACTCCGCAGAAGGATTGTTCCAAGGTATTACGCGAAGCTTGTTCAAGCCTTGAGTGCGTTCGTCAGTCACCAAATAATCGTTGAAGATTTCGATGTTTTCCAGGAGCACATCTTCTCTGTGAGGAATTACCTCTTCCCAGTTCTCAACTCCGGTCGACGAAACCGGTGTGCGCATGAGCTTAAAGTTCGTGGCATTGTCGTGGTTAGTGCGAACGTACCAATGGTCCTTGTAGTGGGCAATGCCGTACTCCAATCCGCGAACTCTTGGATGAAACACAACAAATTCCTCATCTGGGCTATCCGCCGGAATAGTACGGTACTCATTGGAGAGCGTGCTGCCACAGCCGATTACGATGTACTTCTTGCTGCGAGACTTGTACACGTAGGTCGTAAAGGTTTCGTCTGCCTCGTAGTACACTTCGCTATCCAAACCAGCATCGGTGCCTAGCTTGTGCTTGTGAATTCGATCTTGACGAAGCGTTTGACGGTCCTTCGAAGCATAAAACAAGGTGCGATTGTCTTCCGCCCAAGTAGAACTGCCGCTGGTGTTTGGAATATTCTCTTCGATGATTTCACCTGTTTCCAAATCCTTGAAGTGGATGGTATAAATTCTTCTTGAAAGAGTATCAACTCCAAAGGCAATCATCTTGGAATCTGGTCGCACTGAGATTCCACTTACCTGATAATACGAATGCCCTTCGGCGAGTTCGTTCACGTTGAGCATGACTTCTTCCTCTGCTTCCATGCTACCTTTGCGACGGCAATAAAGCGGATACTGCTGCCCTTCCTCGAAGCGGGTATAGTAGAAGTAACCATCGAGTTCGTAAGGAACAGACGAATCATCTTGTTTGATGCGACCTACCATCTCTTCATAGAGTTTCTCCTGAAGCGGTTCGGTTCCTTTCATAATGGCTTCGCGATAGCTGTTTTCAGCCTCGAGGTAGTCAATCACCTCCTGATTATCACGTTGATTTAACCAGTAATATTCGTCGATGCGGATATCTCCATGCTTTTCTAAACGGGTAGATATCTTTCGTGCGTCGGGCTCTTGGACCATTTCGTTTGATTCGTTTTGGCAACTAAAAAGTGCAAAGGTGCTAAGAAGTGGGAGAATTGTGTACCTCATCAAATGGTAAATTGTATTTTGGCAGGACACAAGATAGACATCACAATGGCGATATCCCACACTTCACCTATGCTTCCTGCTGATTCACTAAAAGACAAAGTTATTTTAGTAACCGGCGGTGGCAGCGGACTTGGCAAATCAATGTCAACTTATTTCTCCCAGCTTGGCGCCAAGGTTGCCATTTCGAGTAGAAAGCAAGACCGCATAGATGAGGCCGCAAAGGAGATTTCTGATCAAACCGGAAATGAAGTGTTCGCTTTTGCCTGCGATGTACGTGACTATGCTCAAGTCGAGGCCCTGAGAGACGCCATCGTTGAAAAATGGGGAAATCCGGATGTAGTGGTGAACAATGCCGCTGGCAATTTCATCAGTCCAACCGAACGTCTTTCTGCCAATGCCTTTGATGCCATCATTGACATCGTGCTCAAGGGAAGTAAAAACGTAACACTCGCCTTTGGTAAGAAGTGGATTGCCGACAAAGACACGGACAAATCCTTCCTCAATATTGTGACTACCTACGCGTGGACAGGCTCTGCTTACGTTGTGCCAAGTGCAATGGCTAAAGCAGGTGTTTTGGCCATGACTCGCAGCCTGGCTGTAGAGTGGGCAAAGTATGGCATCCGATCTAACGCAGTAGCGCCCGGTCCGTTCCCAACTAAAGGAGCTTGGGATCGATTACTACCTGGCAATATCTCAGAGAAGTTGAATGTGGTGAATCAGATTCCGCTTCGCAGATCAGGAGAACACCAAGAATTGAACAACCTTGTAGCCTACATGATTAGCCCGTTTGGGGCCTACATGAACGGCGAAGTTGTTACCCTCGACGGTGGAGAATGGTTGCAAGACGCTGGTCAGATGAACTTCCTCGACCAAGTATCTGATCAGGAATGGGACATGCTGGAAGCGATGATTAAGAGCGCGAAGTAATTACTGCTGTTGCGCATTCATTTCAGCCTGCATTTCTCGAATCTGCTGCTGAACCCTCTGAATTGCCACTTTAGAATCTTGGTGAGTTGGATTGTACGCTAGCGCCTGACGATAGTCTTGCTCCGCGCGGATAATATCCCCCATTTGCTCGTAGGTCCAACCACGCGCAAAGTAGGCACGGTGATTCACCTGCTGCGCTTCAATCGACTTGTTGAAGTATCCGATTGCCTCTCTTCGTAGGTCCAGTTCAAGGTGGATGTACCCAAGGTGATACGGCGCCATGAAGTTCTTGGGTTGCAGATCCATCACCTTCGTGTACGCCTTAATAGCTTCGTTGTAATTGTCAATCGATTGATAGTACCATCCTTGATTGAAGTATACATTCGGATTGTTTGGATCGAGTTCAATGAGGCGCTGATAATAAGATTCGGCAATTGGCATCTTTAGATCGCCAGCCATGACCGCCGCATAATCCAGCGCTGCAAAGAAATCAGGATCTCTTTCGATCGCTTCTTGCACGTAACGAATTGCCGTTGCGGTATCTCCAGTCATATCGCGGTAATTACTCGCAAGGATAAAATATGATACCGGTTCTTCGGAGTCGATGTCGATAACCTCGCGCACCAACTTCGTGCTCGTCTCAAGATCGCCAATAGCCCGATAGAGCTCAGCTAGTTTCAAGCGGCAATCAACACTTTGAGGGTCTACTTCAATACACTTCTTCCAAGCGTCTCTGGATACTCGTGTCTTATTATTGAAGAAGTGGATATCACCCCAAAGCAGCAGTACCTTCGGATTGAGACTGTCGAGTTCCTTAGCCGCTCTGATATCTGCTTCGGCGTAGCGATAGTTCTTTCTAGAGATGTAACGTTCAGCTCTAGCCAATAGACCGTCCACGCTAAATGGATTGTCGTGCAAATATGCATTCAATGAATCGTCGAGGAATCCCGCATCTGCCGGAGCGAGCGAATCCATTGGACTAACCACCTGGCTCGAGTCGTTGGTGTCCGACTTAGGTTTGTCGTCACATGAAGCAAGTGTGAATGCAAAAAGGGCTAATAGAAGTGTATATCTCATGGTGCAAAGCTACATAACCTGTGGTAAGACCAAAGGGTTCAATGAGGTAACGGCAAAAGTCGACAAAGGGTTAGAAAAAAGAAAGGTCCCATCGAAAGACGGGACCTACATTTCTATGGTGAAATACTATTCGGCTGCAGCCTTCACTTTCTCGTGAATGCGACCTTCGATTTCTTCTGCTAGTTCTGGATTGTCTTTTAGGAGTTGCTTTACGGCATCTCTACCTTGACCCAGTTTGGTGCCGTCGTAGCTGAACCAGCTACCACTCTTCTGAACGATTTCGTGTTCAACACCGAGGTCGACAAGCTCGCCAACTTTAGAAATCCCTTCGCCATACATGATATCAAACTCGGCCTGACGGAAAGGAGGGGCTACTTTATTCTTCACCACCTTCACACGTACACGGTTTCCGATCACGCTATCTGTAGACTTGATTTGGCTTGAGCGACGAATATCCAATCTCACAGAAGAGTAGAACTTAAGCGCATTACCACCTGTGGTAGTTTCTGGGTTTCCGAACATCACGCCAATTTTCTCACGAAGCTGGTTGATGAAGATGCAGGTACAATTCGTCTTTGAAATGGTACCCGTTAGCTTTCTCAAGGCTTGCGACATCAAGCGTGCTTGAAGTCCCACTTTTGAATCGCCCATCTCACCTTCGATTTCGCTCTTCGGTGTAAGTGCAGCTACGGAGTCGATAATGAGGATGTCAATTGCACCTGAGCGAATCAAGTTATCGGCAATCTCAAGAGCCTGCTCACCATTATCTGGTTGAGAAATAATAAGCTCCTCTGTATTCACTCCTAGGCGCTCAGCGTAAGTGCGATCAAACGCGTGCTCGGCATCAACGAAAGCAGCGATACCGCCGTTTCTTTGAGCTTCGGCAATCGCATGAAGCGTAAGAGTGGTTTTACCTGATGATTCAGGACCGTAAATCTCAACTACTCTACCACGCGGGTAGCCTCCTATTCCCAATGCAAGGTCGAGACCAATGGAACCAGAAGGAATTGTATCAACTTCGATAACGGGTGCATCACCCATGCGCATTACCGCGCCTTTACCGTAAGTTTTATCCATTTTATCCATCGTCAGCTTCAGCGCTTTCAGACGGGCATCTTTATCATTACTCATTGACAACTTTGTTTTCTTGGAAGCACAAATATAGGCCTTCCAAAGGGGGCTATCCGTTTTAAAACGGGTAAGTTATCGACAGTTTAGGCGTATGCTTCAAGAATTTGTTGAGCGGCAGCTTTTGACTTCACTTTCGTGATCACCAAATCGATTTTTCCCTCTTCATCAATTACGAAAGTTTCGCGATGAATACCGTCGTACTCTCGCCCCATAAACTTCTTCAAACCCCAAACTCCGTAAGCATTGATAATCTCCTTTTCAGTGTCAGGGATGAGTGGAAACGGCAAGTCGTATTTATCCGCAAACTTGTTGTGCTTCTTCTCATCGTCCGCCGATACACCGATGATTTCAAATCCACGGTCTTTGAGTTCGCTGTATTCATCTCTAAAGCTACAAGCCTCAGCCGTGCATCCTGGAGTATCATCTTTCGGATAGAAATAGAGAACCACCTTCTTTCCCTTCAAAGAATCTAAAGTGATTTCATTCCCTTTGTGATCTTTCGCGTGGATAGCTGGAGCATCGTCTCCCTTCTTCAGATGTGTCATATTATTCGTTTTTTTGGTCTTCTTATCGGAACAATAGACGAAGCTAAAAGTTTGAACAGCATGACCAAAACAGAAAAGGTATCCTTTGTGATTGAAACGTTGGAAAACCTCTATCCCGAGACTCCGATTCCTCTCGATCACCACGACCCATATACCTTACTCATAGCGGTCCTGCTGTCCGCTCAGTGTACCGACGAACGTGTGAACAAGGTTACGCCCCACCTATTCGCCACTGCCAGCACCCCACAAGAGATGATCAAGCTCACTCGCGAAGAGATTGCCGATATCATTCGTCCGTGTGGCCTCACCCCCATGAAAAGCAAGGGGATTTATGAGCTCTCTCACATCCTGCTCGACAAGTACAATGGAGAAGTTCCTGCAGATTTTGAAGCGCTAGAAGCTCTACCAGCTGTTGGACATAAAACCGCGAGCGTGGTGATGAGTCAAGGTTTTGGAGTGCCAGCATTTCCGGTAGACACCCACATCCATCGCTTGATGTACCGTTGGGGTTTGAGCACCGGCAAGAACGTGGTTCAAACCGAAAGGGACGCCAAGCGCATCTTCCCAGAAGAAAAGTGGAATAGCCTGCACCTTCAAATAATATTCTATGGCCGAGAGTATTGCCAAGCCAGAGGCTGGGATCTACGAAAGGATGTAATCACCCAAAAAATTGGTCGGAAGACGGTTGTAAATGAATGGGTTAAAGCGAATGGCCCGCTCTAGAAGTCGGTGCTGATAGAGAAGTAGAATACGCGATCGAGGATAGCCCCATCCTCTACACCCCAAGCCCAGTCTACTCGACAGAAATATCCGAGAAGTCGGCTGCGAAGTCCAAAACCGAATCCACCCACTATAGGTTCTCTTTGTGTATCGAGAACCACGCGGTAACCCAGTCGATCTACCGTTCTGGTATTGATAGCATTCTCTTCAACATACGGGTGAAGTCCGTTCCAAGCTGTACCTATATCTCCAAAACCTATGACTTGGAAGTTCGCTAGGAAGTCATTCTGAATGGGCGCATTAATCAAGTACTTCACTACTGGAATCCGCAGTTCACTATTAATTACTGCGAAGCTATTTCCATTTCTGATGTTCTGGAAGAATCCTCGCATGTTGGTTACCACGGTCTGGAACGCGTAATTCTGATCGCGCGCATACGGTGTGTTGTTCGTGAAGGCAGGAGCAAACTCATTGTCGACCCCACCTAGATAATGCAGCAACAACTCGTTTCCAAAGGAGGTTCCAAAGGCGAATCTATTCGCCCAAATAATCTCCCTATGCACCGGGATGTAGTTCCTCCAATCGATACCAAGAGTGACCATTCCGGAGTTACTGCTACTCAGGTTCTCATAGAATTCCGTGAAGATCTTATACCGAGTACCGTGGTAGAGGTTAATGCCTTTCTTCCGCGTATTGTCGTATACAAATGCAGCTTTGAGAATTCCATAATCCGTGATGGATACTGGATCTAGCTCTCCTGGAACCACGGTAGCAGCATTGTCCATCAAAATGATTCGCCTCTGATTTCTATACCCTGCAGAGAACCGGAAACCTGCTACTTGACTCAAAGGATAATCCATCTTATAATGCCCCTCGTAGGTCAAGTAACGCGCATTTGCAAAGGCGTCTGGTAAGAAAGCAACCTGACTCCTGCGGTAGAGTGATATTTCAGAATTCCATCTGCTTTTCTGGTCAAGGAACCCAAAGAATAACTCGGAGTTCGGACTTAACGATACCCCAGGTAGTGGTTGGAAATCGGTCCTGAACCCAGCAATCATGCGATAGTCGTTCAGGATGTCTACTGCCCCTACCTTGAACATTGTATTGAAACCTGTATTGATAAGCCCTCCACCTGGTGTCCCAGTAAATGGCTGATATTGAGGGTAATCAAATACGTTATCGATTTGAACTGTAAACTCATCTCGGATGAAGGAGAGCAGGTAAATCCGGTCTTGAGGAATTGGGAAGTCTTCACCAAAAAGACTATCCAAGTTTTCTTTTGAGGTTGTTTGAACCGGCACGGAGGTTCGGGTTTTGATAAGCGCTAACGCTTCTGGTGCAAACTCGTAATTGTGAATGTCAACCTCCCCTTGCTTTCTTGCATCAACCACCTCTTCCGGATCATTGGTCGGGAAGGCACCACCTGCCACTTCTTCACCTCTAACGGCGGAGATAAACTCATCTGGAAACTCAAAGTAATCAACTGCCAGCCTGTATCTATCGTCCCGCATGTACACTCTCGAAATCTGTTGCGTCTCACGATTGATGTCATAATTCACCGTGCCAAATATTGGAGATTCAAGTTCGGCCTGTCGGATGAAGTAATCGTAATGCGTGATTGTATCTACGAATGCGATGCTAGAATCGAGCTGAACCATGTAGGTTTTGGCAGCTCCACCATCACTAGTTGAACCGTTGTAGGTGAAGTACCCATCGCCAATGGAGCGGGGTTGAATTTCATTAAGACCACTTGGGGTATTCAAGCGCCACAGCACTTGATCTTCGGGCTTGTCCATTCGGTAGATGAACAAGTCAAATCTATTGGGGTGATTGAAGACTTCCAGCCCCTGCTGTAAAGTATCGTTGTCTCGATTCGATCTAAAAACGATGAACTTATCGTTGTTGACGAAGATCGGGTCTAGGTCTGTATAGCCGTCTTTCGTAAGTGGCTTGATGCTCTTAGACAAAATGGTGTACAGAAAGATGTCCGACTGGTTTCTCTGAACGGCCGACATCAAAAACTGTCTACCGTCTTGAGAATACGTGATAGAGCGAACTTTCTGAAAGCCGTAGAACTCTCTTTTCTCGAGTTCACCCTCCTCAACATTGTAGAAGTACAACCAGGTTAAGCCTTCCTCTTCGGTAATGATAGCTAGAATCTTCCCATTTGGATGCCAAGCCATGAGTGGGTAGCTATAGTCGGCATTTTGTGCGATGAGGTGACCTCCACGAAGAACGGTCGTACGATCGTTTTCTTCAATGTCAAGAATACTCACCCTATACTTCCCTAGTCGATTTCGAACATAGGCTATGTGCGTTCCATCTGGCGAAAACAAAGGACGGTTTAGCCTGCCATCTCTGCGGCTTCTTCTGAGCTCCAAATCTTCGACAGCCTCCTCATTGAAACCCATGGGAATCAACTGGGCATAATACTGTTGCCAGTTTCGCAGCAGTTGTTCGGAGTTCACGCCCAAATTGTATTGGAGGCCTTTATCGATACTACGCTCCATCACGGTCGTATAGACGATGTTCTTGATGAGATTTTCTCCGTAGGTTTTTGCGATGTAGTTCCAAAGGCTATGGCCTGCAGCTCGTGCTTCGTACCCAGTAAGCGCATACAAGTGATCGTACTTATCGTGGGTCATTCCATCGATAATGTAATTCTCCACATCGGAGGAATATGGATAAGCTAAGTACGCCAGCATACCTTCCGTGAACCACTCAGGAAGATTCAGCAAGGTTGAATTTCGAATACTCTGGGTGAAGCCACCGTACATTAAATTATTCAGGGCTAGGCCGGCTAATCCTTCTCTAATTTGATATTCTAGATGCGCATAGTCGCCATCAAAATAGACAAAGATTCGGGTGCCTGCGAAGTGGGTTACGCCTCCCGTATTGTACGACTCATCGTCCGATGCGTTAAGATTGCTTTGCTTGAGCTCACTCAGGTTGTTGAAAACCATGATTTGAATGCGCTCATCAAGGGGCACATCTAAGGCCTGTTCGATGATAGGCATTTGTCGGGTTACGATGCGCGCTACTTGCTGAGCGAGGTACTGTCCGTCTTCATAATGGTACACATCGAATCGATCGTAGCGGTAGAAATTCCAATCGAACCTCGTGAACTCTACTCTATTCTTCCCGAAAGTTTGGTGTAGTCCATAGTAGAATTGCCCCCATGCATTAGAGCATAGCAGCACGGCTATCAGGAGTGTAAAAGCGCGTAAATGTTTGGACATACACTTAAAGGTAGTGAAACACTGTCTAGCTACCTTATCATTAACGCAGATTGGTGTGATTCAGTTTGCAGATGCGAACATAAAAAAACCGCCCATCGAAATGATGGGCGGTGTAGCAAAACAATAACTAATTCTCAATCCAATTACTCAACAGTCAATCGGAACGAACTAACTGAATCGTCTTTCTCCACAGAGAGAATGTACACCCCTGGAGTTAGCATACTCACGTCAACTGGAACAGAAGTTCCAGGTACTGCGAGTTCAGATTTTGTAGTGATAGTGCGGCCTTGCATATCGACGATGCGTAGGTCGAATTCACCCGAAACATCTCCAAACTCCATGTTCACGTATTCGTCAGCTGGGTTTGGATATAGTTTGATCTCATTTGAAAGGTCGATTTCTTCTACAGATACGGCACATCCAGCAGGATCAGAAAGCGCACATGTAATAACACGGATGTGTGGTGCATTCAAATCAAGTGAACCTTCAAATCCGGTGTACCAGCGTGGTGCTGAAATCGTGTAATACATGATAGACGAACGTGAAGGCTGGGAGAAGTGGGTTGAGTTTCTCAAGTTGATTGGATTTGCATCCGCATTTGAGAACATGGTCACAACTACGTAGTAAGCGCCTGTGTTGGTCGCATCCAATGTAATTGGTAGTCCAGAAGCATCGCGCAATTGAACTCGGATAACACGATTCGCTACGTCTTGAGCTGTAACGGTGTGCTGTACGTAAGCGAGGGGCTGACCTGGGAATCCGTTAGTAAAGGTAAAGCCAGTGGTATCCATGATGGTCACCTCTACTACTCCACCAGCAACGGTCGTGTTAGACAACCAGATATCTGCACCAAAGATTCTTTCGCCTTGTACAAGGTCAAAGCGGGAAGCAATCGCAGATCCGTCAGGACCGATATCATCCGTACCGAAACGGTTATCGAATGTATTGAAGTCGGTAGACATCAATGAATCGGTCACGAAGATTTGGAATGTGTCGCGCGGAATGTCCGCTCCTGTAACAGAATCGGAAAGGGCTGAATAAACCACTCGGTAGTTTCCGGTAGTTGTGGCAGTCCATGCTGCGGTATTCATCACATTGTAATCAGCGATGCTGTCTGGCTGAAGTGTTACAGACTGAGAGCTGAGTGTTTGAACAACATTGTCGTTATCGTCAAGGATATCAATTTGCAGACGAAGGTTTGTTTGCGGCTGCGATCCGAAGTTGTAGATGTTCGCGTCAAATGAAATAGGACGATTCTGCTTTAGTGGCATGATGCCGTGCTTAGAAGAAAGTCCGTCGTTATTATAGATGATATCGTGCGCTGGAGCGCCATCTGTATTTTCAACAAAGCGAACGGAGTGATTTGGCAGGTCCAAAATGCTGATATCATCGAGACACCAGAAGTAGTACCCGTTGCCATTGGCATTGCCAGGGCGACCGTCGAAGATGAAACGAATCATCGCGTTGGCTGAGTTACCGAGCTCTGCACTGATGTTGTATTGAAGGTTATCTACGTTTGGAGATGCACCGTTTACACCAAGAGTAGCGTCGGAATACGCTGTGATGGTATCTGGCCAAGTAACGCCACCGTCCGGCGACATTGCGATTTGCATATTGGCAAAGAACACACGTGCGTAGCTGTTCAGCTCAAGCATGATGTACTGATGCCCTGTCAAATCGATTGTGTCGGTGGTAAGCGTACCCACGTGTGGAGCGGGAGCAACGCCTTGACCTACTGTGGCAGAGCTACCGTTGTTATCCAACCAGCCAGAATCAAAAATCACGAAACCGTTGGTACGTGTAGCTGATTGAATAGGGTCGTTTGCTGCGGCGAATGCACCACGAGAGCCGGTACCTACTCCGGGAGTTGTACCTGGACCGCGGTATTCCCATTGTGCAGCAGCCATAGGTTGTAGGCCACCATCGAAACCTTGATTTGTCCAAGTTGCTGGGATTCCATTTGCGAAGTCCTCTGACCAATAAACGGCTTCGGTGCCGGATGACTGATGTGTGCGAGGGGCTTGAAATTGAACCGTCTCGAGCTCGTACTGTTTTTTCTGAGCGGGGAGTTGATTTTGGTCGGCTTGTCCGTACGAAGTTGCGCACATAGCTAGACCAAGAAGAGATAGAGTAATCTTCTTCATGATTCGTGTTTTGAGTTTTTTCACGACGATTTTCGTCGCTGTTGATTTGTGTTTACGGTTGTAATCCCGTCACTTTTTGGGCCGGACTAAAGGCGATTAGTTGAAGGTGAAGGTGTATGCCTAAAACGTTCCCAAAAGTGTTACAGCAATTTACCTAAGCCCATACTCAGGCACAAACTCAAAACATTAGCTCCGAGTAAAGACAATCTTTACGAGTTGAAAAGGTGTACATAAAAAAAGCCGCCTCGAATGATCGAGGCGGCTCAATATGCGAGTTATCGCGGAGTGAATTACTTCACGGTAAGCTTGAATGTGCTCATTGCGTCACCTTGAGCGATGTTCATCATGTAAACACCTGGAGTCAAAGTATTCAATGAAACTGGAACCTTAGTTCCTTCGATAGCTACTTCAGAAGTAGAAATCACAGTGCGACCTTGAAGATCTACTACGTTGATTTCGATATCACCGTTGAAATCGTCACCGAACTCGAGGAATACTACGTCCTCAGCTGGGTTAGGATAAACGTCGATAACGTTGCTTAGATCAACTTCTTCGATACCAACTTCCATACAAGCGGCAGCTGAAGCAGCTGGGCAAGTGATGGCGCGGATGTGAAGACCGTTGATAGACAAGCTGTTTGTAAATCCTGTGTACCAACGCGGGCTAGAGATCGTGTAATACATGATCGAAGAAAGCGCTGGTTGTGGGAAGCTCTGGTCGTTACGAAGGAAGATTGGGTTAGCTCCTGCATTAGAGAAGAAAGTAACCACGATGTAGTAAGAACCAGTGTTAGCAGTGCTGAGGTAAACTGGGAATCCGTCAGTACCAGTAAGGTCAGCGCGGATAGCACCATTGTCTACGTCAGTTTGTGTAACAGTGTGCTGGTAGTAAGCCAATGGCTGAGTAGGGAAACCGTTTGTGAAGTCGAAACCAGTAGTATCGTAAACAGTAACCTCAATTACACCACCAGGAACAGTAGTAGCAGACAACCAGATGTCAGCAGCGAATAGACGCTCGTCTTGAACGAGGTCCATACGAGTTGCAACAGCAGAACCGTCGTCACCAATGTTACCAGTACCGAAACGGTTTTCGAATACATTGAAGTCAAGTGACAACAATGAATCAGTAACGTAGATAGTAGAGGTATCAGAAGCGAATGGAGCTACAGTACCGTTACAAGAGTCAGACTTAGCAATCCAAACGATGTCGTAAGCACCTTCTGCACTTGGAGTCCAAGTAGAAGTGTTCAACACAGTGTAGTCAGCAATACCGCCTGAAGCAACGTTTACAGTACCAGAGTTCAAAGTTTGAACTACGTTACCGTTGCTCAACACTTGAAGCTCAAGCTGTACGTTGTCCTGCTGGTCCCAACCGAAGTTAAGTACGTTACAGTCGAACGCGATAGGACGAGTCTGCTTAAGTGTCATGATACCAGTCTTGCTCTCGCCAGTAGTAGTACCATAGATGATGTCACGCTCTGGTGCACCGTCAGTGTTCTCAACGAAACGGATAGAGTGACGTGGAAGGTCGCTAAGACGGATATCGTCGATCATCCAGAAGTAGTAACCGTTACCGTTGGCGTTACCAGGACGACCGTCGAAGATGAAACGCATCTTCACGTTAGACTGGTTACCGATGATGTTTGAAACGTTTACCTGTACTAGGTCAGCGTTTGCAGAAGAACCGTTAACACCCAAAGAAGCGTCTGTGTAGATAGTCGCTGTATCTCCCCAAGTAGTACCACCGTCAGTTGAGAAAGCAACTTGCATGTTCGCGAAGAACACACGGGCGTAGCTCTCCATTTCCAACATAACATACGGCTCACCTGTAAGGTCAATCGTGCTAGTTGTCAAAGTACCAACGTGTGGAGCTGGAGCAGTACCACCACCAATGTTAGCAGAGTTACCTGAGTTATCAAGGTAGTCTGAATCAAAAATAACGAAACCGTTAGCTGTCGTAGTCGAAGCAACTGGATCGTTAGTTGGTGGGTTGTTATTCACACCAGAGAAAGCACCACGAGATCCTTCTGCATTAGTTGGAGTTGTGCTTGTGCCACGATATTCCCACTGAGCAGCAGCCAAAGGGCTAAGGTTTCCATCGAAACCTTGGTTTGACCAAGTAGCAGGGATACCATTTGCGAAGTCCTCAGACCAAAGGATAGCTTCACTTCCACGGTAATCTGTACGTGGAGTGATGTTCACTTGAGTCTCCGGGTTCGCTACTTCCATCTGAGCTGGAAGCGTGTTCACTTGTTCCTGTCCGAAAGCCGCAGAAGCTACCAACAGACCCAAGAGAGTCGGAGTAAATTTCTTCATGTTAAGAAATGTTTTAGTTAATCACTAATGAGCAATACGCAATATTACCTAAATTTAACATAAATACAAATGAAGAAGCCCCTTGGTTTTTCAAGGGGCTTCATTATTTATTAACCGAAAGTCTATATGTACTGGTTGTTAGGATTCTATGTACTCCTCAATCGGGGCACAAGTGCAAATTAGATTCCTGTCTCCATACGCATCGTCTACCCGACGAACCGATGGCCAGAACTTATTCTCCATTATATAAGGTAGCGGATAAGTCGCCTTTTCTCTAGAATATGGCAAATCCCAATTGTCGGAAATCGTCATACCCAAGGTGTGTGGAGCATTCTTCAATACGTTGTTCGTGGCATCTACCTGCTCACTCACAATTTCATCAACTTCCTTACGAATGTTGATCAACGCGTCACAGAATTTATCCAATTCCTCTTTGCCTTCACTTTCCGTAGGTTCTACCATCAACGTACCCGCAACAGGGAACGAAACCGTCGGAGCGTGGTATCCATAATCGATCAGGCGCTTGGCAATATCAACTACTTCTACTCCAGCTTCACGCTTAAATGGACGACAATCCAAAATCATTTCGTGTGCACAACGACCGTTTTCGCCAGCATATAGCACTGCATAGTGACCTTCCAAGCGCTGCTTGATGTAGTTGGCGTTCAGAATGGCATACTTTGTTGATTCGGTCAATCCCTTTGGACCTAACATCTTAATGTAGGCGTAGCTGATCAACAAAATCAAACCAGAACCCCAAGGAGCAGCAGAAATTGCCGAGATACCTTGTGAGCCACCGGTACGAACTTCTGGGTTGGTAGGAAGGAACGGAGCCAAATGCTTCTTCACACAAATTGGTCCCATACCAGGGCCACCACCACCATGCGGAATCGCAAAGGTTTTGTGTAGGTTGAGGTGACAAACATCCGCACCAATCAATCCTGGGGATGTCAAGCCTACCTGTGCATTCATGTTGGCACCATCCATATATACTTGTCCACCGAACTCGTGAATGATTCCAGTTACTTCCTTCACACTGGCTTCAAACACCCCGTGTGTAGATGGATAGGTAATCATCAGACATGCTAGGTTTTCCGCATGCTTTTCAGCTTTAGCACGAAGGTCATCCACATCGATGTTTCCGCGGTCATCGCACTTCACAACAACAACCTTCATACCGGCCATTACTGCAGAGGCTGGGTTCGTTCCGTGGGCAGAAGATGGGATGATTGCAATATCTCTGTGTGCTTCACCTCTTGACGCGTGGTATGCGCGGATGACCATCAAACCTGCGTACTCACCTTGAGCACCACTGTTTGGCTGAAGTGAAGTGGCATCAAAACCGGTAATCTCGGCTAGATCACGTTCTAACTCATTAATTACAAAGTGATACCCTTCCGCTTGATCTTTAGGGACAAACGGGTGAATATTACCGAAGCTCGGCCAGCTCAATGGCAACATTTCTGTCGCAGCATTCAACTTCATTGTACACGAGCCAAGTGCAATCATGCTGTGATTCAACGAAAGGTCTTTGCGCTCCAACTTCTTGAGGTAGCGCATCATTTCCGTTTCACTATGGTATTTATTGAATACTTCGTGTGCTAGGAAATCAGATGTACGCGTAAGTCCCTCTGGCAACATGCTCGCTTGAATGAAGTCCTGATACTCTGGAGCCTCCATTTCTTTTGCCTCCGCGAGAACCGCGAGAATGTCGTTTACGTGTTCTACGCTTGTGTGCTCATTCAGACTAATACCGATGCGGTTTCCGTACATGTAACGGAAGTTGATCTTGTAGTCTTCCGAAATCTTGCGAAGATTGATTTCATCAACATCACCCAATTCAACTTCGAGGGTATCAAAGAATGTAGGGTTGAGTTGCTCATATCCCAATTTCTCCAAGCCGTCATTCAAAGTGACAGCCGCTTGGTGAATGGTGGTTGCAATTCGCTTCAATCCATCCGGACCGTGATAAACAGCATAAGCGCCGGCCATGACAGCTAGGAGAACTTGAGCGGTACAAATATTCGAAGTTGCACGGTCGCGCTTGATGTGCTGCTCGCGAGTCTGAAGAGCCATACGTAGAGCCGTGTTCCCATCGCGGTCGATGGTCTGACCAATAATACGACCAGGAATCAATCGCTTGTATTCTTCGCGGGTGGCGAAAAATGCAGCGTGAGGACCACCATAGCCGAGTGGAATACCAAAGCGTTGAGTTGTGCCAACTACAACATCGGCGCCCCATTCACCCGGAGGTGTAAGAAGTACCAAGCTCATGATGTCAGCTGCAACGGCTACAAGAACACCGTTTGAATGAGCTTCTTCTACGAGATCTTTGTAGTCATGAATGGTTCCAACTACATCTGGGTATTGAAGCATCGCACCGAAGAAATCTTCTCCGAAGCTCATTTCACGGTGGGAACCAATTACTAACTCAATCCCCATAGGCTCTGAACGAGTCTTGAGTAGGTCGATATTCTGAGGAAGACAGTCTTTCGAAACGAAGAATTTATTCGCTCCTGCCTTCACCTTGTCTCTAGATCTTGCCGAGAACATCATGCTCATGGCTTCGGCTGCTGCAGTCGCCTCATCGAGAAGGGACGCGTTTGCGAGCTCCATTCCAGAGAGTTCAGCAACCATCGTTTGGAAGTTCAAAAGCGCTTCCAATCTACCTTGGGCAATCTCAGCTTGATAAGGAGTGTACGCGGTGTACCATCCTGGGTTCTCGAGAATATTTCTCTGAATTACACCTGGAAGAATGGTATTGTGGTATCCGAGGCCGATGTACGATCTAAATACCTTGTTTTTCCTAGCTTGTTCTTGAATGTGAACCATAAACTCCTGTTCGGTCATTGCCGTGGAGAGGTTCAAGGCTTCCTTCATTCTAATTCCATCTGGAACTGACTGTTCGATGAGTTCATCTACTGAGTTAACACCGATGGTCTTCAGCATCTCATTCACCTCGTGCTCACGAGGTCCAATGTGACGATAGGAAAAAGCGTGTGTCTTCATTTACCGCGCACTTCAAAAATTAGGCTGCAAAGTTACGATTGGCTAAGCATTTAACCGAACGAACAACATCTACAATTACATAATAGTTTTCAACGCCTTATGACAACTTTTACCTTTACTTTGTTTCATGCTCCAAAAGGTTTTCAGAGCTTTTGTATACAGTAATTTGTGGGTCGGCTTCGCTGTCGCCTCTCTAGCCTGGCTTTCCTCATATCGATCGGGTGAAATTTCCATAGACTACCTTCTCTTGTGCTTCTCTAGCACGGTCGCTTTTTACGGATATGCGCGTTGGGTTGAAACTTCAGAAATCAAGACAAAACCCAGTCAGCATATTGCGGCATGGACCGTCCACAACCGCAAAGCCATTTTTGCTATTTCTATAGCCGCTTCTGCTGGGGCAGCAGTTGCATGGATGAAGCTTCCGAATACCCCCAAGGTAGTCTTTGTGGTTTGTGCTTTGCTCAGCGCACTATACACAATCCCCGCACTTTTCAATCGCCGAGGAGTCAGGTATCTCGCCGGGTTTAAAATCATCTATATAGCGGCAATTTGGACCGTTGTTACGGCGACAATCCCTTTGCTATTGGCAAACGAATTATCCGGAGACTATCAGATTCTTCATCATATAGAACGATTTGCATTCATACTTGCCATCACCATTCCTTTTGATATACGGGATGCTCGCACCGATTCTACCGACCTACTCACCTTACCTATGTGGATAGGTGTGGCTCGAGCGAGAAACATCGCGCTCACTGCCATCGCATTTGTCATTCTCCTTCAGCTCTACCCTGGTTACCACACCAATATCCCGTGGATTGAGGTCAGCGCCCTGTTGTTTACTGGATACTTGATCCATCGTTCCGATCAAGAGCTTCCCGATATGTATTTCAGTTTCTTGTTGGAAGGCACGCCGATACTTCTAGCGGTAGGAACAGCGCTCAATTCATTTGTCCTATCCTCTATTTCAAGCTAAATTAGCGGCACAAAATTCACCCCATGAGTTCGTTAACCTCTAGAGATTTTGCACTCCAAAGCGATGCAAACGACTCTTTATCAAGCCTTCGTCAGAAATTCCACATTCCTCAGCACAACGGTGCAGATGTGATGTATTTCACCGGCAATTCCCTCGGATTACAGCCGGTGGATGCCAAAAAGTATATCGACGAAGAGTTGGAAGATTGGAAGAACTTGGGTGTTGAAGGGCACGTTCACGCGAGAAGACCTTGGATGCCGTACCACGAGAACTTCACGAAGTCGCTTGCCCGATTGGTTGGATCTAAGCCAGAAGAAGTGGTTGCCATCGGCACACTCACGAACAACCTTCACTTGTTGATGGTGAGTTTTTATCGACCTACGGAATCTCGATTCAAGATCCTCTGTGAAGCCAAAGCTTTTCCTAGCGACCAATACGCGTTGGCCAGCCAGGCCCGCTTTCACGGATTCGACCCAAAAGAGGCAATCATTGAAGTAAGCCCGAGAGAAGGCGAACACACCATCCGCGAGGAGGATATCCACGAGATCATCGAACGCGAAGGCGACTCTATTGCCATGATGATGATTGGCGGCGTCAACTACTATACAGGCCAGGTTTTCGACATGAACTCCCTTACCAAATTTGCGCGTGCAAAAGGAATAACCGTTGGGTGGGATTTAGCACACGGCATCGGCAACATCGAACTAAAACTCCACGAATGGGACGTTGATTTCGCCGCGTGGTGTTCATATAAATACTTAAACTCCGGACCTGGTTCAATCGCCGGAATCTACATTCACGAGCGTCACCATGGCCAGCGCGACATCCCTCGTTTTGAAGGATGGTGGGGCCACGACAAAGGAAGTCGGTTTGCAATGCCCGATCAATTTGAACCGATTCCAACTGCCGAAGCTTGGCAGTTGAGCAACGTGCCCGTTTTGGCCATGGCTGCGCATAGAGCTTCTTTGGACTTGTTCGATCATGTCGATTTAGCCGAACTCCGAGCCCGAGGGAGAAAATTGAGCAACTATCTACGCGAAGTACTGTTAGAGGTTGCAGAGCTCACTGGCCGAGAAATCGAAATTATCACGCCTGCAAACGAAGCCCAAAGTGGTTGTCAGGTTTCGGTCCTATTCCCAGGTTTGGGCAAGGACTTGTTCGACAAGCTACTAGCCGCAGGAGTTATTGCCGATTGGCGCGAGCCGCATGTCATTCGCATGGCACCGGTTCCTATGTACAGCTCATTTGAAGACATCTATCGATTTGGGGAGACACTCCTCAACGTTTTGAAAGAAGCATAAAAACCTATCTATGAAAAAGGCTACCGTTGTTGGAGCAGGACTTGTTGGTTCACTTTGGTCTGTTTACCTCGCCAAACGCGGATACAATGTTGACATTTTCGAAGCGCGTCCAGATATGCGCGACGCTAGCTTGTCTGCCGGCCGATCGATTAACCTAGCACTTTCTGACCGTGGCTGGAAGGCCCTGGAAAAGGTAGGCTTGGGCGATCAAATCCGTGAAGTGGCCATTCCAATGTACCGTCGTGTTATGCACGCCATGGATGGGAGCCTTACCTATCAACCATACGGCAAAGAGAACCAAGCCATCTGGAGTGTTTCCCGCGGAGGTTTGAATCGCGTACTGATGGATCTTGCCGAACGAGAAGGCAACGTCAAAATCAACTTCGAACACAAGTGTAAATCGGTTGACCTCGAAAAAGGCTCTGCCACATTCACAAATAGAAATACGGGTGAACAAGTCGTTTCCGACAATGGATTATTGTTCGGTACAGATGGGGCATTCTCAGCTGTTCGAAAGGCGATGCAACGCACCGATAGATTCAATTACGAACAAGAATACATCGAACACGGCTATAAGGAGCTTTCCATTCATCCAAACGAGGATGGAACGCACAAGCTTGAAAAAAATGCACTACACATCTGGCCGCGTGGCGAATTTATGCTCATCGCCCTTCCCAACATGGACGGCAGCTTTACTTGCACCCTTTTCCATCCTTATGGGGGTGAGCAAGGGTTTGATGCACTAGATAACGACGAAAAGGTTCGAAACTTCTTTAAATCCACATTCCCAGACGCCTACGAGCTAATGCCGAATCTCATGGAAGATTGGCACGAGAACCCAACGAGTAGCTTGGTTATCATCCGTTGTTTCCCTTGGAGCAAAAACGGTAAAGTCGCTCTCCTAGGGGATGCTTCACACGCCATTGTTCCATTCTATGGCCAGGGTATGAATGCCGGTTTTGAAGACTGTACCATCTTCGAGAAATTCTTAGCAGAGACAAATGAAGATTGGGATAAGGCCATGAAGCTCTACGAAGAGGAGCGCAAGCCAAACGGTGATGCCATTGCTGATTTGGCGATGCAGAACTTTGTGGAAATGCGCGACTTAACGGGCGACCCAAAATTCCTCTTGAGAAAGAAAATTGAAGGAAAGTTCTCTACCCTTCATCCTGAGAAGTGGCTTCCACTCTACTCTATGGTAACTTTCAGCCATATTCCATACGCTGAGGCGAATGCCGAGGGCAAACGTCAGGCTGCAATAATGGAGCAAGTTATGGCGATGCCAAACATTGAGGAAAAGTGGGATAGCAACGAGGTAATGGAGTTGATGAACAAGCTTTCCTAATTACTTTCGAAGCGCTTCTTTCACCTTTTTGAACAGTTCGGAACGGAAAACAAAGTCGAGAACGGCTTCATCCTCGGAATGAAGAATTTCGTCCTTGGTTCCTTCCCAGGCCCGATATCCCTCTTTCAACAAAATCACGTGATCTCCGATTTCAAGTACGGAGTTCATATCGTGGGTGTTGATCACCGTGGTAATGTTGTACTCTTCTGTAATTTCCTGGATGAGGTTATCTATCACGATGGCGGTTTCTGGATCTAGACCAGAGTTTGGCTCATCACAGAAAAGGTACTTTGGATTCATGGCGATAGCACGCGCAATGGCTACACGTTTCTGCATACCTCCGGAAATTTCCGCAGGAAAACGATTGTGAGCGCTGTCTAATCGAACACGTGAAAGGCAGAAGTCTGCTCGATCTCGTTTCTCACTTTCGCTCATATCTCCAAAGAAATTCAACGGGAACATAACGTTCTCGAGCACGGTTTGCGAATCGAAAAGCGCTCCGCCCTGGAATACCATCCCGATTTCTTGTCGGAGTAAAGTGCGCTCATCTTTCGAGAGTTCGGCTACATTCCGGCCGTCGTAGACGATATCGCCAGAATCCACGTCATGCAGGCCGAGTACACTCTTTAAGAAAACTGTTTTTCCTGAACCGGAACGACCAATAATTAGGTTCGCTTTCCCTGGTTCAAAGTTTACGTCGATCCCTTTGAGGACCTCGTGTTCACCGAAACTCTTTCTTAGACCTTTTACTTCAATCATCAGTTCAGGAGTACATCGGTTAGTATGTAGTTGAACACGATAATGGCCAACGATGAATTCACAACCGCCGTGGTGCTTGAGCGACCAACCTCAACAGCTCCACCCTTAACGGTATACCCGAAATAGGCAGAAATGGAAGCGATGAGGAAAGCAAACACAATCATTTTAATGATGGCGTAGGATATGTAGAATGGGTCCCACCCCATCTGAAGTCCAAGGATGAAGTCCGAGCTCACCACCATTCCCGTCCATTCTCCCGCCAAGTATCCTCCTGCAAGTCCGAGCACAAGACTCAGCGTAAGCAGCATAGGATTGAAGAAAACGGAGGCGGCGATTTTAGGCAGAATGAGATAGTTTGCGCTATTGATCCCCATAACTTCCAGGGCATCAATCTGCTCTGATGTCCGCATGGTTCCAATCGTCGATGCGATATTAGACCCCACCTTACCGGCCAGAATCAGACTCACCATAGTAGGCGAAAATTCTAGAATGATAGATTCGCGAACGGCAATGGCGATGTAATAATCAGGAATGAATGGATCGTCTAGATTCAATGCTGTTTGAATAGTTACTACCGCACCCATGAAGAGGGAAATGATAGAAACGATCCAGAGTGAATCGAGTCCGAGAAGGTCTACTTCGCGCCAGAAAGCCTTCCAAGTCTCCCGCCAGCTTTCGGGTCTGCGGAAGACGCGCCACATGAGAAGGGCATAATCGCCAATGCCATTAAAGAATCTGTAGACCATGCCGCTAAAATAAGTTTAATTTTGTGGCACAAAGAGAGAATATGAAAGGGATTAAACGCATCATTCTAGTTATAGTTGCAAGTATTGGCTTCCTGAGCTTATCGAGCTGTGGTGCGGCTAAAGATTGCGACTGTCCTACATGGTCCTCTTCTACAAACGTATCGCCCAAGTGATAAACCAGTTACTTCCCTTTATACCAGAGGGTTCGGCCAGCTTTGTAGAGGAAATGCTGAAGCCGCATCATTTTTTGCTGAAGGTGGTTCGACCGCGAAAAACGAAACTTGGAGATTTTCGTCCGGGTTTGAGAGGACGCCCACATCAGCTCACTGTGAACGGCGATTTGCATCCGTATCACTTCTTGCTCACGCTAGTGCACGAGGTGGCGCACATGAAAACGTACGAGAAGTACGCGTCAAAAGTCAATCCCCATGGAGTGGAATGGCAGTCTATGTTTCAGGAATTGATGCATCCCATCCTCGACTCTCAAATTTACCCACCACATGTTGAGGCTGAAATCGCTCGATACCTGAGCAAGCCCAAGGCGAGCTGCTCGGCAGATACCAAGTTGTTGCGAGTGTTGAGAGAGGAAGATGAGATGAAATCGATGATTTTGACGCTTGAAGATCTTCCTGAAAACGCGGTCTTCCGATTGGGCAGCAGACCCCCCATGCGAAAGGGAAAGAAACGAAGAACAAGATTTCTCTGTGAAGAGCTAGGAACAGGACGTACCTTTGCCGTCCATCCTCTGGCAGAGGTAATAATATCAGAACGAGAAGAATGAAAGAGATTTTTTCGAATCCCAACTTCAAACTTGGCGTACTAGGTGGCGGACAATTGGGCAAAATGATGCTTCAAGAAACTCGTCGCTATGACATATATACAAAGGTGATCGACCCTGCGGCGGATGCTCCATCGAGGCTCGCATCCAACGAATTTGTTCAAGGTTCACTTACCGACTACAACACGGTCATGGAATTTGGACGTGGCTTGGATGTTCTCACCATTGAAATTGAGCACGTAAATGTAGATGCCCTTGAGGACCTGCAAAAGCAAGGTGTGAAGGTATTCCCGCAGCCATCGGCATTGCGTATCATTCAAAATAAGGCCGACCAGAAGGAATTTTATCAAACTAAAGGTCTACCAACTTCTAAGTTCTTCACCTTCAAAAACAAGGCAGAGATGCTAGAGGGCTTGAAAGATGGAAACTGGAAGCCACCGTTTGTTTGGAAGGCCGCTACGGGCGGTTACGACGGATTTGGGGTGAACATTGTGAAGGATGCCGCTCAGATTGAATCCTTGCCAGATCAGGCCGGATTGGTTGAAGCTTTCGTTCCTTTTGAGAAAGAACTCGCTGTGATTGTTGCGAGAAACGAGCATGGACAGACTGTGACGTATCCTGTAGTTGAAATGGAATTCCATCCAACTGCGAACCAGGTAGAATATGTGCTTTGTCCGGCAACGGTTTCTCCTGAAGCGGAAGAGAAAGCGCGCAAATTAGCGGTAGATGCGATTGAGGCCTTTGACTTAGTTGGACTTTTAGCCGTTGAAATGTTCTTGAGTAAGGATGGCGAAGTATACATCAACGAAGTTGCTCCAAGAACGCACAACAGTGGTCACCTTACGATAGAATCAAACTTTACATCGCAGTTTGAGCAGCATGTGAGAGCGGTAACGGGGATGCCATTGGGCTCAACTGAACTTCGCTTACCTGCGGTAATGGCTAACTTGGTTGGTGAAACGGGGTACAGTGGTCCGGTTCGTTACGACGGATATGAGAACTTGTTGAGCATGCCTGGAGTGTACATTCACTTGTACGGAAAGAGTTCCACGCGTCCATTTAGAAAAATGGGGCACGTAACGGTTACGAATGCCGACAGATCTGAAGCCAGAAAAGCGGCGGAGCAGGCGAAGAGTGCGATTAAAGTTATTAGTAGAAGTTAGACTACCCTAATAGACGAGAAAACATGATTGGAATTATCATGGGAAGCAAGAGTGATCTTCCCGTTATGCAGGAGGCCGCGGATGTTTTAAAGGAACTGGGCGTGCCGTATGAAATCACGATTGTTTCAGCCCACCGTACTCCGGAGCGCATGTATGAATATGGGAAGTCGGCGCATACGCGAGGCATTAAGGCCATCATTGCTGGGGCTGGTGGTGCTGCTCACCTTCCGGGAATGGTTGCTTCGCTGTCACCCTTACCAGTGATTGGTGTTCCTGTAAAATCCAGAAACTCGATTGATGGATGGGACAGTGTATTGAGCATCTTGCAGATGCCAGGTGGCGTTCCTGTTGCCACGGTAGCGCTAGACGGCGCGAAGAACGCTGGAATCTTGGCCGCTCAGATTGTAGGCAGTTCGGATGAGGCGATTATGCAGAACATCATCAACTACAAAGAAGGCTTAAAGACGAAAGTTCTGAAAAGCGCAGCAGATTTAGAGGGGAAGTAATTCCCCTTTTTTATTGCATGTCATTGAATGTCTACCGAGAACTGATAAGCAGAAGACTTCTGGCAAGAGCTTACGCGGTAGAAGATGGGATACTCGCCTTTGTAAACGATACAGGTGAGGGAAGCATCCTTGGCTAGAGTTACTTCTACATCGATGGTAGAAAAATTTGTGACATCTACGGAATCCAAAGTTCCACTGAGCTCGTTAATAGACCAGTTAAAATCACTTGCGGATTGAAAAACGAGTGTATACTTCGGTTCTTCGAAGGTATACTGTTCTTCAACGACGTTCTCTGAGCAAGAGCTGAGGGTAACGACGGCTGCGATGAGTGATAAGATGTAAGTCTTCATGGTTCCTCCATTTGGTATTAAAATGCACGATAGCATAGCTACATGTTGCTTTTCGCCACTTCGGAAGGGGGGAACTCCGTATTGAAATGCACTTCAAATGTAGGAGATGACTTACGGTTCAGTCGTTATATTTCGTCGAATGGTAGGAAATGGACTACGAATGGGGGAATTTGGAGGGTTGGAGGGTTAGAGGGTTGGACCTTCGGAATGATGTACCGACTTAAGGTTCCGACCAAAGGGAGGAATCCCGCGAGGCGAAGCTGATGCGGGAGACTTTTGGACTAATAGACTCTCGGACGTTTAGATGGGGACGGGAATGCCGCCTAGCAATAGGGATTCCGCGGAGCGAAGTGGGCGATTCACTTCGACTTTTAGCGCTGGTTCCAATTAGTACAGGACTTTAATCCGTGCGGGCTATAGAAGCCTCTCCGGCGCCTTAAGGGGCCCCAACCCCACCCCTTGTGGTGAAGTTCGGAAGAAATAAATCAAATCGCTGAATCTCACAATGGAAATTTGAAGGGTTGAAAACTAAGCGTTTGTATACGTTTACGACACGACTTAGGTCGCTGGGATGGTGTAACTTCCGACTGGGGAGGAGGAGTGGCGGACCCCAGCTGCTCGTGGTCAGCAGCCCACTTCTAACCTAGCTATTCCAACTCACACCATCCCATTTTTTACCCCACAAAAAACCCCACAATCATCGATCATGGGGCTCCATTTTATCACAGTGTTGCTCAGAGTGATTTCAGTAAGGTCATCAAGTGTTCCTTCTTCCTATTGGCTACCGGAATCCTGGAATCATCTTCCATAATCACATAGCCTCCATCCGACTGCACATAACGCTTCACATAGTTCATGTTCACCAAGTGACTCTTGTGAATGCGCTCAAAATTGTGGTCCGACAACATGTTGTCGAATTCTTTTAACGTCTTGCTCGCAAGCAGGTTCTTACCCGTGCGAAGTACAAACTGCGTATAGTTGCTCGAAGATTCACATCTCAAAATGTCACTCACCTTAATGATGTGCATGCCATCCGAACTCGGAATGACAATCTTCTTTGGAGATTCAGTCGCCGAACGAAAGTTCTCCAACAGAACCGAAATTCCAGCACTTGGCTCAACCGAGTTTATCTGCTGAACCTTACGAACCGCCTTAACGAGCTCCTCAGGATCAATAGGCTTCAACAGGTAGTCTAATGCCGAAAACTTGATCGCCTTTAGCGCGAATTCATCATGCGCCGTAGTGAAGATTACCTCACCGTTCCAGCTGATCTCCTCAGCTCTCAATTTCTCTAGCAGCTCAAATCCGGTCTCACCGGCGAGCTTTACATCCAAGAACATCACATCAGGCTTGCCACTCACAATTTCTTGCATGGCACCTTCAATATTCGAAGCTTCTGTGATTGGACGAATGTCTGGACAAAAGAGCTCAAGCTTACCCTTTAAGGCAGCTCTACTGTTCTCTTCGTCATCAATAATCAATGCTTTTAACATGGGGCAGTGTTGCAGTTCTTACAAATCTAATGAATCCGACCGACCCATTTTATCCAAATGAGCAATCGCGGTTGTGCTCCTATTTA
The DNA here is from genome assembly GCF_008933115.1 of Phaeocystidibacter luteus. GTDB lineage: Bacteria > Bacteroidota > Bacteroidia > Flavobacteriales > Schleiferiaceae > Phaeocystidibacter > Phaeocystidibacter luteus. The sequence goes on along the minus strand of NZ_WBVO01000004.1, from coordinate 84,767 downwards.
ACGACTATTCGTCGTCCCACTCGTCTACCGACTGAAGCGGCAGTTGAAGAAGGACTCGCGTACCCGCAGCATCTCCGTTTTCGTCGTAAAGGTCTTCGGTTATTACCGCACTCCGACCTCCAAAGGTGCGCTCGAAGAGCTCAACGCGTCGTCGACTGATTTCTCCCGCCAAACTCCGGTGTGTTCTACCGCTCTTTTCATTCAACTCGGCCGACTTCTTTCTGCCTACTCCATTATCCTCTACCACACACTTCAATGAGCCTTCAACCTCTGTAAAGGTGATAGTCACTTTGCCTCCGCCGGTCGGGCGCAACCCGTGCAGAATGGCGTTTTCAACATGTGGTTGTACCATCATTGAAGGCATAGAAAAGCCGTACGTATCGAGATCGTCATCAATAATAATCTCACTTTCAAAAGATCCTGAAAAGCGCAATTTTTCAAGGGCGAGGTAGTTCTCCAGCAATTGAATCTCGGTATGTACAGGAATGACATGCTCCCGAGAACTCTCTAGCATCAATCGCATCAACTTCGCAAAGTTGTTCAAGTACTTCACCGCCTCCTTGGGCTCATTTTTAAAGATGAATCCAGATATCGCATCAAGTGCGTTAAAGACAAAGTGCGGATTCATCTGCAACCGAAGTGCGCGTCGCTCCAGGTCGTTACGCTCTTCTTCAAGTTTCAATCTCGCATTGATTCGCTGGAAACGAACACGGATGTACAGCCATACCGAAGCGGCCAGCACAAGCCCAACAATTACGTAGAACCACCAGGTTTTCCAAAACGGCGACCGAATCACGAAGGTGTATGGTTCCGAGTATAAAGACTTTCCACTGATTGGATCAAAAGCCTTCACTTCAAACGTGTATTTTCCCGGAGGAACACTGGTGTAAATGGCCTCCGTCCTGCCCTCAGCTGCCGTCCATTCGCTGTTTAGCGGGCTCATTTTATATTGATATTGAAGCGACAACGGGTCAGCCACCTGAAGCGCAGCATACGAGAATCTCAAGTAATTCTGGTCCCATGGCAATTCCAGCGATTGCGGCATTCCGCTCCACGGTTGAACGGATGTGCTCCACAACGACCAGGTCTCAGGCTGCTCGAAATAGAGGTCCAAGGCAGTCAGTTGAAGCTTTCCCGGAACCACGTTTTCATTATCTCTGCGCAACGGCGCAACTATCACACCCGCATTTGTTCCGAAAATGATGGACTCATCACTTCGTACTACCGCATGCGGATTGCACTCCGTTTCGCCAATTCCTCTTGCGTTTGATACGCGTGCTCCGAAGCCCCATCCTCGGTTCCAAACGATGTTCTGAATTCCACTTTCAGTGCCGATCCACACATCACCGGCATCTACATCAAGTGACCAAACATTGTCGCTTATCAAGCCTTGTGAAGCGGTTATTGAATCTAGTCTTTCTGAATCCAAACGCCACAAACCGTGACCATTCGTGCCCATCCAAAGCGTGCCTTCCTGATCAACCTGAAAGGTAGCTGGCGAAATCCTGAGCATTAAATCTTCCTTGAAAGCATTCTTCCAACCCTCTCCTTGTTGTTGAAGAATCCTCCCCTCAATGTCTAATGCCCAAAGTCGACCTAAGTTATCTTCTTGAATTCGGGTAAATGCCGTTGTTGTTAGGTTGATGTCAAGAACCCTGAATCTACCATTCGCGAAAATGTAAATCCCTTCTGTGGTGGCAACGGCCATGCCGCCGCTAGACAAGGGTTCTAAATCAAAAATGAAAGCATTGCCAAGTCCATTTTCTTCCCCGTAGGTTCTGAAACCAGTTCTAGTTCTACGAACCAATCCGTTCTCCGTAGCGATATAGATATCCCCAGATTTCGTTTCTACCACGTCGAAAATCAATCCACGTGGCAAACCCGAACTCGAGGTAAAGGATTCTACATCCCCTCTGTATTTTCTTCGCGACAAACCAGAAAGCCCTCCCATCCACAAGTCGCCATTTGAACCAAGCGCCACAGCGTGTATTCTATCGTCGGCAAGTCCATCTGATTTATTTATTCTGAAAAGATCCGGCTCCACCAATCTACTCAAGCCGGTAAGTCCACCAATCCAAATTCGGCCGTCGGTAGACACGTGCAAGCAACGAACTTTAGGAGTTGTCAATCCTTGCTCCTCACCTATTCGGGTCTCAGCAACAGATTCGGGAAGTTGAGAGTCGTATCGTCGAAGTCCATTCAGATAACTTCCATACCACCAGCGACCACGGCTGTCGAGCACGATATCACGAACATCAGGGTGAGCGCCTCCGTCTCCAGAGCTACTCAGGTTTTTCAACCCTACTCCTTTTCTCAATATGAGATACACATCGTCGGCTGCCCCTACCTGAATGGCTGAGCCGTCTTCATTTGGATTCGGATCGAAGATTGAACGCACATTAGTCCCATTCCACCACTTCTCCCACTCCTCTCCATTCTTGCGATAGACTCCATTGGAGGCACCGATGAATAAATCGGAATTCGTGGCGCAAACAGACATCAGTTCCACATCATCCTCAAAATCCCATGAGGTAGTTGTGCTATCGGGAGCAACCTTCCAAATACTTCTTCGGTACACCACAAATAACTCCTCATCTACAAAAGTGAAGGCCACTACTCTTTCTTTGGGCAGATTCCAGACATCCTGAAACGTGAAGCCATTGTACAATACGAGTCCTTTATCGGTGCCGATAAGAAGACCGAGTTCCGTTTTGAAATGAAGTCGGGTAATGTAGTTTGAAGGAATACCTGCAGCGTTTTCGGTATTGAAAACCTGTGAATGCAGACCGTCAAATCGGGCAAGCCCTCCCCCTTCCGTGGCGATCCACATGAAACCTAGGTCGTCTTCTACAATATCATTAATGGTGGAAACGGGTATTCCTTCATCCTGACCAAAAGTCTGGAAGAAATACTGCTGGGCTTGAAGATTCAAACCGAGGAAAAGAAAGGCTATGACAAGTCTCCAACTCACGAAGAGCCAAGATAAGGGATTCTCAACCTTCCATAATCGGAAGGGCGCGAGAAATGAGAGATGCGATTAAAAGCGTGTGTAAACGGAAGTAAACGTTTAACCTCCGACTAGAGCGAATGCCTCGGCGCATCTTAGCCAAGTGAATTATCGTTGTGTCATAGGGCTGTTCCTTTTTTCCTCTCAATTGGGTCTTTCTCAATTTGTGGGCGGTGGAACCTTGAACCTCACGACATGGTCTGAGGGCATATCCAAAGTCTACATGGGAAGGCCATCCGTCCCTCACACCAGTTGGACGGCCACCGTGACCGCGATAGATTTTTCTTCATGGTACACTTCACGAAGCGAGGTGGCACATACCAGAAAGGGTGCGTATTTGCTAGCCAAGGCCGAGTGGAGTGGACAGAGCGAATGGGCTGTTGGATGGATGGGGTTGCAATGTGGCGTTAGTATAAGTGAAGAGCAGAGGCTTCACGCTTTGCTGAGTTCTTTGTACATCCCATTCTCCAAGGCCGTTCAATTTTCGGTTGGACTTGGCCACTCGTTGTACTCATCGCAATGGAGAATGACCACGAGCGTAGCCTCTCCACTCATTTCAAACCCAATAGCCAAGTCACGGGTTGATTTCGAACTTGCCTATCGCATCGCTGATGGATGGTGGATCGGGCATAGTACATTCTTATCATCATTGGCTCACGACTTTAGGCTGCACTTACAATCAGAAGGTGAAAGGCTATCGGTCAGGTTTGACGCTTCATGGCGTGGGCAATTGAAAGCAAATCTGATCTTGAAAACGAGCTCATTCGATTACACTTTCGGAATCGAAATGGGGCTCAATCCAATTGTCCAATCGCATGTAGGCATGAACAACCATGTGGAAATGGATTAGTGTGATACTATGGTCAAATGCCCTGCTTGCCCAAACTGTCAGCTTCGATTGGGAACAAGGCTTAACATCTCAAGAATTGGAGCAGCTCCAAGATGAGTTGAGTGCCTACGAAGCGAATCCACTGGCGTTGAACTCCGCCACTATCCACGAGTTGAGCGCACACCCGCTGATCTCGACTACTGAAGCCATTAGCATTAAACGATACATTGATGAAGCTGGCGCATTGCTCGATTGGGGTGAATTATGCGAGGCGCATGGAATAAATGGACAATGGATTGAAGCACGCAAGCCATACTTGGCGCTTGATGAGAATGAGGGATATTCATTGAAGACAAGGGGTCGAACTAAGGTGAAAGCTTCTGTAGGCATTCAAGTAGACGACCCTACCAAGAAAGGCTACATCGATAATGAATATCAAGGAATACCCGCGCAAGTGCAGGGGAAACTGGAAATCAAAAACCATCCGTATGCCTTTTATTGGCGATGGCAGCAAGATGCAGGAGAACCCATTCACTCTATCCGAAAAGGAATAATAGATCATCATTCCTTCAATCTCCAATGGAATGGTGGTAAGACTTGGTTTGTTTCACTCGGAGATTACAGGCTCGGTCATTCTACCGGTATACTATTCGGTGTGGGGTTTGGCAGCGCCATACCGCAAAAGGTCGGGCAAATTCACACATTCTTTAATCCGAACACGGCCATATCCTCGGCGAGTGAGTTTGGAACGTATCGAGGTGTTCTAGCGAGGTATCAACGCAACAACTGGAAACTTCAGTTGAATCTCGGAAAAGACAATGCAGATGCCCGACTCAGCGATGGATGGGTAGAAAGCTACCCCTCAACCGGTAGCCACCGCACCTCAACAGAGCTTCAAAGAAAGTCGGCAGTTACCAACTGGCATGAAGGGATTTACATAGAAAAGACATGGAAAATGCTACGGCTATTTTGGGCTGGGCACCTCCTTTATTTCGAGAAATCTCGTCTTTCTTTTCGCTTGGCAAGCTCCATGGGTGGTCAATTTATATATGGCACTCATTTTCTCGATGCAGAATTAAGCACAGACCACGATAACCGCTTAGCCTTTGGAATGTCCTACTCAAAATCATTTGGCGACGCGTCGCTTGGAATGAAAATTCGAAGATCGGCGGTTGACTATCAACCCTCTGCACAAAATGCAAACGGACTACTTTTTTCAGGTGGAGGGGAACGATCCGCCATTGTTCTTTTTGAGTACGGCTGGAAAAAGCATTCACTGTGTGGGACGGCTTATGGTGGCTATCAAAGAAAACCGGAATGGGTCACCTCGAAGACCCGCGGCTGGCAGTTGGAGTATGCTTATCACAATCGCGGAGTCGAAGCGGGTTCGAGACTGAGAAGTAGGAACAAAGATGAAAGTCAGTCACTCCACTTGCGGAACTACATCAAGACCACCGCGCTAAACGTAGAAATTGGTGTGCGAAGTGACTTTCATTGGAGTCATCCCAAAAACGGGACGAGTATGATAGCGACATCATGTGAATTCCAAATCCCAGGTGGGAAACTACGAGCCGACATGTTCTATTTCAGCAGCGGAATGGATGAACTTCCCGTATGGCTCATGATGCGAACTACAAGTATGCAAATGAGTGTATTGCGCTTCTCAAAATCAGGCGCTGGAATAAATGTATACGGCGGGGTTCAGCTTTCTTCAACTTTGAAACTTGAAATCCGAGGCATGGTCAATCGCGAATTCAACTCGAAAAGCAGGGGAAGTGGACTAGATGAAACGCCTGGAGGCTTGAAGTGGGCTTTTAACTTCGAGCTACACTATGCACTACGATAATGTTAACCCTACCTTCTTCATCTCCTCCCAGAACTTCGGGAACGACTTCACAACCACCGTTTCATCGTCGATGGTAATGTCGTGAAGTGCTGCGAGTGGAGCTAGTGCCATGGCCATACGGTGGTCTTCGTACGTCTTAAACGTAGCCCCATTGAAATTGAGCGATTCCGTTGGCGACCAATACAAGGCTCCACCTGTGTCAGTAGTTTCACCGCCTAGCATGCGTATGCATTCTACAAGTGCATTGATACGGTCAGTTTCTTTGATGCGAAGTGTATTCAATCCCGTTACCTTTCCTCCTCTTCCCTGTGCGAATGCCGCCATTATTATAGACTGCGCCAAATCAGGGTGATCGAGTAAATCAAGATGCAGATCCTCTTCAGGGATATGTGTTCGGTTCAACAACCAGTTACCATCTACCCATTCGCCTTCAACACCAAGCTCTTCGGCCCATTCAATCAGCATCGCATCACCTTGAATGGATTCGTTCGAAAGGCCTTTCACAGTGATAGATTGCCCGCTCACAGCCGTCCATGCAACAAAAGCTGCAGCTGCGCTCCAGTCACCTTCCGACGGCATTTCAACAACACCGCTAGGCTTGCCGTGTACATGAATCCTGTTGTCATCTTCCTCTACCGTAATTCCCGCTTGTTGAAGAACGGCAGTGGTCATATCAATGTAGGGCTGCGAAACGGTTTTACTGGTTCGGTTTATCAGTAGTCCATCTTGGGTTGCGGGAGCAACAAGCATAAGGGCCGAAATAAACTGGCTGCTCATGTCGGCTGGAATATACACTTCGCCACCGCGGAGATGTCGACCGTAAATCCGGAGCGGTGGAAAACCCTCTTTCCCTTCGTACCGAATCTCTGCACCAAGGCTTCGAAGAGCCTTAACCAAAGGTTGAATGGGCCGTTCATGCATTCGGTCGGTTCCATACAGGTAGGTCACCGCCCCAGGCTTGGCGCTAAAAAAAGCCGTGGCAAAACGCATGGCAGTTCCAGCAGCTCCGAGGTCAATATCGGTGCTTTCAGATTCAAGTGCTTCTCTGAGAATGCGCGTGTCTGCGGCTTCGGAAAGCTGCTTCTTTACAATATGCTTTGGGAAAATCGCCTCAAGAATGAGCCATCTATTGGCTACACTTTTTGACAATGGCACCTCCAACTCTGGGATAGCGCCTCCCTCTGGTTGGATGTACGTGAGTGATTTCATTAGTTCCGTGTCTTGCGAATGCGAAGGATTTCGAGCATTTGCTCTTCACTAAGTTCGCGGTCTCGCACCGGCTTTCCAATTTTTTCAAGCAAAACAAACCGCACCGAGCCGCCGCTGTTCTTCTTATCGAACTTCAGCCATTCTAATACCGCTTCATACTTCGACTCATCAATAGAGATCGCTGGGTACGTCTCGTCAATTAAAGCTTGAATCTCGTTTGCCGTTTCTCTACTCAAGCCACACGTCATGACCGAAGCTTCAACTTCCATCCACATGCCGTGGGCAATTGCTTCACCGTGAAGCAGTGGATTCTCTGGATTTGAGTCGAGGAAAAAACTCTCAAGCGCATGTCCGAAAGTATGCCCAAAGTTGAGGTGCTTCCTTGCACCTGCCTCCTTTGGATCGTCTTCGACAACATCGAGCTTTACTTTCATAGAATCGCGTACGACATCGGGTTGCTCCCAAAGCGTGAGTGGATTCGACTTTGAAATACGTTTCCACTCATCTTCTGAGGAGATGAGGGCATGTTTAATCATCTCGGCGAAACCGGAGAGGGTGTCGCGCTCAGGGAGGGTTTCTAGAAAATCAGGAATAAGGAAAACCCCTTTCGTGGAAGCAAAGGTTCCGACGAGGTTCTTCGCGCCTTCTACATCTATTCCCGTTTTACCACCCAGTGATGCGTCCACCATCCCGAGAAGCGATGTTGGAACGTGGGCAAACTCTATCCCGCGCTTATAGGTTGAGGCAACAAATCCACCAAGGTCGGTAATCATTCCACCTCCAACATTTACGAGTAATGCGTGCCTATCTGCCCCCAACTCCGATAGGGAGGTCCATAAATTGTACACAACCTCAATCGACTTAGATTCCTCCCCAGCGGGTACTTCTAAGATCTCATACTTACCTAAAGAGGGCAGTTCGGGAATCAATCTTACCAGACATTTCTCGTGTGTATTCTCATCAACTAAGAAGAAAACGAGGCTTTCGGATTCGGAGTACAAACCCAGAAGGGAATCCAACTCACTCAATGCCTGCTCGTTAGCATACACATTTCCAAATTTGGTTTCTCTAAAATTCATACCCATTTTTGAATCCATGAACAAGGTGAAAAATGTACCGTTGACTGTAACAAAGGTCATACATTTTTGATAGTTCATGAATTATATTTGCGCGCTTGCTCAATGTTATACCCGAGTTGTGAATGCTGATTAACTTTTCTGATACGGCCACTGCGTTTCGCAATAAGTCGAAATTCGAGTTGAGAAAGAGCTATTTACTCTTTAGCTCCCTGGCATTCCCATGGATTGTAAAATCTGGCAAGTACCTTTCTGAGTTTGCCTTCAAAACCCACCTCCCAGTTAAAGGTCTGATAAAGGCTACCGTGTTCAATCAGTTCTGCGGTGGAGAAGACATTCGCGACTGTTCCAACTCAATTGACGAGCTCATTGAAATGGGAGTGGGTAGTATTTTGGACTATTCCGTTGAGGGAAAAGAAACGGAGAAGGATTTCGATCGTACGAAGAATACGGTGATCGAGACCATCAAATACGCGAGTGAAAAGACAGGTGTTCCCCTTGCCGTATTCAAGCCAACGGGAATGGGCAGATTTGCTCTCCTTGAAAAAGTGAGCGCCGGACACGCGTTATCAGCAAATGAGCAGTTGGAATGGGACAGAGTTGTTGGGCGCTTCCATGACATCGCCCAAGCTGCGAAAGACTACAACATCCCAGTGATGGTTGACGCTGAAGAATCTTGGATTCAACAGGCGGTAGATGACGTAGTCACTGCATTGATGATGGAGTTCAACACAGAGCGTGTACTCATTCTTAACACCATTCAGTTTTACCGCCACGACCGACTTGAGTTTCTTCAAAAATCGCTCGAACATGCGGTTGAGAACAACTACTTCCTTGGTGTCAAAATCGTACGCGGCGCATACATGGAAAAGGAGCGCAATCGCGCCGAAGAGATGGGTTACCTCGACCCGATTCAGCCTGACAAAGCAGCGAGCGATAGAGACTACGACGCGGGCATCCGATTGCTTATCGACAATATTGACCGCATCAACTTTGTATGTGGAACACACAACGAGGCATCAAGTCAGCTCTTGGTAAGCTTAATGGCGGAGAGAGGAATCGACCCTGGCGACCGAAGAATTTGGTTTGCTCAACTCTATGGAATGAGCGACCACATCAGTTTCAACCTTGCAGCTAGCGGCTTCAACGTTGTTAAATACCTCCCTTTTGGCCCAGTACGCGATGTGATGCCTTATCTCATCAGAAGAGCAGAAGAAAACACCTCTGTTCGCGGTCAGACCGGCCGAGAGTTAGGTTTGATAAAAGCTGAGCTTCGACGGAGAAAACAGGAAAAGCACCAACCGGCGACTATTCCTCAGTAGGACAATCGCAATCGAAAGAAGCAGGAAGTTCGACCCTGTGGAACGTAGCCGTAGAATCCTTGCAATTCTTGACGTATAACGTGTAGGCAAGACCATCCTGTGAGTAAATCAGTTTGTAGTCGTTGCAATCGCTTTCCGTCCCACGCTCATTATACGAGAAATCTACTTTAGAAGCGTGTAGAACGTTGAAGTAGAAGTTTGTATCGACATCCGCACCGATGCATTCGTTGATGCACTTCACTTCTTCCGAAAAGAGTAATTCTTTCTTTTGAAGATCGCCTAATACACGGTCGTTTGGAAAATAGGTACAAGCGATTTCTCTATCGCCGAACATAAACAGAACGAGAATAGTACCGAGAAGGACTCCACCTAGGTACCAGCCAAAACGTTTGAGTAATTTCATGGGGCAAAGATAGCTGTGGAATGCTTAACCGAAGAGCAAATCGCTATCTGAAAATGGCAAATCAAACCACTCGCCAATTGCTTTGTTTGTCAGCACACCATTGTACAAGTACATTCCAGCTCGCACATCCTTGCGATATCTCAGTACGTCTTCAATTCCACCCTCTTCTCCAAAGGTGATGAGAATTTGAGAGAAGATGTTGCTCAGCGAGAATGATGCGGTTCTAGAAACACGTGAGGCGATATTCGGAACACCGTAGTGAATTACATCATGCTTTACGACAATGGGCTTCTCGTGTGAAGTCAGCTCGCTGGATTCAAAGCAACCGCCTTGATCAATGCTGACATCCACAATGACTGAACGTGGCTTCATTTTCGACACCATATCTTCCGTAACCACACACGGTGTACGTCCGCCTTCCGAGCGCATTGCACCAATGGCAACGTCGCAACGTCTAAGTGCCTTCTCCAAAATTTTAGGCTGAATTACGCAGGTATACACGGGTACCTGAATGCTGTCTTGAAGTCTCTTCAATCTTGAAAGAGAACGGTCGAACACCTTCACGTTCGCTCCCATTCCGGTAGCCGTTCTCGCGGCAAAAGTACCCACGGTACCAGCTCCAATAATCACAACTTCGGTAGGAGGTACGCCTGTAACACCTCCCATGATGTATCCCTTGCCATCATTTACATTGCTCAAATACTCTGCTGCGATAAGGATGCTGGCATTCCCGGCAATTTCGCTCATGCAGCGTACGATAGGTATTTGACCTTCGCTGTCACGGATATTCTCGTAAGAAATCGCGGTAACACGCTTCGACATCAGTTTTTGGAAAAACTCCTTGGTACACGTCTTCAGTTGAAGTGCTGAGATGAGTGTTTGCTTTTGCTTCATTAAGTCGAGCTCATCCATGGAAGGCGGTTCGACTTTCAGAACAACGTTGCATTCGAAGACTTCTTTGGCTGAATAGGCGATGGATGCGCCAGCTTCCGAATAATCATTGTCGGTATAATGCGCTCCCTCCCCCGCTTTGGTTTCCACCAAAACTTCATGTCCGTTAGAGACGAGGAGATGCACCCCTTCTGGTGTCAGGGCCACGCGATTTTCTTGCATGCAGGTTTCTCGGGGAACTCCGATTTGAAGTTTCCCTTTCTTTCTGCCAACGGCTAATCTTTCTTCTTGTGGGACGAGTTGAGCGCTAGAGAACGAGAAGTAGTTTGGTTCCGTCATGGTGAAATCGCGAAAATCCGTTTTAGACTGTCCAGCGCTTCGCTAAGCGAACTTGAACGAAACGCGAAAGAAGCTTCGTGAGAAGCAAATGCTTGAGTAGTTTCATAAGGTCGTAGTCATGGTAGCCTCAGTTGGATCGTCCGAATCCCGTCGGAAACACTAATGCGTACCAATGTAAATGTCTTCGGTAGCAAGGTAGGGATTTTTTCTGGCCACTCCACTAGGCATCGATTTCCGCTCCAGAAGTAGTCTTCATACCCCATATCCATCGCCTCTTCTTCGTCCTCAAGCCTGTAAAAATCAAAGTGAAAGATGGTCTCGCCGTTCAATGTTTCATACTCATTGACCAAGGAGAAGGTCGGCGACTGAACGGGTGTAACGACTCCCCAAGCTTCGCAAAGCGCGGAAATGGTAGTTGTCTTCCCTGCCCCCATGTCGCCTTGGAAAAGCACAACTCCTTTTGGAATTAGCTCTGCCAGCACGGGCGCAAGTTGCTTTAGGTCTTCTAGTGATTTTGCCTCGAATTGCATTGGGCAAAGGTAGAGTAAAAAGGGGTCTTTGGAGTGGTGGAGCTAGGCAACGAATGGTGCTGTGGGTGGGGCGGCTTGCCCGGGGCCGCTTCCCGCGACCCCACTCGCAATTTCGAAATTATGAATCGAAATAGTCGGAGGTTAAACGTTTAAAAACGGATAAAAAAATTGCGGGTCGATTGTGGATTGAGATTCCGGGATTTGCTTTTCTGCTGCGTAACTTGATCTCCGGGGAGGAGGTGGCGGCCCCTAGCGCTCACCAACCATTCCACTCATACCCAAAGATCGCCCTATAATATCCATTCGGGCCTATCTCAAACTGACTTTTACTTCCCCTTCAACCACACATACGGAATAATCATCTCCTCCAAAGACAAACCTCCATGCTGGTAGGTGTTCTTGAAGTACTTTACGTAGTGGTTGTAATTATTCGGGTATGCAAAGAACTTATCCGACTTCGCGAAAACATACTCGTCGCTGATATTCCGCTTAGGCAAACCGAATTTTTCCGGATCCTTCATCGCAAAAACATCGCGCTTGTCGTAGCTCATATTCTTCCCCGCTTTATATCGAAGGTTCGTACTCAAATCACGCTGCCCCACCAACTTAGATGGCTCCGTAACATTGATCGTGCCGTGATCCGTAGTAATCATAACACGGTCATCGGTTTCTGAAACCTGGCGAAGTAAATCGAATAGCGGTGAATTCTTAAACCATGATTCCGTAATACTGCGGTAGCCCTTATCATCGTCCGCCAACTCCTTAATCACTTCCATTTCGGTCTTGGAGTGAGATAGGATATCGACGAAGTTGTAAACCACAACATTCAAATCGAAGTTGCGTGTATTGCCGAAACTGTCCGCCAATTTTTTACCGCTTTGATGATTGGCCACCTTGGTGTAATGAACGCGCTTGTCCTTCAATCCTAACAACTCCATTTGAGCTTTCAAGAAGAAATCTTCGTTGAGATTCTTGCCCTCATCATCTACATCATCCACCCATTTATCAGGGAAGCGTTTAGAAATAGCATCTGGCATCATTCCAGCGAACAGGGCATTTCGCGCAAACTGCGTGGCTGTCGGCAAGATTGAGAAAAACGCCTCTTCAGATTCAATTCTGAAGTAGTCTTCTAGCATAGGTTGAATCACCTTCCACTGATCATAGCGAAGGTTATCAATCACCACCATCATCACCTTACTCCCACTTCTGAGAGCTGGAGCGATTTCCTGCTTTACAAGTCGGTGAGATAGGAGTGGCGCGCCTTCAGCATCTTCAATCCAATCGCCATATTCACCTTCAATAAATCGAGCAAAAAGATTATTGGCTTCTTCTTTCTGAGAGATGAGAATCTGTTGCAATCCTTCGTCTTCAAGCTTCTCCAACTGAAGCTCCCAGTAAACCAGTTTCTTGTAGAGGTCTACCCAATCTTGCCAAGTTCTAACCTCAGCAAGTTCCATCGCAATCTTTCTAAATTCTTGCTGGTAGCTAGATGTGGTCTTCTCACTTACAAGTCGGCGTGACTGCAAATTTCTCTTGAGCGAAAGCAAAATCTGATTGGGGTTCACAGGTTTGATGAGGTAGTCAGAAATCTTCTGACCGATCGCATCCTCCATGATGTGCTCCTCCTCGCTCTTAGTAATCATTACAATGGGCATGGACTCACGAATCTCCTTGAGTCGCTGCAGGGTTTCAAGCCCACTGAGGCCCGGCATATTCTCATCGAGGAAGACAATGTCGTATGAAGTCTCCTCTACTTTATCAAGGGCTTCATCACCATTATTTGAAGTATCGACGTCATATCCCTTTTGCTCAAGGAACATGATGTGCGGCTTCAACATATCAATTTCATCGTCTACCCAGAGTATGCGGGTCTTATCCATAAGATCTGATTATTTATTGCAAGGTAGCACCTCCAACGCAAGTTGTTGTTTGAATATTTGATGAAGTTAGGCGGAAAATCCGATCTTGTTTGAAATCTTTGCAGTACCAACGGATTGCGTATGGCCTTTGAGGCGAATTTCACAAACAAGTTCAAGATCTTAAATGATCCGATCTACGGATTTATCTCACTTCCTAGCGAGCTCATTTTCGATCTAATTGAACACCCCTACTTCCAACGACTGAGGAGAATCACCCAGCTGGGACTTACCTACTTGGTCTACCCTGGAGCGTATCACACTCGATTTCATCACGCCATAGGCGCCATGCACTTAATGCAGCGAGCCGTTGGTGTCTTGCGATCGAAAGGACACGAAATCACCGATGAAGAGGAAGAGGCCGTCTATATCGCCATCCTACTGCACGATATTGGTCATGGCCCTTTTTCACATGCACTCGAGCACACGCTGGTTCGTAATGTGGATCACGAACAGCTCTCAACGCTCTTCATGGAAAGGTTAAATCAAAAGTTCGAAGGTCGATTGACTACAGCGATTGAGATTTTCAACAATAAGTATCCAAAGAGGTATTTGAATGAGTTGATTTCTTCGCAGCTCGACATGGATCGCCTGGATTATCTGAGAAGAGATTCATTCTACACCGGAGTAACTGAAGGTGCTATCAATTCAGAACGATTGCTCACCATGCTAAACATCGCCAACGATAGATTGGTGGTAGATGCGAAAGGAATCTATTCTGTTGAAAAATTCATCGTCGCCAGAAGCCTGATGTACTGGCAAGTATACCTTCACAAGACCGTCCTAAGTGCTGAATTCATGCTCGTAAACGTTCTTCAGCGAGCGAAAGAGTTGGCTGCTAATGGCGTAGAAATACACGGGACTAGCGCGTTGAGAACCTTTCTTTACGAAGATCCTACGTATGAAGACTTCATGAAGAGCGATACGCTTTTGGACACTTTTGCGCATCTCGACGATTCCGATATGATGGCGGCCATAAAGGAATGGTGCAACCACGACGATCGAGTTTTGAGTGATTTGAGTAGACGAATTGTCGATAGACGATTGTTCAGAATTGAAATACAAGCCAAGCCGTTTGAAGAAGAGTATGTAGATGATATTCGCCAAAAGATTCAAGCCACATTTGGATTCTCCGTTGAGGAGGCGTCGTACTACATGATTGAAAGGGCGACGAGCAATGACATCTACAAGGCTGGCGACAATCAGATCAGGTTGAGGTATAAGGATGGGACGGTTACGGACGTTGCTGAAGCGGCTGACCAACTCAACCTCAAAGCCTTGCAGTCCGCCGTAACTCGCCACTTTATTTGCTACCCAAAAGAAGTTTGGAAGCCCGCATAATTCGAGGCATTCGGTAAGAAACGAGCCACATCTCACGGTACGCTAAACAAGCGCTATTTTTCATACTTTTGGCGGGATGGAATTTAGTGCTGAACAACTAGCGGAAGTCCTCGGCGGTAAAGTCGACGGAAACGCAGAACAAACAGTAAGTCGACTATCGAAGATCGAAGAGGGCGGAGAAGGCTCTCTTTCGTTTTTAGCAAACCCGGCTTACGAGAAGTATATTTATGAAACAACCGCAAGCGTGGTTATCGTTTCAGAAGACTTCGCTCCTACCGCTGAAATCAGTGCTACACTCGTTCGAGTTCCCGATGCATACGGTGCATTTGCCAAACTTTTGGAGATGTACAATCAGATGAAGGGCAACAAAAGCGGACGTGAAGAACCGTCGTACATTCACGATTCTGTATCCATGCCCGAAGAGTACTATTTAGGTGCCTTCGGATACATTGGGGCCAACTCAAAAATTGGCAACGGAACGAAAATTCATCCTCACTGCCACATTGCCGACAACGTTCAAATCGGTGAGAATTGTGAAATTTTCGCCGGAGTGAAAATTTATGGAGATTGCGTTATCGGAAACAACGTCACCATTCATGCCGGAACAATCATCGGCGCCGATGGATTCGGGTTCGCTCCGAATAGTGAGAACAGCTACGACAAAGTCGCTCAAATTGGAAATGTGATTATAGAAGATCATGTTGAAATTGGAGCAAACTCAACAATAGATAGAGCTACATTAGGCTCGACAATCATTCGCAAAGGAGTGAAGCTCAACAACCTCATTCAGATAGCTCATAACGTTGAAATTGGTGAAAATACTGTCATTGCCGCTCAATCTGGCGTTGCAGGCTCAACCAAAATCGGCAAGAATTGCATGATAGGCGGTCAAGTAGGTATCGTCGGTCACCTTACCATCGGCAATGGCGTGAAAATCGCCGCACAGTCGGGAATCCCTAAAAATCTTCCAGACAATGCCGTAGTTCAAGGCTCTCCTGCTTTCGAGTATGTCGACTACAACAAATCCTACGCGGTGTACCGCAAACTACCACAACTAGCCAAGGATATCCATCAGCTTAAGAAAAACTTGGAGTCATGACTCATCAACAGACCCTTAAAGCTCCCGTAACCATCAAAGGTGTAGGTCTACACACTGGTGTAGAAGTAGAATTGGTTCTTCAACCAGCACCTGTCGATCACGGATTCAAATTTCAAAGGGTTGACCTCGAGGGACAACCTATTATCGATGCACTCGCCTCTAACGTGGTTAGCACCGATAGAGGAACAACTCTCGTTAAAGGGGATGCCAAGGTGTTCACCACAGAGCACGTCCTGGCAGCACTCGTAGGTTCCAAAATCGACAACTGCCTCCTTCAACTCAATGCTCCAGAAACGCCAATTCTAGACGGCTCTTCAAAGCCGTTCATGGAAGCAATTGCAACGGTTGGAGCTGAAGAACAAGACGCACAGAAGCGCGAGTTCATCATCGATGAAGTTATTCGTTATTACGACGAAGAAGAAGACATCGAAATCCTCGCACTTCCTTCCGAAGAGTACCAAGTAACCGCAATGGTCGACTATCAAACCAAGGTTCTCGGAAGCCAGAATGCACATATCGACCACATCGACGAATTCGCTAAGGAAATTGCTCCTGCACGTACATTCTCGTTCTTGCATGAACTCGAATTCCTCCTCGATAACGGCCTAATTAAAGGTGGCGACCTCAACAATGCCATTGTTTATGTGGATAAAGAGGTGAATGACGACACCATGGCTAAGCTTCGAGAGGCCTTCAAGAAGGATCAAGTCAAAGTGAAGCCAAACGGTATTCTAGACAACCTCGACTTGCACTTTCCGAATGAAGCGGCTCGTCACAAACTTCTCGACGTAATCGGCGATCTCGCCCTTGCGGGAAGAAGTATCCGCGGTAGAATTATCGCTACAAAGCCTGGACATAAAGCAAACACCGAGTTTGCCAAAATGCTCCAGCAGATTATTAAGAAAAACGACGCAAAGCCTAAAGCGCCTAAGGTCGATTTGAATACACCTCCTGTTTTTGAGGTGACTGATATTATGAAGCGCTTGCCGCACCGACCTCCTTTCTTGTTGGTGGATAGAATCCTTGAGATTTCTGACTCCCATGTAGTAGGTATGAAGGCGGTAACCATGAACGAACCATTCTTCGTGGGTCACTTCCCCGGAGCACCGGTTATGCCGGGTGTACTTCAAGTAGAAGCCATGGCTCAAGTAGGTGGAATCTTGGCGCTAAACAGTGTTCCGGACCCAGAGAATTACCTCACTTTCTTCCTCAAGATTGATGGAGTGAAATTCAAACAAAAGGTTCTTCCTGGAGACACACTCACTTTCCGTCTTGAGCTCACACAACCAATCCGCAGAGGTATCGTACAGATGCATGGTCAGATGTTTGTAGGAGACAAGCTCGTTACTGAAGCCGACTTGATGGCTCAGATCACCAAAGAGAAGTAAGATGAATCAGCCTTTAGCATACGTACATCCTTCAGCAAAGATTGCCGACACCGTGGTAATCGAGCCGTTCACCACCATTCACAAGAATGTAGAAATTGGCGAAGGAACCTGGATCGGAAGTAACGTCACCATCATGGAAGGAGCGCGCATCGGAAAGAATTGCCGCATTTTCCCAGGAGCCGTTATTTCAGCAATTCCACAAGATTTGAAGTTTGAAGGTGAAGACACAACAGCCGAAGTTGGTGACGGAACCATCATCCGCGAATGTGTAACCATCAACCGTGGAACCAAAGCTGCCGGCAAAACTGTTGTTGGAAAACATTGTCTACTTCAAGCATACAGCCACATTGCACACGATTGTATCGTTGGAGATCACGCCATCATCGTAAATGGATGTGCCATGGCCGGTCACGTTGAAGTTGGTGAGTATGCCATCATCGGTGGACTTTCCGCCGTTCAACAGTTCACTAAAATCGGAGCTCACGCTTTCGTTGGCGGTGGATCACTTGTTCGTAAAGACGTTCCGCCTTTTGTAAAGGCAGCTAAGGAGCCAATTTCATACGCGGGCATTAACAGTATCGGACTTCGTCGTCGTGGTTTCGACAACGACAAGATCAACGAGATTCAGAACATCTACAGAATCCTCTTCCAGAAGAATTACAACGTAAGTCAGGCTACCGAAATCATCGAAGCCGACTTTGAAGCGACGAAGGAAAGAGACGAAATCTTGACTTTCATTCGCAATTCTCAGCAAGGTATCATGAAGGGATTCAGCCTCACAAAGAATGCAGGTTGAGTTAAAGGACATCGGAAAGAAATTTGAGCGGCACTTTGTATTCCGCAATGTTTCAGATTCCTTTAAAACAGGAGATAAAACTGCTATTCTGGGCGGAAATGGCTCTGGTAAAAGCACACTCCTCAAAATCATTTCAGGAAGCCTCACTTCTACCGAAGGCAAGATTGAAATCACACAGAACAACCAGAACCTGCCCGTAGAAAACTACATGAGACAGGTTGCGTTTGCAGGTCCCTACACCGAGATTATCGAAGAGTACAACCTCGAGGAAATCGTCGCTTTTCAATCGCAGTTCCGAAAGTGGAGAAATGGCTTGTCTGACGCGGATGTGATCGAACTGACTCGCCTTCAAAAGGTAGCCAAGCGTCCAATTGCAAATTTTTCATCTGGCATGCGTCAGCGCGTTCGACTCGCGTTGGCAATCTTGTCCGACACTCCCGTTTTACTCTTGGACGAACCGACCTCCAATTTGGACGCCAAGGGTATGGTATGGTTTCAGAACTTACTTGCCGACCATGTAGATGACAGAATTCTATTTGTAGGGTCGAATCATCAGGAAATCGAAACTGCCCTTTGTACGAGGGAAATCAACTTGAGAAAATGAAATTTAGCAGAGAACGGAGTTTGGATTTTGTCTTCTGGACACTCTCCACTCTATTAATCTTTGCTGCAACGGCCACCCATCAACCGTGGAGAGATGAGGCTCAGGCCGTCATGCTCGCTCAAGATGCCACCGGGTTTTGGGACCTTATTCAACGTATACGCTGGGAAGGTCACCCCATGTTGTGGTTCCTGCTTATCAAGGTCGTTGGCCCTACACTCACTCCCCTACTTCATTCTACTTTTGCTGTTGGAACCAATGCGCTGATAATATTCAAAAGTGGGTGGCCTAGATGGTTGAAATGGGCACTTCCCTTCACCTATTATTTTGCCTTTGAATATGCCGTGATCTACAGAGATTACGCAGTGGGGATATTTCTGCTCTTCGCGGCTGTGACTGTTTGGAAGACTAGACCAAATCTAGCCTTCATCCTTCTGCTGCTCGCTACACAAGCCAACTTCTTTGCGCTTATTCTAGCTAGCACATTGGGTGTTTTGATGTTGATTGAAGACCCAAGGTCCAAGAGTTGGTTTTGGAGAATTCCGGTTGCCCTTGCATTGCTTGTCTTCACCATCTATCAACTTACCCCTCCCGAATCCGGTGGGTTTGCAAGTGGTTGGGGGTTTAGCTCAGACTTGTTTCAAACTGCAACGGGAAGCGTTGGAATGGGGATTCCCATACCTATGTTTGGAGGTCAATTCGACTATGGAAGTCATTATGGATTGATTTATTCCCTCATCCTACTTGGAATACTTTCACTTACGTTTCCTTCAACCAAACACCGGTGGCTGTTTATCGGGTCAGCCGCTGTGATTATTCTCTTCTGTTCTATAAAACTTCACGCGTACATCCGGCATACTGGACATGTTTGGGTACTCTTTTTACTTCTTCACTTTATTTTAAGTCGACAGGGACAAAAGATTATACGATTTAAGCTATTGTCGCTCGTCCTCCTTGGGCAACTCGTGGCTGGTTCTTTGTATCTCAATCAAGAGTTCAACAATAACGAGTACTCAAGCGCGGCGGATGTAGCAGAGTATCTAACCGAAGCTCAAATCCCCAATGAAAAGACGGCCGTTTTCCCAGACAACCTGACTCCTGCCATAAGCTTAGAATCGGGCCACGCTTACTATCAACCTACGCGAGATACGGTTATGACCCATATCATATGGGATGCAAAAAGCCAAGAAGATGTGTGGCCAAAGCAACTCAAATCAAGGTTGATCTCCCATTTCGGATATGGTGAAGTGTACTTGATCAGCGGTATTAACATGCATCGAGACTACCCAAGGGCTCAAAATGATTGGAAGCTCATTCTCGATCCTGACTCGCTAAACTACTTCGGGCCGTCCATTTCTGGTGAGTCCTTTTATCTTTACAAAATTGAGCTCTCTGAAGAGCGTGAAACCCTAGAGTAAAACCCCTATTTTTGCTCTTCAAATAGATATTTATGGCAAGTACTTCAGATATCCGCAACGGTATGTGCATCGACTACAATAACGATCCGTACCAAATCGTAGAATTCCTTCATGTGAAGCCTGGTAAGGGTAATGCATTCGTGCGCACAAAGATGCGCAACCTTAATACAGGTCGTTTGCTCGAGCATACTTTCCCTGCGGGAACTAAGATTGACGAAATCCGCGTAGAGAACCGCAACTACCAATACCTCTACAACGATCCAGATGGATATCACTTCATGAATATGGAGACGTATGAGCAAATCACCCTTCAAAAGGACTTGATCAACGCTCCAGAGTTTTTGAAGGATGGAATGGAAACCAACATTCTTTATCACGCCGATGAAGAACGTCCACTTTCATGCGAACTCCCAGCTACGGTAGCACTCGAGATTACGTATAGCGAACCAGGCGTAAAGGGAAACACAGCTACGAACGCCACAAAGCCAGCTACACTTGAAACAGGAGCGGAAGTACGCGTGCCATTGTTCATCGAGCAAGGTGAGAAAATTGTGATTGATACTGCTACGGGCAGTTATAAAGAACGCGCCAAAGAATAATGAGATTTCCAGAACCTCGTACGCTTTCCAATTTAGCTGAATGGCTAGGATGCTCCTTTGTAGGTGATCCAAACCACGAGGTTACAGGAATCAATGAAATACACGTAGTAGAACCGGGTGATCTCGTATTTGTGGATCACCCGAAATACTACGACAAAGCCCTTCAATCGGCCGCTACTACCGTACTTATCAACAAGGAAGTGGAAGCACCAGAGGGCAAGGGACTCATCATTTCAGATGACCCATTCCGTGATTTCAACAAGATCACGAATTTCTATAAGCCTTTTGCTGCGAGTCCAAAGGCCATCTCAGATGATGTCATTATCGGCGAAGGATCCGTAGTTCAGCCAGGCTGCTTTATCGGACCCAATGTCAAGATTGGCAAAAACACGGTCATTCACGCAAACGTTTCCATCTACGGCGATTGCACTATTGGTGACGACGTAGTTATTCATGCCGGAACCGTTCTAGGCGGCAGCGCTTTTTACTACAAAAAACGACCAGAGGGCTACGACCGCCTGCTGAGTGGTGGCGACATCCGCATTGAAGATCGTGTAGAGCTGGGTGCTTGCTGTACAATCGACAAAGGCGTTTCGGGAACGACCATCATCGGAGAAGGCTCGAAACTCGACAACAACGTGCATATTGGTCACGATACGCAGGTAGGCAAGAACTGTCTATTCGCCTCGCAAGTGGGCATTGCCGGCTGTGTAATTGTAGAAGATAGCGTCACACTTTGGGGCCAAGTAGGTGTAACCAGCGGCATCACCTTGGGTGAAGGCTGTGTTGTACTTGCACAATCAGGCATTTCTAAGTCGCTCGAAGCCAAGAAGACCTACTTTGGCTACCCTGCAGAAGAGGCGAGGAAGAAATACCGTGAGATGGCTTCTATTAGGGTTTTGCCGGAGATAATTGAGAGGTTGGAGTTATAATTGGCTGCGCCAAAAGGATAGCCTTCGGCTAAAGGATTTCCTTTGCCCAACGGCAGGAAAAAGTGGGTTACCTATTTCTAGAGCTCACACTTTGACCTAAAGGCTCTTCATTCCAATTACGTGAGTTGAAAGATTGATATGACAAAGGTCAAAAGGATACTTCCTCCCCACCCCCTACTCATCACCCACTTCCTTCCAGCTTAGCAATCAGCCTGCTTTCTGCCATTTGGCAGATCCTTATCCCGCCGATAGGCGCGGATTCCTTTTAGCCGCAGGCTAACCCTTTCTTCCCAACACCTTCTCATCACCCACTTCCTTCCAGCTTAACAATCAGCCTCCTTTCTGCCATTAGGCAGATCCTTATCCCGCCAATAGGCGCAGATTCATTTTAGCCGCAGGCTAACCCTTTCTTCCCAACACCTTCTCATCACCCACTTCCTTCCAGCTTAACAATCAGCCTCCCTTCTGCCATTAGGCAGATCCTTATCCCGCCGATAGGCGCAGATTCCTTTTAGCCGCAGGCTAACCCTTTCTTCCCAACACCTTCTCATCACCCACTTCCTTCCAGCTTAACAATCAGCCTCCTTTCTGCCATTAGGCAGATCCTTATCCCGTCAATAGGCGCAGATTCATTTTAGCCGCAGGCTAACCCTTTCTTCCCAACACCTTCTCATCACCCACTTCCTTCCAGCTTAACAATCAGCCTCCCTTCTGCCATTAGGCAGATCCTTATCCCGCCGATAGGCGCAGATTCCTTTTAGCCGCAGGCTAACCCTTTCTTCCCAACACCTTCTCATCACCCACTTCCTTCCAGCTTAACAATCAGCCTCCTTTCTGCCATTAGGCAGATCCTTATCCCGCCGATAGGCGCGGATTCCTTTTAGCCGTAGGCTAACCCTTTTGGCCATAGGCCAATAAACAAAAAAAACCGCCCCCGGGTGCAGGGGCGGTTCCGTTGGAATGGCATTAGGCCTATTCAGACCTGTTGCTCATTAGTGGAATGGACAAACAGCGTCGTCAGTTTTGTTAGCTACGATGATAGCGTTCACATCGTGAGTAACTGTACAAACGTACGTTGTTGGGTCATAGTCAATCTCATCAGCCTCGCCTGCGATAGCTACGAGGAACGCTGGAAGATCGCTAATAGTAGATGGGTGTCCAGCTCCGATGTTCTCGTTTTGAAGTGCTTCCACTTCTGAGATCACGTAGCTAAGTCCCATATCCTTAAAGCGACGACCTTCTGCGATGAAGATTTCTTGACGCATTCTGTAAAGAAGTGTGAGCATCGCATCTTCACCTGCAGTAACTGCAGCGGCAATCTCAGCACCATCAGCTGATGTTCCAGAGATAGCAGGAACGGTTACGTCACCCGCCTTACGGTTTAACACAAGTCCTGTGCGACCGTTTACAACGGCAGCTGTAGTATCAGGACGAGACCCTGGATCACGCTCATGACGGTCTTCTGTAGAATCGTCGAATGTGTTGCTTGGACGAGAAGCCACCAACGTGAGAAGGTTATTCAAAGTAGTAGCTGCACCAGCTAAGTTAGTCCCAGCAATCTGAGCCTCAGCAATGATTAGGTGAGCTTCTTCAGCCTTCATCAATGGAATTGGTGAATCCTGAGAACCAGAAATCGAGTACACTTTCGGATCGAGGAAGTCCAACGTTGGCAAAGGCTGGAGGTCATCAAAACCACCACGCTCTTGAAGGGCCAACTGCATGTTGTTCTTCGTGTAGTCGAATCCGTTATTGTTACCTGAAGAGTTCACTGGATCGAATTCGATAAAGCGAACGTAATCTGGATCAGCAGCAAGAGCATCGTTTGCATCAGAAACAGCGTTCGTTGCATCACCGAGGTGATAGTATGCACGTGCTCTTCCGATCATTGCCCCTACGTGGCTTGGATCAGCCGTAAGTGCACTTCCGAATGCTGCAACCGCAGAATTCAAGTTGCCAGTGCGGCTAACCAATGGTCCCTTGTCTTCTTGCGGAAGCTCGTTGAAGAACTCTGCCGCGTAGAGGTAAGAAACCCCGAGGTAGAAGTAATACTCTGCTCTCGTAGCATCAGAAAATCCAGCTGGATCATTTGGACCAACTTCGTTGATACCGAAGAGGGCTTTTTCGCGAAGACGACCGATACCTCTGTGAGCCACATTGATATCATTGTCTTGCCACTGGATATTGAAGTCATCTACAAACTGATTGTAGAATGTATTGATGTTGTCGTAGTTATCTGAAGCGATTTCAGACAAAACACCAATTTGGTTAAAGGTGATGGCCATTTGGCGATCGAGACCTGCTTTCCATGAGATGGAAGAGTTCGCTACACCAATTACATCATCCTCCCCGATATTCGGGTTGATTGTTTCGAATGGGTCGACAGCCTCACAACTCGCAAGTGCGATTGCAATAGCGAATAACCCTGTTTTATATGCTAGTTTCATACGATACATGGTATTAGAGTCCGAATTTCAAAGTCAACACATACATTCTCGGCGCAGACTCAGTACCGAAGGCGAAACCACCTCCACCAAAGCCACCTTGCGCGTCAATACCGGCACCGGTAACATCTGGGTCAAACGAGCTAGAAACAAAGTTCAATGGGTTGATCAAGCTGATACCAATTGAAGAGCGCTCAAGACGACCGTCAAACATGCCACTAAGGTCATATGAAACGGCAATGTTGCGAATCTTCACGTAGTTGGCATCCTCTACCCAGTAACCTGCCAAGTCGAAGAAGCTACCAGCCTCAGCAAGTGCTTCATCAGGAATACGACCTTCGTCGTTGATTCCACCGAAGTAACGAAGTACATCATCCACGTTTACACCTTGTCCACCGTACTGGTAGTCACCAGCCATAGACACTGTAAGCTTGTTGTTGTACGTGTACACCAATGAGAAAGTACCGAATGTTGGAGCGAACGTAGTTCCGAGGAATGCATTCTGCTCGAAGTCAACTGTACCATCATCATTAACAGTACCCTTCGTACCACGTAGGTAACCAAGAGGCTGACCTTCTTTTACGAATGCTCCGAGGAAGGTAAATCCACCTACCGCGAATTCTGGAGTACCACCTGTGCTTACTACGAGGTTCTCGTTGTAGTTGTAGCTCACGTTAGCTGTCAAGCGGTGCATTTCTGAACGAAGTACATCAACACCCAAGTTAACTTCCCAACCTTTGTTGCTGATCTCACCTACGTTCTGTAGCTGTGAACGCTGACCAGAAGATGGGTTAGCTGGTGGAGTGAAAAGTGCTCCTTCTGTAGTAGTGTTATAGTAAGTTACACCGGCACGAACTCTGTTGTCCCAGAATCCCATATCGGCACCAACTTCCCAAGTCTTGGCAATCTCTGACTGAAGCTCGTCGTTTCCAGGATTCTGGAAGTCGAACGTTGAGCCACCCAAGTAAGGTGCTGCTGCGAAAGTCAACTCGTTTGCGAAGGCACGTGGGAATACAGAAGCCTCACCGTAGTTCGCACGAAGCTTAAATGTGCTCCAAGTCTTCTGATCGAATGTATTTCTGAAGAACTCTTCTTCTGAAAGGATGTATGAACCACCCACTTTTGGAAGTGGAATAAGACCTACAGACTCACCGAAGGCAGAGTTTCCGTCGAGACGAAGACCCAAGTCCAAGAACAACTTGTCTTTGTAACCCAAGTTCTCGTTTACGTAAACACCGTAAGAAGTAAGAACTGAGTAGAAGTCTTCAGCTTGCTGGCTAGCAGAGTTGTTGATGGAAATAGAACCATCAGTAACCTGAAGCGCTGTGATAGCTTGCTGGATGTCTTGCTCACGGAAGAACTGTCCACCTACCAACGTCACGAATGAGAAATCACCCGCCGTAGCATTGTGCTGCAAGTTCAAGTTACCTGAAACTACAGCGAAGTTACGATCAGAGTCGATGATGTAACCTTGGTCAGTAGTTCCGTCAGGGAAGAATCCTTTAGCAATTTGCATTGCGTTTGTTGCAACTTCGCGCTGAACTGAGTTACGATAATCCAAACCAAGGTCGAAAGACGCTGCAAGGTTAGAAGAGAAGTTGTAACGGAAGTTGTTTGAGAACTGGAAGCGGTTAATCTTCTCAGTGATGTCGGTCAACTCCCCTTCCAACTGAAGTTGCTCCTGTAATGCGTCAGTTTCTGCTTGTGTGTAAGCGTCGAGGTCGCCATACTGACCACCTTCGAGGTTACCGAAACGAGCAAATGCCGTGTTCGCGTTGTAATCACGGTTAAACTCGAGGTTTGAGTAAGCAACTGAACCGCTGTAGCTCAAACGAGTGGTAACCTGTGAAAAAATAGAAAGACGCATGTTTCTACGAACCTGAGTGTTCAAGTCATTGAAACTGTCGTCTTGATAAAGACTACCGCTAAACTGGTAGTTAAAGTTGCGCGTACCACCGCCGAAACCGAGGCGATACTGCTGCATGAATCCTGGCTCATAAAGAATGTCGCCAGTGCGCTGGAAACGAAGGAAGTCTCTCGTTCCTGAGATGGCACCCAACTGAACTTCGAAGTTCACGTTGTTTTCTCCACCATTACCACGCTTGGTAAAGATTTGAAGTACACCGTTCGCGGCATCTGCACCATAAAGTGTAGTTGCAGCACCACCAGGGATGTACTCAATTCGATCGATTGATTCCATCGGGATATCCGCGATAGCTGATGACTGTGCACCACCTGTTGCGATACCCAACTCTGGGTTTGAGTTCAAGTTATCTACACGAACACCATCGATGAAAATCACCGGAGTAGTGTTAATCAATGCAGAAACTGGACCTCTCGAACGAATGATAGAGGCTGTACCTGGCTGACCAGAGCTCAAACGAATCTGAGCGTTTGGCAGTTTTGATTGGATCAACTGATCCAACTGAACTGAAGGTACTCTTTCGATTTCTTTAGAGTCGATTGACTGGATGGTCGTAGAGATACGACGCTTGTTGATACCGATACCTTGACCAGTAACTACAACCTCATCGAGCTCGCTAGTGTTGGGTTCTAGCTCAACCACTAAGAAATCATTGTTCCCAACGGCAACCTCTTTTTCAGAGGAACCGAATAACTTGAATACCAAGGTAGCATTAGAGCTAACAGTGATATCAAATGCACCATCGATGTTCGTCGATACCGCATTATCGGTCCCCTTTTCGGTTACCAGGACAGACGGCAGGGGCTCTCCCGTCTCAGCTGACTTTACAATACCACTCACTGTTTGCTGGGCAAACCCAGTAAAAGAGAATAGCATCAAAAGCAGCACACTAAACAGTGTAGCATTGCTTTTCATGTAGGCAAATTTTGTGTTAAACGTGGTCCTAAGTTGCAGAGAAATAATTACAAATGCAACGACAAAAGCGGAATGACTGTTAAAAAGTCAACACAAAAGAGGCTATCCGATTGATATTTAATCCTTCGGCACGACTAGTAAAAAGAGTAGTTAGCGTTGTTTACGCCCTGTTGGATGCCTGAAAAAGAGGTCAGTAGCCACAATCACGGCCGTGAAGGCGAACACAGGTCCCGCAGCCTTATCCATATCCAGGAAATTGTTGAGAAATCCATGTGTAAAATATGTGACAAGCCCCAAAGTGGCGCAAATAGATAGGTAGGCGACTTCATTTGACACCGCCCTGCGGTATGCGCGAATACCATATACCATTAATAAGGTCACAAAGACAATGACCAAGACCAACCCCGGCCAGCCCTGTTCAGCGAGCGGGCCAATGTATTCACTGTGCGCATTCCCCCTGTTTCCAGAGTTCGTTGAGATGATGGTCTTCTCATGGGGTTTCTGAAAAGGCGCATATTCAAACATATATACGCCCGGTCCCCATCCGGTATGCGGACGTTCCTTCCACATCCTGAATGCGGACGTCCACCTATTAATACGCTCGAGGTTGGAAGCATCCGTACTCACGTTTGAAATAGATTGAACGTGCTCACCGATGTCATCCGACGAAACCTGTTCGTTCTTTTCCAATTTCTGAAAGAGCTCTTCCCTATATCCATATAACATGGTAAGTCCGACTAGCGCAGCTATAACAAGCGCATTGAAGTTCACTCTATATCTAATGAGTAACCAAACCACTCCCGCCCCAGCAATACTAATCCAAGCCGCTCGAGTGAAAGAGAGAACAATGGCTGCCGTGAGCACTACGAAGAGAAAGAATGCGGCAGCTCGAACCCAGACTTCACTCTTTCTCAAAACGAGATAAACCGAAATAGGAAAGAACATGGCAAGCGTAGCACCGTAGCTCGTGTGCTCCTTGAAGAGTGGATACATCACCCAAACCGACGATTCTTTCGAAAAGCCGTTTCCTGCATGCTGATACATTGTATATAGCCCAGCAATACAAAGCGGAATGAGAAAGAGCCAATAGAAGGTTCGGATGTTTTGCTCCTTCTTAAACATCTGAGAGAGCAAATAGAAAAAGGGAACTACAAACCAAATTCGAGCAATCACATATTTAATGGATACGTCTGGTCGCTCACTTGTAATCGTAGTGATAATCATCCAAACGATTGTGGCAAGAATTGAAACCGTAATGGGATGCCGCAGAACTTTGAGATCTACCTCACCTCTCTGCACGAAACGGAAGAACAATAACGCTGTAATTCCCGCCAGAAGTGGCTCCGTAGGAAGACTCAGTCCTACATTAAAGGATTTATCGGTAAGCGTGACCGAAAGCGGTGTAGCGAACACGATGAAGAACATGAGTTTATCGAGATGCAAAAAAGCCGCCGCAACTGCCGCCAAGGCGAATGGTATAGCCATCAAGACGTAGGTTTCCGTCAGGATAGCCACCACATTAATCAGGAGGAAGAGTACTCCACCTCCGTAAACAAGCCAGTTTGTTAGCTTTTTACTCACGATACTTTCTTGCGCACATCCATGTATGCAGAAACGGCAAGGATGATAACGAGCGTAGCGATGAACGTACCCATCATTGAAATAAGTACAATCAATGAACGGATTGGATACGTCTTCTTCTCTGCTGGATAAGCCGAGTTGATTTCAAATGAAGCCGGAAGCGATTGGTTGTAGTCTACTCGCGCTTGGTCAAGCTTCGTTTTGATCTTAATCTCTTCTTCCTTCAAAAGCTGGAGTTCCTCGCGCATGTCTACATATCTACCACCATACTTGGCAATAGTATCGAGCGATTCGCGAAGCGCTCTTGTTCTGGAGTGATCAGGACCAAGCTCCACAGTTGCCATGGCGATTTGCTCTGAGTACACTGCCGCTTGAGCTTCATAATCGTGGACTCCTTTTTCAACGCGCAACTTTCTCAAAGCGTCTTCAAGTAGGCGCTCTTCCGTTCTAATCTGCTTGTAAGAGTTCTCAACGATTTGAAGGGCCAAGTACGCGCGTTCTCTTTGGATACGGTTCTTCACCTTGTTTAGGAGACGGCTAATATCGTTGGCGATATCCGCGGCCATTTGAGGATCTTCATCAAGAACAGAAATCTCCACCGAAGAAAACTCCGTTCTACGGAACTCCACATTATCAGAGAAAGTCTCTCGCAATTCGGTTTGCTTGTATGGAGATTCTGGATCGATATCGTAGTGCTCCATCAAGTTGTACTTCGCAACGATGGAGTCTCTAATCTCATCCGTATTCAAAATTTGAAGTAGTTGCTCTGCACGTTCCTCATCACCAAACTCAAGTACATCCTCATCCGCGAACCCCGTTTGAGGCAAAACCGCCTTCGAAATGGAGTTGGTTGTGGTTGCATACACCGTAACGTAGGATTGATACTTCGGCGTAATGAATGACGGTCCTGATAAGATAGCCGCCGCAATCGCAGAGACAAGGGGCAGGATAATCAAGGGCTTGCGCCACTTGTAGAGGAAGGTAATCAGGCTAGTAGATTGATACTCCATAGTATATCAATGAATTATTTCCAGTGTTCTAATGTCAGTCCGAGAAGACTCTCAAGCTTCTTTATATCTTTTCTGTAGTATTCCTTCCAACGATTCTCGTCGATGTTTACCACAGCAGCTTCATCATTCCATTGCGCCTTCAACATAGCTTTCCAGCTTTCGGGCATTCTATCCTTAATATTCCTAACTCGCTTTGATCCTTTTAGAAAGGCATTGAGTTTCGGAAATCTTGGCATTCCACCTGCATTTGCATGGACCTCTGAATCGAGCGCAAATATCGAAACATTCAAAAAAGCACAGAGGTCGTCAAACACTTTTTGTTGATTCTCAATCAAATCATCGAAAAAGACAAAATGAAACTGCGCTTTTGGGAACACCTTTAACCAATGCTCAAGCTGCTTTCCATACATGCCAAGCGGCAGAAACATCTCTGTACTCCCCCACCCTTGATTCGGCTTTTTCATATCCGCTTCGACGACTTCATCTGAGATTTCGGTAATATTCCCTCCTTGCAAAGCCATTTTGAGGTGCGATTTCAATCTAGAAACAGGATTCCTCAAGCAAACCACAAATTTAGCATCAGGATAGTCCTTCGCGATATTCTCTGCTGCCTCTGTACTTACTAGGTAAGACGTTGAACTTTCACCTAAAACCGCCGCCCCATTCGCTGCGCGGTACAAGTCGGCATACTGTTGAGGCGACCTCACGAAGTCAAGATGCATAGGTTCGAGCACTTCCTGTGCGAAATAGGCATCCAAGTCGTGAAGCGATTGCTTTCGGTAGACCTCCGTAAAGTTGTCAGGGTTAATATCGGTGCTGTAGTAATTGGGTTCCTTAATGGGACTCATAAACACTTCGGGATGTAGACGAAGCATCTGATCAACCGTAGTTGTTCCACACTTGGCAGCACCAATTAAAAATACGCGAGTAGGTCTCATTTCATTCTCCAACGCCATGGGATAGGCAAAGATATTATCCTGAATATGCGGAAGACCTTCCAGGTTGCCACCACATTCCACAGAACCATGGAAGCAGATGTTGCAATCGCTGCACCCAAAATTCCCATTTCAGGAATCAATATGAGGTTAGCCACAAAGTTCAAAAGGGCAGTCCATAGCATGATTCGCTGACTCACCTTTTCGTATCCCGACATATTCAAAGTGTACATCACAGGTCCACATAACGCATTGACTACCTGACCTATTGCTAACACCTGAAGTGTAAGTACACCACCCTGCACATCACCATCTCCAGCGGTCTCCAAAACCCAGGTTGGAAACAGAACAAAAATGATAAAAACAGGAAGCGACAAAAGGAGATTAATCCAAGCAATTTGATGGATTATACTGCGTAGACCTTTCACGTCACTCTTCGCTGAAAACCCGCTTATCATGGGTGCTGCTATGCTGTTGATGGCAAACTGAGAGAACGTAATGAGTGTAGCCATTTTGAAAACGAAGCGGTATAAACCTACGTCGGCATCCGACATAAAATACCCAACCATCAATGTATCGGTCCAACTCATCACTAAAAAAAGCGAGCCGGAAATCAGCATAGGTATAGCGGTTCGAAAGACGCTTCCAAAGTCAACTTGATCTGATTTCGCTTTATTCAAATCAGTTGCCCTTCTCCTAAAAATCATAAAGAAACTCAGAATCAACAGGATATCGACGCCATAGCCGAAAGCTCTCACAGCATCCCATCCCGTTGCAGGGTCTCCTTTATAAATGTAGAAAAACACGACCGCCAGAATCATCAAAGACCCATTCTGCAAAAGTGAAAAATCGGTCATGCGTTTCAAACCGCGGAGTGTTTCCGCATTGAGCTGAAGAAGTGCAAACTGCGGAATAATGTAGGCCATGCCAATGAAGGCGAGGTCGAGTTCAGAACTGCCAAAGAAATTGGCAAGTGAGTCAGCTGAAAAATAGAGGATTGCGGCGAAAACCAAGCTTACACTCAGCACCACTGAAGCGGACAACAAGTATAGCCGCACCACCTTACCAAAGTTTTTTTCGACGACATATGCGGATACATACTTAACAATGGCGCTTTCTAGTCCCAATCGAGACACAACCGTAATAATCATTAAGGCTGTAAATCCCATTTCGAAGACTCCATATCCATCACTTCCGGCCCATCTGAACACGAGGATTGTGAAAAGGTAGCCGCTTAGCGCTCCAAGAATTTTGAATAGCAACACCAAACCGGAGCCCTTAAGCAACTCCATTAACTGGCCATCTTCACGCATTCGCGCCAGGCGTTGGTGTACTTTATCAATCATTAAGGGCAAAAGTAAGGATAGCGGTCAAACGAACCGGATGAGTTTTTAATACTTTTGAACGATGAAAATCGCCATAAATACGCGTTGGCTGCTAAAAAATCGCCTAGAGGGCATTGGTTGGTTCACTCATTCTCTCGTCAAGAGAATGGTAGAAAGCCATCCAGAAGTTGAGTTTCACCTCATCTTCGATCGAAAGCCCGATGCATCGTATAAATATGGTCCGAATGTAGTCATGCACACGGTTCGTCCGGCTGCGCGACACCCCTATCTCTGGTCACTTTGGAACCACTACCGCGTTCCAGCAAAATTACGGCGCATCAAACCCGACGTTTACTTCTCACCCGATGGCATGGGCGTCAAGAATTGGAAGGGCAAACAACTTTTAGCCGTGCACGATTTGAATTTTGAGCACCATCCCGAATGGATCCCGCGAAAAGTCGGGGAATGGTATCAAAAACACATGGTTCAATATGGCCGAGCCGCAGATAGAATCGTTTGCGTAAGCCGTGAAACATTGGAAGATGTAAGCAGAACCTGGGGCATCTCAACATCCATTATGGATGTGGTCTACAACGCTCCACAATCGAACTTCGAGCCTTTAATTGGAGCTAATATTGAACTTCCAATTTCCGGAAAATACTTCTTGTGCGTCGGTTCAATCAACCCTAGAAAGAACCTCGCTTTGGCGGTTAGAGCATTCTCTAAATATCGCCTTCAAGGCGGGGATGCCGAGCTAGTTTTGGTAGGCAATCACATGCATATCGACAGCGAACTTGAACGCGTCTTGGAAGAATCTCCATATAGGAATAAGGTCCATTTTGTAGGCCGGAAACATGGCAGCGAACTGAACGCAATCATGTCCAATGCTATTGCCCTCCTCTTTCCTTCCCTATTCGAAGGATTTGGGATCCCCATTGTTGAGGCCATGGCTGCCGGAACTCCAGTGATTTGTTCGAATGTGTCCTGTATGCCAGAAATTGCAGGTGATGCTGCGCTCCTTCTATCTCCCTTTGATGCCGATGCATGGACGGATGGAATGAACCAAATGGAAAATCAATCTGAGCGCCAGACTTGGATTGAGAAAGGCATCGAACGAGCAAAGTTTTTCAATTGGGATTCTTCAGCGAAGAAACTATGGGAGAACATCGTTAAAACCGCGGGCAATGCTTGACGGCAATATAAAACGAGGCAGACTCGAAGCAGGCTGCGATGAAGTGGGACGCGGATGTTTAGCCGGTCCAGTGGTTGCCGCTGCGGTAATTCTTCCAGATGATGTCGAGCTTCCTCACCTCAACGATTCAAAAAAACTTACCGAAAAGAAGAGAGACGAGCTGCGAGAGCAGATCATGGAGCGCGCCACAGCGTGGGCGATAGGTTCATGCTCTCACACTGAGATAGATGAAATGAACATCCTTCGCGCCTCTTTCGAAGCGATGCATCGTGCTATTGCTCAGCTAGAAGTTGAACCCGAATATCTTCTGATTGACGGAAACAAGTTTGTGCCTTACGGAGAAATTCCTCATGAATGCGTGGTTAAAGGCGATGGGAAGTACTTATCTATCGCTGCGGCGTCCATTCTTGCCAAAACAGAGCGTGACCGAATCATGCGTGAGGCGCACGAGCAATGGCCTCATTACCGATGGGACAAGAATGTTGGCTATCCCACAGTTGAACATAGGAATGGCATACGCGAGCACGGACCAAGCCCGATACACAGGATGAGTTTTCAACTCTTGCCGCGGCAATTGAGTTTGGATCTTTAGGGGATAAATCTCACGCCCACTTTGGAAGGCCTGCAACTTCAGTTTAGGGAGAAGATGCGCTCATAATTACTGGGGCCCACTCCGCCCCCTCCCTGGTGCGAACGTACAAAACCCCCATCCGCTAGTCGGAGGATAAACGTTTACAAACGGATAGATGTGTGAATCACGTTTTTACATTTTGAGATTTCAACTTCGAGATGTAAAAAACGTAGCTTGAGAACGGGGTGGGGCTAGCCAGCCCCCAATTAAAAACACCCAGCCCACCAACTTCTTCGCTTCCTAGACATTCCGCATTCCACAAATCACCCCATAAAATTCGGCCTTTCCATTGCCCAATTACCTTTGCTGATTCATTAACAATCCCCCCTTCATATCATTCATTTCACCCACAATAATCTAGACGCATTTCGCGTACATTTGAATGAAAATCCCCACAACTATGAATCTGCGTTTGAGAAGCGCCTCGAGCATCATCTTCATTCTCATTTCCACTTTCATTCTCACCTCTTGCGTGAATGATGGCCCAGCAGCTGGCAAAGCTCTCGACGCCCTGCCCGTGCGCTCTGCCCTCGTAGTGAAAGTCAACGACTGGGAGGAACTGAGCGCTGACGTGAATCGAAACGCGATCTATCAAGAGCTACTCAATCTCCGGGCTATTGATGAGTTCACCGAGTGGTTGGAGTTTATCCCGTCGAATCTTCGAAATTCTGAGTTTTGGGTTGCCGCTCACGCCAGCGGTGCCGAGTCCTACGATTTGCTCTTCGCGACCGAAATGCCAGAAGCTCAATCCTTACCAGATTCTCTTGATTGGCAAAGCCGCGAATACTCGGGGACAGATATCTATAGCACAACTGTCGACGAATCCGAATGGCACGTTTGTTCTTTTCGCAGTGTCCTCCTCATTTCGCAAAGTCGTCGACTTGTTGAGGAGGCAATCCGACAACTAGACACGGAGCATTCACTCGAAGAAGATCCAGATTTTCTCAAGGCTTACAAGACCGTAAACAGCAAAGATGCTCTCAACTTGCTCGTCAATTACGGTGAAATCTCCGGGCTCCTTGAGTACAGCTTTCCAAATGCACCGCTTAGCTTTTTGGGAAACATGGGAACCTGGGCTGCCTACGACTTAGCCCTTAATGTCGACGACATGATGCTCTCCGGCATTCATCTCAATTCCGACAGCTCTAATAGTTGGCTTTCCTGTTTCTCCGGAATCAGAGGTGGTGATTTCCCGGCACAATCACTGCTCCCCACAAATACCGCTCAAGCAGTGATGGTCAACGTGGGAAGTTTTTCCGAGTACAACCGCAACTACCAAGAATACCTGCGCAAGGACGATAGACAGCGAATGTTCAGCAATCAAATTGGACAACTTGGGTTTTCTATCGAAGAGGCCTTACTCAGCTGGAGTGGTGGCGAGTTCGGATTGATTTCCCTAGAAACCTCTCCCGAGGCTGTTGCCCAGCCAAGAATCGCTTACATCAAGGCATTAGATTCTGAAATGGCGATTGAATCAATGAAGATTCAAGCCGATGCCGATTTTATCGAGAATCACAGAAATTATATCATCCAAAAATCTTCACCTAAAAACCTGCTCTTACTGGGCTATGGAAGGATTTTCAAGGATATGATTTCACCGTACTACACCGTTCACGGCGATTACATTCTTTTTGGAAACAACCTCCTCACCCTAAAAGGATACATCAACGACCTCATGGATGGGCGTGTCCTTCCAAATCAAGCCACGTTCACAGACGCGCTAGATGAAGTGTCGAGCAATGCACATGTTCGTGTCATTCACAAGAACCCAGGTGCGGCAGGACTTGTGAGAAGATTGATTGATCAAGATGAAACAGATGAGATTGACGACAACCTGGAATCCCTCTCGAAAGTAGCCTGGGCCATCACGCAGTATAAGGTTGATGACGATGTAAGCTATTCTCAGATATTCGCGAAACATCAAGAAGAATACATTCCTGAAGCGAAGCAATTGTGGGCCCTTCCTTTGAAAGGCGAAGTTCTAGGCAGACCACAATTTGTTCTGAACCACTACACCAACAAAAACGAAATTGTGGTTCAGGATGAATCCAACACGCTCTACCTCATCAATGCCGGTGGTGAAGTCCTTTGGCAACGCGAACTCGATGGGCCAATCATGGGGTTAATTTCTCAGGTCGACCTGTTCAGAAACAACAAGCTGCAATTAGCTTTTAATACTTCGAAGTTCCTATACATCATCGATAGAAACGGAAAAGATGTCGCTCCATTCCCAGTTGCTCTGCCGCATACGGCCACCGCACCTGCAGCCGTATTCGATTACGATGGGGTTAAGAACTACCGTTTCGTCATTCCATGTGGAACAAGAGTTCTCAATTACTCAAAAGAGGGCAAACAAGTTGATGGGTGGGCCTTTACTGAAACTGAATCTGCGGTGATTCGTCAACCCCAGCACTTCACGGTGGGCACGCGTGACTTCATCGTTATTAGAGAATCTAGCGGCAAAGTACACATCGTAAGTCGCAGAGGCGAAACCAGAATCCCAACGGAAGATCTCCTGCCGGACACGCATAACGACCTTTATTTATCAGTAGGCGCCACCACAGAAGAAACGAGAATCATCTCACTCAGCGAGGGCGGTCAGCTCGTTTCGCTCTTCATGAATGGGCAGGTAGATAGTACCGATATCGATTTGGCAGATGACCGAGGCGAGTTTATTTTCCGAGACGGCAAGTACATCATCACCCAAAACGGAAGGTTGATTGTGAAGGAGGAGCTTCATCCATTCAACATTGATTTGGATGCTGACCTTTCGAGTCCGCTTTACTTCATGAGAAATGGCACACCAATTTATGGGGTGGTTATTAACGATAAAGACCAAGTATGGCTTTATGGTCAGACTGGCGAACCGTTACCCGGACTACCGCTTTATGGATCATCTATGTTTACCGTGGGTGAATTTGGTCAAGCTGGTGTGCTGAACCTCATCGTTGGTACGCGAGACGGAAACTTGCTCAACTACAAGCTAGAGTGATTTAAGGCGCTTGCTTCGAACTAGGAAGCTCCCATTGCCATCGTCGTAAAGGATGTCCATACTCCAGCCGAGCTTTTGCAATTCCACTTGGAGGGATTTTGCATCGGCAAATAGCCAAGGAAAAAGGACCTCAGTACCGTCGTACTTCATTCGATAGGTTTGCTCACCGTAATACGGTTCAAGTTCTAGCGGATTGGATCCTTCGGGAAACTTATAGACATAGGCGATGTCTGTAGATTCGAAGAGCACTTGCCCATCGGGATTGAGCCATTCATCCCATTTATCGGTGAATTCTGCCAGTCCTTGAAGGGTTCCGGATAAGCCAATTCCATTCATGAGGAGGAGGACTGTATCATAGTAGGCATCCTTGAAATCCTGCCAATTTGCGCATGTAGCGGTCTTTACTCCTCGAGAACGCATCACATCTACAGCCCCGATTGAATTGTCGACAGCCGTAACTGCATGTCCTTTTGCTTGAAGTTCGAGCGCATGTGCACCGGCGCCTGCACCCATATCCAAAACTCGGCCTCTGCATCGATCTATGGCTTCTTGCTCGAGCTCTGGAAAATCATCCCATGTTCGGAAGAAATGCGAAACAGGAAGGTCTTCCCAATCGACAACTTGCGTTCGAACCCGCAGCTTGTGTAGGCCAAGCCCCGTATGGTAATCGCGCATGGCGCGCCCAAAAAGATCGGTGTCCTTCATCTAATCTCGATATCCTCGCAGAACGAGGGTTTCGCCCACACGGGGCTCTTCCCCAGGAAGCATGTTGTTTCTTTTGTACAGCTGCATAAGTCGCATGCCGTACTTCTGACTAATAGAGTGCATTGTTTCGCCGTCACCCACGCGATGGGTGTCGTCAAACCCTCTTCTGTTCTTCTTTTCGATGAAGATGACCATACCTTCCTCGAGTTTACTATCCCAGGTGAGGTCGTTGTACTCGATGAGTTTATCGATAGGAACATCAACCTCAAGCGAGAGTCGATTCCAATTATCACCGCTGTATGCTACCACATAAGACAAGCCCGAGCGGTGCTCTAAGATGGTATGCCCATCCGCAATCACTTCGTCCTCCTCCTCGTCGTAGTGCATCTTGTCGTATTTGTACAACTCGTATTCTTCAATGATGCCGATCAGCAATTCGGGGTACCTGCGGTTGGTAGCATAACCGGCGTCTTTTAGTCCTTCTGCCCACGCTTCGTAATCGTAAGGATCTAAGGCGAAGAGTGCGGAGTATCTAGAGCGGTTCTTTAAAAATAGGCTATGATCGCGGAATGAATCTTCGGCACGATCGTATTTGCGAAAGCACTCGTTATCCTCGTCATCATCATGATAAACGCGCTCGCCTTCCCAATCGGAATGGCACTTGATCCCAAAGTGATTATTTGCATCTCGGGCTAATTCGCTTGTTCCGTCGCCCGATTCCAAGATACCTTGGGCTAGGGTGATACTAGCGGGGATACCATAATCTTGCATTTCGCGGATGGCGATATCCTTGTACTTCTCAATGTAATCTACTCGGCGTTGCAGACGGTTTTGAGCGAAGCTTGAAAATGAAACAAGCAAAACCAGTGTGGTGGTGAGAATCCCTTTCATGTTCGAAAACTACAATGTTCCTAGACTGAACGGTGAAGGGAGTGCGCTATTTTATTCACTATCTGGGGTTGATAGTAAAATCAATTTAAAAGTGGTGCTAGCAAGTGGACAAAAACACCTGAAGCCACGAAGTATGAGCCAGTCGCCGTTGCCACCCATTTCTTCGGAACATCGGTCCAAAGAAAGTAGAAAACACCCAAGAATACTGCTGTTTCAGCTAACCCCGTAAGCAGACCCCAAGCCTCGTATTCCATCGGACTCATTGGATACTGCGTTATTCCTACTATTGCTCCTAGAACTAGGGTAATCAGCGATATAGTTGCTGAAACTTTAAGCACTTGCCTCGATGATAGATTTGCGAAGTAAAGAACAAAAGCTGCCAAGAATGCTGAAAGAATGGACATGGAAGATTGAGTCACAATCATGTCTCTTGTACTGAACGAATCAAAAAAGTCTGCATATATCTCGTTCATCGTCCAAAAGCAGGACCCGATTATAGCCATAATGACAAACCTTCCCCATGATGAAGACTCTTTCGTTTTATCACTTGAGGTGGTCAGAGAATGATCTAAAATACCAGTAGCATCCAATTGTTGATGCTGTTCTGGAATAACCGACTTCTTCTTCAAGACAATCAATAAAAAAGCTAGAATTGGAAGTAAAAGTGCGATCTGAATAGCTTCTCCGTAGTTCGAGAGATCACCAAGCATTCCGATTGACAGCACACCGGCTGCAGCGCCCAGGCTTATCAATCCAGAGATTAGAACACTAAACACAGCGCGCTGTTTTTTCGATAGACTTCTTAAAGAAATATCTTTATGAATCCCCATTAAGAAGACGATGGAACCGGCAGACATCAGAATCAGCGCGGCGTCGATGTAGACACCCATGGAAAGCATCGCACCGCTCAAGACCTGAAGCAAGAGCCCCATTGACATGGCCCGTTTCGATCCTAAAACAATGTCGATTAATAAACCAAGAGGCAATGCAGTGAGCAGATAAGTTTCCGTGAGAAGCTCATAGGACTGGAGAGCCTCATAATTCTCCATGTTGAGCGTGTCTATCATCAGAAATATGACAACACCTCTAACTCCGTAATAATATGCTTTCTGCAATGTGAGGGCTCCAAATTGAGAGAGGACAGCGAGATTATCTTTCATGTTTAAATCAATATTAACCGTATCCAGCATCGAGGTTATCGAACTTCGCTTTCGATGTTCTCCACATCCTCAACCTTATTCTCCTTCCACAAATGAAAAGCTGAATAACTGATTAGAACGCCACCAATTGTTCCATAAACATAGGCATCTCCTATTCCATTTATGAGTGAGTACTTAATTATAAATGGCACTGCCATAAGTCCATATGTAATCCATTGA
The DNA here is from genome assembly GCF_008933115.1 of Phaeocystidibacter luteus. Taxonomy (GTDB): domain Bacteria; phylum Bacteroidota; class Bacteroidia; order Flavobacteriales; family Schleiferiaceae; genus Phaeocystidibacter; species Phaeocystidibacter luteus. The sequence goes on along the minus strand of NZ_WBVO01000004.1, from coordinate 45,304 downwards.
CTAGCTATTCCTAGAGTTTTCCATGCACTCACGAGAATTGTGGAAATTAACCCCCCTAGTATGAGCATATCTAATATGAAATTTGGAATCATCATGTAGAAAAGAACCGTCGATGAACTCAGCATATAGCCAACGGCTGCAAAGCATATTTTCAGGATGAACAGTCTCGGTAAAACATGAATGAAATAAGCTACGCTTGGCTTGTATCTTAAGACAGCAAAAATGAAAACAAGAAACACGATTGCTCGTATTACTGCTGACACGTTTTGTGCTAAAATATGGCTATCCTGAACTCTTACGAGGACCTCTTGATTGTTTGGTAAAAACAATTCATTCGGAATCCATTCGCCGGAAAACTGCGGAAGCACTGTTTGAATCAATATGTATCCTGAGAAGCTGGCTAGTAAGTAACCAAGATTATCCATTGAAGTCGGTGCAAACCGAGACTCTTTATTAGCTCTTACATACGCCAACATTAAACTCCCAAGCAGAAGAACTCCAAGCACAGCAGGCCCAATGAAGTTTGCTCCCACCATGCCAAAATCTGCGAACTCTAGTGGCATAGTTTCTTCAACTAATTTGAACCCTAAATACACTGAAATCGTACTCAATCCCACCAGCGAAAATGAAACGGCCATGAGCTGATGCTTCTTCAATTTACTTTGACCGATATAGTGCAAACAATAAGGAATCAATGCTCCCAAAGAGAAGGTCGTTGTACGTACAAGTTCAGCGTTCAACGATTGGGATAATATCAAAGAACCTGCTCCAAGAAGTATAAGAACAATCGAAGTCAATAGAGGACTAATCTTTAGTGACAGCCACCCGCCAATGATACCAAAGACAAAAGTTCCAATGTAAAAAGCTCGTGTAGGAAGCGCTAGCAAATCATCGACACTATATTCCAAAACTCCCAACGCATCAGACGTCCCACCATCGCCGCTAATTCCGAACAATTGATACATCATATTAACCGTCTCAAATAGCGTGAGAGTCAACAAGAGTGTGAACAAGCTGAAAATCCAGCTACTAGACGGCTTTTCGTACTCGGACATAGGGGTGGAATGCGTTAGACAGAGAGGTAAAATGAACATGCAATATCGGACAATATCTCAATTCGTTCAAAGAGGTCATTTATTTAGAAACCCCGTCTACCTTCCTTACCTTTGCGCAAAGTCGAAAGCATTGAACAATCTCGATCCAGAAGATTTCTATTACAGTCCCGAAGGCTTCATCGTCTTCACTGAAAAATACCATCTGAAGAGAGGTCATTGTTGCCAAAGTGGATGCAAACATTGCCCCTATGGTTTCGACAAACGCACAGGAACTTTCAGAAATAAAAAGTGATGAGTACAGCTACGCTATCCTTCGCTGAAGAAATTGAACTTGGCATCCCGCAGGACCACCTGCCCCCAATGCCTGAATACGATCCAAACGTAAATCATGCACCCGTTCGCAAAGAGATTCTCAGCGAGGATGAAAAAAAACTCGCACTCAGAAATGCGCTTCGCTATTTCCCTGAGAGATTTCACTCCGAACTAGCACCAGAGTTTGCCGAAGAACTTCGCAAGTACGGTCGCATCTACATGTATCGCTACCGTCCTTCCTACGAGGTAAAGGCTCGCCCAATTTCGGATTACCCAGCGAAATCAAAGCAAGCGGCAGCCATTATGCTGATGATTCAGAATAACCTGGATCACGCCGTAGCTCAGCACCCACACGAGCTTATTACCTACGGTGGAAATGGTGCCGTGTTCCAAAACTGGGCGCAATACCGCCTAACCATGCAGTACTTGTCGCAAATGACCGACGAACAAACACTGCACATGTACAGCGGCCACCCTATGGGCCTCTTCCCTTCTCACCCTGGAGCTCCAAGAGTTATCGTCACTAATGGGATGATGATTCCGAATTACTCGCAGCCTGACGATTGGGAAAAGTTCAACGCATTAGGCGTCACTCAATATGGTCAGATGACGGCCGGATCATACATGTACATCGGTCCACAAGGTATCGTTCACGGAACCACTATCACCGTCCTCAATGCCTGCCGGAAAATTGACCCGACAGGATCCACAGCAGGAAAGCTGTTCGTTACTGCAGGTCTTGGTGGAATGAGCGGCGCTCAGCCAAAAGCGGGCAACATTGCGGGTGTCGTAAGTATCACGGCTGAGGTGAATCCAAAGGCGGCGTACAAACGTCACGAACAGGGCTGGGTCGACGAAGTGATTGAAGATGTAGATCAAACGATAGACACTGCCGAAGAATACCGAGCGAAAGGAGAAGCCCACAGCATTGCGTTCTTGGGTAACATCGTGGAGCTGTGGGAAAGAATGGTGGAGCGTGACATCAAGGTAGATTTGGGTTCTGACCAAACCTCACTTCACAATCCGTGGGCCGGCGGATACTATCCAGTGGATATGTCGTTGGAAGACGCCAACAACATGATGGCTGAAAATCCAGCTGAGTTCAAAAAGCACATTCAAGAAACACTGCGCAGACATGCGACAGCGGTGAACAAGCTCACAGAGCGCGGAATGTACTTTTTCGACTATGGAAATGCCTTCCTCTTAGAATCTTCGCGAGCAGGCGCAGATATCATGGCCGAAAATGGCATCGATTTCAAATACCCGAGCTACGTTCAGGACATTATGGGTCCGATGTGCTTCGATTATGGGTTTGGCCCATTCCGTTGGGTTTGTGCTTCAGGTGATCCAGCAGACTTGGAAAGAACGGATGCCATTGCAAAATCTGTTCTTGAAGAAATCATGCAGCGCTCGCCAATTGAAATCCAACAGCAGATGGCAGATAACATCCGTTGGATTGAGCAGGCAGGTCCGAACAAAATGGTCGTAGGCTCTCAAGCTAGAATCCTGTACGCCGATGCTGAAGGCAGAATCGCCATTGCAAGAGCGTTCAACCAGGCTATTTCGCGTGGAGAAATTGGTCCCGTTGTTTTGGGCCGAGATCACCACGATGTGAGCGGAACGGATTCACCTTACCGCGAAACTTCGAATATTTACGACGGCTCTAGCTTTACCGCGGACATGGCCATTCAAAATGTAATTGGCGACAGCTTCCGCGGTGCCACGTGGGTGAGCATCCACAACGGAGGCGGCGTTGGCTGGGGAGAAGTTATAAATGGAGGATTCGGCATGTTGCTCGACGGCAGCGAGGATGCAGACACTAAACTAGAGCGCATGCTTCACTACGATGTGAACAATGGTATTGCGAGAAGGTCGTGGGCTCGAAATAAAGAAGCTATATTCGCCATTAAGCGAGAGATGGAAAGAACGCCAAACTTGAAGGTAACACTTCCGAATCTTGCAAATGACGACTTGATTAACCAACAGTTCTAATCGGAAATCCGAAAACTACGTTAGATGAAAAACGGCAATTCAATTTTCCAAGCAATCATCGCCATCGCGGTAGTTGCATTGTTCATTCTTCACTTTACTGATTCAAAGCCGGGAATGGATTCAGTTCAGACCTCAACGACGGCATCTGAGAAGCCCGAAAGCAAGTTTGTTTACGTTCGCCTTGACAGCCTTTTAAACAACTACGAATTCAACAAAGAACTCGTTTCAGGTTTCGAAACTAGAGCGCTTTCAGCTGAACAAAATATCATGAAGCGTCAGCAAGACCTTCAGGAGGAAATTGCGGCATTCCAGCAAATGGCTGGCGGATTGAACATTATTGAGAGAAGACGAGCTCAGGGAGACCTCGAGCAACGCCAGAATTCATTCATGATGTATCGCGAAAGAGTACTTCGCGAACTTCAAGCAGAGGAAGATTCGATCAACACGCTAGTAAAAGATGACATGGATATGGTTATCGAGCAAATGCAGCGTGAAATGGGCTTCGACTATGTTCTTCAATATCAAGGAACACTTCTTTACGGAGACTCTTTGCAAGACATCACGGCAGATTTGGTACAGCGTTTGAATGCGAACTATGCACAAACAAATGCAGACAATTCTGAAGAATGAAGAAAGCAATAAACATCAAATGGCGGGTAGCTCGATTCCTCGGGCTAGCCGCTTTTTTATTTCTAGTAGCCTGTGAAGATGATGTCGTTAATGTAGACGACCGCACTCAATGGCTAGGTGCGTGGACCTGCAATGAAAGCTCGGGAGCCTTCGCACCTCAATCGTATACCATTACTATTTACGAGGGCGTGCAGCTCGATGAAGTAGAAGTAAGTGGATTGTATAACCAGGGAAGTAGCTTTACACTTTACGCCAACGTGTACAACAAGCAATTGGTGATACCAACACAAACAGTTGATGGAATAACCATCAATGGCAACTTCAACTTAAACACCTCAGGCACGAGCGCTTCAGTATCCTTTGTTGCAAATGACGGAACAGGAGATGATGAGGTTTCGGGGAGCTTATCGAGGTGATTACATCAGTTTTCAGCATAAAAAAATCCCAACCGCACTGGCTGGGATTTTTTTGTTGAGGTATATCTGAGATTACTCGTTTGCGAGGAAGCGAGAAATAACGATTTTCTGGATTTCTGAAGTACCCTCGTAGATCTGAGTAATCTTCGCATCGCGCATGAGGCGCTCAACGTGATACTCTTTCACGAAGCCATATCCACCGTGGATCTGAACCGCTTCAGTAGCTGCCCACATGGCAGTTTCAGAGGCGTACAGTTTAGCCATAGCCGACTCTTTGTCGAACGGCATACCTTGATCTTTCAACCAAGCTGCTTTTAGCACGAGGTTACGAGAAGCTTCAACGCGAGTTGCCATTTCAGCAAGCTTGAAGGCGATACCCTGGTGGTTGATGATTTCCTTTCCGAAGGCCTTGCGCTCTTTTGCGTACTTCGTTGCAAGCTCTAGTGCGCCGCTGGCAATACCCAAAGCTTGAGAGGCGATACCGATACGGCCACCGCTAAGCACTTTCATGGCGAACTTGAAGCCGAAGCCATCTTCACCAAGACGATTTTCTTTAGGAACCTTCACATCGGTAAACATCAAAGAGTGCGTATCCGAACCACGGATGCCCATTTTCTCTTCTTTCTTACCAACTTGGAAACCTTCCATACCCTTCTCTACGATGAGGCAGTTGATTCCACGGTGTCCCTTCTCTACGTCAGTTTGTGCCATCACGAGGTATACAGAGGCTGAATTACCGTTGGTGATCCAGTTCTTCGTACCGTTAAGAATGTAGTGATCTCCTTTATCGATCGCAGTGGTTCTTTGTGATGTTGCATCTGAACCAGCTTCAGGCTCAGAAAGACAGAATGCACCGATGATTTCACCTGCCGCCAAAGGCTTGAGGTACTTCTCTTTCTGCTCTTCGGTTCCGTATTTTTCTAGTCCCCAGCAAACGAGTGAGTTGTTTACAGACATCACTACGGATGCAGAAGCATCAACTTTAGAAAGCTCTTCCATGGCCAACACGTAGCTGATGGTATCCATACCGCCACCGTTGTACTTTGGATCTACCATCATCCCCATGAATCCAAGCTCACCCATTTTCTTCACCTGCTCTGCAGGAAATTTTTCGTGAGTGTCACGCTCGATTACTCCAGGAAGTAGGTCGTTCTGAGCAAAGTCGCGAGCTGTGTCGCGAATCATCTTGTGTTCTTCGGTCAATTCGAAATGCATATTCTTCTATTTGAGCCTTTTTATGCTAGAGGGTTCATTCCCCTTATTAATTGAACTTCAATTCGGTCAGGGTTTGCAAATGTAGGCTTTTGCGAGCATTTTTACATTGTGATAACAAGCAATCGAACAACCGCAAACGGCACTTGGAAAGTTGTCGGAACGATGTCAGGAACCTCTCTTGATGGGCTCGACCTCTGTGTAGCAGAGTTTACGAGGGAAGGCAACCGATGGACCTTTAGCATCCTCTCTTCCGATACCGTGGAATATTCAACCGAATGGAAAGAGAAGCTGAAGTTGGCCCACACGCTCGAGGAGGGTGAACTGCAAAATCTCGACAAAGAACTAAGTGCCTACATTGGGCAGAAGGTTCGTTTCCACTTGCAAACCAATCACATAACGGATGCTGAACTTGTTGGTTCACATGGTCATACGGTTTTTCATGAACCACAAAAAGGCATCACGCTTCAAATAGGCAACCGACCAGAGGTCCGCGAAGAAGCTGGCTTACCTGTGATTTGCGACTTCCGGAAAGCGGACGTTGAACTTGGTGGTCAGGGCGCCCCTTTAGTACCTGTCGGCGATGCGTTGCTCTTCAATGAATATGACGTATGTCTCAACCTTGGAGGCTTCGCGAACTTGTCGGTTGAAGAGAATGGCCTTCGCACCGCGTGGGACATTTGCCCGATGAACATTGGGCTCAATCACTTTGCCCATAAATTGGGCTTAGATTATGACAAAGGCGGGCACATTGCCGCTTCTAACCCAATGGACGGTCGGGTTTGGCACGCCCTGAATCAACTCCCTTACTACTCGGCGGATCCGCCTAAATCGCTTGGTCGCGAGTGGTTTGAAAAAGAAATAGTCCCGAAATGTGATCGCCTAACACCCGAAGAATCATTAGCCACCTTGTCTGGTCACGCCGCTGTGCAAATCGCCAAAACATTGCAAGATATTGGAGCAAGAAAGGTGCTGTGTACGGGAGGCGGAGCGTATAACAAACACATTATGTCGCTTATTCGTCAGTCCATTTCTGGCGAGTTAGTCATTCCCGACAATAGCATAGTAGACTACAAGGAAGCGCTCCTCTTTGCATTCCTCGGTTTGTTGAAGCACTTGGGGGAGATTAACGTCCTCGCCAGTGTCACAGGCGCGAGGCAAGATCATTCTTCTGGGGTGATTTTTAAATGATTCAAAGTGAACTTGAACCCCACGCCGTGAATATTGTCTATTGAAATTTCGGCATCCGACTTCAGGTACTTTCTCAATCTTGAAATGAAAACGTCGAGGCTTCTACCCATGAAGTAATCGTCGTCACCCCAAATGGCGATAAGAATATCTTCCCGTTTCAAAGTTTGATTGGCATTCTTCCAGAGATAGTGTAACAATTCAGATTCACGGGAAGTCAGCTTGCATTCTTCCGCAGCCACACATAAGCTATATTCTGAAGGAACGAACTCTGAATTGCTTGTTCTGTATTTCTCTACGCTGCTCATCTGAGCATTTCCAGATCGGCGAAGGAAGATATCGACCTTCAAGATGAGTTCTTCGACTTGAAACGGCTTCACTAGGTAGTCATCGCCACCTGTCTTCAATGCGAGAATCCTATCCTCCGGAAGTGCGCGAGCCGATAAGAAAATAATGGGAACATCGGAGTTCACTTTTCGAATCTCTCCGGCGAGGCTTACTCCATCTAAAGACGGAACCACGATATCGAGAATACAGATATCGAACTTTTCATCTTTGAAAAGCTGAAGAGCTCGCTGGCCATCGGCAATCAAACTAACCTCGTATCCGTGCATACGCAGGTAGTCTGACGTTAGGAAACCAAGCGTTTCATCATCCTCTAAATACAGTACTCTAGCCTTCACTTTTAAGTTGAATTTCGATTTTGGTTCCCACGTTGGAATCGAGCAAGGTTACCTTCCCTTCGTGAGCCTCAACAACCTGCTTCACGTAATACAATCCTAGTCCAAAGCCTTTCACTTCCCTATTCACGTTCGACCTATGGAACTTTTTGAAAACCGTCTCACGTTCCTTTTCAGGGATCCCTGGCCCATCATCTTCAATATCAATTACCACAACCCCATCAATACCCCTTGCCGAAACGGTAACACTCTCCGCCCCGTACTTCGCCGAGTTATCCAAGATATTGTAGAAGACATTCTTCAGATGAACGTTGTCTGCCATCAAGGTAAGATCAGACACTTGCGCTAAATCAACCTTGAGGGTAGTGTAATTCGACTGAACCAACTTAGCGACATTCTCAAGTTCAGGTTTGAGGTTGAATTCTTCTAAAGTGAGCGGGAGGGAATTCGATTCAACCTTCCCCAATTCTAATATTCGTTCAACTTCTTGATTCAGCCTTGATGAAGATTGAAGTAGAGCCTTCGTATACTGCACCCCTCTTGGGTCGTCTTGAAGAAGTGGATGTTCATCCAAGTACCCAGCGGCCATTTGAATGGAAGACAAGGGTGTCTTGAATTCGTGAGCCATGGTATTGATAAAATCTCGCTGCATCGCGCTAAACCTGCGTTGCCTGAGTAGGTGAAGAACGGAGTAGGTGTAAATACCCAGAACGAGAAGTAACAGGACGGTCAGTGCAATCCACTCTGCCAGGGAAGATGCGACAAATGCCGACCGACCTGGGAAACGAACTCCGAAGTAGTATACATATTCGTCGAGCGTGGGGAAGTACCCCAAGTCGTCTTTCTTCTTTCCACCCTGGGAAACATACGCTCCGTATACCATTTCGTCATCCTGACAATTATAGATCGCGTATTCAAAGTCCAAATTCACACGCCTCCGCTCAAACTCCACCGATAGGAAGTATTCCAGCAGTTCGGCATCAATTTCTGCTTCGGTGTTTACGGCGTAGTAATTCGGTGAAATGCGTTTTACCGGGTTGTTTTGCGGAAGGGGTTGTCCAGAGTACAGTTCTTTAACAACTTCAAGAAGGGCGATGTGGATATCTTCATCTAGTCGGCTTTGTTCTACTGTAAAAGCTTTGCGCAACCAGAGACCTTGAAGCACGAGCACCCCGGTAATAACTAGAAATCCGGTGATAAGAACAAGACGTAATCGACGATTATCCACGATTCAATGGTACTGAAATTTACGCTCCAAGGTAAAGGCAATTGTTCGGTTAACAACCCATTAACAAACGTTCACAAGTTGTTGTGAAAGGTCTTGAAAGAATTGGGAGAGTTTTGACAAAGAGCCTGAGAGAACCTCAAGCACAAAACATAATTCAATTCTTATGAAGACCATTAAATCTACAATTCTTGCGCTTTCATCTATCGCGCTTTTCGCATTTACAGTTCCCGAAGGAGCCATTGCTCTGTGGACACAAACCACCGTTGACTTAGGTCAGATTGAGCACAACGTTCCCGCCAGCGCAACTTTCGAATTGACGAATGATGGCGATGAGCCCCTCATCCTCACAAATGTTCGTCCCACATGCGGTTGCACAGTAGCCGACTATCCACGCACTCCAATTCAACCTGGACAAACGGTAGAGATTACGGCATCCTATAATGCCAAGAACATGGGACGTTTTAGAAAAACAGTAGCGGTTACGACCAACACAGAGCAATCGACCTACACTTTGGTTTTGCAGGGTGAGGTCGTAGAGAAATAGAACTTGCGATAGAAGCGCAAGCCGAAAATCACTAAACCTGAGCGTTGATTTGAGAGAGAGTTTGGGGATGTGGGTGGTGCCCCTGGGGGACGCTACCCGCGTCCCCACTTTCAATTTACGCATACTTGAACCGCTAAACGGACGGTAAACGTTTACAAACGACTAATTCGTGATTCCCGCACTTTGAGTTTGAGATTCCGAGATTTGGATTTTGAACTCGTAACTTGATCTCCGGGGAGGAGGTGGAGGCCCCTGCCACCTCATCGCCTAGCTCACAAGCTCCGACAAGTTCGGCTTTCCCACCAAAAACGCCCCTTTTTTCATCCCCCCAATTTCCTCTACCACTTAACATGAATCTAACGCACAGGGCTTACCTTTGGGCGTTCCTACCTCAAAACTAGGTTCGAACAAACAGAACTGTTGAAGAATTCATTGTTATGAAAGACCGCCTCAAAGCGTACGAGCAAAAACCAGCCGAGATTGTATTCCATTGGCAAGATCCTGAAACGGAAGCCAAAGGATGGACAGTAATCAACAGCCTTCGCGGTGGAGCTGCCGGTGGTGGAACTCGAATGAGATCTGGCCTCACTGAACACGAGGTTCTCTCACTTGCCAAGACCATGGAAATCAAATTCACAGTTGCCGGCCCAGCTATCGGCGGCGCAAAAAGTGGTATTGATTTCGACCCAAACGATCCGAGAAAAGACGGCGTACTTCGCAGATGGTACGCAGCGGTTCGCCCTCTATTGAAAAACTACTACGGAACGGGTGGCGACTTGAATGTCGACCAAAAATCTGAAGTAATTCCAATCACAAAAGAACTTGGAATCCTTCACCCACAAGAGGGTGTGCTTCAAGGGCACTACAACCCTTCTTCCGACGAAAAAGCACTTAAAATCCGTCAACTTCAAGATGGCGTAAGCCTGCAGGTAAATGACGATACGCTGACCCCAAACCCGAAAGGTGACGATAAGGTTGGTGACCTGATTACGGGTTATGGTGTGGCTGAATCAGTTCGCCATTTTTACGACATCTACGGTGGTGACCTCAGCTCCAAGCGCGTAATTATCCAAGGATGGGGCGTTGTAGCCGCACCCGCGGCATATTACCTAAGTCAAGCTGGAGCGAAAATCGTTGGTATTATCGACCGCGTTGGTGGTTTGATTAAGGAAGAAGGATTTTCATTCGAGGAGATCAAGGAACTCGTACTCGCGAAAACCGGGAACTATCTCGTAGCTGACAACTTGATTCCTTTCGAAGAAATCAACCATAAAATCTGGGAAATCGGAGCAGAAGTCTTCATTCCTGCCGCCGCTTCCCGCCTGATTACAAGTGATCAACTTGAGACAATGGCCGCAAACGGACTAGAAGTCATTAGTTCGGGTGCCAACGTACCTTTCGCTGATAAAGAAATATTCTACGGCCCAATTGCGGAGCATGCCGACAAAACCGTAGCCGTAATTCCTGACTTCATTTCGAACTGTGGAATGGCTCGCGTGTTTGGTTACTTAATGCAAGACAACGCCGAAGTAACCGATAGAGCCATTTTTGAAGATACCAGCAACGTAATTCGCGAGGCTCTTCAGAAGGTTCACGACAGAAGCTCAAGTAAAACTGAGGTTACTGCAACCGCTTACACTATTGCACTAGACCAACTCCATTAATCCCTCAAAAAGCGCTTACCATGTATGTAGCAATGATTGTCGTATTTATCTTGGGTTACGCCGCAATTGCGTTCGAACACCAGATTCACATCGACAAAGCCGCCTCCGCACTTATTACCGGTGTTTTGTGTTGGACTCTCTACGTTCTCGGAGCATACGAGATCGTCGATTTCAGCAGCATCGACAACGCCGTGGTAAGCATACTTTCCGAAAGGTCACACGAAGAGATGTCCCAACAACATCTCATCCTAGAATACGTCACGCATCACCAAATGCTTGAATCTCTCGCCGAAATCGCGAGTATCCTATTCTTCCTGATCGGCGCCATGACCATCGTTGAATTGGTAGACGCACACGAGGGTTTCACAGTAATTACCGACCGCATCAAAACCACGAACAAGGTGAAATTGATGTGGATTATCGCCATTCTTTCATTCTTCTTTAGCGCCGCTTTGGACAACCTCACAACCTCCATCGTGATGGTTTCATTGCTCAAAAAGCTGATTGACGATCAACAAACACGATGGCTCTTTGCAGGTCTGGTTGTTGTCGCAGCCAATGCCGGTGGTGCCTGGTCTCCTATTGGTGACGTAACCACGACGATGCTATGGATTGGCGGGCAGATTACCACGGCTGAAATCATCACCGGTGTAATCCTTCCTTCTCTGGTTTGTTTGATCGTTCCTTTGATTATTCTCTCGGTAAGAATGAAGGGCTCGATCAAGCGTCCTATGCGTCAAGAAACGGCAGACCACTACCTCGACCCTACCACTCCGTTCGAAAGAAACGTGGTTTTTATCGCCGGCGTAGCGGGTCTATTGTTTGTGCCGATCTTCAAGAGCGTCACGCATCTCCCTCCATTTATGGGTATGATGCTCAGCTTGGGATCTCTTTGGTTGCTTACCGACATCCTACACAGAAGAAAGAACGTGGCTTTCAAATCTAAGCACAGCGTAATTGGAGTATTGAGAAAGATCGATACCCCAAGCGTACTCTTCTTCTTAGGTATTCTACTGGCCGTAGGCAGCTTGCAAAATGCCGGACAGCTTACGCAAATGGCCAACTATCTAGACACTTCCATTGGAACAGATGAAGCGGGTGGTGTTTACGGAGTTGGAATCATCATTGGCTTGCTCAGTTCTATTGTAGATAACGTACCTCTAGTAGCAGCATCTATGGGTATGTATCCGGTTAACCCTACAGGATTCTTTGCACAAGACGGACTCTTCTGGGAGTTCTTGGCGTATTGTGCGGGGACGGGTGGTTCAGCTTTGATTATCGGATCTGCGGCCGGTGTTGCGGTAATGGGACTTGAGCGTATGTCCTTCGGTTGGTACCTCAAGAAAATCTCACTTTTGGCTATCATCGGCTATCTAGCGGGAGCAGGAGTTTACATCCTACAGCACATGCTACTGCACTGATTCTCATCAACGATATATTGTTAATATCCTTTGTACACCTCGCCAATCGGCGGGGTGTATTTGTTCTAAGTTTGGGGTAATACGCTAAAGTGCCTGCACTCTGCGTTGAAAGAGCGAGAACTGAACGAAACATCAAAAGAAAATGCTGAACAAGGCTTCTTACTTTTTACAGATATCTACTGGCGCCGACACAGCCTCGGCTGGACCTACTGAGGAAACCGTTTCTTTCTTTAGTTTGATTACCAGTGGCGGAACGGGCGGCATCATCATTATGGCGATGCTTTTCATCCTTGCCATCATCGCCGTTTACCTTTTCTTCGAAAGATTTGGCGCCATCAAAAGAGCCAACAAGCTTGACCCTAACTTCATGAACAACCTGAAAGATCACGTTGCCAATGGAAAGATGGAAGCTGCCCAAGCCCTTTGCGAAAGCACAGATACTCCCGTTGCTCGATTACTTCAGAAAGGCGTAAGCCGAATTGGAAAGAGCATGGGCGACATTTCTGCATCCATCGAAAACCAAGGTAAGATCGAAGTTCAGAGACTAGAACGAGGTCTTCCTTACCTCGCTACAATTTCAGGTGGCGCGCCTATGATTGGATTCTTGGGAACCGTAATCGGTATGGTACTCGCCTTTAAAGAAATGGCAAATGCCGGTGGACAAGTTGATGTTTCACTTCTAGCAGAAGGTATTTATACAGCAATGACCACTACCGTAGGAGGCCTATTCGTGGGTATCATGGCTTACTTCGGATACAACTACCTCACCACCCGAGTAGAAAGTGTGGTATACAAAATGGAGGTTAGCGCAACCGAATTCCTCGATCTACTTCACGAACCACTGTAAGCAGAGGAACTATGAATTTCAACAGAAAATCTAAAGTAAGTGCGGATTTTGCGATGAGTTCGATGACCGACCTGGTCTTCCTCCTACTCATCTTCTTCATGCTTACCTCAACGCTCGTAACTTCTCGAGCCCTCGACCTCATTCTGCCGAAGAGCAATGCTCAAACGGTTAAACGAAATGATGTTTCAGTATCCATTACGGCCGACCTTCAATATTCTGTGAATGGCACGAATGTTTCACAAGCTCAGCTCGAAAACGAGTTGCTCACAGCCGTTGTCGGAAATCCTGAAGCTGTAGTTGTTCTCTATGCCGATGAATCTGTTCCTACAGGTAAAACCGTGGAAGTAATGGATATCGCATACCGAAACAAGTTGAAGATGATTTTGGCAACAGATCCAAAATAACGAGACCATGTCTGACCAAAAGGATAAGAGAAACGGAAGAATCGCGGCCATTCTATTTGCCATACTCACAATGGTGTGGTTGATTTTCTTTGGCTTCACTTACCTCGACCCTCCGCCTGAGGAAGGAATTGCTATCAATTTTGGGTACGACGCAGCAGGAAGTGGCTCAACCTCTTCCGCACAACAGTCAGAACAACCCACACAGCCCGAAGAGGCTCAACCGCAGCCACAAACGCAAACCGCAGAAACTGACGTTGCAACTCAATCGAGTGTGGATGCGCCGTCTATCAACACACAAGAAACGCAACAACAACAAGTTGAGGAGCAAGAACCAGATCCTCAACCTTCTAACCGTCTTAACAGCGCTCTTCAATCCACAAGAGATGGAACCGGCGCAGGCGAAGGTGTAACCGAAGGTGGTGGCGATCAAGGAGACCCTAACGGCGATCCAAACAGTCAGTCTCGCACAGGTAACGGAGGAAGTGGGAACAGTGGCAAATATGACCTTGGTGGCAGAAGAGCACTTCAAACACCTGAGCCAGATAAGGGTTGTTCGGGTGAAGGAACTGTCGTGGTAAAAGTGTATGTGAATCGCAGTGGAACTGTCACACGTGCTATCCCTGGCGAAGAGTCACGTGATGGCACAATTCAAACCAATACATTCGACCCTTGTTTATTTGATAAAGCTCGAAGTGCAGCGATGAGAACCAAATGGCAGGGCGATGCTAATGCTCCCGATGAGCAAGTTGGCTTTATCATCTACAACTTCATCAAGAACTAGCACCTTGAATAAGTTCCAAGAAACGGTAAACTGGCTCTACAATCAACTCCCGGTTTACCAGCGGAGCGGTGGAGCGAACTATAAAATCGACCTTTCTAAAACGCATGCCCTTATGGAGCATCTCGGTCACCCCGAGAAGCGCTTCAAAAGCATCCATGTAGCTGGCACCAATGGCAAAGGCTCAGTATCCCACATGCTCGCTTCCATTTTTCAGGAAGCAGGTTACAAAGTAGGATTATACACATCCCCTCACCTACGCGATTTCCGCGAACGCGTAAAAATCAATGGTGTGATGATTTCCAAAGAAGAAGTCATTGAATTCGTCGACACTCATAAATCAGCTTTCCAAGCCCTCGAATTGAGCTTTTTCGAAATGACCGTCGGCCTCGCGTTCGACTGTTTCGTCAATCATCAAGTTGATATAGCCATTGTTGAAGTAGGCATGGGCGGAAGACTCGACAGCACAAATGTGATTACCCCTGAGGTGAGCGTGATCACCAATATTGGGCTCGATCATCAAGCTTTTCTAGGAAACGACATCGCTACCATTGCCGGAGAAAAAGCAGGGATCATTAAACCCGGCATTCCAGTAGTTATAGGTCAACGTCAGGTAGAAACCACACCCGTATTCCTCAAGGCAGCGGCTCAAAACGACGCTCCTATTTTGTGGGCCGATGAAGCAATACGAACGAATTATTCCACCGACCTCAAAGGCGAGTATCAAGTTCACAATGTTAGGACCGCTGTAGCAGCAGTGCATCAGCAAGAGCTTTTTGAAATCGAAGAGACACACGTCAAGGCAGGGTTGAGAAATGTTGTAGAGAATACCGGTCTACTAGGCCGATGGCAAATCCTATCAACTAACCCACTTACGATTTGCGATACTGGACATAATGCCGACGGAATTCGTTTCATCATTAATCAACTTGAAAACACTCCCCATGAACACCTGCATTTGGTGTGGGGAATGGTCAACGATAAGGATATCGATTCCGTCTTGAGGATGCTGCCGACAAAAGCAACCTACTATTTCTGTAAGCCGGATATTCCTAGAGGACTCGATGCAGAAACACTTCACAGTGCAGCCAAGAAGATTGGCCTACAAGGCAAGGCTCATACGTCCGTGAAAAATGCACTCATTGCGGCCAAAGCCATCGCCGGGAAAGAAGACCTAATCTTCGTAGGCGGAAGCACTTTCGTTGTCGCTGAAGTGGTCTGAATAATACTCGGGAAACAGCACCCTGCTTGTCCAATCTAATTGAACACCCTCTGGATTTCCATGAAGATAACAGGGCTTTTCTTCAGAATGATTCAAATTGAGTTGCATACGCGCTTCCTCAACCTTGAGGTTCTCGTCGAAACGAGATTTCCTGAACAGGAACTCGGATTGATTCAGGTATAGCGACAAAGCCATGACAACCATTCCTGCTAATGGCATTCGCTTTTTCCATCTTCGTTGAAGATTGAAGGACACCCAGACTACGAATAAAAGAAGTGGCGCCATCGCAAAATATCGGGTAGCGTAAATGTTCCCTTCCGGCATCGACCAACGTGTGAGGCTATTCAATCCCCAATACAAGATTAGCACACCTATCAAAAGCCAAAGTCCGTACTCTTTATTCTCCCACTTCCGAGCTCGAATCCAAGGGTGTGCAAGCACATATAGCAATGCTATAAATGCAGCAATTCCTGATAGGAGAGTAAAACGCATAGGGTTGATGTAGAAATAGCTCGTGACCAATCGAACCACATAAACAGACCACACCCAAAAATCAAATCCATCTGCCGCTGTACTTTCTACTCCAGCGAAATCTGTGGTAAGAAGCATCAAACCAATAAGCAATAACGACCACAATGCGATTATCCCCGATGTATACCATTTCGTTTTAAACCAATGACTCAAGTAGAAAACGAAAGCAGCAATGACGACCAAGTTTGCGTTGAAGGTAAATGCACTCATAAAGAGCACAATCATCAAGGTTATCAGTCGGGCTGACCTCACGTATCCAAAGCCCAAATAGGCCACCCACAAAGCAAAAAGAACGGTAAAGGAATGCAAATAGGGCTCCGTCGCCGAATTGAGAAGCGTAAGTGGGTTGAGAAACAGAAGAGGCACCCACAAATCCATCCAACTTCTCTTACCTCGCCACCTTGAAAGCAATTCTAATCCAAACCAAGCACTAACAGCTAGCATGAGTACTTGAACCACCGCATGAAAACCCGAAGTTTCAGCCCCAAACAGAAATGCGAATTCGTGGATGTAGTAGGCAACTCCAAAATGATGAGGCCCGTGCTGTGTAAAGAATCCTGAAAGCGGTTCGTCCGACGCCAACAGGACTTGAACAACATGCCACGCATCGTGCATGAAAAGCCCGTTCCCGATTTTCAGTACCTGAAAAATAGAAATGATCGCAGCTATGGCGAGCACGATGTTCTGCGAGTACCAGAGCCGGGTTTGCTCCCTTAAAAATCGAATGATTCTCAAAACTCGTATGCTCTAGAAAATCTCATTTCAATCCCTCCTTCCGCAGAAAGAACCATTTCGTTCTCCGAAGGGAAGCTCACATTCAATCGCATGGCTGCGAGCTCGAGATCTTCCGACTTCAGCACAATCTCATGTCTATGCCCGTGTACGCTGTAAACCCCATAGATTCGTTTCGGTGAATCCGTTTCAATTATCCACACAAACAGATTATCCCATCTGATTTGAAGCTTGATGGATGGCTGTTCACCTTCAAAGACATTGGATGACGACTCTAACTTCCACAATCCGAGCATGTGGTCGCCCGTAGTTCTGGGAAGCTTATCAATTCGTTTCAAATTGACTTTTACCTCCATCCCATCTTCCATGCGCGTCCAAGTCATTTGATCGCCTTCCAACACTATCGCAAAGGCTCCCGCTTTATCGATAAACCCATTTGAACTCTCAAGACTGAGCATATCATCCTTCAAAGAATAAGTGCCAACTGTGTGTTGCCTCCACCCGTTTCCAGATTCCGTGGTGCCGTCTGCATTGAATCTCACCCAGCGGGCTTGAGGTGTCATGATTTCATCGTTCATTGACATCTGTTCTACCAGCCAAAGTCCTTCAAGATTTTGTCCTTGTAGAATGACACTAAGAGAAGCAAATAGAGCGAGTAGTGCTTTCTTCATACTCGGTTAAGTTTTTATTTCGAAACAAACACAGTTTCTAAGTTCGGTATTGTCGGTCAACCTCGGATGAACAAATTCACCAATCTGGGTCATCCCAATTTTCCGCATAACATTGATAGACGGGAGATTAACGGCAGGCGCCATAGCAACAACCCGAGGTAGCTCAATAACCTTGAATGCATACTCGAGACATCTACGCGCGGCCTCTGTAGCATAGCCTTTACCTTGAAATTCCACCCCAAGTCTCCACCCAATATCGGTAGCAGGGGTGAATTCAGACTCGTAATCTTGGTCGTACAACCCCGTAAATCCAATGGTCCTTCCACTCTCCTTTTCGACTACCGCGAAGTAGCAATACCCTTTCTGATCTAGCAGGGCATTGTTGCGTTGAATGAAGTCGAGTGTTTGTTGTCTCGTGGCCTCATATGGAAAGAAACGCATCACCTGCGGATCGGCGCTGATAGCAATCATTGCCTCCACATCGGCATTCCGCCAATCGCTAAAACCAAGTCTTTCGGATTCGAAAAGAAATTTAGGCAAAGTGTTATAGGTTGAGGTAATCTCCGAGCAAGATACAAATGACAACACTTCCATCGTTGGTCATAAACATCTCGGCATTCTAATTGCTATATTCGAGTTATGAAAAAAATTATCAGCACCTGCCTCGTGTTACTCTCTCTAGCCTCAACAGCACAGCACGAGGAGCTAAGTCAAAAATTGGAGGCTTTCGCTGCCGACCACAGTGAAGACTATGAGAAGAAAACGCTCAATCTCGATGACCCTGAGATTGGCGACATCGAGGAAACCAATTTCACTTTTTCGGAGCGCTACATGTTGAAAAGCAAGGAGCGCGTAATGAGCAACCTGGATAGAGAAATCTATGCGCGTTACTACATTAATGCCTACGCTTATTACGACGAAGCCGAGCGCGACTACGCCATGCAATATTGGCTTCAGAACTTCATTGAAGGCCAGTCGGTACGCCCGGGTCGAGATATTCGCACGTACGACTACGCCACACCTACGATCGTTATCATTAACGAGACCAGCATCATAGTCTTGAACTACGAATGCGCCCTATACGACCGTGATTCTTTCCGCGAGTGGAGAAACAAAATGCTCAACTACTTCGGGGATCCGAATAGCGTTATTATCGAAATCAAATGTGGAGGCCCGCTAGAATGGACTAAGAATCCACCGGATCGTCGAGACCGTCGTTGGAGGTAAATTATTGATCCCAATAAGCGGCTACAAGTCGCTTCTGGCGCTCAATAGACAACAGATATTCCTTCCTGATCTTCAGCCATTCCACGGCTGCATTAATCATGGCGTTTTCACGAGAGTTCACAAGAAACACGGAGCTCTCACCAATAATAAATCTCCGTCTTTCGGCTTCAAGGAGGCGCTCGGACATGGTATATACTTCCAATGATTGCAACCACTGATTCCCCAGGGTTCTTGTCATGGTTTGCATACCAAAGAGTTCTGCCTCTGCCTTCTGAACGGCGTCCTGTTGTTTCAGTTCCGCCTCGCGGTAATAGTTATCCGCAGCCTCAGCATTACCCCGTGCCTTTCTTAAGAACAATGGGATATTTACTTGAACACCCCATTGATATTGATCGGGAATGTTCCAAGCCGCATCTGCCCCCGCCCCTCGCAGGATGTTGTACTTCACACTTATGTCGGGCCACAATTGTGCTCTTGTCCAACGGCGTTGGTTCAAAGCTCTATCCACCTCAACGGTCAACGCTGCAACTTGTGGCTGCTCGGCCAACATGCCGTACATCGTGGCTGAATCAGGCGGCGAAACAAAGTTCAAGGAAGATAAATCCGGATGGTAATTACTTGGGATTTCCAATGGGATGTTCTCTTCCGTCCAAAGCATAGCGGAAAGCTTAGCTCTGGCCTGTGCTGCTGCCGCTTGGGCATCCTGAACTTTTAGCTTTCTGTTGTACCAAGAAATACGGCTTTCAATCGTATCCATTTCGGGACGATCTCCCGCAAGAAATGCACGTTTTGTAAGCAAGAAACGCTCTCTTGCGAGTTGCTCCACTTCATATAGAATTTGGAGTTCGGCCTCCTTTTGAGCCCATTCCAAATAACGCATCATGGATTCGAACTTAACATCACTATAGGCTATGCGCTGCTCGGCCTCTGTTCTTTCTACAATGAGCTGGGCGTCGCGCAGCATGGCTCGCCTTTCATCCCAAATAAGGTCACCACCTACCGGAACACTTACCCCTACTCGCCACAGACCGTCATCCGGCTGGGTCAATTCGGGATTCAAATAGGTTCCCTGAGCGAATGAGCGGTACGCATATACATCCACACCAAGCCACGTTGGTAGATTCAAGCCACCTTCACCGTATCGATAGTACTCGGTATCCTCAAATAATTTCTCTGAGAAGTTTCCCGCAAGCTTCGGGTCAAATGCGCCTCTTGCTGAGGTTACCTTCGCCTCAGCCCCACGCATTTTGTAAGTAAGCGATCGCACAACGGGGTGATAATCATCAACCCATTTCATCACGCTGTCCAAACTCAACGTGTCGGATTGTCCAACACTCAATAGCGTGCTGAACACAAAGACTAGGGCTAGGATATTTCTCATTTCTCAGAGTCCTTAACCCGTTCGACATCAGACTTCTTTGGCTCTATCTTGGTAGGAGCATCGTATGCCTCAGCTGGGAATCCGTTAATTTGACGCCAGATTTCGTACCAAACAGGAACCTCATCCAAGAGGATGTAAGCTCTCGCCCCTGTTCCGAATGGGAGTCGATCAGGCCAATCTTCTGAAGGTCGCAGCAAAACGCGGAACGTTCCATCTGATTCTGGCGTCTGGCTAATAACCGCAACATGTGAAGCATATGTTCCGTAGTTCAAACCAGGCTCCCCGCTAATTGCGAGGGCAGGAAAACCTTCGAACTCGATTTGAGCATGGTGGTTTTCTCTGAGGATTGGCAAGTCCATCGGACGTACAAATACCTCAACCGCGCGGTCGTCGGAAGTTGGGAAAAGCTCGGCAATCGCATCACCTGCTTTAACGTTCTCCGCAATACCGCGAATGTAAATCCTACTTACGATTCCCTCCTGTGGTGCCGTAACGGTGTGGTACGATTGTCGAACCTCGATAGTCGACCTGCGGTTCACTAATTTCGCGATTTCAGCAAGCGCGGTCTCTCGAGAAGAAATGGCTGTAAACTGCTCACTTCGCGCTTTGGCGATGTATTCCGCGTAATCGGCTTCTACACGCTGACGTTCCGCCAAGCTCTGGTTGTACTTGTTCCTTGCAGAGGTAAACTTCGCCTGTGCCTCCTGAAACTTTTGAAGGCGTTGTTCAAGCTCGTATTGACTTTTGATGCCTTCACGGAAAAGCGTATCGGCACGCTGATACTGCCTGCGCGCTAGGTTCATCCCAATTTCAGCAGCCGCGTAATCCGCACTGTCGGTGTGAATCTTGAGATCGAGTTCGCCTCTCTTAATTTGCAGACTTCGTTGCAGGGCTGAAACTTGATCGGCCTGTGCATCGGCTTTATCCTTATAAGCTTGAGCTGCGGAGCGCTTCGCCTCCAACTCTTGATCAATTCGCTGAAGTAGCTCTGGGTCGAAATAAGAAGGGTCGACTTCTGCTAGATAGGCAAGCGTATCGCCTTCAGCAACAGTGTCACCTTCGCGCACGAACCACTTGGTGATCTTTCCGGGAATGGGAGATTGCACATCCTGAGGACGAACCGCCGGATCGTAATTCGTGATGCGCCCATAGCTTGAAATGTTCTGCGTCCACGGAATGAACAACATGATTAATCCGAAGATGGTCAGAACCATTGTCCAGCGCGTGAAGCGGCGGACCGTGCGGGAAACGGAAGTCTTCTCAAACGTATTGAGCACCTCCGGAGCAACCTTATCCTTGATAGGATTTTCTGAGATGTTCAACATGATTAAAAGATCAAATCGTTTTTAATATCTGCTGGAATAGACTTCGGCGTTCCGTTGTAGATCACCTTTCCATCCTTCATGACAATCGCTTTATCTGCACGGTCGATCACATCTTTTCTATTCGATGCGATGAGGATACTTCCTTCTTGTTCAAAGATAGCGGTCATCATCTTCTCGCGTAGACTCTTCTCGCAATGTTCGAGATAATCATGCAGTAGGAGTATTCTAGAGCGGCGCAGAAGGGCACGCAATAGAATTAATCGCTGTGATATCGAGGTTGAGATCAATTCTGAATCTTCTGAAACCACTTGATCTAGACCCATTGGGAGACTTTCGTACCACGAATAAAGCCCAACCTTTTCGAGTCCATCGAGTATTTCGTCTTCGGTTGAGAAGTTTGACCCCACGGTTAGGTTATCGCGCAAAGGAGCTTTGAACAAGGCCTCTTGTCGCAAGTTATCTCCGATTGCACATCTGTAATTGAACGGGTCTAAATGATCTAGCTGAATACCGCTCACCTTCACTTCGGCCATCCTCTCTGGGAGTAGTCCCGCTACAGATGTGAGAAGTTTAGTGCGACCGCTACCCGCGTATCCCACAATGGCGAGTCGTTCACCAGGTTCGATGGCGATGTGTTCGCCTTCCTCGGTCTCGATGGTAACGGCCCAGCTCTTTTCTCTTGCAGAAATGCTGCGTCCTTCGGTGCCTTCAAGCGGGCGTTCGAGTACGGATGCAATCTTCTCGAGAGCGGTAACCGTATCGAAAAGGGGTTCGGCGAGCTTCACGAGTTTGTCGGCGTTGTTCGTAATGAGGATGAACACGATTTCCACGGCTACGAACTGACCGATACTCATCTGCTGTTCAAATACAAGGATACCACCGAAAATCAGGAGCATACCCGTTAGGATGAATCGGAAACCGACTAGCTGTGCGTATTGAAGGATGATGATTTTGAAGTGTCCTTTACGTGCGCCCAACCACTTTTCGGTGAACTTCTTAGTTCGTAGGTCTGGCCAAACGGATTGACCGGCAAGTTTAAAGGTGTTGAGTGCATTGGCCAACTGTTCGAGCCAATATGCTACTTCGTACTTGTGTGAACTCTCTTCCAGGCTGGTCTTCAAACCGCGTTTCCAGGTGGTGCGGAAGATGATAATAACCAAGACGATGACTACGGCACCTGCCACCACGAATAAGGGGTGATAGATGGAGAGTAGAATGAGGGCAAAGAAAATCTGGAAGATACTCGTGGAGGCATCTAACAGGACTTTAGGTACGGCTTTTTGAACGGTAAGGGTATCGAAAAAGCGGTTTACGAGCTCTGGAGGGTTATCGCCAACGAGACCTTTCGGGTGTAGGCGTGGTATGCGGTAACTGAATTCTATGGCGGATCTGACGAAGATTCTTTGTTGGAGGATCTCCGTAATCTGCATTTGGAAAATCTGAAGTATACCGGCGAAAAGGATGGCAGCGAGTACGACGCCTACGAGCACCCACCATGCGGAACTAGGTCGGCCACCCATCACCAAATTGATGATGGCTTGGAAACCCAGGGGCAGTGCTAGTCCAATGGCTCCGTTCAGCACGGCGAAAAAGAGAACGTAGAAAACTTCTCTCTTATCCTGAACTAGGAGTCGATACAACCGCTCTAGCGGGGTGATTTTTGTTTTCATCCAAGCGTTTCATGGTTTGCGGCAAATTTAACATCCACAAATTACGAAAGGTTCATAAAGGACTGTTAATGCGGGGAAAAAGTGCTTATTAAGATTATAAACAAAAATTATGATGTTGTAGAAATGATTATACTTAAGTAAATGGAGAGGGGTGGGCCGAGCTAGCGAAGTTTTGAAGTGGAGGGATGAGACCCTCCACTCCATTTTCCATGGGGATATGCACAAGGCTAGAGTCGTCCAAATCGATAAAGAACTTTCAATCCAAAATGAACATTATCGCTGTGGGAGATTGCTTTATCAAAGCGCGTCGCTCCCTTACTTTCACCTGAGTCTGTCTGTTCGAACAAAAACACTCTTTCCTTCGCGGCTAGATCCTTCAATTGATCTTCTCCATTCAAAAAGTAGGTGTTCCGATTCATTTCTCGGTAGTTGAGATAATGACGATCAAAGCGGAAGGTGAAGCCCAATCCAAAGCCACTTTTAATTTTGTTTGGAAACCAAATGTAATCCATGCCGCAACCCCAATTCACGCCTCCAGCCTTCAAAGTGAAGCTCTCACTAGAATTCACGAGCATGGATCCTGAAGAATTAGTTTCGGAGTAATGATAAGTGTACAAATCATCCATCGACATCCATGAATAACCCAGATAACAATTGAGTCGGAAAAGGTGGGATTTTGGAATATTCCAGCGTTCATGGAACAAGTCCCATCCTCCTTGAATTTGGAGAGAATTCAAGGATAACTCTACGGATCTTGAAGCGCTTTCATCACTACTCAAAGTGGCATAATAAACCCTGGGCTCTTCTGCTGGTACAAGACCAGTTCTAAATCCAAGGCCAAACATGTATCCATCTTCATGACTGAATTGAAGGTTCATGGTTACATCAACTCGGCCTTGTGAACGAATCCAAATCCCTCTGTACTCGTGATTGAAGAGAAACTTAGACGTATCATAAGGAACATGAAATGGACTTTGCAAGAATTCACTTTCCGAAGGCAACTGCTCATTTAGAACAAGTGAACTCGGCCCTACGTCAATTCCCACGTCAATATTCCAAGGATTGTGGTATTGTTGGGAGAAAGCCGCGATGTGCGGGAACACAAAAAGGAGAAGAAGGATTTCAACTTTCTTCAAAGCAAATCCTTGTTTCCAGATGAACCTGACCATGAGTTAAACAAGTTTATTCCACTAATGCTTAGATGAACCAAACACAAGTAAGCGTTAAACGATTATTTCCAACACAGTTTGTGAGCCGCATTGAAATTCCTGTAAAACTCTAATTAAGGTGGTCGAATATTAGAGAGGGTATTCGATTTAGATCTTGATGAAATTTATGACTAATCTTTCAATAATGAGAGAAGTTCATTAAAATTCTTCAACTAGCCCCCCTCACAGACCCCAATTACGCCTATCCAAACCCCTGTATTGAATCTCTTCCGCTTAATGAGAGGCTTCAACACTTTCTGCTTCACCTAGGTCAGCCATCGTGCGAGCTACCTTCATATTCAATCCGACACCCCATTTAATGAGCTCAGCCGTATCCATGATGTTTCTGCTCAATAAACCAAACATCTACCAACAGTCAAATGGTTAGTAGGGAATGACTAATGTATTCATTGAAATCCTGACAAAGGCTTCTTCACCCCCTCCAACAACAAACCATTTTGACCATCCTATATGTGACCTTATTCATTAACAACATCAATACAATGAAAATTCAATTACTTTTATCTCAAGTGCACCTTTTAACTACCCCAAATCAAAAGGATCTTATGAAGGATATACCTACCCGGATTATATGCATATTTCATCAACTTTTTAGCCTAAATTGATTATGTACATTCCAGAATTACTGAACTCATATGGACTTTTCCAAAGAACAAGTAACCTTAACCGCGAAGCTGGTTTTTCTGATGATTATGCTTTGCTTTTGAATCGAGCCACTTCCGCAGTTGTTTCAATTAGACGAATGGAGTTCTTACAAAAGCAGTGTTTTCTAGAGCTTGATCTGTTTGATGACCAAATAGATGACCTGGATGATAGAATAGTCTTTTATTCTGAAAGCTCAGTTGAAATTCAGAATCAAATATCCCCTCTTCTTTCCACACTTAGAATTATGCAAGATCAATTGAATCAAATCCTGCGTAGAAAGTACCCTCATGTCAATTTGCCAAGAAGCATTAACCAAACGATTGAAAGGATCAACAGGTATAATCTACCCACTGAAATAAAGGATTTACTGAAGACATATTGGGGATCGAGCGGTAGTCGAATTCGTGATCTTCGAATTCTAGATCAGCACTATTCCAGTATTGTTGATAAGGTTCTGCTTCAATCATCTCCTGATCGAAGAATATTAATCCTATTTCCTGACAATCCTAAAGAACAATCGAAAGCTCGATGGACATATAATCAAGAAATTGATGGAATAAGTGAACTAAGAATCGGTTTTGATGAGCTTCACCAACTTATTGAGGACATATGCGAATACTGGGAATATCCTT
Organism: Phaeocystidibacter luteus; assembly: GCF_008933115.1. GTDB lineage: Bacteria > Bacteroidota > Bacteroidia > Flavobacteriales > Schleiferiaceae > Phaeocystidibacter > Phaeocystidibacter luteus. The sequence continues at coordinate 19,668 of NZ_WBVO01000004.1, read as the reverse complement.
CAAGACAAGTAACTGATTCTGTGAATTTATATCAACTAGGTGACTTAAGACCGTTCCGAAAGAGAACCATTTCACTGTGGTTCTACAAAAGACTAATTGAAAACGGAGACAATAAAACTCTTGACCTTTCTGGACTTCGAATTGGACAACTAGAAGATGGCAGGTTGGAGTTTCGAAAGCTAGCGTTAACAGCTAATAAACTTAACGAGCTTCGCAAACAAATGGGACTTGACTAGGAGCAGAATAGCTAAGAACAAAAACATCTTATAAACGATGTGAATAGCGAACCCTTTTAGACAATATGGCAAAATTCTCCCTTAATCGATATGTGCATCAACATTATCGTCTGTCAAAAAGAGAAAAGGAAAGCATTAACATTAAATGAGGTAAATATCTAAAAGCTTTATTTCTGTCTTCTCAAACGAATAGGGGTGATGATGATATGACACATGCGATTTACTCATGGAACATTTATACCTAACGAATTACTAAATAGACACAAGAGGAACGCTTCAACGGATCTATACTTGCGATCAAAATATAGGAGAATGGATAAGAAGGCGTTTACCTTTCGTGCGAAATCGTAACCTCTCAGTCTTCCACAGACTGATTCCTGACTCCATGAATACTTTTTTGAAAATCAGGTAATTCATCCAAGAAGAAGCCGTCGTATGCTAAACTACTTCTCCTGGCTGAGAGTATCTTCCCCCGCCTACAAAAGCCGCATCGGAAACAGAATTATCAGGAGTAGTAATGTTTTTACTAGTGCTTACAGGGCTAATTGTGAATAGTTTGTTGAAAAGTTCAAACAACCAATCTCATCTCCTTAAACCTTGTCACTATATTAGCCCATGTAACCAGACGAAGCTCGGATTAATTTAATGCGACCACTTCGTATGTTTACGAAATGCATAATAGAGAAGTTGTACGGGACGAAGTGGTGTAAAACCGTAAACGTCAATTATGTATTATTACGCAAACGGTGAATTCTATCACCGCCTTTCCCAGATTCCTTTTTTGACTCGTGAGAAAATCACAGATTCCATTGATTTGGATGAACTGAAATTGGTTCGACCTTCACTCCTTATCAATGGCCGTAAATGTATGCTAATCGGCTATTCCATCTCCTATTGTGAAGAAATTCATGTCCGATTGTGTCTATTTCATTTTCGACCAACCCATTAGACAGCACTGATTCACATGTTTCTAGACAACTAGAATCTATAGAAACAGAAATCAAACTTCAACACTGGACATCGACTGATTCTTTTCAAATGAAGTATGAGATAGATCATCTAATAATACTATCAATCGTATATTACATATAGAATCCGGCGTCGATTAGAATAAAAAAGCCATCAATCCTCTAAATTGATACCATGTCTGATTTACTTTCAAGTATTGGCAAAAGCATTTTAAGATTCAAATTACATAGGCAACTGTAATGTTGATTCTTATTAGACAGCATTTTTTCGAAACAATAGTTAAAATTAAAATCGTAATAGAATCATAATTAAGTAATATATATTACTTAATTAAATTGTTTAAGGCTTTGATATCGGAGTTAAAAAAAGTGAATCGTAGCCAGTCCGAAAGTGACCTCAAGACACCTAACTACTTGAATAACCTTTATCTATTCTATCAGTTCAGCATTCTCTTGAAACAAAACCTCAACCAAGACAAGAACTCTACCACCGTAGAAAATGATGTTAACCCTAAAGCTGAAATCAACATAGATAATCCATGACAGAAAAAACTACACCCAACGAATACAAAAAGCTTCTCGCTGAACTAAACAGACTATCTAGACAGTCAAACTTTCTAGAATCCCTATTTCTATTAATCCAGCAGAACAACAGATACACCTTCGCTGAACTTGATAGAATCAATACTCGCACAACTCTTAATCAGAACGAGTTAACCTTCTTATTTGGGCTTTGGTTGAAGAATAAAGATAAAGATGAAGATCCCGAACTGAAAGTAGAGGAGCTCGCAGAGTTAGTTCACAAGACCTTAGACGATATCCATGTCGCATTAATGCAGAATGTTAATCCTTTCGAATATTCTAATATTGCAGAAGCTTACAGCCAAAACCCAGAAATGGTTAAAGAGACCATTTTCTACTCTGGCACAGGAAGCTATGACACTCAATTGATCGACCATTTGGTTGACAAATACAAGCACGATGAAAACTGGTTAAAGGCGAAATACGGGTTCTCTATTCAAGATCTAATTGATTTTTATACTGTTTTACGAATGACAATTGATCTTCGAGCCAATCTCCCGGTGCAGAATGAGCATGGTCATCCAAATTATTTGTGCATTTCCAATTACTATTTCGAGAAAAATCCTAAACTACTAGAAGTATCAAAAGCCTTCTCAATTCAAGACAGCTCTCACTACAATGCATCCCTCTCTGACATTGGTGATATGAACGAGTTTAGATTCAATCCAATTTGGCAGGAGGATTCTCAATTAGTGGTTCCTTTAGCTTTTACGCTTGCCGAGGCTATTTACGATGGACCGTTCTATTGGATGCTTCAGGATGATTCATATAGAGATAAAGCCTTGAAGCATCGCGGAATAGCGGCAGAAGAAATGACCTTCAAACTATTGCGAAAGGTATTTAACACGGAAGAGGTATACTTAGGCGTAGAAGTGAAATTATCTAAAGGGAACACATTAACTGACCTAGATGTATGTGTTATCCATAGAGATACGATGATCATTTTTCAAGTAAAGTCTAAACGCCTAACGCAGCTAGCTCGTCAAGGTGACATTGAAACATATGAACGTGATTTTCACAAAGCGGTAGGCTTAGCACATGAACAAGCCATACTGCCGATTCCCTACATCCTAGATGGAAGCGCCAAAGTTTTTAATTCGAATCAACAATTAGTTGATATCGGCAACATTAAAAAAGTTGCAACAGTATGCGTGGTCCTTGACCCTTATCCTTCAATTGCAATCCATACAATGTTACACTTCCATAATCAGGAAGTTCGCCCAATAGCAATGAGTATGTATGATTTGGAAATAATCGTTACCTACTTGAACACTCCTGATGAACTAATAAGATTCTTCATAGAGCGAACAGAATTTGGCCACCAATACCACTCTGACACAGAAACTTCCTATCTAGGATTCTTTCTCAGGGAAGGAGGATTCGTGAAAAGAAAAGAAAATGAAAAAGTTATGCTTGATGGATCACTTGCAAAACAATTTGATAAAGAGTTTTTTACGAAATCATATCAATCATATCAAAGGCGACTAGCAAAACTGGCATCAGGAGTAGGAAGAAATAACAGGTGTATATGTATGAGTGGTAAGAAATATAAAAACTGTTGTTTAAGATACACTCAAGTATCGGCCTCAAGTTAAAGCATGCTAATTCAACAAAAGAACTGCAACACTGATTGTGTCCTCTCGCTGCGTGAATTGACTTTGTCAAAATGTGTAGAATGCCTGACATTGTCTCTACCGTTTAATTCAAGCACTAAGAATCATTCATCAACGGATAAATTCGGCATTTGACTATTCCCTTTCAAAACATCATTCTCTGTTGTTAGGCTGTTCTATCTGAGATTTTGACGCGCAGAACGAACAGTAAGGCGAATGTACCCAAAACGAGATAGTACGAATAGGGTTTTTTAATTCCTCCCCCCCTCACACACCCCAATCACTCCTATCCAAACTCCTGTATTGAATCGCTTCCGCTAAATGAGAGGCTTCAACACTTTCTGATTCACCAAGGTCTGCAATCGTACGAGCTACCTTAAGAATTCGATCGTACGCCCTAGCTGATAGGTTCATTCGTTTCATCGCAGTTTCTAACATGGTTCGGCTCTGCTCATCGAGTTGACAAACCGAGCGAAGCAGCTTACTGCCCATCTCCGCATTGCAATGCACCTTGTGTTGATGAGTGAAACGTTCACTCTGTATCAATCTAGCCTTCAGCACTCGGTTCCTCACCAATCCACTTTTCTCCGCCGGTGAATCATTCGAGATTTCTTTGAATTTAACCGGCGTAACTTCTACATGAAGGTCAATCCTGTCGAGCAACGGTCCCGAGATCTTGTTCAAGTATCGGTCTACCGCCCCAGGCGGACAAGTACAATCCCGATTGGGATGGTTGTGATAGCCGCAAGGGCAAGGGTTCATGCTTGCGAACAACATAAATGAAGAAGGATAAGTGACGGTATGCTTGGCGCGCGATATCGTCACCTCTCGGTCTTCCATAGGCTGACGCATGACTTCCAGAACACTTCTTTGAAACTCAGGTAATTCATCCAAAAAGAGGATGCCGTGGTGCGCCAGACTAATTTCTCCCGGCTGAGGGTAACTGCCCCCGCCTACTAAAGCCGCATTGGAAACCGAATGATGAGGCGATCTAAACGGCCGATGCGCGACTAAGGCTTGTCCCCTTGGAAGTATTCCGGCGACGGAATGAATCTTTGTCGTCTCCAACGCCTCCTCCATCGACATTGGTGGAAGAATGGTAGCCATTCTCTTGGCCAACATAGATTTACCTGCCCCAGGAGGACCAATGAGAATCACGTTGTGACCTCCCGCCGCAGCTATCTCCAATGCGCGTTTGACGTTATCTTGTCCTTTGACCTCGCTAAAATCAACGCCAGAGTTCTGGTAAGCCTGTTCAAATGCCGCTTTAGGATTGCTCACAATTTGAGGCAAGCTTTCGCCATCGTTGAAATGACGAACCACCTCTTCAAGGTTGCGCGCGCCATAGATAGAAATCCCTTCCACGATGGCCGCTTCTTTGGCATTTGACATGGGTAAGATGATGGAGTCAAACTCCTCGACAACCGCCTGAATCGCCATGGGCAAAGCTCCTGTAATCGGTTGTAAACTTCCATCTAACGAAAGCTCTCCCATAATTACGCATCGGGTTAAGGTTTCCGACTTGAGTTGATCCGATGCCGCAAGAATACCGATTGCAATAGGCAAATCATAAGCAGAGCCTTCCTTGCGAATATCCGCCGGAGCCATGTTTACGGTAATCTGTTGCCTCGGCATCTTCAGACCGCAATAGGCAAGGGCAGATCTTACCCGTTGCTGACTCTCTTTTACGGCAGAATCCGGCAATCCAACCAAAAAGAATTTGATTCCTTTATCGACGCTCACCTCCACGGTAATCGTGGTGGCATCCACTCCGTGAATCGCGCTACCAAACACCTTTACTAACATTCGCTTAATGGTTTTCAGCAAATGTGATGTGATTGGCAGAAACTAGTCGTGTATTAAACGTTTACTTACGTTTTCAAACGCTTACATCCAGTCCAACTTCGCCGTCTCACTCTTGTACAGCAAGTAGTTCGTTAACCTTGTAGCCGTTTCAATAGGCAAGAACGGAAGCGAAACGCTGCCTCCAGCGGTCTCGATTTTTAAGGTGGCCAACTTGTTTCTGCGCTGGAAAATCGACTGCGTGATTTGCACAGCCTGCACCCGCTGAAGCTCCAAAGTCGCGCGCTTTTCGAAAATGACTTGTCTGCGGACCGAGAGGACATGGTCGTCTATCGCAATTCCTTGATTCCTCCAAAGGAAATAGCTGTAAAACGCCTGATACGGGAACCAGAGCAATGCCCAGTAATAGGTTGGGTTCACGAGGAAATAGGCCAAGGCTACAAAAGGCAGTATTGGGAGAATGCCCACTCTCGTCATTCTAAACCAAAACCATTTAAAGGACGTACCCGGGTGAATCATCTTCGGCAACAACCCAAAGAGTCGTTTGTGGAAGCTCAGTACTTCAGCCTGTGGACTACCGGGAATGGAAAAATCGTCGCGGTTCTGAACCTTCTCTGCATACGCCTGCTCAATCTTGAAGCGCATGATCTTAGCCCATTTGAATACCGGCCCTTGTTCCGTGCGCATGATCTGAACCTTGCGCTCCTTTAGCTGACGGGTCTTCACACTCGTGAGCCCATATCTGGCCACAAAGGCACCTTCTTTTTCGATGAGATTGAAACCGTAAAACCTAAAAATGGTCAGCAGTATTGAAAAGGTCACCGCCGCCAGAATTACCAGCGTACCTATAATCACGTAGGCCGACATCACCTTTGGAACTACCGAGTAAATTTGCTCAATCTCACGGTTGACCTCTTCGGTTTCAAACACGTCTTGAAGCTGACTGTACAGATAGAATCCACCACCAATGAAGGCGGCAATTGAACGGAAGTGATTCCGGAGAAGTCCGATTTTAACTAGCGTACCGATATCGACCTTCACCCATGTTTTAATCGGCTTTGGCTCTGCTGCTACCGATGGTTCGCCTTCTGAATCGACCCCTACATCGGCCTTCCTTTCATGAATATATGACCTCAGCTTCTCAGCTTCTGGAAGTCTTAAGGCCCAAATCTCTGCCTCTTTGGATTTAGAGCCGGCTGTATCAACCACGAAGCGCGCCGCATTGCCAATCTGGTAATACCACGGTTGCTGAAGGTCGATTGCCTGAATTCGCTCAAAGGGAATCCTCAAATCCACCTTCCGAAAAACACCATGTCGGATAATCAATGCGTCGTCGTCAATACTCCACCGAAAAGTGAGGTATCGAATGATTCCACTTATGACCGTGATGGCAAGTACGCCATATGCCACATATAAAATGACGGGATTCCCATCCGCATCTTCTCTTCTGTTAATCTGAAAAAAGTAAACGAGAAGCACGGGCCATAAATTTCCAACCAATGCACGTAACACTCGGCTGAACACCCGCAACAACGCAATAGGCGCAAGCTTTTGAGGTTGATTGTACTCCATCCTCAATTCAAGTCTACCGGTGAACCCTTAACCTCTTCTGCAGCTTCTTCCTCGGCCTCTTCTATCACGCGATCCATGATGAACTTACGGAGTTGTTCAGCTCGCTCTTTGGGCAAACCCGGAATGGTAAGGTCGCTACTAGAGCCGCCTGCAGTGTACACTCGGATTTTCTTCAACCCATAAAATCGCTCTATCACACCTTCGCTCAACTCGCCATGCTGGATTCGTGCAAACGGAATGATAATGACCTTCCGCCAAATGAGTCCAGAGCGATAAATCAAGTCTTTCTCACGAAGTGCATATCCCTTCCATTTATATCCGAGATTCACCAGGAGCGTTCGAAGGGTAAAAAACAGCAACATGGCGCCCCCCATGATGGACCAGCTCAAAATCTGGCCTTCTTGAAGCGATAGGCTTGTTGCAGTTCCTCCCACTGCAATCAGAACGACCACAATGAGTGTAACCACCAACTGCATGGCTTTGTACTTAGGGCTGATAGGTTGATATTCTACTTCTTCTAATTTGGGAAGTTGATTGGGATCGACCGACACATTGCTAAAAATGTCGTCGGATTTTGGTTCGGTGTTATGAATCGCTGAGTCCAAGGTCGTCGATTAATTCTGGATTGATGAAAAGGTAGGAAAACACTTCTAATTGTCGTTGATCGAACAACTGTAATCCATCCGTTTCAAACGGAAAATGTATGGCCTCTCGCACTTTACGAATGACAAATCGCTTTTGATTGGATTCCCAGAGGACCACTCCTTCTTCCGACTGGCCATCTGGATCTACCTTGAAGTGAATAATATCCCATTCGTAAATAGGCGATCTGTTCTTATCAAAGTAGCCCGTCCATTCATCAATTTGCTCATATTGAATCTTACGGCCTGTCCACCAAAACGAATCCTTTGAAAAGAAATAGCTTTCCTTACCGAGTTGCCGCATGTAGCCAACAACGCGTTCATCTTTTCGGAGTCGAAATCTTTTTTCATCGGGCAAAGTCATACCCTCAAAACTCGTGAAAAAGGGCTATTGTTCGCCGATAAGGGCGGAAATCTTGTGAAGAACCTGCTCCGGCTCTAATGTTTCCATGCAGGCCCAATCGCCACGGTGACATGGAACGTTTCCAAAAACGGAACATGGTCGGCACGACAATGTATCTACATCCACCTGTACAGCATTGTCCACCGTTTGTCCCCACCCCAAAAAGCCCGCATCGGGATGCGTCGCTCCCCAAATTGAAACGACTTCGGTATGAGCCAAGCTCGCTAGGTGCATATTGGCAGAATCCATGGAAACCATTAATCGAAGATCTCGTATAGCGTCGATGTCTGACTGAATACCGCTGCCAACATGGACGTTCACTTTATCCATCCCAGCGCTCATCTGCTCTAGCTTCAAACGCTCATCCGGGCCTCCAAAAAGCAGCACATCTCGACCGGCGGCGTTGAGCTCCTCAAGCAGCCTAATGGCATGTCGCTCTGGCCATGCTTTGCCCTTGTGCTGTGCGAAAGGTGCGAATCCGATTGTATTCGATTTTGAAGAACCGGCTAGCGAATGAGAGAGCTTCACCTCTAATCCGAGTTCTCGAAAGACATCCGCGTATCTCTCCGTCATCGGACGAATCTGTCCGCGAATCTTATTCTCTTTTCGGGTGAGTGCTTTCTTATCCTCACGGCCTTTGTCTAGATGTGCAATACTCCTCCCTTTTCTCATGAATCGGGAGATTAGTCTAGACCGAAGTACAAAGTGCAAATCGGCTACAGCCGTGTATTTATTCGTCTTGAGTTCTTTGGAGAGTTTCCAAAGACCAAAGAAACCTTTGTATTGGTTGTCTACATCAACACCGATAGCTTTAAGCCGCGGATGAGCAGGAAACAGTTTACTAGTGAAAGGTCTGGTGAGCACATCGATTTCCACATCTGGATTTTGCTCGAGCACTTCCAGAATCACGGGAATGGTCATGGCCACATCCCCGAGGGCGGAGAATCGGATGGCGAGTATTTTCACTTGCTCTGTTTGTAGAGAACTGGGTTGAGTGAAGGATCGTTGTACATCTTCATTTGGCGGTACACCTTCATGTATTTGTTGCCAGAGGCGTAGTCTTCCAGAAGTTCTTCTATGGCCGTAGAAAGGTCAATCTTCTGCTCCTCTAAAATGGTCAACTTCGAAGCGACTTTAGCGTGATGTTCAGGAGTGACGTCATTTCGCTCAACCTCTTCTCTCATGTGGTAAATCTTGAGAGAAAGAATTGAAAAACGGTCGATTGCCCATGCTGGGCTCTCGGTGTTAATCTTTGCGTCCGCCTTTACATCAACATTGGCATACTTCTCACGAAACCACGTGTCGATTTCCTCAACCATATCGGTGCGATCTTGATTTGAGGCATCAATTCTACGCTTGATCGTCAGTGCTGTTTCCGGATCAATTTGCGGATCGCGAATGATATCCTCCAAATGCCATTGAACCGTATCAATCCAATTCTTGTGGTAAAGAGTGGCCTCGATTGTACCCTCTTCATATGGATTGTTCATCGGCTGATCAACGTCGTCTACCTTGTGGTATTCCGAGATACTCTGGTTGAAAATGCTCCAACTTTTGTCCGTAAAGGAAGCGCTCATGTGCGTGGTTTTGCGATTGGGGCAAAGGTAATCAAATTGGAGGGTTTGAGAGTTGGAGGGTTGGAGGGTTAGAGGGTTAGAGGGTTAGAGGGTTGGACTTTCGGACCTTTGACTTTTGGACCAATAGACTAATGGACTGATGTGCCGACCGAAGGGAGGTATCCCGAGAGGCGCAGCCGATTCGGGAGAGGGTTAGAGGGTTAGACTTTCGGACCTTTGGGCTTTTGGACCAATAGACTAATGAACTGATGTGCCGACCAAAGGGAGGTATCCCGAGAGGCGCAGCCGATTCGGGAGAGGGTTGGACTTTCGGACCTTTGACTTTTGGACCAATAGACTAATGGACTGATGTGCCGACCGAAGGGAGGTATCCCGAGAGGCGCAGCCGATTCGGGAGAGGGTTGGAGAGTTGGACTTTCGGACCTTTGGACTTTGAAACGGCCTCTCGCCGTCGCCTCTCGTCCGAAGCCTGTCGCCTGTCGCCTGTCGCCTCTAGCCTGTTGCCTGTTGCCTGTTGCCTGTTGCCTGTTAGCTACTTCCCCTCCTCGAACTTCTTCATTCCCGTTTCAAGCCAACTGATATATGCCTGGATGTCTGTATCGTACGCACGTGGAGCAACAAGTGGCTCGAGGTTATCATGACCAACAATTACATAGAAAGGTTGTCCGTTGTTTTGGTAATTGGTGATTTGGAAATCGGTCCAATAGTTACCTACGTTTCGAACTTTCTTACCCGTAACCTCAGAGGTGTACTGCTCGTTTTCTGGCAATTCCTTGCGCTCATCAACATAAAGACTAATAAGCACGTAATCGTTTCGAAGGTGATTGAGAACGGTTGGATCTGACCAAACATTCTCTTCCATTCTACGGCAGTTCACACATGCCCAACCGGTGAAGTCGAGTAAGATTGGCTTATCCACTTCTTTCGCATATGCCAAGCCAGTTTCATAATCGTGGAAACAGTTTAGTCCATGCGGGCAAGACTCTGGATGAGTTCCTTCTATGTGATCGGCTGCATGCGCCTCACCTCCACCAGAAGAAACTACTCTCGCTTGGTATAGCCCACCAGGAGTTTCGCTATAGAAGCTAGGAGGTGGCATACCTGCGATTAATTTGAGCGGAGCTCCAAACAAGCCTGGAATCATGTAGAATGTAAACGATAGAACTAGAACGCCCATCACACCGCGGCCAACGCTAATCTTGTTGACATCGGAATCGTGTGGCAAGCGGAATAGGTTGAACATGTACATGGCCCAAGCAGCAAATACCGCTACCCAAATGGCCAAGAATACTTCTCTTTCTAGAATGTGCCATTGCTCTACAAGGTCGGCCTGCGACAAGAACTTAAATGCAAATGCAAGCTCGATGAAGCCGAGCGATACTTTCACAACGTTCATCCAACCTCCAGACTTTGGAAGTGAGTTCATCCAACCTGGGAAAATGGCAAACAAGGTGAATGGGAAAGCTAGACCTAAGCCGAAACCAAGGAATGCAACCGTGAGTGCTGTTGCTCCTCCATCCGTGCTCAAAACGCTGCCAAGCACACCTGCAAGAGCTGGACCTGTACACGTGAATGACACGAGAATGAGAACAATAGCCATGAAGAAAATACCAACTACTCCACCTTTATCAGCCTTCTTATCTGCGCTGTTAATCCAGCTGCTAGGCAACGTGATTTCATACGCGCCAAGGAAGCTCAAGGCGAAGAAAATGAAGATGGCAAATAGGATGACATTCAACACCGAGTTCGTAGAGAACTGGTTGAAGATATCTGGACTGATTTGGCTAAACAAGTGGAACGGCAAGCTAATCAACACATAGATTGCCACGATGGAAAACCCGTAGAGCAAGGCTTTTGAAATACCTTGACCTGGAGTTTTAGATTGTTTGGTGAAGAAGCTCACGGTCATCGGCACCATTGGGAATACACATGGTGTTACCAGGGCGATCAATCCGCCGCCAACGGCGAAAAGGAAAATCCCCCAAAGCGATTTAGGCTGGTCGCCCGAACCTTCTTCGGCCATTTCTGCTTCTTCCGTTTCTGGCATGGCCTCCACGTCAGTAACGTCACTTTCCGCGACAGCTATGGCAGTGTCCTCTTCAATTACCTCATCAACCGGAGTATTATCTTGAGGTTTCTCTTCAATTTGTGGCTTGTTCTGCGAACCTGCACCGGAGGTAGTAGCAGCTCCTGCCTTTGGCTTCACTTCGATCTCGAAGTCAATCCACTCTGGCGGAAGACACATCTCATCGTTACAAACCATGAAAGAGAGTGTACCCTTTACGGTTGTAGCCTCTTTAACTTTGATAATTCTGTAGAAATAAGCACCGTCTTCGTGATAGGCAAGATCTACCTCAAAGCTTTTGTCGTATTCAAAAATTGGTTCCGACTCCATCAAGTCGGTCACCCATTCAACCTTGGGATTATCGGCAAACTCGAATTCTGTTGGAAGCGGACCTCCTTCAACATTGAGTGAGTAAATGTGCCAATGGTCTTCAATACTTGGAGTAAAGAGGAGTTTGACGTTTCCGTCTTCGGTGTACTCCATTCCCCAATCCCATTCTACTGGTTCATAAATCTGAGCCTGAACGGCAGCAGTAGCGAAAAGCGCGAGGATTAGTGAAAATGTGTAGCGTGCAAGTTTCTTCATGTCAACGAATCATTGAGCTCGGCAAGGTAAATCATTTTGGTGTTTTCGTCCACCTTAAAGCGTTCATCTGGACGAAATCCTACCACCCAAACCATGGAATCTCCCGAGCAAAGGACAAAAACATGGTCTTTTTCGTGCAATGGCACCTTTTCGTCAGTTAGATAGTCGGAGACCTTCTTCATTCCTTTCATGCCAAATGGCTGGAAGCGATCGCCCTTTTTCCAAACGCGCATGACCAGCGGAAACTCCAACTTATCGGCATCCACACAAAGGACATTTCTGTCCATTGGAATCTCTCCTAGTTCTTCACGCGGCATCACATCCGTAATCATCGGAAATGGCTTCTTGAAGATTTGCGGTCCCTTAACCAGCTTATACTGCTTCTGCTCTGGTTCCTGCGGGCGGTGAACTATAAGGTGTTCGCGATCGATAATGAGTTCGTATTCGTCTGTAGCGAATCGCTTCCCCGCCTGACCAGAAAGCGCTTGAAGAATCGCTTGCTTGTCGAACTGACCGTACGGCGAAAGGATGTAGTGCAGAAGAATTCCCGCGTGAGGGTTATCAATCAGCTTATCCTTTTCAATCAAGAGTTGCTTTCCGTCCCAAAAAACGAGGTCTTCCACCGCTTCTGAGAGTTTTTCATCCAAGAAGTCTGTGGCCTCTTGGAGAAGGGAAATCGTACGGTGCGCTCCTTCCAATCCTCTATCGCCAACTTCTTCCATAGCGGGAATCACCTTGTGGCGAACGCGATTTCGAGCATAACCAAGCTCCTTGTTCGAAGCATCCTCGCGCCACGGAACCGCGTTCTCGGTGGCGTAGTTGTACAAGGCCGTTTTATCGAAATCCAAAAGAGGGCGAAGAATGTTATCTCGGCGATGGCGGAGTGAGGTCAGACCTTGAATTCCAGAGCCTCGCAAAAAGTTGAGGATGGTGGTCTCAAGTCGATCTTGACGATGGTGCGCGGTGGCAATCCACTTCATGCCCCATTCTTGTCGGGCGAGTCCAAAATCCTTGTACCGCTGGGTGCGCGCTCGCATTTGCGTCGACTTCCTCTTTCCCTTGCCAATTTTATAATGACCTGCCTTGAAGGCAACACCCATACCGTTGGCCCAATTGTCCACCAACTCTTCGTCTTTGTCGGCTTCTTCGCCACGCAAACCGGCGTTCATGTGATACAAACCGATTCTGTACCCGAGCTTGTAGAGCACACTGGCCAAAACCATGCTGTCTACACCACCACTGCAACCGATTACGATGCCGTCGTCTTGTTGAACACCTTGGCCTTCTAAGAACTTTTGTACGGAGGTCTCTAAAGTCATGCGGCAAAGGTATCGTTCTTAATCTTCCGCACTAACAGATTGAGAAAGAACATCCTTGAGGGCCTTGAGTTTCAGCAGACACTCATCCCACTCGGCAGCGGGACGCGCCTTAGAAGTAAGGGCACTTCCGACGGATACAGATAGATACTTTAAGTCGGAATCGTACACGACGCTACGGATGACCACATTAAAATCGAAATCATCATTTGGGTCGATATAACCAATGGCGCCGCTGTAAATTCCACGGGCATGCGACTCATGACTTTCACTCAGCTGCATCGCACGAACTTTTGGAGCGCCCGTCATGGAGCCCATAGGAAAGGTAGCTCGGATTGCATCCCAGATGTCGTGTTCATCCTTTAAGTCACATTCCACAGTGCTTATCATTTGATGGACCGTCCTAAAGGAATGAATTCCAAATAGCTCGGTCACTTCAACACTCTCTCGCACAGCCACTCGGCTCAGGTCATTGCGCACGAGGTCGACTATCATTACGTTCTCTGCGCGCTCTTTTTCATCCTGAAACAATGCTTCCGCAATCGCCTTGTCCTCATTTAAATCTGCTGATCGTCGGGCCGTTCCCTTGATGGGTTGAGAAATCAACCTCGAGCCCGCTTTTTTCAAATAGCGCTCGGGCGACATGCTAAGAACCCATTCGTTTTTCGCATGCCAGAGTGCGCTCATTGGAGGTTCAGCGACCTTCTGCAATCGGCCGTACACCTCGGCCGGATGAATTTTCACCTCATCAGTATAAAACTCTTGGCAATAATTGATTTCATAGATATCGCCTCGCTGGATATGCCGGAGTAGTGAGTTTGCAGAAGAAATGTAAGTGTCTCTATCCAGTCTGGGCGTGAGATGTACAGGTTCAGAAACAAGAAGTGTGGCCTTGGCTCCTGAGGCATATTCCTGGATACTCGTAGGGCTATAGGATGAACTTGGATGCAATTGAAGATGAACCTTGCCCGCTTTTGAGGTGACGACAAATCCAGCTTCGAAGAATTTTGTGTTCGACCAGTTGAATCGGTCTTCATTCTCCGAAGTAAGGCGCTCTAGTTCATTCTTTAGATCGTAATTGATTCTCCCAAACCACCAGCCGGGGTTCATCTTCCGATGATTTCGCAGGCTACCGAGTGAGTCGGTTTCAGGTTCAAAAACCTCTAACGCCTCACCTGCACAAATCCAATCGTAGGTATCTGCAGCTTGATGAGAATCAAGGCAAACAAAGTAATCAGAATCCGCAAACGCAAGTTGAAAAGCCGTTTTCCAATCGCGGCTCGCGTCTAGTTCGGTTACCTTGTAGTTCATACTTCAAAGGTAACGATAGGAAGCAAAGCGGAAACTACTCCAGAAGGGTGATTGTACCGAACTCCTCCAAAACTCGTCCCGATACGGTCTTGGCACGAACAGCATAGGTAAAGGGACCAGCTGGCAATACTCTTCCGCGGTAGGTACCGTCCCATTCTCCAGAGAGCTCTACCGATTCGTATACTTTGTCGCCCCAACGGTTGTATACCTCAATTCGGATGTCCTCCACATTTTGTGCGCTCCAGGTGAACATATCATTCACTCCATCGCCGTTGGGGGAGAATGCACTAGGGATAAAAAGAGTTTCAAACCCGCAGTTCCCACTTCGAACCGTCACATACCAAGTGGCAATACCGCAGTCTGTTTCTATCTCTGCGAAGTAGGCTCCCGGTTCTTCAACCGTCAAACTGGGGCCCTCCGCTCCGTTACTCCATGTCACTCGTTCGTTTTGATAAGGGTATACATCGGAGATGTCTAAAGTAAGCTCGTCGTACGCACAAATATCGAATGTGCTTCCTGGAATCGATTGAGCTCCATCGCGGCGAATCACACGAGCAGTGTCCGTGTAAATGCATCCATCGTAAATGGCCTCAACCCAAACTTCTCCAGAACTTGTAACCTGTATGGTGCTTGATTCTTCTCCTGTGCTCCAGAACACGTGATTTGCTCCTTCTGGCACACTGAAGTTCACGATTACTCCGTCGCATTCTTCAACATCTTCAATAAAATCCCTAGGTACTCCGTCACATTGTACGTATGACCAAACGTCTGACCTCACGTTGCCATTATTAGTCTGGCCGCCTGCGATATACCCTCTTCCGAGAACCGTAAATCCAACTCCACCCGCACGCTGCCCCGTCACTAACCCGGGCACCTGTTGCCATGAGTCTGACTGTGCATCATACTTGAAATAGATATTCTGTACTTGGAAATGACCAATCCTTGCGCCTCCACCCACGTAGGCCTCGCCAGCGTAGACGAAAACCTGTGCCTTCGTCAATCCAGCTCCTGTGAAAGGTGACCTTTGAGTCCATGTATCGGTCTGAGGATTGTATCGGTATACATCAACGATATCATTCTGATTATTCGCCCCAAGGGCCACATAGATGAAACCATCTAGGGTGAAACAGACACCATCGGCTCGAGCACCAAATGGCAAGGACGCTCGAGGTGTCCAAGTATCCGTTTGCGGGTTGTAGGAAAACCAATCATCGCTAACGATGCCTGTACCGTCCAAAGATCTACCTCCGCCCACGTAACCAATGCCGTTCAAACTTCCTGAATAGCAATCTACTCTACCGAAGCTCGGGTATGAAGCAACTTGAGTCCACGAATTTGTAGCAGGATCGAATCGGTACATTTCGGGTTTTGACAAAATTCCGTCGAAGCCTCCGCCTACGAATCCAAACTCATCATTCGAGAAACTAAAGCACCCTCTCAGTGCACCACCGGGAAAAGGACTCAAGGCCGTCCAAAAGTCGTTGGCCGGATCATACCTCAATACCGTATTCTGATTGACATTCCCATCGCTTCCTCCCACCAGATATGCCGAATGATTCAATTCAAAGGCGGTGGCACTATGAAGTGGTGAAGGCAAGTTATTCTTGAGTTCCCATCCCTGAGCACTTAGGACAGAAGCCCAAAGCAGAGTAGTGATAAGTGTGATGAATCTCATGGCATTGGTTTGATTGACATGAGATTAACATTCTGGCGCACAAAAGGTTCTAACAAAAAAAGCCACCCTCTCGGATGGCTTTTGAAAGTATAGAATTCGAATGCTTACGAATGGATGCTGCGTTTAGCAGTGGCGTCCATCGCGGCTTCTTTGATTGCCTCTGTGTAAGTTGGGTGACCATGACAAATGCGTGCAATATCTTCTGCAGATGCGCGGAATTCCATTGCCACAGTTGCTTCCATGATCATATCGGCTGCACGGGCAGCACAAATGTGAACACCCAATACTTCGTCGGTATTCTTATCGGCCAAAATCTTAACCGATCCGTCGATATCCCCAGATGCACGTGAACGTCCAAGTGCGCGCATTGGGAAGCTTCCGCTTTTGTACTCAACTCCGGCTTCTTTAAGCTGCTCTTCTGTTTTACCAACTCCGGCAACTTCTGGCCAGGTGTAAACGATATTTGGAATAAGGTTGTAGTCGATATGCGGCTTTTCACCAGCGATGAGTTCAGCAACCAAAGTACCTTCCTCTTCTGCTTTGTGTGCGAGCATCGCACCGCGAACGACGTCGCCAATAGCATAAATACCTTCCGTACTTGTTTCAAGATGATCGCTCACCTCGATTCTACCCTTATCGTCGGTTTTGATTCCTGCGTTCTCAAGGCCAAGTCCCTCGGTGTATGGACGACGTCCTACGGAAACGAGACAGTAATCGCCTTCGAAGGTCACTTCTTCGTCCTTCTTATTCGTTGCGGTAACCTTTACGGTATCTCCATCGCGAGAAACATCGCTCACTTTGTGGCTAAGGTTGAACTTGATACCCAGCTTTTTGAGTGAACGTTGTAGATCCTTACCCATGGCAGAATCCATGGTCGGAATGATACTGTCGGCATACTCGATTACGGTTACATCGGCACCGAGGCGCTTGTAAACTGAACCGAGTTCGAGCCCAATTACGCCGCCACCAATTACGAGGAGATGCTTTGGAACTTCATCGAGCTTCAACGCCTCTGTACTTGAGATGATGCGCTCTTTATCAAACTTCGCAAAAGGCAATTCAACTGGCTTAGAACCGGTTGCGATGATGATTTTATCACCTTTGATTTCGGTTTCGCCATCGTCGCCTTTAACAACAACTGTATTCTTATCCTTGAAAGAACCTACACCTTGATGAACGTCGATGTTGTTCTTCTTCATCAAAAAGGCCACACCGTCGCACGTCTGATCAACCACTTCTTGCTTACGCTTGATCATTTGCTTGATGTTCACTTTCGGCTTGTTGATGTCGATGCCGTGATCCGCAAATGTAGCTTCCGCATTGTGGAAGTGCTCGGAAGAGTCGAGAAGTGCTTTTGATGGAATACATCCTACGTTGAGGCAAGTACCACCAAGTGTTGAATATTTTTCAATGATCGCCGTTTTCTTTCCCAACTGGGCTGCGCGAATGGCTGCAACATATCCACCAGGACCTGAACCGATTACGATAACGTCGTATGAACTCATGATTAGAAACTTAATTCTTTGATAAGGTTGACAAAGTTAGGCAATGCAGTTCGCACCGCCGATTGAATTGAGCAATAGAATTATAGATTGTGTCAACCGTTCAATCTCGATCTTGTTCTACGCTTCACAAACATAGAAAGCAAGACGGCTATTGCGACGAAAACTGACACCCGTCCGAGGAAATCTCCAGTCTGCGAAAAGACCGTCAATTCGCTATTCGCATAAACTGTCGCGGCAAAGGCTCCGGTCTCTTCATAAGGGATTTGATGTGAGATATCTCCGCGTTGGTTGATGATGCAAGAAATACCTGTGTTTGCACTTCGGGCAACGTCTCTACGGTTTTCTATTGCTCGCACTCGGGCATAATGCACGTGTTGGTCTTTACCAGGGGTATCGGACCACCAACCGTCGTTTGTGATGGCGAATAGCACTTGCGCTCCGTTCCGAACAAACTCTGACGTGAAGCCAGGAAAATCAGCTTCCCAACAGATGGGGGTTGCGATAGCTAGTGAGTCTTTCACTCTATTCTCGAAAACCTCTCGATCGACTTGACCACCCAAGGTGCCTGTTGCTCCTCCTAAGTCTATCCCCTCCATAAACGACCCAATGAGCCACATGAAAGGAACTTGCTCTACCCCTACAACAAGTTTTGTTTTGTGATAAATGTCTACAGCTTCGTGTGAATCTGTAAAATGAAGAGAGCTATTATAGGCGTCGTAATACTCATCTCTCCCACGAACCTTTCGAGCGGTTGAGGTCATTTTAGATTCATAGATGCGGTATGTGCTGGCGCCAATTACCGTGTGCAGGTTTGGCATTGTATCGCCAATACTTCTCAGGCGCATCAGAGGTTGATGGTATTGAAGGAAGCCTTCTTTAAGCCCCTTACCGACCATAGTTTCGGGACCAATCAAGTAATTCGTGGAGTCTGATAAAAGTGGTTGAGCCAGGCGAATGAACTTGTCCACGGCCTGATCATCCGTCATGTTAAACTTCTCGGTATACGGGTCGATATTCGGTTGAACGACAACAACGTTAACAGGGTCACCAACTTCTTCATAGCTCTGATACATGAAGAATGAAATGAAAATGGGAAGGAGAATGGCAGGTCCGGCATAAATGGCCCAAGCTTTATAGCGATTCGATCCTGAATATTGGTCCCATCCATGAAATATCAGCGCATTAACCCACAGAATCCAAAGGGTTCCTCCCCACGTGCCCACAAGGCTATACCACTGAATCCATGTTGGTCGATTTGCAACGGCATACCCTATGTTTAGCCATGGAAACGACATGTCCCAATCCATGTGAAGGTACTCCACAAGCATCCACAAAAAAGGAAAAACGATGAGTGCTCGTGCTTGTCCGATAGACCGAGCTGCAAGGTGATAAAGCCAGAAACAAAATGCCATTAACCCCCCGTTGATTAGGGTGGTAGCTACGGTCCCGCTCCAGTGTGCATAAGCTACCCACCATGTGGTGAACAAGTTGAATAATGCGAAGGACAACCAGGCGTAAAAGAACACCACTCTTCCTTTCCGTTTTGAATCCGACTTTCGAACTGCGCTCTCTAGCCACAGCATGGGTACAAAAGCTCCGAAAATGAGCGGAGTGAGTGAACCGTTGGCCGGCCATGCGATGGCGGCGAGGATTGCGGTAGATAGCGCGGCGAGGAAATATCTCAAAGCGGTATGGGTTTTAGGAAATGCAAGTTCGGAATTGCGGGGGAATTTCTGGGGGCGCTCGCAGAGAATTGAATACTCTCGCAGAGAAATGGAGGATGTGCGTGATGGAGAGAGTCCGTGGAGGAACCTCA
>NZ_WBVO01000003.1 GCF_008933115.1 Phaeocystidibacter luteus | reverse complement strand
ATAGGTTTTCATTCCCGCAAGTGCTTTGCGAGAGTTTTTTTGAGGCTATGGCGTAGTACTGCTGATTGGCAGCACTTTACCACGAATAAATTTTTGAGAACCCTCCGCAAAGTCAGCGATAAACGTCGCCATCTCCCCCGGAGTAGTCGGCGCTGCAAAGCCCGGAAACGCCTCTTCCAACATCTCTGTCTGAACCGCTCCCAAACACAATGCATTGAATGTCCAACCTCTTTCTCCCAATTCTTCCTGCAAACATTCCGTCAAACTAGCTACCGCCGCCTTACTAGAACTATACGCTGTAAGCCCAGGGAATTTCTGACTGCCCTGGTATCCACCCATACTCGATATGTTCACCACATGAACATCATCACTATATAATGGCATTACTTTCTGGATGAGCTCAAACACACTAAAGACATTCACCTCATAAACACGACGCAATTCGTAAGGCGAAATATCTGCAAACGGCTTATTCACCAAACTACCCGCATTGTTGATCATGTGAGAAATTCGGTAACCTTTATCTTTTAGTCGATTCGCCCACTGTTGCACAGCTTCGCGATCCCCCAAATCCAAAACCTCAAATTCTAATCGGTCATCTCCACATTCCTCAGCCAATTGCCGAAGCTTGGATTCAGACCTAGCCGTAGCGACAACATGATGCCCTCGCCTATGCAACTCCAAAGCCAATGCATAACCTATACCTCTACTCGCCCCCGTAACCAATACTACCTGTTTGCTCATCGGTTTAGGCTAAAGCGATTGGACTTCTTCATATTCACCTCAGGACCACATGCACAATCTCCACTCGCACAGCCTGCCGATTTCTTGCGGGGCACAAAAACCCTCACGATCGTCCAAACCGCCCAAAAGAATATTGCTCCTACAACGAGTTCCTGCCAATTCATTAGCTCAACAATTGAAAGGTGATCAATGAAACTACATACGCAAATCCCGACATAAACACAGCCTGCATAATCGGCCAGCGCCAGGAGTTCGTCTCCTTCTTCACAATCGCAAATGTGCTCACACATTGCATCGCAAAGGCATAAAACATCAATAACGACATCCCCACAGGGAATGTAAAGAACGGCTTACCCGTCTCTTTGTTCTTTTCCGCAGCCATCTGCTCCATGACCGTCATCTCATCCTCCGACCCTACATTATATATAGTGGCCATTGTGCCGACGAACACTTCGCGAGCCGCAAAAGAGGATATCAATGCAATACCAACCTTCCAATCGTAACCAAGTGGACGAATAGCAGGTTCGATAGCCTGACCCAAATATCCAACATAAGAATGCTCAAGACGATATCCATCTACCACACTCGCGAACTCCTCCGGTGTAAGTTGCGTAGTATCTACTTCCGCTGCCACAAATCTTTCCGCTTCAGTGAAGTGCTCATTCGGTCCGTTTGACGCCATAACCCATAGGATAATGGAAATGGCAATGATGATCTTTCCGGCATTGGTCACAAAGGATTTCCCTTTACCCCATATCGTAAGAAGTACGTTCTTATAAAGCGGTACGCGATAGGCCGGCATCTCAACAATAAAGTGTGAGGCCGTTCTCGTCGGTATCATCTTACTCATCAACCACGCAGAACCCAGCGCCGTACCAAAGCCCAACAGGTACATGAACATGAGTACAATTCCCTGCAGATTGATTCCCATGATCTTTTCAGAAGGAATGACCAATCCGATTAGCACCGTATATACCGGCAAGCGAGCCGAGCAGGTCGTAAATGGCGTGACAAAAATCGTAATCAGACGCTCCTTCCAGCTTTCAATATTCCGCGTTGCCATAATCGCCGGAATGGCACAAGCTGTTCCACTAATAAGCGGCACGACACTCTTTCCACTTAATCCAAAGCGCTTCATCAATTTGTCCATGAGGAATACGACCCTTGCCATATACCCCGTCTCTTCCATCAATGTGATGAAGGTGAATAGAATGAATATCTGTGGAAGAAAGATGACTACTCCAGCAATGCCCGGAATTATTCCATCCGCAATCAGTGCTCTCAACGCACCCGGCTCCATGGTATCCTTTATCCAAATGGACAATTCGTTGAAAACGGTATCGATGAGATTCATAGGCAGCTCTGCCCACGAGAAAATCGCCTGAAAGATGAGAAAGAGAAGTCCTAACAGTATCAGAACTCCATATACCTTATGTGTAATAATGCGGTCTAACCGGCCAGACCAGCTTCTGTCTTTCTCTGGTGAAACGGTTACCGCTTCCTTTAATAGATCGTTGACAATCTTATAGCGCTGAATCGTTTCTCGAATGTGCAGCTTCTTCGTGTCAACTTCTGACCTCAAGGTGAGCTGTTCAAGCTGATCTTTTTCTGATGCGGAGAGATAGGACAGCTCGGAAACCTGACTTGCAATAAGCCATGCGGCATAGTCGCCATTCAGATTCAAGATCTTTCTTGCACTTTCCGCATAGTTCGGCGCATCCTTTCTAATGTCAAAAACTGGAGCACGAAGTTCATGGGAGAGTTCAAGAATGGACTGTTTCAACACGTTAATCCCTTCTCCTCTTCTCGCATTTACTAAAACCACCTTCACTCCGAAGGCTTCTTCCAGCTTCTCAACATCTATTTCAATACCCTTGCGCTGAACCTGGTCAACCATATTCAACACAAGAATAGTCGGCAGACCTAAATCTAGAACTTGAGTAAAGAGGTATAAGTTTCGTTTGAGGTTGGTCGCATCGGCAACCGCAACAATCGCGTCGGGGCGATCAGGATTATCCGGTTCCGTGAGCGTTCGAAGCACCACTTCTTCATCAATAGATGAGGGGTGAAGCGAATACGTACCCGGAAGGTCGACCATTTCCGCAATGGAGCGCTGATCGAGTTTGCTAAACCCCGACTTCTTCTCTACGGTAATACCCGGATAGTTACTTACTTTTTGATTGAGCCCTGTTAGCGCATTGAATAGGGAGGATTTACCCGTATTTGGATTTCCAACCAGCGCTACCTTGAGGGCCTTTCGACCTCCAATCATGCTACGTCCTCTACAGAATCTTCGAGTAGAATCAGTCTCGCCAGCTCTCTGCGAATCGCTAGGTGGTAGTCGGCCATTCTAAAGTAGATCGGACCATTAAAAGGGGCCACGTGCTTGACTTCAAGCTCGGTTCCAGGCAAACAACCCATCTCCAAAAGTTTCACCGGAAGCTCGTCCAAGCTCAACTCGCGAATTACTCCTCGCTCTCCTACACGTAAATCTGCCGCACTCTTAAATCGCATCTTCTTTATTTAGACTGATTATAAGTAATGCAAACATACGACATATGATCGTACTAAAACCATGACTTTTGACATGATTCTTGGAAAATTCTGAGCTATTCACAATTTCGGCAGTTACCAACAAAAAAAGGCTGCCCAACGGACAGCCTTTCATCAATTTATCAAGGTGGAAATTACAGCAACATCGTCACTGGCTCTTCCATCATCTGCTTAAAGGTTTGCAAGAATGCAGCTCCTGTTGCCCCGTCAACCACGCGGTGGTCGCAAGACATTGTTACCTTCATCACGTTTCCTGGAACTACTTGTCCGTCTTTCACTACCGGCACTTGGCGAATACCGCCTACTGCCATGATGCATGAATCAGGTGGGTTAATGATAGCTGTGAACTCTTCAATTCCGAACATTCCCAAGTTTGAGATAGTGAAGGTATTCCCCTCCCATTCGCTCGGTTGCAATTTCTTGTCTTTCGCCTTGCCAGCTAGTTCACGAACCTCGCTTGAAATCTGCACCATTCCTTTCATGTCGGCATGACGAACAACCGGCACAAGTAGACCGTCTTCTACAGCCACGGCAACACCGATGTGTACGTGGTCGTTCTGACGAATCTTGTCACCCATCCAAGCAGAATTAACTGCTGGATGTTTCTTCAACGAAGCCGCCACTGCTTTGATGACCATATCGTTGAATGAGATTTTCACATCGCCTCTATCGTTGATGCGCTTGCGCGTTGCCACGGCATTATCCATGTCAATCTCAAGTGTGAGGTAGAAGTGTGGTGCGGTAAACTTGCTTTCCGCAAGGCGGCGAGCAATAGTCTTACGCATTTGCGTTACCGGAATATCCGTGTAGCTTTCCTGACCTGCAACAGGGGCTGATCCTGAAGATGCAGCTGCACTCGGCTTGAAGTCGTCGATATCGCGCTTGACGATTCGACCACCTTCTCCTGAACCTTGAACTTGGTCGAGGGAGATACCTTTCTCTTCGGCCATTTTCTTCGCCAATGGAGAAGCTTTCACTCTTCCTCCGTTAGAAGAAGCAGCCGGAGCCGGTGAAGGAGTTTCTGATTTTGATTCTTCGGTTGAAGTTGAAGACTCTTCTGCTGAATTATCCTTTGCTTCTTCCTTGGAATCCGAAGAACCTCCGCCTTTTTGTTCGGCTAGGATTGCATCAACATCATCATTATCATCACCTAGGATAGCGAGGACGTCATCTACTGGAGCGGTTTGACCTTCTTCAACGCCGATGTAGAGCAATTTCCCTTCTTGACCAGGAAAAGCTTCGAAATCCATCGTCGCCTTATCAGTTTCAATCTCGGCGAGAAGATCGCCTTCGTTGATTGCGTCTCCCACTTTCACGTGCCACTTCGCAACAACACCTTCTTCCATGGTGTCGCTCAAGCGAGGCATGTTAATCACTACTGCCATAGAGTTGTTCTTTTGCCGTTTGGCTTATTCGGTAATGAATGGATAGTCTTCTTGAACGTAGATGTGCTTCCAAAGTTCGCTTGCATCTGGGAACGGTGATTGTTCGCCAAAGTCAACGCACTCTTGCACCAAGTCTTTCACACGCTGATCAATCTCAGCGATTTCTTCTTCCGTAGCCCACTTCTTCTTTGTAATCACATCCTTCACAGTGATGATAGGATCGATCTTTTGGTATTCGGCTACCTCATCCTTCGTTCTATAGTGCTGGGCATCACTCATGGAGTGCCCTTTGTATCTGTAAGTACGAATCTCTAGAAGGGTCGGACCACCACCATCGCGGGCGCGATCAATCGCCTCTTGCATTTCTTCGTAAACCACTTTAGGATCCATTCCTTCAACCGGCTTGCAAGGCATCTCGTATCCTAGACCCAATTTGTAGATGTCGGTGTGATTCGCTGTGCGCTCCACCGACGTACCCATTGCGTATCCATTATTCTCAATGATGAAAACAACCGGAAGGTTCCAAAGCATGGCCAAGTTCATCGTCTCGTGGAAGGCACCTTGGCGAACGGCACCGTCACCCATATAGCAAAGGGTAACATTCTTATCGTCTTTGTACTTATCCGCAAACGCCAAACCTGCTCCTAGAGGAATTTGTCCGCCCACAATACCGTGTCCTCCGTAAAAGTGATGCTCCTTGCTAAACATGTGCATGGAACCACCTTTACCGCGAGATGTACCGTCAACCTTTCCCATGAGCTCTGCCATAATTTTCCTTGGATCTACTCCAAGTCCAATTGGCTGAACGTGGTTACGGTAAGCAGTAATCATCTTATCTCCTTCTTCCATTGCCAATAGGGCGCCGGCGAGGACAGCTTCTTGACCGTTGTACAGGTGCAAGAATCCACGAATCTTCTGTTGGATATAAAGGGCTGAGGACATGTCTTCGAACTTTCTCCAGAAGAGCATGTCTTCGTACCACTTCAAATAAACCTCTTTGGTGAGCTTTTTCTTAGCCATAGGTACATGTACGTTTCGAATGGCAAATCTAATACAAATCGAGTGGAACTCAGCCTAAACGCTTTGCATCAAATGCAAAAGGCATTAAGTCGGCTACAGAGTTGGTTATCAACACATTTCCTTCTTCATCGGCAAAAATGACCCGGATGGGCTTTTCTTGACGGTGTTCAAACTCGTGCATTACTTGCCTGCAAGAACCACAACTTGTCGCCGGAACTTCTCCGTGCGCCGCAGTAGCAATTGCGAGTGTATCAATCGATTTTCCTGGAAACTGTGCACCAACCGCGAAGAGTGCAACGCGTTCGGCACATAGCCCTGATGGATAGGCCGCATTCTCTTGGTTCGACCCCACAACTACATCTCCATCTTTCAGAAGTACAGCTGCGCCAACCTTATAAAAAGAATAGGGAGCATATGCATGCTCCCTACTCTCAAATGCTTTATTTACTAACGCTCGATCTGCAACACTCAAATCTTCGAGTTTCCCGAAAGTGTATTCTACTGACCAAGTATTTTTCTTCATTAACCTGAAATTCCGTTGAGATTAACCAACAGCGAGAAGCGCAAAGTGTTCTCGAGTGGTGAACGAACTGAACTGTTCGCCGGAATCAAGTAGCTGAAATCGAATCCAAAACTAGAGTAGCGAATTCCGATACCCATGGTGAAGAATTTGCGATTTCCCTTGTTCACATCTTCATACTGATAACCTCCACGCACCGCAAAGATGCCGTCGTACCAATACTCAAGACCGATATTGTACATATTCTCTTCCCAGAATTCTTCCCAACCTCTCGGCTTGGCGTTCGGGTTGAAAGACTGAATAACACCAGCAATTACACCTACATTGTCATCCTGACCTTCAAGAACTTCGCCTGTTTGCGGATCTCTCACTGGAGCAGTCGGAACAAGAAGTCTGTTCACATCAGCCAACACAGTCAATGAATTATAATCGTCTAATTGCCATTCGTAACCCGCACCAATGCGAAGGTTGGTAGGCAAGAAGTCTTCAGTACCTCCATCGCTGTAGCTAATTTTCGCACCTAAGTTGGTAATTGCAGCACCAAATAGAAATCGACCTTTTTGACCGTCAGGCAAGTTTTTCAAATCGCCTCGGTAGTAAGCCGATAAATCGGTGCTCACACTCTGTCCAGGGTTGATGCCCGCTGCTTGACCTTGTGTAAGGTCTGAGAAGATATATCTCAATGCGATACCTGATGACCAGTTCTCTGAAAGCTTAAGCGCATAACCTACGTCAACCGACATCTCGTAAGGACTAAACGTTCCTTGGAAATCGCCCTGCTGGTTTCTGAAAGTAATTTCACC
Organism: Phaeocystidibacter luteus; assembly: GCF_008933115.1. Classification (GTDB taxonomy): domain Bacteria; phylum Bacteroidota; class Bacteroidia; order Flavobacteriales; family Schleiferiaceae; genus Phaeocystidibacter; species Phaeocystidibacter luteus. The sequence goes on along the minus strand of NZ_WBVO01000003.1, from coordinate 247,551 downwards.
TAGCGAGAAATAGCGAATCGAGGCACCGATAGCTTGATTCTTATCTATGGAAGTAGCGAAACTGACGTAAGAAAGGTTGATGTCAGGAACAAGTCTTCTCAACCATGGAGAATAGTTCATGGCGATATCGGTCGTTCCCTCTTCTAGGAATGCAAGTTTTGAAGTGTTCCAAAACATCGCATTTGCGTCAACTGATGTAGCTGCACCGACATTCGCAAGGGCACCGTGACGTGCGTCAGGACCAATTGCGAGTACTGGAACCGCGGTAGTTACGACGTTCAAATTGTCGCCGAAAGCAGTCTGTGCCTTCGATACCGACGGCGCTCCTAGGATTAATGCGCCTGCAATAAGGCTTTTAATTTTCATACTTCTATATCGATTGAGGATACAAATATAGGTCGTTAGATTGGAAGCTATCATTTCAAGTAAACAAGTCGTTCACTCATTTCACTTTGACTTCCGTCTGCCTTCGAACGAACAACCAACCTGAAAACGTATAAGCCGGTTGAAACTTTTGTTCCATTCATTCCGGTTCCGTCCCACGTCATATTCAAAGTTCTTGTCCCAGTAGGCGAAAGTTCTTGTGATTGATGATTCACGATGCCTCCGGTCAAATCTACAATGAAGAGTTCAACTTCCAAGTCTTCATCCGGTCTATTATGCTCAAAACTAAATCTTGTGAAGTCAGAGAACGGATTCGGATAATTGAAAAGATCCTCAATCACGAGGTTCGCTCTATCAGCAACCACGAAGTTAACTCGTGCCTCACTTACGTTATTCATTACGTCCCAAACACGAACATCCAAGGTGTGCGGGCCATTCTCCAATTCATAGAAAGGATATTCAATCCGACCAGATTTATAAGTATCCAAGTCTCCTTCGTAATAACTGTTCAATCTGAATGAGTTTGCTGGATCATCATCTAGCACACCAATCACATCGTGTCCGAGTCCATTGCCAACCACATTAATTCCAGATTCATCATATAGAAGTGCGAGTCCGATTGGATTCTCGTCGGTCAAACCTCCGTTCACAAAATTGGTGTCATTCATGAAGAGAAGAATCTCAGGACCGTCGATATCGGTAAATCCTGGCTCTCCCAAACCTCCAACATAGAAGGTCTTATTCGCGCCTTTAGCATCGGTAACACCATTTTCCGCATACAGCGAAATCTTTCCTTGACCGTACGTGTAGTTGATATCGCGCGGAACCACAAAAGTGATTCTCCAATAGCCGTTCTCCACGGTTGCTCTACCTCTAAAGATCACATTCTCTTGTTGAGAGAAACTGACTTTACTGCCTACGCCGTCATTTCGCTTCGTTTCCTGATCAACGGCCTTATCGAATACGGTTACTACTACCTCGCCGTTGAAATTGGCAAACAATCCACCGCCATCGCGATCAACATGTCCTTTGAGAGTAACCGTCTCTCTGGCGCGAATGGTGTCGACCAGTGCCGTTTCTATTCCATTGATGCTGTCGAGTACAACTTCATGAACCGGGATATTGAGGCGAAGTGCTGGGTCTCCGATAAGACTGAATCGAACACGGTCTGCGTCCGTCACCTCGTTCTTAGACCTGCGAACTATGTCACCCAACGTTGGGTATTCTCCGTTTTCCCGTTCGAACATCGTATTGAAAACGGCATCGTTCAAATCGATGGCGCCTTGAACGAACACAACACGAGTTGTACTAATCAATCCAATAGCGCCCCCATCTGGATTCAAGAAAACTTGTTCTCCTGCAGAGGTGCGGAAAGGATCATCGAATCTTGTAAACTCACATGTAATCGTGATGAAGAGCGGTAAGTCCGTTCCATTCGACCATCTACCAATATCTTGAAGCTGAAGCAATCGCTCGGAAGCCCAGCCCACCTCACCACCGTGCCCAGTGTATGCGGTCACAAGGTTTCCTCGCTCCACGGCACGGAATAATGACTCTCTCGCATCTGGATACGCTTGACTGCCAGAGGTACTGACCTGCGAGTAGCTGTCAGAATAAATCTTCTCGATATTAAATGTAGGGTGAACCGTATCTAGCATTTGAGATATGGCTTCTGGTTCTCTGGTAAGTACTGTTTCCCAACTTTCGTCTACATCATCGGTCACAAAGCACAGTCGATTTCTCCACTCCCCGAATGAATTCTCTGCTACGGCATAGTTGATAATTTTGTCAACTACGGCTCTAGCTTCGACTGATGTTTTTACTGGAAGTCGCCCTGTATTCAAATCCACTTTCTCCAGGCTGACGTTCACCCCTTCATTGTCATCCAGACAAGAATAGTAGTCGTCGGTCATGAACGAAGTATACAGTGAGTTAGAGTTCACGGATTCGAAAATCGGAACGAAGTTCTGCATGTTCGGCACCCTGTTGAGATAATCGTAGGAGGCGTCTCCAAATAACAGGAGGTACTCGAGCGGATTCTGATTCCGCTTGTACAGCATTCGTGCGAAGTCTCGTATCGCCGTCACATCCTGAGCACCACCTGAGAATTCGTTGTAGATGACTTCTGGTGTAATGACTTCAACTTTGAGATTGTCGTTTGTCGCATGAAAATCTGCCAACCTTTGGGCTTCCGATAAAAAGTTCGGGTGACTAACGATGAGCATATCAACGTCTGTCAAACCGTGTAGATTCTGGTTGTCTACCCTCGAATAGTTCGAAAGTGAAATGGCATCCGACTTATCGTATACCATGTAGGTACGCAGGCTATCTGCATATGCCGACCATGTACCTGCGGCAGATCTTTGAGGAGCGAATGGACGTGTCGGTTCCGTAACATCCCACACCCAGACATCCGACTGTGGAACGGTATAAGAGACAACGTCGCCAGACGAAATCACGCTTAAATCTCTTGCGATAAATCCGCCATTTGAATATTGCCAAGATCTTCGAGCTTGCGCGGAAATGTAATCCAAGTATCCAACAGAAGAAGGCGCTGAACCGCGACTATATCTGATGGTGAGATTCATGTCGTTCGCAGTACTTGTGAAGGTCGTGTTGCTGGATTGGGAAGCGTACAAAAACGTCCCATTAGAAGCGTTCATCACGGTTGAAATGCGTGCCACTCCGCTCTCCTCTACTTCAAATCGAGTAACTGCAGCAGGTGATGATGCAGCTGACTTGAATCGAACACGTACGGGCTCCGAAGTAATTCTATTTGGGAATTTGAAGTTGAACGTATGTGTCAGCTGGAAGTCGAATACTTCTCCGAACCATTCCCTACCCGTACCTACAATATTTCTGGTATCCTCCTCGTGAAATTTGAGTTCATCGAACCCTTGAGAAGTCAGTGTTGCTGCTCCGCCTGTCCAAGGTTGAATGGCCACTCGCAATCCTGATCTAGTTGGGTTATGGGTGAAGAAGACAAAACTCCTTCTCGCATAAACGTTTCTCAAATGTGTGAGTTGTCCTGGATTGTTGGCATTTTGACGAATCTCGTCTGGACCCTGAGCATAAAAGTAAACTTGATCTCCTGACTCGAGTGTCCCGTCTCCACCATCTTCAATGTGAATCGCGATTTGGCGAAGGTCATCGTATCTACCTGCTGCAATGGCTTCGGGAAGCGTACCTCCAGCATTGTGAAACGCGAGAAGTGATGAGGATGATGCTCCGCTGCTCAATATACCAGCGGATATGAGATCCTCGACCTGGACCACATGCAGGCCGGATTGACTGACAGGCATTTTAATCCACGTGCCAGTAGCAAGTTCAGAGGTAGTTGCCCAAGAACTTGATTTGAAAGACTGATTGTTGAGTATAACCGGCATAAAATCAAAGCTTACGAGCTTTTCGAGTTTGCCAGACTCAGGGTTTCGTCGGAGTGGGGTCAGCCTATAGGTGATGAATTCTGATGCTCCATCAGAAGTATAGGCCTGATCAAATAATAGGGTCTCTGAAATAAATCCAGCTTGAGAACCTAGTGCAGAAATCTCTTGTGGAGACAATTCTTTGAACTCTGGTGCAAAAAGTTCTAGTGAGGCATTTCCGGAAACTGGAAGTGTGTATTCGTTGGCGATTTGGGGCAGCCCAACCTCGTTATATGTGGCGCCCTGGAAGGTGAGAGCGGACACTTGTTCTCCTTCTGCACGGCGCTCAATCTCCCATTCTAACTGGAATTCTTGAGCAAAAGCAGAAAATGACAAACAAGCCCCTAAGACTAGTGAGAGTAATTTCATGGGGTCAGTCAATTTTGCCATTTGAGAACGGTTCCGTTTCATGTTTCGTATGCAAGTATATACCTATTACGCGTCAAATTGTTGCAATGGTGCAAAAGCAATTCGTAATTTTAAGATATTGCGGCTCCAAAGTAACATTCTGTAAGGACGATATACGCACTAAATCCTTTCAGCGTTGCTTATATAGCACAAAGGCACATTTCTGTCCGAATATCCCGACACTGGCGATGTGCTGTTAAAATTGTTGTATAATTGTGTTTCGAAAACTCGCGGCTCAATGAACCGGAAAACGGCTCGAATATTACTACTTATGCTCCTGACAGGCTTTATGGCCTCTGCTCAGGACCCGCACTTTAGCCAGTTCTATGCGAACAGGCTATACCTCAACCCTGCGTTTGCGGGTGTTGACAAGTGCCCTAAGCTCACTCTCAATTATCGGAACCAGTATCCGACACTTGGTGTTTACGAAACATTTTCTGCTTCGTACGACCAATATGTGTCTGCTCTACATGGCGGTTTAGGCGTCCTCGTTATGCGAGACGAAGCTGCTAATGGTGCGCTTAACTTGACAGAAGCAAGCTTAATTTACTCGTATCACTTGAACATCAGTCGCAAGTTTACCTTGTTAACTGGTTTCCAAGCAACGTTCCGTCAGCGTGGACTTGATTTCAATGCGTTGACATTCCCGGATCAAATCGACCCTTTCTACGGGTTTGTTCGTCCGACTAACGAAATCCCACCAGATCAGCCAACCAATCAGCACGTTGACATCAGCGTAGGATTGCTCGGATATGGTGAGAACTACTACTTCGGAGTTTCTGGTCACCACTTGACAGAACCAAACGAAGCATTCTTCACAGAAAGTAAATTGCCATTTAAGTTGACCGTTCACGGTGGGGCTTCTATCCCTGTTGGACGCAAGCGATTGGCAAATAGCACACAGAGCTACCTAATTCCAAACGTCGTGTATCAGCGTCAGGGTAATGTGGGTCAGCTTACACTTGGTCTTTCATTCAACCGTGGATTTATCACCGGTGGTTTGGCTTACCGCAACAGTGAAACCAACCCAGATGCAATTGTTGCAATCGTGGGTATTACACCACCGAACTGGCCATTCCAGTTTGGGTATAGCTACGACTTCACTATCTCTAATTTTGGTGGAGGCGGTAACGGTGCACACGAAATCTCACTTTCGTACCGTTTCAAGTGTATCACAAGAACAAGAAGGGCACAAGAACTCAAGTGTCCTACCTTCTAAAATCTAGCAGAGAAACATCACACGCATATGAAATTGGGAACAATGAAATCGTATTTGTCACTAGGGGTCGCTGGCCTCTTTTTGGCTTCGTGCGGAAACGAATCTTCCAATACGACCGGAATGGCGTATAACGACCGTGAAAGCGGTGGTTTCCAAGTTAATCTCGACTATGAAGGTCAGCAAACCGGTCCTGGTTTGGTCTTCATCGAAGGGGGTAACTTCGTGATGGGACAAGTTGAAGAAGACTTTATCAAAGACTGGAACAACGTACCACGTCGTGTTACCGTTTCTTCATTCTACATGGATGAGAACGAGGTAACTAACGTAGACTACCGCGAATACCTTTACTGGTTAGACCGCGTATACAAGTACGATTACCCAGAAGTATACGAGGCAGCCTTGCCTGACACTCTAGTATGGCGTCACGAGATGTCGTACAACGAGGTATACGTAGAAAACTACCTTCGTCACCCAGCATACAACTTCTACCCAGTTGTTGGAGTTAGCTGGATTCAAGCTTCACGCTACTGCGCTTGGCGTACGGATCGCGTAAACGAGCAAATCCTTATTGACGAAGGAATCTTGAACCCAAGTAACGATCAGACATCTACTGACCACTTCAGCACTGAAGTATACTTGTACAGTTCAGAGCCTTATACCCTACAGGACAACAAAGGTCTCGAAGATCTTCGTCCTAATAGCCCTAATGGTCCTGAAGGTCGACGCGTGAGAATCGAGGACGGAATCCTTCTTCCTAAATACCGCCTACCCACAGAAGCGGAATGGGAATTTGCCGCTTACGGTAACATCGGTGCTCGTGTATACGACCGCTCAACAGACCAGAACAAATACACTTGGAACGGATCTTCACTCCGTAACGGTAGCAAAGACGAGCGTGGCGACATGCTTGCAAACTACAAACGTGGTGATGGCGATAATATGGGTGGACCAGGTTGGTTGAACGACCAAGCCGACATCACCATGCAGGTACGTTTCTACCCACCAAACGATTACGGTCTTTATGATATGGCCGGTAACGTTTCAGAATGGGTGATGGATGTTTACCGTCCACTTTCTACAATGGACGTTGAAGATCACCGTGCATTCCGTGGTAACGAATTCCAAGCATTCGACGAAGAAGACGATGGCTTCCTCGCTAAAAACTACGAACCGCAGTACGAGCGTACCGAGGATGGTGACAGCGTTCTCGTTGGTCTACCAGGTGAGCTTCCAAAGCGCGACGTTACAGTTGAAGAAAACCTCGATCGTCGTAACTATCAATACAGCGATTACCGCGACTACGTTGACGGTGACATCCAATCTTCTATCTACTACGAAAGTGACGAGCTAGAAGAAGGTCAAGCTGCTATGTACGACTATGCACAGACTACTATGATTGGCAACACTACCCGTGTATACAAGGGTGGTAGCTGGAAGGACCGTGCTTACTGGTTGAGCCCAGGCACTCGTCGTTTCCTCGAAGAAGATCAGGCAACTGACTTCCTAGGTTTCCGTTGTGCAATGGACCGCGTTGGCTTCCAGAACCTCGAAGAGGATCGCGAAAAGCGTCACGAGGCTCCTGCTCGCCACGACTTCCGTCGCTATCGCATGTAAGTCATGATAACATTCAAAAAAGGTCGTCTACGGACGGCCTTTTTTTGTGCCCAATATTTTATTTTGGCTCAATGAACATCGAACAACTCTACTCCACTTATCTCAAGGCCTCTGGTGTGAATACGGATACGAGATCCGTGAGTTCAGGTGAAGTATTCTTCGCGCTGAAAGGCCCTTCGTTCAATGGAAACAAGTTTGCAGCTCAAGCACTCGAAGCGGGTGCCATAGCCGTGGTTGTAGATGAAGAGGTAGAACTTCCCGAAGGTTCCACTTCCTTCAAAGTCAAAGATGTTCTCACCACGCTTCAAGAGTTGGCCAAACATCATAGAAATCAGCTTTCAGGTAAGGTTATTGGCCTTACCGGCAGTAACGGCAAAACCACGGCCAAAGAACTCTTCAAATCAGTCCTTAGCCAGAAGTATGATGTAAAGGCTACAGTCGGCAACCTCAACAACCATATTGGAGTTCCATTGACTATTCTGCGTACTCCCTTAGACACTGAGTATCTCATTGTGGAAATGGGTGCAAACCATCAAGGGGAAATCGCTCTACTCTCCTCCATATCGCAACCTGACATTGGATACATCACCAATTTTGGCAAAGCTCATTTGGAGGGATTTGGAGGTATTGAAGGTGTAATAAAGGGGAAAAGTGAGCTCTACAAGTTCCTCAGATCAAACAAGCGAGTAGCGTTGGTTAATCACAACGACACAAAGCAAATGGAAAAGTCGGAGGGCATTGAGCGAATCACTTACGGTTCGATAGATAGCACCTATCCCATGTCTTTTACCGACATCAACTTTCCGGCAAGCGTTGTTCTTGAAGAAGTAGTAATTCAATCACAGCTAACGGGCAGTTTCCACGCTGTGAATATTGGCGCTGCCGTGGCACTAGGTCTTCACCTCGGGCTTTCATCGGAAGAAATTGTGACGGGCGTTCAGGCGTACAAGCCGACGAATAACAGATCTGAATGGCGCAAAACCGATTCAAATCGAATCATGCTTGACGCGTACAATGCAAACCCGAGTAGCATGTCTGCTTCCATTATCTCCTTCATCGAAGAAGCTAAATCGCCAAAGGTTTTGATTTTAGGAGATATGTTCGAATTAGGCGAAGATGCTGAAAAGGAACATCAGGCCATTGTGGACCAATGCGCTAAAGAGTCTGTCAGAGTAATTCTTGTCGGAGAGCATTTTGCGCAGTCGCACACACCTGAATCATTCGAAGTGCACAAGACAACAACGGGATGTCTTAGAGCACTACAAGATGCTCCCATCAAACACTCTACTATCCTTTTGAAGGGGTCGAGAGGAATGCAGCTAGAATCTCTTCTGGCAGTTCTTTAAGGCTGGTAACGGATACCTAGCGACAGCCCAGTTCCGTACGGAGTTTCTGCCGGACGGTCAGTTTTGTCGATAATAGGCGTTGTGAAATAGCGGAATTGTGCGCTTCCAGTAATGGCCCATTGATCCGTGAAGTAAAACGCTCCACCCACTTGAATGGCTACCGACCAGTTTGACGACCTCGCTTCCTCCGTAAGGTCTTCATTGATTTCCGTGCCTTGGAATGTCGTGTTCTCGGTATAAGACACAAGTGAATTGTAGGCAATCGGGATCCAAATCTCAAGATCCCAGGCATCGTTCATAGGAGTCGTGAATCCTACTCGAATGGGGAACGTGTTGTACAATGTGGAGGTATTCAATCCTACGCGTGCGGTATCCCCATTATTCTCGTATAGGTAGTCGTCGAGACGGAAATTGAGCTGAGTTCTACCTGCACCAATACCGAGCCTCAAGCTTGAATTGATATTGAAGTTAACATAACCACCCCAATTGTATCCAAAGCCACCAGTGGCAGGATAATCTTCTCTAGTAAGTCCGTTATTCGCACCTGAAGTGTTAAACGAGAACAGTCTTCGCTGGGTGAATAGTGGATCGAAATTAACCCCAAAGCTCACGAAGTGATTTTCTACGTCACTGTCGGTATAATAAATAGGTTTATCCTTGGGTTGCGCAAACGCCGTAAATGAAAGGGCGAGAGCGAAAAGTGTAAGCGTCCAATTCTTCATAAATCAAAGATAGTCTTTGGCGGCTTCAAAAGCACGTTCTATACCAGCGGGGTCTTTTCCACCTGCCGTAGCAAAGAATGGAGCACCTCCACCGCCACCCTTCACGTGGGCAGCAATTTCCTTAACGATTTTGCCTGCGTTTAAGTCTTTCTCTTTTCCGAGCGCGTCTGAAATCAACAAATGCAGCTGAACCTTGCCGCCATTCTCAGTGGCCAGAAGCATGAACAGGTCATTGTGCTTTTGTCGAAGCTCGAATGCCATATCCTTAATCGCCCCTGCATCTAGGGCTACCTTTTCTGCCACGAACTTCACGCCATTAACGTCGATAGACTTGTCAAGCAGCTCCCCTTTCAGGTTTCCTGCTTTGTCTTTCAACAGTTGCTCAACTTCCTTCTTCAGTTCGGCATTTTCTTTCTTCAAAGCTTGAACCGCACTCACCGGATCAGAAGCCTTGAGTTCCTGTTGAATCTCGTGAAGTCGGTCGAGCTGTTCGCGCATCCATTCGTCTGCAGCCTCGGCTGTGAGGGCCTCAACACGACGAACTCCAGATGCTACGGCACCTTCGGAAACTATCTTGAAATGTCCAATCGCACCTGTAGAAGGCACGTGAGTACCGCCACAGAGTTCAATACTAGAGCCGAACTTAATAGCTCGAACTGTATCTCCGTATTTTTCTCCGAAGAGAGCCATAGCTCCCATCTCTTTGGCATCTTCCATTCCGATATGACGGAACTCTTCAAGTGGAAGATTCTTTCGAATGCGGGCATTAACCAAATCTTCTACTTCTCGAATCTCTGCCTCCGTTACTTTCTGGAAATGCGAGAAGTCAAAGCGAAGATGCTTCTCATTCACCAAGCTACCCTTCTGTTCTACGTGTGTACCTAAAACCTCGCGAAGTGCCTCGTGTAACAAGTGTGTAGCAGAGTGGTTGTTTGCCGTTAATCTTCTTCGATCTTCTTCAACTTCAGCTTTAAATGCGGCTTCAATTTGTTCTGGAAGATTATCCATATAATGAAGAATCATTCCGGTTTCCTTCTTGGTGTCCCAGATTCTAAGCTCCTCACTATCAGACCTCAAAACACCTTTGTCCCCTACTTGTCCACCACCTTCAGGATAGAATGGAGTGTGGTCAAACACCACTTGATAGAAGGTTTTCTTAGGTGTTTTTACTTCTCGATACTTAGCGATATGCACTGTACTCTGGAGGCTATCATAGCCGATAAACTCCTCGCGAGCGTCTTTTCTAATTTCCACCCAATCGTCCGTGCTCATTTTGGTAGCGGCACGTGAACGATTCTTTTGCACGGTCATTTCCGCATCAAACCCGGCTTGGTCCAAGTCCAAACCTCTTTCGCGAAGTATAAGCGAGGTAAGGTCTACCGGAAAGCCGAATGTATCGTACAACTCAAAAGCCTTGACGCCGTCGATTGTCGTACTGCTCGTCTGCTCAATGATGTCATCTAGTCGCTTCAAGCCTTGCTCTAGTGTTCTCAAGAAAGAGGTTTCTTCCTCTTGAATCACATTTTCGACAAGACCTTGCTGACTGATAATTTCTGGGAAGGCATCGCCCATTTCACTTGCCAAAACCGCAATCAGCTCGTGCATAAACGGCTGCTTGAGGTCTAGTACAGAATATGCGTAGCGCGTAGCTCTGCGAAGGATGCGGCGGATGACATAGCCGGCACCGTTATTCGAAGGCAATTGGCCATCTGCGATAGCAAAGGCAATCGCACGAATATGGTCGGCAATGACTCGCATTGCAACAAGTGTCTTCTCGCTATCCGTCTTTTTCTTCCCGGAAAGTCGTTCAATTTGAGAGATGATTGGCGTGAAAACGTCGGTATCGTAGTTTGAGCGAACGCCTTGAATAATCATGCACAGGCGTTCGAAGCCCATACCTGTATCGACATGCTGAGCTGGCAGGCGCTCCAACGAACCATCTGCCTTACGGTTGAACTCCATGAACACGAGGTTCCAGATCTCAACCACTTCGGGATGGTCCATATTCACGAGCGACTTACCGTCTACTTTTTCTCTTTCCTCCTGTGGACGAAGGTCAAAATGAATTTCTGACGATGGGCCACATGGACCTTGATCCCCCATCTCCCAGAAGTTATCCTTCTTGTTTCCGTTTAGGATTCTGTCTTCAGAAACCCACTTTAGCCAATAGTTCTTGGCATCGTCGTCTGAGGACAAATTCTCTGATTCATCTCCCTCAAAAACGGTCACATAGATTCGGTCAGAATCTAACTTGAATACATCTACTAGAAGTTCCCAAGCCCAGGCAATAGCATCTTCCTTGAAATAATCTCCGAAGCTCCAGTTGCCCAACATCTCGAACATAGTGTGGTGGTAGGTATCATGTCCAACCTCTTCAAGGTCGTTGTGCTTACCCGATACTCTCAAACACTTTTGCGTATCTGTCACTCTGGCGGCTTTCGGTTCTGCATTTCCGAGGAAAGCATCTTTAAACTGATTCATCCCTGCATTGGTAAAAAGCAAGGTTGGATCGTTCTTCACCACAATAGGTGCAGAAGGGACTACTTCGTGATTTTTCGACTTGAAGAAGTCGAGATATGCCTGACGTATTTCTTTAGCTGTCAATGTACCGTAATTCAGTCGGTTGAAAACTATCTGGCCCTCTCGGTGGAAAAATGAATAACTTTGACATTCAGATGCCAGCCGATAAGGCGTATAATGCAGCAAAAATAGGAAAAGGATAGCCCATGGCGAAGGTGAAATACTATTACGACCCAAGAACACTTTCATATCGCAAGATTGAGCGTACTTGGAATGACAGAATTCGCAGCACTGGTGCGTTTCTGCTCTCGGCAATAGTCCTTGCTGGAATCTTGTTTTTTGTTTCAGATAATCTGTTCGATTCTCCAAAAGAGCGCCGCCTCAAACGAGAACTGGCTGCCATGGAGCTCGAATTGAACCTCATGGAAAACAGGTTGGAAGACCTCAACAGCGTTGTTACCGAGCTTGAAGATCGAGACAACAATATCTGGAGGGTAGTTTTTGAAGCAGAACCTATTCCCAACGAAGTTCGTCACTCTGGATTCGGAGGTGCCAACCGATATGAACACCTAGAGGGCTTGACTTATACAGACCTTCTCAAGCAAAACGCCATGACACTCGACGAGTTGACCAAGCGCGTAGTTGTTCAAAGCAGGTCATTCGACGAGGTAATCGCTTTGGCTAAAAACAGAGAAGAACTCCTTTCCGCTATCCCGGCCATTCAACCTGTTTCTAATACTGATTTGAAGCGAATTGCATCGGGATTCGGATATCGAATCCACCCGATCTACAAAGTGAGGAAGCTTCACGCCGGGCTTGATTTCTCTGCGGAAATTGGCACACCTATTTACGCGACTGGAGACGGCACCGTAACCGTGGCACGAACTCGCAATGGTTCGGGGTATGGCAGGTACGTGCAAATCAATCACGGCTTTGGATACGAAACACTGTACGGACACATGAGCCGAGTTTCGGTTCGTAGAGGCCAGAAAGTGAAGCGTGGTGATGTGATTGGGTACGTTGGAAACTCGGGAAGATCAACCGCTCCACACTTGCACTATGAAGTGATACGGAACGGTTCAAAGATCAATCCGATTAACTTCTTCTACAACGATCTTACTCCAGAAGAGTACGATCGCCTCATCGAAATCAGTTCGCAGAGTAACCAGTCATTCGACTAATTACCTCACCCGAAGATTCTGACCAATTCTGATGATATCTGTTGAACGGATTCCGTTCAATCTGCAGATAGAATTTACGCTTGTGTGATACCTGCGAGCAATGGCAGAAAGTGTTTCACCGGAGCGAACTCGGTGATACTTGCGCTCGCGCATTTCCTTCTTGTACTTGAAAACATCGCTGTGAATATCCATGTCTTCGTTCACGAGTTCGCCAGTTTCGAAGTTGATGATATCCGTTGGATTGATGGCATTCCCTAAATAGCGAATCTCGAAATGTAAATGAGGCCCAGTTGAACGTCCAGTTGAACCACCAAGTCCAATTGGGGTCCCGGCTTTGACATAATCATTTGTATCTACGAGGAACTTGCTCAAGTGCGCATAGTAAGTTTCAGCACCGTTGTAGTGTCGAACAACTACTAGATTTCCATAGCCGCCGTAATTGTAACGTGCGTAGCGAATCTTTCCATCGAAAGCTGCATAAACTGTATCTCCTCGATTCAATTTGAGATCTACCCCGTAGTGGTAGCGATATCGCCTCCAGCCAAACTGGCTTCTTAGCTCCCCGCCTACTGGCATATGGAATTCAGGGTGGCGACGGTTAACCCAATTCAAATGGATGGTATCTGTGGAAAGTGAAAGATCGATGGAATCTACATGACACTCATTGTGATCCCAAGCCCATGTAAAGGCTTTGAACTCAACGAAGTCTGGGTTTAGGTAAGGAACAATAGCTCCTTCTGAAACTGAAGGCGTAATCTCAGCCAATCTCCTCGGCTGTGCAAAAGCCAAAACTGAAGCGGCGGATGCAATTACTAATAGAAAGTGTTTCAAGACGTTGTGAGATTATTTCGATGCAAATATCGGATTTTCTCTATTCGCTCAACTTCGGTGTTAGCCAAGTAAAAGTTAATTTCGCACTGCCTAGAAGAATACACTTTTGGAGACAACAAATCGAAATATGAAGCGAATCGACAAGTCACCCCTCTTTTGGTTCATCCTTGGGGTGGTATTCTTCGTTCCTTTCTTGGGCGGTGTACACCTCTTTGATTGGGATGAAAACAACTTCGCCGAAATAGCACGGGAGATGGTCGCCACGGGCGATTGGCTCAAGATGCAAATCAATTATGAGGTGTTTACGGAGAAGCCACCTCTCTTCTTTTGGCTTCAAGCAGCCTCCATGGAGATCTTTGGCGTTAATGAATTCGCTGCGCGATTCCCAAATGCACTTCTAGGCACCTTGGTTTTGCCGTATCTGTATCGCCTCGGGCGCTTTTTGGTCGATAAGCGATTCGGATTGTTCTGGGCTTTGAGTTGGTTCGGAAGCATCTTGCCCTTCCTCTACTTTAAAAGTGGAATCATTGATCCGTTTTTCAATTTCTTCATCTTCAACGGAATACTGTTCCTCATTTTATCTTCCTGGAAGGATGGGCAAATGGATTTCGAAATTCGTTGGTCGAGATTGAAGCTTCTACTTGTCGGCGGCGCCTTCATCGGTCTTGGAATTCTGACGAAAGGTCCGGTAGCCTACCTCATCGTATTCTTGACGTATGCCGTATACGCGCTTATTCACAAGTTCGTGATACCTGTAAAGTTTGTCAACTTCGTGAAGTTCTCGTTGTCGGCGCTTGGCGTATTCTTATTGTGGTTTGCGGTCGATTTAATTGCTCGCGGTCCCGAGTTCATCATTGAATTTACAATTAGACAGTGGGAGCTCTTGACGACTGGAGATGCTGGACACAGTGGATTCTTTGGGTACCACTTTGTCGTGTTGCTCTTCGGATGTTTCCCAGCGAGCATCTTTGCATTGTCGAGCCTCAAGAAAAGAGCAGACATTCCAGCCCATCTCGCTAATTTCCAACTTTGGATGATTGTCCTTTTCTGGGTTGTACTCATTCTTTTCAGTCTGGTAGGCACGAAGATTATCCACTACAGCTCCATGGCCTACTATCCGATTACCTTCTTATCGGCGCTCACCCTTTGGCGATTAGTAGAAAAGAAAGAAATCACCAGAGGGTTGAACATTGGGGTCGTAGTCATTGGGGTCTTGGTATTGCTCATCTCGATTGCTCTGCCTTATGCCGGCATGCACCCGGACCTCATCCTTCCTTTGATGGAAGCTGATCCATTTGCAACCGCCAATATGGAGGCTGAAACTTGGTGGTCGACAATTGACTATGTGCCTGCCATTTGGATTGCACTGGCACTTTCGACTTATTTGTTTTTGGCAAAGAAAAAAGGGCTCATCGCCGTCAGAGCGCTTTTCTATGGCACTGGCGTTTGGGTACTCCTCGCACTTGTGTTTTTTGTCGCCAAAATTGAGCGGATTAGCCAGTACGCGAATGTTGAATTCTTTGAAGAGAGGGCGGGAGAAGAGGTCTACGTTACGACGTACGGATATAAATCCTACGTGCCATGGTTCTACAATAGACCAGAACCGTATCAGAACGATTCGGCCACTAGTAGAAGGTGGCTATTCCATGGAGAAATCGATAAGCCCGTGTTGATCTCTGTAAAAATCAACAAAGAGCAAGAATTCAGAGAAAAGTATCCGGAGGCTGTATTCTTGTACAGCAAAAATGGATTCTACTTTTTCGAGCGACCGGCGTTAAGCAAGTAAGCTGGCTTGATGAGGCCCCATTTTGCAAGGCGGTACTGCAAGCTCACCTTTAACACACCCAATCCGTAAATGGAGCTGCGTTTGAGGTTGATTGAGCTCGCTTCAGCGAAGTACTTGGTTGGACAAGTAATCTCTGCGATTTCAAAACCTTTGTAGAAAATCTGCGCCAGCATTTGATTGTCGAACACAAAATCATCTGAGTTTGTATTGAAATCTACAGCTTGTAGAACTTCGCGTGAGAACGCGCGGTAACCGGTGTGGTATTCTGATAGCTTTTGTCCCATCAAAATATTCTGGAACAGAGTAAGGATGCGGTTTGCAACGTACTTATACCATGGCATTCCGCCTTTGAGTGCACCTTTTCCGAGGATGCGTGAGCCGAGGACAACCGGATAAACATCGTTGGCGATTAGGTGACTCATACTTTGGATGAGCTGAGGCGTGTACTGATAGTCTGGGTGAAGCATCACGACGATATCGGCACCAATCTCGACGGCCTTATTGTAGCAAGACTTTTGGTTTCCCCCGTATCCTTTGTTCTGCTCGTGAGAGATGATATGCTTGATTCCCAATCGCTTACCCACCTCAACGGTGTCGTCGGAACTCTTATCGTCTACGAGAACAACATCGTCTACAATATCAAATGGAATCTCATTGTACGTTCGCTCGAGCGTCTTAGCCGCGTTATACGCTGGCAATACGATGACTACCTTTTTGTCCTTAATCATGCCGCAAAAGTAATTCAACCAATTAATTCATACATGTATTGGGGCGATGGAATATGCCAACTAAAGACAACTTGGCAGATTTCTGCGTGTGAAAAAAAGGCTGCATCTTTGATGTACCGTGGACAAACGCTATTTTTAGAGGATGCATTTTAAACTTCCAGAGCTCACAAAGCGATACTATTCGATAGGTGAGGTAGCCGACATTTTTGATGTGAACACCTCACTTTTGAGGTATTGGGAGAAGGAGTTCCCCAAGCTACATCCCAAGAAAAACAACAAGGGAAACCGTGCTTATACACCCAAGGATATTGAGCAGATTCACTTGGTGTTCCACTTGGTAAAGGAAAGGGGCTTCACCATAGAGGGAGCGCGAAAGAAGCTCCGTGAGAATGCTGACGATGTGGCACAGGAAGCGGAAGTGGTAAACCGTTTGATGTCTATCAGAGAACGATTAATGAAACTAAAACGCGAATTATAAAATGGCGAAGAAACTTCTCATAGGTATTGTAGTATTTGTTGCCCTTCTCGGGATCATCGGTGTGTTCATGTTTGGTGGGCGCTACAACAAGATGGTAGAAATGGAAGAGGGTGTAAACACAGCTTGGTCGCAAGTTGAAACCCAATACCAACGTCGATATGACCTCATCGACAACCTATTATACATAGCTGAGCAGTCGGGTGAACTCGAAAAAGAGATCTTGACGGGTGTGATTGAGGCTCGCGCAAAGGCCACTTCTATAGAGATTGATGCAAACAACCTCACAGAGGCGAACATGGCTCAATTCCAAGAGGCACAGTCACAACTTTCTGGATCATTATCTAGATTGATGCTTACGATGGAGCGCTATCCAAACGTTCAGGCTGTTGCAGGCTATCGCGATGTGATGAACTCACTGGAGGGAACGGAGAACCGAATTGCTGTCGCACGAACTCGTTACAATGAGGACGTTGGCGCATACAACACTTACCTCAGAGGATTCCTAAACCGCATTGTTTCAAACTTCTATGGATTTGAGCCAAAGGCAAGATTTGAAGCGGAGCAAGGTTCGGAACAAGGACTCAGATTGAGAGATAACGCTCAGCAATAATGAGTGATCAACACTTCTTTTTCACTCCGGAGCAAGAGAGTGAAATCACGAATGCTATCGGGAAAGCTGAGAAAGCTACCTCGGGAGAAATTCGAGTACGTGTAGAGCATAAATCAAACGGCGACGCTTACAAGCGCGCCGTTTATGCTTTTGAGAAGTTGGGAATGACTAAAACCGAGCTTCGCAATGGCATCTTGTTCTACCTTTCTACAGACGACCATCAATTCGCATTGATTGGAGACAAAGGAATCCACGAAAAGGTTGGACAGAGCTTTTGGGACAGCATTCGAGATGCAGTTATTTCGAAGTTCAAAGAAGGCGACTTTTCGGGTGGAATGGTAGATGGAATCTTGAAATGCGGAGACGCCCTTGCGGAGCATTTCCCTTATCAAGAAGATGATGTGAATGAATTGTCGGACGACATATCAAAAGGGAAACTATGAGGAAAGTAATCCATGTTCTTTTACTCGTAGTCCTTTCCCTAAGCACATTTGCGCAGACCTATCCGCCTAAGCCGAATGACAGCGAAGGCAAGGTTATCGACAATTACAATGTGCTGTCCAGTTCTGAGGAAAATCAACTTGAGGTTTTCTTGGAGAAATATAGGGATACGACATCTACGGAAATCGTCATTTATATTGTAGATAGAGTTCCAGGAGATATCGCCTTTTACGCCGCGGAGTTGGCAGACAGATGGGAGATTGGCCAGAGTGGATTCGACAATGGCTGCTTGATGCTGATTGCCATGGATGATCGTGAAATCACCATCCAAAATGGATATGGTCTTGAGGGTTCATTGACCGATATCATGACGGGGCGCATTATTGACGAAATCATTACGCCCAACTTCAAGGATCAGCAGTACTATGTTGGCATTCGCGACGGCGTTCTTGCCATTACACAGGTCTTGAATGGCCAGTTTGAAGGAACACCACGAGCTAGATCCAGACGTACACGTCCGGGCGGCTTAATTGTTATTCTGGTAATTGTCATTCTCGTCTTCTTATTCCGACGCGGTGGCGGTGGCGGTTCATATGGCGGCAGACGCGGTATGGGCGGTGGCTACTGGATCGGAGGAATGGGTGGCTTCGGCGGAGGCGGTGGCTTTGGCGGAGGTGGCGGCTTTGGCGGCGGCTTCGGCGGAGGTGGTGGTTTCGGTGGAGGCGGCGCCTCGGGAAGTTGGTAAAAGCAAAAGATATGGCTGAAATAAAAGAAGAGCACCACGAAAAGGGAGGTCGATGGTACGTTGAAGAAGATGGGAAAACCATCGCTGAAATGACGTATATCAACTCTGGAGCCACGCGATTCATTATTGACCACACGGAGGTTGATGAATCATTACGCGGACAAGGTGTTGGTTACAAGATGGTTGGAAAAGCTGTAGAACGTGCTCGAGAACACAAGCTCAAGATTCTACCGCTTTGTCCGTTTGCAAAGAGTGTCTTTGATAAAAAGACAGAATATGCTGACGTCCTCTTTTGAGAATTGTAACGTGGAAAATCCCATATTTGTGGGACTATCACTTATTTAAGTAGATTATGAAAATGCAATCACGACTTCTGATCCTAGCCTTACCCCTCCTCTTTTTGATGGCTTCGTGTTCACCGTTCAAACAAGTGAACTCTTCCAAGAGCATGGTTGAAGGCAATCGTATTCAATATCAAATGGTTATTGAAAAGGATGCGAAGGACTACCTGGAGATAATCGATGTTAAATTGATGAACACAGAAACAGGTGCGAGTGAGAGTGCCACGTTTAAAATTGTGGATACGGATGGTTCTACCACCCTACTCAATCTCAAAGGATATCCGAAGTTCTTCATTTTGGCTACAACAACGGATGCTGAGTTGAACCCAGATCAGGCCATTGTAGTTTACAAGGATGATCCAGAAGGAGACGAAAAAAGTAAAAAGATCAAGCCGCTTCTTGCAGCGATGGAGGAAGAGGCTTCAGCTGAATAATAGATATTCGCACAAGCTAAAAACGCGCGATGGGCAACTGCTTATCGCGCGTTTTTCATTTTAAACAACCTCTGAAATTATAAAGGGACATCTTTTGGCATGCCGTTTGTTTTTGAGGGAGCAAAACAAAACAACCTATCAAAATGAAAAAGCTAATTACTCTCGCAGCCTGCACCATAATCAGCTTATCGGGCCTTGCCCAAACCAATGAAACCAAGTCACAAATCCGCGTATTTGGCGGAGGCCTCGCACCAATTGAATGGGGAAACGATTATACCTACTTCGGTGGTGGAGTAGGTATTTCCGCCCCTCTTAGTCAGCGTTGGGTACTCAATGGCGATATGGCTTGGTATAGTCGTGACATTCCTTCTGGAGCAGGGTATGTTGACAGAGACGTATTAGATTTCCGCGGAAGTATCGATTTCTACTTCTCTCGGGCTTTTAAGGGGCTATTTGTAGGAGCGAATTTCGGATACGTTGGAATCAACTCGAGCGTAGAAGAAGGCGGAAACCCGATAGCGGGACCTACTGGATACGTTCCTTTTGGATTTCAGCTGGGATTAAACACGGCCCTCTCCTCAAAACTTGACTTCAACATTAAAGCCGCTTGGGGATCACAGCCAGGTGGAGCTGGGGCATACACCTACAATATGGGTCTCGGTTATAAACTCTAGTCTCTCCTCATTCAGGGAGTTCGGGAAAACCCACGAGTCTATCAGCTAGATAGTTCGTGGGTTTTTCGCATTTAGAATGTGTATCTTTGCAGCGTCAAAACAGGCGATTCGCATGATTTACATTCAGAGGCGTGAGCGCTTTAGCGCGGCCCATCAGTTGTACAACCCGAATTGGTCGGAAGAGCAAAATGAAGCTGTCTTCGGGAAATGTGCCAATCAGAATTTTCACGGACACAATTTTGAAATGATTGTGACCGTAAAGGGCGAGGTGAACCCAGACACGGGTTTTGTAATGAACCTCGTTGATCTCAAGAACATCATTCAAGGCAAGGTTACCGATAAGCTTGACCACAAGAACCTCAATCTAGATGTAGATTTTCTTCGTGGGAAAATGACTTCTACCGAAAATATTGCCATTGAAGCGTGGAAAATTCTACAACCCGAAATTGCCAAGCATGGGGTTGAACTTCATTGTATCCGACTTGTTGAAACTGAAAACAACTCCGTAGAGTACTACGGCGAGTAAGCTATTCTTACCTTACATCGATAAATCCACCACTGATTATGAAAGCATACGTTTTCCCTGGACAGGGTTCTCAATTCACCGGAATGGGAAAAGACCTTTACGACGCATCGTCGGAGGCACGTTCACTTTTTGAAGCAGCCAACCACATTGTTGGTTTCGATATCACCAAAACAATGTTTGAAGGAGATGCTGAGGCGTTGAAGCAAACCAACGTAACACAGCCGGCTATCTTCATTCATTCGACTATTGCTGCCCGCATGATGGGGAAAGATTTTCAGCCAGACATGGTTGCAGGTCACTCTCTTGGCGAATTTTCTGCCCTTGTCGCAGCAGAGGCACTGTCTTTTACAGACGGTCTAAAACTTGTTGCAAAGCGCGCAAATGCGATGCAAAGAGCCTGTGAAGCTACGCCTTCTACCATGGCCGCTATCCTCGGTCTAGAAGACAATGTTGTTGAAGAAATTTGCGATAAGATTGACGGTATCGTGGTACCGGCAAACTACAACAGTCCTGGTCAGCTTGTAATCTCGGGTGACATTCCTGCCGTAGAGCAAGCATGCGTTTTCGCGAAGGAAGCAGGAGCCAAGCGCGCCTTAATGCTTCCTGTTGGCGGTGCATTCCACAGCCCGCTTATGGAAATGGCACGTGAAGAACTAGCCGCGGCCATTGAAGAAACTGACTTCAACACGCCGATCGCTCCGATCTATCAAAATACTGTAGCCCATGCGGTTCGCAACCCTGGGGACATCAAATTGAACCTCATTCATCAGCTTACAGCTCCAGTAAAATGGACGCAATCAGTGCGCAAGATGGCTGAAGATGGTGCTACCCATTTCACCGAAGTTGGTCCAGGAAGAGTTCTTCAAGGATTGGTGAAAAAGATTGCTCCTCAGGTAGAGACTGCTGGAGTATGAGTTTAAAGAATAAGGTTTCTTGGCAAAGCCCCTCCAACATTGCCCTCGTTAAATATTGGGGCAAAAAAGCAGGACAAATTCCAGCGAACGCGTCCATTAGCTTTACGTTGGACAATTGCCATACTCGAACTACTGTGGAGTGGGAACCAATCGAAGCCGATGGCGCTCCCTTCCATTTCGAAATTTTCGTGGATGATGAGCCTTCGCCAGAATTTCGACCGAAAATTGAAACCTTTTTCCAAAGAACGGCAGATCTACTTCCGTTTCTCCCCAGCACCAAAATGATCATTCGTACGTCGAACAGTTTCCCTCATTCAAGCGGAATAGCGAGTTCGGCAAGCGGACTGAGTGCCTTGGCACTTTGCATGGGTGACATTGCTTTGCAACACGGCGCACTCGACGAAAACAATTTCAACAGATTCTGCTCTATCCTTTCCCGATTAGGCAGTGGCTCCGCCAGCAGATCGGTTTATGGTGGTCTAGTTGTATGGGGCCAACATGCAGAAGTTCCGGGCAGTAGCGACAGTTTTGCTGTGGAGTACCCTCACCATGTGGAACACGTTTTCACTACGTATCGCGACACGGTACTATTGGTTGAGGTCGGTCAAAAATCCGTCTCAAGCACGAAAGGTCATGGTCTAATGGTAGGCCATGAATATGCCGAGGCAAGGTTCGAGCAAGCAAAGGCTAACATGAGCGAAATTCAGAAGCACCTCCAAACGGGTGACTTGAATGGCTTTGGCGAGTTAGTTGAAGCAGAAGCCTTATCGTTACATGCAATGATGATGACGAGCAGACCTGGGTATATGCTCTTCAGACCGAATACCATTGCCATTTTAGAGAAGATTAGAAACTACCGAGAAACGGAAAAGGTTCCGGTACACTTCACTTTAGACGCAGGCGCAAACGTACACCTGCTCTACCCTGCCCACGTAGAACAAAAAGTCCATACCTTTGTTGAGCAAGAACTAAAACAGTTCTGCAAGGATGGTCGTTATATTCACGACCGTGTTGGAAGCGGACCGAAACGTTTAGACGAATGAGTAAAGGCCCATTGTTCTACGCCAAGATTCTCCTCTTTGGAGAGTACGGCATCATCAAAGATGCCATGGGGCTTTCTATCCCCTACAACTACTACAAAGGCGCGTTTCAGCTTCCAGAAGAGCAAGACGAACGCACACGTAAGTCGAACGAATCCTTAGCCAAGTTTCACAATCACTTATTGAGTCTTCAACAAGAAGGCAAATTGAAAGCCAAGCTTGATTTAGCGGCATTCAAAAGTGATATTGATGCTGGCTGGTTCTTTGACTCTAGCATTCCGCAAGGCTTTGGCGTTGGTTCGAGCGGCGCCCTTGTTGCTGCGATTTATGACAGATATGCGATTGACAAGGTTGATCCTCAAACAGATATCAACCGCGAAAGTCTCATTGCACTCAAGGCACAATTTGCCCAGATGGAAAGCTTCTTCCATGGGAAGAGTTCGGGAATTGACCCTACCATTTGCTACTTGAATCTTCCGCTTCTCATTCAAGGGAAAGACGATTTAGGTACTGTAGATATTCCTGCTGAAAAAGCCGGACAAGGTGCCATCTTCTTGATCAACTCTGGTCAGCCTGGAGAAACCCAACCAATGGTAAACATCTTCATGGACAAGCTTAAGGAAGAGGGCTTCCGCAAGCTCATGAAGGAGCAGTTTAAAAAATACAATGACGCCTGTATTCAAGCCTTCTTGAAAGGTGATATGTCGCCATTGTTCTCAAACCTCAAGCACTTGAGCCACCTGTTGCTCGAGAACTTCTCTCCGATGATTCCTGCCAAGTTTCACGATTTGTGGAAACAGGGTATTGACTCTAATGCCTATTACTTGAAGCTCTGTGGTTCAGGTGGCGGAGGCTACTTACTCGGTTTCACCCGTGACTACGAAGAGGCATTGCCATTGTTAGAAGAGCACAATCCAGAGGTTATCTATCGATTTTGAAAACGGTGGTCGGAAAGAAACGCTATTCGACCACTCTTAAGGGAATTGCACTTCTCTCGGTTGTACGTTGGTACAACATTCTATTGATGATTATCGCGCAGTATTTGGCGAGCATCTTCATCATGAACGACCCTCGCGAATATCTGCATACCCTTTGGGATTGGCGCTTGCACTTGATTGTACTTGCATCTGGACTTGTTGTGGCCAGCGGATTCATCATCAACAGTTATTATGACATGGAGAAGGATTTGGTAAACCGGCCAAATCAAACGCTTTTCGAACGCATCTTGAAGAAGAGTGAGATACTTCAGTTGTACCTTTTCTTCAACTTTGTAGCCAGTGCAATTGGATTGCTGATATCCTTAAGAGCATTCGCCTTTTTTGCCGTTTATGCTGCTGGATTGTGGCTCTACTCGCACAAGTTCAAGAAGATCACATTGCTCGGTAATGTAGCGGCTGCAGCCTTATCTATTCTACCTTTCTTCGCAGTATTCTTTTACTATGGATTACAACGTATTGATGTCGTACTGTACGTTTGTTTCCTCGTCTTCGTAGAAGTTATCCGCAACCTCACAAAGGACGTAGAAGCTTTAAAAGGCGACATGATTTACGGTTATCAGACGCTTCCTGCCGTTTGGGGGGTGAACAAGACCACTCAACTAATCTACGGCCTCATTGGCTTATCGGCCATGCCTGCGGCGATGTTCGCACTCTCTAACATCGGATGGGTTCGGTTTGTCCCTTTAGCGCTAACGGGAATAATGGGCTTAACGGCCTTCATCTTAAAGCCTTCTGATGAAGAAAATCCGGTTGGCTACACGCGTTTCAATTATGCGATAAAGACAGTTATCGTACTAAGCATTTTGGCCATTCCTCTGTTTGGTCAGGCCCGATCCTTTTTAGGCTAGAGCAGACATTGTACCTTCGAATTTCAATCACTTCAAAAGCATACATATGAGTTCTTACTCCAATTATATTGATGGTAACAAAGACAGAATGCTCGACGAGCTTCTCGAGCTTTTACGTATCCCATCTGTTTCTGCAGATTCTGATTATAAAGAAGATGTTCTAAAGGCCGCTGACAAGGTAGCGGAACATCTCAGAAATGCGGGTGCCGACAACGTAGAAGTCTGCGAAACTCCTGGTCTGCCCGTTGTTTACGGTGAAAAGATTGTCGACAGCTCCTTGCCTACAGTCCTGGTTTACGGTCACTACGATGTGCAACCTGCCGACCCAATTGAACTTTGGGACAGCCCTCCTTTTGAGCCTGTCATTAAAAAGACAGCACTCCACCCTGACGGGGCCATTTTTGCCAGGGGTGCTTGTGATGACAAAGGGCAATTTTTCATGCACGTCAAAGCCTTCGAGACCATGATGAACAATGGTGGCGTACCATGCAACGTAAAGTTCATGATTGAGGGTGAAGAGGAAGTAGGCTCGGCCAACCTCGGCTGGTATGTTGAGCGCAATCGAGAAAAGTTGAACTGTGATGTAATCTTGATTTCCGATACTGGAATGATTGGTCCAGATCAACCATCAATCACCACAGGACTTCGTGGATTGAGCTATGTTGAGGTTAAGGTAACCGGCCCGAATCGCGACCTTCATTCTGGCCTTTACGGTGGTGCTGTCGCAAATCCGATCAACATCCTCAATCAAATGATTGCGAGTTTGCATGACGAGAATAACCACATTACTATCGATGGTTTTTACGACAAGGTGCAGCAAGTAAGTGATGAAGAAAGAGCTGCCATGGCGCAGGCTCCATTCTCACTTGAGGCTTACAAGGCATCGCTTGATCTGCCTGATGTTTGGGGGGAGAAAGGTTATAGCACAATAGAACGCGCAAGTATTCGTCCGACTCTTGACGTAAACGGCATTTGGGGCGGTTACATTGGAAAGGGCGCAAAGACTGTTATTGCGTCGTACGCAGAAGCAAAGATTTCTATGCGACTCGTGCCAGATCAAGATCCGGAAGAAATCACGGAACTCTTCACTAAGCACTTCAAGAGTATTGCACCTTCATGTGTCACTGTAGAGGTACGTCCGCACCATGGTGGCGAGCCATACGTGACGGGTATTGATCACCCAGGATTTAGAGCAGCGTCAAAGGCCATGTCCGCCACATTCGGCAAAGAGGCCATTCCGATGCGCTCAGGCGGTTCTATTCCAATCCTTTCACTCTTTGAAAGAGAGCTTGGGGCAAAATCGATTTTGATGGGCTTTGGTCTAGATTCAGACGCCATTCACTCTCCAAATGAGCACTACGGTGTCCGCAACTACTTTATGGGAATCAAGACGATTCCACTGTGGTTTGAGGAGTATGTGAAGGAGATGGGTTAATGGACTATCGGACTTATAGACTATTGGATTAATAGAGGGTTAGAGGGTTTGACTTGGAGAGCTCTCTAGTCCCTTAGTTATAATGAGATTGAAATATGAAATCCTCTGCTTTAGAGCGGGGGATTTTTTTTGTTTAGGTGTGCGGAAATGGGAAGGTTTTGAGAGGGGAATGCCGAGAGGTCAGATTCTGGGCGGTGGGGCTTCGGTGAGCGAAAGTTCGAGTGATGGGATTTCGTGAGGCGAGTCTTCGAGTGCGGAGGCTTTAAGCGTGGAGGTTGAGCTGCCCGGGGTCACTTCCCGCGACCCCAATCGCAAGTTCGGTATTCCCGCCGAAGTTAGTCGGAGGGTAAACGTTTAAAAACGGTTCTTGAATTTTTCTTTCGAATCTGGTCTGAGGTTCACGAAAATGGCCAGGAAATTCCGAACTTACTCCTGGGCGAGGAGGTGGAGGCCCCTATTTCGAAACCCCGTTCCATTCGAAGCTTTCACCAAAGCTAGAACTTCCATTCAGCTTTGGCCTATTCTCACTCCTCAACTTCACGATACGCATAGCGCGTATACAACTTCAACATACGAGCCCCAATAGCCACCATGTCCTTGGTCTCCAATAGAAGTCCCGTCTGAAGCGACCCAAGCCTACTCGTTACCTCATCCTCTTGAATCAGCGTAACCTGCGTATCCAAGTTCTCCGAAATAAAGTCTAACAAATCTCGCTTCTCTTCAGCAATTCTGTCGGCATTGGTAAAGTCCAAATTGTCGATACTACGGCTGACATTATCAATGAACCGCCCAAGACGACTTTCCACATCGAGCATGGTATCTAAAAACTCCCTACTCGGCGGAGCGTGGTGATTGTTCACGTGATCTCTACACAACTGAGCGACCGCAATAGAGTTGCTTTGAAGCTCTTCCATCAAGTCAAAAACAGTAATGTACAGCTTGCCAGCTTCAGTATGTCCTTTGCCCATTTTCTTGACAAACTTCATGAGTTTACCCTTGGCCTTCGAGGTGGCATTATACTGCTTCTCAAGAAGCTTAAGGTTTCGACTCAGAACGTCCCCATTCTGTCCTATCAAAGAGCGGATGCTCAAGGAAACTAGGTTGTTGATACTTTCAAGCTGCTCAACTGTTTCCTTTCGGCTAGAGGCGATTACATCATCAATATTGGCAAGCTGACGAGCAAGTTTTGCATCGGTTGCTTTCTTCTCGGTTTGAGCGCGTTTGAATCTACGCTGACTCATAACAAGCACCAATCCAGCTAGTGCTGCAACAGAGAATGCTCCAGCAATACCTGTGTAATAAAGCAAAAGAGCAATGATGGCTGATGCCACAAAGGCGATTATGGCTGTCATCAACCAACCACCAATCACATTGAGTACACCTGCTACACGATATACGGCAGATTCTCGCCCCCAAGCACGGTCGGCGAGCGACGTACCCATGGCTACCATGAATGACACATATGTCGTAGAAAGCGGCAATCCTTCATTAGACGCGAAGGCGATAATGATACTCGCGCCCATCAAGTTTACAGCCGCACGCAGCAAGTCAAATGCGGGTTGATCTTTTTCCGCTACTGCGCGTTGCACCTTCATAGGTTCAAATCGCGAACCGATTTTTTCTTTGATTCCACTTCCCACCATAGAGTTAGAAGCTTTTCCGATAGCCATCACCCCTCCTACTACAGCTCGTGAAACCAAGTTCGGCTTGAAGCGTTCTTCACCTTCACTCTGACGACCCAAGTTCACCTCAGTCTCGGTTACTTTTCTTGATTTTCCTGAGAACCACAGCGTGATTACCATAATAGCCCCAGCTCCAATCAAAAGAGAGATGTCGGTTTGGACAGACTCTGACAATGCTTCCATGGTGAAGGATTCCGCAGCTACTCCTGCTACTGACCAAGCCTCGTACGACTGCAAGCCTGCAACGGCTACGCCGATAAAGTTTACGAGGTCATTACTTGCAAAGGCCATCGCGAGGGCAAAAGTGCCCATAAGTACAACCACTTTGAGTGGGTTGACCTTTGCCATCCACATCAACGTTTGCGTTACAATTGTCCAGAAAGTGAAAGAAATCAATAGCAGCACATAGATGTTCTGAGAGATGTACTCTTTCACATCTCCTGCGAGGAAGCTCGTATTCTTCGCGCCTTTAAACAGCAAGAAATAGGTAATTGCTGTAATAGCAATTCCGCCAAAAATAGCTCCACCTTTCTTTAATGATTTATCCAAATTGAAGGTGAACACAAGGCGGACCAAGTATTGGACAATTACACCAAAGGTGAAGGCTATCAGAACACTCAGGAAGATTCCGCCTATGATCTTCGTGGCACTATCAAACTTGATGAAATTGGCAAACTCAATGTCTATACCCGACGAAGAGGAAATCAACATGCCCACCGTAAAGGCCGCACCTAAGAGTTCGAATACGATAGAAACCGTAGTACTCGTGGGTAGTCCGAGTGTATTGTAAAAATCTAGAAGCAGAATATCGGTGAGCATGACCGCCAAGAAGACGACCATAATCTTGTCGAACGTAAAGAATTCTGGAACGAAGATGCCCTTTCTTGCAACCTCCATTACCCCATTGGAAAACAGCGTTCCAGCCAAGATTCCCAAACTGGCAATAATCATAATGGTGCGAATCTTCGCTACCTTAGAGCCAATGGCTGAATTGAGGAAGTTTACTGCGTCGTTACTAACACCTACTACAAGGTCGACTATCGCCAAGGCGAAAAGCAAGTAAACAAGAATGAGGTAGTTATCCATGAATGGAAATTTCGGCAAAAATAGATGCACTCGACAGGAGCTACCTTAACTGTACGTTAATTCTACCTGCCCCAATGAACCAAAACTGCGGTTAGTTGTACCCTACACATTACAATGATGCGAATTAAGTCCTTCTTTCCTGCAGTAGCAATAGTCACCGGACTATTTTCTTGTACAAATTCAGACTCTCATATGTCAAACCATCTCGCCTCTAGCTCAAGCCCTTACCTCCTTCAACACGCACATCAACCGGTGGACTGGTACCCTTGGGGTGATGAAGCCTTAGAGAAAGCCAAAAAGGAAGATAAACTGATCATCATTTCAGTTGGCTACTCAACCTGCCATTGGTGTCACGTTATGGCTCACGAAACTTTTGATGATGACAGTGCCGCAGCTTTTATGAATGAGCACTTCGTATCCATAAAAGTAGATCGAGAAGAACGTCCCGACATAGATCAAGTTTACATGAGAGCTGTACAGATGATGACAGGTCAAGGCGGGTGGCCTTTGAATGTTGTTGCACTACCAGATGGACGGCCAATTTGGGGCGGCACCTATTTCCCGAAAGACCGCTGGATAGCAAGTCTAGAACGAATTCTAGAGGTTCGAAAAGACGACCCAGAAAGTGTCGAAGATTACGCGCAAAAACTGCAAGAAGGTGTTCAACTCAGCAGCACCATTGCACCAACCGAAGACTCACCCGCGATAGATGAGGAACTCTTCCACGTGATGCGACACAATTGGTCGAGACGGTGGGATACACTAGAAGGAGGTCCAAACAAAGCTCCAAAATTCCCACTTCCCAATAACTACGCATACCTCCTCAGATATGGGTTCCAATATCAAGATCATGAGGCTTTACTCCAAGTAGAGAGAACGCTAGACGCAATGGCCAAAGGGGGAATCTACGACCATGTAGGTGGTGGTTTCACACGCTATTCAACCGATGCTCAATGGCGTGTCCCTCACTTCGAAAAGATGCTTTATGACAATGGGCAACTACTGGAACTCTACGCCAATGGGTTCAGGATGTGGAATAAAGAATCCTACGCAGATATTATCCTTCAAACAGCCGAGTTCTTGAAGCGCGAAATGCGCTCAGAAAACGGCCTCTACTACAGTGCACTCGATGCAGATACCGAAGGAGAGGAAGGCAAGTTCTACGTTTGGACAAACGATGAAATGAACCGCATTCTCGGCTCCGAAGCAGAGGAGTTCAAAGCGGTCGCTTCTTGGGACGATAGAGCGAAATGGGAAGGCGAGAATCACGTGATTCTAAAGGCTTCGAATTCCATCGAGCACCCAAAGTGGTCACACTGGATGAAGCTCCTGTTCGCTGAACGAGAAAAACGAGAAAAGCCGGGTGTAGACACTAAGCAATTATCGAGCTGGAATGCCCTGCTCATAAGCGGACTCACGCATTCAGCATTAGCACTTAACAACGCTGAGCTAAAAACTCAGGCCATAACCTTGGGCACCTCCTTCCATCAAAGCTTTGTAGATGGACGCAAAATATGGCACGCATTCGGAGAAGATGGTGGATATATTGATGGTTTTTGTGATGATTATGCGCTGACCATTAAGGCATATATCGATCTTCATACTTTAACTGCCGATGAAGTTTGGCTCGATCGCGCAGAAGCATTACTGATTGAGGCATTAGCACTGTTTAATGACCCGAATTCTCCACTTTTATGGTACAACTCCAACTCCTCCGAATCACTCATTTCGAGGTCGCATGAAACAGACGACAACGTGATTCCATCTTCCAATGCCGTGATGGCAACAAATCTGTTCCGATTGGGAA
Source organism: Phaeocystidibacter luteus (assembly GCF_008933115.1). GTDB lineage: Bacteria > Bacteroidota > Bacteroidia > Flavobacteriales > Schleiferiaceae > Phaeocystidibacter > Phaeocystidibacter luteus. Next base: position 217,328 of record NZ_WBVO01000003.1, on the reverse strand, counting down.
GAGCACGAGGCAACGCAGATTGGGAAGAGCGTTCTATCGAAATGACACAAATTGCCCTGTCACAAGCTGAAAGGTATCCGGAAGGATTTACCCAATGGGCGCAAACCGCACTCGATATTCACGGGCCCTTCAAAGAAGTAGTTGTTGCCGGACCAAAAGCCGTGTCCGTAGTGTCAGAAATTGGTCAAACTTACCTTCCGAATATCATCTTACTCGGTATAACTAAAGATTCTGAAAAATCACCCTTTGAGAATCGCTTCGCCGATTTTGGAACGCGCATCTTTGTATGTGAACAAAGAGCTTGTCAACTTCCAGTAGAGAAAGTTGACGAAGCCATCAAACTTATAAACCCATGAATAGATGTGCTTGGTGTGGCGATGATCCACTGTACACGAAATACCACGATGAAGAATGGGGTCAGCCGTTTAACGACGACCATCGAATGTTTGAATTCCTAATCCTCGAAACCTTCCAGGCGGGGCTATCTTGGATTACCATTCTTAGGAAACGTGAAAATTTTCGACGCGCTTTCGACAACTTTCATCCAGAAATCATTGCCGCATACGATGAAAACAAGGTGGAAGAATTGTTAGCCGATGCGGGAATCATTCGAAATCAACAAAAAATTCGAGCCGCAATCAACAATGCCCAAGTAGTCATGAAGATGCAAGAGGAAGGCCTTGGTCTATCTGAGTATTTTTGGAATTGGGTTGACGGTAAGCCCATCGTTAACCATCCTAAAGGTATGGGAGATTTGCCCGCGAAAACAGAATTGTCGGATGCGATAAGCAAAGACATGAAAAAGCGCGGATTCAAATTCGTAGGTAGCACTACTATTTACGCACATCTACAGGCCACCGGCATTGTTGATGATCACGTTGTAGACTGCGACTTCAAGCCTAAAGGTTGAGAGGGGACTTCCTCGGCTTACCTGCCACAAAATCCTTGAGGTAGAAAGGCTCGAAGTAAGCTACGTCCTCTTCGCGACCCGCTTTTATCTTGGCTTGAATCAAGCTTCCCATATCTTTTGCAGAAGGAAATACGGACTTGGAACCTGCATAAATTTCTGAAGGCAGCACTTCCAGAAGTTTCTCTTGTGCATCACCTGCGAGTTCAACCTTTCGGCCACGATGGATAGAGGTATAAATATCCTCCTCAACAATATCGGCTGAAATCTCTGTGATTCGAGTGCCATCTACCTCGTAAAAGGCTCCATAGATTTCCATTCTCCGGGCATCAATATTCGCAAGGATTATTGAGTCTTTCGGTCTAGATAGGAATTCAGAATTCGCAAGTACATCCAGGCTATCAACAGAGTAGAGAGGAATATTCAAAGAGAATGCAAGTCCTTTAGCGGCAGAAACACCGATGCGTAATCCTGTATACGACCCTGGGCCCTTCGACACTCCTACGGCGGTCAAATCCGAGAGTTGGATGTTTGCCTCAGCTGCGCATTGCTCAATGAACAAATGAAGCTTCTCTCCGTGGATGTATGCCGAGCTAGACTCTTCCACACAGGACAGAAGTACACCATCTTGATGGATGGCTACGCTACAGTTTAGTGTAGAGGTTTCAATACTTAAAACTGTGGATGTCACTCCTCTTCTTCGTTTGACTCATCATCGTACTCAATGAGGTCATCTGGATTCAGGCTTTTTGACACCGCCTCATATGGACCCGTGATGATGGTTTGTCCTTCTTCCAAACCAGTAAGAATCTCAATATGAGTTTCATCCTGAATTCCGGTAGTCACAACTACGAGTCTTGACTTACGGCCGTCAGGGACGAAAACAACCTCATAAGGGTCATCCTTGGAATCGTCAACCTTTGCCTTAATTTTCTCGGCTGCCGACATAGAAACGGTATCGTCGCGTACCGTAACGGCCTCGATAGGAACGGTAATTATTCCAGCTTTACGATTGGTTCGAATATCAACAGAAGCGGTCATACCCGGACGAAATGGTTGAGTCTCGCTCTCATCCACATAAGACTCTCTGAGAATGCGAACCTTTACCTCAAAGTTGGTTACCTGATCGGCCGTCATTCCGTCAATCTTCGCGCTATTTGCAATCTCTGTAACCACACCGGTAAACTTCTTGCCGAGGTAGGCATCCACCTCAATAGTAGCGGTATCGTTTAAGCCTACTTTCACGATATCATTCTCGTTCACTTCTACGAGAACTTCCATATCATTCAAATTTGCAATACGCATGAGCTCGGTACCGGCCATCTGTGCAGTTCCAACGACGCGCTCGCCAAGTTCAATATTCAATGCCGAAATAGTTCCTGAAACCGGAGCGACAATCGTCGTACGCTTCAGGTTATCTTGAGCCTCTTTGTAGGTTGCTTCAGCGCTTTGAAGTTGGAATTCAGCAGATTCAACCCCTAGTTCTGCCACACGAAAGGCACGCTGGGCTGCATCCCACTCGGCCTGAGAAATCACGTTTTGCTCGAACAGGCTTTTGCTTCTATTGTAACTTTTCTCGGCCTCCACAAATTGCGCTTCTGCTTGTGATTTGCCGGCTCGTGCAGAATTTACAGCAGCTCTTGAACGATTCACTGCTGCTCGATACAGATCAGGGTTGATGCTCACCAAGAGATCACCCGCCTCAACTGTTTGGCCTTCTTCAATGGGCAACGCGATAATCTCACCACTTACTTCCGGTGAAATCTTCACTTCAACTTCGGGCTGAATCTTACCGCTCGCACTAACCGTCTCTACGATAGTTCGAACAGAAACCTCACCTGTTTCAACCGAAATGGCATTGGAATTCTTCCCTTTTCCCAAAGTGAGCAAGGCAATAAGGGCAACGGCAACTACGCCGATTATAATCCAGGTTCTCTTACTCATGGAGTTAGAGTTGATTGGTTAGGTAAAATTCTAGCACTCGAATCTTGAAGATGTAGTCGTACTTCGACTGCAGCTGCTGTGATTTCGCTGCTAGGTAATTGTTCCGGGCAGTTTCAAACTCATACTGACTAATTGCCCCTTCCTCTCTTCGGATTGTTGCAAAGTCTAAGTTCGTTTGGGCTGCATCTGCCGCCTTAGTAGAGGCGTTATAGGCTTTTAGCGACGCCTTCGCGTCGGCATGTGCTCTTTCTATCGTTTGCTGAAGTTGGTTCTCCTGACGTTCTTGTTCAAGCTCCGCACGTGTCACCTGAAATTCTTGTCTGCGGATATCGTTGCGCACCTGTAAGCGGCTGAAAATCGGCCATGTCAGGTTTACGCCAACGAATTGATTCAAGTTATCCTCGAGCTGAGGACCTACAGCCTTCACTTCTCTGCCTGTGGGAACTGATACCTGAGTAAAAACTGGAACCTGATTGCCCATGTCGTCCCAATATCCAATTTGTGAAACCACGGATTGAGTCCCATCAAAGGTTGGAATCTGATCTGAATAGTTCGTACTCACTGCTGCACGAAGAGAAATCGTAGGCCAAATCTGACCTTGTGATTGATCCAGAGCGAGTTCTGCGCTCTGCACATTGAGCTGTGATGCTTGAATTACGGGTTGTACTTCGCGTGCGGATTCGTAAATACTCTGAGGAGACCTAGCAAGAATTGCTCCTTCAGGCAAGTCCATCTCTGGAGATGAAACATCAAAGCTCGAAGGGTCATCAAGTTGAAGCAATTGTGCAAGCGCAAGTCGACTTAAGATCACATTATTCTCGGCAACAACCATTCGTTGTTCATCCGAAGCCATTTGAGATTCCGCTTGAAGCAGTTCGCCCTCTGCAATCACTCCGGCTTCTCGACGCTTTTGAGCTTGTTCGTACATGCGAACGCTATTGTTGTACTGCTCCGTAGCAACCGTCAATACCTCTTTGTTCATTACGATTTGGAGGTAGTTGGACGCCACGTTGACCGTCACGTCATTCCGAATAGCCGATAACTGATACGTCGATGCCAAATAATCGATTCTACCCTGTTGATATTGATTGATATTTCGCAATCCATCGAACAGAACCCACGAAGAGCTCAGGGTGAGGTTACCCGTTTGTCGGTCGGCGCGTGAAGGCAAGTTGGTAACGGGGTCAATCGAAAGACCGAAGTTCCAGTTGTACCCGCCGGATAATGTCAAATTGGGAGCAAAATTCGCAATGTTTGCATCGCGATTATAGTCGGCCATGGCCACATCTTGTTGTGACTGGCGGATATCAATATTGTTCTCAAGTGCGTAATTCACACACTCCTCGAATGTCCACTCTTTCTTTTGTTGGCTATAAGAGGCAGTCGTAAAAATGAGGCACAGAAGAAAAAGGAAAGCGTGTTTCTTCATTGGTTTCTGTTGGCATGAGCAGTTCTGTAGCCTAACAAATATAGGATTTGCAAACTGTATAGACCAATGGAAAGCGACAATGAATGCCTAGGATTGCGGAGTGCGAGTCTTCTTGTTGTGTCGGTACCACAAAAAAGCGACCACACCCATCATCAAATATGGAAAGACCATAAGGTATAGAATGCCGCTATTGAGACCGTTAGCCACACTTCCACCAGCTCCAGAATTACTTTCGGCAACGGCCTTACACATAGCACATTGTGCGTCCACATTGTAACTGGCAAGCAATGCCAGAATGAAGAATATGAAAACAACCTTTTTACGCATAATACGGTGCCATGAATACATATACCAACACTCCAGTGAACGCAACATAGAGCCAGATAGGATAGGCCCAACGCACTACTTTCTTATGTCTCATCACCTCATTGGTCAAGCCTCTGTAAATAGCGAACATGGCCAAAGGCAACACAGGGATAGATAAGACTATATGAGAGATGAGTATGGGATAATAAATAATCCCCCATTCACCCTCGTACGTGCTCTGAGGCGTACTAGAGTGATAGATTACATAGCTAATCAAGAAGACAGAGGAGAGCCCAAATGCTGCCATCATGCTCAAGCGGTGCCACTTGACTTGCTTTTTTGTAATGAAGAACAATCCCAGAAGAAGCAAAATTCCCGTGCTGCCATTGAGGGCGGCATGAAAGAATGGCAAACTGCGTAGGTCCGCTGATCCCATATTGAGTTTCATGTCCTCCGGCAGCATAAATAAAACAGCAACTGCCAAGGGTACAATTACGCTCAGGGCGATAATTACTGGCTTCCAGATTTGATCTTGTCCTTTCATCGTTCCATTTTCACCTTGCGATACTCCTTGGTGAGTACGCGTAAGTCATCAACAATTGCTTTGATGTCTTTGGCTTCGCTGATGTCGTATGCGCCCACGATATTTCCGTTATCGTCTCTGCGGCTACGAATATGTCCGTCCCAATCCACCAAAACCACTTGCGAAGAGTGATAGTACCCTCCGTGATCTTGTCTGAGCGAATCTTCTTGCGCTGCAAGGAAATAGGCATCGGCCATGGAGAATATCTCTTCTTTATCTCCTGTAACAAAGTACCAGGTGTTTGTGTTCTCCACACCTAGATCTCTTGCATACTGACGAAGAACTGGAACACTATCGTGAGTCGGGTCAATAGAATGAGATAGATAACGAACGTCCTTGAAGGAGCTCAAGCGCGAATAGACTTCCTTTAGGTGAAAGTTCATGCTTGGGCAAATGGTTGGACAAGTCGTAAAGAAAAATGACGCCACGTAGATTTTGCCTTCCATGTCGGCACGTGTCACTGTATCACCGTACTGATTGACGAAAGAATAGTCGGGAATCTTGTAATAAGCGGTATCGAAAGTGCCGTCGGCATTCTCTACCACTTCTTTAGGTCCGATCTTTTCGAGAACCTTGAAATTGAGCTCACCGCTGAAGACAACTGAGAGCACATAAACTGAAACGGGCAGTGCTAGTAGTAGTACCAGCACTGCCCTTTGTTGAATCTTTTTAAACACAGATGACATTAACTTGCGAACAATGCACTTCCTTCAACGAGGAGAATGAAAGTCAAGTAAGGTATCAAGATGAGTACTGGAAGATAGATGGCTAGGCGAAGGCTTTTGCGCTCTCCTTCCAAGTGCATGAATGTTTCAACGATGTAGTAGGCCTTGAACAACGTCAACAAGATGAAGATGTAGTTCAACCAGCTTGTGAAACCACCAGGTGATCCCATCAAGATTTCTGGCTTAATGATACCCAATGCTACTTCTACTGTAGTTACGACGAGAAGGATGAAAAATACCATCCACAATCTGCGTGTTCCTCCGTGTGCGTGATTATCTGACATAATTTCCTTGGATATCTAAAATTATACGAGGTAGAAGAAGGTAAATACGAATACCCATACAAGGTCGACGAAGTGCCAGTACAAACCGACTTTCTCTACCATTTCGTAGTGTCCTCTTCTTTGGTATGTCCCCAACATTACGTTGTAGAAAATGATAAAGTTCAATACTACTCCAGAGAATACGTGGAACCCGTGGAAGCCAGTAATGAAGAAGAAGAAGTTTGCGAACTGCTTATGACCGTACTCGTTGCGTGTCATATTTGCACCTTGAACCACATCTGCAGAAGCGAGAAGCTCTACGGCCTCGTCGTGTGCGATTAGGTTGTCTGGATTCATCACACCGTACTCTTTATCCTTTCCAGGGAAGCGAAGTGTGTAATCTCCGTGAGCAAACGCATCTTGTACTTGCTTGATAGTGAAGTGTTCGTGATGACCATGGCCACCAGCTTCACCGTGAACGAGTTCAGAAAGAGTAAGGAAATTGCCATCGGCATCAGCTGGACGTACAATTTCAGTTGTAGCCAATTCGATACCTCCCTTGTCTCCAATGATGAAGTGATACCACTCCCAAGCTTGAGATCCGAGGAAGATAAGTCCACCAACAATGGTCGCTAGCATCCAGAGGCCAACGCGAATTTTGCGGTTGTTTTTCCCTTCGTGTACCGCTAGTACCATAGTCACGGATGACATAATCAAGATGAACGTCATCAAGGCTACGTAGAGTAGCGGTTGATCACCTTCTAAGCCAGGGAAGTGTGTAAATACACGCTCCGCGATAGGCCAAGTAGTTTCATACTTGAATCGCATCAAACCGTATGCGGTAAGGAAGCCTGAGAATGTCAAGGCATCAGAAATCAAGAAGAACCACATCATTAGTTTGCCGTAGCTCGCGCCCATCGGCTGGTTCCCTCCGCCCCAAACTTTTTCGTCTTGAGGCATTTCCATTGACGTAGTCGTCGCCATGTTTAGTGGATTAAATTTCGCTGCAAGTTTAACGATTTATTGCCAAAAACAGTAATAATAACACCCACAAGATATCCACGAAATGCCAGAAAATTGCTGCCATCTCTACTCCTTGGTAGTCATTAACCGTGTACTTTCCTATAGTTGACTTAATTGCAGTAACAATCAAAGCTATCCATCCACCTACCACGTGAAGCAGGTGAAATCCTGTGATCACGTAGAACCACGACCCTGCCGTATTCGCTTGAATTCCAGCAAAGAATATGTTTGAATTGAAGAGTTCGTTCCATCCAAAGAACTGCAAAAAGCCAAATGCTGTTCCCAAGACCACAGAGATTAAGATCCATCGGGTTGTTGCCGAAAAATCACCCTTCCGACTGGATTTTACCGCGAGCATCATAGTACCGCTACTCGCCAAAATAACAGCTGTAGAAACGTAGAAAATTGACGGAATCTCGAACATCAACCATCCGCTTTCATCCATCAAGTACGATCGAGAAACAATGTAACCAGAGGTCAATCCAGCAAACATCATCACCATAGAGGCAATACCAATCCACAACATGGGCTTAGCAGCTCTCTTCCTTTGTTGCTTTAACGTAGCATCAGTCATAATCAGAACAAGTATCGTTCGAGGACGTAAACAATTTGTACCAGCGGCAAGTATCCAACACTCGTCAGCATCAAGCTTCGAGCTGCCTCTCTACCCGGATTTCTCTTGAGCTTTATAGCCTTACTCAACAACCATAACCCCAAGAGGAAAACTACAATTGCAGATGGTATACTTAGCGTCAAAGCTCCAGTAAAAGAGAAGACGGGCAACAGACTCACAAAGATGGTCCAGATGGTGTAGGTGATAATCAAATTAGCCGAGGTCTGATCTCTCTTTCGTGTAGGCAAAAGATAATACCCGGCCTTTGCATAATCTTCATACGCAACCCAACCAATAGCCCAAAAGTGAGGGAACTGCCAGAAAAACTGAACAGCAAAAAGAAGCCCTGGTTCAATATCAAAGTCATTTGTTGCAGCCACCCATCCAAGCATGAATGGAATAGCGCCAGGAAAAGCTCCTACAAACACAGCCCACGGGGTCCGCGCCTTCATCGGTGTGTACACCAAGGTGTATAGTCCGACCGACAACAAACCGAAGTATGCGCTCATCGGGTTAATCCTAAAGAGCAATACAGCGCCAGCAATCAGAGCGAGCGTGCTAACAATTAAGCCTTCGGTTACCGACATCCTTCCGGCTGCCAATGGACGATTCTTGGTGCGGTTCATCAAGGCGTCGCGGTTTCTCTCCCAAATCTGATTGAAAGCGTTCGAAGCCCCTACCGTTAAGAAGCCTCCTAAAACCAGCGCAACGAACACGCTCCAGTTAAAGCTATCTGTAGCAAGAAGATATCCAGCAGAGGCCGAGAAAACGACGCTCGATGTGAGTCGAAACTTGAGAAGTTGCGTGTAATCTGAAAGTCGCGCTTGTAAAGTTCGCGACCCACCCAAATATGTGGTAGAGCTCTCTTTCATTCGGACCGCAAAGATACTGCACAGTAGAACAGTTACCAAGACGATATTGTTCCTACTTTACTAGAAAGTAAGGATTTAGCAAATCACGCTTATTGTACTGCAACGGCTCGCCAGAACTTGGGATAACCATCTGCTTCCCAACACCTAAAACCAAGGCATGTCCAGCCGCTGTATCCCATTCCATGGTCGGAGCAAAACGCGGGTATTCATGCGCCTCGCCTTCAACGACCATACATATCTTCAATGAGCTGCCCTTCGACATGATTTCAACATCACCGTGCTCCTCCTTAAGTGAATCGATGTACTCCTTTGTATCGTCGTTCATGTGAGAACGGCTTCCAACTACCGTGAAGGTTTTTGGTGTATTGCCCGGAAGCTTGGTCGCTGCCGTCATTAGTTCGTCCATCGAATCAAACTGCGTATCTGACGAAATGCGCTCAACTTTAAACGATCCTATCGCTGTCCCGCCAAAATAAAGTGTGTGTTTCACTGGAACGTAAATCACTCCGAACACAGGCACACCATTCTCAACCAAGGCAATGTTCACAGTGAATTCACCATTTCTTTTGATGAATTCCTTAGTTCCGTCTAACGGGTCCACAACCCAAAGGGTTCCCCATGCAGACCTTTCCTCGAAGGCAATCGACTTTCCTTCTTCACTCAATACCGGAATATCCGTCTGGTCAAGCCATTTCATAATGGCCGTATGGGCAGCCATATCGGCTTCCGTGAGCGGAGATTTATCTTCCTTCTCGAGAACTTTAATAGTTTCTTCTTTGTGGTAAACGTCGAGGATAGCTTTTCCACCGTCTAGTGTTGCGTGGATTGCGGATGTGTACTTGTCCATTCTAGGCTTCGATTTTCGGCATAAAAAAACCTCCCAAGGTGGGAGGTTTCAAAGGTACATACCTTTATGCTTTTATTGAATACGTGCGTTAATTGGCACTGTGTAAGTCATACGTACTGCTCGACCACCAACTTTCGCTGGAGTCATTTTAGGAAGGGCTGCCTTTACAGAGCGAACCGCTTCTTGGTCGATACTCGCATCACCAGAAGAACGAACGATTTGTACGTTGGAGATGCTTCCGTCGCGTTCGATGATGAAGTTTACATACGCCTTACCACCTGTACCCATTTGACGGGCGATAGCAGGGAACTCGAACTCCGCACCAATGCGTGAACGAACTTGAGTTTCGAAGCAACGATACTTGTCATCATTTGTTGGCTCACCTTCACATCCAGGGAATACTGGGTAGGCTTCTACACGAACAAAGTCAAATACCTCATCAGATGCTTCGGCAACTTCCTCGATCAAAGCGATCTCAGTGTCTTCTGAAACTTCAGTTGACTCGAGCTCGATTTCGTCGATTTCGATATCATCTTCCACAACTTCGAGCACCTCAGGCGGAGCTTCTGGCGGTGGTGGTGGCTTAGGCATATCAGGCTTGGTAATTGGAATTACCTCCTCTTCAATGTTTCCGCCTTCAATAGCGAGACCTTTTACTTTCTCTGGGTAGAACTTAGCTGACATGAGCCCGTAGATCACTACAAGCCCGAGTACCAATCCGATATCACGGAAGAGGCCTCTTCTCAACTCAAGATTTGCTTTTTCTGTCTTTCTCGATTTCATACGAAGAAATTTCTGGTGCTAAGATAATAGGATTCCTAGAATAATTTGTCATCTCATCGACTAAGTCGCACTGGTAAGTACAACTTAACCGCCTGGTCATGTCCATTTCGCTGTCCCGGCATAAATGGCGGCAAATTCATCATGATTTCCTTTAGTTGGATCTCAATGTGTGCCGATGGAGCGCGAAGCACTTGCACACTGCTGATTTTGCCCTGTGTATCTACAACGAACTCAATGTAAACTGTTGTTGTGTACGGCACATTGAAGTCGTCTATTTTCAATTTTTCTTGAATCTGTTGACGAAGCGATTCTCGCATACACTCCGTTCTGTCGTCGGCGCTCACCGTTTCACAACCGCTGTATATCGGAAGTCTCGAAAGCGCAAATTCGTCGACCGGAATGGTGTAGTCGATTCCTGGAATAGGTTCGATGACCGCATATTGATCATCATCGCCCAATCCTAAATCAGTCTTAGTATCTACGAACGAAGGCTCTTCATAGTTGGTGAAGATTTCGTCGTTCACCTGATCGTAATTGGTCTCTTTGGGAACTTCTCTTTGCTGTCGATAGGTCTGAGGAATAATTGTGACCACATCCGTATCCCGGGGTGCAGGAGGCAATACAGCCACCTCTTTATCGATAAAGGTCCATTCGAGTGTGGTGAGAGCTGCCACGAGAGCGAGCACTAGTCCAACCATAAAGAACGTCACTCGATAACGTTCAAGGCTTGCAGAGGATTCTTTACGTGCCATAATGAGGAATATTGATTCACTCAACAGAACACAAGAACCAGACCAACTTTTAAGCGGTCTTTACAAGTCGTCTGTAAATCAAAAATGAAACTAGTGAACCCAGAATGGCTCCGACTGAATTCGCTCCTATATCTGCAAACTCAAAATGGCGGTACGTAGTGAGGGAAGCCTGGGCAAATTCAATGAATACCCCAAAGAGTATTGAACTGGATAACACAAATAAGGTCTTGCGAAAATCTAGCACACCCATTTTGAAGTATGCCCAACTTAATGCCGCAGAAAACACCACATAAATGCCTCCATGAATCACCAAATCATTCATCTCCACAAGTGTATTCGGAAGCTCTTGGGATGGCAATAAGCTCATCACCAAAATAAAAACACCCCAGCTTACGACTGGGGTGTAATATTTAAAGGATGCTTTCTTAGCCCCCAATGTGATCTTTGTATTCGTCAGCAGACATCAATCCGTCCACCTCCGAGCTATCACTCATCTTAATTTTGATCATCCATCCGTCACCGTATGGATCTCCGTTCACCTTCTCTGGCTCATCCGCTAGAAGTTCGTTCACTTCCGCAACCTCTCCAGAAATTGGCATGAACAAATCAGAAACTGTTTTCACGGCTTCTACCGAACCAAATACTTCTTCCGAATCGAGCGTCTCGCCTTCTTGATCGATATCAACAAAAACAATATCACCAAGCTCGCTTTGAGCAAAGTCTGTAATACCTACTACGGCAACATCTCCCTCTACACGAATCCACTCGTGATCTTTAGAGTACTTGAGTTCAGCTGGAATATTCATGAGTGTAAATTTTTCACAAATGTATGAGATTCCGACCCTGACTTGCAAGCATCAGTTTGCTAAACTCAAACGAACTGCAATACCGGTTTGAACACGGTTGGTCGGGAAGGCACTTGAAGTTTTGAATGTCGCGATGTTCTGATCGTAGTAGAACTGTGCCGTGATTCTTCGCGAAAGCTTGTAATCAGCTGTAAACTTGATGGTTGTCAAACGCTGACCCGCTGTCACCTGATCGTCACCCTGCGCAATACGACGAATTACCGTGATGTTATCTCTAATCGACAAATCGAGACGTAACTCCAAGTTAGAGTTGACAGCCGTTCGGTTTCTACCAGTGCGAATCAAGTTGAACTTCACATCCTTGATAATGTAACCGGCGCCGATTGTGAATTCATTGCCCTTTGTATCCGTAATCTGTTGGTTCGCCAAGCTCAATGAGATGTTTCTATCGCGGTTGTAGTCAATCTTGAAGGTTGTGTTGTTCTTCATTCTCATGTTGAACCCTACAAGAGGACGGAAGCTCTCGGACATCGTAACCTGACTTACCTGATTCTCCGGCATAAAATCACCCGTTGGATCAATCGGATTAACTGTTGGATCTTCTAGGATTGCCTGCTGACGCAACAGGTTAGTCTGATAGTTCGCAATCTGCATTGTAGAATTGTACGAAGAACTCAACGTGAAGCTTGAGAATTTCTCCTTGAACCATTCCAAACGCATCAATCCAGTGTAGTTCACTCGCCAATTCGGCATCGGAATTCTTGGAAGCTCATCCAAGCTCAACCCTACTTGATCAATTGGATCTCCACCGTAAGCAGATATGAAGGATGGAATCATCGCCTGCTGGGAATAAACGGAGTATCCGACATAGCCACTGTCCTGGCGGTCAATCAGCTGGTAGTTCGGATCCTGTCCACTATTGAAGTAGTCTTGCGCCAATCTTTCTGAAGCCACAAATCGGTTCTCCAAGAACTTATCGTAAGCAGCCGATTCACTACCCGCAGATTCAAAAGCGCTTCCCCATGCAATCCAAGAGATGTTGTAGGTGTTCATCGCCATAGGATTCAAAAACTGGAATCCTTCGCCGTAGGCATCACGTAAGACTTGGTCATCCGGGTGATCTCCAACATATCGGAACACACTGCTAAAGTTATATCCGGTTTGACGTGTAAAGTTGAGATCAATTCTCAAGTCCTTGATCGGCTCCACCGTACCGCGAATTTGCAAGTTGGTGTTGCGCGTCTCTGTGTAGCGATTAGGCTGACCTCGCTTTTGCGTGAGATAGATGTTGTCGCCTTCTCCAGGAGATTCCGAAAGTTCCAATTCTGCCAACTGTTCCGCAACCGGCGTTTGGAAACCAAAGGCGAATGGCACTCCTGGAGCCCATCCATTAACATCGCTCATACCGAAGAATACAGGCTCCGGAAGGTATCCCGGGAGCAAGGTTCCTTCCGTAAGGGTGTATGTTCCCGTAACGTTTTTCACCATGGTAAGGAGCCCAACTCCAAATCGAGCTGCCTTCATGCCGAAGCCTTCCTTGCCATCGTCTTCATCTTCTTCTAACGTACTCTGCTGCTGATTGCTTCCCGGAAGCTGACGACGAACAGGTCCGTTCCTGCGCATCTGTTGTGAAGGTTGAGAAAGGCGATTGATAAAACCAAACTTGTTATAAAGTGTGGTCATGTTCAAGTTTAAGTTCCCCTGCCAATTTGAACTGTTCTGTATGGTGTTCCCATAGTTCAAGGCCGTATCCTGTTGAGCTCTCAGTGAAATGGCGTTCCAATCGTAATCACCCGAGTATCGAACACTAGCATTGATGAATTGGAGGTATGGAATCTTGTCAATCGGTAGTTGCCACGTCAAGTTAATCTGCTGGTGGAACTGTGTAGGTCGTCCGAAGTCGCGAAGGTTGTTATTTAGGAACTCTTGCGCATTCGGATTATTAATTGGACCGGCAAGCTCATCGAATCGTACGCGTTGTACCGCATTGTAGTCCATCTTCAACCTCTCCGTAAAGTCCCAAGCGAGGTTGTAATTTCTATCCATCGTGAAGTTCTTGTTCCAGTTCACTGGAAGGGCGAACTTCGGATCAGGGTTGTCCACATTACGCATTTGTAGCTGCTGATAGGAGCGCACCACGTCACCTCTGAAGCTGAATCGCTGTGGATAGAGTTGGAAGTTAAAGTCCCGAATCAATGCGAGATACTCGCTCGAGATCATACTCTCAAATGGCTTCAGCTTAGTCGCGTTTGTTTGATAAGTATAGTTCAAGGTTCCTCTGTGGTCAACCCTCCTATCTAATCTCGTATTGATGTTTCTGCGGTACACTTCGGAGAAGCTATAGCTGACCGAGAAGTTTTCGATATCATAAATCTGAGGTGCCCGACCGCTTGCTCCACTTCGTTCTTTGCGAACGTTTGTGAAGTTCACATCACGTCGAATTGTGTAGTCCTGCGAGGCTTGCTTCAAACTGTCTCTTTGGGCTTGCGTCTCTAAGTTTTCCACCGCCACAGGGAACTCGATATCCGGATCAAGTGGGTTGAACATCGGATTCTTCCACTCTTCACTCAAGTTGAAGAACACCGGAACTCGAATTCCATAGTCGTCGTTGAAGAACTTCCCTAGTTCTACGTTTGTTTGAAGGTTGTAGCTGAGCGCCTCAAACTGATTCCGTTCTTGAGGCCCTTGATCCAGACTTCCGAATCCGACCGAACTATAGTTACCCGTAACGCTAACGTTGGCAAAGTCGGCCAACTTCGCAGTCATTCGAGCATTGGCTGCCCATCCACCGCGGTTGTCAAATTCGGTCATTCGAAGCTCGTTCACCCAAACCTCAGCACACTTAGCTTGACCGTCATCAGGGCCATTCAACACGCGCTTCGGATTTCGAATACCGATCATCACCGTTCGAACATTCCCTAGGTTCGGACTACCGAGTACGCCGATTTGTCCTCCTCCTCGCGAAACGGTGTAGAGCGTCTGGCGGTTCATGTTTGGATCACCCTGCATCGCACGATCTCTCTCCAATTTCACATCGGTCAGATCGTCGAAGTCTAAGTCGATATTGTTCGCCGTTGGCCAAACGTTGTTCGGATTGTTATCGCCCCACTGGGTAACTGTAAGTGGAAGTTCAAATTCGTAGTAGTTGCTGTTGTAGTCAGATCCCAAACGAACGAAGAGGTTGATGTCTCCATCCTTCAATATCTCGCTTGCAGAACCCGCTTCCGCGTGGGCAAACATCTTTAGTCTACCATACATACGCATGTCCAGCTGGAGGTTGCGGAAAACCGCTCTGGCATCACCGTCCTCTAGGTTGCATACGTACATAGAAAGCGACTGCTCGTTTTGCTGTACCGTTGAAGTGTTGCCAAATAGAATCTGTCGCTCAATACCTGGAGGAAGCACGTAGTTGATTGGATCTCTATCTCCGTTCTCTTCGAGGTTTACTGCGTTAACATTGAAGATAGTATTCGTGGAGCCGTCAATTGGAACTTGTTCATTGAGGTTCGCCAAGTCGAATTGGTATCTTCTCCACTCACCTCTCACTAGATCAAGACGTGCAAAACGCACAACGGTTTTCTGGGCAAAGCCCCTCATGATCATACGGATGAATCGGATAGATCGGAAGTCGTTGATTTGACCAATGCGCTGATCGGGTTCAAAGATTGGAATCTTAAACTGAATCCAGCGGGTTGGACGACTTTGTCCGTTTGGCGTAGGAGCGTTCGTTTCGTAGATGTCGGTGATGTAATTCTCCCCTACCGTTTGGAGGTCTTCTCTCCTGAGTGATACTCGATACTGGAAGTAAGTTTCCGTTTTGCTCAAGGTCAAGTCGCGGTTTACATCTTCCTTATCCGGAAGGTTTGTCGCGAACGCAGGGAAGCCGCCCACTTGATCTGTACTTGAGTTACCTTCCGTACCGTTGAAATTTTTGTAGCGTTCGAGGACATCTGCATTGGCATCGTCTAGCGCCTGACCTCGATAGTAGGTAAAGTCATCGGCAGATGGGTCATTGTTCGCCGAAGCATATGCGTTCGATGCGGTTCCGAAAGCCGCCTCAATTCTCTGGAGGTAGGTCTGACTACCTTGATACGACCATCCGCGTTCTTGTTCGGTGGTCAATCCATCGAGACCAATATCCTGATTCGGACGCGCATCTGGATCGTTGTCGAAGGCATCAACGATAGGCTGGTTTTGCGATGTATAACCCCAAACCGTTGAATCGAGTGACCCAATTGAGCCATCAGCGGCCAATCCATTCTCGAAGCTTTGTCGGCCATCCTTTAAGATATCCTCAGAAACGGATCCAAGGTTGAAGTACAAATCACCGCCAGGGTTGTTGGCATCATCTGCTTCAAGGTATGGGTCCATGATCCAGAACTGAATAAACTCGATGTTCTGTTCCTCGAAGTTATTTACCTGAAGCGGTCGCATGATGCCACCCCATCTCGATTCTGGATCTCGGAGCTCACCATCCGCATTTATACCGGCTGAATAGTTCGTTGGCTCTACTTCGAAGTTATACGGGCCACGTTCGTTCGGATAGAACGCCAAGTCGAACATGGCGATGTTACGCACAGTAGTTCCTTGTTGGAGACTCGTATTCGGGAAAACCTCCTGTATATCTACAGGACGTTGTCTGTGATCGGAAATGATGTCCTTGTCTGCGCGGATATTGTCTGGAGTTTGCGCATTATCTGCATAAAAAACTGGATCAATAATGTACCAAGCAAGTTTCGCACGGTTGTAGTTGTACGCTAGATCCTGACTCAAATCACCTTCGGGGAATAGAGCGGGTTGATTGGCCGGAGTACTCGCTAAGAGCCAGCTTGTCGCTCCTCGGATATCAATATTCGTCTGGCTACTTTCAAAGTCGTCGATATACGTCGTAGCCCCATCATCACCAATCTTAATTCCGCTTGGAGATCCTGGAATCATGTGTGCGAATTCACCCTGGAACTGAATGCTTGAAGGTTCTTTGGTATCGATAAAAGGAATTGCATCCACGATGCGTGTTAGCACCGGCACATTTTGGCTGTACTGTGTATTCAGACCGTAAATAGTGTTGGCAATAGGTTCATCGCCAATGTTTACTTTCTGAGTTAGCGGTCGCTCGCGAAGGTGGAGAATTGCCCCGCCGACATTAAAATTGTCGCTGACACGGTGGTCGAAGGTTGCTCCAGCGAAGGTCTTTGTTTGGAAGTTGAACAGGCTGTTGTTCTCAAAGCTCACGTTAATTGGAACACCCGAGTTTAAGATACTCTCGTTGATGATACGAACTTGTCCAAGGTTATAATCGACCGTATAATCTTGTCCTTCTGTTAGTTTGGCGCCACCGGCGGAAACAGTTACCGACCCTTGCGGAATATTGAAGGCATTAAGTTGAATGACGGAACCTGAGGAGGATTTGTATTGACCTTTGAGGAGGAACTTGTTCTTTGCGGTTTGATCTTGTGCTCTAAATCGGGTTGAATCGTAGAGTTCTTGGTAGACGTATTGATCTCTCGCTTCTTCTGTATCGAGGTTGTCTGAAAGATTCTGACCGAATGGCTCGAGTACTGGGAAGTATAGTCGACCATTTTGAGGATTGATGGTGATTCCGTCAACGAAGTCAAACATACCATCGGGAACAGGGTCGTTGTTGAAGTTCAACTGGTCGAGCTTCATCACGTTGAGTAGTAGCGTGTCTTCGAGGTTTGAATTAGGAAGGAATGGAATTGGCGTTCCTGTTTCGTCATTCATGTAAAGAACCTGAAGACGGAAATCTTCGCGACTCACTTGGAATGCTCCTAGTGAATAAACGTTCTTCATCATCAAGTCCCAAATTGGAATCTTCACATCCAAAATGGTACTCTTCAACATCTTTACGACAAGTGTGCTTGGCGGATTGACACCATCGGTGGAGAATTCACCTACTTGATAGGTTTGTCCAAATGCGGTGTACTGGAATGCAACGGCAAGAACTTCATCTTGATTCAGTGCCTCATTAAGGGAAATCGTACCTAGTTGAGGGTCGAGCTTATACTGCGAAGGTTGAAGTTTTCTCGCGTTGGTAAGCTCAACATATTCGGTCGACTCGATGAATCCAGCTGAATTCAGGACGGCATTTACATCGCCGATATCGCGAACTCCTGGGTATTGGGCCGTCAATTCTGCCGGATCAAGTTGGTTGGCCCCATTATTAGGGAACTCTGAAGTAGATGAACCAGGGAAGATATCCGGGCCTCCAAGTGGACGGTTGCCGTCTCGATAGGCCGCATTCTGATTTTCACCAAGGTCCATGAAAGCCACGATGTTACGCACATCCTGCGTTACCGATCTTCTATTTGTAACCCAAACCTCAACTTTGGTAATTTGAATGGGTGAGTTAATCACCGGCATGGTCGACAACCACTCTTCGTAGTGGTTGCGGAAATATTGGCTGAGGAAGTAGTGGCGGTTTGCTTCGTATTGATCGCCCCAGATTTCAAACTCTTGCTGAGTTGCGCCCCCTTGAATGCTTAGGGACTGTGATTGAGAGCGTTGTTCTGAGAATACGGAGGTGATTGTGGTCTTTCCGAATTGGAACTTACCCTTCACCCCAAAGAGACTCTGTGCACCAGTGATAAGGGAAGAGTTCACAGGAAGTGATACGTTACCCATTTCGAGGTTCTTGATGATATCGTCTTCCTGTCCCTGGAATTCCAATTTCATCTTGTTCTCAAAGGCGAATGTTGCCTCGGTATCGTAGTTCGTACTCAATCGGAGTCGTTCTCCAATCTTTCCGGTGATGTTCATCTGAATCCGTTGGTCGAAGTCGAACGCGAAAGTGCGCTGGTTACGGACAGGGATGATGGGGTTTTCGATTTTCTGATAGCGACCTCCGAATCTAATTTCGGCGGTACCTTGTGGACGGATTTCGATGGTATTCCCTCCAAAGATATCGGCGAAGGTTTCGCTGTTGATTTGGATATCTGGGATGAGGCCGTCACTTTCTCTGTCGTCACCGCTACCCCCGCTGGAAGTAGCTCTAGAGGTCTGTTCGACTCTTTCCGGGAAGTACTCCTGATCGATTTCAGTGAA
The DNA here is from genome assembly GCF_008933115.1 of Phaeocystidibacter luteus. Lineage (GTDB taxonomy): Bacteria > Bacteroidota > Bacteroidia > Flavobacteriales > Schleiferiaceae > Phaeocystidibacter > Phaeocystidibacter luteus. Next base: position 198,413 of record NZ_WBVO01000003.1, on the reverse strand, counting down.
AACGCGATCATAATACTGTTGTGAGGTAAGAATGATGGGATCGCCATATGGTACGTTCCCGATGTACTTCTGAATGGTGTAGAAACCTGTTGCGGGATCGAAAGTAACCTCTTCGCGGACATTTGATGGATCGTTGAGGTATACGCCGCCGGACTCTCCGTCTGGAATAGGATAGATGAGGGAGTCGGGGTCGCCCGTATCGACTAACGCGATGGCAGAGGGGGCTTCATATCCAGACACGAACTCGCTCGAGGTACTGAAGGACCAGAGCAAAGGAAGCGCTATGAGGATAGGCAATAAAGGTTTTGCGACAGATAGTCTCAAGCCTATAGTTTCTGAAGGGCGTTTTTAATAATCAGTTCTACGGAAGCCTCTGGCTCCTGTGCAAGATGCGCGCTTACCACCTTCTCGATGGCTTTACGCGAAAATCCGAGCACCTCCAATGCGACAATTGCTTCTTCTCTAGATGACGAGACTGACGTCGAAATCGAACCTGATTCAGACGAAAGGCCGACCTTATCTTTGAGATCAACAACGATGCGTTGGGCCGTCTTTGCTCCGATGCCTTTAACGCCTTTTAACAGTGCAATATTTTCTGACCTGATTGCCATTTCCACTTCGTCAGGTAAAAGAGAGCTGAGGATCATCCTGGCGGTATTCGCACCGACCCCCGAAACACTGATGAGTAGTCTAAAGATTTCCCTTTCACTTTCGTGAGCGAATCCGTACAACACGTGTGCGTCTTCTCGAACTGCGAGATGAGTGTAGATCATTACGTTTTCATCATCGCCAATTTGAGCATAGGTGCTCAGCGAAATATTCACGTAATACCCCACTCCATGGCATTCTACGACCACAAAGGTTGGATTCTTCTCAACGAGGCGTCCTCTGAGATGATGGTACATTCAGGTTGTCTTTAAATCTTTCTAAGGCAGCGACTTCGACATCGGCGCGGCTGGAAAACGCCAAAAGTATGAAAATCGTACACCGTGTTAAAAGAAATTTAAAATGGCGGGAAATAAAAAAGGGACTCGAATATCGAGCCCCTTCTATATTGAGTTGCGAAGAATCTTATCTAGAGATTACAATTCGCTGAGTGTCTTGTAGATTTCCGCTGGAAATGGTTTGTAGCATGTACACGCCTGCTGGCAATTCACGCACATCCATTCTCATGTCTGTCAATCCAGAGAAAGACTGTGACTTCACGGTAACGCCAGCAAGGTTTACTAACCTAACTGTACCTTCAGACATGTTCTGGAGGCTGATATTGATAAAGTCACTTGCTGGATTTGGATATACATTCACATCCTTCGCTTCAACTTCGATTGTTGAGATGGTAGGTGAAACGTTTACCTGGAACGTTACATCGAGGTAATCGCTTGGGTCTGCCGTATTGTAAAAGCGGTAAACCAAAGAATCATTTCCTGAAACATTGTTCCCTCTTACATATACACCGATGTAGAAGTCTGTGTTGCGACCACCTGCAGGGATAGTCACGCCTCCAAAATTGCTGCTATCCGTACCAACGCCGTAGCATAGGTCCCAGCAGAAATAGTTGCTATCTGCGATACTCGAATAACCGTTGTCAATGCGAGCAACGTGGTAAGTTGCTTCAGCTCCGTTATTGGTAACAGTCACGTGCGCCTTTACTTCGTGTAAATAAGTAGAGTTGGCATTTGTGGTTTCATCGTATTGTGTAAGCTCTAAAGTTTGAGCTCCTAATTTTCCTCCGAAAACCAGTAAGGTGGCGAGAATCAGCGTGTAAAGTTTCTTCATTTTCGTAACTTCAAGTGTAAAAAACTCTGAAAAGAGTGGTTACAAATTTAAACAAATCTTAATTTGTGCCGCGATAACCCTTAATTGTTTGTTTCCATGAAGAAGCTTTACACAGTTTCGTTGGCGCTTTTGTCGCTAGCGAGTTTCGGTCAGGCGAACCGCGTCGTCTTGATTGAAGAATTTACCGGAGAGAATTGCCCTCCTTGCGCCCAATACAATCCTGGGTTCGATGCAATTGTCTCAGCAAACCCGAATACAGCAGTAATGTTGAAGCACCAAGTGCCGATTCCTTCTGCTGGTCCTATTTACCTAGGATGGACTACAGATTCTGATGATCGTAGGTCTTATTACTCCGTAACCAGCGCACCAAACGGCCGCATGGACGGAGGTCAATTGGCTCCAGGAGCAGGAAGTAACAACCCTGGAAGTTTCACACAGAGCGACTTGACTTCAAGAGCCGCTGTTACTTCATCGTTTAGCATGACTACTTCGCACACTTTGTCTGCTGACCTTGACTCAATCTTCATCACTGTAACTATTCAGAACGTTGACGGATTCACTGTTAACTCTCAGAGTGCAGGTTCATTGAAACTACATGTTTCTGTTATTGAAGAAGATATGCAGTTTGCTACAGCTCCAGGTACTAATGGTGAGACTGAGTTCTACCATGTGAACCGCAAGATGTACCCAAGCCCTGCTGGTATGTCTATTGCTGATTCTTGGCCTGCTAACGGTGCTGCGACTACCTTCACATATGCTGAAGAGTTGCCAATGCACATCTACAACTACAACGAAGTAGCTGTAGTAGCGTACATTCAGGAAGACGGAGACAAGAGCGTACACCAGGCGTCATTCAGCCCTGCTGTTCCTGCTCCAACTAACATTCCTGACATGACTATCTCTAACGCGACTGGTTCTAGCAGCGACCTTTGTGCTGGTACAATCACTCCTGAGTTTGAGATTGAAAACATCAGTGCTGCAACTGCAACTACTGCTGACGTTCAGTACCGCATTAACGGTGGTGCATGGGTAACTCAAGCTTGGACTGGTAGCCTTAGCCAGAACCAAACTGCGACAGTTACATTCCCACAAGCGAACCTTCCTTTCGCTACAAACACTATCGAAGCTCGTGTTGCTAATCCAAACGGATCACGTGACGTGAACAGCTTGAACAACAACATCGATCCTTTCTCTGTGAACGTGATTTCACCAATCGTGAATCCTTCACCATTCACTGGAAACTTCGAGAACGCTCAGTCTGGTAGCGTACCGAACAACATGATCTTGAACGGTAACACTACATACAACACTGTAATTGATGCTGCTTTCATCAACGGAACTGGTCAGTATGGTGGTTTCGCCGCTTCTAACAAGTCAATGCTCTTTGGATTCTTCTACCTTCAGAATGGTGAAGTAGGTGAACTTATCTTCCCTAAGGTTGATATCTCTGGAGAAGCGAACGCTAAGATTCACTTTAACTGGGCTCACCAGTCTTACAGCGGTGAGAACGACAAGCTTGAAATCTTGATTTCTGGTGACTGTGGTGTGACTTGGACTTCTGTATGGATGAAGTCTGGATCTGACCTTATCACAACTCCAACGCCAACAAGCACAAGCCCATTCTTCGCTAACGATCCTACAGATTGGAAAGCATCTACTGCTTACATCCCTGCTAGCCTTCAGAACTCAACAGAGTTGATCGTGAAGTTCGTGGGTACTTCTGACTACGGAAACAACCTCTTCATCGACGATGTGAACATTGCTGCCAACAAGATTGGTGTTGAAGAGAACACTGTAGCTGATGCAGTATTGTTCCCTAACCCTGCTGACCGTTCAGCTGAGCTTTCTTTCGAAGCTGCTGAGGCTGGCATGGTTAACGTAACTGTACTTGACATCAACGGTCGTGCTGTTAGCACAATCAGTAAGGACATCACTGCAGGTGCTCAGAGCATTCAATTGAATGTTGCTGACCTTCCAGCTGGCGTGTACATGGTGAAAGTTCAACAGAACGAAAACGTATCTACACTCCGCTTGAACGTAACGCACTAAGCGTTCGGCACGGACATTGAAATGATAATGAACACCGGCAGAGCGAATCTGTCGGTGTTCCTCATTTAATACAACACCATGAAGAGAATCTTATTCATCCTTAGCTTTGCCATTGCAGCCATCAGCGCTGAGGCACAAATTTTCCCAAATGTTCAAGTGAAAACAATGGAAGGGCAGTCAGTTGACGCCGCTACCATTGAACACGACGGTCCGGTTGTAGTGAGTTTTTGGGCTACGTGGTGCTCTCCTTGTAAAAAGGAACTCGACGCTCTAGCTGAATACTACCTCGACCTCGTAGACGAGACAAACGTGAAGGTCATTGCTATCTCAATCGATGATCCACGTACGGTTCAGCAAGTAATCAATACCGTTAACTCCAAGGCTTGGGATTACGATGTATATCTCGATACAAACAGTGATCTCAAAAGAGCCATGGGTGTGAATAACGTTCCTCACACTATGGTTTATAACTCAGCCGGAGAATTAGTTTATACGAGCAACAAATATGCTCCAGGGGATGAATTCCATCTCATGGAAGTGATTAGAGAAGCAGCAGAGTGAAAAAGCTTTTGATTGCAGGACTGACCCTGATTTGTTCTGCAAGCCTAACCGCGCAAGATGGACAAGGAGAATCTGAGGATTGGGGAACCCTTCACGGGAATTTCCAGTTCGACGGTCAACTTTATGTCCGTGATGAAGCCATCGACCCCGCAGGAGAATTCTATCCAGATGAACGCTTCCTAGGTCAAGGTTTTGCAAACTTCAACTACACCCGCGGAAATTTCCGTGCTGGTGTACGTTACGAAAACTATCAAAATGTAATCCTCGGTTACCCCGAAGGGTTTCGAGGTGAAGGAATCACTTATAGATACCTCCAATACGTTCAAGATGATCTCGACATCACTGTCGGCAACTTCTATGAACAGTTCGGTTCAGGTATGATTTTCCGGGCTTACGAAGAGCGCGGACTTGGTCTCGACAACGTGATGGACGGTGTTCGAATTAGATACACTCCTGTTGCCGGTCTCCAATTAACCGGAGTACTCGGAAAGCAGCGTGTCTACTTCGACAAAGCCCCTGGAGTTGTGCGTGGTATCAATGCCGACCTCAGCTTGAATGAACTCTTCCCTTCTTTCGCGGAGAGTACTTGGAGAATCAATGTAGGAGGTAGCTTCGTGAGCAAGTATCAAGAAGCAAATGACCCTTTTTACAATTTACCGGAAAACGTAGGCGCTGGTTCAGGTCGATTGACCATCCAAAAGGGTGGTTTTCACTGGAATGCTGAGTTCGTTTACAAAGCAAATGATCCGTCTGCTGACAACGGTCTCATCTTCCGCGATGGACTAGGTTTCCTTTCCGAGTTGTCATATTCACAAAGAGGATTCGCAATTAGCGCAAACTTCAAGCGATTGGACAACATGAGTTTTAGGAGTGACCGATACGGTAAGGAGTTCGAAGCCTTCATCAACTACCTCCCTCCTACAACTCAGCTTCACACGTACGCTTTACCAGCATTATTCCCGTACGCCACACAAATCAATGGCGAAGTAGGTCGCCAGCTTCAAGTGGCTTACAAGTTCCAAAGAGGTTCATTCTTTGGCGGAAAGTACGGTACCCACGTTGCCATAAATTACGCGGATGCCTACAGTATTTACAAAGAACCGATTGACGAGACAAAGCCTATCGGCGAAGCCGGTACTGATGGATATGTAACGGATTGGTTCAAGCAAGGTCAAGTTCACTATTACACCGACTTTGATGTGATTGTGACGAAGAAGATCTCCAAAGAGTGGAAGATGATTGCTTCGTATTACAACTTCGCTTATAACAAGTCAGTATTGGAAGACGGTGTTACAGACCAAGTGATTATGGACAATCCTGATGTTCAAGAAATCGCCTACGTGAACGCTGGTGTTCTCGAATTGATCTACACTTTCAAGCCTCGTCACAGTATCCGAATGGAGCTACAAGGCGCATTCTCGGAGCAGTATCGTGGCGACATGGCCATGTTGCTTCTCGAGTACGGCTGGAGCCCACATTGGTTCTTCTCTGCACAGGTAATTTCCAACTACGGGCATACAGATCCCGATCTACAATTGACCTACCCAATAGGTTCTGTTACGTACTTCAGAGGACAAACCCGAATTCAGGTGAGCTATGGTAGACAACAGGCGGGTATCTTCTGCGTTGGAGGTATCTGTCGAGTAGTTCCGCCAAGTAATGGCTTGAGCCTCTCGGTTACAACAAACTTCTAATTGGAGCATGATGAATAGAGGAATGATAAGAGTTGCGGCTATTTTCGGCATCCTTTCGCTGGGGGTGCTTAGCTGTGATGTAATTGACGATCCAATTAAGGGAGATGGACCTGTAAATCCACCTCCAGGAAACGATACGGTGTATAGAAATGTATTTATTGAAGATTTCACCGGCCACCGTTGCAAGAACTGCCCAAAAGCGACTAAAGCAATTGAGCAAATTGTTGGTCTATATGGAGAGCGAGTAATCCCATTGGCTATTCACTCGGGAGCATCCACATTTACGGATCCAAATCCACCTGATTACCCAACCGATTTCACCACACAAGATGGCGATGACATTGCCGCTTTCTTCGGAGGTATTCCAGCACAACCGATCGGTATGGTAAGCCGTGTGGATTATACCGGTTCAGGGTTCAGCCATTTCAAAACGTACTCCTCTTGGGCTGGTGAAACCGCCACTCGAATTGATGAAGTTGCTATAGCAGACATCATCGCCAGTGCAACCATCAATGGAGGTACTATTGAAACTGACGCCGAAGTGATTTACATGGGCGCTCAAAACGGCACCTATAAAATTGCCGTTTACCTCAAGGAGAATGGAATCGTGGCGCCGCAGCTACTGCCGGATGACACGCGGGACCCCGATTATATTCACGAGAATGTCTTCCGAGCTTCCATTACCGCTCCAATGGGCGAGGCCCTCGCGAGTGGAGCCATTGCCGATAGCGCAAGCTTTACGAAGTCATACACCACGCCGCTTGACGGCACTTGGGATTCTTCAAATCTGCAAATTGTTGTCATTTTGATTGATGATAGCAACCAAGAGGTGATGCAGGTTGTACAAGCAGACGTTCAATAATGGCTGTTAGGATAAAGATTCTATTTTGGCTCCTTCTCACATCAACTGTGGGTTGGAGCCAAAATTTTGATGGGGGGTTCTTTGCCGGTTTGACCGGAAATCAGATTGATGGAGACGGACTAGGCGGATATGACCACGTGGGAGTTCAGATCGGCGTCTTCGCCAAACGAACTTTCTCCGATAAATGGTCGGCACGCCTTGAACTTCAATATATCTGGCGAGGGTCTAGAGAACCGGTCTCAGATACATCTGGACTCTACAGAACAGACCTTCATCAGATTTCCATTCCTCTCGTGGCAGTTTATCACTGGGATAAAATAAGCGTTGAGGCAGGTATTTCGGGTGACATAAATGTGATTACTTCAGAGGAGAACATTTATGGTGAATTCGGCCCAGATCCACCATACAACACCTTTGTGCTCAACAGCATTATCGGGGTGAATTACCAAGTAACTGAAGGCTTCGCATTGAATCTTCGTTCCCATTACGGCCTCACTCCTATTCGGGATACGCGCATCGTTCAACGCCCTCCTGGCTTCTTCAACGATTGGATTAAAGGCTCGCGCACCGTCACGATGTCGCTGGCGGCCTACTTCTACTTTTGAAGGAAGTCAAGATTCCTCACAAACCCTTCATACTTTGTGCGCTTAACTGCAGAGCGACGAAAAACTTCATTGAACACGTCGCGTGTTATCTCCATCCACTCTTCCCGCTTCATATCCAGAAGTTCGGGTTTGGGATTAAATCGAGGTTCGCTGTGGGGTTTAGAAAAACGATTCCACGGACAAACATCCTGGCAGATATCGCAGCCGAAGGCCCAATCATTCATTTCACCGGCAAAACTCTCAGGGATGGCATCGCGTAACTCAATTGTGAGGTACGAGATGCACTTTTTAGAATCTACAACATAGGGTTGTATGATGGCTTCGGTAGGACAAGCATCCATGCAGGCCGTACACGAACCACAATGATCGGTGGTAGGTGGGTCAGGTGTGAGTTCTAAATCTAGAATCAGTTCACCGATGAAAAAGAAAGAACCTTCCTTTTTCGTCAGCAACAAACTGTGCTTTCCGATCCATCCAAGTCCACTTTTTGCCGCCCATGCGCGATCTAATACTGGGGCTGAATCCACAAAAGCACGTCCGTCCACCTCTCCAATCTCTTCCGTGATGAAATTCATCAGCTCGCGAAGCTTGTCTTTAATGACATAGTGATAATCTTCTCCGTAGGCGTACTTAGCTATCTTCGGAGCATCACCATGTTGAACTTTTTCTGGAAAGTAATTCAATGTGAAGCTAATCACGCTTTTGGCCCCTGGGACAAGAAGAGTTGGATCGAGCCGCTTGTCAAAATGGTTCTCCATCCACTTCATGGTACCGTGGTGATTTTGATTTAACCACCTTTCGAGACGTGGAGCTTCGTCTTCTAGAAATTCTGCCTTTGATATACCGCACCCTGTAAAGCCAAGCTCTTGTGCTCTACGTTTTATAAGTTGGGCATTTTCGGTTGGGTTCGACATCAATCGAACAGACCACGTTGATCTGCGGGTTTGGTTCTATCTAAGTGCTTGTATGCCTTGTCGGTAGTCATCCTTCCGCGAGGAGTGCGTACGAGATATCCCTCTTTGATGAGATAGGGTTCGTAAACTTCCTCTAAGGTATCCGCTTGCTCTGAAACGGCTGTAGCTAGCGTGGTGAGACCAACTGGGCCACCTCTAAACTTGTCGATGATGGCGGACAAAATTTTGTTGTCCATGTCATCCAAGCCATGCTCATCCACATCCAGTGCGTTGAGGCCGTACTTCGCGATTTCAATATCAATCGCACCATTTCCTTTCACTTGTGCAAAGTCTCGCACTCTGCGAAGTAGGGCATTGGCAATTCTCGGTGTTCCGCGACTTCGACGCGCGATTTCGACTGCTGCATTTGGGTCTAGCTCAACTTCGAGGATGTCCGCACTGCGCTCTACAATATTGGAAAGCAATTCGGTATTGTAGTATTCAAGTCGTGAATTGATTCCAAATCTAGCTCTAAGAGGAGAAGTGAGTAGGCCGGAACGTGTCGTAGCGCCTATCAAGGTGAATGGATTCAGGCCAATTTGCACGGTTCGCGCATTTGGCCCGGTTTCAATCATGATGTCAATCTTGAAATCTTCCATGGCCGAATAGAGGTACTCCTCTACGATTGGGCTAAGTCGATGGATTTCGTCAATAAACAGAACGTCGTTTTCCTCGAGGTTGGTTAATAGCCCAGCAAGATCACCAGGCTTATCGAGTACTGGACCGCTGGTCACCTTTATACCAACTCCAAGTTCGTTTGAAATGATGTTTGCAAGGGTAGTTTTCCCAAGTCCGGGAGGACCATGAAGGAGAACATGGTCGAGGGCTTCACCTCGGCCCTTGGCGGCAGCTACGAATACACGGAGATTCTCAAGAACCTTGTCTTGCCCGGCAAAATCATCAAACGAGGCGGGCCGTAATTTTTTCTCTACATCGAGTTCTTCGGGAGAGAAAGCTTCTTCGTCCCCATCGAGCATTCTGTTCATAATGCTAAGGTAGGGAATCGCGGGATTACAGGTGGAGGTAGTGCGTTTCTCTATTCAAAAGTAAAGTCACATAGTTAGCAGCCATCAAAATGGACTCAACACTTGGGAACACCAGAGAGGTTCATTGTGAATGGCACATAAATACGATGGTATCAATGCTGGGAAGAGCTGGATTCTTCTCGGGGGCTGGTTAGCCCCTCCCCGGTTTCAAATTACAACGGAATAATCATTCACGATTGATTCTCAGGTGGACAAATTTGTCCAATTGTGTGAAGTTGATAACTAAACGTTTGTATGCGTTTACCACACGAGTAGATCCAGGGAGATTCGTAGCTTGAGAACGGGGAGGGGATGACAATTCCCCGTTTATCCGGCCCCTCATCATTCCGATGATCAAATCACATTTGAAGCCATTTGAAGCCATTAGAAACTTACTGACACATCTTGCGGACGGACTTCTAGATGCAGATGTTGCCTTGAAAGTATGAGCAAAAAAAAGCCCACCGATTTGTTTCGATGGGCTTTTCCGCTTAGGTCGACTGGCGGGTTGAGAGGTTGTGAGAGACCTTCGTCAGTCGATAATTCTTTGGATGTGAGGCCAACTTGGTTTCTAGGTTCTGGTGTAAAAGTAACCTGAATTGGTGTATTGAATTCTCAAATGATGAGAACGAAACGCAATCAATTCTCAAAAAACGAGAATTCAGAATACTATTTTCTCAAATTTTGATAATTTGCTTCTTGGAGTGATTGGAATTCTCAGATTCTGAGAATCTTTTCACCAGAATTCTCTTTACACGCAAAAGAAATATGACTGCTACTGAATTTCATTCGAAGTTCGTTCGCCTATTAGAACGTCAACTTCCAGCGCACACCAAACCAGCAGATCAAATCTCCTCCGACTTAGGTATTTCCACCGCATCAGCTTATAGAAAGCTCAGCGGGAAGTCGCCGTTTAGTACGGAGGAACTGACAACGCTATGCGAAAGATATCTCATATCGCTTGACGAGGCCATGTATTCAGATCCCAGTCAGGTTGTTATTTTCAAAAAAACTCAAGAGGTGGTATCGCTCGAAACCATGGAGCTTTACTTCCACACTACACTCGCGCAGCTAGAAACTCTCCGAAATATTCCTGAGGCGACCTTATACTATGCGGCTAGAGACCTTCCGCTATTCTTTTATTTCAGGTTTCCAAGCCTTGGAGCATTCAAAATATTAGTATGGCTGAAGGATGCAGGTAGCGATTTGATGGAACGTAATGAAGTGTTCGATTTCAACAAGGTTCCCAAAGAACTATTGGAGCTTGGGTATAAATTGAATCAAACGTATTACGACATGCCCACTTCGGAGATATGGACTCCAAGAACTATGGCAAATGTGTTCGAACAGATTCAATACTATTATCGTTCTGGCTTACTACACAAAGAAGATGCAAAGCATGTTTTAGAAGACGTGCGCAAGCTTATCGATGAACGCGAGACGAGAGCCAGAGAGAATGAGAAGAAGGAAAAGATTAAGGCCGAGCTGTACTCATGTGATTTTCTCATGATGGCCAATGGAGCCATGGCTAAGCTTGGTCCCAACAGAATGGCCTGGGTAGCATTTAACGGCATCAATTTCGTGAATACTACAAACCCCAACTTTTGTGAAGATTACGAAAAGGCCTTTCGACAACATGCGAACTTAGGAGTGCTGATCTCGGGTAGCGCTGAGAAGCAGAGATCCGAGTTCTTTCGAAAGCTGAGAGATCAAATTGGGGCGATGGAAAAGCTTTTGGCTATGGATTTGGACTTCGCATAAGGGATGATGGTCATTGAAACCCATGATTGAGATCGAATACCCAACTAAGGAAGAAACACAGGCTTTAAAAAAATGACGTCCATAGAGTAATCCTCAACGTAAAACAGGCTGTAACTAGACAGAACGGCTTGAATTGAATCACATTTGGTCGACGTATTCTCAAATTGAATCCAATCCAATTCAATTTCCTTGAGGTTAAACTCAGGGTAATAAACGTAGGCGAGATGGCCCAGATCAATGTTTGATTCGAGGATCAAATAGTCATTGGGGATATATGGAACTAAGGAGTCTCCTTCTTCAATCATCAGCTCGCGCATATTCGCATGAATTACAAGGCTATCGAGATCGACCTTACCCTGACGTAGAAATTCAATTGGAGTTACTTTGGCTTCTACACAGTTATCGAAGAGGGAATCTAGCAGCACGTAAGTACCAATGAGGTTGATAGCCGTCATCCGATCTTCATCTATTTCCGATATTGAATCAACCACGTATTTCCCATCCTCGACAATCACCTTCACTGGTATCGTCCAATAGTTTCCTTCGCTTACCCATCCAATCTCATGTGTAAAAGTCGCTTCTTGACTGAAGTAAATATCATAGTTCCAAGTCCTCACATATGGACCCCAATCAGAAGTGCCGAGCAACGGGATGCCCGGCAGGTTCCACACCTCCACCGCTTTTTGATATCGTTTAGAATAGTACTCAGAGTTTTCGGCTCTGTCCCAATCTTCCGATTTGAAATGAGAAATCACCTCTTCGAGGAACATGTTGGCACTATCTGGGTTCATATCCTTCCATAGCTGAAGGGTTCGGAGCACATCTTCCGACATGAAGTCAAGTGAGTCAATTCTGTAATCTCCATTGATCTTTGAAACCCTTAAGAAGATTTCATGCGGGTTTTCACTTGATGGCCCAAGAATTACGCGGTGAGTAAATCCGTCTTCTGAGATAGGACGAAACTCCGGCTCTTCTTCAATCCAAAATGGACTATTATCTTGCCCATTTATGAAAGGGTCCCAATCAATTCCAGAAACCATGAGAGCCAACTGTAAACGATCGGACAGGTAACCTTCAGGAACGGAACTCATCCGCCAATCGTAACGTAAGTAGCGGTAGTAAAAGTCGGAAAGCAATGAATCTGGGTGAGACCATGTCTGCACAGTAGAATCTCTTTCGACCTCCTCATGGACTTCCACATCGGCAGGAGGAAAAACTGCATCTGATTTCCTATCAGAGCTACAGCTAGAAACTATTAGACCTGTAAGTAGGACACCAATAATGATATGAAGACGTTTCATGGCGAGAGATTGAGCATACCTTGGTGGGATTTCCCCCACCCCATCACCACACAAGATACGGTCTATCCAACGAAGTTGTGAATTCTCATGGTGGACATTTGGTGGACATCTTTCAAAGCAGGCTGGATAGGGCAATGGACGAGCTTGTCCACCTCTTTGTGAGGTACACAAAACAAAAAAGTCCCCATCGAATGATGAGGACTTTCTTTATATCATGGGGAAGGTAATCAGTGACCTGACTCTTCTCCTTCTTTCAATGGTACAATCTGAGGAACGAAGTCTTCATCCATACCAGGCTTGCTGTAGTCGTAAGCCCAACGGTGTACCTCTGGAATTGCTCCAGGCCAGTTGCCATGGATGTGCTCCACTGGAGTAGTCCATTCCAAAGTGTTTGAACGCCATGGGTTCTGTGAACTCTTTGGTCCACGCAACGCGCTGTAGAAGAAGTTGAACAAGAAGAACACCTGTGCAATACCGCCTACAATTGCGAAGAAAGTAATCAATACGTTGATGTCTTGAAGGTCGTCGAACATCGGGAACTCTTGGTTAGAGAAGTAACGACGTGGTAGACCTGCTAGACCAGTGAAGTGCATTGGGAAGAATACACCGTAGGCACACACAAATGTGATCCAGAAGTGTAGATACCCGAGCATCTTGTTCATACGTCGACCAAACATCTTAGGGAACCAGTGGTATACACCGGCGAACATTCCGAAGATGGCTGATAGACCCATTACAATGTGGAAGTGAGCAACTACGAAGTAGGTATCGTGAACGTTGATGTCTAGAGCAGAATCACCAAGGATGATACCGGTAAGACCACCAGCAACAAACGTAGATACAAGTCCAATAGAGAACAACATCGCAGGAGTGAACTGCAAGTTACCCTTCCAAAGGGTGGTGATGTAGTTAAATGCCTTTACGGCGGATGGAATCGCAATCAACAAGGTTGTAAAGGTGAAGACTGAACCCAAGAACGGACTCATACCTGTTACGAACATGTGGTGACCCCACACGATGAACGACAAGAATGCAATTGCTAGGATTGAACCCACCATCGCACGGTATCCAAAGATTGGCTTACGTGAGTTGGTAGAAATAACCTCTGAGGTGATACCTAGTGCTGGAAGAAGGATGATGTAAACCTCTGGGTGACCGAGGAACCAGAAAAGGTGCTCGAACAATACAGGGCTACCACCTTGGTTCGGAAGAACCTCACCGGCAATCATGATATCAGAAAGGTAGAAGCTCGTTCCCATGCTGCGGTCGAACAACAAAAGCAATGCTGCGCTCAAAAGAACTGGGAATGAAAGCACACCCAAGATGGCTGTTACGAAGAACGCCCAAATTGTAAGTGGCAAGCGTGTCATGCTCATACCTTTCGTACGAAGGTTGAGTACGGTTACGATGTAGTTCAGCGCTCCCATAAGAGATGAAACGATGAACAAGGTCATTGATACCAACCAAAGCGTCATACCTGCACCTGAACCCGGGATTGCTTGTGGCAATGCACTCAATGGTGGGTAGATCGTCCAACCTGCAGATGCTGGTCCAGCCTCAACAAACAAACTAGCTACCATAACAACGCTCGAAGCGAAGAAGAACCAGTAAGACAACATGTTGATGAAACCTGAAGCCATATCGCGCGCACCGATCTGCAAAGGAATTAGGAGGTTTGAGAACGTACCGCTCAATCCGGCAGTTAGTACGAAGAATACCATGATGGTACCGTGAATGGTTACCAAGGCTAGGTAGATGTTAGGATCCATCACGCCATCTGGAGCGAAACGATCACCCAACAATACGTTTAGGATTTCGAACTTCTCTCCTGGCCATGCCAATTGAAGGCGGAAAAGGAGAGACATTGCCACACCGATGACACCCATAATCATACCTGTAATCAGGAACTGCTTGGCAATCATCTTGTGGTCCATACTGAACACATACTTCGTAAAGAAGGTCTCGTGGTGCTCGTGGTGTTCGTCGTGTGCGTGTGCTTCTGCCGACATACTATTACCCATTTAAAGTTCTTTCTTCAGCACTATATCTTACAAAGACTCTAGGAAGGTCTTTTGTTCACTGATCCATTCATCATATTCTTCTTGCTCAACAACACGAATTGGCATCTGCATGTTGTAGTGTGCCGCACCGCAAATTTTGTTACAAAGAAGAACGTAATCGAATTCCCATGATTCTTTGCCTTCTGCAGAACGAATCTCATTGATACGTTTTACTTTCTGCATGATAGAAGGATCTCTGCGCATTTCTTCAGTAGAAACGGTTGGAGTGAATTGGAATTGAGTAACCATACCTGGCACACAGTTCATCTGTGCACGGAAGTGTGGGAAGTACGCTGAGTGAATAATGTCCTGTGAGCGGAACTTGAAAAGTACCGGCTGTCCTTTTGGAAGAACGAGCTCTCTTGTGATGATATCATTGTGACCATTCGCGTCGGCATCATTGATACCAACCACGTTAGAACCTCCAATGTAACGCACGTTCGCTTCACCGAGGATGTTATCCTCACCTGCATAACGTGCAGTCCAGTAGAACTGCTGAGCGTAAAGTTCAACCACAATTGGTTCCTGATCTTCGTTATCTGGGTTCATCACGTTCGACCAAGTAGTCAATCCGTAGATGATGAGAACAGCCAATGTCAAGGCTGGAACAACGGTCCAGATAAGCTCTAAGCGGTTGTTGTGCTCGTAGTAAGTAGCCTTGCGTCCCTTCGTACCACGGTACTTCCATGCGAAGTAGAACAAGATTGGCTGCACGATAACGAACACAACAATGATGATAGCCATAGAGACGTCCCAAAGGAAGTCGTAATCTGATCCGTGCTCTGAAGCCGGAGTATCGAGCATTACATCACCCCAACCAATAATCATGGCCACAAAAGAAACCATGAAAAGGATACCGAAGAGTAGCATTAGGCGACCCTGCGTGTTGTTGTCTTTAGACGTAACGTCATTGCCGTCTTTCTCCTTCAATTTTGAAGAAGCCTCATACACCTTCACTACTTGAGCGATGGCTATGATACCGAGGACGGCAACTATGAATCCAATAATTTCAAACATCTTATCCTTCGATTATGCGATTAGAGTGTAAAGTGTTTGCTTTCCACCACCATTGGATGATTCTTCTGGAGAAGCGGAGCGTTTGCAAGGTTTCGGAACACCACTAGAATGAATAGTCCTGCGTAAAGCATGAATCCACCAATCTCAGCCCAACCGAATCCGTAATATTCACCTACAGATCCAGGCATAATCATGATGAAGTGGTCTAACCAGTGACCTACTAATACAATCACAGCCGTGAATGAAACCAATCCCATCACACGCTTAGAATCGCGTGACATTACTAACAATACTGGAGCGATGAAGTTCATGGAAACCATGATCAAG
Organism: Phaeocystidibacter luteus; assembly: GCF_008933115.1. Taxonomy (GTDB): domain Bacteria; phylum Bacteroidota; class Bacteroidia; order Flavobacteriales; family Schleiferiaceae; genus Phaeocystidibacter; species Phaeocystidibacter luteus. Next base: position 182,422 of record NZ_WBVO01000003.1, on the reverse strand, counting down.
AACAAGGTATTGTACTGACCAAAGCGCTGCATGTAATACGTAACTTCTTCAGGAATGTTCGAGTACCAAATCAACATGAACTGGGAGAACCATAGGTACGTCCAGAAGATGGAGAACGCGAACATGAACTTTGCCAAGTCGTGCTGGTGATTCTCATTCAACCATGGTGTGTAGCCGTTGAAACGGAGGAACACAACCAATAAGTTCAATGTTGCCAATGCGGTTACGAACATACCCGCGAATGTGTACCATCCAAAGAGTGTTGAGAACCAGTGTGTGTCGATTGACATAATCCAGTCCCATGCACTCGTAGAAGATGTAACACCGTAGAATACAGTAAAGAATGCTGCAATCTTGAAGATCTTGTGGTAACGTTTCGTTCCACCTTCTTGATCTTCCTTCAAGCTGTTCTTACGAACGAGGTAGATAACTCCGAACCAAACAGCAGCGTAAACTACTGCGCGAATGATAAAGAATGTGTTATTCAAATATCCCTCTTTGCCCGCAATGATTGCGTCGTAGTTTGCTGACTCAGGGTCCATGATACCGTCCGCCATCCAGTGCCAGATGTGGTGAACGTCTGCCGCACCTGTGAAAACGATAATCAACATACCGATCAATGGGATGGCTACGAATAGACCAACTGCTTCAAAGATTCGGAACATTCCAACGGTCCATCCTGCACGTGCTACGTACTGGATCATTAGGAAGAAGATTGAACCGATACCGATTGCAAGGAAGAAGATCGTGTTAACTAAGAATGCAGACCACGGGCGGTTCTGCTGTTGGTGGTGAGCGTGCTCTGCATGGGCGTCATGATCGCCGTGCGCGCCGTGAGACTCAGCATGACCGTGATCATCGCCAGCAGCTGCGTGGGCATCACCGTGACCTTCCTCGGCGTGATCATCGCCGTGGTGAGCATCATCGTGATGTGCTTCTTCTGCATGGGTGTCTTCCGCGTGAGCGTCACCGTGACCGGCCTCTGCGTGCATTTCCGTGTCATGTCCCTCTGCGTGATGATCGCCGGGAACAGATGTAAACCCTATGATGAGTGACACAGCGCCAAGGGCGATGAGCACATAAGCTAGGATTTTTGCCTTCGAAGTGAATTGAAACATGGCTCTTCGTTCAGGTCAGATTATGCGTGTTCTTCAGTTTCCTCGTGAGTAGCTTCAGCTTCTTCAGCTGGCGCTTCTTCCTCTTCTACTTGTACAGACTCTCCAATGTCAGGAGTGCCGTCTTGCTCAGCGCGAAGGCTCCACACGTAGCGGATAATCTTCCAGCGCTCGTCGTAGTTGATTTGCGATGCGTGTGAACCCATCACACCTTTTCCGTACATCACAACGTGATATGCAGAAGCTGGAGTGATGTCCGGAAGACGGCTTGAGCCGTATCCTGGTACACCGAGGATTTTTTCATTTTGTACAAGGATTCCGTTTCCGTCTCCTTTGTCGCCGTGGCAGTGTGCACAGAAAATCGTGTACAACTCTTTGCCTTCGGCAGGATCCATAGCGGCGAAGCCAGCTGGAACAACATCGCTGTGTTGTTTAGACCAAGCATAGCCTTCGTTCGTGTTTGGCACCTCGTAAGGGTGGTATCCGCGTGGAATAGTTCCTTCAACAGGCTTTTGCGCCGACATACCATTCTTGAGAATATCCTCGTCAGCCGCTGAATAGGCTTCCAAAGAAGGCGAAGTATACATGTCGTCCATGTATGTATAGCCTGGTGTCGAGTTGTCGTAGTTACATGACGTTGCTACGACTGCCATGGCTGAAACCGCAAGTGTTGCGCGGATGACAGTGGTCATCTTCATAGCTATGGATTTACGCATTTTCATTAACATCATTAATCTCAATAGCTCCGGTTGACTTGAGAAGCTCAACCAACTCGTCGCGATTGCCAGATACTGGTACTTCCATCATGAACTTGTCATCTGTAGTACGCTTGTCTGGGTTTTGCGCTTCAGCCCCCGGGTAAAGCTTGTTTACCGCGAAGTACGTCCACACCATAAGGTGAGCTGCGAAGAATACCGTAAGCTCAAACATCACAGGCACGAATGCCGGCATGTTCTGAGCCCAAGTCATGCTTGGCTTACCACCAATGTTTTGTGGCCAATCGTGGTTCATCATGAACCAAGTAATGAGGATGGCAGTTGTTAGACCTGCACAACCATAAAGGAATGATGCGATAGCGATACGCGTTGGCTTCAAGCCCATAGCGTGATCCAATCCGTGAATTGGGAATGGAGAATAAACTTCGCTTACGCGGTGGCCCTTCTCACGAACGTCTTTGACGGCCTTCAAGATCACGTCATCGTCGTCGTATAGAGCGCGGATGATTTCTTTGCTACTAGTGGTCGCCATGCTGCTCGTGGAGTTTTTTATAGTTTTCACCAGATGACTTCAAGATCGTCTTCAATTCCGCCTGTGCAATTACCGGGAAGGTACGTGCATAAAGAAGGAACAATACGAAGAAGAATCCAATTGTACCGAGGAAGATGCCGATGTCAACGAACGTTGGAGAGAACATTGACCATGATGAAGGCAAGTAGTCACGGTGAAGTGAAGTCACGATAATTACAAATCGTTCGAACCACATACCGATGTTTACTACAATCGAAATGAAGAATGTAAACATCAAGCTAGTACGGAGCTTCTTAGACCACATTAACTGTGGAGAGAATACGTTACACGTCATCATCGACCAGTATGCCCACCAGTAAGGACCAGTAGCACGGTTGAGGAACGCGTATTGTTCGTATTCAACACCAGAGTACCATGCGATAAATAGCTCGGTTATATAAGCGATACCCACAATCGACCCCGTAACCATGATGATAATGTTCATCATTTCTACGTGTTGAATTGTGATGTAGTCTTCCATCTTGAAGAGCTTTCTCATGATGATGAGAAGCGTCTGTACCATGGCGAATCCCGAGAAGATCGCACCCGCAACGAAGTATGGTGGGAAGATGGTGGTGTGCCATCCTGGAATCACCGATGTTGCGAAGTCCATGGATACAATAGTGTGTACTGAAAGTACGAGTGGAGTAGCCAAACCTGCGAGTACGAGAGAAACCTCTTCGAAACGCTGCCAGTGCTTGGCTTTACCGCCCCAACCAAAGCTAAGAATCTTGTACACGTGCTTCGTAACTGGACGAACAGCACGGTCGCGAATCGCGGCAAAGTCAGGAATTAGACCTACGTACCAGAATACAATTGATACTGAGAAGTACGTTGAAATCGCGAACACGTCCCACAAAAGTGGTGAGTTGAAGTTTGGCCAAAGTGAGCCGAACTGGTTCGGGATTGGGAATACGAAATAGGCCAACCAAATACGACCCATGTGAATTCCTGGGAACAACGCCGCTTGGATTACAGAGAAGATAGTCATCGCCTCTGCAGAGCGGTTGATAGACATACGCCACTTTTGCTTGAAGAGCAAGAGTACCGCAGAGATAAGAGTACCGGCGTGACCGATACCTACCCACCAAACGAAGTTGGTGATATCCCATGCCCATCCTACAGTTTTATTAAGTCCCCAAACACCGATACCGGTGCCAATGGTGTAGAGGATACATCCCACACCCCACAAGAACATTACTAGTGAGATGGAGAAAACAATCCACCAAGAACGGGGAGGTGCCGTTTCAATTGGGCGAGCCACGTCCACTGTTATATCGTGGTACGATTTGTCTCCTATAATAAGGGGCTCACGTATAGGCGCTTCGTAATGCATCAGCGATCTCCTTTAGTCAGGTTGAATTAGGCTTCTTTAGTATTGCGAACTTTCGTCTGATAGAACACAGATGGCTGCGTTCCAATCTCTTCGAGCAAGTGGTATGCGCGAGTATCATTTTTCGCTGCATATACCGCACTGTTCGTATCATTTACGTCACCGAAGGTAATCGCTCCCGTTCCACATGCTTGAGCACATGCAGTTGTGAATTGACCATCTTCAATTGGCTTACCGGCTTTCTTAGCCTCCAATTTGTTGTATTGAATACGTTGGATACAGAGTGAACATTTCTCCATAACACCACGTGCACGAACAGTAACATCCGGATTGAGTACCATCTTGCCATACTCATCTTGCGATGGGTTGAAGTCAGCAAAGTCCTCATTTCCTTTGTAGTTGAACCAGTTAAAGCGACGAACCTTGTACGGACAGTTGTTTGCGCAGTAGCGCGTTCCGATACAACGGTTGTAAGCCATGTGGTTCAAACCTTCTTTTGAGTGTACCGTAGCTCCAACCGGACATACAGTCTCGCACGGAGCGTGGTTACAGTGCTGGCACATTACAGGCTGGAACGCTACAGCAGGGTTTTCAGAAGCTTTCTCAAGCTCACCAAATCCACCCAATGATCCGTTCTCACCCCACAAGCCGCTCATTTCTTCTACCTTCTCTTCGTCAGCCGCAAAGCTCTCCTCAGATGAGTAGTAGCGGTCGATACGCAACCAGTGCATATCGCGGTGCTTACGCACTTCTTCCTTACCTACAACAGGTACGTTATTCTCAAGGTGACAAGCTACCACACATGCTCCACAACCGATACACTTGTTCAAGTCCATCGACATGTTCCACATATGGCCGGTCTCGTGATCGTGATCCTCCCAGAGGTTCACTTTATCTGGACCCATCTTGCCTTTGAATGTTTCAAACAATGGAAGCTCATTCCACTCTTGTGGAGCCGCAGTCATGTAAACGTCATTCGTAGTCTCGTTTACAATCTTACGTCCCATCATCGTGTGAGCCAACTGGATGCAGGCAAATCCATGATCGCGATCTGAGCTGATTTCAGAAATCTCAGCAGAAGTTGCATAGTGATCACCAGACATCAATGCGAATGCATTCACACCTACATTGTCTCCAGCCTTTCCTACCATGGTACGACCGTATCCTACGGCCAAACCGATGGTTCCAGATTCTTGACCAGGCTGAACAAATACAGGAACGCCATTCAACGTACGGTCACCCACTTTAAGGGTAACTGTGTATCCGTCGTATGCACCCATACTGTTTGCCTTCGTAGCAATCTCCAATCTCTCAGCATCTGCTTGAGAAATGGTTGCGTAGTTGTCCCAAGACACACGGCTAATTGGATCTGGAAGTTCGTGCAACCAAGGGTTATTAGCCTGGTTACCTACGCCCATTCCCGTCTTCTGATAGAAGAAGATCTCCATTTCACCTGCCGACTTAACGTCGTTGTTGGCAGCTGAAGCCGCAGCATTCATATCAATAGTGCCCATTGCTTCAGAAGCGGCATACATGTTCGGCACTTCAGCAGAGCCATCATGCAATACGGTGTTCCAAGAAAGCATTGGGGCAGCCATCTGAACCTTAGCCGCAAAGAATCCTTTGAGGTAAGCGTGATAGCTTCCATCGATACCAGCCAAGTTCATCAACACTTCTTCACCTTGCATGGTGTCGAACAACGGACGAATAGTTGGCTGTGCAAGGGAATAAACATTTGAAGTTGGCATGTAATCTCCCCAGCTCTCCAAGAAGTGGTTCACTGGAAGTTGGTAGCCGAACTTCGAAGCAGTTTCGTCGATACGATCTGTAAGTGCAGCGGTAACGCCTACCTTCTCGATGCCTTCAGCGAAGCCATTCAAGCTGTAAGCTGGGTTAACGCCCCATGTAATCAATCCACCAACGTTTCCAGACTTCATTCCAGCGATCAACGAGGCAACTGCCTTGTCGTCACCTTGACGAAGATAAACTGGAGTATTCGTGTCCACAGTCGTTCCAAAGTTGCCGAGCATTCGGTTGATGCCAGCAGCTAGAGCTTCCTGTGCGAAGTTGTTGTTTCCAGCGAGAACGAGCGCTTTGCTTCCAGCGTTCGCCAACTCCTTGGCAACGCCTTCAATCATAGTTTTCTTCTCTTCTGGAAGGTTCGCAGAGGCGAGTGAAGTACCACCCTTCATACCTGCGATCGTATTATAAAGGTGAAGGAGAACAGCACCGTGCTCGGAAGCCTTCACTTTAATTCTCTTGTCGGCATTAGAACCCGTCAATGAAAGCTGAGTTTCAATTTGAATGTGACGGTTCATATCCTTACCTGGAGTGCGACGATCCGTGTAAGCTTTTGCTACGTCTTGACCTGTATAATTGGCCAAGAAGTCAGCGCCTACACCTACAATCAAGTCGGCATTCTCAACACGGTAGCTTGGAAGCGCGCGCTCTCCAAGAATGTTCTGCCAAACGTCAAGCTTGTTTGAGTACGACATTGGGTCGTAAGAAACGTGACGGAAGTTGGTGAACTGGTTACCGAGTTCGGCAATAATTTCTTTTGTAGATGGGCTGATGATGCTAGAAGTAAGAAGCACAACTTCTTTTCCAGAATCGTTCGCCTTCTTCAATTCAGAACGAAGTGAAGACATAACATCGCCCCAAGACATTGCTTCGCCGCCTTTCATTGGTTGACGCAGACGAGCTGAATCGTACAAGGAAAGAACTGAAGCTTGAACGCGAGCGTTGGTTCCACCGTTGAAGGCAGCCATATCGTTCGGCTCAACCTTAATAGGGCGACCTTCGCGAGTCTTCACGAGGATGCTAGCGTAGTCGTTACCGTCGAAGTAAGTAGATGCATAGTAGTTAGGAACGCCTGGAGTGATTGCGTCAGGCTTAACTACATATGGAATTGATTCTACCACTGGAGACTCACAGGCTGCAAGTGTAGCAGCGGCTGTAGAGAACCCTAGGTACTTCAAGAAGTCACGACGACTTGTATTTGAATTCGACAGGGCGTTGTCGTCACCGAGGAAATCCTCAACCGGAATCTCTTCAGCAAACTCATTTTGAGCGAGCTTCTGTGCAGTAGGTGTTCCTGCCAGTTCGTCGAAGCTCTTCCAATATTTCTTTGTCGTAGCCATTATGATGATCCGGATTTATTAATAGTGACACTTACCGCACTCGAGACCGCCAATTTTCTCAACAGTGATGTTCTCACCGTGGTACTTCTCAACGAGCTTGTCGTGCTGTGGCTCATAGTAGCCGTTCGTATTCACTTTAACTTCTGTCTCGCGGTGACAGTTGATACACCAGCCCATAGTTAGTGAGCTGTATTGATACATAACTTCCATTTCTTCAACCGGACCGTGACAAGTCTGGCACTCTACCTGACCTGCGGTCACGTGCTGTGCGTGGTTGAAGTATGCTAGATCTGGAAGGTTGTGAATGCGAACCCAACGGATTGGCTTCTCTTCATACCCTTCGATGTATGCGAGTTTGTCGGCATCCCAACCTACTGCATCATAAATTTTCTGAATCTCTGGTGAGCGCTCACCTCCGTACTTAGGATTTCCAGCTTCGTCTGTAATTTCAGAACCATTCACATACATGTGGCAGTTCATACAAACGTTTGCAGATGGAATACCAGAAGTCTTGCTGTGACGCGCTGAGCTGTGGCAGTAGTTACAGTCGATTTGATTCTCGCCTGCGTGCAATTTGTGAGAGAAAGCAATTGGTTGCTCTCCGTATTGCGCTTCCTGACCTGGCTCTGGGTGTGGTGGCATGTAGCTAGCTTCAATTCCCTTTCCACCTTCAACACCTACATCCATAAGGTACCAGTAAGTAACGTTGAGGAAGGCCACAGCAACTACGATAGTCAATACCGTCATGAAGCCTGTGTTCTTGCGAAGGAACTTAGCATAATTTGAAGCGTCCTCTACAACGGTGATTGGCTCCTCGCCCTTCACGACACGAAGTGTGTTGCGAACGGTTGCAAGGATGAACACCAACACGAGGAAGATGGCTCCAAGAATGATCATGGCCCACATCTGCATGCCGCTATTGTCAGCTTCGCCGCCAGCAACCACTGGACCGTCTGAAACAACAATAGGCTTTGCAGGTGGATTAGCCGTGTACGCCAAGATGTTGCCGATTTCCTCATCACTGAGGTACTCGAACTGCGGCATCACAGAACCATTATACTCTTCGAAAATGGCAATTGCATCTGAATTACCACTAGCGCGGAAAGTTGCGTTGTTCTTAATCCAGCTGTACAACCAGTCGGTTTCACGACGGTCGGTCACGCCCCCGAGCGCAGGACCAATGGCCTTGCTATCGAGCTTGTGGCAGGATGCACAATAGGTTTTGAACAATTTCTCGCCCGCGGCTGCATCGCCTTCGATGCTCTGGGCATTCGCTGCAAATCCCATCGCAAAAATGCTAAGCATCAATGGGATTAGGCGAATGTGAAATCGGTAAAGATTTTTCATAAGGGACCTCAAATGATACGATTCCGTACTTCGGTTGGCAAATTTAACACATAGATGGCCTCGGAACATGCATTGTTGACTACTTCTGGTAATTTATAACGGTTCTAAATTAAGAGGGAGTCCGCATAATTACAAGAATCCTAGGTTACTTATCTTTGCAACAAATCCGGCTTTTATGAAGTTCATTCGCCTCACATTCTGCATACTAATCTTCGCCTTCGCGAATGATGTCTCCGCCCAAACCAAAGGCGAAATCAAGCAAAATGCCGAACCATCTTTCTTCAGATCGATGAGCAATTACGTTCGCATGAACGAAAGAAGAAAGATTGAAGGCTATCGCGTGCAGATTTTCAATGGTCAACGAAGCACCGCGAATGAGATGCGCACGAAGTGCCTGCGCCTTTTTCCAGATATGCTAAGCATGGTCATTTTTGAGACGCCTGATTACAAACTACAAGTTGGAAATTACCGCACCCTATACGAAGCAGAAGAAGCGCTGCAAGCGATTCGCAAGGAATTCCCTGGCGCCTTTATAGTGGAAACGGATATTGATCCGCCGGCGCTGGAGGAGGAATAGCCTCATTCTTCGGCAAGTCCGCCTTCCGGCGGAAATGCTTCGTTCCTCAGCAAGGCAGCTATCGCTGCAAGCCTAGCCGTCTACTAGCGTGATCACCCCTCCCAGAACTCCACCTGCTGGTAGAAATATCAATTTAAATGACGCCCGAGTCGGCTATGCATCTCAGAACGTCTCTTTTCAGTCTGAATATAGTTTAACCTGTCTATAAGTCTGACTGTCTATAAGTCTCCCGAATCGGCTGCGCCTCTCGGGATTCCTCCTTTCAGTCGGAACGTAAGCCTACCAGTCTAACCCTCCAACCCTCCAACCCTCAAAGTTTCTATCAGTCTCCCGAATCGGCTGCGCCTCTCGGGATTCCTCCTTTCAGTCGGAACAGAAGCCTACCAGTCCAACCCTCCGACCCTCTAACCCTCTAACCCTCTAAAGGTCTAACGGTCTAAAAGTCTAACAGTCTAAAAACCCCTCCAATTCTCCTTTTATAACATGCTTCGGCAAAGCTCCTGACCTGCGCCACTTCTGCTCACCATTGCTATAAAAGATCATTGTTGGAACGCCTTGAACAGCTAGCTTCTGAGCTATCGCGGGATTCTTATCAATATCTATTTTGATGATTCGAACCTTCCCCTCCCACTCTCTAGCGAGTTCTTGAAGGATCGGCCCTAGTATTTTACATGGCTGGCACCACGTCGCATGAAAGTCGACCAACACATTGCCCTCGCGGACAAGCTCTCCAAATTTGCTCATCTATTCGAGTTAAACGCTTCCGCGAATTCAATAACCCATGAACCTCGCACATCGCCGACTTCAAAACCCACCGCCTCATCCTGAGGATATTCCTCAAGTATGAGCGCATGTAAATCAGCAGTCAAGTCTTCGCCAGGCATACCATGACAGTTCAAACATACGGGAGCGACGAATATTGGACTGTAATATCTCAAGGTTCCACTCGTAGTTTCTACAACCTTAGGCTGAGGAACGGAATCCAGTTCATGGATGCGCTCAAATTCTGAAAGAACAACCACATCTAAGGAGTCCGGCTCATTCCCTGCATTCCTAAAACGGAAAGATGTCCTGCGAATGTCCGCGTTGTATATCAGCTCAAGACTATCCGTAAGCGGCAATGCATTTTCATGACAAAATGTTACCGCTCCCTCAAAACCGTCTTTGTTGATTTGCTTCATCAATGCTGAAGCCAGCGCACCTTGACTCGCATCCGCAATCAATGCCCCTTCAGACGCTGCTTGCTCCACCGGTATAAAAGGTGCGGTTCCAGATTGGTCGTCAGAACACTGACAAGAGCTCACGAATAAGGCAAGTGATACTGAGGCAATCCAAAGTGATTTCATAGGGGGTTACATTTCATCTACAAAGATATCAACCGCAGCCTCAATCGAGGCAATACACAAGGAGAATACTGATGCCATGTCTCTTGGACTCTCAACAAAAAGCTCACAAGCGAGCACAACATTGTCATTTTCAGAAAAGGCCTTCACAACCTTCGTTTCTCTATTCACAACATCACAAGCAATGGCTATTTGCACAGCTTCTGAGGTCGATTCAATCGGCCAAAAATCCCAAAGCACTATCGAAAGATAGTTAGGGTTGTCTTCATCTACTTCAATATAGTACTTTCTGCCATGATACTCGAACTGAACGTCACCATCACTGTCTACGAATCCTTCAATCTCCTCATCTTCCAAAAAAGACATGTAGATATCTTGGATCTCTGACTCAGAATAGATTTGTGCCATTAGACTCGATGCAGACATCAGGATGCCTAATGCGACCAATACTGATTTTAGGTAGGTGTTTTTCATGAGGAATCGTTTAGATTAAGCTAGAACCGACGAACCTTTAAAGTAAGACTGTCTACCTCGAATAATCCTAAAGTACATTCCTACATTCTACTCCTCCCTGCCCCAGCTGCCTTTTCTGTGTAAGCCGTCAAACAAAAGCACGCCCATCATCGCACCATATCCTGAGCTGCGCCAAGGGTTTGATGTAATGGCACACGAGCCACTCGTGCAACCGTAGAAGTAGTAATACGCATAACCAGCAAGGGCGCCAGTAATGATACCAACGCCCCACCAGAAAAATCTATTCTTCAGAAATCTTGTCATCCTTATTCTGTAGTCACCGATTTGCCGGCATCTTGCCAAGCCATGATACCTCCTGACAAGTCAACTACCTTGGTGAATCCCATGTCACGCATCATATTCGCAGATCTACCACTGCGACCACCCGAGCGGCAATACACATATACAGTTTGATCTTTGTCGAGTGCATCAATCTTAGATCGGAAACTCTCCCCATTGTAATCAATGAGTTGCGATCCTTCAAGGTGACCTCCAGCGTATTCTCCTGGCGTACGAACGTCAATGAGTAGTCCCGGCTCATCAGCCATCAGCTGTTCAAACTCAACCGGACCTACATGAATTACTTCCGTAGCCTCTTGCTCAGTTTGAATTTCAGATTGTGCTGCTGTGTTCTCTGATTTGGTCTGCCCACATGCCGCAAGGCCCAGTGACGCTACCAACATCGCGAAAAATGTTGCTTTCATAGTTATAAAGTTAATGAGTTTTGAATTACCCCAACTTGCGCTGAAGATTCATCCAACCGCCTCCGTTGTGAACTCTTTCGAAGCCAGCCTGACGAAGAATGCCCAAAGCTTGTCCGCTCCTCATTCCACTTCGGCAGCATACAATTACAGGCTTGTGCTTGTCAAGCTTATGCATGCTTCGGCTGATTTCATCTAAAGGAATGTTCTTGCTTCCTTTGATGTGCCCAGACTTATATTCCGGACGCGTCCTGACGTCTACAATGACGCCGCCCTCCGACAACCACTGGTTGTAATCTGGACTTGAACGATTGAAAAGTTTACCTAGCAATCCCATAGATTAGAGCTTGTGAACAGCAACTTGTGACCAGCCGCCTCCGTTGTAAATGTCTTCTACGCCTTGCGCTTTTAGGAACTGAACGGCTTGCCCTGAACGTCCGCCAGAAAGACAACATAGTACGAGTGGCTTGCTCATCTGTTTGAATTCTTCAATTCTCTCAGGAACCTCATTCAATGGAATGTTAACTGAACCTTGCACGTTGCCTGAGGCAAATTCTCCCGGAGTGCGAACGTCAACAATCGTTGCGTTCGGGTTATTGATGATTTCGTTCATATCAAACGGTTTTACTTGTTTCTACTGTGTTCTCTAAATGTCGTGTTAAACGAGCCACAAAGATAATGTGATTCGCTTCGCACGTTTAGTGACGTTCGTCACTTTGGCAATATCAACAAAAGAAAAACCCCGACGTTTTCGCCGGGGTTCATGTATTACCAAATCACAACATGCGATGAATCTGGCAGATGCATTGGCGACCCAGGGTCACAGCTAAACGCATCCCAGAATTCTGGCATGTTACTCATTGGGCCAATCACACGGAATTCACCCGGTGAGTGATAGTCGTTATTCAGGCGGAAACGCAATGCCTCCTCTGTGTAGTGCACTTGCCAAACCTGAGCCCAGCCAAGGAATACACGTTGCTTGTCCGTAAATCCGCCAATTGGCGCCGGCGCTTCTTTACCTTCCATATGCTTCAAGTAAGCATGGTAAGCCAAGGTCAATCCTCCGAGGTCTGCAATGTTCTCACCCAAAGTCATCTGACCATTCACGTACTCGTTCGGAAGGGCTTCGTAGCTATCGTACAACTCCACCACCTTGTGCGTCAAGTCGTGGAAACGAGCACTATCTTCAGATGTCCACCAGCTCTCGAGGTTGCCATCTTTATCGTACTTCGCACCTTGATCGTCAAATCCGTGGGTGAATTCGTGACCAATCACACCGCCAATTGCGCCGTAATTGATTGCGTCATCAGCCTCTGGCATAAAGAACGGAGGTTGAAGGATTCCGGCAGGGAATACCACTTCGTTAAAGTTCGGATTGTAGTATGCATTCACGATGTGTGCACCCATAAACCACTCGCTCTTATCTACAGGCTGATCCATCTTAGCGAAGTTATCCGCCGTGATGTATGCGCTGAGGTTAGCAAGATTGGTTACGTAGTCTTCCGCATTGATATCAAGATCGCTCCAATCGGCCCACTTATCTGGGTAACCAATTTTATACGTGAAGCTTTCCAATTTCTCCAGGGCCTTTTCCTTCGTGGCAGGACTCATCCATTCGAGGTTGTTGATGCGCACACGGAACGCCGAGCGCAAATCCTCAACCATACCCTCAATGCGCTCTTTGTATTCCGCAGGGAAGTACTCCTCAACGTAAAGGTGACCGATTTGCTCGTCGAGACCACCCATTGCGCCTTGAACTCTTCTCCAGCGTGGTTGCAATTCCTTATTACCGCGCAAGGTTGCACTGTAAAAATCGAAGTTGGCCTGAACCGCATCGTGGTGCAATTCTCCAGCCCATCCATTAATGATGTTCCACTTCGAATACACTTTCAAGGTGTTCAAGTCCCAACTTTGCGCTGCTTGCCCCATCCATTTGATGTAATCTAAAGAGGTAACAATCACGTTCTTTGGTTCGATATTCTTTGCCTTGAAGTAAGCGTCCAAAGGAATTCCCGGTGCGATTGACTTCAATTCCGAATACATCATCTTATTGTAGCGGAGCTCAGGAATTCGACGCTGCTCACGTGTTAGCATGTTGCCCGCAAGCTGCTTTTCAAACATGTAAATGTCCATTGCACTCTTCTCAGCTTCAGCTCCATCCATACCACTCATCACAAACATCTTGGTGATGAAATTGCGGTATTCTGACTGAATATAAAGGGATAGCGAATCTTCCTTGAAGTAGTAGCTGCGATCTGGCAGACCCAATCCGCTCTGACCAATATGCAACACGTTCATGCTTGCATTCTTATCGTCGGAGCTCACATAACTGCTAATTGGCATTCCGATTCCAGACATCTGAAGTTCAGAAGCTCGGCGGAACCAATCTTCTACAGACGTGGCCTCATCGATATGTGCCATCATTCCTTCCAAGGGTTGGAATTTCAGCTCTTCAATACGAAGTGAATCCATTCCTGAGCGGTAAAGGTCACCAACAAGTTGAGCATCAGACCCCTTTTCTGCAGATGTTTCAGCCGCTAGTAGGTCTTCAAAAATTCCTCGAACGCGAGTTTGGTTCTCTCGTGCCAGGATGTTGAATTTACCCCAAGACGATTCCGTATTCGGAATTGGATTCTGATCAATCCACCCCTGTGCAGAGAAGTGAAAGAAGTCGTCGCATGGTGCGTACGAACTATCCAGGGAAGAAAGTTCAAATCCAGTATTCGGATCTACTTCACTTTCACCTTTTGGCGTGCATGCCACGGCGATTGCCGCAACTCCCAATGCACTTAAAACTACTTTTCTCATATTTCTGAGCGATATATTACTGTTTCAACCAAGCCTTTCGCAAAGCTAACTCTTCTGAAGTTGGGTTCGCCTTCTCTTCCAAAATGTGGCGTTCCTCGGTGTACGTCACGCTGGCCGTACTCGTTAAGATCACCTCTTCTTCATCTCCATCGGCATCCGTGCGAATCACCTCAACCTCAACGGTAGAACCCGGAGCGGCAGTTTCACGCCATTCAGCGAGAACTTCGTTTAGTTCTCCGCCCTTTACTCGCTCACCGTTCCACTCTTTAATCTTATCCCCTTTCTGGAATCCAAAGCCAGCTGTAAATGCATCTTCGTTGTTGAAGTTGCTCACGATATAGTATTTGCTTCTACTAGAGATGTAGGTAACATTCCAGTCTGGATCGGCTACGCTGTAGGTCTTTTCGCTCTCCGTATAGTTATATCCCATTGCATCAAACATTTCCTCGAATGGAAGTGGTGTTGTACCTGCAATGTACTCGTACAAGAAGTTCTCCGTTCCTTCTGGCGAGTGCTCAATGATGATATCAAAGAACTTATCGTCTACAAAGAATGTATCCGGACCATACATGTTTTTAAGTTTGATTTGAAGATCGACCAAACCTTGAGCGCCATTCGTTTCTTTGCGAATGTGCATGTCTAGAGCCATACCAATGAGGGCTCCTTTTGAGTAGACATCTAAATACTGGTCTGCGAAAATCCCCAAAGCATGCTGACTTCTTATGGTCATCGGAATATGCTCATTGAAGCCGTCCGCCGAAGTCATCTTATCTAGCATTTGATCCAAGAAGTCCTCTTCAGTCATTACATCACCGCGAACCTGCGCAATCAAGCTGTTGTACTCGGTTACACCTTCATAAAACCAGAGATGTGCACTCATTTGCGGGTTCAAAAAGTCGTAACTGTGTATGTGCTCACTGTGAATGTTAAGCGGTGTGATAATGTGGAAGAATTCGTGAGCCGTAATGTGACGAATATCTTCTTCCAGACCTGGAAAATCTGGCATTACCATGGTTGTACTGGTAAAATGCTCAAGAGCACCTGCTGCTCCATCTTGCATGAAGTCGGTTCGCGTTCTTCCCCAAAGTAGGACGGCATAGCGATCGGTTGGAAGATCTCCACCAAGGTATGCAGCAGTTGCCTCGAATACTGGCTTAATCTCCTCAAGAATATCTTTTGCAACAAAGTTTCCAGTTGGCGAGTAAACACCTACCGTTACTTCAGCGCCTGCCACCATTACACTTGCATTCGGCATAACCGAGTAAAGAATCGGGCAATCGTGCAATTCGAAATAGTCCTTCGCGTAAAAGCGGTCCATGTCTCCACCTTCTTCAACAATATCCAAGGTAGTGGTCGGCTTCAAATCATTGCCCTTTACAACCACTAGTTCATAAGGCATCTTATCATGATCTACCATAAAGCCGATAAAGCCGAAGGCATTCAGCATAATTGCATCCTCCTTAATCGCAGTACCTCCCGGAAGGAAGATGCCTGCGCCTCTTTCCTCTTCCGTATCTACCGCCGAGTAAGTAATCTTATAGAGTTCCTTGCCCTCGTAAATCGCCCAACGGTTATCGTCTAGGCGCTCTACTTTCAGCTCAGTTCCCATGCTGTCAAACGCCTTGAGGTTTCGAACAAACTGACCAAAATCCGAGATGTCATATGTACCTGGAATAATTTTGGGAAGTGCGTAAACCACAGTATCCGCGTTCATAACAGGCGGCACTACGGTTACGGAAACCTCATCATCCGTTAGGTCTACAATATCTACTTGCACTCGGTACTTTCCCGACTCTTGCACGGGGTCGTAACTCGCGAATGAAAGGGTGGAAGCCAACATCAGGACTCCTGAAATCAAGTTGCGTTTCATGTTTTTATTGCGATTTATTCTGTGATTAATTCTGTAGCCTCGTTGTATTCTTTCTCTAAATATGGTCTTCCCTTCACCATCCATTCTGGCGCAGCTTCGCCTTTCAAATAGTGGTCGAAGAACTGTCCCATTCTCACACTCAAATCCATACGATTATGGCGCTGCATGAGGTTGTGTTCCTCCCCGTTGTACACGAGCATCCATACTGGTTTTTGTAGTCTGCGAAGCGCCATGAAGTACTCGATACCTTGATACCACGGCACCGCTCCATCGCCATCGTTGTGCATGATAAGTAGTGGAGTGCTCACCTGATCCGCATAGAAGACAGGAGAATTCTCGAGGTAAAGATCCTTTCTTTCCCAAAGCGTCCCGCCAATTCTACTCTGTGTTCTTTCATATTGAAACTCTCGGCTCATACCAGACCCCCAACGAATGCCTCCATACGCGGAAGTCATGTTACTTACAGGAGCGCCTGCCATGGCACAAGCAAACATATCTGTGCGTGTAACCAGATGCGCAACTTGATAGCCACCCCAAGACTGACCTTGAATGGCCATCTTGGAAGCGTCGGCCCAAGGGAATTCAGCAATCATCTCAGCTCCACTAATAATGCATTCCTCAGCACTTCGACCAGGATATCCTTCCTGATACACGATATCTGGAATGAAAATCACATACTCGTTACTGAGGAAATACGGGAAGTTAATTGTGCTGGCCGACGGACGCGGATTCCAGTAGTTGTGCAGTAAGTCGCTGTAGGTTTCGTAGAAGTACACAAGAACAGGATACTTCTTATTTGGATTGAAATCTTCTGGCTTCAGAAGTAATCCTTCTAACTCAATACCACGAGGGGAAGTCCATTTTACCAACTCGCTTGTTCCCCAGCGGTATTCACTCTGCTGTGGGTTGGTGCTAGTCAGTTTCTTAGCATCGGCTAAATCGTCTCCCCTTACCGCGTAAATTTCTGGATACTGTGAGATTGTCTCCTTTCGGTAAAAGTAGATATCGGCAGAGTCTGCTTTCTGTAGTGAACTCAGTCGGTAGTCGCCACCAACTAACTCTTCGAACTTGCCTTCTTTCCAGCGGAACTCAGTGTAGGAAGTAGACTTATCGCGGTCGTCAAATGTCGAAACGATCCAATCTCCGGTCGACAAAAACCTGTTCTCACGATCTAGGCGTTGATAGCGAATTGACGTTTCGTTTTGTCGACCAATGCCCTTGGTAAGATTTACGGCATCGCCACCAGGCATGACCTTCCACATATCGAAACGATCATACAAAACAACCGCCTCATCGTCTTCCATCCAGCCGGCCATGCCGTAAGACCCTGGGTCGTTTGGAGTATCATGGTCTTCATTCCACATTGGAGTAGGAATGTTGGCGTTTAGGATTATCTCCTGACCATCCGCCACGCGGTAGGCCATCCAATTTTTAGCAGAACCGTCCCACCAATAGACATATTTTTCGTCTGGGCTCAAGCTCGGCCAAGAGCGCACACCGCGCGCTACGAGCTCACGACCTCCTGTCATTACATTCACCAAATAGAAATCTCTACGAGTAGGATAATTCCAGCTTAACGACGCACGTTCGGCATGAGGTACTTGATATCCGACCGCATACATTACGGTTTCATCTGCATCTACAGATACATTCTCTAATTCCTCGGTTTCGAGTTGGAATAACTTCGAGTTTGCGAGGTTGAGTCGGGCAGTATACGATTGCTTTTTATCAGAATCCGCATTTACCTTCTGCATGGGTTGAATCTCCTCATCGTTCCACGACCAGATGTCGAGCTTCACTCTTTCTTCATCCAAAACCGTAGTGTCTTCTTCAGGCACGAATGGAACTGGCATGGTTGCTAAATACAACGACTTCGAATCCTTGGAATAGTTCAAGGAGCTATGCGGCGAAAGCATCCATCCTCCCGGCATCTGGGTATCGTCAGTCGCAATGATGGTCGCTCCCATTTTCGCACCGTCGCTGGTTCTCAATTCATAATATCGCACATCGGCGTCTGCAGAATCAGAGGTGCGCAACCAAGCAATCTTACTTCCGGTAGAATTTAATGTGAATTGCGAAATGTCCTCAAAGGCGGTGTCAATCACAGACATCCAGCCTTGTGAATTACCTACCGTTGCCGCATTTGCTGTGAAGAATTCGGAAGGCTGTGTTGAGTCTCCTGCCGAGCGAACCCCCGCAATAATGTCAACATCTTCCGCCCACTTAAAAGTGGTTACTCTATCAATGGTATCTCTCTTATTTGTTTCAAGATTCCATACCACAAGGCGCTTTGCCGTTTTGGAGAAATACCCAGAACCGTGTTCGTCGTCTCCATCTACAATGAAGTCGGTTTCAACCTCTACTTCGGTAGAATCTGCCTCCTCTTCTTCTTCAACTTCAGGCTCATCCTCCAGCGTAATAGCGATTACTGCACCGTGGTTTGAATGAACCTTGAATGATGCCACATTGAATAGGGTATCCATTTCACCATTGCGCACATTCACACGAACAAGATGATCCTTTGGCATATCCTCCTTCTTCGTATCCTTTAGTTTGAGCGCGCGTACCTCCGCGTAAGGCGGGCTCACGTTTACAAAGAGCCATTTCCCATCAGCAGTAAAAGAAGGGCTACTCGCTCTTTCTAAGGTCGCCACTACACGTCCACCTCTTACTCTGAAAAGCTCAACATGGCTATCGCCGCGTTGGGGTGAGGTTTCCACCGCAATATGGTCGCCGAAGTGAGTATATGTATAATTGGTGATGGCCTTCCAACCGTCGTAATCATCATGTGTAAGAGCTCGCTGCTGAGCCAATGAAAATAAGGGAAGAAGTAGGGTGAGTGTGAGGAGGTGTTTTCTCATACAATTTCGAATTTGGGAGCCACAAGTTCGTCATTCATAACGAAGTGCCGCAATCGGATCAAGTCGAGTTGCTTTATAAGCCTGAAAAACAACGGCCAACAATGCAAGTGCTCCACCAAAGAGCGAGACTAAGATAAAGCTCATCCAGTCCAATTCCACATGGTAAGCAAAGCCCTGCAACCAATTGTACAGCACGGCATACGTTACTGGCGCGGTTATCAACACTCCAACCACTGCCATTCGGACAAAATCAATCGCTACTACCTTGAATAGTTCCGAGTTTGAAGCTCCAATAATTCTTCTAATACTCAATTCACGCGTCTTTTGTTCTGCAGTGAAGGCGCTCAAGGCGAATAGACCTAAGCAGGCAATGGCTACGGCAACAATTGAAAAGATGGCCATCAAATCACGAAGGGTGTTCTGACTTCTATACGCTTCGTTGATAGCATCGCTAAGGAAGAATTCATCAAGCGGTTGACTTGGATGATACTTCAACCACGCCTTTTTGAGTTCGGCAATCGCTTCATCTTCCATTCCTCTTTTCGTTCGAATACAGAAGTAACGGGTAAAGAACACTTCTGGCGCGCCCTTAACTACGTCGAGTACGAAAGGCTGAATTTGTTGAGAGAGTGAAACGAAGTGAAAGTCTTTAATTACACCCACGACCACTTCCTTGCCTTGAGGTGTTCGAAAGAGCTTGCCAATCGCCTCGCTTGGACTTCCCCATCCCATTTGCTTGACCAAGGTTTCGTTTACAAGCACTGCGGCAGAATCGTCCCCAGGCTGACCAAGAGCTCTACCTGCAATCACTTCTAGTCCTACCGTTTCGGTGAAATGTTCATCCGTAATGAGCGAAGCGAAATACATGTAATCGGACTCCTCAAGCCCTGTGTGATTATACTCGTGCATGTTGTGCTTCACGCCGACCACATCGTTCATTCTGGTGACGTTCTCTATGGCTTCAGACGCGATCAATTGCTCACGCATTTCAGTATAGGTTCTCGCGGCATCCCACTTCACCGGAACCATAATAAGTTTTTCATGATCGAAGCCAATGTCCTGACTTTGCAGGTAGTCAAATTGCCGGTTAACTACGGTTGTCCCAATGATTAGACCGAGAGCTACGCAGAATTGAACGAGTACCAAGGCTTTGCGAACGCGAACACCGCTCGTCGACTTTGAGGAACGACTCAAAATGACTGTCGGCGACAGCTTGCTAAGCATCCAGGCGGGATAAAAACCGGCGACTATGCCTACGCCAACGGCTACAGCCAATACCGCAACGAGGTTCAAGGGTTCGAATAGCGAAGCAGACACCAAGTCTTTACCTGTGAGCGTATTGAAAAGCGGCAAAAACACCTCCACCACTACGAGTGATGCGAATATCGAAATGGTACTTGTGAGCACTGACTCCCCGAGGAATCTGAATATCAACTCCTTTCGGCTTGCTCCTAATACTTTGGAAACACCGACTTCCTTCGCAATTCTAGTTGCTCGTGAAGTTGCCAAGTTTGTGTAATTGATACAGGCTACTATCAATATAAAAAAGCCCACTATGCTGAAAAGGCGCACATTCTCCTGATAGCCATTAGCCGTAATCTCATATTGAAGATGTGAGTTGAGGTGAATATCCTCCAAAGGCATCAGATAGGCATGCATCCTGTTGCGCATGAGTTCTGGATAGTTCGCGGCGATAAACTCCGGCAACTTCGCTTCAAGATCAGCAGCACACTTCTCATCTTTCAACAAGAGATAAGTCCAGCAAGGATTCCAAACCCAATTCGACGAGGTAAGCTCCTCGCTGAAGATTCGATCAATGAGATACATGGAGATCAGTGCGTCAACAGGCATATGCGAAGAAGAAGGCAAATCTTCCACCACTCCAGTAACCGTGACTGGTATATTGCTTTCAGCATACATCTCCTCCCCCAGAACATCCGTAGTTCCGAAGTATTTGACAGCCATGGTTCGTGTGAGCACAACACCATGTGTATCAAGTAATGCGGTTCTATCGCCTTCTATGAATTTATAGGTGAAGACATCAAACACTTCCGGATCGACGAAGTATACATGCGGCTCATTGAAACGAAGGCTATCCCGCCCCATGGTGATAAAGGGCGATTGCATATTGAAGAAACGCACGGCTTCATCGACATAAGTAGGGTACGCTTCTTCCAGAGCATTAGCTACCGGGAAGCTCATTGAAGCCGACTGCTCACCCGAACCTTCCGCCTCTAGGTTTGTCCAAATACGGTAGATGCGGTCGCTGTTGTCGTTGTATTGATCATAGCTCATCTCATCCTTGATGTACAAGCCAATCAATAGAAATGAAGCCATCCCAATCACGAGCACGGAAATATTCAGGAAGGTATATGCCCTATCTCTCGTGAGGTTACGCCATGCTATTTTCAAGTAATGCTGCCACATGATTACTCGTATTTCAGCGACTTAACCGGATTCGTTCTGGCGGCCTTCAGCGAGTGCAAACTCACAATCGCATACGATATGATCACAGCGAAAATGCCCGTCACAAAGAAGAGGTACCAGTGCATTGGAGCCAAGAAGGCAAAGTTTTTCACCCAATTGTGATAAGCCAAATAGCTCAGTGGCACGCTAATCACAACTGCGATAGCAACGAGAGCAGCAATGTCTCTAAACAACAAGCTGACAATTTGTTGAACGGTAGCTCCCAAGACCTTCCTTACACCAATTTCCTTGTATCGTTGCTGGGCCGTGTACGAGGTCAGTCCTAGCAGGCCAAGCGATGAAATCAGTATGGTAATGAGCGTGAAAGTGGTTATCAAGCGGGTCTGACGTCGGTCGTCGCGGTACAACTCCGCAAGCGTTTTATCGAGGAAACTAAACTCAAAATCTCTATCTACATCATTCGAATTCCACACCGCTTCTATTTCTGCTAGGGCGGTTTTAAGTCGCTCTGAATCTACTCGAATGTGTAACAGGCCATGGCCGTCGTTTTCGTTGAAAATGACCATTGGCTTTATTTCGTTGTGCAGACTCATGATATTATAATCACGAATAACCCCAACAACCTCGGCCATTTGGCTAGGTCTCCCTGTTTCAGAAACACCCCAAACCAATCTTTGTCCGATCGGCTCGTCCCATCCGTAGAATTCCACCAGCCGCTCATTCACGATGACGGTTTCCATGGTGTCGATATGCCTTTCTGGCTGAAAAGTTCCGCCTTTCACAAATCCGATTTCCATGGTTTCGAAATAGCCGTCACCCACTTTCAGGTAATCTACTGCTTCTCGCTGTGCTTCTTCATCGTGTTGGGTGATTTCAGACATCACCATCCTTCCTACACGTCCGCCAGGCGAGGCCTGAGCATAACTCGCTGCAAGCACATGAGGCTTTTCTCTCAAATCTTCCAGCATTTGAGGAATCTCGCTCTGCAATGCCGTGTCTTGAATCGGAACAATAACCAAGTCTTCTTTATTGAATCCCAAGTATCTGTCTGACATATACTGCATTTGCCCCGTCATGAGGAGTGCCAATACGACCACTGAAACGCTAATGGTAAATTGAATTCCCACTAGGAATTTTCGGAGTCGTTTGGATTTGCTTCCAGCTTTAAAACTTCCTTTCAATGCAGAGGCCGCAGGGATCTTCGATAGATAGAGCGCAGGATACAATCCGGAGAGCACACCTACAATTAATGTGGTGAGAATACCGAAGTAAATGAGCCAAGGTTCAGCTAGAAGGTCTAGCGATAGCTCCTTTTGAATGAGATCCTGGAAATAGGGAACTTGAATGATGATTTCAACCAAAATCACGCTTAAGAATAGCGCGATGAGCGTAAGGCTGACCGATTCAATAAGCAATTGCCAAACGAGGTCTCTGCGTGTGCTTCCCAGAACCTTTCGTACACCAATTTCCTTCGCTCTACCCGAAGCTCTGGCCGTTGCCAAGTTCATGTAATTGATCATGGCAAGTGCGAGAATCAGAAGCCCGATTCCGCTGAACACCATCAAGTACTCGTCCTTACCTCGCGGCAAGTCGTACTCAGCCGTGGAGTTATAATGTATTTCAGCTAGCGCCTCTGGCTTGATGTCGTAATCTGTATTGATTGCCCTGGCTAGGCTTACCATGTACTTATCGTGAAGGACATTGAAAGCCTCTTTGACCTCGCGAATATCCCGATCCGGCTTCAGTCGCACATACGTGTACATAGAAGCTACCCATAGACTTTGAATGAGCTCTTCGCGAGAGAACGTTTCTGGAAAAGCTGGCAGCAGTGCCTTAAACTTGATGTGACTATTCTCCGGCAAATCGGCGATTACGGCCGAAACGGTGAATCGTGAATTGTTCGTGCGAAGAGTCTTCCCAATGGGGTTTTCGTCCCCGAAAATGGTCGTTGCAAGGCTTTTGGTGAGAACCATGCTCCGCTCTTTGTCGAAGGCGGTTTCTTTTGATCCGAGAATAAACTCGGCCGGGAATAAATCGAAGTAGGTGGTGTCGGAATAGAAAATGCCATCCTCATAAAAGGATTGTCTAC
This sequence comes from Phaeocystidibacter luteus, assembly GCF_008933115.1. Classification (GTDB taxonomy): domain Bacteria; phylum Bacteroidota; class Bacteroidia; order Flavobacteriales; family Schleiferiaceae; genus Phaeocystidibacter; species Phaeocystidibacter luteus. The sequence goes on along the minus strand of NZ_WBVO01000003.1, from coordinate 159,011 downwards.
CCGACTTTAGGAGGATATTTTCCCCAGCCGAACCAATGCGAACGTAATCTTGAATCGCATCTGTTTCTTCCTGTAGAAGCGGAGCCAAGCCAACACTCGTTGGCGCGAAATGGTCCACTTTGTTCTCCAAATAGAGAAGGCTGGTGAGTCGGTAGATTCTATCGTGATCTGGATTGTGCTTATCGTACGTGAGTTCGGAGCGAAGAAAGAGAACAACCAATAAAGTAACGGCCAATCCTATCGCAAGCCCAAGAACATTGAGCAGCGTATAGGTTCGGTGCTGAAGAATAGCCCGAATGAAGAACCGCCACGAGGTATTAAACATGCATCAGGTTGTTTTCTGAAACTACTTCGCCGTCAAGTAAACGGACAATACGCTTGGAGTAACTCGCATCGTGGGAACTGTGTGTTACCATGACGATGGTGGTGCCGGAGGCATTCAATTCGCTGAGGAGCTCCATCACCTCATTTCCGTGAAGGGAGTCGAGGTTACCGGTAGGTTCATCGGCAAGAATCACCTTTGGATTAGCAATGACTGCACGGGCAACGGAAACACGCTGCTGTTGTCCGCCAGAAAGCTCACCCGGGTAGTGTTGGGCGCGGTGCATCATCCCCATTCTATCGAGGATTTCGGCTACGCGCTTTTTGCGATCGGCACTTGGACGTTTGAGATAAACGAGGGGAAGCTCAACGTTCTCGGCGACGGTGAGCTCATCTATGAGGTTAAAGCTTTGGAAGACAAAACCGATGTTGACTTTGCGAAGCGCAACGCGCTCGGTTTCTTTGAGACTGAAAACGTCGATTCCATTAAATTGATAGGAACCCGTACTTGGTGTATCGAGCATTCCCAGCAAGTTCAGGAGGGTCGATTTGCCACAACCGGAAGGTCCCATAATCGAAACGAACTCACCTTCTTTTACGGTGAGAGAAACATTACTAAGGGCTACGGTTTCAACAGAATTCGAACGATAAATCTTCGAAAGCTTATCAATCTCAATCATGCGCGTTAGAGTTATTTGTTCGAAAATAAGGAATAGCGTGGGTCTTTGCTGAAAAGAGGGATGAACTGCGCAGCTCATCCCACTCTCCTTACTCTCAATCTAAAGAAAAAGCTCCGCTACCATCGGTTGGAAGAGCGTCTTGTAGTTTCAGATTCTCGCTGGGTGAATGAAGCACGTTTAACACAAAATTTACCCGTTGATGTCTTGAAGGTGGACGCATCCGTGATAGGCGGAGCTCTCTAGTATCGTGATCGTAACTCGAAACGGCCCGTCGAAACCGACGTCAAAACCCTAATGTTCTGCTACTTGAACTGACTGTTATACTTGGCTTAAGAACGCTGACTAGTCAGTCTCGTGGGCTGTTCGAATTATCTATTTTTGCTCATTAGTGATCACGACTCTCTAAGCGGTGCTCGATTTATACTCGAGCGTACTTGATGTTCATGGTCACTTCTTGGTTAACAAGAGCGTCTGATACAGGAACCTCGTCTTTCTCAATCATCATGCGAACGTATTCGTTTACGAAACAGCTCGCTCCTGTTACTTTGGTTACTGTTACCTGACCGTTCTCATTAACGGTGTATGATACCTGGAGCTCTACTTCATCAATATTGTATCTCTCAAGGCTGAGCTCTGAAATCTTGTTCAACATCACTGACTTCAGTGTGTTAACTTGACGAATCGGACGAGGGGCTTCCTCTGCATATCCGGCAATTGATCCTGCCATTACTAGTCCGACGGTAAGAAGGTGGCGCAACGTTTTCATTTCAGTTAGTTTTTTCATTTTTGTCTTCGAGACCCTCTCGTCGACTGTGTTTTAGTTTTGTTGCCAGGTATTAGACAATGCATGTGCCGTTTCGGCTTCGCTACCGTGCCAAAAATGTAAATACCTGTTTTTCAACATTTTAATTTTTTCAACCTTTCGTGCCAAACTGAAAAACTGTTCGAAAGCGAACACTCTGCCGTTCGTTTCCGTACATTCACAGGAGCGAAAACCAACCTCACATGCAAAAAACCAAAGCACATATTCTCGTTGTAGACGACGATCCCGATGTTCTCACTACGGCAAGACTCTTCCTCAAACACCATTTCACTCAAGTAGATGCCGAGAAACATCCACGCGAACTCAACGGTGTGTTGAGCAAATCGGATGTAGACCTCATTCTCCTCGACATGAATTTCACGAAAGGTGACAATGATGGAAGGGAGGGAATCTATTGGCTGAACCACATCAAAGAAGTTTCTCCAGATACCCTTGTAATTCTCATGACCGCCTATGGCGATGTAGAACTTGCCGTGAGCGCGATCAAGCGAGGCGCAACCGATTTCGTACTCAAACCGTGGAAGAATGAGAAGCTGCTTGCCACCATTAATTCTGCATTGCAACTCCGCAAATCAAATAAGAAAGTCACCCGCCTCGAAGAAACACGCAAAAGCATGGAGCAGGATCGCGATCGCGACCTAGGCGAGTTCATTGGAGAAAGCGAAGCCATGCTGAATCTGATGAAGACCATCGAAAAGGTAGGGACCACGGATGCCAATGTGCTTATACTCGGTGAAAACGGAACGGGTAAAACACTCGTAGCCCGCGCACTTCATCGCGCATCATTGCGAAACAACGAAGCATTTATACATGTAGACCTTGGCGCACTCAACGAAAACCTATTCGAGAGTGAACTCTTCGGACATAAAAAAGGCGCATTTACCGATGCGCATCAAGATCGAGCGGGTAGGTTCGAACTAGCCGACACAGGCACACTGTTTTTAGATGAAATCGGAAACTTACCTCTTCATCTACAAGCGAAGATGCTCACGGTTCTTCAAGACAGAAAACTCAAGCGACTAGGCGATACAAAGGAGTTCAATTTTGACGTCCGCCTCATCTGTGCTACGAATATGCCCATTCACCAACATGTGGACAATGGTGAATTTAGGCAAGACCTCTTGTACCGTATTAATACTGTAGAACTTGTGATACCACCGCTGCGTGAACGCGTTGAGGATATCCCAATTCTGGTTGACCACTTCTTAAAGCGCTATGGAAAGAAGTACAACAAACTCGAGTTGAGCATGTCGAAAGAAGTGATGAGCAGCCTGATGGATTACCACTGGCCAGGAAATATCCGAGAGCTAGAGCACGCTATAGAGCGGATGGTTATCCTTTCTGACTCTTCACACCTCACTTCAGATATGGTCAATTTTAGAAGTGCAGGATCCGATGACGAGGCACTCGACACGCTCAATTTGGATGATATGGAGCGCTATTTGATTGATAAGGCCATCAGAAAGCACAAAGGAAATATCAGCAAAGCAGCCTCCGACTTAGGACTCACACGTGCAGCGCTGTACAGACGACTCGAAAAGCATGGAATTTAATCGCTTCAATCTATTCCTAATCGTCCGGCTTGTGATCATGCTGGGCAATTTGGTATTGATGGCCTTCCTCATTACGAATGGAAACTTCTGGTTTACCTCCATCAGCCTCTTCATTCTCCTATTGATACAGGTGTATGAAATCGTACACTATGTAAATAGAACAAACCGAGAGCTGACCAAATTCCTATATGCCGTCAAATATGAAGACTACTCCGTGAGTTTTTCTGACCCAAAAATGGGCAAAAGCTTTACGGACCTCAACGTAACGTTCAACGAGATTATCGAGAAATTTAAAAATGCTCGAATTGAAAAGGAGAGTCAGTTTCAGCTCTTCAAGCTCATACTCGAGAAGATCAATGTCGGTATCATCACGGTTGACGAAGAAGGGCACATCGGTATTCTCAACAAAGCGGCCGGGACTACATTGAATAGTCCACAAGTTGCACAATGGGATCGACTCAAAGCCCGCCACCCGGAATTTTGCCAAGCGGTGGAAGAGCTCGAACATGGCGGTAGGCGACTTGTCCCCTTTGAGGACATTACCGGCATCAAGGAATTGTCGATTGACGTGAACCCCGTTCGACTTACAGGCACGACTCATTACATCATCGCCTTCCAAGACATCAAGGATGAAATTGAGCAAAAGGAAATCGAGGCTTGGCATAAACTCATCCGAATATTGACACACGAAATAATGAACTCCATTACGCCGGTGACCTCCCTGACCGAAACCATGCGTAGTTTATTAAAAGACGATGATGGTCAGCAAAAGTCAGCCAAAGATTTGGATGATGAAACAGTTGAGGACATCCTGTTGGCGCTAAACACCATACACCGACGTAGCGTTGGGATGTTGGAGTTTGTAAATGATTACCGCAAGCTGACGAAGATACCGGCACCGTCATTTGAATTGGTGAAGGTATGCGACATGTTTGAGGACCTTCAAGCCTTGTTGAAAGGAGAATTGGAAAAGCGTGAAATTGCCTTCGACATGCAGTGTAGCAATAGAAACTTGGCCATCCGATGCGATAGAAAGCTGATAGAACAGGTGCTTATCAATTTGATGACGAACAGCTTTGCGGCGCTGAGAGATGTTGATAATCCGACTATCCGAGTGCATGCTGATGTTTCTGAAAAGAGAATTGCCTTGAATGTTTCGGACAATGGGTCGGGTATTGACAAAGACAAGCTTCAAAGAATCTTCATACCCTTTTATAGCACGAAACGCGATGGAACTGGAATTGGGTTGAGTTTGAGTAAGAACATCATGAAAATTCATCAAGGAACGATTACGGTGACCTCTACCCCAGACGTAGAAACTCGGTTCTCCTTGAGCTTCCCGAATCATGGTGCTAGCAACTTTTCATCGGCTTCGAACGTAGATATTGCAAACTAGTATAGGCATGAAGTACTGGAGCATTTTAGCGGTCATCTTGTTTGTTTCTTGTGAAAAAGAACCTCCACCTTCCCCACCGGAACCGTCAGAGCCTTCCATGTACTTCCCTGCAAATTGGTCGGGCGATTGGGAAACCATTGATCCTGAAGTTCTCGGCTGGAACACGGGCGCCATACAACCCATGCTCGACTTTCTCGATTCGACGAATACGAGGGCCTTCTTAGTATTGGTAAATGGCCGAATGGTCATTGAACACTACAATGGTCAAAGTCTCAATGGCCAACCTTTCGAGCGCAGTTCAAATTGGTATTGGGCTTCGGCTGGAAAAACCCTTACCGCTTATGTCTGCGGCATTGCGATGCAAGATGGCTCGCTCGACCTTGACGCCTCTACCAGTGATTACATAGGAACAGGATGGACAAACGCCTCGAGCGCACAAGAAGTGAATATTACGGTTCGCAATCAGCTCACCATGACTTCTGGATTGAACGATGGTGTTGCGGATCCAGATTGTACAGATCCTCCATGTTTGGAATATCTAGCGGATGCAGGTACTAGATGGGCATATCACAATGCGCCGTACACCCTGTTACAGGACGTGATTGGTGGTGCTACGGGTGAAACGTTTACCTCTTACTTCCGCGATTCGCTATCCCTCAAAATTGGGATGTCAGGTACTTGGTATTGGCTTGGATCGAACCACGTTTATTTCAGCAATGCTCGCTCGATGGCGAGGTTCGGAATTCTCAATCTCAATCGAGGAAACTGGAATGGTACCCAGATTTTATCGGAAGCTAACCATGATCTTTTCACCACCACTAGCCAAGTACTCAACCCGAGCTATGGATACCTCTACTGGTTGAACGGTCAAGGAACCTACATGCTACCTGGAAGTCAGCTTACTTTTAGTGGAAACCTCGTTCCTTCTGCACCAAGCGATATGTACGCTGCAATGGGAAAAAACAGTCAGTTACTAATGGTGGTACCGTCGATGAACATGGTTGTGGTACGTATGGGCGAAGATCCGGATGTGAGCTTGGTGCCTACCAAGTTTCCTGAGGAATTGTGGCAGCGTATGAACCAGGTGATTACTGAATAGTAATCTCGTAGGTAATCTTCGCCACCTTGCCCAACATGTAGCTCACGCCGCAGTATTTATCCTGACTTAGGTCTACAGCCTTTTGAACCTTGTCTTTGTCAAGACTCGATCCCTCGAAGATGTAGTCGATGTGGATTTTGTGGTAATGCTTTGGATGCTCGTCAGTTTGCTCAGCGGTTACCTTTATCTGGAAGGAATCGTATTCTTGACGCATCTTTTTGAGCAGGCTCACTACGTCCATACCGGTGCAACCCGCAAGCGAAACGAGCAAAAGGGGCTTTGGTGTGGGGCCAAGTCCTCTACCTCCAACATCGTCTTTCGCGTCCATGGTGATAGAATACTCATCCACATGGCCGTCGAATGACATCCCATCGGTATAGTCAACAATAACTTCTTTGGTTTCCATTGGTCTACTACGGTATTAATGAGACCAAGAAGTTAGTGAAAGTGCTAGAAAATCTAGGTAAGGTCTAGGCCATATTTGTGTAAACTGCCTGGACGTCATCGTCCTCTTCGATGCGCTCAATAAGCTTGTCAACATCCGCTTGCTCTTCTTCCGAAAGCTCTTTGCGGTCCATTGGGATACGCTCAAAACCAGAAGAAAGCACTTCGATGCCTTTCTCATCGAGACCCTTTGCAATATTGCCGTAATCAGGGAAGTTGCCGTAAAGCATGATGATGTCCATTTCCTTTTCATCGTCATGATCTGCGAAAATCTCCTCAACGCCGTAATCAATCATCTCGAGTTCAAACTCTTCGATATCGATTCCTTCAGCAGCAATCTTAAAGTGGCACTTGTGCTCGAACATGAATTCTACTGAGCCACTTGTGCCTAGACTTCCATTGGCCTTGTTGAAATACGAGCGAACGTTACCAACGGTTCTAGTCGTGTTGTCAGTGGCCGTTTCGATGAGAACAGCAATTCCGTGCGGCGCGTACCCTTCGTACACAACCTCTTTATAGTCCTGCTGATCCTTGGACATCGCCTTTTTGATGGCGCGCTCCACATTGTCCTTAGGCATGTTCGCATCGCGGGCGTTCTGCATGAGCATCTTCAGGCGGTAGTTAGCTTCAGGGCTATCTCCCCCTTCCTTAACAGCCATGATGATGTCCTTCGTAATTCTCGTAAACGTTTTGGCCATTGATGCCCAACGTTTCATTTTTCTTGCCTTGCGATATTCGAACGCGCGTCCCATAGAGTAATGTGGTTAAAGGGCAAAGATATGGATTGGGAGAGAGATAATGCTGCGCATAAGAAATCTCTCCTGTCGTCGTGATTTAAGATCCGCCTCTTGGCGGATAAGGCGCAACGCCTCCCGGCGATACGCAAGCCTACTTTGCATGCCCCAGCTTCAAACCGAACTGCCTTAGCCGACGGCTTCTTACCGAGGCACTCGGTCTTTTTCGCAAAGCGAAACTTGCGAGCCTAGCGAGCCTTAGCCGGAGGCTTCTTACCGAGGCACTCGGTCTTTTTCGCGTAGCGAAACTTGCGAGCCTAGCGAGTCTTAGCCGAAGGCTTCTTACCGAGGCACTCAGTCTTTTTCGCGTAGCGAAACTTACGAGCCTAGCGAGCCTTAGCCGGAGGCTTCTTACCGAGGTACTCGGTCTTTTTCACAAAGCGAAACTTACGAGCGAAGCGAGCCTTAGCCGACGGCTTCTTACCGAGGCACTCGGTCTTTTTCGCGTAGCGAAACTTACGAGCGGAGCGAGCCTTAGCCGGAGGCTTCTTACCGAGGCACTCGGCCTTTTCACAAAGCGAATCTTACGAGCGAAGCGAGTCTTAGCCGGAGGCTTCTTACCGAGGCACTCGGTCTTTTTCGCGTAGCGAAACTTGCGAGCCTAGCGAGCCTTAGCCGAAGGCTTCTTACCGAGGTACTCGGTATTTTTCGCGAAGCGAAACTTACGAGCAAAGCGAGTCCTATCCGCCTTAGGCGGAACTTAAAACTCCCCCGCCTCCACCACAATCCTCTTCACCTCTTCCTTCACCACTTTGGTAGACAAACAGCTGTAGTATTCCGCAGCATGTAAAGCGGAATCGAGGCCCTCTGACGGGTAAATAACCGGCGTGTAAAACGCATCATCCCCTTCGAATCGAACCTTCACTTCATAAAGCGATTCCATTCTGCGCGCTATACTATTTCCGAAAGCATCATTCTTATACCTTGCCAAGAGCTGGAGTACATCCCTCGATTCCCCTGGGATTTCCTCTGCTTCGCAATCTTCTATATTGGAGAGTATGTAGACATCCTCTTCCCCTTCCGAAGCATTCACTTTCACATTGTATTTGTCACTCCAAACTTCCGACAGCCTCTCGAGGCCCGCTTGCACATCGCCTTCAATCATCAGGTTTATTCGAACGCCGGAAAATCCATTTAATTCAACGATGACTTCACTGTCCAAAGATCTGTGAATAGCCTTCAAGCACTCTTCAATAAGTACGTTCTCAAAGTTGACAGAATCTGAACTTAAATACGAAGAACTTCCAAAGCTGAAGGCATCGCTGGTTTCCCATGTTGCATAAAACGCATCGCCCTCTTCGACCTTTTCCTCTGAATCGAAATAGGGAACTAGGAGCAACATACTAATCGTTCCATTCCACAACGCGTGAAAGAGGACGCCAAACCAAAAGCCTCTTTGCACTCGAACGAGCCCGATGGTCAATCCCAAAATTACCTGTGGTAAAATGAACAAAAGCGCACCAGCCGCCAGACCGAAGTTTCCGAGGTGAATTGCTCCGAAGAGAATAGCGCTTCCATAGAACCAGCGCTGGAATCGTATGTCCATATTCCGCTTTATGTGCGGAAGAAATATCAGCGTGAGAATCAGAACCACTACACCAGCACCTAGGGCAAATGAAGGGGAGATTACCAATCCTCCATAAACCGTTGCCCCGGTTGTAAAGAGGACTATCGCCGCAGCATGCAAGCCCATCCAAGCTCTAAAAACTGCTTCCTCCATAAGTGGTGCAACGATACTCGCATAGAGCACAAAATACCCTACCGGAATTTCTCTGACGGCATCTAGCATTCCACTTTCGCTCGGGTCGAACATATTGTCTTTCACCCATTCGGATTGCTCCAAGATCAAAATTGGGATGATGGCCAAAACGTGAAGGAAGATCATTTTCAAAAGCACTTTTGTCGGCTGCTTTCTACGTGGATCTCTGTAAAGGATTTTAAGGCGGTTCAATGGATGAAGTTTTTAATCGTTGGCTAAAGCTATCAATTTTCCCGACGCCGAATCCTATTCTCAAAATTCATAATTTGTAAATCCATCCAACCCAACCTACCCCTGCCATGAACTGTCTGAATTGCGGTCAGCCTGTCACCGGAAACTTTTGTTCAAACTGCGGTCAAAGAGCTGGCGCGAAAAGAGTTACGGTAAAAGATACTTTCCTTCAATTCCTAGGAGCATACCTTTCTCTAGATGGCCCTCTGCTTCGCACAATCAAACACTTGTTCACTCAGCCGGGCACCGTCATGAAGGCCTTTATTGAAGGAAGGCGGCAACTGTATTACAAGCCTGTTCCCTTCTTCATTGTACTGACCGCAATCTATATCATACTAAGAGCACTGCTCGAATATGACCCACTGAAGGGACAAATTGTAGATGTGCCAGAAGGTAACCCTGACAGTATTCAGAAGAACTCAAAACTCGCCGCCTATTACATGGTGAGTCACATCGACAATTTCCTACTTGTGCTCGTCTTCGCCATCGGAGGCGGTATGAAGCTTTTCTTCTGGAAACGTTACAACTTCGCCGAATTCCTGAGCATGGCCTTCTACACAACAGGCTTCTATATCTTCTATGGAACATTCGTCATGCTGTTCAACTATACTTTCGATGTTCGTTACAATCAGATTCAATTGTTCATCTTGATTGGCTATCTCATGTACATGATGGCCTCTACCATGGGAAGCACGCCATGGTACAGATGGATTGCATATTTCTTTGCGGCCCTAGTATCTCTGCTCGTATACGTAAATGTGGGTTTCCTACTAGCCTATTTCTTGGTCACCTCGTAAATGAACCTCGTAAAGCCCGAAGGGTTGTATTTCTACCCTTACCTTTGTAAAAATTGTGTTCATGAAACCTCGCACACAGCTTCTCATTGTCCTCATTACCGTTGTGATCGGAACCGGATTTGTACTCCTCATGAAGCAGTACAATCCACTATCCGAATACGATGGATACCACACCGATCGAGTTCTCTATTTCAAAGTGGGAAGAGCAACGGATAGAATAGAGCTTCAGGTTCGCGAAGAGGAAGACGGGACAGAGTCACAGCGCATTGTGCAAATCAGCAAGGGCTTCGTTAGCACAACAATCACTGAAGTTGATTTGGACACGTTAAATCTCGCTGGCTACGAACCAGCCGAGTAATTATTTCACGTCCCACGTATTCGAACCTGCAATCAATGCATCCAGGTTTCCCTCCCCTTTGATGGCCTTGGCTGAAACCAACTGACCTTCGAGCAAGTCTTCATAAAGTGGACGTTCCTCCGAATACAACACCCCGAATGGTCTAGGCAATCCGTCTTGAGGATCTTCGAACATCCTAGTCAAGATATACGCTTTGGTTTGATCGTGTTCGTCGTGAATCCACAAATCCGATTCGCTGTAATCAGCTCCCAGATTCACCACTTTCGGCTTTAACCCATCGAGGATAATTCCCTTCTCTCCATTTGCAAAAACGAGAGGTTTGCCATGCTCGAGATAAAGCGTAGTAAATGGTCGGCCCTTCTTATCCGTCATTACCTCAAAGGCACCGTCGTTAAACACGTTGCAATTCTGGTAAATCTCCAAGAAACTAGAGCCTTTGTGCTTGTGGGAACGCAACAACATCTCGCGCTGATGCAACGGGTCTCGATCAGCCGTTCTGGCAATAAAAGTAGCATCAGCCCCCAGGGCTAAGGCAAGTGGATTGAATGGATGGTCGATAGCCCCCATCGGACTAGACTTCGTGACTTGTCCAACCGGAGATGTTGGAGAGTATTGGCCTTTTGTGAGACCGTAAATCTCATTGTTAAAGAGAAGAATATTCACATCGAGGTTCCTCCTCAATAAGTGAATAAGATGATTCCCCCCAATGGACAGTCCGTCGCCATCGCCTGTCACCACCCAAACACTCGTATTGGGATTTGCCAGCTTCAAGCCAGAAGCTACGCTCGTAGCTCGACCATGAATACTGTGCATTCCATAGGTATTCATGTAATATGGGAAGCGAGACGAACAGCCGATACCCGAAATGAAAACGATGTCTTCTTTCGGCACATCGAGCTCAGGCATGATGGTCTGAACTTGTTTCAATATGGAATAGTCGCCACACCCCGGACACCAGCGTACATCCTGGTCCGTTGCAAAATCTTTGGGCGTCAAGGTGATGTTCTCCTCGCTCATGATTCTTGCATTTGGGTGAGTATTCTAACTTCTTCCATTACCGCCGCTTTAATTTCTGAAGAGCGGAAAGGCAAACCTTGAATCTTGCAGAGCGACTTCGCATCAATCAAATACTGATCACGGATAAGCTTTACGAGTTGGCCGTTGTTAATCTCCGGAATCAACACACGTTTAAAGCTCTTCAACAGCTCTTCAAGGTCATTTGGGAAAGGCGAAACATGTCGTAAGTGGAGGTGACTAACATGTACTCCATCGCCGCGAAGTTCACGTACGGCCACTTTTATCGCGCCGAAGGTTGAACCCCAGCCCAAAACGAGGATATCGCCGGAAGTCTCACCTTCCTCCATTTCTAGCGGCGTAAAAGAGTTGGCAATCCTCTGCACTTTCTCAGCGCGGATTTTCACCATCCTCTCGTGGTTTTCAGGATCGTAGGATACGTTTCCTGTATTTTCTTCTTTCTCGAGTCCACCTACGCGGTGCTCTCCACCAGCCTCGCCGGGAACGGCCCAACTTCGAACGAGCTTTTCGTCGCGCTGGTACGGAAGATATTCGCCACCGTCGAGTTTCGCTTTTGGAGGATTGATGGTCGGCAAGTCTTTGGCATTTGGAAACTTCCAAGGTTCCGAACCATTCGCAATGTATCCATCACTTAGCACCATTACCGGTGTCATGTGCTCAATAGCAATCTTGCATGCTTCAATGGCCGTACTAAATGTATCGGATGGACTATGGGCCGCGATGACGGGCATGGGAGCCTCTCCGTTTCTACCGTAAACCGCTTGAAGCAAATCTGCCTGCTCTGTTTTAGTAGGAAGACCTGTTGATGGTCCACCTCGCTGCACATTGACAATCACAAGTGGAAGCTCGAGCATAATGGCGAGTCCAATTGCTTCCGTTTTCAATGCGATACCCGGGCCAGATGAAGCAGTAACGCCGAGATTCCCGCCAAAACTCGCACCAATGGCGCTGGTGACGGCAGCGATTTCATCTTCTGCCTGGAAAGTTTTTACTCCGAAGTTCTTGTGTCGTGATAACTCGTGCAGAATATCACTTGCCGGAGTAATTGGATATGATCCGTAGAAAAGAGGCAGGTTTGATTTCTCAGCCGCGGCTATTAATCCGATGGCCAATCCCTGGTTGCCTGAGATGTTTCTATACGTGCCTGCTTCGAGCTTTGCTGGTTTCACGATGTAACGTGGAAGAGAAGCTTCAATCGTTTCACCATAATGATAACCGGCCTTGAGCACGGTAATATTCGCGCTTGCGATTTCAGGTTTCTTGGCAAACTTGGTTTCGAGGAACTGGGTGGTTCTATCGAGCGATCTTCCGTAAATCCAATAGAGGAAACCAAGGACAAACATGTTCTTAGAACGATCGCGGTCTTTTGTTCCTAAGCTTGAATCTTTGAGTGCTTCGCGCGTCAACTTAGTTACATCGAGGTCGAGCACCCGATGCGATTCCCTAAGTTCAGAAAGCACATCGGAGTCGTCCGGATATCCAGCCAATTTCAGATTGCGCTTATCGAAACCTGCAGAATTCGCAATGATAAATCCGTCTTCCTTGAGATCGGACAAGTTCTTTTTGAGTGCAGCTGCGTTCATCACCACTAAGACATCTACACTGCCTCCTGGAGTATAAATCGCCTCACTTCCAAAATTCAGTTTGAATCCTGATACACCGGCAACTGTACCTTGCGGGGCACGGATCTCCGCCGGGAAATCTGGAAACGTACTGAGGTCGTTGCCATAAAGCGCAGCGGTATGGGAAAACTCAGATCCGGTAAGTTGAATACCGTCGCCCGAATCCCCTGAAAATAGAATGGTGACTTTAGAAACTTCGTGCTGACTCATGAGGTCTACTCCTTATGCTTCGACCGCTTGTTCTACGCGAACGATTTCCGGAACGTGCTTCTTGATGGTCATTTCAACACCAGACTTCAAGGTCATTTGGTTAACTGAACAACCCGTGCATGCGCCGTGAAGCTGAACACGAACAATATTATCGTCGGTGAGCTCCACGAAGGTAATATCGCCTCCATCTGACTTGAGGAACGGACGAATTTCTTCGAGGGCATTAAGAATTTTATCTACAGTTTGTGTTCTTGCACTCATACTGTCTTCTCTTTTTTAGGTGAGCAACCGGCCATAGTTGTGATGCGAACAGCTTCAGTTGGAGGAAGATTCTCGTTTCTCTCCACGAGCGATTCCACCATGTTTTGAGCCACCTTCTTCAAGGTTTCGGCGATTGGAGTATTCTCCTGCATCACGGCTGGTCTACCTACGTCACCCGCCTCACGAACACTCTGCACGAGTGGCACTTCGCCGAGGAAAGGCACTTTTAGTTCTTCGGTCAGGTTCTTCGCACCCGACTTACCGAAGATATAGTATTTGTTATCAGGAAGCTCCTCCGGACTGAAGTAGGACATGTTTTCAACGATTCCTAGTACTGGAACATTGATAGAATCCATGCCGAACATCGCTACGCCTTTGCGCGCATCCGAAAGGGCAATTGCCTGTGGTGTGCTGACGATTACAGCGCCGGTCACTGGAACGGCCTGTACTAGACTTAGGTGGATATCACCTGTTCCAGGAGGCAGGTCGATTAGCATGAAGTCGAGATCGCCCCAATGTGAATCGCGAATCATTTGGTTTAATGCCTTGGTGGCCATTGGACCTCGCCAAACTACGGCTTGGTCGGTACCGGCAAAGAATCCGATCGAAAGCATTTTCACCCCGTGAGCTTCTACTGGATCCATCAACTTCTTGCCATTCACTTCAATGCTCGAAGGGCGTTCGTTCACAACATCGAACATAATCGGCATGGAGGGACCGTAGATATCGGCATCTACCAAACCTACTTTGAATCCCATTTTGGCTAACGATACCGCTAAGTTGGCGGTAAGTGTGCTCTTCCCAACACCTCCTTTACCAGAAGCAACGGCAATGATATTCTTCACGCCAGGAAGCTCCTCGCCGCGAATTTGCTGTTGAGCGGCCGCTTTCTGCTTTGCCTCTTCGGGAACGATTACATTTACTTTGATTTTCGCTTTAGGGTAAGCGTGTTCGTGAACTGCTTTGAGGATGTTCACCTCTAATTTCTTCTTAGCTTGAAGAGTTGGGTTCATGCTGATCACATCAACTTCCACTTCATCGCCAAAAACTTGAATGTTACGCACGTGTCCGGCATCGATCAAATTCTGATCGCCTTCGGTGGCCTGAACATGCTTCAAACTGCTGTATATCTGAGACTTATCGTACTTCATCAATTTGCTTAAAAAAAGGTAGTGCAAAGGTACGAAATAGACGCCTAGTAAGAACGATTCTAAACAGTCATCCGACCTATGTACTCCTTAACAGGTAAAAGGAGGTACTGTTTGAAACAAGTGTGTTGAAGTGTACTGTGGAAATTAACTTTTCGTTACATGACAGCATAGATAGTCATTCCTTACCTTAGCCGCAGCTATGGCGAAATCAGAAGAAAAATTTCACAAGAGAAGACTCAGATCTTCTTACCTCTCGGTTGTGATAAGCATCACGCTTGTGCTTTTCATTTTGGGCGTTTTCGGAACATTGGTCATGAAGGCCGATAGCATGCGAAATAAGATGCTCGAAGAGTATGCCTTCACGGTAATGCTCAAAAACGACGCGCAAGAAGCTGACATTCGCCAATTTCAAAAGGAGCTTGAGATTTCTGAAAAAGTTGTTTCAACCGAGTTCATTACAAAGGATGAAGCAGCGGAAGAACTCGAAGAACTTCTCGGAGAAGAATTCGTCGACTTCCTCGGTTCAAACCCGTTGAGTGATGCTATCGAAATTAAGATGCAGGCCAACTTTGTGAACATGAATGATGTGGAAGCCTTCAGCGCTGAGCTAAAGGAAAACCCTGTGGTTTCCGACGTCGTTTACGATCCCGATTTTGTGGAATTGATGAACGCTTTTGTTCGCAAGATTGGCAGCGGACTTCTCATTGCTTCTATATTGTTGATTTTGGTTTCGATTGCCTTGATCAACTCTAGCATCCGACTATCGATTTACTCCAAGCGTTTCACCATAAAAACCATGCAATTGGTTGGTGCTACCAAAGCGTTTATCCAACGTCCGTTTATGAAGAACAGTCTGCAGCTCGGCGTTGTAGGCGGCGTTCTGTCATCAGCGATGTTGGTTGCAGGTGTCTACTTCGGCAAGGCTGAGCTTTGGCAGGTTGGACTTGTATATTCTCCGCTAGAGCTTGCACTCATCTGTGGCGGAATGATTGTGTTCGGAACCCTGCTTGTTTGGGGATGTACAATCTTCGCGGTAAGCCGCTATCTCAATTTAAAAACTGACGATTTATACAACTAAGGATATGAAAACAGCCACGTTTCTGTTCGGAAGAATGAACTACATCTTGATGTTTGTTGGATTGGCCATCATCACCCTAGGTTACCTATTGATGATTGGTGGAGGTTCGGAAGATCCTGAAGTATTCAATCCAGAGATTTTCAGCAAAACACGCATCGCCGTAGCGCCTGCTCTTTTGGTAGTAGGTTTCGTAGTAGAAATCTTCGCTATCATGTGGACACCTTCGAAGACCGAAGAAGAGTCAGCCGAAAAATAAGCAACCTACACAGCTCAGTTCATGAGTGTTATTGAAGCCATCATCCTTGGAATCATCCAGGGCCTAACCGAGTTCCTACCCGTTAGCTCCAGCGGTCACCTTACGATTGCAGAGTTCATCATGGGCGGCGACAACCTACCCGAAGAGAACAAGCTCTACATGGTTTTCCTCCACGGAGCTACGGCACTTTCCACCATCGTCATTTATCGAAAGGACATTGTTAGCCTGTTTAAAGGACTCTTCAAGTTTGCCTGGAATGATGAAACCAAGTTCATCACCTTCATTGCATTGTCTATGATTCCTGCGGCGATTGCCGGACTCTTCTTTGAGGATCAGATAGATTATTTCTTCGAAGGTGAACTAACGCTCGTTGGCTTGATGCTCATCATCACCAGCCTACTCCTTGTGCTGGCCGACAGGGCAAAAAAGACGCACAAGAAGGTTACCGGATTCGAAGCAATCATCATCGGCGTTGCTCAGGCAGTAGCCATTGCTCCAGGCATTTCGAGATCTGGTGCGACAATTTCAACGTCGGTACTTCTCGGTATCGATAGAGACAAAGCTGCTCGTTTTAGCTTTTTGATGGTTATCCCGCTAATCCTCGGAAAAATGCTCCTCGACTTGAAGGACATTTTCAGTGGAGAAATGCAGGTCCCAGAAACCTCAGCAACACCATTGATCATTGGCTTTATTGCCGCGTTTGTCGTTGGACTTTTCGCTTGTAGATGGATGATTGCCCTTGTGAAGCGAGCTAAGCTCACCTACTTTGCCATATACTGCTTCGTAGTAGGCGTTGGCGCCCTCATTTACACCATGGTTTAATGGACGATTGGTCACTCGAAGGACTCCGAGAAGGAAAGGTCCTTGCGGTAGACAAACCCCTCGATTGGACATCTTTCGACGCGGTGAACAAGATTAAGTTTGCCATTCGAAAAACGCATAAGCTCAAGAAGTTTAAGGTTGGACATGCAGGCACGTTAGACCCAAAGGCTACGGGACTTCTCATCATTTGTATAGGTCGAGCTACTAAGACGATCCCCGAGCTCATGGGGCGCTCGAAGCGGTATGTCGCTACAATCAAACTTGGAGAAACTACACCGAGTTACGATACGGAAACGGAGCCAAATGAAACCTTCCCGACGAAGCACATCACTCGGGAGTTAATCGAGGCAACACTCCCACAATTTACGGGCGACATTATGCAGGTCCCACCCGTATTTTCGGCCTTGAAGAAAGACGGGAAACGGTTGTATGAAATGGCCCGAAAGGGAGAGGAAGTAGACATTCCGGCGCGTCCGATTGTCATTCACTCCATTGATATTTTGAGTTTCAAGAACGATGAACTCATTTTGGACATCCATTGTGGAAAAGGCACCTACATACGCTCATTGGCACACGACTTAGGCGCAGCGCTAAACAGCGGAGGTTACCTTATAGGTCTACGTCGAACCGCGATTGGAGACGTTTCGGTAGACGGCGCCTACACGGTAGAACAGGTTTGTGAGAGGGTTTGGGCGGAGGAAGCTAGCGGTCAATGACAATTTTGGTCATGTACTCACCATCTGAGTGTGTCAATGAAAGCACATAGACTCCTTCAGGTAAAGATTCTAGATTAATCCTGTTTCCTTCAAATTCTAGTTTCTGATGTATCGATTGGCCAACAGCGGAAACTACTTGAGCATTTGTCAGCTCTTCAATTCCCGATATTATAATGTAGTCTTTCGTTGGATTAGGGTAAACAGAGAACTGTGCTCGTACCTCTTCGGATTCTCCAAGAGCGAATCTGGGTAACTTGAAAATGATATCTTCAAATCGCTGTTGATTCTGTTCAAAATATCGAGCCACGCCATAAACATCGTCTGCAACACTAAGTAAATCAAGAACTACGTGGTTATCATTGCCAAACAATTCAATACTATCTACTCCCCATTCATTTGACTTTCTAATCACTACCGTTCGTTGTTCGATTGCACCTAGATTGGGATTATCAAAAGGGCGGGAAGAGGCGGTAATATGCTGATTACTTGTTTCATTGTATAGGTATGCGTAGCACCTTTCATTGATACGAATATTTCCAAATCTTTTCAAATGGACGGTATCACTCTCATAATCTCTAAATGCCACAAAAGTTTGAAACACGTGACTATTTCCAGTTGTGAAAAAATCGGAATCGTGGACGACTGTCCCACCATAATAAAAACCATCACTACGGAAGGAGTAACCTTCTGAATAAGTGGCGGAAGAATGTGGATCGAACGCTACAGGATTCAAAATACTCTGAACTTCAAGAGATTGCAAATCCATGAATAGTGCTCTAGCATCAATTCCAAATATAATTTCGGTGGGATCTCGTGGACTTAAATAAGGTCCATTGCCGTAGCGAAAAGTTGATTCAAGTGGCGCATTCCGCCAATAATACTTTGATCTATTGAAATGCCAATTTGAATCATAAACTACCGCGAGTGATGAATCACCTCCAGTGCCTCTACCTAAATGAACAAAATGATCATTCCCTAAAGTTGCGAAGCTAGTGACAGCCATAAAACCGGTACTGAAAACTGTATCCACAACCTTATTTGAGGTCACATTGGAGAAATCTAGATCAAATATTTGAAGCGTTGTACTGTTGCTGTCCCCAAAACTTATCGCAAAATACTGATTATCAACCTGGTCAATTCGCCAGCCCGCTATAGCATCTGTTGAAAAGGTTGCAATAAACAGTGAATCCTTTTTCTGCAAGGTCACCTTGTCAAAAAGCCTCAAAGACATGACGTAATTAACGCCACTTTTGGATAGCGCTGTATAACATATATCTGACGTACCCGCATCACTTAAGCCAGCTGAGGCCGGATATTGTTGTGTAAATCCAGAATAAATCTCATCGGATAAGATAACCTGAGAAAAAGCATTAAATCCGAGAAGAATGACGCAGCCGAGTACGAGACTACATTTTCGCTTAGCGAATACAAAGGTTTGAGAGAGCTTGTCCATTCAACCAAGGTAGCCAATCTGGGCAAACTGGATGATTATTTCCTAGTCCGAATACCTACTATTCCAAAGCACAGAGTTAAAATTCTTCACGTAAGGATATCCGAACATGGCCACGATTCCCGCAAGGGCGATGAACACGTGAAGCGTCATCCAAATGCGCATTGCGAACTCTGAATCTCCCAAACCATCCATCATAATGTTGGTAGGGATTGCCATTTGAAATAGGAATGCGATAACAAACATCGATTTGATGAGCGTGCCGACGTTTCTGAACGGATACACGATCAGCTTGCGCAGTGGATTCATATCCTTACCCCACTGATGAACGAGGTAGTACAAATTGTTTCCGAGTGGCATGAATAACATTGGATCTTTATCCTGATAACTCAGCTCGAACAAGGAAGCCGGTGCCATAATCTTAAAGTTATTGAGAGCTTCAGGTTGTCGACGCTGGATACTCTTCAATTCAGAAATGGCTTCTGATGGGATTTCGCCTTTAAATAAGTGGGCATCTAAAAAACGAAGACGGTATGCCGTGGCGAGCCTTTTAATGTGTGCGAGATGGAATACTCGACTCTCATCGAGCTGAGAGGCGTCTACTTTAGCATGATTTTCATTGGGTGGAGACTGAAGAGCGTTTTCTAAATTGATCTCCATTAGAGAATCCTCTTCAAGCATAGATCGGAACGCTGCAAGGACATCATCTTCACGGTAATCGACCGCCTTTTTTCTAATTCTTTGTAGCGCTTCCGGCAAATTCACTCTCATCATAATCCCGTGCATTTCAATTCGTCGATACAATATACTGGAAACCAATTAGCTGTTCACAAAGTTCAAAAGGACTTCAAGATTTTTTTGTTGCACCCACTTCTCGTAAACTGATTTTCGCATGCTGAAAATTCTTACCTTTGCAGCTTCCCATTTTGTATCACTTTCAAAGCCCGTAAGCTATGAAAATGAAGTTATCCAACTTCAATTATGAGCTTCCTAAGGAACTCATCGCTCAGGAACCAACCACTCACCGCGACGATACTCGTCTCATGGTCGTTCACCGCGACACTGGTGAAATTGAGCACAAGAAATTCAATGAAGTAATCAACTATTTCGACGATGGCGATGCCATGGTTTTGAATAACACCAAGGTTTTTCCTGCCCGTCTTTGGGGTAACAAGGAGAAAACGGGTGCACGCATCGAGGTATTCTTGCTTCGAGAGTTGAATTCAGAGTCACGCTTGTGGGACGTATTGGTGGATCCAGCGCGTAAAATCAGAATTGGCAATAAGCTCTACTTCGGAGAGGACGATAGCCTCGTTGCCGAAGTAATTGACAATACTACTAGCCGCGGTAGAACACTTCGCTTCCTTTACGATGGAAGCTATGAGGAGTTCCGCAACAAGTTGAACGAACTTGGCGAAACACCACTTCCGAAGTACATCGACCGCGAGCCTACCGCACTTGATGCAGAGCGTTATCAATCAATCTTCGCAAGTGTTGAAGGTGCCGTTGCAGCTCCAGTGGCTGGACTTCACTTCTCCAAGCAATTGATGAAGCGCCTCGAAATCAAAGGAATTGAGTTCCCAGAACTCACTCTCCACGTTGGCCTCGGAACGTTCCGTCCGGTTGAGGTAGAAGACCTCAGCAAGCACAAAATGGATAGCGAGCAGTACTGGATTTACGATGAAACCGTAGAGAAGGTAAACAAGGCCATCGAAGGTAAAAAGCGTATTTGTGCTGTTGGCACAACTGTAATGCGCGCCATGGAATCTAGCGTTACTACGGAAGGCAAACTAAAGGCGTACGAAGGTTGGACGAACCGTTTCATCTTCCCTCCATACGACTTCCAGGTAGCCAATAGTTTGATCACAAACTTCCACCCGCCGCAGTCTACACTACTCATGATGACCTCCGCCTTCGCGGGTCACGAGCTCACCATGCACGCGTACGACGTCGCTATTAAAGAGGGCTACAAGTTCCTTTGCTACGGCGATGCGATTATGGTTATTTAAGGATAAGCTCCTTTTTCGATATGAGAAGCCTGGGTTGAAAGCCTGGGCTTTTTTTTTGGAGGGTTGGACTGATGTGCCGACCGAAGGGAGGTATCCCGAGAGGCGCAGCCGATTCGGGAGAGGGTTAGAGGGTTGGAGGGTTAGACTGGGAGACTGTGATATTGCTAGTTGACCCATGACAGTATAGAAATGGGGGCTGATTGCCCCGCCCCGTTCTCAAGCTACGAATCTCAAAGCTGCTAGTCGGATTGTAAACGTTTACATACGGGTAGTTATTCACTTCTAGGAGTTGTCCCCTTTTTGTCCATGATTCGGATCAAGTTGTCCACCAGAAGTCCACGTGAGATCAGTTAGAATGTCACTAAAAGAATTGAACTTCGCCACATGGGGTGGGGTTGGGGCCCCCTCAGGTAGAGGGTTCGAGGGTTGGATGGCCGGAGGGGTAGACTGGCAGACTGATGTGCCGACCGAAGGGAGGTATCCCGAGAGGCGCAGCCGATTCGGGAGAGGGTTCGAGGGTTAGAGGGCCAGAAGGTTAGACTGGCAGACTGATGTGCCGACCGAAGGGAGGTATCCCGAGAGGCGCAGCCGATTCGGGAGAGGGTTCGAGGGTTAGATGGCCGGAGGGTTAGACTGGCAGACTGATGTGCCGACCGAAGGGAGGCATCCCGAGAGGCGCAGCCGATTCGGGAGACTAATAGAGGGTTGGAGGGCCAGAGGGTTAGAGGGTTAGACTGGGAGACTGATGACCTTATTGGAATGGGCGTCCAGTGAAGCGGTGGCGATGTGGGAGGCTATTGAACGATTGGCGAGTAACCCTTTTTCGTAGTTGGCGGAATAAAAAAACTCCCCCAGCTTTCGCCAAGGGAGCTTCCTCTCTCTCTCAATTCTCACGAACTAATGCACTACGGGCAAACGTAGTGTTCTCTCTGACCCTTGAACGTTTACATTCAAGAGGTACAATCCTTCTGGCATCGAGGATACATTAAGTCTATCACTGAATCCTTCAGCCATTACTTTTCCAGTTAAATCTACCAATCGGTAGTGTACAAACTTGTCGAACTTCACCTCGTCATTCGCTGGTACCGGATATACGCGGAAGTCATCCGCGCTCATCTCTCCGAGACCTACACTGTTCGACATTTTCATGCTTCGTCCAGCTTGAAGGAGGTCGTCATTCGATTCTTGCAATAAAGCATAGGCGTAAATGGCATCTGGGTTCCAAGCGCCTCTTCTTTCAATTTTGTAAGTATAAACGATGGAGTCGTTCATCATTGGAGCGGTTTCCATCTGGTCATGAACGGCAAACTCACGGAACACATTCCTGTGTAGATCCTCGCCATTCGGTGCGTTATAATTAATGGTGTCTTCAGCCAATCCAACTGTAAGCTGATAAGATGAAGCTCCACTGCTCACCTTCTCAACTACCAAGCGAATCAAAACACTGTCGGCTGTAATCGTGTGCTGCATACGAACATCAAACTCCGAAGTCTGCCCTTGATACTGAGTGAAGAGCGTGTTGTCTCCAAAACTTTTATTGGTCACATCTCCATTTATCACGATGCGGGGTGTACCACCATAAATGCCGTAATGATTCGTTCTTGCATCATTTTCGCTAGAGTTGTGCTGGCTAAAAATGCATGAAGAATAAGGTGAGCTAGGGTGATACGCAATGTGCATCACACCACCTGTATTGTCAATGTTGGTGAACAACGCAGGATTTCGGCTCGAGCAAATTCCGCAACGCGAATTAGTGAAATGTTCCACTACAATTGCTTTCTGAACCTGAGCGGTTGAAGCAAGTGTAAGCAGACTAAATACGGAGAGTAAAATGTGTTTCATGGATATATTTTGAAGTTGGCCACAACTCTAATACGATGATCAACATCAATCCTTACGCTTTGTTTCAAACTTTCGTTGCCACGTAGGCTATTTGTACCTTTGCCCCATGGCAAAACAAGATATTCGAGCGTTATCCAGAGAAGAACTGAAAGCTTGGTTCACCGAGAACGGTCACCCTGCTTTCCGCGCCAACCAAGTTTACGATTGGCTGTGGAACAAATCGCACGTTCGTTTCGATGAGATGTCGAATATCTCCAAAGCCTTACGTGAAGAACTCGACGCCCATTTTGTCATCAACAATGTAGAGGTTGATCAAATGCAACGCAGTGTTGACGGCACCATAAAGAATGCCGTCAAACTTCACGACGGCCTCATCGTAGAGAGTGTTCTTATCCCCACCGAAAAGAGAATCACCGCCTGTGTTTCCTCCCAAGTGGGATGTAGTTTGGACTGTGATTTTTGCGCAACCGCTGGACTAAAACGCATGCGCAATCTCAACCCAGATGAGATCTATGACCAGGTTGTAGCCATTAAAAAAGAAGGAGAAAAATACTTCGATCGTCCGCTTACGAATATTGTGATGATGGGTATGGGCGAACCTCTACTCAACTACAAGAATGTAATTGCGGCATTGGATAAGGTCACCTCTCCGGAGGGACTTGGCATGGCAGCACGCCGCATCACGCTCAGCACCGTAGGCATTCCTAAACTCATCACTAAAATGGCTGACGACGGGGTCCGTTTTAATCTTGCGGTTTCCCTTCATTCAGCTATTCAGAGCACACGCGAACGCATCATGCCATTAGCTTCAAAAAACCACTTGGATGATCTGCTTGCCTCGCTTCAGCATTGGTACAAAGTAACTGGCAGGAAGGTGACCTTCGAGTTTGTAGTTTGGCGTGGTGTGAATGATACGGATGAAGAGATCGCCGCACTCGTTTCCTTCGTAAAGAAGGTTCCGTCCAAAGTGAACATCATTCAATACAACCCTATCGACAATGGTGATTACACCCAAGCTCCTCAAGAGCGCGTAGATGCCTACATCAAAGCTCTAGAAGATGTTGGGGTAATTGCAAAAGTTCGACAAAGCCGAGGACAGGATATCGATGCTGCATGTGGACAATTGGCGAATAAGACGGAGAGTGAGTTGATGTGAACACTTGAGGCAAAATAGAGCCTGATAAAATATGTGCGGGTCTGCGCTTGGAATATTTAACAATTCCTGTTTATTTTAACTCAAACTCGCTACCGATGAAACGTACACTTGGATGGATGAGCATTCTCCTGCTCACAGCTGCTTGCTCTAATGAATCTTTTGATGAATCCGACCTCACCGGCGCATGGCGTGGTCATGATGTTGAGATAGTTACAAGTGACCCGTCACTCGTCAGCATCTTCAAAAAGCAATACAGTCTTCACAAGTCTTCTGTTCTGAACTTCAGCGAAAACAAAACGTACAGTTTTCAAGAAATGACTACCCACACGAGCACCGATGGCAAGTGGTATGTCAATGATCAAAAACTATTGATTACCAACTTCGGAGACACCGTTGCGTATCAAATCGTGAAACTCACTGAAGATTCACTCATAACGAGTAGCACGGTTCATTTCGACAAGGCTGCAAATGGAGAAAAGCTGGAAGTTGAGATACTTCAAACGTACGCGAAGGCAGACTAGCGCTTTGCTCTTCTTTTGAAAGACCAGTGGAACGTGAATTCACTCACTACTGTTCCATCTGACATCTTGCCCACGGTTTTTACGGCAATGGTCTGCGCCTCATCTGACTGGCTTGCGGCTTCTATAACCTTACCGATTTCGTCGACTTGCTGACAAGTAAACACTACATCGCCCGTGGCCTTTGCTGGAAAAGATGCTGTGAAATCGATGACAATCCAAGCAATCGAAACATCGTGTTTCTTCATGTGAATCATGGCTGGCAGAGCCGTACTCATTTCGGCAGCCATACTTTGAACCGCGAAGTACATGCTTCGAAACGGATTTTTGTTCCGCTTTCGATACGGCATAGCAATCTGGCATTCCCGTTCATCAAACTTGATAAAACGCACTCCAGCGTGCGCTGCGGCAGGCACCATTTTCCTCGTAAAGAAGCGAAATGCCAGCTGATTATTTAATCTATTGATGAGCTTTTGTTGGTCTGGGGTCCATGTCATACCAGAAAGGTAGAAAATCCGTTCGTACATTTAACATCCCTTCTGCTACGAGAATATTCTGATATTCGTAATTCAACCTCTAACCGATAGACGATGCCCAAATACATCGCCATTCTTCTTTTTGCATGCCTGGCCGTCTCGTGCACCTCTGATTATCCTGATTTGGTCACGCCCGACATTCACGAAGAGTATACCAGAGTAGGAAACTTTTCCTATTTCTCACCAAGCATGATCATGGCCGCCTCCAACATGGATTCTTCAAGCTCCATGAGCGAGATGTTCGTCGGCATACACGATGCCTGCATGTACGACATAACTATGGAGCGCTTGGACTCAACCGAGTACTCCATCCCGACCGAAATCATGGAAAAAATTGATGCCATGGAGCTCGAGAGCTTGTTGCCACCTGTATACCGTGGCACCGGTTCATTTCAATTATTGGGAAACAAGTCAGACAACGGCCTCAATTATATCCTGATCGCCACTCAAAATGATGAGGGCTTGCACATCGTCGAATTGCGGGGTGACAACCTCCAGAACAAAATGTTGTCGCTCATGCGCGCTGGATTACAGTCAGGATCAACTAATCTTCTACCCTTCGGAAAATGAGCGTACTTACTACCACAGGACTAACGAAGGATTACGGTAGAATTCGAGCGGTCAACAAACTTGATTTAGACATTCCAGCGGGAACGGTATTCGGACTATTGGGACCTAACGGCAGTGGAAAAACCACAACGCTTGGCATGGTGCTCGGGGCCATTCGCCCTACCGAAGGCGACTTCCATTGGTTTGATGGCCAAACGGGATCGAAAGCGAGAAAACGAGTTGGTGCCATCCTTGAATACCCCGTGTTTTACCCCCACTTGTCAGGAGCACAGAACTTGAAAATTGCCGCATCGATAAAACAGAGCGGTGCAGACAGAATCGAGGAAGTTCTCGATTTTGTTGGGCTAGGAAAGCGAGGCAAAGATCCTTTTAAAGCCTACTCCCTTGGCATGAAACAGCGTTTGGCAATAGCATCTGCACTCGTTGGAGATCCGGAAGTTCTCATCCTTGACGAGCCTACGAATGGATTGGACCCAGAAGGAATTCACGACATCCGAGATCTTATCACACAAATTGCAGAAAGCGGAAAATCTATCGTGCTCGCTTCACACCTGCTCGATGAAGTACAACGTGTTTGTAAAGATTACGCGGTCCTGAAACGAGGAACCTGCATTCACAAGGGGAACGTGAAAGAAGACCTATCTGGAAACGGCGGATGGGAGATATCTTCATCGGATCTCGAGAAACTCGCAGTTTCCGCCCGTGAAATCAACTTCATTACAGAGGTTGAGAAACAAGAAGATTCACTTCTCATTCAAGTGGGTGACGATGTTGATGGCCAAACGATTAATCGTGCATTCATCGACAAACAGATTGTTTTGGGCCAAATCTCTGAGCGCCGCAACACCCTTGAAGAAAAATTCCTCGAACTCTTGAAAAGCAACCAATGATCAGATTATTCTACATCGAATGGCTGAAGATTTCTCGTTCGAGATACTTCAAGTGGATGATGGGACTATGGCTATTCGCCTTCTTGGTTGTCCCATTCGGAATCGACCAGTTCCTCTCATGGATTAACGATAGTTCTGACTTTATCTCTACCGATTTAGGGGTGAAGCCAGAAGACTTTCCGGTATTCTACTTTATTGACATTTGGCACAACTTGAGCTACATATACAAGCTCATCACACCGCTCCTGTGCATCATTGTCATTGTGAATGTAGGGCAAGAATGGGAGGAGAAAACCATTCGCCAAAACGTGATTGATGGACTGAGTAGAACCGAATACTTTTTCTCGAAAGTTATTCTACTTGCCTTTTTGAGCTTCTTGAGTTTCACACTGCTCCTCATCCTCGGGTTAGTTCTCGGAGGGGCCATGTCGGGCGGTTTCTCTTGGAATGAAATCGTTTCTCACATTGATTTCCTCTTCGCCTATTGGCTGCACATTTTCCTACATCTAAACATTGCCATGCTGGCGATAAACTTGATGCGAAAAGTTGGCCTCACTATTCTGATTTTCCTGCTCTACATGTACTTCATAGAGCCTGTGGCTTGGGGCATTTTGGGATTCATGCACGCAAAACAGGGATGGGCAGATTTGGCCGTGTTCTTACCGATTGATGCTTCATGGAGTTTGATTCCTTCTCCCCTTGGAAAGTACATCACTTGGTATGTGCACGAACATGTCCAATGGTCGAACGTATACCCTGCCCTTGCCTGGTTGGGAATCACCTTACTGGCGAATGCGCGCTTGATGATTAGCAGAGACCTCCGATAGTCTCAAAACGCTTGAGCATCCGTTAGGAAAGCTCTATTTTCGCGGTCACAATTGACAACAATGGAGAACCATCGCGAGATAGACCAAAAGTGGCAGCAGTACTGGGCAGCCAACAATACGTACGCAGCAGAAGATCATTCGAGTAAACCTAAGTTTTATGTGCTCGACATGTTCCCCTATCCTTCCGGAGCAGGATTGCACGTTGGTCACCCTCTAGGCTACATTGCCAGCGATATTTACGCGCGCTACAAGCGTCACAAAGGATTCAACGTTCTCCATCCTATGGGATACGACTCATTTGGTCTTCCCGCTGAGCAGTATGCCATCCAAACGGGTCAGCATCCTGCAATTACCACAGAGGCGAACATTACGCGTTATCGCCAGCAGCTCGACCGAATCGGATTTAGCTTTGATTGGAACCGCGAGGTACGCACGAGTGACCCCAAGTTCTATAAATGGACGCAGTGGATTTTCATTCAGCTCTTTCATTCTTGGTACGATACCGAGATGGACAAGGCTCGTCCGATTCAAGAATTAGAAGCCCACTTCGAGGCTTTGGGGACAGCGAATCTACATGCTCATTGCGACGAAGAGCTGAGCTTTTCGGCAAGCGAATGGCAAGCTAAGAATGAATCCGAGCGGAGCGAGATTCTACTCAATTACCGACTGGCCTATCGCTCAGAGAGCATGGTTAATTGGTGCCCAGAATTGGGAACAGTGCTCGCAAACGACGAGGTCAAAGACGGCGTTTCCGAACGAGGCGGATTCCCTGTTATTCAAAAGAAAATGATGCAATGGAGCATGCGTATTTCTGCATATGCGGAACGTTTGCTTCAAGGCTTGAACGATATAGAATGGTCGGAAGCCCTCAAAGAAACACAGCGTAACTGGATTGGAAAATCAAAAGGCGCGAGTGTTCAATTCGCAGTGGATGGCCACGATGCGAACGTGGAGGTGTTTACTACTCGTCCTGATACCATCTTTGGGGTAACCTTCATGGTGTTGGCTCCAGAGCACGACTTGGTTGATGTGATTACTACGGATGAACAGCGTTCGGAAATAGACGCCTATGTAGAAGCCGCAGCTCGTAAAAGTGAGCGCGACCGTATGACGGATACGAAAACCGTTTCGGGTGCATTCACAGGCGCTTACGTAATACATCCATTCAGCGGAGCGAAAGTTCCCATTTGGATTGGCGATTACGTGCTTGCAAACTACGGTACGGGTGCTGTGATGGCGGTGCCAGGTCACGATAGTAGAGACCACGCTTTCGCAAAGCACTTCGACCTACCCATCGTCCAAGTTGTAGAAGGCGGAAACATTGAAGAAGAAGCCGTTGATGCGAAAGAGGGCAAGGTGATGAACAGCGATTTCCTCAATGGACTTGAGGTGAAGGATGCTATTGCGAAAGCCATTTCTGAAATTGAAGCGAAGGGCATTGGAACTGGACAGACCAACTATCGCTTGCGCGACGCCATCTTTGGTCGCCAACGCTATTGGGGCGAGCCGATTCCGGTATATTACGAAAACGGAATTCCAAAGACACTTTCTGAAGATCAATTGCCATTGACCTTACCCGAGGTGGATAAATACTTGCCAACGGAAGATGGCGAACCGCCGTTGGCCCGAGCGACGAATTGGCACACGGCTGATGGACATCCTCTTGAGACCACCACCATGCCTGGTTGGGCTGGAAGTAGTTGGTATTTCTTGCGTTACATGGATGCCGGAAACAAGGAGGAGTTTGCATCATCAGACAAGGTAAACTACTGGCAGAATGTGGACCTCTACATGGGAGGTTCGGAACACGCTACGGGTCACCTACTTTACTCTCGCTTCTGGCACAAATTCTTGGCAGATAGAGGATTTGTAAACACTCAGGAGCCGTTTCAAAAATTGGTAAACCAAGGGATGATTCAAGGGGTGAGTGGATACATGTACAGAGTAATTAAGAATGCAGTTCTATGGACTGACTCTTCTTCCGATGATGCTACTCTACTGAACCCTTCTGATTTCGATATTTTCATTGATCGAGATGCACAAAAGGCCTTGATCAACAAAGAAGATTGGATACTTGAAAGGATCAATAAGATTTTTGCGGAAGAGATATCGGAACAACTCCAAGGTGGACAAACACGAGAAGAATTCAAGGTCATTTCAAAACCGCAAGATGTTCGCATTTTTAATTCATTCTTTGATGACATTACTGATATCGTAGATACCGAAAAACTCGAACGCGAGGAGCTCAATAACACTGGTAAGAGAAACTACTTCATCAGCAAAGGATCGGAGTTCTATGCTCAACGAATAGTGGAAAAAATGTCAAAACGCTGGGGTAATGTGGTTAACCCAGATGACATGGTCGACCAATATGGTGCCGACGTCTTCCGCATGTACGAAATGTTCCTTGGTCCGATTGAACAATCGAAGCCATGGGACACGAAAGGAATCACTGGAGTTTCCAACTTCCTTCGCAAATTGACCCGACTCTTTGAGAACCTGAATGATGATAAGCCATCAGCAGATGAACTCAAGACGTTGCACAAGACCATCAAAAAGGTGAATGAGGACATTGAGAACTTCTCCTTCAACACTTCCGTAAGTGCCTTTATGATTTGTGTAAACGAGCTCACTGATGCCAAATGTGGTAAGCGCGAGATCCTAGAACCGTTGACCATCTTACTTTCGCCATTTGCCCCACACACAGCAGAGGAGCTTTGGGTAAAATTAGGTCACGAGCCAAGTGTAACGCAGCAGAGCTATCCGGAGCACAACGAAGAATTCTTAGTTGAGAGCAGCATCGAGTATCCGGTGCAATTCAATGGGAAGACTCGTTTCAATATCGCCGTGGCTGCTGATCTCGATAGAAAAGGGATTGAAGAGGCTGTATTGGCCGATGAGCGCAGCGCCAAGTGGACGGAAGGAAAGACCATCCGCAAGGTGATTGTGGTACCTGGCAGGATTGTGAATATCGTTGTAGGATAAGGAGGTGACAGGCCTCAGCCTTAAAGCTATGGGCTGGGGGCTTGTTGGACTGAATCGGTTTCACTCTAGAAGGCGAAGCTTCCGCCGATCACCACTTGTGATTGGTCGCGAATACCTGATTCAAGATACACTCCCCAGCTATCGTTTATCCAATAGCGGATGCCACCTTGCATGGCGTAGTCCCACGAACTGAGGTCTACCGAGTCATAGTCGTGAAAAAAATATCCATAGCCGGCTCCGAAGTAAACGTCTAGCGGAAATTCTCGGCTGAACCAAGAAATAGGATGCAGATCGATTCGCGGGTAGAAACTGTACACGTTGAAGTCGATGGTTTCCTCGCAACCAGTTCGGCAAAACCCATAATTTGGATCAACAAAACTTATTAAAGTGATGGTTCGAGTATACGTCCCAACTTGCATGGCCACTGAAACTCCAGGCAATGCGCTGTGCTGATATTGAAAGCCAATCCCCCCGGAGAAACCCAAATTACTCCAAGTCCATTTAGGTGCTACGCCAGCATACGTCGATGCGACAAAGTTCTTTCCAGACAACGTTTGGGAATATCCTGGAGTGGACAATAGTGCGAACAGCACAATAGAGAGAAGCTTTTTCATGCGATGAGAGTTTGGACAAAACTAACAAAGTCCACAGAATAATATATAAACGGACTTTAGAATAGCCCTTGAAAGACTTCAAGCTAACGGTTGGTGTTTGCCTCGACAATCTAACCCTCTCCCGAATCGGCTGCGCCTCTCGGGATACCTCCCTTCGGTCGGTACATCAGCCCATCAATCAAAGTGTCTGACCCTCTAACAGTCTAACAGTCTCCGCATAGCGTGCGCCTCACGGGACACCCCTTCCAGTAAGGTCATCAGTCTGCCAGTCTAACCCTCTGGCCATCGAACCCTCTAACCCTCCTCCTGTGGGGGCCCCAACCCCACCCCATGTGGCGAAGTTCAATTCTTTTAGTGACATTCTAACTGATCTCACGTGGACTTCTGGTGGACAACTTCATCCGAATCATGGACAAAAAGAGGACAACTCCTCGAAGTGAATAACTATCCGATTGTAAACGTTTACAATCCGACTAACGGCTTCTAGATTCGTAGCTTGAGGACGGGGTGGGGCAATCAGCCCCCATTCTTTACTGTCGTGGTTCAACCAGCAGTATCATAGTCTCCCACTTCGGCACCGCTTCACTGGGCGCCCCCTCCAATAAGGTCATCAGTCTGCCAGTCTAACCCTCTAACAGTCTCCGCATAGCGTGCGCCTCACGGGACACCCCTTCCAGTAAGGTCATCAGTCTGCTAGTCTAACCCTCTGGCCATCTAACCCTCTAACCCTCCTCCTGTGGGGGCCCCAACCCCACCCCATGTGGCGAAGTTCAATTCTTTTAGTGACATTCTAACTGATCTCACGTGGACTTCTGGTGGACAACTTCATCCGAATCATGGACAAAAAGAGGACAACTCCTCGAAGTGAATAACTATCCGATTGTAAACGTTTACAATCCGACTAGCGGCTTCTGGATTCGTAGCTTGAGGACGGGGCGGGGCAATCAGCCCCCATTCTTTACTGTCGTGGTTCAACCAGCAGTATCATAGTCTCCCACTTCGGCACCGCTTCACTGGGCGCCCCCTCCAATAAGGTCATCAGTCTGCCAGTCTAACCCTCTGGCCATCTAACCCTCTAGCAGTCCAACCCTCTCCCGAATCGGCTGCGCCTCTCGGGATACCTCCCTTCGGTCGGTACATCAGTCCAAAACTCAAAAAAAAAGCCGCCCCAGTTTCCCGGAGCGGCTTCCCTAAATGTTTGTCTGCAGATTACTGAAGAATCACGCGAACTGTGCGTTGCGCATCTCCTGATTCAATCTGTAGCATGTAAACACCTGCATCGAACTTCGCCAAGTCCATGTTGAGGAGTGTTTCTTCTGTTTGAAGAACCTCTACAACCGCACCGCGAATGTCCATCAACGTAATTGCCTTCACGCCTTCGAATGGCATGTCAACAAAGATGTTCTGAACAGCAGGGTTAGGATAGATACGAATGCTGCTCAATTGTGCCTCAGCGAGACCAATACCTGGAGCAACGTTACCCGGAGAACCAACATCACCACCATCAGCAGTGTGCGCTCCGTTTGTTCCATCAACTGCAAATCCTACAAAGGCACATGCAGTGTCGAATTCTAGCGACTGACCTGGAAGGGTACTGTTGTAATCTACCTTACAGATCTCAATCACATTAGAAGAGCTGTCGTACAACACTACCGCGTCGCTTGTAGAGCTCAATCCTGGGAATGAACCATTGAGTAGTTCGTCAACCGCTACGATCTGTGGTGCACCGTTCACGATGTTCCAGTTCTGAATCCAAGCAGCCTCGTCAGCAGCAGTTCCTTCGAACACGATGATAGCTTCACCTGGAGCAATGCTCACGTTTGGAAGTACATTCAATCCGTCGATTTCGCTGTTGTCGTCGAACGAGAAGTTCTCAAGGTTGTACGTTTCGGTAGTCGAGTAGTTCGTAATCTCGAACCAATCGAAGTTCAAACCATTCGGATCATTTGAGTTCGCCATCACTTCAGAAATGTGAAGGTCATACGTTGGCGGCTCAGGAAGGATGATATCCATCAAGTAGCGTGGCAACAACTGGTAACCGTCACAACGTGGTGTGCTGTTATCAAACTGACCACCAATACCGATTACGTCGAACTTGCCAATTGGCGCAGGTGTACCCGAGATATTCACGTCAGAGTCGATACGCATAGTGATGGTATCAGTTCCGTTAGTAATATCTGCGTTGAATGAACCTGTCAAGCTCCACTGTGATGGGTCAACCAATTCGGCGTTGTTAAATCGAACCAATTCAGATTCTGTAGTCTCATCCAAAGAAGTGATAACTACCGGAGTTGGCAATGTAGACCCGCTCTTCAATACACGAATTGAATCTGGGTAGATTTGGGCAAGGCCGTTGAACTCATCAAGCTCACCCACAAGTGTGATTGAATCACCTTCGTTCACTGTGAAGTTCAAACCTCCGGCAAATACACCGAAGCCTTCACCGTCCCAAATGGTAAATGCACTGTTCGAAGAAGCTGCACCCTGAAGGTCAACCCCAACTACTACTGCATTCAATCTAACATAAGAAAGGAGTGAGTCGATAGCACAGTCAGCATCTCTACCGTCAATCTGATCGATTGTGTAAGTTGGAATGAAGATGTCGTTGTCGATTACCTCGAAACGCATGCTGTCGATAATACCAGCTGTCAATCCAGAAGAAACGGAGTTGATCGTGATATCGATGTACTCGTTGCTTTCTGTGATGATGTCATCCACGATGCTCACTTGGAAGCTCACTGTATCACCGTTAGCTGGTACGTTCAATGTGAAGATACCCGTAGTGATATTTGGCATAGGAGTGATGCTACCATCGCCTGGAATTGTAACGCCAGGTCCGAGTGTAACTTGAAGATCAACCGTTTCAGCAGTACCTACGGTTGGGTTGATGTAAAGATCAACGTCAACCGTACCCGCGCTTTCTGAAACGCTCACCAAAGAGGATACGAAGTTCACAGTTGGCGTAGTAGGCGCAACTAGAATGATATCATTCGTATCACGCGGAAGAATCTGGTATCCGCTTGTGTACGGATTGCTGTTATCGAACTGGCTTCCCGCACCGATTACGTCGAACGCACCAGATGGAGCAGGGAACGTACCGAAGTTGGCATCAGAATCAATACGCATCGTGTACGTATTCGTACCGTCTGTGATGTCCACATTGAATGAACCAGAAGTCTGCCATTGCGATGGGTTAACCAATGAAACATTGTTCATTCTGATAAACTCACCTTCTGTCATTTCACCAAGTGTGGTAACTACAGTTGGACCATTAATCGTTCCTGTACCGAGTGTAATGATAGTATCTGGTTGAACTTCGATGAGACCGTTGAACTGAGTAACAGTACCGATGATTTCCAAACTGTCTCCACGCATTGGAGTCAAGTAGTTTGGCTGATCAGCGAAGTCCCAAACGTTTACGCCACCTGTAGCATCTTGAATAAAGAAGCTATAGCCAGTATTTCCGTCAAAGTCGTCTGTAAATACAACACCGCGAATAGCTACGGTATCGCCGTCACGCAGAGCCAATCCGTTTGCGTCTGCTGGATCAACAGTAACAATTGGATCAATAGAGCGAACCGCACCAGCAGGAATAATATCCGCTGTAAAGCGAGGAAGAATCTGATAACCTGAAGTGTAAGGGTTGCTGCTGTCGAACTGACTACCAACACCAATCACGTCAAACGTACCTGTTGGAGCAGGTGTACCGTGAATGTTCACGTCGCTGTCGATACGCATTGTGAATGTGTTCGTTCCGTCAGTGATGTCCACGTTGAATGACCCACCAGAAGTAGACCATTGTGAAGGTGTTGCGAGTGTCATGCCGTTCATACGGATGAATTCGCTCTCTGTAGATTCGTCCAAAGTCGTTACAACCAACGGCGCTCCGACATTCTTGCCTGAAGCGATCAACTGAATGCTATCAGGAACGATTTCAGTAAGACCGTTGAACTGATCAACTCTACCCCATACTCGGATAGAGTCGCCGAGGTTCACCTGGTAACCAGAAACATCGTTGAAGTTGAAGATGTTGATTCCACCGGTAGCATCCTGCATAAAGAAGGAATAACCCGTGTTTCCGTCGTAGTCAACCGTAAATACAGTACCTGTTGCAAGAACCGTATCACCATCGTGCGAAGCAACACCGTTAGCGTCTACCGCATTGATTGTGTCGAGAGAAACATAGTGGTAGGCGATGTCTTCCGCAATTCTAGGGAAGATTTGATATCCTGAAGTGTAAGGGCTGCTGCCATCAAACTGACCGCCAACACCAATCACATCGAACATACCTGTTGGTACCGGAGTTCCTGCAATTTCGCAGTCGCTGTCGATACGCATAGTGAACGTATTCGTACCGTCCGTAATATCTACGTTGAATGATCCACCTGAAGTAGACCATTGGGATGGGTTCGCAATCATCATGTTGTTCATGCGAATGAAGCTGCTTTCCGTAGTCTCGTCAAGCGTTGTAACAACCATTGGCATTCCTACGCTATTACCGGTAGAAACTAGGTTGATTGAATCTGCAAAGATTTCAGTAAGACCGTTGAAGAAGTCTACGCGACCAAATACTTCGATGCTATCCCCAATTTGTGGGTTGGTGTAGTTTGGAAGGTCATTGAAATTGAAAATGTTGATACCGTCAGTTCCATCTTGAATGTAGAACGAGTATCCTGCGCTTCCGTCGTAATCGATAGTGAAGACCGTTCCTCCAACATAAACGGTATCGCCGTCACGCGTTGGCACATTGTTCATATCGTTAGGAGTGATAGCTGAAATCGGCTCAAGTGGAACTGGAGGTCCCTGAGCGATTCTAACATTATCGATACCTGCGTAATCGGTACCGCCATTTTGGTAGCCGATAATCTGAAGGCGAACGTACTGCGCGCTAGCCGGGATCTGTACAGATTCAGTAATCCAACCTTGAGAGTCTTTGGTCAATTGAGTGGCTGGACCCCAAGTAGTACCGTTGTCGAATTCGAGGATATAACGAAGTGAATCCGAGCTGTCGAAACCGATTGTGTAGTAGTCGAACTCAACATATCCGTTGGTTACACCGCTCACATCTACAGGATCAAACTCCAAGATGTGGTCGAATGCTCCACCGCCGTTTCCGTTATTGAGGTCTTGCATTCCCCAGAACATAGATCCGTCGCTAGGAGAGATAGAAGACAAGCTAGAAACAATATCCCAGATATCGCCTGAAGTATTGTATGTCGCCGGAGTGTTGGTGTAAGTCCATGTATCAGAACCTTCAAAACTCTGACTTACCATTCCAGAAAGTGGCGGAGTTACCGCGTTTACTGTGATGGTGCCTACCATACCCAAACCTACGTGTGGTGTGCAATCGTAGTCGTAGGTACCCGGTGTATTAAATACAAATTGGTACATCCAAGGAGCCGAAGCTGCCGCTCCGTTTCCAAACCCTACTGGGTTGTTAGGATATGAACTGGTGGTTCCGTCCACATTGTGGAATCCGGAAACGCAATCAAAATAAACAGTATCACCCTGGTTAATAGTAAGTGCCGACGGACTAAAGTTGTTGCCGCCAGAGCCTACCAACACAGTGTGACCTGTCTGTGCCAAGGCAAAGATGCTTAGGCTGGTCAAAAGT
The DNA here is from genome assembly GCF_008933115.1 of Phaeocystidibacter luteus. Lineage (GTDB taxonomy): Bacteria > Bacteroidota > Bacteroidia > Flavobacteriales > Schleiferiaceae > Phaeocystidibacter > Phaeocystidibacter luteus. Next base: position 122,594 of record NZ_WBVO01000003.1, on the reverse strand, counting down.
AGTGTGTATAACTTCCTCATCAGTTGGATTTTATAATGCCCCCAAATATACGAGACAGAATCGTCGGAAACCACTTACTTACTGTTACGTGAAGTTTAAAAGTTCACAAAAAAGAAAGTCCCGCGTTAAATGCGGGACTTACTCATTAGTGTGCTTAGGTTTTGTGTTGTCTAGAAACGGTAGCCGTATTTCAAGCTAATTCCAACTCCTGGAAGGAAGCGGGAGTACGTTTCATCTTGTGCGCGGAACGAACGATATACGTTGTGACGCTCACCGTTTAATGCGTTGTTAACACCCAAGGTGATTCTGTGTCTTGATTCTTCACCAAAGTCCATGAACGCGTTGAAGTTCAAGCTGTGGAAAGGAACCGTGTACACATCTGGAACACGACCAGATCCTACAATCGCTAGGAAAGTTCCCTGAACGTTATAAGCTGCGCTCAAATTCAATCCCGATTCAGGGTGAGCATAGTTCAAATTCAAGTTCAAGGTGTACGGAGCCTGACCAGCCATCGGACGGTATTCTTTCAATTCTTCACCGTCGCGCAAGTTAGCCTGACGAAGTTCGAATTCAGTTTGACCATTTGCGTCAACAATTACACTGTGAAGGTCAACGCGTGATTCAACATACGAGAAGTTACCACCCAACTTGAAGTTCTTCAGAGACTCCGCAAGGAATTCAAGTGATTTGCTGATTTCAACCTCAGCTCCAAACACGGTTGAGCTTCCTGCATTTCGAGGAGTAATGTTATCCGGAGCGGTTTGGAACGACACAAGCTCGATGTGGTTCTCAAAAGTCTTGTAGAAACCTGATACCGCAAAGAGGTCAGCTCCTTCGAAGAACCATTCGTAACGCAAGTCGAAGTTGTTAACGTTCGTTTGCTCTAGATCGAGGTTACCGATGAAGGTACGCTTCGTAAGCGGGTCGAAAATCTGAGCTGCAGACTTCTCCTTAAATGAAGGACGCGCCAAAGTCATCGAGTAAGATGCACGAAGCTTCATGCTCTCGTTCAAATCGTATACTAAAGCAGCACTTGGCAAGAAGTTCAACTCATTGAGCGTATTCGCATTGTTGAACTGCTCGTAGCTCGGACCAGGCTGTGTTTCTCCTGTGTAGTACATCAAGCCTTGCTCCACACGCAATCCGTAAATCGCCTTGATACGAGTTGAGAGATAGTGCTCATTCAATACGTATGCAGAGAAGATGTTTTGTGATGATGTGAAGGCATTCGAAGGTTCGAAGTTATAGCGAACGTAGGTGCCATCTGGATTCACATCAGAGAAGATGTTCTCTTCTTCAAAGAACCAGTTTGGATCCTCGCTGATGTTTGAAGTCTCGCGACGGCGGAAGTTTGCGTTGTAAATCACGAAGTCACGTGATTTGAAATCAACTACACCACCGAAGCTAACTTTTCCTCCTTCGCCGTAATTGCGGCTAACGTCAGCTCTAAAGCTCTCGTTCCATTCGTTCAAATCTCTCCAGAAACGGTTGATACCTGCTCCATCACCCACGCTGAGTGTTGGTGAGCCGCTAGTGTAAGAAATCGATGTGGTGCGAAAATCAGGGTCGTATACTCTAGAAACTGTAAATGAGTTTCTCCACTCAAGCTTCCAGTTGTCATCAAGCTGGTGCTTACCGATCAACATGTTGTTGGTCAATGAACGCTGAGTATACGTGAGGATTTCTTCGCGAAGAAGTGCACCTGTTTGGTTGTAGTTCTGAGACCAACGCTGTGATGCTGAAGACTCACCACCTTGGCTGTGAAGTAGAAGAACCTCGAGTGAGTTTGTTCCCCATTTCATGGCACCGGAACCGAGCGCACTCCAAAGTACAGAGCGTTGTCCGAGGTTACCCTCACGACCTTCGTCTTGGAAGAGCTCGTAGTTCTCGCTACCAACTGGCTTCAAGAACACATTTGAAACATACTCGTCGTAGTATGTATTCTGAATCTGGTAGTTCATTACGAAGTTGTACCCGTAGGTTACATTCTCCGTATTGATTTGGTCACCCGTATTGAAACTCAAGCTGAAGTTCGGAAGCGCAAGCGCACTTTCCGCGGCCATAGTCTTACCAAAGCTATTGGTAAGGTCGGTAGAACGTGGGTACGTTGGGTTAGCCGGAACGTCTTCATATTGAGAAAGTGGGAATGCACGGGTACCGTCGTCGAACCCGGCCCAGTCAAAATTACCACCATCATAAAGGATGAAATCACTGTTGAAGTGCATCGCTGGGAAATAGGTTGCACCAACACTGATCTGAGTAGTTGGAACTTCAGGGAACGACTTGGTTTCAACATTCACCAAACCACCTGTGAAGTCACCGTATAGGTTGGCTGAGAACGTCTTGTAAATCATTACGTTCTCGAGTGTTTTCGTAGGGAAGATGTCAATTTGAACAGAGTTCTTATCTGGGTCGAGACCCGGAATCGTCATTCCATTCAAAGTTGTTTTGGTGTAACGGTCGCCAAGACCACGTACATAAACGTACTTTCCGTCTTGTACAGAAACACCGGTTACACGGCCAATCGCACCACTAAGGTTACTATCGCCGATTTTTCTAAAGGTTTGTGATGATAGACCGTCCATCACATTAGACGTGTTCTTTCTTTCAAGAACGAGTCCTACTTCGCTGTTGCGAGTAGCTTGAACAACGATGTCTACGTCACCAATCACTTGTGATCCGGATTGTAGAACCGCGTCCTGAATAGTTACTTCACCTTCCAAAATGGTAACGTTGGCTACAACGGGTTGCATACCGAACATGGTATAGCGCACATTGTACGTACCGGCTGGAAGAGTGATTGAATAGTTGCCGTCAAAGTCTGTCAGGCCTTTGATAGCTGTTCCCTCAATCTCAACGGTTGCGTTTACGGCTGGCTCGCCATAATCTTGATCTACAACTGTTCCGCGAAGGAAACCGTCCTGTGCGTTTCCAAGTAGCGCGGTGAGAACTAGAGTGAGGGTGAAAATTGCCTTCTTCATTCCTTTTCTAATTGAAAAAGACCTACCGCGGCACGAGTCCGCGATAGGCTTTTATTTATCTTCTGTTAAATCCGAAGAGGATTATAATTACTGAGGAAGTTGACCTTTGTTGTCAGCAGCAGTCCATCCAGCGAATACGCTCAAGTCAGCACCTGTAGCAGTAGTAGAAACTACCAACGCTTCAGCAGCAGTTTGGTCAGCCGCAGGTACAGTACAATCGTCGTCGTTGCTGTCAGTAGATCCTGTGTAAACGCTAACTGCGTTGAACTCAGAACCAGTAACAATCAAAGTTGGAGTAGCGTCTGTCAAGTGAGTGAAAGCGTCTTCCTTAGCGTCAGCGCAATCGTTCTGGTAAGAAGCACGGATCTTCAAAGTAGCACCATTTGAGTATCCAGAGAACTTGATGTTGTTCAAAGTACCTTGAGCCTTAGACTTAAGGTCAGCTGCAGAACCTTCTCCTTCTGTCATAACAGTACCGTTGATCAAAGTGAAAAGACCGTCAGTGTAAGTAGAGTTCTCAGGTCCGTCGATTTCAAGACCTTCGTCAGTTCCGATTCCGTCACCGTGAATTACAGCGAAGTTGTCGAATGTACCAGAGTAGTTCATGTCAAGGTCAACACCGTCGTCACCTTGGTAGTATACCAATGCGTTAGAGATGTTTACTGTACCACCGAAGCACTCAATACCGTCGTCCAAAGTAGCGTAAACCTCTACGTGGTCAACTACAGTACCGTTACCAACACCACCGAAAGTGATACCGTTGATCTCGTTACCTTCACCGATAAGAGTACCACCGTGACGTACAGAAACGTACTTCAATACACCTGAGTTATCAGAAGCATTTGCTCCACCATAAAGACCGTAAGTCTCGTTAGCTGGAATACCTTCGATGTTTGTTTCCGTGTCTCCGTTCTCAGCAGAAGTTGGAGCATCACCCAAAATGATCAATCCACCCCAAAGCTCGTTGTTTGTGCGCTCTAGGTTTGTTCCTACTTTCTGACCAATTTCGATGTTGTCAGCCAAAGAAGTAAAGATGATTGGATCAGCAGCAGTTCCTTCAGCCATGATCTTACCACCACGTGCAACGATCAATACAGAAGCCAAAGAACCTGTAGCAGTTTGACCTTTAATAAGTGTTCCTGGCTCGATAGTCAAAGTAACACCGTTGTCAACTACAACACGACCTGCAAGCTCCCATACGCGGTCGCTAGTCAAAGTCATATCTTCAGCGATAAGTCCAGCAAGTGTTTCGTTGTCTGGTTTTTTAACTACTGGTGGCTCGTCTTCACCACAAGAAGCAAAAGTGAGAGCAACAGCTGCCATAGCTGCGTACTTTCCGAATTTTTTGATTGTGTTCATTTCAAGAATTGTTTGTGTTTCGAACGGTGCAAAGGTTCAGTTAGAACGTTAAGCCCTCGTTAACTCAGATTGAAACTTGTGCTATCCATTCACAGCTTCCACACCACAAACCCCGTCATTTTTGAACTGTATGTAATCTTTGGTTATGTAATTGTTAACACAAGGGCTTAGTTGGATTATTGTCTACTTTTGGGCTGTCTATTCAGGCTTTTGCCTACATTTATACCTACACTCATCCTATAGTATGGAGACGAGCGACATGAAAATTCTACTGGTTGATGATGAACCAGATATCCTAGAATTCGTGGGATACAACCTCGAGAAAGAAGGTTTCAAAATCAAAACCGCAAACAATGGCGAACAAGCCGTTGAAAAAGCGAAGAAGCACAAACCGCACCTCATCCTTCTAGATGTGATGATGCCAGGAATGGACGGCATCGAAACATGTGATGTGCTCAGAAAGATTCCTGAACTCGACGGCACTCTCATCGCTTTCTTAACCGCGAGAGGTGAAGATTACAGCCAAGTTGCAGGTTTTGAAGCAGGAGCTGATGACTACATCACCAAGCCCATCAAACCAAAAGTTCTCATCAGCCGCATTCGCGCGCTCATGCGCCGCATCAACAACGGCGAAGAAGAACGCTCAACAAAGCTCGAATTCGGCGACCTCGTCATCGATCAAGAAAAGTATCAAGTTCGCCTCAAAGGAAACAAACTCGACCTCCCAAGAAAGGAGTTTGAATTGCTATCTCTCCTCTCCTCTCGTCCAGGCAAAGTTTTCTCCCGTGAAGAAATCATGGACAAAATCTGGGGCACAGATGTCATCGTAGGTGGTCGTACCATCGACGTGCACATCCGCAAGCTCAGAGAGAAAATTGGAGATGAAAAGATTCGCACCATTAAAGGTGTGGGATACAAATTCGAGGACTAAATCTTACCCATGCGCATCGAAAAGCCGGAAGTACTGGCCACCCTTGTTGCCATCGCACTTGGATTGCTCACTTCTGGTGGATATTGGCTCGGTACGGCAATTTTGAGCATCGAGTTCAATTATGTCCTCGCGTTAGCCTTACTCATTGGCGTTACCAGCCTAACTTTCATCTTCGTTCGTTTTGTGATTCAACAGTTCATCTATGCCAAGGTGAAACTGATTTACAAGAACATTCACGAATTGAAATTAGGTAGCGATGAAGAAGAAGACCTCATCGCTCGAACTTCCGACTTGCGAATGGTCGAACGCGAAGTTTCGGAATGGGCCGAAGAACGCAATACCGAAATACGCGAACTGAAAGAACGTGAAGCATTCAGACGTGAGTTTATCGGCAACGTAAGTCACGAATTGAAAACCCCAATCTTCAATATTCAAGGGTATATCCTCACCCTTCTGGATGGCGCTCTTGACGATCCGAAAATCAACAAGAAGTATTTAAATCGTGCCAACCGAAGCGTAGATCGCATGATTGCTCTTGTTCAAGACATGGACGTTCTCAACAAGCTCGAATCCGGCGTAATGGACGTTCGCAAGCAACAGTTCGATGTGCTCAAGACCATCCGAGACGTTTTCGAAATGCTCGAAGACAAGGCCGAAGAGAAGTCCATCAAGCTCAAGCTTAAAAAGGATTACGACAGACCGATGAAGGTTGAAGGCGACCCACATCGCATCGAGCAAGTTCTCGCCAACCTGGTTGTGAACGCCGTGAAATACGGAAAGGAAAAAGGATATGTTGAAGTGGGAATTTTCGACATGGATGACAAATTCCTCATCGAAGTAGCGGATAACGGAATGGGGATTCCGGAAACTGATATCCCTAGAATTTTCGAAAGATTCTATCGTGTAGACAAAAGCCGCTCCCGCGATGTTGGTGGCTCAGGATTAGGTCTCGCCATTGTGAAGCACATCGTAGATGCGCACAAGCAAACCATCAATGTGCGCAGTACCTCAGGCGTAGGATCAACCTTCTCTTTCACGCTCAAAAAGGCCAAATAAATCAGCCGGCAAGGCAGATGAAATAGGTTTCGGGGCGGTTTCGTCGCGTAGCTTTTCAATTTCCTTCAGGTAATCACAGCTTCCTTGTTTCGAAGCGCTCCACCCCACCATCGATTGATGAACCGCCAAGTATTCTTGCTCCGTTTGCCCAGGTGTTGGAATCAAAAGTGCCTTCTTTCCCAATGTGACTAAATCCATCAATGACGAGTATCCAGATCGGGTAATGATAACCTCAGCATCGGCATAGAGCTGTGACAACTCCTCGCTGTTCATATAATCTACCACCCCTTCCTCTACTATCCCTTCACCCGGTTTGCCTCTTACAATGATTCCACCCTCTGGTAAGGAATTCCGAACAGCCCTCAACTCACTCTCCCACTCCGATCGTGCTGGCTCAGGACCACTTAAAATTGCGGCCCACGGAATACGCTTTTGAATCGGCAGTTTTCGCAACCTGGAAAGTGTTCCAATGTACTTCACGCGAAGACTTGACTCCGATTCTGAAAGATCCCCTGACATGCTCCTCACAGGATCATCAGGAACCCAAACCTCATCAAAGGAGCGATAAAATCTAGCGTGTGCGGCACTCACCTGCTTCGACATCAATCCCGCTTTAATGTTAAGTTGATGCGTGATATATACCGAAGGAATACTTTCAATAGCAACCCCAGGGCGATTATCTGAAATCAATCCATCATAATCGAATTCAGCGTGTAGGGATTGAATAAGCTTTCGTTCTCGCTTCATGACCCCCATTGCTGTAGGTGCTTGCAAAAGCAACTTGAGAAGATTGGTAGCCCCCGTGCCGTACTTAATACCGTAACCCGGCAGCTCGTGAAAAGTGAGCTCGGGAAAGCTCTTTTGAAGAACGTGTAGCGCGTCACCATCACTGGCAATGTGAACCTCAAATCCTCTATGGAGTAGTTCGTTGATTAACACCTCAGAACGTGTAGCGTGTCCTAATCCCCAATTGAGGACAAGGAAAAGAATCCGCTTGCGTTCTAAATTATGAGAATCTGGCACGAGAATTGGATTTACGCTAATCGATTAGCACAAATATCAACATCATGAAACGATTAAACATCATCATCGGCTTACTGGCTTTTCAATTATTGGCCTTCTCAAACTCTGCCGGCGTCCGCGCAGGTGGTGTTAGTACGTTTGAGCCAGTAGCCAACAAAGACCTCCCGTTTAAAGTGGGAGAGAAACTCGATTATAACATTCGCTACGGACTTGTAAAAGCTGGCGAAGCCACTCTGGAAGTAAAGAGATTTACCAATAGAAGAAGCAAACCTTCCTATCATATGGTAGGTACCGGGAGAACTACTGGAATGACGGACTGGTTCTTTCGCACTCGAGATCGTTACGAAACCTACATAGACACCTCTTCCCTTGCCCCGGTAGAGTTCATCCGGGATATCGACGAAGGAGGATTCGAAATTAAGCGTCACATTATCTTCAATCATGCCGAAAAGAGTGCACGTGACGTCTATCGCACAGACACGGTATTCAGTTTTGAAAAGAACATGCAAGACATCTTTTCCGCCTTCTACTATGCGCGAAGTATGGATGTTGATGAGATTCAAATTGGAGATGAAATTGTGATTGATGTGTTCTTAGACCACGAAAACTTCCCCTTCAAGTTGAAGTACTTGGGCGTTGAGAACGTAGAGCTCGAAGATTTCACCATCTCGTGCATGAAATTTCTTCCGGTAGTACAGGAAGGACGAGTATTCAAGGAAAGTGAAACGATGACCATTTGGGTTTCGAATGACAAGAATAGAATACCTGTTCGCCTTCAAACCGAACTCGCTGTTGGCAGCATCAAGGTTGATTTGTCGAGCTACCAAAACTTAGCTCATCCATTGAATAGACGTCGGAACTAAATGCCGACCACCACTTAAAACGCCCTTCTATCGACAAGGTAGAAGGGCGTAAAAGTTTGTACATTCGCCGAAATCACTTGAGCATTCCATGGAATTCAGCGAAGATCTTAAAGACCGCATCGAGAAGCTCTCGGAAAAGTACCAGGCATCTGGCCAAGAACTACTTGCCTTTCTCGATGGACTCCTTTACGCAGACTACATTACTTATTGGGATTACATCCACTTGGACACCCTCCTGAGTCTGCAAACACCGAGGACTCCAATTCCAGATGAGGAGATCTTCATCATGTATCACCAGATCACGGAACTCTACTTCAAGCTCACCTTACATGAGCTGAAACAAGTGAGAAACAATCCATCTCCTACAGCAGAATTTCTGCGCGAGAAAGTGCGCCGAATGAACCGCTACTTCGGTGCTCTTACACACTCTTTCAACGTAATGGTAGATGGAATGGACCGCGAGCAGTTCTTAAAATTTAGAATGGCACTCATTCCAGCCAGCGGTTTTCAAAGCGTACAATACCGCAAAATAGAAATCGCTTCTACTGACTTTTTCCAATTGGTGAAGCCTGAAAAGCGAGCCGAATTCAACAATGACTCTAGCATCGCAGAGATGTACAAAGAGATTTATTGGCAGGATGGCGCTACCATTGCTGCAAGTGGGGAAAAGACACTTACGCTAAAGCAGTTCGAAGAAAAGTACAGCGACGAACTCATCCGAATGGCAGATGCATGGAGAGGTTCAACACTTTGGCAAAAGTTCAAACAACTGAGCGCAGAAGACCAACAGAATGAAGGCCTAATCAAAGAGCTCAAGCAGCTAGATGTAAACGTAAACATCAATTGGCCGCTTGAACATTACCGCTCAGCTGTACGCTATCTTGCCCGCAGGGATGAAGACGTGAGAGCCACAGGGGGTACAAACTGGCAGAAATACTTGCCACCACGCTTTCAAAAGCGAATCTTCTATCCTGAGATTTGGACAGATGCAGAGAAGGCTGAATGGGGCCGCGGTTGGGTGAATGATGTATTGAATGACTTGAAGTCAGACAAGTAATGAAGTGGAAGAAGAACACCATTCGCTTTGCAGTAATAAGCGGATTGTTGGCCATTGTAGCTATTGCGGCGATTTCTCAATTCTTACCGGAAGACACGGTCATTAGCAAGACCCCAAATGCACCGGCCGTTCAAGACTCCATCGAGGCGCGCACTCTATATGGTATCGATATCGATGAGTACGATATCACGGATGCGACGATTGGATCGGGAGAGACTTTCGGAGCAATTCTTGACCGATATGGTGTTCCTTCCAGTACGGTTTACGCGCTGAGTCAGTTCGACACAGTATTCGACATCCGTTACGTTCAGCTTGGCAAACCTTACAAAGTCTTCCAAAAGCGCGACTCTCTCAACACCGCGGAATACCTTGTTTACGAAGAGTCGTTAACAGAATATGTAGTCTTTCATTTGACAGATTCTATTTGGGTTGAAACAGGTCAGCGTGAAATCACCATCAAAAGACGTGAAGCCGCTGGGGTCATTAGAGGAAGCTTATATCTATCGCTTCAGGAGCAGGATGTAAGTCCAGTTTTGGCCGTTAAACTCAGTGAGATTTACGCCTGGACAATCGACTTCTTCCGCATTCAAGAGGGAGATACGTATCGGGTAATTTTCGAGGAAGAATACATTGATGACACCATCTTCGTCGGTACGGGAAGAATCATTGCGAGCTCTCTTACACATATGGGGGAGGAAGAGTATGCATTTGCGTTCATGGATACCACCTATGGGACCATGGAATACTATGACGACGAAGGACAGAGTTTGAGAAAGGCATTCTTGAGAGCTCCGCTTCAATTCGGAAGAATTTCATCTCGATATACGCGAAGGAGATTTCATCCGGTTCAAAAAAGGTGGAAACCACATTTGGGCACGGACTATGCGGCGCCGGCGGGAACTCCAATTCTATCAACAGCGGATGGTGTGGTTGAAAGAGCTGGCTATACAAGTGGAAATGGCAATTACGTGAAGGTTCGTCACAACTCGGTCTACAGCACCCAGTATTTGCATATGCGTGCCTTTGCTAAGGGAATTAAGGCAGGCGTTCGCGTGAAACAAGGTGAGGTTATTGGGTATGTAGGGTCTACCGGGCTGGCTACGGGTCCGCATGTTTGTTATCGCTTCTGGAAGAATGGCGTTCAGGTTGATCCACTTCGACAAAAGCTACCGGATGCTGAACCGATTGCTGAGGAGCTACGTCCGACCTATTTAGAATTCATGCGACCGATTAAATCGGAATTGGATGCTCTTCCTATCCTTGACACTCAGGTTGAACCTTCGGCTTCTGAATCCTGATCACATTCTAGACGTTTTCTGATCCATGATAGCTCTTGCGAGATAGTATTGAGCTGATGTACAATGGATTCTTGGTACCGAGAGCCAGAGATGAATTCGGTATTAATAGGGCGCGCACTTACGACATCGGCAACGTCAACATTCAGAACCTGTGCGATTCGATACAATCGGCTGACGGTAAGATGACTTTCACCACTTTCGATTTTCGAATATGCTCGAGTTGAGATTTCGAGTTGGATGGCGAGGTAGGACTGTTTGATGTTTTTCAGTTCCCGGATTTGTCGGATTCTATTTCCGACGAGAGAATATTCCATGATCTACACTTTGATGAGAGATTATCAACTGTGTAGTTAGTAGTAACCCGATGATACGAAATCAAATCGGGATAAGTGCCCATTTCAAACATGAAAATTGTGCGCTAGAAGTTCAATCATTGAACTTTTAGCGCACCGTCTGCCTGCATTTTCTTCTGTGCTTTACACTAATCTCAAAGGTTGAGATTGGCGGCAGCTGAAAAGCCATAAGAGTAGGCACACCAAACGAAACTTCATGTTAAACAACAAAATTACAGGAGTCCTACTTCTCTCGGGACTCATTGCATGCACACCAGAAATTGAGGAAACTCAACGATTTGACACTCCAGAGGGACTCTCTGGACTACAAGCGGAATCTGGTCACAATAACTATTCTGATCACGAACTGAATCCGGAATACGAGTATTACAATTGGGGAACAGAGCATCCTTATGAGGCGCTAGAGACGGAGCTTCGTTTCCTTTTCTCAGAAGCTGCTGAAAATGGAAATACCGATCTCACTAAGGCCATTTGGACGTGGGAAACTGGGATTAACTACTTGCATATCGACGAGGTAACTGCTTCTTCGAATGTGTTCGTAAGCGAATATGACAAGCGAATAGAGGAATCAGTAGAGTTTGAGCTTGCCCTAGACAATGGAAATGTCTCCAACGATGCATTAAGAACTGCAATAGAAAGCACTTCCGATCTGGTCATCTTGAAGGAAGCCGCGGGATTGAATCACAGCATTACAGATGTGCAGTTTTGGGGTATTACAGATGGTCTTGCAAAATTAAAGGTGGTATCTGTTTTCTTCCAAACTCCAAGAACAACGCCTTATTTAGGTGGCACAGGTCCAGTTCCTCCGGCCACGTTTGACGGCATGGTAGGTCAGCGAACAGCATGCGGCGGCACTGGCCTCAACAACATCGGGGTATGGAAAGAAATGGGAAACAACGCCCTTGCGGCAATGCCACCTTCGAAATATGGAACTTTGCTCTTCCCAAATGGATTAAAGTCGGTGACGAATGTGTTTACGGTGACGGCAGCTTATGATGCAACCAATTCGAGAAAAGTTGACCCAACATATTTGCCAGGACACGTGAATTCTATTCACTTAAACCACAGGCCGGTTTGCCATGTAACGGAATGCATGACGGCTTCACAAAATGACGACTATACACAGCAGATTGTCAATCAACTATCTACCATTATTGGAAAACCTGGCATACCTAACTATGAAGGTGTTAAGGACCTGATAGTCGACAATGGTAACGTCCGAAACACTTCAGTCAATTACGGTTATAAATGCAAACTTCTAAAGTGGTATTCAATTCCAAATAATCATCAAAGAATGGAACCTCATAATCTGTTCTAAAATAGATCAATTGGCAAAGGGAGTGCTAATCAAATACGTACTCCCTTTGCTCCTCAACTCTCATTGTTATGAAGAAGATTTTCATGCTTACGTTGATAGCCTCATTTATCTCCAGTATCTCTTTTGGTCAAGAGACAGAGCGCTACCTAAACCCACACACCTTCACCTATTCTACAAGTTGTGCTGTCCTTGGCAATCACTTGTACTTGAATGTTGGAAATCACGGATACTTTAATTGGGATGCACATGGTCAGGCAATCATCAAGCTGAATGACTCACTCGAGGTTATTGACAGCGTGGATATTTCAGGCTTGAATCATCACCGTAATAATGAGTCGCTATACGTTGAGAAAATTGAGAGTATAAATGGGCAGCTACATGTGTTGCTCACCTCGTTCTATTATGTAGGAAACTCGTACCCCAGGTACGAGGCGGTAATCCTCAAAGTTGACTCCTTTTTAAATATTCTTGATACGATTATTCTCGGAAGTGATTCCCTGAATATATCCCTAGCCGATATCTCCATCGCAAACGGCAAAATTTTCTATACAGGTGCAATATGGGATACCGCATATGCTAATCAAAGAAGTCTTATAATCCAACAATCTTTTGACAGTTCGATTGAAAGATTCGAATCTGTTGACATTGCAGGAGACAAGTCTTACCCAGTTCATTTTGCTGATTTAACCATGTACAATGACAGTGTCTTTGCCATCTCCATGATCTCTGCTTATGATTACTATCGACCGTTGACATTTCTAGACACCAATATGAATGTCATTTCAACCATAAAGATCCAAGACCCCATTAAACCCGAGTTTGGAACGTATAACGAAGGATATTTCGTCCGATCCAATGACAGTACCACAAGACTCATTACAACGGTAAATCACTTCAGCCACAACCTTCCTCCTCCCGTATATGCTGACTTTTACTACAACTTAGGTGTAGTCAATTTGACGAGTCAATTTCAAGTTCAATCCATCGACACATTTGCATTCTCTGGTGCCAATACTCACTTGGACGGAACCCTCAATACAATGGGTGTCAAACCTCGAAACGACGCTATCTCCATGAACAACACAGATAGCTGCTTCATTGCCATCGCCGGACAAGAAGTGTTCGGTTCTCATTTTGAAATCAAACCCCTCAATGAAGTCTATCTGTACAACCTCAACACGAACACAAATACCCTAAACTGGAGTCGAATCTACACTCGGCATTCTACTGGGAATCAAATTTCAACCGACATCCTCCCGGGAAACCGTTACGTCCTAGTCCTAAATGAATACGATTGGACCAATTACTCCAGTCCAAACACTAGCGTGCACGTGATGATTCTGGACAATCAGGGTTCAATCTTATCTGAAAGAGCATTCGTGCGAGAAGCAGAAGTCGATGTTTATCCAAATCCCGCTTCTGACTACTTTTCAATCAACTTACCACATGCCGTGACGAGCGCTGAGTTCTCGATTCTCGACCTGAACGGACGGTGTCTCCATAGCGGTAAGGCTTCTAGTGGTAAACATATCCCCATACATGATCTCCCTCCCGGGAAGTATGTCGTGAAAATCAAAACCGAACTAGGACCAGAACTCATAAACTCACTGGTCATCAAACAACCGTGAAACAAATAAAACATATTATGATCCGACTTATTCTTTCATTCATTTTTTGCTCAATTCTCGCGATGAGCTGCACTAGCGCTAACGATATATCCAATGCTGATTCAAAAAAAGAAGAGCCAGCCTTTTTGTTAAAGACGGGTTACTTCTATCAAAATGAATTCATCCTACTTTCAAAGAGGGAGGTCGTTAACTTCTGGAAGTACAACTTTCAAATTCAGTCGGATATTGAGAACATTAGAATTGAATCATGCTCAGTTCCAGACATCCTGTTGGTTCGGGGTGAATCCACCTATAACAATACCACTCACCAATTGATTTCCTTCTTAAAAATAGATGGAGACAAACTTGTTCTATCACCCTCCATTTTTGAGTTCCAATCAAGCGCAGCGTGCACAGTCGACTGTTCACCCCGACTCATCAACCCAGATAACATCGGTCTTAGCATTTGTCCAGAAAGACATCTAAAGACTTCAGCTATCGTCGACCTCAACCCAAAGATGTTCCTTTGAATTAATGGAAAACCGAATTTGCGGTTCTTACTAAAACAAAAAGCCCCGCAAAATGCGGGGCTTCCTATTCTCAAGTGGTGAGGATTACATCATTCCTGGCATGCCACCACCCATTCCGGCAGCAGCTCCTACTCCACCATCCTCACTTGGAATCTCTGTAATCGCAGCTTCAGTTGTAAGAACCAAGCCTGCAACCGATGCAGCATTCTCCAATGCTACACGGGTAACCTTAGTCGGGTCAATAATACCCTTCTCATACATGTTGCAGTACTCGTCGTTCTTCGCATTGAAACCGAAGTCGTCTTTGCCCTCTTTTACTTTGGCAACCACTACACTTCCTTCCAATCCCGCGTTTGCCACAATCTGGCGAAGCGGTTCTTCAACTGCGCGATATACAATCTGAACACCTGTTGTTTCATCCGCATTGTCTCCTTCATAGGTAGCAATGCTATCGCTTACACGTACAAGTGCAACACCACCTCCAGGAACAATTCCTTCCTCAATGGCAGCACGAGTAGCCGCAAGCGCATCATCAACACGGTCTTTCTTTTCTTTCATCTCAACCTCAGAGGCCGCACCTACATAAAGTACAGCTACACCGCCAGCCAACTTAGCCAAACGCTCCTGAAGTTTCTCACGGTCGTAATCAGATGTTGTCGACTCAATCTGAGCCTTAATCTGATTCACACGCCCCTGAATATCCTCTTTGCTTCCAACACCATTCACAATCGTAGTGTTGTCCTTATCAATGCTCACTTTCTCAGCAGAACCAAGCATATCCAAAGTCGCATTTTCCAAAGTGAAACCGCGCTCTTCTGAGATCACAGTACCACCCGTTAGAATGGCGATGTCTTCCAACATAGCTTTGCGACGGTCACCAAATCCTGGCGCCTTAACCGCAGCTACTTTCAATCCACCGCGCAGTTTGTTAACCACTAAAGCGGCCAACGCTTCTCCTTCAACGTCTTCAGCGATAATCAACAATCCTTTTCCAGACTGAGCTGCTGGTTCAAGGATAGGAAGCAACTCCTTCATCGTGCTGATCTTCTTGTCGTAGATCAAGATGTGTGGATTGTCCATCTCCGTCTGCATCTTCTCGGTGTCAGTCACAAAGTATGGCGACAAATATCCACGGTCGAACTGCATACCTTCTACTACATCCACGTAAGTATCGGTACCCTTTGCTTCTTCTACGGTGATAACGCCTTCTTTGGTTACCTTCTCCATCGCCTCAGCAATCAACTTACCAATTGTAGCATCGTTGTTTGCAGAGATTGAAGCTACTTGCTCAATCTTCTCGATGTTGTCACCTACCTCGTTACTCAAAGCCTTGAGCTCAGCAACAATCTTCTCCACAGCCTTGTCGATACCGCGCTTCAAATCCATTGGATTCGCACCTGCAGCGACGTTCTTCAAACCGTGATTGATAATCGCCTGAGCAAGCACAGTAGCCGTTGTTGTTCCATCACCTGCAATGTCAGCAGTCTTGGAAGCAACCTCTTTAACCATCTGAGCCCCTAGGTTCTCAAGTTTGTCTTTTAGTTCAATTTCTTTAGCAACACTTACACCGTCTTTTGTCACGTGCGGTGATCCAAAAGACTTTTCAATTACCACGTTGCGACCTTTTGGTCCGAGGGTAACTTTTACTGCATTTGCAAGTGCATCAACACCACGACGAATGCCGTCGCGAGCGGTTACATCAAAGTCGATGTTCTTAGCCATTTTACCTTAGGTTAAATGTTATACTTCGTTCGTGTTCGTTTAGATAATCGCGAGGATATCAGACTCTCGCATGATGAGGTAATCTCCACCTTCGTACTTGAACTCCGTTCCAGAGTACTTGCCATACAAAACGCGGTCACCTACTTTCACAGAAGGCTTGCCGTCTTCAGCGTCGTCGCTTACCGCACGTACAAACCCTTGCTGTGGCTTCTCTTTAGCTGTGTCTGGGATAATGATTCCCGAAGCCGTCTTAGTTTCAGCTTCCGCAGGTTCAACTACTACTCTGTTCTTCGTTCCTGCAATTGGGCGGATGTTAATGTCTGCCATGGAATCTAGTGTTTTGGTTAGACCAATTATTACTTACTAATTAGATGCAGACCATTAGTCAGAAAATGTGCCAACACCTGTAAAGATGCCATTTGGCAGAAATGGGGAAATAAAAAATGCCACCCTGACAGGGGTGGCATTCTGAGTCTGACAAAAAACTGTCAAATATTATTCTGCAGGCTCCATTGGCTCCTGTTGATCTTCCGTATTGATTTGGGTATTGATTGTTCCCGCACCGTCAACAGGGCTAAAGCTCTGTCCCTGGTTTTGAACATCTTCACTCTGGATTACAGAAGTACCAGCTTCCTGGCCCTGTACTGAATCACCAACCGCACCCAAGTTTGTGGTAAGCACCAAAACGAGAAGAGCAATAGCCAATCCCCAAGTAGCTTTATCCAAAAACTGATTCGTCTTCTGAACGCCACCTAACATGTTCGCAGAACCACCAAATGATGATCCAAGTCCTCCACCTTTTGGCTTCTGAACCAAAATGATCAAAACGAGGAGTACGCATACAAGCGCAATCAGAATACTAACAACTAATAACATATCTATCGTCTTATCGTAGTCAATTTTCAATTCCCAGATTTACGCAGCAATCGGCGTATCTCAGAAATTTGGTCTGCAAAGAAACTACTTTTCTCAGGATATTTCAAACGTAATATCTCATAGGCGCTCAATGCTTTATCGAGCGCTCCTTGTTGCTTGTATACCTGAGCCAGAGTTTCCGTAATAAAGTCATCGCCTACCTCACTTCCCATAGCCGAAACATCAATGCGCTTGGGCTTTTCATGCTGATTGATGCTGACGTTTTCCGATTTCTTCATCGGAGAAATTTTTGGCTGATCTTCAATAAATTTATCGATCAACTGCATCTTCTTCAACTTCGAATCTGCCTTCTTCTCCTCTTCCACCTCTTCAACAGGCTCCTTTTCCGTAGCACTTTCTGCAACTTCAGACCATTGAATATCGGTTGATACTTCTTCCAGCTTTTCCTCTTCAACAGGTTCTTCAGAACGGCCCGCCTTCATCCTCAACCATGCAGTGAAGTCCAATTCAACCGCCTCCTCCTGTCTCGAAACCTCCGTTAATTCATCCAAGATAATAGGTCTGGCAAAAGTGCGCTCTTCAACCTCCTCATCTTCCTCTACTAGATCTACGTCAATCAATGGAGGTAATGTCACCCCAGACATATCTATTTCGATAGGTTCCGTCTCCGTAGTATCTACCTGCTCATCAAATGTCGGTGCGATTTCCGCCTGCTCTTCGGCGACCTCCTTTATTACTTCTTCTAAAGTTTCTGGCTCGGAAGGGGCCTCCTCTCGAACTTGTTCAACTGGAGGAATCTCGGGCCGCTCCACTTTCTCCGGCGCTTCTTCCGGAATGGGAACTCCGGTTCCTCCGTATTGATTTTTTAAACGCCTACTCTTCTCTACAATCTCCCTCACTTTTGGCGGTAGATGACTCAAATCATCCCCTAACTGAGTGCGGTGCGCCTCAACAGTCGATTCACTCTTCTTCGGAGCTGGAGGCGGAGTGGGTTTAGGTACTTCAATTGGCTTAGGAGCTGGCTGCTCTTTGCGAACCTCAACGGAAGGATTTTCAACTTTCTTCTCTTGAGGCTTGGGTGATGTGACTTGCGGCGGCGGTGTTGGTTTTGGTTGAGGCTGACGTTTAGGTGGCTCAGGAATATCTCCCAGTTTGCCACTCAAATCTTCATCAATCTCCAACCACTCCTTTAGCTTGAAACGATTGGGAGACCACATAGCAGCTTTCTTGAGCTGAGCTGTGGCCAAGTAACTTTTCTGATTTTCAAGTCCGCGTAAATAGAGCTGCTGAAGCACGGACGAATAAGGAAAATCACGCAGCGCGCCTTCCAAACTCTCCGTCGCCTTTTCATCGATAGACTCCGGATTATTCAACCATTGATGCAGATCCTGTTTCCTCACGTTTTACCAATTCACGAGTGCCCGGTTGAAAATGTTCTCCGCCAATTCTCGGTTAATCTGACTCACCAAATCAGCCTCTACAGCACTGAAGTCTTGGTCAGCCGGAAAATCACGGAAGCGAGAGAACACTTGCTCGAAGCTTTTATCGGGCTCAAGTTCATTCGTAAATATAACGTTCACGCTAATGGTAAGTCGGTTTTGAGCCGTAGTTTCTGAAGTCGTTGTCGCTTTTGCAGAAATCTGATAGCCAATAATCGACCCCTCAAAGGTCAAATCACCTCCAGAACTAACCAGCGAAAGTGGCGTCTGCTGGACAAAAATCTGACGTAGCTCTTCGGTAAAGGCCTGACTCAATTGGGGATTGACGTAATCCGCATAGTTTGGAAAGATGTCAACCGAAATAGTCTCGGCTTTACCCACATCTCCACCCGTGAATGAATATCCACCTGTGCAACCCGTGAACATAAGGAGACTAACTACTCCAACGAAAGTCAGGAACCTAGTCATCATAAATTGTACTGCTTGATTTTTCTATACAACGTACGCTCACTGATTCCTAGCTCCTCTGCAGCGTCTTTTCTTCTTCCACGATTGCGCTCCAAGGCCTTGCGAATGAGTTCAACTTCCTTATCCTGAAGCGAGAGGTTTTCATCTTCAACAGTCTCGGTTTCTTCAAACTCTTGCCTGCTGATTTCACCCGGCTTCTCAATAACTGGAACGTAGCTTTCGCCAAAGTCTCTAAATGTATCGTCACCCGAATTCCCAATGATCTCGCGCACCAACTGCGGGTGTTCCTCCTGAACGTTCGAAATATCCCCCTTGTCGATCAACTTTGAGACGAGCTGTTTCAAGTTGGTGATATCCTGACGCATGTCGAAAAGAACCTTGTACAAGATTTCTCTTTCGGAACCGAAATCGCCACCACTGGCAGATGCCGCAGCACCTCCCGCAGCGTCCAATCTCATAGGGAGTCGCGTAGCTGTAATGTCCGGGATATACTCTTTCAGAGTAGAGGCATCCAATTCGCGATCGCCTTCAACAACAGAGATTTGCTCTACCAAGTTGCGTAGCTGACGAATGTTACCCGGCCATCTATAATCTTCAAGAACCTTAACTGCTTCGTCACTCAAACGAACCGTTGGCGTATGGTACTTGTCACCAAAATCCATCGCGAACTTTCGGAACAACAAATGAATGTCTTCCACACGCTCACGAAGTGGCGGTAAGTGAATTTCCACCGTGTTCAATCGGTAGTAAAGGTCTTCTCTAAACTTGTTTCGCTGGATCGCTTCAATCATCCCAACGTTTGTAGCGCCAACCACACGAACATTGGTCTTTTGGATTTTCGATGAACCAACACGGATGAATTCGCCCGTCTCCAATACACGGAGCAGCCTCACTTGGGTAGGCAATGGAAGTTCTCCTACTTCATCGAGGAAAATCGTACCTCCATCAGCCTCTTCAAAGTAGCCTTTGCGAGAAGATGTTGCACCTGTGAAAGCGCCTTTCTCGTGTCCGAAGAGTTCTGAATCTATCGTGCCTTCTGGGATAGCACCACAGTTCACAGCGATGTATGGAGCGTGTTTTCTATGACTGAGGTGGTGGATAATCTTTGGAATGGACTCCTTACCTACACCACTTTCCCCAGTGACGAGGACAGAAATGTCGGTATTAGCCACCTGAATAGCCTTCGCAACTGCTCGGTCTAAACCCGCAGAAGTACCAATCAATCCAAATCTTTGCTTAACCTCTTGAGCGGTCATTCTATTTCATATTCAACAGACATAACGCCATTTGTAAAAATGCGTTCGCCTGTTAGGGTATTTACTACGTAGTCATTCTTCGCATTCACCACAATGTAAGCGGCGCCTCTCAGCGGAGTGCTGAATTTGATGCTCATCTTCTGACCCGTCCAGGCTGAATTCCAAATCTGCTCCCCATCTTCGTTGTAAACGAGTACTTCGTAGGGTGTTTTGAGATTGTGAATACAGCGGTCGTTCGTAGTACTGTAAATGCAAATTTCGAGGGTACCTTCATTTCGAATATCCTCTTCCATCACACGGATGGCTAGGTTCTCATCATACCATGTTCCGTCTTCACGTTGTACTTGGGCAATGGAGGAAAGAGAGGCAATCAAAAATGAAATACAGAGTATAATTCTCATCGACGAATGAGTTCTTTGGCCTCACCAAGTAGCGTGGCCGATGTACATGATTTTACGGATACTTTAACGAGATCTCCAGGCTGATAGTCTTCACGTGGGAAAACTACCACACTGTTCTGGTCGTTCCTGCCAAACAAATCGTCGTCGGATTTCTTCGAAGTGCCCTCCACCAAGACAATTTGATCAGTGCCAACGAATCGCTGAAGTCTGCGCTGACCGCACTCGTTTTGTGTTTTGATAATTTCTTGCAGTCGGCGCTTTTTCACCTCCAGCGGAATATCATCTTCGAGCTTTCTGGCCGCGAAGGTATTCGGACGCTCACTGTAGAAGAACATGTATCCAAAGTCAAACTCTACTTCGCGCATCAAGCTCAGTGTATCTTCGTGATCTTCTTCCGTTTCCGTTGGGAATCCAGCGATTATATCATGAGAAATCCCGCAATCTGGAATGATTCGGCGTACACGTTGAATTAAATCGAGGTACTGCTCACGCGTGTGTCCTCTGTTCATCAATTCAAGAACGCGAGTACTTCCAGATTGGAACGGCAAGTGAATGTAGTTGCAAATATTGTCGTGCTTGGCGATGGCATGAAGCACATCGTCTGTCATATCCTGCGGATTGCTTGTCGAAAAACGTATTCTCATCTCAGGAACAGCTTCTGCGACTTTCTCTAGCAATCCGGCGAAGCTTACCGCGGTGGCCTTAGCCATGTCAGAAGCCTTATCGAAATCCTTCTTCAAACCGCCTCCATACCATAAATAAGAGTCAACGTTCTGACCTAGCAACGTAATTTCTTTGTACCCACGATCGCGAAGATCGATGGCCTCTTCCAGAATTGTTTGGGGATCTCTGCTTCGTTCACGTCCGCGAGTAAATGGCACCACACAGAACGTACACATGTTGTCGCATCCACGCATGATTGAAATGAAGGCAGTAATTCCATTCCCACCAAGGCGCACCGGCGCGATATTGTCGTAAGTCTCTTCTTTTGAAAGAATGACGTTCACAGCCTTTCTTCCTTCGTCCAATTCTTCGAGGAGGTTTGGAAGATCGCGATAGGCATCAGGACCAACCACCAGGTCAACAAGCTTTTCTTCGTCGAGAAGCTTACTCTTCACGCGCTCGGCCATGCAGCCCAACACGCCGATTTTCATATCGGGGTTCTCCTTTTTAATGGTATTGAAATTCGCGAGACGATTGCGAACCGTTTGTTCGGCCTTATCGCGAATAGAGCAAGTGTTCAACAAAACGAGGTCAGCCTCTTCCATATTCCTCGTGGTCTCGTAACCGTCCTTGTGTAGGATCGATGCCACGATCTCAGAATCGGAGAAGTTCATCTGGCAACCGTACGATTCTATGTACAGCTTCTTTTTGCCAGTGAGCTGTCCCTCAATAACCAATGCCTCGCCCTGGCGAGACTCATCCATCACTTTTTCTTCGAGCTTATCCTGCTGCATTACGCACTCCGTTTTCGTTGAAGATTGCAAATGTAGGAAATATGAAGTGTGGTCTGTCAAATTGACAGCAAATCATAATGGAACCGTAATTTGAACCTGTACGTATATATATGGTGTAGGAGACAATCCTAACTTTTGAGAAACATAACCTCAAAAAAATTGTCCTTTACTTTGCGCACACATACGTACGCGTAGGAGAGCTAAAGACCAAATCAGTACCGAATGTCGAAGAACTTAGTAATTGTCGAGTCCCCTGCTAAAGCCAAAACCATCGAGAAAATTCTCGGAAATGAGTTTGTGGTAGAATCTAGCTTCGGACATATCCGTGACCTTGTTTCAAAAGGAATGGGTGTTGAAATCGACAATGGCTTCAAGCCCATATATGAAGTCTCGAAAGAGAAAAAGGATGTAGTTAAAAAGCTGAAGAAGCTAGCCAAAGAAGCAGAAACTGTATGGCTCGCTTCCGATGAAGACCGCGAAGGAGAGGCGATTGCCTGGCACCTAGCCGAGGCTCTCAATCTCAATCCAGCTACGACCAACCGCATCGTATTCCACGAGATCACCAAGACGGCCATTCAAAACGCCGTTCAAACTCCTCGTCGAATCGATCAAAACCTCGTAAACGCACAACAAGCACGTCGCGTGCTCGACCGCTTAGTTGGATTCGAGTTGTCGCCTGTTCTCTGGAAGAAGGTTCGTCGCGGTCTTAGCGCCGGACGTGTCCAAAGTGTGAGCGTTCGTCTCATCGTTGAACGTGAACGCGAGATCAGAAACTTCGAATCTTCTAGCAGCTTTAGAGTGGTTGCCCAGCTTACCAACAGCAAAGGCGACACACTTCAAGCCGAGCTCAACCACAGGTTTGAGAAAGAGGAAGACGCTCTCAAGTTCTTGGAGCAATGCAAGAACTCGAAGTTGTCTATTGCCGACCTAGAAACTAAACCGGCGAAGCGCTCACCTGCGGCACCGTTCACGACATCTACACTTCAACAGGAAGCTTCCAGAAAATTGAGTTTCTCAGTTTCTCAAACCATGTCGGTTGCCCAGAAGCTCTACGAAGGTGGACTTATCACTTACATGAGAACGGACAGCGTCAATCTTTCGAATGACGCCATTGAAGCAGCCAAGGGAGAGATCAGCAGCTACTACGGTGAAGAGTACAGCAACCCTCGCAGATATTCGACAAAGAACAAGGGTGCGCAGGAAGCTCACGAAGCGATTCGACCTACCAACATGGCGAGTCATGCCGCAGGTGCCGATCGCCAGCAAAAAAGACTTTACGATCTCATTTGGAAACGAACCATCGCTTCTCAAATGTCAGACGCCAAGCTCGAAAGAACGACGGTCCATATTGAAATCGATGGCAACCCATACAAGTTCGTGGCTAAAGGAGAGGTTATCCAATTCGACGGTTTCCTTCGCGCGTATTTAGAAGGTACGGACGATGAAGAAGTTGAAGAGAAAAACATCCTGCCGAAACTTCACGTCGATGAAGTCCTCGAATACACGAGCATTTCTGCAACCGAGAGATTCACAAAGCACCCTCCGCGTTTCACCGAGGCAAGTCTCGTGAAGAAGCTCGAAGAGTTAGGCATTGGTAGACCATCTACCTATGCCCCAACCATTTCTACCATTCAAAAAAGAGGGTACGTAGAGAAATCGGACCTCGAAGGTGAATTGAGAAAGTACCAGCAACTCGTCTTGGAAGCGGGAAATGTTGAAGTGAATACGCTGGAAGAGCGCACAGGTGCGGACAAAGGCAAAATGATGCCTACAGACATCGGCATGGTAGTGAACGACTTCTTGGTAGAACACTTTGAACAAATCTTGGACTATAACTTCACGGCGAAGGTAGAATCTGAATTTGACCGTATCGCTGACGGAAGCGAAGGTTGGGTTGATATGATTGATGAGTTCTACAAGCAATTCCACCCGAAAATTGAGGATGCCGAAGATGCGGAACGCGCCTCAGGTGAAAGACACCTTGGCGACCATCCGGATACAGGTAAGCCAATCTTCGCGAAAGTGGGTCGCTACGGACCGATGGTTCAGATGGGACATGTGGAAGATGAAGAAAAGCCACAGTTTGCATCCATCCCGAAAGAAATGCACATCGACACCATTAAATTGGAAGACGCACTTGAGCTCTTCAAGCTTCCAAGAGTGGTTGGGGAATACAAAGACAAACCAGTGAAGGCCGCTATCGGTAGATTTGGACCATATGTTCAGCATGAGAAAATCTTTGCTTCACTTAAGGGAGAATTGAGTCCGCTTACAATTGACCTTGAAACGGCAATTCAACTGATTGAGGAAAAGCGTGAGCAGGTAGCCAATAGAAACATCAAGGTATTTGAAGATGTTGACCCAATCATTGAAGTATTGAACGGTCGCTATGGCCCATATCTCAAGCAAGGTCGACGCAACTTTAAAATTCCGAAGGACACTGAGCCGAAGGAATTGACATTGGAAGAAGCTCAAAAAATCATTTCCGAAGCGGGAGAGAAAAAGCCAAAGCGCGCTCCTCGCAAGGCTAAGAAATAGTAGGGTATGCTAACTGACATCCTCTCTCCGGTACCTGGACATATACTTTCTGCAGCGGAGGACTTGCATCCGGGCACGCTTGGAAGAAAGCTTCAGATTCATGCTGAGGTTTCTGGCCTGCCGGATCTCGAGCAAGTGAAAATTGGCATTATTGGCGTTCAGGAAGATCGCGGAAGCCATTTCAATAGAGGCTCTGCGGATGGTCCCGATAAGGTTCGTCAGTACCTTTACCAACTCATGCTAGGTCACTGGGGGTTCGAAATAGCCGACCTCGGTAACATATATAAAGGTGAAACGCTTGAAGACAGCATTGCGGGTTTGCGCATTGTTGTCGAGGAGCTTCGCAAACAAGACGTCATACCACTAGTTATAGGCGGAAGTCAAGATTTGACCTATGCCATGTACCGTGCATATGATAAGTTGGAGCAAACGGTAAACCTTGTTTCTATTGACAGTCGGTTTGACCTAGGCCAGCATCAAGACGGTTTTGGCTCGCACAATTATTTGAGCCACATTGTACTGAACAAGCCGTACAACCTCTTTAACTTTTCGAACCTCGGTTACCAATCGTATTTCATCCCACCGGAAGAAATCGACTTGATGGAGCGCATGCACTTTGAAACCCACAGGATAGGGAAGCTCCGTGCTGATATGAGCGAAGTTGAACCGGTGGTTCGCGATGCGGATATGGTGACGTTCGACATGAGCGCTGTTCGCCAGGGTGACTCGCCGGCGCATGGAATGCCATCTCCGAACGGCTTCTCGGGAGAGGAGGCCTGTGCCATATCAAGATATGTAGGA
The DNA here is from genome assembly GCF_008933115.1 of Phaeocystidibacter luteus. Taxonomy (GTDB): domain Bacteria; phylum Bacteroidota; class Bacteroidia; order Flavobacteriales; family Schleiferiaceae; genus Phaeocystidibacter; species Phaeocystidibacter luteus. The sequence goes on along the minus strand of NZ_WBVO01000003.1, from coordinate 97,260 downwards.
TTGAGTGATAAGGTCTCTTGTTTTGGGATTTTTGAGTTTAATCCGGCCCTGGACTTCCAGGGCATGAGCGCACATTTGATGGCGCAGATGGCGTGGTACTTTATTGAAGGGGTACAGCAAAGGCGAGGAGACTATCCTTTTGCGAGTAAGAAAGACTACACGAAATTCACCGTTCTAATTGATGAAGGTGAACTTGAACTTATCTTCTATAAAAGTCCACTTAGTGAAAGGTGGTGGATCGAGGTTCCGATTCGTCAGGCGCAACACATGCGACACGCATTAATCCCATGTAATGCAAAAGACTACGAAGCGGCGATGGAAGGCGAAATCCCAGACAGGTGGTGGAAAGCCCAACAAAAGGGTCTTTAGAAACTGCTGATTTGTAGGGATTTTCGGGGTTGAAAAAAGATACTATGTGCGAAACAACGCACAATGTGTGAGAATTCTTCAACTTAAATTGCCGTCGTGAAACCTTCTAAGAGAAATAATATTGATATCTTAGGCGGCTACAAGGCTGAATTTAGCTCAGAGCACGCTCATATGAAGAAACTACTATTCCTACTTCTAGTGGGTGCTGGTGTTCCCGTTTTCGCACAGCAGGACATCCAGTTTACTCAGTTTATGAATAACCGTTTGTACTACAATCCTGGGGTTGCGGGTAGCTCCGGCAGTATTTGTATAACAGGTATGCACCGCTCACAGTGGGTGGGTTTTGAAAATGCTCCTGTTACGCAAAACTTGAATGTAGATGTTCCGATTAAGCTCTTGCACGGTGGGGTTTACCTAAACATTGTAAATGATCAGATTGGATTCTTCCAAAATGTTTACGCTGGATTGGGGTATGCTTACCAGATGGAAATGGGTGAAGGAACATTGGGCATTGGTGTAGCGGTAGACATATACACGAACCAAATTAAGTCTGGGGAATCGTATATCGTACCTGATCCGGGTGCGGGACTTGACCCAAGCATCATTAACCAGGGAACTTCTGGAACTGCAATTGATGGAACTTTTGGTATCTACTACCAGGGTGGACCAATGTGGTTTGGTGCTAGTACACGTCGATTGATTGGTGCGACAACCGAATTCGACTCACAAGCTGGAAGCGTAACTGAGCTTCAGCATACACGTCACTACTTCCTCATGGGTGGATATGACATCCCATTGTCGGGCACGAACATCGTTCTTACGCCGGCGGCTATGGTGAAGTTTGACGAAAGCGCATTGAATCCACAGGCTGATATCAATCTATCGGCCATGTACAATAATCAAATTTGGGGTGGCGTTACATATCGTGTGCAGGATGCGATTTCCCTTATGGCGGGGTATCGAATTTTGCCAGAATTGCAACTCGCCTACTCTTACGACTTGACTACCAGTGACCTTAACTCTTCGAGTAGTGGTAGTCACGAGATCTCTGTAAACTATTGCTTTAAGATTGCTATTCCGGAGCGCAAGCCGGGTCGTTACGCTAATCCAACTTGGTTATTGTAACTATCAATCAGTTAATGTAATATAGCAGGCTGTACTCGAAGGAGAATCAGACAAAGACAGGAAACACCGTTTCGCTATGAATAAATTAGGACTATCGATCATCTCAGTCGCCTTGTTGGCGTCGTGTTCCAGCTCGGATCACGGAGAACTAGTGGGTGTTCAAAACCGCCCGGAGTGGTACCCGACGGAGCCTTATGGTATGGTGTATGTTCGCACCGGATCGTTCAACATGGGCCATTCTGACCCAGATGTTCCGGCTGCCTTTGCCGCACCATCAAAGACGGTATCAATCAGTGGATTCTACATGGATCAAACTGAAATCACGAATAACGAGTACCGTCAGTTCGTACAATGGGTTCGAGATTCAATCGCTCGTTTCCGCCTCGCTGAGGAAGAAATTGAAGGATTTGAGTGGATCAACCCTGCGGATGGACCACGCGATGGCGGGGAACAATCATTCTACGAAGAGTACCTCGCAGGTGTTCGTAACGATTCATTGGTAAAGCACCTCAATTGGGAGCCTTACCTAGAGTGGGAAGAGGATAACTACCTCAGCCCTGAGTACACCGAAGTAATCGAGTCAATGTACTTGCCATTTGAGGAGCGCTTCCTCGGAGGAAAGATGATTGATGCGCGTCAGTTGAACTACGTATACTTCTGGATCGATAAAGTGAAGGCAGCGCGTAAGTCTAACCGTGCCGAGTTTGACTACACGATGGATCCAGAGCCGTCTGACGACAACGATTTCCACGAAAGAACTTGGAACTACCAGGATTATATCAAGGATAACCAGGAAATCTCTGACCGTTCGAGCTTCTTCGAAAAAGAGGTGATCAATATCTATCCAGATACCTTGGTATGGATTGCTGACTTCTCATACTCGTTCAACGAGCCTATGCACGATAAGTACTTCTGGCACCCAGCATACGATGACTATCCGGTTGTTGGTGTGACTTGGAAGCAAGCAAATGCATTCTGTAACTGGCGTTCAAAGTATCGTCACGACTTCCTTGCACGTAACCAAATGATGCAAGAGCACGAATTCCGTCTTCCTACTGAGGCTGAATGGGAGTACGCTGCTCGTGGAGGATCAGAATTGACTATGTACCCTTGGGGTGGACCATATGCTACGAACAGCTCTGGTTGCTTCTTGGCCAACTTTAAGCCGATGCGCGGTAACCTCACTGCTGATGGAGGATTCTATCCAGTGAAGGCTACTTCTTACTCACCAAATGGCTACAACCTATACTGTATGGGTGGTAACGTAGCAGAGTGGACAAGCACAGCTTATGAGGAAGCGTCTTACTACTATGTAAACGACTTCAACCCTGATTTTAAATACAACGCATACGACTATGAATCTGAAACTATGAAGCGTAAAGTAATTCGCGGTGGATCTTGGAAAGACATCGCTTACTTCATGCAGAATGGTTCTAGAGCATACGAGTTCCAGGACACCGCGAAGAGCTACATCGGCTTCCGTACTGTCCAAAACTTCTTGGGTAGAGATCCGGGTGATTTCTAAATCTCTCCCAAGTACCCCAAAAATTTGCTAACCCTTAAATATCTGTTGGAAAAATGGCATTAATTGATGTAAATGGTAAGGGCTTCAAGAACTTCATGGCGAAGCTCTACGGTATCGGTGCAGCGGTAGTAATCCTAGGTGCACTCTTCAAAATTCTTCACCTTCCAGGTGCAAACTACATGTTGATTGTAGGTCTTGGAACGGAATCAGTAATCTTCTTCTTCTCTGCATTTGAGAAGCCACACGAAGAGTACGATTGGGCATTGGTTTACCCTGAACTAGCTGGAATGGAGGATCCAGACATGGACGATCGCAGAGGTAACACTCCTGCACTCAGCGCTACTCAAGAGCTTGACAAAATGCTCGAAGACGCTAAGATTGGTCCAGAATTGATTCAAAGCCTTGGAGACGGAATGCGTCGATTGGGTGACACTGCCTCGAGCCTCAACACAGCTGTTGATGCGGCCGGTGCAACTCAAGAATACAGCACTCAACTTCTAGAAGCTAGCAAGAACATGGAGTCTTTGAACGCACTTTACGCTGTTCAACTCGAAAACACTTCTAGCCAGGTTGAGATGCAAAACAACCTTATGGAAAAGCTTGGTACTTCTATGAACGACTCTGAGAAACTCGCTACTGAAGTTTCTTCATTGGTCCAGAATATCAGCAACCTCAACAACGTATACGGAAACATGTTGAGCGCTATGGGCGGAAACCGCTCATAATCACCTGTCATTAAACTGAACGTAAACACTACTGAAGTAAATAAAAATGGCAGGAGGTAAATTAACACCACGTCAGAAGATGATCAACATGATGTATCTCGTGTTGACAGCGATGCTGGCGTTGAACGTATCACAGGAGATTCTCCGAGCTCTTACTGAGATTAACGACAGTATGGAGGCAACGGTGAGCACTGTGGACAGAGGTAACGAAGTCCTCTATACCTCATTAGCAAATGAGGCTAAAGAAAATAAGCGTGCCGAAGAGTGGAATGAGAGAGCTCAGCAGTTGAAGCCAATTGCTCAAAGCACCTGGCAGCTCATCGAGGACGTTAAACGCGAAATGATTGAGAAAACCGGTGGTAGAGCTGAGGACGGGATGTTCAAAGGTTCTGACGACCGCGACACCCCAACCAACGTAATGTTGAATTCAAAAGACATCGGTGGTGGTGGTAAAGCAAAAGAAATTCGCGAAGCACTTGAGCGTTACAAAGCATTCCTACTTGAAAACGCTGGTAACGATGCTGCGATGATTGCAAGCATCGAGCAAAAGTTCAACTTCGATCCAGTTAAGGTTGAAGGCGAAGACACTCCGAAGCAATGGGAAGAGCGCAAGTTTGCCGAACTTCCACTTGCAGGTGTGATCACGAACTTGACCGAGATTCAATCCAACGTTCGTCGTGCGGAATCAGACATGCTCGAAGAGTTCATGCAAGGTATCGACATGGGAACTGTTAAGTTTACTACGGTTCGTCCATTCATCGATGCTAAATCGAACTACATCACCCAAGGTGACCAGTTTGAAGCTGAAATCTTCCTTGCTGCTTACGACGATTCACAAAACCCTACGTTCACATTGAACGGTCAGGAAATTGCTGCTGAAGATATCGAAGCAGGTCGTGCACGAGTTGTACTTCCAGGAACTGGTGTTGGAGAAAAGACCTTCTCAGGCTCTATTCTACTTCCAGGTGCTGATTCAGCGATTACTTTCGAAGGATCTTACATCGTTGCTCCACCAACTGCAGTAATCTCTCCAACTAAGATGAACGTACTTTACCGTCAGGTGAAGAACCCATTGGAGATTTCTGTACCAGGTGTACAACCAGAGAATCTCGTAGTAAATGGCCCTGGTGTACGTCAAAAGTCACCTGGTGTGTACGAAGCAGACGTTACTACTTTGAACCAACGTGAGATTACTATCTCAGTAGGTGTTCGTGAAGATGATGGTACTGTTCGTAGCGTAGGTTCACGTCCATTCCGTATCAAGGGTCTCCCGAAAGCGGAAGCACGCATCTACCGTCGTAGCACTCCTGGTCCATACTCTGCATCTGCAATTGCAAGTGCACCAATCGAAGCTGCTTATCCAGACTTCGCGTTTGACCTCGAATTGGAAGTAACTAAGTTCGAAGTTATCGTACCTGGTAGCGCTCCTTTCCGCATCAACGGTAACCGCATGACGTCTAACGCTCGTGCTGCCATCGAAGCTGCAAGAACTGGTTCTACAATCATCATTAGAAACGTAGAGGCAGTTATTAAGGGCACTAACAACAAGGTTACGAACGTTGCTTCGTTACCTCTAGACCTTAACTAAGAGAAAAAGAAACGATTATGAATCGATTAATCAGCTCACATAAGTGGATTCTCAGTCTGGCCTTTATCGGCTTCGGACTGGCAGCCCATGCACAAGCACTAACTCCGGAGGACGATGGTATCGTTCCTCGCGAGGGAGACCTTGGGTTGCACTATCAGAACAGCCGTGTGATTCCTTACCCATTCTTGCGTCAGGACGATATCTTCTGGTCAACCCGTCACTGGGAGAGAATCGACGTCCGTGAGAAGATTAATCACCCGCTGTATTATCCTATTCAGCCACTTCCAGATCGTAAGAGCCTCTTTTCAGCTCTTATCGATGGAATCGTTGAAGAAGGCCAAATCACTGAGGTTTTCCGTGATGACAAGTTCACACTTCCTCTTTCTCCAAGCGAAATCGAGCAGTCTGTATTCAAAATCAACGCGATTACGGATCCAGATAACCCGATGGACACCTTGACGACAGATACCCTACAGATTAAATCTAACAGTGTTGTTTACTGGCAGATTAAGTCGGATTGGTACTTCGACAAGCAGCGTGGAGAGATGAAGAACAGAATCATCGGAATTGCTCCTGTTGTACGTGACCTCGAAAACGAGTCTGTAACCTATCCACTCTTCTGGATTTGGTTCCCAGATGCTCGTCAGGTTCTCGCTACTCACGTAGCGTACAACCCGTACAACAATCAGCAGCGTTTGACTTTCGATCAGATTTTCCACCTTCGTATGTTCAACTCTGTCATCTACAAAGAAGACAATACATATGATCGTACCGTAGCCGACTACAAACGAGCTTCCGCAATGGATCAGCTCCTAGAGGCACAACGCATCAAAGAAAGATTGCGCAATTACGAGCACGACTTGTGGGAATTCTAAGCAAACAGATATTTTAAAAGGTCGCCCTTAGGGCGGCCTTTTTTGTTTTCACATGAAGGACTATCTCATCATCGGTCAAGGCATAGCCGGAACAACCCTCAGCTTCGAACTTTACAAGCGCGGGTTGAGCTTCGACGTCGTCGACCATGTCAAACCAAGCACGGCATCTAAAGTGGCTAGCGGCTTGTACAATCCACTTGTATTAAAACGACGCAGAGTAGTTTGGCAAGCGCATGCCATGCTGAATGCCCTTCTTCCCTTCTACCGTGAAATGGAACGGCTAACTAATTCCAACTTTCTGCAGCACAAACCCGTTTGGGAGATTCTGCCAGACCCTGGTACTGAAAATGATTGGGATGCGCTCAGCGAAAAGCCCAAGTTCGAAGAACTCATCGGCGAAATCATTCCTAACCCCAACCCACGCATTCGCGCCCACAAGCTAGGCGAAGTAAGTGGCAGCGGACGAGTGAACGTTGAAGGAATGATAGAGGCCTGGAAGGCGTTTCTAAGCTCTCAAGACAGCTTTATTGAGGACCAAGTGAAAATGGCAGACCTTGACTACAAGCATGTGTGGACATGGAATGGCAATCAATACAGTAATATTATCTGGTGTAACGGTTTTGTCTCTGCAAACGCCCATTTCCCTCACTTACCCTTTAGTCCAACTAAAGGTGAGGTTCTCATTGTAAAAGCTCCCGAGCTAAAACTCGATCACATCTTGCATGGAAACATGTTTATCATGCCATGGGGAGGTGACCTGTACAAGGTTGGGGCTACTTACTCTTGGGATCAGCTGGATACGGAACCCACGACCAAGGGAGAAGAGCAACTTGTAGAAGCTTGGTCCAAACTTGTAGACTGCCCCTTTGAGATTGTGAAACACGAGGCTGGCGTGCGGCCAAATGTGAAGGATCGCAAACCATTACTTGGCCGTTCGGATGAAATTCCGAACTCATATATATTCAACGGCCTAGGATCGCGCGGCATACTCATGGCACCCTGGCTCGCAAACCACATGGTAAACTACCTTACCGATGGTACGAACCTACCGCCGGAAGTAAACATCAGTCGTTTTTCGTGAGCTCATCTTTCTTGTACTTCACGTTGATGTGAAGCCAAGTAATACGACTCAAGCGAAAGATATAAGGAGTCAGAATCAGAACTACGCCCACCAAGAGCGCAATTACCCCGGCTGTTTCTAAGCCAAGAATGTACTTGCCTATCACAAATGAGGCTACGAAAAGCGCCACATTGAATCCGTAGCTGACGTACATCGCTCCGTAATAGAAATTAGGCTCCGGCTCAAAACTTTGCCCGCACACATCACAGTGGTCATTCACCTTAGTGAGCTTGCTTAATTGATAAGGATTCTTGTTTGGAAACACGTCTCCCTCATGACAACGAGGGCATTTATTCTTCAGAATACCGTAGACTTTCGTCCCTTTTCCGAGCATGGGTCTGGATTTTCAAGCAAAGGTAATGCATGAGCACAATCGCTGTGTTACTTTTGTCACCGATGTTGAGCATAAACAAGATAGAATTACACTTTGGGGGTGAGACTTTGTTTCAGGACATTTCTTTCCTCATCAATCCTGGCGATAGAATCGGCCTTATTGGTCGCAATGGGGCTGGCAAGTCTACCCTATTAAAAATCATCGCTGGTAAGATTAGTCAAGACGGAGGTGAGATTGCCCGACCGAACGGATACAAGATTGGATTCCTAACCCAGGATATTCAACATAAAAAAGGTATTACCATTTGGGAGGAAACGGCGACCAGTTTTGAGGAGATACAATCTTTAGAACGCAAACTCGAAGAGCTCAACACCGCGTTGGCCGAGCGCCAAGATTACGAGAGCCAGTCGTACATGGATCTCGTCCACGACTTGACCGAATTTCAAGAGCGCTATCAGCTACTCGGCGGGTACACGTATCAAGCCGATATGGAGCGCGTACTTCTAGGTTTGGGATTTACCCAAGAAGATTTCAAACGAAACATCGAAACCTTCTCTGGAGGATGGCAGATGCGCGTAGAACTTGCAAAGATTCTACTGCAAAGCAATGACCTTCTCCTCCTGGATGAGCCGACGAACCACTTGGATATCGAATCTATCATGTGGTTGGAGGAATTCCTGAAAGAGAATCAGCAAGCCGCCATTATTGTGTCACACGATAGGGCCTTCCTCAACAATGCAACGAACCGGACCATTGAGATATCGCTCGGACGTAGCTATGACTTCCCGGTGCCCTACCACAAATTCGTGGAGTTGAGAAAAGACATCCGCGAAAAGCAAATTGCCGCCAAGAAGAATCAGGAGAAAGAGATAAAGCAAACCCAGGAACTGATTGATAAATTCCGTGCGAAAGCCAGTAAAGCCAGCTTTGCACAGAGTTTGATCAAGCGATTGGACAAGATGGACGTCATTGAAGTTGACGAAGTCGACGATCGCGAAATGCACTTCCGCTTCCCTCCTGCACCTCATTCAGGAAAGGTCGCATTGAAGGGCGAGGGCATCCATAAATCCTATGGTGAGAAGCAAGTGCTTACCAATGTGGACATTGAAATCGAGCGTGGTGACAAGCTTGCCTTTGTTGGACAAAACGGCCAGGGTAAAACCACACTGGTAAAAGTACTTCTGGAGCAAGTAGAATACAGTGGTAAGGTAACCCAAGGACACCAGGTAAAGGTTGGATACTATGCCCAAAATCAGGCCGATGCACTGGATGGTGATAAGACCGTTCTGAGAACCATCGAAGATGCGGCTGATGATGAAACAAGAAAGCGAGCACGGAATATTCTGGGCAGCTTCATGTTCTCTGGAGAGGATGTGGACAAGAAAGTAAAAGTGCTTTCAGGTGGTGAACGAGGAAGGTTGGCGCTTTGTAAAATGATGCTTGAACCAGCCAATGTACTCGTGCTTGATGAACCGACGAACCACCTTGACATGCGTGCGAAGGACGTGTTGAAAGCGGCGCTTGCACAATACGATGGCACGCTAATTCTCGTGTCACACGACCGTGATTTCTTAAGTGGATTGGTAAACAAAACCTACGAATTCCGCGAAGGGAAAATCAAGCAATACCTTGGCGGCATTGAGTTCTTCTTGGAACAGCGAAAAGTAGAAGACATGCGCTTGCTTGAAAAACGCTCGGAAGAGAAGGCGAAGAAGGAAAAGAAGAAAGATCCACGAGAAGACCAAAGAGCGGCTAGAGAAGCGGAAAAGGAGCGGAAAAAATACGAACGTCAGCTTGCCAACATCGAAAAGGAAATCGAAGAGTTAGAAGCTCAGGTGGCAGAATGGGACGAACAGCTTCAAGATCCGGAGACCTACAAGAAACTCAGTGAAGAAGATGGCTTCTTTAACACTTACGAAAAGACCAAGTCCGATCTTCACGCCAAAATGGAATCATGGGAAGAAACACACGAAAAGCTGGAGTCCTTGTCTTAATTAGTTTCTTTAGCACAATTGCACTTGCTCAAAACGAGATCAAAGCTGTTGTCGGCATTACTGTCGACCAAATGAGAGCAGAGTATCTCGAGCGGTTCGCACCGCACTTCACAGGTGGTTTTCAGCAGTTCTTATCTAGCGGACTTATTTACCGCAATTGTCATTATTCCCACATTCCAACGTACACAGCTCCTGGTCACGCCACCATTTTTACCGGAGCACAGCCTAGAGACCACGGTATAATTGGAAACGATTGGTACGACCCCATCACCAAAACGGAGCACTACTGTGTGGAGGATACCCTTGAATCGACCATAGGTATTTCCACTTCTGAAGGTGATGGAATGAAGTCACCGCGAAACCTACGTACGACGACGGTTACGGACGAGCTTCATTTATCGACGGGCGGACAATCGTACATCGGCGCGGTTTCAATAAAAGACAGAGGCGCCATCCTTCCTGGAGGTCACGCCGCGGATGAGGCCTATTGGTTTGGTAGCTCCGGCCAATTTGTAACGAGCACATACTATACGGATGAAACCCCAGAGTGGGTTCAAAGCTTTCATGCGAAGAACGCCAGTCTGGCCGATTACACCGGAATTTGGGACTACATGATTGAAGAAGAGGCATATTCGGCTTGCTTACCCGATGACAACCCGTACGAATCGACCTTTGGCAATTCCAGCTCAGCCTTTCCGCACGATGTGTCTGAATGGGTGAAAACCAGAGGTCCAAAGGCGATGCTAGCCTCCCCCTATGGGAACCAATACCTCACCGACTTTGCCACAGCGATGATTGATAACATTCCTGCCGAGATTGCAGATGATCAATACGTCGACTTCATCTCTGTTAGCTATTCATCTCCAGATTACATCGGCCATGCGTATGGTCCGCGTTCGAGAGAGGTGATGGACACATACCTGAGGTTGGACTTGGAATTAAAGCGACTTTTTGATGCCATGGATGCCAAATATGGCGAAGGGAACTGGGTTGTTTTTCTTTCGGCTGACCATGGCGTTGCGGAAAACCCGAATCATTTTGGTGAGGAGCTCAGGATGAATGCCACCAACCATTCTAGTGCAGATTTAATGGTGGAAATGGTCGAAATCTCGGAGGATATCTTCGGCGTAAATGTCATTGAGAAATTCTATAACAACTCACTCTATTTAGATGAAAGTCAGGTAGTTTCGTTAGGAATTGAACAGTCGGCAATTCGCGAGAAATTGGCGCTAGGGCTTTCTCAGGTAGATGCATTTAAGAAAATTTGGACCCTAGAAGAAATCAATTCTACGGATTCGTATCAAGCCAAATTGAGAAGGAACCTTGTGGACGAAAGATCGGCCGGCCTCTTCATTGAATGGAGGGACGGAAATTACATTTACAGCAGTGTGGGTGCATCCCATGGATCGGGTTACACGTATGATACTCACGTACCAATGCTACTGATGGGGCCGTCGATTCCAGCTGGGAATGTATACCGCAAAGTACATGTTGTTGATCTCGCTCCCACCCTCTCGTTGATGCTTGGAACCGCTCTACCTCACGCTGCTTTTGGCGAGGTTCTCGAAGAGGCATTACCATTCATCGAGTATTGACAGCATAACATCGAAAAGTTCAAAATTTAAAAAACCAAGACTTCTACATTCGCGTACATAAGGTGAAAACGTCGCGTATACACTTGTGACCACCTCCATTTATGAGCGCAAAGAGAAGTAGACATACTATTTTGAACTTTTTAGTTCTGGGCATGATGATGCTCGGAACGGTAACGTCATTTGGTCAAACATGGACCGGTAACGTGAATAGCGACTGGACCAACTCTGGAAACTGGAGTGGTGGCGTACCAGGTTCGAACTCTACTCCTACCATCCCTGGAAATCGTCCGAATCAACCCGTAATTACTTCTTCGGTAACGGTTAAGGATATCCAAATTGGTGATTGGAACAATCCAGTTACGCTAACGGTTGATGGTGGTTCGCTTACTGTGAAAGAAGATGTGAACATCGTGAATTACGGTGAGCTCAAGATGCTTTCTGGTTCGATTCTATTGGACCGCACCAAGAACAACGCGTCGTTCTCATTCGCTTACACAGATGCGAAATTGACACTGCTCGGAGGGACCTTTACATCCGATCTTGCGATTCAGGTGAACGGCACAATGACGACTGGAACGGCCGACATTGTGATGAACAGAGACCTTACAATCGCTTCCGGCAAAGTGGCTACGTCTGGGAATGGTGGTACTTGGACAATGAATCAGAACTTCATTGTAAACGGTACTGTTGACTTAGGTTCGAGTGACTTAAACGTTTATGGAACACTGGATATTGGAAGCGGCGGTGTGTTGAACGCTGGCTCTGGTGATATCAACATCTACGGTACGTTCGATGTAGGTAGCAATGGTACATACAACGGTGAAGATGCGACTACTGTAATTGCAAATAGTATCTCAGCAAAGAATTCAGCTTTAATTACTGTAAATGACGGTTCGATCGAATTTCAAGGTGATGTTGACCTCTTTCAGAGTGCAACCTTGAGAGTAGACGGATCAGGTGACGTGCTTATCACTGGTAATGGTGAATTCAAGCAGAACGGTAATCTAGATATTGGTGGTGGTAATCTGAGTATTTCTGGTGATGTAGACTTCCAACAAGGTGGCACATTGGACATCGACGACGGTACTGTGAGCATTTCCGGAAACGCTACATTCAGCCAGTCTGGTACTTTGAATGTTGGTTCTGGTGAAATCAATATTACGGGAGATGCCAATTTCGATCAGAGCGGCACTGTTAACGCAGACAGCGCGACCATTAATATTTCTGGTAACCTCACTCTTGGAAGCAACGGTTCTGTCTTCAACGCTGGTGGCTCCACAATCAACCTCGAAGGGGGAACTTTCACGAACAATGGGACATTTAACCCCGATTCATCGACAGTTAACTTCTCAGGTCAAAGTTCCCAGACGATTAATGGGGATGTAACATTCTATAATGTAAACTTCGAAACGGAGGGAACACTTACCACAAATGGTGATGTTACCGTACTGAACGATGCTAAAATTGATACGTCCGCGACATTAAATGTTGGTAGTGGTAACACTTTGGAAGTGCAAGGAAACTTGACTGACCCGAATGAGCAAGCCGTATCTACCGGTCCATATGTGCGTACAATCACAGCTCTTGCGCCGAATCAAATTGAAGTAGATTTTAGTGAGGATATCACGACGGCCACTGCAGGTGTTGTTGGCAATTACAGCGTGAACCAAGGATTGACAGTAACGGCGGTAGCGCAACAATCGGATGCTTCTATCATTCATGTTACCCTTTCTGGGAATATGACTGTAGGAACAGAATATTCCTTTGTATTTAACAATTTAGCGGGAGTTATCAACGGACAACTCGTGAGCGTGAATCACACACGCCGATACACGTACGAGCCTGCAACTCCAAATCCAGGTGATGGAGTTATCAATTTCCGAGTAGTTAATACGCAAACGACCTCATTAGACCTTGATTGGAACCTAAATGGAGCGGGTGGTGTGCTGATTATAGCCAAGGAAAACTCTATGCCGAGTTTCGTGCCAACGAACCTTTCACTTCTGGAGGTGTCTTCCACATATGGACAGAGCACAAGCTTGACGGATGGTTCGTTCGCTGTCTACTCAGGCTCGGGAACATCTGTAACCATCCAAGGTCTAAAGCCGAATAAGAACTACTTCTTTAAAGCATATGCCTTCAACGGATCTGGTTTGCTTTCTGCAGTTTACAATGTGACGGATGTGCGCACACTTACGGAGTGTACTGCCTTTCAGCTCGACTTGAAAAACGTTTTGGCAGGAGCCTATGATGAAACTACAGGCAAAATGCACAGCGATTTAGCTGAGCAAAATCTACTGCCATTGTCTCAACCCTTCAATGTGGCGCCTTTCAACTATGGCGGTTCAGAAAGTGTAACTAGCTTACCGGGCGACACTATCGTTGATTGGATATTAGTAGAGCTTAGATCAGCTACCGTAGCGAGCCAGGCCTTTGATACCACAATTGTAGCTAGAAAGGCATGTTTCATTCTCGAAAGTGGACGAATTGTATCTGTAGATGGAACTTCACTTCCTGAATTCAAACTAAACACGGCCCACCCGCTGGTAGCCATTGTTTATCACCGCAACCACCTTCCTGCAATGAGCTCCGACACACTTCAACTCAATGGAAGTTTGGTGTATGAGCTTGATTTCTCATCGAACTTCAGCGCTTGGTTTGATTCGAATGCGGCGCAAGTGAGTGGAGATGGAAAATTCATGTCTAGCAGCCGTGCTGTAGACCAAGGTTTTGTTCCAGAATCTGACGATTACCAGGAGGCATGGAACAATAGAAATGGCAGTGGATACTCAGAATATGACGTTAACCTCGATGGTGAAGTTACTGCTGCCGACCGTGCGAAACTATACAACTCGCAAGGTAATACCGCCAATATTCCCGGCAAGAAAAATCCATAAATCGGAATAACTCTGCCATTCATCGAGGAAATGCTACCGTTCGTAGAACCTGCTGTGTAACCATCGAAATAGGACGAATTGCCCATCTAAGCAGTTGATTTTCTGTATTTTTGTAGGACAAGACCTACAATTCAACAGAATTGAAACCGATAGCAAAACACATCATCCTCTTAATGAGTGTCTGTGTTGGCCTACTTGGCCACGCGCAGACTTGGACCGGCACGTCCTCCTCAGACTGGTCGAACTCATCCAACTGGAGCGGTAATGTTCCTAGCTCTAATTCGACTGTTACAATCCCTGGAAACACGCCTCACAGTCCAGTAATCACGGGCACTGTGGAGATAAAGAACCTTACTATTGGCGATTGGAATAACAACACAATTCTCACTGTAGACGGGGGTTCTCTAACCGTGAAGGAAGACGTCAACCTGGTAAACAACGCCGAGTTGAAAATGCTTTCCGGAAGCATATCCTTCACCAAAACAAAGAACAAAGCCACATTCGAATTTGCCTATACGAATGCACGCATCAACCTAGTGTCGGGCACGTTCATTTCACATCTGAAGATGGACATCAACGGTACATTCGATGCCGGAAATGCTACTGTCACTTTTGAAGAAGATGTAAAAGTTTCAAGCAATAAGAGCTTTATTGCTGGAAGTGGCTCCATCACGTTTAAGGATAAATGTGAGATAGAGGGCACTATGGATATTGACGGAGCCGATGTGGATTTTGAGGATGACCTAAAGATTAAATCTGGTGGTGTCCTCTATGCTGGAACCGGTCAAATTAGAGCTCTGGACAAGTTTGACTTCAGTAGTAACGCAACACTTCACGTTGAAAATTCAAACTTTGACATTAGCGATGAACTGAAAGCTGAAAGCTCTGCAACCATTACCATACAAGACGGAAGCCTAGAGGTATCAGAAAAGCTAGAACTCAAACACACAGCGTCACTAAGTATTCTAGGCACCGGTTCACTCAACGTTTACGATGAATGTAAACTCAGCCACAATGGTGTTTTGAATGTTGGCGCAGGAACCGTTTCTATCTCTGGAAAGACCGAGACAAAGCAGTCTGGATTCATCAATGTAGGTACTGGATCACTTGCCATAGGAGGAGATTACAATGCAAAGCAAAGTGGGGGTATAAACCTGAATGGAGGGACTGTTACACTTTCTTCGGAGGCCAAATTTGAACAGAGCGGAACCTTCACGGGCACCACTGGAACACTCAATGTTCACGGTCTGCTTAATATCCGAGAAGGCGATCCCCAGTTTACAGCTGGAAAGACTTCTATCAACCTTCATGGCGACATGAGTTTGTGGACAAAATCCGATTTTGCAGCAGACAGTTCAGTCGTAAACTTCATCGGCGGAACCTCGCAGAGCATTACTGGAGACGTCAGCTTCTACAATGTGGTTGTGGACGGCAACACCACTTTACAGTCAAGTGTAAGCAACGTTCAAATCCTCAATTCTTGCACGATGGGTGCGGGTTCGAGTTTCGATTTGACCATGCAGCGCACCGTAGAGATTCAGGGCGTGCTCACTGACCGAGCTTATGAAATATCATCTGAAGCACCTTTCGTTCGCCGCGTATCCTCTGTATCTCCATTCGTTGTACGATTTGAGATGAGCGAGCCAATCACTCAGGCATCCGTCTTGAACGTCTCCAACTATTCGGTAAATAACAACAATAGCGTAGTATCGGTAGCTTCTAATCCGAATAGCCGACTCATTTTCCTCACGCTTCAAGACAGCTTGAACCACAACCTCGACGAATATCGCTTCGTGTTCAACAACCTCATTGGGACGGTGAACAACTTGAGTATCAGTTCGAATCACACGAAAAGATACCTCTACGCGAAGGCAGCTATGTCGAAAGTAGCGGTGGGAAAGGCAAAAACACCTATCACTCCTACGCAATCAGCCATTAAGGTGAATGTTGAATCAACCGACGGTGCGGTAGTGCTATTGAGGAGTGGTACCAAACCAGTTCTTAACCCGTCCGACATCAGTTCTCAAGTAAATGTAGGAGACACCTTGTCCGACGGAAGTCGCCTCATACACACAGGTCAAAATGACTCACTAGCCCTTGGCAATCTGCGTCCAAATAGAAACTACTACGTCCAAGCGGTTGGATACCTAGGCACGTTGGACAACGCCGAATTTGATTCATACACGATTTCAATTGATTCGTTGCGCACGCCGTTTGAGCTGGACATGAAAGTTATCCTCGGCGGGGTTTACGATCCAGACTCTAACCGAATGGTGAGTCAGCTTGCAGAAAAAGGACTACTACCTACTTCCCATCCTTTTGGCAGTGCCCCATGGAATCATGTGGGAACTGAAAGTGTGGTGAGTATCCCGGCTAACGATATCGCCGATTGGTGCCTGTTGGAATTGAGAAGAGCTACGTCAACCAACAGTGCAGATGAAAATACAATCGCCTATCGCGGTGCCTTGTTCCTAAAAGAAAACGGACAAATTGTAGCCTTGGATGGAACGAGTTTCCCAGAAATTCAGTTCGATAATCCGGGTTCATTCATTGCCATTCTATACACTCGAAATCACCTGCCAATTGTGAGTAGTGATACGTTGACATTGGACGGAAACTTGCGCTACAAAATCGATTTTGCGGGTGACCCGTCGTCATGGTTTGATGGAAATAGCGCCGAATTGAGCGACGATGGTACGATCATGTCCTCGTCAGGTCAATCTACAGCAGACGGCACTAGCTTTGAGGTAGACAACAACAGCTACAACAACGCATGGAATGCGCGCAATAGCTCTGGATATGACCCTGCTGATGTGGATATGGATGGAGAGGTGACTGCCAAAGACCGAGCGACCATCTTTACTTCTAAAGCCAAGAGTGTCACCCTTCCAAACAATGGAAATGGCAACGGGGGAAACAACGCAAACCAGGGTGGAAATTCGGGCGGAGGTAACTAAAGCGTAACTCAACATAACTTCACAAAAAAAGCACGAGGATATCTCGTGCTTTTTTGTGCTTTGAAGTCTCATTTTCATCAGATTAGTCTGACAAATTGATCCTGAATCGGTCAGAAAAAAGAGACAAAAAAAATTGGCTTAGTCCTCCATTTCCATGAAGCGATGGCCAAAATTCACTAGGTCAACCACACTCTTGGCACCTAGCTTATTCATCAATCTAATCTTGTATGTGCTCACCGTTTTTTCGGAGATATCAAGTTGATTTGAGATCTCTTTATTGGTGAGTCCGTTGCTCAAAAGTTTCAATACTTCGCTCTCGCGTTTAGACAACTTCATGGCGCTTACTTCGCCACGGCGATTCTTGCGGTAGAGGTTCTCATTGAAGTACTCATCACCGCGCATTACAAGCTTGATGGCCTTGATAACTTCGGCGGGATCAACATCTTTAGACACGTATCCGCTAGCCCCTAGTTTTCTGGCAGTTACACCGTAAATTTCTTCTGGGTGCATGCTTAAAATAACTACCCTAAGCTCCGGATAATTGTCGCGAATGTCGCGTATAGCAGTGATGCCATTCATGCGTGGCATATCGATGTCTAGAAGCAAGACATCTACATCTTTTTCGGCTAATTTGGCGTGAAGATCCTCTCCATCTGTAGCCTCCATGACTAGAGTCATTTCCGACTCTTGCGAAATGAAAAGCTGTATTCCTCTCCGGATTACTGCATGGTCATCAGCGATTCCTACGTGGATCATTTTTTTAATGCTTTGAAGCTAATGTAAGGATTATGTGTGGGATGTTATACATCGGAAAATTTTTGCGACTTTTGAGAAGAGAGCAAGAGAACACCTTATTGAACTAGACCACCAGAATGTCAATTATTGACCTAATTTTAATTGCGACTTCTGCGTTCCTATTGATAGCCGTAGTATGGCTAGTACAGCGATTAAAGAAGTCTGCAACCGTCATTGGCAGCCTAGAAGATCGTGTCGAAATTCTCCTAAAAGAGAAGGAGGACCTCGCGTCCCATATCGACGATTTAAAGGCCGCCGAGAACTTACTGCGCACCACAAATTACACCAGGGCGAAGATTATGTCAATCATCTCCCACAATGTAAAAGGGCCGCTTAAGTACCTACACTATGTATCCAACTTCCTAGATAAAAACTGGGATAACCTTAGCGACGAAGAGCTGCGACATTCCTCAATGGCCATCCTCGACACCTCCCAATCGCTTTACGATTTGGTCGATAATGTCCTGAAATGGTCGAAGCAACAAAATGCCGAAATCCAGTTCAATCCGGAAAGGTTTACAGTAACGTCGTTAATCGACGAAGAAATCAAGATTCAGTCCCCGCTCTTTGCAACCAAGGAGTTAAAAGTGAAGAATCTCGTTGATGAAGGCTTTGAACTAATTGCCGACCGCCACCTTCTGCGACTGATGCTACAAAATGTCTTCAGCAACGCCATCAAATTCTCGAAAGACGGAGGAACGATTCGAATCAAGGCGAAGCGCAATGGTGATACCTGTAGCGTGCTTGTAGAAGATGAAGGCGTGGGAATGAGCAAAGGGGAAATTGAACGAATCTTCGACATTAACGACCACTATACACGTCCGGGAACGAACAACGAAAAGGGCAATGGTATAGGTTTATTGATTATTCAAGACCTAGTGTCGCTCCATGGCGGTAGTATTGCCTTCAGATCCCGACCAGAAAAAGGGACAACCGTAGAGCTCTCGTTCCCTTTACAGGAAGAACCGGCGGTAGTTGCTTAACGAAGCTCATCTGGGATTTCACAAACTGGAATGGGCTCCATCTTGTGTTTGTTGGATCTGTTGAGGCGGGTATAGATTTCATACACCTCTCGCTTTCTGCCCTCAAAATCATCAATTTTGGCACCTTTGTCGGCTTCCGCCATAGCCCATTCTAACTCGGGATATGACGCACCAATCTGATCTTCATCCGTTCTATCATCTCCCCATAGGCCATCTGTAGGAGGTGCAACCTGAATCGCTTCTGGCACTCCGAGATCTTTGGCCAAAGCAAACACCTCTGTTTTTACCAAATCTGCAATAGGCGATAAATCTACTCCGCCATCGCCGTACTTTGTGTAGAAACCTACCCCAAAGTCTTCCACCTTATTCCCCGTACCGGCAACTAGGGCACTGCGCAGGCCAGCAAAGTAATAGAGTGTGGTCATTCTGAAACGAGCTCGGGTATTCACCAGGCTATGGTCGTGCATATCGCTATCTGGCTCAGGAAGCGCTGATACGAAAGCGTCGAATATACCCGTTAGGTCGAGGCGTTGTTCCTCCACATTAGGGAAGCGTCTTCGTAGTTGGGCGATATGCTCTTGGGCTCTTGTTACTTGCGATTCAGCCTGATGAATAGGCATTTCAACGCAAAGAGTGGGTAATCCAGTAAGGGCACAAAGTGAAGAGGTTACGGCTGAATCAATACCACCGCTCACACCAACCACGAATCCTTTTGTGCCAGATTGCGCGGCGTATGACTTCATCCAATTTACAATGTGATTGATAACTCCTTCTGTATTCATGACTCGACCTTTGTGGCTACATTTGCAGCGAAAATACGACTACCAAAAGAGAACAATGCGAAATTCAATACGGTTCATCCTTCTTTTTTCAGCCGCTTTACTCATAGGCGGATGCAGCGAAGACCGCTGGGATGTTGATGTTTCCAAAGTGCCGCAGGAAACTACATTCCACGCTTTTGCGGAGATGTACTACGAGAATGACTCTGCTACGTTCTTTGCCCGTTTGCCTCAGATGGTGGAAGAATATCCACACTTCTTTCGTGGCTCTGATAGTATGATTTGGGTTGACCAGCGTTTCGACCGCCAGCTCAACCAACTTTGGCAAGATTCAAAAATCGCATTCACTGCAGGTGTAGAAGCGAGTGTAAAATCCGAGATTGAAAACGGGTTTAAACACTACTATTACCACTTCCCTGAGGCTGAGTCGCACGATGTGTACACCTACCTTAGCAACTTGCAGTTCGACTTCCCGGTTCTATACGTCGACAGTCTGAACTCGGTATTTATCGCCAAAGACACCTACCTCGGCAGCGATCACCCAGCGTATGTGAATATCCCGAGCTACATATCCCGCAGGCTTAACCCAAGCCACATTGCGGCAGATGTCTTCGAAGAAATTGCGAAGTCGCACATGGCACAACCTTCAGAAGAGGGATTAATTGAAGACATGGTTCAGATGGGCATTGTGCGGTACTTTCAGACAGCCGTATTGCGCAACACTCCGCACGAAGTCATTTTCGGCTACACACCTGAGCAGTTGGCCTTTTGTCGCGAATACGAGCTCAACATATGGCGCTACTTTGTAGAGGGAATGATGCTCTTTGAAAGTGACATCGACCTCAAGAGACGTTTTGTGATGGAGGCGCCATTTTCAAAATTTTATACAGACATCGACAATCAAACCCCTGGCAGGATTGCCGAATGGATAGGTTGGAATATTGTTGATTCATACATGCGCAAACACGATGATGTGACGCTACAGGAATTACTCAGCACATCGGATTTCCGCAAACTATTTAGAGATTCAAACTACAAGCCTTAAGACATGAGCAATAGTCATAAATCACAGATTACCATCGATGTAGAACTCGACGTAAATCGAGTTCCAGAGAAGATCAACTGGAATGCAACAGATGGTGGTATTTCCAACGAAGCAGCGAAAGCCATTATGCTTGGTGTTTGGGACGAGAAAACGAAGAATACGTTGCGCATCGACTTGTGGACCAAGGATATGTTGATGGACGAAATGAAGCAATTCTACCATCAAACCATCTTGAGTTTAGCAGATAGCTTTGAGCGTGCAACAGACGAGAAAAATATGGCGGCCGATATGCGTGACTTCGCAGCGCACTTTGCCGACAAGCTCGACTTGATCAAAAAGTAACTTACAGGGGCTTCGGCCCTTTGTTGAAATGCTCCTTGGTGGCATCCACGAGGTTGTCGATGTACGCCATAATTTCCATGCGTCCAATTTTGGAGCTTGCCGACGTCTTGAATTGAGGTGGCAACTCCTCCCATTGTTTCAGCATTTCCTTTCCATATGCAGCTATGTTCTTGCGAACTTGGTTACTGCTCAGCTTGTCGATTTTGGTAAATACAATGCTGAATGGTATCCCTTCGCGACCTAGCATGGCCATGAACTCGAGGTCGTTTTTCTGTGGGGTATGGCGCGAATCGATCAGCACAAAAAGGTTGATGAGATTCGGGCGCTCCTTCACGTAGTGATTGATCATCCCCATAAACTTCTTGCGGTCTTCCTTACTCACCTTGGCGTAGCCATACCCAGGCAAATCGACGAGGTACCACTGCTCATTCACAAGGAAGTGATTGATGAGCTGGGTCTTCCCAGGCCTTCCGGAAGTCTTAGCCAAATCCTTCCGGTTCACGAGCATATTAATCAAGCTACTCTTACCCACGTTCGATCTTCCGATGAACGCGAATTCGGGCATATCTGGCTCGGGACATTTATCCGCGCGAGGACTACTTATTACGAAGTCTGCGCTGTGTATTGGAAAGAGTTCTTTTGACATGCCGCAAAGGTAGGGTATGTAAGTGAACCACAGATGATACCCCTTGGGTTCATACGTGCGCGATGAACACCCTACCCCCGTCTATCAAGTTATCAACTGCTTCCCACATTTCCCCACTTGCATATTTCCAGTATTTGTAGGACTTTTGGAGTGGTAACAATATCTCGATAAACAGAAAGTTATCAACAGTAGACTATTTGGTGGGAAAAAGTGGGAATGTATTTCTACTTTTGAGTCAAAGCGAATCCAAAATCCAACTAATTGAACCTCATAGGAGTACATGAATGTAAGATGGACGCCAAAGGGCGTTTACTCCTGCCAGCAGGGCTGAAAAAGCAGCTTTTGCCGGTTTTGGATCGCGGATTCGTGCTCAAGCGTAGCGTTTTTCAAAAATGCCTTGAGCTGTACCCAATGACTGAATGGGAAACTGTGATGGGTCGAGTGAATAAACTCAATCGATTCGTCAAGAAGAATAATGACTTCATCCGCATGTTCACTGCTGGAGTCAAGGTTATCGAGATTGATGGCTCAGGAAGAATCCTCGTTCCAAAAGACCTCTTGAATTTCGCCGGATTGTCAGGACACCTCGTCCTTTCCGCCTCGGTAGATATGATTGAGATCTGGGACAAAACGGCTTACGAAGCCGTGCTGGACGATCCTGAAGTTGATTTCGCGTCCTTGGCCGAGGATGTGATGGGCGGTGCTAATAGTGCCGACCATGAGCTATCATAATCCCGTATTACTCAAAGAATGCATCGATGGATTGAACATCAATCCTGACGGTACGTATGTCGACCTCACCTTTGGTGGCGGCGGCCACAGCCGTGCTATTCTCGAGAAACTAGGCCCCAATGGAAGGCTTTTCGCTTTCGATCAAGACCCAGACGCACAGGCGAATGTTCCGAACGACCCTAGGTTCACACTAATCGCTCAGAATTTCGCACTGCTCGAAAAGTTCCTTCGCTTTTACAAGGCCATTCCCGTAGATGGAATCTTGGCCGACCTAGGCGTCAGCTCACATCAATTCGATGAAATCGAGCGTGGATTTTCCATTCGTGGCGACGCGGATCTCGACATGCGAATGAATCCAACGGCCGGGCAAACTGCTGCAGAGGTTCTCGCTGAGTACGACGAAGCAGACATTGCCAACATCCTGTACCGATATGGCGAAGTGAAAGCTTCACGTCCCATTGCGCGAGCAATCGTACAGCGAAGAGAAGAAGAGCCAATCGTACGCGTGAATGACCTGCTTTCGGTGATTCAAAAATGGACACCCAAGTTCAAAGGACACAAGTTTCAAGCTCAGGTCTTTCAAGCTCTTCGAATTGAGGTGAACAAAGAGTTAGAAGTGCTAGAGCAAATGCTCCAAGCCACCCCAAAGGTGCTAAAGGAAGGCGGCCGATTGGTGGTTATGAGCTACCACTCGCTGGAAGATCGAATGGTGAAGCAATTCATCCGCGAAGGTGTATTCAAAGGCGAAGCAGAAAGAGATATGTACGGCAATCGATTCGTGCCTTTTAACCCCGTGGTTAGAAAAGCAATCGTAGCCAACGAAGAAGAAATAGAATCAAACTCGCGCGCTAGAAGCGCTCGATTGAGAATTGCAGAACGAACCGACCTAAAAGTAGAATGAGCAAAATAGGAGATAACATAGGCGCATTTCTCCGCGGAAGTTTTCTCGCCAATGAGCGAGTAACACGGCATTTCCCGCTAATGGTCTATATCCTACTCCTCTCCCTAGTAGCTATCTACAGTGCCCATAGCGCAGATCGCAAAGTTCACCGAATTCAAAAACTACAGACTCAAGTAGACGAGCTAGAGTCGGAACACCACGACACCAAGTCTCGACTCATGCAGTTGGGACTTGAATCAAAAGTAGAAGAGCGGGTAGCTCCTCTCGGACTAGAAACACCTGAACACCCACCGGTAAAGCTCAGAGCATCGGATGACTGAACAGAAATCAAATATCATCACCAAAAGAACGCTTGTAATTGGCGTGCTCATGGGAGTGTTTGCGATCTCGATAGTTGTCAAACTCTCCCTCGTGCTTTTTGCAGAAGGTCCAGCTCTTCGAGAAAGAGCAGACCGACTTGCTACACGCGACATGGTGCTGGAAGCCAAGCGTGGAAACATCTACTCTGCAGACGGTAAACTCCTGGCGACGAGCATGCCGGTGTATGACATCTTCATGGACCCAGGGGCTCCATCGGACGACGACTTCTACGAAAACATCAATGCACTTAGTCAAGAGCTAGGCCGCATTTTTCCATCAAAAAACGCATCTCAATGGGCTTCTTACTTGAAGTCGAAACGAGACAACGGAGATCGATATGTAAGGCTCGGCGAAGACCTCACGTTTAGTCAGCTTCAGCAGGTGCGCAGCTTCCCACTCTTCAAACTCGGGAAGTATAGAGGCGGACTGATTTCCGAGCAACAACACTACCGCATGATGCCACTTGGCCGCATTGCGGAGAGAACCATTGGCTACGAGCGCGAAACAGATCAAGCGGGAGTTGAAGGGTCCTTTTCAAGCTATCTATCGGGACGAGATGGTCATCGTCTTATGCAGAAAATCGCCAATGGAAACTGGAAGCCGCTTGACGACGCAAATGCCATCGCACCGAGAAATGGTCAGGATGTGGTAACCACAATAGACACCCGAATTCAGGATGTGGCTCACCGCAGCTTGCTCACGGCACTCGTGAATTACGAAGCGGACCATGGCTGCGCTGTTGTGATGGAAGTCAGCACTGGTGAAATCAAGGCGATTGTCAATCTCGGAAGAACCGAAGACGGGAACTACTATGAAGCGCGGAACTACGCGGTTTGGGAAAGTACGGAACCTGGCTCCACCTTCAAACTTGCCTCCTTGATGGTTGCACTCGAAGACGGGGTTGTCGACACTGCGGATATCATTGACACAGAGAATGGAATCTACCAGATTTACAATCGAAAGGTGAAGGACTCCAATGTGAAATGGGGTCGCGGCGGCTATGGTGAAATCTCTCTTGCCGAAGCTTTCAGAAAATCTTCGAACACAGGAATTGTCAAGGCCATTTACCCGCAGTATCGAGACAATCCACAGGCTTTCATCGATCGCCTTTATCAGATAGGTCTACAGGAAAAAACGGGAATCCAAATTCAAGGTGAATCTCAACCACGCATCCCCACCCCAAGTGATGCATCATGGTCTGGCACCAGCCTACCGTGGATTGCATTTGGGTATGAAGTGAGAATGACGCCATTACAGGTACTGGCATTTTACAATGCCATTGCCAACGATGGCGAGATGGTTCAACCAAAGCTTGTAAGCGAGATTCGCCAGCACGGCAGAACGGTTCAGGAATTCCCGACAGAAATTCTCAATCCATCAATTTGTAGCGAGTCTACTCTCCGACAACTCCAGACACTTCTCGCGGGGGTCGTTGAGCGAGGAACGGCTACTAACATCCGCTCTGAAACCTTCAGCATGGCTGGAAAGACAGGGACTTGTCAACAGAATTATTGGATTGCTGGCACACATGATTACCAGGCTTCATTCGCGGGTTACTTCCCTGCGGATAATCCGCAGTACAGCTGCATTGTGGTAGTAAACCAGCCCAACCCTCTCAAGGGATATTACGGCTCTACTGTAGCAGCACCGGTATTCAGGGAGATTGCTGACGAAGTGTACCGAAGCACACCGCAGGAAACGGAACTAGAGGTAATTGAAGAACCTCAGCTAGCTGACAACGTGGAAACTAACTGGCAAAACCAGGTAGAAGAAGGAGTTATTCCAAACCTCAAGGGGCTCAATGGAATGGACGTTATCAGCACGCTAGAAAACATGGGATACCGTGTGGAAATTGAAGGAGCCGGACGCGTTCAGTCGCAATGGCCACGCGCAGGAACGGCACATCCGAAGTCACAAATGATTCGATTACGATTGGGATGAAAATACTAAAGGACATACTGTACAAAACTGGGATTGTTCATGTTGAGGGCAGCACGAATGTGGCTATCCAAAACATCGTATTCGATTCTCGCGCCGTTAAGAAGGACAGCCTATTTGTGGCTATGCGAGGTACTCAGGTAGACGGACACAAGTACATCGCCAAGGCCATTGAACTCGGAGCTCGCGCTATTATTTGCGAAGAGACACCGGAGAACCTGAAAGACGGGGTGACCTTTGTATTGGTGAAGAATACCGCCGAGGCTTTAGCACAAGCTGCAAGCAACTTCTACGACGAACCTTCCAAGGACCTTAAGCTGGTAGGCGTAACGGGCACGAACGGAAAGACCACCACCACTACTTTGATGTACGATCTGTGCACGGCGCTTGACAAGAAGGCCGGACTCATCAGCACGGTAAGAATCAAGATTGGAAAGCACGAAATTCCAGCGACACATACGACCCCCGACCCTGTAACCATCAATCGCATTTTGCGCGACATGGTGGATCATGGCTGCAAGTATGCCTTCATGGAAGTTAGCTCACACGGCTTGCACCAGAAGAGAGTTCATGCATTGAAATTCTCGGGCGGAGTATTCACGAACATCACCCACGACCACCTTGACTATCACAAGACATTTGACGATTACATTCTAGCCAAGAAGATTTTGTTCGACATCCTTCCGCAGGATGCCTTTGCCCTTGTGAATATTGATGACCGACATGGCGACACCATGCTCCATCACACGAAGGCCGAAAAGAAAAGCTTCGCACTAAAAAAACCGTCGGACTACAAAGCGCGCATCATGGAGCAACAGCTCAATGGTACGCTTATCCGCATCAACGAGAAAGAGTTCTGGACCAAGCTGATTGGAGACTTCAATGCGTACAACATGGCCGCTGTATTTGGCGTAGCTATGGAGCTGGGCTTTGACGAGTTACAAACACTAACCGCCCTAAGCACACTCAACGCAGTAGAGGGAAGATTCCAATATGTGCGCTCTCCCAAAGGCCTTATTGGCATTGTGGATTACGCCCACACTCCCGATGCATTGAAGAACGTGCTAGAAACCATCAACGGAATTCGCACGGGCAATGAAACGGTCTACTGTCTCGTAGGGTGTGGCGGCGACCGCGACGCCTCCAAACGTCCGGTTATGGCCAAGATAGCCACCCAATTGGCAGACAAGGCCATACTGACTTCGGACAATCCGAGGACGGAAGATCCGGAGGCAATTCTACGTGATATGGAGAAAGGCGTGGAAGCTCAAAACAGCGGAAAACGACTCACTATAACTGACCGTCGTGAAGCGATTAGAACAGCATGTTCACTCGCATCCGAAGGAGACATCATTCTTGTGGCCGGGAAAGGTCATGAGAAATACCAAGACGTAAACGGGGTAAAACACCCATTTGACGATCTAGCCGAACTGAACAACGCCTTTACTGAATTCAAGAAATAATGCTGACATACCTCTTCGAATACTTGCAGCAGAACTTCGACTTCCCAGGAGCCGGACTGTTCCAATACATCTCATTCCGTGCTGCCATGGCAGTAGTTACCTCGTTGATTGTTTCCATGATCATTGGCAAGCGTATCATTCGCTTCCTTCAAATCAAACAAATCGGCGAAACGGTGCGTCAGCTTGGCCTTCAAGGCGAAGACTTGAAGAAGGGAACGCCGACCATGGGGGGAATCATCATCTTGGCAGCCATTCTAATTCCAGTTCTGCTCTTTGCCCGCCTAGAGAACGTCTACATCCAGATGCTCGTAATCACAACCCTATGGATGGGAACAATTGGTTTCATTGATGACTACATCAAGGTATTTAAGAAGAATAAGGAAGGACTACGTGGCAAGTTCAAGGTGATAGGCCAGGTCGGGCTTGGCATCATCATAGGCTCTATGCTCTACTTCCATCCGGATGTTACGATTAAGGAAGAAGCACGTGGTGCCGATCAACAATCAACTTCTGAATTATACGGCGACAATGTGCAGTCGATTCCCGTATTTATGGATGCTGAGAAGTCGACTAAGACTACCATTCCGTTCTTCAAGAACAACGAATTTGACTACAACCGCTTAATTACATGGATTGATGAGGACCTCGAAGGATATACGTGGATCATCTTCATCCCGATTATCATCTTTATAATCACGGCGGTATCGAACGGCGCGAACTTAACGGATGGCCTCGACGGATTAGCCACGGGAACCTCGGCTATTGTCGCCACGGCATTAGCTGTACTGGCTTACGTTTCCGGCTCGGTCATATTCGCAGATTACTTTGACATCATGTACATCCCGTTCTCGGGCGAGATGGTAATCTTCGCTGCCGCATTCATCGGAGCATGTATCGGATTCTTGTGGTACAACAGCTACCCTGCCCAGGTATTTATGGGAGATACGGGCAGCTTGGCCATTGGCGCAATCATCGCAGTTTTTGCCATAGCAGTTAGAAAGGAACTTCTTATCCCAATCCTCTGCGGGGTATTCTTGATTGAGAACCTCAGCGTGATTATGCAGGTGAGCTACTTCAAATACACAAAGAAGCGCACGGGCACAGGTAAGCGCATCTTCTTGATGTCACCACTCCATCACCACTACCAAAAGAAAGGATACCACGAAGCCAAGATTGTAAACCGATTCTGGATCGTGAGCATCATGCTCGCGGTATTCGCCATCATCACTTTGAAACTGAGATAAGTTGAGCTCGAAGAAAGGAAATATCACCATTCTGGGCGCTGGCGAAAGCGGCGTTGGCGCAGCTATTCTGGCGAAAAAGCTCGGGTATCGTGTGTTTGTGAGCGACAAGGGAGCTATTGCCGAGCACTATGCCGAAGAGCTTAAAAAGCGAGGTATTGAATTTGAAAGTGGGCAGCACGACGAAGCGCGCATTCTCAAATCGAAACTCGTAGTGAAGAGTCCCGGGATACCGGAGACAGCTCCACTGATTAAAAAGCTTCGCGAGAGGGAAAAAGAAATCATCTCTGAGATTGAATTTGGTTTCCTGCACCAAAGCGGAACCATCGTTGCCATTACAGGATCGAATGGAAAAACCACAGTCACTAGCCTGACCCATCACATCCTCAAAAATGCCGGTTTAGATGTCGGATTAGGAGGAAACATCGGGAAGAGCTTTGCCCGGATGGTGGCCGAAGATCCTCATGAATACTACGTGCTTGAGGTAAGCAGCTTTCAGCTAGACGACTGCTACAAATTCGCTCCGCACATATCCATCATCACCAATATTACTCCAGATCATTTGGACCGGTATGACAACAAGATGGAGAACTATGTGGCCTCGAAGTTCAGAATCATTCAAGCTCAAAAAAGAGACAATCACTTCATCTACTGCGGTGATGACATGGAAACGATCAAAGGTCTTGGTCGATTCAAAATCAAACCACATGCGCACGCCTTCAGCCTTGAACATAAGGTGGATGACGGAGCATACTACGACACTGAAAAAGAACAAATAGTACTAACGAT
This sequence comes from Phaeocystidibacter luteus, assembly GCF_008933115.1. Taxonomy (GTDB): domain Bacteria; phylum Bacteroidota; class Bacteroidia; order Flavobacteriales; family Schleiferiaceae; genus Phaeocystidibacter; species Phaeocystidibacter luteus. Next base: position 68,142 of record NZ_WBVO01000003.1, on the reverse strand, counting down.
AGACTTGGAATCAATGAACATTGACGAACTAGCCCTACAAGGCAAACACAACACCTACAACAGCATGGCTGCCGGAATGGCAAGCCGACTCCTTCAAATCCGCAAGGAGACTATACGCGAAAGCCTTTCCGACTTTGACGCCCTTGAGCACCGTCTCGAGCCTGTAATGGAAATTCACGGGATTGAATTCATCAACGATTCAAAAGCTACCAACGTAAACTCCACCTACTACGCCCTCGAAAGCATGAAGAAACAGGTGGTATGGATTGTAGGTGGTGTGGATAAAGGAAACGACTACAGTCAGCTTACACCGCTTGTTTCAGAGCATGTAAAGGCCATAGTGTGTCTCGGTGAGAACGTTCAGAAAATTCACGACGAATTTGAAAGCGAAGTAGAGCTCATCACAGACGTGAAGAGCATGCAAGACGCGGTTCAAGCAGCCTACCGCTTTGCCGACAAAGGCGATGTAGTGCTTCTTTCTCCAGCTTGTGCGAGCTTCGACTTGTTCGAGAATTACGAGGATAGAGGTCGACAATTTAAAGACGAAGTGCGCGCACTTTAATGAACAGAACGCTCAAATACTTCGATGGCGACAGAACCCTGTGGGTGATTGTCTTCGCGCTCGGACTATTCTCCTTCTTACCGGTGTATAGTGCAAGCAGCAACATTGCATTCCGCTTTGGTGACGGACATGTGATGAGCATGCTCATTAAGCACGCGGTTTACATGGGGCTTGGTTTGGGATTGATGTATTTGGTTCACAGAGTTCAGTACAAATATTTCGCCCCGCTAAGCCTTTTGATTCTGCCTTTGATCGCGATTCTATTGGCCGTTACATTGGTGAGCGGACATGAAGTTGCCAATGCTAGTCGATGGATAAAGATTCCTATCGTTAATGTCACTTTTCAACCATCAGCACTAGCCTCAATTGTACTCCTCACCTACCTCGCAAGATATATGGCGAAGTATAGAGAATCCATAGAAAACTTTGGCCAGACCATCATGCGCGGATTGCTACCCATAGCGGTTGTTTGCGGATTGATTCTTCCTGCAAACTTCAGTACAGCCGCCATAGTCTTTGCTTTGAGCATGATCGTTCTCTTTGTGGGTGGATTCCCATTGAAGTATATGATGCGCATTTTCGGACTCGGCATCGCGGGACTCGGCCTATTCGTGCTCCTTGTGATGGCATTCCCAAACATGAGCAACCGGATTGACACGGCTAAAACGAGGATAGAAAGCTTCATTTCAGGAGATGAAGAAGCCAACTACCAAGTTGAGCACGCCAAGATGGCCATAGCCCGTGGAAACGTATTTGGAACAGGTCCCGGCAAAAGCGCTCAAAAGAACTTTTTATCTCAAAGCGAATCCGACTTCATTTACGCCATTGTGAATGAAGAATTTGGATTGATTGGCGGGCTATTCATACTCATGGCGTACGTATGGCTCACCTTAAGGGTGATTCGAATATCCATGAAAGCCCAAGATAAGTTTGGCCGATTACTCGCCTTTGGGGTTGGATTAGGCGTAGCCTTCCAGGCCTTCATCAACATGGGCGTTGCGGTGAACCTTTTGCCCACAACGGGACAACCACTTCCGTTCATATCATCGGGTGGATCATCCTTGTGGATGACATGTATCGCTCTCGGAATGGTTCAAAGTGTGGCGCGAGGCTTAAATGCCTCCCCAGAGATTGTGAACGACACGGAAATGTTTAACGAAAGTATTCCTCAAGATGCCTATGCCTAAGAAGAGATTTATGGTGAGTGGTGGCGGCACCGGAGGCCACATCTTCCCGGCACTTTCTATTGCCAACGAATTGAAGAGTCGCTATCCAGACGCGGCCATTGAATTTGTGGGTGCGGAAGGGCGAATGGAAATGGACCGTGTTCCAAAAGAAGGTTACAAAATCCATGGTCTTCCCATAGTAGGATTGAACAGATCGAGCATTGCAGCGAATTTGAAGTTTCCAGTGAAGCTCATTCGAAGTGTTGCCCAATGCCGAAAAATCCTCAAAGAATTTCGTCCAGATGTAGTGATAGGAACCGGCGGTTTTGCAAGCGGTCCATTGCTCTACGTGGCTCAACGAATGGGGATTCCTACGGTCATTCAGGAACAGAACAGCTACGCTGGCATTACAAATAAGCGACTTGGCGCGAAGGCAAAAGCTATATGTGTGGCCTATGAAGGAATGGAGAGCTTCTTCCCGAAGGATAGCATCTACCTCACCGGCAATCCGGTACGTCCAGTTATTGTAGACAGCCACGCCAGCAAAGCGGATGCGCTTGTTTATTTCGGATTGAATCCAGAAAAGAAAACCCTCCTAGTACTTGGCGGTAGCCTTGGCGCTCGCAGGGTTAATGAAGCCGTTGAACAAATTATGCCTTGGGCCGAAAAGGCGGGACTTCAGATACTGTGGCAATGTGGGAAGCTCTACTACAAGCAGCTTGAACAGCGCATAGGAGACAATCCAAATGTTCACTTGCACGCCTTCATCAGCAAGATGGAAATGGCCTACGCGGCAGGCGATATCATTATGTCGAGAGCTGGAGCTGGAACTATCAGTGAGCTGGCTATAGTGGGGAAACCCACGGTATTGATCCCATCGCCTAATGTGGCAGAAGATCATCAAACTAAAAACGCCTTGGCCCTGGTGGAAAGAAAGGCGGCATTGCTCATCCGCGAAAGTGAAATAGATGAGCGATTAGAGGCAGACTTAGAGCGGTTGTTAAACGACGAACCTCGGAGAAAGCAACTTTCAGAGAATTTGAAAAAAATGGCAATTCCAGATGCCACAACACGCATAGTAGACCTAATTGAGCCATTAATCGGATGACAACAGGTTCGTACAACCATATCTTCTTCCTCGGTATCGGAGGGATTGGCGTAAGCGCCCTTGCACGGTATTTCCATGCAAAGGGGAAGCTTGTTGCTGGGTACGACAAAACCGATTCTCCCCTCATTAATAAACTGAGAGAAGAAGGCATTGAGGTCACCTTGGACGACAACTGGAGTCATCTGCCAAGTGACTTTAGAGATATAGAGAAGACCTTGATTGTCTACACCCCGGCAGTTCCAAAGAACACCAACCTCTTCAAATATTTCGCTGAGAATAAATTCGAAATGCGAAAACGTAGCCAGGTGCTCGGGGAGATTGTGAACGCCGGCGAAGGTATTGCGGTTGCAGGAACGCATGGAAAGACGACCACGAGTAGTATGGCGGCACACCTCCTACATCATGCAGGCATAAACGCAAGCGCATTCTTAGGTGGTATCGCCAACAACTTCGGCAGCAATTTGGTCATTGGCCGAGCTAAGCAAGTAGTTGTTGAGGCCGACGAATACGACCGTTCGTTTATGTGGCTCCATCCGAAGCATACCGCTATCACGTCTATGGACCCAGACCACATGGACATCTATGGAAGTCCGGAACAAATGGTAGCCACCTACAACGATTTTGCTCGTCAGGCTAGCCAAAGTGGAACGGTTATACACCGCCATGGGCTGCCGTTGGAAGGACCGAGTTATGGAGTTGAGGTTGATGCGGACTACACCGCGCAAAACGTTCGGGTAGAAGACGGCTGGTTTGTATTCGACCTGAAATTCCCCCACATGACCATTCAGGGCGTTAAGGCGGGGCTACCGGGTAGACATAATGTTGAAAATGCTGTAGCAGCCGCGGCCTTGGCCTATTTGGCCGGATCACGAGCAAAAGACATTGCAAGCGGCATTGAAACCTTTAAAGGTGTAAAGCGCAGGTTTGATTTCGTGTTGCGCGAGGACAATCGTGTTGTTATAGACGACTATGCACACCATCCGGAGGAGTTAAGAGCCATCATCGGGTCGGCCAGAGAGCTCTTCCCCGACAGAAAACTTACGGTGATGTTCCAACCACACCTGTTCTCTAGGACGAAAGACTTTCTGGTAGAATTTGCAAAGGTGCTCAGCGAAGTTGATGAATTGCGGCTCTTAGAAATATACCCAGCACGAGAGGAACCTATCCCTGGAATCACGAGTTCGACATTGTTGAAAAAGTGCACGATTGAAGGTGGCAAGGTACTTTCTCGTGAAGAGGCAGTTGACGAAATTTGCGCTTTAGATCCGGAGCTGCTCTTAATCCTTGGCGCCGGGGATATCGATAGATTAGTTGAACCCATTGTAAACGCCCTCCAATCATGAAAATGAAACGGATATTGAAGGCCGCATCTTGGCTTTTAGGGATCGCAATTTTTGCGGTTGCAATGGGATTTGCGTCATCGCAGGAAGATGAATCGGTGGTTACTGAGTTGAATATCAACCTAGAACAACCTGAAAACCAGTACTTCCTCACAATAGAAAATATATCTAAAATAGTTGATAATCAAGAAGATAGCATAGTTGGCAAGGCATTGAATTTAATTAACACTGCATTGTTAGAAGAAAGCCTTGAGAATCACCCGCTTATCAATGAAGCGGAGGTATATTTCACATTGGACGGTCGTATATCTGTAGACGTCGTGCAGCATCGAGCCATAGCGCGAGTGCGTTCTGGAGGCGAAGATGTTTACATGAACGAATATGGAGAGCGATTTCCACGAAGTAAAAACCACTCAGCCAACGTACCCATGATTACCGGGCACATCGACAGCAGTCATTGGCAGGAAGCATATCACTTCCTCCAGCTGCTCGACGACTCTTCTTGGCTCGGTGGAAATCTCGAAGCATTACAGCGCGATTCAACTGGGCACTACACGGTGTATCCACGAATCGGAAGGCATCACATCATTTGGGGTGATTTAGAAGATTCTGAATCTAAGCTCCAGAAGTTGGCTGTTTTCTACTCATTCCTCGAGAAGGAAGGGCAGATGAACGAAGTAAAGACCATTGACCTCAGGTTCAATGATCAAGTAGTAAGTACGAAGTTTTGACCACGATATGGAAGGGAAACGCATAGCAGTCGGATTAGACATCGGTACTACCAAAATTGTGGTAGTAGTGGGTCAGCTGAACGAGCATGGCAAAATTGAGGTGCTCGGCATCGGCAAGGCGAAGAGCCTTGGTGTTCAGCGCGGTGTGGTCACGAACATCGTGCAGACCATCGAATCAATCGAAAAGGCCGTTACTATGGCCGAAGAGGCTTCTGGCCTCAAAATCAGAAGCGTGGTTGTAGGCATAGCTGGACAGCATATCCGCAGCCTTCAACACAGCGATTACATCACGCGTGAGGACGCTGAAAGTGTGATTGAGGATGCCGACATCGACAACCTCATTCAAAACGTGCATAAGCTGGTCATGATGCCAGGTGAAGAAATCATCCATGTACTCCCTCAGGAATACAAAGTTGATGGTCAGCCTGAAATCCACGAACCACGAGGCATGTACGGCGGCAGACTAGAAGCCAACTTCCACATTGTAGTGGGACAAATATCCAGCATCAAGAACATTGGTCGCTGTGTGAAAAATACTGGTCTCGAGCTTGCCAATATCACATTGGAACCATTGGCATCTGCAGAGGCTGTCTTGAGTCAGGAAGAAAAAGAAGCTGGGGTTGTTCTTGTCGATATTGGAGGCGGCACCTCGGACATCGCCATTTTCAAGGATGGTATAATCCGTCATACCGCCGTGATTCCATACGGTGGCAACATCGTCACTAGCGACATCAAGGAAGGCTGCTCGATTATCGAGAAGCAAGCCGAACTATTAAAGATCAAGTTTGGGTCGGCATGGCCTGGCGAAAACAAGGAGAATGAAATCGTTTCTATCCCTGGATTGCGAGGCAGAGAACCGAAGGAAATCTCATTGAAAATGCTGTCGAAGATTATCCATGCACGATGTGTGGAAATCATTGAATCGGTTTTTCAAGAAATTAAAAATTACGGATACGACGAGCAACGCAAGAAGCTCATTGCCGGCATCGTTCTAACCGGTGGAGGTTCACAATTGCGACACGTAAAGCAATTGGTGGAATACATCACGGGTATGGACACCAGAATTGGCTTCCCAAATGAGCATTTGGCAAGCGGCTCGGATGAAGACCTCAGCTCACCGCAGTATGCAACGGCCATCGGTCTACTTATGAAGGGACTCACCTCGCATCAGGTAGACATCATGGCAACGGAGCCAGGGGCAGATCCAGAAGAAATACAACGAGCGGTGAAAGCGGCTCAAGAAGTTGAAGACGCCAAAGCTGCCGAAGAGGAAGCAGAGGCAGAAGCTACCGCAGAGAACGAAGATGACACCAACGAAGAAGAACAGCCTACTACCCCTGCAAAACCGAGAAAGGGTGTCTTCGAAAGTTGGGTTGAAAAGTTTAAGCAGTTTTTAGATAACGACGTATAGAATCCAGAGCTAGAGTAACAACAAAGGCAATTTGAGTAAGTGATGGAAGAAGGATTGAATTTCGATTTACCAAAGAACAGATCATCCGTAATCAAGGTGATTGGCGTAGGTGGTGGCGGTAGCAATGCCGTGAATCACATGAAGCGTTTGGGCATCAATGGAGTGGACTTCGTGGTGTGTAATACCGACGCTCAAGCACTAGAACACAGTCCGGTTGAAAACCGAATCCAACTTGGGGCCAACCTCACCGAAGGATTGGGGGCTGGAGCTAACCCCGAAGTTGGGGAACGTGCCGCACTTGAAACCGTAGAGGAAATCAAAGAAGTACTAGGACACAACACCAAGATGTTGTTCATCACTGCCGGAATGGGCGGTGGTACTGGAACAGGAGCAGCACCCATTATCGCTCGTGTTGCGCAGGAACTTGGCATCCTAACCGTTGGTATCGTAACTATCCCTTTTGCCTTTGAGGGAAAGATTCGCCTCCAACAAGCCAAGCACGGTATTGAGAAGTTCAAGCAGCATCTCGACTCGCTCATCGTTATTAATAACAACAAGCTTCGCGAAGTTTATGGCAACCTAGGCTTCAAAGCTGGGTTTGCAAAGGCAGACGAAGTGTTGGCTACCGCAGCAAAGGGAATTGCCGAAGTAATTACCCATCACTACACGGCGAATATTGACTTGAAGGACGCCAAGACCGTATTGGCTAATTCAGGTACGGCCATCATGGGTTCTGCAAAAGCATCGGGACAAACCCGCGCGATGGATGCCATCCGAGGCGCTTTAGATTCTCCACTGCTAAACGACAACCACATTGTTGGTGCGAAGAATGTGCTACTCCTTATCGTATGTGGTAGCGACGATCACGAAATCACATTCGACGAGATTGGTGAGGTAAACGACTACATCCAAAACGAAGCTGGCGGCGACGCCAACATCATCATGGGTATCGGTCAGGATGAAGAACTCGGCGACGCGGTAAGCATCACGATTATCGCCACTGGATTCAGCGCCCAGGCAACGGTTCAACCGTTTACACGCGCCCCAGAAAGAGTTGTACACACGCTAGACGACGCCCCTGCAACAGACCAACCTATCTCTGAAAAACCTGAGCAAGAAAAAAAGCCTGAGGAGCCGAAGCAAGCCGTTGTTCAAAGAGGACTCTTTGATTTAGACGAACCGCAGGCTCCAGCACAACCAGAGGCGATTGTTGACCCAATGGATCAGCCAATTCCTGAAGTGGAGCCAACTCCAGAGGTAATTGGTGAAACCATCAATGAAACCATCGACGAAGAGATACAAGTAGAGACACCTAAGCCAACGGCCGAAGCTGTGATGCCAGAGGTTTCTACTCCTGAAGCGGAAATCGAAGACATCGAGGAGCCTGCTGAATCAAACTCAACTGAAGAGCGCGTAGTATTTGAACTAGGCGACTTTGAGCTCGATGCGGAGACCGACTTCGTGATTGAAGACGAACCATCTGCTGAGCCAGAAGTTGAAGAAGAACCGGTTGCCGAAACCGAAGAAGTAGATGTATTCGACTTCTCGATTGACGAGGCATTTACTGGAGAAACTGCGGAAGAAGCTTCCATGGAATGGGATGTTGTGAACACCAATGAATCTGAACCTGAAGTAACTTCAGAGGAAGAAAACATCCCAAGCCAGGAACACTATGAGGAAGTTCGCTTCAACCTCAACGATGAGATTGAAGAGGAACAAGCAGAACTCCCTCGCGCTTCCGAAGAACCTCAGCCTAAGCAAAAGGGCGACAGAGTTGTACATACGCTGGACGACCTTCGCGAACTAGAGCAGCGATTGGGCATGTCTTCTAGTCAAACGAAAGTTGAAAAACCAAAAGAGGAGGAAGACGAAGCTTTGAAGTTTGAAGTACGTCAAGCTGAATCTAAACCAGCCGCAGCTTCATCTCAAACCGAGGCCGATCCGCTCGAACGTCCGATTGAAGAGGCTATGCGCCAACGAAATGAAGAGCGCAGCCAACGCTTGAAGCAGTTCAACTACAAGTTTCAAAATTTGCAGAGCAACTTGATTGACAGCGAAAAGGAGCCGGCGTATAAGCGCCAAGGCGTTGAGATCGACCATTCTCGCCAGAGTACGCAAAGCCGCATGGGCGGTACGAGCATTGGCGGCGATGGAGATGATCTCGAATTTAGAAGCAACAACAGCTTCTTACATGACAATGTAGATTAAGTTCTGACTTCTAGGGACTAAAACACCGGGGAGCCACTGCAAAGTGTCTCCCTTTTTTTGTGGTTTGAGAATCCAATGTTCCCATTTGGTTTGAGGTAAATTGCTACTACCAAATCAAACAACCATGGAAACTACATTGCTCGAACTTGGCATCGGAGGATGGCAAGCCGTATCCATTCTCCTCAACCTATTCTTCGTACTGTCAACCGCGATACTGTGGCATCGCAAGTGGCAAAGCAGTCGCCCACCCGTGAGCTTTGAATTGCATTTGATGTCGAAGAACCCCCACCTAAGCGAACGTGATCTGCAAATTGCGCTTCTTACGGCGCGTGGATTGTCGAACCACACCATAGCAAAGGAGCTTTACATGGCTTCAGACAGTGTAAAAAAGTCGAAATACAGACTTAAAAAGAAACTAGACCTTCCCGATGGAATTTCGCTTGATGCCTACCTGAATCACGTGCTTGTCCACCATCCGTCCACCCAAAAGATGTGATTGTCCACGATTTGTCCCCGTGAGATTCGGTTATTAACCTGCGAAATGGAGGATGTTTGCATCAAACCAAAACATCACCAGCCAATGAAAAGAAAAGTAATGATGGGACTATTCACGTGCCTGTCGTTCGTTGTGATCGCTCAGCCCGACAACCCAGCAACTCCTGCTCCACTAGATGAGTTTGAGATTGTGCTCCTTCTTTTGGGGAGTGTGGTGGGTACTTGGGCGCTACTGAGACGAATTCGGACGAAGCAGTTGATTAGTACTTAATGTGGCGTGGGGATATCCGTAGACCGTTATACTGATATTCACCTGGTGGTAGGAATGCGGGTGCTGCACGCCTACGGGTATCCTCCGCCCTATTTATTGAGAAGAAGACAAGTGTAAAATGAAGTAGGAATTGAGAGAATTGTTAACTTGACCACTAGAACAACGAACAACTCCAAGACCTACCTCGATGAAAATCAAGCAGATTGAACTATTCGTCCTCTCCGTAGCCGTACTACTCGCTATAGCATATGCCGCGCTGCTCTTCTCGTCGGCCTCTCCTAAGACCATGACGTACATGCAGTATGCTTTGGGTGTCGGCGTAGCTATTTACGTGGGCTATGTCTTCCTCACGCAGCAACGCAGTCGACAGATGATTGATGGTCTTGAAGAGAAACGTGACGAGCTCATTCACACCGTAGCGGAACGCGATGAGACCATTGTGAAATTGAAGAAATCAGTTTCTTCTTTGGAGTCGAAAGTTGCCGAATTAGAAGGTGATCTAGATGCTGCTCGCAAGGCGCATGAGGCTGACAAGAAATCATGGGAAAAGGAGAAAAAAGAGCTACAATCTCAAATCGAAAGTGCATCATGAGCAAAGCGCTTCGCATAGCAGCAATTGCAAGCTTATCGCTTGTACTCTTCAGTTGCACAATACGACACAAAGAAGGTGGTTCTTGTGACTACAACACCGCTGATGTGGCGGTTTACGATGCTGATACGGCCATCTACATGATCAATGCTCCGGTGAACATGCACCCTTGGTTAGCAAATGGCCTAAGTAAAGACGTGACTGATTTACTGTCGGATTACGATGTCAACGAACTAAAAGAAGCTGAAGGTGACACCTTACCGGGTTTGCTCCAGGTAATAACCAAAGGCACTTGCACGCCTATCCAGCTCAGCTTGAAATAGCTATTTTAGGATAATCATATCGAGCGAAGTTCGCTCACGCAGATAATTCGAGAATTTCTAATACTCTCTCTATGAAACGACTCGTCTGTTTTCTAATACTGCTAAGTTCCCTATGCGCTAGCGCTCAGGTTAGTGAACCTTCAAACACCCTTCCGAGACATTTTGGATCTGTCAGACTGGGACTAATCGGAAGTGCAGCTACCTCCTTTCAACTCGGATATGAGTATAGGTTTTTTGTTAGTCAGACTAGCAATTGGAGGTTGGGGCTCACGACGTATCTCGTCTCCTTTAATGCCACGAACGATGATGGCCTGTTCTTTAGTGATTTTGCTGGATTGAGTACTCGCTTTCAAGCGCTGTATGATGTCTCCGGCGGAAACGGTCATTGGCTTGAAACTCAAATTGGATTGATGGGTTTCGTAGAGACAAAGCGAGACCAAAGCGGCGCGCTTCCGAGTGTTGCTTTTGGATACAGGTACCACCCCGAAGTAGATTTTGTCGGTATACAAGTGGGCTTCGGTTTTCCAGAGTTGGTAAACTTTGGGTTGACCGTTCAGTTTGACTAAAACTATTGAAATTAGGTTCCCTCAAATCGGCGAACTTCTTTCAAACTCCGTACTTTCGCAAACCCGGCTCCGTAGTACAATGGATAGTACGTGGGTCTCCGGAACCCAAGATCCAGGTTCGATTCCTGGCGGAGTCACTTCTTCCCACTCATAAGCTCAAAAGCATCGCTGCCGTAACGTGAGTTTAGTCCTCCTGTCGATTCAATTGATTAATTTACAGGAAACTAAAACTCATATGGCCATGAAGAACTACCTGGTTACATATTACGCAAGACTGGACGCTCTAACTCAGATGAGCGACTCTACTCCTGAACAGCGAGAAGAAGGAATGAAGATGTGGACCGACTGGGCCGCAAAAGCCGAAGGACATGTCGTCAATCTCGGAAATCCACTGGCCTACGGAAAGCGAATAGCAGTTGGGGGCGATACGTCTGACTCGACCAAACAACTTTGTGGCTACTCCATCATGCAAGGCGAAAACATGGATGAAATTCTAAAACTCTTAAAAGATCACCCGCACAACTCGGGCTGGGAGCAGAGCTGCGAAATTGAAGTCCACGAAATGCTGGAGATGTGAATTTCCGTCTGTGCAATACACCCCGATAACACTGGTGGTCTCACTAGGAATCGAACCTAGATCAAAAGTTTAGGAAACTTCTATTCTATCCATTGAACTATGAGACCACCACTGAATCGGGATACCCGCAAAAACTATGGGGCCATAGCCTCGTCGAGTTCCGTTACTAGGAAATCATAGAGTTGATCTCGTATCGCCAAGTCGTCAATCCAAGGGCAATGCTGCGTTTCTGGGAATAGAAGCTCAGCATGGGTTATTGAGCGGGCCTCTGCTTCTATTGCGAGTGGTTGCGTGCCGCAAAGCTCAATGGCCGTTTGGGTAAAGTTGAGAACGTTGTTGCAACCGTAAGGCACAATATTGTCCCACGTACCATGCGCCATAATCAACTGTGGCCCGTAACTGTTCAAATAGTGTGTCTTCAAGATTCCCCCGGCAAGCGAAATGACCGCTTTCACCTCGGTGGCAGCGGTTGGATTATAGTAAGAGTCCCACCCCCCTTCGGCGTCTAACGCCGCTTGAAGGTTTGAAGAAATCACATCATTCTCATCCAAGTATCCCATGTGCAGCGCCAATACAGCACCGGCACTATTCCCTCCAATGGCCATATTCATTGGATCTATTCCGTACGGGTTTCCGTTGGATGCAGAGGCTTTGATTTCATCAAAAACCGTGGTAGCATCTGCCAAACTTCTGGCCACGACTCCAATCGATGAAGTACTATCCAACATATCATTTATTCCTGCTGCTAATCGATACTCGTAACTCACAACGACGTAGCCGTATTTCGCCAGGCGCGTCGCATAGTCAGCCATCAAGTCGTTCTTGCGATTGCCGCCTACGAATGCTCCACCGTGACCTAAAATCACTACTCGTCGCTCGGTGTCATCGTCATTCTCCGGCATGTAGACGTCGTACCACAGGTCATTCGCTGCGTCATATTGCACTTCTTGAACCGTTACTGAAGCGAAAACTTCCTGGGTGTATCGGCCCTCAACACCTGGGTCATTTGGATTTTCAATTGGATCTTCATCAGCACAGGCCCACAGGAGGGCTACTGCAGAAAGCATCCATAAAACTCTTGTCTTCATACCATTTGGATTTATGCGATTACCATCCCGTTCTCAATTGCCTGTTCTGGACGAACGAAAACGAGTTTTCCCTCGGCATTTTCTGCCATGAGGATCATGCCTTGGCTTTCTACGCCGCGAATTTTTCGTGGAGCTAAGTTTGCCAACAAGCACACTTGCTTACCTACAACTTCATCAGGAGAGAAATGTTCCGCAATACCAGAGACAACGGTGCGAACGTCGAGTCCCGTATCTACTTTCAATTTCAGCAGTTTATCAGCCTTCTTTACTTTCTCAGCTTCCAGAATTGTCGCCGTTCTGATGTCCATTTTCATGAAATCATCAAACGTAGCTTCGTCCTTTGCTGGTTCAAGATTAACTGTTTCCACTTCCTGAGACTTTGCAGATTCCTCCAATTTATTCAATTGTTTCTGAACTTCCTCATCTTCAATTTTTTCGAAGAGAAGTTCTGATTTACCTAGTTGGTGTCCTTCTTTCAATAATTCGACCCCACGATTGATAGCAGCCCAATTCACATCATCACCTAAATTCAAGAAACCTCTCATTTTTTGAGATGTGAACGGTAAGAACGGCTCGCAAGCCACGGCTAAGATAGATGTGATTTGAGTCGCCCAATGCATAACGCTCGCCGTACGAACAGGATCAGTCTTTTGAGTCTTCCAAGGCTCTTCATCCGCCAAATACTTATTGCCGGTACGAGCTATATTCATCAAAGCACTTAGTGCCTCTCTAAACTTAAAGTTCTCAATTGATGCTTCAAGTTTCTCAAGAGAAGTCTTCACTTCTGTGAGTGCACTTTTGTCGGCATCTGTAAGTACCGCAGGCGACGGAACTACGCCGTTGTAGTACTTCTGATTGAGGACCATCACGCGGTTCACAAAGTTTCCAAACACGGCAACCAATTCACTGTTGTTGCGGGTTTGGAATTCGCCCCATGTAAAGTCGTTATCCTTCGTTTCAGGCATGGATGCCGCGAGTGTGTAGCGAAGAATGTCTTGCTTGTTCTCGAAATCGACGAGATACTCATGCAACCAAACCGCCCAGTTTCGGGAGGTTGAAATCTTCTTGCCTTCGAGGTTTAAGAACTCATTGGCTGGCACGTTGTCCGGGAGGATAAATTCGCCATGCTCCATCAAGATTGCAGGGAAAATGATACAGTGGAACACAATGTTATCCTTCCCGATGAAGTGGATAAGTCGCGTATCCTCAGATTTCCACCACTTCTCCCAGTCATCACCCAAATGCTCCTTCGTTGCACTGATGTACCCAATCGGCGCATCGAACCAAACGTAAAGGACTTTACCTTCTGCACCTTCTACAGGTACGGGCACGCCCCAATCGAGATCGCGCGTCATGGACCTTGGCTGTAGACCATCCCCTGCGTCGAGCCAACTCTTACATTGACCATAAACGTTGGGCTTCCAATCGCTGTGTTTCTCAATGAACTCACGAATCTTAGGCGCAAGCTTATCTAAGGGAAGGAACCAGTTAGTGGTCTTTCGGAGAACGGGTGATGCGCCAGAAAGTGTTGATCTTGGATTCTTTAGGTCCGTCGGATTCAAGCTTGAACCACAATTCTCACACTGGTCGCCATAGGCATCTTCGTGTCCGCACACGGGACAAGTACCCATGATGTATCGATCTGCCAAAAACTGATTGGCTTCTTCATCGAAATACTGTTCAGTTTCGCGAGTTTCAAAAACACCTTTCTCATAAAGATTCTTGAAAAACTCCGATGCGGTCTCCTTGTGAACCTCGCTACTCGTGCGGGAATAATGATCGAAAGAAATCCCAAAATCGTTCAGGGCATCTTTCATCATTGTGTGATATCGATCAACCACTTCTTGAGGAGTAATCCCCTCTTTTTTAGCTTTCATGGTGATAGCTACGCCGTGCTCGTCGGACCCACACATAAACTGCACGTCCTTTCCTTTCAGACGAAGGTAACGCACATAGATGTCGGCCGGAAGGTAACATCCTGCAAGGTGACCGATGTGAATCGGGCCGTTGGCATAGGGCAAAGCTGCCGTAATCGTATATCTCTTGGGATCTTGCATCTTGATAATTTGAAGCACAAAAGTACAATCCACACATCGAAGAAGCGAATGCTCAGTTTCGTACCTTCGAATGACTCGAAACTGCACATTCAATTTACATGATACGCCCACAATCACTAGCTCCGGGAGACACCGTACTCTTTACATCAACGGCACGAAAAATAAGTCCCGAAGAGCTAGAACCCGCCATTGCTTGGTTGGAAAAAAATGGATTGAAATGGGAAAAGGCACCTGGTCTACATGAGGTTGAAAATCAATTTGCTGGAAATGATGAAACTCGACGGAAAGCCTTACAATGGTGTTTGGACCACCCCACTGCTCGTGCAATATGGTGCTGCCGCGGAGGATATGGAACAGTTCGGATTGTAGACGAGTTAAACTGGGAAGGATTTGCGCAGAACCCAAAGTGGATTATCGGTTACAGTGATGTGACAGCTCTTCACGGCGAAGCCAGTCGATTTGGCTATTCCACACTTCACGCCACCATGCCTATAAATGTGAACTCAAACACAGAACTAGCACTCGATTCGCTCAAGCAGGCTTTGTTTTCAAGGGCAATTGATTTAAGTGCACGGCCTCATGAACTCAATCAACCCGGCACCGCAGAGGGGGTATTAGTTGGCGGCAACCTATCCATGCTGTACTCAATACTCGGCTCTACTTCACAGCCTAATCTGGATGGCAATATTCTGTTCATTGAGGATTTAGATGAATACCTCTATCACATCGATAGAATGATGATGAATTTCAGAAGAAACGGTTGGTTTGATAAAATCTCTGGGCTGGTCGTAGGTGGAATGACGGCCATGAATGACAACACAGTTTCGTTTGGTGAGCACGCGGAAGAAATCATTGCTCGTCATCTAAAACCCTTCAAAATTCCAGTGGGCTTTGGCTTCCCGATTGGTCATCTTGAAGACAATAGGGCGGTTGAAATTGGGGCCAGGGTGCGGTTGGAGGTTGATGGTGGGGCGAGGTTGATCTACGGAGATTAGGCTCTCGCAGAGAATATATGAGATGTGTGGGAGTGGGGAGAGTTCGCGAAGCGGGGTGGAGATACTCACACAGAGTCACAGGGGGCACGGAGGTTTCTCGCGGAGAATGTGAAGATTTGCGTGGCGGAAAGAGATCGCAGGGGCGTCATGGGGTTCTCCCGCCGGTGGTCAGGCAAGCCGCAAAAACTCAATTCCAAAATCATCGAGATGCGTAAAAGGCAAAAGGAACATGGAGAGCGCCCAATGATGTCATGAAATCGAATGCTGAACTATACTCCAAGGTAACAGGCATGTTGCTTTAGCACATGCCGAATGTGGAGCAGGTTGGGGTTCTCACACAGAGTCACAGGGGGCACGGAGGTTTCTCGCGGAGAATATTGATGATTTGCGGTTTTGCCTATTCCGGTTTTACGGCTTGCCTGACCACCGTCGGGCGAAAAACACCTTCCCTTATCTTTCTAGATATCTTTTGAAGCTCGACGGCCTTCTTTTATTGTTCCAAAACAGAATAAGGTAAATGGTATCCTCGTCTACCATATAGATGAGAGATGTTTGCTTCGAGATCACCCACTTATATGCGTCGTATCCCATCAATGAAGTTCCAAGAATTAAACCTGACTTAAGAGTATTAATGTGTTTGTCGACCAGGTTGAGAAATTCAATTACTTGGATGGAGCCCCATTTACGCTGGATGAAGTCTAACTCTTCTTGAAAGGATGTCTCAGCCGTTCTCGACCAGATGACATTCATTTCTTTTTGGGCTTTCCATACTTTTCTCTGAAGTCAGACATCACATTCTCGTGAGAGCGTACTTCTCCATTCCTAATATCATCTAGGCTTCTGGTCAACATAGCCTGAATGTCTTCAGGAAGCTCTTCAACTGACCCACTAGTTCCTTTTATATGATTCGCAACGACCAACTCGAGTTTAGAGATTAGCAGGTCGTCTGCATTTTTAAGCATCGTTAGAAGTTGATTTCGTCTTTCAGATAAAGTCATGATAGCGAGGTTTGGTTTGATTTCGACTCCTCGTACATCGCAAAGCCTACATAATATACAAAAGCCGAGAGGAAGGGTATCACAATTCTCCTGCAAGTTGAGTAATTCAAAATGAAACTTAGGAATCTCAAGGAGGGAATTGATTGATCTCTCGCAGAGAATATATGAGATGTGTGGGAGTGGGGAGAGTTCGCGAAGCGGGGTGGGAACCTCACACAGAGTCACAGGGGGCACGGAGGTTTCTCGCGGAGAATATTGAGGATTTGCGTGGCGGAAAGAGATCGCAGGGGCGTCATGGGGTTCTCTCGCCGGTAGTCGGGAGAAACACCGAGCAAGAAACACACCCAGCCCCTACCCGTTTGCAAACGCAAGTAAACGTTTAACACACGACTACACCACTCACCTTCCTCCATATTTGCCACATGGACACCATGCACAACAAACGAAAAGGAGCCGAGGGCGAACAAGCTGCCGTAGATTATCTCGTAGGAATCGGCTATCGAATAATCGGAAGAAACCTCCAACTTGGCCGAGATGAAATCGATATACTGGCAAAATTCAGGAGCACACTCATCTTTGTAGAAGTGAAAACTAGGGCAACCAATACGTACAGCGTACCAGAGGATTTCATCACTCCGCAGAAAGAAGCATGTATGTTAAGGGCAGCCGATAGATATATCCAAGATCACGACTGGAATGGCGACACCAGATTTGATCTTGTGGCAGTGTACTATGCAGGTCCAAAACCGCAAGTGATTCACATTCAGGACGCGTTCTATCCCAGAGCATAAGCCACTGAAAATAAAAGGGTTCTTGTATTTTCAGTCCGTATCTTATACGTACATTTGCACCCCTTAAAACAACAGAGGATATGAATACTAGAAGGCCAAATCGAGGAGGCGGACGTAAGCCCAACTCTTCGAGCCATCCGAGAGGACCGCAGGCACGGGGCAACAAACCACAACAACAACGTGGTAGCAAACCCGCTCATGCTGAATCCTCTTCTGAAGCACCAAAGAAGTTCTACAAGCCAAAACGTAGACAAGCTGAGAGCATTCGCGACCTCAACCAGGACATGCGCCTCAACCGATTCCTTTCGGTTGCAGGAATCAGCAGCCGTAGGGAGGCCGACAATCTCATCCAAGCCGGACTTGTTTCCATCAATGGAAAGGTGGTAACAGAGCTCGGAACTAAGGTGAAGTCAAGCGATGAAGTACGCTACAACGGCGAACTGATCCGCGCCGAAGCGAAACAATACCTCCTTCTCAATAAGCCAAAAGGTTTCCTTACGACTATGGACGACCCAAAAGCGAGAAAGACGGTTATGGACCTGATCGGTGGAGCTTGCAAAGAGCGAATTTACCCAGTAGGGCGTCTCGATAGAGCGACCACAGGGGTTTTGCTCTTCACCAACGACGGTGATCTTGCCAAGAAGCTTACACACCCTTCTCACGGTGCGAGAAAAATCTACGCCGTACAGCTCGATAAGAACTTTAAGCGTGGTGATTTCGACGCACTCCTTGCTGGGGTCGAACTCGAAGACGGAAAGATTGCGCCAGATGCGCTTTCGTACATCGACGATAAGTCGAAATCCCAAATCGGCGTGGAAATTCACTCTGGGAAGAATAGAATCGTTCGTAGAATGTTTGAACACCTCGGCTATGAGGTAATCAAATTGGACAGAACGTCGTTTGCCGGCCTGACCAAGAAAAGTTTGAACCGCGGACATTATCGCTTCCTTACCAAGGACGAGGTAAACTTCCTTAAAACCCGTTAACGTTCGGTCGTTGAAAAATATCCGAACTACCTCTTTCGTTGCCCTAGCATCCGGTTGTAATTTCACATCCGGAATCACAGCAGCGCAAAAATGAGCGAACAAGGGGCTCCAAAAAGGAAAATCCTAAAACGAATTGTACGATGGACCGTGAGTGTTTTACTCACGGTTATCGTGCTTCTCGGAATCGCATTCGCATACCTATACACCAACCAGGAAAAGCTTCGAGGCGCCCTCGTTTCAGAGGTGAATGAGTACCTCGACACCGATTTAAAAGTGGGCTCCATAGAGCTCGATTTCTTTTCACGCTTTCCAGATGTAAGCTTCCGCTTCAGCGAAGTCTTCTGCAAAGAGGTATATCCCACCACTTCAGAAGATACTCTTTTCTACTTCCAGAATGTGTACTTCGAATTCAACCTCTGGAAGCTCATTCAATCGGAATACGAACTCAAGGGCATCGCCTTCGATGAAGGCAACGTCGAGCTTCGAATCTACCGAACCGGTCGAGATAACTTCCACTTCTGGAAGGAGAGTGCCGATACTTCAGAAAACGCACTGAACATTGCCTTAGAAGATGTCCATTTCAACAACACGCGCATCTATTTCTACGACCAAGGCGCCAAGGTTGAAACAATTCTGCAAGCATCCGACCTCAGACTCAAAGGTGGACTGACCTCCGGAGAGTTTGCGAGCTCGCTCACTTGGCGTGGAGCCATTCGATCGCTCACGACTGAAGAAGTTGAATACCTACCCAATAGAAAGATTGCCGCACAGCTCAATTTCAGAAGTACAGGCGATTCCACCTTTATTGAAGACGGACAAATTGAACTCGAAGGTCTTGCCATGAATGCAAACGGCTATATCTCAGGATCCACAAATCACTGGGAACTAACCGGACAATCGCTTCCCTTAGCTCGGTTCATTTCAATGCTTCCAAAGCAGTTCTTACCGGATAAGTCACTCGTGGATGCCGACGGAACCTTCGCGTTGGATATGCAGATTCACATCGAAGACAAGCAAGCGTTTATTTCGGCCGACACACGCGTAAGCGGTGGTCGCCTAGACCTCAAAAAATCCGGTCTTCATTTGTCGGGAATGTCGTTCGACGGCCACTTTGACAATGGAGAGCGAGGTCGACTGGAAGATGCGATACTCCGAATAGAGCGAATTTCCGCGCGAACAAAAACCGGCGAACTGAGTGGCAACCTCAGTATTCGAAATTTCACCTCTCCAACCGTTTCAACAAACGGCAATCTCAATCTCGATTTTGAAGAAGCACTCACCCTGGCAGGTACAAACTTCTGGGAATCCGCTAGTGGAACGCTTTCAGGTAGCTTCGACATCAGAAAGCGCTATTCGAGTTTTGGCGACATTCAAGCTGACGGCCTTCAAGGGGCCTACCTAAAAGGGTCAATGAACCTAACGGAAGGAAGCTTGAAAGTCCGCAACTCAGGCCTCGATATGGCCAATCTATCTGCGGCACTGACCTTTGCCGGAGCAAATATCGAAGTGGAGAACCTAGCTTTCGAATCTGGAAGCTCGGATTTCAAAGCGAGAGGAACGATTGAGAACGCCCTGGTATTCGGAGAAACTCCAATGCCTACATTTAGAATGTCTCTTCATTCCGACCACCTCAACCTAGAAGACATCTTCGCATGGGAACTGAATCACAGAGAAGAATCCGCGCCGAAGGAAGAGCCCTTTCGATTTGATTTCAACGTTGCCCTTACCGTTGATGAATTTGAACACAAAACCTTCTCTGCCACGAAACTTGCCGGACAATTTTACAGCCAAGGCAAAGACATCATTGGGAACAACCTTCGCTTCGCGGCAGCTGGTGGAAACGTGAAATCCAACTTCCGTTGGCATCCAGAGGGCAGCAATTTCTTGCTAACCACAAATGGTTCGCTTGTAAATGTGGATATCACCGACCTCTTCACACAATTCGAAAACTTCGGTCAGCAAAGTCTCACCGCAGACAATATATACGGCAAAGCTGATGTCGACTACGCCGTTAGCATCTACTTTAACGAGGACATGAAACCGGTTATTCCAAGCTTGAAATCCGAAACCGACTTCAAGATTCGGAACGGTAGACTGGTAAATTACAAGCCGCTAGAGTCTTTGTCTAGATTCGCCGATGTATCCGAACTGCGAGACGTACACTTTGAAACTCTCGAGAATCATCTTAGCATCAACAACGAAAACATTCACATTCCGGGAATGACCGTGAAAAGCTCCGTACTCGAGCTTTGGGTTGAAGGTGATCACAGTTTTGCCAACGATATCGACTATTCCCTGAAGTTGAAACTCCTTGATGCCCTGGGCACTCGACGCCGTACGAACGATGAGCTGAGCGAGTTCATCCAAGAATCCACAAGAGAGCAGCCTCAAATCCCTGTCCGCATTTACGGCACCCTCGACAATCCGAGTATAACACTAGATCGTTCGCTTCTTCAACAAGGCATTCAAGACGAATGGCGAGCGGAAGGTCAAGAACTTCGCGACTTATTAAATGGGAAGGAAGATAACGCGGAGCCAGAACCAGAGTACATTTTCGAGTGGAACGACACTCGTGACACCACCAAGCGTCGTTAAAAATTAAACTGTGGTTAACATTAGGGCTTGTCGGATTTAGCCCACATATCTACCTTTGTTCTCCTTTATCGGGACCTAGAATCGGGCTGGTTTTCAGCGGGAACGGGTAAATGAATAGTATGCATGAAGAAAGTCTACGGACTCCTTCTGACCATCTTGTTTTTTAACATTTTCGCTCAGGCTCAAAACAACGAGCGAATCAAGGTCATGACATACAATTTGTTGAATTACAGAAATACAACAAATTGGTGTGACGGTACGAACAACTCATCGAGTCAGAAAGATGGGTATCTCGAAACCATCGTAAATCACATTTCTCCACATATCCTCATTTGCCAGGAAGTAGGTGCAAACTCGGGTGTGCCGACCGATAGAATACTGACCAACGCCCTCAACACCAATGGGGTAAATCACTGGGCAAAGGCAACATACACCAACAACAGCTTTTCGGATTTAGTTAATGCAGCCTTTTACGACACGCGTTACGTTGGGCTACATTCACAATCCTACATCAGCGTTGATGGCAACAATCAAAACTTGGTTCGCGTCATCGACTTCTACCGATTCTACTACAAAGATTCTCTACTCGGAGGGTTGGACCCTGACACTACATTCTTCACGGTAATTGGAGTTCACCTCAAAGCGGGTTCTTCGACATCAGACCAGAATCAGAGAAATGCGGCCACGCTAGCCACCATGCAGTACATCCAAACTCAGGTACAGGATGACAATGTGATTCTATGTGGCGACCTCAACATTAACACGGGTGCTTCCACCGCATTCCAGAACCTTGTGAGCTATTCTGTTGCTGGAGTAAGACTTTACGATCCATTAAATGAAGTAGGAAACTGGTACAACGATTACGGCAGTCGATATATTCACACACAAAGCACGCGTACCTCAAATACGAACAACGGATGTTTCTCAGGAGGTGGACTTGACGACCGCTATGACCACATCCTCGTGTCGGATGAAATTTTGAACGGAGCCGAGGGAATCGAATACGTAGTGAACAGCTTCCAGGTAATTGGTAATGATGGCGAGCACTTTAATGATGATATCACCGATGGTGTAAACCTAAGTGTGCCGGCCAATGTGCTTTCCGCGCTTCATGGAATGTCCGACCACCTTCCCGTGGTTCTTGAAATTGATATTGAAAAGAAATCGGTGGGGTTGCCTGAATCAAAATTTGGTGGAGACCAAATCAGAGTAGCTCAGCTCACGGAAGATTTAATCAGGATTGAATGGCCACATAACCTTGGAGAAGCATCCAAGTTGGAAATTGTCGACCTCAACGGACGCACAATCATGGAGTTAAAGCCTGATAATACAAGAATTGAAATGAATGTTGGAAGCTTGCCAAACGGGCTTCTATTCGCACGTGTTACCCTACAGAACGGTCGTGTTGCGATGACAAAATTCATCAAGCGATAATATGAAGCACAGCGTATCCCTCATACTATTCTTCAGTTTGATTACCGCACAGGTTATCGGACAAACCAGCTTCGAGGAACGGGTAACGAATGCAAGTAACGTTCGTTTAACTATCACAAATCTTGGCACGTTCGGAAACGCTTTCCGCGGATATCGAGATGGATCTGGAGACCCTTCCGGAGAATACCCTGCTGGCTCTGGAGTCGAGCACTTGTTCGAATCTGGAATTTGGATTGGCGGCTTGGAAAACGGTGGTAACGTCCGCGTGTCTACATCCGCATACGACGCTCCTCAAGGATATGCGCCGGGCCGTTCAGGTTTCGAGTTTACGGCACAGCCGGGCGACGGTTTAGGTGTTCGATCTTCACTTCTCGACAACCCCAACTTTACTCCCGACGCCGTTTCCCACCAGGACTACGTAGCGACCTTTACTGACGAAAACATCCAGATCCCTGGAACCAGCATTCCTATTCAAAATCACCTCAACCCAATGAACGTTGAGGTGACTATGGAAACGTATAACTGGAACTACCGTTTCAGCGATTTCTTCGTCATTGTGAACCTCACATTTAAGAATACGAGTCAGAGTTACTTTGACGATGTGTACATCGCACTTTGGGCGAATACGGTAGTACGAAACATCAACATTACTCCTGCTGGTGCTGGCGGCGCTGCCTTCTACTCTCAAGGTGGTAACGGATACATCGACAGCCTAACGATGGCCTACTGTTTCGATGCAACTGGCGACCCAGGTTTCACGGACAGTTACATTGCCCAAAAGTTCTTGGGAGCGGAAGACAAGTACGGCTTCCATCACCCTGCAATCGATTCGGCATTCAATTCTGTAACCGGGCAAATGGAGTTGGATCAGGACAACACAGTACACTACAATTCTTGGATCTTCAACAACTCTTCTCAAGCGCTTTTCTTCTTCCCACAAGACGACAACCAGCGCTATCAAAAGATGTCGCTTGGCTTGAATGACAACCCTTGTTGGGACGACCCAGCTGGCGGACCTTGCCAGCAAGGTGCTGGAGTGGATATTCAGGATTTGTTGGGCGCCTCAGGAAACCGTTCTGACCTCGTTTCCATGGGACCTTTCCGTCGATTTGAACCAGGAGATGAAATCAACATCTCTTTTGCCTTTGTGCTAGGCGCAAAGAAAGATGATGGCAATCCCAATTCTGCAAACACCGCAGAGCAAAAAGAAATATTGGTGAGCAATGCCGATTGGGCTCAAACTGCTTACAACGGTGAGGATACCAACTTCAACGGTATTCTAGATGAGGGCGAAGACAAGGATGGAGACGGTGAAATCACGCGTTTCATTCTTCCTAGTCCGCCAGAAACTCCTCGCACAAGAGTAGTACCGCAAGAGAACAAAATTGAAATCTACTGGTCGGACAACTCAGAGCGTTCGGTTGACCCAATCACTCAAAAAATTGACTTCGAAGGGTACCGCGTTTACTTGAGCCGACTTGGTTTCGACGTTACCGGAACGCCTGATCTCGCCCGCGATTTCATTGAAGTTGCACAATATGACCTGCCGGCTAACGGTCTGTTTTACGATACTGGATTAGAGAGCATTCGCCTCGATCAACCCGTATTCTTTGAAGGCGACACAACGGCCTATCATTATCTATATGTGATTGATAACGTTCAGAACGGATGGCAAAACGCAGTGGCAGTAACGGCATTTGATCAAGGTAACCCGGAGAGCAACTTGGAATCATTGGAATCGAGCTTCTTGGCGAATGACTTCCGCGCCTTCGCGGGAACTACGCCGAATGAAGACATGGATGCGAAAGAGCCATTCGTGTACCCGAACCCATACTATGCTGGCGCAAGCTGGGAAGGTCAATCGAACTTCCAGGAAGAAAGTCGCAAGCTCATTTTTGCAAACCTACCAGCGCGTTGCGTGATTCGGATCTACACTGCGGCGGGAGACTTCATTGACGAAATACAGCACGACGCCAACTACGATGGCGGAGATATTCGATGGTATCAAACCTTCGGATCTGAGAATCCAGATGAAAATGTTTTCTCTGGAGGCGAACACGCTTGGGACCTTCTTTCGAGAGATTCCCAGATTATCAGCCGCGGACTCTACATGTTCTCGGTTGAAGACCTCGACACCGGTGATTCGTACACCGGGCAATTTGTCATAATTAAGTAACACATGTCCAATTATCTACATCAAACTTCACACAGTATGAGAAGAGCTCTACTCCTCTGCATGATGATCTTCGCAGGCTTCGCGGCCCAAGCGCAGTATCCTTATGTAGACATCAACCAAATCCAGTTTGTGAGTCAGACCGACCTGGCAAACTGTAATGACACAAGCGCCTACTTTGGCGACACCATCACTACGCGTGGTGTGGTTGTAACTCCTGGTAACGTTTCTGAAGTTGCTTCAGGATCTGTTCAAGGTGGTCACCGTCCTTTCCTTTTCATTGCTGATACTGCGAACGGCGGTAGCACAACTCCGTTTGGAGGTATTGAGGTTATGGGTGCTTATCAGAATGCGCAAGGAAACTTGCTTCCACTTCCGAACATCGAGACTGCCCTTCCGGGTGACATCATCGAGTTCACCGGTGTGGTTAATGCATTCAACAACGGAACTCAGCTCGAACCAATTGATGGAAACTCATTCACCATTCTTGGTTCAACCACAGCTCCGTCATCTGCAATTGTTCCATTGGCTGACTTGAATGACAACAACCGTGTGAACATTCCAACTACTGGAGAGCAGTGGGAGAACACCTACATCACCCTTCAAAACGTAACCGTTACAGAGGTGATTTACTTCAGCGGCAACAGCCGTGTTAGCTTTAACGTAGTTGATGGAAATGGAAACGTGATTAACGTATCCGACCGTTTCTTGGCACAGAAGCTCCCTTCTCACCAAACGGTAAACCCATTCTCACCACAGGCAACTGGTTCGTTTAAC
Source organism: Phaeocystidibacter luteus (assembly GCF_008933115.1). Lineage (GTDB taxonomy): Bacteria > Bacteroidota > Bacteroidia > Flavobacteriales > Schleiferiaceae > Phaeocystidibacter > Phaeocystidibacter luteus. Next base: position 42,901 of record NZ_WBVO01000003.1, on the reverse strand, counting down.
CCACCAGTTCCAGGTACTTTCTACAACAGCTTGAGCGGTATCCTTCGCCACGACGGAAACGGATGTTTCCTCAACAGCGGATCTCGCGGATACGAGCTTAATCCGTTCGACAGTGCTCACTACGACGTAGGTTTTGCACCTCCGTACATCAGCAACTTTGACCGTGACCCTGCCATTCCAACAAGCAACCAGTCGGTAGACTTGACGATGAACATTACAGACTTCGACGGTACTGTTGATTCTGCCTTTGTTTACTTCACTGCCGATACTACGCTTGACCCGTCTCAGTTCCCACGTCAGCCTTTGAGCCTTGTAGGTGGAACAACTGACGAGTACGAGTTCACCATCCCGAACTACCCTGATGGAACTTTGGTACGCTACTACATCAAGTCTACGGATGACCAAGGAAACGACTCTTACTACCCGACTACTCCAATTGGAGCTGCAGAGCCAAACTTCGAGTACTACTTCGTGCGCGATGGCGGTTTGAAAATCTTTGACATCCAGTTCTCTTTGGACGGAAGCGGAAACTCTCCACTTGTTGGACAGACGGTTACCTTCAGAGGAATCGTTACTGCTTCTACGAAGCGCCACGACCTTGGCTACCTCTACGTACAGGACGAAGGCGGATCTGAATGGAGTGGTGTATGGTGTATTGGTGCTGGCATCAGCAACTACTTCCGCGATGAGGAAGTAATCATCACTGGTCAGGTTAACGAAAACTTTGGAATGACTCAGGTAGTTGTTTCAAACATCCAGCTTACTGGAAACCGTGCGACTATCCAGCCTACAGTTATCGATCCAACCGACAGCGCTGCTCAAGCCAACTTTGGTTGGGAGAAGTACGAAGGTGTATTGGTAGAATACCGTTTGCCGAACAACCAGAAGCTTACCATCAACGAAGAGAACATGGGCTTTGGTGACTACAGCGTATCAGACGTTGTTGGGGCCTCACGTCAAACATCTGGACGCATCCTAGCGGGTCGTCAGAGTGGCTCTTCGCAGTCTTCACTTTACGTTCAGCTCGTAACCGACACAGTTTATGAAACAGTTGACGGTGAAATGGAAGTTCCTGCGATTGTTGTGGCGGATACGATGACCTTCGACGCCGTTCGCGGTGTACTTTTCTACGGATTCTCAAACTACCGTTTGCTTCCTAGAAACAACGATGACTTCATCGGAGCTAACATCACATTGGACACTACTGACCTTCCACAATCTTCAATCTCAGTTCGCGAATGGAACTCACAAGCTGAGTTGCGCGCGTTCCCGAATCCAACTTCAGGACGCTTGAACGTGGAGCTTGAAGGAAGCCAGATTGTAGCGGTACAGTTATTCGACCTTTCGGGTCGTGTGATTATCGATCAAAAAACAAACGACTCTCGTGTTGAATTGAACCTTGCAGGATTGCGCGAAGGTGCATACATCATGAGAATTATGGACAATGAGAACCGCATTCACAGTGCGCGTATCGTTGTAGCTCAATAAATTTTGAAAGGAGGGTGCCTCGGTGCCCTCCTTCTTTTTCTATCTCGGGATACCGACCTATGAAAAGACTGTTACTCCTTTCTTCACTGGCATTCCTCTTTGGATGCGACGAAGGTGAACCGGTGGCCAACACCCCGCCTCAAACCAAGATTTCCGTGGAGGAAATAAACTTGGTTGGAGAAAACCGATTGAACTCTGTTGTTCGATTGAGTTGGTACGGAACTGATAAAGACGGTTACGTTGTTGGTTATGAAGTTAGCCTCGACAACCAAAACTGGGGATTTACTACTCTCCAGGACAGCACTTTCCAATTCGATATCCCCGCTGGACAGGATTCGGTTGACATCAACCTTTATGTGAGAGCGCTAGACAACGACTCACTCCGTGATCCATCACCAGCCGACTTGCGTATTCCGCTTAAAAACACACCGCCGGTTTCTGAAATCGATACCGACGTTCAAACAAAAGGAACATCCATCGGCGTAGCTACGTACAGATGGAATGCTACCGACCAAGATGGGGACGAAACCATCATTGAAGCCGAAGTGCGATTCAACAACGGTACTTGGTACCAAATTCCACCGAATCAAAAGCTTCTAACCTTTGTGCTCGACCCGAACACCCCATCGGGACCAACTACGGCCGAAGTGTACTTCGCCAACGACAACTCTCCACAATCGATGACCATAGACGGACTCGAAGCTGGAGGAACCAACACCATGTACCTCAGAACAAAGGATATTGCCAACAGCTATTCCGAAGTGGATACAGCCGACGCGGTAACCCTCGTTTTGCCTACATCCGACCTGCTCGTTGTGAGCGGACAGAGTTCAAGTGTGACGAGTCAATATGCTACGATTCTCTCAAACTTGAATATCAACTACGACTTTCTCGACTACGGCATCAATGGCGGCGAACTACAGCCTGCCTTCTGGTCGCCAACCGTCAACCATATATTGAAACAATACGACCGCCTGTTTATTCATTCCGACGCACAGGTATTCCAAAATCAGGCGACAGGTCAGACCGGTCCTCTACTTGCCTTGATGGGCCCTGCGGTCCAGGAATACACAGATGCGGGAAAGAAAATCTTGGTGACCACTTCATTTGGAACGCTTTCAGACCTATCAGGCATTGTCGGAACCTACCCGATGACTGATGTGGTAAGAAGTTCTGGACTCGTACGTGTTTACCCAGATAGTGCGACCTATCCGGTAACGGATTCGGCAACCTATCCACTGTTGCAATCCAACAACGTATTAGTAGGAATTACACCTATCGTGAAATCTGCCGATGCAGAAAACTACTACCGCACCGAGCTCACTCCATTGAGTGGATGGCAAGGAGATAACCTCGTAGGGGTGCGCAGAAGATTTAGCGGGAATGTATCGCAAGTACTATTCTCCATGGAATTGTGGCGTTTCAACCGAACTCCGCAGGATGTGGAAAACCTCATCGACGAAATATTAACCAATGATTTCGACTGGTAAAATGAGAGCACTACTACTGAGCATAGCGTTCGTGTTCTCAACCGCCTTGTGGGCACAGGACGAAACAGGTTCCATCAAAGGACAAGTAATCGATGCCGAAACGGGAGAGCCAATCTTCCAGGCTGGCGTGCGCGTTGTCGGAACCTACTTTGCACAAGTCACTTCATTCAGTGGCCAATTCAATATTGAAGACGTACCTCCGGGAGATTACAGCGTGAAGGTTGAAATCTTGGGATATGGAACTCAGCAAATTAACGGGGTGACCGTTACCGCTGGCGAGGAAACTGAGATCAACTTCAGGATGGAAGGATCTCGGGACGTACTCGAAGAAGTTACCGTAATCGGTCAAAAGAACCAGGTAGACCTAGAAGTTGCAGGGTCGGAGATTACCATTCGTCAGACCGAGATTTCCCAAATGAACGTCCGCGACGTTCAGGAAGTCGTAGCCATGCAAGCGGGTATTACGAAGACGCAGGACGGCCTGCAAATTCGCGGTGCTCGTGTGTACGAAACAGAATACATCGTCGATGGAATTTCTGCCCAAGACCCCCTCGCCGGCACTGGATTTGGTGTGAATGTCGCCTCGAGTTCCGTTTCCTCAATCGATGTAATCACAGGTGGCGCTGGCGCCGAATTCGGTGGAGGCTCTTCTGGTGTCATCAACACCAAGATTCGAGAGGCTGGCGACAAATTTGCGATCAGTGGCCGCTTTCAAACCGACCATTTGTTTGATCCAAACGCGGCAACATCCTTCAATACAGATATTGCTGAATTGACGTTCGGCTTTCCAATTCCAGGCACGGATAAGAAGGTCACGATGTTCAACAACGTAACCATGAACCTGACGGATGAGTACTTCCCCAATCAGGCTAGCCAATTGCAATCATCGCTCTTTACTGGCAATCCTGAGCTTTGGGCTCCTCGTCAAACCAATGCTTGGACTCACACACTAAAGCTCGCTTGGGCCGTTCGTCCGGGAACGAAGATTACGCTGACCAATCAGCACTCCCTGAATATCAACCAGAATACGCGCTCCCTTCAAATTGTAGGCTTCGATGCGATTCTTACCCCGGGCTATCAATACGAGCGCAGCAACAACCTCGACAACGCGACAACCTACACCCACCACAGTAACCTTACGGCCATCAACATCAATCAGATATTGAGCAAGCAGTGGGGATTGAACGTGAGCTTGGGTAGACTATTCACCAACCTTCGTGCAGACGCTAACGGACGTGAGTTTAGAACGCCAACGGTCGACCGAATTTTGGATGAAGACAATATCATCACCTATCCGGTAGGCGTGTTTAATCCTGATGACCCTTCGGGAATTTTCTTCGTTCGTCCTGGCGACGGCCTCGTAAACAACGGAGGAATCACTCCAACATGGCACGACCACTACGCGGAAGAATACACCATTCGTGCAAAAGCGCATTGGATTCCAGAAAGCAAGGTTCACGAAGTGAGCATGGGTATTGAGAATGTATTCAACGAGTACCAATGGGTGGATGTAACTCGCCCTTGGGTAGGAGCTCCGATTATCATTAACGATACGTTGACCACCCCATCTATATCCATTGGTTCTAGCAACGACATTTGGAAGGTAAATCCGGTTCGCGGTGGCATCTTCGTTCAAGATAAAATCACCTACAAAGGAATCATCGCTTCCATTGGTGTTCGTATGAATTATTGGGCGCCTGGCAAGTTTGCTGATGACGCTGTAGCTGACCCGAATGCGCCGGTTATCGACCAGGTACGTGAAGACTACATGGACAAAACCGTGGGATTCGCGGGATTGCGTTGGAAGGCAAGATTGCTTCCTAGAATCAATGTGAGCTTCCCGGTTACAGCAAACAATGTGTTGTACTTCAACTACGGACACAGCATGCGCTTGCCGCACCCTCGCTTTATGTATGCGGGTCTTGATCCAGTGTATCAAGACAGGTCGTTCCTGAGCTTCTTGGGTAATCCAGACTTGGACCCAGAAGTAAACGTGAGTTACGAGGTAGGCTACAAAGCTGCGGTAACCAAGAACTTTGGATTTACAGTTGCAGCGTACAACAACAACCGCTTCGACTACATTGTCTCTCGCCGAGTAATTGTGGAAGACCAAACGGGCCGACCAGTAACGAAGACCATGTACATCAACCAAGACTACGCGAAAGTAGTTGGTGTTGAATTGGGTGCGAACTACCGAATTGGAAAGCACTTCCGCGTATTTGGAAACGTATCGTACCAGCAGGCGCGCGGTAAGTCGAACTCCGCGAGAGAATCTTCCCTTCAGATTGAGCAAAACGGAGAGGTAGCCTTGACGAGAGAACAATTCTTGGCTTGGGACAGACCTTGGAATGTGAACTTGGGAACCGTGTTCGCGCCAGACTCTACCATGCGAATCTTGGGGATGAACCTCAACGGCTTTGAAGCCTTCTTACAATTTGGTTACTCATCTGGATTCAGATACACTCCACAAGAAAAAATTGGCGAGAACGATTTGGGTCGTCCCGAGTACGAAGTGCTAAATGACCAGTACTTGCAGGAGCGAGCAACGCCATGGATTACAAGTGATTTGAAGTTGAGCTACACCCTCTTTACAGATAAGAAATCGGGCTCTGGACTCACCTTCTCGCTTGAGGTTAGAAACCTATTGGATTGGAACAACGCACAAATCATCAACCCGGTTACGGGTAGAGCGTATGAATACGGCGATGATGTGCCAAACACTTGGAGAGATCCTAGACCTCAATACAACGGTCCGCAGGAATCGGGAGTTGACCCGCGCAACCCAGCACGCTATCTCGCGCCACGTCAAATTTTGTACGGAATAGGATTCAGATTTTAATCATGAAGAAGACCACATACATACTACTATTGGTATTGAGCGGAGCACTTGCTCAAGCTCAGCTCCTGCCTACTTACGGTGGAGAGAGAGCGGGTCTATCTGCCTTGAGTTTCCTCAAGAATGATATGAGTCCACGTTCCCAAGCACTCGGTGGAGCATCCACAGCATTAAGTGGAGATGCTTATGCCATTTACCACAATCCAGCGGGAATGACCAACCTCGATGCCACGGCCATTTCATTGAGCCACTACTTCATTGGAGGTGGAATCAATCAGAGCTGGCTTTCTGGTATTTTCCCTATCGATGATGCAAGTTCCATCGGCGCTTCGTTCAACATGTTGAACAGCGGAGCATTGGAAGAGAGAACGGAATTTCAGCCAAACGGCACAGGCAGAATCTTCTATGCAAATAACGCCAGCGTGGGTATCAGCTATGCGCGTCAGTTGAGCAGCCAGTTTGAAATCGGAGTAACCTTGAAGTACATCTTTGAGCAGCTAGCCGATTACTACAACCACACCGCGGCTGTTGATGTCGGCTTCTTGTACCAAACGGATTGGAAGGAACTTCAATTCTCTGTCTTGGTAAGAAACTTCGGAGGTAACTCATCGCTTTCGGGAACTTACATCGCCTCTGGGTTCAACAGATTGCAATCTGGGAATTTGGAAGACAACACTTTACCAAACGTATTCAGCCTTGGTGTGTCGATGGTACCTTACGAGGAAGATCGACACCGAATCTTGACCGCGATTCAGTTGAATCACCCGAACGACAACGCGGAAAATTACCGTTTGGGAATTGAATATGAATACATGCGAATCTTGGCGGTTCGCGCTGGGTATAAGATCAATGTAACAGGACAAAGCTGGCCAACGTTCGGAATGGGCGTTCGCTACCCAATGGGTGGTCACCCTGTGTATTTCGATTACAGCATCAATCCGACGAATCATCTTGGATTCCAACAGAATATTGGAATCCGTATTGAATTGAATAAAGACCTACGAGAATGAGAGTATTCAAGCTTTTAGTTATCGCTCTCGCCTTCACGCTTGTTTCATGTGAAGACTATTTTGGTGAGAAAACCGATCTCGATTTCATTGAGGTCCCAGAGTTCTCTACTCGGGATATCGCCTATGTGCCTATTCAACCCGCGCTCAACAACTTTGGACGCCCGGTTTCAATTGTAGCCGGATTTGATGAACTCATCTACGTAGCCGACGAGCTCACAGAAGAGATTATTTGTCTCGATGAATCGGGCCGCGAACAAGGTCGCTTTAGCGTTCCAGGTTTGAAATTCGTTACGCAAGACAGAAGCTTTGACTTGCTCGCAATCGGAACGAAAGACACGGTTGTGAATGGAATCGCTTACAGCCTATCTGCCATTTACAGAATCGACCAATTGGGCAATTCGGGTTATGGCTTAGATCATGCTGAAATTGTGAACACCATCGTTCACCCCTTCTATTTCAAGAACAGCTTCTCCTCTACCGATGCACAAGTGACCTTCAATGGCATTGCTGTGATGGGAGATAACGTCAACCCTACGCGAAACAACCAATACTATGTCACTCGCCAAGGGCCAAGTCCGAACAACGCGAACCAAGGTCCGGATGATGCCGTCATCATCTTCTCTAATGACGACGATTACTTAAGTCCGATTTCCGTGCAAACCTCTAGCGGCTTGTTCAACGACTACTTCAAAGATCCGTTTGACATTTCCACTTTGACAAAGGCCCCGCAATTCAGCGCGAGTAACAGTCCGGACTTTTTCTTCACCAGTAGAGACCCCAATAACCTCTTGAAAGTTCAACGCATTGAGTTCATTGAATCGGACTTTGGTGCGGAATATCGTCCGGTTATTTATGGTCCAGATCCGGTATCCGACGGCTACTTGAATGAGCCAGGTAAGTTCACCGATCCGATGGGCGTAACTGTGGCTGGAGATGAAAGTCGTTACATCTTTGTAAGTGATGCAAATACAGATTCTATCTACCAGTTCACAGCTAACGGATTAGAAGGTGTTCCTCCTCCCCCAGCTTCTGGAGAAACGAAGTATGCCATTGCCAGTTTTGGAGGCACTGGCATAGGCTTGACGAACTTCAACGAACCTCGCGGTTTGGCGTATTACAATGAGATACTTTATGTGTGCGATGCCGGGAATGGCAGGGTGTTGCGATTTAAGCTCACTTTGGACTTTGACTAAAATCGTTAGTTCATCAGAAAGCGCATTTCACTAAATTCAGAAAGGTCGTACACATTTTAGATTAGGTCTATTGAGGTAAAAAGCTATATTTGCTTTGAGATGAAGTCAATAAGAAAGAACATACTCGGATTATTCACCTTCGCATTGCTACTGTTTGCGGGCGACCTATCGGCTCAGCAGGTGGCGAATTACGACGGTTGCGCTGTATATGCGGCTAACGCTTTCACCCCGAATGGTGATGGTGTGAATGACCTATTCCCGGTAGTTGTTTCCGAAAACTGTAACCCAGTAAGCTACCACCTACGTATTTATGACCGTTGGGGACGCTTGGTTTACGAATCGCTTGACCCATCTGAAGCATTCAACGGATACTACGACGGACAGACCTTGAAAGAAGGTGTATACCTCTGGAGACTCGTAGCTCGATATGAAACGCCATCCCAAGAGCGTATTGTGAGCATCGATGAACGAGGAAGCGTAGTACTCATCCGATAATGAGAGTATTCCTCTTATCCCTTAGCATTCTTTTTAGCACGTTGGGCTTTGCTCAACATTCTCTTACCATTGAATTCGCTGGCCTCGAATCCCGCGAAGGAAAGGTCATGCTCGCGCTTCGCGACGCGGATGGCAATGACCTACGCAAGGTTATTGTTGATATTCCGGCTAGTGGAGTGGTTTCGCACACCTTCACGAATGTCGAAAAAGGCACATACACAGCTGCGGCTTTTCACGACGAAAATGAGGACAAGGAGATTAATACCAATGCCGTAGGTTACCCGACCGAGGCTTATGGGTTTTCTAACGACGCAAGGGGAACGTTTGGCCCGCCAGATTTAGAAGACCAGCGATTCGAGGTGAAAGGGGACAAAAAAATAGTGATTACCCTTCAATAAGGAACTCACAGATCTCGCGATACATTTCCTCCGGTTTTTCAGCGTGCACCCAATGACCTGCGCCTACCACAGTATGTAACTCAGCATTTTTAAAATGATGCTGAATCAACTCCATATCTCCATCTTTAATGTATCCGCTCTTTTCACCGCGGATAAATAAAGTCTCACCATCGTAATGCGCTTGCGATTCCATCGCTTCACCTACCATTTCAATATTCTTGTCGATGGCCTCGAGGTTAAACCTCCAACCAAGTCGATTCTCCTTTTCCCAGTGCAGGCTTTTCAAGAGGAATTGGCGCATAGCGAAATTAGGCATGCTCTCCGCCAACTTTTTATCGGCATCCCTACGGCTAGACAACTCATCAAAATTTAGAGACTGTAGGGAATCTATGATCTCCTGATGGTGCACGGGGTAGCCTTTCGGAGCAATATCCACAACTACGAGCTTTGAAACGCGAGAAGGATGGTCAACCGCCAAACGCATGGCCACTTTACCTCCCATGGAATGTCCCATTACGATGGCGGAATCGATTTGATTATCATCCAGATACTGGAGCACATCTTCAGCCATGGCGGTATACGAGTGCTCGGAAGAATGGGGAGACTGTCCGTGATTACGAAGGTCGAGCATGTGCATTCTCATGCCGCAATCCTCGGCCCAGCGTTTGCCTAGGGTATTCCAGTTATCGTTCATTCCAAATAGTCCGTGCAGTATGAGCACATCTGGACCATCACCTACAATTCTGCTGAATAACTTCATATGTATATCAACCTGTGGATTGAATCAATGTTCGCGGCGATGCCAGCCGAGCTCGATTTGACGTCGGTATGCCTGTACCGTATTCTCCAGTCCGAGGTAAAGGGCGTCGCTGATTAGCGCATGACCTATTGATACCTCATCTACATGTGGAACATGGGCTATGAAATCAGCCAGGTTCTCTAAACTCAAATCATGGCCGGCGTTAACGCCAAGTCCGATGGAATGCGCAAAACGCGCACTTTCAGCGTATGGCTTTGCGGCCTCAGCACCCATCGTAGCATGATTAACTGCAAATGCTTCGGTGTAAAGCTCGATTCTATCTGCTCCAACATCGGCAGCTCCGCGAATCAACTCCGTATCTGTTTCAATAAAAAGACTTACACGGATGCCAGCCGCTTTGAATCTGGCGACGATAGGGCGGAGCATATCGGCATGTGTAATGGTATCCCAACCCGCATTTGAAGTAAGGACATCGGGTCCATCTGGAACAAGCGTTACTTGTGCTGGCTTATTTTCAAGGACCAAATTGATGAAAGATTCATTTGGATACCCTTCAATATTGAACTCGGTGGTTACGGCAGGAGCGAGTTCGCGAACATCAGCGTAGCGAATATGGCGCTCATCTGGACGAGGATGCACGGTAATTCCTTGTGCGCCGAATCGCTCACAATCTAAGGCTGTTTGAAGAACATTAGGTACATTGCCCCCGCGTGCATTTCGCAAGGTGGCCACTTTATTTACGTTTACACTTAGATGTGTCATGATAGCGTTGAAAATAAGGAGCCCAAAGGTAGAAAATCGATAAGTTTGCTAGTAACGAAAAGCATATGATCGCTCAAGATCTCATACAAATAGACATTACTCCGCTTACGCCAAAAGACAAAGTTGGCGATGCATTGCGTGAGATGGAAGACTTGGGCATGCATCACTGGCCCATTGTTCAAGAAACCTTATACGAGGGGTTGATCTCTGAAGATGCCGCGCTAGATGCGGATGAAAACGATACGATTGAATCTCTTCGTCAGCGTTTTATCCTCTCCAATGTGGAAATGGAAAGTCACCTTTTCGATGCGGTGAGGAAGTACGGTGAGGAGCGTATTAGCATACTTCCGGTAATTGATGGTGATAAAAAGTACGTGGGGTACATTCTTCCACAAGATGTGCTACACGCCATTGGTGGCCTCTTCAGTCTGCAAGCTCCCGGAAGCGTTTTGGTCTTGGAAGTGAATCAATACGATTATTCCATGGCTCAAATCGCTCAGATTGTCGAGAGCAATGACGCCAAGATTCTAGCCACATACATGCATGTTAACCAGGACAAAGGCTTGTTCGAGGTTACCATTCGAATCAACTTTACAGATTTGAGTCCGATTATCGCCTCCTTTGAGCGATATGAATACGTAGTTGCCCAAGCATGGCACGAAAACAGGTATGAACAAGATTTGAAGCAACGCTTCGACCAGTTCATGAACTACCTTAACATGTAATCATGAAGATTGCCGTTTTTGGGAAAACCATCACTCCTGAGGCTCGTCCGCATATTGAAAAGCTGTATCACATGCTTCGCTCAGAAGGTGTGGACCTCTTCTTTTACAAGCCTCTGCACGACCATTTGGTGAAGCACTGTGACATTGACATCGATCTGAACTACCCGACCTTTTCGGGTCATACCGACTTTGAGGCTGGTAAGCCTGATATAATGATGACGGTGGGTGGCGATGGCACTATCCTAGATGCGGCCACCTTGGTGCGTCAGAGTGGTGTTCCGATTTTGGGTGTGAATACGGGCCGACTAGGATTTTTGGCGGATGTTGCCAGAGAAGAGGTCATCCGTGCAGCTAAGTCGCTTTTGAAAGGATCGTACACCATTCAGAATAGAAATTTGATTGGGGTTGAATTGAGCGGCACCGCGCCACAGCCTGACCCCAACTTTGCTTTGAATGAAATTGCGGTTAGCCGCAAAGACACTACATCGATGATTACGGTTCATACGTGGATCAACGATGAATACTTGAACTCATACTGGGCGGATGGACTTATCATAGCCACTCCAACCGGATCTACAGGTTACTCGCTTTCTTGCGGTGGACCTATCATCATGCCTGGGAGTGAAAATTTCGTTATCACTCCAATTGCCCCGCATAATTTGACGGTTCGTCCGTTTGTAATCCCGAACAACTTCAAAATTCGCATGAAGGTTGAAACGAGAGAAGACCAGTTCTTGACTTCGGTTGATTCTCGCATCTACCCTTGCGATAGTGATGTTGAAGTATTTTTGGAAAGATCTGACTTCCAAATTCGGATGGTACAAACAGAGGTTCAGAACTTCCCGAGCACATTGCGAAACAAGCTTCTTTGGGGCTTGGATAGAAGGAATTAGAATCAGGCTTTCCGTACTGAAAACACTATATTTGCGGCTTGCCGTAAAAGGAACAATGAATATGCGTAGTAAAGCGCTGATTTTCTTGCTACTAACTAGCTTCGGAGCACTTGCTCAACGAAGCCAATCTTCCAATGAATTGGGCATCTTTTTAGGTGGCACCAACTTCATTGGCGATGTGGGCAATTACGGAATTCATTTGCCACAGGGTGGAGTTGTGGGGGTTACGTACCGCCATCAATTCGATTACCATTACGCTATCCGCGGGCAGTTTTCATTTGGACGTTTGGCAAATGACGACGCACTTTCTGGAATGCCAGATAGAAACTATCGCGACTTGCACTTCCGATCTAACATTTACGAAGGAATCATTGTAGGAGAAGTGAATTTCTTCAAATACATGGCAGGAAGCCGCAAGTACACACATACACCCTATGTTTTTGCCGGTTTTGGTATAACAGGTTTTAACCCTCAAGCCTTTTACGAAGGCGATTGGTACGACCTTGCACCGCTTGGAACGGAAGGCCAGCGCACAACTGCGAACCCTGGAAACTACTACCCCCTTGCCACCTGGTCTCTTCCCTTCGGCATGGGCTATAGATGGAATATTGGTCGTACCGTGACCATGGCCGTTGAATGCGGCTTTAGAAGAACTTGGACGGATTATTTGGATGATGTGAGCGGTGTTTATGCCGACCCCGACCTCATCCGCGCCGAACATGGCGATGTAGCTGCTGCCTTGAGCAACAGAACTGACCGTCCGAATGAACTCATTGGATACGCTCGCGGAAACAGCCAGACAGATGACTGGTATGTATTCACGGGTGTGCACCTATACTTTGAACTCACACCTTTCGTAGAGAAGTGTACAAACTTCATCTCTCGATGAATTCGACTCCCAAGGATATCGACTCTAAACGAGTGCCAAAGCACGTGGCTATCATTATGGATGGCAATGGACGTTGGGCAAAAAAGCAGGGATTCCTGACTCGTGTACGAGGCCATGAAATTGGAGTTGAAGCCTTGAGAAATATCGCCACGGCATCGGCAGAGATTGGTATTGAATACCTCACGGTTTATGCCTTTTCAACCGAAAACTGGAATCGCCCTAAGGCCGAAGTTGGCGCCTTGATGCAACTCTTGGTTTCTACACTGGGCAAGGAACTCTCTACGCTCCAAGAGAATGGAATTCGTCTCAATTCAATTGGCCAGCTCGATGCGCTCCCAAAGAATTGTCAGACCGAACTCAACGAAGTAATGGAGGCCACTCGTAATAATAACCGCATGGTACTTACGTTGGCATTGAATTACGGAGCAAAAACAGAAATCGTAAACGCTGTTCAGCGCATCTCAGAAAAGGTGGCTAGTGGTGAATTAAAAAGTGAGAACATCGACGAGTTGGTGATCGACCAACACATGTTCACAGCAGACATTCCCCACCCTGAGTTGTTGATTAGAACCAGCGGTGAATATAGAATAAGCAACTACTTACTCTGGCAAATTGCCTACTCTGAACTCTACTTTACTCCGGTACTGTGGCCGGATTTCAAGAAAGAAGATTTGTACGACGCGATTCGCACGTATCAATCCAGAGAACGTCGATTTGGTAAAACCAGCGAGCAGATACAGAGCACTTGATGTTTATGTTAAAAAAAAGCCTCTCCCTCCTCACTCTACTCTTACTTTTTGCAAGCACTACGTTTGCGCAAGATATCACGCTCAATCCATCCATTGAATATGAGATTGGTGGTATCACTGTAGTGGGTGCTGACAATCTCGACCCAACGGTTATCCAGCTTCTTTCTGGTCTAACCGTGGGCGACAAGATTCGCATTCCTGGACAAGAAGTAACCAATGCGGTGAAGAAACTCTGGGAGCAACAGCTTTTCGCAGACGTGAGCATCGCAGTTGTTCAAAAGAACGCTTCGGTCATATTCTTGGAAATCCGACTTGTAGAACTCCCTCGACTATCGAGGTTCTACTTTATCGGGATTAAGAAGAGTAAGCAGGACGATCTTCGTGAGGCATTGAAACTCACACGAGGAACTATCATTACAGAGAACCTCATCATTACTTCTCAGAATAAGATTGAGAAGATTTACCGCGAGAAGGGCTACCTCAACGCGACTTCGCAGATATCGGTTGAAATCGATTCAGGAACCGTAGGTACGGCAACACTGCGCATCGAGGTAAATCCAGGAGAGCGAGTGAAGATTGAGGACATTCACTTCTTTGGGAATGAAAACTTTAAGGACAGCGATTTGAGAGGCGAAATGGAGGAAACGAAGCGCTATGCTTGGTTCAACTTCTTCCGCAGCTCGAAATTCATTCGCACAGAATACGAAGCCGACCTGAGAACGATCATCGACTTCTACAATCAAAGCGGATATCGAGATGCTCGTGTGGTCCGAGATTCAATCTACCAGGTAAGCCCAGATCGTGTACAAATTGACGTTTACCTTGAAGAGGGTCCGAAGTACTACTTCAGAAACATCTCATTTATTGGTAACTCAAAGTACAGCACCGACCTCTTGCGTCGTGTTCTAGAAATTGAAAAAGGGGATATCTACGACTCTCAGCGCCTCAATGAGCGCGTTCAATTCGATCCAGATGGAAATGACATTGCCAGTATCTATTTGGACAATGGATACCTCTTCTCTTCTGTAACTCCAGTTGAGGTTTTGGTGGAGAATGATTCAATCGACATTGAGATTCGAATTAGAGAAGGTAGACCAGCCACGGTGAATGAGGTTCGCATTGTAGGAAACGACCGCACGAATGACCACGTTATCTATCGTGAATTGAGAACACGTCCAGGTGACTTGTTTAGCCGTTCAGACATCCAGAGAACCATTCGCGAATTGGCGCAGCTAGGTTACTTCGACCCTCGTTCCATTAATGTTACGCCACAGCCGAATCCAGAAACGGGAACGGTAGACTTAGAATATACGGTTGTTGAACAAAGTACTTCACAGCTTGAACTTCAAGGTGGTTGGGGCGCTGGACAAATCGTGGGTACGCTTGGTCTTCGATTCAACAACTTCTCTGCTCGAAACCTGTTTAAGGGTAGTGAGTGGAAGCCTTTGCCTTCGGGTGACGGGCAAACCATCAACTTGAGAGCGCAAGCTTCGGGTAGATTCTTCCAGAGCTACAGCGCGAGTTTCACGGAGCCGTGGTTGTTTGGCAAGCGTCCACAATCGTTTACGGCTTCGGTTTATCACAACATCAACCAAGGATTCCAGGTAGGTTCTTATCGAATTGCGATTACAGGTATTAACATGGGATTGGGTCGCCGACTTACTTGGCCTGATGACTACTTCACGCTTTACACAGGGGTTGAATACCGGGTATTTGATGCAACGAATTACACCTTGTTGCCGGATGGAGTCTCACGAAACATCAACTTACAGCTCACGCTTCGAAGAGATAACCGTGACGTTCCGATCTTCCCAACGCGCGGTTCGAGCTTCAGCTTGACGGCAGAATTGACACCACCGTTCTCATTGTGGGATCCAAATTGGCCAAACAAGCCAGTAACTGAGCAGTACGAGTGGATTGAATACCACAAGTGGAAATTCAGCGCCGACTGGTATACGGAGATTGCCAAGAACACTGTATTCCGCGGTTATGCAGAATTTGGATTCTTGGGATCGTACAACGATGCCTATGGCCTTTCTCCTTTTGAAAGATTCTTCGTGGGTGGTGATGGACTTCAGAACTTCGCTATTGACGGAAGAGAAATTATTGGATTGCGCGGTTACCCGAACTTGTCATTAAGTTCTGCCGCGGGTGATCCTCTTTTCAACAAGTTCACATTTGAAATGCGTTATTTGATCTCTCCAAATCCGCAGGCCACAATATATGTTCTAGGCTTCCTAGAGGCAGGTGATTCCTTCAGCAATTTTGAGGACTTCCGTCCGTTCAATCTCAAGCGATCTGCAGGTGGAGGTGTGCGCATCTTCATGCCTATGTTCGGTCTTCTTGGGGTGGATTTAGGATACGGATTCGACCCGATTGGAAACATTGGTCAGCCAAGCGGATGGCAAACACACTTTGTGATTGGTCAACAGTTCTAAAATTCCCTAAATTCGCCGGGCTTATGCGCTTAAAACACTGGATAACGTTCTTTGCAATCTTTGTAACCACGGCTACTTGGGCTCAGCGCCTGGGTTATGTGGATACGAAATACATCCTCGAGCAAATCCCTGAATATTCACAGGCACAACGTGAAATCGATCGTTTGTCGCAAGAATGGTCGGGTGAGATTGAGGCGCTTCAATCCGAGGCCGATGCACTTCAGCAAGCTTTTGATGCAGAGAAGATTCTTCTAACCGAAGAGATGCAGCAGGAGAGACTGGATGCCATCAAGGTAAAAAGGGAAGAGGCACGCAATTTGCGTATCAAGTATTTCGGGCCGGAGGGTGAGCTCTTTAAAAAGAGAGCAGAGCTCGTAAAGCCTATACAAGATCAGGTCTATAACGCGATTAAAGCAGTAGCACGTCGCAAACGATTGGACTTTGTATTTGATAAAACAGGATCGGTAACCATGTTATACGCCGATCCAGAAATGGATGTCAGTGATGACGTCCTCGATGAACTAGGATATTAAAAACAGGAAAATGAAACGTATTCAAAGATTACTCACGGTAGTAGCATTCATGCTTGCAGCAGCCCCTGCATTCGCACAACTCAATGTTGGCTATTGCAACACGGACTCTATCATCGTTAAGATGCCGGAGTATCAAACTGCCATGGCTCAACTTGAAGCCCTTAGCGCTCAGTATCGTCAAGAAATTCAGGATCTAAGAGCTGAGATCACTTCTAAGATTCAGAATGCGCAGGCGAATCGTTCAACTTGGACTCAACTTCGTTTGCAAAAAGAAGCGGAAGAGATTCAAACTATGCAAAACAGCCTTGAGGCGTATCAGCAAGAAGCACAGCAAGACTTGATGACTCAAGAGCGCGCATTGCTCGAACCAGTAGTTGAAAAACTTCAAGACGCAGTAAACAGTGTTGGAACCGAAAACGGTTACGATTACATCCTCGATAGCTCTGTGAGCCGTGGCGTTGTAATCTTCCGCAAAGATTCACACGACATCAGTCAGAAAGTATTGGCGAAGCTCGGACTCATCTAAGCACGTCTACTCAAATAATGAACCCTCTTTCGGAAACGAGAGAGGGTTTTTTCTTTCCTCAAACTCTTGTAATCCCTTCGTATCTTCACCTTGTGAAAAACCCAATTGGCATTTTCGATTCAGGTGTTGGTGGACTGACTGTCGCCAAGGCGATCCGCGAGTTACTCCCCGCGGAAGACATCATCTATTTTGGAGACACGGCCCACTTGCCTTACGGTGAGAAATCCTCTGAAGCCATTAAGAGCTACAGTTTGGGCATTGCTGAGTTCTTGGTTGCATCTGGAGCTAAGGCGATCGTCATTGCGTGTAACTCCGCCAGTTCGGTGGCCACCGATGTCCTCAAGGAAAAATACGAGCCGAAGATTCCAATCATCAATGTAATTGACCCCGTTGTAGATGCGATTCCGGAGAACACGAATACTATTGGAGTAATTGGTACGAGGGCGACAATCACGTCAAACGTTTACCAAGAAAAGATAACCGGTAAGAGCGCAACGCTGGACATACGAGCTATGGCCACACCTCTTTTTGTGCCGGTAATTGAAGAAGGGCTAGAGTCGAGTGAAATAGCTCGTAAAACCGCCGAACATTACCTGGGCTTAGAATCAATGAAAGGCATCGATACCTTGATTCCGGGTTGTACGCACTACCCGTTGCTCACCCAGCTCTTTCGCGATATTCTAGGAGCGGATGTTCAGTTGATGAATACTCCGGTCATTGTTGCAGAATATGCACATCACGTTTTGCAGGAGGCCAACCTATTGAATGCAGAGGAATCGCTTGGGACGTCGAAGTTCTTCGTGAGCGATTACACCCCGACATTCGAACGCATTTCACGTCACTTCTTTCACGACAGCATTCACTTAGAGGAATACGAACTCTGGAAGTAATTAGAGCTTTGTGATGTCTTTAAACCATCCGGAGTACATCACATAGTTGTTGGCAATACGCTCAACCTCCCCTTTTGTGAGCTCGGGTGTAATGTCCTTCACCTTTCTGGCTGGAATACCAGCGAAAATGGTTCCAGAAGGAATATGCGTTCCCTCGGTAACTACAGCACCAGCTGCTACGATAGAGTTGCTTTCGACAACACAACCGTCCATAACTATAGACCCCATACCTACAAGCACATTGTCGTGAATCGTACACCCGTGCACAATGGCATTATGTCCGATACTCACATTGTTTCCAATCGTCGTGGCGGCCTTCTGGTAAGTACAATGAATTACAGCATTGTCTTGAACGTTCACCTTGTTCCCCATTCGAATGGCATTCACATCGCCTCGAACAACGGCGTTGAACCAGATGCTGCACTGGTCACCCATTTTCACATCACCGATAATTGTTGCTGTCTCAGCTAGATAGCAATCTTCTCCCATTTCTGGATGGAGATCGCGAACATCTTTAATTAGCGCCATAAACGTTGTCTATATTTCCCTCGAAAGGCATTTGATGGTATAACAAAGGTCGGCATTATCCCTTACCTTTGTAGGCAAATTAGCACCAAAATGAGTACGCAAAAAGTACCTGTAGAGATATATGCTGAGATGACGCCTAACCCCGCGGTGATGAAGTTCGTTGCTAATCGCAGGTTAATCGAGGGCGACAGTGTTGAATTCCACAATATTGAGGAAGCAAAACCTTCGCCATTGGCAAGTCAGCTATTTCACTTCCCGTTTGTAAAGGAGGTCTTCGTTTCAACCAACTTCGTTGCAATTTCGAAGTTCGACATCATCGAATGGGATGAAGTAATCCATGAAATCAGAGGGTTTATCTCTGAGTATGTCCGCGATGGCAAGCCAATCATGACGGCGCCAGTGGAGATTAAAGAAACGGCTCAAGAGACCCTTTCGAACATCACGGAGGATATCAATCCGGCCGATATGGGAGAAGTTGAAACTAGAATCGTTGAGATTCTGGAGGAATACGTTAAGCCCGCTGTAGCTCAAGATGGAGGGAACATCCGCTACGCTGGTTACGACAATAAGATTGTCAAAGTACAGCTTCAAGGCGCATGTTCGGGCTGTCCATCATCCACAATGACATTGAAGAATGGCATTTTGAACTTGATGCAAAAAATGTTGCCAACGTTAGTTGATGACGTCGAGGCGATCAACGGATAATTGTTAGAAGAACAAGATTTAGAACGGTTCAATCCCTAGTGGGTTGGACCGTTTTTTTGTGGCGAGAACTACAAAATCAGAGTTTATACCATGGGTTTATAATACCCCCACCTCCCAGCGCACAAGCTAACCATCCTGTGGGATGTAAGTCGTGTCGTAAACGGATACATACGTTTAGTTTTCCACCCTATTTGAAAGACCACAAAGTGGAAAAAAGGGCATTACCAAACGAAGTGAGGAAGGGAAAACTACTATCTCTCAACCAGAATTACGGTCGAGTACACAGTTTGGTTTCCAAAAGCAGTACTCAACACATACCGACCACTTTTGAGTCCGCGGATATCAAGCCTGTCACCTAAAACCCCCATTTCAATTACGCGGCCAGATAAGTCAGCCAGCGAATACTTCTGCCCGATTAAATCATCAGGAATAGTGACGAAATCCGTTGCTGGATTCGGGTATAGGCGTAAATCATCATCAAACTCCATCAACCCAATTGAACAACTAACTTGAATCGTATCCGAAGTGGACAGTGAATCGCAATCGCGATAAAGTGTGGATTGAATCACATATAGTCCATTCGTAACATATGTGGTTGAGTCGACGAACGAACTTCCGAAATCTCCGTTCCCAAAATCAACATAAATGGAATCCGCATTTTGAGAGGTTGAATAATCAGCTGTTACTGTGCATCCGTTGTGGTAGAAGGACCTCCTCACTTGAAGCGTGGTCGTATCAATCATCCAAACACCCAGACTGTCGAAAACCGTCGAATTCACCTGCATTTGCATGTTTGCGGCATCTGTAGCATTAACTCCACTTGGCGCCCAGGCACCGGTAACGGGTTTGTGGTAAATCGACGCATAGAAAGTGAGAGCTGCCAAATAGCTTCCGTTGATATTCGGATGGCTTTCATCTGATGTGTACAGGCCAATTGTTGGGAAGTTGGCTCGTACATCACGCCACACCGCCCCTACTGGACTCACTTCTGCCGAATTCTGTTGTCCCATGAGCAGGTAACTGCTGCGCAATCTCTCCTGCATGCCAGCGTACGTGCAAATGGGAGGATATGCGGCACAATTTGATTGATCTCCGTTCTCCCTACCCCAAGTCATATAGAACATTACTTCGGTGCAAGAATTCGCACCCTTAACGGCGTTCGAAAGGGCGCTTGCATATGGTAAAACTTCAGTAGCAACCTGGCTCGGTGGAAACGAAGGACGCTGACTTTGTTCCTGAAAAATCACGTAATCCCACGTACCTAGAGCAATCTTATTCAGCGTAGTGGCATTTGTGGAATGCGCTTGAAGTGTATACCCTCCAGGAGTATTCTTGTCGGTTACGAGCGTGTCACCAAAAGAGTACGCAATATCAGTCACCAATTGTGGCAAGTTGTTGGCATTTGTATAACTGTTACCAATGAACAGCGCTCTCTTGGTTTGCGCTTGAAGGAGGGTTGTGCTTGCGAAGAGCACGAATAGCAATAGGTAGGTCTGTCTCATTTCTTCTCTGTTGAATCAAAGCTAATCAATTCAGCGGGGCGTCTCGAAGTCAACGAGTTGCAGACCACCATTTGAGACTAAAAGCGAGGGATGAAATAGCAGAAGTGACCGCCGAAAATTGCCAAACATTTGAAAACGGAAGTAAACGTTTACGGTCCGACTTAGATCGTGCAATAGCCGTAGCTTGTGCGCTGGGTGGTGGGGGAAATTTAACCCATGGTATAGCAGTTCACATACCGGGGAGTTGGACACAAAAAAACGGCGAGGGATTTCCTCGCCGTTCAATTTTTATCAACAACAGTTGCTTACGCCGTTGCAGGTTTTTTACCCATGTCATTCAAGAACCTCAAGTGGGCAGCTACTGCCTCCAACATAAATGAGTGCTTGAAATATGGAAGTCCATGCTCTTTGGCTGTGCGCTCCACAATCTTAGCTAATGCGGGATAGTGAACGTGACTCACATGCGGGAACAGGTGGTGTTCGATCTGATGGTTCAACCCGCCCAAACTCCATGTTAACACAGGGTTCTTCATTGCGAAGTTTGACGTGGTGAGAAGTTGGTTTACTTGCCATGCGCCTGGACCTTTAATCTCTTCACCTGTTGGGTGATCAACTTCGGGAACAACGTGAGCCAATTGGAATACGAAGCTCAATACGAACCCAGCGAGGAAGTGCATGATTACGAAACCGAGAAGTACCGAATACCAAGCCCATCCCATCATCATAGGAAGTCCAAGAAATACACCGATGTACAATGCCTTGATGAAGCTCAATTTCACAAACTCCTTATTTACGGTTGTTTTGAATTTCTCAAGCAAGCCCATCTTGTTATAACGAGCAACCTGCGAGAAATCCTTCACCAACACCCAGTTCAAGGTGAGTAACCCGTAGATAAACGGTCCGTACCAAGCCTGGAACTTATGTCCCTTCTTCCACTTATCACCAGGGTGTAGACGAAGTAAACCGCGAGTTTCGAGGTCTTCATCCTGACCGATGTGATTGGTGTAATTGTGGTGAAGGTGATTGTGCTGAATCTGCCATGTGAGAACGTATCCGCTCAAGAGGTACATACTCGCACCGAAGAACTTATTGATACGTTGTTTCGTGCTAACTGAGCCGTGGTTCGCGTCGTGCATTACGTTCATACCGATGCCCGACATTCCGAATCCCATCAAAATCCAGCTAATCCAGAAAAGTGGAGTGCCCCCCACGTGAAAAAGCATAAGGAAGAATGGAACCCAATACAAGCCAGCCATAAAAACCGCCTTGAGGTAATAACGGAAGTCTGCATATGGTGACTTACCGTCTTGATTAAGGTATGCGTGAACTCTTCTGTTAAGGTCCTGGGCAAAGGCCTTATTTCTTTCTGTGTCGACTCTTAGGTCTTTCATTGTACTCATCGCTACAAAGTTAGTGATTCGACGATTGAAGTCGTTACATTTGGACTTCAATCTACCCTAAGCATGCTGAAAAGAATTAATCCGACGGAGCTACAGAGTTGGCGTGAATTGAAGGAACATGCCGAAAACATGCGCAGTTTCTCCATCCAACGTGCATTTGAATCTGATAAAGGAAGGTTTGAAAACCTATCGATTCAGAATGATCTTTTCCTCTTTGATTACTCCAAGCACCTGATTACCGACGAAACACTAGGGCTTCTCGAAAAATTGGTTGAGGAAGCTGAAGTTAAATCGGCCATTCAATCGCAATTGCAGGGTGAATTCATCAATGAAACGGAGAATCGTGCGGTATTGCATACGGCATTGAGAAAACCAAAATCAGATTCTTTGACCATTGATGGCGAAGACGTCGTAAGGCTCGTTCACACTGAACTTGACAAAATGTACGCCTTCACAAAGAAGGTCAGAAATGGCGAATGGAAAGGCTATAGCGGAAAAGCCATCCGACACATCGTAAACATCGGAATTGGCGGATCAGACCTTGGTCCGCGCATGGTGTACGAAGCCCTCTACCCGTTCAGCAGACCCGACCTTCAATTCCATTTCGTTTCGAATGTAGATGGTGCTGACATCGCAAAGGTCCTTCGTCATATTGATCCAGAGCGCACGCTTTTCATTATTGAATCGAAAACGTTCACCACCCAAGAGACCATGACCAACGCCCACACAGCTCGACGTTGGTTCTTGGAATATGCGCCTAACGAAGCGGCAATAGCGAAGCACTTTGTGGCGGTGAGCACGAATCACCAGAAAGTTGCGGAATTCGGTATTGATACTGCAAATGTCTTTGGCTTTTGGGACTGGGTTGGTGGTAGATATTCGGTTTGGAGCACCATCGGACTACCCGTTTGCCTAGCTGTGGGGAGCGAGAATTTTGCTCAATTCCTAGCGGGGGCTAATGAGACCGATCTGCACACTGCCGAAAAACCATTCCGCGAAAACGTTCCCATGATTATGGCTACGTTGGGCATTTGGTATCGCAATTTCATGAATGCAGAAAGCACGGCTGTTCTCCCTTACGATCAGCACCTCAATCGATTTGCTGCGTACTTACAGCAGGGGGATATGGAAAGCAACGGGAAAAGCGTAGATCGCGCCGGTAAAAAGGTCGACTATCAAACCGGACCCATAGTTTGGGGAGAGCCTGGAACCAACGGCCAGCATGCCTTCTATCAGCTTATTCACCAGGGCACGTCTCTTATTCCGTGCGATTTCATCGCTTCGGTTAAGGCTCAACATAATCTCGATGATCATCAAAGGAAACTCTTAGCGAACTATTTCGCCCAAACAGAAGCTTTGATGAAAGGAAAATCGGAAGAAACCGTTCGTGCAGAATTGAAAGCTGCAGGAAAGTCTGATGATGAGATTGAAAAGTTGGTTCCGTTTAAAATCTTTGATGGAAACAAGCCCACGACCTCATTCCTATTCTCAGAAATGACACCGAAGGCCTTGGGAAGTTTGATTGCGCTTTACGAGCAAAAAATCTTCATTCAAGGAGTGATTTGGAATGTCTTCAGCTTCGACCAGTGGGGCGTTGAGCTCGGAAAGCAACTTGCGAATGTGATTCTTCCGGAGCTAGAAAATGGAAAGGCCGGAGATCACGACGAATCGACCACCGGCCTTATTAACTATTATCTGAGCAAGAGGTAACTATCCTCTCATTTTATCGAGGATTCTGCTCAGTTCCTCGGCTTCTTCCTCCGAGATTCTGTCGCGAATAGGATTGTACATACCTTTTTCGGCAGACCTGATGTCTGACAAAAGCGTTCGGCCTTGTTCGGTTATTACGCAGGTCACCAATCGGCGATCATCAGAATTGCGGTTCTTTTGAACGTGGCCAATGCGTTCAAGACGATCTACCAATCTCGAGGCATCGCTCATCTTGTCGAGCATGCGGTTGCGAATTTCACCTGTGGTAATCCCATTTGGAAACTGACCATTCAAGATACGTAGTACGTTGTATTGCTGGCTCGTGATATCATAGGATTTTAGGAATCCTGACATGCTCTCTTTGAACCAGTTATGGGTGTAAATGAGGTTGATGATGGCCTTCTGCAATCCGTCCTCAAACTTCCCTTGTTTTATCTCTTCTCCAATCTGCATTATCGCGAGTATTTGACCTCAAATATATTAATGTTCCAACATAGAGAGGTAAATGTTGTTCAAATCGGCCAAAAACATGATAAAAATCATGTTTGCATTTGATGTATGTCATGCTCCGCCGAGGTGCGTCCTGATAGTTTTGTTATCGAATAAAGGACCACACCTTTCATGGAAATTATCTATTTACTCATTTCAGTCAGCTTGCTAGTAGCCCTCGTGTTCCTAGGTGCTTTCATTTGGTCGGCAAAATCCGGTCAGTTTGACGACACTTATGGAAACTCCGTACGCCTATTGCACGATGATGACGAAGATGACCACAAATCCCAATCCTAATGGAACTAGAAAAATTCCACTACGACAACCGCATTGTGCGGGACTTCACCTACGCAACCCTGCTTTGGGCGGTGGTGGCGTTTTTAATTGGTATCACGATTGCCTCGCAACTGTTCGCACCTAGCTTGAACTTCAACCTGGAGTTTCTGACGTACGGACGTTTGCGCGCGATTCACACCAACGCTGCAATCTTCGCATTTGTGGGGAACGCAATCTTCGCTGGGATCTACTACTCCCTGCCGCGATTATTGAAGACTCCAATGGCCAGCAAGCTGCTGTCTAAAATCCACTTTTGGGGATGGCAGTTAGTCATTGTGCTTGCGGCTGTAACGCTGGCGATGGGACTTACCTCATCCAAGGAATACGCGGAGCTCGAGTGGCCGATTGATATCCTCATCACGCTCATATGGGTGGTGTTCGGTATCAACATGTTCTGGACAATCCTCAAACGTAGAGAGCGACATCTCTATGTGGCGATATGGTTCTACATAGCGACTTGGGTAACCGTAGCGGTTCTTCACATCATCAACAACCTTGAAATTCCAGTTGGAATGTGGAAGAGCTACTCCATCTTCGCCGGGGTTCAGGATGCACTCGTGCAATGGTGGTACGGACACAACGCGGTGGCCTTCTTCCTTACTACTCCGGTTCTTGGATTGATGTATTACTTCGTTCCAAAGGCGGTGAATCGTCCGGTGTACTCCTACCGACTTTCAATCATCCACTTCTGGGCATTGATCTTCATTTACATTTGGGCTGGTCCTCACCACCTTCTTTACACATCCTTGCCAGACTGGGCGCAAAGCCTTGGCGTTGTGTTCTCTATCATGCTCATCGCACCGAGCTGGGGTGGTATGCTCAACGGCCTTCTTACCCTGCGTGGAGCGTGGGATAGAGTTCGTGACTCCGCCGTTCTGAAGTTCTTCGTGGTAGCCATCACCGCTTACGGTATGGCCACTTTAGAAGGTCCACTTCTCTCACTCAAAAACGTAAACGCCATTGCTCACTTTACCGATTGGATTCCGGCACACGTGCATATCGGAACACTCGGATGGAATGGCTTCATCATCTTCGGTATGATTTACTTCCTCATTCCGAAGCTCTACAAAACGAAACTATATAGCGAGCGCCTCGCAAACACCCACTTCTGGATTGGAACCCTAGGCATCCTCTTCTGGGCCATCCCAATGTATGTGGCTGGATTTACCCAGAGTTTGATGTGGAAGCAGTTTAATGCAGATGGGGGATTGGTATACGACAACTTCCTCGAAACCGTTACCGAACTCTTCCCGTTCTATGTGACTCGCGCCATTGGTGGTACACTTTACCTAGTTGGTGCACTTATCATGCTTTACAACATCTATAAGACTGTAAAGACCGGTAAATTGGTTGCAAACGAAGAGGCTGAAGCAGCTCCACTTGCAAAAGCCTACAAGGCACACAAAGGTGAATACTGGCACCGCTGGATTGAGCGTCGCCCTGTTCAACTCCTCATCCTCAGCACCGTGGTAATCTTGATTGGTGGTCTCGTTGAAATCGTTCCTACCATCTTGTCTAAGGGCGGTGTTGCACAACACGATTACGTGAAGCCGTACACCGTGCTCGAACTCGAAGGTCGCGATCTTTACATTCGAGAAGGATGTAATGCCTGTCACTCTCAAATGGTTCGTCCGTTTAGAAGTGAAGAAGCGCGCTACGGCGAATATTCCAAAGCGAGCGAGTTCGTTTACGACCATCCATTCCTATGGGGTTCTAAGCGTACTGGTCCAGACCTTCACCGTATTGGTCAACGCCAACCTGGAGCCGGGGGCGCCGCATGGCATTACCAGCACATGTGGGATCCAACTATTACTTCTGAAGGATCTATCATGCCTCGCTACCCATGGCTCTTCACTTACGAGATTCAAGATGAGAATGGCAACGTTTCATCTAACGATGCAACGCTCGACCGCAGCCTGACGAGAGGAAAACTCGAGGCTATGCAAACACTCGGTGTTCCATATACCGACGACTACATTGAGAATTGGGAAATGCACATGGACGAGCAAGCGCAACAGATTGCCGACATGCTCAACAGCAATCCTAAGATTAGCGATGTAGACCCTCAAGAGGAAATTGTAGCGCTTATCGCCTATCTACAACGCCTCGGTACCGATATCCAAGCCAAAGAAACAGCTGAAAACGAGTAATCATGATTAAATTTCTCAAAGGCCCAATGGCGGCCATCGAAAACGTAGAGATCTTCCCGATCATCAGCTTCCTCATATTCTTCAGCTTTTTCATCGGGCTTCTCATCCATGTGATCCGTCAGGATAAGTCAACCATCCGTGAAATCAGTTCACTGCCACTAGAGGGCGACGAACCAACCTCAAACTACAAGTCATGAAAAAGAGAATAGTAGCCTCCCTATTGGCTGTACTTGTAAGCGTACCTTCCTTCGCTGCCGGCGAGGCTCTAAAGGACGCACTCAACAATCCTATGGTATGGATTGGTTTCACCATCCTCATATTCCTTATCATCTCATTTGCAGTCGTAAAGAATGCATTAGATGTGATGAAGGAAGTAAGCCTCAAGGCGCAAGGCCGCTGGGAAGAGGTTCAAGAAAAAGAGGCTGAGGAATCAAGCCAAATTATGCAAGCCCTCACCGCCGCAGTGCCGATTGAGCGAGAAAATGAAATCCTCACCGACCACGATTATGACGGTATTCAAGAGCTTGATAACCGACTTCCGCCTTGGTGGCTTTACGGTTTCTATGTATCCATCATCTTCGCCGTTGTGTACCTGATTCGATTCCATGTTACAGGAGACGGTATGAATAGCCAAGAAGAACTAGCGGCTGAATACGCGGCCTTCGAAGCTGAGCAAAAGGCAGCACTTTCCTCTGGGGCAATTGTAGAATTGAATGCCGACGAGTTGGAGCCTATTACCAGCATGGGTGAATTGGCCTTTGCCGAAGACATTTTCACTTCGGTTTGTGCATCATGCCACAAAGCAGATGGCGGCGGTAGTACAGGTCCAAACCTTACCGACGAATACTGGAAGCACGGAGGAGGGATCTCCAACGTGTACACCACTATTAAAGAAGGTGTTGCGGGTACGTCTATGGCACCTTGGGGAACGCGTTATTCTGATGAGAAAATCCACCAGATCGCGAGCTACGTGCTGATGCTTCAAGGAACAAACCCACCAGATGCACTTCCAGCTGATGGCGAACTCTGGGTTGCACCAGAGCCCGTTGCAGAAGCAGAAAGTGAGACTGTAGAAGAAGCTGCAGACGAAACCGAAACTACTGACGCAGAAACAAGCGAAGCAGCCGAGTAATGAAAACCTACTCCCCCATGGACGACAGCTTCCGCGATTCCATTGGAACCGTGGATGAAGACGGCAAAAGAAAGTGGATCGTTCCAAAACGCGTGAACGGCTACTGGATGAAAGCTCGTACCAGAGTTGCCATGGGGTTGTTGGTATTCTTCTTTGCAGTTCCCTGGCTCCGCATTGGTGGAGAGCCGTTTCTAAAGCTCGATGTACTCGGACGTGAGTTCGTCATTTTCGGATCTACTTTCTGGCCGCAAGATTTCTATCTGTTGGTCATTTCCATGATCACCGGAGTACTCTTTGTAGTGCTATTTACGGTGGTGTTTGGACGAATCTTTTGCGGTTGGATGTGCCCACAAACCATCTTCATGGAACACGTGTTCCGCCGCATTGAGTACTGGATTGATGGAGATAGAGGTCAGCAACTAAGGTTGAGAAAACTCCCGTGGACTTCACGTGAGAAACTTCTAAAAAGAAGCTTCAAATACTCGCTGTTCTGGATAATCTCCTTCCTAATTGGCAACACCTTCTTGATGATCCTCATCGGCACCGACCGCTGGTGGTTGATGGTTCAAGAAGGTCCAACCCAACACTGGGGGAACTTCATCAGTCTCGTAGTTTTCACCACCATCTTCTTCTTTGTATTCGCCTGGTTTCGCGAGCAAGTATGCATCATGGTATGCCCTTACGGCCGACTTCAAGGTGCGATGCTCGATAGAAAAAGTGTGGTTATCGCCTACGATAAGGTTCGTGGTGAAACCCGAGCCAAGTTCAAAAAGAAGGAAAATCGCGAAGAGGCCGGTAAAGGCGACTGCATCGACTGTCACCAGTGTGTGGATGTGTGTCCAACCGGAATCGACATCCGAAACGGCACTCAACTAGAGTGTATCAACTGTACGGCTTGCATTGACGTTTGCAACGACGTAATGGAGCGCATTGATAAACCAAAAGGACTGATACGCTTCGCCTCGGAAGATGAAATCGAAACGGGTGAAAAGTGGAAGTTCACGACGCGAGCCAAAGCATATTCTGGAGTACTCGGCGTACTGCTCATATTGATGGGTTTCCTGCTTTCGGATCGCCCGATTATAGAGGTGAAATTCCTTAAGGCGAAGAATCAAAGCTTCACCATTGTAGAGGATGAATTGGTAATGAACATGATAACGGTGAAGACGATCAACAAATCGCCTAATCCGGTGAACGTATCCATCAACCTCGCCAACAAAAATGGAACTATTGTATATGCACCTGCCTTACCAGACAGCATAGCTGGCGGTGGGATTGTAGATGCAACCCTGCTTGTGAAGATTCCTCAAACGGAACTCAACAGTTCCAGAGACAACATTGTATTTGAAATACTTGTGAATGGCGAACCAGTAGAATATCAGGACTTCGAGTTTGAAGGTCCGGGTTCTGGTCGACTTCCTACTAAACGCGCATTACCATGAAAATTAAATTTAACTGGGGGCACGGCATTACCCTATTCCTTCTGGGATTCATCGCCTTCATTGCCACACTCGTTTATGGAACTTTCCAACAGCGAGTTGATCTCACTTCTGAAGACTACTACGCCCAGGAAGTGTCGTACGACGAAGAGAAAAGAGCTATCGAAAATGGCATGAGCGCTGGAGAGGTTGACCTCATCAAAAGCGCTCAGAGCCTAGAAATTGTACTTCCTGAAGGCGACTGGTCAAAGATCAGCATCAAGCTTTTACGTCCAGATAACGCCGCTTTAGATGTAGCAAACGAAGTTGAAAACCCAGAGACGAATAGCATCAGCATAAAACGTCCTGCTACTGCAGGCCTTTGGAATGTTGAAGTTGTGGGAGAAAGTCAGGGCGAAACATACCGTTGGGAATTTAAGGACCGATTCTAATGGAATCTCTAATAGCCGGAACAATTATAGGTCTCATGGGTAGTCTGCACTGTGCTGTCATGTGTGGTCCGATTGCGCTTGCACTACCCGTGAGACGCTCCGGCTTTTGGTTAGGACATATCAGCCATCAGGTTGGCAAACTATCCACTTACGTTCTGCTAGGTGCACTCGTGGGCACTTTAGGTGCGGGACTATCACTCGCGGGCTGGCAGCAACCGCTCTCCATATTGGTTGGTGCTATGCTATTGCTTGGCTTAATCAGTAAGTGGCCCACATTGATGAAATGGGGGCCCTACCGAAGGATGTACACCAAGATGCAACTTGCGTTCACGAAGAAACTGAAAGATGGCAAGCCACATCATTTCTTTATGACCGGCCTGATCAACGGGCTTCTACCTTGTGGTTTGGTATACGCCGCCCTCTTGGGAGCACTTGGCAGTGGGACAACGATGAACGGAATTGTGTTTATGGCCGGCTTCGGGCTGGGTACGGGTCCCGTGCTTCTGATTATCGCAAGAAGTGGCTCGTACATTATTAATGCGTTAAAAGGACGAGTGCGCTACGCAATACCGGTGGTAGTTGGCATCATGTCCATATTTTTCATCCTTAGAGGATTAGGCCTCAGCATTCCGTATGTGAGTCCGGGTGATGAGATGCTAAAGACCGAAATGGTGAACGGTGAAGCACCGAGCTGTCATTAATCATGTTTTTTTCTGATGGCGATTTCGTAATTTTATAAGAGTAGAACTCAGCACCATGAAACGCATCATCTTTCCCACAGACTTTTCCGAATCGGCCGACAAGGCTCTAGAATTCGCCATGGATATCGCCAAAAAAGGAGACATGGAAATCCTTCTTTTGAACGCGTATGATCTTCCTTATGCTCAAAATGTAATGAGCACTTCCCTTATTGACATTATGAGGGAGAACAGCGAAAACGGTTTGAAGCAACTCGTAGCCAAACTCGAAGCTAAAGGCGTAAATGCCAAGCACAAAAGCATGATGGGCAACCCCATCCGAGTAGTCAAAGAAATAACTAGGAAGGATCCCGAAAGCATCGTTGTGATGGGAACCAAAGGAGCGAGCGGAATTGAAGAAGTGCTCATCGGATCAAATGCCGCAAGTGTTCTTCAAAGCACGAATGTGCCTGTACTTGCTATCCCTGCCGACGCGAACTTCGAGATGATCGAGAAAATCGTTTACTGTACCGATTTCCGCTCTCAGAAGAACGATCGTGCTCTGCGCAGACTTGCCTCACTAGCCAAGCTTTTCCAAGCAGAAGTACTGATCCTTCATATTCAGCAAGAAGGTCAGGCTGATCTAGCCACTGGTCAACGTCACAAGTTCGACCATCACCTTTCTGAAGTGAAGCATTCCTTCCATATTCTGAAAGAAGCTAATGTCGAAGAAGCAATCCTCAACTTCACAAAAGAAAAAGAAGCGGATATGCTCGCATTGCTCACCCGTAAGTATGGTATCATCCGCGGACTCTTCCATTCGAGCTTGACGAACAAGGTTGCTTTCCATAGCAAAGTACCATTGCTAGCGCTTCACGAATCTGAATAAATCAGATTTCTCGATAGAATTACGTAACATTAAGGTGAGTCAGAATACGGCTCACCTTAATTTTTTTGGATGCAGTACACCCCCGTTGCCCTCGTAAAAGAAGCAGACATAGCGCTACACCGCGGAGCTCAGTACCTCACGTTGACAGCCAAGGCCTTTTTATCACCTGAAGACGATGATTCTCACACCAATCTGGAGTGGAATCATGAACGTCAACGGCTAGAAGGGCGATGGTTTAGAGCGACTGGAAATGAGTACAGGCTGACCCTTTCTCCTTCCGACTACGAACTCATTTGGGAGGATCGCAGCCGAGTTGCCGTTGAACGAAAACAACTCGCTCAAGCCCAATTATCGGAAGTGAGATCCTGGTGGGAAGCCACGGCAAAGACCATTGGTGAAAAGGATGTAAGTGAAATTCAGCTGCATTACGAATTGCCAGATGACGAGGTCTATACCTCTGAAGCCTTACCAAACCCGAATAGCGACATGCTAGGAGCTTGGATGAGGTGGCGAACAAGGGCTGAAAAACTGCTACAAGGCACGAAAAGTATTCTAACACATCCTAGAGACATACGTGTTTGGCCACATCATTTCGATAGTGGTTTGTATGGTGAAGTGACCTCCGAATTAGCCTTGGGTGTAGGAGTTGCTCCCGCCGATACCATGGTTGACGAACCGTACATTTACCTCTATGGCTGGAAAAATGAACAATACAAGCCTATGACAGAGTCGCACGACGAAATAGGCAAATGGATAGCTCCCGAGAGCAAAGGCGGATGGAGTGGCTTCGTGTTGCCCTTTAACGATATTGAAAACGTGAGCGACGATGAAGTTCGGGAAGTAATCAACTCCGCCACTCAAGCTATTTTGAGTTGATTTAGACCTCTCCTCCACGCACTAGGTGTAGAACCCGAGTGTTTCTTAAAAAACTTTGAAAAAGCTGCGAGTTCATGGAAACCTAGTTCCCAAGCTATTTCCTGAATCTGCATTCCGTCTTCATGCAAGAGCTCGCATGCTCTGCGGTAACGGATCTGTTGATGGTAGTTTTGAGGAGTAACACCCGTAATCTGCTTGAAAACTCTCAAGAAATGGTACTTCGACATGCATGCATTGAAGGCCAACTCTTCGAGATCAAACTTATCGAATGCGTGGTTCTCCAGATAAAGAGTTGCATCATAAATAGCTTGCAGCAAGGCCCTTCTGGTTGTCGGTCGACCGGTGATGAGCTTCTGAGCACGAGAATGATACTGCTGCAGAACTTCATTTGTCAAACCTGCCCCTAGCCACCAGGACTCTTCGGCGGTAGTTTCGCCATTACGATAATCTGTGTACCATTGGTGTATGCGCTTGTCGGCCACAAAAACTCGTGATGGCACCATCGTGGAATGGCCGTTTTGGAAAAACTCTCGAGTAAACGCATCATCAAAATAAAAACATACACCGCGAACGGCATCAGGAGAACTCCAGCCCACACTCACTTCATCTCCAGGTTGAACGAGCAGAAATTGACCCGCTTGAACGAGATGTGATTTCCCATTGACGGTATACTCTTCAACCCCATCTAGAACATACTTTAGGGAGAGTACATCGCTCTGTAGAGAATGCTCAAAAGACTTATATTCTGAAAGAATGATTCGGCTACTTCCGCTGGCATCGATATCCTTCGGAGTAACGCGGTGTGACGCATGTAAAAATGGAATGCCCATAATCCGCAATTTGGAACAAGCGTAGCAGGGCCATTAGGAGTATTATAGCACCAAAGTACACTATTTCATGAAGAAGTTCCTCATCCTCAGCTCAATTATCCTAAGCATAGGCTGCAATGGCCAGCATCTCCAGCGCCGAATCTTCCATGGATTCAGACTCCAACCTGGACCAGAGAACTCTGTACAAGTTGCTACCACAGGGCCAGCAGGAACGGCCACGAATGCAAAGCTTCAGGCGAATGACATCCTACTCAAAATCAACGATGTTGAACTGAAAGATTTCAACGACTTAAGAAGTCCAGAATTACAGAACATACGTGAGGGTGATGAGGTCCGATACACGGTTAGGAGAGGTGAAGAGACGATTGAATTGGTGGGAACTGGAGAACCGCTTCCGTTAGAATCGGGCGACAGTCCGCAAACGAAATACTTCGAAGTACCGTTCGACGGCGGATACTTGCGAGGAGTTGCCAACCTTCCGGAAGGAGAAGGTCCGTTTCCTACGGTTTACTTCATTCAAGGATATACCTGCGGTAGTATTGAAAGCACTTGGTCTGGACATCCCTATCGCCAGCTCGCTAAGGCATTTACAGATGCAGGAATTGCCTTCGTAAGAGTAGAAAAGCCCGGCGTGGGTGATAGCCAGGGTACAGATGATTGTATGGACACCGACTTTCACTACGAAGTACAGTCGTTCACCGAGGCTGGTAAATTCGTCCGTGAATTTGACTGGGTGGATACTGAGCAATTCTTCATTTTCGGTCATTCTATGGGCGGTTATCTCGCGCCAATCGTTGCCCGTGAAGTTCCTTCAGTTGGTATAACGGCTTACGGAACCCGTCACGAACCATGGAGAGAGTACTTCTTACAAATGTGGCGCTTCCAACTCGTTCGTCAGGGTTTCAGCTACAGCGAAGTAGAGCAGCGCATGGGCGATTATTACAACTTAGCCTATCACCTTTTCTACTTAAAGAAATCGCCTGAAGAAATTGCGAAGAGCAATCCAGAATTGGTGGATGAGATGGAAGACGGGCTGGCTTGGACTGGCGGCGATGTCATTCTCTACAGGAATTATGACGCTCTCCAGAGTGTGGATGAACTCGAGGTTGTTCCCTCTTGGCTTGCGTACGAGGGCAAGGTCTTAATCTTCTATGGCACAGCCGATTTCGAAGTTTGTTCGGATGAATCACCGAAGGAAATGGTACGTATGATGAACATTGAACACCCAGGTTCCGCAACGTACGTTGAAGTGGAGGGAGCGGATCATTCTATGTTTCAAGTGGGCAGTATGGAGAAGGGTGTGAATATGTCAGACGAAGAAAGAAGGGCTGCTATGA
Organism: Phaeocystidibacter luteus; assembly: GCF_008933115.1. Lineage (GTDB taxonomy): Bacteria > Bacteroidota > Bacteroidia > Flavobacteriales > Schleiferiaceae > Phaeocystidibacter > Phaeocystidibacter luteus. The sequence goes on along the minus strand of NZ_WBVO01000003.1, from coordinate 8,395 downwards.
TGGATGGAATTGATTCGCGAATCCCGCAGTCAATCGTAGATTGGATAAGGGAATAACGAATAAAAGAAGTATCTTCATTCCACTAGCTTTCAAAACGCTCCAGTGGAAGAGACCAACCTAGCTGAATTAAATCGACTTCGAAAAGCCATCGAGCTGATGGACGTCGGTGTTTGGCAATGGGATATGGTTACCGATGAAGAAAAGTGGTCTGACCAATACTACCGCATTCTTGGCTACGAACCAGGGGAACTCCAACCAGAATTAAAAACATTCATAGACTTCTTACTGCATACAGAGGATGTCGAAAAGGTCAATACAGCAGTAAAAGCGCACCTTGAAGATGGTAGGCCATACCGTGTACCGATTCGCATGCGCATGAAAACAGGAGAGTTCCGGTGGTTTTTATCATCTGGAAACGCCATAAATGATGAGAAAGGTGAGCCCGTATTCATGGCGGGAACCATTGTGGATATTGACGAAGAGATTGCGGTCCGCGAGAAACTCGAGAGGAACGAAATGTTCTTTGAGGAAACGGGTAGGCTGGCGCAAGTTGGAGGATGGGAAGTTAATCTGATTGACAACACGCTGAAATGGAGCAAGACCATTTATGACATTCACGAACTACCCTATACGGAGAATGTTGATGTTGAAAGGGCCATAGGGTTTTATAAGCCTGAAGACGCTAAGCGTATTTCTAAAGATTTAGAAGTAGCTATTAAAGAAGGCTCTTCCTTTTCGAACACCTACCAGATCGTCACGGCAAAAGGCAACTCTAAATACGTGCAGTCGGTGGGCAGCACTGTAAAGAATGAGCAAGGCCAAGTGGTGAAGGTACGCGGCATTTTTCAAGATATAGATGAACGCAAGCGGGCACAGTTGCTCATGGAGGAGACGCTCGCTGTGGCGACAGAGCAGAATGAAAAACTGATCAATTTCGCGCACATTGTAAGTCACAACCTTCGCAATCACTCCAGTAATCTAGAGATGCTTGTCAACTTCGTTCGCGAGAGTACCGATCCAGAAGATCGCGTTCAATTACTGGACAAAATTGATCAGGTGACGAATAATCTCTCGGAGACTATAGACCATTTGAATGAGGTTGTTAGAGTTGAAAACGCGGTGGACAAGAACATTGAGAAGATCAATCTAACAGATGCTGTTCTGAAGACTCTCGATATACTCACGGGAGAACTTAGACAGATTGGAGCCACGTGTAATCATAATCTCCCGAAAGAGAAGTACGTGTATTTCACGCCGGCTTACTTAGACAGCATCATTCTCAACTTGCTGAGCAACGCGATTAGGTACAGGCATCCCGATAGGAGTTTGGAGATTACAATTACGTTGAGAGAAACGGCAAGCTTTGTCAAGCTATCCATTGCGGACAATGGCCTTGGTATTGATTTAAATCGATACAGAGATAGAATTTTCAGAATGTACAGTACGTTCCACTCGCATCCGGAAGCTCGAGGGGTGGGACTCTTTATCAGTAAAAGTCAAGTTGAATCTCTAGGCGGCTCTATTGATGTTGAAAGTGTTCCTGACAAGGGGACTACCTTCACAGTGAGCATTCCTGTAATAGATGACCTAAAATGAGCGTCAAGTCGATTTACATTATTGATGACGATGACATCTACGTTTATGGGATGCGTCGAATTCTAAAGAGCCTGGATGACACCTTGACGGTGAATTCTTTTGGGAATGGGCTTGATGCACTAGACCAAATCAACCATCTCATTGAATCGGATGGCGAGCTGCCATGTGTGATTCTGCTTGATATTAACATGCCCGTTTTGGACGGCTGGCAATTCTTGGAGGACTTTCTTCAATTGAAGGATGAACGTTTGAGAGAGGTCAAGATATACATGGTCAGTTCTTCTGTAGACTCGAGTGAAATGAGTCGTGCTGAGGCTATTCCCGAGGTTGTGGAATACGTGGTGAAGCCGATGAAGAAACCGAAGCTGATGGAAATACTGAAAGGCTCAGGTTGAAGAAATAAAAAATCCCGCCAAGAGCGGGATTCTTTTTGTCTAGATGAATGATATCAGATTTTCATGATATCCTCTTCTTTCTTCACGAGGTGGTCGTCCACCTTTTTGATATACGCGTTAGTGAGCTCTTGAATCTCACCTTCGATGTCCTTCACGGTATCTTCTGGGAGGCCATCTTTTTCGAGCTTTTTGATTTCGTCGTTTGCATCTTTACGAGCGGTACGAATACCGATACGAGAATCTTCGGCTTCGGCCTTGGCGATTTTTACTAGATCGCGACGACGTTCTTCGGTTAGTGGTGGAATCGAAACGATAACGGCTTCGCCATTGTTATTGGGGTTGAACCCAAGGTTGGCGTTCATAATTGCCTTCTCGATTTCAGGAATGAGTGACTTCTCCCAGGGTTGTACGGAAAGCGTACGTGCGTCAGGCGTATTGATGTTACTCACTTGCGAAAGCGGTGTGAGTGTTCCGTAGTAATCTACTTTCACTCCTCCTAGCATAGAAGGGTTTGCTCTACCGGCACGGATTTTCAAAAGCGCTTTTTCGAGGTGTTCGATACTGCGCTGCATGCTTTCCTTAGTTGTTTCAAGGATAAGATCTATTTCTTCTTCCATGGTGTGAAAATATCACTTTTTTCGATTCAGTCAGACGTATTGTCTAACCGCGAAGATAGTGTTCATCGAGAAATCACAATCGAGAATCTCTGTGGTCGTCCGTCACCTTCAGATAATTCTAATACGTAAATGCCATTTGCTACTTCATCGGATACATCAATCTGAGAATCCGTAATACTTCCCGATTGAATCGGAGAGCCGCTGGTTGAATAGATCTGGTAATTTGAATACTCTATTTCAGAAGATATAAAGAATTGCCCAGTGCTAGGAATAGGGTAAATAAATTCCTCCGATGTCAAAAGCTCGGTCAAGCTTACTTCCTGATAAAGAATACAATCTGAAGTATCAATACAGCCTCCATCATTTAGAACAAGGGCAAAGCTGCCATTGTAGGTTGGGGTGAATGTTGGATTCGTTTCACCAATGATCGGGGCGTACTGCATATCGCAATCTACCCACTGATAGGTCGCAGTAGAGCTTGTTCCATGGGGTCCCAAGACACCACCTTGAGAAGAAACGGTCAAGTCGGAAATCGGCAAAATCGTCAGAACACCAATTGAATCCATCCCATTAGCGTTGTAGAGGTATTTCATGTAATCGCCGGGTGTGGAATATAAGTCTCCCCACCAGGTAACGGTATCGCATGCATAGATGGTGTCGGTTTGGACATAGCCGCCTTCTGCCGATCCGATATCCCGAGTCCCAGAGATTGGACCAGATTGCGACCTACTAACATCATTCAGGTTTCCACTGTCTATGAGTATGCTTCCCGGCTGAGGTCGCATTGATCGTGTGAAATACTGACTGGGAATTAATGTTGATAATCCAAGACTTGACCTTCGGGCACTATTGACTACGATGTCGGTTGAGCTCAACGCAACCTGCGATGAAGAGAATACATTATATCCCTTAGATTGAAGGCTAGCTTGAGAATCGATTTCAAAATCCGTTATTTGATATTGGTCACCCGTGAAGATGGAGCTTATCACATTCACATTTGATTCTCGAACAAAATACCCTGCAGAACCGCTCAGTTTGACTGTATTCTCTAAGATTGAACAGTTGATTAGATTTAGATTAACAGTCTCTTGTTGCGGTGGAGTTGTAGCAATTGCCCCTCCATAGTTTGCATAGTTTTCTATCATCGTTACTCTCTCAAGTGTAAGAGTATCTTGCAGGGTAGTCCTAACATCAATGGCTCCTCCTGTTGATTCAGATTGATTACCTGAGAACGTCAAATCTAAAAAATGGCCAACTCCTTGGAAGACTATAGCTCCGCCTCGACGCGCCGAGTTATCTTTAAACTCGCAGTTGCGAACTAGACAATTTTCGCCTACTAGTTTGAGGGCTCCGCCTCCACTCCAAGCCAAATTGGAACCTGGAAGTCCACCTGAATTCCCTTGAAAAACGCAGCTGTCTATTTGCACATGCTTAGCATATAGCGCGGCGGCGCCACCATTTCGGTTGAATGTGTTAGTTGGATTGAGGTTGAGGTCATTACCAACGAAATTGCAACCCTTCAATACGATTCTTGTACCTGGAATTTGAGCATACAGTTGAGCGTTTAACGCCCCACCATCAGCTCGACCTGAATTGGACTGAAAGTGACAGTCGGTAATACTTACAAAATACATCGGCCAGCAGGATACGGCTCCACCGCTCTCTGATTTGCAATCCACAAAACTTGAAGAAGTAATAATAACCGTATCCAATTGATGGCACTCTACAGCTCCGCCAAGATGAAAACCGCTTCCGGGCGCACTTGATGTTGCACAACGTTCGAAGGAGCAATTGACTATTTCAAGTGAGGACAAGCCGTACAGTTCTATGGCTCCGCCGTGATTTCCGACCTTGAGACAATCGATAAAATGCATGTCACTGAAGTGGAACTTCCCCATCAATCCAGCTGACAACTTCCTTTTCAGAATACCATTATATCCACGCCCGCTAACGTAGATTCGTTGATAAGGTGCAGGTATACCAAGCAAGACAAATCCATGGTCAACAAGTATTAGGGAATCAATAAAAATGGTATCTGCCCCCATGTCTAATAGGGTAGTTGAAAGGGCAACGGTATCGCCCAGAGCAGATTGATTTATTGAGTAACGTAAAGATCCGACCCCGGTATCTTGATAGTTGTCAACCCAAAACGTGTAGGCATAGCTACAAGTTGAGCAAAGAAATAGCAACGTTGCGAATAAGTGAGAGCGCATTAGGCGAAAGATTTACCTAAAGCTACGAAATTCAGCGAGTTGAAAGGCCTATTACTTTTCTACAAGTGTTCCGATATTCTCTCCCTTCACCACTTTGGCGAGGTTTCCTCTTGTATTCATGTCGAATACTACGATAGGGAGGTTGTTTTCTCTGGAGAGTGTGAACGCCGTAAGGTCCATCACGTTCAAGCCGCGCTTGTACACTTCGTCGAACGAAAGCGTATCGAACTTTGTGGCGGTACTGTCTTTTTCTGGATCGGCGGTATAGATTCCATCAACGCGTGTTCCTTTGAGGATTACGTCGGCATCAATCTCAACAGCGCGAAGCGTCGCCGCGGTATCGGTCGTGAAATACGGGTTTCCGGTTCCGCCACCGAAGATCACAACACGACCCTTTTCGAGGTGTCGTACAGCGCGACGACGAATGAAAGGCTCGGCGATTTGATCCATTTTGATGGCAGATTGAAGTCGGGTGTAAACGCCAACCTCCTCGAGTGCAGATTGCAGAGCGAGGCCGTTGATCATGGTAGCGAGCATCCCCATGTGATCGCCTTGAACGCGATCCATACCTTGGGAAGCACCTTGAACGCCGCGGAAGATGTTTCCGCCGCCGATAACGATTCCCACTTGGGCTCCGGCTTCAACAACTTCTTTGATATCGAGGGCGTATTCCTTCAGGCGATCGCCTGAAATTCCATACTGTTGCTCGCCCATGAGGGCTTCACCGCTTAGCTTGAGGAGAATGCGTTGGTACTTCATCTCTGCTTTGAAAATTGAGTTGGGCAAATATAGGGGATTGCCTCGTACCTCGACAAAAGACAGAGGATTGAAACCAATGTGACTTGAATTATCTCCACCAGATGATTCACCACGCAACCTCGGGCTAAAGCCGCGAGGCTAATAGAATGTTCCCCGCCAGCCGGCGGGGAATGGCGTTAGGAATGCTCGGCACGCGCTAAAGCACCGTGCCTATTGCTGGGGATTCAGGCGTTTCCCTCACCTGTTCTGCGTTTTTCTTTCCACCACGAGCATTTTGATAATTGCGGTTTTGCTTTTTGCGGTTTTGCGCGAAACAAATACGATGATTCACCACGTTCATCCCCATTTTCCCCAAGAAACCTCTGTGCCCTCTGTCTCTCTGTAGCTTGCCCGACCAACGGCGGGTGAGGCCACCCACCACGTTCATCCATTTTCTCCGCGAGAGACTTCCTCCTCAACTCTATTCCGAGTATTTTCGTCAATCCTATACCATGAAATCCGTTTGTATCCTCATTTGCACAGTTTTGTGCATTCACATGTCTGCCCAGAGTACACTTGATTCGAGTGAGACCTCATGTCTTGCCACGTTTGAGCCGTCTGAAGAGGATTCAAGTTTCAACCATGTGTCCATTCATTTTTCAGAACAGCATGGCGGATGTATTCCCATGACTCCTGAACATGTTCTGAGCGTTGATATCCTATTATTCAAGAACAATAGTACGTGGGTGTATGTCCAGCAGGGAGATAGCATTATGAGGTACAAACTACCGGTCAATGCGGGACCTCCATTATGCATGTGGTATCTAGATCTGATTTCCGATACCGCGTATTGCGGTGGATACATTGGCGGGATTCCGGTATTCGTGCAAATAAAAGCTGAGGGTCCGGCTAAAGGATGGAGGTATTGTAAAGGAGGCATGAGGAATCACAGAGAGATTCTGCTCAACCTGATTTCTGAACTCGCTGCCGTTCGCGAACGATACCGATGATTCACCACGCAACCTCGGGCTAACGCCGCGAGGCTAATGGAATGTTCCCCGCCAGCCGGCGGGGAATGGCGTTAGGAATGCCCGGCACGCGCTAAAGCACCGTGCCTATTGCTGTGGATTCAGGCGTTTCCCTCACCTGTTCTGCGTTTTTCTTTCCACCACGAGCATTTTGATAATTGCGATTTTGCTTTTTGCGGTTTTGCAGCCTGCCCGCCATCCGACTGACCAACCACATCAGGCCCCTACGAGGGAATGTTGGCAGTCGATTATAGCACTAAACATTCGAGTCAATCTTTTACTTATCTTACTTCAACCAAAATCTTTATTACATGAAACTTAGGCACCTTTTCATCGGAACTTTTATGTTGTTAGCACTAGTATCTATGGGGCAGACTAAAGGCACGAATGATCTCTCTTTGAATGTCGGGTTTGCTTCGTCTCAAGAAATTGTTGAAGACTTCGCCAATCTGGCAATTACAGCTGTTTCCGCTGGAAGCGTTACGTACGAGAACGTCAACGCGGCACCAACCTATGGACTGGAATACGCAATCTCAGTTTACGACAATTGGTTTTTCTTGGCAGATGGCTATTTCCAAACCATTGACAAGGATGTGTTTATTAATGGTTCACAAGACGGGTCTGTCTCTAGCATCTTCCTCACTGTGGGATTCGGAACTGACTATCATTACGTAAATACAAATTGGCTCCAAGTATATTCAGGCATTTCAGTTGCCTATACACGTCAAACGGACAACTACACTGGTACGGACACTGAGTTTGAAGATGAGCTTGACGAATTGGACAATGGTTTCTTCAACTTTCATGTAAATGCAATTGGCGCACGATTCGGTAAGAAGCTAGGGATAACAGCTGAAGTCGGCTACGGCTACAGAGGAATAGCGAATATCGGACTGAGCTATCAATTTTAGAGTTAACCAGGATTCGACCTAATTATGTCTAATGAGGATTGCTTACGCCCTTGGCCTCCACATACTCTAAGAGAAGCTTAAGCCCATCACAGTCATCCTTACAGTAACTAATCATGTACTGTTTATCCTCGAAGGTAAACACCACATAGCCCATAACTCTCCTTGACAAGCTTCCGCAACCTTTGCTACTTGAAATTCGCGAGTCCGCCCAATTTGATAGGAAGCTCCAAAATTCGGAAGTAAGGTAATTAACTGAAGTATTGCCGATATGGCTCACAAACACCACTGTGTCCTGATTGAAATATATGTCACAATATTCGGGCGAGCTTATCAAAATACATCCCTGAATATCATTAGTCTCCATTTCAAGGCGGAAAATACTATCTGGATACAACCTTGTAACAAGCTTCATTTCGACAACCAGAGAATCCATCGATGAAATGATAGTATCCTCGCTTTGACCTATAGCGCTGAAGCCCGTTGTGAATAAGACGAAAAATGGTAATATCCGACGAAGCATAGATTCACAATATATCTAGATTACGCTTAAAACAGGCTTGAGGATGGCAGAATCCGGATAGGGAATCAATTGTGAGTATAGGCTGCATAGATCAACCCTAATCAACCTCGGGCTAAAGCCACGAGGCTAATAGAATGTTCCCCGCCAGCCGGCGGGGAATGGCGTTAGGAATGCCCGGCACGCGCTAAAGCACCGTGCCTGTCTCTAACAATTCCAGCCATCACTCCATTCTTATGGTTCCTAGGCACTCCCCGCCCCCCTTTTTGCGGTTTTATGGACTCTGATGATCATTTATTGCGGTTTTGCTTTTTGCGGTTTTGCGCGAAACAAATACGATGATTCACCACGTTCATCCCTATTTTTCCCAAGAAACCTCC
>NZ_WBVO01000027.1 GCF_008933115.1 Phaeocystidibacter luteus | reverse complement strand
TGAGATTTGAAGTGTCCGCTTTGTACAAATCTGGCTCTTCCCTGCGGGTCTCCCCTTACGACCGCAGGTCGTCTTTCCGCCGCGAGGCGGACTTTTCGCCGTGAGGCGAACTTACATTGAGCCGATAGGCGAGATGTCTTATTCCGCCGGGAGGCGGATCCTTTCCGTCGCAGACGGATCCTTTTCGCCGCCAGGCGAACCCTTTTCGCCGCAGGCGGATCCTTTTGCCATAGGCAAACCCCCAA
>NZ_WBVO01000026.1 GCF_008933115.1 Phaeocystidibacter luteus | reverse complement strand
CGCGATTTTGCGAGGAACACGTATGATGATCCACCACGTGCACCCCCGTACGCCAACCTCGGGCTGAAGCCACGAGGCTATTGGAACGATCCCCTCCGGGGAATGGCGTAAGGTTATTAACCCAATCTTGTTCCTATGCCCGGCACGCGCTAAAGCACCGTGCCTATTGATGGGAATTTAGCTCAGCAACTGAGTTCAATCCTCAGCACTTAGCTTTTTCACAAACCATCGCGTACCATTTTGCGGCTTGCCCGTCTACCGACGGGTTTTCTGTTCGCTCAGGTGATTTAGATTTTTTGCGGTTTTGCAGCTTGCCCGCCAGCCGGCGGGCGAACCACGCCAGTTAATCCACCACACACGATTATTAGCGTTTTTGCCATTTGCGTTTTTGCGTGAACCACATTAGATGATCCACCACGCTCATCCCCCGCGTTCTCTCACCACCACATACATCACTCATATTCTCTGTGTCCTCT
>NZ_WBVO01000025.1 GCF_008933115.1 Phaeocystidibacter luteus | reverse complement strand
TTAAATTATCTACTCCCTCACGCTATCTATCTCCTCTATAAATTCCGGATAAGCAGACCTCATCAAGTCGAAGCCTACTTCTCCAATAATGAATCGCATGTCGTTGATGTACTCGATCTCCGTCCCTCGGAATAATCGATGGATCATCTCCAGAAAATGTGCCTCCTCATATATCGTGTATGCGATGTCATTAGACTCATCTTTGTTCTTGGATATCTTTAACAGCTTTGGAATCAACCTGAATTTGTGATAGTGTGTCGTAATTAATCTCTCTCTATCATTTATGCAGAAGCTAGGACGAGCTTCTCTGTCCGCTTGGTTGTCCCAATACATTCCGTTCATGATTCCATAGGTGAGAAGCTCCAATTGGAAAGTCGTCCAGTGCCTAAAGTCTTCCATCAACGCATGCCAATCCGATTCATCAAAATCTCGCATGAAAATGTCCGTCATTCCCTCTGGACCGATGTCCAACCACCAATAGTCCGTATCGTTATGTTCATTCTCCAATAGAAACCCATATAACGACAATACCCCATAGCTTGAAGATTGAGTCTTGCATCGGTCGCCGTATTTGGTTTTTAGTGTTGTCATATTCTTAGAGTTAAGATTCGCCTAG
>NZ_WBVO01000024.1 GCF_008933115.1 Phaeocystidibacter luteus | reverse complement strand
TTTGGGAGTTTAACAACTTCCACAGGAAACAAGGTGAATCAACCTGTGTCATAGGCTCATGACCTAAACAGAGATTTTGAACCTTGTTTCCTTCAGTGCAGCTCCAAATAGAAATTTAGGTATAGACCTATTATAAAGGACTTGGTAGATACACTGAATGTGGAAGCCTAAACTTAGTAAAGTGGAGCAAAGTTATTTTATCGGAGTGGATGTCTCCAAAAACAAAGTGGATATTGCGGTTATTGCACGTACTCAGGAAGTTGTATTGGAGCGAGAAGTACCGAATACGGATGTAAGCCTGAAGCGCTTTTTTGGCAGCTTAATCAAGCAGTTTGCTTGGTGTTCTTCGGACGTTTTGATTTGTTGTGAGACAACGGGGATATACTCCAATCCATTAAAGCGAGTAACATTAGAGCTAGGGTTGAAGCTCTGGGTAGAGCATGCCATGAAGGTCAAACGAGCCAGCACAGATATGCGCGGCAAGGATGACCGGACAGATGCAAGGAGAATCGCCGAGTATGCGCTTAGGTACTCTGATAGAAAGCGGCTGTATGTTGCCGAATCGACGGCTATGAAACGGCTTGGCACACAAGGTAAAATCAGAAACACCCTACTCAAGAAACGAACGTCGCTTGAGAATGAGCTGCGAGAAGCTAAAGCCATGGATATAGCACTTTATAGAGAGCTAAAGGCTGTCTATGGACCGGTTATTAGCAGCCTGAATCGACAGCTGAAGAAAGTGGAGGAAGTCATTAGGACACTTGTTAAGCAGGACGAGGATATACGGCAGAATATGAAGCTTCTTCAAAGTATACCAGGAGTTGGAGAGCAGGTCTCTCTTCACCTGATCTTACGCACGAACAACTTCAAAAGCATCTCTAGTCCAAAGCAGCTCGCCTGTTATGCAGGCGTGGCGCCCTTTAAAAATGAATCTGGTGTCAAAATTAAAAGAGCGAGGGTCTCACATATGGCCGACAAGCAGCTAAAGAAAATACTCCACTTAGCTGCCATGGCGGCAATCAGATCAAAAGGAGAGCTAAATGAGTACTACCAGAGGAAAACAGAAGAAGGGAAGAACAAGATGAGTACGATTAACGCCGTCAGGAACAAGATCATCCACAGAGTTTATGCAGTTGTCGAGCGGCAATCACCATATCAAATTAAACTAGAGATCTAGTTGGATGGGAACATAGAAATCTCTGTG
>NZ_WBVO01000023.1 GCF_008933115.1 Phaeocystidibacter luteus | reverse complement strand
AACATCTCATTTTTCTTCCTAGATAAGGTTGACGATTTATGGATCACATTGGGAGTTTTCAACTCAAGTGTGAGGTGTGGCCTGTCATCGTTGTAAGTCTCTTGAGCATATCCAACCACGGTCTTGGCAGGTATTCCATTTTCCAAGTATGGGTAGATGTACTCATTTTTCAAGATACCGTTGACTCGTTCTGCAACGGCGTTATCCCGTGGGTCGCCTGATTGGGTCATGCTGATCTTGATCTTGTGCTTCTCTAAGCAGGCTATATATGCATGACAACAGTATTGTATCCCTCTATCAGAGTGATGCATCTCTGGCGCACCTTCTCTCGCGATAGCTTCTTTTAACGCTCGAAGAGTGTTCCTCGCAGCTAGGTCTTTTGCCAACACTGCAGCAACGATCTTCTTTGAGTATAAGTCAGTAATCAAGCTCAAGTACTGACACTTACCGTCGACCTCAACATAGGTAATGTCACTTACCCAGACTTGCATAGGGCGCACTACCTTCTTGCGTAGCAACAGATTGGGGTACTTTCGGTATAAATGGTTCGAGTTCGTTGTGCGTCTCCTGTTCCTGGGCATGCGAACCAACATCCCATGTGAACGTAGCAAGTTGTACAACTGATCTCTGCCTACGATGTCAGGATGAGATTGTAGCTTCTCTCGCAGTTTAAGCACCCCCATCTTAGGGTGCCGCTGACGTATCTCACGAACCGCTAAGAGCAAATTGATCTGCCTATCTTCTCGTTTCGTTTGCGCGTGATTGTGCTTGTAGTAGCCTTGACGGCTAACACCAAACGATCTGCACCAGTAGCTCACTCCTTTAGAGTAGAGTTCACTCAGCTCTTGGATCGATTGGTAAAGGGCTTTTTTGGCAAGGGTTTACCAAGCTCCTTCTCAGCATTACGTATGAAGTGCTCAAGCGCTATAGACTTGTCTTGCGACAGCTCTAAAGACCGCTCAAGCTCTTTGATGTAAGCCAGAAGCTCTTCCTTACTCTTGGTAGTATGACCACTCATAGTAGCACTCAAGGTACGAGTATTTAAGGAGCTTACACCCTCGCGTGACTCATGTTTGTGTACCCACTTGGAGATGGTGCTCGATCCCAAAATCCCATACTTCCTGCCTAGATCCGCCATACTGAGGGCACTGCTGTAATATTCAGCAACTACCATCGCTTTAAATTCTGTTGAAAAACGTCTCGATTTCTGATTCATAGTTGACATTGAATTGTGTCAACCTATTTCAGGACGTGACA
>NZ_WBVO01000022.1 GCF_008933115.1 Phaeocystidibacter luteus | reverse complement strand
TGTCTCGTCCTAGAAAAAGTTGACTCCAAATCGTGGAAAATGTCAACAACACGGAAAGAATCGATTTCTACACCTGCCCCAAATGTCTACAGTGAAGCATTTAAACGACAGGTCGTCCAGGAGTTTGAATCAGGGCTTTATACTAAGGCAAGCCTACAACGCAAGTATGGTATTGCGGGTAATTCCTGCATACCAAGATGGTTGAAACAATATGGTAAATTGTCTCATCCAACCTATCTTAGTAAAGGCAGGCCTATGAAGGACAAAGACAAACAGTATATAAAAGAGCTTGAAGCGAAGTTGAAACTTCGTGAGCAAGAGCTTGCAAGTGCGCTAGAGAAAAAGGAAGCAGAGCTAGCGGCTTATAAGCAGTTTATTGCTATTGCTGAGCGTGAGCTGAACATAAGCATCACAAAAAAGTCTGGCACCAAGCAGTCCAAGAAATAAAGGCACACACTTCCCTGAACCTTACGGAACTGTGTCGATTGTTTGGTCGTAGCAAGCAAGCCTACTACAAAAGGCAAAGCCCAAAATGTCGTTTATCTCGGGAGAACGCCATACTCTCGAAGGTGTCAAGAATCCGTCACCAGCTTCCTAGATGCGGAGGAAGAAAGTTACAGTACTTGATTAATAAGGATCTTGAGTCATATGATCATAGGGTTGGTAGAGATTACCTCTTTGCTCTACTAAGGTCAAGAAGCATGCTAGTAGGCAAGCGTAAAAAGTACCATAAGACGACCAACTCAAAGCACTGGATGCGCAAGTATCCTAACATTATCAAAGAGCTCGACATCGTACGTCCCGAACAGCTCTGGGTAGCTGACATCACCTACTTAGAAAGTGAGCGTGGATATAGATATCTTCATTTGATCACGGATGCTTACTCCAAGAAAATAGTCGGCTATGAGCTTAGCAACAACATGAAGGCAACGACAACCCTGAAGGCGCTGTCGATGGCTCTGAAAGGCAGAATTTATGATGATATGCTAATCCATCACTCCGACAGAGGGCTTCAGTATAGTAGCGCAGTATATACTGAACTACTTAGAGAAAATGGCATCAGGATAAGTATGACTCAAGACTCTGACCCATACGAAAATGCCATAGCCGAAAGAGTAAACGGAATACTCAAAGATGAGTTCGGGTTGGACCAAGTCTTCCAAAATGAAAGAGGTATGAACAAGCAAGTAAGTGAATCAATAGCGCTTTACAACGCACTGAGACCACACTTATCTATCAACATGCTAACCCCGAATCAAGCACATAAACAAAACACCGTTCAACTCAAAAGGTGGAAAACAAAACAGCCATTAGAACTCAATCCAACGGCTGTCTTAAATAACTCTATTTTTGATGTCTAACTAGTCAACCTTTTTTAGGACGACTCA
>NZ_WBVO01000021.1 GCF_008933115.1 Phaeocystidibacter luteus | reverse complement strand
GGGATATATGAGGCTTTTTTTTGGGTTCTTATTCCCAAAAGTTACGAAGCCCTAACGGTTCACTTGAATCTTATCTATCCGGTGTCGTCTACGACTAGATAACTCCAACAGATAATATCCCGAATTTATCCGATGACCAAATTCAATTACTCCAGATGTATTGAGGACTCCCGACTGCACTATCCTTCCTTGCACATCCATGATTGTATATTTGAGATTCCTCAAACCTGTGGATTCTTCAACACTTACTTTAATGAAATCTTTTGCCGGATTTGGTGAGACTATTGCCTCCAAAATCGGAGGATGATGCGTTTTTTCCAAAGAGATTCTTCCAGTCGAATCTAGAATCATCAGATGAAGTTGCAAATTGTAAGCCGTGGGGTTCAAGCTATCCCTCACAAATTCATAATTTGAAACGAGCACTCTATTTCTAGGAAGCGTTGAAACACTTGCGTTGGAACCAATGATTCCTTCAATTCTATACTCTGATTGCCAATTCAGCATACCAGACTGAAGATTGTAATTGTAAATGAAAATCGTATTCTTCCAAGGATTGCTCCATTCCCAAGTAAGTACCTGTGTATTCGATTGAACAAAAATCGCACTATCCTTTTTCGTGCCATCAAATGCATCCATACCAGCGCCAATAGTGCCGTTGCCTGATATATCAAAGTTAAATTCCCCATCAACATGCAATGTGTCGATTGATTGCACTCCCGAGCTCGCATTGAATTTAAGTACTGATGTGTTCCAATAATCCCTAGCGAAAGGCAAGATGCGATAGTTAACACTAGGGCCAATTAAAACCAGATCTCCATTAACTTCTGTAAGACCAATAAGATCGGTTATGACAAAATCATTCAAGGCAGTGGCTCCAGAGCTTTGATGAGACAAGCTGTCATCTAACACTACCCATTCAAAACCTAGAGTATTGTGAATATATAAGATTGCGACGTAACCCGAATCATGTTTGATCATAGCCCGAACAGCGCCCCTCTGGATGACGACATTTATGGTATCGAATCGTGTATTACCGTTTCGAAGTTTCTCAACAATTATTGGTTTTTCGCTGAAGGATGGACAAGATACCGCGTAACCATAGTAGTACCTGTTGCCGTTCCATCCAGCAATGGAACCTACCAACGAAACGGAATTTGCCGAATCACCCAATTCAATCTGTCCTAAATAGTTGAAAGAAGTATCGTAGTAATCAATCTTGGTTTCATACCAACAGGCTCCGGCATGGTACTTCAAATAGATACACTCTATGGTATCCGAATAGCTGGAAATGCTAGTAATTAGAGACAAATCCGCCGAATCTCTGTAAAGATTTATACTATCTACAGGATTCAAATTCAAGTCACTTTTGATTAACCAATCTTGATATGCTGATCTGTATTCAAATCCTGAGGCAATTGATTTCACATAGTAAATAGAGCCATCCAAATACATGGTATGCATCCCCGAAACGTAATCATCATGGGAGTATCGGATATCAATTTCTTGACCTTCACAATGAAACGAAAGGCTTACTACGACTATCAAAAGTAGAAGCTTAGACCTTCCTTGAAAGAAACGAACTAATTGAGCCAAAGATGATGTCATAAGGGAGAGCGTATCGATTTGCATCATGTCAATTTAATATTTGGAGCGATTGCGCTAACAATTACCAAAAACTTCACGTGTCAATCCGAACTGACTTCATGAGTGGCCATTTTTAATTCACGAATGGTATATAGAAACTTCTGGGGTATTTGGTTCTCGGGCGTGGTGGATAAGCGTTACGTGGATCATCGAATGTGGTTCGCCCGCCGGCTGGCGGGCAAGCTGCAAAACCGCA
>NZ_WBVO01000020.1 GCF_008933115.1 Phaeocystidibacter luteus | reverse complement strand
CTTACATTTGCAGCCCTCAACACGGGGAAGTTCATTGAGAAGTCGAGTTAATGCGAGTTGGATTATGGGTTTTAGGACTTGTGGTTCAGGGGTGTTAGTGGAGTGTGATTTTGGCGTTAAAAATCTTTTATCAAAAAGGTTTGGACGGAAAGAAAAAGTCACAGTATCTTTGCAGCCCTTTTGCATAGCAGACGATGCTGCATAAGGCAGCGAGAGATGAAAATTTTCTCTTGTTGAAAGTTGTGTAGAAGTAAAAAGTGATTTACTTTTGCCGCCCCTTAACGACGGAACGCGAGTGAAGTTGGGAGGGGGAAGAAATAAGAAAAGAAGTTCTTTAACATATTGCGTACGAAGAAGGAAAGGAAGCCAAATACCCTGAGAAATTTTAGAGTTACTCTATAGGTAGAGAAGATTCAATGGAATAGCAACAGAATCAAACATCTTACAATGGAGAGTTTGATCCTGGCTCAGGATGAACGCTAGCGGCAGGCCTAACACATGCAAGTCGAACGGTAACAGTCTCTTCGGAGAGCTGACGAGTGGCGCACGGGTGCGTAACGCGTATGCAACCTACCTCAAACTGGGGGATAGCCCGAAGAAATTCGGATTAATACCCCATGGTATTGTTGAATCGATTGGTTTAGCAATTAAAGATTTATCGGTTTGAGATGGGCATGCGTCCCATTAGCTAGTTGGTGAGGTAACGGCTCACCAAGGCGACGATGGGTAGGGGGCCTGAGAGGGTGGTCCCCCACACTGGTACTGAGACACGGACCAGACTCCTACGGGAGGCAGCAGTGAGGAATATTGGTCAATGGACGCAAGTCTGAACCAGCCATGCCGCGTGCAGGATGACGGCCCTACGGGTTGTAAACTGCTTTTATACGGGAATAATGTGTCCTACGTGTAGGATTTTGAAGGTACCGTAAGAATAAGGATCGGCTAACTCCGTGCCAGCAGCCGCGGTAATACGGAGGATCCAAGCGTTATCCGGATTCATTGGGTTTAAAGGGTCCGTAGGCGGATTTTTAAGTCAGAGGTGAAAGCCTGCAGCTCAACTGTGGAACTGCCTTTGATACTGGAAATCTTGAGTGTGCGTGAAGTAGGCGGAATAAGTCATGTAGCGGTGAAATGCATAGATATGACTTAGAACACCGATTGCGAAGGCAGCTTACTAAAGCACTACTGACGCTGAGGGACGAAAGCGTGGGGAGCGAACAGGATTAGATACCCTGGTAGTCCACGCCGTAAACGATGATAACTCGCTGTTGGCGATACACGGTCAGCGGCCAAGCGAAAGCGTTAAGTTATCCACCTGGGGAGTACGCCGGCAACGGTGAAACTCAAAGGAATTGACGGGGGCCCGCACAAGCGGTGGAGCATGTGGTTTAATTCGATGATACGCGAGGAACCTTACCAGGGTTTAAATGCAGAGTGACGTACTGGGAAACCGGTATTTCTTCGGACACTTTGCAAGGTGCTGCATGGTTGTCGTCAGCTCGTGCCGTGAGGTGTTGGGTTAAGTCCCGCAACGAGCGCAACCCCTACCATTAGTTGCCAGCGGTTCGGCCGGGGACTCTAATGGAACTGCCAGCGCAAGCTGAGAGGAAGGTGGGGATGACGTCAAATCATCACGGCCCTTACATCCTGGGCTACACACGTGCTACAATGGTACAGACAGAGGGCAGCGACTGCGCGAGTAGGAGCGAATCTTCAAACTGTATCTCAGTTCGGATCGCAGTCTGCAACTCGACTGCGTGAAGCTGGAATCGCTAGTAATCGCGTATCAGCCATGACGCGGTGAATACGTTCCCGGGCCTTGTACACACCGCCCGTCAAGCCATGGAAGCTGGGGGTGCCTGAAGTCGGTAACCGCAAGGAGCTGCCTAGGGTAAAACCAGTAACTAGGGCTAAGTCGTAACAAGGTAGCCGTACCGGAAGGTGTGGCTGGAACACCTCCTTTCTAGAGAACTATAGGATTGAATTGGAATCTGTAGTGGTAAATCTAAGAGGACTTGGTGGTATTTAGGTTTTCCTTCTTTGTATGTAAATAGAAGTTAAGAGAAAGGCTTTGTCCTTTCTTTGGTTGATGGGGTTCTTTGAAGAGGATTTCATTAAAAGATAGAAAGAGGTCTATAGAAGATTTCACAGTCTCGTAGCTCAGCTGGTTAGAGCGCTACACTGATAATGTAGAGGTCGGCAGTTCGAGCCTGCCCGAGACTACAAACCAAAGAAGGGGGATTAGCTCAGTTGGCTAGAGCGCCTGCTTTGCAAGCAGGAGGTCATCGGTTCGACTCCGATATTCTCCACGAGCCTTGTTTAGGATCCTTATGAGGGTTAGCAGTAACCTTAAAATAGGGGGAGACAATAGGGTAAAGTTCTTTGACATATTGAATAGAGCAACAAAAAGAAATTTCTGTTAGATAGTGTATATCGTGCTATTTAACAGAGGAAGAAAGTAAGTAAGGGCATACGGCGGATGCCTTGGCTTCTAGAGGCGAAGAAGGACGTGATAAGCTGCGAAAAGCTACGGGGAGGTGCACATGACCATAGATCCGTAGATATCCGAATGGGGCAACCCACCTAGTTGAAGACTAGGTACTCGAAAGAGAGCTAACCCGGAGAACTGAAACATCTAAGTACCCGGAGGAAGAGAAAACAATAGTGATTCCCCTAGTAGTGGCGAGCGAACGGGGAATAGCCCAAACCGAATTTGTTTCGGCAAGTTCGGGGTTGTAGGACCAAGTTATATGATGCATCATTAAGTGGAACTGTCTGGAAAGTCAGATCAAAGAGGGTGATAATCCCGTACACGCAACGTGGTGTTATTGTTATTGGTATCCTGAGTAGGGCGGGACACGTGAAATCCTGTCTGAAACTGCCAGAACCATCTGGTAAGGCTAAATACTCCTAGAAGACCGATAGTGAACAAGTACCGTGAGGGAAAGGTGAAAAGCACCCTGAATAAGGGAGTGAAATAGTACCTGAAACCGTATGCTTACAAGCGGTCGGAGCATCATAAGGTGTGACGGCGTGCCTTTTGCATAATGATCCTACGAGTTGCTCCTCACTAGCGAGGTTAAGAATTTAAGATTCGAAGCCGAAGCGAAAGCGAGTCTGAATAGGGCGTGCAGTTAGTGGGGGCAGACGCGAAACCAAGTGATCTACCCATGGGCAGGTTGAAGCTCTGGTAACACAGAGTGGAGGACCGAACCGGTTGACGTTGAAAAGTCTTCGGATGACCTGTGGGTAGGGGTGAAAGGCTAATCAAACTTGGAAATAGCTCGTACTCCCCGAAATGCATTTAGGTGCAGCCTCGGAGATGAGTGTTATAGAGGTAGAGCTACTGGTTGGATGCGGGGGTTTCATCGCCTACCAAATCCTGTCAAACTCCGAATGCTATAACATGCTCTTCGGGAGTGAGGGCATGGGTGCTAAGGTCCATGTCCGAGAGGGAAAGAACCCAGACCATCTGCTAAGGTCCCCAAATGTATACTAAGTTGATCAAACGTGGTCAGACTGCATTGACAGCTAGGATGTTGGCTTGGAAGCAGCCATTCATTTAAAGAGTGCGTAACAGCTCACTAGTCGAGCGGTCCGGCGTGGATAATAATCGGGCATTAAGTATACTACCGAAGCAATGGACTCGAAAGAGTGGTAGGGGAGCATTCTATTTGCGCCGAAGGTGAACTGCGAGGTTTGCTGGAGCGGATAGAAAAGAAAATGTAGGAATGAGTAACGATAATGCGGGTGAGAACCCCGCACGCCGATAGACTAAGGTTTCCTCAGCAATGCTAATCAGCTGAGGGTTAGTCGGGTCCTAAGGCGAACCCGAAGGGGGTAGTCGATGGATAACTGGTTAATATTCCAGTACTTGTATATACTGCGATGGGGGGACGAAGTTGTGACAATCCCGCGGCCTGACGGAATAGGTCGTTAAAGCGAGTAGATAATGGTTTGGTAGTTAAATGCGCCAGACTAGTCGAACGTGATAGTACTCCAAGTCTTCGGATGCGGAGATAGTGGATGTAATCGTACTTCCTAGAAAAACCTCTAAGCTTCAGGTATATACAACCCGTACCGTAAACCGACACAGGTAGTCAAGGAGAGAATCCTAAGGCGCTCGAGTGAATCGTGGCTAAGGAACTAGGCAAAATAGTCCTGTAACTTCGGGAGAAAGGACGCCTACTTCGGTAGGCCGCAGTGAATAGGCCCAGGCGACTGTTTATCAAAAACACAGGACTCTGCGAAATCGAAAGATGAAGTATAGGGTCTGACACCTGCCCGGTGCTGGAAGGTTAAGAGGAGGTGTTATCTTCGGAGAAGCACTGAATTGAAGCCCCAGTAAACGGCGGCCGTAACTATAACGGTCCTAAGGTAGCGAAATTCCTTGTCGGGTAAGTTCCGACCTGCACGAATGGTGTAACGATCTGGGCACTGTCTCGGCCACGAGCTCGGTGAAATTGTAGTATCGGTGAAGATGCCGATTACCCGCAGCGGGACGAAAAGACCCCGTGAACCTTCACTACAGCTTAGTATTGACTTCGGACAAATAATGTGTAGCATAGGTGGGAGACTATGAAGCTGTGTCGCTAGGCATGGTGGAGTCGCCGTTGAAATACCACCCTTTATTTGTTTGGAGCCTAACCCCGCAAGGGGGACAGTGCTTGGTGGGTAGTTTGACTGGGGTGGTCGCCTCCAAAAGAGTAACGGAGGCTTCTAAAGGTACCCTCAGCACGCTTGGTAACCGTGCGTAGAGTGCAATGGCATAAGGGTGCTTGACTGTGAGACCTACAAGTCGATCAGGTACGAAAGTAGAGCATAGTGATCCGGTGGTTCCGTATGGAAGGGCCATCGCTCAAAGGATAAAAGGTACTCCGGGGATAACAGGCTGATCTCCCCCAAGAGCTCACATCGACGGGGGGGTTTGGCACCTCGATGTCGGCTCGTCACATCCTGGGGCTGGAGAAGGTCCCAAGGGTTGGGCTGTTCGCCCATTAAAGTGGCACGCGAGCTGGGTTCAGAACGTCGCGAGACAGTTCGGTCTCTATCTGCTGTGGGCGTAAGAAATTTGAGGGAATCTGACTTTAGTACGAGAGGACCGAGTTGGACGTACCGCTAGTGTACCTGTTGTGGCGCCAGCTGCACCGCAGGGTAGCTATGTACGGAAGGGATAAGCGCTGAAAGCATATAAGCGCGAAGCCCATCCCGAGATGAGATTTCTCTTAAGGGTCGTTCGAGACTAGGACGTTGATAGGCTACAGGTGTAAAGGCAGTAATGTCATAGCCGAGTAGTACTAATTACCCGTGAGCTTTCTTCCAGGAATGTCTTTTTGTCTGCTCTATCGATATGTTAAAACATACCATGGTTCTAAAACCATGAACAATCTATGGTGACTATTGCGGTGGGGATCACCTCTTCCCATTCCGAACAGAGTCGTTAAGCCCACCTGCGCCGATGGTACTGGGTCCGCCCCGGGAGAGTAGGTCGTCGCCATCCTTCTAGCCTCGTCAGTTTTTACTGGCGAGGCTTTTTTGTTTT
>NZ_WBVO01000002.1 GCF_008933115.1 Phaeocystidibacter luteus | reverse complement strand
TGTAGAGTGAAGCGTTTATTACTTCATGTTTCCCTTTACAGCGTAGCTTTCTTTGTCGTAACCAAACTCGATGGTCACTGGAATAGACTTGCCAGACTGTTGGCTTACGATAGTACCTTTGGCGTAGTTCTTTGGACCAGCATTGGTAACGGTAGCGTTCAAGTTTACCATTCCGTACTCGCCTGTGATTTCGAACATATCCTTATCAAAAAGGATTAGGTTAACCATCTTCGCTTCGCCGTCAAGCTCGTGAACTTCACCAGCTTCAACAATTACTTCGCGGTCTCCGTCAGGAAGATTGTAGACAATCATTCCTTCGTAAAGATTCACCACTTCTTCCTGACCAGTTGTAGTGTAGGTAGAAGTTGCGCTGTGACCACTGTTGCCATCAACGTGGATGTGTGGAGCGATGATCAAAGCTACAATTGAAGTAAGCTTGATAAGGATGTTCATTGAAGGACCAGAAGTATCCTTGAACGGATCACCAACAGTGTCACCAGTAACTGAAGCCTTGTGTGGTTCAGAACCTTTGAACTCCATCTTACCTTCGATTTCAACACCCTTTTCGAATGATTTCTTAGCGTTATCCCATGCACCACCGGCGTTGTTTTGGAACATACCCATAAGTACACCAGAAACGGTGATACCAGCGAGAAGGCCACCGAGAGCCTCAGGACCAAATGCAAAACCTACGATGGCAGGCGATACGATCGCCAATGCACCAGGAGCAATCATCTCACGGATAGAGGCGCGAGTTGAGATCTCAACACACTTCTCGTATTCTGGAGTCGCTTTTCCTTCCATGATACCTGGAATCTCTTTGAACTGGCGACGAACTTCCTTCACCATATCCATAGCAGCGCGACCTACAGCCGCAATTGCCAATGAAGAGAAGATGAATGGAATCATACCACCAACGAAGAGCATGGCCAACACCTCAGCTTTGTAGATATCGATGCTGTTGATACCAGCAAGACCTACGTAAGCAGCGAAGAGTGCAAGCGCAGTAAGTGCTGCGGAAGCAATCGCAAAACCTTTACCTGTTGCCGCAGTAGTGTTACCTACAGCGTCGAGGTTATCCGTACGGTCACGAACTTCACTAGGAAGGCCGCTCATTTCAGCAATACCACCTGCGTTATCCGCAATTGGACCGAAAGCGTCGATTGCAAGCTGCATAGCTGTTGTTGCCATCATACCAGCAGCGGCAATTGCCACACCGTAAAGTCCGGCGAATGCGAATGATCCGTAGATACCACCTGCCAAAACGATGATCGGAAGTACCGTTGATTCCATACCGATAGCCAAACCACCAATAATGTTGGTAGCGTGACCCGTAGAAGATTGACGAACGATGCTCAGTACCGGACGACGACCCATTGCGGTGTAGTGCTCGGTGATGATTGACATCAATGCACCTACAACGAGACCAACAATAATGGCCATGAACACGTCGAGGTTAGAGAATGAAGCACCTGTACGATCGAATGACATTTGCTCAGGGAGCATGTACATTACGAGGAAGTAAGATGCGATTGCTGTAAGGATCATAGATCCCCAGTTACCTTTATTAAGTGCAGCTTGAACGCTGTCTGTTTCTTTAGAAACGCGAACGAATAGCATACCGATGATTGAGAATACAATTCCCAAACCTGCGATTACCATTGGAAGGAGGATTGGAGCGATACCGTTGAACTCATCAACAGAAGTTACTTCGCGACCCAATACCATTGTAGCGAGGATAGTTGCTACATAAGAACCGAAGAGGTCAGCACCCATACCAGCAACGTCACCTACGTTGTCACCAACGTTATCTGCAATTGTTGCAGGGTTACGCGGATCATCTTCAGGGATACCCGCTTCTACTTTACCAACAAGGTCAGCACCTACGTCAGCCGCCTTAGTGTAAATACCACCACCTACACGAGCGAAGAGTGCGATAGATTCAGCACCCAAAGAGAAACCAGCCAATACTTCGAGGGCAGTTTCCATTTCACCTTCATACATTCCAGAGAATACAATGAAGAGGATACCTAGACCAAGAACAGCAAGACCAGCAACACCTAGACCCATTACGGAACCACCGGTGAAGGATACTTTCAATGCTTTAGATAGGCTTGAACGGGCAGCTTGAGTTGTACGAACGTTCGACTTAGTTGCGATGTTCATACCGATCCACCCAGCAAAAGCTGAGAAGAATGCACCGATAAGGAAGCTAAGTGCGATCACCCAATCTGAGTGCTCAACTAGTGTTCCGGACCATCCCAATAGCAAAGCTGCAGCAGCTGCGAAGATGGATAGTACGCGCCACTCGGCACGTAAGAAAGCAAGTGCACCTTTTGCAATGTGACCTGCCAATTCTTTCATATTCTCTTCTCCGGCGTCTTGTTTATTTACCCAAACCGCCTTTACAATCATCACAATTAGACCGAGTACGCCTAATAGTGGAACCAGGTACATCGTAGATTCTCCCATGGTTTTATAGTTCAGTTATGTACTTGTTACTCTTCTTACGTTCAAAGAAAAAGCCCCGCAGTTGCGGGGCGCAAATATACATTATGAAATGTAACATTTTACTATAAAAGCCTCATCAATCCATATACATAACACCGCGGATAGCTTTTACAACTTTCTCGGTGTTTGGAAGGAAGGCTTCCATTAGTGTCGGACTGTACGCCGCTGGCGTATCTGCCGTGTTAATTCTCACAATCGGCGCATCCAAGAAATCGAAAGCTCTTTTCTGTACCATATAGCTAATCTCTGTGCTGATGTTACCCAACGGCCATGCTTCTTCAACAATCACAAGGCGATTGGTCTTCTTCACAGATTCAATAATTGTATCGTAGTCGATCGGACGAACAGAGCGGAGATCGATAAGCTCTACCTCTACTCCATCTTTGGCCATTTCGTCAGCAGCTGCTTGAGCCACTTTCAAAATCTTACCAAAGCTGATAACAGTCACATCAGAACCAGAACGCTTGATGTCTGCCACACCGATTGGCAAGGTGTATTCTTCTTCAGGCACTTCGCCCTTGTCGCCGTACATCTGCTCAGACTCCATTACGAGAACGGGGTCATTGTCGCGAATAGCCGACTTAAGAAGTCCCTTTGCATCATAAGGGTTTGCTGGAACTACCACCTTTAATCCCGGGCAGTTTGCATACCAGCTCTCAAAAGCCTGTGAGTGCGTTGCACCAAGCTGTCCTGCAGAACCAGTTGGACCGCGGAATGTGATAGGAACAGTCAACTGACCTCCACTCATCTGGTGAATCTTGGCCGCATTGTTGATGATTTGGTCAATCGCAACCATCGAAAAGTTCCATGTCATGAACTCCACGATCGGACGAAGACCGCCCATTGCAGCGCCTACACCAATACCGGCAAATCCAAGTTCAGCAATAGGAGTATCAATTACTCGTTTCGCACCGAACTCGTCAAGCATCCCTTTAGACGCTTTATAAGCTCCGTTGTATTCGGCCACTTCCTCGCCCATCAAGAAGATGTTCTCGTCGCGGCGCATTTCTTCGCTCATGGCCTCGGCCACAGCTTCACGAAATTGAATCGTTCTCATAGTTTACCTTTCAGAGGACCGCAAATTTATATAAAAAGGCTTGGCAAACCGTCATCTCGCCAGCATCATCGTTCCAGTTTTTACAACTGGGTCTGCTGGGCCTGTCCATCTGCGGTATTGCAATTTGTACATGTAGAGGCCTATTTCACAGTTTTTCCCTCTAAATGTACCATCCCACCTCGCATGTGGGTCGGTTGAATAGAATACCCTATTCCCCCATCTATCGTAAATCTCAAACTCGTAATACTGGAAGTAACACTTCGTGAATACTCCAGTAGATTCATTAATTCGATCCAGATTTGGCGTAAAGGTATTTGGGATGTCAATTCTACAATCGCAATCCACAAAGTCAATATTGATGGTGTCTGAAACGAAGAAGCATTCATTCTGCAAGGTAACCCAATAGGTTCCAGGGTCGTTGAAGATGCGCTGTTCATTCGACATCGAACCGTTCCACCAACGGTAGGTTCCAACGTTCGGATTGAATCGCCAGCGCAAGCCTTCTCCCAAACACATCAATGTATCTTTTCCCAAATCGACGCTCAAAGCAGGAATCACGCGTACAGTAACATAATTGGTCGCCGTACAGTTCCCATTGTCAACCCTGAGCTCATAAACGCCGGCTCTACCTACTCTAATGGATCGAGTTGAATCTCCCGTATCCCAATAATAAGTGACATCGCCACCCACTGGACATCTCAAATCGATGGAATCGCCTTGACAAATGGTCGTGTCATTGACCCATTGCCATTCTGGGATAGAGTCGAGTGTCACAAATGCGCTGTCGTATTTCACACAATCGCGCCATTGCATTTTCACCCAAACGGTGCCAGACTGACTCACGGACCTTCTAAATGAGGTGCCTCCATTATCCCATTCATATGTAGCTCCGGTCATTAAATCGGCCATCACGAAGCCTACCTCATTGGCGCAAACATTTATGCTGTCTAACAAATTTGGGGTGAAATAGAGTGAGTCAACTAAGAAGTACTCCTCTCGCCATCTTCGGGTATGTCCACTCTCATTCAAAAGCGTAAATCCACAACCATTGGAAATCTCGCTTCGCACATCCCATTGCGTATTGTGAATATCTCGGCTAAAGATGTAGGAGCAAACATCACATACGTGTTCACGTCCACCGAAGTAAAAATCCATATCCCATGAACCTGTTGTATCCGAACACCACACTCCGATCACTCCATCTGGTTCGACCACCGTATCAGGAATCCCCTCTCTTTCTTGAGGCATTCCGTTGGTATAGTAAATATGTATGCCTTCATCAGCAGGCAAATTCACCCCAGTAACGGCAAGACTATCGCGCCCAGGAGCAAAGCCCAGTTCTTTACCTATCCATGAATCGGTATACATATATGTACTTACGCTACCAACTGGCGCACCCGAAATGGTAATATGTCCAGCTTTGATGCTGGCGTTCCAGCCTACCGGCACCCCATTACAGGCGTCGTCTATGAGGCCGTTGTTCATATCGTTAAAATTGTAACCCGCTTTCAGATTATTCCAACACTGTGTGCGTTGGCACATCTTTTCTCGGATTTGGACTTCGGTTCGTGCAACGGACCAAAAGCGGACCTCATCGAAGGTTACATTTGGACTTCCTGTTCGCTGGGTACCCCAAGTACCTAGATAAAAAGGCTCATCGGCTCCTTCCACGGGTGGTGGAGGTAATTCATCTCTTGGATGGGAATCAGCTTGAAGAATGCCGTTTACGTACATCCTCATTCCTTCGTCGCGCTTAATAGTGAAGGCAAGATGATACCAAACACCCCTCTTCCACTCTTGTTGATCACTTTGAATGGTAAACCCAGCTTGGTTGTTGTAATCGGCGATTGTCCATTTCAAGTATCCATTTTCAACATAAACACCGAATCGGCCACCCCATTGAGAAGAAGGACCGTATTTATCCTTGACCAGTAAGGGTTCTACGGTAGACATGGACGCATTCCAATCCTGATTTGGTCTAATCCAAAAGCTGACCGTGCGGAAGTTATCGGTAACTTGAGAAGGGATAATAAGATATGCCTGCTGGTTTCCAGTAGCGGTGGTAAAGCTGATATCTTGAGCCACCAAAGCCATGGAAATCACACACAAGAGTAGGGTGAATTGAGCGCGTAGACGAGGCATAATCTATCAAATGTATGAATCTAGCATCACTTATGAACATGACACCGAGTGAGTTGTTAGGCATGAAGAAGAAATTGATAGCGAAAATCAATGGGTTTGAGACCATTTTTTGGCTATTTTCGCAAAACCTAAGTTTCAAGTTGAAAAAGGCTCTATATGAAGATATTGGTGTGTATTAGTCACGTGCCGGACACAACGTCCAAGATTAACTTCACGAACGACAATACGGAATTCGACACAAACGGCGTACAGTTTATTATCAACCCGTACGACGAATTTGGATTGACAAAAGCAATCCAACTCAAGGAAGCAAACGGAGGATCAGTTACCGTACTCAATGTAGGTGACGCCTCTACCGAGCCTACTTTACGCAAGGCATTGGCCATTGGCGCAGATGATGCCATTCGCGTTGACGCCAAACCATCCGACGCATATTTCGTTGCCGAGCAAATCGCTGCCGTGGTAAAGGAAAATGAATACGACCTCATCATTTGTGGTCAGGAATCGATCGACTACAACGGTGGACAAGTAGGCGGAATGGTTGCAGCTATGCTCGACCTCCCTTACGCTAGCCCATGTGTGGGCATGGACATCGACGGTGGAAGTGCAACCGTACTTCGCGAAATCGATGGCGGTAAGGAAAAGAGCAAAATGACCCTCCCGATTGTAATTGGCGGTAAAAAAGGATTGGTTGAAGAAAAAGACCTCCGAATTCCGAACATGCGCGGAATTATGACCGCCAGAACTAAGCCTCTTGCGACCCGCGAAGCTGTGGGTGCCGACGCAAGAACAAGCGCTGTGAAGTTTGAGAAGCCAGCTCCTAAGGCTGACGTGAAATTGGTCGACAACGTGAACGACCTAGTGAATCTACTTCACAACGAGGCTAAAGTGATTTAATCCCATCCATTGGGACAATTATAAAATTAGTGGAAATGGCAGTTATTGTATTTGCTGAATCCTGGGAAGGAAAGTTTAAGAAGATTACTCACGAAGCAGTGAGCTACGCGAAGGACGTTGCAAACGCTGAAGGCACTGACGTTATCGCCGTAACCGTTGGAAACATCGACGACGATGCGAGCAGCCTTGGCAAGTTTGGCGCTAGCGAAGTTGTACAAGTTGAAGGCGATGCCTTCGGAAGCTTCAACGCTTCAGTTTGGGCAGATGCGCTAAACGAAGTGGCCGAAGCGAAAGGCGCAAAGCACTTTGTAATTTCCGGCACAAACAACGGACGAATGATCGCTCCAATGTTGAGCGTAAAAGCAGGAGCCGCGTACATCTCGAATGCAATCGAGATCCCGAGTAACTTCTCACCGTTCACCGTTCGCAGAAATGCATTTTCTAATAAGGGCTTGGTAGATTACCAAACCTCTGCAGATAAAGTAATCGTTGGCATCGTTCCAAATGCAATTGGAGTGAAAGAACACGGAGGAGACGCTTCAGTTTCTTCACATTCAAGCTCAGTTGCGGCGAGCGCTAAGAGCGAAGTTCTTGACGTTGACCGCGTGAAAGGAAAGATTCCGCTCCCGGAGGCTGACCTCGTTGTGTCGGCAGGTCGTGGACTAAAAGCTCCTGAAAACTGGAACATGGTAGAAGACTTGGCCGAAGTTCTCGGCGCTGGTACTGCATGTTCAAAGCCTGTAAGCGACATCGGATGGCGTCCTCACAGCGAGCACGTTGGCCAAACGGGCATCCAAATCAACCCTTCATTGTATATCGCCATCGGTATCTCGGGCGCTATTCAGCACCTTGCTGGTGTGAGCGGCTCTAAGACGATTGTTGTGATTAACAATGATCCAGAGGCTCCATTCTTCAAGGCGGCTGACTACGGAATTGTAGGCGACGCTTTCGAAGTTGTACCGCAGTTGACTGAAGCACTTAAGAGCTTCAAAGCCAACTAGGAATGAATAAAATCCCATTGACGATAAAAGGTCTTTCGTACAGCGAAAGACAAACAGGCGCTTATGCACTCATTCTCGCAGAAGAGAACGGAGCGCGTAAGCTGCCTATCGTCATTGGTGGCTTCGAGGCCCAGGCCATAGCCATTGCCCTCGAAAAGATGGTTTCCCCTCCACGTCCACTTACCCATGACCTCTTCAGAGATTTCGCGCAAGTATTCGACATTGGCCTCACAGAAATCATCATTTACAAGATTAAGGACGGAGTGTTTTACGCGAACCTCCACTGCATTAAGGATGGAAAAGAAGAGATTCTCGACGCTCGCCCATCGGATGCCGTGGCACTTGCCATTCGCTTCCAATGTCCTATCTACACCACCGAAGAAGTTCTCCAATCTGCCGGTTTGATTCTAAAGGAAGAAGCCGACGAAGCAGATACCACTTCAACTGCACCGACCGAAGCACCCAAGAGCGAAAAGAAGACCTCAGATTCTGATAATCCACTGAAATCCTCTAGTTTGGCACAGCTAAACGAAATGCTGGATAAGGCTGTAAAGAATGAGGACTATGAACTTGCAGCTCGAATCCGCGACGAAATCGGCCGCCGCGAATCCTAACCTACCCTGCCATGCGATTTAAAATCATCGCACTCATTCTACTTCTTCTCACCACCACCATCTTCGTTGTGGGTGTGTTCGTCACAGAAGAACCTCAAACAGAATCTCAATCGGAATACAGTGCTCCAACCGCAGGCCTGTACTCTTTTCACAGTATATCCAACAAAGCCGACAGCGCTCTGCTTCCTGTAGGCAAGAAGGATTCCATCCTTTTGAGTTCGGATAGCACCTTTGCCTACTTCCTTGCCGCAAAAAACAACCTTTACGCCGAAGGAACTTGGTTTGAATCAAGCGGAACCCTCACGTTCTCGTACACCGCGCCATCCGACACAACACGCTACTACTCCATAGTAGAACAAAGCGATACAGCTCTCATTTTCTCCGAAGGAAACGTCGTATTCTCTTTCCGCCGACCGAAATACAAACCGCCGTTTATTCAGAATAACGAAGTGAACTTTAGCTTCAGCCTCAACCACATCGGCAGAGGAATGATGGGCATGTTCCTCCTAGTAACGGTCGGGTTTATTTTCAGTACAAATCGGAGGAAAATTCGCTGGGGGCAAATCGGCGTTGGACTCCTACTCCAGCTACTAATTGCCTACGGAATACTCCACGTAGAGTGGGTCCAGGATATGTTTGTAGGCGTGAGTAAACTGTTCGTGGAAATCCTCGGATTTACCCGCGAAGGCTCCCTCTTTCTATTCGGATCATTGATTGAAGACGAAGCTTCATTCGGATACATCTTCGCCTTTCAAGTTCTTCCCACGGTTATCTTCTTCTCCGCCCTCACGAGCTTATTCTACTACTATGGAATCCTCCAGAAAGTGGTGTACGTTTTTGCCTGGGTAATGAGAAACACCATGCGTTTGAGCGGGGCCGAAAGCCTTGCTGCAGCCGGAAACATCTTCCTCGGTCAGACCGAAGCGCCGCTCCTCGTTAAGCCCTATATCGCGGGCATGACTAAGAGCGAATTGCTTTGCTTGATGTCAGGCGGTATGGCAACCATTGCCGGTGGTGTACTCGCTGCCTTTATTGGATTCCTCGGAGGAGGAAACGAGGCGCAAGAACTCTACTTTGCGAACCACCTTCTCGCAGCTTCAGTAATGTCGGCACCAGCCGCCATTATTGCTGCTAAACTCCTCGTGCCAGAAACCAAGGAAGTGAATAGGGACATGCACATCAGCAAAGCCACCATAGGCAAAAGCTGGCTAGAGGCTATCGCCAACGGAACTACCGAAGGATTGAAGCTCGCCGTAAACGTTGGTGCAATGCTCCTTGTATTCACGGCTTTCATCTACGGATTTAACGCCATTCTAAGTGACATCATTGGCGAATACACCGGACTCAACGAGTGGGCGGCCTCGGTTTCGGAAGGTCGATACGACAGCTTCTCACTTCAATTCATTTTAGGCTATACGCTCGCTCCATTGACTTGGCTAATGGGCGTTGATGGATCCGATATTTACGTTGTGGGTCAACTTCTGGGCGAGAAGACCATTCTAAATGAATTCTACGCCTACACTTCGATGGCCGACATGCTCAATGAAGGACAATTTATTCACAAAAGGAGTGCGATGATTGCCACCTACATCCTTTGTGGTTTTGCCAATTTTGCGAGTATCGGAATTCAAATCGGCGGCATCGGAGCCCTTGCCCCTAGCCGAAAAAGCGAATTGAGCAAGCTCGGATTACGCGCCCTTCTCGCCGGCACAATGGCCTCTCTTTTCACAGCTGTGCTTGTTGGTATGTTGACCTAATTTCTGGTCGAACAACACACCTCATTTTGTATATTTCATCCCTAAGTTCAATGGTGATTTAAGGGAGAAATTCGATTATGAAGCAGTACCACGACCTCATGAAGCATGTGCTCGAAAATGGCGTTCGCAAAGACGACCGCACGGGCACCGGAACAGTTAGCGTATTTGGTTATCAAATGCGATTCAACCTTCAAGAGGGCTTCCCACTCATCACCACAAAGAAGCTTCACATCAAGTCGATTCTGCACGAGCTCCTTTGGTTCATACAAGGCGATACGAACATTCGCTATTTGGACCAAAACGGTGTACGCATTTGGGATGATTGGCCTTTCGCAAAGTTCGAGAAGTCCGAGGAGTACAAAGGCGAATCCATCAAGGAGTTCGCTCAGCGCGTTGCCGAAGATGAGGCGTTTGCTGAAAAGTGGGGCGACCTTGGTCCCGTTTACGGCTACCAGTGGAGGTCATGGCCTGCGCCAAATGGCGAAACCATCGACCAATTGATGGGCGTAATCAACCAGATTAAGAACAATCCGGATAGTCGTCGCATCATCGTTTCAGCATGGAACCCAGGAATGATTCAAGACATGGCCCTCCCACCGTGCCACGCTTTCTTCCAATTCTATGTAGCTGATGGGAAACTAAGCTGCCAGCTGTACCAACGTAGTGCCGACATCTTCCTAGGTGTTCCGTTCAATATCGCAAGCTATGCGATGCTCACCCACATGATTGCGCAGGTGTGCAATCTAGAAGTAGGTGATTTTGTGCACACATTGGGTGATGCCCACATTTATACCAATCACATCGACCAGGTAAACGAGCAATTGAGCCGTGAGTTCAGAGCGCTTCCTAAACTGGTAGTGAATCCTGATGTAAAGGATATCCTCGACTTCAAGTTTGACGATTTTGCTATCGAAGGATACGATCCACATCCTCACATCAAAGCACAAGTGGCCGTATAATGTCTCGCATCGCTCTCATCGGTTTTTTGATTGCACTTTCCTGTTCGAGCTTCGGACAGGGTGGACACCGATTTACAACCGGATCTTCTCAAACTGTGTACTCCGGATATCCGATTATCAAGGGCTATTCAGATTCTGATACGATTACAGATTTCAGGTCTGCGCTGGATGAATACATTTACGACAGACTTCTCGAAGAAAACAAAGAGTCTGACGTAATCGTCAACGGCCAGTGCCGCTTCCTGATCACGTTTGACACGTCCATCGTGAAATCGGTAGAGATTATTGAATCTAATTCGGATGTCTTTTCGAGTCAGGTCGAAGGGATTCTCTACGCCTTGCCAATTGAGGAGTATACGCATGATATTCTGGCTGTATCCTATACGGTTGATCAGCCCTTGGGATGTTGTGTTCGAGGAAAGCTCAACGTTCGTCCACTGGAAGATTCTCACTCCGCTTCTAAAGCGTTGACGTCCTTCTTTCAAGAGCAGGCTCTCAATGTGCCTGACAGCCTGCGCTGGTTGATAAGAACGGATGAGAACGGCGAAATAAACTGCATCACCTTCTCGCCCAAGTCATACCGAGAGTGGAATGACTTACTTTTGAAGAATCTGGAAGTTATCGAAGCTGCATTGCCTGACGAATCAGGCCAATGGATTGTGAAGTACGACCCTCGCCTGCTTCAATACACACCGCTTCGCGCAGTTCTTCCAAAAGACGAATCGGAACAAAAGGTTCGAGCCAACAAATCAATGGATTGACGACATGATTCTAACCCTCATTGCAGCAATAGACGAACAGAATACGCTTGGAGCGGACAACGACCTCATCTGGAACCTTCCGGATGATATGAAACACTTCGTGCGCTCAACCAAGGGTCACGCTGTAATCATGGGGAGAAAGACCTTCGATTCCATCAACGCAAAACCGCTACCTAAGCGACATAACGTTGTTATTACTCGCAAGGAAGGCTATTCCGCAGAAGGAATTTCTGTTGTCCATTCCATGGAAGAAGCGATTGAGTTGGTCAAAGAAGACGACCAGCCATTCATCGTAGGAGGTGCTCAGATTTATAAGTTGGCGATGCCTTATGCATCCCGACTTGAAATCACGCACATTCACCACACGTTTGGTGGCGGCGATGCCTACTTCCCGGAAATCGATAGGAATGAATGGGAAGTTGTCAACGAGGAGTATCATGCGAAGGATGAGCGACATGCTCAAGACTTCACCATTACTCGATACGAGAGAAAGAAATAAGGGAAATTAGCTAGCTGCTTTGAGCTTTGCACCTCCGAGCTTTGCGTATTGCTTCTCGGCGTAAGCTCTATCCACAATCAACACCTGTCCACCTTCTTCGGTTTCACTTGGCAACTCGAACATTGCGTCGTTGAAGATGGTTTCGCAGATGCCTCTCAATCCACGTGCGCCGAGCTTAGATTCATTTGCCTTTTCCACGATGAAGTCGAGGGCAGAATCTTCAAGCTTCAGTTCAACATTATCAAGCTCAAACAACTTCTCATACTGTTTCATGAGAGCGTTCTTCGGCTCGGTGAGGATTTTGCGCATCGCGTCGGCGTCCAGCGGATTCAAATACGTAAGCACTGGCATACGACCAATAAGCTCTGGGATCAATCCAAAGGTCTTAAGGTCTTGAGGAATGATGTACTTGAGGTACTCATCTTCATTTACGTTCTTTCTATCGCTGCTTGCCTGGAAACCTACAGTAGAAGTGTTGAGGCGATTGGCGATGTGACGCTTGATTCCGTCAAATGCACCACCTGCGATAAATAGAATGTTCTTGGTATCGATCTCAATAAACTTCTGATCCGGGTGCTTGCGTCCACCTTGAGGCGGAACATTCACTTTAGAACCTTCAAGTAGTTTGAGAAGAGCTTGCTGAACCCCTTCACCGCTCACGTCGCGCGTGATAGAAGGATTGTCAGACTTACGAGCGATTTTATCTACTTCATCGATGAACACGATACCGCGCTCAGCAGCTTTCGTATCGTAATTCGCAGCTTGAAGTAGACGGGTAAGAATGCTTTCCACGTCTTCGCCAACGTAGCCCGCTTCGGTAAGAACGGTTGCGTCGACAATAGTAAATGGAACATTCAGCATTTTGGCGATGGTACGGGCAAGGAGAGTTTTCCCCGTGCCCGTTTCACCAACTAATACGATGTTAGATTTCTCGAGCTCTACGTCCTCCTTTTTGGCACCGTTTAGCAGGCGCTTGTAGTGGTTGTAGACAGCGACAGAAAGGACCTTTTTGGCGTCATCCTGTCCAATCACATAATCGTCGAGAAACTTCTTGATCTCTTTCGGCTTCACGAGCTTCAGACCTTCACCGAGATCTTCTGCTTCTTTCGTTTCGAGTTCTTCGGAAACTATGTTGTACGCTTGTAGGATACATTGATCACAGATATGACCATTGATACCAGCGATTAGGATGTTAGTATCCTTTTTATCGCGCCCACAAAACGAACAACTCAAGTTTTCTTTTTCCTTCATATACTCGATTTACGAATTTAGTGAAACCGTGGTATGACCAATTCGATATTATTTTGAAGCCTTCTTAGTAACGAGGACTTCATCAATCATTCCGTACTCTTTCGCCTCTTTGGCAGTCATCCAATAGTCGCGATCGCTATCGCGCTCAACTTCGTCCATTGGCTTACCTGAATGCTTGGAAATGATCTCGTAGAGCTCAGACTTGAGCTTGAGGATTTCCTTTAGGGTAATTTCCATATCGGAAGCTTGACCTTGTGCACCGCCCATAGGCTGGTGAATCATAACGCGAGAATGTGGAAGTGCAGTACGCTTTCCATCTGTTCCAGCGCAAAGGAGAACTGCGGCCATTGAGGCGGCCATACCTGTACAAATTGTAGCTACGTCTGGCGAAACAACCTGCATTGTGTCGTAG
Source organism: Phaeocystidibacter luteus (assembly GCF_008933115.1). GTDB lineage: Bacteria > Bacteroidota > Bacteroidia > Flavobacteriales > Schleiferiaceae > Phaeocystidibacter > Phaeocystidibacter luteus. The sequence goes on along the minus strand of NZ_WBVO01000002.1, from coordinate 342,435 downwards.
ATACCAAGCCCAGCGTACACAGATCCACCTGGTGAATTCATGTAGATCTGAATGTCTTTCTTGGCATCAGCTGACTCCAAGAACAACAGCTGTGCTTGAACGATGTTGGCAATTTGGTCATTGATTCCCGTGCCTAGAAAGATGATGCGATCCATCATCAAGCGCGAGAAAACGTCCATTTGCGCAACGTTCAACTGACGTTCTTCAATGATATATGGGGTAAGCGACGCATCGACGTATTGGTCGACGTACATGCTTTGGATCCCCTGGTGCTTCGTAGCGTATTTCTTAAACTCTTTACCGAAATCCATGTGTTTGTTTTACTGATAACGAACGAGTGATTCTCACTTTTGTTCGTTCACCAATTTAACAAATTCATCATACGAAACGGCTTTCTCGTCAAGCTTCAAATTTTCTTTGAAGAAGGCGGTCATTTTTTGGTTGAGGATGCGGTCAGACATACCACGAGACTGCTCTTCATCTTGAATCAAGCTTTGAGCGATAGTTTTCACCTGCTCGTCTTCGATATTCTGCTGTCCGAATTGCGCCATTTGCTGACGCACGTATCCAGCTGCATAATCTTCAAGCTCCTCTTTGTGAACGTGTAGGTGGTTATCTTTCACCAACTTGTTCTCGATGAGCTGCCACTTGAGACCTTTAGAAGTGTTCTCCCATTGGTCTTCTACTTCTTGCTCAGAAAGCTCTTTCTCTCCCGCAGTACGCATCCACTTTTTAAGGAAGGCAACTGGAAGTTCGAAATCGACCTTATCCATAAGCATATCGCTCACAGAGTTGAGGAAGTAGTTGTCCGTTTCTTGAACGTACATCTTCGCCATCTCTTCGCTGAGTTTGGTACGAAGCTCTTCTTCTGAAGTCACAACACCTTCGCCGAACACCTTGTCGAACAACTCCTGGTTCATTTCAGCAGGCTCAATTCGGTAAATGTTTGAAAGGGTGAAACGCACACCATCCATTTTCTTAAGATCGTCAGCTGACACCTCAAGAATACCGGTTACGTTGAAGTCAGCTACGAAATCCTTTGATGGAACGATGTCCATAGAATCGCCGGCTGAAAGCTTCATGGCTTCACCTTGCTTCTTCTTAGTCTTGAGCTCTTTGAAAGCAAAACGTGCTTCTTTGTTGAAACCACCTTCTACGATGTTTCCATCAGCATCAACTTGAGCGAATGTACCGTAGGCGATGTCTTCGAGCTCAGCAGTTTCTGGCTCGCTCATCTTGCCGTAGCGACGAGTAAGTGCTTCAACTTCGTTGTCAACCGCCTTGTCGTCTACCTTAATAGCGTAGTACGGCACTTTTGACTTTTTGTTGATAGGAAGGTCGAACTGAGGAGTGATTCCCAATTCAAACTCAAATTCGATAGGCGCGTTAGCTTCCCAATCGATATCTGTTTTAGTTACAGGCAATGGATTGCCAAGGATGTCGAGTTCTTCTTTCTGAATGTACTCGAAGATGCTGTTCTGAAGAAGCTTGTTAACTTCGTCAATGGTCACAGCGCGACCGTACTGGCGCTTCACCATACCGGCAGGCACTTTACCTGGACGGAATCCTGGGATTTTAGCGTTGCGGCGGTAGTCCTCAAGGATCTGCTTCACTTTGTCCGCGTAATCTTCTGGAGCTACTTCAATAGTTACAACCGCATTTAGGTCGTCAATCTGTCGCTTCGTGATATTCATCTCTCTATTTCGCTTAGCAATTTGATTTTCAAGATAATTACCCTCCGAAAAGGTGCGCAAAGGTACAAATTATAGCCTGAAACTACATGCTCGATAAAAAATGAGCGAAAGGTCTGACATACAATTTCGTAGGACTTGACGCACAATTCCTTATTTTCGTTCGAAACGCACACCTATGAGGAAACAAATATTCGCTCTAATCATGCTGATGGGACTTGGAACTTCAGTAGCATGGGCGCAAAAAGGAGACTGGGCCGTCCACTCCTATATCTCCACCAATCTCATGTTTGGAGATACCGATTTCGACCACCCTACCAAGGGACTTAGTCCGGGTGTTGGCTTCGCGCTTCAATATGGATTGACTGACGATTTACGTCTCTATACGGATGCTTCGCTCGCCTCAATTAATGGGGGCGGCAACGAATACTACTTCGAGCATCAGAATTTAACCGGCATACTCGGGCTTCAGTACGACCTTCTCGGAGCATTCACCAATGAACCATCCAAATTTGCCGTCTTTATTGACGGTGCAATCGGTTGGAGCTACTTTCAATCCATTGCCTACAATACCAACACAAACGAAGTGATTGCGAAGGTGCCAGCTGATGGTGCCTATTCTGCCAGCCCTATGGGATCACTTGGTGGAAGCATAAGCTACGCTATCGCCAATCAAGTTGATGTCGTTCTGGGCTACAAGACCTTTATGATGATTGACAACGATTGGGGCGATGCCCAAAGCGGCGGCGCTGCTGAAAGCGATTACTTCGGTCAAATTTCAATTGGGGTTCGCTATTCCATCAATGGTCATGAGCCAATGGCCAAAGTGCCACAAGGTGACTATGACGATTTGGTGGCTGCGAAGAAAGCTGCAGAACAAGAAGCAGAAGAGGCGCGTCAGGAACTCGAAACAGCTCGTCGCAAGTACGACACCCAAATCGAGGATCTTTACAACATCCTATCGGTGATGAATAACAACATCGACAGTCTTGAGCAGAAGATTACAGTTCTTCGTTCTAAGCCTGAATCGAATAACGAGTACGTTGTTGAGTCACGCGGTGGTCAACCAGTTACCCCAGATGCAACCAACACTAAATGGCGCATTGTAATTGGTAGCTTCCCGAATGCTCAAATGGCTAATGAGTTTGCCGCACAGCGCGTTGTAGAAGGTGGTGAATACGAAGTTGTGTTTATTGCCGACTTGAACACTTACAGAGTTGTGTACAACAGCTACGGAACACTGAACGCTGCCAAGACCGACCTTGAGCGCGTGAAGAGTGTGATCACCAATGCTTGGATTATCCGATTCTAAAAGAGAAACAATTGCATAAAAAATCCCCCTCTTGCCCTGTGGCCTGAGGGGGATTTTTAGTTCGTGTCGATTCAGCTTAGAAAGGCAAATCGTCTTCTTGGTCGTCTGCAGGGAAATCAGCAGCTGTGTAGCTATCCATTGGCGGCTCCTCTTGCGAAGCACCACCACCTGGTTGATCAACATCAATCTTCCAGCCTTGTAGGCTCACGAAATACTTTATGTCTCCCTTAGGGCTTTGCCATTCGCGCCCACGGATGTTGATTGAAGCCGTTACACGCTGTCCTTCCTTGATTGGGTCAAGCAAGCTTGTATTGTCTTGCGTAAACTCAATCAAGATGGTTTGAGGGTAACGATCCTCTGTTGTGATGACCAACTCGCGCTTTTTGAAGCTCGCGCTAATTTGCTGCTCGTCGAATACCTTTTTGACTGTTCCTGTCAATTCCATTCTATGTCCTATTTAATTTGTCCACGAGAAGTGCTTTCCACGCCTTCTCAACTTTTCCTTCTTCCAAGAGCTCCTTTGCGTAATGATGGAGCAGTTCACGTCGCTCAAGTCCATCGGTTGTCTCAGACATGATAGACTGAATACGATGGTGTGTGGAGAACTCTTCAATCTCTGCATCGAGTGGAAGCCTCTCAACATTCCCAAGCTTTCCGAGATCATTCCCTGACAAGATGTAGCTGTCGCGAATTCTCTTAGGAATCTGATCCACACCAATACCCAATGTTGATAGCGGTTTCTCAACTTCGAAGAGTGCATCTCCTGAGGCTCGAACGTACCAATTCTTTCCAAGGCGACCAACCGTATCAATCTTATGTTGGTCAATCTTTCCATCCTCACCGAGAACGGCTTCGTTGATGTGCATTAAGAGCACCTCGCAGATCACCAAGTTTCCGGCTCCGCCATGGTCACCCAGGCTCACCACTTCGCGAACTTTGCACTCCAATTGCACTGGAGATTCAGCAACTCGCGGAGCACTAATCATCTCACTCGGCGCCTCGGTAAACCCAGCCTTAACGAACTCGTTTACTTCGGTTCCATACTCGGTTGACGACAGGCTGGTTTGCTGCACCATGTCGTAGCTCACGATATTGATAACCACTTCGCCCGTCTCCTTGACGTTGGCAAGGGTATCCTTTGTCGTATTGTCTCGCACCCTTCTTGCAGGCGAAAAAATCGCCACGGGAGGGTTTGCACTGAACACGTTGAAAAAGGAATACGGACTGAGATTTACGTTCCCATCTTTGTCAACCGTACTCGCAAGGGCAATTGGTCGAGGAGAAACTGCACTGAGCAAATGACCATGCAACACGCGGGTTTCCACCTCTTTAGGATCTATGCGAAGCATATTCTTGTGGTTTAAGACCCCAAAAATAACAAAGCTGTTGCTGGAAGTTTAAATTTTCATGCGCAAACAATAAGAAAGTATATATATTTGCACCCCCAACGCAATGCGGGCGTGGTGAAATTGGTAGACACGCTAGACTTAGGATCTAGTGCCGCAAGGTGTGAAGGTTCGAGTCCTTTCGCCCGCACAGAAGCCTCTAACAGAAATGTTGGAGGCTTTTTTTATTCCCTTTTTTGTAGCTCGATTCTTGGCTACCTTTCCGAAACGAAGCATCCCTCATGAAATCAGTCGCTGTCCTCTTCGCCTTACTGTTCTCCATACTCGTCCGTGCCGAGTACAATTCCACCATCTTCGAATTTGAACTGAACACAAAAGCTGGAGTGGTAAGCGCATATATCAACACAACAGCCGGAATACCGGAGGATAAGATGGATGAGCCGAGATGGTTGACTTATTACCTGGACCCACGCCCCAACCAGGAATACTTTCACTTTCACAAGGAGCTTGTCGAGTACACACACGTTCCCTGGATGGATACCCTCTATCTTCTCGTCGTTGAGGATTCCATACACATCGATTCAATACAGTCATTTTCAATAGCGAACACAATCGATTGGAGCTATCTGTGGGGCGATCAAATCTTATCGGAAGTGGATGCCGACGATTTGGATTGGTTGTATTCGCCCCCTACGCGAACTGCCACTCTATCTGCCGAACTCTGTGAATATTCCATTCAATCTCATGCAAGTAATGAGGGAATCGAGAATTTCTGGACTGAATTTGAAAAACTATCTGCTCTCTACGACTCCAAGTATGAGCGCTTACATCAAAAGATGGTTGAAGCCGATCATTCTCAAACCGATGCGATTAATCGAGAGATGCAGAGGTTGGAGGAACAGACTTCGGTTCACCTAGAGATCTTGTTGTCTGAATACATCGGACTCAAGATTGTGGTCATCACTTTCTGCTCTTGTTAAAAGAAAAAAGGCGCCTGACAGGGCGCCTTTTCCATCCCGCATAAGCGGGACTACAGAACGGTTGAAGACAATGCTACGAAGCTATGCGGAGGACGTAAGGGCAACGTTAACACAGTGTCAATAAAACCTGTATAATCGCTTCTCAATGTGAACTTTACAATTCGTCATTGTTAAGCGCCAGGAAGAGCACTAACCTCAACAGCCTGACTTTCGTTAACTTAGAGTCAACCTTCAACTCTAATCAACCTCAACATGAAAGTTCTAGTGCTTTTCATTTTTAGTTGTGCCGGAATTACACTCACGGCCCAGTCTGGCGGAATCTACATTAGTGACGCCGGCAACTTCAACAACCCTCCTTGGCAAATACTTCGGGTCGACGATGATGGTCAGAATCCCACCGTTTTTATCGACGAGTTTCTCAATTGGCCTCAGGACATCCTCTTTTTGGAAGACCGAAACCAAGTTCTCATTTCAAACTTAGGTAGCGGTTGCATAAATATTCACGATGCTTTGACGGGTGACTTCATTCAATCGTTTGCCTGCGGAATTAGCGGTCCGACAAGAACGAAGATTGGTCCAGATAGCCTACTCTATGTACTTCAATGGAGTGGTACAGGCAAGGTGAAACGCTACGACCTCAACGGGAATTTCGTCGACGACTTTACCCAAACTGGGGTGAACCAAAGTATTGGATTAGACTGGGATATACATGGAAACCTCTATGTGTCTTCCTACAATGGAGACAAGGTTGAGCAATTCGACACCGCCGGTGTGAGTCAGGGGAACTTCGTAAGCTCAAACCTCCAAGGTCCAACAAACATTTGGTTTGATACTAATGGAGACTTACTCGTGGTAGATTACGACGGCACGGCGGTGAAGCGATTTGATTCTACCGGTGCCTTTGTGGGAAATTTTATCACAGGAATTTTCCATGCAGAAGGGGTCGACTCGCTGCCTAATGGCAATATTCTGTTAGGAAATGGATCCACAAATGCGGTGAAGATGTACCAATCTGATGGCACCTTTATCAGCGACATAGTGCCTTCGGGAACGGCCAATCTCATCACGCCAAACGCAGTGGTGTTTAGGGATGAAACGAATATCTCATGGGCGGAGCCTGAAGTTAAATTCGGATTTGCGGTTGTTGTGCCACAGCCGGAGAGAAATCAAATTCGGCTACTCGGCGATATTCAACAGAAGGCTGACTCACTATCCATACATGACATGAACGGCCAAGTCATTCTAAAAATGGCGTATCCAGAGAGCACGAATATCGTTAAGTTCAATTCAGCTTCTAACGGAACCTACTTCATGACCTTCGAGCTTTCGAACGGAAACACGACAACCGAGTCCTTCACGTGGGTTGTTGAATAGTTGCGATTCAAAAAGGGTAATTCTACCTAGACAAATACGTAAAAATACCCTACCGCACTGTTTCACAGCTTCTTACATTACGGAATCTATTTGCCAACCTAAATTATTCCGTCATGATAGATAAGGTATTTCAATACTCGGTAGTCGCTCGAGATGAAGAGAATACTATCTCCGTCCTCATCCCTTGGCACTTTGGAGATATCAACGTCTTGTGGGGAGAAATATCACCCACTCCATTACCCCTCGATAACAAGACAGAATGGAAAGGCAACTTGGGAAGAGCTGAACACCTCAAGGGTAAGACACTAAAACTTCTTGTAGCCATCAAGGAGTTCGACAAAAAGGAAGCTAAGATCATCACAAAGTGGAATGATGAAGAAATCACTCCGGCACATCAGTCGAATAACTTCCCTATATCTGAGGCACAGACCATTACTGTAAAACTTGTAATTGACATCAAATGAAAAAGCTCTACCTAGTGCTTTTAATGACGATGTCAACCGTCATGGCACTCGCACAGTCAAATTCAAACGTCACACTACCTTCAAATCCAGGCATGTCGATTATTGGAGTGCAGACATCTGAATTCAGTGAACCAGGCAATTACGCTGGAATCTACGCAAACCTGATTTCACCCATCATTGCTAACAATGGAACAGTACCCTCCGATCTTGCTATTGAATTATCGCCCTACTACATTTCTAACCCTATCTATCAGATAGATGAAATTGACCACACGAACTTTTACCGCGATTTAAAAATATCAATAGCCTCAACACAAGTCACCAACGACAGTCTCGGAAACTTTTCAAGAATGGGTATTGGTTTTCAAACCTATTTATACGGAGGGTCTATTACGGAGAAATATCACAATGAGATTATTCCTGTAGGAGCTAAAAACAACCTAAAAGCGATGATTACAGATTTGGAGTCTATGCTAGACGCTGGAAAAGACAGCATCTCGAGTGAGTACCGCGCGATGGCCGAACAACAATACTATGGCAGTTTTCGCGAGGACATAAGAAGCGAGGTCCAAAAACTGATGGCCGGACCAACCTCTGACGCCTTAACTCGACTCAAAGAAATCCTTCCTGAAATTGAGGTTCCTACAACTCCAACCTCGCTGAACGCCGCACGAAGGAACGGCTCATTCCTTCAACTCGCAGGGGCGTTCAGTTTAGATTTCCCGGAGAATTCGTTTAGCTATTCAAACGTAGAGCGCTGGGGAATATGGCTAGATTATACGCATCAGTGGATTGACAAAAGTGAATCCAAATACGCTTTGTCCTTCATCACTAGGGTTTCGAATTACTCTTTTGACCCTACAGTGCTTCTCGCGAACAATCCATTGTTCTTTGACGCAGGCATTGGAATCTATTTTGATATTCCTTCACAGAGGCTTCTCATAAAAGGGGAATATGTGGGTAAGCTAGGGCTATCTGAAATTCAATTAAACGAAGACGGATCTGGCGGAACATTTTCGAGCTCGACTGAATCTAAATGGAGCTTCTCAATTGGATATAAGCTGCCCGACGATAACACGGTTCTTAGCTTTTCCCTTTCCGACGTGAACGCAAATGCCGATTACGTTCAGAATCAAGCTACCCAATTTCTACTCGGTCTTTCTACAGCTCTGGTCACCCAAAAACCTGAATAACCACACGAGCCCTTTCAAAATTTGGAAGGGCTCGTATTTTTATCATTAAGTTGCATCGGAATAGCTGATATTTCAAAGCCACACTTAATGTCCTCCTTCACCCAGAAGTTCGAACTCACTTTTCGCCGACTACTCCCCAGTCCGCTAGCCATAGCCTTTATACTTACCGCCGTGGCCTATGTGACTGCCTATTTTGTCACCAAACCAAGCGAAGCCACAACATTTACGTATTTGGGTGATCTAGCATTAATGTGGAAGGACGGCCTCTGGCAAAGCGGCCTTCTCGCCTTCACTATTCAAATGATGCTGATTTTGGTTCTAGGCCACATCCTCGCGCTTAGCCCAATCGCCACAAAGCTGATAAACTCCGTCGTTTCAAAAATTGCTAACGGTACTCAAGCCACTGTAGTTGTTGGAATTCTCACGATGATGGTTGGACTTTTCAACTGGGGTCTCGGACTCATCTTCGGCGCAATCCTAGCTCGGAAGGTCGCGGAATCTGCCCATCACAGAAAAATGCCTATCTCCTATCCTCTTATTGGGGCAGCGGGGTACGCAGGGATGATGGTGTGGCATGGTGGCATTTCTGGAAGTGCACCGCTTAAGGCCAATCAAGCTGGACATCTCGCCGAGCTGACCGGTCAATCGAATGTCCCCACGCAAGTACTCCTAGATCAAACAACCTTTAGCTCAATGAATGCCTTCGCATCTGTAGCCATTCTGCTTGCAGTGGGTATAACGCTTTGGGTATTGAGTAAATACGTCTCTAATTCGATCCCCCCATCATTTTCGCGAAATGTGACTATGGAGAATGAAGAACCTGAAACGATTGGTGCAGAGCATATTGACAAAAGCACTTGGGTGGGAACTGGCCTAGGAGTCCTTTTCCTTCTTCTTGCGATTTACAGCGCAGCAAGGTCCACAAACATCTTGGGCATTATCACTCCTGATTACATAAACTTCCTACTACTTGGATTAGCCTTTGCGGCGCATCGTTCGCTCAAAAGTTTCTCCAAAGCACTCGATGAAGCCATTAGCGGCTCTGCGGGAATCTTAATTCAATTTCCGCTCTATTTCGGGATATTGGGATTGGTGAGAGACTCTGGGCTAGTGAGCATCGTAGCGTCAAGTCTCATTAAGAATAGCACCGCCACAAGCTTCCCATTCACCACACTTTTGTCCTCTGGAATCATAAACATCTTTGTTCCAAGTGGAGGCGGACAATGGGCTATTCAAGGGCCGCTTTTGGTGGAGGCTTCACAGTCCTTAAATGTGCCCCTAGGAAAAAGCATCATGGCCATGGCATACGGCGATCAACTCACAAATATGCTTCAGCCTTTCTGGGCTCTACCTCTATTGGGAATCACAAAACTAAAAGCCAGAGACATTTTGCCATACACGCTCATTTTAATGGGTGTGGGCGTACTCGTTTACAGCGTAACACTAGCCGTTTTCTAATCTAGATTGAAAGAGACGTAGAATCCTGCTGGGGATACATTCATTGCCGCAACATTCTCTTCAAACCAGTCCGATCGATGATTGGCCTGAACGGCATAAAAGCTCACATCAAACACAAACAAGAAGGCACCTTGAAGAACAATAGAGCGACCAAAGCCCTTCCATCGTTCCGCATTCGCACTAGCAGTTTTTGATTTCTCAATCATCCAAGCGCCTCCCGCCATGTAGGCAACGTCGAGCCCAGCATTCAATAGGAGAATGGTTTCGATGGAATGCTGTTCATTAAGTGTCTCTACCAAGCTCAATCCAGCTGCATCGCCCAGCGCGCCGTAGTATCCCGCGCCGGCTATGCCGAGATTAACGATATTCCAATACACGTTCATCTGGTGGAAGTACTTGTCCTCCCCCGTTGTTCGGCCCGCAGCAATACCACTTACTGCCATGTTTCCAACTGCCCAAGATCCGAGAACAAGCATACCGTTTCGGGTCATTTGCATCCTGTCGGCATTAAACTCATCGAAATTGGCCGATTGCGCCAAGAGTTGTTGAGCGGTCAACATGAAAACCGCAAGCAGTAAGAGATGGATGTATTTGAACTTCATGATATTGCAACAAGTTACAACTCCTCTAGTTCTGTCCAATTTGGGATTTCCACATTCTGGGCCCTTTTCATTTGTAGGATGAACTCACTTCGAGAAATCAGCTCAGCACCAAAACGCTTCAAATGTTCGGTCTCCATTTGGCAGTCGATTAATTGAATGCCTTGAGTTTCCATCCAGTTCACACCCCTGATGAAAGCGTACTTCGAGGCGTTTGGCAGTTCAGCAAACATAGATTCTCCATAGAACATGGCTCCAATTCGGACCCCATAAAACCCACCCACAAGGCGTTCGCCTTTCCAAGCTTCGAAGCTGTGCACGAAGCCCAATTTGTGCCATGCTGTATACGCTTGCACAATCTCATCTATAATCCACGTGCCATCTTGATCTGGTCTTTCGACCTCAGCACACTTTCGGATGACCGCTTCAAAAACTGTATTCATGGAAACACGAAACTCCTTTTTATTCAATAAGGGGCGCATGCTTTTTTGAACTTTGAGCTTGGAGGGATACAACACCATTCGAGGGTCCGGACACCACCACATGACGGGCATGTCTTCGCTATACCACGGAAACACTCCCTTCGAATACGCCTCGTAAAGTCTAGAGGGGGTAAGCTCACCTCCTATGGCCAACATGCCTTCGTCATCTGCAGCTTCTACGGGAGGAAGTGGTTGCGATTCAGATTTAAGAATCACCCAATTCATGAGGCCCGAACGTCGAGTGCATCGCGTAGGGTGTTGCCCAAGGTCATAAAGCTGAGCACGAGTAGCATAATACAAAGGCCTGGCAAGAGCGAAAGATGCGCTTCTCCAGTGATGATATAGGCGTAGTGATCTCGGATAATCCCGCCCCACGACGGAATTGGAGGTTGTGCCCCAATACCTAGAAATGACAATCCGCTTTCCATGAGAATGGCCGAAGCAAAGTTTGCAGCACTGATAACAATCACAGGGGCGAGGGCATTTGGTAGAACGTGTTTAGCAATAATCCGGGTGGATGAATAACCCAAGACTTTCGCGGCTTCAACGTATTCCATTTGTCGGATTCCCATCACCTGCCCCCTTACCACACGTGCGACCTCCACCCACATGGTAAGTCCGACCGCAACAAACACTTGCCAAAAACCCTTGCCAAGAACAAAGGTGAGCGCAATTACCATGAGCAACGTGGGCACCGACCAAACGACATTTACGAGCCACATGACGGACTTGTCTATCCAGCCGCCATAATACCCAGCTAGTGCCCCGAGTGGAATGCCTATGAGGAGGGAAATTAAAACGGAAATAAAGCCTACCGCAATGGAAACACGTCCCCCAAGAATCAACCTTGAAAGTAAATCGCGACCATACTTGTCGGTTCCTAGCCAATATGTTCGATCGACAACCTCATACGTTTCGTTTTCTGCCAGCTGAATGGATTCCCAATCCTCTGAAATCACACCCACGCCAAGGTATTCTTTGTAGTCTATTTGCTTCTCTGATGGTCGAAGCTCCTCAATAAGATACTCTCTGGTTCTCGTAGGATCCCCGAAAAACCAGCGTTCGAAGAAGCCGGTGGAGACGTTCATGGTGGGATCGGTGATTCGCAGAACTTTCATCTCCGTCCCCATAGGAGCATTGGCTAAGGCCAGATGCATTGTGTTAGCGGAAGGGCTTGGGTCTGGAACGATGAGGTAGCCAAGGGTTGACACCAGCATGAACAAACCGATGAGCGCAATAGAAAAGCGCCCAAGGGGGTGTTTCCACACTCGGCTTAGGCGCTCATTTCTCATTGCATGTCGTGCATGACGTAGCTAGCTTCACGCAAATATAGATCGTGACTCAAACCACGGTACCATCTCTTGTATTCTTCTTCTTTGGCTGAATCGCTCTCAAACATCGTGAGATGACTCGGAAGAGGATAGATGTATAGGCTGTCTTCTACTCGGGTGAGTTTATCCCACTGTTTGGCCTCTTCATCTCTTCGCTCCTCATCAGCTTGATAGGTTTCCCAGTTCAAATTGAATACGGTTTCGTCTTGTTGGTCTTCAAGCCACTTGGCATACGCTTCAATTCGAGCAAACTTTGCGGATGTATCTACGCGCATTTTAGAATTCTCTCTTGCCGTATTCCATACCGATTCATCGTATTGCGGAACTCTTTCGTAACGGGTCGAAGCAATTTCATCTACTTCGAGTGCGGTAGGATACTCTTTCTCGCCCCAAGCGATGTATTTGTAAGCATACGGAAGAACCACATCAGGCTCCACGCCTTGAAGTTGAGTAGTATGTCCATTGATTCTATAGAACTTCTGAGTCGTAACCTTAATGGCACCTAGAGGCTTTTGATCAGCAAAACGACTTCCAACTACGCGATCGAGTTCGAATACATTCTGTACCGTTCCTTTTCCGTGGGTGCTTTGTGGTCCGATTACCACTCCCCTGCCGTAATCCTGAATCGCTGCAGCTACAATTTCACTGGCTGAAGCTGAACCTTCGTTCACCATCACAACGAGTGGACCGTCATATGTACTTCCACTGTTGTAATCCGAATAAGTTTGGGCTCCATCGCGGCGGTTCTTCACTTGAACGACTGGTCCGCGGTCGATGAACAAGCCAACGATATCTATGGCCGCTTGCAACGAGCCACCCCCGTTATTTCTGAGGTCGAAAATGATTCCATCGACATCCTGCGCCTTGAGTTTTTCGATTTCGGCTTTCACGTCATCAGCACAGTTGCGGTTCTCACTGTCATAGAAATTGACGTAGAACTTTGGCAAGCGGATATATCCGATTTTCTCTTCCTCGCCAATTACAACGCTTCTAGCGAAAGTCGCTTCGAGTTCAACGATATCTCGTTCGATGGCAATTTCCATTGTATTGCCGTCCTTCTTCTTCACGGTAAGAGTAACTACGGTCCCTTTCGGTCCGCGAACCATATCAACCACCTTATTGATACTCATCCCCACTACATCGATAGCTTCTTCGCCTTCTTGCGCAACTCTCATGATCTTGTCGCCCTCCTCAAGATCGCCTTGTCTCCATGAAGCACTACCTGTAACAATAGATTCTACGGTAACATACTCGCCACGCACACGCAATTGTGCGCCGATACCCTCAAGCTGACCAGTCATTTGAATTTCAAAATTCTCTTGCTGACGAGGGGGGTAGTACTCGGTGTGTGGGTCGAATTGAAGTGAAAATGCGTTCAAGTAGGCACCGAACCACTCCATGCGCTGCATGTCGTTTAGGTTGTTGAACCATTCGTTGTGCACCTCAAGCTCGCGTTCACGGGCCTTTGTCTCAGACGCGTCGAAATCAAACGGCTCTTCCTCTGTGGCATCCAGCTTATCGGTGTAAATCCTGCTGAGGATACGAAGCTTGAGCTGACGTCTCCAACGGTCTTTTAGTTCAGACTCATCAGCCGCCCAGTCATCTGCTTCGAAATCGGTGTCATATGTTTCATCAATTGTGAAATCGAAGGGACTAGCTAGGAGTTCCTTATAATACCCTTCAGCCTCCGCAAATCTCTTCTTCATAAGGGTATAAGCCTCGTCGAAGAAGGCCGAACTACCCGCTCTAAACTGATCGTCGAGTTCTGTTTTATGGGTAGCCAGTGATTCCACATCCGCTTCGATAAAAAAGCGTTTCCCAGCATCCACATTATCGAGGAATGAGATAAACACCTCTTCCGAAAGGTTGTCGTCGATATCTTTTGGTTCGAAATGCGAATTAACGAGCGCGTCGTTTACGATTTGCATCACGAGTTGGTCTTTCGTCTGACCCGAGCCCAACAGGCTAAAACCGAGGGCGGTAAGCAATACTGCTCCCCCTGCGATTGTAATACCCGTACGAATGGCTCCTTTCTTCATTGTTTCCAAATTCATAGTGCCGTGAAGGTAATATTTATATGCGCTACTACCGAAAAATAAAGGGTTCAGTGAGGTAAAAGCGCAATTTTTGGCAATTCGTAAAATAACGCAAGAACACAATCGTTTGTTGAGCGTTTATAGCCAATATCTGGTTAAAGTGATTGCTACTTACACTGACGCCGATTTATAACATTTTACTGCATCTTTGTGGTAAACAACAACCAACACAAAAATGAATCGACTAGCCAGCCTGTCGATTGCACTCTTTTCTAGCACATTAGCTTTTTCTCAAAGCGATGTTTCCGTCAGCGGAACCATTACCGATGCCACCACAGGTGAAAGCATCATCGGAGCCAGTGTGAGAGATCTCGACGGAGAAGGTGCAGCAGCTTCAAATCCCTATGGCTTTTATTCCCTCAAAATCGGCCCAGGTTCACACCGCATTGTGGTTTCATACCTCGGATTTAGAAATGACACGCTTCTAGTAAGAAGTGGTGATGTCGATATTCAACACAACTTCAGGCTGATTCCTTCAGCGAAGCAAATTGATGAAGTAGTGGTGACCGAAACGAGGGACAACGACAACATCACCAATACGGAGATGTCGGTAACCACCCTATCATCTAAGGAGATTCAGAAAATCCCTCAGCTACTTGGAGAAACTGATGTAATCCGTTCACTTACGCTTTTGCCGGGAGTTACAACGGTCGGCGAAGGTGCTAGCGGGTTTAACGTCCGCGGTGGTAACGTGGATCAAAACCTAATTCTCCTCGACGAGGCGCCTGTATTCAACAGCTCTCACCTCTTCGGATTCTTCAGTGTTTTCAACGCAGATGCCGTTAAAGATGTGAAGCTTTACAAAGGGGGCATACCATCGGTTTATGGTGGGCGGCTAAGCTCAGTTTTGGACGTTCGCCAGAAAGAAGGGAACAATCAAGAGTTCGCCGGAAACGGAGGCATTGGTCTTCTTTCAAGCCGGCTCACCCTCGAAGGTCCAATCATCAAGGATAAAATGTCCTTCATGGTAGCGGGACGAAGATCCTATCTGGACATCTTCCTTCCACTCTCGCCCAACGAAGACATCGCTAGCACGAAGCTGTACTTCTACGATCTAAACGCCAAGATCAACTACAAGATTAACGACCGCAACCGTGTTTTCCTTTCGGCCTATTACGGTCGCGATGTACTTGGCTTCAGCGAACTATTTGACTTTGGATGGGGTAATCTCACCACCACGGCGCGCTGGAATTATATCGTAAGCGACGACTTCTTCATGAATGTCACCGGTGTTTATTCGGATTACACGTACAACATCGGCACGCCAGAAGACCAGGCCACATCTTTTAACCTAGATAGCCGGATCCGAAACTACATCGGCAACATGAACTTTACATGGTATGCCAACAACAACCACACGGTTGACTTCGGCATCAACACCACCACGTATGTTTTCTACCCTGGTGAGATTACGGGAATCGTTGAAACGAGTCTCCAAAATGAACAAGCTTTTGAAGCAGCTGCCTTTATAGCCGATGAGTGGAAGATCAACGAATTTTTCACGATATCAGCCGGACTTCGATACTCGGGTATGGTTAACTACGGTCCGCGTACCGTACTCGACTATGAAGATGGCGCTCCCATCCTAAATGACAGCACGGTTGTAGGTTCTACTACGTACGACAACAATGAGGTTATCGCCTCATACTTTGACATTAACGGCTTTGAGCCGAGGTTAGCCGTGAATTACACGATTGATGAAACCCAATCGTTAAAGTTGAGCTACAACCGAACACGACAATACATCCATTTGATTTCGAATACCACCAGCCCTACTCCGGTAGATGTGTGGCGCCCTTCTGGAAAGTATATTGAGCCCGCTATGGCCGACCAGGTTGCGATTGGATACTTCAGAAACTTGATGGACAACAAAATCAAATTTAGCGTTGAGGCCTACTACAAGCAGTTCTACAACCTTGTAGATTATAAGGATGGCGCAGATTTGATCTTCCAAGACAACATTGAAAAGGAACTTCTATTTGGCGATGGCCGCGCATATGGTCTAGAGTTCATGATTGAAAAGAAGTCGGGTTGGTTAACCGGTTGGGTGAGTTACACCCTTGCGCGCACGGAGAGAAAGGTAGAAGGTGAGTTCCGCGCAACTAGAATTAATGGTGGCGACTGGTACCCGGCAAACTTTGATAAGCCGCACGACCTGTCCATCGTTCTGAATGCACAGCTATCCGACAAATGGGACATCGGTTTGAACTTCGCGTATCAAACAGGCCGACCAGTCACTTATCCAGATGCACTTAGCGAATACCAAGGAATATTCTATCCAGTATACAGCAACAGAAATGGCGCGCGTATTCCAGATTACCACCGTTTAGACTTGAGCGCCACCTACGTACTTGAAAGCACTAAGTATTGGGAACAGAGCCTTTCCTTCGGGATTTACAATGTGTACGGCAGAAACAACCCGTACAGTATCTTCTTTAGGCAAGATGTTGAAACGGCTCAACCGCAAGCCGTACAGCTCAGTATTTTTGCGGCCCCAATTCCATTCATCACTTACAACTTCAGCTTCTAATCATGAAAAAGGTACTCCTACTTATAGCAGTTGCATTCGGGCTGATTTCTTGTGAAGAAGTTATTCAGCTTGACATTCCAGATACTCCACCGAGGTTAATCGTAAACGGTCGAGTTACCGACACCCTCCCTGTAGAGGCCCAAGTTTTCGCAACGGCACCCTACTTCGCGGGTGAGGTTCCCGGGGTTTCTGACGTATCCATCATCTTGTTTGAGAATGGCACCCGTGTTGACTCTTTGATTGAATCTGACACCGCTGCCGGCTATTACTACGGAAGCCACGTGGGTAGCTTGGGAAGTGTGTACCATTTGAGCATAGAGGTATTCGACGGTAATGAATACTTTGACGCAGGCGAATGGGTTTCTCGAGATGAAGAGATCAAGCGATGTCCTCCGATAGACTCATTTTTCTCTGAATACCGAGAATCGGCGCCTTTCCAGGAAGAAGGATACTACGTAGCCGCTCACTTTACAGAACCGGCTGGTGTGGGTGATAACTACCGACTTCGCGCTTGGCGAAATGACTCGATTCAAAATACCCCATTCGATCTTCAATTTTTTGAGGATGAGTTTAGCGATGGACTTTCCTTCGGCACACCTCCGGTACCTGCTCTTACGGTAGATGGACCAAAACCGGTGGGCACCACTTACAAAATTGAGCTAGGAAGTATAACGAGAGATTACTTCGACTTCTTGGCAATTTTGCAGCAACAAACTGTGCAGGTAGGTAGTCCATTCGACCCTCCACCGGCAGCTGTGGTTGGAAACATTTTTAGAAAAGGTGACCCTGAAGACTTTGCGCTAGGCTTTTTCAATGCATCCACTTTACAATATGCGGAGGCGGTGATTGTCGAATAACCGTACATTTGTCGCATGGATTTAATGTGGTTACAAGAAGGCGATATTCTCGAGAAAATTGAGATCACGCATTGGGCCCACGAATGGCTTACAGGTCAGGGCTTAAACGATACGTGGGTACTTCTACTTACTCTACTGCTCGACCTTGCCGCTCTTGCGGTCATTAGTTTGATTGCGGACTACATAGCGCGTAGAATCCTACTTGCCATAGCGCATCGCATTGTAAAGAAAACCAAGGTTACTTGGGATGATTACCTGCTTGAAAATAAGGTTTTCCGGAACCTAGCACACATCATTCCGGGTGTTATCATTCTTCTGAGTATTCCGTACATCTTCCGCGACCTGGATTACATGATTGGTCCACTTGAAAGGATCGCTCAGATTTATGTAACCATCCTCTCGGCTGCAGCGCTCAACCGACTTTTCAAGGCGCTCATGCGCTACACGGAGGAGAATGAAACCTTCAAGGGTAAGCCGATCAAGACCATCCTTCAGGTCCTCCAAGTGATGAACATCTTCGTCGCTGTGATAGTGGCCTTCAGCATTATCATAGATGCTAAGGTTGGAAGCATTCTAGGCGCCTTCGCTGGTGCAACGGCGATCTTGATTCTCATCTTTCAGGACACCATCAATGGACTGCTGGCCAATTTCCAGATCACCATGTACGATCTTGTCGAAAAGGGAGATTGGATCACTTTTGAGAAGTTCGGTGTAGATGGAGACGTTGTAAGTATCGACCTCACTACCGTGAAGGTTCGCAACTGGGATAACACGATTAGTTCAATCCCCGCTAAGGCCTTTGTATCTGACTCCTTTGTGAATTGGAGAGGTATGAAGAACGCGAATATGCGCCGAATTAAGCGGAACATCCTCATCGACATCAACAGCATAGCCTTGTGTGATGAAGAAATGCTGAAACGCTATTCGAAAATCGCCTTTGTATCTGATTATGTTGAAAAGCGTCAGGGTGAGATTGACAAGTACAACGATGAGCATGGTTACGATAAGGGAGCGGCGAGCATCAATGGACGTCACCAAACGAACATTGGCGTGTATCGGGCGTACATCAAGAAATACCTTGAGAACCATCCGAAGATTGCCAAACGCGATGGAGCAATGGTCATGGTTCGTCAACTTCAACCCACAGCACAAGGAATTCCGCTAGAGGTTTATTGTTTCAGTGCTGATATCGTTTGGGAAAACTACGAGGGTATTCAGAGTGATATCTTCGACCATTTGTATGCGGCCACGGAATTCTTCGACTTGAGGTTGTTCCAATCTGTCACCGGAAGGGATATCGTCTACTCTTTGGCCGACCGAGATAAATAACGGCCTTTCCAAGAAAACTTGACGAACGGTGCAAGCACCGCAATGAGCGTGGTGTAGTACGGGTACAACAAAGCTTGAATGGAGATTGCCCAAAGGGGAATTTGTCGCTTATATCCACGGTTGTAGGTGGAAAGTAGAACAGTATCAATCGCGGCCTTACCCACCCATAAGATCAACCAACTCACGAGTGCATCAACCCAAAAAATAGTGAGAACACCCAGTATGGTTGTGATTAGTGAAAGTCCACCAATAAGCCATGTGACGAATATCGCATGCTTATCTGTGTAGCTTACTCCTTTCCCCGCCCAGCGAATTCTTTGCTGAAACAGCTTGTAAAAGCCTTTTTGAGGGAGCGTTTCTACTCCACCGTAGGCCAAATCTGAAGCTGGAACCACGCCACCGGGAAAAGCGTGCATCATTTCGTGCATTAGGAACACATCGTCACCACTCGGAATCTGTTTGTGCTTGGTATATCCTCCTACTCTTTCGAATGATGATTTACGAAAGGCGAGGTTTGCTCCATTACACATGACGGCCCAGCCTTGTGCAGTCAGGGCTCTGCCGCTGCCCACCAAACTCATGAAGTCGATGGCTTCCCAGAGTGTTGAGATGCTACTTTCAGTCTGCTTGATATGCACGTTTCCACAAACCATGTGGATATCTGGCTCTGTAAATGCTTGAAGCATTACCGCGGGCCAATGTGATTGGGGATAGACATCGGCATCAACGGTGAAAATAATGTCATTCTGGGCGGCGGCAATTCCAACTTCCAAAGCCGCCTTCTTTCCTTCTCCATCAGCTTGAAGAACGGTCACCCTTGCATCCTTCCCCGCCAATTCACGGGCCATAGTCAAACTCTCATCGGTGGATGAGTCGTCGACCATAACCAACTGATCGGTACTTCCCAGCGCATCTAAAATGGCCGAAGTACAGCTTGAAAGGACTTTCGCTTCATTTCGGAAAGGGAGAATGACTGAAATTGGAGAAAGAGGTGTTTCTGCGTCAACGGATATCTCCTTTCTAAACCCGTTTGCCAGAAATCGTGCGAATACCGCGTAACCTAATAGGGGGATGGCTGCTAAAAACACTCCGAAAAATAGGCAAAAAAGCCTAGGTTTGTTTCATGGCGAAGAGTGAGAAGATTATCCTTGGCATTGACCCTGGAACGACTGTGATGGGATACGGTGTCATCAAACAAGTTGGCAAGAACGCCGAATTACTCACCTTCGATGTGGTCAAGTTTAAAGTGAAGGACGACCATTACACGCGTTTGCGGCACATTTTTGAAAGCACGCAGAAGATTATCGAGGAGTACCTTCCAGATGAAATGGCGTTAGAAGCCCCCTTCTTTGGTAAGAACGTCCAATCTATGTTGAAACTTGGACGAGCGCAGGGTGTGGTAATGGCTGCAGGATTGGCAAGGCAAATTCCCGTTACAGAATACCCTCCCAAACGCGTAAAGCAAAGCATAACGGGCGATGGGAATGCCAGTAAGGAAAAGGTAGCGGGAATGTTGAAGAACATTTATGGCTTCAAGGAGATTCCAAAGTTGCTCGATGCGACCGATGGCTTGGCTGTGGCAACCTGCCATCATTACACCTCCTCATCACCTCTGGGCGGTGTTAAGTCTTATAGCGGATGGGAATCCTTCCTAAAAAACAATCCTGATCGGCAGCGCTAGCCTCTACAGCGCAGCCTTGATTTCATTGGCAATGCTCTCCCACTCTTCGTCCGTAAACTCTAGCCTTGGGTTTCCAAAGTTCAAATCCTTCTCGGAATCGATTGGGATGAGGTGCACATGAGCATGTGGAACTTCGAGGCCAAGAACTGCCACGCCGATGCGCTTACAATCGATAGCCTTTTCCATCGCCGCTCCTACTCTGTAAGCCAAGTCCATTACGCCATCGTAATCTGCCTTTGGAAGGTCGAAGAGCTTATCAACCTCTTCCTTGGGAACGACGAGGGTGTGTCCGCGTTTAAGGGGACGTATATCTAAAAAAGAAATGGCGAAATCCGTTTCTGCCACTTTGTGACAAGGAATTTCGCCATTTATAATCTTCGTAAAAATTGAAGCCATGTGGGTTTATCTTGAAATTTCGAGTACTTCGAATTTAAGATTTCCACTTGGAACTTGAATCTCTGCAACGTCACCTACGCTTTTGCCTAGGAGGCCTTTACCGATGGGTGAGGTAACTGAAATCTTTCCGGCTTTGAGGTCTGCTTCTTTCTCACTAACCAAGGTGTAGGTCATTTCCATTCCGTTGGTAGTATTCTTGATGCGGACTTTAGAAAGCACGAGTGCTTTAGATGTATCGAGTTGAGATTCGTCGATGATACGTGCATTGGAAAGTTCTTCCTCGAGCTTCGCGATTTTCATCTCGAGCAAGCCTTGAGCTTCCTTTGCCGCATCATACTCTGCGTTCTCCGACAAGTCACCTTTATCACGAGCTTCTGCGATTTGCTGAGAAATGCGCGGACGCTCAATCGACTTCATGTGATCGAGTTCTTCACGGAGCTTCTTAAGCCCCTCTGGAGTGTAATAAGATATCTGCGACATAGTGAGTGTATTCAAAAGAAAATGAGACCATTAATGGCCTCATTTCACTGCAAATATACAATTTCGGAATGTAACTGCGGAAAACTAAAACCGCAGTGGATTTTCTTAGTTCAAAGCGAACGTACCACCGATTGTATGAATACCACCGAAGTTTGTAGTCATACGGTAAGCGTAATCAAGCTTGAAGTTTGAAGAGCTTCCCAATGGAGCGTTTACGGTGAAGCCGAAAGCTGGACCTGTGATGGCAGATGAACGACGACCGTCTACACGGTTATCGTCGATTCTATACCCTGCACGAACTGCGAACCAGTTTCTCCATCCGTACTCGAGACCAAGAACGTAGTTGTCTTTCTCGAAGGAGTTAGAGATGAATGCGCCGTTAACTGTCAATCGGTGAACGTCTTCCACTAAGTGGATGTCGTAAGCAGCACCAATCGAAAGCTGGGTAGGCAATTCAAACTCGGCAGAACGAGACTGGAAGCTTTGCGTGTAACCACCTTGTGGAACAGGAAGAACGATATCTAGACCGTCACCGCTGTATCCGAAAGAAGGACCAACATTCTTCAAAGTAACACCAAACTTGTACTGGTCTTTGTCACCAGTTACGTACTGAACACCCGCGTCGATAGCAACACCTGTAGCGTTCAAGTTTGAGATGTTTGAGTTGAACACCTTGATGTTCACACCACCGTGGATTTCGGAGGTAAACATTTGAGCGTAACCCAATGCAAAAGTTAGTGCGGTCGGAGAAATTGTACCTGCGCCTCCGTCAGGAAGGTCTTCGGTCGTTACTTCCCACTCGCCATAATCAAATGATTGTACGGAGATACTCAATACACCAGTTTCGCTTACTCGCTGAGCAAGACCACCGCTGTTCACAGAGATATCTGAACCGATCAACCACTGCGTGTTGGCGAAACCAACTTCAGTACCCTCGGTAAATGCCAAGCCTGCGATGTTCATAAACGTCGCTTCAAGACCAGTGGCACTCGCGATGTTTGAGTTTGCAAAACCAGCGCTACCTGCCCATGGGTTGATAAGCAACTCATTGGCTCCAGCTGATCCTGCACGCTGAGGGTTGCCGGCAAAGGCCGCGGTGCTTGCCACCGCGACTGCCAACATTGTGCTATATACTGCTTTTCTCATAGTCTATTCTGAATACTTAGTACTTCCTTAGAATGCGTTCAAGTCAACCGGACGAAGTGCACCATACCATTTGATGATTGCCTCTCCGATATCACCCGCGTCAACGTGGATGATGTATACACCTGAAGCGATTGGCACACCGTAGTCATTCGTCAAGTCCCAAGCCAACCACGTAGATGAGTTGTTCTTGTTGATTTGGCGAATCATCGTGCCGTTTGTACTAAAGATGCTAATCGTACACTCTTGCGGAAGGTTTGTGAACTTCACTTGATTCTCTAGCTGAGAAGTCTCGTATGCACTTCTTGCGTAGTAAGGGTTAGGTACAACTCGAATGTTTTCAAGCTCTCTTGTTGCAATTGACCCTTGGTTCTTCGCAGTAGCAAAATCTGTAGTACTAAACTCATACAATGGGTTACCTGCGTTCTGCGGAGTAGTTCCAGCTGGCTGGTACTTCGCATACGGACGGTTCATTCTGATTCTAGTACGTACTTCACTTGGCATGTTCTCGTAGATATTCACGTCGTCGTAAACTGGGTTTACAAGTGGAATATTCACATACATACATCCCTAGAAGATTGCTCTCTTGTTAATCGCAGATCCAATGTTCTGGAACTCGTTGTACATCGGGTTTTGAGTTTCGTCACTGCCCTTGTACGAGATATCCGTTGGAGTAATACCGCGGATTACAGTTGGAGCCCAGACGTAGAGATAGTGCTGACCACCGAATCTGTATCCACCAGTAATGTTATCTCCAGGAGACACGACTACAGTAGAAGTTGGGTTCCAAAGCATGTCGTCACCACGATCAGCTGCCATCCATGAGTTCTCACCGAAGGCCATGTTCAGACGCTGACCTGTTTCAAGGTCAATCGCGTAACCTGGGAACCACGACCATCCTGGAGTAGATGGATCACGAACGAGTTCGCCGTTCACCAAGTCCCAACCATCGGCATTTCTCAAACTTAGCTTAGCCGCACCACCTTCAGTCAAGGCAGGGTCTTCACCCAATTCGAATACAGGTACGCGGGTCCACTTCGTGTGATCATCTGTGTACACGATGTCAACAGATCTGAGATTCTCTGGCTTGAGACGCGCTCCAATGTTACCTACAATAGAGTCAGATGGTCCCATACCAAATACTGGGCGACCTTGTGGTGAAGTACCACGGCCTAGGAAGCTTACGTAGTAGAAAGGACCCCAAGTTCCGTTAACCATGTCTTCGTAGAATCCTCTAGGGTCTCCACTGAAGTCAGGATAGAGTTCAGCTGGTTCTTCTGTCGGTACTGTATTCGTACCCGCCAAAATCCAGTTGAAAGGATTGTAGTTATCATCATCTGGCACACCAGACAACCAAGGGTTAGTCGGATCTGCGAAAACTTGCTCTGTTGTAATGATACCGTTGTTGAATACACCGTTTGTATCATTACCTGGCTTACGAACATTCTCAACAACAACTGAGATACCGAGCTCAGGAATGATTTGCTCATTCAAGAAGCCGATGTTACGACGAGACAAAATTGTGTCAGTGTCTGTGTAAAGCTCCCAGTTTGCATCGTTATTAGTACCGTCAAATCTCATGAGGAACTCACCTGCCGGTACGTTACGAGGATCTACAATCTTCACATCGATTGGACCACGACCTTGAGAGTAAGTAGCTCTAGGAGTCGAGAAGTTGCGAACGATTTCGTCTTCTGTTTCAGCTTTGAATGAAAGGTCGATACCTGAGTTACCCTCGCCTTCAATGCGAGTGATTTCGATACCGTCACCATAGTTCGCATTCAAGCCCATACCTCCATTTTCTGCTTCCGTTCTGTGCGGAATACCAGTGTAGGTAGAAATGTTGTTACGACCCGCCAAGAATGGCTTGCGCTGTCCATCAGGTGAGCTGAATGGATCGAACGGCTCGTATTCGTTGTATGCGTAAGCAATTACCGTAAAGTAATACTCTGTATGGTTCTTAAGTGTACGAGTAGTAGTCGCAAATGCATCTTCTTTAATGCTGAATGACATTTGGATACCCGCGTCACTAGTCTCAAGAGTCATATCCATTGGAACCAACTGGTTCATGTTCGGATCGAGCTCCCAGTTGATGAGCTGAGTAACTCCGTTTCTGATATCGCACTGAGCAACGAGACGGGCCTGAGCTGGATCGTAACGGTCAGCGATAGAAACGTTCTCATTCTCCAATTGGAATACCTGGAAACCTTCGAATACATAGTCGAAGTAGTTCGGGTTATCCGCCAATACTTCAGACTCAGTTTTACCCGGTGGAACTGGAATCAATGGATCGCGCTCGCGGTAATCTAGGTTCGCGTTATTCGCAGCAGAACCGTACTTAAGAGTCACAACCAATTCTTGATCCAACTCGATCAACTCTACATCTGGAGCATCTGGACCGTTCAACACCTGGAAGCAGTTGTCGAACAATTGCTGTGCTTTATCATCAGCAATAATTACCTCTTCTACCGAAGCAAATAGGTCCTGAGTTTGGAAGTTACGCTCCCAAACAACACCTGTTGTAATGAAGTTCAATGCACCTGGAGCCAAAGAGAATGGACCGGCATTGTGAAGACCACGCTTATCCTCCTGGTTTGAAGGAGACTCATACCAGTTTTGAGGCGCAGTCGGCGCGGTTACACCCGTAGTATCGAATGTGTTACCTGGGTAAGCGAACAATGTAGCTAGACCAGAACCGTCAGGCGTATAACCGTCACCGTTACCAGTGTTACCTGGACCGCTTGGGTTCTCTACTACAAGTGGGTTACCGTTTTTCCAACGTGAACGCATGTAGTTGTAGAATTCAGCAGCTGAATTCGGGTTACCTGAAGCAGGGTCACCTGTGTTGTTGTAGTACATGAAGCCAGACATGATGATACGCTCGTTGCGACCAACAGCTGGATCTTCAGCCACACAGTTTCCATCTTCGTCACGAACACCGTCCACACAACCGTCACGGTCGTTGTCGAGTCCGTCGAAGTAATCCGCAAATGGACCTTGGAAGAAGTCGAAACCTACAGCTGGTGGATATTCACCGTAACCGAAAGGACCTTCGTCTTCGAAGTCACTGTTGTAGCAGTAACCCAAACCACGTGGAATGTCACAACCAATGATATCATCCTGTGCAAATCCCAAATCTGGATCGAACCAAGTTGAGAAGTACGTATTCGTCAAGCGGAATGTCGACTTGTTGATGATACGATAGTTGTTAAATGTCATGTTGTTGATTTCGTCGTTCGTTGTGAACGCGAAAGCTTGAGCGCGGATTTCGAAACCGAGAGCACCTGCTTGTGTCTCAGAGTGAACGTTACCGCGGTCGTTGTATACCCACCAGATAGTCTGGTCACCATAAAGAAGGTCTACTTCCTTCAATTGGCAGTCGAATGCACGATCGATGTCGTACGCTGGGTAGTCAATAAATGGATCGTAGAGTTCGTCACCATCACGGTCGATAAACGGAGCCAAGCGATAAGGGAGCTCGTTATCGATACCATGTGCTGGCCAGTTGAGGATGATTTCAGGAATGTTTCCTTCGTATCCAGGGAACTCATCAGCAACGTCACAATCTGGATCGTCTTTACATTCCAACCAAGCTTTGTGGATGTCTACTTGCTCACGAAGGATAATCCAGTGACGGTCGTAACGGTCACACACTTCCTTCGTAACTGTAGCCAATCCATCGTCAGAAAGTGGGCCAGGCCAGTAGTCGTTACCACGCTGACGGTAGGTCATT
Organism: Phaeocystidibacter luteus; assembly: GCF_008933115.1. Classification (GTDB taxonomy): domain Bacteria; phylum Bacteroidota; class Bacteroidia; order Flavobacteriales; family Schleiferiaceae; genus Phaeocystidibacter; species Phaeocystidibacter luteus. The sequence goes on along the minus strand of NZ_WBVO01000002.1, from coordinate 315,960 downwards.
GCGGCCAACTTTAGCTGGTTACCTTCATCAACACCACCGAGCCAAAGTGCGCCGGCGAACATTGAGTGACGGTTGGAACCTTTTGGAACTTCATATCGTGCTTGGTTCAAATCCCACCACATGTCACCACCACCTAGAATGGTAGCACGCACGTTGTTGATGTTAAGGTCGGACTGAGCCTGAGCCGGCTGGCAGAGTTCCTCTACCGATTTGTTCGACTCCATGTTCTTGCCGCTTCCTGACGGCAATCCAGGAATCTCGCGAGCCTCCACGGTAAATACCGCGAAGATGCTGAGAAGCCATGGTAAGATGCGGAGATCTCTTTTCATGATACTATCGCTTTTTAGTTCTTGCTGATTAGAAGTTATAACGTACACCTAGACGAATACGACGAGGTAACGTGTAGTTGAACGGTGAGTTCACAGCCACGTTGTAAAGGTCGGCGTAAGACTGAGCGTCCGCACGGAACGCGATAGAAGTCTGGCCCTGAGGAGAAGCCAACCAACCGTCGTCATCCGGAGCACCGGTGTATGCATACACATTCAATACGTTTCTTGTATCGAAGAGGTTGAGGACAGCAACGTAAAGTTCGAATGTTTGTCCACCACGAACACCCGGCTCGAGCTGCCATACTTTGTTTACTGTCATGTCTACAGAGAAGATCCACGGTTGACGTGAACCGTTGATTTGTCCTGTCAATGGAACACCGCTAGCTCCGTCAGTCAATTCGAATGCACGAACACGAGCAGTGTATGGAGTACCTGATGAACCACGTGCTAGGATATTGATACCTGCACCCTGGAATACGTTAGATCCCCACCATACTGGTCCGTTGTAAGAAGCACCAAATCCGTAACGGTAGTCAATCGACGCTGTAATCTGGTGACGAGTATCGAAGTCCAACGGAAGGATGTAACGCAAGTTAGGCTGACCTGAACGTGCGAGGTTCGCACCAGAGTTAGGACCTGAACCAGAACCATCAGCAAACTGAAGGGTATAGTTCGCGTTCATCAAGATGTTGTTGGTACGACGAAGTTCGTAGCCAATCACGAAACCTTTTACAGTTGAGAAGTCACGGTTACCGTATGTCACGTAAGTGATCGGGTAAGCTTCGTTGATGCTCACAGTCTGAATCAAATCACGCTGCTCCTTATAGAATGCAGAGAGACGAAGAAGTGAGCGCTCGTTCAACACCTGCTCAAAACCAATTTCGTAGTCAGTCGTACGCTGTGGCTTCAAGTTAGGGTTAGCCAAGAATCCTGCGTTGTTCAAGATGTCCAACTGCAAGTAATCGAATGGATTGAATCGAGCCAAACCTGGGCTTGGACGCTGAACGAGGATGTCGTAGTGAGCGAAGAATGATGCCTTATCCGTAATAGGGAACTGGAATGAAACACGTGGAGAGAATGTCACCTGTGGAGTGTAATCCTCAAATCCGTCAGGGCTAAGCTCCGGACGACCGTTTGCAGTTGCACCAATTACATATGGTTGAGCCTGACCACCAGAGATATCCGCGATATCTTTCGGGTTAGCCAATGGATCACCTTGTGCATCGTACCACTGGTCACCATCGCGGTAACCTGTAATTGAAGTTGGGTTAGATACGTCGTTTACATAAACTACGTAGTCGTCACCAATTGAATTTGGAATCTCACCACCGAGAGACATATTGCGAACCTCACCTGCAGTTCTCACTGGGTAAAGTGAATATGGATCCTTCAATACTGGCTGGTTCGCGTCGAAGCGGTCAACACGTAGACCAACGTTGAAGTTCAAGTTGCGGAAAGAGAAACGGTCCTGAATGTAACCAGCAATGTATAGTGGCTGGAACGCCGGAACCGGTCTTGTGAAGTTTCCGTTCTCGTCCGTTTGAGTGAAGAAGTCATTCAATGTAGGGTTACCAGATTGAATGTTACCCAAGTAATCATAACCGAAGTATGATACGTATTGGTTACCACCTACGTTCACAAGTTCGTCAGCCGAGAACATATCCAAGCTGTAGAAATCTGGATCGTATGCATCGATGTCGATGTAATCTGTACCGTTAGGATCGAAACCTAGCTCTTTACGAACGTTGCGGTCGAATGTACGAGGCACGCTAGGGTCAAATGCACGGTTGTAGTTGATTGTATCCTGGAATACGCCGTTCTCATCATAAACAAGAATTGGGTTATCCAAGTCCAACTGAAGAATTGCTTGGTTCTGAAGTAGACGCATTTGAGTCCACAATCCGTTTGCTGCCAAACCGTAAGAGCGGTCGATACGCTGCTCGAACTCGAAACCAGCGATCAAGTCGTGGTTGCCAATTTCGAATGTAGTTTGTGCTGTAACACGGAACTGAGAGTTACGTCCGAGGTTGTAACCCGCTTGGTTTGTACCAACTGCTTGGAACAATCCATAGATAGATTCAGGGTTGTCACCGTTAATCAAACCACCACCTTGACGAATGTTGTTAAGGTTGAATGTGTTGTTGATGATACGACCTTCGTCTACGAAACGATAGTAAGCAGAAGTGTAGTTACTTCTCACTTCGTTGTAGCTACTTGGAGCGAAGGTCACTGCTGTATCTTGATAGAGCTGCTGTACCCATGCGGTGATACCAGTTTGCTCATCTGTTGTATACGTGTAGAAACGACGCTGATACGTTTGGAAGTTACCAATGTGTCCGTAACGGAATACGTTGTCTTGGTGAACCGGATCCCAAGTCTTACGATTGTTACGCGTGTAGTCTACCTGGATACTATAGTACAAGTTTTTCAAGGTAGAGTTCTCACCTGTTTCAAAACGCTGAGTAAAGCGTGCAAAACCAGAGTAGTCAGTTGCGATTGACTCAGAGTTGTTCTGCCAGTTCATAAGTGAGCTAGCGAATCCACCGTTCATTCCGCGAGTGTAGTTGAAACGACCACCGATTACCACGTTGGTTGTTGCACTTGTGCGGATGTTGAAGTTACCGTTTACACGGATCTGAGTGTTATCAACATTCAAACGAGCAGGAATCTCTTCTAGGTCAGAATCTCTGAGGAAGTTTCCTTCGTTCAACACCCCTTGACCTACGTTAGAAGGACGGATTGGAGTTTCCTCCATGGATGCCAACTTACCTTCGCTCACTCGCATCACTGGAGTTGCAAAAGGACGTGGCTCATATTGGTACTGGAATTCGGTTGAAAGCAAGAAACCGATTACGGTTTGCTCTCCACCACCTTCTGTTTTGCGCTTCCAAATTGGACCACCGAGTGTCAAACCTGCGAGGTTGTAGTGCGATGGATCATCGAAGAAGAACGGAGTAGATGATACGAGCTCCACACCACCGAAGTAATTTGGCTGTGGACCACGAGTTGTAATGTTTGTAATACCACCGAGGGCGTCACCGTACTGTGCTGGTGTACCACCGGTAATTACTTCGACGTTGTCAATTGCCTCACGCGGTACGTTCGATCCACCACGAACTTTTACACCATCGATGAATACCTGGTTCGCGTCAGAACGTGTACCACGCACGGAGATGGCCTGACCTTCATCCGCCTGGAATACACCGGCAGATACGGTAAGGACCGCACCCAAGTCACGAGAACCGAGGTTTTGAATTGTTTCGCGGTCAACAACCTGGCGAGAAGAGGTCTTGCCTTCTTCTACAAGAGGTCGCTCCCAGATAACTTCAACATCACCGAGAACAGTTCCTTTCGCAGGAAGCTCGGCTCCTTGTGTGGTTACTGAACCACCAAGAATCTGAATGTCGCGAACAATAACGTCTTCGTAGTTAAATCCACCTCTGAAGATGATAGTATACCTTCCGGGATTAATTGGTGCGATGCTGTAGTTTCCATCGAAATCGGAAAGCACCTTTTGGATGGTCTCGCCACCAACTTGGAGCTCAACCGCCATTTGGGGTATGGTCTCGCCCGTTACTTTGTCTTTGATTACGCCCTTGAGAGACCCCGGTTGAGTCTGTGCCCAAAGTCCTGCAGAACATACCACAAGAAATAGCGTGAGTAATCGTTTCATCATATAGCCAAGTAGTTAAATCAACGTACCCTAGTCGTTAGAAAGGGGTAAATATAACAAGAAATTCACCTGCCACACCAAACGCTAAGTCCCCGAATTCTGAGGAGTTTAGCTAATTTGGCTCTGAGAGCACTCGGTAAAATGACGCACCAAGCCGCTAACAGGTTGGCTCTGTGTGAACAAAATGTTAAATGCAATACGCCGTATCTTTGTTCCATGCTTCGAAAACTTTTTTTTCTAGCCCCACTTTTTTTGCTTGCGTGTGAAGACTCCGTCCCGCAGCAAATCCCCAATGTTTTCGTGGATGAATACGTCTACCTGAACAACCCTTCCTCCCAGCCCATCAACTTTATCGGAGGCTGGATCTACAATCCCGGAGGGTATAAGGGACTCGTCATTTACCGCCGATACAACAACAACGACGGAAATGATTGGGTTGCCTACGAAAGAGCTTGTCCCGAACATTATGACCGTGGATGCGGACAAATGGACGTGGTAGAGGACACGTATTTAGAGTGTTCTTGTGACGATACACGGTTCCTATTATTCGACGGAACCGTCGTTGAAGGATCCTCAACTTATCCCGTTTTAACCTACCGAGTGGATTATTTGGGAGACCGACTTCACATCACGAACCGATAATGTGACATATATATATGGTATAAAGGTGGGCGTCGTATTTTTCCATCTTTTACCAAAAAGCACAAAAAAAGCCACGCGATATGCGTGGCTTTCTTTTTTGAGAGATACTCGACTTAGTATCTGTAGTATTCTGGCTTGTATGGACCTTCTACTGTCACGCCAATGTATTCGGCTTGATCTGGAGAAAGTGTTTCCAATTCCACTCCAATTGCTTCCAAGTGGAAGGCCGCTACCTTCTCATCAAGGTGCTTCGGAAGTGTGTAAACCTCATTCTTGTACTCTCCACCGTTCTTGTATAGCTCAATTTGAGCCAATACCTGATTGGTGAATGAGTTTGACATCACGAAGCTCGGGTGACCCGTTGCACAACCAAGGTTCACAAGACGTCCCTCTGCGAGAAGGATGATGTCTTTTCCGTTAATCGTGTACTTATCAACCTGTGGTTTAATCTCAACATGTGAGCTTCCGTGGTTTTGCTTCAACCAAGCAACATCAATTTCATTGTCGAAGTGGCCGATGTTACAAACGATTGTCTTATCGTTCATCATCTCGAAGTGCTCACCGCGAACGATGTCTTTATTACCTGTAGCTGTAACCACGATGTCGGCACGTGGAATGGCATTCTCCATGCGCTTCACCTCGTATCCGTCCATTGCCGCTTGAAGCGCACAAATTGGATCGATTTCGGTAACGATAACACGGGCACCGTTTCCACGAAGCGATGCTGCCGTTCCCTTACCTACGTCACCATAACCAGCCACAACCGCTACTTTACCAGCGATCATCACGTCAGTTGCACGGCGAATAGCGTCAACCGCAGATTCGCGACAACCGTACTTGTTATCAAACTTCGACTTGGTTACAGAATCGTTCACGTTGATAGCCGGCATTGGAAGAGTTCCCTTCTTCATGCGCTCGTACAAACGGTGAACACCCGTAGTAGTTTCTTCAGAAATGCCTCCTACTCCGTCAATCAACTGCGGGTAGCGATCCAATACCATATTAGTAAGGTCACCACCATCGTCAAGAATCATATTTAGTGGAGCTTGATCTTCACCAAAGAAAAGCGTCTGCTCGATACACCAATCAAACTCCTCTTCGGTCATGCCTTTCCATGCATAAACAGGGATTCCAGCGGCAGCAATAGCAGCAGCGGCGTGATCTTGAGTTGAGTAAATGTTACATGAAGACCAAGTAACGTCAGCACCAAGCTCAACGAGTGTTTCGATGAGTACTGCCGTTTGGATGGTCATGTGAAGACATCCCGCGATACGAGCACCTTTAAGTGGCTTGCTCTCACCATACTCCTTGCGGAGTGACATCAACCCTGGCATTTCTGCCTCTGCCAATTCAATTTCTTTACGTCCCCAATCGGCCAAGGAAATATCCTTTACCTTGTATGGAATGTATTTAGTTGCTGTTTCGCTCATTCTATCTATTATTGTGTGAATTTCGGCTAGCAAAGATACAACTCTAACATCGAAATCACTCCCAAGTTCAAAGTGGAATCCCCTGAACATCATCTCTATTATCCTGAGGATCACGTATCCATCAATTTAATCGCTACTGATCAGGTGACGGAAGCCGATTCTGTAAACCTTCATCCGAACGACATCCGTCGGCTTGATGAAAGGATTCACCACGAACATAAGCGCAAAGAGTTCATTGCTTCACGTACCGCACTACGCCTATTGCGACCCCAATACATGCTGCATTACGAAGGGAGATGTCCTATTCTCGATGGCCCAGGTTATATTTCGCTAGCGCACAGTCAAGAATACGGAGCAGCCATCCACCACCCTAATCGCCGGGTTGGAATAGACGTTGAACCCGAGCGTCCCAAGTTATCTCGCTTAGCCACGAAGTTTTTGAACATGGCCGAACTTGATGACGTGGCCAGAGGCGATTCGCAATTCAAGCTTCAAATTCTGTGGGGAGCGAAAGAGGCACTTTTCAAACTTCACAGAATGGGTGGAATAGAATTCAAGAAACATTTATTCATTGACCCAATCACTGTTTCTGAATCTGGAACGGTTGACGCTGCGATAGTTACGGATGATGAAAATATCCCGTGCAAAATCGGTTGGTTTTTTCATGCAAACCAATATGTAGTTTACGCCGTAAGTGAAATACCGCTTTCACCGTGATTTCGTAGGTTTGCAAAAACCATCCAATGGGCCACTCGATGAATACATATTTGAAAGAGTTGCGTCGGCAAAACAAGAAGGCGCTGGCCGTGCTTATCGACCCCGATAAGTCAGGTACAGACTACCTTTCCCGTATTGCCGATGTAATCAATCGAAGTGGAATTGAGTTGATTTTCTTCGGAGGCAGCTTATTGACCAAGTATGAACTCGACGAACATATAAAGACGCTTAAGTCATTAACTGAAGCGAAAATTATCCTGTTCCCAGGCAGTTCACTACAAGTTACTCCCGAAGCCGATGCGCTTCTATTCCTCTCTCTCATCTCTGGAAGAAACCCGGAACTCCTTATCGGTCAGCACGTAATTGCTGCACCACTTATCCGTCAGTTCAATCTCGAAACCATCTCAACAGGCTATATGTTGGTTGACGGTGGAAGACCAACTACCGCTTCGTACATATCGGGGTCGTTACCTCTTCCAGCCGACAAGCCAGACATTGCCGCATGTACGGCCATGGCTGGAGAAATGTTGGGATTGAATCACATATACTTAGATGCGGGCAGCGGTGCGATGAATCCTGTTTCAGCAGATATGGTTGGCGCAGTTCGCAACGCAGTTGATGTTCCTCTCATCGTTGGTGGAGGCATACGCAGTGTAGAAGAAGCTCTTCGCTCGGCCCGCGCAGGAGCGGACGTTGTCGTGGTAGGTAATGCAGCTGAAAAGGACCCTCAACTTCTAGAAGACATCGCGCTTCAGTTACATGCACTTTCCGCTAAAACACAAGCATGATTTTTACGGTAGAAATTTCCTGTTATCCGCTTTCCTCGGATTACCTCCGCATTGTCGATTCTTTCATTGTTAAAATGAACGAATACGATGGAATTAAAGCGATTACCTCTTACTCAAGCACGCTCATAATCGGAGAAAGCGATGTCGTATTTCCTGCACTTCAACGCGAAATCGAGCGAACCTTCACGGAAGAAGGCAAGGCCTCGTTTGTGATGAAGGTTTTGGGCGGAGACCTATCTGAGTCGGTTGACATAACCCCGTATGCCTAAAACGGTTGTCATAACCGGACCCGAATCAACGGGTAAGTCTACCATCGCAAAGGCCATGGCTTCAGAGCTCGAGGCGGCGTATGTGGACGAAATGGCAAGAGAATATCTAGAAAATTTAGGCCGGTCATACGATGAGTCCGACATGCACAAGATGTCCGCTCTTCAGCTTGACTCACAGCTTACGGCGCTTAGATCGGACGCAGGAATTCTTGTGTGCGATACCGATCTGCTCACCTTCATCATTTGGTGGGAGGTCAAATATGGCTTATGTCCACAAAAGTGGGTAGACCTATGGAAGTCGAATCAGCCGGATGTTTACCTCCTGATGGACATAGACCTCGAATGGGAAGAGGACCCCTTGCGTGAGCATCCCACTCGCAGAGAAGAGCTCATGGAACGGTATGTTGAAAAGCTTAAAACTGTCGACACCCCCTATCACATCGTTTCTGGCCAAGGAAAAGATCGGCTTGCCAATGCAAAACGGGCATTAAAAGCACTTCTGTAAGAGGCTGATTGTCGCCCGCTTCGCCCATTTAGCGCACTATTCCACGCGGAACCTTGTCGTTTTCAAAATATCCTCAATACCTTCGCGCCAGATCTCACAGGGGTGTCCGCTTACCAGCGGACTGAGATTATACCCTTTGAACCTGGGCAGGTAATGCTGCCAAGGGAATTATTAACTACAAACGAAATCCAAGCGAGTAATTGCCCCTGTTTCTCGTGATAAGCATCTTATCATGAAGCAATTTTCTATGCTTGGCATTTTCCTTCTATTGTCTGTCGGCGCACTCGCGCAGAGGACTGTATCCGGGAAAGTGCTTAATCAATCCAACGGCGAACCTGTCGACTATGCCGTTGTTTTCACTCAATCCGAACGCGTTTCAACCTTGCCAGATGGTTCGTTTACCATAGAGGCACAGAGCGGAGAAGAGGTCAAGGTCAGAGCCATCGGTTTTGAAACTTTCGAAATCGGAGCCGAAGTTTCTGGTTTCATCACAGTGAACCTCGTCCCGAATGAACAGGTCCTGACTTCAGTAGAAGTTTCGGCCATTCGCGCGACTGACGATGACCCTGTGGCCAGAACCGATTACAGCGAAGAGGAAATCGAACAGAATGATGTAGCACGTGACATGCCGTACATTCTGGAAAACACTCCATCGGTTGTGACTACTTCTGACGCCGGCGCAGGCATCGGATATACGGGTCTTCGTATCCGCGGTAGCGACCAAACACGAATCAATGTCACCATCAATGGTGTACCGGTAAACGACCAAGAATCGCAAGGCGTATTCTGGGTAAACACACCCGATCTTGCTTCCAGCCTGAGCAGCATGCAGATTCAGCGCGGTGTAGGAACCTCTACGAATGGTGCTGGTGCATTTGGTGCGAGTATTAACATGCAAACGAAGAGCTTCACGAAGGATGCTTATGCTGATGTACACATCGGTGGTGGCTCCTTCAACACGCAGCGCTACACCTTGAACTTTGGTACTGGGTTGATTGACGGCCACTGGACACTAGACGGTAGAGCTTCTAGAATCACGAGTGATGGCTGGATTGATCGTGCGAGCAGCGACCTCAGAAGTTACTATTTGGCACTCGGTTATCAGGCTGAAAACACTACTATCCAAGCTGTAGTTTTCGGCGGTAGAGAGCGTACGTATCAGGCTTGGTACGGCACCGATTCAGCAACCTACGAGGCCGACCCTACTTTCAACCCAGCTGGTTTGTACACTGACGAAAATGGAAATGTGAAGTTCTACGATGATCAGGTTGACAACTATGGTCAGGATTACTACCAACTCCACATCAACCACAACTTAGAATCGGGTTGGAAACTCGGATTATCCGGTTTCTACACTAGAGGCGCAGGTTACTATGAAGAGTTTAGAGAAGATGAAAATCACGTGGATTACGGTCTAACACCCGTTGTTATTGACACCACGACCATTGCCACAACCGATTTGGCGCGCAGACTTTGGCTCGACAACCACTTCTACGGTGTTGTAGCGAATGCCACTGGTAATATTGGAAATGTAAACGTGATTGTCGGCGGTGGTTGGAATCAGTATGACGGTGACCATTATGGCAACGTAATTTGGGCGAGATGGATTAATGATGCCGACCCGAATCACGAATTTTACTTCAACAACAGCGTCAAAACGAACATCAACGCATATGTAAAAGCTGATTACGCCATAAGTGATGCGCTTTCTATTTATGCAGATATGCAAGTTAGAACGGTGAACTACAGTGGTGGCGGAACGGAAGAGGAAAATGTGGTATTCGACTTTGAAGATGACCTTCAGTTCTTCAACCCAAAGGCTGGATTGGTTTACCGCATGGCAAACAGTCGACTTTATGCGAGTTACGCCTTAGCGAATCGCGAGCCTAATCGTGTAGACTACTTCAACTCGGCGATTACGGGCGAGGCCATGCCTGAAGCGGAGCGTTTGCAGGATGTAGAGGTTGGTTACGAAGGACGATCAACCAACTTCAGTTGGAGTGTGAATGGGTACTTCATGTACTACACAAACCAACTTGCACTGACTGGCGAACTCAATTCTGTAGGTGCGCCAATACGTGAAAATGTAGGGGAGTCGTACCGTGCAGGGATTGAGATTTCATCTACTTGGAAGCCTATTCCGCAGTTTACGATCAGCGAAAACATCACCTTCAGTGACAACCGCAACCTTGATTATGTGGAAGAAGTAATTGGACAAGGCCTCGTGTCTAGAGGTAACACGCCAATCTCCTACTCACCTTCTATTATTGCGAACCTAACGGCAACGGCGCACTTGCCGAAGAACTTAGATCTTTCCATTACACCGAGGTACGTAGGTAAGCAATACTTGAGCAACACCGGACTAGAAGGATTGGTACTTCCAGAGTACTTCGTGACCGACTTGCGATTATCGGGACAATGGGCATTGGAAGATGTGAAGCGTATACGTGCGTATGTATCAGCTTTGAATGTATTCAGCGCCAGCTATGCACCAAATGGATACTCATACTCCTATGCTTTTGGTGGCCAACAGTACTACGGCATGGGATTCTATCCTCAGGCACCTATCAACTATATGTTAGGGGTAGAGTTTAGTTTCTAAGACCTCTGCTCTCAATTTGCATTGGCGTCGCGTGAGGAAACTTGCGCGGCGCTTTTTTTTGTCGTGTGGTTTTTGCGTGGTTCTTGCGTGGTTCTCGCAAAAACGCCAAAAGCAAAAACGCAAAAAAAGGCTTGAAGCTAAAGGCCAAAGGCTAAAGGCTAAAGGCTAAAGGCTAAGAAAGCCACTTTTGACTCACCAAACTCCACTTCATCAAAAACTTACCCATTACTTCTCACCTAGATTTTCCAGCCCGGAAAACCAGCATCCCACGCTACAACCATGCTCAACCGGCCTCAAGCCTCACGCCTCAGGCCTCTCGCCTGCTTCCTCGCGCCTTTCAATCCTGGCAATCACATCCTGAAGTCAGTTGCACGTTAGCTTTAGTAAAGTCTTTGGGAAACTGTTCGTCGAATGCCTGCTGCGAGAAAAAGGTTTGACGGAGGTCTAGACGTTCCAGTTTTGTCAAATTTCCGATTGTGGCCGGAATACCTTCTATATTGGAATGCCACAAATCGAGGATTCGAAGGTTTGTCAGCTCGTCGATATTCTCTGGAATGGCTTCTACTGGGCAGTCGGATAAATAAATTTCTTCCAGCGAATCGATTGCGAGGAGCGCTATGGGAAATACCGAGAAATCGTTCTTCTCCAGAATGATTACTCGAAGGTTCTTCAGCTCAGCGATGGAATCTGGCAGGGTGGTAAGGTCGTTCTTTCCAAGGTCGAGGACCTCCAAATTTGGGAAGAGCCAAACCTCGGCCGGAATCTCTGTGTAGTGTTCCTTTCTCAGCTCGAGGTGGCGTACTTCTAGCGGATTCTCGAGTGCCTCGTCTAGGTCGTCGTACTCCACCAACTCTTGAGCGAATGACGAAAAAGACAGCACACTAAGCGTCCAACAAACGGCGAGCTTCCACTTCATCTTTGTGTAATTGAGTTTTGAGCGCTTCCACTCCTTCAAACTTCTGTTCTGCCCGAATCCGATGGTAGAATCGTACGACAAGTTTCTCGCCGTAGAGATCTCCACTATAGTCGAAGAGGTTTACTTCGATGCGGCGTTCTCTTCCGTGAACGGTTGGTCGATGTCCGATGTTGCACATTCCACTTTTAACGGAACCGTCGGATAGTTTCACGCGAACGGCATATACTCCATCGGTTGGAATCAGCTTGTTCACATCGTTAATCTCCACATTAGCGGTAGGAAACCCGATGGTATGACCAATTTGATCGCCTTTCACTACCCATCCTGAAACGTGAAAAGGATAGGTGAGATACTTGTGTGCGGTTTCTACGTCTCCCTCGGTTAAAGCATTTCGAATTTTGGTGCTGCTCACGTTTACATCGTCGATATCTTGGGCGGGTATTTCCTCTACGTCAAAGCCATAAACGGGACCAAATTCCACGAGGTGGTCGAAGCTTCCCTCGCGATTTCTACCAAAGTGGTGATCGTATCCAATAACCAGGTGCTTCGCGCCAATCTTGTTCACGATTAGATTCCTCACAAACTCGAGTGAGCTCGTACGCGAGAACTCTCTTGTGAACGGATGGATAATAAGATGATCGAGTCCAGCATCTTCGAGAAGCGCAATTTTCTCATCCAGGTTGGTGAGGAGTTTGAGTTCCATGTCTGGCTGCAAAACAACACGAGGATGGGGGTGAAAAGTCAGGAGCACGGACTCCCCATTGTTCTTGGCGGCGACTTCGTTCAATCGCTGAATAATCTTCCGGTGGCCAACATGCACACCATCAAAAGTTCCTGTAGTAACGACCGCATTCGATATCGTTTCGAAGGAATCGATGGAGTGATAGACTTTCATGTACGCGAGTAATTTGAAACCAAAGGTAAAAATCCAGTAGCTTTAGGCATCTCTAACAACTAATCAATTATGAATAACAAGGTATCCTTTGGGACGAACTTCAGTCTCGGTTTTAAAATTTTCGGAAAGTCAATCGGCTGGCATCTGCTTTTTAGTCTTGTAGTATTCGCGGCCTTCTTTGTAGTAGCAATGATAGCCGGAGCGGTAGGCTCGTCATCATTGCAAGCGGGCCAGTTTGGCATTTTCATCTCAGTAATGACTTTGCTATTCCTTCTCATCTCGCCACTCCTATATGGTTATGGTTACATCGCTGATAGCGCCTATTTTGGGAAGGTATCCTTTTCAGACGCCTTCAAGGGATTCAAAAAAGCAGTTCCAATTATTGGGATATCCTTGGTGCTAACGGTGATTAATTTCTTGGTGATGATACTCTTTGGATACCTCACCTTGGGCGATCTTGCTGGTCAAATTTTCCAGGTTTACATGGATATGATGTCACAGGGTATGAGTATGAGTGACCCATATGCGCAGTCAGAGTCTCAGATGGCTTTGATTGAAATCATGCAGACCGCCGCAGGAAGAATCTTCTTGTTCTACTTGTTGGTCTACTTGGCACAAACGATTACCATTTTCCCAGCGTACTATTTGGCTTATGGCAATCACTCATTTGGAGACGCACTTCAGCATGGCTTCACGAGTGGCTTCAAAAATGTCTTGGTGAATTTCGGAACCTTCTTTGTGTTGGGCATCATGTTGGTCGTAATCGTCATGATCTTCGGGTTGATCTCCTTGGCATTTGCAAACATCGAAGTTGTGTATGCTATACTGATGTTCCTATTGTACGGAGCGATAATAAGTCTGGTTTTCAGCATTATCCAAGCAATGTATCGTCAGATGGACCCACAGGAAGTGAGTGCAGGAGGAGATGATTTGCAGGACATTCTAGATGTAGAGTAGACTTCCAGAGAATACTCCAAATTTTTCCGAACAACAGGGTGACAATGAACGAATAAAACGTATTTTTGCGCCCGAAATGAGAGGCTCGTATGAACGGGCTTGAAATAACTGTTTAATTCAATAGAATAATGGTAGTAGGTAAAATCGCCCAGGTTATCGGACCGGTCGTCGACGTTTACTTCGAGGACGCCGAGAACTTGCCGAAGATCTACGATGCACTTGTTATCAAGCGCGAGAACGGTCAGGAAGTTGTTTTGGAAACTCAACAGCACATTGGAGAAGACACAGTACGTGCGATCTCGATGGACTCGACTGACGGTTTCACACGCGGACAAGAAGTTATAGCACAAGGTGCTGCGATCACGATGCCAACAGGCGATCAGATTCGCGGTCGTGTATTCAACGTAGTAGGTGAAGATATCGACGGTATCGGCAACATTCAGGAAAGTGCTGGATTGCCTATTCACCGTGAAGCTCCTAAGTTCGAGGACCTCTCAACTGCTTCTGAAATCCTTTTCACTGGTATTAAGGTTATCGACTTGATCGAGCCATATGCAAAAGGTGGTAAGATTGGATTGTTCGGTGGTGCCGGTGTAGGTAAAACCGTATTGATTCAGGAGTTGATTAACAACATCGCCAAAGGCCACGGTGGTCTTTCAGTATTCGCAGGTGTAGGTGAGCGTACTCGTGAGGGTAACGACCTTCTTCGCGAAATGCTCGAGTCAGGCATTATCAAGTACGGCGACGATTTCATGCACAGCATGGAAAACGGCGGTTGGGACTTGACTAAGGTTGACAACGAGGCGTTGAAAGAATCTAAAGCAACATTCGTATTCGGTCAGATGAACGAGCCTCCAGGTGCACGTGCACGTGTAGCCCTTTCAGGTTTGACTCTCGCTGAGTACTACCGTGACGGAGAAGGAAGCGGCCAAGGTCGTGACATCCTCTTCTTCGTTGATAACATCTTCCGTTTCACCCAGGCGGGTTCAGAGGTGTCTGCACTTCTCGGACGTATGCCATCTGCGGTAGGTTACCAGCCTACGCTCGCAACTGAAATGGGTGCGATGCAAGAGCGCATTACTTCTACTAAGAACGGTTCAATTACTTCTGTACAGGCGGTTTACGTACCTGCGGATGACCTTACTGACCCGGCTCCTGCGACAACGTTCGCCCACTTGGATGCCACCACAGTATTGTCTCGTAAGTTGGCAGCCCTTGGTATCTACCCTGCAGTAGATCCATTGGATTCAACTTCGCGTATCCTAACTCCAGAAGTAGTTGGCAAAGAGCACTACGACTGTGCTCAGCGTGTGAAGAACATTCTTCAGCGTTACAAAGAACTTCAGGATATCATCGCCATCCTCGGTATGGAAGAACTCTCTGAAGAAGACAAGCAAGTTGTACACCGCGCACGTCGTGTTCAGCGTTTCTTGTCTCAGCCATTCCACGTGGCAGAGCAGTTTACAGGTATCCCTGGGGTATTCGTAGACATCAAGGAGACCATCAAAGGCTTCACCATGATTATGGACGGAGAACTAGACAAGTATCCGGAAGCAGCCTTCAACTTGAAGGGATCCATTGAAGAGGCTATCGAAGCTGGTGAGAAAATGCTCGCCGAAGCCGAAGCAGCAGCCTAATAAAAGAACAGTTTGGAGAAGGGCTAACCCCCTTCTCCATCTTTCAAACGTATACGCATGTTTCTCGAGATCATCACACCGGAAAAGCACATCTTTCAAGGAGAAGTTGACGCAGTTCAACTCCCGGGAACAGATGGCCTATTCCAAATCTTGAACAATCACGCCCCTATTATCGCTACACTTGCTAGCGGAAGCGTGAAAGTAAACCTCGCTGATAATCACAAAACGCTAGACAACCTATCCGGTGAAATCATCCCAGATACGTCTAACGACAAAGTGATTCGCGTAGAAATCAAAGGCGGCGTAGTAGAAATGATGAACAACAACATCATTCTTCTCGCGAATTAAGCGAACTTCGCCCCGTGCAAAACCAAGACACTCGTTAACAGCGAGTGTTTTTTTTTGAGCTAAACTTTTTTCAAAAACTCAACCCATGAGAAAACTGTTAACCTCCGGCCTTCTGGTCGCGTCGGTGCTTACCCATGCCCAATCCGACGAAAACTTGATTCAGCAAGTAGATGTTTTTGGTGAAAAAGCCCCGAGCAACCTGTTCGAAGGCCAACACATCGAAATCCTAACCGCTGAACAAATCGAGGCTTCTGCCGTAAAATCAATCAACGAACTACTCGAGTATGCCAGCGCAGTGGATGTGCGCCAACGCGGTCCATACGATGTACAAGCCGATGTAAGTGTCCGCGGCGGTACATTCGATCAAACCCTAATCCTCCTCAACGGAGTACCGATGAACGATCCCCAAACGGGTCACCACAACATGAACCTTCCTATCAGCATCGATGAAATCGAGCGAATCGAAGTACTTCATGGCGGCGCTTCTCACCGCTACGGTCCATATGCCTTTAGTGGAGCCATCAATATCATCACCAAAAGCCCTAACACCGATCAAGTGTATGTTGAAGCAGAAGGCGGCGAATACGCTTACTTCGGCGGTAGCTTTGGCGCTTCTCACCGCTTTAGCGAGTCACTATCTGCCCGCGTTGGTGCGAACTACGCAGAGTCTGACGGATACCTCAACAATACCGACTTTGCCCGTAGAAACGTAAACGCAGAGCTTCGTTACTCGAAAGAAGATCTCGTTCTAAACCTTCAAGGCGGATACAACAACAAAGGATTTGGCGCCCAGAACTTCTACACAAGCGCGTTCCCAAATCAATACGAGGCCACCTCTACCCTGTTCGGGTCGTTGAACGGCACGTACACCACTGGAGAATTCCTCTTCAACTTCAACGCGTACGTCCGCAATCACACAGACAGATTCGAGCTATATCGCGAGACAGGCGATGGATGGTACGAATACGATGAATCTGCAAGTCTCTACATTCGCGGAAACGATACTGCCGCAAGCTGGTATGCAGGTCCAAACTTCCACCGCTCAAGCGTAAAAGGGGGTGAACTGAACGCGGTTCATCAGAGTATTCTTGGTAAAACCCTCGTTGGATTTGATCTTCGAAACGAAGACATCATTTCTAACAACCTCGGAATGGATATGGAAACGCCTATCGAAGTTCCAGGAACGCGTTTCAACTATACGAAGAGTGACAACCGAACTAATTCTGGCATCTTCCTTCACCATCGTATTGATGTTGAGAACTGGACTGTTTCAGGTAGTGTTCGCTACAATATGAACACCGCATTCGGAAACACTTGGTTGCCTGGATTTGAAGTAGCCTTCAGAATTCCGAATTCCGGAAAGGTTTACGCCTCCTACAACCGTTCATTCCGCCTTCCTACATTCACCGATCTGTACTACAGTCTAGGTGGAGCACAAGGTTCAATCGACCTTCAACCTGAGTATTCGCACAACTACGAAATTGGATACAAGGGTCGGGCTAAATACGTTTCTGCTCAAGCCAGCTTGTTCTTGCGCGATGGAACAAATATGATTGACTGGGTAGTTCTGCCTTCAGACTCCACAGGTACGCTACGCGCTCAAAACATCACTGAGCTAACCATTTACGGTGTCGATGGTGACATCAACTTCCATGTTGGAGAATTCACCAAGAATTACCTCAAGAACATTCGCTTAAGCGCGGCCTTCCTCAATTCACCTACGGGCGAATTTGACTTCCAGTCGCTTTACGTTCTTGACTTCCTTGCGGCCAAAGTTTCACTCGGAGTTACGCATGAATTCGGCTATGGATTTGGCCTCTCTTGGCAGGTAACTGGTCAGGATCGCCTTGGTTCATACAACGATTTTGGCACCGGTCAGGTTACGCCATATGCTCCAGTTGTGCTTGTTGACGCTCGACTAAGCTGGACGAGCGATCAGTGGATGGTATTTGTCGATGGAAACAACCTACTTGATAGAGTATACCAAGATAGAGGCAACGTACTTCAACCCGGAAGATGGGTTCGAGGTGGGGTTCGCTACTCGTTCCAATACTGATTGTTAAGAAACTATCAACTTGAAAACCTCGGCAATTGTCGGGGTTTTCTCGTTTACTAACCCAGGTGCACCTTTGTGAGCTAAATCACTAACTGCCATGTGTGGGCACTTATCTTTGTATGAACCGCTCAAAAGAGATGCGAAAACTGATTGCATACATATTGCTAGTTATTCTCATGGCCCCAAGCCTGTTGAATCTTTCGGTACTAGCCGATTATGCGGTTCGGTATGACTACTATGTGAACGTTCTTTGTGAAAACAAGGAAGAACCGAACTCGATGTGTCACGGTAAATGCCAACTCGCCATGGTAGAGCAGGCTAATACCGAAGAAGAGCCAGCCATTCCTACCTTGAGAGAAGTTGAAATTGAAGTATTCTTCTACTCAGAATCGGAACAGGGAAACACCTTTCCAGAAGAACAAACAAACCACCGTTCATCAAACATTGAAAACGGGCTTTTAGACGCATACCTCCTTCCTGACCTCAAGCCGCCGCGTGTTTAGTGATTCAACCCAATGATTCACATTTTTTTATCGCTAAACACTTTTACAATGAAACGTTTTATCCTTTCAATTGGAGTAGTTGCGGCTGCTCTATCCTTTTCTTCTTGTTCAACTGAAGAAGAACCAACTCCATCGCCTTCTGGCACAGGAACACTTTCCCTGAACTTCGACTATGTGTGGGCCATGAGCTCTATGCCATTCGAAATGGAGACTGTGCTCTATCACCCGATGACTGGTGATTCACTAACCTATACGACCTTCAAGCATTACGTGAGTAACGTCAAACTTATCGCTGACGACAATTCGACTTACGACGTTCCAGAGTCCTACCACCTCATCGACTTGATGGATGAGAGTTCGACCTCCATTACCATCAACAACATTCCAGCAGACACATACAAAGGGATTATGATAACCTTTGGTGTGGACAGTGCGCGCAATGTGAGTGGTTCACAAACTGGAGCCTTAGATCCTGCAAATGAGATGTTTTGGAGCTGGAACAATGGCTACATCATGCTCAAGGCGGAAGGCACATCCCCTCAATCTGGAACGGGCAATTTCGTGTATCACCTTGGTGGATTTGCTGGTCAAATTAACACAGTAAGCGAAAGATCTTTCGATTTTCCGAATGGCAGCATGATCACCATTGACAACAATGATCAGTTAAATGTGACCATGCAAGCAAACCCTGCGAGACTATTTCACACATATGGAAGCGTGTCCAACGGGGCGATGGTCCATATGCCTGGTCCTGCCGCGGTAATGATGACCGCAGATTTTAACAGTTGGGTTCGTCTAACGGACGCTCAATAATGAATCGGCTACTCGACAGCATTAAGCTCCTCGCATTAGCGGGGGGCTTTCACTTCTTCAGCTCATGTTCCTATGAGCCGGAGGAGCCAGCGTTTGGATTCTATCCATCTCGCAATTTTCCGCCTGTGGAGTATTCTAGCCCTCGGAATCCGATTACCAGAGAAGGGTTTGAACTTGGAAGAGATCTGTTCTACGAGAATGGACTTTCGCTCGACAGCTCTATAAACTGTTCTAGTTGTCACGCTCAAACGCACGCCTTTGCTGATCACAACGTACCATTGAGTGCGGGTGTTGGGGGAAAACTTGGAAAGAGAAATTCACCCGCATTGATCAACCTTGCCTGGATGCCTCAGTTTATGGCTGACGGTGGAATCGTTCACCTTGATGTTATGCCTTTAGCGCCAATAACAGATACGCTTGAGATGGCGCTTCCTATGCAGATGGCCATCGATCGATTGAAGTGTGACTCCGAATACCGTTCAAAGTTTGAAAAGGCATTTGGGACCGATACAATTACCTCCCAGCGCATATTCTTCGCCATGAGTCAATTCATGCTTCTGATGGTTTCGGACGATTCTCGGTTTGACAAATATTTGGAAGGCGAGGCTCTGCTCAGCGATAGCGAACGGCGAGGATACTCGCTCTTCAATACACACTGCGCTAACTGTCACACCGAGCCCCTGTTCACAGACTATTCTTATGAACGAAATGGTATAGATTCCGAATTCGACGATTTAGGAAGAGGAAGGATAACGCTTGATCCAGCAGACGACGGGAAATTCAAGGTGCCTACGTTGAGGAATGTAGAATTGACTTATCCCTACATGCATGATGGAAGGTTCTTCACTCTCGAAGAAGTGCTCGATCACTACAGCGATGAAGTGGAACCAAATATGTCACATCGCCTTCCCCAACCACTAAATCTCACTTCAGCCGAGAAGGAAGACATCATCCAATTCCTCAAAACACTTACGGATTATAGTTTCATCTCAGACCCAAAGCTCGCCGAACCGAGACGCTAGAGAACAACGAACTTAACCACATGGCCTTCATTGCTCCGCAGAACATACGTTCCTGGCGCAAGGTCAATTGATTTCCAATCTGCCCCCATCCATTTAAGCGAATCGACCTCAGCTCCATTCATATCGTAGATTGAAACATCTACAGCCGCGTCCTCAGTCCAAAATATGGCATCTTCGAAGTAGATAAACCGGCCATCTGGCGCATTCTCCTCGAGAGCAATGCGTGAGCTATTCCAATGCAGGAAAATCTTTCCACCGTTTTGCCACACTGAAAGTGGCACTCCATCAAGAGGAAAAACTGCCGTATCGACTTCCCAGTAAAACGTTTTGGTTTCGGCGTTTTCAATGTCCACAATCACACTGTCTAGCCCACTGGAGCCAGGGGCAACATTTAGCGCTATTACACCACTATCCGACGGTACTCTAGCAATCGCACAAGGCTCATTTAACTCTCCCCAAAACAGCTCGGCACGAGAAGGATCGCCTCCATCGCGAAGCGGGATATCCTCCCAAATATCAAACTCCAACTTGGCACCTCTTTCGAGAAGTAGCACGACATCCTCTACCCGGCCGTCGCTCATGTACCACGAAACT
The DNA here is from genome assembly GCF_008933115.1 of Phaeocystidibacter luteus. GTDB lineage: Bacteria > Bacteroidota > Bacteroidia > Flavobacteriales > Schleiferiaceae > Phaeocystidibacter > Phaeocystidibacter luteus. The sequence goes on along the minus strand of NZ_WBVO01000002.1, from coordinate 295,264 downwards.
CTGAGCTGTGGGGTTATGCTCTTTGTCAGCTCCTGATCAATCGACACACTGACCGCCGCTGAATCCATGAGCAACGTACCGGCGGACCCTGATGGACAATACACCCAGAAACCCTGACCTGAAGGAATGTACCTTCTGCCACCAAGCGTGAAATTTGTGCCATCTGAAGTTGCGAAATCAGATTCGGCTTGATTCCAAATGTAGAATGAGCCAGTAGTTTGAGAAACATCCAAGCCTTGCCAATCTATAGAGGCCAAGTAAGGATGGCCTATAAAGTTCCACCCTTTGTGGTCATCGGAAGAACTCACATCATCATCCACTTCTAAACTCAGCGTGATATGACGTTCAACGGGCCGTCCCCTCGTGGTTTTCGTAAACGGAAGTATGGTGAATTGAGAATGAGAATTTGACCCCATGTAAAGCGAAACTGCTCCGATCTTATTCATCGAATCAGACTGACTCAAGGCGTTCCATTGAACGTTGGAGGCGTCCCACGAATAAACGGAAGGAGTGGTTGTACCAGACCAGCGAACATGGCTAAGCTCCTCGGCCCATTCACCTACTGTGGTTTTCAACGGAGATGATAAACTTCGCCAATCGGCACTGCCCGAGATGTAGGATTGACGACAAATCAGTCCTGTTATTGGACCTGCAATTTGAGCTGTTCCTGTCGAGTTTGATTTTAAGAGCGCCTCACCCGAAATCGTTACCGAATTTGCCTCATTGATTTGTAGGTCTGTTGCCGGTTCCATTTCTAAAAATGAAATTGTGACATCGTCTGATATCCTCGCAACATTTGACACATCCGTAATCCGCACAAAAACATCAGAACCCCATGATGAAGGTGCAGTATTCCAACTCCCAGCTGAAAAGGTGATTCCACCAGCATCGCTTATCAAAAGTGAAAATTCCTGCGTCTTACTCAAGCTCCCGTCATGCGAGAGTCGGATAGTATACCAACCCGCCGATATTGATGCGGAGGGATAATCAATGCGTTCCACATTATCTACATTATTATCGCCACGCCAAGCACTGTTTCCGGGATTTGCCGCGCTTAGCTTCCACGGTTGTGCTAGCATGGATGGCCCACTCTCTTGCCAAAATTCAATGTCGAGATCATGCACAAGTATGGCCACGCTATCATCTAAATCACTCGAATTGAAATCCAATGCGGGCGATGTTCCTACGGGATCGGTCCAAACAAGCGTAGCCCTAAAATCAGAACTGCCATCAAGATAAAATCGAAACGTCTTTGTTGCCCCATTTTCAAGTTCACCCTCAATCATCCGTTGGTTTCCATCGGCATTAAGCACATGATTGGCGGCAGATACGGCATTGGGGATGCCCCAACCCATGGTTGGCAAGGGCGAACCATCGCTTGTCCCTGCATCCGCCGTATGTATTAAGAGTGCCTTTGCTGTAGACGATTTCATCCATCTGCCATTCTCGGATCTGTAGAGCTCTTGCATCAGCGCAGCCAAACCCGATACAACGGGTGTTGCATAGGAGGTATACGCCGTGCCAGCGGTCAATTGACCGGGAGCGACTAGGTCTGGCTTTACACGAGCATCATCGGTGGGGCCATATGCAGAAGAGCTGTTCAAAAAACTGATATCTGAAATTAAACTGAACCCACCTGAGATGTTGTTTACAGCTCCAATGCACAGCGCATTTTTTGGAGTTGCATCTCTTGAAAGACCGTCGTACCCATCCGCACCACCGTCTTGCTCAGGCACAGGTGACGACCTGGATACGATGTTGTAGCTCGAACTTGAATAGACGGTGAAAGGCGTCCCACCATTGGATTGTCCGCGCTCATTAGCAACGGCCTTCACGGCCAAATGGTAGGGATAAACCTCCATGATGGAATCCAGCATCCGCGATTCGTTGCCGTAGTAACCGAACTTGTAGTCTTCGGTTTCCGACATATCGATCACTCCCGACCAAAACGTATCGTTTACCCAGCCGTTACCTTCAGCATAACTATGGTTGGAAATGAGCAGGTTATACTCTTCAATTGCGCTTCCGATCTCCGCTCCCAAGGTTGTGTGTGGATAGTCGTACGTATATGCGAAAACTTGAGCACTTGGAGCCACGCCTTGTTCACTAGGCACGGCATTTCCCTGAGATGCGAGAATCTTGGCCACGGTGGTAGCGTGACTGCTGGTTCCGGTGCCTTGTTGGGCACTGACAGCCGACAAATCCGAGAGTGAAGTATCAGGCAGATATGCACTGCCAAGCGCCGCTTCCCACATGCCAATGCGCACACCACTACCTTTCAGGTCAACTCCCACAGATCCTCCAGAACGCAACTGGTTCACCTGAACGGTTTCCAGCTGGCTGGTCGTCTGCTTTTGCTGTCCAAAAAGAAAGGGGCTGCAAAGCCCCCAAAGTAGTAGTAGGTTGTAGCGCAATTGCATTACGCTAAAAGTAAAAAATCACAAGCGTATTACTTCAACTTCTGATTGTTTTGATGCCTGTCATGATCCCGCTCTGTCTTGATTTTCATCTTCTTATCAAAGGCTGATTGCAAGTCGGTATCCGTTTGATTCGCAAGACAAAGCAGAACGAAGAGCACATCAGACAACTCCTCGCCCAAATCCTTGGCCTTGTCGCTTTCCTTTTCGCTTTGTTCACCGTATCGGCGGGCAATAATTCGCGCGACCTCACCCACCTCTTCTGTGAGTTGAGCCATGTTTGTAAGCTCGTTGAAATAGCGAACTCCGTGCTTCGCAATCCATTCGTCTACCGTTGCTTGGAGGGATTCTAGAGGTAACATCACTCTTTATTTTTACTGTCCATTAGAATTGTAACTGGACCGTCGTTTATCAATTTTACTCGCATATCTGCTCCGAAACTACCCGACTTCACGGGGCGGTCTGAAACATGCCAGAGTTTATCGAGGAAATACTCGTAAAGCGATTGGGCATGGTCTGGCTTTGCCGACTTGATGTAGCTAGGCCGGTTGCCCTTCTTATAGCTTGCGAACAGCGTGAATTGGCTCACTACTAAGAAGTCACCTTGGACATCTTGAATGGATCGATTCATCACGCCTTCATCATCTGGAAAAATGCGAAGCTTCGTGAGCTTTTGGCAAAGCCAATCGGCATCTTCCTCGGTGTCTTCGTGCTCTACCCCCAAGAGAACTAGCATGCCTGTGCCAATTTGAGAATGAACGCTCCCATTCACTTCAACAAAGGCCTCAGTAGTTCTTTGAAGGAAAGCCCGCATTACTCGCCCATGGTTTCAAGGATGCGGTCAACTGCTCCGCGCTTAGCTTCCATTTCTGCAGTAGGCTCATCGCGAACGTAGAAACGCGTCCACTCACCGTACATCGGATTAGGGAATAGAATGAAATTGCGCTGTAGGTCGGCCTCCATTTGTTGGACGTAATCCTTTCCGAAATCGCGATCTCTAGCTGAAAAATCCTCCTTATAATCTCGAAGATTATCCCCGCAATAGAGCAAGATTTGATATGCCCCAGCCACACGCATTCGGCGATCTGTTTTGTCTGATTCCGGACCGTCCATTAGGAGAATATGGTCCTCATCGGTAAAAGGAAATCCTTCTTTGGCCAAGTTGTTAAGTGTGGATTTCAGAAACTCATTTGAACGGTTCGAAATGTAAAAGACTTCGATTCCCCTAGATTCACAAAAGAGTGTAAAACCAAGCGCTCCTGGAAGTGCTTTTGCTTGTTCTGCCCTCACCCACTCGGTCCATGAGCCGTTCGAGAATGTCGCTCCATCCTTTAACAGTTGCACTTGGTATGGACTGTTATCGAGAACGGTCTCGTCGATATCCAAAACTACCGCATAGGGATGTCCTGGTTCAGCACTTTCCAAGTTTTCCTCAAGCTTCATTTGAGCTAAGGCATAGGTCTGTCGGTAAATGTAATTAGCCTCGGCTGAGGTGTTGAACCAAAGAACAGCATCCATCGACTGGTTGGCGAGAACCTGGGTAGGGCTGAGCTCAACTGAATTCGTAGGCATATCGCCAGAACTTTGTGTTCCAGCTTCGCCTCCGCAGGCGATCAATACCGATGAGGCCAAAATAATTGATGCGAATCTCAAGTGCTTAAGCATAGTTGTCTTGTCTGTATGGATTATCATCTTCATTTCCAGTTACCATCCAAAAGTAACTCTGATATCTTGTAGGAGCCAGTTTATTGTCGTCCAATGCGGCTTTAACTGCGCATCCGGGCTCCTCAAGGTGCAAACAATTGTGAAATTTACAATCGCTTTTCAACTCAAATATTTCTGGGAAGTAATCCCCTATCTCTTCACGTTCCATGTCTATCAACCCAAATCCGCGAATTCCCGGTGTATCGATGATTGCCCCGCCTTCCGAAAGCTGAAACATCTCTGCAAAGGTTGTAGTATGCTGACCTTGACCATGGGCGTCTGAAATGCGTTGGGTTCTCAAGTCCAAATCTGGTTCAACTGCATTGATGAGGGTGCTCTTTCCCACACCGGAATGTCCCGCTACTAGGGAAGTTTTCCCTTTGATAAGGTCGTGAAACGCATCCAAGTTCACCCCTTCGGTAGCACTTGTTTCGATGTACTGATAGCCCGCTCTTCCGTAGGCCGCCTTCATGTATTCTAGCTCCGCAAGCTCTTCCTCTCCGTATATGTCCATTTTATTGAACACCATGATTGCCGGAACGTCGTATGCTTCGCAGGTAGCGAGAAATCGATCTATGAAGCCGTAAAGTGTTTTGGGTTGAGCGACTGTGGTGACTAGGATTGCCTGATCCAGATTAGCGGCCAGGATGTGTGTCTTTTTGGAGAGATTCACTGACTTACGAACGATGTAATTCTTTCGGTCGTGAATTTTGGTGATCACACCGCGCTCCTCTTCTGGGTCGAAATCGACCACATCGCCAACGGCTACGGGGTTTGTGCTTCGAATGCCCTGAATTCTAAACTTGCCCTTAATGCGACAGTCGATGGTAGTTCCATCCTCCATTCGGACAACATACCAACTTCCAGTGCTTCGAATTACCGTTCCCGTCATGCCAACAAAGGTAGAAGATTAGACGTTAGCCTACTATCCATAAATCGTGCTGCATTCGCATGAATATCTATCTTTGAGCAAAACTCAAACACATGTCAATACACGTTTCGAACGTAACCAAACTATATGGCGAGCAAAAGGCGCTCAACGAAGTGAGTTTTAAGGTGAATTCTGGTGAGGTCATCGGATTTCTCGGTCCAAACGGCGCCGGCAAATCTACCATGATGAAGATTATCACTGGATACATCCCTCAGAGCTCAGGCACGGTAGAAGTTTGTGGTATTGATGTGCGCGAGGACTCCCTAGCCGTTCGCAAAAAGGTAGGATACCTGCCTGAGCACAATCCGCTTTACACCGACATGTACGTTCGCGAATACCTCGCTTTCGTGGCTGGCGTTCATGGTGCTTCGAAATCGAAGGTGGACGAGATGATTGAAAAGACGGGGCTCACGCCTGAATCGCACAAGCGAATTGGGGAGCTCTCCAAGGGATATCGCCAGCGTGTGGGCTTGGCTCAAGCTATGATTCACGACCCAGAGGTTTTGATTCTCGATGAACCTACGACCGGACTGGACCCAAACCAATTGGTGGATATTCGGAAGCTCATCCGCGAAATCGGGAAAGAAAAAACGGTGATGCTTAGCACGCACATTATGCAGGAAGTTGAGGCCGTGTGTGACCGTGTCATCATCATCAACAAAGGTGAAATTGCGACCGATAAGAAAACCACTGAGATGCAAGGTTCGGAAGGAACCGTGATTCTCAATGTAGAGTTTGACGAACCGGTAAGCGCGAGCGCCTTGAAAAAAATCGCTGGCGTGAAACGCGTTCAGCACGTAGAGGGCGGACATTATTTGATTGAAGCCTCAGAAGCGCGAGACGTTCGATCTGACGTGTTTAAGTTTGCGGTAGACCATGGTCGTTTCATTCTTCAATCACACCAAGAGAAAGCGAAATTGGAGGACATTTTCCGTTCGATTACCGGGCAGAAATAGCCTATTCTTCTAAACACTTCTAACTCTTGTAATTACCCCTCACACTTGAGATGGGTATTCGTACCTTTGCGCCCAAGATTCTAGAAGCATGCCGAATATCGTAGCCATTGTTGGCCGTCCCAATGTTGGGAAATCTACACTTTTCAATCGCCTTGTACAGAAACGAGATGCGATTACGGATAGCGTTGCAGGGGTAACCCGCGACCGTCACTATGGTCGTGTAGACTGGACTGGTCGTGAGTTTTCCATCATCGACACTGGCGGTTATGTGGAAGGATCGGACGACGTTTTTGAAGGAGAGATTCGCAAGCAGGTTAACCTGGCTATTGAAGAATGCAACCTCATTTTGTTTGTGGTTGATGTGGAAATGGGGTTGACAGAATTCGACAAGGAGATTGCTGATTTGCTTCGCAAGACGAAGAAACCGGTGGTGCTGATTGCGAATAAAGTGGACAACCCTGCACGATTGGCTGAGGCCGCGGACTTCTACCAGATTGGTATGGGCGAGCCATTCCCAATTAGTTCGATCAACGGATCTGGAACAGGAGAACTTCTCGATGAAGTTGTCAAGCAGTTGCCGAAGGAACAAGACTCGGAGGACGAAGAAGAAGGTCTTCCTAAGTTGGCGATTGTGGGTCGTCCGAATGTTGGGAAATCGAGCCTGGTGAACGCCATGTTCCAAGAAGAGCGAAACATCGTAACGGATGTGGCTGGAACAACCAGAGATACTGTAAACACACGCTTCACCAAGTTCGGAATGGACTTCGTGTTGCTAGACACGGCAGGATTGAGAAAGAAAACGAAGGTGCATGAAGACCTCGAATTCTACTCAGTTATGCGTTCGGTTAGAACCATTGAACACGCTGATGTTTGCCTCTTGGTGATCGATGCTACGCTTGGAATAGAGGCGCAAGATTTGGCCATATTCAACTTGATTCAGAAGAACAGAAAAGGTGTAGTAGTATTGGTGAACAAGTGGGACCTTCTCGACAAGGAAACCAACACCATGCGCGACTTTGAGGCCTTGGTTAGAAAGCGTCTCGCTCCATTTGTTGACATCCCGATTTTCTTCACCTCGGCACTTACACGTCAGCGTGTATTGAAGGCTGTAGAAGAGGCCATGATTGTTCATGAGCGACGTATTACGAAGATTTCTACCAGCAAACTGAATGATAAATTGTTACCGATTTTGAAAGACAACCCGCCGCCAATGACGAAGGGGAAGGAAATCAAAATCAAGTTTATTACGCAGTTGCCGACACACGCGCCATCGTTTGCATTTTACGCGAACTTGCCGCAGTATATCAAGGAGCCGTACAAGCGCTACATTGAGAATCAGATGCGAAAGATTTTCGATTTGAGTGGAGTTCCTATTCAGCTATTCATGAGAAAGAAGTAGAAGAATATGGCACACAAATCTGGATTTGTAAACATCATTGGCAACCCAAACGTGGGGAAGTCAACCACCATGAATGCCATGTTGGGAGAGCGTTTGTCGATTATTTCGCCAAAGGCCCAAACAACGCGTCACCGCATTATGGGAATCCTCAATGAGGAGGACTATCAGATCGTATTCTCGGACACTCCGGGTGTGATTAAGCCGGCATATGCCTTGCAGGAATCGATGATGCAGTTTGTGTCATCGGCCTTTGAGGATGCCGATATATTCATCTATTTGATTGAGATAGGTGAGCGAGCTTTGAAGGATGAGAACTTTTACGCGAAGCTCAAGAAGACCAACACTCCGCTGCTGATTTGTTTGAACAAAATCGACAAGGTAGATCAGGATAAGTTGGAGACTGAAGTAGCGTATTGGAAGGCAGAATTCCCGGAAGCTGAAATCATTCCGTTGAGTGCATTGAACGGCTTCAATACAGACTACTTGTTAGAGCGAATTGTAGCGCTCTTGCCGGAATCGCCTCCATACTTTGGCAAGGATCAGTTGACGGATAGAACGGAGCGATTTGTGGCCAGTGAGATTATTCGCGAGAAGATCTTGATGAACTACAAGAAGGAGGTTCCGTATTCGGTAGAAGTAAATATTGAGGAGTTCAAGGAAGAGGATGACATTATTCGCATTCGTGCGGTTATTTTGGTGGCTCGCGACTCGCAGAAGGGCATTATCATTGGGCACAAGGGAGCTCAGTTGAAGAAGGTAGGCACGGAGTCGAGACTAGAGATGGAGAAATTCTTCCAGAAGAAGATTTTCTTGGAGCAATATGTGAAGGTGAATAAGGACTGGCGGGATGACCAGCGTAAGTTGAAACAATTCGGCTACTAATTCACCTCATTATTTTGCCAGTTTAAAATCTCGTCTTACATTTGCCGTCCCAATCACGAAGACAGTCCCGCACAAGCGGGAGTCAAACATACATCGCGGGGTGGAGCAGTTGGTAGCTCGTCGGGCTCATAACCCGAAGGTCGTAGGTTCGAGTCCTGCCCCCGCTACTAGGAAAAGCCTGAGTTTCGACTCGGGCTTTTTTTGTTTACACCTTCGCCGTCTTCCACTTCCCTCTTGTAAACAACCACAGCGTAAAGATTCCTACTGAGGCTTCGGAAAAGAAGACCGCCCAGAAGACACCTGACTCTGCCCAATCGAGTTCAATAGCCAAGATGTAGGCTAGAGGAATCTGAATCATCCAAAAGAAAACAAGGTTGATCTTGGTTGGGGTTCGAGTATCGCCCGAACCATTAAACGCCTGTACAGAAACCATCCACCAGCCGTAGATGAAGTAGCCATATGCGAGAATTCGTAGCCATTCTCCGCCTATTTCAATCACCCGCGGCTCATCGGTGAAGATGGCTATCAAATCGTAGTTGAAGAAGTAGTAAATCAGCGAGACTGTAATCAGGAATATCATGTTGTACACCCCTACTTTCCAAACGGCAGATTCCGCGCGATCAGGTCTGTCGGCACCGAGGTTTTGCCCCACAAGTGTTGCCGCAGCATTCGACATTCCCCATGCAGGCATCAGGGTGAAGAGCATCACTCGAAGCCCAATTGTAGCCCCAGCAACGGCCTCGCTGCCAACGTCAGCTAAAATGCGCATCACAAAGATCCAAGAGGTCATGGCAATGAGCATCTGACCAATACCTCCAAGTGAAGTTTTGAGGATGTTGAGCATCATTTCACCATGCCACTTAATGTCGTTTAGGAGCACGCGAATATGTTTTCCGCCTTTGGCCAAAATATAGATTTGAACGGCCACAGCTATGCTTCGACCAATGGTAGTTGCAATTGCAGCACCTTCAATACCCATGGCAGGAATCGGTCCCCATCCGAAAATGAGAAGCGGATCGAGAATCATGTTGAGTCCGTTTGCGGTAATGAGCACCCACATGGCAATTGATGCATCGCCTGCGCCGCGGAAAACGGCATTAATAACGAACAGTAGGATAATAATTCCGTTTGCGCCCAACATCCACTGAGTATAGTGGAAACCGGTCGTCTGACTCCATTCATCGCCCCCCATAAGATCGAGCAGCTCTGGGGCGAAAAAGATACCAGCAATGGCAAAGGGTACGGAAATCAATATGGAAAGAAGGATGGCTTGCACGGCCGATTTACCCGCGTCTTCCACTTTCTTTTCTCCGATACGGCGCGCAATGATTGCGGTTACTGCCATGGCCAAACCCATCGCCAAAGAGTAAAGCAAGAAGAGGTATGTTTCGGTGAGTCCTACTGTAGCGACGGCCGAAGAACCCAATTGACCTACGAAATAGATGTCTACGACGGCAAACGTCGATTCCATGACTAGTTCAAGAATCATGGGAACGGCCAAGAGAAAGATGGCCTTCTTCAGGTCGAGGGTGGTATAATCGGCGTCGGTTCCGCGAATGGCATCGCCAAGTGCGCGAAGAAGCGATTTTTTCGCGACCGGCAATTCGGTGCTTTGGTTGGTTTGTTCCATCGGGGGTAGTTTGTGAAGGTAAGATACGACGGAAGAAACTTTGAAGCCTTACGAGCTTCGGGGTTGTGCCGGATCGCTATAAGGTTACAATTAACCCAAAATGATTCATCCCTCCAGATTCAAAAGGTGAAAACTCATTCGGAAAAACAAGACCATACCCGTAGGTAATAAAAAAGGGGCGAAGGTTTAAAGCAACATTTCCTTTAGCATACAATTCATTTGCACCAGCTGGACCATCGTTGTCCCAAATTGATGTTCCCGCCCCTAATCCTAGCATCAAATTAAAACCGTCGGTAATGCGATATACGTTGAAATAAGTATCAACTCCGAGAATCGTTTGGTTCTCTCCTAAGCCAAAGTCCATTTGAACGATACTGCCGTCAAGATACACTCCGATTCCCACGTGAGGTGCGTCATAAAAATCATCGTACCCGGCGGACATGGCAAAGCTTAGGGTTTGAGAATACGTGGCGAAGGAAACCATGCAGAAGGTCAACACGACCCATAACCGTGAAATCATAGTCAGTAGGTTTGCTGATGAAGATAGCGAATATGTCGATTATCAATACCTGCCGCTCTCCTTACTGAAGTATCACCTTTTCGACAACAATGTTTCCAGAGTCATTCTGCAGTGCCACGAAATAAATACCCTTTGGAAGATTGCCAAGCGAAATGGTCGACCGTTCGATTTGTTCTGATATCAACACCTTCCCAGAAATGCTGAGAACCTTGTACTCCTCGAATTTCTCTGACGAAGAGATTGTCAGTTCACCGTTGGTAGGATTTGGGTATAGAAAGGCGTTAGGGCGATTGTATTCAGGAACGTTTATCCCTGTAATTTCAAAGCAACTACTCGTATCTCTACACCCTCCTTTATTCACAATCAAGGAATAGAATCCATTTGCTGAAGGTCTGAATGAAATGTTATCCTCACCCGCAACCACCTTGGCGCTGTCGCATGAATACCATTGGTAGAATGTATGGTTTGAATCAAGAGCGAATAGTTTAGTGCCATTATAGCCGATTCGAGCGTCGAGGGAATCTGTGCAATAAACGGATCTCCAAAGAAAATTCAAGTTGGAATGAGGATATTCAAAATGCCTCTCTTCGAACATGTCATCGTCGCCATCATTGTCGACATCGAAAATCCCAAATCGAAAATACAAGACATCTGTGTTGTTAGCCGGGTCTGATATAAACGTGGTGAAAGTTAAATTACCGGTACCATCATTCATGTAGCCATTAACTCCGGACCAATCTTCATGAGATAGAACGACTTCCATCGCGCCATCACCATTAAAATCTGCCAGCTTTTGAAATTGTCCTTTTGTTGAGAAAGGCACGGTATCCAAAGTAAAGACTCCGAGGCTGTCATTGTAGAAAATATGCAAGGTCTCATCTGGCGTCCCTCCGAGAGGCTCAACTGCCGCTACTATATCCACATCGCCATCGCCATCCATATCTCCTGTTGCCAGGGGGTTTACACGAAAATTTGAATAATCTGGCTGAACAACTTCTGTCAGCGTTCCAAAGCTGTCAACCTCAAAGATCTGATACACCCCTTGTGAATAAGGTGGTCTCCCAATGAAACCCTCTTTTCCGTCATTGTTGAAGTCATCCACGAGAATGCTCCAGTTTGATGTTGACGAAGCAACTGAAATGCTTTGATGTTGCGAAAGACTTCCTGCGGTATTCTTGATTACGTTCACATTCCATCCTCCACCGGTGGATAGGAAATCCTGAACTCCATCACCATCTACATCGATAAAGTAATAGTCATTGCCTGTAAAAGATGCCAAGCTTGACATCATGCCTTGAGCTTCAGCGAAACCACCGTTGCCCGTATTCTTGTAGAGGCGTATACTTATCTTTCTTGACATCAAATCGATATCACCATCGCCGTCTAAATCTCCCGCGAAGTGTAAACCATGATCATCTTGTACCCATGGAGTGCTCGTATTACTTCGTGTGAAATTACCAGTGCCATCATTAAAATAAAGCCATTGCCCGAATCCCTCAGGTTCTATGGCCCCAACTATTGCATCATTGAATCCATCGCCATTAAAATCTGCCGAGCAAAAAGTCGTCCCGGCAGAAACGGTGAATGGACTGTTACAGTTATAACGTAAGTCCAGATTCCCAACTCGTTCGATGGTTGAGAACTGTCCGGTATTCTGAAAACTCATATCAAACTGGACATAATCTGGATCGCCATCGGAATCCACATCGAACTCAAAAGTCCTCCCATTCGTGATGATATGGGGTTGATCGATTTCTGTGAACAACCCTCCACCTCGATTATTAAAGATTTTCGCATGGGTAGTGTATCCAGTTCCCTGTCCGATTAGCAGGAAATCTGGGCGTCCATTGCCGAGAAAATCTTGTTGGAAAAGTGATGGATTCCTTACGGCATCGAACGGACTTGATGACCGTACGGTAAAACTGCCGCTCGAATCGGTGAGGTAAATTTTTACAGACTTGTTGTTCCCTGAAGGGATAAACACGATCAAATCACGAAGTGAATCACCGTTGAAATCATAAATAAAACTATGCGAAAGAAGTCCGGGCACGAACGGGGCTGATGAGGTTGAAGTCCATTGCCCATTGGATGAAACATCATACCGAAGAGCGGCTTCAGGTCCTGAGCTGTATGGGCTTGTAGTGCCGATCATATACACTTCGAGCGCTCCATCTTGATTTAAGTCTTCGATTACAATATCGCAGTATCGTGCGCCGGGGTATGAGTAATCTGGACTTACAGAAAATCCGTTACCAACATTGAGGTGTACATGCGCTTCGACGATATTCAGCGAATCGACGATCCCGCTTTGAACCATGTCTATAAGCCCATCTCCATTCAGATCTTCGAATGCGAATGAGCTTCTGGAAACGCCTGTTTTAAAGTTACTTCGTCTAGTAAAGTTCCCTGAGCCATCATTAATGAACTGATAGAGACGAGTATCCGAATTGACAACCAAGTCCACATCAGAATCGCCATCAATATCTGCGGAATATGCCTGCACATCGACCCAGGAATAATGTCTAATCATACTGATGCCATTACTGGAATCAACTTGATACTTTCCACCTCCCATATTTACGTGTAGGAATGATAATGTATCCCGATTATAGTTGGCGGCGCGATTTACTACGAGCACATCCTTCAACCCATCTGACGTAAAATCGTCTACAACGAAATCACTGCCTTCGGGGATGAAAACATCCAGTTCGATGGGGTTCTGTGGTGCCGGGGCGTGAATTCTTTCGAACGTTAATTGTTGAGCGAGAGCCAGAGTGGAAATCGCGCAAAAGCAAGCAAGAAAAACGAAGCGTTTATTCATGAGAGAGCAATCTAGATGAAGCTGGTTGCAAAGTTTCGACTAAGATAAGTTGTTATTATGTAACGGTCTAGCCAGAAAACACACTGCCCTAAGTTGGAATTACGGAGGAGGTGAAACACGATCTTGAAAAATATGTGCAACACGACCAACTGGTCATATATGCGACCAAAAAATGTCGTTGAACGGAGATTGGCTTGGTAATTTGCCTTTATCAAAATTCATGAACCTATTGCTCATTGAGATGCTTGATGAGCCAGAATAGAAGGAAATGAAGGCTTCATGCCTAAAGAATAACAGAGTTAACAGCCCTTCTTACCTGTATGAGGGGCTGTCCTAGTATAATCCCTATCGTCTAATCTCCCCTATGAAGACCCTACTAAATTTCGTAGTTGCAATCTGTGCTCTATCATCTTTTGGTGGTTGCTCCGCAAGTGGCTCCAATAATAAACACCAAGGGCCACGCGCGACTATCAACTTCAGACTTGAAAAGACTATTGAAATAGATCTTCCTTTTGAGTATGAGGCAGGTTTTAACTTGACTTCTCAAGCATACTCACGAAATGACACAGATTTTGTGTTGCTAGGAGACATGATGGAGGCAAGGTTAATTGAGATTGACTTAAACCACGGGAAGTTCGTGAGGTCAATTCCATTGCCAAGGATTGCGCGTGGACGCTATCCTGTGTTCACTTTTCACTATGTTAACGAGGATACGATTGTGATACTTCCAGATATCAGCAATGAGCATGGATTATATCATGATTCACTGTTATTCTCTATAAACATTCAGGGAATTGAGAATGGTAGTTTCAATCTAAATGACAGCCCATTTATTATGAGTTGGATGGATCGTGATTCATCAAAGGCGACTTTTTTTCATCACTTCAGCCCTATGAAAATGCAGGGGAACACCCTGTTTGTCAACCCACTACCTCTGAAATCAGGAATGACACAGGGGGACATTGAAAAACACGATGTGCCTGAACTTGGCTACTTCAACCTAAATGGTATGAAGGATCTTTACTTCCAACGAATTCAATATCACCCCAATGAAAGAGTAGATACTCAGTTCTATGCCCATGAACAAGAGCGTTTGAACATTTGTCTGCGAGACCCAAATACGATTATGGTATCTCACGCAAACCTACCAGAATTACACCTCATTAATAAAAATACAGGTCAATTCAGTTCGTCCAACGAGACGGGGAGATTCATTCCTGACCCAACCCCATTGAAGAATTCTGTTGTGCAACCTTCATACAACCCAAATAGTACTGTTTTTCGGAACCTGATTTTTGATAGCCAGACAGATTTCAGTTATCGCTTCGCGACTTACCCTTCTGATGAGAATCTTAAGCCAGGCGACCTTTCGGCATTTAGGGCAGACTTTGTTTGGGTCGGAGCTTATGACGATGAATTAAAGCTCATCGCACAAGCCCTCAAACCGAGCTGGTTCAAACTCCATCCTGAACCAATTCTTGTGAATGGGAAATGTATTACCATTGAACAAGATGGGGATCGGTCGAAGTTCAAAATTCAAATTACCTCACTTGACACGGTTAACTTGGCTCAATCAGAGTACTTACTACTGAAAGATAGTCCGACTTCAATGACCCCCGTTGTTTCTGAAGAGGATGTCCATTTGCTCTTTAGAGAACTATCTATTCCTTCTAATTGTGTCGTGCTCACGATTTCTGCACCCTCCTGTCCATATTGTTTAGACTACGCGACCGAATATTTCCTGGCTAACCTGAATCGCATGGAAAGACAAAATGTATTCTTGGTGGCATCCGATGAAAGTGCAAGCCCTCAATTAAGGACGGTGGAGTCGCCAAACATTCTAATTGTTGATAACGGTAGACTAGAGGACATTCTGGAATTGAACATTACAAACCCAGCCTTAATGATTTGGGATGGAAATAAGGTGACGAACACCACTGTTCTCCCTCCTGATCAGGTTACACAGATTGATCAATTACTATCAGAATTTCAATCCTCACTAAGAGAATAAGATCACTGAACTCAGAATCACATTTCTTTCCACACACGACCAACTGGTCATATATACGACCAAAAAATGTCGTTGAACGGTGATTGGCTTGGTAATTTGCCCCCAGTTAGCACCCACTAACTATCACCAACCAAACCAATCAAACCATGATAACAACACATTCATGGCATAGCATTCTATGCGCAACCATGCCGTTCACAAGCTTGACCGGTCAAGACTTGCCAGAAGTTTCCATCTCCGACAGCGTACAGGTGATGTTCTCTTATGATGTACACGAGCTCGCCTATTCTGAATTGGACCCGTACAAGTCCCTTGATTCGGTCGATTTCTTGGATCGTCAGTTCATCACGCCCAGACACAGTCTGTATCGGATTGAAGAAGGAGTTGACGAAAACTTCAACAGCTTCCAATGCATCATCAACAACAAACAGCCGGAACTTGAACCATGGTTTAGAACCAACCGGTCGTGTATTATTGGCCCGAGAAGGACCATCCTTTTCGACGATAATGGTGAGATCCACAGTTCTTTCGAACATTCCGAAGATGAGATAAGCATGCAAGCAGAAATCTCTGAGCAACACCGCAACTCGGGCTACGCTCCTTTTCACCGGTCTTTCCAAGAGGTAGTGGACGATTGGTTGAGTATCGCGCACGAAAATAAAAGTCCGGTCACCGAAACAGATACAGGATGGTTTGTGCAAGAGGCTGATGGCTATATCGTTCTAGATTATTCAGACATGAGTGTGACACACTCTTCCTCACACCACAACAGATCGTATGTGGTTGTCACACTTTATACCGACTTCCAACCCTATGGAATTGTTGTGGAATCTGAAACAACGCGGATTCGGAATCTCGACAACCCCGGTGCACTGACATTCGTAACGCGCAAGGCCTACGCAAACCATACGGTCAATGACCCCAACAACATGATTCTCACCAAGGAGTCATCTGACTGTGCCATAGTATACCCTGTACCTGTAGACGACCTTCTTGAGGTTGAAATTAGTTCTGAGTTAAAGATGGTAGAGCGGATTTCAGTGCGTACCAGGTTCGGCGATTTAATAGACCAAGTTGAACACCCGGAGGTAGTGAATGGACATATTCAGTTGGATGCAAGCAGCTACCCACCAGGTGTTCTTCTTCTGCAGTTGGAGTCAAAGTTTGGACAATGCTTCGTACGGTTCTCAAAAAAGGAGAAGCCATGAAGTTTCTATCCCTATTCTTCATCTGTTTCAGCCTGACAGGCTTAGGGCAGACTACGCTGAACAATGATTCAATTGGGCTTGGCGCGCACAGCGGAGGTCCAAGTGGTCCGCTTCATGCTCCATCGAGCAACACGACGACCAACACTAAGCTCATCTATTGGATTCACGGGTTAGCCGGAAATGCACAATCATGGAACAGAGTGCAAACTTCTACGGAAGATCAGACGGGGAACCCTGTGAATGGCTATCCGACAAGGAAAACGGAAGGTCTCTGTGTGGATTATTCGGGACATGAGAACCTTCGGATTTTCGCTCTTGGTGGCTATGTAAACAATAACTTGATTGAAACCTGGCGCGTCGCGGTGCCTAGACGAGATACCCTTCCTGTTCATAGCAACTTTGTCATCGCTCATAGTCAGGGTGGTATTGTTGCTCGCGCCATGCGCTATCAAAACCTGTACAACCATGGATTATACCCCGTACAATTTGGAGCGCTTGCTTCATTCAATAGTCCGCATGGTGGCGCAGAAATTATCGTCCAGACACACCCTTCGAGTGGTGAGGTTCAAAGGTGGATTAACCGCGGCTGCGAGGCGTTCACAGCAGCTGAAGTACAGCAATTGGTTGAGTCTAAATGGTGGGTGGATTTCTTGATTTCCCCAGGTGTCGTTAGAAACTTCTCGTCGAAGGTGTGTGACGGACTGGACGGACTCATCCTCCCTATACTCGTCGACGCCATTCGAAAACCCGTGGCTACGGATTATGCAGTAGGCGCTCCGAATCTTGAAATCCTAAATCAAGCCGCTGTAATTGACACCATAAAAAAGGTGGCGATTGCGGGAATTGAGGAAGACCCGGTACTCTGGCGGATGCTCCATTCCATGACATTTACAAAGGACACCTCCTTGAGCGGACACATCCTTTTCAACGATCCGTTTGGGTTGGACAATGACGACGAACTTCCGCGGACCATTACAAACCTCGTTTCGTTGTATCGCTTTAAAGAGAGGTTTTGGAACACGAGGTCGAAGGGAATCTACCGATACATCTATTGGAACGCACGAGAGAAAGAGACCATCTACAGAGAAGCTCGTCAATGGCTCGAAGGATCTAACATCTGGTGGAAACGCTTCATTGGCGCTAGGGAAGACTCCGCTTACGTGGATGGATATTGGTGTATCTGTCTAGACTCTCCACAACCATTCCATGTGAATACTATCAATGACTGCCGAGGCAACTCCATTCTGCCATGTAACGCCATACCCAACTACAAATGGCATACAACCGAAGTTCCGAGTGATGGGGTTGTAACCCTATCCTCTCAACATGATTACCCAGGTGCGACAAGGTTGACGATGCAGAACACCAATCACATGCAGGCTCGCAACTCCAAAGAAACGATGAGAATACTCAACAACCTCTTCGATGGAAAGCATGGCCACAAATTCAAACTCAAAAGAAAATGAAGAAGCTGGTATTGATTCTTTTTTGCGTTAGCCAGATTATCGCATGTGACCGTCCGGAAGTAGCTACACCCGAGCCAAACAATGAACTAGAAATCCTGTGGTCGACCCGAATCGTCCCAGATGGCCCAGGATTCAACTCTCTGAGCATGAGCCCGGTTTTATTCGAAGATCATCTCATTGTCAATTCCGAATACAACTTTAGGGGATTGACTGCTCCGGTGATTTGGCTTGATACGGCCACGGGAGAAATTGACACCATGTGGTCGGATTACGTGTACCATTGGGACTACTACACGGAGGAGGATCGGGCCGTCATAGGAGACTATCTATTCCTAGGAGGACTATTTGCAGTCGATTGCATTGACATGCGCGATGCCTCTACCCAATGGGGAAGCATGTTTGACGATGGATATGCGGTTTTATACACGCATGACGGCTACCTGTATCGAACCATGAACTATACAAACCCCAACGGCAAGTACTGTGCTGTCATCCTCAGAACTCCAGCAGCAAGTGCAGATTGGGATACCGTTTACACGTATTGCTCTACCACGCGTCTACATCCGTCATTCGTCGCATTTGACTTCGGTGAGCTCTCCTCAGGGGATGAGGTTCTTGTCGCCAAAAGAAGAAGCGAGTATTTATCGAGCAACGCTAATGGTGAGACGACCATCTTCGCTTACAACTTGACGGCTGACTCGCTACAATGGGAAAGTGAAAGGCTTGAAACATTCTGCGGATTTGTCCCGCTTCAAGTACACGGACCTCAAGTTTACGGAATGATCGACTCCAACTTTGTGGCTTTGAGTATGGAAGACGGAAGTGTAAAGTGGAAGACTCCATTACCAGATTGGATGGGCTTTCCTTCAGATCTAAGACACGGAGATTTCCATGTAAGCTCTGGTAAAATAGTCCTCAAAGGGACTTCACCTTACTTCGCTTGTTTGGATGCCGAGGATGGGACGCTGCTTTGGACTACAGAAGACGGCTATTATCACAACCTGAACAGTCGGTTTGTAGTTTACCAAAACCGGATTTACTGCTCTAACGCCGGTCTCGCAATTGTCGATTTGGAAACAGGCCAAAGAATCGTGGACAAAGAAGTATGTGACAAGCTTGGGTACATTCAGGGAGACATAGTTCTTGACCCCGAACGAGGGGTCATGTACATGCAAAATGGGAAGGATGCACTTTGTGTTAGAATTCCCAAGTAGGTAAGTTTTGTGTTAAACCAGCATGTACTTTTAGTCTGGTGATTGTGGAGATTTAGGCAATCGACACATCACCAGACTTTTCACAGAATTAGCTCGTATCTTTGCAACATGACACTAGAAGAAAGAATCACAGCCGACATGAAAACGGCCATGAAGGCTAAAGACCGTGAGAAATTGGAGGCACTTCGCTCCATTCGCGCAGCCATTCTCAACGCAAAAACCGAAGTTGGTTCAGGCGGAGAGTTTGATGACAACCAAGGCATGAAACTTCTTCAAAAGTTGAAGAAACAACGCGATGATGCCGCCGCAATCTACCGTGAGCAAAATCGTGCTGACCTTGCCGAAACTGAAGAAAGTCAATCTGTAATTATTGGCGAATATCTTCCAGAGATGATGTCAGCCGAAGAACTTTCGGCCGCAGTTGCCAAGATCATTGCCGACTCTGGTGCCCAAGGGATGGGTGACATGGGAAAGGTGATGGGAGCAGCCTCAAGCCAACTCGCTGGCAAAGCAGAAGGAAAGGAAATTGCGAACGAAGTTAGAAAGCAACTTCAATCGTAACCTTATAGAATTTCAGTGTGAAAAGGTCGACGTTCGTCGGCCTTTTTTCGTTTCTCACTACCTTGGTAATATGAGAATCGCACTCCTTTCACTCGCCTTCATTTTCCAGTTCACTGTCTCCGCGCAGTCTTTCACCTCACAGATGGTTGAGCACGACGGTTTCAAACATCATATCAGAATCGCTGGCGAAGGCAGTCCTATCCTACTGATCAACGGCGGACCAGGAATGAATTGCAACGGTTTTGATCACATCGGTTCCATCCTTGCGAAAAACCACACCGTCATTCTATACGATCAGCGCGGAACTGGATTATCCGTATCAGAAGATCTCGATTCAAGCGACCTCACCATGGAGGCCATGGTTGAAGACATCGAAGCCATACGTAAACATCTCGGTTACGAGAAGTGGATTTTGATGGGACAATCTTTCGGTGGGGTCTTGAGCTATCACTACGCAGTTAAGTATCCAGAGCGAATTACCGCTATGATTCAATCTAGCTCTGGCGGAATGGACCTAGAGGTGCGAGATAAAATTCTTGTAAATGAACGTCTGACCTCAGACCAGCGGGATTCCCTCACCTGGTTTCGAGAGCGAATGACCAGCAATGACGATCGTTACGCTGAAAAATATCGCATGTACCTAGGTTGTGCCTACGTGTACAATGACGAATTCGCTCCAATAATAGGTGAAAGACTTGCGGAAGCCAACTTAGATGTCAATCGACTTATTTGGGCCGATCTTGAGAGAATCGAATTCGATGTCAAGGAAGAAATGCTAACATTCCAACAGCCTGTATTAATCATACAAGGGGAATATGACATGATTGACATATCCATTGCAGAGCTACAACACGAAATCCTACCCGATTCAAGATTAGTCATAGTTCCAGAATCTGGACACTACGGATGGTTGGATAATCCAGATGTATACTTGAGCAGCATCGATCAATTTCTTGATGAACTAGAAGAACAGCAATGAAAGTCTCTTTTACAGTTTCCCTGTTTTTCGTCGCACTCGCAATCTACGGCCAAAGAACGTCATCTGAAGTTATAGACAAATCGGCAACAGTCGCGAGTGTAGCCACGCTCAATGATTCCTTCAATGGTTCATTCGCTCCAAATCGCGATAACTACCTCTCTTTTGGTTTTGACTTTAAACTGTGGCATAAAGACCTCTTCAACCTCCACATCTCAGATATCGGCTACACCAACAGAAGTCGGTCTGACACAACCATGGCCGGCAGAATGGATGAGATTAGACTTCTTGCACAGTTCAAGGTCGTCGAGTACAAGGGTATCAATGTTTATCCGACAGCCGGACTAGTGCTGAGCGGAAACCTCGGGGGTAGATACATTCAAAATTCAATACATGAAAATGTTGGCGAACCTATTGTCACGGTTGAATACGACTATGAGGATACTCGCGCCAACACATTAGTAGGTCTCTACCTAAACAACAGATTGAACCTCATCGAAAGCGGCATCAATGTCCATCTAAAGAATGAATTGTGGTACTATGAAGTGATCAACTATTCCAATCACCTTCACATAGGCACCAACGTGGAAACAATACCGAATTCCTGACCATCACGAATCACTTGTATTTGGGACTAAACATTGTGATTGACACGTGATGGAGAGGTTTGTGCACTGTGAGATGTTGATATGGCGGTGAGCAGCTGAAGCACGAAGCGCAAGTAAACGTTTGTATCCGTTTATCATACGACTTAGGTCGTGGATCCCTCGTATCTTGATCTCTGGGGAGGAGGAGTGGCGGCCCCCGGTTGATTCTCCCCAAACGCAGACCCATTTTCATCCCACGAAAATGCATCTTCCCCTTCAACAACCTCCAATTCTGAAAACCTAAATCGATTCACCATCAGTGACACAAATGTCACCACAGTTATCGAACTCAGTGGCATAAGAATAGCAGACAATAGTGGACTCAATAATCCCATTAAGGCGAATGAAAGACCTGCAATATTGTAGGCGAATGACAAGCCAAAACTCCAGTAGACAATTCTACGCGTGTATTTGGAGAGTTTAAAGAACTCTGGCAAACGACCGAACGACTTGGCATGCAAAATTGCATCGCTTGCTGGGGTGAAGTTGTTAATATCTTCGGCTACACTTATGCCAACTTCTGCCTGGTTCAAAGCCCCAGCATCATTCAACCCATCGCCGATCATAACAACCTGATTCCCCTCACTTTGCATATCTGCAATTACATTGAGCTTATCGTGCGGTTTTTGTCTGAATTTCAACTCTACTCCTGCGCCGAAAAGGCTTCGCAAAGCCATTTCTTCGCCATTATCGTCCCCTGTTACCACAGTCTGACCAGCCCAATTCTTCATCTGGTTTATCACGGCTTTGGTTTCCGACCTAAAGGCATGAAGAATATGGAAATGACCTATCAGCGTACCGTTCCGTTTTACCCAAACTTGACTCGCATTCGCTTCAGGAGTAGCATCAGCTCCGAGCCAGGAAGAAGAGCCCAAGCGATAATCAACACCGTCAACCGTTCCGATGACGCCCTTCCCTACAACCTCCTCGAAATAGGACACTCGTTTCGTCCCGTTGCCGAGAAAAGCCGATATCCTCAAACTCAAAGGATGTTTTGATGAATGCATTAACGCAGATAAAGCGGCTCTATCATCCTCATTTAGCGATTCGCCTAACCACTTGACTTTGCTCTTTGCCACACTGGTGAGCGTACCCGTTTTATCCCACACAATCTTATTGATGTCCGCTAACGCTTCTACAACTTCAGCCCGCTTCAGGTAAAGTCCTTTGCGCCCCATCAAGCGAAGAGCATGGCCGTTCGCAAATGGAGCAGACAATGCCAACGCACAAGGGCAGGCAACGATGAGGACGGCAGTGAATACTTTTATGCCCACAACCCAGCTCTCATTCAAAGCCCAGAAGGCAAAGGCACCTAGAGCCAGAGTGAGAATCACCACAACGAAGTACTTCGATACCCTGTCGGTGAGAGTCTGAAACTTATCCGCCTTGTTTCCGTCAAAGTTCTGATCATTCCAAAGCTGTGTGAGGTAACTCTGATCCATCGGTCTTTCAACTAATATCTCAATAGCTCCGCCGCACTGCTTCCCTCCCGCAAAAACACGGTCGCCAATATTCTTCTTTTCGGGGGTCGATTCACCGGTCACAAACGCATTGTCGATGACTGCATTTCCACGAAGAATCTTTCCGTCAACAGGAATAATCTCTTCATTTCTAATGTAGATCAACTCTCCCTTTTCTAGCTTTTGAACAGGCTTGATGCTATGTGAGTCATCCTTATTGACCACCGTAATACCTAAAGGGAAGTAACTCTTATAATCGCGTTCAAAAGAAAGTGACTCATAGGTCTTACGTTGGAATAGTTTACCAAGGAGCAAGAAGAACATCAAGCCTGCAAGCGAGTCAAGATATCCACTCCCCAAACCTGACGTTATTTCCCAAGTACTTTGAAGGAAGAGTGCAAGAATTCCGATGGCGATTGGTTGATCGATATTAACTCGACGAATACGAATCCCACGATAGGCATTGGTAAAGTAATCCCGAGCAGAATAAGTGATAACTGGAAGGGTTAGCGCCCAGCTGAGCCACCTGAAAAAGGTTGAATACTGTGCTAGGGAATCATCTTCCGGATAAAAATACTCAGGCAAGGCCATCAGCATGATATTGCCGAATGCAAAAGCCGCAATACCAAATTGGTAAATAAGTCGCTTATCCTTGGCTACTTTCTCGCCTTCACCCTCTGCGTCAGCCAAGCGAATGTGAGGGGGATACCCGATTTGCTGAAGTAGTTCAGCGAGCTCCTTCAAAGTCAATTCACTTTCCTTGAAACGAATGTGCGCCGTTCGCTTAGAAAACTCCACGCGCACGCTTATAACCGCATCGTTTAACTTGTGCAACCGCTCCAGTAACCACAGGCAAGCACTGCAATGTATGGCCGGAAGGAAAAGTCGAACCACACCTATATTACCATCGGAGAAGTCCATGACCTCCGACCGTATTTCGTCATTCTCAAGAATACTAAAATCGGCAGCGTCGGCTACGGGATTACCGCTCCTATCCTTCTTCGCATAAAAGGATTCCATCCCGTTCGCCCACAATATGGTATAAACGGATTTGCAACCGTGACAGCAGAACACCTTATCGTCTAAAGTGATCTCCGATGTACACGGGTCCCCGCAGTGATCGCATTTTAATGATTCCGACATGTGTGTGTCCGATTGTATACCAAAGGTCATGGATGAGATTTCCAGAAACCATGACAAACGTCACATTCACCTAAAAAATAACTTGAATATGATTTGGAACAATTCTATCTTTGAGTTGTATGTCAAGTAAGACCACACACAACCCAGTACCCTTTGACTGTGCGAATTGCGGTAAAAGGCACCTCTCACTTTTCAAGGACTTGACTTCAGAAGAAGTCGATGAACTCAACAACGTCAAGGCTTGCACTTCCTTCAAGAAGGGCCAAATCATGATGAGCGAAGGGAGTCGACCAAACGGCGTTTTCTGTATTCATTCTGGGAAAGCAAAACTGCATCGTCTTGGACAAAACGGCAAGGATCAAATCATTCGCTTTGCAGTGAATGGTGACCTTATCGGATACCGCTCACTCCTCAGTGAAGAACCCCTTTCAGCTACCGTTGAAGCTCTCGAAGATGTGCACGCATGCTACATTCCAAAGCAAGTGCTGTTCTCCTTCCTCGAGAAAAACCCCAAGTTCTCTTTGAACATCCTTCGCATGGCTTGTCATGAACTTGGCGAGGCAGGTAAATTGATCACCGACATCGCCCAAAAATCCGTTCGAGAGAGATTGGCCGAGGTCCTTCTCATGCTCAAAGCTCAGTTCGGCTTGAATGAAGAAACTGGTGCAATCGACATCACCCTTACTCGCGAAGAGATTGCGAACATGGTCGGCACAGCCACCGAATCCGTAATCCGACTCATTTCCGAATTCAAGGGTGACGGCCTCATCGAAGTGAAAGGCCGAAACATTACCATTCTAGACGAAGCTCAGCTCGTTCGTGTAGGCAAGGTCTTCGACTGATTCCCCTTATTCTTTTCTCGTTTGGGCGTCTACCACCGCCATAGCTACAATGTTCACAATCTCGCGAACACTTGCACCCATTTGCAACACGTGGGCAGCCTTGTCTAGCCCGATGAGAATCGGACCAATTGCCTCAGCAGCACCAAGAGACTGGAGCAGTTTGTAAGAAATGTTTCCACTCGCCAAATCCGGGAAGATGAAAATATTTGGCTTGTGATTCACAAGATCAGAGAATGGGAAAACCTCCTCTAGAAGTTTGTTATTCACCGCAAAGTTGGCTTGCATTTCTCCGTCTACAATAAGATCTGGATGTGTCTGCTTCAGCTTTTCAACGGCCTGGTTCATCTTGGACGGAACCTTCCCATGGTGGCTACCAAAGTTTGAATAGCTCAACAATGCCACCTTCGGCTTCAGGTTAATTCGCTTGACCGTTTCAGCAACACTCAATACGATATCCACAATTCCGTCTACGTCAGGCTCCTCGTTTATCGTCGTATCCGCAAAGAACAACGGTCCGCGTTTCGTAAGCATGATGTACATGCCAGCAACGCGGTTTTGTCCATGCTGACCAAAGATTTCAAGTAGGGGTCTGACAGCCCGTGGATACTTTATAGTTAGGCCTGTAATGAAGGCGTCGGCATCGCCGTGCTTCACCATCATTGGACCATAATAATCGCGGTTCTTCATGAGGCGACGTGCCTCGTACTCCGTCACACCTTTACGTTTTCGATCATCGTAAAACTGTTTCGCATAAACCTCGCCTTTTTCGGGCATGGTTCGCGGATCGACAATCTCCATATTCTCAGCTATACCAAGATCGTACTGCTTGTCAATCTGCTTGATGCGCTTTTCATCACCCAACAAAATCGGAATAGCAATTCCTTCTTCGTAGGCGATCTGAGCTGCTTTTAGCATTTTGAAATTATCCGCCTCGCTGAACACTACACGCTGAGGATTTGCACGTGCTTTTTCCATCGCTAGGCGAATGAACTTATCATCCCTTCCCAAACGAGTAATCAACTCTTCTTTGTAGCGGTCCCAGTTGGTGATTTCCTTTTTGGCAACACCAGACTCCATAGCAGCTTTGGCAACGGCCATCGCTACAGTATGAATCAATCGCGGGTCAAAAGGCTTTGGAATGATATACTCTCTGCCGAAAGACATGTTTCGCATACCGTACGCGAGGTTCACAATTTCCGGAACGGTTTCTTTGGCCAAATTCGCAATGGCGTAAGTTGCTGCCAGCTTCATCTCTTCATTGATCTTGGTCGCCCTTACATCAAGCGCACCACGGAAAATGAATGGGAATCCAAGCACATTATTTACCTGATTCGGATTATCGCTTCGGCCTGTAGCCATGATAATATCCTTACGAGCCGCAATCGCATCTTCGTATGTGATTTCAGGGTCTGGATTCGCCAATGCGAACACAATTGGGTCCTTAGCCATTGATTTAACCATGGCCTTGGAAAGAACGCCGCCACGCGACAAGCCAACGAAAACATCTGCATCCTTTACCGCTTCTTCAAGCGTATTCAGCTTGGTATCCGCAGCGAACTTTTGTTTCTCGGGAGTCAGATTCTCTCTATCGGTCGTAATAACCCCTTTGCTATCGAGCATCAAGAGGTTTTCTTTCTTGACACCTAATGAAAGATAGAGTGAAGCACAGCTAACCGCGCTCGCACCGGCCCCATTGAAAACAACGCGAACCTTAGCTATATCCTTTTCAACTAGTGATAATGCGTTCAGCAAGGCCGCACCTGAAATGATTGCCGTACCGTGCTGGTCGTCGTGCATCACTGGGATATCGAGCTCCTCTTTCAGGCGCTGCTCAATTTCAAAACAATCAGGTGCCTTAATATCTTCGAGGTTGATGCCGCCAAAAGTGGGTCCGAGCGCTTTTACCGTTTGGATAAAGGTCTCCGGATCCTTTGCATCGAGCTCTAAATCGAACGTGTCGATATCCGCAAAAATCTTGAATAGCACACCTTTACCCTCCATCACAGGCTTACTGGCAAGCGGACCTATATCACCTAATCCAAGCACGGCGGTTCCGTTTGAAATAACGGCAACCAAGTTTCCTTTAGCCGTATACTGATAGGCCGTTTCAGGATCTTTTTCAATTTCCTTGCAAGGCTCAGCAACACCAGGTGAATAGGCAATACTGAGGTCTCTCTGCGAGTTGGACGGTTTCGATGGAATGACCTCGATCTTTCCAGGTCTGGCTCCCTCGTGATAGTCCAATATATCTTGCTTGCGAATCTGATTCTTCTTAGCCATAGTAGGGATGGATGTAATGTGCAAAGGTACGAAGGTGTCTTCTACAACGCCTTCTTAGTAGAGGAAGTTCTCGAATGGGAATCTTTCGGCATGAATTCCTGAAACAATGCGATAAATAGATTCTCGCAGGGCATCCATGTTCTGCTTTTTCTCAGCTGAAATGAAAACGGCATTTCCGTCCATCTTCGCCATCCATGTACGCTTCCAATCGTCAATAGTAAAGTAGCGCTCCTCTAAATCTTCCTCAGGATCAATGACTTCCGGCTCTTCATGCTTATACAAGTCAATCTTGTTGAAGACCATAATCGTCGGCTTCTCCTGACCGTCAATTTCGCCGATAGTCTTGTTCACCGATTCGATGTGCTCCATGAAATTACTGTGCGAAATGTCTACCACATGCAGCAACACATCTGCTTCGCGAACCTCATCTAGCGTACTCTTAAAACTTTCAACAAGCTGAGTTGGAAGCTTCCGGATGAACCCCACTGTATCAGATAACAAGAATGGCAAATTGCCGATGACCACTTTACGAACAGTCGTATCGAGCGTCGCGAAGAGTTTGTTCTCAGCCAAGACTTCACTCTTGGCCATACGGTTCATCAGGGTGCTTTTACCAACGTTGGTATATCCAACAAGTGCCACACGAACCAAGCTACCGCGATTTCCGCGTTGAGTAGCCATTTGCTTGTCGATTTTCTCCAACTTCTTCTTCAGCAAGCTGATTTTTTGTTGGATAATCCGACGGTCGGTTTCAATCTGGGTTTCACCCGGACCACGCATACCAATACCCCCTTTTTGTCGCTCCAAGTGAGTCCACATTCGGGTCAACCGAGGTAGGAGGTATTCGTACTGTGCAAGTTCAACCTGGGTACGGGCGTAGCTCGTTTCGGCTCTAGCCGCGAAAATATCGAGAATCAAGTTCGTTCTGTCGAGCACCTTGCATTTAAACATCTGCTCGATGCTCTTCAGTTGAGAAGGTGTAAGCTCATCATCAAAAATGGCTACATCAATATCTTCACTCTTGATATAGCTTTGAATCTCCTCCATTTTACCCGTGCCCAAGAAGGTCTTAGGATGAGGAGTATCCAACTTTTGAGTAAAACGCTTGATTGAATCTGCTCCTGCGGTATCCGCTAAGAATTCGAGTTCATCCAGATATTCCGCACTCTTTTCTTCATCTTGCCACCTGTTGACGATTCCAATCAGGACGGCCCGTTCGCGCTCGGAAGTTCTTGGCTTGATCTCTATCATGCACCTGGGAGTTCAAATAGACGATCCCAAGGCACTCTGCTGAGCAACAGCAAGAATCCAAGTCCGAAGAATATCATACCGTGACGGTATTTCGCCGCATCCGTATCCTTGCGCTTCAATCCCGATCTACCAATAGTGATTAGGATGATGGCAATAATATTAACTGCAATGTGCTCCACCGCGTAGAAGCGCGTGAATGAATCCGACATCACATTCCCTGCTTCAAAAGCCTTAAAGCCAAACGGTGAAACGAAATACAAAACGAGACCAACTACAAGCTGTAGATGGGAGAAAATCAAACTAAATAGAGAAAGCTTTTGTGATCCTTTGCCAAACTCACGCTTGCCTGCAACTCCCATAACCATGTTTACCACAGTTAGGAGCAATACGATCAAAACCAATACGGCCAAAAGCCAGTGTGTATGAAGTAGTCCTTGGTACATCTTCTAAAATTTTACACAAATGTACGAACCATACAGAATCACTCACTCCGTTTTTTTGGGCATTCACTACATTCGGTATTAGAACAACCTACAGGCCGACCTACATTCGCACCATGGCATTTCTCAGACGAAAAGATTACTACTACATCATCTTTATCAGCCTCTTCCCAGTTGTGTTTTTCACTTCTGTGGAGTTTCTGTCTACTGGATCAACATCCAGAGAATTGTCGTCGGGCCTCTACACCATTGCCTACTCAACCATTGTCACCATCGGGCTTTACGTCATTAATTCGTTGATTGTCCGATGGCTTCAAATTCATCATCCCTGGCAAAATGGAGCTGCCAAACGAATCATTCTTGAATCGATATTATCCATCATCTTAAGTGGCGCCTGGCAGGCCTTTGTAATTTTCTTGAGCTTGGAATTTGTGGGCGGAGTGCGCAACGTTCGCGCTCATTACGTCAACAACATCGTATTCGGACTCGCCATTACCTTCTTCGTTCTCCTCATAATGGAAGGGGCCTATTTCTTCAAGCTTTGGAGAGATAGTTTGACGCGCGTTCAGCGCATGGAAAAGCAGCAGCTTCAAGCCCAGCTCGACCAACTGAAGGCACAAGTACAACCGCATTTCCTTTTCAACAGCTTGAACACGCTTTCGGCCATGCTCGAAATCGAAAAGGACATTCCAAGAGCAATCCGGTTTATTGATGAATTTTCGCTTCTCTACCGACGCATCCTCGAAAAGAAAGATGTGCACATTGTCACTCTAGAAGAGGAACTACGCTTCGTCGATGCCTACCTCCTACTTCAAAAAGAGCGATTCTCCACCGCATTAGATGTTCAAATTGATATTGACGAAGCCGATCGCGAGAAGTATATCCTCCCCATGGCTATTCAAGAATTACTTGAAAATGCCATCAAGCACAACCGGATGTCGAGGGCCGAACCGCTAAAAATCAGAATCACTTCCGAGTTGCATCACCTCTGCATTAGCAACCCTAATCAGCCAAAAGCACATGCCCCGGCAAGTACGGGTACAGGTCTATCAAACCTGAACAAAAGACTTCGACTCCTTGGAGCACCCGTTATGAGCATCGATAACGGAAGCACATTTCGCGTTTGCATGCCTTTGTTAACCGCGGAAAGCCTGCGCAACGAACCATCGACATCAAACCCTACCGAATCATGAATGTTTGGATACTCGAAGACGAAGAGCTCGCCGGTAAAAAGCTCGCACTCCTCACACAAAAACTACTTCCAGAAGCGGTAGTTGCCGACCCTATTGAGAGCGTTTCGGAGGCCATCGAAAAATTCCAAAAGGGGCAACCCGATCTGCTGTTGGCGGACATCCATCTGAGTGATGGATTGAGCTTCGAATTGTTCGATTCCGCACAGGTCAACTGTCCGGTTATATTCACCACCGCATTCGACCAGTACGCACTAAAGGCATTCGATTTAATGAGCGTCGATTACCTTCTCAAACCAATTTCCGAGGAGAATTTGCAACGCGCATTCAACAAACTTGAGCGTTTTAGAAGTGGAGCGAACGAAGCCCGAGAACTCTTCGGAATCCTCAAAAAATTGCAATCGGGAGAAACCGCTTATCAAGAGAGGTTCCTCGTTCCAGAGGGGCAACACTTTACGCTCATCAAACAAGACGAAATCGCCCATTTCTTGGGAGACGGGAAGTTTACCTTCATTATCGACAAACAAGGCAAGGAGTACCTCATCGACTACAATCTTAGTCAGCTTGAAGAGAAGCTCAACCCCAAAATCTTTTTTCGACTCAACCGTGCGATAATCACCCATATCGACAGCGTGAGCAAGGTTCATCCTTATGGTCAGAGTCGATTACTTGTAGACCTCGTTCCGGCATCAAAAAAGGAAGCCATAATTAGTGCCGATAAGAGCCGAGCATTTAAAGAGTGGCTCGGTAATTGAAAATGGGTTGACGACTCAAACCCTGCTGCGGAGCATTCACTCCATCTTGACGGTTATTCATGCGCTTTTGGTTTATCAACAAGTTCCCAAACCTCAACTTTGACCAAAACACAAAGCACAGACCATGAAACGACTATTAACCCTCATTGCTCTTGCGGCTACCTTCATCGCCAGCGGACAAGACCTAAATCAGACTGTCCGAGGAGTAATCACCGAAAACTTCACCTCCACTCCTATCCCTGGAGTAAAAATCACAATCACACACCAATCGGAACTCGTCTTTGAGGCAGTTTCAGATTTGGACGGCAAGTTCAAACTAGACAATGTCCCCGCCGGAAGAATAGAGTTGCTTGCTGAGAACTTCGGATATCAATCCGTGAAAATCGCCGACATCGACCACAATGCCACAAGAGAAACTGTCCTGGAAATCAAAATGAAGGAAGGCACTCAGACGCTTGGCGAAGTTGAAGTGACCGCCAGCACGGCTATGCGTCCAAAGAACGAAATGGTAACCCTTAGCGCTCGAACCTTCTCAATCGAGGAAACACAACGCTTCGCGGGTGGAAGAAACGACGTGGCTCGAATGGCCGCCAAACTTCCAGGAGTACAGAATTCTAATGACGCGGTGAACGACATCGTGATTCGTGGAAACAGTCCCAACGGACTTCTATGGCGACTTGAAGATCTCGACATCCCCAATCCAAATCACTACGGCAAAAGCGGTCAAACCGGCGGACCGGTAAGCATGCTCAACAATAACGTCCTTCAAAATTCCGACTTCCTTACTGGCGCTTTTCCGGCATCATACGGCAATGCACTTTCTGGCGTGTTCGACCTTCAAATGAGAAGTGGAAACAACGAACGGCATGAATTCATTGGTCAGGTTGGATTCAACGGATTCGAAGCAGGCGCTGAAGGCCCCTTGGGTAACGGTTCTTACCTAGTGAACTACCGCTACAGTGTTCTAGGTATTATGGCTGCCATGGGCCTCGAATTCGGAACAGGAACTGCCGTTCCGGAATATCAAGACCTAACCTTTAAGGTTACACAGCGCCTTTCCGAAAAGACGAGTATCAGCGCCTTTGGATTGTGGGGTAAATCGAAAATTGACTTCGTGAGAGACCCCGAAGACGACGAGGACCTGTACGGTGCAACCGGAACCAACACCTACTCTAGGAGTCAACAAGCGGTTATGGGAATCAACATTTTTCATAACACCAGCGAGAATTCGATGCTGAAACTTACACTGGGTACGGGAACGCTTTGGGACAACGATTACTTAGACACTCTCGACACCCAAGGTGATGCACACGCTTTTTATGGAATGGACTTCCGAAACACTACGTACTCGGCAAACTTGCACTGGCAATACCACATCAATTCAAAGCACGACTTACAGATTGGTATTCGGAACGACATTCACGAGTTCGACATGCTTGATTCCGTATACTCCTTTGGTGATGGATACGTGAACCCAACTGACATCGCGAATTTCACCAGCCTTCACCAGCCTTATGTTGAATGGCAATATCGTCCAGCAACACGTTGGACCGTGAACTCTGGCCTTCATGCTCAAATCCTCAGCTTAAATGGCTCAGCTATGCTGGAGCCGAGGGTGGGTGCAGAATATGCTATTGATGATGCAAATGCTGTAAGTGCGGCTTATGGCCTTCACTCCCAAATGGCCCCTGTGAATCTATATTATAGAAATGTGGCAGATGACCTGGGTGGAAGCTATCAGCCGAATCGAGATCTCGACTTTCAGAAAAGTCATCATTTTGTACTCGCCCATAAGTATACCTTCTCACCCACGCTTCGTTTTAAAACTGAGGTCTACTTTCAGAGACTCTACGATGCTATCACGCAAGAGTCCCCCAGCGCTTTTTCACTCTTAAACGGCGGCACATTTGGTGGTGTGCCTAATGACGCTTTGAACAACAAGGGAGAGGGTAGAAACTATGGGATTGAACTTTCGCTTGAACAGTATATGGTTCGCGGATTCTACCTCTTTACAAGTGTTAGCATATTCAATAGCGAGTACAAAGGAAGCGATGGAGTTTGGCGAAAAGGAGCTTTTGCGAGTGATTATGTAGCCAACATCGCAGGTGGGAAAGAGTTCGTCATCACGAAAGACCCAAATGCCTCAAAGCGCCATAGCATAACGGTTGATGCATCCATGAACGTGGCGGGTGGTCAACGATATACTCCGATTGATGTAGACGCAAGTAGAGCAGCGGGACAGACTGTTTATGATGAGGACAACGTGTATGGGCTTCAGCTTCCAATGTATTTCCGAGCGGATGTGCGCATTGCGTACCGACTTCAAGGTAAGCGAACTACGCAAGAGTGGGCGCTAGATGTTCAGAATGTCTCGAATCGTCAAAACGTGCAAAATGTACTTTGGGATCCGGCAGCCGAGGAAGAAGTAAGTATATACTCCATCGGCATGCTTCCGATGTTCCAATGGAGGATTTATTTCTAAAAATCTGAAGTCGGAGTATAGGAAAGTTCACGGGCATTGTCTAACTTCAATGTCCCATGCAAACGAAAGCTACATCTCTACTTGAACGTTTGGGTATGCGTCACGCCGACGTAGAAGGCCCAATGTGCTTATGGTCTCCGGATAACAATAAGTTGATTACGGGATACAAGCGCATCAAGAATCGTTTGCGGAAGACTGAATCTCCATGAAGAAACTTCTCTATAGCATATTAATAATCGTCATCATTTTGGTGGCGATTATTCTTTTTAGGACATCGATGGCCGAGGATTATCAACCCGCTGTCAGAACGACCGAACTGAGAGTCCAACCGCTAGATAGCGCTGCAAACAGACTTGGCGAGGCTATTCAATTCAAAACGATCAGTCACCACCCGGCCATGATGGATTTGGAAGCCTTCAACGGTTTCGGTGCCTGGATGCGCGAAAGCTATCCCGGTATATTTCACACCATGGAGGTAGACACCGTGGGTACGCATACCTACATTCTCCACTGGCATGGGGTGACTAGTGAGAATCCCATCTTACTAATGGCTCATCAAGACGTAGTTCCGGTGGACCAAAGCGGGACAAGTGAATGGAAGGCCGACCCTTGGAGTGGACAAATCGTGGACAACTACGTATATGGACGTGGCACCTTGGATGACAAGGGCTCTCTAGTCACTATTCTGGAAGCGTGCGAAGCACTTATCCGCTCTGACTTTCAGCCGGCTCGAGACATTTGGTTTGTATTTGGTCAAGATGAAGAAATTGGAGGAGCGAATGGCGCAGAGCTTGCGGCCGCATGGCTTGAAGAAAAAGGACTTCGTTTTGATTGGGTGCTTGATGAAGGAGGCATAATTTCCAGTGGAATCATCCCAGGGGTTGAAAGCCCAGTTGGTCTAATAGGAACGGCTGAAAAAGGCTATATCAGTATTGATATTGAAGCGAATTACGAAGGCGGCCACAGCAGCATGCCGAAAGACACGAATGCTATTCTAGTTCTTGCGGATGCGATTGATAGGTTAAGTGCATCTCCATTCGAACCCACACTCGAAGGTCCGATGGAAGGCTTCCTAAAATACGTTTCTCCGCATTCCGGATTCACCATGAAAATGGCTGCTAACAACCAATGGTTGCTGAAGAGCGTGATCCTCAGCACCTACATGAAATCGCCAAGCGGCGCGGCGTTAGTTCGCACGACTTGGTCGCCTACAATAACCAGGGCGGGTATTAAAGACAACGTAATTCCTGGAAAAGCCATTCTCACTTGCAACTCGCGCATCATGCCGGGCGAATCTGCAGAAAGCGTGCTACAACATTACAAGGATGCGCTCGTGGGTTTGCCCGTAACTATTTCCATTCATGATGACTTGGGTATAGATCCGTCTCCCGTTTCCGCATATGACTCCGAGGCATTTGAATATATAGGTGCTACGGCAAGGACCACTTTTGCTGATGAAAACCTGATTGTGGCACCCTATCTAGTTCTTGGCGCAACGGATGGAAGGCAGATGTATTCCGTGAGCGACAAGGTTTACCGCTTCTATCCATTTATGTATGAAAGTGACGATTTATCTCGACTTCACGGATTGAATGAAAGGGTTGGAGTTGAAGCAATAGACAATGCCATTAAGTTCTATATCAGACTCATATCCGAGCTTCCGGAAGCATAGAGTGCAGAGAAATTTGTAAATTCTGCCTGCTCAAACCAATCAAACATGACAGATCAGAAGTACAATACTTTGCGGGAATTCTATCCCTTTTATCTGACGGAACATCTCAAGAAGACAACCAGAATCTTACATTTTACAGGAACCGGCCTTTTACTTATTTCATTCTTGCTTTTTCTGAGCACAATGAATTGGTGGTTCTTTGCCGCAGTCCCTTTCATAGGGTACGGCTTTGCATGGGTAGGTCACTTTTTCTTCGAGAAGAACAAACCCGCTACCTTCAAATACCCAGGATACTCCTTGGCGAGTGATTTTATCATGTTTTGGGAATTGCTAACTCGTCAGATTAGCTTCGACGGCACCAAATAAAAAACCCCGCAAATTGCGGGGTTCTTCTTTTGTGCTATGTGTAGTATCACTTGAACGCGTTTTCGCCAGTGATATCCAAACCTGTGATAAGCAAGTGAATATCGTGTGTTCCTTCGTACGTGATTACTGATTCTAGGTTCATCATGTGGCGCATAATGCTGTAATCGCCAGAGATACCCATTCCTCCAAGAATCTGACGCGCTTCACGAGCGATTTTGATGGCCATTTCAACGTTGTTACGCTTAGCCATAGAAATCTGTGCACTTGTGGCGCGACCTTCGTTCTTGAGAACACCGAGTCGCCATGCGAGCAATTGCGCCTTGGTAATTTCGGTAATCATTTCGGCCAATTTCTTCTGTTGGAGTTGGAACCCAGCAATCGGCTTGCCGAATTGAATGCGTTCTTTTGAGTAACGAAGCGCTGTATCGTAGCAATCCATTGCGGCGCCAATTGCACCCCAAGCAATACCGAAACGAGCACTGTCCAAGCAGCCCAAAGGAGCACCTAGTCCAGACTTATTTGGAAGAAGGTTTTCTTTAGGGACCTTCACGTTGTCAAACACAAGTTCGCCGGTTGCACTTGCACGAAGGCTCCACTTGTTGTGGGTTTCTGGAGTAGTAAATCCTTCCATACCTCGCTCGACAATAAGTCCGTGGATGCGTCCTTCCTCGTTCTTAGCCCAAACAACGGCTACGTCACAGAATGGTGCGTTCGAAATCCACATCTTGGCGCCGTTCAACAAGTAATGGTCGCCCATGTCCTTGAAGTTCGTGACCATGCCGCCCGGGTTTGACCCAAAGTTAGGCTCGGTAAGACCGAAGCTTCCGAGGAATTCGCCTGAGGCAAGTTTTGGAAGATACTTTTTGCGCTGCTCTTCGTTACCGTACGCGTAGATCGGGTACATCACCAATGAGCTTTGCACGGAACAAGTAGAACGAACACCTGAATCGCCGCGCTCAATCTCTTGCATCATAAGACCATAGCTAATCTGGTCTAGACCAGGACCGCCATATTCCTCAGGAATGTAGGGTCCGAAAGCGCCAACTTCTGCTAAACCAGAAATGAGTTGCTTAGGGAACTCTGCACGCTGAGCGTAGTCTTCGATGATAGGAGTAACGTCTCTCTTCACCCAGTCGCGAGTAGCCTGACGAACCAACTTGTGTTCGTCGCTAAGGAGATCGTCTATGTTGTAATAATCCGGAGATTGAAACAAGTCTTGAGCCATTGTGTTACATTTTGAACGACAAATGTAAGAGTTAGGAGCCTGAGGGCAACCTTTATTTTGGAGTTTCCGTACTTAGAGCAGAACTAAACTTTCAATCAATGAAACAATCTTTACCCATCGTCGCATTAATCGGCTTAGGAATTTTGGGTTTATCCCAAGTAGGTATCTCAAATTCTGGAGGATCTCCAACTGGCAGAAGTGGAAGTCCAGCCTCGAGCAACAGAACATGTTTATCCTCAGGATGCCACTCCGGAGGTGCGGCTTCAACACAAAACATCACAATTACTTCAGACATTCCCGCTACGGGATTTGAGGAAAACACCAACTATACGATTACCATTTCGGCTGACGCCAATGGAGGTCAAGGTACGCGCATTGGATTCGCCGCCAGTGTAGAGAATGCTGGTGGAACACATCAGGGAACGTTGACCTCAGCGGATGGTCGCACAAACGTATTCAACGACTTTGCAACTCACACTTCTACTTCACTTTCGCCAACAGCGGGGGTGAACTCATGGGACTTGACATGGAACAGTGGTACGGCTGAGGACCAGTCGACTGTATATGTTGCCGTGAACTTTGCAAATGGCAATGGTACAACTTCGGGAGACCAGGTAGGAACACAAACCTTGGTACTTGATAAGGCTTCGGGCATTGGTGTGGAGGAATTCACAATCAGCGACATGAAGCTTTACCCGAATCCAGCGGTGGAAGAATTGCACTTGGACTTTAGCCTTGCTTCTTCTAACGAGGTTGTGTACTCCATTTTCGGAATGGATGGAAGAGAAATCATGAACAAAAACGAAGGCCTCCTTGGCACGGGAGACCACACGCTCAACGTACCTGTTACAGAGCTTGAAACCGGAACCTATTTGATTCACATTCAAGCAGGCGATCGCGTTCTCGCAGAGCGGTTCATGGTTCAATAAAACGAACTATCGCTTCACACTTGAGTCCTCGTCTTTTTGGCGGGGACTTTTTTTTTTTTGAGGCGTCGGGCGCGAGGCTTGAGGCTTGAGGCTTCAGACCATGGGCTTGAGACCTTAGATGACAGGCGTAAGGTATAAGTTCACAAGGACATGTTGCAGGGTTACTTCGATTAGGGGGCTGGCTAGCCCCTCCCCGGTCTCAAGCTACGGCACTCTGCTGGTTATAGTCGTGTGGTAAACGTTTACAAACGGATAGTTATACACCTATTGGGGTGTGAGTGAGGTGTCAACGATTTGTCCACCGGATGTCCCCGCTTTGTCCACCTGAGAATCAATCTCCATTCAATAAAAGTTTGAAACTTCGCCACAGGGGGTGGGGGTGGTCCCAGCTGAGGCCTTAGGCTTGAGGCTTCAGGCTTCAGGCTCCAGGCTTCAGGCTCCAGGCTTCAGGCTTGAGACTTCAGGCTTGAGACTTCAGGCTTGAGACTTCAGGCTTGAGACTTCAGGCTTGAGCCTAACACGTCACTTTCAACTCACCAAACCCAACGTCATTAACACCTTACCAATCACTTCTCACAGCGTCGTTCCGCCCCACCACAAACAACCAGCCTCCCACTCATTGATAATCGCCAACTCGCCTATCGCCTATCGCCTGTTGCCTCTTGCCTTTCATGTCCCTACCTTTACCCCATGGACCAGATCCCCGTAGTTCTCACCCCAAACATTTGGATGTTTTCGCTGCTTGCAGCGGGCACTTTGTTGTTGGGGGCGTTGCGCTACAGTTATCCTCAGCAGTTTGCTGGACTTTGGCGCGCGGCCATTCGTCCGACCGACGCACAGCGCCGTGAGGTACGGTTCGATGCCTTCAACATGTCACTTGAAATTTGGGCCATTCTAGCTATCGCACTGAGTGTACTTTTGATTCAATCTGACCACGTTGTGTTCTCTGATTGGGCCATTTTGATTCGATATGCCCTTTTGCTCGGCATTTTTCTCACACTTCAAGGCACTATTTACCAACTTGCGGGCTTCATTTTTGAAGATGGAGAGGCTTATGCAGCTGCATGGAGAGAAAAAAGTCAGTTTTTAAGATGGTCCGCCATCTGGCTTACACCCCTAATCTGGTGGTTGGCATTCGCCGGTGAGTACAGAGCGGCCGTGGGATACGTGGGTGCGACACTACTTATCGTGCTCTATTTATGGTCGTTAGCTAGACTAACAATCGTATTGTTCAGACAATCTCGACTACGTTCTTATCACAATCTTTTGTACCTTTGCGCCTTGGAAATAAGCCCTGTACTCATTATCGCTTTAATGATGTGACAGGCGTGTAATAATCAAGAAACGCAGCGCTAGAACATGACGAAGGTAAAGACCATTTTGGTGTCACAACCTGAGCCGAAGACGGAAAACTCTCCATTCCACATGTTGGCTTCTAAGCAAAAGGTGAAAGTTGACTTTCGTCCTTTCATTCACGTAGAAGGAGTTTCTGGTTCGGATGTAAGAAAGGAGAAAATCAATCCAGCTGATCACAACGCGATCATCTTCACTTCGAAGAATGCCGTTGATCACTTCTTCCGCATCTGCGAAGAAATGCGCATCGCTGTGAGTAATGATTTGAAGTACTACTGTATCTCAGAAGCCATTGCTTATTACCTACAGAAGTACGTAGTATACCGCAAGCGCAAAATTTATTACGGAAACGGAACTATCAAAGACTTGATCCCAATGCTCAAGAAGAATAAAGGCGAGAATTTCTTCCTTCCTTCTTCTGACATTCTCAAGCCTGAAATCCCGAATACTCTCGAGGAAAACAAAATCCAATTCACTCGCGCCATCCTGTACCACACCGTTGCAAGTGACTTGAGCGACTTGGCCGACGTGTATTACGACATCCTCGTGTTCTTCTCTCCTGAAGGAATTCGTTCCCTCATGAAGAACTTCCCAGATTTCAAACAAAACAACACGCGCATCGCCGCCTTCGGTACTTCTACCGCCCGCGCCGTTGAGCAAGAAGGATTGCGTCTCGACATCCCAGCCCCAACTCCTGAGGCACCGTCAATGACCAAGGCCATCGAAGAATACATCAAGCAAGTGAATAAGTAATTTACACTTGAACTGACAATTAATCCAGGCCCTGCGAAGGTGCCTGGATTTTTTTTGCCCTCACGCCAGCACCACACAAACTATTCTTTCGCCGTACCTTCGAACCCATGCCGCGGTTTCCCAAAACAGAACGCCTCACCAACAAAGCTCACTTTGAATCGCTCATCAAAGGAGGCATATCCGTTGGCGCATATCCCATCCGTTTAATAGTCAAAGAGCTTCCACTTTCTACCGAAGCTCCCTATCAAATCGCATTTGCCGTCGGAAAAAGAAGGTTTAAAAAGGCCACCGATAGAAATCATATGAAACGCAGACTCCGCGAAGCGTGGCGCCTAAACAAAGAGGACTTCCTCTCCCTGCTTCACCGAGCTCTCAACGCTGAAAAACTAGCCATCCTCATCGTCTACACCAGCGAAGAGAAAGAGTCTGTAGAGAAGCTTGAAAAAGCACTCTTCAAAGCACAAGCGCGAATTCTTGAAAAAATTTCCCGTAGCTCAGCGCAGTGACATACTGCAGGCCCACGTTTCAGCGTTAAAATCGTATCTTTCAACTTCTGCACTTGAATAGAAATTCCTCCCAACTTATGAGGTTGATTAACAGCACAGCGAAAAAAGTAGCTTTCGTAGGGGCGTTGGTTCTGATGACCGGAATCTTCTCAGCCTGGAAGCTCGATTATTTCGAAATAAACAAGCAACTCGACATTTTCACCAACCTATTCCGCGAGGTGAATATGTACTATGTAGACGAAACCGAGCCAAGCATGCTGATGGAAGATGCCATCAACGAAATGCTCAATGATCTCGACCCTTACACCGTTTACATCCCTGAAGACGATGTCGAGAATTTCAGAATCCAACAAACAGGTCAGTACGGCGGAATCGGCGCAACCATTCGCGTTATTGGCGATTACGTGGCCATCGAACAACCTTATAAAGGCTTTGCTGCCGACAATTCCGGACTAAAAGCCGGCGACCTTATCATTTCCATTGACGGGAAAGACATGAAAGGCGCCAAAACCTCTGACGTAAGCGCACTCCTCAAAGGAACACCTGGATCAACAGCAGAACTCACTGTACGTCGGTACGGAGAGGACATGCAGATCACGCTTACGCGAGAAGAAATTCAAGTAAAATCAGTTCCATACTATGGCATGCTCAACGAAACTACCGGATACATCGTCCTGCGTAGCTTCACAAACAAGGCAAGCCCTGAAATCAAAGCGGCGATTCAAGACCTCAAGAATAATCACGGTATGCAATCGCTTGTTCTCGACCTCAGAGGCAATCCTGGCGGCCTACTGAATGAGGCCATAAACGTTTCAAACCTCTTCATCGACAAAGGCCAAGAAGTGGTAAGCACAAGAGGTCGAATTCGCGAACTTGACCAAGTGTATCGCACTCTACGAAATCCACTCGACACCGAAATGGAGCTCGCAGTACTCATAGACCAAAGCTCCGCTTCCGCATCTGAAATTGTAGCGGGTACGATTCAAGATTTAGACAGAGGTGTTATTGTGGGCCGACGTTCATTCGGAAAAGGTCTCGTACAACAAAGTCGCCCTCTCAGCTACGGTGCTCAAGTGAAGATTACCATAGCCAAATACTACACCCCTTCAGGAAGATGCATTCAAGCCATTAATTACGCCGAGCGCAATGAAGACGGTTCGGTCGCAAGAATTCCAGACAGCCTCAGAACCTCCTTCACCACACAAAATGGAAGGACCGTTCTCGATGGAGGCGGAATAGATCCCGACGTAGATGTCGAGTTCGAAAAGATGAGCGGAATCCTCTATTCACTTATTATCAACGGTCACCTATTCGAATACGCTACGGAATACGTTCGTACCCATCCTGAAATATCAGCTCCTGCGGAATTCAGCCTCTCCGAAGCAGAATACGGCGAGTTTGTCAACTTCTTGTCTGACAAAGAGTATCACTACGATACGGAAACGGAAAAGTTCCTTGAGCGCTTGAAGAAGGCCGCCGAAAGAGAAAACTACAACGAAGATTTGGCCGATGAGATCGCCACTTTAGAAAGAGCTGTCGCCGATCGTAAGGATGACGACCTTCAAGCTTTCAAAGACCAAATCAAACATGTTCTCGAGCGTGAAATCGTAGGCAGATACTACTACGAAAGCGGCGAAATAGAGTTCATGCTTCGCGATGATGAAACAGTTCTCGAAGCCATTCGACTTCTGAACGATAGAACAGCATATGACGAAATCCTTTCGCCAAAAGGTTAGTCAGTGGAGAAATGATATGAAGCTGCGAGCTATCTCTACGGAGATAGTTACCGCAGCTTTTGTTGTTCTTCTTCCTTTTCAATGGGACTTCCCTCCCATCTCTTTATTCATCATGCTTTTGGGCGTAGTGTTTCTCTTTTTTCTGAATAGAGATTACGCGTCCAACCTTCGCAAATCCACCTTCTTTTGGCCCATCCTTGCCTATTATGCACTGGTAGCCATCGGACTGACGTATTCAGAATATCCCGATGAAGGCGCTAAAGACCTGCAGGTTCAAATAGCACTCATTGCCTGGCCATTTGGGTTGGGATGTCTGGCGGCCTTGAATACAGAAGCCATCCACCGCATCCTCTGGTATTTTGTGCGCGCCACGGCCCTTTCATGCATCCTTCTGTTAGGCCTGGCCTTGTCTAATTATCTTGAAGACGGTCAAGTTCGGCACTTCTTTTACAAGCATTTGTCGGCCTGGGAGCTCGTACCTCAACACTACTTGTCGATGTACATCAGCTTCGCATTACTCATCATTCTAAACCGAGTAATCAACCGACGAAGCACCATCAACAAACTGCGTCTCGTTGAGATTCTACTATACGGTTCCGTCTTCTTGGCTATGCAGGTTCTGCTTTCAGTTAGAATTCAGCTTATCGCCCTTCCTTTGGCATTATTACCGGTTATCTATTCTGGTCTCAGGACCGGATTACTGACAAAAAAGATGAAGCGAATCGGTGGGCTCTCTATCGTCGCACTCGTCGTGGCTTTCATCTCACTTCCGGGCACCCAAAGAAGAATTGTGGAAACCTATCACGAAATTCGATCGTTCAATCGGGTCGTTGAGAAAAAGCAAACGAATCATCGCGTTTACCTGTGGAAATATGGAACTGATGTGATTTCAGAAAACTGGCTAATCGGTACTGGAACTGGCGGCGCCAATGAAGCCCTTCACATCAAACTGCAAGATTGCCAGGCTAAGTTCTGGGACGGGGAAAAGGTCTACTATCTCTACGATAAGAAATACAACGTACACAATGTGTTCCTCCAAGCTTGGATGACGCACGGCCTCGCAGGATTCATCTTAGTAATCCTGATTCTCTTTGGCCCACTGATTAGGGCTCTCAGGCAAAAAGATCAAATGGTAGCTGGATTCCTAATCCTCGCCATAGTGAGCTTTGCAACCGAATCGATGTTGGAGCGACAAGCCGGTGTGCTTTGGTTCGCAGCTTTCTATGCCCTCCTGGTTGTAAACCAGAGAAGAGAGGTGATTCCAGAGATAAAGAAAGCTCCGTGAAAACGCACGAAGTACGATTCGGTAAGAATCGCCAGACCAATGTAAACCACCCAGCACAACAAGAGGATATCTCTATTCTTAATCGCTGAAGCAAGAGGCAAAAGGAAGATCGAGATCATGAAGAGCAAACCCAGAATGCCTATCGTTACAGCGGTCTGCAAGTATTGATTATGGCAATTGTAACTCCGGATAAGGGCAAACTCATATCCCACTTCTTCATATTGATTGTTGAGCTCCTGTTGAACATCACCAACCCCAACTCCAAGCAGAAGGTTATCTCCCCAAACTGAAGCGCCCATCTCCCAAAGAAAAAAGCGCGAATTAGACTGCGGGACTCCATCATCCGAAGTTTGAACCTCTTTGGCCACATCTTCATCGAATCTAGTTGGGATGAAATCAGCAACATAAAAGACCATCAACAATACGAGACTCGCCAAGCTTCCAAACAAAAATCTCCGGCTCTTCTTTACAACTGCCGCAAAGCCCCCTAAACAAGTAGCTGCCGCAAAGGCCAAGATGTTCATTCGCCCTTGCAAAACCCACAGCATCAACACCATAGATGCAATGAGTACCCAATCCAACACTCCGTGTTTAGATTCTGAGCTCAACCAGATGAAGATGGCGAGGACAATGTAATTCATGAAGTAGGCACGATGTACGAATGGCAGACTTAACTGACTTCCCGCAATTGATTCGATAAAGCTCGACTCGGCCATTG
This sequence comes from Phaeocystidibacter luteus, assembly GCF_008933115.1. Lineage (GTDB taxonomy): Bacteria > Bacteroidota > Bacteroidia > Flavobacteriales > Schleiferiaceae > Phaeocystidibacter > Phaeocystidibacter luteus. The sequence goes on along the minus strand of NZ_WBVO01000002.1, from coordinate 251,535 downwards.
CATTGTATGCATCTACCCCCATGAACACAAATGAAACGAGAAGGGTAAGACGTAAATCCACATAAAGATCTGCCCTAGAATAGCCCGTAGCCGAAAGCACATTCGCAATGAAAGGAAGAAGCAGGAAACTAAGCTGAACTTCCACCCCTCGCGTGGCGCTCTGAGCGTCAGATGACCACAGAATACTGCTCAAGAGCAACACAAAATATCCTAGAAATGGCCACAGCAAACGCACGTTTAACTTCACCTTTTGGAAAATAAGCAGAAGGATGCTCATCGCGGTAGAGAGCCCCATACCTATCGCTGCCCCGGTGGGCCAAACCACCGAAACAATAAGCGTGAAGGCAAATATGTAGCGCAGTGCTCTAGCCATATTAATCTTGATAGTAAACCCGCTTTACCCTCCCGGAAATGGACGTAAGTATCTCATACGGAATGGTTCTAGTTCGCTCAGCAAACTCGTAGATTGAAATGTGATCTCCGAAGATTTCAACATGATCGCCTTCTCTGCAATCGATGGTGGTCACGTCAACCATGATCATGTCCATGCAAACTCTTCCGAGAATGGTAGCACGCTGACCTTTTAGCCAAACCTCTCCTCTACCATTACCCAGTCTTCGATCGATGCCATCGGCGTAGCCCACTGGAAGCGTAGCCACTTTCATGGCATGCTCGGCTTTGAATGACCTTCCATATCCGACCGTATCTCCCGCGCCGATTTGATGAATTTGAGAAATCTTCGTCGTCAATCGACTCACCCTTTCCAAGTGATGTCGTTCCCACGAAACTGATGAAACACCGTAGAGTCCAATCCCAAGTCGAACCATATCCAACTGGGCATCGATATAATTATGAATGCCCGATGAATTCAAGATATGTCGGATTACGGGGTAACCCAATCCCTCCATCAATTCTTCCGAAGCCTTCTCTAACTTGGCGATTTGTCCACGTGTAAATTTTTCCTCAGATGTATCATCGCTCGCCGCGAGGTGAGAAAATACAGTTGCCACGCGAAGACCTGGCATAGCAAGTAACTCGTCGACTAGCAAACCAACCTTATTCGGCTCAAAGCCGAGACGGTTCATACCGGTTTCAATCTTTATATGGACCGGAACAGCGGCAGCAAGGACATCACTTTGAGCGTGTTGAACAGCCCTATGAAACGCTCGGAGCAAGTTGAAGCTGTAAATCTCTGGTTCCAGTTTGTACTTAATGATCTGGTCGAAGCTGTCTTCACCTGGATTCATCACCATAATTCTGGTCTGAACCCCAGCTTTTCTCAATTCCACTCCTTCATCAGCATAAGCAACCGCAAGCCAATCTACATGATGAAACTCCAGCACATTGGCGATTTCGTGATACCCAGCTCCATAACCAAATGCCTTTACCATGGTCATGATTTTGGTCTCCGGGCGCAATAACTTGCGGAAGTAACCAAGGTTATGAGCGATGGCTGATAAGTTGATTTCGAGAACCGTATCATGAGCGCGCTCCTCCAAAATGTGGGCGATATTTTCGAAAGCAAAATTTCGAGCTCCTTTTAACAAAATGGCGGAATCGCTCAAATCGTAAATGGGCATTTCGGAGATGAAGCTCTGCGTACTCGGGTAGAAATAGGAGGGAATTTCAAATGTATCTTGATGAGCGCTAATAACAGGTCCGATGCCAATAAGCATGGATATATTGCGCTCCTTCAGCATTCTTGCCAATTGAGGATAAAGCACGCTCTCGTCCATACCGCTCTGTTCCAGGTCCGATAGGATGACGATTCTGCGGTTGTGTTGCTGCTGTTGACGCAAAAAATCGAGGGCAATGCGAATCGATTGAGGATCCGAATTGTACGCATCATTTATGAGGGACGAACCGCGTTGAGCGCTCTTCAATTCGAGTCGCATCGCTACTGGAGAAAGACGCTTTACAGCATCAACCAGGATCTTTGGCCCAACCCCAAAGGCAAGCGCAAATGTGAGTGCGTGCATTGCATTCTCAACAGATGCACCGTCGGTGAAAGGCAAATGAACCTCCAACTTTGAGCTCTTCCAGCGAAGGTTGAGTTTGGTGCCTTCCGCATCTTCGCTTTGGCTTTCAATCCAGCAGTCGGATTCCTCCTGTGTTCGTCCCCACGAAACCAGTTTGACCGTGCCTGATCCAAACTTAGTTCGAATGGCATTGGCAACCATCGTGAAATCAGAACAATATATAAGATGCTTCGAACGCTCGAATAAGGTCAGCTTTTCATTCAGCTTGGTTTCCAAATCTGGAAAGTGCTCCTGATGGGCATCCCCGATATTGGTAAAAATGCCCCACTCTGGATGGACCATGGCTTCGATGTTCTCCATCTCCCCCATCTGGGAAATACCCGCTTCAAACACACCAAGTTGGTGTGTACCCCGCATGTAGAACAGGCTCAATGGAACACCGATTTGGCTATTGTAACTTCTTGGGCTTCGAACAATTCGAAACTCCGAATTCAGCATTTGATGTATCCACTCCTTAACAACGGTTTTTCCGTTGCTACCCGTGATAGCAAGCACGGGATAGTTGAATCTCGAACGCCAAGCAGCTGCAGCATCTTGAAGAGCTTCGAACGTACTCTTCACTAAAATGAACGTGGCCTCCTCTCGATGAATCTGTGGAATGTGATCGACCACAAAAACGCGGACACCCTTGGCAAAAAGCTCGGGAATATAACGGTGACCGTCATCCTTTAGAGACTTCAGAGCCACGAAAATGGTATCGCTGGGAAAGCTCAAACGGCGAGAATCCGTGAGTACTTGTCTTACCAACAAATCAGGATTTCCATGAACTTCTCCGTTCATGGCGGAGGCAATGTCAGATATCTTCCAACCTTCGCCGATCATTTGCCTTTTTTCTCTTGTTGGAGCTTGAGAAACGCAGCTCTACTCACCGGTTCGTACTCGTCTTGTTCACCAAGAAGCACAACGGATTCACCCAACACCTTGCGGTGTGAATAATGGGCCAGGTTACCGGTGTGAACACAGATGGCGTGCACTTTCGTCACATACTCAGCTATAGCCATGAGGTGCGGCATCGAACCAAATGGCTTGCCGTTGAAATCCATGTCTAGACCGGCAACAACGACGCGCATTCCTCTATTTGCCAATGTGTTACAGACGTCTACAATAGCCTCATCGAAGAATTGTGCCTCATCTATTCCGACCACATCCACATCTTCACTTACGTGGAGGAGAATGTGTTCGGCGCTATCTACCGCGGTAGAGTTTACAGACTTCTTATCATGGGAGACAACTGCCGAATCGTGATAGCGTTTATCTACCGAAGGCTTAAATATTTGCACCTTTTGCTTACCAATTAGAGCTCTATTCAATCTCCGCAACAACTCCTCCGTTTTACCGGAAAACATCGAGCCGCAGATGACCTCTATCCAGCCAGTGTGGTGCTTATGATTAACTGTGTTTTCGAGAAACATTTTGTACTTTCCAACCGCGTTTTCAAACGAAAGCAAAGCTAAGAAAAGCCATTCGCAAAAAGTCGCTACATGTCGCAGTTCAACAAGGAGACCTTAAACCAACTTTGTCGGGAAATATTAGACCTCGACGGATCGATTAACCCTCAAATCCTCAAGAAGTTGGAGGAACTGTACGAAGAAGCGCTACTTGCCAATTACCTCGAAGAGCGCAAAAACGCACTCAACACTCTCCAAAAAAGAGTGATGGAAAGGGCGGCAGCCTCAGCCGATTCGGAAGATACAAATATCCCAGCTCCAAAGGCGGAAGCTCCAATACAACCTGTGAAGGAAGAGCAGCCCTCACGACAGTTTGGAGATGAAGTAAAAGTGCTTCCCCATCCTGAAGGCCCACCTAAACCAGCGCCGAAGCCAGCGCCTGAGCCAGTTGCTAAAGAGCAACCTGCTTCCGAACCAGTAAAAGAAGATGCTCCAAATGCTCAAGAGCCTGAAAAACCGAAGGCTGTAGAACCACCAAAAGAAGTCGTCGAAGCCCTAGAAGCTAAGAGTTCCTCAAATGGAAGCTCAAGACTTACAAAATTGAATATCGGCCTGAACGATCGCATTGCTTTCGTGAAACAATTATTCATGGGTTCGCAAGAAGATTACCAACGTGTAATCAGTCAAATCAACACCATGGACGACTACGATGAAACCATCGACTTCGTTCAAAATGTGGTGAAACTTGACTACGACTGGAGCGAAGTAGAGGAAACCGAGCAACGATTGATGGACTTAGTTGCCAATCGTTTCAATAAGTAGGCGACCTTTGCGCCATGCTATACATCGTTCCCACACCGGTAGGAAACTTGGAAGACATGACCTTCCGAAGCGTGCGCATCCTGAAAGAGGTTGAACTCATCCTGGCTGAAGACACCCGAACTTCAGGCTTTCTGATGAAGCATTACAGCATCGACACGCCTATGCGGTCGTACCACATGCACAACGAGCACAAGGTTGTTGACTCCATTGTAGACGAGCTCGCCGCTGGGAGAAACATGGCGCTCGTTACCGATGCAGGAACTCCGGGAATTTCCGATCCAGGCTTCTTACTCGTAAGAGAGGCTGCCAAAAGAGGCATCGAAGTACAAACGCTTCCCGGCGCCACGGCATTTGTCCCGGCGCTCGTAAATAGCGGATTGCCCTGTGATCGCTTCACCTTTGAAGGATTCCTCCCTCCAAAGAAAGGTCGACAAACCAAGTTCAAATCATTGGCGGACGAAACGCGAACTATGGTGTTCTATGAAAGTCCACATAAACTCATAAAGACACTAGGGGATTTCGAAACCTATTTTGGCGCCGACAGACCGATATCGGTTAGTCGAGAAATCAGCAAGAAATTTGAGGAAACGATTCGCGGAACCGTTTCAGAAGTAAAAGCACATTTCGAAACCAATGCCCCAAAAGGAGAATTCGTGGTAATCTTAGGCGGAGCCTAAACCATACTCCTGAACAACTGTTGACATACTAATGACTTCAGCAGCTGATAAAAGCACACGCGCCCTTCACGAATGGTTCAATGTAAAAGGCCACCCTTTCACTATTGCCGGACCTTGTTCGGCTGAAAGTGAAGAGCAGGTCTTCGAAACGAGCCGTCAACTTGTCGAAAGCGGCAAAGTCTCCGTGATTCGCGCAGGTGTATGGAAACCTAGAACTCGTCCCGATTCATTCGAAGGGATTGGACCAAATGCCCTGCCATGGCTGCAACGCGTGCAGTCCGAACTGAATGTTCCTGTAGCGACCGAAGTTGCAAATGCACGTCACGTAGAGCATTGTTTGAAAGCCGGAATTGATGTCCTATGGCTAGGCGCTCGTACCACGGTCAACCCCTTTTATGTCCAGGAAATATCCGAGTCCCTCAAGGGGGTAGACGTCCCAGTATTGGTAAAGAATCCCATTCACGCCGACCTAGGATTATGGATGGGAGCTATTGAAAGGTTGGAAAAAGCTGGCGTGAAGAGAATTGCTGCTATACACCGCGGATTCTTTGCTGAAAACAGTGCTCCATTCAGAAATGAACCCAAGTGGGAAATGAGTTTTGCCCTGCGCGCAAAAGCACCAGAAATTCCCATCATTTGCGACCCTAGCCACATTGCGGGTGCGCGAGATTTAGTTGAACAGGTGAGTCAGACCGCCATGGATATCAACCTGGATGGGCTCATGGTAGAATCGCACATTACGCCAGATAAAGCGCTTAGCGATGCCGCGCAACAGGTTACGCCTGCTTCGCTTTCAGCTATGATTGATCGGTTGATCATCCGAAGTGCAGAACCTAGAAATGAAGAAGCGCATAGTCAGCTCGACGCTCTGAGAAACTCGATTGACGAAATTGACGAAGACATTGTGGAGCTGCTCTTCAAGCGAATGGATGTAGTAGACACCATTGGGAAAGTGAAAGTGGAAAACGACATATCCATCTTTCAAATGGACCGTTGGTTTGAGATACTTGCCAAGCGCGGGTTGCAAGGAAAGAACCTAAACTTGAGTCCGGCACTCATTCAAGAACTCTTCCAAATCATCCATAAGTACAGCGTTGAACGTCAAAATGAATCTTTCAACAAGAAAGATTGAAACGAGAACCGTTTTAAACGTTTACCACACGACTTCATCCCGTAGCCTTTTGTAAAATTGCTGAAGCATATGAGTTCACAGCAATCTTATAGATGGATATCCAACGCGCTCCCCAGCTCGAGTGAGTTTGAGCAGCTGCGCGACAGTCTGAAGTTTGACGAAATCCTTACTTCCATATTATGGAGTAGAGGTGTGAGAGACTTCGAGGCGGCGCGAAGATTCTTCCGACCTTCTACCGACTTTCTGCACGACCCATTTCGGATGGCCGATATGGAAAAGGCGGCAGCACGCGTTATTCGCGCAATCGACAGTGGTGAGCGCATCATGGTTTATGGCGATTACGATGTAGATGGGACAACCGCTGTGGCTCTTGTTTCAAGTTACCTGGATGATTTTACGGATCATGTGGTCACTTATATTCCCGACCGCTACAAGGAAGGATATGGTCTTTCTGAAGAGGGCATTCGAACCGCAAGCGACAACGACATCAGCGTAATTATTGCGCTTGATTGTGGCATCAAGGCCCACGAACAAGCGAAGTTAGCCCGAGAATTGAGCATTGACCTTATCATTGGTGATCACCATACTCCGGGCGCGAGCTTGCCAGAAGCCTATGCAGTGCTAGATCCAAAAAGGAAGGATTGTACATACCCATATAAAGAACTTTCCGGTTGCGGTGTTGGCTACAAACTCTGCGTTGCTATTGAAAAGTTACGCGGAAGAGACGGAAGCGCTTTGCATGCGCATTTGGATTTGCTCGCCATCAGTATAGCTGCGGATATCGTTCCCATTACCGGCGAAAACAGAGTGCTGGCCCACCTGGGCATGGATGTATTGAATATGCAAGACCGGCCCGCCATACGATTGATGATACAGGCAGCGCAAAAGAGTAAGTTCACGATTACGGATGTGGTCTTTACCATTGCGCCAAGGATCAATGCGGCGGGGCGAATTAAGCATGCATCGGCAGCAGTCGAGCTTTTGAAGTCTAAAGATGGACTTGAAGCTCAGCGTGTTCTAGGAGAAATAAATCAACACAACACGGAGCGCAAACAACTTGACTCTGCGATAACCGATTTGGCGTTAGAGCAAATTGAATCGCTTTCGGAATATGAACACTCCACGGTTGTATATCACGAGTCGTGGCACAAAGGTGTGATAGGTATTGTGGCTTCACGATTAATTGAAACACATTATCGTCCTACGGTCGTATTCACCAAAAGCAATGGGGTCTTAGCGGGAAGTGCACGCAGTGTTATCGGCTTTAATTTGTACGATGCATTGGACGCGTGTAGTGAACAACTCATTCAATTTGGAGGGCACATGTATGCGGCGGGAATGACGATGGAAGAAGAACGATTGTCAGAATTCCGAACCGCGTTTGACCAATACGTGGCCAACAACTTGAAAGAAGAGCAGAAGACCCCTGAGATACATATTGATGCAGAGCTGAACTTGGAAGAGGTGAATAATCAGTTTTTGAGGAGACTGAAGATGTTTGAACCACACGGACCAGGCAATCCGCTTCCAATATTCTCTATGAAACTGAATGGCGTAAGCGGAGTCAGAGTGATTGGTTCGAACAAAGACCACCTGAAATTCACTGTAGCAGGAATGGACTGTATCGCGTTCAAGATGGCCTCATGGGAAAAAGAACTTCATGATGGAGATTTGGAAATCGCTTTCCATATTGAGGAAAACGAATTCAGGGGTAGAGTTAAACCTCAGCTTCGCGTGTTGGATATACGACGAGTATAGACCTTACTTTCTCCCAGACCTCAAACTCCCATCTTCGTAGAATCTATCCTCAAAGGAATCTTCTCTATCGTAATCCGACTTGAGGATTAGATAAACCATTCGGATTGTGAAAATTGGGAGCACCAAGCCAAGAAAAAGGGCTAGTCTTTCGCTCCAATCGAAAGGGAGCAAAAACAAAATCATGTAAAATCCGACTGCGGCGGAGAGGCCTGAAATCCAAGCGACTATGTTCTTTGGTAATGGGCTCATACTGATATAACATCCTGATTGCCATTTGGTTCGCGTTGTGTATGCGGCAAACCTAACGGTTAGGCTGTGTTGTAATACTGCCCTAACTTTGTGGCATGATTGAGATTGGAAGAACCTTAGTTTCTGAGGACATATTGGAGAAGGACTTTGTATGCAATTTATCGGCATGCAAGGGGGCGTGTTGTGTAGAGGGTGACTCTGGTGCCCCTTTGTTGAAGGAGGAGACGGTTAAATTGGAATCTATTCAATCTCAATTAGAACCGTACTTAAGAGATGAAGGCAAGAAAGCCATTCGCGAGCAGGGCAGTTGGTTGACTGACTCCGATGGTGATATGGTGACGCCTTTGGTAAATGATGCCGAATGTGCGTATGTCGTTTTCTCGGAAGATGGCACTACGCTTTGTGGCATTGAAAAGGCGTGGAAAGACGGGGTTGTGGACTTCCGCAAGCCGGTGTCTTGCCATCTCTATCCGATTAGAATTACAGAGTACCGCTCGTTCGATGCGGTCAACTATGACAAATGGGACATTTGCTCTCCGGCGTGCACGCTGGGTGAGGAATTGAAGGTGCCGGTATATCGATTTGCGCGTGAGGGACTTGTGCGCAGATATGGTGAAGAATGGTACCGCGACTTAGAGGAAGTTGCGGAAGCATGGTTAAACCGATCGTAGGAAGTTCATTTCGGACGAGGTTTTTAACAATCGGTGTTCATTTCTTTCCCCAACTTTTTGCGATTTCGAGTTGCATTTTTTCTATCTCAGAAAACATCACGCTTTCAGCTAAGGGCAGTTTTGAAGACATGTTGAAAACTCCTACAAATTGTGAATAACCACTCCTTGTTTTGGGGAGCATCATTTTCAAGATTTGTAATAGAGCATGACGCAGACCCCGCTGTCCATTGCATGCTCGCGACTTTCTAAAGTCCTGACAATCAAGAACATAATTTCTATTAATCGACGCTCTGAGAGGAAGCGTCCCTAGATAATTAACGCTATGAGCCAGGTAGAGGAACCAATTCTAAAGGAGAACAAAGACCGCTTCGTTCTCTTTCCAATACAGCACCACGACATTTGGGAGTGGTATAAAAAATCTGAAGCTAGTTTCTGGACAGCAGAGGAAATTGACTTGCATTCTGATTTGACGGATTGGGAGAACAAGTTGAATGATGATGAGCGATACTTCATCAAACACATCTTGGCGTTCTTCGCGGCTAGCGATGGGATCGTAAATGAGAACTTGGCTGAGAACTTCGTGAATGAGGTTCAATATACAGAGGCGAAGTTTTTCTATGGATTCCAAATCATGATGGAGAACATTCACAGTGAGACCTACTCGTTGTTGATTGATACCTACATCAAAGACCCGGCGGATCGTGACCGTCTGTTCCACGCTATCGACACGTTTGATGCGATTAAGGAAAAGGCAGACTGGGCACTTCGTTGGATTGAGTCTCCATCGTTCGCAGAAAGATTGATTGCCTTCGCAGCGGTTGAGGGCATTTTCTTCTCAGGTTCTTTCTGCTCAATTTTTTGGTTGAAGAAGCGCGGCTTGATGCCAGGGCTTACCTTCTCTAACGAGTTGATCTCTCGTGACGAGGGTATGCACTGCGACTTTGCTTGTCACCTTCACAACCATCACCTCGTGAACAAAGTACCGAAAGATCGCATCAAGCAGATCATCACGGAGGCTTTGGATATCGAGCGCAAGTTTATCACAGAATCACTACCGGTTGACCTCATTGGTATGAACTCTCGTTTGATGGTTCAGTACCTCGAATTCGTGGCTGACCGCCTATTGGTAGAACTCGAATGCGAAAAAGTATTCAACGTCTCCAATCCATTTGACTTCATGGAAATGATTTCACTAGAAGGAAAGACCAACTTCTTCGAGAAGCGTGTATCAGACTACCGCAAAGCGGGTGTAGGTACAGGAGCAGCCGACGAGGAGAAGCAGGAGAACACCTTCAGCTTCGACGACGATTTCTAGACCATAAGTCCCCCAAAAGTTCAACACTCCACCCAAAATCCTACACACATGCACGTAATTAAAAGAGACGGCCGCAAGGAAGCCGTCAAGTTCGACAAGATCACGGCTCGCGTACAGAAGCTATGCTACGGTTTGGGCCCTCTGACTGACCCAGTGGCAGTAGCCATGCGTGTGATTGAAGGTCTCTACGACGGCGTTACTACTTCTGAACTCGACAGCCTTGCTGCTGAGATCGCCGCTTCGATGACCATCAAGCACCCAGACTATGCTCAGCTAGCAGCACGCATCGCCGTGTCTAACCTTCACAAAAACACCACGAAGTCCTTCTCGGAAACGATGAAAGACCTCCACGATTACGTGAACCCAAAAACGGGCAAGAAAGCTCCGTTGATTGCCGAAGACGTGCATGAAATTATCCAAGAGAATGCCGAGTTCCTAGATTCAGCTTTGATCTACGACCGCGACTTCTCTTACGATTACTTCGGTTTCAAAACTCTCGAGCGTTCTTACTTGCTCCGCCTAAACGGGCAAATCGCTGAACGCCCTCAGCATATGCTAATGCGTGTGTCTATCGGAATTCACAAAGACGACCTTGAAGCTGCGGTGGAGACCTACGAGCTCATGTCGAAGAAATTCTTCACACACGCCACTCCTACCCTCTTCAATGCGGGTACCCCTAAGCCACAAATGTCAAGCTGCTTCCTCCTTCAAATGAAAGATGACAGCATCGACGGCATTTACGATACACTAAAGCAGTGCGCAAAGATTTCACAAAGTGCAGGTGGAATCGGACTAAGCGCTCACAATATTCGCGCAACGGGATCTTACATCCGCGGTACCAACGGTACTTCCAACGGTCTAGTTCCTATGCTTCGCGTATTCAACGATACAGCTCGTTACGTTGACCAAGGTGGAGGTAAGCGTAAAGGATCATTCGCTGTATATCTCGAGCCTTGGCACGCAGATATCTTCGACTTCCTCGATTTGAAGAAGAACCACGGTAAGGAAGAACTCCGTGCACGTGACTTGTTCTACGCACTTTGGATTAACGACTTGTTCATGAAGCGTGTTGAAGAAGACGCAGAATGGACCTTGATGGATCCAAATGAGTGCCCGGATCTCTATGATACTTACGGCGAGAAGTTCGAAGAGCTTTACACCTCATACGAGGCTCAAGGTAAAGGTCGCAAGACGATCAAGGCACGTGAGCTATGGCAGAAAGTTATGGAGTCTCAAATCGAGACTGGAACTCCATACATGCTTTACAAGGATGCGGCCAACGAGAAGTCTAACCAAAAGAACCTCGGAACTATTCGCAGCTCGAACCTCTGTACAGAGATCATCGAGTACACTGCTCCAGATGAAGTTGCAGTTTGCAACCTTGCATCTATTGCACTTCCGATGTTTATCGAAGACGGTGAGTTTAACCACCAGTTGTTGTACGACGTGACCTATAAGATCACGAAGAACCTCAACAAGATCATCGATCGCAACTACTACCCAATCCCTGAAGCGCGCAACAGCAACATGCGCCACCGTCCAATCGGAATCGGTATTCAAGGTTTGGCAGACGCGTTCATCATGCTACGCTACCCATTCACTTCGGATGAAGCTAAGCAGTTGAACAAGGAAATTTTTGAAACCATCTACTTCGCATCATTGAAGTCTTCAATGGACATCGCGAAGGAAGACGGAGCTTACGAGACTTGGGAAGGTTCGCCTATCTCTAAAGGTGAATTCCAATTCAACATGTGGGGAATCTCTGAAGACAACCTCAGCGGACGTTGGGATTGGAAAGATCTTCGCAAGAATGTGATGGAAACAGGTGTACGCAACTCACTCCTACTCGCTCCAATGCCAACGGCTTCAACAAGCCAAATCCTTGGAAACAACGAGTGCTTCGAGCCTTACACCTCCAACATCTACACCCGTCGCGTTCTATCAGGTGAGTTCATCGTCGTGAACAAGCACCTCCTACTCGACCTCGTGAAGTTGGGTCTTTGGAATGAGGATATCAAGAATGAAATCATGCGTGCAAACGGTTCTATCCAGCACATTGATGCCATTCCTGAAAACATCAAGGAACTCTACAAAACAGTTTGGGAGCTTTCTATGAGAGACATCATCGACATGGCAGCCGATCGCGGTGCCTTCATCGACCAGTCTCAGAGCTTGAACCTCTTCATCGAGGCACCAAACATGGGTAAACTAACTTCTATGCACTTCTACGCGTGGAAGAAAGGTTTGAAAACAGGTATGTACTACTTGCGCACCAAGGCAGCTTCAGCGGCGATTAAGTTCACCGTATCGAAGCAAGCTAAGTCGGAGGTTGAGCCTGTTACCGAATCTAAGCCAGAAGTTGAAGCGCCAGCAGCACCATCTGCAGCCGAAGCAGCAGCAAACTCACAAGCTGAAGTGAACGCTCAGAAGCTAGCCCAAGCACAAGCTTCAATGACTATGGAAAACACGGTTGCACTTCCAGAAAAAGGAAAGTCGTACACCGAAGAAGAAATGATTTCATGCTCCATCGACAATCCTGATGAGTGCGAAGCCTGTGGCTCTTAATCATTTCGCATAAACGTTCATAGCGTACCGGAAAACGGTGAGAATGACCCTGACTTGCGCAAGCAACGTCAGGGTTTTCTTTTACCTTCGACCCATGAAGGCAGAACAAAAGTTCATGGCGGTCTTAGTCTGGCTAATCACCGCCTACGCATTCCTGTGGTTTGGACAGCTCTTTGTGGATTCAACTGCGGGATGGGTTGCTGCCTTGATTATTCTATCATTGGGTGGAATTCTCGAGTTTTCGAAGCGCGAGACATCAAAAACGCAAGTGCTCCTCACTTGGGTGCTATTCCTCTTTGTTTTTATTCTCTCAATGTTCACACTCTCTGTCATTTTCTCCTTGGCATACGGCATGCTTTTGGTAAGTCTAGGATGGAACAGAAAAGAACAACTCTATTCGCTATGGTCAAGAGACTGATATTCATCTTCACAATTGCACTTTCCATTCACTCGAATGCACAAACGGCAGCTGCAGATAGCGTTATGCAGGTTGTTCTAGAGGCGTTGACACTAGAGGAGCATACAGTCAACGGCAACGTAGATTCACTCTTACAGAAGGGTTCTTGGGAGGCATTGGCATATTGGGACATGTCGGATCCGAAAACCGTAGAATCTCTGCAAGAAGCGGTGGGTGACCGATATGCATTCTCAGGAACGGAATTCATGATACAATTCATCGACCCAAATAACCCGAGACAGATTGGCTTGACGGTAGAGGGCTACTTCCAGAGAAAAGGGAACTTTATAGAGCTTTACAAAACGGAAACTGGTCCTCGTCAAAAGCTTGAAATATGGTATATCGATGAGCGTTACATGGTGATAGAATCGGATGGGCTGAGAATTTTTCTAACCCATGAAAACAGCTACTATCTGATAGATTGACCTTATCTTTACACAGTATTTACGTTGCACCACCAAAGCAGAAGACATGTCTGATCAAGAGACGCTCGAAATCGCCAAACTTCAAGGAGAAATTGAATCTTACCTAAACTTGGGTTCCACTTCTATCATTTTCGATTATCAAGACAAGGGAAAGCAAATGCGTCTGGACGTTATTACCGTAAACCCACGTCACGATCAGAGCTTCTTATTTCAATCTTCTTTAGGCTACGACAAGGTCGATGTTCTCAAGAAGATGTTCGATTACGTCAAAACGTACAAAGAGAAGGAGAACACGTACACTATCCAGTGGGCGATGCGTGAAAAAGAAGAACTCCACACCTCGTATTTCCGCGCTAAAGACATCCCAGAAGCAATTGATAAGCTTCATTACGGAAGAGATCCAAACGGCATCGTGATCTTTTCAGTAGTCATGAACCCTATTTCGTAGTATTCGTCCTACCGCTCAGCCCTCATTTAGATTGAATTCATTAACTTCAAGATGAACAATCCTAAATGAGTAGTTATGGCAGACCCTAGAGATCGACGGTCATATTCCCAGCGACAAGCCGTACGGCAAAGAGCGAAGCGCATGCAGCGTCAACGCAAAAGAAAGCGCACGAAAGCAGAATGGGCGCAAATCATCTTCGTTATTGCACTCATCATTGTCATCGTTATCGGGTCTATCTTCTTTGCAGACAGCTTGTAAGGATTTGGTTACAAATGAAATTATTTTGTAAATTCATTTCCGAACAACTACAATCTACTGATTATGAAAGCAATCAACTTACAAATCGCGGGCGTGATTTTTATAATCGCGCTAATCGTAGGTTTTGCAATCACCATGTCAGAATACGTATAGCGCAGTGACTATCTTTGCAGCATGTCTATTGCCGCAAGAATAATCACAGCCATCGTGTTCATTACCATTGGCGTGGGGTTCTTTACCCGCGACTCTGAAACCTTTTTGCGCCACGCATTCCCAGCCGGAATGCTGGCGTTTGCTTTTTTATGGGTTCCGTTCATCCTATTTTATCGATACGACCTCAAGACCAACCAGCGCGAAAAATACATCGCCAAGCTGGAGAAGCGCGGCATCAAAACAGATGAAAACAGCGGTAGATGGTGGAATTTGGTAGACAAGACCGAAGAATACCTGAAGAACCCCGACGACGAAAAGGGAAATAAATTCTAGGAAGGAAGCACGATAATGTGCTGCGGCGCACCGTCCATCATCCTCCAGCCGTGTGATTCGTCCTCTGCTACAGACAATTCACCTCGAGATTCAACAGGAGGCCAAGCAATCCATTCCCAGCGATTTTCAAGAAGGCTGCAACCTTTAGGAACTACTCCATCCGTGTACATTCCAACTTCTGCATCATCACAAATCAGAGGATGAGAAAACTTCCCATTCTCCGGTTGAAATATTCGTCCACGCGAAAGAACACGATGATCAAAGTCTATTTCCGGAAAATTCTCCGCAACGTACATTCGCCCGAAGTCTAGCTGCCTTTTGAACTTGGCCATACGGTTCTCGAGCACATCCTGCTTATTTGGACCAACGACACGAAGATTCCCATCCTCAAAAAGGTAGAGATAGAATTTCACAGAAACCTCGAGGTGTAATCCCCTTCCCTCCTTGTCTCGCATAAGAATGTCTAGCTCGGTCAACTGTTTCTTTTCTTCAAACATTCCCACCCCCGTAGCCAGTACCTGATAGTCGGGATGCGCATTAAACAACGCGAACACAACACGCTCAAAAATTCGTCCCATTCTCAACCTGGTTTCGTGCAAAACGGCCGCGGTGAATTCTAAGTTGGTAAGTAGACGATTCCTGTCGAGCTTTCGTTTAAAATCATCATCAAAATCCCAGTTCTCTGCCATATTGAAAAAGGCGGGAGAATCCAGAATCCAATCGGCTATTCTCAACAGATCTTTTGGAGTGGGGGCGCTCATGAGCGAGAAGATATTACATTTATAGCGTGAAAAGAATTTGGACAATCATAGGAGGGGTTAGCGGATGGATACTAGGCGGCCCCATTGGAGCATTAATTGGCGCTGCGGCAGGTGAATACCTAACGTCTACGGACAGCAGCGAAAAGAAAGAAAGAGAAGCCAGAAGGTTCACCACCGGTGGAAAAAGAACGGGACGTGACCATACGCAAGCAGGGGATTTTCACCTGAGTTTACTTGTCCTCTCCGCGGTAGTAATCAAGGCCGATGGAGTGGTAGACCAACGCGAGCTAGACTTCGTCAGAAGCAAGTTTGTTTCACTTTTCGGGAAGGAAAAGGCAAATGAGAGCTTTCGAATCTTCAAAAGTTTAGTGGATAAGGACATCCAAACCGCTCAAATCACAGAGCAGATTCGTAGAAACATGGCCCACTCTGGCCGACTTCAACTCGTGCATTTCCTCTTTGGAATTGCCTTGGCTGATGGATCCGTAGATGCAACCGAGCTCAACGTGATTCGCAAAATTGCTCGTAACCTCTACATCAGCGATGCCGACTTTGAGTCGATTCGCGCAACGTACAATCCTGCAAGCAACCTTGAATCCGCTTATAAAATCTTAGAGATTGACAACAATGCCACGGACGACCAAGTGAAAAAGGCCTATCGAAAGATGGCCGTGAAATACCATCCGGACAAACTCCAACATTTAGGTGAGGATGTAATTAAGGCAGGTCAGGCTAAATTCTTAAAGGTTCAGGAAGCCTACGATAGTATTTGCAAAGCACGGGGCATTTAATCCGCAGGAATGTGCTCTTGTGGCCCGAGGTGGCGTGGCTCTGTACCCAAAACATACACGTCTAGCACCATTTTCGTTCTAGCCAATGCTTCGCGAATTCGGGTCTTGAGTCCAAACCCAACGGGAACATCCTTTGCATTGAAGCCAATGGCATGAATACCTTTTGCCCGGGCAATGTACGTTGCACGTTGGTTGTGAAAAGCCTGACTGATTACAATCACTGAATCTTGCTGGAAGACTTCTTTAGTTCTCACCATGGAATCAAAAGTCCTTAGTCCGGCATAATCAAGATGAATTCGGTTGGGTGGTACACCGTTCTCCAACAGGGCCTTTCTCATTTCCTCAGGCTCATTGTAATAGATGGTTCGATTATCTCCGCTTACCAGAATTCGATCAATCTTGCCTTTGAGAAATAAGCGAGTTGCGGCGTCAATCCGGTATTTGAAATAGAGGTTATCACGACCGTCTACAAGTTTTGGCGAAGTACCCAATACTACCCCGACGTGTGCGTGAGGGGTTTCTTCAACTGAAGAATAGCAATACGCGGTAGTTTTATGCGTAACATGCCGGTCGGCCAAGAGCACAATGACTACCAAAGCCACTCCTATTCGGAGGATTCGGCGGAACCATATGCTCTTGAATAATCGGATCATGATGCTTGATTGAACGGAAAAGATAGTGCGCAATTATAGGTCGCTCAAAATCTTTCAAATATTATTGAAAATGGTCCAGATTAATTGGGCCTTTGCTACCTTTGAGGCCATCGCATGGCTTCCATCGACCACATCAAAAAACCCATAGCGGGAGAAATGGCCGCCTTTGAACCTAAGTTCAAAGAAGCCATGAAGAGCAAGGTTGCCCTGCTCGACCGCATCACCCATTACATCGTTCGTAGAAAGGGCAAGCAACTGCGCCCTATGCTCGTGTTCCTCACCGCTAAAATGCACGGCGAAGTAAACGAGTCTACCTACCGCGGCGCAAGCCTCATTGAGCTGATGCATACCGCCACATTGGTACATGACGACGTTGTGGATGACGCAAACATGCGTCGTGGTTTCTTCAGCATTAATGCCCTTTGGAAGAACAAAATTGCCGTTCTCGTGGGCGACTACCTCTTGTCAAAGGTGCTCTTGCTAGCGGTTGACAATGACGAAAGCCAACTCCTTCAAATTGTATCTACCGCAGTTCGAGAGATGTCTGAAGGCGAACTTCTTCAAATAGAAAAGGCCCGACGCCTCGATATCAATGAAGACGTTTACTTCGAGATTATTCGTCAAAAAACCGCATCTCTGATTGCCAGCTGCTGCGGTGTTGGAACAGCTAGTGTTGGAGCAGATGCAGACACCGTCAAAAGAATGCGCCAATTCGGCGAGTGGTTGGGCATAGCGTTTCAGATTAAGGACGACCTCTTTGATTACGAAGCAAGTAATAAAACTGGGAAGCCAACAGGTATCGATATCAAGGAGCAAAAGATGACCCTGCCTTTGATCTACGCACTTAACAATGCGTCTAGTTCTGATAAGAAACGAATTATCAGAATTGTGAAGAAACATCACGACAATCCCAAGAAGGTGGCTGAGGTTATCGCTTACGTTCAACAAAGCGGTGGTATTGAATATGCCACTCAACGCATGAATGAATACAAGGAGAAGGCACTGGAAATACTGGCCTCCTATCCAGAGTCGGAGTACAAAACGGCGATGACTGAATTGGTCGATTACGTAATCGAGCGCGTCAAGTAGTATCATACTCGACCGGAGCCCTCCTTTCACACTTTCAAATCTCACTCCAAGCCAGCGTTTTGCGCTATCTTGCACATCTAACACAAACGGAATGAGACAAACAACTACGCTTCTTGTACTACTCTTCGCCCCGCTTTTCGCACTTGCGGGTCCTGGTGATACAACTGTGGTAAGAGCCATGGATCACCTTGACATGACATGGTATGGCAATTACCGTGACACGGCCATCCTGCCGGACGGAAATACGAGCTACAACAAAATTCTGATGGTGTACACCATGGGATGCGCCAGCAACGGATGCAGCGATTGGGACTACACAACTGCTATCCATCTCTACGAACCTACCGGAGCGCTCGATTCAAACGTAGCTTCAATAGATACCATTTCTACGAACCCTTTGGTTATAGATACCACTTGGAACGTCTTCGAAGTGAAGCGCATTTGGGAACTGGGCCGCGTTATTACTCCATACGGAGGCTACATGCGCCAAGGTTCGGCCGGATACGACAATAACTGGGAGCATCCCTTTGTGTTTGACGTCACGGATTACGCCCATCTCCTAAAAGATACGGTTGCCTTTTCGGCAATTTATAAAGGTTGGTCTAGCGGCTTTAGCGCGACCGTCGATTTCATCTTCATCGAAGGAACAACACCCCGTCCTGTCGTGCAAATGGACAGGGTTTATCACAGCTACGGGCAATACATTCAAACCTCAACTTTCGAAAACACACACTTGCCTCCGCGAAAAGTAGCGGCAAATGCGGCGGCTGTAGATGGACAATTCAGATTCACACCAACAGGTCACGGCTTCGTGAATTCACTCAACTGTGCGGAGTTCTGCAACCGACACTTCACGTTGTACAGAGATGGTAGCCAAGTGGCTCGTCACGATATGTGGAGAGACGATTGTGGAATGAATCCTATTTATCCACAAGGAGGAACTTGGCTCTACGACAGGGCGAACTGGTGTCCGGGCGACGATGCCATCATCTTTAAAGATGAAATCGGAGCAATTGACGCAAATACACAGGATAGTATCGAACTTAATATTGATGTGGAAGCATATAGTTACACTGTTCCATCTGGAGAAACGCCGGCAGGATATGAGCTCCACGGCGTGCTAGTGCAGTACGGTGACTTTCAAATTGATGTCGACGCCGAATTAACCGAGATTATTGCGCCAAACCTCGAAGATGAGTACCGCAGATACAATCCAGCTTGTAGAGAAGCGATAGTTCGAATTACAAATCGAGGTGGAGATGCCCTTACCAACGCAACCATCCGTTATGGAATTCCAGGAAGTTGGATTCAGGATATGGCGTGGACCGGTAACTTGGAGTTTGGAGAGTCTGAGGTGGTATACCTCCCAATGGTTGGACCTTGGCCGTGGGATAATGCTCAAAGTGCAGAATTCATGGCGCAAGTGGTCGTGCAAAACGATGAAGTAGCCTACAACAACATGAAGCATAGCAGCTTTGAAATTCCAGTGGTACACCCTCACAACCTAGTGGTGGTAACGCGTACGAATGCAGCCGGAGCAGAAACTCACTGGGAGCTTTACGACGATGCCGGAAGCGTTATTGCAAGTCGCGATAACATGGCGAGCAACCAGTTCTTCTACGACACCCTCGACCTTGCTAGCGGATGCTACGAATTGAGAATTATGGATCGCGGAGAAGATGGACTCGCTTGGTGGGCGAACAACGACGGAGCAGGATACGTCCAGTTGCGAAACAATGGCGGCACAAATCCACTCTTCCTAAAACTTCCAACTGATTTTGGAACGGAGTACCGACACATGTTTACCATTGGTGGGGAGCTATCAACTTCATCTGAGACACTAGATGAATTCCTCGACGTAGCACCAAATCCATCGAACGGCGTATTTGAGATGCTCTACAGTGGAAATGGAGCTGTTGAAAGCTGGACTGTTGTAGACATGCAAGGCCGACCTATTCAAACAGGGAAAGCTGAAGCGACTCGAACCATGATTGACCTCTCCGGAAATCCGAGTGGAATTTACTTCTTGAATGTCATCACCAATGAAGGTGCAATCACCAAGAAACTTGTACTGAACTAGATTCAGGATCATTAACTTATTGAAAAGGCCGGTGCTGAAATAATTCAACACCGGCCTTTTTCTATGTAGATGGTTTAATCAGTCTCGTTGTTGTCGTTCTCCAAAACTGTAGAGAATACTATTGATAATAGAAATCAATAGGCTGAAGAACACGGCCCACCAGAAGCTATCTACTCCGAAGCCGTCAATCCAATCTGCTGCTACGTAGATTACTATCGCATTGATCACAAATAAGAATAGTCCAAATGAGAACAGCGTGAGTGGCAGAGTGAGGATAATCAGCAACGGTTTCAGCGTCACATTTAGCAGCGCAAGCACCGCTGCCACTATGATTGCCTTGGTTGGACTTGCTACATGAACTCCGGTTAGGAGGTACGACGCGAGTAAAATACTCAACGTGTTTACCAGTAGCGAGATAAAAATATTGCGTGGTCGGTTAGACTCGTAACGAATTTCCATACATCGAATCTACGACTTTTTTACCTTGGTGTCCTCAAAGTCATTCCCATGAAAAAACTTGCATTATTGGCTGCGGTAGCTATGGTAGCTTGCCAATCGCCTTCCGACAAAAACACGGACTCAACTAGCGGTGATATGAATCAGAAATATGCCGAAGACATACACAGCTTCTCAAAGCCGAATGAGGCAGCGGTGAAGCACTTGGACATCACTTTGGATGTCGATTTTGAAACAAAGATGATCACTGGCATTGCCGACTGGACTATCGAAACTGCAGAAGGAGCTGAGGAAATCATCTTTGATACCGACATGCTCGACATCGAAAGTGTGTCAACCAATGACGGCGGTGAAGTTGAATTCACGCTTGGAACAGAAGATGAAATTATGGGCGTTCCGCTCGTCGTGCCCATTACGTCGAGCACCGAGCACGTAGTGATTACCTACAAAACTAGTCCAGACGCGAAAGCACTCCAGTGGTTGGATCCTGAGCAGACTTCGAGCAAAACTGCTCCTTTCCTACTAACGCAGAGCCAAGCAATTTTGGCTCGCACCTGGATTCCTTGTCAAGATGGCCCAGGAATTCGCTTCACCTATAATGCGGATGTTTCTACTAGAGCCGACCTCATGCCTGTAATGAGCGCAGGAGGCAATCCAACAGAGCTTTCTGAGAATGGAACATACCATTTTGAAATGCCACAGGCCATTCCAAGTTATTTGATGGCGTTGGCAATTGGCGACATTGAGTTTCGCGCTATTGGTGAGAATACAGGAGTTTATGCTGAACCAAATATCGTAGAGGATGCCGCCTGGGAATTCGCCGATATCGATGCGATGATTACCGCTGCCGAATCACTTTACGGTCCATATGCATGGGGTCGATACGACATTATCGTGCTTCCGGCCAGCTTCCCATTTGGTGGAATGGAAAATCCACGAATCACCTTTGCAACGCCAACCATTTTGGCGGGTGACCGCAGTTTGGTTAGCCTCGTTGCACACGAGCTCGCACACAGCTGGAGTGGCAATTTGGTGACCAATGCCACTTGGAATGACTTCTGGCTAAATGAAGGTTTCACCGTGTACTTCGAGCAGCGCATTATGGAAGAAGTTTATGGTAGAGATTACAGCGAAATGCTCGCTAGCCTTTCTCACGAAGGCCTAAAAGATGAGGTTGCTGAATTCATGAAAGAGCATCCAAACGATACGAAATTGGCCATCGATTTGACAGATAGAAACCCAGACGATGGAGTAACAACCATCGCATACGACAAGGGCTATCACTTCCTTCGTTTGGTTGAAGAAACCGTTGGACGTGACCGTTTTGATTCATTCTTGAAAAACTATTTCAAGACACATGCTTTTGAGGTAATGACTACAGGGCAATTTGTAGCCCTACTCAAAGAAGACCTACTTACAGAAGAAGAGGTTGCAAGTATTGGGGTTGACAAATGGATTTATGAAACCGGTCTACCTGAAAACGCTCCAGTTCCATCGCCTGCTCGTTTCGAAAATGTAGACAAGGCCGTTGCCATGTTCATGGAAAACGGAGAGTTCTTGGCTACTGAAACTACAGACGAATGGTCTACGCATGAGTGGTTGCGATTCATTCACGGACTTGAGGGTGCTACGCTAGCTCAGGTTCAGGCTGCAGACGAGAAATACGGCTTTACACAAAGCGGGAACAGTGAGATTCTCGCAGCATGGTTCCAACCAGCTATCCGTGCTGGATACGAACCGGTTAAACCAGTAGTAGAAAACTTCTTGATCAACGTGGGTCGTCGTAAATTCCTAACCCCTACTTATCGCGCGATGCTAGAGAGCGACAAGTCTGATTGGGCCATGAACGTTTACACGAAGGCGCGTCCTAACTACCACGCCGTTGCTCGCGAAACGATGGACCACCTCCTTAACTACGAAGGTTAAATGGTGGTAAGTGGATTTACGTTCGTTCGCAATGCTGACAAACTCTACATCCCTGTTAAGGAGAGTATAGAGAGTGTTCTGCCATTGTGCGATGAATTTGTAATCGCCTTAGGTGACAACGATGCGAGCGACCGAACGGAAGAAATCATCCGTTCGATTGATTCAGATAAGATCAAGATTGTTCGCACCGTTTGGGACAAGGATGGAAAGTACTTGAAGAATACGGAGTACGCACATCAAACCGACATTGCGAAGCAAAACTGCTCGGGTGATTGGCTGCTCTATATTCAGTGTGATGAAGCGATTCACGAGAAAGACCATCCCGAGATTCGCGAAGCACTAGAAAAGTACGTTGACGATCCGCAGGTGGAAGGGTTTCTCTTCAACTACAACCACTTTTGGGGCGATTACGACCATGTGCATCGTTCGCATGGATGGTACAAGCACGAGATAAGAATTATCCGAAACAAGCCGGAGATTCACAGCTGGAAGGATGCGCAGAGCTTTCGTGTGTTCGACAAATTCGAGGAGGACACCTATGAAGAATACATGCGGACAGAAGGAACCCGCAAGTTGCGTGTGATTCCGCTCGATGCGTACATCTATCACTATGGTCATGCTCGTCCACCACGTGTGATGTCAAACAAGCGCAAACAAACCTTCGGAACCTTCCACGGCAAGAAAAAGGGAGAGCGGTTGTTGAAAAATATGCCCGACGAATTTGACTATGGTCCGTTGAACCGAATCCCAAAATTCAAGGGGACTCATCCAGCCGTTATGGAAGAATGGATGAAGGACTTTCATTGGAAAGAGAAACTTCAATACTCCGGTTCACCGAATAAATATCGTCAGAAGCATAAACACGAAAAGACGAAGTATCGATTGGTTTCCTTTATTGAGAACACCTTCAATGGTGGAAACCCTCTTTGGTCGTTTCAGAACTTTGAATTGCTAAAGAAGAAATAGTGGTAAAATCGTCAGCCGATTTGGTAACCGCCCTAGAAGCGCTAAGCATTCCCGCGAGAAAAGAACACAATCCAAAGTTCTTCAAATCGGGCAAAGGGGAATATGCGGAAGGCGACTTATTTATAGGGAACAAGGTTCCGGATATGCGCGCTGTGGCGAAGGATTTCTATCCTAATATGTCCGATGCAGAGATGATTAAATCCCTGCATTCGAAATGGCATGAGGTCAGACTGACTGCTGTTTTCATCCTCATTCATAAATACAAGAAAGCTCGGAAAGACCAAACTCGCCGCGAAGAACTGATACAGATTTACCTAAACAATCTGGAAGGAATCAACAATTGGGACTTGGTAGACTCCTCCGCCCCTTACCTGCTGGGAGATTGGTTGTTGGATAGGGACCGAGCAATCCTTCGAGAGTTTGCGTTGGAGGAAGACCTCTGGAAAAACCGAATTGCGATGGTTTCGACCTATTGGTTCATTAAAAACAAGCAGTACGGTGACACTCTGGAGTTGGCCGAGGTCTTGTTGTTTCACGAGCACGACCTCATTCACAAGGCGGTAGGTTGGATGTTGCGAGAGATGGGCAATAGAGAACCTGTGCTACTTCGACAGTTTTTAGAGCATCATGCGCACCATATGCCTCGAACTGCGTTAAGGTATTCAATTGAGAAGCTCGACAAGGAAGAGCGAACTCATTGGATGACCGCAAAAGACAGACAGTAGAAGATGATGAATGCAAATGAGCTTGAAGAAATAAAGGACTTACAAACGGCCTTTTTCCAATCGAATGCCACGCGTGATTATAGATTCAGACTAAAATACCTGAAAGCCTTAAAGCGGGGAATTCAGGAGATGGAAGAAGAGATTATCGCCGCCTTGAAAAGCGACTTTAGCAAGCCAAAGTGGGAAACTTGGACGTCTGAAATCGGATTGCTCTATTCAGAAATTGACCATTTCACGAAGCACTTGAAACGCTGGGTTCGTCCGAAATCCGTCCCTTCTCCTCTTCCCCTTTTCCCCAGCCGAAGTAAGATTTACAGCGAGCCGATGGGTAGATGTTTCATCATTGCTCCCTGGAACTATCCATTCCAACTCGTTTTCGAACCCTTGATAGCGTGCCTGGGCGCAGGAAATACAGCTTTGGTAAAACCTTCGGAGCTTACCCCGGCAACGGCAAAAGTTGTTGAGAAGCTCATCACAAAGATCTTCCCAAAGGAATATGTCGCCGTTGTTCAAGGTGAAGGAGAAAAGGTCGTACCCGAGGTGTTCGACGCCTATCGTCCGCAGCACGTATTCTTTACAGGCTCGCCGGCCGTGGGCAAGATTATCGCCAAGAGGGCAGCCGAAGATTTAGTTCCTTGCGTGCTCGAACTCGGAGGTAAGAGTCCAGCTATAATTGATGGGACAACCCCCATGAGAACGACGGTGAGGCGCATCATCTTAGCCAAATTCTTGAATGCTGGTCAGACCTGCGTGGCGCCAGACTACATCTTGATTGAAAAATCGGCAAAAGAGAATTTTCTTGTGGTGATGTCGGAGGAGTTAAAGAAGAGCTATGGCGAGAATCCTATGCAATCTGCTGATTTGGCTAGTATCATCCATGATAGAGCTTTTTCGCGACTGACGGAGCTCATGCGTGATGGTGACATTGCGATTGGAGGAAAACACGATGCGTCTAATCGAAGAATAGAACCCACCCTACTTACCAATGTATCGTTGGATTCACGGATCATGAGGGAAGAAATTTTCGGCCCGATACTACCCGTTATCGAATACAACAGCTACGAAGAGATTATCGATACGGTTAGGAGAAATCCTGACCCACTTTCGCTGTACGTCTTCACGAAATCGAAGAAATTACAAAAGGGAATCATTCGAGATTTGAGCTTTGGTGGAGGAAGTGTGAACAATGCCGTTGTTCAATTCACGAGTAGTGAGATACCATTTGGCGGGGTTAGAAACTCGGGTCAGGGTAATTACCATGGCAAATTTGGGTTTGACGCATTCTCACATCAGAAAGCGATGGTTAGCTCAGGAATGTGGTTTGACCCAGGATTCAAATATGCGCCGTATACGGAATGGTCATTGAAGGTGTTGCGGAAGTTGTTCTAGCACCTCCTACTCAAGATTCATATATTGGGAAACCTCAATACTGGATTGGGTCCCCCTTGAATGAAACCATCCATCAAAACATATAAGTCTGAGGATTTCAGGAAAGAATATCTCAATGATGACCCTGAACTGAATAGGTTATTTGAGAAGAGTATTGTTGATTTCTTCTGTTTGCGCGTAGAAGATCTCATCGAAGGTGTGCTTAAACCCATTAAACCTTCAAGGGAAGAAAGCCACACGATAATTTACATCACTGAAGGATCGTACAAAACGAAAATTGGCTTCGAAGAGTACACAGTTGAGGCGGGCAACGTTTTGGTCATTCAGGCTGGAACTGTGTTCTCGGTCGAGCATATCATCACAAAAAATAAAGGCTTTACTTGTCACTTTCATCCAGACCTTCTCGAAGGACGATTTGGAAACCGCTCGCTTGTATCGGAGTTCGAATTCTTGGAGGTGGGACATCCTTCGGTTGTTAACGTTGATCATCACTCAAAAGGTGCCGTAGATAACGTATTTGAAAGACTTGTACGTGAGTTTAGGAGTGTTGACAAACCCAATCCACAAATCATTCAATCGTATTTATACGCACTACTCTCCGAGTTAAACGTGTTATTTGGATTGAACAGCTATAAGGAGCGTAACAGCTTCATTCGTATTGTTTCTAAGCTGAAATCCCTTGCTCACACTCACGCACAGAAGAACTTGAAGGTGTCTGATTTCGCCGAGTTGATGAACCTCAGCCCGAACCACCTAAACAAGGCAGTGAAGGCGATTACCACAAATTCGGCCTCCCAACTCATCGATGAGGTGAAAATGATCGAAAGTAAATACCTCCTATATCAATCTGATCTTTCTATAAGTGAAATCTCATTTGAGATGGGATTCTCAGACCCTTCATACTTTACAAGATTCTTTAAAAAGAAGGAAGGCATTGCCCCATCTGAATTCAGAAAAATGATTGAAAAGTCCTAGTAATGGAATGATTGATACCATGTGTTGAATTTAGGTGAATCTAACTTTGCACCTCTCAAACGACACAGAGTATGTATGCATTTGCCTTACCCTTACATTCCTTATTTAGATGGCTTGTCCTTGTTGCCCTATTGCTTTCTATCACAATTTCCATCGCGGTATTCTATATAAAAAGAGATTCTCGAAATCGGATAACAAGCTTCGTCACAGGACGGCGACTATAGCGCACATTCAGCTCATCATTGGTATTCTTCTGTATTTGAAAAGTCCCATCGTTTCCTATTTCTTTAACAACAAAACGGAAAGTTCCACAAACTGGGACCCAACGTTCTACGGGGTTGTTCATATTTCGTTGATGATTCTAGCGATAGTGACGATAACCATCGGCTCAGCAAAAGCGAAAAGACAGAATCAAGACTTAGATAAGTTCAAAACCATGCTGCTTTGGTATTCAGTTGGTTTAATGATCATTCTGATCGCTATTCCTTGGCCCTTCTCACCCTTGGCAAACCGACCCTTAATCCGACCCTTCTAATGAGACGATACTTCAACTCAAATATTGGACGCCTTCGCATGTTGGCATTTCTGGAGGGGACTTCATTGATAGTTCTTGTCTTTGTAGCCGTTCCTTTGAAGCACCTCTTTTCGATGGATGAACTATCGAAAATTTTAGGACCTATTCACGGCGCACTTTTCGTTCTGTTCATTCTGAACACTATTGGTGTTGCCACCGAGTATCGATGGAAATTCAGAAGCACAACATTCAAGGTGATGATTGCGTGCATAATTCCTTTTGGGACGTTTTACATCGACAGAAAGATTCTGAGACCTATTCACTTAAAGAGCGAATCATGAATGTTTACGTCTTTAAAACTTCTGTAGAAGAGAATACTCTAGAACATGTCAATCAACTTTTGGACGGCGTTCTTAGCGGTAGCTCATGGAGTTTTGACTTGGAGGATAGGGATAAAATCTTGAGAATCGTGTGCGATGAGCTCGATACGACATTGCTCACCACGTGCTTCAATAATGAGGGATTCTTTATTGAAGAATTGGAATAGTACCAATTAGAGCATGAGTTTCAATACTCAAATCATCTCCAATGAAGAACAAATACGTACTAGCACGCTCAATTTCCAATCAAATTCCCATTCGGTTGGATTCATCTCAAAATATTTTTTTGAAATCAGGACCAATTCAAAAATAGTGCTTGATATTTGAGCAAACAGCCTGTCACACTACACTAGTTGACCACCCAGTTACAGCTGTTTAGGCCTAGACCAAAGTTGAAGTGACTTTAGTCCATATAGCATTCGGAACAATTCTGAATCGGTGCCTATACGAAATGGGTGATTTTAAAACTACTTGTTATGACAGGTAAAACTTTTCTCAGCTTTTCATGGAGATTTATACCTCCAAATTGTACTTCACTGATTTTAGCAGTGAGCGTCAGTTTTCTTTTTGTCAGGTGTGGTGAGAACACCATTAATGAACAGATTCCTTCTGACAGACATTTCGAGAATCTATCTCTGACTTCGATGCTGGAATTTGAAATTCCATCTGAAGTCAAGGATGAAGTTTATTTAGCAGAAGAAGTATCTACTATTATCCTTGGTCCTTTCGAGCATACAGGGTTTGATGCAGAATCAACCGAAGTATTAGCCACTGGATACCTTAGAGTCAGAAGTACTTCCAAGGGAATAGTTAGCGTTGAGTGTTCGGCAGACCTTGTTTTGGCCCTTGGCACGAATACACGAATTTTTGTTGATGATCCTTTATGGAAGCAACGCTTGATGGATATGTTTGAGAACACATACCCGCTTTCAGGAAAAACGGACGGGTGGCTTTCTGACGTTGGTGACTGGTTCGTAAGAAATTTTTGGGGAGATAGAGAACATGGTCCATGCAATGATCATCCCGCTATGAACTTCCGACTCTATTGGTACGATCACTGGTTGTGGGGAGAACACTCTTACAATACGGAGCCATGTCCAAACTAGTAATATATCTACTCATAGCACTACCTGGCATTGCACAATGTCAGGTAGTGCTATATGACCGTATGGCGAAAGAACAAGTGAGTGATTATGTTATAATCATCGCTGATTCTATATCAGATTTGACCTTCACCCAGAGCACTTCTGGGAAAAGATGCCTTTTTGATTTGGCGATAATATCTTGTGGTTATCACTCCTTACGTTTATCAAAAAATGAATTACTCCCTGACACACTTGAAATGATCAAAATGCATCATGATCTCCTGGAGGTGGAGGTGTATTCCGAGGGTGCTCTGCGAGAATATAAATCAGCAGCCAAGAGGCCGAGGATTGAATTCTCCCCTGACCTTGGCCAGCTAGGGTATTTCATTCCAACTGGAGACACATGTAAGTGGAAGACTCTGATCCTCCATGATGTGAAAAAAATTGAAACCAACGATTCGGATTTAACGAGGTATAGAATTGCATGGATCAACATACAGGATTCCTTACCACTCACCAACCCCGATTCTATATTCTCTGCTCAAGTCTTCTATGAAATTGATGTGTTGGCTGTACATGACAGAACAGGCAACAGATCCGACCACATACTAGAATTACCTCAATTTGAATTCCAGAATTTTCGAACAGCTGAAGCCTCGTATCTCGGAATAATGGTACTTCCCCTTGACCCTGTTGAATTAGCTGGTGGTCAGGTCGGAAATCCATTGAATTCAGTGATAATTAGTCCAGTCAGTTTGGAAGGCAATGTCCTTTCAGCGTCAGGAATGTACTTCGGTTTGGATTATTCGCTAATGAGTAAGTGATTCAGAATTTATCTTCCGAATACTCGAGTCACTAATCTCGAAACTGCTTCAGGCTCCAACTTCTCCAGCGGATGCTCCCAACCTTCTATTTCTTCATATCGGGCATCGACGAGTGAAAGGCTAACGCTCTCAGACTCCTCTCGACTGACCATCTTGTCTTCACTGCCGCGAGTGATAACTACCGGATGTTGAATGAACTGAAGGTTGTGCTCATTGAGCAACGGATTCGCGCCTAGTGTGGTCATGAGTTGAGACGTAGCACTTAAAACATCCTTCCAGGCTCCACCATGCAGCGACTGTAAATGAGCCGCATACTTTGGTACCTTCTCCTCCAACAACGCTGGATCGAGGTATCTCATTTCCCTCTTAGCTCCTTCCACAGACCAATCAAACTTGGTCCCCAGGGTCAAGATGTGACGAATTCTCTCCGGATGTGTACGAACAGTGAGAAGGGCAATGTACCCTCCCATACTGTAGCCAAAGACGTCAGCTCCCAAAATATTGTTCTCACCAAGCCATTTGCCGAAATGAGCGGCTAAAGTGCCCATTTCAAACCCTTCCTCTGGCACGTCTTGTCCGCCATGCCCCGGACATTCGTACGCAAAAACCTCTCTGCTTGTTTGTTGTCGAATTTCCCGAGCAATAGGCTCCAGTTGTGAACCTGCCCCAAGAGCGCCGTGAAGGAGTACAATTGGATTCAAATCACTCGGTTTAGTTGGAGATTGATTTTGTTGCGCATCTTAGTGTACTTCTGAATTCGGTCCAAAGCATCACGAGAATCCTCTAAGGTGTGTTCCTTGAGTTGATCCTTTACGTCAGCAATTAACTTTTCAACCTTGCAGGCCTTGAATCGAAGTACAGCCTCGATGGTAAACTTCGACAAATGCACCGATCGATCCGTTATGAAAACTTCTTTTCTCCTCCAGTCACTCAGGGCGTATCGTTCGGTCATCAAATCCGTCGACATTGACGAAATACGTTGATCTTCGGATCTGGCAAAGTCCTTCCCGGTAGGAATAGGATCCTCATTCTTATAAGCCTCGAGCACCTGATCGTATACCGTTTGGAAGATGGCATTCTCGAAGGTAAATCCATCGTCCATCAATTCCTCTAGAATAAAGATCCCGGCCGGCTCTTCTATCTTCTCTTTGTTCTTAGGGTCTTCTGGATCTTCGTCATACCGGATGATATCTTCCGCGTGATTCAGCAAAATCCAAATGATGGCCTCTTCTTGCTTGTAGTGAAGGCTATCTTGAGCATCTGAGAGAAAGGCTTCCTCCGTAGCGGTAAGCGACTCAGGCGGCGCCACTTCCGGACGAACGACTTCCATGCGTCGCTGCTCGGTGCGAGAACGCTTTGCCTTATCGTCGAGATGCTTTTTGCGAAGTTGAGCGAGTTCTGCGTAGAGAACTTTCTCTTCCATCTCCATAATTTGCGCACATGTACGCAGGTAGATATCGCGAGAAATTTCGTCAGGTATCAGAGCAATGCTCTCTACAATATCTCGAATCACATTCGCCTTGGCGATAGGGTCGTTCTTGCTATCAGCCATCAACATTTTAGCCTTGAAGCTGATGAAGTCGGTCTCTTCCTCCTTCAGGTAATCTTCAAGTTCATGTTGAGGATGTTTGCGAGCGAAACTATCCGGATCCTCTCCATCAGGGAAAAGGAGCACGCGAACGTTTAAACCTTCTTCGAGAATTAGGTCAATTCCGCGGAATGATGCTTTAATACCGGCCGCGTCGCCGTCATAAAGTATCGTAACGTTGTTCGTCAGCCTTCGAATGAGCCTAATCTGCTCCACAGTAAGTGCCGTACCAGAGCTAGCTACAACATTCTTGATTCCCGCCTGAGTGAGAGAAATAACATCGGTGTACCCTTCAACGAGTAGGCACTTATCCTTTTTTACGATCTCGCCTTTCGACTGATAAAGGCCGTAGAGGATCTTGCTCTTATGGTAAATCTCACTCTCTGGAGAGTTGAGATACTTTGCGGTTTTCTTGTCGTTTCTAAGTGTTCTCGCCCCGAAGCCTAGCGTTCTGCCAGAAAGACTATGAATAGGGAAAATTACCCTACCCCAAAATCGGTCTAGCAACTCACCCGAGTCACGTTTGATGGACAAACCGCTTTTGACGAGAAACTCTTCTGCGTACCCTTTCGAAATCGCCTCATCACTAAAGATTCCGCGTCCATCTGGCGAGTACCCGAGATGGAAATTCTTGATGGTCTCTTCCGTGAATCCGCGCTCTTTGAAATAGCTTAGTCCGATGTTCTTCCCTTCTTCAGAGTTCCAGAGTCTGTCCTCAAAATATTTCTGGGCGTATTCTGAAACGACATACAAGCTTTCGCGTTCCGAAGCTGCTTCGCGCTGTTCATCGGTAACTTCATCCTCTTCAATTTCCACGTTGTACTTGCGCGCGAGCCAGCGCAACGCTTCTGGATAGGTAAAGTGCTCGTGCTCCATCAGGAATGTCACGGCCGTACCACCCTTACCAGAAGAGAAATCTTTAAAAATCTGTTTAGCGGGAGAAACGATAAAACTCGGGGTTTTCTCGGTCGTAAAAGGACTCAGCCCTTTCATGGAACTCCCAGATTTTTTGAGCTGCACAAACTCCCCAATAACCTCTTCAATTCGAATGGCGTCGAAGATTTTATTTATGGTGTCTTGGGAGATGCGGCTCATGGGGGCTAAGGTAACAATTTAGAGGGTTGGAGGGTGAGAGGGTTGGAGGGTTAGACTGGACGTAAAGTCTAAGGCTTGAGGCTTGAGGCTTGAGGCTTGAGGCTTGAGGCTTGAGGCTTGAGGCTTGAGGCTTGAGGCTTGAGGCTTGAGGCTTGAGGCTTGAGGCTTGAGGCAATATACTTCCGCTCTCGAAAATACAAGGCTTCTTTTGCAGCGCATGCTGCAATCCTTTCACAGCCGCTAGGCTGGGAACCTTTTGTCCGACTAAAAAGGAGGACAATCCTTATGCGCCAGCATCCTCCTCTTTCTCCCCCACCTCCGTAATCCCACCAGCGAGGATATACTTCATCACATCGGTTGAATTTTCTTTTACTTCAGTGATGTACTTCGGCGGAACCATGAAGAGTTGTCCGGAAATGGCGAAAGAATGCGGCACATAAACCGTTACCAAGGTGCCTTCATCGTCTTTCAAAAGGTCTTGAGCGTCATCCGTCACAAAACCCAATCGGCGAATCTCACTGTTCTCGTATAGCTTGATGAGAACAGGGTGTTTGAATCCTTTGCGCTGACCCGTAAAGCTCTTTAGAAAATCCTTAATGGATGTGTAAATCAGATTGAAAACCGGGATGCGCTCTAGCTTATCTTCAATCAAACTAAAGATTGGAAACTTGAGGAGGTAGCTTCCAAAAACACCAACTGCCGTAACGCCAACGAAGATTACGATAACCCCTAGACCGGTGAAACTCATTTCGGAGTCTTCGGGTAAGAGTCCATCAATCATGTGATCTACCCAATAAAAAACCTGGTAGAATGCGTAAAGTGTTACAGCCACAGGGGCCGTATATAGCAGTCCTTGTAAAAAGTACTTGATGACTCTCTTAATCATAGCTCTTCCAGTTCGCGTTGTGCTTTTTTCGTAAGCCCCTTTACCACAAGCTCATAGCTGTGTTTGATTAGGTCGATTACGAGATCTCTAGGTGTAATATCAGTAGCAACAGAGTTCCAGTGCTTCTTGCTCAGGTGCCAACCCGGATTGATTCCGTCATATTCCTCGCGAAGTTCAATCGCTCTTTCTGGGTCGCACTTCAAAGAAATAGATGGAGTTGGACTCTCGAGTGGAATAATGGCGTACATCTTACCCATCACTTTGAATACGAGTGTTTCATTATCAAAGGGGAAGGTCTCTTCTGTGGCTTTCAAAGTCATGCAGAAGGCGTGCAGTTCTTCGACGTTCATACTAGTCGATTTTGGTGGTTACGTCAAGTCCTAATTCCGTGATGGGATTCCAGAATACTGAATCGAAATCTTGCACGCAATCCTCTATGACTTTCACACCTTCGTTCTCCAGGAGTTGCTGCATCAATTTCGAACCTTGAAAGTAGTGCTTTCCCGTAAGCATCCCTACTCTATTGACTACTCTATGCGCGGGCACGTCATGTTGATTCATTGAGGCATTCATGGCATACCCAACCATTCGAGCGCTACGCGGAGCACCCACTGCCTTGGCAATAGCGCCATAGCTCGTAACGCGGCCTTCTGGAATCTTTCGAGCTACGTCATAAACCCTTTCGAAGAAATCGGACTTATCGCTCATTGAAACCTAAACCTTAGGTAATTGATAGGTTTACCTTGTTCGCGCCACATCTCCTCATAATACGTTTGAATTGTGAAGAGTATATGCTCTGGATCCTGCTCCTTGAGTTGGAAATCTATGTCGTGATAAGCCTCTTCAACCGGGTAGCCCAGCATTTGCACCACGCCATGCGTATACCCGTGCAGGAATTCGCTATCGCATTTGAGGTGAACTACCCCGCGATCTGAAAGCACCTTCCTGTACATTGACAGAAACTCGGGATTTGTCATCCTGTGCTTCATGCGCTTATACTTAATCTGTGGGTCGGGAAACGTAATCCAAATTTCATCAATCTCCCCTTCGGCGAAGGTTTTGTCAAGCAGTTCGATTCGAGTCCGCAAGAAGGCAATGTTAGTCAGACCCTCGTCTTGCGCCCATTTAGCGCCGTTCCAAAGTCGGTTGCCTTTAATATCCATCCCGATGTGGTTCACGTCTCGGTTGCGCATGGCTAAACCGAAGGTATACTCGCCTCTACCACATCCGAGTTCCACAACGATGGGATTATCGTTCTTAAAGAACTCCTCTCTCCACTTGCCTTTGAGTTCAAATTTATCGGCGTTCACGTCGGCCCAATTCGGCTCTATAACGTGACGCATTTCCGCGTTCTCGGCGAACTTCTTCAGTTTGTTCTTGGCCATGAGGCAAAGATAAGGTTACTGGGGGATTGAAGGGGCGTTGGACATATGGACCTATGGACCAATAGACTATTAGACTTTTGGAGGGTTAGAGGGTTAGACTGATGACTCGTCCTGATTTTGGTTGAAAGATGTGTCTGAAGATGATCGATGCGACGCTATTGATAGGCTGATGCAGTTACCAACGGAGGTATGGTGAATCTAGGCACTGACAACCCTACCCTCTGCCCATCTGACCTTCTGCCCCTCCAAAGGTCCAACCATCCAACCCTCCAACCCTCCAACCCTCCAACCCTCCAAAAGTCTAACCCTCTCCCGAATCGGCTGCGCCTCTCGGGATTCCTCCCTTCGGTCGGAACATCAGTCTATCAGTCCAAAAGTCTATTAGTCTATGAGTCCAACCCTCTAACCCTCCCCTCACCCCCACTAATTCTCCCCCCAATACTCCCCCACTTCCCAAGGAAGATTAACTTTGCAGCCGAATTAAACGACACTAACGAAAGATATCGATGGCCGCACAACCAGAAGATCAGTTCAAAAACGTGATTAGTCACGCCAAAGAATACGGTTTTGTATTCCAAAGCAGCGAGATTTATGACGGCCTCAGCGCCGTGTATGATTACGGTCAGAATGGTGCCCTCCTCAAGAACAATATCAAAGAGTATTGGTGGAGAAGCATGGTTCAACTGCACGAGAATATCGTAGGTCTCGATTCGGCCATCTTCATGCATCCCGAAGTGTGGAAAGCATCCGGCCACGTTGATGCGTTTAACGATCCAATGATCGACAATAAGGACAGTAAAAAGCGCTACCGCGCTGACGTCCTCATCGAAGATCACATGGAAAAGATTCGCCAAAAGGCAGATAAAGAGGTAACTAAAGCTGCCAAGCGCTTCGGAGAATCATTCGACGAAGCGATGTTCCGTCAAACCAACCCTCGTGTGCAAAAGTACATGGGACAAATCGAGGACATCCGTGGACGATTCGTGGACGCGCTCGAAAAGAATGACCTCGAAGCACTCCGAAACGTTATCGTTGAAGAAGGAATTACGTGTCCTGTTTCCGGTTCCAAGAACTGGACAGAGGTTCGCCAATTCAACCTCATGTTCGCCACCAAGATGGGATCTGTGGCAGAAGATGCAAACGACCTTTACCTTCGTCCAGAGACCGCCCAAGGCATCTTCGTGAATTTCCTCAACGTGCAGAAAACCGGTAGAATGAAAGTTCCATTCGGCATCGCACAAATCGGAAAGGCCTTTAGAAATGAAATCGTAGCGCGTCAGTTCATCTTCCGTATGCGAGAGTTCGAACAAATGGAAATGCAATTCTTTGTTCGCCCAGGCGAGGAAATGAAATGGTACGAGTACTGGAAAGAACACCGCATGAAGTGGCACCAGGCACTCGGATTCGAAGAGGGGTCACACCGCTACCACGATCACGATAAGCTCGCACACTATGCGAACGCGGCCGCTGACATAGAATTCAACTTCCCATTCGGCTTCAAGGAGCTTGAAGGTATTCACAGTAGAACGGATTTCGACCTCAACCGCCATCAAGAATTTAGCGGTAAGAAGCTTCAGTACTTCGATCCTGAAATCAACGAGAACTACGTTCCGTACGTAGTAGAAACATCGATTGGATTGGATCGCATGTTCCTCGCTATTCTTTCTAAGGCATATGAGGATGAAACACTAGAAGACGGCAGCCAACGCACCGTTCTTCGCCTCCCTCTACCTCTAGCACCAGTGAAGGCTGCCATTTTGCCGCTCACCAAAAAGGACGGCCTTCCAGAAATGGCCCGTGAGATTTTCAACAAGCTCAAATTCGACTTCCAAGTACAATACGACGAAAAAGACGCGATTGGCAAGCGCTACCGTCGTCAGGATGCGGTCGGAACTCCGCTCTGCATTACCGTAGACCACGATAGCCTTGAAGATCAAACGGTAACAATTCGTCACCGCGACTCCATGCAACAGGAACGCGTAGCGATTGATTCGTTAGAGGCAAGATTGAGAGAGCTTGTGAGCATGGAAAGCCTCTTGAAAACACTGTAATTCTTTTGTAGGAATCCTCTGTACAGATTTGCACAGGTCGTAAATAATTCTACTTTTGCGCCTTCCTGAGCTTAAACTCACTAACTAACACGAGATTATGAAAAAGGTTAGCCTTTTTGCTACTGCACTTGCAATGGTTGCTATGGTAGCATGCAACAACGCTGAATCAAACGCTGAAGAAGCTGCTGATCAGGTAGAAGAAACAATGGAAGAAGCTGGAGACGCTGTTGAAGAAGCAGCTGACGAAGCTGGCGACGCTATGGAAGACGCTGCTGAGGATGCAGGTGAAGCCATGAACGAAGCTGGTGAAGAGATGGATTCTCTCGCTACTTCTGCTGAAGAGTCTATGGAAGAAGCTATGTAATTAGCTTCCTTCAAAAAGCAAAAGCCGCACTGGTATCAAACTAGTGCGGCTTTTTATTTTAGGTGGATTCCGATCAAGGCTCAACTACACGTGGAACCGTATCCGTCCAAGCACCCCAATTTATCATAGCGGCCCGCACCGTTGGATCGTCCTGGTAAACCACTGGATAGAATCCATCTAGTCCCCAGATATTCTTTCCGATGAGCGCCTTCAATCTTTGCTCGATGAAGTCCCTCATCACCGCATCAATTCTGTTCTTAACTTCTGATGCTCCCAAGTGTGCTAGCAATTCGTTGTAAACCCCATTGCTAACCGCCCAATTCTTCACATATTCCTCAGCGGTCATATCCGCAAACTCGGCACGGTGTCTGTCCACATACTCAAACGCAAACTCATCAACATTACTGTAGCTGAATTTGTGATAAAGCCAGCCATTCGTGTAAATAGAACTGTCAATCGGCACAAAAATGTCTGGCATTATGCCTCCACCTCCATACACGACTTTTCCACCTTTGGTTATGTATCTGTCAGAAGGGTCAAATTGAGAGCTATCAGGCTTGAAGAGCTCACCGTTCTCCACACGTCGATAATAGTCGCGCTGATAAGATTCGTATCCATTATCGTATGGCTTCTGAATGCTACGCCCTGTTGGAGTATAATACCGCGATGTGGTAAGCCTCATTCTGGAGCCATCGCTCAAGCGCATTTCTTCTTGAACAAGGCCTTTGCCGAATGAACGTCTCCCGATAATGGTCGCCCTGTCGTTATCCTGCAATGCTCCCGCAACAATTTCAGCGGCAGATGCCGAATTCTCATTGATGAGCACAATAAGTTCACCCCTCTCAAAAATTCCTCTCGAGGTCGCGAAGGTCATATCCTTGTCACCTTCTCTATTCTGAGTATAAACGATAAGTTGATCTTTCTTTAGGAAGGCATCAGACATCTCTTCGGCGATACGAAGCAGACCGCCTGGGTTATCTCGAAGATCTAGGATTAGGCGATCCATACCTCTGCGTTCGAGACTGCGGATGGCTACCTCGAATTCATCCATGGTTGTTTCTGAGAAACGATTCACCTTAATGAGACCGATAGAGTCGTTCACAAGATAGCTTACATCTACACTTCGAATGGGTATCGGACCTCTTTCAATCTGAATCTTCCTGAGTGCATTGCCACCTCTTTGGGCAACTTCTACGACAACCTCGCTTCCCGAAGGTCCGCGAAGTGTTTCAATAATCGGCGCGGTCACCTTGTAATCGCCTATAGCCGAAACTCCATCGATAGATACGATTCGATCTCCGGCTTTTACACCGGACGACTGCGCTGGGCCACCATCGACGACTCGCACCACGGTAAGTGAATCGCGATTCATGTGGAATTCGATACCAATCCCTTCAAAATGTCCTTGTATGCTCTCTTCGTTTGCTTGCACGTCTTGCTCCGCTATGTATGAACTGTGCGGATCGAGACGGTGTAGCATATCGCGAATCGTCAGATCGAGTAGGCTATCCGTATTTACATCATCAACATATTCGTAATCGATATAATTGATGATTTGTCGAATCTTCTGCTCCTTCTCTTCTTCGCTCAACAAGCGTGTTGGTCGGGCTGGATAATCGTATCTCGACCCGATAAACATACCGAGAACGAGCGTTGCGGCCGTGACCAAAGGCAAGTAGATCTGTGCTGCTTTCATTCTTCTTCTGGATTCAACTGACAAACTTCTACGCCTGCTTTTTCGAGAAATTCCAGGCCAGAAGTATCCTTGTAACGTTCGATGTACACTAAACGTTTAATCCCTGCTTGGTGAACCAGCTTACTGCAGTCCTTGCAAGGCGACATTGTCAGGTACAGGGTTGCCCCTTCGCAACTGTGATTTGAGGAAGCAACCTTAGTAATAGCGTTGGCTTCTGCGTGAAGCACATACCATTTGGTATATCCCTCTTCGTCTTCGCAAATATTCTCGAAACCAGATGGAGTACCATTATAACCATCGCTGATGATCATTCGGTCTTTCACGAGAAGGCTGCCTACTTGTCTGCGCTTACAATAAGAAAGCTTGGCCCATTCACTGGCCATTCGCAGATAAGCATAATCGTATTTACGCTGCTTTGGAGTCACGAAAGTGTTACTAGGAAATTGAAATTGTCAGCTCAAGCACAAGGAACCAAAGGTAGCATTTTGGTTCAGCTGATGAAACGGTTGAAATTCATCACCCTTACAAAGATAAAAAGGAAGGGAAACAAAAAAGCCTCCTCGAAAATGAGAAGGCTTTGCAGTGCCCAGGGCGGGAATCGAACCCGCACACCAGTGGTACACGAGTTTGAGTCGTGCGCGTCTACCAGTTCCGCCACCTGGGCTTCTTATATTTGCATCGAAATCGACAGGAACTCCGGTCTCAATTTCGATCCCCAATTGGTCTGATGCTGGTGTGTATCCGTTTCAAATACGGACCATCATCTCAACTGAGGCGGCGAAATTACAACAAAGACAATGCGCGAACCAAGCAGTTGATGAAAAATTTTATTGTTTCATTGTTCAACACCCTGTCATTCTACTAAAGTTTATTACATTTGCAGCCCTTTTGACCAAGTGCCGAAGCACTACAGTTTCAAAGGATTAAAGTACAAGCATGGTACCTACGGCTAAGATTTTTGCAGGACGAAGCACACAAGCGTTGGCAGAACGTATCGCAGACGCGTACGGACAGCCTATCGGAAAAGTGGCTATTACTGAATTCAGCGATGGTGAATTTCAGCCTTCGTTTGAAGAAACGGTAAGAGGCGGACGAGTATTCATCGTTCAGTCTACCAACCCACCTGCAGATAACATGCTCGAGCTTTTGCAACTGTGCGACGCTGCAAAGCGCGCCTCTGCAAAGCACATTACGGCGGTGATACCTTACTTCGGTTTGGCTCGCCAAGATCGTAAAGACAAGCCGCGTGTTCCGATTGGCGCAAAGTTGATGGCAAATCTTCTTCAAGCTGCGGGCGCGACGCGTATCATGACTATGGACTTGCACGCCGATCAAATCCAGGGCTTCTTCGAAGTTCCGGTAGATCACTTGTTCTCTAGCAGCCTTTTCCTTCCGGATATCGAGGCCTTGAACCTAGACAACTTGACGATCGCATCGCCTGACATGGGTGGTTCGAAACGTGCGAATGCTTACGGAAACCAACTTGGAGCTGAAGTGGTAATCTGCTACAAGCAGCGCAAGAAGGCGAATGTAATTGACAAGATGACGGTTATCGGTGACGTTCAAGGTCGCAACGTTGTTTTGCTAGATGATATGGTAGATACAGCAGGTACTTTAACTAAGGCTGCTGATATGTTGATGGACAAAGGAGCGAAGAGCGTTCGTGCATACTGTACGCACGGTGTTCTCTCTGGAAACGCCATCGAAAGAGTAGAAAATTCTGCATTGGATGAGTTGGTGATCACCGATACTCTTCCACAACAGAAGAAGAGCGATAAAATCCGCGTGATCAGCGTGGCACCACTTTTCGCAGCAGTGATGAAGAAGGTGCACCACCACGAATCGATCAGTGGACACTTTGTAATGTAATCAGGGAATCTTAATAGATAGTAGTAATGGACTCAGTCGCTATCAAAGGTACGGTTCGCACCGATCTAGGAACAAAATTCGCAAAGAACCTTCGTCGTGAAGGCCAAGTTCCTTGCGTAGTTTACGGTGGAGAACAAACCATCCACTTCTCAGCTCCAACGTTGAGCTTCCGCGACCTCGTGTACACATCTTCAGTACACATCGCAGAAATCGAATTGGACGGCAAGAAGGTTGAAGCTGTAATGCAAGACATTCAGTTCGATCCAATCACAGACGCAATCACTCACATCGATTTCATCGAGTTGGTTGACGGCAAACCAGTAACTGTTAGCACTCCAGTTCGCCTTAACGGTAACGCTCGTGGTGTGCGTAACGGTGGTAAGCTCAAGCACTTCATGCGTTACCTACGCGTAAAGGCTTTGCCACAAGATATTCCAGCAAGCATCGAGCTAGACATAACCGACCTTCGTATCGGACAGTCTATCCGCGTGTCTGCCGTAGCATCTGACAGCAAGTACAGCATCCTGAACGCTGAGAACGCCGTAATCGTAACCATCAAAACTGCTCGTAACGCGGTTGAAGATGAAGAAGAAGAAGGTGAAGAAGGCGCTGAAGGCGAGGCTGCTCCAGAAGCAGCTGCTGAAGAGGCTTCTGCAGAATAAATCAACCCTAAAGGAGATCAGCTTTGAAGAAGTTCTTGATCTTCGGTTTGGGTAATCCGGGTGCCGAATACCATCGCACCCGCCACAACATAGGTTTCGAGGTGTTGGATGCAATCGCGTCCGACACCTCTTCTTTTTCCTCCGAACGCTATGCCGACGTAGCTCGTGTTCGTGTGAAAGGCAGAGAGCTCATTCTCGTAAAGCCCAACACGTACATGAACCTAAGCGGTAAAGCCGTGCGCTACTGGATGGAACAGGAAAAAGTTCCCCTCGAGAACATCCTCGTCGTAGTAGATGAACTCGCCCTACCCCTCGGTGCGATTCGAATCAAAATGAAAGGATCCGACGGAGGTCACAATGGCCTCAAGAGCATCCAACAGTTGCTCGGAAGAGCCGACTATCCCCGCCTGCGATTCGGCATCAGCAATAACTTTTCTAAAGGTCAGCAAGTAGATTTCGTGCTTGGTAAATGGACCGATGAGGAGTGGAAAGTCCTCGTTCCAAGAATTGAAAAGGCTGCCGAAGCCATCAAGAGCTTCGCACTAGCGGGACCACAGATTACGATGAATCAGTACAACGGCTGAATCACCCAAACAGCCCCCGCACCAAGTCCTCAACCTTAGCCACCTTCATCACATCAATACCATGTGGCGTCTTTTCTAGCTTCACAGCTTTGGAAACAAAGGCCTGATCGAATCCTAGCTTCGCAGCTTCATTCACACGGTGGTCGATTCTATTTGCCGGACGAATTTCTCCTGCCAATCCAACCTCGCCTGCAAAACAAACGCCCTGTCCAATCGGCATGTCTTGATCACTTGACAGAATTGCAGCAACCACAGCCAAGTCAATCGCTGGGTCATCCACCTTTATTCCGCCGGTGACGTTTAAGAATACATCTTTTGCCCCAAGACGAAAGCCACATCGCTTTTCTAAAACAGCAAGCAGCATATTCAATCGTCGGACATCAAATCCAGTGGAAGATCGTTGCGGAGTGCCATATACTGCCGTGCTTACTAGGGCCTGGATTTCAACGAGCATCGGACGAACACCTTCTACCATAACGGCAATAG
This sequence comes from Phaeocystidibacter luteus, assembly GCF_008933115.1. Lineage (GTDB taxonomy): Bacteria > Bacteroidota > Bacteroidia > Flavobacteriales > Schleiferiaceae > Phaeocystidibacter > Phaeocystidibacter luteus. The sequence goes on along the minus strand of NZ_WBVO01000002.1, from coordinate 209,565 downwards.
CGGTCCCCGAAAGTTGTTCGGCATTGCCTGAAAGAAGCACCTCTGATGGGTTCGGAACTTCTCGAAGCCCCTCGCCTCTCATCTCATAAATCCCCAGCTCAGACGTAGACCCGAAACGGTTCTTTTGTCCGCGAAGTAGACGATATATATGGTGACGGTCACCTTCAAACTGCAGGACAACATCGACCATGTGTTCCAGAACTTTTGGTCCAGCCAAAGAACCTTCCTTTGTAATATGACCGATTAGAATCACAGGAATTCCTGTGGTTTTCGCAAACTGAAGAAACTCTGCTGCGCATTCTCGGATTTGCGACACACTACCAGGAGAAGCTTCAAGATGCTCCGTGCTTAGCGTTTGAATTGAGTCGACAACCACCAATCCAGGGTTGAGCGTCTCCGCATGCTGGAAGATGTTTTGTGTTCTGGTTTCCGTAAGAACTAGGCAATCTTCATTCTCAATTCCAATCCGCTCGGCGCGCATGCGAACCTGGTGATCGGATTCCTCACCGGAAACATAAAGCACAGAAGTCTTTAGCCTGAGTGCAACTTGAAGCATCAATGTAGATTTCCCGATTCCTGGCTCGCCACCAAGAAGAATCAGGGAACCGGGAACGATTCCGCCACCTAGTACTCTATCGAGCTCCGCATCACACGTACTCGTCCTTTTGGTGGTATCGTACTCGATGGATCGAATGGGCGTTGGACTCTTTCTTTCGGGTTGAGCAGAACGAGTGACCGAGCGTTTGTCCGGTTTATTGAGGACTTCCTCGACGAGAGTGTTCCATTCGTGACAGCGAGAACACTGCCCCATCCATTGACTATGTTGGGCGCCACAGTTCTGACAGAACCAGGCTTTTTTGACTTTGGCCATGCCGATGTAAATGTGAATCAGGTCGTTTTCTTACGACGACGCTCAAGGTACAAAATGAACATGGCCATTGCGCCAGTTCCAAACAACATTAGTGTTTGTCCGCTGTGTACAATCGTTGCAAAAGCAAGTCCGACGTCCTTAGTTAGACCAAGAACCACAAGCGCCATGCTTACCAGATAATGATATGCGCCTATGCCGCCAGGAACAGGAATAACGATTCCCAAACTTGCGGCAACCATTACGAAGAACCCATCGGCGATAGTTAGATGTGCCGTTTCTTCTATAGCGAAGAAGCAGACATAAACCATAAAGAAATAGTTCACCCAAATAAAAACGCTGTGTGCCCAAAAGGCGCCTTGACGTTTCATTTTGGTAACAGAACGGAATCCTTCTTTGAGGCCGGTCCAGAAATCGCGAATCTTGGCAAAAATTGGAAGCGCTTGAATGCGTCTTCTAAAGACAAAATACACGGCTACAAAACCGACAAGCGTACCTATTGTGATGTAAAGCAACATCGACGACCCGCCTTCTCCATTTGAATTAGAGGAGGTCAGGTTAAACAGCTCCTCGATATAACCGAAGTTGAGGATAAGAGAAACAATAAATACGAGGATCAAGAAGACGAAGTCGATTGTACGTTCTAGAAGAACGGTCCCGAACAGCTTATTTACGGGTATATCTTCCACTTGATTTAACGAGGTACAGCGGGCAACTTCACCAGCTCGAGGAATGGCGAGATTCACGAAATAAAGGACTGAAACCGCATGAATACTATTCCAGGTTTTAGGGTGATACCCTAGAGGTTCTAAGAGTAACTTCCATCGGATACCGCGACTGATGATAGCGGCGTACCCCATAATCATGGAGGCGAGAACCCAGCCATAATGGGCATGTGAAAGATCTTCCCACAGCTGAACCGGATCTGTTTCCCTAAATGCGAGGTAAAGCAATCCAACAGCTAGGCCGATGAATATGGTGTACTTAAGGATATTTTTGAGGAGATCGTTCAAGCTAGATATTAAGAGAGGGAGTTATTCTCTTCGTTCGGAAAGATAATGGAAGGTTTGAAAATATCCGCCTCCTCAGGCGTCATCATTCCGTAAGCGATGATAATAATGATATCACCCGCTTGAACTCGTCGAGCCGCTGGCCCATTGAGCGTGATTTCACCTGAGCCTCTTTGCCCTTTGATAACATAGGTATCTAGACGCTCGCCGTTGTTCACGTTCACGATCGATACCTTTTCACCTTCACGAATGTTCGATGCATCCATGAGATCTTCGTCTACCGTAATACTTCCTACATAGTTGAGGTCGGCGCCGGTAACTTTTACGCGGTGAATTTTGCTCTTGACAACTTCAATAAACATGGCGCAAAAATAGTCAATTCAAAGACAAATTGTCTATTAATCGAACGCTTCCTGCGAAGGCTGCAACAAATACTCTTGGTGCATTGGATTCGTTCCAATCGTGCACTATTTCAAGGGAATTTGAATCAGCTATTCGGACGTATTCAACTTCTAGACCGGCAGCGTTGATCTCTTTTATCACCCTTTCCGTCAATTCTGCCGGAGTATGATTGTGTTTGTTCTCGCTAGCCCACGTCATCATTCTATGAATAACAGGTGCGGCATCGCGATAGTTTTGTTTCAGAAGGAGATTTCGGCTAGACATGGCGAGACCGTCCGGCTCTCTGATTGTAGGGGCGGCGATAATCTCAATATGATGGTTCTTAAGGCTGGCCATTCTTCGTATCACGGCAACTTGCTGGAAGTCCTTCTCACCGAAAATCGCGCAATCGGGTTTTACAGACTTAAACAATTCGTCGACGATAGTGGCGACACCTTGAAAGTGACCTGGGCGGAATTCACCTTCCATCACTTCTTCGAGTCGGCCCAACTCAAAATGTTCCGATTTAGTTCCATTTGGATACATTTCGGCTTCTGTGGGAAACCAAACTGCATGGCAACCGGCGGACTCCAATTTTCGACGATCCCCTTCTTCATCTCGAGGATAATTCTTGAGGTCGTCAGAATTGTTGAATTGCGTTGGATTCACGAACACGCTAGCCACCACGTAATCCGCATTGCGCTTGGCTTCGCGGACAAGTTGAAGGTGCCCTTGATGAAGCGCCCCCATGGTTGGCACGAACCCTACCTTTCCACGAATGGAAGACAGATGGTTTTGCAGTGCTTCTTTCTCTCTAAAAATTTGCATCAAAATGGTGCTAAAGTGCGGCAAAGCTAAGGTTTAGCTTGATAAATCTCCTTAAAAATCGTACCTTTGCGGGCTACTAGTTTTTTAGTGAAAAGGCCTTTTGCAGATGGAATCAAAGCGTATACTCTACATTTCTCAGGAAATTCGTCCATATCTCCCTGAAACCCCAATTTCAAAAAACAGCTTGGAATTGCCCAAGAAAATGAATGAGGCGGGACACGAAGTTCGCGTGTTTATGCCGCGTTTTGGGGTGATCAACGAGCGTAGACACCAGCTTCACGAAGTGATTCGTTTGAGCGGGATGAATATCGTAATCAACGATATGGACCAACCTCTCATCATCAAGGTGGCCTCAGTGCCTCAGGCACGCATGCAAGTTTACTTCATCGACAACGAAGAGTACTTCAAGCGCAAGTCTACTTTGGTAGATGACAAGAAAAAGATGCACAAAGACAACGACGAACGTTCCCTGTTCTTCGCCAAAAGTGTAATCGAAACCGTTCGTAAACTCGGATGGAAGCCAGACATCATTCACGTTCACGGTTGGATGTGCTCTGCCGTTCCAATGTATTTGAAGGAATTCAACTCCGACGATCCACACTTTTCTGAAGCCAAGATCGTTTACTCGCTGTATAACAAAACATTTGACGGTCAACTTGGACCAAACCTCAGCGCAGGTATGAAGTTCGACGGCGTTAAGGAGACTGGTCACTTCGACGATCCGACTTTCGAAAACCTTCACAAAGGAGCAATGGAGTACTGCGATGCAGTAGTTAAAGCTCACGCTGAAGTTCCAGAAGAACTCATTTCTTTTGCTGAAGAAAAAGGTCTTCCGATATTCGAGTCGACAGCAGAAATTGACAAGGCGGCATTCAAAGAATTCTATGCGAATGTTGTCGCCGAAGATGTGACCGCCTAATTTGGCAACTTAATGAAACACACACTCTCTAAGATATCTACTAAGGCCATTGTTTCAATGGCTTTAGTTGTTTTTGTAGCATGCGATAGATCAGACGGCGACCTCGGTCTACCATACGTAGATGACGACCGCGTAAACTACGGCGTCCTCGAATCTACTCCTATCGTAATGTATTCAACATCTTACGATTCCGTAAGATCAAATAGCCCCGAAACCGGGGTAGGTATGTTCGGTGGTTATAACGACCCCGTATTCGGCAGAACCGATGCTGTTGTGGTTTCTCACCTCGTACCTTCTGGAGTTCCTTCTTTTGGAAGCAACCCCGTTTGCGACAGCGCCTTTCTCTTCATCCCTTATACCTTGCAAGAGTCTGCTTGGTACGGCGATACCACGGCGCAAATGCAGGTATTCGTGAATACACTCCGCGATTTTATGGATCCGGATAGCAACTATTACAGCAACCGTGTATTTGCCACAGACCAGGAGATTGGAAACTTATTGATGGATGTTCGTCCGCGTAAAAAAGTGCTCTACGAACACACCACGGTCGCACGTCCATTCATGAAAGTGCCTATCAACCAGAGCTTTGCAAACGATGTAATCTTCCCGCTTGAAGGCACTGGCGCATTCGAATCAGCCGAAAGCTTCATCAACCAATTCTATGGTATTAGCCTTTCTAGCGACGCAAATGCTGAGGCCATCATCGGCTTATTGATGCCTTCGACCGACACCAAGCTTCGCATGTATTTCCGAAACGACGATGGCGATACATCCTTCTACGATCTACGCATCACCTCTAGTGGCGAATTCGTCAACACCTTCCAGCGCGATTATTCAACCGCAATTTTCGACCTTGAAACTCAAGACTCCATCAATGGAGAAGATGCAGTATACATTCAAGGTTTGGGTGGTGTTTGTGCTGCTCTGGACATCCCAAACATTCGTGAGTATCAAGACTCCGGCTGGTTGATGAACAGAGCTGAAATTGAACTTCCAGTTCAAGAGGGGTCGGCTAACGGCTACAGGTTGCCAAACCGTCTTCAAATCGTGCGCGACGACACTGCAGGGCGTAGAATTATTCACGACTATTTCACCGAAGGACCGAGCGCCGTAGGTGGAGGCCTAACTACAGGCGAGCTTCGTGATCACACTTATCGCTTTGTGATCACCCGACAAATGCAACGATATCTAGAGAACAAGGATACAACCGTCCGTTTTCTAATCTTGCCAGAAATTGCCGTACCAGACCAAACTAGAGCGGTAATTAATGGTAACTTGAGCACGCTTGAGAGAGCGCAACTCAAATTGTACTATACACGAACGCAATAAACCCTAACCTATGTGTGGAATTGTAGGATATATCGGCCCTAAGGACGCTTATCCAATTCTCATAAAAGGGCTCCAACGTCTCGAGTATCGCGGATACGACAGCGCCGGAGTTGCCCTTCTAGACGATGGTAACCTCCATCTCTACAAGAAAAAAGGAAAAGTAAGCGACCTCGAAGGAGAAGCAGAGGGTAAAAACCAAAGCGGTCACCTCGGTATTGGACACACTCGTTGGGCCACCCACGGACCACCTAGTGATAACAATTCTCACCCTCACGTTTCTAACAACGGTGAAATCGCCCTTATCCACAACGGCATCATTGAGAACTATTCAGCTCTGAAAGAAGCCCTTATTGATCGTGGTTTTAAGTTTTACAGCGATACCGATACAGAGGTTCTAGTCAACCTCATCGAAGATGTAAAATCACAAGACAACGTAAGCCTTGAAGACGCTGTTCGCATCGCTTTGAATCAAGTGGTGGGCGCCTACGCGATTTGCGTTTTCGAACTCGACAATCCATCTGAAATTGTAACCGCTAAGATGGGTAGCCCACTGGTTATCGGCCTTGGGGATCAAGAATATTTTGTCGCTTCCGACGCAACCCCATTTCTTGAATACACCAAAAAGGTCGTTTACCTAGAGGATGGCGAAATGGCTACTGTCAATCTTGAAAAAGGATTGAAGGTTCGCACCATTATCGACAACAAGGATATCGCCCCATACATTCAACAACTTCAGCTCGACCTTGCCTCGATTGAAAAGGGCGGCTATGAGCATTTCATGTTGAAAGAGATCTACGAGCAACCAAAGGCAATCTTTGACACTTTCCGAGGAAGACTTCTTCCAGACCAGAACATGATTAAAATGGGCGGTTTGTTCGAGTACAAAGACCGCTTCTTGAATGCAGATCGCATCATCATCGTAGGCTGTGGTACTTCATGGCACGCAGGATTGGTGGGAGAGTACCTCTTCGAAGACCTCGCCCGCATACCAGTAGAAGTTGAATACGCTTCAGAATTCAGATATAGAAACCCGGTTATCACCGACAAAGATGTGGTTATCGCCATTTCTCAATCTGGTGAAACTGCCGACACGCTTGCCGCTATCAAACTAGCCAAGCAAGCTGGCGCATTGATTTTCGGTGTTTGCAACGTGGTGGGAAGCTCTATCGCTCGCGAAACACACGCAGGGGCCTACACCCACGCCGGTCCAGAAATTGGTGTTGCTTCAACCAAAGCATTTACCGCTCAGGTTACAGTACTAGCGCTTTTGAGTATTCAGTTGGCCAAGTTGAAAGGCACACTTAACGAAACGCGCTATCACCAACTCTTGGAAGAGCTTTACAGCATTCCTTCTAAGATTGAGTACATGCTAAAATCTGACAAGCAAGTACGCGCTATTTCAGAGAAGTATAAAGATGCGCAGAACTGCTTGTACCTCGGACGTGGATACAACTTCCCTGTGGCATTAGAAGGCGCCTTAAAGCTCAAGGAAATCAGCTATATCCATGCAGAAGGATATCCAGCTGCTGAAATGAAGCACGGCCCAATTGCACTCATCGATGAGAACATGCCTGTTTTCGTGATCGCACCGAAAAACGGACAGTACGACAAGATCGTTTCCAATATTCAAGAGGTTAAAGCCCGCAACGGTAAAATCATCGCCATCGTAAGCGAAGGTGATGAAGAGATTGCCAAGATGGCTGACTTTACTCTTGAAATTCCTGACAGTAGCGAAGCTTTCTCACCATTGCTCACTACTATTCCACTGCAACTTCTCTCCTACCACATTGCGGTAATGAGAGGATGTAACGTTGACCAACCTCGCAACCTAGCGAAATCGGTAACTGTGGAATAAGGAATAGAATCAGACTCACGAACCCCGTCAGAAATGGCGGGGTTTTTTTGTTTCTTTGAGAGGCAAAACTCTCACTCATGACCAAATGGACGCTCCCCATTCTACTGGGAATAACACTCTCGTTTAGTTCCACTGCACAATCCTTTTTTGGATACTCTGTATCGACAGATGGTTTTTCTAATCTTGAAGATTACCGCTTACCCAATTCAATTGTATACCCCATCAATTTTGTGAATTTTCATGTTCAAGGTAGGTTGACAGAAAAGCTGGATTACAAGGTTACTTTTGGAGATGGCGAACCGGGATACTTCATTCCCTATGTTCAAGTGAGCTTCCCCTACTTCTTCAATGACCTTAGAAGCGAGTCGGGTTTTGGTCGCGGTTTCTACTTTGAACCCATCATCAGTTATGGGAAAAACCAATACCATGGGGTAGGTGCTGGACTTGGACTTGGCTATCAGTACAATTTCGGAATCTTCACAGCCTTTGCGAATGCAAAAACAGTTTTCGAATCAAGCGGGGTATTCCAACGTTACGGAACACGATACGACTCCTACATCTATGAATTCAACCTCGGACTAGGAATTCATCTACCTAGATCAAAAAAACGGATTCACACTCCAGAAGTTGAAGCTGGCCGTAAAACGAGAATCTGGGTAACCGCGAGTATAGGTAATGATGATCAATACAACGCCTATTCTGGAAGGGTAGAAGCATCCTTTAAACATTACGAATGGTTCTCACTGGGCTTCGAATATTTCCGAACGAAGACAGGATCTGTATTCACGGATCTGAACACGGGGATAACCACTTTCTCAAACACCCCAGTGAACGGATATATGTTAAGATTTGACGCCAGACCAGTACAAGCTTGGCACCCACTTTCTTCTTGGGACCCATTCATAGGTTTCGGTCTAGGGCTATACACCTTCCCAGAGAAAGGTTATTCACGTTATGCCCCTAGCCTACAGGGAGGAATCAGATACTGGGTAAGCGACAATTTCGGTATTCATGTTGAAGCAGGAGTCCTCATGAAACTTGGCTTTCACACAGGCTTGGCCTATAGATTCTAACAACCGCAGTAAAGCTCAAGAACAATCCGGCCGTACTGATCTTTCTGGATGGAATAATAACAACCAGCTTCACCATCTGGCGGACCAAAATTATCCCCTCGCCAAGAGTATGTGCCATGCTCTTCGCCAACGTACAGCTTATTCCAGGCTTCCACCCAGGCCTTCAGTTCATCGATATCTGTTTCAGATGGGAGATAAACCCAGGTGTTGGAACCAGACTCTTCAACGCATCCCTGGTCTTCCTTCACATAAATGCCACCGGCGTAAGACTTCCCGATAATACATGGCGATTCTCCTCGATCCACGGTATACTCTCTGCGCTGAAGTACTTTCAATCCACCATGTCCTTCCAGCGTACTATCCAAATAGGCAAAAAGTCCTCCGCTTTGATAAGGGCTTTCGAACCAATCTTCATTGATCTCACCAAGCACGAACTGAGCTGATGCAAATGTTGAAAGAATAAGGACAAAGAGTGTGGTAAAAAGTGTGCGCATACCCCAAAAATAAAAAGTCCCGCTGACAAAATGCCAACGGGACCTCAGACAAAGTAAATCAGGAATTATCGCATCGAACCAATGAGGTCAACTAGCTCACCCAAATCTGGGGTTAGAATGACCTCAATTCGGCGGTTCTTCGCCTTGCCTTCGGCGCTATCATTGTCTGCCACTGGCAGGTGTTCTCCTCTACCTGCAGCTGTAATTCTTTGTGGATCAATACCCTGGTTCTGTTGAAGAATCTTTACAACACTTGTAGCGCGCATAACGGATAGATCCCAGTTGTCGCGTACTTGACCACTTCCGCGGTAAGCGTCGTCATCGGTATGACCTTCAACCATAATCTTGATATCTGGATTCTCTGCTAATACCTTAGCGAGTTCCGTAAGCGCGTTTTTACCCTCTTGTTCGACGGTCCAAGAACCAGAAGCAAAGAGGAGACGGTTCTCAAGTGAAACGTAGACCTGACCGTTCTTCATTTCTACCGTAAGGCCCTTTCCTTCAAAACCAAGAAGCGCGTCAGACACCTTCTGTTGAACGTACTGAACGATGCTATCTTGACGTGCAATCACGCTCTCCAATTCGTTCACACGTTTCTCTCTGGATTGAAGTTGAACGCTTAGTGCAGCGAGACGATCCTGCTCAATGCGCAAGCTGTCTTCCTTGCCTTCCAAACGTTGCTGAAGGTCCTCCATACGATCGAGCAACTCTCGGTTTTCACGAGCGTTTTCGGCCAACATTGTATTGTTGTTTTCTAGAAGGAACTGGTAGTTCTTATTGAGGTCATCGTAGTTGCCACGTAGCCTACGAACCGTTCTATTCTGAGCAATTGTATCTGAAACGAGTTGATCTCGATCTTCAATACAGCGCTCCAGCATGGCTTTAGCTTCTGTGAGGCTTGCATCGCACTCTTCATTCTCTGCGAGAAGGTTATCGTGTTCAGCTGCAAGTTCGTCGTACTTGCTTTGAAGTTCTTGGTGAACCTTTGACGATACACATCCGGTAAGTGTAAGCGCAATGGCTGCACCGGATATCCAAATTTTAGCTTTCATCATTATCAGGTGTTTAATACCCAATAACGAAGGTACATAGCGCCCTATTTGATTCTGGAACGCGTTCAAGAAGTACTCAACTATGGATTGTTAATTACCTGGTGCTTTAAAACAAAAAACTCCGACACATCTCTGCATCGGAGTTTCTATTCTGAATCTTATTCGATTAGTCGAGCACAAAGCGAGCCTCTTGCGTGAGGGCTCCATCAATGTAAATCTCAACCATGTATGTGCCTTCGGCAAAGTCTTCGAAGTCGAAAGTCAAGCACACGTTGGTGTTCTCATTCTCGTACCAAACGGTCTTCTTTGCGGTAAAGAATAAGTTGTTGCCGTTTACACTAAACTGGTTGCTGCCTTGTCCGGTTGAATCTTGAGCAGCCGTTAGCACTTTCTTCTCTGGAGTGATGACACGCATGATTACCTCACGCTCGCCTTTCTCTGCGATGGCATTGGCACCAATAGTGATGCACCCTTTTACTCTTTCGGCACGACGAGCACGATCGGTTTCATCCTCTTCGCCCCCGCTAGACACCTTGTACGCACCGGCATTGATGGCTGTAAGTTGCAGGCGCGATCCAGCAACCACATCGTCGCTCAATTCTTGATTGCTCTGACGAAGGTCATCGTTATCCTCAATTTGCTGAGCGAGGTTCACCTTCGTTTCAGCATTCTCAATTGAAAGCGCTTCATAGGCCTTCTCGATAGAGTCAACCTTACCTTCAAGTTCAGCCACTTGGCGGCGCAAGCTATAGGTATTGTTCTTCCAGCGAGCCAATTGCGCATCGGTCGCATTCTTTGCATCCTGAACACTGTCGAGAAGTGCCTCGAGGTATGCTTCACGGTTTACGATATAGGCATCCATACTGTCGTTAGACGATTCTAACATAGAAATCGACTCAAGTGATGACTTGAGATCGGCTTCAATGGATGCGAGCTCCGTACTTTGGTCCTCGATAGTGGCTTCCTTGTCAAACAAGAGATATCCCATTCCGGCGATTACCAATAGTAGGATGATTACAAGGGCAACGAGCCCCTTGTTGCTTTTCTTCTTTTCGGTTGCTTGCTCACTCATAGTAATGAAGTGTTTAATTCAGGTCGGACCAAAGTAACTGTTTTTTACGCAACTAAGTATATATCAAACTATCAGAATGTGCTGACAAACACCATAAATTTATTGTTCCCCAAGCGTTGTAAACTCTGTAACGAGCCACTTTCTGACCCCAAGTCTGGCATATGCGTTGTTTGCATCGATTCCATCGCGGGTTGGCCCCCAGATTTCAACCCCGCAGCCTTGGCGGATGAGATCTTCGGAGGACGCATCGAAATCGAAGCAGTCTACTTATTAGCGTCATTTCATGCTGAAAGTCCGCTTCGAAGCGCTTTACATGAGATAAAATATGAGGGGAATGTAGAATTGGCAGGCAAACTAGGTCGACAATTAGCCATCCGCAATCAACTCAATCAAAAGGGTTTTACTTCGGTTACTCCTGTACCTCTTCATCCTGCGAAGTTCGATCTCCGTGGGTACAATCAGAGTGAAGCTATAGCGAAGGGTATTGCCACTGAGGCTGGAATTTCGGCTGAAGTTCTGCTCAAGCGAACGAAACACACACCAAGTCAGACCAAGCTAGACAGAACGCACAGGTGGTCGAATGTGGAGGATGCCTTCGAAATAATTGACACATCTCAAATACCCTCACACGTGCTCGTTGTAGATGACACCATAACCACCGGTGCAACCCTTGAGGCCTGCGCAATTCAATTAAAAAGAGTTGGGGTGAAACGAATCTCAATAGCTGCTCTTGGATACGCAACCGCATAATTCAACGTTGTGGTCTACGTTCGCGCGCAATTCCCGTAATTTGCCACCGAAATTGATGTGTCTTGAAACAACTCCTTCGAATTAATCTGTTCATAGCCTTCACCGCGCTAGTCTTGGTGGGGTGCGCTGTGCAAAGCTCTCCAGACGGAGGCGCCAAGGATGTTGAACCCCCCGCGGTTGTAGAAACCACGCCAGTTAACCGCTCAACTAATTTCAATGCCAAAAGAATTGAAATTGAGTTTGATGAATACGTCAAGATCGAAGGCTTTACCACACAGTTTATCTCCTCTCCTCCCTTGAAGCACAGGGTTGAGTATTCATTGAGAGGAAAGACACTTCGCCTGGATATCGAAGACACACTTCGCGAGAACACGACGTATACCTTCTCGTTCGGGAACGCCATCAAGGATATCACAGAGAACAATCCACAGACCGATTTTAAGTACGTCTTTTCTACTGGCGCTGTGCTCGATTCGCAAGTTGTCCATGGCTCTGTGCAAGATGCATTTACAAACAAAGCGCAAAGTGGAATCATGATTGCACTTTACGAAGTCGATTCAGAAGACTCTGTTTTCATGAAAGAAACGCCGCTCTATTACGGCTTGAGCGATGAGCAAGGTCATTACGACATCGAGAACGTTGCTCCTGGCAAGTACAAGATTTTCGCCATCCAGGATTTCGATTTCAATTACACTTGGTCGGGCGGCAGCGAACCCATGGCGTTCGTGGATGAAACTATCGACTCGGAACTGGATCCGGTTGTGGACTTCTCCCTCTTTCGGGCAGAGGCAGATTTTAAATTCTACAGAGGCAAATTTGCATCCTTTGGAAAAGTAGACGTGTACTATTCTGCCCCAGCTCAAGATGTCGAATACACTCGATTGGATACCATAGGCGAGACATTGAAGTTTGAATATCCAGAAGATGGAGACACCATAGTGCTATGGACAAATACTTGGAAGAACGGTGGAGAGGCACAATGGCAAATAGTTCATGAAGAATCTCAACTGGTAGATACCGTACGTGTGAAGTTCTACGAGAAAGATTCTGCGAAATTCAATCTCAAACTCGCCAGCAAAACACCCCTTTCTCCAGTAGATTCCATCATTATCGAATCGACTACCCCTATTTTGAGCCTCGACCCTTCGAAGATTTCGGTTTTCCGGAGCGATTCTATTCCGATTACACACCGCACTTACATTTCCGCGACGCGAAACATTCGCTTGCTGGTAGATGCCGACTATGGAGACAAAATCACCTGGTCAATCGATTCAGGAGCCATTGAAGATTTATTTGGTAGATGGAACGACAGCACGGGGTACAGTTTTAAGTTCAAAAACGACAACGAGCTATCGATTTTTCATTTGAAAGTGGAGTCCGATTCCATAACTACAAGAGTACTGGAGCTATTTGATGAAAAGGGAAAAGTAGTCTATCGATCGTCCTTTAGTGAGTCGTTGAACGTAGACTTGTTCGACATCCACCCACAGAAGTATAGCGCCAGGGTTATTTACGACAGAAACGGCAATGGTCGCTGGGACACTGGAGAATACTTCGAAGGCACACAACCTGAGAAGGTCATTTACCTCGGTAAGCAAATTGACTTACGTGCGAATTGGGAAATTGACGAAACCTGGATTATACCTTGATGTCAAATTGATCTCTATCGTTGAGAAAGCGAAATCGTTCGCGAGTTGACTGTAACTCTTCCTTGCTCAAGACCGCGGTAATCACTTCCTCTTGGTGCGGTGTAGCTTCTGCAATTGGTTCTCCTAAAGCATTCAGAATAACGCTATCGCCGGAGTGTGCAACTCCATTTCCGTCTTCGCCTACGCGATTCAAGCCGACCACACATGCCATATTTTCGATGGCTCGAGCTCTGAGTAAGGTCTTCCACGGATAGTTTCTTCGCTCTGGCCAGTTTGCCACATAAAAGATGAGATCGTAGTCGTTGTCATTTCTGCTCCACACGGGGAACCTCAAATCGTAACACACTTGTGGGCGAACCTTCCATCCCTTTAGCTCCCAGGTGGGTCTATCAGCACCCGCGGTGTAATGCTCATCTTCACCGGCATATGTAAAGCGATGGCGTTTATCATAAGACTTCACAATCCCATTGGGTTCTGCCCAAATCAATCTGTTGAAATAGTTGCCTTCTTCAAGAATAATGACGCTTCCCGCAATCACAGCACTCTTCGCGGCAGCTTGTGCCATCATCCACGAAACCGTCGGTCCCCCCATAGGCTCCGCCAACTCTTCTGGCTTCATGGAAAAGCCGGTCGAAAACATCTCTGGAAGAAAGATGATATCAACATCCTCGACAGAGGCAAGTAAACTATCAAAATGAGCTCGATTAGCCTTCGCATCTTCCCAATGCAAGGCTGTTTGTACCAATGAAACTTTCAAATCGTTCATACTTCTAAAGTACGAAGCTCAATTCGGCTCTCGAACCTGTATCAAACTATATTTGTGGAATGAATAGAACTCTCCTTCTCGTCCTAGTAACCTTCGGCACATTTGGTCATGCTCAGCAAATTGAGCGACTTTGGAGTGCAAAAGACTACGAAGGCGTTTACGCAAATGTTGACCGAGTGGATCGCATGCGTGGCTCGGACATGCTCCGAGTGGCACAGGCCGCGTTCAAGCTGAATCACGATTCCGAAGCTGTGTATATACTTGAGTTGGCGGAAAGAAAGGGCTATGCAGGAGATCAGCATTACTTCGTGAAGGGAGAAGTTCACTTTTCATTGCAGGAGTTTGATAAGGCAGCTGAAGCGTATCACGAGGCACTGCACCTAAATCACAACAGACTTCCTTACCTCATGGCCTTGGGTGACGCGTACTATCGAGGCAATCGATTGGATTCTGCTTTGGCAGTCTACCAGCGAGTTCACCAAATGTTTCCGGAAAAGGATGTAGCCACTTTTGCCATGTGCAAGATTCCGGCGGAACAAGGTTTTTTGGCAAAGTCCGCCCAATGCTGGCGCGACAATGTAACCGCCTTTGTGGATCGGCAATATGAAGTGCGTGCGAGAGAAGAATACAGCAACATTCTGTGGCACGGAATCAAAGACACTGCTGAGGCGGCTGTTCAAATCAATCGGCTCATTCGCATGGAGCCCGACGTGGTGAAATTTCGTCTATCAGCCATTCAAATTCACGCCGAGTTAGATGAATGGGAGGTAGTAGATGCACAAAGAGCGGAACTGACTCGGATTGAGGAAGAGGGCAAGCTTACCAATTTCTATCTGGGAAAGAATGCCTATCCAATTTTAGATATGGTTGGGGGATATTACCGACTACAATTCTTCGAAACAATTGAAGTTAGACCTGAGCATGCGGTATTCAAGGCTAAGTGGTCTTGTTTCCTTGCTACGCCGCAACACGGCGTACTGGCCGGCACGTGGAAGTATGTGGAAAACGACGACGAGTACTGGATTTATAGCACGGAAGAAGGCTATCCGCCTGTCCAACTCGAAGCGCCCCTTACACTGAGGGATTTCGTTTCCTATATGAGAAGTATAGAATCAAAAATGTAACAGCTACTTGGAGTTTTCAACAGAACCGATTATATTCGTTCTGGAAGAGCTTTTGTAGTTTTTTCATTTTTGTGTTTTAGTTTTTGTTGATTATTTTGAAGGTGGCCGCGTGATTCGTTTGCGCGGCTTTCTTTTTTCCCAATAATCAGCCCTAAAATGAAGAGTAGTGCTCTTGAATCTACTCGTCTTCATCCAGCAATAGCGGAATCTGATCAATCATTAGCTGCATATCCACGTCGCTGGTACCATCATAAAATCCACGAAGTCGTCCTTTTTCGTCAACCAAGATGATATTCTCCGTGTGTATGAAGCTGTGTTCGTCCCATCCTTCACCTTGCTCCATTACTGCGAAGTACGATGTTCTTGCTAGCCTATTTATTTCATACGGGTCACCGGTCAACAGCCACCACTGGTCGTAATTAACACCATTGGCCTCGGCATAAGCTTGTAGCACTTCAACCGTGTCATATTCCGGTTGAACTGAATGCGAAAGAATCTGAATTCTAGGCTCATCCTTATAGGCCTCCTGAACTTTGCGGAGGTTCTTAGTCATGTCGATACAAATGCTTGGGCACGTTGTAAAGAAGAAATCTACGACTAAGATCTTTCCTTGGACATCGGCAAGTGACCTTTCAACCCCATGGTGATCTACGAGATTGAAATCACTGATTTTGTGGTTGACACCCACACTTTCGAGGCTGTCGGCCACTAAGGCTTCATTCAACATCGCTGGGTTGATGATGGGTAGTGTTTCCTTTGGTTTTTGAATTTGATATGCGATGATGACACCGATAACGAAGATTCCCAAAAGGACGCCAATCTTCCAGAGTTCTGCCTTGCGAAGTTTCAATTTAGCCATGATGCAAATATCCGATATACACCAATAACAGCAGAACATAGGGCGCTGTTTTCCCATATCTTCGCAACATGAATATCCTATCGGTTGAACAGCTCAAAAAGAGCTTCGGTGAACGTGTATTGTTTGAGGGAATGACCTTTGGCTTGGCGGAGCGCGAGAAGGTAGCTCTAGTTGCAAGAAATGGCACAGGCAAAACTTCACTTCTCCGCATTTTGGCCGGTGAAGAAATGCCCGACGATGGCCGGGTTGTCACCCGTAAAGGGTTGCGCGTTGGATATCTCAAACAGGAGCCGCATTTTCCACCGGGAGTTGAGGTCATGGAATGGCTCCTCACCTTGGACCATCCCCTTCTAAAAGCTGTAATCCGGTATAAGGAGGCGATTGCGAATCCTGAAGATGGCGATGAAATGACCAACAGTCTGGCGGAGATGGACCGACTAAACGGTTGGGATACCGAATCGCGATTAACGGCCATCCTCGACAAACTTGACTTAAAGGACATTCATGCGCAGGTGGACACCCTAAGTGGAGGTCAGCGTAAGCGACTCGCCCTGGCCGGCCTCCTTTTAACCGAGCCTGACTTTCTCATTTTGGATGAGCCGACAAACCACTTGGATTTAGACATGATTGAGTGGCTAGAGGAATGGCTTAGGGAGGCATCGTTTGCCTTGTTGATGGTAACTCACGACAGGTACTTCTTAGAGGCCATATGCCAAACGATATATGAGCTAGATGAAGGCGAGTTGTACAAATACGATGGCAATTACTCCTACTATCTAGAAAAGAAGGAGGAGCGAATACAGACGCAGAGGTCGAATATTGAGAAGGCCAAGAACATCTATCGACGGGAGCTGGAGTGGATTAGGAGCACACCTCAAGCGCGAACGACTAAGAGCAAATCGCGTATAGATAGCTTTTCGGAAGTCAAGAAGCAGGCGCATCAACAAGTACAAAACAAGCAAGTTGAAATTGATGTGAAGATGGAGCGATTGGGGAGTAAGATTCTCGAGCTCCACAATGTGAAGAAATCGTACGACGATCTGCCCATATTGAACAAGTTCTCTTACACGTTCAAGCGTGGCGATCGCATTGGGATGGTTGGAAAGAACGGGGTTGGAAAGTCAACTTTCCTGCGCATGATTACGCAGGTGGAGGAAATCGACGCTGGAAAGATCATCACAGGAGAAACCGTTCGCTTTGGATTCTACCGTCAGGACGGCATGCAGATGTCGGAAGATAAGCGAGTGATTGAGGTCATCAAGGAGATTGCGGAAGTCATCCCGTTGGCAAAGGGCAAATCGATGACTGCGAGCCAGTTGCTAGAGCGTTTCCTCTTCGAGGGTGATCAACAATACACCTTTGTTAGTAAGCTCTCGGGTGGTGAAAAGCGACGCTTATACTTGCTCACCATTTTAATGTCGAATCCAAACTTCCTCATACTGGACGAGCCTACGAACGACCTCGACATCCTGACCCTGAATGTACTGGAAGACTTTCTGTTGGACTTCCAGGGGTGTTTGGTGATTGTGAGTCACGATAGGTACTTTTTAGACAAGCTCACCAATCACCTCTTTGTCTTTAAGGGCAATGGAGAGGTGAAGGACTTCAATGGGAATTACTTGGAGTATCGGATGGATCTAAAAATTGAGGAGGAAAAGAAGAAGGAGGCGCGCAAGCTATATGCCGAACCGACGGTAAAAGATGCTCGTCCGAAGCGAGAAAAAACGAAGCTCAGCTACAAGGAAGAACGAGAATTTGAAGCTTTAACAGAGGAGATAGAGCAGCTAGAAAACCGCAAAGCCGAGATAGCCGGCATCTTCGAATCGCCTGACGTGGATGCGTCGGAAATCGAGAAATTGTCTATTGAGATGAACCAAATCACGGAGCGATTGGATGAAGCGGAAATGCGTTGGTTGGAGTTGAGTGAGTATGTAGAATAAAAAAATCTCTTCCTGTTCCTCGAGGAACAGGAAGAGATTCAACGCTAGGCTATTCAATATTGTATTCGTGTGAATCGAAACTTACAATTGAAATAAGAAGTTTTTCACCTTGGACGTCCTTTGCAAAAGTGTTTCCGGAGATAAATTCAAAGAAAATCATTTGGCAATCTGGAGTGGATATTAGGTCATCTATTGAAAACGACCCATCGTCTTCGAGCACGATTACTCTCTTTTCAAAGGGTAAATCTCCAAATCTCTCCTCATCTTCTTGGCTGTAATCAAACAGTTCATAATGAAGAGCAACCTTTTCACTGGTGTTATTGGGATCTGGGGTCCACATCAAAGTATGTGAATCCATAGTGGATATCGTACTCTCTCCTGTAGAGCTTAATCGTGATACTATGGCTTGGTTTGGAAAGTATCTTGTTTCATCGAGGAGAACTCCTCCCGAATGAATCAATCGTATTTGGACTTGTTTTCCATAGTATTGGTTCAGATTAACTCCGCTGTACAGGAATCCTTTTCCGTCAAGTTCATTTGGAATAAATACATTCCCATTTAATTCAAGGGAAACACCTGACAACGGTAATTTACCGGATAGAATAAGATCACTACCACGATCTGTACTATGCACTCCAAATGACGAGTTATCGTAGATGCTCAATTCAAAATCAGGATTAACGATTGCATCATACATACGTTCGAGCTCAGGATTAACTTCCCCTTCAACATCGGTATTTTGAATGAGTGCCCAGCTCACCACACTTTCGTTTACATCTTCTATCTTCTGTTCGCATGATAGCAAAAGGAAGCCAGCAAGGACTAAGACTAAGTTTTTCATTTTTTTATTATTGGCAAGAACCTATAGTTCTGTCGGTTAATTCAAATTGAGTATTGTTCGAGCAGAGCAACTCTCCCGTCACGCTACTGTAGTGTTTACTTCTCATCCATCTGTAGCACTTTTTTTCAAGAGTGCCGTAGTCATTATTATAGCAAGAAGATGTCGTGCCAGTCTCGTTTGGAGTATGCGAAGGATAGGTATCACCGTACTCAATATAGTAGAGTTTGATGCGAAATCCCCCAGAAGAGGGAACGTCAAACCGTACAGCTCTGGGTGTGGTCAACTCTTGAGCTCCGGAAGATGATGTGGCCGCATTCATCTTAATTGAAGAAAAGACCGGGAAGTCTATTGGAAGAAAGGTCAAAGATTGGCTAAACTGTGGTGATGTATTGTCACCAGTAACCGTAGATTGTAGAGATCCAAGACCGGCATTCACCCCGTTGGAATAAGGTATTTCACATTGTAATTGAAGATTATCCATTAGCTCTAAACAGACAGCCTGAGGCGAGGCCGCCGATGGTGGATTCGGATCAATAGTACAAGAGGAGACTATAATCCCGATCATGCTTGCGCAGATTAATTGCTTATGTGTCATTTTTTGACGATTACTGGTTTATTGGCGTTAGTTGGTGTTCTTATCTTGGCGCTCCTAGAAGCGGTTAAGTCAAAAAAACCTCTTCCTGTCTCGAGACCACCTTGACATTGGAAGAGGTTTTGCCATCGCGCTAGTTGGGGCTATGCGCTCAGGCAGCTCGGATTACCGACCTAATGAATAATCCGAACTAAGAAGTACACATTGCTCGAAAAACTACTCTCAAAATCTACTCCAGTTGATAGTGGAGAGAGGGAGGAGCTAACTCGCGCTATCCTCCCTCACCTACCTACTAACTACTAACCTGTGTCTGTACCCAAAACAGAGTCGAGAGTTCTGTTTTGCTCTCTTGGACACATTGTAAATGTATTGGCATCTCAATCCAATGTTGTAAATACAAAACCGTTTTTTTGTCAGTACAAACACTACTTTTTTGTAAGTATTTTGCTGGTGCTTTTTATGAATCCGCATCTAAACAATACATGACACCCTATCTATCAAACAGTTAGGCAACTCGCTTGAATGGGTTGAGAAAATCACACGGAATTAAGCCGTAAAAAATCGATTCGTAAAATGACCAATAGATGTTACGAGAAGCTACTCATTGACATCTACTCTTCGTCCAATTCGCTACATTCGTAAGGCAAACAACTAAAGCATGGCCAAACCTGTCATCGAGCTCAGAGGTATCAAACGAAACTTTGCCATGGGCTCCCATACCGTAAAAGTGCTGAAGGGAATTGACCTCACGATAGAGAAAGGCGAATACGTCGCCTTGATGGGGCCTTCCGGAAGCGGCAAGTCGACGTTGATGAACCTGCTAGGGTGTCTTGACACGCCAACGGCCGGCGAATATACCCTTAATGGCCAGGACGTAAGCCGCCTTTCTAGCGACGATTTAGCCGATATTAGAAATAAGGAAATTGGCTTTGTCTTTCAGACTTTCAACCTCCTACCGCGCCAATCGGCCTTAGACAACACCGCGCTTCCGTTGGTGTACGCCGGACTAGGAAAATCGAAGCGCTCCGAAAGAGCCTCTCAAGTCCTGGAACAAGTTGGCCTGGGAGATCGAATGGACCACCAACCGAGTCAGCTTTCGGGTGGTCAACGGCAGCGTGTGGCCGTAGCGCGCGCTCTTGTCAACAACCCATCGCTCATACTTGCTGATGAGCCCACGGGTAACCTAGACACTAAAACAAGCGTGGAGATTATGGCGCTCTTCAATGAAATTCATCAAAATGGAAACACGCTGGTGGTAGTCACCCACGAAGAGGACATTGCTCAACATGCACACCGCATTATTCGCTTGCGAGATGGGATGATTGAGTCGGATACGAAGAATCGATAGGCGCTTCGCCATCAGAGTTTTGGTGCAGAAACTCAATGAGTGCATCTCGGTCCTCAGACACGGCGAAAAAGGCTTTGAAAACGACCAGCCCATTATCCAACATCAATCCGAAGTGCCACTCATAGCGATCTTCGAATATGAAAGCGACATCCCGAAGCCGCACATAGAAGCCAGTCGATTTCGCAAATTGCAGAGAGGACTCAAGCAGAAACAAAAGGGCGATTATGCCCACACCTATTAGCATCCATTCAGGAGACCAAAACTTCACTTCCTCATGGATGCCAGGAATAATAAGGCCAAGCATGAATACCCAGTATATTAAAATTTTACACGCTCGAATAATCCATAGCAATCTCCGCTCACGTCCGACTGCCACGCCGTGATGCTGCCAATAATTCAATAGGCTAAGTTCTTTCCATTTCTCTCTTTTCTGCTTCACCTTTTTGAAGGAAAGCCACAGCTTATCCCCTTCAAACTTCACGGAACCAGTCTTAAATTGCACATCCAATGAGTTCAGTGGGATATCACCTTGCGCGTGAGTGGGTCCACTCCATCCAATTATTACTTTCTTATCCAATGAACTAGAACCCAACCACTTCGTGAAGGAAGCGAATTCATCATCATCGAAACGCATTAAATAGCTTGTATCCGAAAATGTACCCGTGAGCAGCAAGGTCCATCCGGAAGTCAGTATTGTGCAAGTATTTTGATCTGTGAGCACAACCTTGCGAATTTTAGCGAATGGGATGTTGGTTTGAAAATGCTCAGCCTCGATGCTCTTGGGCTTGACAAAAGCCGATAGAATCAAAATAGTCAGTAGAGCTACATTTATATAAACAACCTGAGCCCAATCTAAAGCGGTAAACTGATGATAAGATTCAAAAGCATCTAACCGAAAGCCAAAGTATACGGAAGGTGCAACAACCAAGAATAGAAACAACACTATGCTACTTGTCGACCAACCCTGAAAGATCGTAGAATCTTGCCTTCGGTAACGCTTCTCCTTTGAGTCTAAAAACAAGAAGCTATCGTGAACTTCTACGTTACCTGATTTATGTCTGAATGAATCCATTGAGAGAGCTTTGTCCCGTGAAGATACAACCTCAATACGTATGGTCAATCGCCCACCCAAGTACAATGGCGAACCGCACAATTACAGGTATCATTCGAACCCAAGCTTTGGGAATGAAATAGGCCGGTATGAGTAAGGCTAGAATTGCAATTCGCTCCCATAGGTAATCGATATTCATTCCAATAATGAGATCGACGCCCAAACTGACTACACCGAAAATGAACATCAAGCCAATAAAGGGCTTCACATTCGCGAGGAAATACTCCTTATATCCCCGTCCCCCACTAGGCGTAAAGGTTTGTACCACTACATAATACAGAATTGCCGGAAGCATGAGCAGCACGTAATACCCGTAGCCATTCTTCAACACCTCAATTCGGTAAAATGTAGAATACCAATTGAGCGCTCCCATATCAAAGAGCATGATGGCCCATACGATGTACTCCCAATACGATTTCGTGATAATATCCTTGGTGTGACTCACCAAATCCACAATGGCCATCCCGAAGATGACGCCGTGGAAAATCATGAGGAATTCTTCTTGGCTCATTTTATTTAGACTAATGGACTTTTGGACTATTAGACTTTCGGACTTGCGAAAAGTTAGAATATATGGATTCACCCTGTATCCTTCAGGCGGTAAAATGGGTCATTCGCCTATCGGGCAATGAAAGACCCAGGTTGAAACTTAGCCTGCTTTACAAATTGACGCATTAATCTCTTGTTTCTCTCTTTACTGACGGCTTTTACTATCTAAATATACCTTCACTAATTCTTGGCGTCCAACTTTTTTCGCGGCGAATGCCGACGAAAATCCTTTCGTTCGCCGATAGGCGGACGATCCTTTCTTGGCTTCGCCAAGATCCTCACCTCACCTGTTCCGGGTGACCCAAACTCTCAACGTACATATGGTGCAATTCGAAGGTTTGCTCCGCTCCAACTTTCTGTCCGAACTGAGCTATGACATACAATAATACTGCAACTATCGCGCATCCGCCGAAGGCGAGAAATGCCCAACTCCTTTGATCTACTAGGTACTGCGACAATCCGATGATGAGGAAGAACATCCCCAAGACTCCCATGGCAGCATAGCCATAAAAGAAGATCGCCCAAACGTTGGGATGCGGACCGTACAATCCTCTAACCAGAGTCCCCTCTTCGTTTTCCTCAAATGAAAGTTGGAGTTGAGGCGACCAATAGTGCCTCACGTCATCATTATATTCCACGATCAGATACTGACGAGCCTTCACAATATGAATGCTGGGTTTCGACTCTAATCCAATTAATAACTTCTCACGGATGGTCTCCTCGCTTTCGGCGAGTTGATGTCGGAACCTCGGTCTTACGCGGACACTCGTCATTCTACAGAAAGACTATCGTTTGCGCGCTCAATTTGACGAACCACATCGCCTACAATGGCATTTGGAATGGGAATCGAGAGATTATAGTGAGCGATTTTCCATCCTTCAGGGGTGAGTTTTAAAACACCTGACCCTCGTGAAGGACCTAAGTTCGGAGTGGCAAGTTCTTCATCGAACCATGCAATTGTGCTATCCGAATTGTAATAAACCCAACGGTCTGTTGCCTCGAAAGACCAAGCCTTTCCTCTGTCGAAATAAGGCTTCGACCATGGCCTAAACTCTGCAATAGTCCAACGTTCTGTTTCGTCCGTACCCATGAAGATCGACTCTTCATTCTCAAAGTGACTGAAGTAGGCTTCGAAGTCGGCATTTGCAGCATCTTGATGCCATTGGTCAAGAACTTCATCAACCCCCAACTTAGGTTGAGGAAGATCTACTCGTGCAGCTGGATCGCAAGCCGTGAACAGAGCGCATAAAAAAACAGCCATGAAATATTTCATGACTGTAATTTACTTTTTCTGAATGATTCTGAACCTAGAGTTCGAAATCCAGATTCACTCCGAGTTTCTTTGCGATGAGCATGTTCACCTTTTTGCGTAGCTCGAGAATATCAACTTCTCCGAGGGCATCGCTTGCAAAGGCGTACATCAAAAGTGCTCTTGCTTCTTTCTCAGCAATACCACGGCTGCGCATGTAGAAGAGTGCTTCTTCGTCGAGCTGACCAACCGTACAACCATGGGAACAGGCCACATCATCTGCGTAAATCTCAAGCTGAGGTTTTGCATCTACAGTAGCTCTATCACTCAATAACACACTGTCGTTTTGCTGGAAAGCATTGGTCTTTTGAGCGTCTTTGTGAACCACAATTTTACCGTTGAACACGCCGGTTGCATTCGAGTCGTAAATCCCCTTGTAGAGCTCGTGGCTCTCGCAATGTGGAACGAGATGGTCTGCTAAGGTATGGTGGTCGACATGCTGATTTTCACCGATGATGGTCACACCGTTCATGTAGGTCAGACAGTTCTCCTCCTTCAAACCGAAGTGTAGGTTGTTTCGAGTGATTCTACCGCCAAAGCTAAACGTGCTAAACTTGGCGACACTGTCGCGATGCTGATCAATCCACGTATTATCTACCAAAGACGACGTGTGACGGTCGTTTTGAAGCTTGTAATAATGAAGCTCTGCATTTGCCCCCACTGAAACTTCGGTAACCGCATTGGTGAGTACCGGTACGTCGTTCAAACTTTGATGGCGCTCAATGATTTCGGCCTTCGCACCTTGTTCAAGAATGATCAAGTTGCGAGGTTGAACCATGATTTCGCGGTCATTCGTCGTATTGAAGAAGATGATTTGGATAGGCTTATCCACCACCTTGTTCTTTGGCACGCGAATGAAAGCACCTTCGCTGGCAAATGCGGTATTCAACGACACCATCGCTTGCCCATCTTGCTTGGCGATTTTATTGAAATAGCCATCAATTGCATCGGGGTACTTACGCAGTGCGTTTCCGAACGTGCAGATGTCGTATCCCTGGTGTGTAGTCTCGCTGAGCCAGCTGCTGTACACGCCGTTGATGAATACGACTTTATAGCTATCGATTTCATTGAGGAAGTACTTCTTTACATCCTTGAATTCGATATCGTCTTCTTGTTTAGGAAAGAGCTTGTAATCGGCTTTAAGAATGGGCTTGAGGTTGGTATACTTCCACTCCTCATTCCTCTTCGTAGGGAAGCCGAGTTGTTCGAAGTTCTCAAGAGCATCTCTGCGCATTTTGTGCACAGGAGTATCTGATTCTCCGTTCAGCTCATTTTCAAAAACGATGTAGCTCGATTCGAGCTTGTCTTTCAATTCCTCCACAGTAAGGGTTTTTAGATAGAAGCAACTTCCTGCTTAATCCAGTCGTATCCTTTGTCTTCTAGTTCGAGTGCGAGACTCTTATCTCCCGACTTCACGATTTTTCCATTCATGAGTACGTGTACAACATCAGGAACGATGTAATCGAGTAGACGCTGGTAGTGTGTGATAACTACAACGGCGTTGTCTTCACTTCTGAACTTATTCACACCATTGGCAACGATGCGCAGGGCATCAATATCCAAACCAGAATCGGTCTCATCGAGGATGGCCAGTTTTGGTTCGAGCATTGCCATTTGGAAGATCTCGTTTCGCTTCTTCTCACCACCAGAGAACCCTTCGTTTAGGGAGCGACTCAAGAAGGATTTATCCATTTCAAGCACCTTCAACTTCTCTCTCATTTTCTTGAGAAGGTCCGCAGCACTCATAGGCTCTTGACCGCGTGCTTTGCGAATTTCGTTGATGGAGGTTTTGAGAAAGTTTGAAACGCTTACACCAGGGATTTCGATTGGGTATTGGAAAGAGAGGAAAATCCCCAATTGAGCGCGTTCCTCTGGGCTGAGGTCGAGAACGTTTTCGCCTAGGAAATCGATGCTTCCTTCTGAAACGTCATAATCTTCTCTACCTGCAATCACGCTAGAAAGAGTACTTTTTCCTGATCCATTAGGACCCATGATTGCGTGAACTTCTCCCGGTTTAACTTCGAGGTTGATTCCCTTCAGAATCTGCTTTTCCTCGATGTTAGCGTGTAAGTTTTTGATATTGAGCATTACCGTGCTAGTGCTTTTGGCCTTCCGGCCGATTTTCCTTTGTTGATGATTAGCCTACTGAACCTTCGAGTGAAATGGCGAGGAGTTTTTGTGCCTCTACGGCGAACTCCATTGGAAGTTGATTCAAGACTTCTTTTGCGTATCCGTTTACGATGAGTGCAACGGCTTCTTCCGTCCCGATTCCGCGCTGGTTACAATAGAAGATTTGATCTTCACCGATTTTCGAGGTGGTAGCCTCGTGCTCGATTTTGGCTGATTTATTCTGTGTCTCGATGTATGGGAAGGTGTGGCTACCACATCCGTCGCCCATGAGAAGTGAATCACATTGAGAGAAGTTACGGGCATTGTGTGCGCGCGGACCAATTTTCACCAATCCACGATAGCTGCCGTCTGAACTTCCGGCACAGATACCCTTCGAAATGATAGTACTCTTGGTATTCTTTCCAAGGTGAATCATTTTGGTTCCGGTGTCTGCCTGCTGATGATTGTTCGTCACAGCCACGCTGTAGAACTCACCGATTGAATTGTCGCCTTTCAGGATACAG
This sequence comes from Phaeocystidibacter luteus, assembly GCF_008933115.1. Classification (GTDB taxonomy): domain Bacteria; phylum Bacteroidota; class Bacteroidia; order Flavobacteriales; family Schleiferiaceae; genus Phaeocystidibacter; species Phaeocystidibacter luteus. The sequence continues at coordinate 183,213 of NZ_WBVO01000002.1, read as the reverse complement.
CTAGGATACTTCCAGGTAACTGCGGAACCAGTCTCCACCTGTGTCCAGCTAATTTTCGCATTCTTCTCGCAGATACCGCGCTTGGTAACGAAGTTGTACACCCCGCCTTTTCCATCAGCATCGCCAGGATACCAGTTTTGAACTGTGCTGTACTTGATCTCGGCATCATCGAGGGCTACGAGCTCAACCACTGCGGCGTGCAGCTGGTTTTCGTCACGCTGAGGCGCTGTACAACCCTCCAGGTATGAAACATAAGATCCTTTGTCGGCCACAACCAGTGTGCGTTCAAACTGACCGGTACCTGCCTCGTTGATTCGGAAGTACGTTGACAATTCCATTGGGCATTTTACACCTTTGGGAATGTAGCAGAATGAACCGTCGGTAAACACCGCCGAGTTGAGTGCTGCGTAGAAGTTGTCTGTTTTAGGAACCACGGTGCCGAGATACTTCTTCACCAATTCGGGATGCTCCTGAATGGCTTCGCTCATGGAGCAGAAGATGATACCGAGTTCGCGTAATGTCTTCTTGAAGGTGGTAGCAACCGAAACTGAATCGACAACTACGTCCATAGCCACGCCGGTAAGACGTTTCTGTTCGTCGAGGGAAATACCCAGTTTCTCAAAGGTTTTGAGAAGTTCGGGATCCACTTCGTCGAGGCTATCAGGACCTTCTTTCTTTTTTGGAGCAGCGAAGTACGTTATTTCCTGAAAATCGGGTTGTACATACTTTGGCTTGAGCCAAGTAGGTTCTGTCATTTCGAGCCATTTGTGGTAGGCATCGAGTCTCCATTCTGTCATCCATTCCGGCTCGTTCTTCTTTGCAGAGATGAACCGGATGATGTCTTCATTCAAACCTTTGGGGGCACGGTCGGATTCAATATTGGTATAGAAACCGTACTCGTACTCCTTTTTGGTTACGTCATCTAATATCTGATCGCTATTGCTCATGAAAATCTTGCGATTTCGAAATTCTTAAACGGCGAAGCTTTCGCCACATCCGCAGGTGCGCGAAGCGTTGGGGTTATTGAAGGAGAATCCTTTACCGTTGAGGCCTCCACTATATTCGAGCGTAGTCCCTAGGAGATAAAGGAGACTTTTCTTGTCCACTAAAATCTTAACACCTTTATCTTCAAAGAGTTTATCTCCTTCTTGCTCGTCCTCTACAATTTCCATCTTGTATGAAAGACCTGAGCAACCGCCGCTGGCGACGCCTACGCGGATGAACGCAGAATCGAGGTTTTTACCCTCTTCTGCTACCAAGCTTTGAAGCTTGCTCAATGCAGGTTCTGATACGTTTATCATACTCTTGTTTGGAATCAGTCTAATTCTTTGCAAAACTACGAAATGATTACTGAACTCCTCCACTTTTGAGAGAGGAGGCTGTTGGGGTCTGACATACTGTTGTGGTTTAGTCAGAATCTTAAACAACAACTCTTCAGGAACAGTTTTTGTGCTATCGTGTTACATTACAAAGTGTAATGGATAATTGATATTCACATAAACAAAGCCTTATGAAAAATCTGCGCCTCCTTCCCGTGATTTTGCTTTTGGGAATTATGCTTCAAAGCTGTGCTGTCGTTCGCCCCGGCGAAGCTGCCGTCAAGCAAACTTTGGGTAAGCTCGACAATCGTGTGTACGTGGAACAACCCGTTTGGTACTTCCCATTTACTACTCGAGTAATCAAGACATCTATTCAAACCAACAACCTCGAACTTTCCCTAAACATTCCGAGTAAAGAGGGATTGAGCATCAATTCAACCATTTCCATTCTCTATAGAATTGACAGTGAAAATGTACCGCAGGTGATCAGAACGCTCGGACTTGAGTACGAATCTATCGTGGCTAACGTGTTTAGATCGGCATCAGCTGATGTGTGTGCGCAGTACTTTGCCAAGGACATGCACTCTGGAATGCGCTCAGAAATTGAGCAACAAATTAAAGAGCGCATGAATGCCACGCTTTATGAGCAAGGCTTGATTATCGAGGCCGTTTTGATGAAGAACATTCAACTTCCACCTGGGCTAGCGTCTTCCATTGAGCGTAAACTTCAAGCTGAACAAGACGCCATGCGGATGGAATTTGTGCTTCAGGAAGAAAGGCAAGAAGCCAAAAGGAAGATTATTGAAGCAGAGGGTACTCGAGATGCACAACAAATTCTTTCTGAAGGTCTAACTCCACAAATTTTAGAGCTTAGGAGAATTGAGGCATTCCTTGAGCTGAGCAACTCCAACAATGCCAAAGTCATTATCACTGATGATGAATCTTCGGTTTTAATCAGCGATTGATCCAAAATAAGCGACACCAGTTTTGTAGAGCTCCAGAACGGGGCTCTATTTTTTTTCTCTAGCCCCCGACCCAAACATCCACAACGGCGTTTGATCGAATACTGCCTTTGCTTCGGCTTCCATCAGTCCGGCCGTCACTTTTGGCGGCTTACCAAAGAACGGAGGGAATCGCTCAAGCTCATCATCCTCCATTATATTCCACTTTGAATGTCCGCCCATAAATGGCGAAGGCAACGCGTAAACCACCTCGGCTACTTTGTATTCGCGAGCCATGAAGGAACACATTGGGCACGGTTCGCAGTTGGAATACAGAATAGCTCCTTCCAAATTAGATGTACCAAGCTTCTCATGTGCCAAATGCAAGGCAACAATCTCGGCATGGTCACTCACCCTTCTTGCCGCAAAGTTTGTCGATTCCGCTATCACCTCACCGTCTTTCACCACGATAGACCCGAAGGGCGCATCGCCATTATCTAGACTCTTTTGCGAAAGTTCAATGCACTTTTTGATGTGTGGAAGGTGGTGGGTCATTGGGTGGAGGGTTAAAGGATTTGAGGGTTGGAGGGTTGGAGGGTTGGAGGGTTGGACTTTCGGACTTATAGACGCATGGACTTATGGACTTATGGACTTATGGACTTATGGACTTATGGACTTATGGACGAAGTAATGTCCCTTCCTGATTTTGGTTGACAGGTTTTAGACTTAATTACTGGTTAAAGTTAACATCTCATTTTTCTTCCTAGATAAGGTCGACATATAGGAGGCATTCCGATATTTGGAGCCGTGACGGCAGACCACGGGACCGCAAGATACGTTTCAAAAACTCAGTCTCAAGTCGGAACAACAGGTTCAAGCATAGGCGTTGGTTTAGGGCTGGGGCTTGCATCCCCTCCCCGGTCTCAAGTTACGATTCCAAAGGGGGAGTCGACGATTCTCAGACACAAAACGAACTGTGAAAAACTAGCCGATTGTAAACGTTTATCATACGACTCGTATGGTCTAATAGTCGGAAATTGATGGTTGGGCGGTGGGGGCATCAAACCCATTGTATAGCACCCCAAAATGCCCCGCTTCGCAAGCCCATTCACAAAACTCCATTCCCATCAAAGTGTTAACTTCCTTTCCAAACCGACCACACCATGCACGCAGGAAGTCATTTCAAACTGCTCGAAGCCCTAATTTGGACGCGTCGAGACCTCTACAAATTTGCCCTCATAGCGTCCATCGCAACCGTCGCCTATGAAGTGCTTGATTTCAAATGGATTTCAATTCCTTGGATTCCTGTGACTCTCATTGGCACTGCGGTCGCTTTTCTGATAGGCTTTAAGAACAACGCGACCTACGACCGACTTTGGGAGGCACGAAAAATCTGGGGTGCAATCGTAAACGCAAGTCGAACCTGGGGCGTGACAGCAAGAGATTTCGTCACGAATGATTTTGGCAATAGCGATCTCACAAAGGAAGAAATCCACTCTATTCACAAGCGACTCATTTACCGCCATATAGCCTGGCTAGCCGCATTGCGACATCAATTGCGCCAAACGAAACCATGGGAAAACATGAATCAAAGGCGAAATGAAGAGTACCGCAGAAGATTCTCGGTCCGCGAGCATGACGTCTCCCTCGAATCGGAAATGATAGACCTTCTGAGCGATTCAGACCTCAAATATGTACTCGCAAAAAAGAACAGGGCAACACATATCCTAAGTCTCCAATCGGCAGACCTTAAGCATCTGAGATCGAAAGACCTAATTGATGATTTCCGACACGTAAAGCTGCAAGGCATGATTGAGGAGTTCTATACCGAGCAAGGCAAATGTGAACGAATTAAAAACTTCCCGTATCCTCGTCAATTTGCCACACTCAATCGTTACTTCGTCTGGCTCTTCCTCTTACTACTCCCTTTAGGAATGATTGCAGAATTCGAGAAACTAGGCAACATCCTCATTTGGATGAACATCCCATTCAGCATGCTCGTATCTTGGGTATTCTACACAATGGATAAAATTGGAGAGGTTAGCGAGAACCCCTTCCAAGGCGGGGCAAACGATATTCCTATCACCAATTTGAGTCGGACCATTGAAATCGACCTTCGGGAAATGCTCGATGAATCCGACATCCCTGCACCTACTGAAGCGGAGAACCAAATCCTCATGTAAGGAGCTGTTTTCCTTCACGTTGCACAGGTATTCCTCAATCTGAACATTACCAATTTAGAACTGTTCTATTTTGTGCGTTTCATTTACGACCTTTGCACCACAATGGAGAACACCATATCATTTGATATCAACGATATTCGCAAGCAGTTTCCCGTTCTTTCACGAGAAGTAAACGGCAAACCACTCGTTTACATGGATAATGGCGCGACTACTCACAAGCCAAAAGCCATGACCGATGCAATCACGGATTACTACGAGCGCATCAATTCTAATGTGCACCGCGGCGTACATCACTTAAGTCAACAAGCTACTGATGCTTTTGAAGTGACTCGCGAAAAGCTCCGTGCGCATATTAATGCCGAGCATGCACGAGAAGTTATTTTCACGAAGGGAACTACCGACAGCATCAATACGGTGGCTTGGAGTTTTGGTGAGCTGGTGAAACCTAGAGATGAAGTCATCATTTCCACATTAGAACACCATAGCAATATTGTTCCTTGGCAAATGATGTGCGAACGCAAAGGCGCCACCCTCAAGGTTATCCCTATGGATGACCGAGGTGTTCTTGACCTTGAAGCATATCAAACCCTGCTCACCGAAAAGACAGTCCTAGTAGCTTTCAACCACATATCGAACGCCCTGGGAACCATCAACCCTGTCAAGAAAATGACCAAAATGGCCCATGAAGTTGGTGCCGCAGTAATGATTGATGGTGCGCAAAGTATGCCCCACTTGAAAGTAGATGTCCGTGATTTGGACGTTGACTTCTACGCGATCAGCGCACACAAGATGTATGGTCCTACTGGCATCGGTGCATTATATGGCAAAGAAGAATGGCTGAATAAACTTCCCCCATATCAAGGTGGAGGCGAAATGATTGCCACTGTCACTTTCGAGAAGACAACATATGCAGATCTACCTCATAAGTTTGAAGCCGGAACCCCGCACATCGAGGGCGTGATTGCTTGGGCTGCTTCGCTCGATTGGCTGAACGCAATCGGAATGGAAAACATCACGCATTATGAGGCCGAGCTATTGGAATATGGCACCAAAGCCTTGAGCGAAGTTGATGGGATGACCATTCACGGTACGGCACCTCAGAAATCGGCCCTGTTCAGTTTTAACATCGAGGGCCTTCATCCGTATGATGTAGGAACCCTGCTTGACCAGCTTGGCATCGCCGTGAGAACAGGTCACCATTGCACACAACCCCTTATGAATCGTTTGAATGTTCCAGGAACAATTCGCGCATCAATGGGATTGTACAACACAAAGGAAGAAATTGACACATTGGTTGCCGGCTTAAACCGAGTAATTCCAATGTTGAAGTAAGCGTATGAGCGAGAGCATTCAAGAGAGGACAACAGATATTGTCGATGAATTCGACATGTTTGAAGACTGGATGGATAAGTATGACCACATCATTTCATTGGGCAAAGAACTCCCTTTAATTGATGAGCAACACAAGGTGGACGATAACCTTATCAAGGGTTGTCAAAGTCGCGTTTGGCTGCACGCCGATTATGATGGTCAGAACGTGACTTTCACGGCCGACAGCGACGCGATCATTACCAAGGGAATTATCGCCTTGATGGTGCGTGTGCTCAGTGGTCAATCACCAGAAGCCATTGTCAATGCCGATTTATCTTTTGTTGATGAAATCGGTTTGAAAGATCACCTCTCTCCGACCAGAGCGAATGGTCTAGTTTCAATGATCAAACAAATGAAGTTCTACGCCCTCGCCTATCAATCTAAATAAGCATGAGCACAGCTATGGCTTTATCAGAAGAACAAATGCAGAAATTGGGTGAAGATGTGGTTGATGTGCTACGCACCATATACGACCCAGAAATCCCAGTTGACATATATGAGCTCGGACTCGTTTACGACGTGAACGTAAGCGAAGAAGGCGACGTACATGTACTCATGACGCTCACCTCTCCGAACTGTCCGGTTGCGGAATCACTTCCCGTAGAAGTTGAAGAAAAGGTAAAAACCATCGACATTGTTACGACTGCAGAAGTGGAAATAACCTTCGATCCGCCTTGGACAAAAGATATGATGAGCGAAGAAGCTCGCCTCGAACTCGGTATGTTCTAAGATGGCTGATGAAATCGTAAATAAAATTGCCAATAGCGGGTTGGTGAATATCGACCTTGAAGAGCTGTACCCCAAGAGCAAACGTCATGCTCTTGACATTGCACCTTGGCTTTACGAAGGCGTAATGCTCCGGGAAAAAGACTTTCGTGATCATATTAAAAATCACGATTGGTCTCAGTATAACGACGCATACGTCCATGTCTTTTGTTCTGAAGACGCCATCATTCCTCAATGGGCGTGGATCCTAGTTGCCCGAGCCTTAAACGGTAGAGCGATTCGCACGGTTTACGGCGATAGGGAAGCGTTGGAAGCACTGATTTTCGAAACGGTTATCAATCAACTTGACGTGGATGAATACCATGGGAAGAAAGTCATTGTGAAAGGATGCTCAAATCTACCTGTGCCTGTTCAAGCGTATATCAAGCTAACTGAGAAACTCACACCGGTTGTTCAAAGTTTGATGTATGGAGAAGCGTGCTCCACTGTGCCGATTTACAAGAAACCCAAGGACTGAATTCCTTTTAGAAGGATGAAAAAAGACTCACACCTCATCGCGATTGAACATCGCATTGAACCACTTCGTCAGCAAATCCTAAATCACCCTTTGTACACCAAATTGAATGGCCTGGAAGACCTCCGCACATTCATGGAATATCACGTATTTGCGGTTTGGGACTTTATGAGCTTGTTGAAATCGCTTCAAATCCGACTCACCTCGGTATCCGAAGCTTGGGTTCCTACGGAGAGTCGCCTAGCTCGCAGACTCATAAACGATATCGTGCTTGCGGAGGAAAGTGATGAAGATTCTCAGGGGAATCCTGCAAGCCATTACGAGTTATACCTCGATGCCATGCGACAGTGTGGAGCGAACACCCGACCGGTCTTACATTTCATCAAAACTCTGCAAAGAGGCTTTAAGGTGAAGGACACGCTTCGCTTTAATGTTGCTGAAATCGAGCCGGCAATCATCGAATACCTCAAGGCGAATTATGCGATTATCAAACGTGGTAAGACGCATGAAATGGCCGCGGCATTCACCTATGGTCGAGAGGATTTGATTCCCGAAATGTTCACGGAGATTGTCTCAGAACTCGACACCAAGTTTCCGGATCAACTCGATTCATTTGTCTATTACATGAATCGTCACATCGAACTCGATGGCGACGAACATGGTCCGATGGCGCTCACAATGATCACTGAACTCTGTAGCAATGATGAGGAAAAATGGATGGAGGCAGAAGATGCTTGTGTTGAAGCTTTAGAAGCTAGACTTCAATTGTGGAATGCGATCGAAAAGGCACTTTCACGTCAGGAAGTCGCGCACTCGAATTGACCTGACTTATTGAGGAAAACATTGATCTAGGTAGCCCACCCGCTCCTGAAGTAAAAAAGAATTGCCTTTTTGACACCAAGTGAGTCTGGCCCTTGCTGGCACTTGCTGGCACTTGGCACATGGGGCTTACAGCCCCACCCCGTTCTCAAGCTACAGAATCCTCGGTTCCTAGTCGGACGTTAAACGTTTACAATCGCTTAGTTCTCAACTTCTACGATTGTCCACTAATTGTCCACCTAATGTCCACGAATTGTCCTCGTGAGACTTCCAATCTTCTCAAATCGATTCAAGAACTTTAGACTGGGGAGGGGCTCCAAGCCCCCTCACACTCGCCCTACATCCGGCACTCCAACAGTTCATCTGCTCATCTGCCTTTCAGTCTAACAGTCCATCCCTCTCCCGAATCGGCTGCGCCTCTCGGATGCCTCTTTTAAGTCGGCACATCAGTCCAACCCTCTCCCGAATCGGCTGCGCCTCTCGGGATTCCTCCTTCCAGTCGGAACTTCCAGTCGGAACTTCCAGTCAGAACTTCCAGTCGGAACTTCCAGTCGGAACATCAGTCTATGAGTCTATAAGTCCGAAAGTCCGAAAGTCCAACCCTCCAACCCTCCAACCCTCCAACCCTCCATTTAGCAACATCCCACCACCCATTCCTCCCTCCTGTTCGCTATATTTGCGTCCGCACGAGTAAAATCAAGGAAAATCCAATTATGAAGAAATTCATTTTATCCCTTGCAACCGCTATGATTACCCTCACCGCATTCGCCGGTGAAGGAATGTGGTTGCCTATGATGTTAGGCCGCACCTACGAAGACATGAAGGAGCACGGCCTCAACCTTTCACAAGAAGAATTGTACAGCCTCAACGCACCGAGCTTGAAAGACGCAATTGTGTCAATGGGCGGTGGTTTCTGTACTGGAGAAATCATCTCTTCTCAAGGTCTATTGCTTACAAACCACCACTGTGGATATGACTTCATCCGCAGTCACTCCTCAGTTGACGCCAACTATCTACGCGATGGTTTCTGGGCGATGGAGAAGTCTCAAGAGCTTCCAAACGAAGGTCTATTCGTTCGATTCCTAGAGCGCATGGACGACGTTACTCCACAAGTTCTCGAAGGTGTAAACGACGCAATGTCAGAAGGTGAGCGCGCTGAGAAAATTCAGGCGAACATCAAGGCTATCGTTGAAGCACAGATGGAAGGCAAAGACGAAAAATTCCACGCCGTTCAAGTGAGAAGCTTCTACCACGGTAACGAATTCTACATGTTTACCTATAAAATTTACCGCGACGTTCGCCTCGTTGGCGCTCCGCCAAGCAGCGTTGGTAAGTTCGGTGGCGATACCGATAACTGGATGTGGCCACGCCACACAGGTGACTTCAGCATGTTCCGCGTGTACATGTCTGCAGACGGTCAACCTGCCGAGTACTCTCAAGACAACATTCCACTTAAGCCACGTCACCACCTCCCTATCTCAATGAAGGAGCGCAACGAAGGTGACTATGCCATGATCTTTGGCTACCCAGGATCTACCGACCGTTACCTTTCTTCTTTCGGTGTACAAGAGGCTGTTGAGCTTCACCACCCTGCAATTGTAACGGTGCGTGACCTCAAGCTTTCCATCATGCGCGAAGCGATGGATGCCGACGAAGCAGTTGATCTTATGCTTGCTTCTTCTTACGCGTCAACAGCCAACTATTGGAAGTACTTCCTTGGTCAGACCGAGCAGTTGATCAACAACCGTGTTTACGACAAGAAGAAGGAGCAAGAAGCTCAATTTGCTGAATGGGTAAATGCTGATCCTGCAAGAAAAGAGAAGTACGGCGAAACGCTTGACCTCCTCAAGAATGGATATGCTGCAAAAGCAGACTTTGTAGAAGTAGATGTTTATGCCCTCGAAGCCGGACTTACCGGAGTTTCCAGCGCTCTATTCGCCTACCAATTCAACCGAGCGGTATCTCAAGGTGCTAGCAGCGACGACCTCAAAGCAATGGTTGAAGAGCACTTTGCCGAAACGCATATCCCTACCGACCACAAGCTGATGGGAGCGCTATTTGCGCTTTACAACAAAAACATCGACGAAGATCAACATCCAAAGTTCTTTACCACGGTTGATACGGCATATGGTGATGATTTTGGAAGATATGCCAACTTCGTATTTGAGAATTCAATGTTCGCCGACCAAAACAAACTCATGAACTGGGTAGACAATCCAGTGGATAGTTTGCTTTCGAGCGATCCGATGATGACCGTAAGTACAGACCTCCTTACAGTATACCTGACAGCAGCAAGAGCCTCTCAGGCTGCAGAAGCCGACCTTCAAAAAGGGTACAGACTATGGACTGCCGGTATTCGCGAAATGAACAGCGACAAGATGTACGCTCCCGACGCGAACTCAACCATGCGCGTAACATACGGTAATGTATTGCCTTACGAACCACGCGACGGTGTATACTACGATTTCTACACCACCATGGAAGGTGTTATCCAGAAGATGGACAACGAAGACCGCGAGTTCATCGTGCCAGATCGCTTGTACGAACTTTACAAGAACAAGGACTACGGCCAGTACGCTAACAAAGCGGGTGAACTTCCTGTTGGATTCATCAGCAACAACGACATCACAGGGGGTAACTCTGGTTCACCTGTAATCAATGGCGATGGCGAGCTTATCGGCTGTGCATTCGACGGAAACTGGGAGGCAATGAGTGGCGATATTTTCTTCGAGAAAGATCTCCAACGCACCATCTCAGTTGACATCCGCTACGTACTCTTCATCGTTGACAAGTACGCAGGTGCAGGTCACCTTGTAGACGAAATGACACTTGTTTATCCACGCAAGAAATTCCTCGGAATCTTCTAAGTGAAACGTAAACGAATTAGAAAGCCCCGGCCAGCTGGTCGGGGCTTTTTGGTTTATGAGCTAGGAGGCTTGACGGTTATTCAATCTGTTTGATTGTGTTTTTACAGCTCTCTCACAAGTTGGCAGAAAGACCACTTTAGAGATTTAAGCTCGCAACGCCTTACTCCCTTGCACCATATGACGTTCATTGTGATAGATCACCACCCTATACGTATCTCCAAGGCGTAATCGAATCCACTTACTAATGCTAATGGCCGTTTTAGTTTTTTGAATATTGATATCGCGTGACCTTTCCAGCAAGCGTATCATTCTCTTTTGCTGTTGAATAAAGTCTTCCAAAACGTCCGCTCGAACTCCGCTCAGCGAAGGATTCATATTCTTGAACGTATTCATCTTGTTCAATTTTTCTTTTGGAAGCATTGACTGGGCAAAATACTCTCCGAGCCACGAACTTACGAAGGTGGATTTCGGTTTTCCTTTCTCCGCATGCGAGATTTGATTTTCAATCTCAGGCAAGTAGAAGTCGCCATACCTATTCAAATGCTCTAGGCATTCCAAGGCGCTCCAGGATTCAGGTGAAGGTTTTTTATTCAGCTTATCAATTCCCAGTTGACGCCATTCCTCAGCTTGAGAAATAATGGCCTCAGTTCTACTGATAAGATCGGTTATGAGCAACTCTGCATTTCCTTTCATGATGTAAATCTTTGATACAAAGTTGCGCTGGGCGAGCTTCTGATTACTTGATTCAAATCAAGATTTTAGGATTCTTGATAACGTCTCAGGTGTCATTCTCAAGTAAGAAGCAATATACTTCAGCGGGACCTCTTGAAAGAGTTTTGGGCTTCTCGCTACTACTCTCTCATATCGAACAGCGGGCGATGGAATCAACAAATCACGCTCTCGTTCCATTTGTTGTGTAACAAGTTGACCAAGCATGAAGTCCCACATTTCGAGCATTTCGGCATCCGTTTTCATCAACCCCAGATAATCCTCTACCGTAGCTTTGCGAACCGTAGTAGTTCGAATAGCTTCAATGTAAAACTCCGTTGGCTTTTTTGTGATGAAACTATCGAGCGCAGTGATAATATCTCCAGAGTACGCTAATCGAGTAATGTACTCCTCGTCTTCATGCACGAAGAAAATCCGCATGGCCCCGTCCTCAATGAAATAGATATGTCGTTCCATTTCACCAGGACTGATAATACGTTCACCTCTACTGAGGGTCTCCGGTTCTTTTAGTATTCCCGCACTTTCAAGTTTTTCCAAAAGCATACTCGAAGATACATCATTGAACGCGTTGAAATTGAAAAGTAGATGCTGGCATTCCTCCTGGGGCGAAATCAATTTCTCTGTATTGATAAAGCTCATCAGCAGTAAAGAAAATAGAAGCTCGCAGCGTGTCACTTGGACCGAGCATGATAGGATTCAATTGTTGTTCGAAAGAACCTCTCGACACGGGGGCAGGCACCTCTCCAAACCCCGCCTGCGTATTTGGATCACCCGCTCCATCGATAATCAAATACAGGGCTCCCAAACTGAGAAGAAACAAGAGGACATCTCCTCCGCCACCTTTAGATCTCTTGTTCATTTCGAAGACTGCAGAGCTTGTAAGAGGAGAGCGCACTAGGCTTGAATCCACCCCAGGCAGAGCTGATCTGCGCATTGTAAATTGAAGCGGATCAACTTTCATCCACTTAGGTGACTTGTTTACAAGAAGAAAACTGAATTGCTCATACTTTTTGGTGACGGTATGAACTTGCATCATCATGTAATAGTCAGGATGCGATTCAAAGGCTTTGCCGTTGAATGCTGGACTCAAGAGATAGTTTGATTTATTCGGCTGAACGACCCAGCGGGTGCTGACATATCCATTGTTCGAAGAGCCACAAGATGCCAAGAGAAGAGATCCAGCCGTAAGCAGAGAGAGTACTTTTTTCATAACGTTTGGGTTTAGAATGAAAGAGACAATCATCATGCCGAACCCTTTTCAAAGAATATTCGTTAAGGCACTGAAAAAGCGTACTTTTGCGCACTTAGTATACGCTGAAGGAATACGATGAAGAACATTCGCAACTTTTGCATCATTGCACACATCGACCACGGTAAGAGCACCTTGGCCGACCGCATGTTGGATATTACCGCTACTGTAACCGAGCGCGAGAAGCAAGATCAGCTACTCGACAATATGGATTTGGAGCGAGAGCGCGGCATCACCATTAAGAGCCACGCCATTCAAATGAACCACAACTACAATGGCGAAGCGTACAAGTTCAACCTAATCGATACTCCAGGTCACGTTGACTTCAGCTACGAAGTATCTCGTTCAATCGCCGCTTGCGAAGGCGCACTTTTGATTGTTGATGCTACTCAGGGTATTCAGGCACAGACCATCTCTAACCTCTATTTGGCATTAGAGCATGACCTTGAAATCATCCCGATCCTCAATAAAATTGACCTCCCATCTTCGAACCCTGAAGAAATTGGAGATCAGATTATTGATTTGATTGGCTGTACCAGAGAAGATATCCTATTAGCCAGTGCAAAAACCGGTGAAGGCGTTGCGGAAATTCTCGATGCTATCGTAGAACGCATCCCCGCTCCTGAGGGAGATCCCGAAGCGCCACTTCAAGCTTTGATCTTCGACAGCGTGTTCAATTCATACCGCGGTATCGAAGCCATCTTCCGCGTGAAGAATGGTGTGATTAAGAAAGGCCAGCGCGTGAAATTCATGAACACCGGCAAAGAGTACGATGCCGATGAGATCGGGACACTCAAGCTTGTGAAAGATCCTCAGAAGCAAATTTCAGCGGGCGATGTAGGCTACATCATTTCGGGTATCAAAGAGGCTAAAGAAGTGAAAGTAGGTGATACTATCACCTCTAAAGAAAGCCCTGCAACCACTGCTATTGCCGGTTTCGAAGAGGTAAAGCCAATGGTTTACGCTGGTATTTATCCTGTTGATACCGACGAATTCGAGGAACTTCGCACTTCACTTGAAAAGCTTCAACTTAACGATGCATCTCTCACCTTTGAGGCGGAAACATCAGCCGCTCTAGGTTTCGGTTTCCGCTGTGGATTCTTGGGCATGCTTCACATGGAGATCATTCAAGAACGTTTGGAACGTGAATTCAACATGACCGTTATCACAACGGTACCAAACGTGTCTTACTACGCATACACGAAGAAGGATCCTGATGAGCGACTCATCGTAAACAACCCTTCAGACTATCCTGACCCGGCTATTCTCGAGCGAATCGAGGAGCCTTACATCAAAGCTCAGGTTATCACCAAAAGTGAGTTTGTTGGTGCAGTTATGACTCTTTGTATCGAGAAGCGCGGCGAAATAGTTGGTCAAACTTACCTCACTTCGGAACGAGTTGAACTCACCTTCGACATGCCTTTGGCCGAGATCGTGTTCGACTTTTACGACCGACTTAAGACCATCTCGAAGGGTTATGCGTCATTCGACTATCATCCAGTAGGATACCGTGCCTCGAACCTAGTGAAGGTCGATATCCTTCTCAACGCCGAACCTGTAGATGCATTGAGTGCGTTGATTCACAAGAGCAAGGCAGAAGACATCGGCAGAAAGATGTGCGTGAAGCTCAAAGAATTAATTCCGCGTCAGCAATTCTTGATCGCTATTCAGGCGGCTATTGGTGCAAAGATTATCTCCCGTGAAACCCTTTCGGCCCTAAGAAAAGACGTTACAGCGAAATGTTACGGTGGTGACATCTCACGTAAACGTAAGCTACTAGAAAAGCAGAAAGCAGGTAAAAAGCGCATGCGCCAGCTGGGCAACGTAGAAGTGCCTCAACAGGCGTTCTTGGCGGTGTTAAAATTGAATGATTAGGGTTCTGGCAGCGTTGCTGGCCAGAAAAGGATTGCTCTCCTAACGTCGAGCAAAAGGGTCATTCGCTTGCTGGCGAATGAAAGGCCTCGCTTTTTACTACAGCACGGCCTCATTCCTCGGTGGGCAGAACCAAGTTTGAAATAACTGCATAACAGCTCGGCTCAATCTCAGCTACCCAGTCCAACCCTCTAACCCTCTAACTCTCTAACCCTCCAACCCTCTCCCGAATCGGCTGCGCCTCTCGGGATTCCTCCCTTCGGTCGGAACATTTGTCCAAAAGTTCCATCAGTCTACAGGTCCATCAGTCTATAAGTCCATCAGTCTATAGGTCCAACAGTCTAAAAGTCCATAGGTCGGCAAGCCCCTATTTTATATCTTCGTCCCTCAATCCTATGACCATGAGTGAAAAATTCGATACCCTCAAGAAAATTCAAGAGGAGTCGCAGGTTGGCGGCGGCGAAAAACGAATCCAAGCACAACACGATAAAGGCAAACTAACCGCAAGAGAGCGCATCGAGCTTTTGCTCGACAAAGGTTCGTTTGAGGAAATTGGAGCACTCGTGCTTCACCGCTCAAACCTCTTCGGTTTAGATAAAATGAAGTTCTACGGCGACGGTGTGGTAACCGGCTATGGAACCGTTAACGGAAGATTGATTTATGTCTTCGCACAAGACTTCACCGTTCTCGGTGGATCTCTTGCCGAGGCACACGCCGAAAAAATCTGTCGCATCATGGACCTCGCCATGGAAAACGGTGCTCCCGTAATTGGATTGAATGATTCCGGCGGCGCTCGCATCCAGGAGGGAGTTGTTTCCCTCGGTGGCTATGCAGATATATTCTATCGAAACACACAGGCCTCTGGCGTGATCCCTCAAATCTCCGCGATTATGGGACCTTGCGCGGGCGGTGCAGTTTACTCGCCAGCATTGACCGACTTCATTATGATGGTGGAGAATACGAGCTACATGTTCGTTACTGGTCCAAACGTTGTAAAAACCGTAACCCACGAAGAAGTTACGAGTGAAGAACTCGGCGGCGCAAGTGCCCACGCTTCGAAGTCTGGTGTTACGCACTTCACCTATGCCAACGAAGTAGCATGCATCGAAGGAATCAAGAACCTTCTTTCATACATGCCTCAAAACTGTGAGGAAGACGCACCAGCGCTTCCTTACGAAGCACAAGACGAAACACGTCCGAAGTTGAACGACCTCGTTCCGGACAATAGCAACCAACCTTACGATATGCGCGAGGTAATTGGTGAAGTTGTTGACGGCGGCTCTTTCCACGAAGTGCACAAAGACTACGGCGAAAACATCGTTGTAGGATTCGCACGCCTCGGGGGAAAGTCTATCGGAATCGTTGCCAACCAGCCGGCATTCTTGGCTGGAGTACTCGATATTAAAGCCTCTCAGAAGGGCGCGCGATTCGTGCGTTTCTGCGACAGCTTCAACATCCCACTTCTCGTATTCGAAGACGTTCCTGGATTCCTTCCTGGCACCGACCAAGAGTGGAACGCCATTATTACCAATGGCGCTAAATTGCTCTACGCATTCAGCGAAGCCACTGTTCCGCGCATCACGGTTATTACACGTAAGGCCTACGGTGGCGCATACGACGTGATGAATTCGAAGCATATTGGTGCCGACATGAACTATGCTTGGCCATCTGCTGAGATTGCAGTGATGGGTGCAAAAGGTGCAGCTGAAATCATCTTTAGAAAAGAGATTGCCGCAGCTGATGACCCTGAAGCAAAGCTCGCTGAAAAGGAAGCTGAATATGCCGACAATTTTGCGAATCCATATCGGGCGGCTGCGAGAGGATATGTAGACGAAGTGATCCTTCCAGAACAAACCCGCACAAAGCTGATCAAGGCATTTAAGATGCTAGAGAACAAGGCGGTAAAGCTTCCGAAGAAGAAGCACGGCAACATTCCATTGTAAGCACACATTTGCGGTTGAGGAATAAAGTTGTTTTCTTGGAGAGAATCTACCAAGCAAGCTGACTGTGCCCCAAACTACCGGTACCCCATCTCTGGAGTCGTTGGATCAACTCCAGCTCAACCTCGATTCAGGAAATTTACTTCTCCTAAATCTAATTCTGGGGTTCGTGATGTTTGGGGTGGCTATCGGCATAGACCCATCCGACTTCAAAATGGTCATTAAAAAACCAAAGGCTGTGTTGGTAGGCCTTTCTGGACAATGGTTGATACTTCCCTTCCTAACTATACTACTCATTGCCCTCATGGGAAGTTACATTTCCACCGGTATGGCTATGGGGATGATTCTCGTCGCAAGTTGCCCAGGCGGTAACATTTCGAATTTCATGGTCCATCATGCCAAAGGAAACACCGCACTAAGCGTGAGCCTTACGGCATTTAGCACAGTGGGATCAATAATACTCACTCCACTTACCTTTCTCTTCTGGGGTACGATTTACACCTCGTGGATTGCGACAGACGCAGAAAACCCACTCCTACGTGAATTGAGTATAAATCCGATAGAAGTTGGAACAGCAGTATTCCTCCTCTTGGGTTTACCCTTGCTACTCGGCATGGGTTTACGAAGAATCGCTCCACATCTAGTTTCTCGATTGCACACACCCATGCGATGGGCGAGTATACTCGCATTTCTAGCCATTATCATCGTTGCTTTTAGCAAGAATCTTGAATCGTTTCTCGCATATATCCACCTCATTTTCGCCATTGTTTTAATTCACAATGCGGCGGTTTATTTAGGTGGATACACCTGGAGCAGAGCATTTAAACTGAAGCGAAGAGAGAGGAGATCAATCGCCATTGAAATGGGCATTCAGAATTCCGGACTTGGACTTGTACTCTTGTTAAATCCTACCATTTTCCCTTTGGAACTCCCCATTGGCGGTATGGCGGCAATAACCGCTTGGTGGGGCATTTGGCATATGGTAAGCGGACTCAGCATTTCGAGCTATTGGCGAATGCGCACTCAAACCGATGCCCATGAATAAGCCGAGTTTCGGATATCAAATACTATACGGCTACGTCAAGTGGATGTACCGTAAGTGTTACTGTAGGCATTACGAGGTTCATGGATTAGAGAACGTACCAAAGGAAGGAGCAACCTTGTTCGTCACCAATCACCAGAACAACCTTCCGGACGCCCTCTCTATTCTTTTTGCTTCCTCACGTAAACCTGTTTTTGTAGCACGGGCGGACTTCTTCAATCACCCTACGGCTAATAAACTTCTGCGGTTCCTGCGCATACTTCCAATGTATAGGGCCGATCATGGCAAGACGGCTATCAAGGAGAACTTACCTGCAACCATGAAAGAGTTGCACAATCATTTGCGTGATGGCGGCGCTTGCGTCATTATGGGTGAAGGGAGTTCAGCGCCGGAACGCAGCATTCGTCCGCTTAAGAAAAGTTGGGCACGCCTTGCCAACAGCCTAAAAGAGGATGGCATCCCCATTTGCGTCATACCCGCGGTAATGGAGTACAACGACTGGCAAGATTGGGGTCCGGATGTAAGCGTAACCTTTGGTGAACCGCTTGACATAAACTACACGTCAGACTTAAAAGAAGGTCAGCAATTGAGGTTGATGAAAGACGCTGCGGAAGAACGATTGTCGAAGATGGTCCGCAATGATGGTGAAATTGAGGCTTGGAGCAGAAAGGTTGGCGGAAAGTACAGTGGCTCCAGATGGACGTGGAAGGCATTGAGTTTAGCACTATTACCCCTTGCTTATCTCTACCTCGCGCCAATCCTACTACTAGCGAAAAGCAAAGTGAAAAACCACTCTAGACTCGATTTCAAATCTACGCTAGAGCTAGGTTTTATAGGCTTGGGCACTCCACTCTGGGTTATCTTCATGTGTGTGTTAGTAGCGCTTATTTGGACATGGAAATACGGTTTGCTAGCACTAATCGCCAGCCCTGTATTCCTATGGGCAGCGTGCAGGTCGTACATCGCCAAAACGAGGGAATAAAATTCCAATTCAAAAAACCTTTTTGGAATTGACTGTTTGTTTTATATTTGCCGTCCCAATCGAGGATGCCCGATGGTGTAATTGGCAACACAGCTGATTTTGGTTCAGTCGTTCTAGGTTCGAGTCCTAGTCGGGCAACAAGAAAGAGCAGCCGCACGAAAGTGTGGCTGTTTTTGTTTAGTACCATCGGGCCAAGCTCGCTTGAGCGAAGAGGGTGATAAGCAAAAACATAGCCTGAGCGGAGCGAAGGATGCTCTTTGTTGGGTACAATGCCCCAGATAAGGCCCTACCCATCCGACGCCAGGAGGATCGGGTTAATCCTAGTCAGGCAACAAGAGAAAGCAGAAACCCTGATTATCTCACTGATAGTCAGGGTTTTTCATTTCAGCGCACTTTTTATCGTGTCTTATTGGTGTCAAAATTTTGAATCAATCTGACACTTTTGAAGGCTCAAAACAATCAGATATACCATTCCAGGTGCCCTGACCTCTCCACACATAGAGGTATACCCAACTTCCCGGAGTCATCAAATGCAACAACAAGCTCAATAGCACCGTCTTCATAATTGAGCACTGGATAACGTTCTCTCAAAAGGTTGAAATTGTGCTTTAGCGATTCTAGATCCTCCATTGCCTTTGTCTTGCTGACATCCTCAAAATTCTGAACCTGAGTCCACCATGTGACAATTAAATATTCAGAGGAAGAAAGTCGAATGGTCATTGCATCCCATTTAAAAGGAACACCTTCGAATATCAAGTTTATTCTAGATTCCATAGAACTCCACCATTGGATTGAAGAAAACCATCGAGAAGGTCACGCTCGGCTTCCGACAAAGAATCTAAAAAGCACGAACCTTTGTCCGTACCTATCAGGTTGTAGCTAGGCGACTGCTGATAGCTCCAATTTTCCATCAAGCTCAGGACATCCATAATTTCTTGTCCAGTAACTTTTCTGATTGGCTCAATGCTTGAACTAATCTCATACTCAAAGAGGTTTAGACACTCTCTTTCAATCAAATCAAGGACAAGTTCAATTAAGAGAGAGTGTTTTTCCCCTAAGCCCAAATCTACACGTGTTATCTCGACAAAATAATCCGCCAAACAAATTGTGCCTTCTACTATCGAGACATAGAGAATGGAATTACTAATTGTCCTTTTGCTACAGAGAGATTGCATTTCATAAAACTACCAAAAACGAGTAACGAAAGAAAAAAGGTACAACGCCTCACTTTCTCTTGCTATTCTTGGATCGAATTTGCTCGCCCTCATCTCAACTCCTATCACCTCATTCCTTTAACCTGACAAATCGAAACCTGAAATATTCGTTTCGTTTATTTCGTTTATTATCTTTGATTCAAAGCCAGAGAAATGACCACTACAACAAGTTATCACAAACCCACGAAGGCTGAGCAAAAACTTGCACAGGCGTCGTATCAGACCTTAGCCCAATCACTTAAAGAGATGAAAACAAAGTCTCCCGAAGTTGAAATTGAGGAAACTCAAGAGAAAATGAAGATTCCGTTGTACGCACTTCAACTACTCGCTGAAATCCTCGATTCTATGAGCAAAGGGAAACCGATTTCCATAGTGCCTCTTGCAGCGGAGCTAACAACACAGGCAGCGGCGGAACACCTCGGGTGCTCAAGACCCCATCTTGTGAAATTGCTTGAAAATGGCGAGATCCCTTTCACGCTCGTAGGTAGACATCGCAGGGTGAAATTTGATGATGTCATGAAGTTTAAAGAGAAGATCAAGAAAGAACAAAAGGCCAAGTTGATAGAAATCATGAAGGCTGACGAAGAGGCTGGTCTTTATGATTCATAGTGTTCGATTTACATGTATTCTAGACGCAAATGTGCTATTCCCAATTGATGTGCGTGACGTCCTATTCTGGTTTGCACATTACGACATGTACACACCTAAATGGGGAATTCATGTTACCAAAGAGTGGGAAAAAGTGATGCATGAAAAAGGCCTTAGCGATGAGCAAATCCTGAATGCCATTCACCGCGCAAACGCAGCATTTCCAGATGCACTTGTAGAACATTATCACGAGCTAATCGATACAATCAGTTTACCGGACCAAAACGATAGACATGTTGTTGCCGCAGCCATTAAGACCAATGCCAATGTGATTGTCACGAATAACTTGAAGGACTTTCCAAATGAGTACCTCGCTCAATTTGGTCTTAGTGTAAAATCACCAGATGACTTCATAACAGACTTAATCGACCTCAATCATGAGCTTGCGTTACAAGCCTTCAAGGAAATGGTTCTCCACAGAACAAATCCTGACTTAGACGAATATGAGGTCCTTGACATCCTCAGAAATCGTGGACTAACACAATCCGCAAACTACCTACACTCGCTGATCTAATCCTTCCTAACCCCCTCCAAATCCGCAGCTCTCAAAAACACCATCTCCGCAACACTCTCCGACCCGGCCTCTGACCAATGCGTGTTGTCAAACTTGTAAAATGGCACCTGATCGATTTGCGATTGTATGAAGCTTAAGGTTGGGAGATATCTCGGATGATTCATAGCTTCAAGGTTAGACAACAACGGAGTAGTCGCCGGATACGAATCATCTAACATGTAGGGCCGATAGACCGTAAATTTATCTGGAGCTGGCAGGAAGTAGAGCGCAATCCCCCGTCGATCAGCCTTGTCCATCAACACCTTCAAACACTTCACAATGGAGTCTTCTGGCGACTCAATATTCTCCCACCAAACACGCTCATCCAACTCTCCTTCGTAGAACATCAATGTTGTAGGCTCATGCATAAAAAGTGGCCTATCAATCTGAGTTACGTAGGTCTGCGACCACAACGGCTTGTCCGAGAATAAATACATCAAATTGGTAAGCGGAACTTTTACCGTATTGCCAGAGAAGAATTGCACAGGGTCGCGCCGAACGGCCGTGCGTGCTCGAGTAAATTCGGCATGAACATCTGAATAAGTGCGCGTCATGGAGTCTGGAGCGAAGCGAACGGCGCGCTGAATCAACATGCGCTCAACACATTCTAGAATGATATAATCCACCTTTACTGAGTCGAAAAAGTCGCCATTAAGCAGATTATCTAACTCCTGAAATGGACTTCGCATCTCAGAGTGCTGATAAGTCAACGTTGTAACTCGACCCTCCATAAGCTCGCCCATCTTCTGCTGAAATCCACTCCTCTTCTGACGTGTAAATGAATCGCCGATAATGAAGTAATCGAATTCCCTTTCGCCTCGATTGAAAACATTAGAGAGCTCGCCGTACATCTTTGGAACTCCCGCTGTATCAGGCGCATGTCTTGCCGAACTATAAATCAACCCAATCCGCTCTAACTCGTTGCTGGTATCAGCATAATAGCGCTCATTTACCAAGTGTAAAATCACAAATGGCAACACGAACAAGGCCGATTTCCAAACCAGTTTTATCATCAGAATTGAAAATAAATAAACTGTTGATCTTTACCCGCGAAGGCGAAAATGAATGCCATGAGCGCGAAGTAAACCGCATACCTCAATGCGGGATTCTTAAGCCGGTTGGACAATTCCTCAATCGCATACTTCCGCCTTCTTCCGATCCATTCAACCCATACGAAGGTCAAGACCAGAGGTACTAACCAAACAAGATCTCTATAACCCGAATAGTGTGGCACGTCAATCAGACTCACATCAAACAGACTCGTGAAGTAGGCGAAGGCCTCGCCGATGGTATCCGCCCTGAAGAATATCCATGCCAAGGTTGTAAGCACAAAGGTTCCCATCATCGATAAGAGTTCCGTCAGAGAGGGAAAAACCGACCCTTCTGCCACTACATTCAGGTGGCTGCGGTTCTTGTTCGACAATAGCAGAGGTATGAAAAGGATTGCATGAAGTGCACCCCAAGCGATGAATGTCCAATTAGCTCCATGCCAAAATCCACTCACCAAAAAGATGATGAACACGTTCCGTATTCTCTTACTCCTCCCCACCCTGGATCCTCCCAGTGGGATGTACACGTAATCTCGAAACCAGGTTGAAAGTGATATATGCCAACGCCTCCAGAACTCAGCAATATCTCTACTGAAATATGGGTTAGCAAAGTTTTGCATCAAATCGAAACCGAGTAGCCTCGCCGTCCCAACAGCAATGTCGGAGTAGCCTGAGAAGTCGCCATAAATCTGAAAAGCAAATAGAATGGCACCTATCGCAAGCGAACTACCCTCCAAATTGGCAGAGTTCGCAAAGATGATATCGACATACTCACCACATGTGTCAGCGATCACAACTTTTTTCACCAACCCCCAAAGTATCTGTCGTAAACCGTCTACTGATTTCGAGTAATCAAACCTACGCGCCTTTCCAAATTGCGGGAGTAAATGAGCTGCTCGTTCAATCGGGCCTGCCACCAATTGTGGAAAGAAGGCCACATAGGTGGCAAAGGAGATGAAGTCACTCGTGGGTTCAATCTTTCTCCTGTACACATCAATGGTGTAGCTCAAAGTCTGAAACGTATAGAAGCTAATTCCAACCGGCAGGATGATATCCAACGTTGTGGATTGGACATCTAATCCGATTAGGGCGAAGGCATCGACGAAACTCTCGATGAAAAAATTGAAATACTTGAAGAAGCCGAGTAATCCGAGGTTAACTATCAAGCTAACCCAGAGCCATTGTTTACGTCTGGAATTTGAGTGCGTTGACTTCATCCCCTGACCCGCAAGAAAGTCTACAACTGTGCTAAGTGCGATTAACGCTAAAAACCGATAATCCCACCATCCGTAGAAAATGTAGCTGGCAATCAACAAGAGGACATTCTGAGCTCTCATATTCTTCCCAAAAACCCACCAATAGAGTCCGAAGACCACAGGCAAAAAGATGGCAAACTCAAGGGAATTGAAAAGCATCCTGAAAGATAGAATTATTACGCCTTGCGCAAACTACAAGTCGGTAGCCACAAACAAGGCAACTCCATATGCCGCGCCATACCCTTCTACAGTATGACGAGTAAGTGAGCCTATGTCGGAAAACTCGTGAAACTCCATCCTTGTGGTATAAAAGCCCGTTAGGCCATAGCTGCAGTTCCTACTCAGAATCTTGGCGGGCAACTTTAATCGTACACCGCCTTCAGCGATGCCCACTAAGGCAGAATACATCTCTGGAGTTTGGGCTTCCATTCCGGAATATCGGTGCTCGGTCCTCCAACCCGTTCTCAAACTCACATAAGGTAGAATTTGAAATTTGTTTTTGATGGCAAACGGGGTGACCTGAAATCCTCCACTAAACTGCCGATCGTGACCATGCGCTTGAGGAAATCCATCAAGCCTTTTCCACGTCATAGACCAAAACTGATGATGAATATCGAATGAGAAATATTTTGAGCCGAAGGCAGGAATCAAAAACCTTTGATAAAGTCCATTTTGATGACTTACCATTCCTAACTCAAATGTGAAACTCTGTTTTGAGAATTCTCCAGACAACTGGTTTGGTTCAAGTGCAAAGCCCAAACTCCCGGTTGAGAAACTCATATTCGGATAGACCTCAAACTTGTAGAGTACACCACCGATTTGAGTAGAAACCCCATAAAAGAAACCGCGTTCCAGCCTCGAAGTGTAAACCTGGGTGAGATACTCACTTTCTGATTGATAATTGTAGCCTGTAGAAATCAGCACTCGATCCGCCCATTTACTTTGGATGTAATAGGAAGCCTCGGCTCTAAAGGACTGAATATAACCCGGCACGTAGTGATAGTTGACAGAGCCTTGTAGACCGGATGAGATGTTTGACGAGTAATCGCCGAGCGGTATGGTGCCTCTAACCTGCAGCCCAAATAGCGGGGAGTTCAAGTTGGCATCCTCATATTCGAGCTCTACCGGTCTCGTTCCAACGGCATCATGAACACTGTTTTGAATGGCACTCAAGCCTCTATTTCCAAAGGAATAGAGTCCAATCAACCCGTGCACTTGAAGTCTTTCATCTATAGAATAGAGCGGAACCCCTACACTCAAACTCAGCTCATCCACCCTACTTTGCTTGGCATATCGTTGTCGTGTGATTCCCGAAAAGCTCGCGTCAAACAGCCACATGGCGTTGGCCATTTCCGATTGTGCGACGAACCGCATTCCCATCGATCTTCCGTCATCATGAATTTCGGAAAAGCCTCCTCCCCAACCGTCGTTGAAAGAAGTCAACTCGTATGATGTTCGGAAATAGGGAGACTGCGCTGATGCAGCCTTGGATAAAGAGAATAGGCAGATAGATACGAGGACAATGCGAAGCATCGACGCTCGTGGGGCAAATTGAGTGGTCATCGTTAGTTAGGTCGGTCACTCAAATTTACCAAAAACAAAATGATGGGAATCTCCAGAAAGAAAAAATCCCCACCGTTGGAGGACGATGGGGAAATTTCGTTGAAAAAATGGTCGTTGACTTCATTGAATGTCTGAACTTATTTCAACCTATCCTATGCAAGATGAGTGAGTGACAACTTTCAACGATTTACCGCAACCTTCTAAACTTCAAACAAAAAGAGCTCCTCCGAGGAAGAGCTCATCAGAAACCTCACTCTCAGATGCGGCTACTGAACAACCAGTTTAGTGGTTTGGGTTCCGCTTTCGGTTTGCAATTGCAAGCAATACAATCCGGTCGGATACTGGGCTATGTCAATCACTCCCGTTCCCTCGAGATGTAGATGATAGCTTCTACCATTCATATCAAT
Source organism: Phaeocystidibacter luteus (assembly GCF_008933115.1). Lineage (GTDB taxonomy): Bacteria > Bacteroidota > Bacteroidia > Flavobacteriales > Schleiferiaceae > Phaeocystidibacter > Phaeocystidibacter luteus. The sequence goes on along the minus strand of NZ_WBVO01000002.1, from coordinate 157,969 downwards.
AAGTGATGCGCTCAAAATTTCAGTTTCAGATTGAATGATGATACGGTCTGACGCAGGGTTGGGATACACTTGGATGTCGCTCACATCGCTCTCAATTACCGAAACACTTTGACCCTTTCGGTACACATCGAAGAAATTGCTCCACGCGAACAAGTACCCACCCGCTTCGAAGAACTCCACTATCGTGGTAGTACCGTATGGATCAAGTGCCAACCCAAGTGTGTCGGTAGACCAGCTTGCACCCGCATCTGCACTGTACCAAATGTTAGGCGGATCATTCGTTGCATTATTGGTTGCCGAGATGTACATCTCTTGTCCATCCACATACATAGCATTCACACTTGAGGGTTGATTAAGCCAACTCATTCCCAAGCTGTCGCTCAGTGCTGTGAGCTGGGTCCATGTTGCTCCGTTATCTGTGCTGCGCATGAGCTTGTCTGGATTCCCAAATCCACCGCCACCAGCTAGATAGATGGTGTTTCCTTCTTTGTGCATAAAGCCTGGGGCAAAACTTGGAATATTATGCGGAGTTGTTGTCCAGGTTTTACCGTAATCAATCGAATAATACACGTTGAAAATATTGTACGTCCATGCGGTATCATTCTTCACATACCATCTCGGGCAGCCTTGATTGTCGAAAATGGATAGTGAATGCCAATCGGTAGAATCGATGTGCTTCCGATAGTATGGCTTGAGAGGAGTTCCCATTTGTGCCAACATATAATCGCCAACAAATGCGATATCGATAAAATTAGCGGGATAGCCCGCAGTTATAGCACTCCCCGGCATTCCGGCGGTATCGAGCGTCCAGTTCAAACCATCGTCGGAAGACCGATAGTACATTCCAGCCACCAAGCCATTTATGTGGCAAAAGGCGTGCAGCTCGCCGCCATATGAAATCATGTCGGTTACGTAGTGATTCAAACCTGATTCGTGTAGCGAATCCCAAGTGGTGCCGAGGTCATTTGATACGAGATGGCCACGTAAAAACGTGTTCGCATACAGTTTTCCATTGTGATACTCTACCCCTTCAATGGCTTCAATTGTTGGGTTGTTGAGCGTAGCGCTTATGCCTGTGGAAGTCCACTGTGCCGACACGGCAGCCGCGGCAAGCGCTAGAAGAAATAGGAGGATATACTTCGTTTTCATAGCATGTAGTTTTCTTACCGGCAAGGTTTAAAACACACATGCACCGAACTATACGGCAGATGACGTATTTCTAGAAGAGGCCCTTTCTTCGGGCAAGGTCGATTGCTTCAATCTTGCTGTGTACTTGAAGCTTCTTGTAGATATTTTCCACGTGCTTTCGGACAGTGGAAGGAGCAATAAATAGGGATTCTGCGACTTCCGTGTAGACGGATCCTTTGCTAAGTTCCTTTAGGATTTCCGTTTCTCTGGAGGACAACAAATCTCGATCGGAAGAATGCCTTTCGGGCTCTGCTCCCGTGCGAAGAAGAGTGAGCGCTTTGCGGGCGACATTCGGGCTCATAGGAGCGCCTCCCTCCATTACTTCGAGAACGGCGTCACGCAACATGCCTGGATCAGCGTCTTTGAGCAAGTACCCATCGGCCCCGGCCTTGATTGCATGGAAAATATGCTCGTTGTCGTCCATGACCGTGGTAATTATCACTTTCACGTGAGGCGCAAATGACTTGACTTGAAGCGTAGCATCTATCCCATCCATATGAGGCATTTGGATGTCCATCAGCACCAAGTCTGGATTCTCCTGCTTGATCATTGCCACGCCTTCCACTCCATCCGGGGCGTGCCCAACGAGCTCGAGTTCGTCGAAGAAGGAAATCTTCTCGGTCATAGCCGCGGCCATATTCGGATTGTCTTCCACAATCACCACTCGAAGCGCAGGTTTCTTAGTCACTCTCTCGAATTTCTATAGTGGTTCCGGAACCGGATTTAGAATCAATTTGGAAGAGCAATTTAGCACCTTCAGCACGAAGTCTCATGTTCTCAATACCGTTACTTGCTGATTTCGAACTCAGATCAAAACCTCGGCCATCATCCGATATCTTCCATACCCAAGCAACGCCAGATTTTGTAGCGCTCACCTTCACATTGGAGGCATCAGAGTGCTTTCGAATATTCGTTAGTGCTTCCTGTAAAATTCGATAGATGGCCATTGCTTTGGCGGCCTCAATCTTTTCAAAATCATCTCCTTGGGTAGAAAACTGAACCTCAATTCCATCGAACGCCTCTCGGAACTGTACAATTCCATTTTCTAGTCTGAGCAGTATCTCTGCAACCGTAAGATCAGAACGATTCATGGCCCATACTGTATCTCTCAAATCCGAAACAGTTTTCTGTGCAATTCCTGAAACCTCTTCTAACCGATCTAATGTATTGGAGGACGGTTTATTCTGATTCCTCAAGGCCCAAGTTAGGTTCTTCAAAGTGCTTGAGAGGAAGGTTAATTGCGACCCAATCGAATCGTGTAAATCTCTAGAGATTCCCTCCCTTTGCTGATGTAATTCGGATTCGTGCTGGGTTTCTTGGAGTTGTTCTTGCAACGCATGTTCCTCGGCAAGTCGTTGTCTGCGTTTCTCCAATCGCCTGACGATAACAACGATTAATACCACGAGCAACCCAGCGGCAATGGACAAATAAATGATCCATTGAGTTCTGGATTGAAGCCGTATTTGATCGAGGGCACGCCCTTCTCGCTCTTCGGCTAGGTCGAGATCCTTTCTCGCTACATCAAATTTCTCTTGAAGCGCAATAATCTCCTCTTCGCTTTCTTCATCGCGCCACTGTTGATAGAGCGAGGCGTACAGCTGAGCATGGTAATACGCCTTCTGGAATTGCTCCATATCGGCATACAACTCAGATAGCCTGGAGTGAATACCCCAAAGTGTTTTAAGCTCTTCTTCCTTTTGAGCTAGCTCAAGCGCTTCGAGAAATAAGGCCTCTGCCTCACTTTTTCTTCCGGCGCGTTCATACCTATTACCAAGTGCAGATAAATGTTGAGCCATATAGCTCTGAAAGCCATATTCACGGTCGATATCTAAAGCCATCTCGTAGCTGTGGATCGAAGAATCCAGCATCCCACTTTTATCGGCGATTATTCCAATGTTGGCATAGCACATCGATATTCCCCTCGGATCATTCAGTTCTCGCTTCAAAGTAAGAGTCAGGTCGATGTACTTCCATGCCGAATCTAGCACGTTTGTTTCCTCATATATTCTGGAAATATTCATGTAGGCTGCACTCCGGCCATAGGTGTCATCTAAGTCCTTGAATTCTTTTTGCGCCCTTCTGAAATACTCCAACCCTTCTTCGAGACGCTTTTGTTCGGTGTAGATAAGTCCAATATTATTGAGAGTATTCGCAACGCCAACGTCTACCCCTAACTCCTCAAACAGCTCAAGGCTTTCTTGAAAATTGAGAACGGCATTGACATAATCGCCTTGCTGCCATTGAATGAGGCCAATGTTATTCACAGCACTGGCATACAAGCGTTCTTCTCCGAGCGAATCTGCCTTCGATTTAGCAATGGCGTAGGCTGCAAGTGCCGCTTCGCGTTGCCCCTTCACGTCATGTACGATCCCCTTAAAATTGAAAGAGCGAGCGATGAGCACGGGCTCGTCTAGCGCATAGGCGGAAGCCATTGCCTGCTCCACCATTTCCATCGCACTATCAGGATGCGCGTACACCACACCAAGGGAACTTTGAAGGGTTTCCCAAACCGCGGTAGAATCGAGATTCTGTGCGGTTACACTTGTAGAAAAAAGCAGAAGAAGCGCTAGTCTGTTCAGATGTCTTAGGTGCATTTCAGGTGGCTCAATGATGATAGAAATGTAGGAAAAGTCTGAAGATTGAGAGGCTTAGACGAAAAAGGTTTCATTTTAAACCAATCTCGTAAATTGGGGTTACCTCAGAAATTCTCGGTTATGAAACAACTCCTACTCACGCTACTTTTTGGTTCGTCGATTTTTGTCTACGGACAATCCAATATGCAGCTCAAAGTGCCCAACGGGTTAAACGTTCTTCAAGGGAATTATGACCCTTCCGCCTACGCTTCTACTAACCCAATTACTGCACCTTCAACCATTTTGAACGGCATTCAATCGAATGTTGAAGCTGACAGTCTGAAGGCACTTTTGGTGGAATTGGAAGCTTTCGGCAATAGAAACACAGGTGCGGATACTGTGTCAACTACTACCGGGATTGGAGCGGCGAGAAGATGGATATTGAGCAAGTTTGAAGAATACAGTGCCGCGAGAGAAAATCGCCTACTCACTGGCTACTTCCAGTTTGACCAAAACGTTTGTGGAATGGGACAGCATAAAAATGTGGTTGCCATACTTCCGGGTTCCGACACATCCAACAGTGCGTTCATTCTAATAGAAGGTCATTTTGACTCTAGATGTGAAGGTTCATGTGATGTGAATTGCGATGCTCCCGGGATGGAGGACAATGGCTCTGGAACAGCCTTGGTAATGGAATTGGCAAGAGTGATGAGCGAGTACACTTTTCCTCAAACCATAGTATTTATGCCTACCACAGGCGAAGAGCAAGGCTTGATAGGAGCGACAGCCTTTGCCGGATTTGCGCTTCAGAATCAACTTCAGATTGAGGCCGTTTTAAACAATGATGTCATCGGTGGAATCATTTGCGGACAAACCGCATCGCCTCCGGGATGCCCTTTCCCAGATCACATCGACTCCACGCAGGTAAGGTTATATTCCTTCGGCGGTTTCAACAGCACAAGTAAAATGCTTTCTCGCTTCATTAAAATGGAATACATGGATGAGGTCTACCCGAATGCCGCCGTTCCGATGAACCTCAGCATAATGAGTGCAGAAGATCGCACAGGGCGAGGTGGAGATCACATTCCCTTCCGAGTGCGGAGATTCCCCGCTATGCGATTCACATCTGCCAACGAACATGGAGATGCGGGTGTTTCGGATAGTGCATATCACGACAGGCAACATACAACGGCCGATGTTCTGGGTGTAGACACGGATGGTGACATGGAGCTTGACAGTTTTTACGTGGATTTCAACTATCTCCGACGAAATGCCATCATCAATGGAAATGCAGCTGCTGTGCTTGCCCTGGGACCGGAGCAACCTTCCTTCACAGCTACTTCCCAGCCCAATGGTATACAGATACAAGTGACAGATCCGAATAATTACGGAACGTACCGACTAATTGTACGGTCTACCTCCCCAGACTACGATACTACGGTTACATTCTCAGGGACTAATGCAACGGTTGACCCTGGAGTCGGCGGATCTCTTTTTGTCTCCTTGGCGGCGGTTGACGCCAATGGATTGGAAAGCCTCCCGGATGAAGAGCTCTCGCTGATGTCTGTAGGCATCGAAGAGGAAAGTAACACTGGCCCCAGCATGCCCGAATTGCTACAAAACCGACCGAATCCGTTTGACGATGCGACTATAATCGGGTTTAACGCACCATTGAATTACAACGGCCGATCGGCAATTATTCGAATCTCGGATGCAAACGGTAAGGTATTGGCCGAGATTCCCAAGGCCATTGAGGATGGAATTAACGAAGTGCTCTATCAACATGGATTTGGGGTTGAAGGCATCTTTTATTACACTTTACTCGTAGAGGGAGAAGTGATTGACACCAAGAAAATGGTATTCGCCTATTAAGCCAAAACGGCTAAAACGGTCATTCATCGAGAAAATCTGCCATTCGTCGAATACCCTCGTAAAGAGTGGTTGAATCGTCGGATGTTTGTATCAGCAAATTGAGAGGTTGCAGAGTTAATCTGTTGTGAGTTCATTTAGCTCTTCGGAGCACAACGTAAGAGAGAGCGAGAGAGATTATCGTTGTAAAATGACTCACAGTTGAGAAAGGGCGGTCCCTCCGCCCTTTTTTGACACTTTTTTTCAAGGCGCACTGAGTACATGAAGCAAGCATCCACAAAAGTTCTCATTGTTGAGGCCAACGATCTGTACCGCTTTATCATTGAAAAGATGATGAACAAGCGCGGCCTTACTCCTATTTCTGTATCGAGCTTTGACGCTGGTGTGTATGAATTACAACGCCACGATTTTGCTTTGGTGCTGTTCGACATGAGACTTGCCGAATTGTCGGATCAAACCTTCGCTACAGATTTCCTGAAGACTCTTAAAGATCGCGGTATATCGAACGTGGCACTTTCTGATAGCGCCTACAATCCGAACCAACTTGCTTGGCAAGATTTAGGTTTTGTGGATTGCCTAGTGAAGCCTTTCCGTTTCGAATGTCTAGACCGCGTTTTGAACGCTCACCTTTTCAACAAGGTGAACTCTGTCTTCATTCCTGCTCGATAGAATAGAGCAAATCCAAACCTACATTTTCACCGTACATAGGAAAGTGATGTCAGAAACATATGACACCACTCGGCTTCACAATCACAGGATTAATGCCGACTTTTGATGTCTAACCTATGTCCACCTCACCCCCAGAGATGGCGGAAAACTATTAGAATGCGCAACTTTGGTTTCGTACTTCTGTTCCTTTTCGGTACCTCTGCCTTTGCTCAGGTTTCCGAAGATTTCGACGCGAACTCACAGTCTTCTATAGAAGCAGGCTGTTGGGAATTCGACGGCGTGGGCATTTCTAAACCGCCTACGAGTAAGGCTCTGAACGGTGGCAATGATAGGCCTCTTGCAGATGCAGACCTCGACGGTACTGGTTCGGCATCTTTGGCTTCCCCTTATATCAAGTTTGACGGCAGCAATACACTCACTTTTCAACACAAACTACTCGCTGCAAATGGTACATTCAGCGAGTTAGAAGTATTCTTGGAAGACCCGACCGGAGTTCGGACATCAGTATTCTCTCATACCTATAGATCAGGAGGGTCAAACGCAAATGGCAATCCAACAAACAGTAATTCCGAATCTGTTAGCACCTCTTTCAGTGGGTATGCAAGAGTAATCTTTGTATGGACTTACACCAGTACGAGTACAAATGGCTATCTCGATGAATTCTCACTTGACGGTGAATATGCTGCTGACGCATCTAGTGAATCCGACGGGTATTGTCCGGCTCAATTCGACTTCACCGACACAGTTTGTGCGGGAGATCAAAACGTGCTTTATACGGCCTTATACAACCGCTCCACAGAGAGTTACACTTGGTCGTTCACTAGCGCATCTGCTGGAACCATCGATGATAATATTTCCACGAACGACTCTACTGTAGAATTGGATTTCGATACAATTACAGGCGACTTTCAACTAGTTGGTACCGAATCGAATACGGGGCATCAAACCATTTACGACATTCATGTGCACGCTCTTCCGAGTGTGAGCCATACCATTGATTCGGTTTGTTTAGATGAACCATATGACATCGAACTCACGCTCACAGGAACCGGCCCTTGGGAGCTTCAATACCAATACACGGGCAGCTCAACCCAGACCGTGACAATAAATAGCTCGCCTTATACATTGTCGCTACCGGCAGAGGCGGACACCTTCACCTTTATCTCTTTGTCCGACAATAATGGGTGTGAAATAGATGGAGGCTGGCTGCCAACTGTAACCGTTCCTTACTTCGACAAACCTGCTCCTGTAGAAATCGAAGTCATCGAGTAATCGATTCGAAGATGTGAGAATGTTTCCGATATTGAAGCATGTCACACCACGATCACAAAGAAGAACACTTTCAGGGTTCACAAGCCGTTCGCGATATTGTCATAGGCATGGCCGATGGGCTCACCGTTCCATTTGCGCTTACCGCTGGTCTTAGCGGCGCAATTGATTCCAACACCATTATCATAACCGCTGGAATGGCCGAAATTGTAGCGGGCTCCATTGCCATGGGTCTGGGTGGATACCTCGCTGGAACAACCGAATACGAACACTATCACTCCGAACGCAAACGCGAATATTGGGAGGTAGATCACCTTCCAGAAAAGGAGAAGGAGGAGATTCGCGAAATCATGGAAGAGTACGGCATCAGCAAGGAACTGAGCCAAAGTGTGGCCGAAGACCTCGCAAAAGACAAGGACAAATGGGTCGACTTTATGATGCGGTTCGAACTCGAGCTTGAGGAGCCCCACCTTCATCAGGCGAAGCGAAGCGCCGGCAATATCGCGGGGGCCTACATCGCAGGCGGATTCGTTCCATTGGCCGGCTACTTCATTACCGATACTCCTGAAGACGGACTGATCTATTCTTCAATTTTCACGGTATTCGCCCTTTTCACCTTTGGTTATGTGAAAAGCAAGCTGACAGGTCAAAAGCCACTCAAAGGAGCACTCAAGACCACATTGGTTGGGGTTATAGCATCTGCGGCAGCGTACGGAATTGCCCTATGGATTGCCTGAGTAGTATACCTTCTCAACACATTCACCGCATTTCCAGAAATACAATCCAGAGAGATTATAATACGCTACAGTTTCGCCTGGAGCGATGCTCAATAAGTGCGCTCCAGACGCGGTATAGAGTTCCCAAGTCAAACCGCTAGAATTGGTAATTATTCCCTTCTCGTGCACGGGAACTTCACAACGCTCGTGTTCTACACTTACTTCCCTTGTCAACGCCTTGCGACGCCAAAGTCTGAACCGACTTTTTCCATTTGGGGAAGCCAACACCTTGTGACTCGACTTCAAAAGGTTCACCCATTTACCTGTGGATATATCTTCTAACCACCACTGTTGATCTGATTCCAGTGCAATTTCAACCACTGTGTATTTGTCAACCTTCACTTCCAACGGGATTCCTCCCTTGTGACCTTTGTCTAGTACTTTCAAGGATAGTGGGAACTCATCTCGACCAGAGAAACCAACCAAATTCGCGGAAAGCACACCTGAATTCTTTTGCTTGTGATCTCTCTGATAATCCCATCGCACATCACCTCCCGGCATGTCGGCAACTACGAGTCTAACTTCTCCTGAATCACTTCGAACAACAAAGTCATGGGTGGAAACAGAAGATTTGCGCAATTGATCTCCTTCGGGCAGGGCTCTATGGGATTGCTTGATGTACAGGGGTTGCAATCCTCCTGGGTTTGAATCAAACTGCATCCAGAATCCTTGCCACGGTGCAACAACTGGCGTGGCCGACCCAATAGCTCCTGAGGCGACGTTGTAAGACCTGTATTGCTGCTCCTCAGTTGACCACAGATAGGCAGTTGGCGCGAGCAAAGTCGGTAAATCAGCATCGCTCAGTAGCAACTCGAGATCTAAAGGGAACGGATATGGATTTCCGATGAAATTCCACCCCTCGTTTCCTACTGAAACAGCAAAGGGAGATTGAGCTGTCGGCGTTGAATAATCAAGCCAAATCGTATCGACTATTGGGGCAATTTCGCCGGAGACTTTCATTCGGTTTGTGGAATCAATCCAACCTTGTCCACCAAAAAGAACGACCGGCTGATGCTTCGTGATCGAAGTCCCATCATAAAAGGAATACCACGAAGAATTGCCGGCATCCCAAGCAAAAATTGAAGGACTCGCCGACGGGCCGTAATTCACTTGAGTGAGGTCTTCCGATAAATCGCCATAGGTTGTTCGGACCGGGACAGACAGGTGTCGCCATCCACCCGAACTTAGTGCACGACGTTCCATTGACAAGGAACCAAGGACCATCCCATTCTTTATAAAAAGCTGTCCGCTTCCCAAAGAGTCTGTTAGGGTCAAGCCAGAATCGACGGCGAGATTCCCTGCAAGCTGAATCCAAGTTCCCGTTGTGAGTGCTTTATTCTGAAAAAGCGTAGTTCCAGAACTGGAGGCAATTACACCGGCACATGCATGCGCTCCGGACGGAAATCCGAGCGTATCATTAAGCAAGACATAATCAGATTGGGCGAGACTACCACCATTGCTCCACGTGACGCCATCCCAGTATTTGGGTGTAATCAAAGCTAAATCGTCTACGCTCCAAACTTCATTAGTGCGATCAGAATGCATCTCAACCTGGAAGACTACGGCAGAATCTGATGGCAGATTAAACAAGGTGACTGTCCCGGGTGCACCGTACTTAATTTCACCACCCTCGTATGGGCTTGCAACAGTTGTGGACTGGGCATCAACGATGAGGTTTTGATGAACAGAATTGATATCCCATTGTGCGTTGCTATACCCTTTTATTCGAAGCACTTCGGTTAGTGTTGAAACGGAGGTGCCGACACGAACAACGACATAATCCGAACTAGCATCCATGCCCCTACCCGATCCCGAGAGTGCGTTGGCTCCGAGTTTAAATGTGAAAAGGGAACCATGTGAAGGAATAGTCGAAATTGTATCGAGTGTGAGTAAGACGGAGCCACCCGAGGCAGCTAGCCCGTTCGAATTCTCGATTCCGAATGTTGCACCTGTGGGAGAATAAGGTGAGCTGGAAGAAATCGTTGCTGTTCCGTTTCCGCTCAATTGATACGCCCAATTCGGACCATCGAAATCGCAAATCTGTGCATGGGTGGTGGAAAGAAGACACACCGCCCCCATAAGAAGTAGCATTTTGCTCATTTACTTCTGATTTTGAAGGTGGTAGATGCGGATGTTGGAATGAAACGTCGCTATATGACTGAACGACTTCTGCGAAGATATGGCAACCTATTTCCCTAAGCCGTTTGTAAACGTTTAATGACGGCTTATGATTCATCCTGATTTCACATACACTTCCGACTGGCTATATGAGCAGGATGGAGTACGACCACTCTTCAAGGTAGTCGATGAGGCGCTGAACGACACCTCATTGACTGAGACCCAACTTTGCGATGCCATCTTTTCGGCCGGCAAGGCATATCATTTGAGTTCGGAGGACAAACACGCATCGGCGTTGGAATCGCTATTTGATGCCTTGGCGATTTGTGAGTATGTGTTGACCGTCAGGTTTGACAAAAACAAGGTTGCCAAACATGCGAAGCTGGTGCTCATCTGTATGGAGCTCTATCTAAAAGCTTCATTGTTCAAGTTGGATGAGTGGGTGAACCCGGGACGACTATCGGAAGCTCAATTGCGTCAGCTTGAAACAGAAGTTCCACTTATTCTCAACAAGTTGAATCTCGTTCGCCCGTAGCCTATCTTCGGGGTATGGGGAAACAACACATCGTAGTACTTACAGGCTCGGGCATTTCCGCTGAGAGCGGATTAAAGACCTTTCGGGATAATGGCGGACTGTGGGAAAACCATAGTGTGTATGACGTTGCGACGCCCGAAGCGTTTGCGAAAAATCCGGACATGGTTCAACGTTTCTACAACATGCGAAGAGAGCAACTTGGCACAGTTGAACCCAATGAAGCGCACTATTCCTTGGCCCGATTAGAGGAGCAATTTAAGGTCACCATCATCACTCAAAATGTGGATGACTTACACGAGCGCGCCGGCTCGAGCAACATTTTACACTTGCATGGGGAACTGCGCAAAGTTCGAAGCGTGCGAGATTCAAACTTGATACTAGACTGGGGGTATAACCCCATCAAACCGACAGACAAGGCACCGGACGGGTCGCCTCTAAGGCCGCATGTAGTCTGGTTTGGAGAGGCTGTCCCGACGATTCCTGAGGCGGCACAAATCTGTTACACGGCAGATCATTTGTTGGTTGTAGGCACGTCATTGGTTGTGTATCCAGCGGCTGGATTGGTGCATGAAATTCAGCCTGGTGTAAACATCACGGTGGTGGATCCTGGTGAGATGGAAGATTCTCCGATTCGGCACGCGGAACACATTCGTGAATCTGCAGCGGTGGCATTACCCGAACTCATTGATAAATGGATAGATAAAGGGGTGGTCTGATGGCAATTAATTTGTATATTTGCCGCGAAATGGAAGACAGTGGAGGGGACTAGGGTCCCCTCTTTTATTGCCCTATGACGGAAGAAAAGATTCGTCCTTTAGTTGAGACCGCCTTAGAAGAACGCGGTGCATTCCTGGTAGAACTCCACGTGAGCTCTGGTGGGAATATTATGGTTTATGCTGACAAAGACGACGGTATAGACTTAGGGGACTTGAAAATGATTAGTCGTCATATTGAAGGAGCGCTCGATCGAGAAGTTGAAGACTTTTCTTTAGAGGTATCCTCTCCTGGGGCGTTCAGTCCATTCAAACTCCATCGTCAGTATCTGAAGAATAAAGGCAGGTCTGTAGAGGTAAGACTCGAAGATGGGACAAAGCACAAGGGGATGATGGTTGAAGTAACTGAAACCGGCATCACCTTAGAAACGCAGAAACGCGTTCCGAAAGAAACAGGTAAGGGAAAGAAAACCATTACAGTGCGAGAAGATCTTACGTTTGATCAGATCGCCGAGACGAAATTGGAATTTAAGTTTTAACCGGGTTGTAGCAATGGAAAATCACGCGATCATCGAATCCTTCTCGGAGTTTAAGGATGAGAAGAATATAGATCGAGTAACCCTGATGGCATTCATCGAGGAATCGTTCCGTAACCAATTGAAGAAGAAATTTGGTACGGATGAGAACTTTGATATCATCGTAAACCCAGACAAGGGTGACTTGGAGATTTGGCGTAACCGTATCATCGTTGCTGATGGTGAGGTAGAAGATGAAAACATGGAAATCCAGCTTCACGAAGCGCTCAAGATTGAGCCTGACTTCGAAGTTGGTGAAGAAGTGTCTGAGGAAGTGAAGCTCATCGACCTCGGTCGCCGTTTCGTTCTCGCTTTCCGCCAGAATTTGGTTTCGCGCATTCAGGAGCACGACAGTGGCGAGCTCTTCAAGCGCTATAAAGACATGGAAGGTGAAATCATCGCCGGAGAAGTACACCACGTACGTCACCGCGAGATCATCATCTACGACGACGAACAGAACGAACTCATTTTGCCAAAGAGCGAAATGATTCCAGATAAAGACTTCTTCCGCAAGGGCGATACGGTTCGCGCGGTAGTAAGTCGTGTTGATTTCAAAGGCACGAAGCCGGTGGTGATTTTGTCGCGCACCGACGGACGATTCCTCGAGAAGTTGTTCGAGCAGGAGATTCCTGAAGTATTCGACGGACTTATCGTGGTGAAGGCTGTAGAGCGCGTGCCAGGTGAAAAAGCTAAGGTTGCTGTTGAATCTTATGATGACCGCATTGATCCAGTTGGAGCATGTGTTGGTATGAAGGGTTCACGTATCCACGGTATCGTTCGCGAACTTCGCAATGAGAATATCGATGTGATCAACTTCACAGCGAACACGCAGTTGTTCATTCAGCGTGCGCTTTCACCAGCAAAGATCACTAGCCTCACAATCAACGAAGAGGACAAAAGAGTTGACGTATTCCTCAAGCCAGACCAAGTATCATTGGCGATTGGTAGAGGCGGACACAACATTCGCCTGGCGGGTAGACTTACCGGGTACGAAATCGATGTGTACCGCGATGACGAGGAAGAAGAAGATGTTGAATTGACTGAATTCGGTGACGTAATTGAAGGTTGGGTTATCGAAGAATTTAAAGCGATTGGTTGTGACACAGCCAAGAGCGTGTTGAGATTGTCGGTTGAAGACCTAGTTAATCGTACTGACCTCGAGCAGGAGACGGTTGAAGAGGTTATGGCCGTACTGCGTCAGGAGTTTGAAGACTAAACTGACGTAAGCGGAAGACAAACTCAAATTAGAATTAGAGAGACAAGTATTTATATGAGTGCACCTATTCGGATACGTAAAGCCTTAACCGAGCTAAACATCTCGCTTGATCGAGCTGTGGAGTACTTGGCTGAGCACGGGCATGAGATTGATCGCAATCCAAACGCCAAGCTTAGTCAGGAACAATACGGCATTTTGGTCGACGAGTTCCAGGCTGACAAGTCCAAAAAAGAGGCTTCTGAGCAAGTAAGCCAGCAGAAGCGCGAAGAGAAGGAAGTTCTCCGCGCTGAGAAGGAGGCTAAGCGCCAAGCAGAAGAAGAGGCCAAAGAAGAAGCTGTAGCTGAAGAAGCACCAGCTGAGGAAGCCAAAGAAGAGTCAGGTGACACTGCCCCTGTTGCAGAAGAAGCCCCTGCTGAAAAGCCAGCAGAAAAAGCTGAAGAACCTGCACCAGTTAAAGAGAAAGCTCCTGAACCAGAGGTGAAGGAAGAAGCAACAGACGATGGCGTAATTCGCGCCAAAGCCAAGCTCGGTGGCTTAAAGTCAGTTGGAAAGATCGACCTCGAAACAAAGAAGAAGCCTGCCGCTAAGAAAGAGGAGGCTCCTGCAAAAGAAGAAGCAAAACCTGCAGCCAAAAAGGAGGAAGCTCCTAAAGAAGAGCCGAAGGTAGAAGCTCCTAAGAAAGCTGAAGAGCCTGCAAAGCCTGCAGCTGAAGAGAAGAAGGCCGAACCGAAGAAGGAGGAGCCTAAGAAAGAGGAAGCCCCGAAGAAAGAGGAGGCGAAACCAGCAGCTAAGAAGCAAGAGGCCAAGCCTGCAGCTAAAAAAGAGGAAGCTCCGAAGACAGAGGAAGCAGCCGCTGAAAAGAAGGACGAGAAGCACGAAACGAAATACGTTAAGCTCGACGGACCGAAGTTCACCGGTGAAAAGGTTGACCTCAGCAAATTCGATAAGCCGAAGAAGAAGAAAGTTGCTTCTTCTACAGAACCTGTAGGTGGCAATAAAGGCAAGCGCAAGCGCATCCGCACTGGCGGACCTGGTGGTCCGGGTCAAGGTGGCGGACAAGGCGGAAACCAAAACCGTCGTGGTGGTGGAAACAACACCGCTCGCAAGAAGCAGCCTAAAGTAGAGCTTACTGAAGAACAAATTCAGCAGCAGATCAAGGAAACCCTTGAGAAGCTCACTGGAAATAAAAAGTCTAAATCTTCCAAGATGCGTCGCGAACGTCGTGCAGAACGTCGTGAGCAAGAAGCCTTGGCAGAAATGGAACGCGAAGAGCAAAGCAAGGTGCTTAAGGTTACTGAATTCGTAACTGCAACCGAGCTTTCTAACATGATGAGCGTGAACGTCAACGAAATCATCTCTACCTGTATGTCACTAGGTATGATGGTTACGATGAACCAACGTCTCGATGGTGAAACCCTCCAAATTGTTGCCGAAGAATTTGGCTACGAAGTAGAATTCGTGGATCAAGAAGTTACCGAGGCAGTAACCATGGAAGAGGATAATCCTGAAGACCTCAAGCCACGCTCACCTATCGTAACCGTAATGGGTCACGTTGACCACGGTAAGACCTCCCTACTCGACTACATTCGTCGTACGAACGTAATCGCCGGTGAGGCAGGTGGTATCACCCAGCACATTGGTGCTTACCACGTGACTTTGGAAAGCGGACAAACCATTACTTTCCTCGATACACCTGGTCACGAAGCGTTTACCGCCATGCGTGCTCGTGGTGCTCAGGTTACTGACGTTGCCATTATCGTGGTAGCGGCCGACGATGCTGTGATGCCTCAGACGAAGGAAGCCATCAGCCACGCGCAAGCAGCCGGTGTTCCTATCGTATTTGCCATCAACAAGGTCGACCGCGAGGCGTCGAACCCTGAGAAGATTAAAGAGCAGTTGGCTGGAATGAACCTCCTTGTTGAAGATTGGGGTGGTAAGATTCAAAGTCAGGATGTTTCTGCTAAGAAGGGAACAGGCGTTCAGGAAATCTTGGAGAAAGTTCTCCTCGAAGCTGAAATGCTCGACCTGAAAGCAAACCCAGAGCGTAACGCACAGGGTACAATCGTTGAAGCCATGTTGGATAAAGGTCGCGGTTACGTAACCACTATCCTCGTTCAAAACGGTACACTCAAAATTGGCGATTACGTACTTGCTGGACAATACAGCGGTAAAGTGCGTGCGTTGCTTGACGAACGTGGACATCGCATTGATGAGGCAGGCCCAAGTACTCCGGCGGCTATGCTAGGTCTCGATGGCGCTCCTCAAGCAGGTGACACATTCGTTGTGATGGATGACGAGCGTGAAGCGAAGCAAATCGCTCAGAAACGTCAGCAGCTTGCTCGTGAGCAAAGCGCACGTTCACAAAAGAACCTTACCCTTGAAGAAATCGGTCGTCGTTTGGCGGTGGGTGACTTTAAGGAGCTCAATATTATCTTGAAAGGTGACGTAGACGGCTCGATTGAGGCATTGTCTGATTCACTTCAGCGATTGACGACTGAAGAAATTCAGGTGAACATCATTCACAAGGCCGTTGGTCAGATTTCAGAGAGCGATGTACTACTCGCTTCAGCATCCGATGCGATTATCGTTGGATTCCAGGTTCGCCCTAGTCCAACCGCACGTAAGCTTGCTGAGAAGGAAGATATCGACATCCGCCTCTACTCTATCATTTACGACGCGATCGATGAGATTAAATCGGCTATGGAGGGTATGCTTTCTGCTGAAATCAAAGAAGAAGTTACTGGTAACGTAGAAGTACGTGAAACCTTCAAGATTTCCAAGGTTGGTACAATTGCGGGATGTATGGTACTCGACGGTACAATCAAGCGTAATTCGATGGTTCGCATTATCCGTGACGGTGTAGTAGTTTACACCGGTGAACTAGGTTCATTGAAGCGATTCAAGGATGATGTGAAAGAAGTATCGAAAGGGTACGAATGTGGTCTTAACATCAAGAACTTCAACGACATCAAGGTGGGTGACATCATTGAGGCGTACGAAGAGGTTGAGGTACAGAGGACTTTGGATTGATAGACCTTTGGACTTATGGACCGTTAGACTAATGTTCCGACCGAAGGGAGGAATCCCGAGAGGCGCAGCCGATTCGGGAGACTGATAGACTTATAGATAAGAGGCATGCGGGAAACTGCGTGCCTTTTTTTGTTGTGGGTTGAACTTTTCGTGATTCACTTCGCATGGTTTCACAATCCGAACCCCTCAAGAAGCGAAAAGACTAAACACAGGTTAGGACTATACCAGCAGAATAAAGGTGGTGTGATGGCCCATGTTATTTGAGCTGTTTCGACACCTCAGTTCCAGGGGAACTTCTCCGTACAGCATAAACTGAAAGTTGTAGTTTTAGAAGATGCTTTTCAAGAGTCTCTCATTCGTGCTATTGTTTATGATTCTCGGTCTCAAAATGAGTGGTCAGGAATCAATGCGTGATACGCTAGATGGAAAGCTGGATGCAAGTGAATTCCTAAAGAGCGTACACGGGTTTTTACCGCTGCCTCAAATCATTACCGAGCCTGCTTTGGGAAGTTTTGGATTGGGCATTGCACCTGTTTTTATCAAACCAAATTCCGCCGCGACCTCTGAGTCCTACGTTCAGCCAACTATCACGGCTGGAATCGTTGGATACACCGCTAACAAATCATGGTTCACTGGGCTCTTTCGAACGGAAGCCCTTGCCGATTATGGGTTGAAATATCGTGTTGGCGCGCTGTATGCATCCATCAATTTGGACCTCTACCGCGAACTTCCAATCGTAGGGGAGAAAAAATTCTCATTCAACTTTCAAACTGTTCCAGTCTTTGCTTCAATTACCAAGAGACTCGGAAACTCTAATATTTACGCAGGCTTTCAGTATACCTTGCTCTATACCAAAGTCGATCCGCTATTCGACCTGTCAAACCTTTCAGAAGAAATCCAAACCGCCGCCTTCGAAACTGTGCAGAGCAATCCTGGATTGTTAATCGAGTACGATGGCAGAGATAACTTCTTCACACCAAACAAAGGGAATTTGGTCAGGTTGCAGTATCGCGTGAGTGCTGAGTGGACAGGCAGTGACTTCTATTATCAAAACATCGAATTCACAGGATACCAATTCTTCAAACTAGGGAACAACTTGGTGTCGGGGTTCAGAGCGCATTACATCGGTCAATTAGGGGATGCTCCATTCTTTCTTTTACCCAGCGTGAATATGCGTGGCGTGCCTGCGGCAAGATACCAGGGAACGCAGATTGGAGTTTTTGAAACTGAACAGCGATACGATTTCAATCTCAGGTGGAGTGGTGTTGTCTTTGGAGGAATGGCGACGGCCCTTTCGAAAAGGGAATCATTTGCCGACGCCGACCTGATCTACAACTATGGGGTTGGATTTCGCTATCTTTTGGCACGTCAGTTTGGACTCAGAATGGGTGTCGACCTCGCCGGGTCTAATGAAAACTTCGGCTATTATTTGACATTTGGATCAGCTTGGAATTGAACTATGAGATTATCTGCTCTTTTGCTCTCTGCACTCATACTGTGTTCTTGTACGGAAACGTCGAACTCTACAGATGTTGAGCACAACACATGGACAACATCCAATCAGTACGAGCTGGATTCATTCATAGGAACAACGGGAAGCCTTAACGCTACGCTGCTGTATGTTTGGGACTCTGACGAGGAAGAAATTCGCGAGAGCAATGACCTATTCACACTCCAAAACGTAAGTCTGCTAAATAGAGTTTCAGAGGTCATGATCAAGAATGACAAGCTTTATTATATCAAGGGAGACTTGCAATTAGAACTCACTTCGAATGGAGTGATTGAGTGTGAAAAAGATACTGGGGGTGGTCGTCAGCTGGAAACATTAAAATTCGGGTCCATGGAGCTGGGCAGCATGGACACTACTTTGAATACATTTGATTCGGACACCATTTACGAATGGAGTGAATCAATGTTCAACGGAATGCTCAGCATTAAAAGTCAGAGTTGTTGTTGTGTTCACAAGGGTCACCATGAGGTGAGATTTGTCAATGACCATGGAACCTTCCGACTATTGGGCAACAAATTCACTTTTGAAATTTTCGAAGATCCTATAAGTTCGGATTTGATTGTCATACAATATTCCTACTGTGACCTTAAGTTCGTCGCTCTTCGAATACAAGATTCAAGCAACGGCTAGAATTCCAACACCATCTGCGAATCCGTAATCGCACCTTCAAGCTCAAGTAACTTCTTCTTGGCACGCGTTCCTCCTGCGTAGCCAACTAAGCTACCATCTGATCCAATAATGCGGTGACAAGGAACTACGATAGAGATGGCGTTCGCGCCATTGGCAGAGGCTACCGCTCGTATGGCGTTTGCATCACCCAATCGCTCAGATAATTGAAGATAGGAGACCGTTTCACCAAAAGGGATTTTCATCAATTCATTCCATACTCTCTCTTGAAAGGAAGTCCCTGCAAAAATCAATGGAATGTCAAACTCCTTTAAAGAACCATCGAAATATGCATCAAACTGGGAAATAACCTCCTTGAGAAAAGGAGTTTCTTCGGTTTCAAAACGAGCGTTTAGAATCTTCTGAATCCTAGTATCAACTTGGCCTCTTTGTGTTCGATACTTCCAATCACACAAGCACAGTTGTTCGTTGTAATCTCCCAGAATCAATTCTCCAACCGGAGATTGGTATTCGATAACCCGTATTGAGCTCATGAGTTGGAATCGTCCATTCGATGGCCAGCGTAGCGAGAAATAATCACACCAACCAACATTACGATGTAGAGTTGTCCAACCGCAGCGATAAACGCCGAGGCTAGCTTGGGAGCATAGTGAACAGGGGTGATATCTCCGAAGCCCACCGTGCTTTGTGTTATCGTTTCAAAATAGACAAAGTCCATATACACGGTAGCGATACTTGTACCGTCGACACCCGTGAACGAATCCGGGTTTCCGGCGTAGAAGAACATCATCAAAAATGCCGCTATTTCAATGAGGAGGAAATAACCCGATGCCGAAGCAAAGATGATTTCATTGGTCATAGACCTTGGTCGAAACAAGCAATCCTTAATTCCCCAAGCGATATAGAGGAAGAACATCAAATATGCAATACTGATGAACTGAATGACTTCTGGCGAATACTTGAATGCTGGAAGAATAAGTGGTGTTGCGAAAACAACTAATAGAAGTGCGATACCTAAAATCTTGGCCCAGCGTTTTGTTCGATTAAACACACCAAGACTTGCAATGCCTAGAACCACCATATTGATTGGCCAAACCACGGTCTCATACAGCCCAGTATCAAGGCCGGTCATTCCGATGTACAAATGTTGAATCAATCCGAAGAGCAAAAATGCAAAGCGACGCTCGCGGATGTAGATGAGGGATTTGTAGATGTAGGAGGACATGAGGGTGAAGATAGGGAAATAGACTGTTAGAGGGTTGGAGGGTTGGAGGGTTGGACATCATAGCCAAAGTTGTTCGCTCTCTACTGCCTCGAAAGCACATCCAAATAGCACGTGACTTTAGTCCGTGCGGGCTTACGGGACGATTAGGCTGTTAGAGGGTTAGAGGGTTAGAGGGTTGGACATCATAGCCAAAGTTGTTCGCTCTCCACTGCCTCGAAAGCACATTCAAATAGCACGTGACTTTAGTCCGTGCGGGCTTACTGGACGATTAGACTGTTAGAGGGTTAGAGGGTTGGACATCATAGCCAAAGTTGTACGCTCTCTACAGCCTCGAAAGTGCCTTCAACTAGCACGTAACTTTAGTCCGAGCGATCTGGATAAACAGCGGCGCCTCAGTTCGACAGCCGGCTTAGCTGCTCCAGACGAAAAATACCTTTCCGTTCGGTCGGACGGTTAAAAGGGAATCCTTTTGTTTCGGCGAAACAACCTCTACCTTCGCCTCATGCAAATCCAACTTGGTGGAGAAAATGTAGAACTCAGCGCTGAACGCACCCTGTGGTGGCCTCGAAAGAAGTCACTATTCTTGAGTGATGTTCACCTCGGAAAGGCAACACATTTCCGGAAAGCCGGGATGTACATTTCGGGTAAAACCGGGCAAAAAGATTTGGATAGAATTGCCTTTCAAATTCGACATCATCAACCTGAACGACTCATTTTTCTAGGCGATTTGTTTCACTCCGAATACAATCTCGAATGGGAAGCATTCTGTGACTTGAGAACCTATTTCAAGGAAGTCGATTTTATTCTGGTGGAAGGTAACCACGACATCATGGACCGTGCTTTCTATGATCGCGCTGGTGTCCGCGTGCTAGAAGAAGGCTACGTGGAAGATGGATGGGAATGGCGTCATCATCCATCCGATGAACCCAAGGGCTTGCAATTATGTGGGCACCTTCATCCCGGGGTACGCCTAAAAGGCAAGGCGAGACAATCCATCAGCCTCCCGTGCTTTGTTCACGAACCAAACCGCTTTATTTTTCCAGCCTTTGGAAGACTCACGGGAAAGCGCACCTACATTGGTCCGGAAGGAACGACCTACTACCCCATTGCTGGGACCGAAATCCTAGAGCTTCAACCCTAAGCATATCGTTTGGCTATCCCTCGAGCCTCTGCGATATAATGACCCCCAAAGAGAACAGCATGTACCAAAATGGGATAGAGCTGAGCAAGTTTAACCCTTTCTTCAAAGCCGCCTTCTAAAGGGTACTCTCCTGAATACGCTTCAAAAACATCTTGTGAGAACCCTCCAAACAACCTCATCATGCCTAAATCCATCTCACGATGACCAAAGTAGACAGCTGGATCAATGAGCCATGTAGAACCTCTCTCATCTACCAACGCATTGCCCGACCACAAATCGCCGTGCAAGAGTGCCGGCTGCTCCGACGGAAATAGGTATTCAATACGAGATTCTAGTGAAGCGAAAACACGTGTTTCTCCAGAGCCCAGACTCCCGTTATCCCGAAGCTTTTGGACACACGGAATCAATCTAGATTCAACAAAAAATTCAGCCCATGTGGCTGTGAAAGGGTTTAACTGTTCAAGAGAGCCGATGTAATTGTCGGAATGCCACCCAAAGCGCTCGTTTGATGCACGATGCATTCTGGCTAGCTCTGATCCAAAAGACGCCTTCATCCCTGCCCCTTTTGAAATGTACTCCAACAACAAATACTGTGTTCCTTCCCACTCATCAACTTCAAGTACTCGGGGCACATTTACTACGCCGGTTTCCCGTAAGGCTTTTAATCCATCAGCCTCCTTCAAGAAGACGTCTTCAGGCATGTTTTGATTGACCTTAATCACATAGGATTCATCGCCTACTGCGAAGGAAAAGACCTCGTGAATATCTCCACCCGAAAGACGCCTTGGCGTTATCGTCTGATTCTGACGGAACTTACCCTCAAAAAAACTGTTGAAAAAGTTGTAACTCACCATGAAAATTTCTTTCATTGTAGGATGGAACAGGGCATTGCTCTCTAAGCCCATCATCCTTACATTTGCTGAAGATAATAATGACACTCGAACGTCACATATCACGCCTATTATTCTCGCACGACCTCGTAGTTGTGCCGGGCTTTGGTGCCTTT
This sequence comes from Phaeocystidibacter luteus, assembly GCF_008933115.1. GTDB lineage: Bacteria > Bacteroidota > Bacteroidia > Flavobacteriales > Schleiferiaceae > Phaeocystidibacter > Phaeocystidibacter luteus. The sequence continues at coordinate 135,929 of NZ_WBVO01000002.1, read as the reverse complement.
GTGGCTAAGTCATTTTCAGCTGAATTAAATGGCGCTACGCAGATGTTCGTCCCTCCCGGGCGACGTTTGAGTTTTCAGCCTGCACTTCGCAACGATGACGGCCTCCTCCTCAACGCGGTTTCTAAAGCCGAAAATCGTCATGTTGATGTAGTAAGGTTGGAGATAAGCGACATCGTGAGCCATTGGCACTCGAAGTTGCACAAAGGCGAGCGCATTCGATTGGATGACCTCGGGTTGTTCTACATCGATCGCCAAGGTGAATTGCAGTTTAAGCCACAAATCGACCTGAACTACGATTCGGAATTCTTCGGACTAGGAGTGTTCAGGGCTTCGCCTCTTGTTTCTATTCCAAAAGAATCCCGTGTTGTTCCGTTGCACGAGAGAAAAGACCGCAAAGCGTTCCCATTGTGGAGGGCAGTTGCTGTAGCCGTTGGTGTAACCGGCTTATTGACCATTGGCGGAATCAAGTCGGAGATTACTCCAGACCTCGCAAGCTTCAATTGGTTCGGCTCGGATAGCACCGACACCGAAGTTCCGGAAGAATCTGCTTCAGAAGTAGCAGCGGAAACCGAAGCAGTTTCAGACCGTGAAATTGAAAAGCCTGTTTCCACTCCGGAAGCTAGTACCCCAGCTATCGAGGTAAATGTTGAACCCGTAGCAACATCGCCTGTGGAGCGCGGAACCTACTACGTGATTGTAGGCTCGTTTGTCGAAAAGGCGAATGCCGACGACCTTTACCGAGAGCTTCGTCAGAAAGGCTTCGAACCTGTAATTTTGCCTTTCGATGGCAAGTACAGCAAAGTGGCTGTACAATCCTTCCCTAGCCGTCAAGCTGCGGTTGAAGGCCTCAGAACCTACAAGAAAGAGGTGCAACGCGGAGCCTGGATTTATCGCAAATAGGCTACCTTTGCGGGCAAATAACACCCGCCATGAGGACCAAAACTCCAAGTGACTCACTTACTGTAATGACCGAAATCGTTCTCCCGAACGATACCAACAACTTGAACAATTTGTTCGGTGGACAGCTCCTATCGTGGATGGACCGCTGCGCCGCCATTGCCGCTCATCGTCATTGCCGTCGTCAAGTAGTAACTGCGAGTGTAAACAACGTGTCATTCAACCACGCTGTGCCTCAAGGCTCAATTGTCACATTGGAAGCGTCTGTTTCAAGAGCATTCACGAGCTCAATGGAAGTTTTTGTGGATGTCTATATCGAAGATCAGCGCTCTGGCTCTCGCATCACGGCCAATGAGGCTATTTACACTTTCGTTGCGGTAGACCAACTCGGTAATCCAATTGAGGTTCCAGGAATTGAGCCTGAATCAGAAACAGAAAAAATCCGTTTCGAAGGCGCTCTTCGAAGAAAGCAACTCGCACTTATTTTAGGCGGAAAGATGAAGCCAGAAGATGCTCACGAGTTGAAGAAAATCTTCTTCCCAGAGGAAAACTAAGGCTGTACGGCCGGAAACAACATCAACACATACGCTGCGATGAAGGTCCAGAAAACCACATCGCGCCACCAATACTTTTTGCGATACTGTAAGTCGTTCGTGATAAACACGAGCGTTCCTATGGGTAGCATCGCAAAGTAAACGGTATCGCTCCAAATACCCGTAAGCGCTAGTGAAGCGAGAATAATGGTGAAGAAAAGGAGCGCCGACATGCTTTGTCGTTTCACAATATTCGCCGTCGATAAGGCCTTGATGTAATTCCCAAGCGAGAATACCCACCAGACGAATGCTGTGATAATCAGCACCCATAGGGCTGTATCTACAATCTCAAATGTACCTGGACTCCATTCCCAATAAGACAGATATGCTTCATTTCTACTTAGCAGATAGAATGTGACCCAGGTGAGAATATGAATAGTAACCCCACCCCAGATAGAGGCGAATATGACTCTCCATCGGAGGCGAGCGAAGGTTAGTGCAAGGATCCAACTAATGGGAATGAGCGCTAGAAATTGAAGATTGAAAAGAGATAAAGCGCCGATGATCAATCCGACATCCAGTGCATCTGGTATAACGCTGCTTGATTTCTGAATCCTCAGAATAGACGCGAACCAGAAAAGAGAAAGAATGGAATAGACTCCAATTTGGAAACCACCAAGGATGATTAGGAACAAGCCCCAAAGAAACCCGACGTAAGAATAGCGCTTCAGAACTTGAAAACGCTCGACAAGAATGAGATTTGCCAACAAACCTGAGATTGTCCATATCACTGGAGAAAGCCATTTGAGCCATGATGACAGCTCGTACTCTACGCCTAAAAAAGACCAATCAATCGAACTTGATGGAGCCATACCGATACGGAGATATCCAAGTCCGAGAAGCAATAGCGCATAGGCCATTACAGTTCCTGGACGAATATCTTCAAGACGCTTGCTCCACATTAAATCTTTGGCTTAAATTTGTTCCCGAATCTACAAATAAGCAGTCATGCCACTAAGATCTTTTTTCGAAGCACTAGGAGATTTCTTTGAATGGACGTTCCAAATTCTTCCTTTCTTGGGCAACTCCGTGAACTATCTCTTCATGCTTGTCATGACCGCGTTCACTATTTACTGGTTCCGTCAGATGAACATGCAGCGCAAAGCTGGCGAGAGGTAAACCTCTCATTCATCTAGCTTCAACCTCGTTTAGAGGTCGAAGCCGATATCACTTCTGAAAGTAATTCCTTCAAAGCATACGCGCTTGATGCCTTCGTAAGATCGCTCAAGCGCTTCTTTTTTGTCGGTACCGTAGGCCGTAAACGCCATGACACGTCCACCTGAAGTTACGAGTTGGTCTCCTTCCATCTTCGTCCCAGCGTGGAACACGGTACAGTTCTCTACGTTCTCCAATCCAGAAATTGACTTGCCCTTTGGATACGAGCCAGGGTAGCCACCCGAAACCACCATTACCGTAGTTGCGGCTCTCTCGTCAAATTCTATCGTCTGCTGATCAAGCGTTCCATTGCCTGCTGCTTCTAATAGATCCACGAAATCAGACTTCAACCTAGGCATCACTACCTCGGTTTCCGGATCGCCCATACGAGCGTTGTACTCAATAACAAAAGGGTTACCATTTACATTGATAAGGCCAAAGAACACGAAGCCGACATATGGCAGGCTCTCGCTATTCAATCCGTTGATGGTCGGCTCCACGATTTGGTCAACCACCTTCTTCATCATGGCATCATCCACAAAAGGAACTGGAGAGATGGCTCCCATTCCTCCGGTATTCAGACCTGTATCGCCTTCACCAATTCGCTTGTAATCTTTTGCTTCGGGGAGAATCACGTAATTCTTGCCGTCTGTTAAAGCGAATACGCTAAACTCGATTCCAGATAAAAACTCTTCGATGACCACGCGGCTACTCGCGTCGCCAAACTTGGCATCGGCAAGCATGGCGCGGAGTTCGGCCTTGGCTTCATCTAGATTATCAAGGATGAGCACCCCTTTTCCAGCTGCAAGGCCATCGGCTTTGAGCACGTACGGTGCGTTCATCGATTCTAGGAACTTCTCCCCTTCTTCGATTTGATCTTTTGTGAATGTGGCATAAGCCGCAGTAGGAATATTATGTCGTTGCATGAACTGCTTCGAGAAATCCTTGCTTCCTTCGAGTTGGGCGCCGCCTTTGCGTGGACCAATCACTTTCACATCGAGTTTGGCATCATCCACAAGGTAATCGTGAATGCCGTTTACGAGTGGATCTTCGGGTCCAACCACAACGATATCGATATTCTTCTCGCGCACAAGATTGGCGATGCCTTCGAAATCGTTCACTCCAAGAGCTACGTTTTCTCCGAGGCTGGCAGTGCCTGGATTACCTGGTGCGATATAGAGTTTGTCGCATCTATCGCTTTGAGAAATCTTCCAAGAAATTGCGTGTTCACGGCCGCCGGAACCGAGGACGAGAATATTCATGATACCATGTGTTTTGTGGAGGGGCAAAGGTATGGAACGTGGGGGTTATGGTAGGTACTCTAGTAAATTGAATTAACTGACCAATATCACCTACCTTGTATGCGTTTCGCTTTCAACAACCTTAAATCTCTCAACTATGTCTCGCCTCAATCTTTTGTGGATGCTGGTTATCAGCGCTCCACTTTTAGCACAGGAATTAGAACTACCAACTTCTAGGCTCGCGGATCCTACTGAATTATATGCCAATCTCAACATAACCGCTGGACTCAACTTCGATGGAGCATCCAATTTTCCGGGTTATGAAATTGATGGCTGGGAATTCAGGCTGCAAGGGGATCTACTGGCGTTCGATAAATTGAGATTCCGATTTACACTACCGGTATCAAATCAAGTTTACGGTGCGGTTGGTGTTTTTGATAATGCCGCACTAGATATTGGATTTCAAACTCACAATACCCAAAACTTCTTCAAATCCTCTCTATTGGAGGTTGGGATTACAACTCCGCTAACGGACGATAGGACCTTCTCTAGCTTTAGTCGAAAAAGTTGGGAACTTCGCGCTCGATACACGGCCGCCCTCAGACTAGAAAACTCTTGGATGATTTATCCCAGCATCGGATTCTATCAGAGAAATAGTCGTGAAAACTACACTTACGTGCCTGCCCCTTTGTATCCCAGCATGAATAAATACGGTTTGCGCACAATGGTGCTTAGCAGTTATGAAACGAGTGACCGCAGTTTCATTCAGTTTGGTTTAGAGTATGAAAATGGTTTCTGGTTCAGTGATGACCAAAATGATGCTACTGAGGAGTACCTGGATGACATTGATGAGCATAACTATCGCGTTAAATTCAAGTTTCAGTACGCGCTTACGGGCAACCATCACCTGTACTTAGATGTTGATGGATACTGGCAAAACAGCCGTTATCAAGACGTCCCCACCTTTCAGCGGCACATCTCATGGTACAGGTTGGGCTACTTGTATTTGATAGATTAGCATTGATTTATGCCCACCATCACCCTTCATACCAAAATCAACGCACCGGTCGAGGTAGTCTTCGACTTAGCAAGAAGTGTTGACGCACACCGTGATTCGATGTCTCACACCGACGAAACGGTAATTGCTGGAGTGACCTCAGGATTAATGGAACTGGACGACACCGTAACTTGGAGAGCCAAACATTTAGGAAGGTATCGCGAGCTAACCTCCAAAATCACAGAGCTAAAGTTCCCGCAGTTTTTTGTAGATGAAATGGTGGAGGGTGATTTTAAGTCGTTTCGACATGAGCATCGGTTCGTGCAAATTGACAGTGGGACAATCATGACTGATATCTTCGAGTATTCTTCTCCTTACGGATTCATCGGAAAAGCAGCAGATGCCCTATTTTTACGTGCTTACATGAAATCTTTATTGTCGAAAAGAAATGCTGCTTTAAAAGCAGCGGCCGAGCTTTCCCACTCCTAACCATGCCCCACTCCCAAGAATATATTGAGCAGCTTACAGAGCATGCTTTGCAAATCTTAACTCGGTTAGAGGAGGCAGGCAACAGAGGTGTCTATCGTCGAAATCTAATTGAAGGTGGGTTTAGTTTGAATGATAATTTCGCCATCCTCGAGGTTCTCGTCGAATTAAACTTAGTGGAACTAGAAGGTGAGCTTTACTGGCTCGAACCTGAACAGTTTGATCTATCATCCAAAAAGGTGGAGCTCATTCGAGATGAGGTTGAAACCGCACTCCTCTATAGGTTTGAAGTCTCAATATCGCAACCAACCACTTCAATCGACTTCTCAGAAAGGGAAAAACCAACGAAGGGTAAGGTAAAAAGGTTTCATCTGTTGGCTTATCCACTCACATTGGTATTCGGATCATTGTTCTTTTCCAACCAAATTATGGATGGAGATTGGGACATGCCTGCAGATGACGAGATGTATATCCAAGATTTAAAGTTCAAAATGGACAGTTTGCGTGCGTCGAGACCAACGGAGCGCGATACCATGACGTTTGATTTACAATGACACGGTTCTCCACATATCTTTTTGGAATCTTCTTCATGCTGACTTCCATTACATCGACAGCTCAGGTCGGGGGTATTGGAGGATATGTCAAGACCGAAACATACACCGACAATCTTGAGGGAATACCGAACGCTGAGGTTCGACTGATGCAAGATGGAGAGTTCATTCAGGGCAGATTAACTGACATTGACGGGTATTACAGATTTGAAGAGGTAGAGCCTGGAGAGTATCAACTCATTTTCTCGAATTTGGGATATGAGAACGACACGGTACAAGAAGTACGTGTTCAATACGGGCGGATTACGCTGGTGGATGTTGAGCTTGAAGAAGTGGAGGATATGGTGGAAACTTTGGATTGCCTTTTCAAGGCAAAAGGATCCTGCTCACACGGGAAAGGGTTCTTGGTCTTGCGACGAATAAAAGCCTCCAGCTAGGTCGCACGGACTAAAGTCCGGTGCTATTTGAATGTGCTTTCGAGGCTGTAGAGAGCGAACAACTTTGGCTCTGATGTCCAACCCTCTAACCCTCTAACAGCCTAATCGTCCCGTAAGCCCGCACGGACTAAAGTCCCGTGCTATTTGGATGCACCTTCGAGGCTTTGGAGAACGTTCAACTTTAGAGCTGCCGTCTAACCCTCCAACCCTCTAACCCTCTAACAGTCTAACCCTCTCCCGAATCGGCTGCGCCTCTCGGGATACTTCCTTTCAGTCAGCACATCAGTCCATAAGTCTGACCATCCAACCCTCTAACCCTCTCCCGAATCGGCTGCGCCTCTCGGGATTCCTCCCTTCGGTCGGAACATCAGTCCAACCCTCCAACCCTCTGACCCTCTAACAGTCTGACCCTCCATCAATCCTTAATCACCCTCCAAACTTTCGTACGTTCATCCGAAAGCAAGCGAAGAATGTAGCAACCTTCATCCCAAGAAGTGGCATTGATCTCTAGCCGATCGGAGGAAATGTTGGATGAAAAAACAACTCGACCAAGTGCATCGATAACTTGAACTTGCCCTCGTGCTGTTTCCAAGAGTTCCAAAGTGAAGTAATCGCGTGTAGGGTTTGGGAAAACTATACCCCTATTGAGAAGAGGAGGTGGTGGATCTGTATAGTAATATGTTTCTCTTCGACTTGGATTTGATGACCCTTGAAAATAGGAGTACTTGTGTTTTACTCTTCCTTCATCATCGTATTCAAAGATATAATCCCATTTAGGTAGCCACCCTGCATATTCGTGAAATGTAGTTGCCACTTCTCTCAGAACATTTCCGTTAGAATCCAGATATCTGACCAATCGATCTTTCTCGTACCCACTAATTGTGGTTCGGTAGGTGGTGAGTTGATCTATCACTGTATCCGTGTAGCTAATTGTTATATATCGGTGATTACCGTTCAAACACGTAATACTATCATCAGAATGACAAAACCCAATACTGATTAAGCGTCCTTCTGCATCATAGTCGAATTGTTTTAGCATTCCGTCCCATCTATTATAGAATGCGATATAGCTTAGTCGATACACATAGGTGAGCTCTTCTCCAGAATAGTGTCTCCAATAAAAGGCCCCTGAGCTGCCCGAACCATTTTCATAATAAAAGTCCTGATACCGAACTACACTTTCATCTTCTCTATTGAACTCGCGCCGCTCTACCATTTTCAATTCTGATTCTCCTCCACGTCTTCGTAGCTTAATTATTTCAAGAGTATCGGAAGCTCCGTTGTAGGTATAGATAGTGCGGGTCCAAAGGACTCTACGGCCAGTTTGACCTGTTCGTCGGCCATACCCTTTTAGTTCAATCAATAGGGAATCCTGATAGGAATATCGCCAAAGACTTAAATCTTCCCAAGATGAATCGACTGGATTGAATTCTTCAACAAGGACGGAATCTGGTTGGCCCATCAAGGAAAGTGGAAGCCATATTAAAGAGAGTAACACTCGATTCATAAGAGAGAGGGTTAGGTCGTGAAAGAGAAACGATAGAAGAACAGTTTTATTGGTTCTTTTCTAAACCTACATGCAATCACATCAAAAGCTTGGGAACAATATTAAGCTATGCTCTGCTGGCCAGTAGTGCAACCATCTCTCGAATCAGCTCCTCCCCTCGGGATTCCTCCTTGCAATGGGAACCTCAAACCCTCAAGTATTCTTTCAATATTCACCGCTATACCATGGGTTCATTATCCCCCACCACCCAACTGACAAGATCGGACTATTTGCGCGATTAAGTCGTGTGGTAAACGTTTACAATCGGCTAGTTTTCAACTCACAAAATTGCCTGTTGAGATTCAAGCTTTTGAAAACTCATCTCGTAACTTGAGACCGGGGAGGGGCTAACTGCCCCCTAGAAGAAGCAGCTTTCAAGCCTTAAGCCTTCTATCGATCTGTAGCTCTGCTGTCTGACCATCTCCCGAATCGGCTGCGCCTCTCGGGATTCCTCCCTTCGGTCGGAACATCAGTCCAACCCTCCAACCCTCTGACCCTCTAACAGTCTGACCCTCTCCCGAATCGGCTGCGCCTCCCGGGATTCCTCCCTTCGGTCGGAACATTAGTCCAACCCTCCAACCCTCTGACCCTCTAACAGTCTGACCCTCTCCCGAATCGGCTGCGCCTCTCGGGATTCCTCCCTTCGGTCGGAACATCAGTCCAACCCTCCAACCCTCCAACCCTCTGACCCTCTAACAGTCTGACCCTCTCCCGAATCGGCTTCGCCTCTCGGGATTCCTCCCTTCGGTCGGAACATTAGTCCAAAATTTCTGACAGCAACACCGTACAACATTATTGAACACCAATTAGTTATCTTAGTCTTGTTAATCACACAGACTTAGAAAACATGAAATCGATTACTTATTTGTTGACCGTGATTGGCATTGGCGTAGGCCTCACAGCCTTCGACTTCTCCACCCCTCTTGAGATTGGCGACGTCGCTCCAATGGCCGATAGAATGATGGAAAATGTTGATGGGACAAGCTCATCTCTCGAATCACTGAAAGAGGAAAACGGACTTCTCGTAATCTTCTCGTGTAACACTTGCCCTTACGTTATTGCCTGGGAAGAAGAGTATCCAAAGTTGGCCGAACTAGCGGATGACAAGAACATCGGCATGGTGCTAGTCAATAGCAACAAAGCTAAGCGCGAAGGCGACGATAGCATGGAGCGCATGAAGGCCCACTACGAAGAAGCTGGGTATACATGTCCGTATGTGGTAGATGTGAACGCGGAACTTGCCAACGCCTTCGGCGCGCAAACCACCCCTCACGTGTACTTGTTCGATAGCGACATGTCACTCGTCTTCGAGGGTTCCATCAATGATAAATTCGAAAATCGCGAAAAGGAAGCCACGCAAGAATGGCTGCGCGAAGCGATGAATAAACTAGCTGCTGGAGCAGCTGATGAAATTGACCCTGCTGACACTCGCCAAATCGGCTGCAGTATCAAAAGGTAAGTAAGACTCACTCCAAGTCTCAGCTCCTCATAGAGCGGAAGGCCTTCTCGGGAAACTGGGGAGGCTTTTTTGTCTTAAGACTAAGGTGATTCGCGCTACGCCGCTCATCACAAGGCTTCGTTCCTCAGCAAGTCATCCGCCATGCGGCGGACGAAAGGCCTCGTTCCTCGGCAAGACTCCTAGCTCACCTGCAAGCATTCTTTGTCTACCGCGGGACTCTTGCTCAAAACCAGTGAGCCTTGCACGTAGTGCCTTAAGCGAAGCTTCTTGGCGAAGCCCTTAACCCCTCAACTCACGATTACTTCATCAACTCTCTTCGCGTGTTCAACACCTTCGCCCCCCTTGCTCACGGCCAGTGAGCCTTGCACGTAGTGCCTTAAGCGAAGCTTCTTGGCGAAGCCCTTAACCCCTCAACTCACGATTACTTCATCAACTCTCTTCGCGTGTTCAACACCTTCGCCCCCCTTGCTCACGACCAGTGAGCCTTGCACGAAGTGCCTTAAGCGAAGCTTCTTGGCGAAGCCTCAATTCCCTATCTTCCCCTCCTCAACAACAATCTCCCATGCAACAACTCGACTGGATTCTTTTTGGTCTGCTTGCAGCGCTCATGATTGGTGCTGGACTCTGGGCCTCGAAGAAAAGCGGTAAAGACTTGAATTCGTACTTCCTAGGCGGACGAAACCTTCCATGGTGGATGGCCGGAATTTCTATGGTGGCGACCACTTTTGCAGCCGATACTCCACTCGCAGTAACCGAACTCATTCACGATAACGGCATCAGCGGAAACTGGATCTGGTGGAACCTTTTGGCCGGAGGAATGCTCACTACCTTCTTCTTCGCTAACCTTTGGAGACGCTCAGGCGTGCTTACAGAAGTTGAGCTGATACAACTGCGATACTCTAGTCCCGCCGCCCGATTCCTTCGCCCCTTCAAGTCGATTTACCTCGGTTTATTCATGAACGTACTCATCATCGGATGGGTCAATCTGGCCATGGTTACCATACTCGCCGGGTTCTTCGGAATGGATGAACAAACCGCATTCCTATACACTGGACTTACCATGCTGGCGGTAACGCTTTACTCGGCCTTTTCTGGACTTCTCGGTGTGGTAATCACAGATAATATTCAGTTTGTCATTGCCATGGTAGGCAGCATTGCCCTCGCCTACTTTGTGCTTGATAGTCCTCAAATTGGCGGCATAGAAAACCTTAAAGCTCAACTGCCCGATTCCGCATTTTCATTCTTCCCTTCCGTTGGCGAAGGCGAAGGACAAGTGTATTCCATCACCGCAACAGCCTTCTTCGCTTTCTTTGGAATGATGTGGTGGGCAAGCTGGTATCCGGGTGCCGAACCAGGTGGTGGCGGGTACATCGCACAGCGAATGATGAGTACCAAGGACGAGAAAAGCGCAGTTTATTCCACCCTCTTCTTCCAAATTGCACATTATTGCATCCGCCCTTGGCCCTGGATTCTCGTAGGCCTTTCAGCACTTGTGCTATTCAATGTTCCCAATAAACTAGATGAATCTTCCGCAGCGCAATGGAACACACTGGCAGAACATGGCCCGGTAGCTGAATGGATCGACAATGCCAACGAAGCCCCTGAGGAGCTTCGTCCCGATGTACTTCAACTCGCCGGACAACTCGAAGTAGCCCGAAGCACAAACCCTAGCCTGGACGAGTCGATTCGCTACGAAAGCGATTCGCGATTCGGATACATTTTCGCACTTAAAAACCATGTGCCCGCCGGTTGGATGGGCGTACTCCTCGTCGGTTTCTTTGCCGCTTACATGAGTACGATTTCTACCCAGCTCAATTGGGGTGCATCCTACCTTGTGAACGACTTCTATCTTCCCATCAAAAACAGAAAAAAAGAGGATCAAATTCTCGATTCGACCAATGAGCAATCCGGGCGAACACTTGTCAATATTTCGAGAGTAACCGTAGTTCTCCTCGCCGTTGTTGGGCTTACCATTAGTTTCTTCATCGAAAGCATCTCCAGTGTTTGGTCTTTCATCATGGAATGTGGCGCGGGCCTCGGACTTGTACTAATTCTGCGGTGGTTCTGGTGGAGAATTAACGCATGGAGTGAACTCAGCGCCACAATTGCACCTTTCATTGGCTATGCCATTTCAAAATTTGGTTTAGGACTGGAATTCCCAGATTCCTTCTTCGTGACCGTTTCATTTACCACCATCGTCTGGCTTGTGGTCACTTTTCTCACCCCAGCCGAATCCGATGAAACTTTGCAGAAGTTCTACAACAGAATTAAACCCGCCGGAAACTGGGGTCGCTTTGCAGAAACGCAATCTTCTGACCTCCAGAACGCTGGACATCTTGCTCGCCTTGCCGTTTGTTGGATAGCAGCGGTGAGCATGACCTATTCTCTACTCTTCATGATGGGGAAAATCATCTTTATGGAATGGCAATGGGCGGGGATTTATGGAGCAATCGTTTTGGTTTCTGGATTGATTCTGAACGTTCAACTCAAAAAGACCAAAATCCTAAAATAATGTTGACGGGGGTTCTTTAACCTTTCAACAACAAAGGCGGTATCTTTCTTTTCTTAAATTCGCCCAATCTGATTGAAATACGCGGACATGCAAACTTCGAATTACACGAAAATAAACAACATCCTAGGCTGGGTGATTTGGATCATCGCAAGCGCTACTTATGTGGCGACAGTTGCACCAACTGCAAGCTTCTGGGATTGTGGTGAATACATCGCCACCTCGGTGAAACTTCAAGTAGGTCACCCTCCAGGTGCACCGCTCTTCCAAATCGTAGGTAACTTCTTCTCACAATTTGCGGGAGACGTCACCGGACAAGCCTACATGGTCAACCTTTTGTCCGCATTCTCTAGCTCTTTCTCTATTCTATTCCTTTTCTGGACCATCACTCACGTGGCAAAGAAGCTTATTCTTAGAAATGGATCAGAGTTCGACAATCAGAAAATGCTCGCCGTATTTGGCGCTGGTATCGTAGGTGCACTCGCATTCACTTGGAGTGATTCATTCTGGTATTCAGCTGTTGAAGGTGAGGTTTACGCCATGTCAAGCTTCTTCACTGCAGTAGCCTTTTGGGCTGTAACCAAGTGGGAGCGCGCATACGACAACGACCCATACGCCAACCGATGGTTGGTGCTCATCGCATATCTCATCGGCCTATCAGTAGGTGTACACATCCTCGTATTCTTGGCTATTCCGCCAATCGTAATGGTGGTGTATTACAAAGTGAAGCCCGATGCTACCATCAAGGATTCTATCGTGGGAACCGTCCTCAGTGTCATCATTCTCGGCGCTGTATTCAAAGTGATCATTCCACTTCTCCTTAAAATGTTCGGTTTCCTCGAAATCACATTCGTGAATTCACTTTCACTTATGAAGAACTCAGGTACCGTTTTCGCTATCATCCTAATTATCGCAGGCGCTTACTTCGGTATCCGATATGCCAAGAAAAAGAGCTTGCCTTTCGTTAGCCAAGGTATCTTCGCAGTCCTCTTTATTTTGATTGGATATTCAAGCTTTGTAATGCTCGGTATTCGCTCGAATGCAGGTACTCCAATCGACGAGAACAATCCGGAAGACGCATTGAGCATGCTCGCGTACTACAATCGTGAACAGTACGGCGACTGGCCAGTGATGTATGGTAAGGTGTTCAACTCTCAGTTGGACCGCAGCGAACCGTTTGTTGACGGATCGCCAACCTACACTTACGACGAAGAGCAAAAGAAATATGTCATTACAGACGATAAGAAGTTTGCTGTTCCAAACTACGATCCAGAGTGGACGATGTTCTTCCCACGAATGTGGAGCGATCAGGACAATCACGTTCAAGGTTATTTGAAGATTTCAAGCCTCACTAGCAAAGAGCAGAAGCCAACTTTTGCAGATAACTTTAAGTTCTTCATGAACTACCAAGTTGGGCACATGTATTGGCGCTACTTCTTGTGGAACTTTGTAGGCCGACAGAACGACCTTCAGCACCATTATGAGCGTACACAAGGAAACTACATGACCGGTATATCGGCTGTAGACAATGGTCGACTAGGGAATCAAGACCTACTTCCCGACTACATGAAAAACAACCCAGCGCGAAATGCCTACTTCGCCATTCCGTTTATACTCGGATTGATAGGACTGGGATATCAAGCCTTCAAGGACGGCAAAGACGCTTGGGTCATCGGAATGTTCTTCCTCTTTACCGGTCTCGCCATCGTCGTCTACACGAATCACAAACCGTTTGAACCTCGAGAGCGTGATTATGCCTTCGTCGGATCCTTCTACGTATTCGCCATCTGGATTGGACTAGGCGTAGTGGCTATCTACGATTTGATTCGCGAAAGACTTAATGTACCAGGATTGGCCGGAATTGTTACCGTAGTAACGCTCGCAATTGTGCCATTGAACATGGTTGCTCAAAACTGGGATGATCACGATAGATCTCAACGCTACATGGCTCGCGATACGGCAAAAGCATATCTCGACTCATGTGCGCCAAATGCCATATTATTCACGAACGGTGATAACGACACCTTCCCTCTCTGGTATCTACAAGAAGTGGAAGAGTACCGAACCGACGTTCGTGTTGTTAACCTCTCCCTCCTAAATACGGATTGGTACATCGATCAGCTCAAACGATCTGCATACGTCGATGGCAACAACATTCCATTCTCGTTTGAAAAGGACCAATACCGAATGGGTACGCGAGATGTTTTGTATCTCAACCCTCAGAAATTCCGTCAAGATTACGGTCGTAATCCGGGCGCCCGCTGGTCTACAGACGACTTCATCAAATTTGTGAAGCAAGACGGCGCGAACTTCCAATTCAAGCCACACGGAATTCAGAATTCACCTTCGTACTACTACTATCCACAGACAAACTTGCGAATCGATATCGACAAGCAGCAGGTAATTGACCAAGGCGTAGTTGGTGTTGAGGACAGTGCTAAGATTGTAGACTACATCGACTGGGACTTCAAGGGTCGTGCGATGTTGAAGCGTGACCTTATGGTGATCGACCTCATCAATCAAAACGATTGGTCACGTCCAATTTACTTCGCTATCACCGTAGGTAGCAGCCCTAAGTCTTTCTTCTATCTGCAAGACTACTTCCGTCTCGAAGGTCTAGCCTATCGTTTCGTACCGGTGAACACACCTCGTCAAGACAACCAATCTATCGAGTTTGGGTATGTTGACACAGACATCCTCTTCAATAACCTCATGGCAATGGAGTTTGAAGGTATCAGCGATCCAGACGTTTATTATGACGAGACGTGCCGCAGACCGACTTACAACCTTCGCACCATCTTCGGAAGATGTGCCAGAGCTTTGGTTGCGGAAGGTAAAGACGACAAGGCGGAGCAAGTAATCGATAGAGCGATGGAGCTCATGCCGACGGAGAAGTACGAGTATAACTACTTCATCACTTCTCTCATCGAAGGATATTACCAAGCAGGCGCAATGGACAAGGCAGACGCCATGGTAGTTGAATTCGCCGACCAATTAGATCAAGAAATTGCGTACTTCCAGTCGTTTAGAAAACAAAGTGAAGTACGTGCAGAAATGGGGAACTCACTCTCTCTTTACAGAATGCTTAACGGTATGTCTATGCAATACCACATGCAATCTCAGCAAGGAGGACAGTCACCTATTGCGCAACGATATAGAGAGGTAGCACAGCGCTACGGACTGAGATAATCCGTTCCTTCTCTACCCCATGAAGCCCTTCTCCTGCTGGAGAGGGGCTTTTTCTTTTTGAACCATCTGGGAGGCAACGCGTTATAAGTACATGGTCAAACGAATTGCTCCCCACACAATAGTTGAGCTGAAGTATGATATGAGAGAGGGTGGGCCCAAAGGTGATTTGCTTGAAAGGATGGATGCCAATTACCCTCTGAAATTCTACTTTGGCGCAGGCACAATGTTGCCCGCATTTGAACAAGCCCTCGATGGACTTCGAGAAGGCGAACAGTTCTCCTTCTCCCTCATTCCTTCAGAAGGATATGGAGAAATGGATTCTTCTAAAATTGTCGAAGTTTCGGCTAAATACTATCGTCGTGACCCTTGGTTTAACGAAGAAAACGTGAACATTGGAGACCGCATGGTATTCCTCAACCCTACCACGGGAAAAGAAGAATTAGGAACGGTTACAGAAGTGCTTTCCGACTCGTTATTGGTTGACTTCAACCATGCCCTTGCTGGAAAGGTTCTGCATTTTTCCGGAACTATTCTATATGTGCGGCCTCCGCGCAAAGAAGAAAAAGATAGCAAGCGGTACGTGGAGCCAGACGGGCTTCGCATGAATCAGAACCCACAGGATGAGTAGCTTTTCATCCTTCAACGCTACACACTTTTATCGCGGACTCATTCCGAGCTTCGAGCAGTTTGGTTACACCTGGCACTCGCCAACACAACAGTTCCGCTCCAGCTTCGAAAGTGGCTTCAAGAACATCTCCATACAACCAATCTCTTCTCGAGAAGGCATTTCTTTTAATATTCAATTCGGTACAAGGCTTCACGCTGTTGAACGCACCGCATTGATGTTTCTACCCACCTCGGTCAATTACCTTCACGAGAGCAATACCGCCATCATTCAATTGAATCAATTCTTGGCAGAAGATGAACAATCCTTGCTCATCACAACCCAACAAGAATTGGCAGATATGTCGGTAAGAATCCTAAACTTCTTTCAAGAGCGAGGCTTCAATCACCTCGAAATGCTGGCGGATTCCGAAAAACTTGAAGCGCTTTTCAACCGTCATCCCAACTTGCCCATTAGGGTAAACACAAATCAAACGTATCGTTGTTTCAGGGGAATCACACTCGCCCGCATGATGAATAATCCGAGGTGGAACGACGTGCACAAAGCCTACTTACATTACCTCGAGGCGAACAAGGTTCCGCAAGTTCAATTTGAAGCATACATGAGACTCGTAGAATTTCTCAATAGCTTTGGATTGAATTAAGAGAGAATGAAATTCGGAAAAGTCGAACCATCACGTGAGTACCTTGCACCACTTCCCAACGACCATGCAATCGTTATGGAACTCGAGCCTTCTCCAGGGCTCACTGTTCATTTAGGGGGCACACAATGGGGAATGAAGGAATGGGTTGGACAATGGTATCCACCTGGCACCCCACAAAAGGGATATCTTTCCGCTTATACACAACAGTTTAGCTGCACAGAACTCAACGCTACTCACTATAGAACTTTTGCACCCGAGCAAGTTGCCGAATGGGCAAAACAGAGCGCATCAGAATTTAAATTCCTTCCCAAGCTGCCTCAAAGCATTTCCCATTACCGGAGGCTGAAGAACGCAGAAGAACCCACTGCCCTTTTCGCTGAAAGTATCCGCCCGTTAGGGGAGCATCTAGGGCCGTGCTTCTTGCAAATGCCCGAAAATTATAAGGCTGAAAAAGCGCGGGACTTATTCGACTACCTTGAGGCTTGGCCTGACGATATTCATCTAGCGCTTGAGCTACGCCATCCGTCATGGTTTGACGATCAAACGCTGTTTGACGACATCACAGCAACCCTACACAACAAGAACATGAATTGGGTGCTTACCGATGCTCCTGGACGCCCTGATGTGCTCCACATGGCATCTGCGAGCAAGCAGCTCATGCTTCGATATGCGGGATGGGATTTTCATCCGCTAGAAGTGGAACGGATAGCACAATGGGCAGAGAAGTTTGCGCAATGGGAGTCGACCGGAATAACAGATGTGTATTTGTGTATTCATCAGCCGAGCAGTCTGCGTACACCAGAGTCTGCCATCCAATTTGCTGCAGAAATAAAAAAGGCGAAGAGTTCCATTCGAGTGACTGGAACACCTTCGCCTTTATCGCTTTTCTAGTTGTAGGAATCTTCTCGTGAAAGTACGTGAAGACTTCTGTCAATCAACAACTTAATCTTCTACAATCACCCACTGATTTCCACTCAAAAGTGGCTCAGCCTGCTTGTATTTCACTTCCTTCTTTTCACCACTCATCATGTTCTGAATGGTGACTCTATCGTTTCGACTGTACGACTTCCCTTCTTTAACGACGGTCTGAGGTTTCTGTGGTCGAGCTTGCTGAGGCATCGCTCCTGCACCTTGAGGAACACCGCCCCGTCCGGCCACTTGATTCTCCGCTCCGCTGCCAGGTCCGCTTGTTTGAAGCTTTTCTTGTTGCTTAGGCTGAGTAGGCGCTTGACGCATTTGAGAAGGATCAGGATGTGGCAAATGTGCCTTGAACAAGAAGCTCAAGATTTCACGGTTTTGCTTATCCACCATATCCTTAAAGAGCTCGAAAGATTCAAACTTGTAGATCAAGAGTGGATCTTTTTGCTCGTAGGATGCCGACTGTACGTTCGTACGGAGGTCATCCATATTGCGAAGGTGAACCTTCCAGTTGTCTTGAATAAAGGCAAGAGTAACACTCTTCTCAAAGTCGCGAATCATTCCCTCACCCTTGGTGTTATAGGCATTCTCAAGATTCGTTGGAATCTGAAGTGCCTTGATACCATCTGTAAACGGAACTACAATGTTCTTGAACTGCTCACCCTGGTTCTCGTATACGTTTTTCACAACTGGGTAAGCTGATTCCGCAATACGCGTATTCTTTTCCTTGTAGTGTTTCAGAGCTAGCTCATACAAGCTGCGTGTATGTGTCGCTTCATCGCCTTTGTTGAACTCTTCTTCAGACATCTGGATATCCATTCCGAAGATGCGAAGCACATCCATCTTCAAGCCTTCCAAGTCTTTCGCTGGCTTGTATGCATTCACTAATCCTTCAACCGTGTCCCAAGCCATGTTGGCAATGTCTACCTGAAGGCGCTCTCCGTAAAGGGCGTGACGTCTGCGTTTGTAAATCACTTCACGCTGAGAGTTCATCACGTCATCAAACTCGAGAAGGCGCTTACGAACACCAAAGTTGTTCTCCTCTACTCGCTTCTGTGCGCGTTCAATAGAGTTTGAAACCATTTTGTGCTGGATGTGCTCCCCTTCTTTGTGGCCCATGCGGTCCATCATCTTGGCGATTCTTTCGGAACCGAATAGGCGCATCAAATTATCTTCGAGTGATACGAAGAACTGAGATGAACCCGGATCACCTTGACGACCTGCACGACCGCGTAGCTGGCGGTCAACACGACGAGAATCGTGACGTTCCGTACCGATGATGGCAAGACCACCCGCAGCCTTTGATTCTGGAGTAAGCTTAATATCCGTACCACGACCCGCCATGTTGGTAGCGATGGTCACCGTACCTGGACGTCCAGCTTCAGCTACAACCTCAGCTTCCTTGGCGTGCAACTTCGCATTCAACACCTGGTGAGGAATTTTGCGCATCTTAAGTGCGCGGCTCAGTAGCTCAGAAATTTCCACATTCGTGGTACCGACCAAGATTGGTCGACCGGCTTCGCGGAGCTTTACAACTTCGTCGATAACCGCGTTGTACTTTTCGCGAGCTGTCTTGTACACCAAGTCTTCACGGTCATCTCTTTGAATAGGACGGTTAGTAGGTATGACTACAACCTCCAATTCGTAGATTTCCCAGAATTCGCCTGCTTCCGTTTCGGCGGTACCGGTCATACCACTCAACTTGTTGTATTTACGGAAGTAGTTCTGTAGCGTAACGGTCGCATACGTTTGTGTGGCGGCCTCGATCTTTACGCTTTCCTTGGCTTCGATAGCTTGGTGCAAACCGTTCGAGTAACGGCGACCGTCCATGATACGACCCGTCTGCTCGTCGACGATTTTTACCTTCCCGTCCATCAAAACATACTCCTTGTCTTTTTCGAAGAGCGTGTACGCTTTGAGGAGCTGGTTCATCGTGTGCACGCGCTCACTTCTCACTTGGAAGTCGCGCATGATTTGATCTTTCTTCTCGGCCTTTTCGTTGGTAGGAAGGTCCTCTTTTTCAAGATCAACCATCATGCTACCGATATCTGGCATCACGAAGAAGTCGGCATCTTTATCTCCAGAAAGAAGTTCAATGCCTTGTTCGGTAAGCTCAACTTGGTTGTGCTTCTCATCAATGGTGAAGTAGAGATCTTGGTCAATCTCATGCATGCGTTTCCCTTGTTCTTGCAAGTAGGTGTTCTCCGTTTTCTGAAGAAGTACCTTCACACCATCTTCGCTGAGGAACTTGATGAGCGCTCGGTTTTTAGGCAGGCCGCGGTACGCTCGCAATAGCGCAATACCGCCTTCTTTCGTATTTCCTTCGCCAATGAGTTTCTTGGCTCTGGTAAGTTCGTTCTGAACAATCTGCTTCTGAGCAGTAAAGAGTTTGACTACGTATGGCTTGAGTTCATCGAACTGCTGATCGTCGCCTTTCGGAGTAGGGCCTGAAATGATGAGTGGTGTTCGGGCGTCGTCAACGAGAACTGAATCGACCTCATCGACGATGGCGTAGTTGTGTCCGCGTTGAACCAATTCCTCTGGTGTGTTGACCATATTGTCGCGGAGGTAATCGAAACCGAACTCATTGTTCGTACCGTACACGATGTCACATTTGTAGGCTTCGCGGCGCTCGGCTGAACTTGGGCGGTGCTTGTCGATACAATCAATCGTGAGACCGTGGAATTGGAAGATTGGCGCCATCCACTCGGAGTCACGTTTTGCGAGGTAGTCGTTGACAGTTACTACGTGCACCCCTTTACCTGGAAGTGCATTGAGGTAAACCGGGAGGGTTGCCACGAGGGTTTTACCTTCACCCGTGGCCATCTCGGCGATTTTACCTTGGTGCAAAACCGTACCACCGATGAGCTGAACGTCGTAGTGAACCATGTTCCACTCAACTTCTCCTCCGGCGGCCATCCACTTGTTGGCGTATACGGCTTCGTCGCCTTCAATACTAACGAAGTCATGTTTGGCAGCGAGTGCACGATCGTGATCGTTTGCCGTAACACGAATAGGCTCTGCGGAAAGTCTACGGGCGGTTTCGCGCACGACAGCGAATGCCTCTGGACGAATTTCATTGAGCAACTTTTCGGTTTCCTCTACAGACTGTTTTTCGAGATCATCGATTTGGTCGTACAGGACTTCCTTCTTTTCGAAGTCTTCCTCGTTTTCAATTTGCTCCTTAAGTGAAGCAATATTTTCGGTGATAGACTTAACGTTCTCGTCGATTCGAGAGCGGAATTCAACGGTCTTATTACGAAGATCGTCGTTAGAGAGTGCTTGGATGGATGGTTCTACGGCTTTGATGGCGTCGACCAAAGGCTGAAGCGTTTTCATGTCGCGCTTCGACTTATCTCCAAGTATGGTTTTGAGTATCTGATTGATCATTGTGTCGTGCTTAATCTCAGTGCCACTAGGGCGGCTGACAAAATTAGCCGAAATGTCTGCTAAGACCTATTTAAAACGCGGAATTTCGGAATAATGCTCAGGGAACGAAAATCATTCCGCAGAAGAGTTTAGGACAAAGTGTCAGAAAACAAAAAACCCTTCCGCCAATTCAGGCGAAAGGGAATGACAAAATCTTATCTGTAGGGAGAATCAATACTCCTCTTCGTTCCACAGGAAGTCTTCCTCCGAAGGGTAATCTGGCCAGATTTCTTCGATAGACTCATACACCTCACCGTCTTCGTCTTCGATAGATTGAAGGTTTTCAACCACCTCTAGCGGAGCCCCGGTACGGATGGCGTAGTCTACCAATTCGTCCTTGGTAGCTGGCCAAGGAGCATCACTTAAGTAGGAAGCAAGTTCTAACGTCCAATACATAGCGGCGTTTTAATTTTTGGCAAAAGTAACTTTTTTCGAATACCAGTCAAGCGCTTTTTTTCAACCTTACTCTCACATTCTCATGCACTTGGATTCCAAGGCACTTCATCAGCATTCAAATCGGCCGAAAGTTTGCGCGCCAACACAAACAGATAATCCGATAAACGGTTCAAATATTTTAGGATGATCGCATCCACCTCGCCTTCCTGACGCAGAAAAGCTACATGCCTTTCAGCTCGACGGCAAACCGTACGGGCAATATGACAATGGCTCACGGTTGGATGTCCACCCGGCAATACAAACGAACGAAGTTCCGGTAGAGTTTCATTCATTGAATCCATGGCCTTCTCCAACGCATCGATATCCGATTCGTCAATTTGCGGAAGTTTCACGCGATCGTTTCCACTTTCGTTGGCCAAATGGCTTCCCAAGGTGAAAATCCTATCCTGAATTCGAATCAATATCTCCACAACGGCAGCATCCTTCACCTCATCTCTCAGAAGCCCTACCCAAGAGTTTAACTCATCGGTAGTTCCATAGGCATGCAGACGCTCATTGTACTTGTCCACACGCTTTCCAGTGAGTAAACTCGTCTTTCCTTCGTCGCCTGTTTTGGTATATATCTTCATCGAATTCTATTCTCTATCAAATATGTCGATTTTCCTCGTGTTTTCCGCGCTTTCAAGAAAGGAAGTTATTCACCGTTCCGATGTTCCTCAATGGAAGCTTTGCTTTGGTAAACCCGCATGGGGTAGTTTGGTTCAGACCAAATCAATTCGTACTTATTTCGCAAGAGTGGCTCCACCCTCTCCCATTCCCACAAATGGACAAATAGAATGTCCGCTTCACCCTTAATATCCTTGTCATCCGTCAATTCTATGTTGAGCTTTCGGGTGCTGATATAATAGTTTGTGGAGTTCTTGTAGATATTGAATCGCTCAATCGATGCAGGTTCATCCCAGTCTTCCACCAAATCGCCTACAAAGTAAATAGCCTCTTTCGTCTTTGAAGAGTCGGGCCACTTGTGTGTCGTGTTAAGATTTATGGACAATCCAAAGTTGATCACGAAACCCAAGGCAACGATGCTAAGCACAGCCTTATACCCTTTGTTCGCAACTGAATCCAGCCGCGCGATTTCCTGAAGCATAAGGAAAAACACCAAACCCAAGATGGGAAGAAGGTTGACCAACATCCTACCTTCCGGCAGGTTCGCGCCTAAAAACTGATGTTCCACGAACCAACCGAACGGGATGCCGATCACTAGTGTAAGAGCAACCGCTAAATTGGATGTGAAGCGCTTATTCAACAAGACCCACAGTAAGATTCCGGAAACGAGTACGCCCACAGCGACACCCATCAGCTCTGTAAACCAAATCGGTTGATCATCAACATACAGAAACATCCGGGCCGTGCGCATAAAAGAGGCGTAGTAAGATGGTGCGCCAAACCTTAAATCATCGTTGCCCTTGAGTATGAGAAGTGATCCGATTGCAAAGGTGAGTGTAACACCAATTCCTAAAATCGATTTCAGATTCCTGCGAATCCAACCATGTCCACTTCGAGCTTGATCTACGATAAGCCATCCAAACAGTAAAAGGATGAAGTTGATAGCGTTGAAATTTGAGAGTACGGCAAGGAAGGCGGCAATCACGACCAAAAAATGACTCTTTTCCGCATATTCAGCATTCGTTCTACTCTGTATGAATAAACCCAAAGCCAGCATTGAAAACGCAAGGCTAAGTCCGTAGCCTCTCGCCAATGAGAAGAATTCTAGTGCAAAAGGATTCAGGAGTAAAAATGCCATTCCAGCCAATCCAACCCAAAGGTGATTTGAACGTTTAAGGATGAGCCATACCCCATTGCAATACACCAAAAATGACAAACCGTTGGGCAAGCGAAGTGACCATTCACTGTGCCCAAAAAGCCAATGGGTCACCCGCATCAATTGGGTGTTTAAGATGTGGTTGTTAGAGTGTAGCGCGTGGTTGTATTTGCCGATGGCGAAGTAGTAGGAAGTCGCCTCATCAGGTGTGAATGAAATCAATATTGCCCGCAAAAGAACGTATACAAAGAGTCCAAACGCTACGAAGCGAAAGGTCCATTTGAGTCGATTCATGCTTGATTGATTCATAGCCATACTCCAATCACGAATATAGCCTTTCCAACTTCTACTCGACGATGAGCTTTTGAGTCCGTTGATGGTTGTCGCTCTTCAATCGGATAAAGTATACGCCAGCTGGTAATTCAGCAACATCAAGCGTAACGGCCATATCAGACTTCATCAAAGCTCTAAGGGTTCTTCCGTCCGGAGCGAGTAACGTAATTTCACCGGTTAAGTCTCCTTCTATTGTGACGAAAGAATAAGTCGGATTTGGGTAAATCTTGAATCCGTCGGGATGGACTTCGGTTATTGAAACAGTACTTATCCCACAAGAATCACTCTGCCAATTCATGAAGAATTGAACGCCGTTGTCATAGCCACAGTGACTAGTGCGATTAGCAATGTGATTCAAATTACACGGATACTTGACGAAAAGTGGTGATTCAAAAGATCCAAACTTTTCCACATAAAAGAATGGGCCGTAGAAGCTAGTGGAGTTGCACGATTCATATTCCAACACGACTAAAGAATCTCCCAGCATGTCTTGAATTTTGTATCTATCCGTGATGTATATCAGGCTATCGTCCCCATTGGAAAGAGAAGAAGCTTTTGTCCATGGGATAAAAGAAACAAGCGTATCTCCAATCTGTGCAGATAAATCCATCATTGGATATTCTGATGAATCTGCGGGTTCGTAAAAAAACACTTCACCCGTGGTTAAATCCTCTCTAAAGAACAGCTCGGGTTCGTTTCCATTTTCAGAAACGACAGCGATGTATGTTTCACCAAAAACCACCGTGTCTCTATCGCAATAAACAGAGTCATTCATTGAGGAAACAGGAGAGGATGGGAGTTTCAGTGATGACGTTTGCCAAGACTTCCCCAAGGCATACGTGGCCTGGTAATTCTGAGCATGAGCATGTCCACCAAGGCAGAGAACAATGGATACAACAAGAAGGTTTGGGAGAAATTTCATGAGAGAGAGTTTAGAAGTTAGCTAAGGTACAATTCTTCTCCCAAAACCGGTCTCTACTCACAGCGCAAGGATATCTTTCCTGATATACAAACGTAGATTGCTTCTCTCGTAGTCACCGATAAGTTCGTACTTGGAAGTTAACTGCTCGTCATCGAACGAATAGTGAAAGTCATTCTTCCGCACAAGTAAAAACTCAGCGTCGAGTTGGATTCCGGCCTCCATATCCACTTGCGCATTCATGTCGCGCGTTCGTATGTAATAGTTTACCTCCGAGCGCAGAGAGTGGTGCTTTTCTATAACCGCTTCCGTTGATAGTTTCTCAGCATATTCGTCTACTTGGTACATGGCCGATTTCACATCAGCGCTTGCGCCCCATTCTCTGAGAACTTCAAAGTCAACGGCCTTGCTGAAATTACCCAAAATTACAAAGGCAAAGACGCTGTAGACGACCATGGTTGTATACTTGAGGATTGGTCGTTCCAGCCTCCCAACGGCAATTATGAAACCCACGGTCAACACCCCCAACAAGGGATAGTACACGAGACTTGTACGATGCATGGGTAAGAGAGAATCAAAGAATTCAAATTCCACAACCCAACCGATACTGGAACCTACTAGGATAACCAATGGAATGACAAACTCAGCTTTGAACTTCCTATTAAACAACCATAAGAAAACAGGCCAAAGTAATCCGAGCGCCAAGAGATTGAGCATTGTGGAGGCTCGAAGGAAATAGGGCCCATACACTGGCCACAAGTAATACAACTGAAAGCGTTCCCAAAATTGGGCATAGCTCTCATTTCCGTAGAAAAGCTGCTCTGACTGCCCCAGTTCAATGAGCTCATTTACACCCCAAGCGAAACCAAGTACTAGAATAAATCCCGTTGTCAACAACGATCTCCACCCAAACCTGCTCCACTTCCAAATTTGAAGTCCAAGAATGCAGGCTGAAATCATGATGAATACGTTGATCGCCGCCAAGTACGCACCAAGTCCAAGGCCAATACATATCGATGCGTACAAAAGTCGTCGCTGTGAAAAGCTAGCTGACTCTTTAGCGTCAGAAGCCTCAATCGTCATTACCACGGCAGCTATGAAGAAAACTGTGCCCAAAGCATACCCTCTTGCAATGCTGAAGAACTCAATCAAGTTTGGCTGCACTAATAGAACGACACTCGCCAAGACCGCTATCCAAGTGGATGGCACTCTCTTGACTAACCGCCAAGTGGCCCAAGCATACAAGACAAAAGAAAGGGAATTTGGTAAGCGCAATGCCCACTCATCGTGACCAAACACTCCACCAAAAACCTTCATTAAAAAGGTGTTTAGCTTGTGGTTGTTAGCGATGATGCGATCCCATTCATCAATCACAAAATTGTAGGTCATCGCTTCATCAATACTGAATGACAGCGTGATTGACCGCACTATGATGATGGCGAACAAGCATCCAGCTAGCGCCCAATGTACCGTTCTTGAGATGTGCAAGGAGTTGTCTTTTCGCGTTAGAGAGAAGTCGAATTTAGCAATTCCGCCTCACTTAGTAGGCGCGCTCGTTTCTTCCTTCCACGAAATTGATGAAGGCCTTATTTACAACTCGATTTCCTCCTGGCGTTGGATAGTCGCCCGTGAAATACCAATCGCCCAAGTTACCTGGACATGACGCGTGTAGGTCCTCTATCGTCTGGAAGATAATCTCCACCTCGGCATTCACGTCAACCGGCTTCAACAGTTCTGCGCATTTCTGGCTGATCTGCTCTGGCGTAAATGGCGCGTAAATGTCCTTCACAAAGTTGCGAACCTCCTCATCTGGCATGTTCACTTGAGCCAGACATTTCTCGTACGTCTCCTGGATGAGCTTGTGTTGGTTGCTTTCTTTCAAAAGCTCAATAGCCGCACGGAATGCGATAAAGTCGCCCATCTTCGCCATGTCGATTCCATAACAATCAGGGAATCGAATCTGCGGAGCCGAACTCACGACAATGATTTTCTTGGGCTCAAGTCTATCAAGAATCTTGAGGATGCTCTGCTTCAATGTAGTTCCTCGAACAATGGAATCATCCATCACAACGAGGTTGTCGCTTTTCTTGACCACCCCATACGTCACGTCATAAACGTGCGAAACAAGGTCATCGCGACTGTCATCTTGTGTGATAAAAGTTCGGAGTTTCACATCCTTCCAAGCCACCTTGTCTACACGCATACGGGTGTTGATGACCTTATCTAAACGGGCAGGATCGATATTTCCGCCCATTGCGGTGATCTCCTGCTTCTTCCATTCGTTTAGGTGTTCTTCCACGCCCTTTACTATCCCGTAGAAGCTAACCTCTGCGGTGTTAGGAATGAAGCCAAAGACCGTGTTGTCAATGTCGTGGTCTACCGCCTCCATAATCACCGGGGTAAGTCGGCGACCAAGTTCGAGGCGCTCTTCATAAATTGAGGCGTCGTTGCCTCGAGAGAAGTAGATACGTTCAAATGAACACGCCTTGCGCTCAAGCGGCTGCTTGATTTCCTCGAGGAATACATCGCCGTTCTTCTTCATGATCAAGGCGTTGCCCGGAGGAACTTCCTTGATAGAATCGATCGGTACATTAAATCCAGTTTGGATAACTGGGCGTTCGCTGGCTACGACAACGAGTTCGTCGTCTTTGTAATAGTAAGCCGGACGAATACCACTAGGGTCGCGAAGTACGAAGCTATCGCCGTGTCCAAACATACCGGCCATGGCATAACCTCCGTCCCATTTCTTTGCGGCGGCACGAAGAATCTCGCCGATGTCGAGGCTTTCGGCAATCTTGTGAGAGATCTCCACTTTGCTCAAGCCGTCTTCTCTAAATTGATGGTAGAGCTCTTCGTTGGCCTCATCTAGGAAGTGACCAATCTTCTCCATCACCGTTACCGTATCGGCTTTCTCCTTTGGATGCTGACCAAGCTCAACGAGTTGGTTGAAGAGTTCATCAACATTTGTCATGTTGAAGTTTCCCGCAACGATGAGGTTACGCGTCATCCAGTTGTTCTGGCGAAGGAAAGGGTGACAAGCTTCGATGCTGTTCTTTCCGTACGTTCCATAGCGAAGGTGACCGAGGTATACTTCGCCGATGAACGGCAAATTCTCCTTCAGCCAATCGGCATCTTTCAACAACTCTGGATTATCCGCTACACCGTCGGCAATGCGCTTCTGAACGTATTGGAAAATGTCTTGAATCGGTTTCGGGTCGATGCTACGCTGGCGAGAAATGTAACGTCTGCCTGGAGGAACATCCAATTTGATGCTCGCGAGGCCGGCTCCGTCTTGTCCGCGGTTGTGCTGTTTCTCCATAAGGAGATACATTTTGTTTAAACCGTAGAGGGCTGTGCCGTATTTCTCGACGTAATAATTGAGGGGTTTGCGGAGCCTTACCATGGCTATACCGCACTCGTGGTGGATGAAGTCACTCATTTGAAAAACGACCTTTTTTCCTCCTATCAACGTAGCTGCCGAAAGGAGCTGCAAAGATACAAACTATCTATCGTCTTACGACTATCGCCGTTGACGTGCGAATGTGACTTACCTTACTTAGTGAACCAAAGCATTCCGATAAGGAAGTACAATGGAACAGGTATAACACCACTTTGGTAAGGGACGTAAATTGCTATGAGTGAAAACACAACGAGGATGGCTGTGTACAACTTCGGATTGAGCGGATTGGCCCGATTGAAGCGCTCAACACTCTCGCCCCACTTGTTCGAACGACCCGCAAAAAATCTGAAAATCATCATCAAAAACAGGAACAAAGCTAGGATGACATGCAAGGTTACCTGCATATCTCCGAAGGCTATCACCTCCGCCAGCAGCACAGCCCATATAGCGTAGTTCAGGTTTTTCATGACATAAACTGCTTCTTGTAATCGGAATAAGCTCGAACGAGAATCAAACTCGTAACCGTCAGGCCAAGTGCGAAAATCTCATCGAATTTAGCATCATCTAGCGCATACGTCCAATACCCTCCGGCAAAGGTTAAATGAACAAGCACGGCAACAATATAGGTAGGCGTATTTCTACAAATATTTCCCCCCTTAAAAACGCCCCAGCCCGCACTAGGCAGCATGGGCCAGCAAGCTACAGCAGCACCCGTAAAGGCAATAGGCAATAGCGGTTCAAGCCGATCTGACATAAACTCGTACCAGCCAAAAACGACCATGGCGGCCATTTCAACAAACACTATCCAAGCCACTGCTCGGAGTACGGAGAAAGGCACGGGTCTCACTTAAAATCGGATTTAGACATGTTGAGCCACTCAAGGGCAGACCCACTGAGTAGGTTCTCTTTTTTTGATTCTGACCAGTCCATTGAGTGGATGAGCTGACCTGGTTCGAGTTCGCCTAAAGGGAAGGGATAGTCTGTACCTAGTGCTACACGGTTTTCCCCAACCAGATCCACCACATAATCGAGCATCTTTTGATCGTGTACGAGAGAATCAAGCCAGAACTTACCCATGTACGATGTTGGCGGAATAGGGTTGTCGATGGCGCATAAATCTGGACGCACATCGAAACCGTGTTGGATTCTTCCCAAGGTGGCTGGGAAGCTGCCCCCGCCGTGAGCGATTGCCACGCGAAGATTAGGTAGCTTCTCGAACGTACCAGAGAAAATCAAACTGCAAAGTGCAAGCGAGCTTTCGGCTGGCATACCAACAAGCCAGGGCAACCAGTACTTAGGCATATTCTCCTTACCCATCATGTCCCATGGATGCACAAACACCGCCATATCCAAATCTTGGCAAGCTTCAAGAACGGCGAATATCTCAGGTGCATCGAGGTTCCAATCGTTTACGTGTGTCCCGATTTCGATTCCTCTTAATCCAATTTCCTTGCACCGCTTCAATTCTTGAATGGCGAGCTCTGGATCTTGCATTGGGACCGTGCCCAATCCTACGAATCTGTCGGGATACGTATGACGGATATCGGCGATGTGATCATTGAGAAACTTGGCAACTTCGAGTGTGTGCTCTGGTTTTGCCCAGTAACTGAACATCACAGGCACCGTGGAAAGCACTTGTACATCCACTTGTTGATGGTTACACTCTGTTGCACGGGTTTTGGGATCCCAGCAGTTGTCTTGCACTTCGCGAAAGAACTTATCATCCATCATCATACGCGCACAGCAAGGCTTGTGATGATCTAAGTGAATAAAGCCGCCGTACCCAAACTTCTCACGGAAATTTGGAATATTCTCCGGGAGGATATGGGTGTGGATATCAATCGTGAATATATCTGGAAAAGCGGATTTCGACACTGCAAATGGGGTTTGTCGCGAAGATAACAAAAGCGCAACGGTATATGATTGTGAGTTGCGCCATCTGGTTCTTAAATTGCGTACTCAAACTCTCAGTTATGCTCTTAGACGCCGATCCATCGAAGGTTTCAGAATTCAGCCATGGCAAATCCTTTTCGTCCGGAATGCGCTTCGGCGCATGGCTCTTCATTTTAATCGCCGGTGCGATTTTCACGTTCACCCCCGGCATGGAGTTCACCGTGCTCATCGCCGCGGTTCCAATCGGAATCATCTTCTTGCTGATTGGCCTTTTTGTAATGCTTTTGGAAACGAGAACCCAAATCCTCCCAGAGGCCGGCCGTATTCGCTCAGTAAATTACTTCTTGGGATTGCGACTTGGAAAATGGCAAGATGTGGGTCCTTATCAGGATGTCACCATCATGAAACGAAACATGAGCACGAGAATGGCCGACTATGGAGGTAACGTTCAATCTGACACGGATGTCTACTACGACGTGTTCCTCATGAATAAAAGTCATTTGAAGAAATGGCATTTAGCCCGTTTCACCAATGCAGATGACGCGAAAGCCGTTCAGAATCAAGCCGCTGAGCTATTGAAGCTTACACCCGCGGTTTACAATCCTCAAACCAGAAGGAGTTCAAGACGTCGGCGATAGAATTTTGTCGGCGTATATTCGGGCTTCAGAATGGAAGATCACGGAGACTATATTGAATTTGTTCGCGACGCGACCGCAGGCAGGTTTAGCTTTACGGCCAATATCGTATTGCTAGTTGCCCTAGGCCTTTTGGCGCTGCCCTACTTGCTCGAGAACCTCACCTTTGACGCTACGCAACTTCAGATTGTTGCCGGTGCAACCGGGCTTCTTGGATTGTTGATTAAGACCACCAGAACAAAGGTTCAGTTCGACATCCGAGAAAAAAAGATGCGAACCCACAATCACGTATTTGGGCTTAGACTAGGGAAGTGGCGTAAAATTGAACCTCTCACAGATATTTGTTTGATTACGAAGAAGTATCAGTTCTCCAACCAGCGAGGAATGAGCGATGGCAATTCCAGCATGGTTTATGAGTTGTTCCTGTTTTCGGCAGACAAGAAGCAGAAATATTACCTCATGTGGACACCCGAAAAGGAGGTCGCTGAGAAGATTATGAAAGACCTCCAGAGGCACTTCCGTTTCGAGGAGACTACCTACACTCCCAAGCGAGTGTTGAGAGAACGTAGATGAATATGAAGATGAGACTTAGTATCCTGATTTCAACCCTGTTAATTTCGGCAACATTAGCCGCCCAGACATACAAAGAGCGCTTTGATGCGGCGTTTTATTCCGACTCGTCCGTTCACCTAGCACTACCTATTCTTAGAGCTTGGGAATCGGCCAGTCCGAACGACCCCGAAATGCTCGTTTCCGCCTTTAACTTCTACTTCCACGCAAGCCAAGAAGAAGTCTCGCAGTTCTCACTCACCCCACCTTCAGATGGGCGTGAGGCCTACGCCATCACGGATTCGGCAGGGAATTCAGCGGGATATATGTACAGCAAAATCGTTTTTGATGAAGCGTTGATTACCAAAGGTTTAGGATACATCAATCGTGGAATCGAATTGTTTCCAAAACGCCTAGACATGCATTTTGGCAAGGCATATGTGCTCTACGAAGCTGGGATGTACCAAGAGCATGTAGCCTATCTGGAAAAGATTTTGGAACTGGACTCAGACTACAACGGAGAGTGGTTGTGGAGCGACGGTCAATTACTAGAAGGGGATCAAGAGCAATTTTTCACGGAGAGCTTCCAGGACTATTTGGGCACTTTAGCAACTACAGATGCCGTTGAACCATCCGTGGCAGAAGGCATCATTCTAAAGGCCAAGGAAAGCTACCCAGAGAACACCTCTTTTGCCAACGACCTCGGCGTACTATGGTTCCTCGAAGGCGATTTGGAAAAAGCAGAGAAGGCACTTCTTGAGGCGTACGACATCGACGAAACCGATGAAGTAACCCTTGGGAACCTTGGATACCTTTACCTTCAAATGAGCCAGCTTTCAGAGTCTAAAAGCTATTACGAAAAGCTGCTTACAAGCGACGATTCTACTACAATCGAATATGCAAAAGCACAAATTCAGTTTATAGGAGAACAGGAATGAAAGAGAAAGTTATTCGAACTAAGTTCAGAGTAAAAACAGTTTTCATTTTAGCCATAACATTACTACTCTCTCAAACATTCACCCTCATTGGGATGTCAGAGTTCAACTGGGCCGATTTTATTCCCACGTTGGTGATATGCGGTGGCAGCGCTTTCTTTCTATACACGGGAACACGTATGGAAAAGATTACGCTTACAGACAACGAAATGACAGTTCGAAGTGGAGCGATGCTTCACGTCAAAATCGAAAAAACAAAAGTTCGAAGTTTCAAGATTCGCGACACGACGAAATTGGAACGCTTCTTCGGCCAGCCAAAGCAGATCATCGAAGTGAAGTACAACACATTCGATGATGGCGTCATTCAATCGACTGACCCGGCCGTCATTCAGTGGCTCGAGGAGGCGAAGGCCTCCTAAACGAATCTCGGATCCGTTTCCATTACATGTCCGCAGTTATCACACGTGCGCTTCTCTTCTGAGGCGTAGAATTCCTTGAATCGAGGAAGGAAATCGGATTCAATATCTAGAAGCGGGAAATAGGTTTCGTGCAGCTTGTTGTTGCAGTTGTCGCAGAACCAAAGTAGGCCATCCTTATAATCTGTTCCTTTCCTAACGCGCTCTACCACGAGGCCGATGCTTCCCTCTTTACGCATGGGGCTATGAGGCACGTTGGCCGGACACAAGAACATGTCACCTGGACCGAGGTGGATGTCACGCGGCTCGCCATCCTCTTGAATTCGAACGGTAATTTCGCCTTCGAGCTGGAAGAACCACTCCTCGGTTTCGTTGTAGTGGTAGTCTTTGCGGGCGTTTGGACCAGCAACTACCATCACAATGTAATCCTCTCCTTCCGGATAGAGGTTCTTGTTCCCCACAGGTGGCTTGAGCTTATCTCTATTCTCATCTAGCCATTTATTGAAATTGAAGGGACCGCGAATTGCCATGATGAAGAGGTTATGTGTTCAACGTGCAATTTAGGCAAGAAATACATTCTAATCACCACATCGGGTGCTCTGGTGCATTGTCGAGAATCTCTTCTACCTTCGCCATAACATCGTCCGTGATCTTATCCTTGAGCTCGAGAACTTTCAAGTTATCCTCCAGCTGAGAGGTCTTGCTCGCGCCCAAAATAACGGTGCTGACATTCGGGTTCTTCCAACACCAGAGAAGTGCCAGATGGTGACCACTAATGCCGAGTTCGTCATTCGCAAAAGCAACCATCTTATCTACCTTCGAAAGCGTCTCGTCAACCACACGTTGGTCCTTCAACCAGCTGAGTTCCTCCCTATTTAATCTTGAATCACTCGGAATGCCTTTGCTGTACTTTCCAGTGAGAACACCTGAAGCAAGCGGACTCCAAATCGTGGTTCCGAGTCCGACAGTCTTATAAATCTGTTTGAACTCCACCTCTACCTTATCGCGATGCAGCATGTTGTACTGCGGTTGTTCCATGGTTGGACCAATAAGGTTGTAACGCTCCGCTACCATGTGCGCTTCCATGATTTCTTGGGCCGACCATTCGCTTATGCCCCAGTACAAGATTTTTCCTTGCTGAATCAAGTTGTGCATGGTCCAAACTGTCTCGGCCATGGGTACACTCTTATCCGGACGGTGACAGAAATAAAGGTCGAGGTAATCGACTTGAAGTCGTTGCAGCGCAGCATCGCAAGCCTCAACTACGTGCTTGCGATTCAGCCCTTTTTGAGTAGGTAAATGACCCCCTTTCCCGAAATATACTTTTGACGACACGATGTAGCTATCGCGGTCCCAACCCATCTTCTTGAGGATTTCGCCCATGACGATTTCACTTTGGCCATTGGCATAAACCTCAGCGTTATCGAAGAAGTTGACGCCGGCGTCGTACGCCATTTTCAACAATTCCTCCGACGTATTATCGCCGATTTGATTTCCAAAAGTGATCCAAGATCCAAAGCTAAATTCTGAAACTCGAAGTCCGGATTTTCCTAGGTTGCGGTATTCCATGTGGGCGGTTTTAGTATGAAAATAGGGTGAAGTTCAGGTAGTGGGTAAAAGGCTTGAGGTTTGAGGCTTGAGGCTCTGAAGGAATTTTATGCCAATGGCGCTTTCCCTTCTAGCCTGAATACTATTGCCTCTAGCCTTTCGCCTTTAATCTTAAAACAACTTCCGATACCCGTGACAATACGGCGTTCCTCCCTTATTGTCGTAATAATCTTGATGGTATCCTTCGGCGTCCCAAAAAGTGGCTGCGTCCTTGACCTCGGTGGCAATGTCTAGACCTTTAGCCTCGAGAATGCCAATGAGATCTTCGGCGATTTCGCGTTCTGAATCATTTGCCACGAAAATGGCGCTGCGGTATTGCGGACCGATATCTGGACCCTGACCGTTTGCTTGTGTAGGATCGTGTGTTTCGAAGAAGAGGCGGGTCAATTCTTCGTAGGATACGATAGATGGGTCGTACTCCACCTTTACGGCTTCGTAATGACCGGTAGTTTTTGAACAAACCTCTTGATACGTAGGATTGTCCACATGTCCACCCGTGTAACCCACGGTGGTCGAGATAACGCCTTCTTGGCGTTTCATGTAATATTCAGTCCCCCAGAAGCATCCTGAGGCGTAAATCGCAACTGCTGTTTCCTCGCTCATTTCTGAATTCATTGTTGATGCAATTGGTTGAGTTGGCTCACTCTTGCAAGCCATTAATACCATTGCTAAAGTTGAAAGTACAATAGATAGTCGTCCCATAGCTCATTCTTCTTGATTCAATTAACGAGACGAGCCGCCATAAGGTTTCTTACAGCCCTAACTTTCTTTTATGATTTCGCCCGCTTTCTACTTTACGAAGAGCTCTGCAATTTGAACTGCATTCGTAGCGGCACCCTTGCGAAGGTTATCCGAAACAATCCAGCAGTTGATAGCATTCTCATTGGAGTAATCGGAACGTATTCTGCCCACAAATACATCGTCTTTCCCCTCCGCGAAGCGCGGCATTGGATAGACGTTTACATCTGGATTGTCTTGAAGCGTCACTCCCGGAGTGGCTTGCATTATCTGACGAATTTCAGGAATGGAAGGCTTTTGATTGAATTCGATATTCACAGACTCGCTGTGACCTCCTTGCACCGGAACACGCACGGCCGTTGCCGAAACCATTACAGAATCATCTTCGAGAATTTTAACCGTTTCGCGGGTCATCTTCATCTCCTCCTTGGTATAGCCATTGTCGGTAAACACGTCACAATGAGGAAGACAATTCTTATCGATTGGATATGGATAGGCCATTTCGCCCTCCACCCCGTTGCGTTCATTGTTCAACTGCTCAACCGCCTTAACCCCTGTGCCGGTGATACTCTGATAGGTACTCACAATTACACGGCGAATGCCATAGCGCTCGTGCAAGGGCTTGAGCACCATTACGAGTTGAATGGTGGAGCAGTTCGGGTTGGCGATAATCATGTCATCAGCCTTGATAGAGCTCCCGTTAATCTCTGGAACAACCAATGGAATTCCTGGCTCCATACGCCAGGCAGAACTATTGTCGATTACGCGTGTGCCTGCCTCTGCAAATTTTGGCGCCCAGGCTTTGGAAACGTCACCCCCAGCTGAGAAAAGTGCGATATCGGCTTTTGCGGCTACGGCATCCGGAAGGGAAACTACTTTCACATCCTCGCCTTTGAATTTTACAGTCTTTCCAACTGACCTCACCGAAGCGGCTGGAATTAATTCTGTAACTGGGAAGTTTCTCGCTTCCAACACTTTCAACATCACCTCGCCAACCATTCCGGTGGCACCAACTACAGCAACGCGCATTTCTTTGTGAGATTTTGTAATTTCAGGTGGCAAATTTAACCAAACCAACCTTTTTTTCACATGAAAGCCCTCTATTTATTAGTGGGCCTGACTGCAAGTTACGCAGCTCAGGCGCAAAGTTCGTGGTATGATTCATTTTCCGATTCATCCCTTCATCAAAACCCGCAGTGGACAGGCGACACAGCCGCATTCAGCCACACCTCCAACGGAGTTCTGCGTCTTTCCGATTCTGCAGGTGGCACCTCATCCATCTACACCATTAGCGACATTTCACAACACGGGCATTGGTCAGGGTGGTTAGCGCTCGATTTCAATCCATCAACTTCAAATTATGCCGACATCATTCTTTGTGAAAGCCCAACAGGAGAAGCATACCGACTTCGCGTCGGTGGCAATGCACAAGATCGAATAGAACTACTGCACGTTAAACCTGGAATTGAAACTGTCTTGTCCGCCTCTATCCCAGGACTTTTAGGTAATACAAGCATCAATTTGGGATGGAGTGTAGAGCGTCATAAAGACTCTGCGTGGGTAGTAGAAGTTAACCTAGATAGCCTAGGATGGCAGACCATCATCCAGATACCCGACTCCTCCGTCTTTGCCTCGGCACAATTCGGAATCGAATGCCATTACACCAAGACTAGAGCAGACAAGTTCTACTTTGATGATATCTCAGTTGTAGGCGAACCGTTTGTAGACACTATCCCTCCCGCCCTGATTGCCTACGAATGGATAGATCGCAAATCAGTAAGGCTGAAGCTTTCTGAAAGCTGCTATGCGGATTCTGGTCTGGTTGTAGATCAGTTTGGTGTGAACTGGCAACTGCTTTTCACAAGCAACAGGGAGGTTACGCTCTATCGAGATCTAGCCGCGGATGACGGTACATACCATATCAACCTAAACACAATTAAAGACTTGGAAGGCAACCCGATTGGCGCACATGATTTTGAGCTCGAGCGACATCCTCGCGGGTCTCTACAGGTAACCGAGATTATGTCGGATGTCGACCCTCCAGTAGAAATTGAAAGGGAGTACATTGAATTGCAAAACCGCACATCGGGCCCGCTCAACTTACAGGGTTGGTCAATATTCATCAATCAAAATCAAATTGAATTGCCCGATACAAACTTGCTACCCAATGGCTACTTGGTGATATCTGATGGTCCACTAGAAGGAGCTATAAACACGAATCGAGCAAGCTTTCTAAACCGCACAAGCGGAATTATTAAGGTAAAGGATGACTGGGCCGAAACAATCGATTTCGTTCAATACGAGAATAGTTGGCACTCCACAAACTGGAAAGCAGGCGGCGGTTGGTCGCTAGAAAAAGACGTCGCAAACAGCAGCTGTAGCGAACCGCTAAAATGGAGCAGTTCAAGATCATCCTCGGGCGGGACACCTGGTCGGGCTAACCTACCGGAGGGAAGTCGCAAGGAAATTCTGAACGAAATACAGTCCATACAGTTTCACGCAGATTCACTGCACATCATCTTCGATTTAAGAGTTGAAACCGTTTCACTTCATTCCAACATAGACACGCTTATTGGGGCTCCAATCGATTTCAACCGCAGAACATGGCGCTTCACTTGGCCTGAAGATGGGCGGTGGGAGTTGAGTGCAGAGGACTGTCTAGGTCGCGAACTCGACACTAGTTTCATCACTATTGAAGCACTTGACAGCGCTGTCCCACAGGTGTGGGTCACGGAAATTTGTCCCAACACAATGACAGATCGGCCCGATTTCATTGAGATTGAAAATAGGGGTCAGACCGCGTTTAGACTAGGAGACCTTCGTTTCGGAAAGTGGGACGCAAAGACAGGAATAGAGCAACTGTATCTACTTGAACCCAAGAATCAAATTGTGCTTCCAAACGAGGTAATAGTTATGGCGGAATACCACAGCAAATCGATGTTCGCGGAGTATCCAAAGGCAAACACAAGGAGCGTACTCAGTTCGGAAATGCCATTCAGCCCGAGTTCGAGCGGAGGGGTTTGCATAACCACGAAAGATGGAAAGCTGATAGACGCTGTAGCATGGAGCAACGACGATTATGGGGATTTGGAAGAGCGGGAAGGGAAAACTCTGACACGCAAATCGAATGGAAAATGGAGCATCTCTGCTGCCCGGTATAATTTCGGAACGCCAGGATGGCATGAGCAAAACACATCTGCAGAATCGGGATTAAAATTCGATAACCTCGCCTTCTACACGAACGACGAAATCCACCCGCTAAAAATTCACATTCCTGAGGAGTGGAGCGGCTCTAGGCTGACTATAACCCTTCGAAACAAAGCGGGAATTGAGCTTGGTAAATTGCACAATAGTATGGTTGTCATTGGATTTGAAACCATCGTTTGGTTCGGTGTGCTTAATGGGGAGACACTCCCAACAGGCCAATACTTGATTGAGTTGATTGTGGAGGACAAGGACGGATACAGGGAAGTATATCACCAAGGGTGTCTTTTGATTCAGAAATAGCAGAAGCTTCAAATCTTTTCCCATTTTTGTGTAAACCGAACTCTTGTATGACCAAGCAGGAAAAGATTGATTCGTTCGACCCCAATGGTCCCGCTTCTGGGAACCGAATTTTTGGGCTTCCATTCTCTCAGAAAGACGCTGAAATTGTGATTCTTCCCGTACCATGGGAGGTTACCGTGAGCTATGATGCCGGAACGGCCTTGGGTCCTGAAGCCATTCTCGAAGCCTCCAAGCAGGTGGATTTGTATGATCCATTTGTGAAGGATGCTTGGAAAATGGGCATCTACATGGCTAAGCTCGACCCAAAGGTGATCGAGAAAAACCGGAAGTACCGCGACAAAGCCGTGGCGTATTTGTCGGCAGTAGAGGTTGGACATGAAGATGAAACGACTGACGAACTTTTGGCCAAGATCAACAAGTCGTGCAAGAAGATGGTCAATTGGGTGCAGGAGAGAACCACCGAATTGATGAACGAAGGTAAGCGCGTTATTCTCCTTGGTGGCGACCACAGCACCCCATTGGGATACCTGGAAGCCCTCGCCAAAGAGCACGAGTTCGGAATACTTCAAATTGACGCACACGCAGACTTGAGAAATGCCTACGAAGGCTTTACCTACTCACATGCTTCTATCATGTTCAATGCATTGAAGATTGATAATGTGAAGAAGTTGGTTCAAGTTGGGATTCGCGACTACTGCGAAGAGGAAGTTGAAGTGATCGAAGCTTCTGAAGGTCGCGTAAAAACCTATTTCGATAGAGACCTCAAGCATCAACAATATGCTGGAGCCACATGGAAACAGCAAGTAGATGATATAATCTCTCAGCTACCGCAAAAGGTCTACGTGAGCTTTGATATTGATGGTTTGGACCCGAAGCTTTGTCCACATACCGGCACACCCGTAGCCGGCGGCTTTGAATCAGAAGAAGTGATGTACTTGTTTGAGCGACTTTCGGAATCGGGCAAGACCATTATAGGAATGGACTTAAATGAGGTAGCCCCTGGTCCGCATGATGAATGGGATGCGAACGTAGGGGCTAGACTGCTGTATCGTATGGCGAACTTATTTGGTAAAAACGCCGGGGTCGTTGGCTGATCAGAGGTTGATTATAACGGTGTTATTTCCGTCTGATACCTCGGCTTTATTATCACAATCGCCATTACCAAAATCAACTTGGTAATTCGGTAAACCTACCACGCTCAATTCGTAGGTGCCGTCAACGATATAAGGGCAGTTGTATTTCCAAATCAGCGGTTCAACAGTAGAAGCGAGCCAAGAAGGATTTCCGGTTCTTTCTCCGCTTGCTGTGCCGGTGATGCTAAATCGAATATTTGATGGGTCGAAAGGAATAAATCCGTTAGTCCAGGTACGGGTGCGCGAACTCATATAAAAGAGGGTATCACCCGGAGAGTAAACAGCAGAACCATCAATGTCCACTGCCCACTCCGGTTGATTGGCCGTATTGAGGCCCAAGTAGGTCTGATGGTAAAGACCTTCAATTTTAATCTGATTGTAGTAGTAGTTGATGAACTCGATATCTGTCGTGGCGCCACCTTGAGTGCGCGGTACAGTATAGGTTGTTCGAATTACTCCCATGCGTGTATTGCCTGCGGCATCGGTACAACCTGTTCCAAAGTCAACCGTCACGCGGTGCATCATGGAGGTGAGTGTGTCGATGGTAATCGTTGCGCAAGAAAGAGCGTCGTATGTTTTACCGTCGTACGCGCCTTGAT
This sequence comes from Phaeocystidibacter luteus, assembly GCF_008933115.1. Taxonomy (GTDB): domain Bacteria; phylum Bacteroidota; class Bacteroidia; order Flavobacteriales; family Schleiferiaceae; genus Phaeocystidibacter; species Phaeocystidibacter luteus. The sequence goes on along the minus strand of NZ_WBVO01000002.1, from coordinate 96,371 downwards.
ACGCTAGGTCTGTAATAGTCGAAGCATCGTCATACGGTACGGAAGCAACAGCGGCGGCGCTAGTCGCTTGTTCATCGTGTTGAACGGGCCCGTTGTCAAGGGTGAAATCCTTTTCACAGGCAACAATTACTAGAGCGGTAGTCGCTAACATCCAGGCACTTCGCTCTAACCAGGTCTTATTGTTACGTTCCATTGTTCAGGAGATAGATTATGTATTGCAATGTCCGCATACTTCCGAATAAAAGTTGCGCGAATCGTCTGACGGGCGTAGCGTACATATCTGAAAACGGGAACATTAAATGTGCGAAATCTCGACGTGAGTTTTACTACCTTTGCAACAAATTCAGAGCGCATGAAATTTGGTGTAGTAACCTTCCCGGGATCGAACTGTGATCAAGACATGATTTACGTGTTGCGTAACATCATGGGATGTGAAACTGTTGAATTGTGGCATAAAGACACGGACCTTCAGGGTGTGGACTTTGTAGTGCTTCCTGGTGGATTCTCTTATGGAGACTACCTCCGTTCAGGCGCGATTGCACGCTTCTCTCCAATTATGGATGCGGTGATTGAGCACGCCAACAAGGGTGGCTACGTACTCGGCATCTGTAACGGATTCCAAGTGCTCACTGAATCGCACCTTCTTCCAGGTGCCTTGCTTCACAACGACAGTCACAAGTTCATTTGCAAGAACGTATACCTCAAGCCAGAGTCTACGAACAGCTTGGTAACACGCGGACTTGATTCAAATAAGGCATACCAAATTCCGATTGCCCACGGCGAAGGAAATTACTACGCCGACGAAGACACTATCGCGAAGCTAAACGCAAACGACCAAATTCTATTCCGCTACTGTGACGCCGATGGCAATATCAACGCCGAGGCGAATCCGAATGGTTCTGTAGAGAACATTGCGGGCATCACAAACGAGAACAGAAATGTCTTCGGCATGATGCCACACCCAGAAAGAGCGGCAGACGAAAACCTTGGCAACCTAGACGGCAAGGCTATGTTTGAGAGCATTCTGGATATGGTGAAGGCGTAAGCGAGAGGCTTTAGGCGTGAGATTTCAGCCTTCAGGCAAAAGGCGTAATGCCGGAGGCCGGAGGCATGAGATTTCAGCCTTCAGGCAAAAGGCGTAAGGCCGGAGGCCGGAGGCATGAGATTTCAGCCCTCAGGCAAAAGGCGTGAGGCGTGAGGCCAGAGGCATGAGACATAACGCGTGAGGGTCAAAACCCAATCCTATTCCTAGCCCGGCATGAGCTAAAGCACCGTGCCTATAGATGGGGATTCTGAGCGGCAATCAATTTCATTTAGGGGTAGTTGTTTTTTGCGGTTTTTACGCACTCCGATGATTCTAACATTGCGGTTTTGCGAGGAACACATTCGATGACCCCCCACGTTCATCCGAGGCTCGGCACGCGCTAAAGCACCGTGACCCACCTCGGGCTAAAGCCACGAGGCTATTAAAATTATCCCCTCCGGGGAATGGCGTCAGGATGATAATGCCCGGCACGCGCTAAAGCACCGTGCCTATAGCTTGGAATTCTGAACGGCAATCAATTTCATTTAGGGTAGTTGATTTTTGCGGTTTCTATACGCAACTACCATTTTGATTTATGGCGGTTTTGCATTTTGCGGTTTTGCAGCTTGCCCGCCAGCCGGCGGGTGGAACACATTCGATGATCCCCCACGTTCATCCGAGGCCCGGCACGCGCTAAAGCACCGTGCCTATAGATGGGGATTCTGAGCGGCAATCAATTTCATTTAGGGGTAGTTGTTTTTTGCGGTTTTTATACGCAACTACCATTTTGATTTATGGCGGTTTTGCATTTTGCGGTTTTGCAGCTTGCCCGCCAGCCGGCGGGTGGAACACATTCGATGATCCCCCACGCCCGCTGATCCACCACGCACATCCACAGCGCCCTCTCTCCACCACGCTAATCCCTCCTGTTCTCTACGAGAAATCAGTATATTCCCCAAAAACCAACATAATCTAGCATGCCCGGAATTCTCAAGCTCAAACACTGGCAACTCTTCAGTATCATTTACGGCGGACCATTCATCGTATCCACCGGAGTGGTGGTCTTCATGCTCGGCAAGATATTCGCCGCCGTACAGCAAATCGAACCTGGAACCCCAGACGAACAGAAGTTTCAACAAATCTTTGGCGTCTACGCAGATGTCATGCCCTACTTCATCATTCCAATACTCTTTAGCGCGGTTTTAATCTATTGGCGACAGAAAGTTGTCGACTATGCCAGCAAAACACTGAAAGAGGCGTACAAGTATCCTAAAGGACTGTTCCGAGTTGCTCTCTGGGCTCCATTCCTCCTCGCAATATTGGTGTTCCTTTGGATGCCAGGATTCTTTAGAGAATTATCCGAATTTGTTACAGAAGTGGAATCGAACAGCATACAAGGCGAAGAGCTACCCCCAAGTTTCGTCTTCAAGTTTCTGGGAACATGGATTTTGCTCGCACCTATTTCTTTAGTGCTCTCCATTGGACAATTGTGGACGTATTTGGAAACTGCTAGAGCTATTCGTTCGATTGAAGTAGGCAGAAGAGTATCCGCAGGAGAAGTCGTTGGTGAGTTCTTCTTAAACTGGTTCTTTTTCATTGGAGTTTGGATACTTCAACCCAAGATCAACAAGTTCGACGTGACCGAAAAAGATCCTTATCTGAAGGAGATGGTTTGATCATCCTTCTTAACAAAAACAAAAACCCCAGGCCTCTCGACCTGGGGTTTCACATTTGGAAAGAATGACGTCTTACTGACGAACCACTCTGTTGGTAATCGTTACATCTCCTACTGTGAGTTTCACGAAGTAAACTCCCTTAGCGAAAGATTTGAGGTTGAACGGTACAACCACATCGCCATTCACAGTGCCTAAGTTCTGAACGTCGATCACCTTACCCGCAACATCGACCAATTCCACCGACACTTCACGTGTGTCTTCCAAGGTAAAGTAGAGGGCGAAATCATCGCTTGTTGGGTTCGGATATGCGCGGAGGTTAATCTGACCTGCAACGTGCTCTTCTACACTGATGTTCTGAATGTTTACGAAACCTGAAGTCTCATCACACGATGAACCAGCTCTGACACGAACAGCATAGTCACCCGGTGTTTGTGGATAGAAGATTCTATCCGTCTCACCCGGGATTGGCGTTCCGCTCGCATCCAACCATTGATATTGATATCCAACTTGGTTGCATGTAAGCTTACCCCACTCTACCGTGATAGTAGGATTCGTTGGAGCGGCCAATACAACAATCGTATCTCCTTTAACCGTAGTACAAACTCCATTAGAGTACGAATACTCCAGGTAGTGCTTGCCCACGCCTAATGCCGAAGGATCGATATTTGAAGCCGGACTGCCATTCACAGAGTAAGTACCTCCAGTTGGGAAGCCTCCACCAGCGCCTTCAGCCGGGTCGCTTTCGCAATACGTTTTGGCAGATAGGAATACATTCGGCTTAGATTCGACCAAAATAGTCGTGGTAGCCGTGTTTGTACAGCCATTGGCATCCGTGTACTCGTATGTGATAGTATGTGTACCAGGACCCGCATCAGCTGGATCGAAGTTCGTTCCTGAAACACCTCTACCCGAGTACGTTCCACCAGAAGGAGAGCCGGTAAGTGCAAACGCGCTTCCATCCACACACTGCGTTGTGTAGCTACCTGCGTTCACTGTTGGAAGCGGGTTGATAGTCATCAAAATTGAGTTTGAACTAGCTGCATTTGTAGAAACACAAGCTTCAGAAGAACTCAATACAGCCACAACCGTATCGTTGTTAGAAAGGCTCGCCAAAGTAATGGTATCTCCCACTTGCGGACGTTGCTGTCCGTTCACGAACCACTCTACTAATCCGTTAGAACCGCCATTCATGGTTGAAGCGTAAAATTCAACGTCTTCACCTGCACAAACCGCCGTACTATTTGCAGTGATTGTTACAGATGGAGTAACCGTGGTTTGAATAGCGATGAACGAGCTCTTGTAAATCGAGTCAGACCCAATTCCGTTGCTTACAACGAGCGACACATTGTACGTACCTGCCGTATTATAAGTAACCGTAGGATTGGCTGCCGTACTCGTTGAAGGCGTTCCGCCTTGGAACGTCCAACTGTAGTTTTGACCGTTCGAGCCAGCCAAGTTGTAGAACGTTACCATGCTGCCTTCGCAGGCGGTTGAATTTGCAAAGAAGTCAGCAACCGGAGCAGCTCCTGCAGCGCCATTGATGTTGATATTGTCGAGGTACAAGTTATTTCCGTAAGCGTTCACAGAAACAAACTTGATGCGAACCTCATCCATACCATCGTATGCAGAAAGGCTGAGCATGTCGTTTCTCCAATCTGAAGCATTTGAAGGTGTGAAAGCACTTGTCAACGGAGTTCCCGTAGCGAAGTTTTGTGTTCCATTTTCACCTCTTGCATCTACCAAAGTCCATGTTGAACCACAATCGGTGCTCACATAGATCTTAAGACTATCCGAGCTGCCTGCAGAGTACTGACGATACGCCATGTCATAAGTCAACTGGACGTTCTGCTTTCCTGTGAAGTCTAGCGGAGGAAGGATGAGTTCATCTTCTTCACCGCTGCCGTTGTAGGAATAGAAATCCATGTACATGCTACCTGATCCACCGTTACTTGCGCTAGTGTGCGACCAAGTGTTGCTGTTGTCGGCATTTACAACCTCCCAATCTTCAGGCAGACCGATTGCAAAATCTTCAGCGAAAGGAAGTGCATAACCTCCGACACCAATTTCAGCTACTTTGATTAGTGTATCGGAGCCAAATCGGTTAGAAGCAATTAGCTGCACTGTATACTGACCATTCGCTGTAAAGAGCACTTTTGGATGCTGGCTTTGGGCATTGGTGCCTCCAACGAACGTAAACGTGCTTGGATAGATTTGCCAGTCCCAAATGGTAGGCGCGTATGTACTCATATCTACCAACTCAACGGTGTCAGCTGTTGTACATACTGCACCTGGAGCCGAACGGAAATCAGCCTGAGGCTTACCAAGGAAGGTGTTTGCCAACGGGCTTTCCCAAACACCACGTCCATAAGTACCAGCGCGAATCACACCTGTGGCGTAGTGTATCTCTAGGTCGTTCACAATGGTATTTGGAATGCCGTTCATGAATGCAACCCATCCATTTGATGAAAGGTCGCGGTAATAAACACCAATGTCCATACCCACGTAAATAGCACCATTCGATCCATCTTGATAGATAATGGTGTTAGCCGGTAAGTTTGGAAGTCCAGATGAAATATTCGACCAAGTAGAACCACCGTCAAGTGATTCGTAAACCTTGTGGTTTGAATCGTACCCCGACTTTGTAATCCAGATGTGATTAGGATCAACATCTGAGATAGCGATATCGGTTACGGAACGAGAATTTGAAATGTTGTTTGAGATGTTGGTCCAAGTTGAACCACCGTTGCTAGAACGATACACATCATCATTAATGGCAACATAAATAACCTGACCATTACTCTTTGAAACGGCAATCACGTCGATACCTGAAGTATTCCCCGCAATTGATCCACTCGTCTGAGAGAATGAAAGACCAGCGTTGGTAGACTTCCACAGTTGGTCGTAGCCAGCGTACAGAATGTTGTCGTTACTCGGATCGATTACGAATGGTGTCACCCACTGACCTTGACCATTTGGTGGTAGGTTGAAGGAAGCATTAAAGCTTTGCCCGCGGTTGGTCGACTTGTCGAAGTTACCGTACTGCGAAGCAGCATACATGACATTCGGGTTGTTGTTGGCTATGGCATTGTCCATACCATCGCCACCCTTTACACGATCCCAGCTAGGAACGTCGTTCAAGTGTGTACCGTTATCCTGAGCACCACCAATAGTGAGGTTTTCGTCGGCTTGAGAAACATCAATCTTGTAGTACTGGGTGATGTGTAGACCATCACTCAACTCGGTATAATTCGTACCGTTTGATGTGCGATACACCCCGCCGTCGTTTCCAACGTAAAGGTTGTTCGTTCCTGGCTCAAACTCAAACCAGTGCTGATCGGCGTGAGCAAACGCTGCACCACCGCCACCGAACCAGTGTGCGCTGAGTGACCAGCTAGTACCGCCGTTTAGCGATCGCCAAACGTTCACACCACCAACATAAACAGCGTTCTTGTTAACGGGAGAAACGGCAATGGCCAAGTCATACCAACCTTGCCCGCCAGTAGATCCTCCGCTCACATTACCACCTGGGTTTGAGCTCCAGTGAAGCAAGTTTTGCGTGGCTCCACTAAACTGTTGAGTCCAAGTATTACCTCCATCGGTAGAGCGGTAAATGCCGCCAAGACCGTTATTTGAAGCTGAAAATAGTGCGTATACGTAATTCGGGTCGTCAGCCGTTGTGGCTACCTCAACGCGGGTAACACCACCCGTTGGAAGACCGCTGCTCAAAGCGCTCCACGTAGCACCGGCATCAACCGAACGAACGATATTACCACCGCTGTTGGAGCCGGCAAAGAGTGTGTCTGTAGCCGTAGGAACGAAGGTCAACATCTGCCAACTACCACCTTGTACTTGGCTGAATGTGGCACCACCATCCACTGAACGCTGGATACCCACGCGTGTGGCTACAACGATTTCTTGCGTATTCTTTGGGTTGATATAGATACCACCGATGCGACGGCTTTGGTTCAATGAATAGCTCAAACCGGTAGTTTGCCAAGATGCGCCACCGTCGGTAGATTTCATCAAACCGATACTGTAGGTGTCTGCCGCGTCACGGTCACCCGTAGCAATGTACATGGTATCCGGGTTATGCGGGTCGATAGCAATATCTGAAACACCCAAGTTTGGAAGTAGATCCGTGTTGGTTGACCAAGTAAGTCCACCATCCGTAGTCTTCCAAATACCACCGGCAGGTGCGCCGATGAACATAATGTCGTTATTTTCCGGATGGAAGGTCACGCAGTTTACACGGCCAATACCGTTGAGTGCGTTTCCATCGTACGGACCAATGTGAGACCAATTGCCGAGGTTCACGGATGCTCCTCCGGCTTTCATCGCCTCATCATATAATATGGTAGGATTTGGGCGTTCTCCGGTCGGATAGACGCGAGGCTCCATAAACGCCTCCCAGCGCTTGAACTGTTTCCAGCCTTGGCTGCGTTCTACTTCCTTACCATCCCAATGTTCTTCAAAGCTCTGTTGGACATCATAGAAATTCACCGAGGGATCGGCCATTTCTTCCACGTAGCGCGGTGGACCAACTTGTGCGAAGGTGGTCCCAAAAGCTACGCTCAACACACCAAATAGTGCAAAGCGCAAATTCTTCATTCGTAGCAGTTTAAAGCGGGTTTCTCTCTCCTATACGAAACTCAAACACAAAAGGATGTCAGTTGTTCGAAATTTCACAAGGATGGGCAATATACGGAAAGTATGGACGTGGCAGGAGCCATCTACTTACAAAAGCTTTTTGTTCATGCGGGTCTTTACATTTGATAAAGAAGGAGTTATGGCTAAGGAACTCACTTCATTCGTTCAAGAGCTTGTCGAGGACGACAAACTAAGTCCTCGGCTTTCAGCGAGGAAAGAACCTCCCATGAGGTCGGTTAAGCCCCCCAGCAACTTCGGTATCACTTTGCTCTTTGGTTCCTGCTGAACAATTGTCCCTTTATCCGTTCGTTCAGCTATTGATTGACTGTGAGACTCATATACAAAGAGAACTGTTCTGAACATCTAAACATTACGCTGTCCAGCTTAAAGTCAAGATTAGCGACACGCGTTTAGGATAGTACTTTCGGCCATAAACAGACTTGGGTACTTCACAAGAAAGATTGAATAGAGAGGACATTTCACAGCGACTAAACGCTTAGCCGTCCAGGTCAACGCCACCTTGGCGGAACGCCCTTGGCGAAGCCCTTTCAGCCGGAGGCTGACTTGCTTACCGAAGGGAAGCCTTAATCGACCACCGGGAGATTAATCCGACACCTCCAACAACTTCCTCCTATACGCCGAGAACAGTTTCGATTTTGAAATGAAACCGCGGTATTTACCTTGATGAACTACAGGCAAGTTCCATGCTCCAGTGGTCTGGAACTTGTGCATGACGGCTTCCATGGTTTCTTCCTTATCGACTATGGCCGGGGGATTGGTCATTAAGTCGCGGACAAACACCTTGTCGTATAGGGTTTTGTCGAAGAGCATGGCCTTGAAATCGTCAAGCGTCATCACCCCTACTAAAACGCCGTCTTCGAGGACTGGGAATAGGTTTCTTCGCGATTTGGTGAACACCTTCACTAGGTCGCGAAGTTTCATGTCTGGGTTTGTCTCAATGAAATCGGTTTCAATTACTTGTTCCGTTTTCATTAAGGTCAAAATAGTTCGGTCCTTATTGTGGGTAATCAAGTCCCCGCGGCGAGCAAGCTGCTCGGTATAGATGCTGTGTGGATCGATACCCCTAGTTACAAGGTATGCGGTTGCGGAGACCAGCATCAACGGCAGAAATAAGTCGTACCCTCCAGTGATTTCCGCAATCATAAAGATGGCAGTGAGCGGTGAGTGTAGGACTCCAGCCATTAGGCCAGCCATGGCAACCAACACAAAGTTGCTTTCAGGAAGCTTCGCGAGACCGGTGTAGTTCACCACTTTGGCGAAGAACAAGCCGACTGCCGCTCCCATAAAGAGTGTTGGTGCGAAAATGCCACCGACACCACCTGCGTTCATAGTTAAGGAGGCTGCTATTACTTTAAATAGAAACAGCCCGGCCAGAAGTCCGAGCAGTACGGGAAAACTCTCATCTCCGCTCCAGAGGAAGCTTCGCGATAATACGTTCTCCAGATTTCCTTCGAGCAAGTGGTTAATGGTTCCGTAACCTTCACCATATAGAGGTGGAATCAAGAAAATCAGCAATCCTAAGACCGTACCTCCAACAAGTACTTTCAGGTAAGAACTCTTCAGCTTGTTGAACATCCTCTCCGTCAAGAAAAAGGCGCGCTTGAAGTAGATTGAAATCATCGAACACACGACCGCCACACCAACATAAGCGGGGATATGTGCGACATCGAAAGCGGCGACAACGTCGGCAGAGAAGACTTCAATTTTACTATCACCCTGAAGGAAAATACTCGTTACCGCTCCAGAAACCGATGCTAAGAGCAACGGCACAAGTGAAGCAAGGGTCAGATCAAGACTGAAGATCTCAATGGTAAAAATGATGGCCGCAATGGGCGCATTAAAGATGGATGCGATGGCTCCTGCTGTGGCACAGGAAATCAGCAGAATTCTTTGCTTATAGGTGAGGTGCATTAAGCGCCCCAGGTTGGAGCCGATAGCTGAACCTGTACTCACGGTGGGGCCCTCCAAACCGACTGAACCACCCAGACCAACGGTGAAAGCCGAGGTAATCAGGGAGGCGTACATTCGGTATGGTTTCAGAATTCCATTCCGACGCGAAATGGCATAAAGCGTACTTGGAATCCCCTCACCTACCGGGCCAGAAAAGGCACGCTTAATCAATACGGTAATAAGAATACCGATGATTGGGAATAGGAAATAGTAGACTTGATGGTAGTCTCTCAAGCGCTCGCCTGACACCAATTCTTGAAGAAAGTGCGTTGAGTTCTTGAGGATGACCGCAACGAAACCGGTGATCAAACCCACGACAATACTGAGCATGATGATGAACTGGCGCTGAGGGATGTGTTTTATCCGCCAGACCAGAAACCTTCCCAGCCAGTTGTCGGGACGAGTGGTCATTTATTCGTCGAGTGGTTTCAAACCAAGATACAATTCCTCGAGCTGTTCAGCCGAAATCGTCGCTGGAGCATCAATCATCACGTCGCGTCCTGCATTGTTTTTTGGGAACGCGATGTAATCACGGATAGTTTCGTCTCCACCAATAAGGGCAACCAATCTATCGAATCCGAAAGCGATTCCGCCGTGAGGAGGAGCACCGTATTCGAAGGCATTCATAAGGAAGCCAAATTGCGCTTGAGCTTCTTCATCAGAAAATCCAAGAAGCGTGAACATGCGCTTTTGGAGGTCGCGATCGTGGATACGAATCGATCCACCACCAATCTCGTTTCCGTTCAACACCATATCGTAGGCGTTGGCGCGAACTTCTCCTGGAGCCGTTTCCATCTTGTCGATATCCTCTGGCTTCGGAGAAGTGAACGGGTGGTGCATAGCGTGGTAGCGCTGTGTATCCTCATCCCATTCAAGAAGTGGGAAATCGGTAACCCAAAGTGGAGCGTATACATCTGGATTTCTGAGCCCGAGTTGCTCGCCCATGTGTAGACGAAGCTCGCTCATCGCCTTTCTGGTCTTTGTCTCGTCGCCAGCAAGAACTAGCATCAGGTCGCCAGGCACAGCACCGAAGGCCTCGGCCCACTTAGCTTGAGCTTCTTCATCGAAGAACTTATTTACTGAAGAAGAGCGAGCACCGTCTTCGGCATATTTAGCCCAGATTACTCCGCCCATTCCAATTTGCGGACGTTGAACCCACTTGGTGAGAGCGTCAAGTTGCTTGCGCGTCCAACCGGCAGCGCCATCAACCTTAATCCCCACAACCAATTCGGCATCATCGAACACCTTGAATCCTGAATCCTTTACGAGTTCGTTCATGTTGAGGAGTTCCATGCCGAAGCGGATATCTGGCTTATCGTTTCCGTAGCGCTCCATGGCTTCGTGCCAGCTCATGCGCGGAACTTCGTTGATTTCAACACCGCGCACCTCTTTGAGGATATACTTTACGAGGCCTTCGAACATATTGATGATGTCCTCCTGCTCTACGAAAGCCATTTCGCAGTCGATCTGCGTAAACTCGGGCTGTCGATCGGCACGTAGGTCTTCATCGCGGAAGCAACGAACGATTTGATAGTAGCGATCCATTCCAGCAACCATGAGAAGTTGCTTAAAGGTCTGTGGCGATTGCGGCAGAGCGTAGAATTCGTTTGGATTCATACGGCTAGGCACAACAAAATCGCGGGCACCTTCGGGGGTTGATTTGATGAGGTACGGAGTTTCCACATCGATGAACCCGGCATCGGAAAGATACTTGCGCACTTCCATGCTTACGCGGTGGCGTAGCATGAGGTTATCGCGAACCGGGTTACGGCGGATATCGAGATAGCGGTACTTCATGCGAAGTTCTTCGCCGCCATCGGTTTCATTTTCGATAGTGAAAGGAGGCGTTTTCGCGGCGTTTAGAACCTTGAGTTCTGTCACGATAACTTCTACTTCACCGGTAGGGTTGTTGGCGTTTTTGCTTTCGCGTTCCACCACTTTCCCACTTGCTTGAATCACGAACTCGCGGTTCACTTTGCGGGCCTTCTCGAGGAGAGAGGCATCGATACCGTCGTTAAAGGCGAGTTGGGTAATTCCGTAGCGATCTCGGAGGTCGATAAATGACATTCCGCCAAGATCGCGGCGGCGTTGAGCCCATCCGGCCAAGGTAACTTCTTCACCAATATTCGCGGCGCGTAATTCGCCACAGTTATGCGTCCGATACATAGTTGTGATTTTGCGCTGCGAAGGTATGAAAAAGCTGGTGTGTGGGGAGTTTGCAGAAGGACGATTGCGCGGGTTCCGTTCAGGAGGGGTGCGTGTGTGAAATATGCGGCGGTTTTCCCCCACATAATTACGTGTTTCTACGTATTGTGGAAGAGGTTGAGCGGCGGTAAATTGAACTATCCATCATTCGAGAGACCTAAAAACCAAAAACTTACGTCGCGGTCAGTTTGGGGGTGACCACCCACCTATGAAACTACTCATGCATCTCTTTTAAAATTTATCGATGAGATGCCAACCAACAACCTAATCTGAAAAGATTCAAAATCAATTTGCTATGGCAACTTTAAAAGCACTGTACATCCTCGCCTCTACAATTAGTGGCAACACATACATTGTTAACATGGAAACGGGCGCCCAAGAGCCTATCCAGACTTTGGATAACCCTAATGCAAGTGGTTACCCAGTCCTTCAGGGATCAATTACTGTGGTAAGCTCCAAGGGTGAATCCAAATCGTATACGATTCCAGCAGGCAAAACACAGTTCATCTACAATGCACTTTGGCCAAACTCTGCATCAAGTCAGGAATCTGGCAGTGATGTTGTGAATGGGCTTCAACGTTTGTTTGTGAACTTTGATAATAGCAACAGCAACACGGTAATTTCGGCGACGTCCTCTGCGTCTGTCTCAATCGTGGGTCTCGGACAGCCAAATGATACAGCTGTAATGGTACACTCTGTATTTCCACCGCAGTAGTGCGACCACCACGCTTAGGAAAGAAAAACGCCCGGCAGAGATGCTGGGCGTTGGTATTTCTTGAGGAAGGTATTCACCTCTTCCTCCTAAAAAACTCCACCAATAAATCTGAGCACGACTCTGCCTCTACACCGGTTTTGATTTCCGTTTTTGGGTGGAGCTTACCGCCTTGTTGGAGGAATCCACGTTTGGGATCACTCGCGCCGTAGACGACTCTTCCAACCTGCGACCAAAAAAGTGCTCCCGCGCACATGGAGCATGGTTCAAGTGTAACGAACAACGTGCAATCGGTAAGGTACTTTGCACCAAGGTGGTTAGCCGCCGCTGTGATGGCCTGCATTTCGGCATGAGCCGTTACATCCTGAAGCCTTTCCGTGAGGTTGTGAGCCCTTGCAATGATCCTATTGTTGCTCACCACCACTGCCCCAACGGGAACTTCATCCATGTCAAATGCCTTCACCGCTTCCTTTAGCGCCTCACGCATAAACCGTTCGTCTGAGTAGAGGTCGATTTCCATATCGCGAAGATAGGTAACAGCCTTCAGCCTTTAGCCTTTAGCCTTTAGCCTTTAGCCTTTAGCCTTTAGCCTTTAGCCTTTAGCCTTTAGCCTTTAGCCTTTAGCCTTGCCAAAAAAACGTTCCCTCACGCAAACCTTTCGGCAACTTTCTACGTTAGTTATTAACAAAATGACAATGTCGGCATCGTGTTTGATGTACATGTTTGCCGTACCTTGTAGGAGAATTCACACCAAAATCGATAAATAAAGCGCTTCAATGAAGATCAACAACACTAATATTCGTCGCCACTTCTGGATTGTGCTCAGTGCACTCCTCCTTATTTCTATCATGGATTTCATCCTAGCTAGAATTAGTGGTACGGTGAACGAATTGTTCTGGGGATATCTGTTCGCCGTGAATATCATCCTCGTAGCTCTCGTTTATACACTCTTCGGAAAACCAATCTTCCGATTTAACGAATCAGGCGAAGTGTTGGAAATCAGCAATGGACTAGCGCTTGGAAGATGGCTCGACGAAAAAGTTCTCGTGAACCGCGGTAACCTCGTTCGATTTACCATCGAAAAGAAAAACCTGAGAAGCTATCTCGTTCTAAACATTCTACAGCAAACTGGAATTAGAACACACCGCTTCTCCATCAGCTTCCTGAGCCGAGGCAAACGCGAAAAGCTTCGCAAGCGCCTTCAAGAAATGGTTATCGAAAAACAAGAAGGTAAAGACGTTCACTTGTTTATCTAAGACACGTCTCAACACATATCAATTCCCGTCCGAGCAACTGCTCTGGCGGGATTTTTTTTGCGCTCCACCCCAGCATTCATGCATGTTTCAAAAAAAGTTTGAAAATACCGTGCGGACTCTCTGCGCTGGTATCGCTTATCTAAGTGAGGGTAGTTTTTATAGGTTAGGTTTGTAGAGGTCGTTCCGCTTGGAACGGCCTCTACTTTTTTCATGCCTATCCACATTCAGCTCCTTGGTTGCATTGTGCTACTTTTGCCGAGAGATTATGAAACTGTACGTCCTTCTTCTCATCTGCATTTCCACATTCCTGTCTCCTCGCTTAACCGCGCAAGAGAACAAGGCTACCGATTGGCTCTTCGAGTACAATTGGCATTGGATTGATGGACAAAACATCGGCTCAAATCTGATTGTAGATATCCAAGAGCACAACGATACCTTCTTCTTGCTTCTGCCTAGCCAGGTGCTAACGAGCACGGACGGACAGCGCTGGACCGAGATCAACAGCGGATATGGACAAATCATCGTTCGCGGACTCACAAAACTGCACAACAAATGGTATTTCGTTGGAGGATACGTAAAGGATCTTCGAAATCGAAATGGCGACATCATCACCAAGTGGAAGATTATCGATCACGGCAGGCATTGGCAAGTTTGGAATGATCTTGAGTCCGAAAAAACCTTCATGACTTACCAGAACGACACCAACGAGCTACAGGGTGCCGTCTCTCATATCCATCAAATCGATACCAACCTCTTTCTGTGCGTTCCACTCGACAATGCCGAGAATTGTTTTGTCTACAATTATTCAACGGACACATACTATCAAATTGATTTCAAGGTCAATACTGATGAAATTGAGATAGAACACGTGGGTAAGCACGTCTACATTCTGGACGATGACCGAATTTCGTTTCTTTATTTCTCTGAAGAAGGCAAGCTCCTCGTCTGCCAGACCGAAACCGCCTCACCAGAGGCTCAGCTTTCCAGATTCGACGATGTGATTGCGCTCCGCACATTCGACGATATTCAAGTTCTTCACGACACCCTTCAAGAGTCAGATGTCGCCGCATTCAAATTCTTAGACGTTTCAAGAATCCTCAGGTTGCGTAACAAGGTCTTCGCCATTTCTTCTTCTCGCGGACTTAGTCTACTGGAGCCGAACGGTGCTAGCGAACTCTGGACACCCCCTACCGTTGACCCCATTGTGGACGGCCTCCTTGAACTTGAAGGTCAGCTCTACATTGTCAACTGGGCGGGTCGACCAGGATTACAAGTCTCGCAAAATGGAATGTTCTACAGTCGATACGTCGGCTCGAGCACATTCCGATTCAACAATATGGATCTCATCTTCTCTGCCTATATCGATCAAGAGAATTGCACAGAGGTCGATCGCGAAACATTCGAGTTCTTCTTTCCTGAGCTTCCCTTTGAGGAGGGGATTCCAAAGAGGCTAATTCACGCAAGAACGACCAATATCATCGTTGAATCTGACAGCACGATGATTGTTGGCAGAGACAAAGCAGACATCCTAAGGATTCATGCCAAGAGCAATGGTACTGTTGCGATAGACACTGTCTTTGTTAATGACTCACCTGGAATTGTCTATCGTTTTCAGAGGCTTCAAGAATCCAACGAACCGACCGGGTACTGGGTATCGAAACCCGATACGTTGGTCTTCACGGATACAGAATTCAACGTCACGTTTTCTTACCCCGTTCCTCAAACCCGATCCGTTTCGAAAATGGGCGATGGCTACCTCATTGCCAGTTATGGAGATGGATTGTTCTATTTGGAAAATGACACACTGAAAAGAGTGGTTTACAACGATGCCAAGAGTAATGAGTACTTCAGTGAAGTTGGGTTTCAAAATGGGTGCTTCTTCGCCTTGTCAAACGAAGGCATCTTTCTTCAAGATTCGGCCTTTGCTGTATCGTCCATTCTAGAAGAAAAGCCACTCTACCTCTATCCCGTGTTTGCGGATTCGAAGGTTGAAGTGAATGGAGGTCTGTTTCAGCCTTCCCTAAAGACCGGCCCTAACACGCGGATTATTTCCACCACGCTAGGAGTTTTACAACTCACGTTCCCCTCAAAATTCCGAGTAAACACTCAAATGCTTGGGGGCGAGAATCCTTCCGATTCTGTGCTGGCGATTTCCGAATTCAATAAGATCGACATTGCGGGCTTCAACAACTTCTTTGCTTGGAATTCTAACCGCAAGGAATGGGAAGAGCTCTCGAGCTTAGAGCTGATTCAACGAAATCCTTCTCGGGTGATTTTAGCCTACTCGCCATCCAACAATTCGATGGAGTACATTGAATACTTCCGAAAGTCGTCCCTGCTTTCGCCGTTTACCATTTACGGGATCATCGTCGGGCTTTCCATCATCATCCTGCTTCTTGTTCGCCAGCAACAACGACTTGCAAAAAGTCGAAAATTGCAACGCTTGAGCTTGAACTCTGGATGGAAACCCATCAAACACAACCGAGAAGATTTACATTTCAAATCCATTATACAGCTCATTCACCACGATTTTAAGGGTGGAATGCAGATGCTCTTAAACACACTTTCTTTTGCCAAGAGGGCTGAGGAATCTAAAAAGGGAGAGCTTATCGAAAACGCGGAAGGCATGATTCTGAACTTCAAGCAAAGCCTATCTGATCGACTTTCGAATGCGCTTTACAATGATGACCATATTTATATGGACATAGAAAGCGTGATTGATTCCGCGATGAATGAAGTTCGTGAATACGCCTTGTTAAAGCGTATAAAGCTGGACGTGTCCTCCAATGTCATTCTTAAAGTGAAGCACTCAGATGAGCTTGTTCGAGCCGTTAGTATTTGCCTGGGTAACGCCATCAAATTCTCGCATAACGGCCAGACCGTTTCTTTGAGAACCTACATAACGAAAGCCTTTTTGGTCATAGAAATATTGGATAATGGCATCGGTCTACCCAACGACATGACAGACGGAATACCGGAGAAGCAGAAGGGTGCTAGTGGCGAAGTTGGAATGGGCGTGGCGCTTGGTATTGTGACCAAATTATTGACGAAGTACGACGCACATGTTTCGGTAGAGAACAGAAATGACGACGACGGTGTGATTGCACAGATTGCATATCCTATGTCGAGCACCGACTACCAGGCCCGTAAAAACAGCAAAGCCTCCGATAATTGAGAGGTTCGGAGGCTGAGCCATAAATTATACACACAAATTCAGCGCAAAAGTATCTCGCGTCGCTTGTGCTGCTAGCAATAAAGTTCTTTAATCGATTCTGAACGAGTCAGTTTTCCCGCACAAGGCCTAAAGCAGCCCCATAGTGCGAGCGAAGTCGATGAGCTCTCTTTTAGAAGAAACCCCGAGCTTGTTCATGATTCTCGAGCGGTAGGTGCCCACGGTCTTTTGTCCGATTCCGAACTCGTCGGCTACTTCAGAATAACTATTTCCGGCAACGAGTCTCTTTAGAATATTGAATTCACGATCGGTTAGCAAGTGGACACCAGACTTGAGTTCGTTCACTTCTTTCAACCTTTCTTTTGTGGCTACATCAACATACTCGCCGCCTATCATCACCTTTCGGATTCCTTTCATTACCTCTTCAAAACCAGAAGATTTGGCGATGAATCCATCTACACCAATATGGAGCATGCGGCTTACCACTTCGGGCGCATTGTGCATACTGTAGATGATAATCTTAGTTGGAGTTTTGGTTTGTTTGATTGCCTCTACCACCTGAAAACCGTCTTTTTCGGGCATCTCAACATCTATCAAACACAAATCGGGTTGATGGGTGCGAACCAACTGAAACGCTTCTTTTGGCTCTGCCGTGGTTATCACCTCGTCAAATCCTGCTTCCTTTAAGAATTGAATGAGGCCTAGAAGCATTACCTCGTGATCGTCTACAACAACTGCCTTTAATTCAGCCATCAGTGTCGGGTCTGTATGAGAGAAAAGCTAGATCGTGGTGGTTCGACAAAGGTACGTGAAAGATTACCAACAAATTGTGAGTAATTCCCCTACATCTTATTGATTATCTTCGCTCCAAACGCAATTTTGATGAAAATCTATCCGCTTAACACGGGTTACTTTAAGCTTGACGGCGGCGCCATGTTTGGCGTAGTTCCTAAGTCGCTCTGGCAAAGAACAAATCCGGCCGACTCTAACAACATGTGTAATTGGGCTATGCGAAGCATGCTCATCGAAGATGGGGATCGACTCATCCTGATTGACACGGGAATTGGAAACAAGCAAGACGATAAGTTCTTTTCATTTTACTACTTACACGGTGACGATAGCCTGGATGGCAACCTTGCCAAACTTGGGTTTCACAGAAACGATATTACTGACGTGTTTCTCACCCACCTTCACTTCGACCATGTGGGAGGCTCAATAGAATGGAATAAGGACCGAACCGGTTTCATCCCTGCATTTCCAAATGCAAAGTTTTGGTCGAACGACAAACATTGGAAATGGGCAACCGAACCGAATGCCCGCGAAAAGGCATCTTTCCTGTCAGAGAACATCCTTCCGCTTCAGGAATCTGGTCAGCTCAATTTTATCGATGTAGGAAACGATTTCACTTCAGCCACACCGCTTGGGTTTGATGTATTTGTGGTGAACGGACATACCGATGCCCAAATGATTCCAATCATTCAATACAAAGGGAAGAAGATCGTTTTCATGGCAGACCTTCTTCCATCCGTCGGACACATACCACTGCCGTATGTGATGGGCTACGATACTCGTCCGCTACTCACTTTAGACGAAAAGGCAAAGTTTTTGAACTTAGCTGCAGACGAGGAGTTCGTTCTCTTCTTGGAACACGACTCGATTAATGAGTGTTGCACGGTTAAGCACACTGAGAAGGGTGTGCGACTTGACAAGACTTTCTCTTTCAACGAACTATAATTTCACATCAATGAATAGATTCTCAGCAATTCTAGCTGCAATCAGTCTTAGTCTTGGAGCTTTTGCCCAAGCTAATTACTGGCAAAACCATGTGGAGTATCGCATGGATATTGACATGAATGTTGAAGACCACACCTTTGCCGGAGAGCAGTGGCTCACATTCACAAACAACAGTCCAGATACGCTTACTGAAGCGTTTTACCATTTGTACTTCAACGCTTTCCAGCCAGAGAGTATGATGGATGTTCGCTCGCGCAACATTTCAGATCCGGATGGACGTGTTAAAGACCGTATTTCTAAGCTCAATGGAAACGAAGTGGGCTACCACGAAGTGTACTTGCTTGAACAGGACGGCATGGCGGTTGAATTCAGCGTCACCCAAACGATTATGAAGGTGAAATTGGCTCGTCCCATTGCTCCTGGTGATGCTTCTGTATTTCGCATGAAATTCAACAGTCAGGTTCCAGTACAAATTCGTCGATCTGGTAGAGATAATGGAGAAGACGTGGCATATAGCATGAGTCAATGGTATCCTAAAATGGCTATGTATGACGAAAACGGATGGCACCCAGACCCATATGTAGGAAGAGAATTCTACGGAGAGTTCGGAAACTTTGTGGTGAATATAACCATCGACAAAAGCTACGTGGTTGGCGGAACTGGCGTGCTTACTAACCCCAATGATGTTGGTCACGGTTACGCCGATGTTCCCGAAAAACGCACCAACAAAATCACCTACAAGTTTGCGGCTGAAAACGTTCATGACTTTGCCTGGGCTGCAGACCCGGACTTTGTGCATGAGGTAGTGCAATCCAACTCTGGTATGCCTATCCACTTCTTTTACAAGGAAGAAACGGCGAATGTGGAGAACTGGAAAAAACTCCAAGAGATGGCGCCTAAATACTTCGCGTTTATGAAGGAGCACTTTGGAGAATATCAATATCCACAGTTCTCGGTTATCCAGGCGGGCGACGGTGGCATGGAGTACCCCATGTGCACTTTTGTTGTAGGTGGTGGAGATGAGTTTGAAGGATTCCTAGGGCTCTTCGTTCACGAAGCAACACACAACTGGTACTACGGAATGCTTGGAACAGATGAGCAGCGTTATCCTTGGATGGACGAAGGCTTTACGACATTCGCAGAAGATGAGTGCATGAAGTCATTGCTCGACAGGGAGGACGACCCACATGCGGGTACTTACAACGTCTATGCACGCTACCAAGCATCTGACCGCCGTGAGCCAATGAGCACACCTGCGGATCATTTCAACCACAACTTTGCCTATAGCATTTCTTCGTACTACCTAGGCTCGATCTTCCTCAACCAACTTCGTCCAGTTGTAGGCGAAGACGCCTTCTGGAGAGGAATGATGACTTACTTCGACACTTGGAAGTTTAAGCATCCGAAACCGGAAGACTTCATTCGTGTGATGGAACGCGAAAGTGGAATGGTGCTAGATTGGTATTTGTACTACTGGGTTGACCAAACAAAGTCAATCGACTATGGTATTGCCAAGGTGGAGGCTATGGGGCAAGGTTCTACCCACATTCAGCTTGAACGAATTGGAGAAATGCCAATGCCGGTTGATGTTGCGATTCTCTTCAACGACGGAAATGTGGTATTCTACACCATTCCATTGGTTATGATGCAGAATCACAAAGATGACGACAAGTACCTACCTGAGCAGGCATGGCCGTGGACGCATCCTACGTATGACTTGCAGGTAAACTTCAACATCAATGATATTAAGGCAATTGCGATCAATCCTACGCGCAGGGTGGCCGATATCAATATTGAAAATGAAATGTGGACTCCAGAGAGTGAATCGAACGAGTCTGACGAAGAACAACGCGGCGAATCGGTGAACGACTAAGCGATTCCCAAAAACTCTTCTAGTGAATACCCGAGGTGTTGAAGAATGCCTCGGGTAATCATTAAAGCCCCAAAGGCAATTAAAATAAAGCCTACTATGCGTTCGATTTTAATGAGAACAGCATCTGTTAGGCGTTGTTGAAGCTTACGAGCTGAGAAAATCTTTGCCACATCCACGAGTGCGTAGGTAGCTACAGTCACGATAAAGTAAATCTTCATCAATCGCTCGTCATTATCTACCGAGGCGCGCATCACCACAACTGTAGCGAGCCAGTAGGCTAGAACACCTACGTTCAGAAAGTTCATAAAGAAACCCTTCACCGCGTAGAGCCCCAAGCTCATCGTCTTGCCTTCGGGAAGTTCGTCTTCTTCCTCAAGGTGGTGTTTCTTCTTTTTGGCTACACGAACATTGTAGAATCCGTACGCAATAATCACCACGCCTCCAATACCGTAAACCCAAGCCATGTTGGTGATATTCTTCAAGAAGGAGCTGCTGTAAAGAATAGCGATGATAAACAGAACATCGGCGAAGATTACTCCAGCATCAAATGCCAAGGCACGCTTCGCTCCTTTATTCATGGCTATTTCCAAGAGTAGGAGAAAGACAGGTCCTACCATGAAAGAGAGGGTAACTCCCAGAATTGCCGCTGCAATTATTACTTCTACCATGCGGATGGTTAGGCTTCGCTACTTCCTGAGCGAAGTGGGGTGAAATCTATTTGCTTCTTCTCAAGATCTACGTGCTTAACGCGGATTCTCATTGGGTCACCAAGTTGGTATATTCTTCCCGAAGATTCACCTATAATTTGGTGATTTTTTTCGTCGTAGATATAGTAGTCATCCCTAAAATCACGAATTCGAATCATGCCTTCGCAGTAGTTTTCATTCAACTCTACGAACACACCCCAATCGGTAACACCGGTAATCACACCAGCAAACTCCTCACCTACAAACTTCTCGAGGTACTTAGCTTGCATGTACTTTATAGACTCGCGTTCGGCAGAGGCTGCCATCTTCTCGCGTTCGGTCGAATGCTCACAAAGCTCCTCGATTGCATCCGCATTTGCGGAACTCTTTTTATCCAGATAATCCTGAAGAATTCTATGGACAATTACATCGGGATATCTTCTGATGGGGGAAGTAAAGTGTGTGTAGAAATCGAAGGCAAGTCCGTAGTGACCAACATTTTGTGTGGTATAAATCGCCTTGGCCATAGAACGAACGGTAAGCGTTTCAATCATATTTGCCTCGCCAGAGCCCTTCACTTCAGAAAGCATCTTATTTAGCGAGTTTGATATCGCTTTACGTCCGCGTGTACTAATGCTATAACCAAACTGCTTCACGAAGTTGGATAATTCGAGAAGTTTTGTTGGATCCGGATCGTCGTGCACACGATACACCATGGTGCGCCCACTGTCGCCACCATCTTTGCCCTTACCAACAAAGGTCGCCACCTCGCGATTGGCGAGAAGCATGAACTCTTCAATGAGCTTATTGGCATCCTTCGACTCTTTAAAGTAGACGCCAGTTGGACTACTCTGTTCGTCGAGATGAAATTTAACCTCTCTCTTATCGAAGCTAATTGCACCGGCCTTCATGCGATCTCTTCGCAGCTGTTTTGCAATGGAATCAAGAAGGAGAATCTCATCCTTAAGGGGACCGTCACCACCTTCTATAATGGCTTGTGCATCTTCATAGGCAAATCGATGATCGGAGTGAATGGTTGTTCTTCCGAACCACTTTTTGTACACCTTTCCGTGCTCATCCATTTCAAAAACGGCACTAAAGGTGAGTTTGTCTTCATTTGGACGAAGGGAACAAACGCCGTTGGA
This sequence comes from Phaeocystidibacter luteus, assembly GCF_008933115.1. GTDB lineage: Bacteria > Bacteroidota > Bacteroidia > Flavobacteriales > Schleiferiaceae > Phaeocystidibacter > Phaeocystidibacter luteus. The sequence goes on along the minus strand of NZ_WBVO01000002.1, from coordinate 74,270 downwards.
CAGCTTTTCTGGAAGCATTGGCACGACACGGTCTACCAGGTAAACACTAGTTGCTCGTTCAATTGCTTCTTCATCAAGCGCAGACCCCGGCTTCACAAAATGGCTCACATCGGCGATGTGAATACCCACAGACCATCGGCCGTTCTCTAGTTTCTCGAGTGAAAGGGCATCATCAAAATCTTTTGCATCAACCGGATCGATGGTAAAGGTCGTCACCTTACGCATGTCACGTCGCTTCGCAATTTCCGACTCCGGAATCTCCATGGGGATGCGCTCGGCTTCAGCCTCCACTTCAGGCGGGAACTCGTATGGCAATCCGTATTCTGCTAGGATGGCGTGAATCTCCACGTTGTGGTCACCGGGCTCACCTAGAATCTTAGTGATTTCGCCAAACGGAGAACTTGCGCGCTCTGGCCAGTCGCTCAATTTCGCTATTACCTTCTGACCGTGCTTTGCGCCGTTCAACTTCTCCTTTGGAATGTAGAGGTCTACCTGCATTTTGATACTGTCGGGAACAACAAAAGCGTACGCCTTACTCATCTCAACTGTACCTACGAACTCGGTCCGTTTCCGTTCTAGAACTTCCGTTACCTCACCTTCGAGGCGTTTATTTCTAGTGCGGGCGTAGAGCAATACACGAACGGTGTCTCCGTGCAATGCATGATTGAGGTTGCCGGCTTTTACCAAGACATCCTCTTCGGTTTTATCATTTACTATGTAAGCGTTACCCGAGGAGGTCATATCTACAACACCCTCAACGTGGTTCGCATGAAACTTGAGTTTGTATTTCCCTCTTCCGATTTCGATGAGATCACCGCGATTGGCCATCTCCTTTAGAAGAGCCTCGAGATTCTCGCGCACTTGTGAAGGAACTAGTCCGAGGCGTGAGGCGATTTGCTTGTAGTTGAAGCTTTGATTGGCATTTCTCTCGAAGAGGGTCAATGTTTTCTGGCGGATATCGCCAAGGCCGGCCGCCCGACCAGACGAGCCCCTTGCTCGTCTATTCTTTTTCTTTTTACTCATACTTCAAAGGTACGGGGGATTCGCGAATGATGGATTATGAGAGTGTTAGAAAGTGAGAGGAGCAAGGATGAGGAGTAAAAGAAAGGAATGAAAGATTTACGAGAAATTGGGAGGCGGTGTTGAAGGAGGCGGTGTTGAAGGAGGGGGGGCTTTAATGGGGGTGGGCGTCAGGCCCCCGGGGGCAGCTCCCGCTTCCCCATCATTAAGTTACGATTCACAAATCGGCTAACCGGACGGTAAACGTTTACTAACGGATAAAAATTTATCCGGGGCGATTTTGAGTTAAAGGTGGGTGAGAATCGGAGGTTGAATTGCGGAGTTCGTAACTTATCCTCGGGGAGGAGGTTGGAGGCCCCCTGCCATTCCTCCGCAACTCAGTATGACCAATGTATCAAGCATTTCGAAGCTACCCTCTATTCTCAAAACACTTTACCCCACCTTCCCTAACTTTACCTTCTGCACACCTCATTTCAATCTTTTTCAAAAAAAATTCACCCCCCGTGCAACGTTTCCAAAAAATAGGGTGTCTATATAATTGAAGACCCAACGAAAGTGAAACTCTTCCGACTCAACTCAACAACCGACCAACTGATAGAGCGCTGTCGTGATTACGACAGAAAAGCACAACACGAGCTCTATGATCGCTTCGCAAGTACGATGCTAGCGGTGTGTGTGCGGTATGTGAAGAGTGTTGAAGAGGCCGAAGAAGTTCTTATGAACGGTTTCATCAAAATCTTCAATAAGATTGATGACTTCAGCGGAGATGGGTCTTTCGAAGGGTGGATGCGACGCATCATGGTGAACGAAAGTTTAAATCACCTCAGATACCGCAAAAACCTCTTCGTAGAAAGCGAAGAAGAAGATTGGCCGGAGCCAAATCACGCTCCGATGGAATCGAAAGAAACCACAGCCGCACTTCTTCAACTCATAGAAGAACTACCCGTCGGGTACAGAACAGTATTTAACCTGTTCGCCATCGAGGGTTACGGACATAAAGAAATTGCAGAGATGCTCGAGATTGACGAAAAAACGAGCAGATCACAATTGAGCCGAGCTAGAAAACAATTACAAGAGCGCGTTACGGAAGCAAAATATCTGTACAAGCCATGAGCGAAAAGAATCCAATAGACGAACACTTTAAGACCCACCTCGCCAACGCGAAGGTTGAGCCTAGCGCCGACCTGTGGTCTAAGATGGAGCCGCGTCTCGACGATCACAAAGCGGGTCGACGTGGTTGGTTTATCGGCGTTGCAGCATCAATCACTCTTGTATTCGCCGTTTCAAGCTGGTTGTACGATAACTACCAGAATGATGGAGGCTTGCCAGACAATGGCATCACTATCGAAAAGCCGGAGGACAACCCTAATACTACTCCCGATGCGGTAATCGACACACCTCAATTTGAGGATTTGCAAGAGGAAACTCCAGGAGTGAACAGTATTGCTGATGATGCGGACAAGGTCCAGCCATCAAGCTCCCCACGCAGAGAGACCTCTCGTCCAACGGAACGCATTGCTCAAGGTCGTCAAAATGAATCTCAAGAAGAGAACCGCACCCTTGCAATGAATACGGAAACAAGTAGCGGCGACGTGGTTGAAAACTTGGATCGCCAAGCACAAGATGCCTCGCCAAAAATTGGGGTCGAAGTGAAAATTGATCCGTATAGATACCTCAAGAAGGCAGAGCCCGCGCAGGAAGATTTAGCACAAGCAGATACGGAAACGGAGAAGGTTGCACTCGGCGATTACGCAGAACAGCAGTTCGACAATCTAATCCAAGGGAAATCCCTTGAAGCTCCAAGCAAAGAAAACATCAGATGGCCGGAAGTGAGCATCAACCTCAGCCCGATCATCCAAAAATTCACACCAGACACCGACAATTCAACAACAGAACAATAACTAAATCAACAAAAACAAGAACTCATGAAAAATCTGATTCTAACACTATTTGCCCTGGTAGGATTCAGCATTTCTGGACTCGCACAAGACACCGTGCGTGTGAACGTTAACGGTTCAGAAATCATCATCCTCTCCGAAGACCTCACCCAACTTGGTGATGTAGACATCAACGGTATGATGTCAAAATTCTCGCAAGGAATGGCTGAAGCGAGCGCAGAATTTTCTGCAAAGATGGCCGACATCGAAGCGCGTAAAGAAGCCGGTGAAATCACCGAAGAGCAAGCTGAAGAAGAAGCTGAAATCGCGGAAGAAGAATTCGAAGAGAAAGTAGAAGTACTCGGCGAAATGATGGAAGAGTGGGGCGAAGCCTACGAGGATCGCGCCGAAGCCCAAGAGGAGCAGTGGGAAAGCTGGGCCGAACAATGGGAAAGAGGAGCCGAAGAAATGGAAGAAAACCGCGAGCGAACCGAAATCCGTAACGGTAACCAAACCATCATCATCGACGAAAACGGTGTGCGTATTCAAGATCGCGTGAAAGAAGATATCATTGTAGACGAAGACAAGGGCTACAAGAAGAGCGAAGGCATTTTCGGATTCCACTTCGGTTGGAACACCTTGTATAATTCTAATATGGAACTCGCGGGTGGCGATGCTGAAGTTGACTTCTTCGACTCATGGACGTACGACCTAGAGTTTGGACATAAAGTTCGCCTCGGATCAACAAGCCCTGTATTCTTCCAGTACGGATTGAACTTCTCATGGCACAACTTCGAGACTAAAGAGTCTCTAATCAAGTACGACAACGGCGGTGAGCCAGCAGTGGTATTCGAACCACGAACTGACGTAACCATCAATGAAACCGAATTCGATATCGTTTACATGGACATCCCAGTAATGTTCTCACTTGACTTCAGTGGCAAGGGTATCGGGAAGGGATTCAACGTTGGCGTAGGTGGATACGGCGGTGTGCGTCTTTCTTCTGAACGCGAAACCGTTTACCGCGATTTCAACGGAGATAAGATTGAGGAAGATATCGACGATCACTTCCTATCTAACCAATGGAGATATGGACTTATGGGACAGATTGGTTGGGGAGCCTTCCGCGTTACCGCGAAGTACGACCTGAACCAACTCTTCCAAGAGCGTTACAATACACCTGACTATCAGGCTGCAAGTTTAACACTAGGATTTGTCTTCTAAGACGTCCAAGTGTTGAGTTGAGGAGGAGGCCGCCTATCGAGAGATGGGCGGCCTTTGTATTTCCCCCTTATTCTATAATGATCCTTCGAGTCGTAGCCCCGAGCTCATTCGAAATTCGAATCATGTAAACTCCAGAATTGAGCTCGCTCAAGTCAACCGTTTGGACTTCCACACCGGTTTCCAGCTCGCGTAATGTCACGCGCTGTCCCGAAACTGACAGCACCTCAAGCGTCGTTCCTGAATCAAATGATTCCGATTTGATTTGAATACTTCCCGACGTTGGGTTGGGATAAATCGAAAGTGAAATTTCGTTCTCGATCAAACTCGCAAAGCAAGAGTCGAGAGTTACTTCAATAGTGTCGGCTGCCATACAACCATCGCCGCTAGTGACCATAACGTAATATTGACCTGGACCTCCTACCGCGTAAGTAGCGGAGGTTGAACCATCGTTCCACAAGTAGGTGGCAGAACCCGATTGTGTCACATCGAGGTAAAGCGTATCTCCAACACAAATGGCCGTATCAGCACCCAATTGAACCTCGGGCTCTGTCAACCCCGAAATAACGATTGAGTCCACACCCATACACTTGTTGGTATACGTAGTTACTTGGTATGTCCCAGGTTGATTCACAACAATCGTATTTGTTGTTTCTCCGGTAGACCACATTACACTATCGCGATTGGCTCCCGCGCTAAGCATGTATCCGGCAGACAAGCAAACGGCGGTATCCGCACCCAAATCAACCGACGGATCTACCATGGTAATGGTTTTCGTTATGGAATCTGAACATGCCGTATCATAGGCAACTAGACTAATTTGAAATTGTCCTGGCTGAGAGAAGAGTCCCATGTGGTCAACCGATGTTGAAACCAATGTACTCCCTTCATACCATCGGAAGCCCGTTGCAGAAGCAGAGGCATTTTCAAACTGAACCGTATCTCCAATACAAATCGTATTAGAAGGGATGATATTGAAATCGGCCGTGACTTGGCAGCAAGCACCAACCGTAATTGGATAATAAGAGATATCGTCTAGCGTGCCATTCAGGTTACAAATGACTTCAATTGTAGTGCATGTTGAGGGAATCTGACCTACTGAAACTGATTCAGTCACATTCGCTATGGCTCCTAAACAAATCGGCCCCAAAGTATAATCTAACACAATGGTGGTCGTATCCGCTCCTATTGAAGCCCCTGTTCCATTTAAAGCGATGTTGGTACAATTCTTTTGAACACCCACTAATGCACCGGTCGAATTACATTCGAGTACAGGCTGAGGTGAATAGGAAATACTTTGACTACTAACGAGCTGGGCAGCTCCGCGATGGGTAAGCAACATCACCCCTAAAAGGGCAATTGTCTTCACAAGATGTCTCATGTTTCATTCTGGTTTGGCCTAAATATATCCCAAACCACAGAATGTTGTGTCAATAAAAGTCAGTTAGTTTTTTAACGAGACAGCCAAGGTAATGGATCCTCAAGCTGATCATTCTGCCAAAGACCGAACTGCAAAACAGTTTGACTGTCAACTGGATCTGTATAAATCCTACCTAGATTTTGACGTGCAGTAATCTGCTCCCCTTCCTTCACATACACCTCACTTAGGTTGCCGTAGTGGGTGTAGTAATTACCATGTTGTACAATGACCGTGAACGGCGAGCCTGGAATTCTAATCACGCGGATGACCACTCCGTCAAAAGCTGCACGGGCTTCAGAACCCGCCTGCGTTCCAATCTCAATGTGTGGGTTGTTGATTTTAATGGTAGGATTCGCTGGGTGCGGCTGACGTCCGAATCGACCAACGATAATTCCTCTTTCTACCGGCCAAGGTAAGTTACCCTTATTCGCCTCAAAGTTTCGAGCTAACCTCGCCACGTCAGGTGTCATAGCAAAAGAAGACGTTGCCGGCTCTGGCTCTGGTGTTGGCGTCGTTGCCCTTGCCCGTGCTTCGGCAATGAGGGTCTCCAATCTTGAGTTGCTGGTTCTATCGTTGAAGTCTGTCCCCTTTACCAAGCCAGCCGAGAGCGCCCTATCTTCCAATGCCTTTCGCTGTGCTCGTGCTCTTTCCTTTCGAATTTCTTCGGCGATAATTTTCTGAATCTCTTCTTCCAAACGGTTGGCCTCTGCCTGCTTAGAGGAGATTTGAGATTCGAGCGACCCTTCCGTTTCCTGAAGCTCAACAATGGCGCGCTGTTGCTCCTGCCTTTCGGCCAGAATGGAATTGCGCTCTGATTCCTTTTGTACGCGAAGTCCCTCCTTTTCTTCCTTCTGTCGGCTGAGCATATCTATTTCATGCTCTAACTCCGCTTGTCTCTCCTCAATAGCCGCTACCTGTTGTCGACGATATGAACTGTACTGTCGGAGATACTGAACCCGGCGTACCGCTTGTGCAAAGTTCTGGCTTGAAAGAACGAACATCAGTCGACCTGTTTCCGATTTCGACTTGTAGGCCTGACGGATCATCTCAGCATACTCAGCCTTGAGTGTGTCAATCTCATTTCTCAAGGATTGAATGTGATCCTCTTGTTCTTCTATCTCTTCTTCAATAAGCTCAATTTCACGGTCAATGGTACGGAGGAGCTCTTCTCGAATTCTGAGTTTTTGATTGATGGTTTGTAGTGAAGTCACCGTCGCCTGGCGATTCTGACGTGCTTCTTCGAGAATCTTATTCGCCAATTCGATCTCATCTTGCAGCTGAATCTTTCGGCTGCGAAGCTCTTCCTTCTTCGTTTGCTGACCAACGGCCGACAAGCTCAGAAGCAATGCCATAAAGACGAGTGAAATGTACTTAGCGAATGCGCTCATATCCATCTGGTACGCTAAAAGGAATGTACAAATCTACATCTCTCAACACATCTCTGTGGTTGAATTGGATTGATATTTTGCCATCCCAGTTCAGCATTAACATCACGTCATACGGAATACCGGTATCCGTTTCTAAATAGGTATAATTGATATCGACACTTCTTAGACTGTCATTAATAGACTGTCTCGTAAGAGGTAGACCGCGCACATAGCCATATTTATACTGATACACGGGTGATGTATACTGAAACAGTGAGTCTGCCGGATCACCAATCGCGTCTACCAATACTATCCCCGGCTCTACCGATAAGGATATATCATCACTCTTCTCTGGAATAAACATCGGTTCACCCAAAAGAACAGCTTGAAGGTGGTAGAAATTCAAACTAACCCCAAAGGCCTCTTTCACAACCTCTGCTCCTCCAGCCATCCATGACTTTTCAAATCGATTGTACATCACTGCGCTATCAGGATAAATCACAGCTCGCGCTAGCTTCAACCCAACATACGGATCTGTAATGTCCATCCAAATCACGCTATCCCTTGCTATGCGAATGGTGTATCCGAAGGAAACCTCTTGGTCTGGAGAATCGTAATTGGCCGAACCTACAAACTCCACCACGTTGGCAGAATCGAGGCTTGTTCGCATGGCTGAAAAGAAGTCTTTCTCTTCAACCGAATCTGTGGATACGTCGAAGAGCAACTCTTTTGGTCCACAAGCGGCAACCAAAAACAGGAGTGCAATTACGGATATGTGCTTACTGTAGCGCATCTAACTTTTGTCTAATTCGATCGGCATTACCACCCAACTGGATGGCTCTATTCCAAGCTGATCGGGCCTCATCCATTCTTCCTAAAGCGGATAAAATATCACCTCTATGCTCCATGATGTCTGGCGAAGAGCTCCCGCCATATTCGATTGCTTTCTCAATGGCTTCGAAGGCGCGTTCGTCATTCTTCATGCGATAGTAAATCCAAGCCTTAGTGTCCCAGAAGTTGGCTTCATGCGGACGAAGTTCTATGGCTTGATCTATCAAATTCATGGCAAAGACCAGCTTCTCTTCTCTCAATGCCAAATAGTATGCCCAATTGTTACGGGCCAAGGCATCGTACTGATTTCGGTCGACGAGCTGCTTAAAGTAGTCGTCGCTTTCATCATAATTTCCAGCCAAGTGATGTGCCCTTGCCAACTCCATAATGAACTGCTGATGCAATTCTGGACTGCCCATGGCGTATAGCTCGCCGTCTTCTAAAGCGGCAATGGCCTCATCGTATTGCTGACGTTCTAAGTGTGAAATTGCCAGGAAGAAATATCCTCCTGGTTGATTTGGATATAGCTCTAAAACGTTTTCAGCATCCACTTGCAAAGAGTCCCACCACGCTAATTGGGCATCGGTTTTCAATATCTCTTGCCACACAACCCACTTATCTCCTCCCGGAAGCCGGGTCGCTTTCCGCCACAGATTCCTACTCTCCATCGGCCTATTCGCCCTAATGGAGAAGTCTGCTTTTAGCACATAGGCCTTGGGGTCGTGCGGGTGAACAGAAATAATGGTGTCGAGCATTTCGAATGCAAATGGGAGTACACTTGGGCGCGAATCTGCGAGCTGCATGAACACTCCCATGACGCCCACTTTTGGATCTATCCCCAAGTCTTTACTACCAATGGCCTTACGCAGGTGGTACTGAGCGCTATCCACTTTGTTTTGAGTGAACAACATCTCGGCCACTTGCATGTGAGCTCTAGGGTCATTCGGGTTGATTTCGAGAATCTCTTGAAAAACTTGGATGGCCTCATCCTTGCGTCCCAGTTGCTTGTAAAACTCGGCAAGTCGACCCCTGTATTCAGACTGATTCGGAAACTTTTGAATCGCCTCCTTGAGCAAGGTTTCGGCTGATGCATAATCTCCTTCGTCCAAATAAATGCGAATCTTTTGATCGGTAAGCGCCGTGTTTGGTCCCAACAGAACTTCGAGGCGATCCATCTTTGCGATGGCCGAATCGGGCTCTCCCATTTCTAAATGCACCATCGCCATTTCCCAGATGTATTCGGGATTGGCTTCGTCTAGTCGCATCAACCTTCGAAGGGCTTCTGCTTCTGCTGATTTATCAAACTCTCGTTTTGAAACTTCCCAAAGCGAACGTGCCACCCAAACATTACTGTCGTCGACTGCCAAGGCTTTATTCAAATACTCCTTTGCCTTGGCTGTATTCCCTTCATTGAGGTAATAGTTGCCAAGCTCGAAGTTCACAGTGGGATGGTTCGGGTTGATTTCGGCACACTTCATAAATGCGCTAAAAGCCTCCTCTTCATTTCCGATAGACTTGAGTCTCTGAGCTTCGAAGAAGGCCTGCGCAAATCGGTACTGCGTTTCGGCAGAAAGCTCGGCATCTGGGATGCGCACCTCGAGCGTATCTTCCTGAGCAGGTGCGATAACGCCGCTGAGCGCGAAAATCAATATGAATACTGAGCTTAGCTTCAAATAATTAAGATTCCAAACGGCAGTAATCGCCGAGTGAGATTGATTTGAAATTACCGTCGAGAACAGCCTTGTTACCAATCATGGAATTCTCCAAGTTCATGTTCGACACCACGCTGTCTTCTTGAATGATGGTCGTGTTAATGTTCGAATTCTCAATAACGGTTCCGTTCCCCACGCTAACGTGCGGACCAACAGTAGAATTGCGCAAAACCACACCTTTACCAATGTAGCATGGCTCAATGATTTTGGAGTTCTCAAGAACCACATCATCGGAAACTAGGTTCTCCTCATCTTTCAAGAAAGTGAGAATGCGGTTGTTGGTGTCTACTGTAACGTCTTTGTTACCGCAATCCATCCATTCATCCACCTTGCCGGGCTTGAACTTGAGCCCTTTGTTCTTCATATTGTCGAGCGCATCTGTAATCTGATACTCGCCTTTATCGGTAATGTTGTTATCAATCAAATACTGAAGCTCATCGCGGAGGTTATCTCCATCTTTGAAGAAGTAGATCCCGATGATGGCAAGATCAGACACAAATTCAGTAGGCTTTTCTACAAATTCTGTGATTGTGCCTTCATCATCCATATTCACTACACCAAAAGCACTCGGATCTTCTACGCGTTTCACCCAGATCACTCCGTCGTTAGAAGTGTCGAGCGTAAAGTCAGCACGGAATAGTGTGTCGGCAAAGGCTACAACACACGGACCAGTGATAGATGGCTTTGCGCACAGAATGGCGTGTGCGGTTCCCAATGGTTCATCTTGATGGTAGATTGACCCTTTGGCACCGAGAGATTCGGCAACGCTGATGAGATGATCTTCCGTTTCCTTGCCGAAATCGCCAATAACAAAGGCAATTTCTTCAACTTTCTGTCCGGCAACTTTCACGATATCCTCCACTAATCGTTGAACGATTGGTTTACCAGCGATGGGAATGAGTGGTTTTGGTACTGTGAGCGTATGAGGTCTGAGGCGGCTACCTCTACCGGCCATTGGTACAATAATCTTCATGAGTAAACGGGTTAAGCTTATGATTTTCCGGTTGATCCAAATCCACCACTTCCGCGGTCGGATTCTTCTAATGCGGGAACTTCTTCCCAAGTAACTTGCTCATGCTTTGCGATAACAAGCTGAGCGATGCGCTCTCCATCTTCAATTCTAAAGGGATTGCTTCCATGATTGATGAGGAGCACGCCTATCTCGCCGCGGTAATCTGCATCGATTGTCCCCGGGCTGTTTAATACGGTAATTCCATGTTTGAAGGCTAATCCACTGCGCGGACGAACCTGAGCCTCGTATCCTGCCGGAAGCTCCATGAACAGACCAGTTTTTACCAACGTATGGCTACCTGGGTTGAGGTCAATCGGAGATTCGAGATTAGCTCGAAGGTCGAGCCCAGCAGAAAGCGGGGTGGCATATTGAGGTGTGGCGTGGTGTGACTTATTAATCAACTTTACCTTCATCATCTTTTTCTAATGCGTTCGCTTACCAGTTGTATCAGCTTGCGTTCGTTAAATGCTACGGTTGCCACAAAGGCTAAAATGCAGCCCAATTGAACGAGAAAGTCTGGTCTGGCGTATTCGAAGGCAAGATAGCCCAATACCGATGAAATAAAAAGGTAAAGCAGGATGGTTCCAATCGGATATGGAATAGGGTAATACTTCTGTCCGAACAAGTACGAAGAAGCCGCCATAGCCGAGTAACTAGCAAGTGTTGCCCAGGCCGCACCCATGATTCCAATCTTCGGTATCAAATACACGTTTAATCCGATGGTGAATACGAGACCAATCCCCGTGATGACCATACCGAAGGAGGTGCGGTCGGCCAGCTTGTACCAGATGGAGATATTTGTGTGAAGACCCAGAATCACGTTGGCGAGTAGCAGGATTGGGAGAACATCCATCCCTACCCAGAACGAATCATCGCGAATAAAGAGCTCTTTAAGTGGGTCGGCAAAAGCGAGGACAGTTACCAGGCCAAAGCACATAACAATGGTGAAGGCTCGCAGAATTTGTGCGAAAAGCTTTCGATCCGTTCCCTTTGCTCCTTCAGAGAAGAAGAGTGGTTCCGCTGCGTAACGGAATGCTTGATTGAAAAGCACAAGTGCAATAGAGAGCTTATAGATTGCCGAGTAAATACCGAGTTGGGTTTCCGCAACATCCTTAGGTAGAAGATACTTGATGAACTGTCGGTCGATCATCTCATTCGCAACTCCTGCAAGGCCGGCCAGCATGAGTGGGAATGAAAACTTGAACATCTCGCGCCAAATCTGCCAATCAAACCCCTTGCGAACCTTCCAAATGATAGGTGCTAAATCCAATAGCATAGCGGCGTTGGCGATAATGTTGGCGGCGAGCACATAAACGACCAGATTATCCACATCCATCATACCCTTCGCCCACTCGGCCGTACTTCCGGTGCCTTTCGCCAATTCTGGCAAGAGCATGAAGAAGAACAAGTTCATGAGGATGTTAATGGCGATAACAGTTAATCGATTTCGCACAAATCGCCTTGCTCTGCGGTCGCTTCGAAGCTTTGCCAAAGGAACTGCGGCGATGACATCTGCAGATATGATCCCCAGGAGCAGGAAGAGAAACTCGGGATGATCCTCATAGCGCATTGCCTTGAGGATAGAATCACCGAAAAGAAAAACGGCACCTAAGAAGAATGCGGTTGAAACGAGGATACTGCGGGTCGCAGTAGCAAAAACGAGATCGGATTTATCCTTGTACTTCTCTGTGAATCTGAAGAACCCTGTCTCAAAGCCATAGGTAAGCAGCACCATGAGAAAGGCTAATATGCTGTAGAGGTCGGCATTCACACCGTACTCCGCCCGTGTCATATAGCTCGTATGAAGTGGAACGAGCACAAAATTGAGAACACGTCCAAGGATGCTACTCAATCCATACAATGCGGTGTCTCCTGTAAGTCGCTTAAAAGTTTGAAGCACTTGAGGCTAGTTGAGCGGGGTTACTGTGCCAAATGTAAGGTATATCGGCGTGGTACGGGTGTCCGAAGCCGAACGAACAACTGTTCACAATCGGACACTTTTTGTTAATAAACGTCCAAAAACGCCCTGTTTTCGCGTTGGCACGCCGTTTTCAATAGTATGGCACGAGAGCGGTTGAGCAACCGCAATCAACAAAAACACACAACACACACTGAAACAACAAGAACTTAAAAACTCACACCATGAAAGCTCTAAAACCACTTCTCACCGCGGCGATAGCCACCTTCCTAATAAGTGCTCCGGCGCTTGCTCAACCAACCACTCCTGGTCCAGACGAAACCACTCCGGCGGTTCGTACGACGCCAGACAATCCGAATGAGGATCCAGACCGCAAGCCTGCGGACCTCGGAACTGAGGAGGCACAAGTACAAGCCCTCAAACTTTACCCTAACCCCAGCATTGGAAGTGAGTTCACTATGGATCTCCCTTTGAATGATGACGAGCCGATTGCGATGTTCGTATACGACATGAACGGTCGTGTAATTGATCGCAAGCAAGGCTCGTATGGGGAACTTCGCCACTTCCGCTTCCGTCACCTTCAAGAAGCGGCCTATATAGTTAAGGTGTTTTCTAAAGACATCCTTTTCCAGTCTCGTGTACTCGTAGTACACCGATAATTGTGCGTTAACGTCTACTAGCTTTGCTCTGTAAAAGGACCTCATCAAAGCGAGTGTGCACGTTAGGTTTTGGAGGAGATCGTCGAGAGGCGGTCTCTTTTTTTATTCCGCTACGCGGAAAAGGGTAAGCTCGTACCTCGCAAGAATCTTCGCCGTTGGCAAGATTAAGGCTTCGTTCCTCAGCAAGGCATTCTGCGAATGCAAGACAGCAGATTCCTTCTCATTGCACAAATCCTACCACTTCAACTCTACCATCGCACACCTTCATATCGACTCTAATTGATCTTACTGTGAACAAGCAAGAATCTTCGTCGCTGGCGAGATTTAAGCTTCGCTCCTCAGCAAGGCATTCTGCGAATGCAAGACAGCAGATTCCTTCTCATTGCACAAATCCTACCACTTCAACTCTACCATAGCATAGCTCCAAATAGTCTCCAATTGACATGACTATGAACTAGGAAGAATCTTCGCCGCTAGCGAGATTAAGGCTTCGTTCCTCAGCAAGGTATTCTGCGAATGAAAGTCAGCAGATTCTTTCTCAATGCACAAATCCTACCACTTCGACCATACCATAGCTTCAGATAATCTCCAATTGACCTGACTATGAACTAGGAAGAATCTTCGCCGCTAGCGAGATTAAGGCTTCGTTCCTCAGCAAGGCATTCTGCGAATGCAAGTCAGCAGATTACTTCTCAATGAACAAATCCTACCACTTCGACCATACCATAGCTTCAGATAATCTCCCATTGACCTGACTATGAACTAGGAAGAATCTTCGCCGCTAGCGAGATTAAGGCTTCGTTCCTCAGCAAGGCATTCTGCGAATGAAAGTCAGCAGATTACTTCTCAATGCACAAATCCACCCACTTCGACCATACCATAGCTTCAGATAATCTCCCATTGACCTGACTATGAACTAGGAAGAATCTTCACCACTAGCAAGATTAAGGCTTCGTTCCTCAGCAACGCATTCGGCGAATGAAAGTCATAAGATCAAGCTTCGCCAGAAATTAATCGCAGCTGCAACTTAATCATGAAAGCCAATAGTTCTTCTGCACTCTTGCGCAATCGCGCCCTTGCCGAGGAACGAGGCCTTAAGAGTTCGTTGTAAACAACTCTTCCTTAGCCCTTAATAAAAAGGGCTTCCAGCCCCTTCACAAAACTTTAACTCCCTCTCTCCCACCCTCCTGTGCGGGTTTTCCTACATGAAGTCGCTTATCATGTAGAGGGTAGTTTTTCATAGGTTAGGTTTTTGGTTGGTTGAGCCGCAAGGCTCACTATTTGACCCTCGATAGCCCCCGTATTTATATGGGGGCTATTTTTGTTACATGCATCCAAATCTATCCTTCCACAAAGAGGTGCTCAACCTCATTTCGCCATACGTGCACAGAACCCCAGTTCTCACAAGCAGCTCGCTGAATGACGAGGTTGGCGCCGAGTTCTTCTTCAAAGCCGAACATCTTCAACGCATGGGCGCCTTCAAAATGAGGGGCGCTACACATGCCGCCATGCGGTTGTCAGACAGCTCACGCAAACTCGGGCTCGTAACCCACAGCTCAGGAAATCACGGACAAGCAGTGGCTCTCGCCGCCAAAAGCCTCGGTATTCCTGCACATGTGGTTGTGCCCAGAAATGCGCCTAAATCGAAACTGGAAGCCATGATTGGCTACGGTGCCCAAATCTCCTTTTGTGAACCTACACAGGAAGCTCGCGAAAAAATGGCGGCTGAAATTGTGGCTGAAACAGGTGGGCATTTTATCCACCCATCTAACAATGAAAATGTGATTTGGGGTCAAGGTACCGCAGCACTAGAACTGCTAGAAGACGTGCCCAACCTTGATATTATAATAGTTGCCGTGGGTGGTGGCGGGCTTCTCGCCGGGACTTGTCTCGCCGCAAAAGCCATCAATCCAAATATTGAAGTCATCGCCGCGGAGCCCGAACTGGTTTCAGACGCCTATGAATCATTGCAAGCCGGCGAGATCATACCGTCTTCCGGGGCCGCCACAATTGCAGATGGACTCAGAACCAGCCTTGGATCTATCAACTTCCCCGTCATCAAAAAGTACACATCCGAAATCCTACTCGTGAATGAAGATGAAATCGCTGCCGCAACAAAATGGACTTGGTCGCGAATGAAGCAAATCATAGAGCCATCAGCCGGTGTGCCCTTGGCGGCGGTGAGACGGTATCCAGAGAAGTTTCGCGGTAAACGCGTAGGAATCATCCTATGTGGTGGAAATACGGATTTGGACGCTCTTCCGTTCTGAGCTATCAATTTGTATCTTCGAAACAAGACTACCTCTACTATGGCCAATCCGCAGCACTTTACCAAAGTTCTTAAAGACCTAAAAGACGGTGACGATAAAGCCGCCGATGTACTGTTTCCTATGCTTTACGATGAACTCCGCAGCATGGCAGGAAACTACATGAGGTATGAGAACAAAGGACACACCCTTCAGCCTACCAGTCTCGTTCACGAGGCTTATGTGAAATTAATTGGTCAGGATGATGTTGACTGGCAAGGAAGAACCCACTTTTTGGCTGTAAGCGCCCAAGCCATGCGTCGAATACTTGTCGACCATGCCAGGACAAAGCGACGTAAAAAACGCGGTGGCGATGTGAAAAAAGTGAATGTGGATGACGTAGAGTTCAAACTGCTCGACCCTGAAGTCGGTGAACACGTACTAGCCATAGATGAGGCACTTACCCACCTAGAAGAAATTGACCCCCTACAAGCGAAAATCGTCGAAATGAGATTCTTCACCGGAATGACGGTGCAAGAAGTCGCGGATGCACTCGGCTATTCCAAACGGAAAATTGAGTCTGAGTGGACCATGATTAAAGCATGGCTGCGAAAAAATGTACGCCTTGAAGGGAAATGATGAAACCAGAACAATATCAGAAGGTAAAAGAAGTATTTCAGGAAGCGATTGAGCTTCCCCGAAATAAACGTCCAGCTTTTGTTCACGAAGCTTGCGACGGTGATGAAGTGCTCATTGCTGAAGTGATGGAACTCCTCGCCAATCACTCTGAAGATTCACTCCTCACCAACGAAAGAGAAGATGAACCTCAGACTAAAAGCAAGAGCTCGGAAGGACCAAGATCCAATCGTAGAATTGGCAAACATACCGATACACTCTTTTCGAAAAGATCCATTTGGCTGGAGCGCTTCTTTGGCACGCGAACACGCTTTGGCGTTACGCTTATCATTACTTTCATCCTTCTCATTGTTCTCGGATATTGGTCGCATACCCAAGTAAAAAACAGCCTTGAGGAAATCCGAGCGGAAGAACTCCAAACGGTTCTGGAGGCGGACGTCCTCGCCCTCGAAATATGGATCAACGATTACCGAAATTCTGTAAAAAGCTGGTCGAGAACACCCGAACTCAGCGATGAAATAGAGTACATTCTCAACTATGGGAACTGTCCCCTGTGTATCGAGGAGCTTCAATTCGCGCCTTGGCAAGACACGATTACGGCCATCCTTAGACCCTTCTTAGAAGATTCCCGAAGTGCTGGATACAATGTGTTCGACACCGATGGATATGTCTTCTCCGCAAACAAGCGCTCCGTGATTGGCAACCGACTCAATCAAGTTGGATTCCGCGAACTCGTTGCTTTCGGGGAGGCCGGTGGTTCCTTCCGTGCTCCGTTTGATCCTTCGCAAATAATCTATGAAGACGCCCGAGTAAAATCGATTTACGAAAGGCCAATCGTGTGGGCGGGCAATCCACTTTACAATGATTCTGCCCAACTCATCGGGTACTTTGGTGTGGGTCGATATGCAGATGAAGGCTTCTCCGACATCATTAGTATTGCCGAGGTAGGTAAGACAGGTGAAACCTATGCGTTCAATCGCAACGGACTCATGCTCACACAAAGCCGATTTGCTGAGCAACTGCAAACAATTGGAATTCTTCCCGAAGGAAACAATCCGAAATCGGCTCTGAAAGTGTCATTGCGAGACCCTGGCGGCAACCTATTGGAGGGTTATAAGCCAGACGGACCACGCGGAAGTCAACCCTTTACGCGTCCCGTAGCACTCGCCCTTGCCAGCATAGAAGATACCTCGGTTGCCACCATGGCCGTCGTGACTGAGCCCTACCGAGATTATCGGGGTGTAACCGTAATTGGCGCCTACCACTGGTTCCCCGAGTACAATTTTGGTCTTGTTACTGAAGTGGACTACGAAGAGGCCTTCTCGCCACTCGTTTATATCGATAATACCTTCCTAGTTCTCATTCTGATTTTGGCCTTGGTTATTACTTATTCCCTGTACTCTTCACTGCGCTTCTTAGGTTTGAAACGCAAAGTCGGTGAAGCCGTGCAACTAGGTCAATACACCTTGGTGAGAAAAATTGGCGAGGGTGGAATTGGCGAAGTTTATCTGGCAGATCATGCGCTGCTGAAGCGACCAACAGCCATCAAAATATTGAAAGCCGATCACGTTTCCTCTGAAGTCATTGAACGCTTTGAGCGAGAGGTACAATTGGCCTCGCGACTTACCCATCCAAATACCATTGAGATTTATGACTTCGGCAGAACGAACGAAGGCGTATTCTACTATGCGATGGAACTTCTGAACGGATTTACGCTCGCTCAAGTAGTTCAAATGCAAGGCGAAATGCCGGTGGCTAGAGTACTTCACATACTTCGTCAGGCTACGGCCTCCATTGCTGAAGCACACAGCATCGACCTTATTCACCGCGACATCAAGCCTCAAAACATCATGTTGGTACAACGAGGTGGTGAACACGACGTGGTAAAGGTTCTCGACTTTGGCTTGGTGAAAGACTTGACGGCTGATGAAGCTGAACAAACACGCACTACTCAGCTTACAGGAACCCCATTGTACATGGCACCGGAACGGATTAAATCTCCAACCACAAGCGATAAGCGGAGCGACCTGTACGCGTTGGGCGCAGTTGCATACTACCTATTGGCGGGAGAGGCTCTATTCCGGTATTCGACTGAAATTGACATTATGTACCAGGTGGTGAATACGGATCCGGAACCACTTCACAAAGTGAATAAAGAAGTACCTAAAGACGTCAGCAATTTTGTGCAGAGTTTGTTGGCTAAAGATCCAGATGAACGACCTCAATCCGCCAAAGAAATGCTTCAGGGTCTCTCGAAACTTTCGTCAAAACATACCTGGACGGAAGAAGATGCTGAAAAATGGTGGGCTAGATTTAAATGATATACGGAAATCGCTTTCACTTGTCGCGTTATATAACGAAGACTCAAGGAAGTACAACTTAGAACATAGTGCGTCTGGTGCATTACATACTCAGTCATCCCGGTAAAAGAAAAAGCAATGAAGACAGTGTCTTTCCCGAACACGTGAACGGTGTTGGGGCAAGGTCGTTTATTGTGTGCGACGGTGTTGGTGGTCATCGCAATGGCGAGATTGCCTCGGGTATTGTAAGCCGCGAAGTTGGACAGCGATTAGTGATGCACGAAGCACCTGGCGAGCGTGAGATTTTAGAGGCCATCGACCATGCCGAGAAGAAGCTTGCAGAGCACAGTGATGATTTTCCTGACTGCAAGGGAATGGCATCGACGCTAGTTGGATTTCACCCCATTGATGATGAAAAGGGCTATGCCTATTGGGTAGGAGACAGTCGACTCTACCACATCCGCAATTCGGAAATCGTTTTTAAAACGAAGGATCATAGCTTGGTTCAAATGATGGTGGATAGTGGCGAAATGACCGAGGCAGAAGCGCTAAGCAGCCGCTCCAAGAACGTCATTATGCAGGCCATTAACGACGGAAGAAGAAAAGCAGAGCCAGAAATTGCATTGTTAGAAGACTTGCGTGAAGGCGACTATATCCTTCTTCTTTCAGACGGCATTTTGGAGGGATGTACGGAGGATGACCTTATTCTTCACCTCAATTCCAACCCACTTAAAGAAGCGGTAACCGAAATCCGCAAGAAGTGCGAAGTTCACTCGAACGACAATTTCTCGCTCATCGCTATAGAAATTCACCACGCATAAAAAAAGGAGCTTCTACCTCAATTGGCTCCGCGGTGAAGAAAGGCTCGGTCTTTAAAAGGCTCAGAAAATCAAAGACAGATTCCGCAAAGTTTCCTAGGTATCAGCTCCTATCGCTTGCACAGGAACGCGCGCTTGACGATCCTAATGGACTGTCGCGCAGAACAAACGTATGCAAAAAATAGTAAGTGTACTATTTACACTTAGAAAAAATTTTTATCTTGCACCCGGTTAAGCAACGAATTCTACGGATTCGACTCATGGGTTAGAGAAAGCCGGGACACTCGGTTTTCTCTTTTTTTATTTCCGAAAACCCCATAAACCCTAGTGTTTGAGCCATCCTCTTCCCTATCTTTGAGTGATGAGCGCCAAATCTGAACACATTCAGAACCTTCTCAAGACACTACCCAATAAGCCAGGTGTTTACCAGCACCTCGATGCAGAAGGAAAAATTCTTTACGTCGGTAAAGCAAAGAATCTCAAAAAGAGAGTAAGCAGCTATTTCACCAAATCACATGACAATGCACGCACGTACATGTTGGTGAAAAAAGTGAAGGACGTTCGCACCATTGTGACCGAAACGGAATTTGACGCTCTCTTGCTCGAGAACAACCTCATCAAAGAATACCAGCCCAAGTACAACGTCAACCTTAAGGACGACAAGACGTACCCATGGATTTGCATCAAAAATGAGCGCTTTCCGAGAATCTTCTCGACCCGCAACCCCATAAAAGACGGAAGCGAATACTTTGGTCCGTATGCCTCCGTTCGCGTCATGCGAACCGTTCTCGACTTGATTCGTCAGCTTTACAAACTTCGCACGTGTAACCTGAATCTCGCTCGTGAAAACATCGAATCCGGCAAGTACAAAGTGTGCCTTGAGTACCACATTAAGAACTGCTTAGGCCCGTGCGAGGGATTAGAGTCGGAAGAAGAATACAACGCCGATGTAGAATCAGCCCGGGAAATAATCAAAGGCAACATATCGGCCGTGATCCGACACCTCAAGGAGCAGATGCAGAAACATGCGGAGGAACTGCAATTTGAGCTAGCTCAAAGTGTAAAGGAGCGCATCGATTTGCTCCAGAAGTACCAGGCCAAGAGTACGGTTGTGAACCCGTCCATTACGAATGTGGATGTATTCACTGTAATGAGCGATGCCGAATATGGCTATGTAAACTACCTCAAGATCAATGAGGGAGCCATCGTTCAGGCACACACTGTAGAGCTCAAAAAGAAATTGGAAGAAACGGATAGCGAACTCCTCGAACTGAGTATCCCAGAAATTCGTCAACGATACAACAGCACCTCAAAAGACATCTACTTGTCGCATGAAGTAGAACTCGAGATTCCCGAAGTGAAAATTCACATTCCACAGCGGGGTGACAAGAAGCAGTTGATTGATATGAGCTTGCGCAATGCGCGCTACCACAGAGCGGAAAGGCTCAAGAACATTCAAATTGTGGATCCCGATCGACACACCAACCGTATCATGCAGCAGATGAAATCTGACTTGCGTTTGAGTGAGGAGCCGCGACATATTGAATGTTTCGACAACTCCAATATTCAAGGTTCACATCCTGTAGCGGCTTGTGTAGTTTTCAAAGACGGCAAGCCCGCGAAGAAAGACTATCGCCATTTCAACATTAAAACGGTTGAAGGCCCCGATGACTTTGCCAGTATGGAAGAAATCATACATCGCAGATATAGTCGCTTGCTGCAAGAAGGCGAAGACTTACCTCAACTAATTATTATTGATGGCGGTAAGGGACAACTTGGATCGGCCCTCAAAAGCCTCGAATTACTCGGACTGAGAGGGAAGATTGCCATCATTGGAATCGCCAAACGCTTGGAAGAAATATACTTTCCCGGTGATTCGGTACCCCTTTACCTCGATAAGCGGTCTGAAACACTAAAAATCATTCAACAAGCCCGAAACGAAGCCCATAGATTCGGTATCACTTTCCACCGCAAAAAGCGGAGTAAAGCTGCGGTAAAAAGTAAGCTTGAAGATATACCAGGGGTAGGTCCCGCGACAATTCAGCAGCTCCTCAAGAAATACAAAAGCGCCAAGCGCGTTGAAGGAGCATCAAAAACCGAACTAGAAGAATTAGTTGGGACGTCTAAAGCACAAAAAATTTGGTCGTACTTTCATCCTGATGCGTAAGCTACTCGGCATACTTCTCCTCATCGCGCTCTCATACACTTCCCATGCTCAAGAGCGCCCAAAAATCGGCCTTGCACTCAGCGGTGGAGGAGCAAAATCGATGTGCCATATCGGCGTGCTTCGCGAATTAGAATCCTACGGAATTCGTCCAGATTACATCACCGGAACCTCCATGGGGGCCATTATTGGAGCGATGTACGCCCACGGTTTTTCGCCAGATCAAATCGAGCAAATGCTCGCCACAGTAGATTGGGAAGCTCTACTTAACAACAACATCCCTAGGTACCACAGGTCGTATCTCGACAGAAAAAGTGAAGATCGATATACCTTCAGTTTATCGGTCGACAGCAACGGAATTGGACTTCCAGATGCTTTGAATTCTGGTCAGTATGTTCTCTCTACACTCTCCTACCTCTTCCAAGAAGTACACGACGACACCCTCTTTACAGATTTTCAGATTCCGTTTACTTGCGTGGGAACCGACCTCGAAACGGGTGAGATGATTGTGTTCGACCACGGAGATTTGCCTGCCATTCTACGCGCTAGCTCCGCCTTCCCATCCATCTTTTCACCTTACGAAATCAATGGTCGCCTTCTCGTAGATGGCGGCGTGAGAAACAACATTCCAATAGAGCTGCTTAAAGATCGAGGTATGGACTTCATCATCGCTTCGGACGCCCAAGCAACGCTTTACCAAAGGGAAGAACTCAACGACATGGTCACCATTCTCGAGCAGGTAGGGAGCTTTCCGAACATGACCTACTTCGAGGAGCAGAAGAAATACGCGGATATCATCATCCACCCACCTTTAGAGTCGTTCAACATTGTGAGCTACGAGTTCACCGATTCCATCATATTACTGGGAGCATTAGAGACCCAGAAGTACAAGGAGATTCTGTTGCCTCTTGGCGCTTCAACGCCTCTCCCTCCTATGCGCCCACCTTTTCCAAAAGACAGTTTGTACATCTCTTCTATTTACATCACAGGTAACGAAGAAACGTCCGAACGATTCATCAAATCTACCTTGGGAATTGATGAAAATTCACCTGCAGAAACGGAAGACCTCCGGGCTGGAATTGAAAAGCTTTATGGAAGTAACTTCTACGAGCACGTCGATTATCGACTGCACCGAAACTCATCTGGAGGTCATGATTTACAAGTGATTCTTCATGAAAAAGATTCAAATCAAGAGGTTCATCTTGGCGTTCATTACGACGATGATTTCAAGATTGGCGTCCTCTTCAATCTTACCGTCCGGAACGCACTCCTCAAAAACTCGAAATTTTCATTCGATGCCGTGCTTAGCGAGAATCCAAGAGGTGAATTGAGCTATATTTTTGAAAGAGGATTTATCCCAGCTTTGGGATTGAAAGTGGACTTTCATCAGTTCGATTCAAGGGTGTATGCAGATAGAAATCCCATCACTGAATACACCTACACTGATTTTAGTACAGAGGTGTTTATTCACTCAACGCTTTGGGATGTATACACCATTGGAGGTGGTGTTCGCCTTGAGAATATCGACATTAGTGAACCTATTTTGCGTTCGGAGATTCAAGAGTCCAATGCCACATATCTCAATTACTTCGGATTCATTGAATTTGATTCATTCAACAGAACGTATAAACCCAATAGTGGATTTTCCTTAGAGGGTGAGATAAAGTTGATTTCCGAGCAAGTTGACTTTTCTACCTACCTAGAACCTACCTCTGTAGTGCACCTGTCTTACGATCAGGCGTATAAGTTTAGCGACCGCTGGGGAGCAAGAACGAGAGCCCTTGGCGCCGCAACGCTGGGTCCAGACGCTCCATTTCCCTACTCCATATTCCTCGGGAGTATGGGCGAGAATTACACACAACACATCTTCCCTTTCATCGGGTACAGATACATGGAATTGTTCGGTAGAAATGCACTTACGTTGAGAGCTGACCTTTGGTACGAAGCTTTCGACAACCACTTTTTTACCGTTCATGCCAACGTTGGAAAACTAGAAGCTACAATCAACGATTTGTTCTCGTCGGATGTCCTACTCGATGGTTACGGTCTCTCTTACGGCTACAACAGTGCCATTGGCCCGCTCGAGCTTTTCATTACCAAAAGTACCAACCACTCCGAGCTCTTCACATATGTGCGATTGGGATTCTGGTTCTAGTCGATAAGAATCAATATCTTCACGAGGCCTCCAAACTGACTATACATGACCTTGAGAAGAATACTATTCGTTTTCGGGATATTCCTCATCTCTGGATTATCTCTATCTGCACAGGATCGCCCAAAAGTTGGACTCGTGCTCAGCGGCGGTGGGGCCAAAGGCTTCGCTCATATAGGCGTACTTGAAATCCTCGATTCATTAGGGATTCCGGTTGACATGGTTGGCGGCACCTCCATGGGCTCCATCATGGGTGGATTGTACGCCATCGGGCATAGTCCAAATGATCTTGCGGACATTGTTACCAACACGAACTGGACCTTCATTACGAACCCGAATCCAGAACGAAAGTATCTTTCGGCCTACGATAAGAACACCGACGAACGATACATTCTCACCCTCAACGTAACTAGACATGGGCTGGTAATTCCATCGGGGTTGAACCCTGGGGAACAGATTATTAACCTACTGAGCGATTACACAATTGGCTATCACGACGAGCTCGATTACACCACGGACCTCCCTATCCCTTTCGTGTGTATTGCCACCGATCTAAATACAGGTCAGGAAATGGTTATGCGCGAAGGTGTTCTTCCCTTGAGCATGCGCGCAAGCATGAGTATCCCATCGTTGTTCAATCCATTTCGATACAGGAATAAATACTTGATTGACGGGGGAACCGTAAACAACTTCCCTGCGGATCACATCGCCGATCTTGGTGCAGATATCATTATTGGCGTTGACGTACAAACCACCTTCGCAGATTCGCTTTCGAACCCTACTTTCTTGAAGGTTTTGGAGAAAACGAGCATGTATGTAAACGCCATGACCACAAAAAATAGGGAGAACCTTTGTGATCTAATTATCCATCCAGATATGACGGGCTTCGGCGTAACCTCTTTTGATGATGCAGCCGCCATCATAGAATCAGGTCGGCAAGCCGCTAGACTCCACATGGATAAACTTCTGGCTATTAGAGAACAACTGGGAGGTCCACAACCCAAGCCAATGGAACCGTACTTAGCTCCATCTAAAATCCGAATTGATGACTTGGAGGTTAAGGGAATCTACGATACCAGAGAATCGATTTTGAGAGGTAATCTCGGGTTTGAAATTGGAGATACCGTAACCTTCGATGAAATTGATGAAGCCATGCTGCGCTTACACGGCACGAGACTTTACAGCTTGGCGAATTACCGTGCCGTTCAAAGAGGCGAGAATACCGTTCTGGTAGTTACCGTAGTCGAGAAACCAAGTCAAGTGAAAACGCGTGTAGGCCTCCGATACGACAGCGACTTCGAGACCTCCGCTATGATAAACCTGACCTCTAGAAACCAACTCTTTAGCGGGTCATATTTTAGTCTGGATCTAGTTGCCAGTAGCAACCCGAGGCTCACGGCGACCTATCTATGGGACTATGGTAATCTGCCCGGTTTTGGAATGGACCTCCGCTATTGGTACTATCAAAGCGACTTACGTCTGTTGGACGTGAACTTAGGTCAGCTCAACACCAGCGATTTTAGAGCGAGAGCTTATTTCACGAAATCTGTTAAAAGATCGACCTACTTTAAGCTGGGTGCCGGCTATCACGAGGTTGGACTATCAAGCCCGGTAACATCATTGGAAAACGTGCTGGATTCCGAGGATGCATCACTTAAAAACCTAGAGATCTTCTTCTCGGGCACATATGACGATCGGAATCGCTCCAACTATCCTACGAGTGGAGCATTTTTGGAGCTGGAAGCGATGGCCTATGCTACCACAGACAGAAGTCTAGATGAACTTCCATTGTGTGTCGATTTGAACTATGAGCACAACATCCCCCTATCCGATAAACTCACATTGAGGAACACGATGTATCTCAATGCCAACATGTTTACACCAGCTGCTTCGTATCCTTACATGGCAAATTTTGGAGGGTACGGACAAAACTACATCAACAACAACATCAAGTTTTACGGATATCACTTCTCGTCCTTCACCTTGGCTTACAACAGTGCAGACAGGGAAGCGCTCTTCTTTGGAAACCATTCCGTAATGGAGCGCATAGACTTCCAGTATGAGCTATTCAAAAATCAATTCATACTAGCTGGAATCAATGGCGCCTATGTAGTGCAGGACATCACACAACCTTTCGATGATCACATTGCCACGGCCATTGGCGGATTTGCCTTCGAATACGGTTTAAATACATTGATTGGTCCAATTTCCGTTGCCGCACACAAGAGCACGGAACGCAACGATTGGCAATTGTATTTGAACGTCGGGTTCTGGTTTTAGAGCAGCGGAGCAACCAATCTGGCCAAGCTTTCAGAAATACGTCTCCGCCACACCCGACGCTCCCAACGCTCCAAGGTAATTTGCCTGCATTCCTTTAGGTCTGTGTAGAAATCGTTTCGCAATTGTTCGGTCACCTCCGGGTCATACATCATTGCATTGATTTCGAAATTGATATCGAAAGAGCGATAGTCCATGTTTGACGTGCCGACCGTACAAAGACGATCATCAACAACCATAGTTTTGGCGTGTATGAAACCTTTCTCGTACAGATACACTTCTACCCCGGCAGATAAGAGTTGTTTCACGTAACTCAGTACAGCGGCTTGTACAACTCGGTTGTCGGACTTTGCGGGTAAAATAATCTTAACCTTCACACCGCTTAAAGCTGCGGTTTGAATGGCAAGTAAAATCTCATCGTTGGGAATGAGGTAAGGTGTGGTGATAAGAACCTCTTCGCGAGCTGAATTAATGGCCGCGAAAAAGGCACCCATGATATTGGACCAATCCGAATCTGGACCTGATGCTGCGATTTGCATCAAGCTCACATCCTCAACATCTGTTTCTGGGAAATAATGCGGATTGATTTCTGGATCGTGTTCGGTGACAAACTTCCACATCAGGAAGAAATTCATCTGAAGAGATTTGACGGCATCTCCCTCAATCTTCAAATGGGTATCACGCCAATGGCGGCCTCTTTCAATATCATTCGTGTATCTAAATGAAAGGTTGATGCCTCCAAGGAAACCGACTTTTCCGTCGATGATCAAAATTTTACGGTGATCGCGGTAATTTGCTCTGCTGGTTAAGATTGGGAAGAGAACCGGCATGAAGGGACGGACCTCTATTCCCGCTTCCTGCATGGGTTTTAGAAACCTCTTCTTCAACCCTGAAGAGCCTACGTCGTCATATATAAACCGGACCTCTACACCTCTCTTCGCCTTGTCAATCAATGCGTCGCGGAACTTCCTTCCCACCTCATCATCTTCTACAATGTAATATTCTACATGAATATGATGCGTTGCCTCAGTAATGCACTTTAGCATCTCAGGGAACGCCTCTTCTCCATTTCGAAGCAGGGTGGGCTTGTTTCGAAAAGTGATGATGGATTTGTCGCTGTTGTACAAAACCTTAACCACCTTCAGCTTCTCCTCAAGGAAATTGCTCGCCACATCCTCAACCTCGCGAATAGATTTCATGAGCTTATCTTCCCACTCGCGCACCCAAATGTTATCTCGAACTCCCTTCCGTGAAAAAAGCTTTCGCTTGCGGTGATTTTGCCCAAACATGAGGTAAAAGACCAACCCTCCCACCGGCACGAGATAGATGACGAGTACCCATCCGGCGGTCTTCATCGGATTCCGATTTTCCATCAGAATTCCAATGGCGATAACGGTTACCAGTACGTAATACGCAATGAGGAGAATGTCATACCACATATTTAAAGATACTCAGAATTCCAGGGGATTGATAGATAGTCCGAAGCCTTTTACGAACTTGTGGTCATGTCTGGTCTATTTCAGAAACTAAAGTCGTCACTAAAGAAGCTAAAAGGCGATCCCTATAGAGGGTTGAGCACGGTGGAACGGTTCGAGAAAATCTATCATTCAAATGACTGGAATGACGATGAATCCGTATCGGGACCAGGTTCCAACATGGAGCAAACTCAGGAAGTGATTCGGATAATCAATAGCGTCATTGCAGAGTATGCTATCGAGCGAATTGTAGATATACCGTGTGGCGATTTTGGATGGATGAACCAAGTGAACCTCGCGGGTGCCACGTATGTTGGGGGCGACATTGTGAAAGACTTAATCAATCGAAACATTTCGAACTACGGTCACCGTCGAGACCTTACCTTCGAATTTTTGGACCTCCTTATCGATCCCATCCCAGAGGCTGATCTGTTGCTTGTACGAGACTGTCTGGTTCATCTAAGCCATGCACAAGTCAAGCTCGCATTAGATAACATACGGCGATCTAACGTAAAATATCTTTTGACAACTTCGTTTGTGGAGGTTGACAAAAACACGGACATCCACACTGGAGATTGGAGGCCATTAAACCTCACTTTACCGCCGTTCAACCTGCCGAATCCGACTGCGGTATACAACGAGAAATGTACAGAGAACGGAGGCAAATATGCTGACAAATCTTTGGTTTTGTGGGATATAGCTAAACTTAGAACATGAGTGATTTTCCGACCATAAAGTATCAGCCAAGAGAGCTGAATGAGAACACGATAAGTGAACGCGTGCGAGCGCATTATGAGATGATGGATGCCCGTCGCAGTGTTCGGAATATTAGCGACAAGGCCGTTCCGAGAGATGTGATAGAAAATCTCATTCGCATTGCGAGCTCTGCGCCTTCAGGGGCTCACAAACAGCCATGGCATTTTGTCGCAGTTTCGGACGCTGGGTTGAAATCGAAAATCAGAGAAGCGGCGGAAGAAGAAGAGAAGTCGTTTTACGAAACTCGGGCTCCTCAAGAATGGTTAGATGACTTGGCCCCACTTGGAACGGATTGGAGAAAAGAATTCTTGACCAAATCCCCTTGGTTGATCATTGTTTTTAAGAAGGTTTACGACAATCATCCCGAGGGGAGAAAAAAGAACTATTACGTTCAAGAGTCGGTTGGGATCGCCTGTGGCTTCCTGCTCCAGGCTATTCACGAGGCGGGTTTGGTAAGTCTAACCCACACGCCAAGTCCGATGAACTTCTTGAGTGAAATTCTCGAAAGACCTGAAAATGAGAAGCCCTTTCTGTTGATTCCGGTTGGCTACCCAGAGGAGGGTGCCGAAGTTCCGGATATCAAGAGAAAGGACCTCTCTGAAGTATCTACCTTTCGGTAATCTATTCGATTGTAATTCTGATAGTTTGATTCGCCGCTCGCAGTAGGTATACTCCACTTGGCAATGCTGAAACGTCTAGACGAGCGCTTTCAGTAGCTTCGAATTCTCGCTCAATAACCACCTGGCCATTGAGGTTCAATACTTGTACGGCACCATCTACATTACCCATCAATTCGATAACATCGTATGCTGGGTTCGGGTAAACAACGAGTGGAAGCGCCGCGCTTTCATCCACACTGATGTTTGACGTTCTATAGAACGTAGGAGTCCCTTGTTGTCCGTCGATCTCCGAATACTCATATGCCGAATAGTTGAGGCCTTTGGTGTAGAATGCCATTCTGTTAAAGCGGATGGTATCGTTCTGTGTAAACCCGAATTGTTGCGCGAGTACGGGATTCATAGGCGCACCATTGAAGTACGCTGAATCTACTCGGATACCGGTTGTTTGAACCAAGATGGCGTCCATGCTCTCGCCAGTAGGAAGAATGATGGTTCCCCACCCCTTCACGGTGTCGTGTAATACTACGTCTTGACGAAGTGCGATGGTATCTCCGTACCAGGCAGCAGACTCCACGGTGATGGTAAATGGTACCCAAATATGAAAGTTACTGGTCCAGTTATCTCCCATTGTAGCCGGGAACTGAAGGATCTTCGCATCGTAATTAAAGATGGTATCAAGGGTTTTGATGGTATCATTCATGTCGCCAGTCAAGTTCCCAATACTAAAACTCTTTCCTTCAATCTCGAACCCTACTTCTGAATACGAGTTTCCATTCACACCATAATAGGTATAGAACTCATCTAGAAAGAGGCCATTTCCCAGGTTTGCAGGTATGTCAATTCGTCCTTGTGCATTTGGGTGGTTAGGATCGCTTACCGATTCGAGGACATAGTCCAGGTTAGCTCCGCCAAACAGACCTGATTGATCCCAAGTCATATTAGTGCCGGGGGTGACGGTTGAGTTCCCTGCTGCTACCACTTGCAGGTAAGCGGTATCTGCTCCGACAGGAAGGCGAAAATCATAACTTTCAATTGTGATCTGTCCAAATGATGCGAGAGGCATCAAAGCGAGTGCAAAAACAGAGATGCTGAGTAGTGTTTTTTTCATGGCTGGTAGAATTATTTGCTTCAAAGGTGCAGTGGAAGTTAAGAATATGGAAGGAGAATGGAGTGAAGTTGGGAAAAATGGGAGTGAAAGGGTTCCGCCTAGCGGCGGAAAAGGATGCTGCGCATAAAACAATTCAATTCCATTTGAATTGTAAGACTCCCAGCTTTCAGCTGTGAGTAAGGCCCGCTATTCGCGGACAAGAAGGCTATAGTCTACAAATCATTCGTTGCGCATAACCCCCATCTTTAAAGGGCAAACTTCACGATTTAATGCAAAAATATACCTCGAAGCCAAAAGCTCCGAGGCATATCATATTCACGTTGGCTTTTACATAAAACATCTTGCGCGAAGCGCACTTATGCGCAGCATCTTGCACAAAGTGCCTTGCCGCAGGCATTGCGCGAAGCGCCCTTATGCGCAGCATCTTGCACGAAGTGCCTTGCCACCGGCCTTGCGCGAAGCGCCCTTATGCACAGCATCTTGCACAAAGTGCCTTGCCACAAGCCTTGCGCGAAGCGCCCTTATGCACAGCATCTTGCACAAAGTGCCTTGCCACAAGCCTTGCGCGAAGCGCCCTTATGCACAGCATCTTGCACAAAGTGCCTTGCCGTAGGCATTGCGCGAAGCGCCCTTATCCGCAGCATCTTACACGAAGTGCCTTGCCACAAGCCTTGCACGAAGCGCCCTTATGCACAGCATCTTGCACGAAGTGCCTTGCCGCAGGCATTGCGCGAAGCGCCCTTATGCGCAGCATCTTGCACGAAGTGCCTTGCCGCAGGCATTGCGCGAAGCGCACTTATGCGCAGCATCTTGCACGAAGTGCATTGCCGCAGGCCTTACTTCTCCCCCATCTCATCCTCCACCTCAACATCACTCACAAAGTCGTCCTGCTTAGGTGCTTCTTTGCCCATGAATTCTGGGAGGTTCATGCCGGCCATTTCGAACATATCCTTTAGAGGAGGGACGCTCTTGTAGAGGTTTGACATGAAGTTCGCGGTTGAGCTGCTGTCGCCTTTACCGCCGCCTGCGCTATCCCAAACAGTAACCTTATCAATCTTGATATTCTTGATAGCTTCTGCTTGAAGTTTAACGAGTTCAGGGAGTTTATCCGCTACGAGGAGCATAACGGCATCCTTCGGATCGTTGCCAGCTGCTTGTACGAGTCTTTCTAGACCTTCAGCTTGCTTGGTTAGAGTTTCGAAGATACCACGAGCTTCAGCTTCGAGCTTCGCATAAATGGCATCTGCTTCACCTTTCGCAAGCTCACGCTTCTGTTCTGCGTCGGCCTGAGCCTCAATGATGAGCTTCTCTTTCTGAATTTCTGCGCTTACAACCACGTTCGCTTTTTGCGAAGCGCGTTCTCTTTCGGCACGAGCAACTTCGGCAGTTCGTTCAGCCTCATAGGCTTCTTCGAGTGCTTTGGCCGATTGTACTTTCTCTGCTGCTGTCGCTTTTCTCAGCGCCTCGGCTTCTCTTTCCCTACGAGCTGAATCTGATTGGGCGATTTGTACTCTAGAAACGTTTTCCCCCTCAACAGCGGTTGCATTCGCTTCTGCTGTTTTAATACGGGTGTCTCTATCTGCATTCACCTTACCGATGCTCTCATCACGAGTCGCCTCGGCAATGAGAATTTCACGGTCTTTATTGGCTACAGCAACGTTTGAATCTCGGTCACGAATCATCTCAGCAACGCGGATATCACGCTCCTTATCTGCTTCTGTCTTACCTACCTCACCAAAACGCTCTTGTTCTGCAACACGCACTTTTGCGTCGTTGATTGCCTTCGCAGCAGCCTCTTTACCGAGGGCTTCGATATAGCCAGACTCATCTTTAATATCGGTAACGTTTACGTTGATGAGCTTCAAACCAATCTTCTTAAGCTCGGCTTCTACGTTGGCAGCAACGTTGGCCAAGAACTTATCTCTGTTGTTGTTGATTTCCTCGATGTCCATAGTAGCAACAACGAGACGAAGCTGACCAAAGATGATGTCTTTTGCGAGGTCATGTACTTCTTGGCGACCCAAACCGAGGAGGCGCTCAGCTGCGTTGTTCATCGTTCCTGGCTCGGTAGAAATTGCAACCGTAAATCGCGAAGGAACATCCACACGGATGTTCTGGCGGCTCAGGGCGTTTGTAAGGCCAACCTCCAACGAAAGTGGCGTGAGATCCATAAACGCATAATCCTGAATGATAGGCCATACGAAGGCCGCACCACCATGGATACATCTTGCAGAAAGCGAACCTTCGGCATTGCTGCCTACTTTACCGTAAACGACAAGAATTCTGTCGGACGGACAACGCTTATAGCGACGAAGTAAGAGGGAAATAATCGCGAAAATGGCGAGTACACCGCCTACAATCGCAATGAGAATAAAGTTATTCATCTAGGAGAGCAATTTGGAGTTAATTAAGTTTTTGAACAACGAGTATGTTTCCTGGCTTCACGTCTGTAACCTCAACGGTTGCACCAGTTGGAAGATCTTCACTTTGCGTAGTAACCGCAGAAAGCTCATGGGTACTTCCTTGGATCGGAATCTGCACTTTTCCTGTACCTGCGCCATTAGCCTTAATGGGCAAATACACCGTGCCTACCTTTCCAATGGCGTTGCTGATTTTCATTGAGCCGTCCTGCTTCAGGCTTCCAATCTTTTTCATCAACCAGGCCATGATAAATACCATGAGGGCTCCGGCTAACGTGGCCCAGAGAATAGTCACCCATTCGCTATTGCCTTCAGTATAAACACCTAAGCCAACCCAACCGAACATCATGAAGAAGGTTACTGCATTTCGGAAGGTGAAAAATTGATATCCCACGCCTGTGTCGGTATCGACGAACTCATCGGAATCACCAAAGGCAGATTCCGTATCACCCATCAACAAGGCACTTGCCATTTGCAAGACAAACAAAAGGGAACTAATGAGAGCGAGAACCCATAAAACTTGGGCGAAACTGTCGTACGACGCCCACCATTCTGAGAAATCCATAGAGAGAATTATTAGAAAGGGAAGATAGGGGTTTCTCGCAAAATCACTAGAGGCAAAAACGCAAAAAATAAATAACGTCCTATCCCATGCCCGGCACGGGCTAAAGCACCGAGCCTATTGCTGGGAATTCAGAGCCTGCCCGACTACCGGCGGGCGAACCACATCCGATGATCCACCAAGCTCATCCCATAATATCCTCGGGAAACCCCACCATATCCCATGCCCGGCACGCGCTAAAGCACCGTGCCTATTGCTGGGAATTCAGAGCCTGCCCGACTACCGGCGGGCGAACCACATCCCATGATCCACCACGTTGTCCCCCTCAAAAAGACCACTTCAACCTCGCGAACAAAGCCGAATTAAAAAGCGCAATTGAATTCGAATCTCCGGTCGGACGTACCGTAAAAATTTGAGCAATCAACATCGCGTCCCAATCATTTGAGATACTGTATGTAACACCAGGAACAAAGGCGGCTTGATCGAAGTTGTGGGATTGAAACCACGCCAGATTCACGTTCCATATTGGATTTATGGGATACGATGCGCTCACCATAATGGTATGTCGGTATGGAAAGATGTTTTTCGAACTCAACCGAGCTTGCCTCAAGCTAAGCTGATCTGCGATAGTTGGATTCAGCTCACCCATTCCGTTATAGAGGTAGCTCACCATTCCGTAAATGCCGGATGAAAACATGTAATCAAGTCCGACTGACGCGGTAAAATTGTTTTCACTTTGGGTCGAATCTGTGCTGTAATAATAAGCGGCTTCTCCCTTGAAGCCCGCTCCGCCTAAACTTCCAGCCCAGCCTCCTCCAAGAACTACGTCGTAGTAAGTATAGCCTATCAATGCTTGATAATCGTAGCCGTTCGCGTTCGACTTATAAATCAAGCCCGCCGTGCTTCGCTCAAGTTGCTCAAAGTTGGGAGAGAAGGCCAACTCGAGCGAACTGAAGCCATCGCCCAAGTAGTATTGTGCAAAGACTGCATCCGCGCCAGGCCTTTCCTCATAATCGAAATCGAAATAGTTGTATTGATTGAAGATGTCGTTCGGGTTGAAGACATCGTGTATGCCCCAATTAATTCTTTGGCGCCCAATTCTGAGGGTGAAGTTCTTTTGTCTAAATGTGAAGTTCAAGCGGTCAATTTCCGTGTGAAAGAGAACATCCCCATCAGTCCATAGCCAACGCATATCCACCAAGCCCGGATCTTCGCGAAGGGACTCAATGAACGCAGGTTGAGAAGCCGTGTATCCGTAAAAAAGTCGGTTTCTGATTCCGGCCTCAAAGGCATAGCTCCCACGATCTGTCTTGTTCGCCCAATTGATATTTAGTCGGTTATGGATGACCTGATCGGTATACGATTTTGGCAGAAATCCTTGAAACTCGGGAGGTAAAACCCCCTCATTGATGAAAGTTTGCGAGGGCAAGTATTTCAAGTACCCTCCAAATTGCCAATTCTGACCTAGTGCGAAGAGAGAAATCGCACTAGCAAATAGCGTATATACTACTCGTTTCATGAGTCACTTGATAAACCGAACCTGCCCAAGAATTTACTCTTCGGCATATTGATGCGGTACCCGATATTGAATCGGATGTACGTGTGTAAGTTGTTGTAAAAATCGCCCCTAACTGGCTTCGTGAGCATGTAAGCATTTGCGGCTATGCCTCCGTACCACCTGTCGTGGTGATAAGATAGAATAGCCCTCCCTTCAGCCATGGCGGCCAATTCGAAATCGATGCCTCGGTTTGTGCCATTAACCTCTTCTACCACTCCATATGTACCTGCAATTCCGGGAGCGAACATCAATCCAAAAGACCAGCGGTCCCAAAAAGCCCAAGAGTACGTGTATCCCACATTTATGGCTCCGTTCACGGTCTCATAGCCCGACACATTCCTGATCTCGTAATAGTCAATTACTCCCTCTACCGGAACGATAGATGTGTCTGAGAAGATGTGGTCATAACCCAATGAAACCCCCATCAGCCAGCTGCCTGCAGAACGGCGTTGCTCCTGACTCTGCCAGAGCATTGCGCGGTGGGAATAGGTTTTTTCATTAAATCCATAGTAGACGTTCCCATAAAGTGTGCGTGAACGCAAGTCTGGAATCAAAGGATAATTGTCATTCTCCGCAAACCAATTGGGTGCGAAAGACTCTGGGTTGGCAATGTGATAGCCGCGGTATTGCTCGTAAAAGATTCTGGCCCACCAGTGGTCACCAGTGTACCCAACCGCCAATCCTAAGTTGTTGGTGGAACCCTTCTGCTCATTCGAATACGTGAGTGGACCGAGCTTTGTGGTTGCCCAAACGTTCAACCACTTATAGCTAAACATGACTCCATAAGTGGGCAATCCGTTGTTGGAGGACAAACGGAGCGCTCCCCCTCGCCGGCCAAAGATGGTAATGTTATTTGCCTTGGCCTCCATGGCAAAACTCAAGTTGCCATAGTCCCGGAAATCTCTGATGTACGTGGTATCCTGCTGCGCCTTTAGCGATAGGCAGCCTAGCAGAAATGTAGCACATAGGAGACTCAGCTTCATGGTTTGGTTTGGGAGAGTTTAACTGCGGATTTCGTCCGTAATCACTTTACCATCCTCTAATGTAATGACTCTTTTCGCCTTATCAATGACTCTTTGGTCGTGAGTCGCAAAAACAAAAGTCATTTGTTCTTCTTCATTCAACCGAGCCATAATGTCCAACAGATTAGATGTAGAATGGCTGTCGAGATTGGCTGTCGGCTCATCTGCAATAATGAAATTCGGCTTTGACGCTAACGCTCTAGCCACGGCCACACGCTGTTGCTGACCACCGGAAAGCTGCGCTGGCTTATCGCCTTCCCTTCCTTCGAGTCCCACATTCTTAAGCAGTTGTCGAGCTCTTTGCGAACGCTCCTCCTTGCTCTTGCCTTGCAGTTGCATGATGAACGAAGTGTTCTCCTCGGCCGAAAGAACCGGCAAAAGGTTATAGGCTTGAAACACAAATCCGATGTGTTTCAAGCGAAAATCAATGAGGTCGCCTTCGCTCAAAGAGCCGATGGATACCTCTTGAACGTATACGTCGCCCGAGGTCGGTCGATCTAGACCACCAATCATGTTGAGCAGCGTGGTTTTACCGCATCCAGAAGGGCCTACAATTGCCGTAAACTCGCCTTTTTCTATGGAAAGTGAGATTCCATCAACAGCATGTACTGCTACGGCATCCGCGTTGTAGGTTTTGCGGAGGTTCTCAACTTTAACAACGGTTTCTGTTGATTTCATAGTCCTACTTTTTCAAGTGCGTTTGTAACTTTCTTTGGTAATGTGAATCGGTAACCGAGATAGAATCGGTTGTATACGTTGTGATTGGCCAAGGGATTTAGATCCGAGCTCAAATCTGAAGTTGAATAGGAAATGGCACTATATCCGAAATACCATTTGTCACCATTGTATCCAACTACAAACCTGCCCTCACTGGAGAATGCCAAGTTTGAATCATAGGAGGTGACTTCATCCGTTACTTGATCTAAGCTCGAAGCCCAGATCGTCCCGATACCAGGCGTGAGCCCAAGGTGGATGAACCACTTTTTGCTATTGCTCAGCACAAAGGTGTATTGGTAGCCTCCATTCAAAGTAAAAACGGTTGCACCAACTCCTCGGACGTCCTTTATTCTGTCGAAGTTCTCCTCCTGTGCCTGAGGCACAAAGCTGCTATCGCCAATCACGGCGCTAATTCCAAATGTTGCGCCGGCCACCCATGACCCCGCACTCTTTTCCTGCCTTTCCAACTGCCATAAACTGGCCATACTGGAGTAGTTTTCATTGTTGAAGACCCAATAGAATGAGGCAAAGTATCGGAAAGTGGAGATGTCTGGACGATACGGATAACTTCCAGCACTATCGAGGTACCCAAACTGCAAGAGATCAGGAGTGGTCAGGTGGTAACCATCATAGGACTCCAGAAAATTTCTGAAGTACCACTTCGGCATGGTAAAGCCAAAGCCAATCCCGAAGTTCTCCGTGTGGCCATATAGTCCGTCGGTATTCGCAGAATTGAGTCTTTTCGTATACTCGAATGTGAGCCACTTGTAATCAATTCCAAACCCAAAACCTGTGATTGGTGCAGTGCTGTACTCTAGCGTTTGCCCAATAGAATTGGTGAAATCGAAGCGCTCCGACTTTGTGTTTAGTACGGAAGTTACGACGAGGTTATCTCGGAAGCTCGTAATGTTCTCACGTTGCGCGAAAAGCATGGTGCTGAGCAGAAATAGTGCTATGAATATCCCCTTTCTCATACGCTTCTGATGGCCTGAACTGGGTTAAGACGAATCGACTTGTAGGCAGGGTAAAGCGAAAAGAGCAACGTCATTACAACGACAATCACCGCAATCCCCAAATAGTATTCTGGAACTGCAGATGGGTACACGATGGCATCCATTCCATAAGCGTTCAATCCTTCGCCTACGGAGCTTAAATCGAAGCCGTTCACGCCGCTCCAAATCAATGAAAGATGTCCAACCAGTATTCCAATAGGTGCGCCTACTGCCCCCAGAAAAATCGTTTCAATCATCACCATAAAAAAGGTGCGCCTTTTGTTCATCCCTACGGCCATGAGCATTCCTAGCTCACGGCGACGTTCGAGAATGGCCATGAGCATCGTATTCAAGATTCCAAAGCTTATCGCCATGATGATAATTCCAATGAAGATGTATAAGCTCGTAGCCATCATATCGTCTGCGTATCCCAGCTCCGGCGATACTTCCTTCCACGACATCACCTCGGCGTTTGGAAAAGCTGAACTGAGTTCACCTGCCCAAACAATCGCCTGTTCTTTTGAACTTATTTTATAAACGATTTCGTGCGCTGCGCTTGGATCAACACCAATCAAGCCGGCCATATCTTCTCGTCTGATTAGAATGGTAGACTTATCATATTGTGAGGATACAGTCTTGAAAATACCTCCCACTCGGAAAAGGGCTTGGGTGGCATATCCTGAAACGTCTTGAAGTGTAACTTGAAACTTGCTCCCCACTTCCAGTTTCAACTCTTCCGCTAGGGATTCGCCAACATAGGCTCGCGGAACACGGCGAGATTCGGGCAAGAATTCGCCCTCAATCAAACGGGTTTGCAAGTCGTAAACAAGGGTATCCATGGCAGGATCTACGCCCTGAACTTGAACACCGAGTGCACCATAACTCGAGGCGGCCATTCCCGTTTCAACAAGTCTAGAAGCATGAGCAACGTATCCGGGAATTTCCTGACTCTTTGCTATGACCTCTTCGAGATTGGGGATCAGCAACTCAACGGAGCGCTCATCTTCCCATCCGTTGGCATGAACTTGAGCGAAACCGACATACGTTGACAAGGCGGAATCGGTGCGTTGGTCATTCATCCCCACACTGAAGCCCGCTAAGAAAATACAGGCCCAAATGCCCATGGTCATAGCGAGTACAACAACACCGCTTCTCACCTTATTTCTCCAAAGGTTCCTCCAGGCGATTGTTACAATTATCTGTAGTGTTTTCATCACATTGAATTAAGAACGCATGGCATTAACAGGCTGAATTCTCTTGATGGACACAAGCGAATACAAGGAAATCCCCAAGGTCAACACAAGTAAAATGGCCCCGTGAGTTAACGGTATTGACCAATCGATTGAAGCCGGCATGGAGGGTTCCATGCCCATTTCTCGGAGTGCCTCCATCGCTTGGCCCGTGAACTGAATTGGATTGAAGTGGAAATACAAGGTGAGTGGTCGGGTGAGGACAACGGCTAGCAATACGCCTAGTACGGCGAGAGCCGACGCTTCCAATAAGGCGAGGCGCATGAGCTGACCTCTGCGCATACCGAGACCTATGAGCATTCCATATTCTCGCTTTCGTTCTGCAGCCAGCATGATGAATGTGCCGAGCAAACTGAAGCCAACTACAATGTAAAGCACACCGGCCATGAGAATTCCTCCTGCAGAATCCGCTTGAATGGATTGCACAAGCTCGGGAAGCATGTCTTGCCAATTCATGACTTCCAGCTCACCCTTGTTGAGTGCTTCGCGAATCTTGGATTCTACTTCGTACAGGTCAGCATCCGGTTCGGTATTGATGGCATAGGCTGTTATTCGATTGTCGGCCGCGAATACATATTGCGCCATCTTAAGGTTGATGAAGGCCGTATTCTGATTGAGCATTGGGCTCGACAGGCTTACAATCCCTTCGATGGGAAGGAGAGCATTTGCGCTTTGCCCGTGGTAGCCCTGCCCCAAGAACACGAGCGAGTCGCCGACTTCCACTTTAAGATATTCGGCGAGATCCGAGCCAATCACGGCCCCGTACTCTGGTCGGCCTGTACCTGCCACTACGCGCTCTTCCAGTTCGAGTTGTGCTTCGTAGTCGGGGTTAAAACCTTCTACTTGCACACCTCTCGTTTTGAGTCCGTAGCTCAGTAGACTAAAGCCTGTTATTCGCGGAGACACACCGCTTACCCCCTTCTGTTGAAGAATGGTTTCACGAATAGATTCGGACTCTTCGAAGCTGTTATCGATAATTTTCTCGTCCCAATATCCGTCTTGATGAACCTGTAGAAATCCGGTATAGGTCCCAACGGTATTGCGAACCATATTGTCATAGGCTCCCGTTTGTAGTGAGCGCATGGCAATCACAAAGAAACCTGCAAATGCAACGGCAAATACGGTGATGAGCGTTCGCCGACGGTTCCTCCACAAATTTCTCCAGGCTAGTCTTAAGTATAGCATAGTGAACGTGTTTAACGTACCCGTTTCATGTTTTGCACTGAGAAGAAGTTGTCGTCGAACTCTACTCCAAACTCTAGGCTTTCATATACCATTTCGGTGTATTCACCTTCGGCGTCTTGTGGTGTCATTCGAATTCTTGCGGGAAGCTTTCTATCGCCGAACTCTTTAGTGTCGAACCCTTCTAAGGTTTGAACTAATGCTTCATCTTCATCGTAAAACTCAACCTTCCACTGGAGGTAATCCTCAACCGTGATGTAACTGATGAGCTTCCCCCAAACTACAGGGGCATCGTCATTTGGTATACTTTCAATCTTGTAGCACTCCACTCCACGGATGGTTTCTTTGCCCAATAAGGTGTGTGTATAATCCTTTACCATGGAGGATTCGCGCACGAGATCGTCATTGTTAAAATCGGAACCCATCCAACTCTGGCTCATCATGCTTGGGGGCATTTTAACCTGTCGGTTGATGGTTGGTACGTAGTTCCACATTTCGCGCTCGCGTTTTAAGAAGACGGTCCCGCGATCACGGGCAGGAGCCTTAATGAGGATGAGGCTGTAATCGCTTCCCTCGCTCCACGATTCGGCTGTGATGTTTCGCTCCCACGTAGGGCGAACGATATTGATGCTCATTACGGCGTGGCTCGACTCTCCTCGGAGGTTCTGCTCGCTTTTTCGGATAATCTCATCAACATCTTGCGCGAGAGCTACTGTGCTCAATGACAGTGCGGCAATTACGGCGGTAAGTTTATTCAGTTTCATCGATATGGATATTGTATTCTAGTTTCAATCTATTGATCATTTGTTGCAGTGGGTACTCGTCACCCAAGGCCAGGAAACCCATAGAAATGCCATCCATTTTGGCACCGAAGTACATGGCCTCTTCGGCAGCATTTTCGTAGCCCAAAGCTTCGAATAAAGGCTTCACTTGAAGGATCTTGCCTTCTCGGAGTTGGTGAATGTGCTCGCTCAATCCTTCCATCACGTCTTCTTGTAGTGCGAGGTGAATAAGGAGTCGTACCCAACCTGGACTCTGCTTCATGAAAATGAGCGAGAAATCGATGATGGTGTTCAGTGTATCTACAGGCGATGAATTCTCATCTTCTTGCAACCAAACATCGGCGGTTTCGGCGATGAGATTGTCGAAAACGGCTTTTAAGACATCTTCTTTACTTTCAAAGTGATGGTATATCAAGCCCTTTGAAATTCCCGCTTCCTTGGCGATGGCCGCCATACTCGTTTTGCTGAAGCCATCTAATGCAAATAGCTCAAAAGCCGCATTCAGAATGGCTTTTCTGCTTTGCGTTCGAATTACTTCGTTCTGTTCTTTTGTCCGTGGTGACATTTTATATTGACTTAACGGTCAGTCAAAAATAATACAAAAAGTATTTCCCTTGTAAGTTGTGATGAAAAAATTTGATGTTGAGGTATTTACGGATAATATAGAGTGGGTCGATTAAAAGTTGAACAGAG
Organism: Phaeocystidibacter luteus; assembly: GCF_008933115.1. GTDB lineage: Bacteria > Bacteroidota > Bacteroidia > Flavobacteriales > Schleiferiaceae > Phaeocystidibacter > Phaeocystidibacter luteus. The sequence goes on along the minus strand of NZ_WBVO01000002.1, from coordinate 33,503 downwards.
AGATGGGTTGCTTGGTTATAGGGGTAATACTGTTGTACTTTTGCTTTAAATAATCATTGACTATGTATCCAGAAGATCTCATCGCCCCGATGCGTCAGGAGTTGACCGCTGTAGGTTTCAACGAGGCACGCACTGCTGAAGAGGTAGATAAATATCTTGCCAACGAAGGCACCACGCTAGTAGTAATCAACTCGGTATGTGGATGTGCGGCAGGAAGTGCTCGTCCAGCTGTACGCATGGCGTTAAACGACACAGACAAGAAGCCAACTCAACTTGTAACGGCTTTTGCGGGTAACGACGTTGACGGTGTTAACCGTGCTCGTACGTTGATGGCTCCATTCCCTCCATCATCGCCATCTATGGCGTTGTTCAAGAATGGCGAGCTCGTACACATGATTGAGCGTCACCATATTGAAGGTCGCACTGCAGACATGATTGCAGAAAACCTTAAAGGTGCGTTTGCGGAGCATTGCTAAGCGGCGATCAAACGAAGAACGAAACGGCTGGGAGAAATCCTGGCCGTTTTTTGTTTTACGGTGCGTGTTTCTCCCGCCGGCTGGCGGGCAAGCTGCAAAATCGCAAAGGGCAAAACCGCAAACGAACAAACGTCGTTGTTCTCCCGTCGGCTGGCGTGAGAACCAAGTCACGCTCATCCCCCGCGTTCTCTCCCCACCACGTATATCCCTCTTATTCTCTGCGAGAGAATTTTCCACGCAAACACACCACAAAAAAAGCCCCGACGTTTCCGTCGAGGCTTTCCCCTTAATCTGTTCGAATCACATTAGCGAATCACAAACTTCGTGGTGTTTGTTTCGCCTTTGTCGTTAGTAAGAACAAGCATATAGATGCCGTTGTTCAAACCGTCGCGCTCGATTACAAGCTCGTTTGAAGCGTTGTCGATTGAGCGTACAACACGACCTGAAAGATCGATGATGTGTCCGTTGAATGTTCCTTCTGGAAGTTCAATCACTGACCTATCCTTCATAGGGTTGGGATAAACTTGAGGGAACGCGTTTCCAGGGTTATCGTTTTCAGCAACTGAAATCCCTGTAGCTGTATTCCTGTAAAGCTGTGTATATCTCACGTAGAAGTTAGACTGATAGGCATATACACCCGCGTAGAATATGTCATCATCTGTGTCGCCATCAAAATCTGCCGCCACACCAACAGCTCCGGAATTGTTAGCCGTACGAATTCCTGTATTGGGTTCAAGTGTGAAGGTGAAGTTTCCAGCACCGTCATTTAAGTGGACTTCACCTGATTCGACGATGTCTGGAAAGCCATCGTGATTCGCATCGCAGATAATGATCTGATACATAGGTCCGAATCGGTTTCTGTAGGAAAAGGTTCCATTTCCGAGGTTTTCGTAAATCGTCGCATTAGGCGTTGAACTACGGCTGGAGAAGATGTCCAACAATCCATCCCCATTGAAGTCCACCAATTCACAAAAGGCTAGAAAATACGTAGTTGTGAATGGGACTGGCATAGATGTGAATACCCCTTGTCCATTGTTCAAGTAAATATTGTTACCCGGGCCTCCGGTAATGATCAGGTCAATGTCTCCATCTAAATCAAGGTCACCTGAAGCTAATGTAGGTCTCCATGTAGGTGGAATACCAATATTTTGAGCCGAGGTAAATTGGCCAGTTCCGTCATTCAAATAGAGTGCGGTTAGAGCATCATCATCATTCCATGCACCGGTCACAAAAATGTCCAAATCAGAATCTCCATCCGCATCAAAAACCTCAATCTTTGCTAATTGGAATATGTCGGCCAGACTTGTGGGAGTGCCCGAGAAATCACCTGTGCCGTCATTCCAAAAGATTTTTGTCGCACCCCAAGAACCAGCATAAACGATGTCTTCATGCCCATCGTTATTAAAATCGCCAGTTGCAATATCTCCAAAAGTACTCGCAAAGTGATCTAAACCTTGTGATGTTGGGAATTCTCCGCTGCCAGAATTGTAGTATACACGAGTGGAATCGCTATTCATTATGACGATGTCCAAGGAGCCATCGCCATCAAAATCGGCTACGGCTTGATCAATCGCGATGATAGAGCCGAATGATGAGAGAGACGAGTAATAGAACTTATGATCGACGGTGCCATGGTACAAAGACCACGGACCATTCTTGCTGCCGACGATGACGTCTAAGTTTCCGTCGCCATTCAAATCTTCCATCACCGCTGCTGAGTGGTCTGCGTAGTGATTTGGCTTTAAATCTAGTTCATGTCCATCGGTCAACGAAAAGCTTCCATCACCGAAATTCTCATATAGCATGTAGTGTGTGGTCACGCCTTGGCGATTTCTTCCAGTAATGAACAAGTCTTCATCACCGTCATTATCCCTATCGTACACATGCATAACTGGAAGAATGAAGCCTTGAGGATAGATGTTCGACTTCACTGTAAATTGACTTATTGAATCTTGAAGCAAGAGCACGCCAGAAGGAGCATCACCTACGTAGAGGATATCCATGAGACTGTCGCCATCGAAGTTCGCACATACGATACTGCAATCTTCAATAAACGTTGCTTGTGGAATTGTAAAGGCCGAAAACGTCCAGTTCGAGTCGTTATAAACCACCTGAAGTTGACCGTTTGACGTCCCCGGCACTTTGCCCATGTAAACGATATCGAGGTGATTGTCGTAATCAATGTCTGCAATCTCAATATCGCTAGCGACTAAGCTTGGAAGCGAAACGTTAGTACGGATTGAAAAGAATGCGCTTCCGTTATTTTGATAAACACTTACAGCGGATGATGTTGAAATAACTAAATCTAAGTCACCATCATTGTCTAAATCGCCAAACTCCGCATTCTTGACATTGGTAGGAAGCGCTCCCGAATTTGCAAGCGTGAAGTTGCCGCTCCCATCATTTAGACGAACCTCTGTAATATATTGTCCATTTGCTTGCCTTCCCGACATGAAGATGTCTAAATCAGAGTCAGAATCAAGATCGACAAATCGCAGTGCTACTGGAATTATCCCGGGAAGCCCTTGACCGGGAAGTGTATCGTAACTGTCTGATCCATTGTACATGTATATTTCCGTGTGGCGAAGGTTTGACCCTGCCTCTCCAGCAATAATCAAGTCTATATTTCCATCACCGTCAATGTCGCCCGCATCTATCTTCGAATAGGAAAGATGAGACAATTCGAATTTCACTTGCTCATGTGGACCGAAACTATCCATGAGTTCGAAGTTCACGCCTTGAGCGTGGGCATTTAGTGTTCCCACGGCTATCATAGCTGTGAGTAAGAGTGTAATGCGTTTTATCATAATTGAGAGATTAAGGATTCAAACTTTGTATTAGCGGGTTAAAATAACCCTATGCGTTTCTCGCAATCCAGACTTCCGGTCAGACAAGTGAAGGATATACACCCCCACCTCTGATGTTACAAAGAGAATGCTGTTCGAACTTGGTTCCACTGCCCCTCGCTGGATTAGAGAGCCTCGGATATCATAGATTTCATAAGTACATTCTTCGTCCAATCCTTCGATTAGGATTTTTCCATTCGTCGGGTTCGGAGAAACAATCAATTGATTTGCAGCATATTCTGTGTTCCCAACATAGTTAAACTGAACACATTCGGAAGTATCGGAACAAATTCCGTTGCTGACCACCAAGGCATACTGACCTGTTCTTGCGGGAGTGAAAGAACGCAATGTATCACCGATAAGGGGAGTAATTACACTATCACATGCCAACCATTGATACGAATCAAAGCTTCCTATAGAAGATAGGCCCGTATCGGGGTGCAACTGGATTTCCGCTTCAACACCTTCATATGTGAATTCCAATGACTCAGAAACATAACAACCATTGCTATTGAAGTAGGCGTACGTGTAGGTTCCACTCTCAAAATAAGTACAACCTGTTACAGGCCATTCGTAGGGTTCACAGACCGAAATCTGGGTGACCGTATTCGACGTTGAACATGACCTGTTCTCTAATACGGCTCCAATCTCAATGCTCTGTGCAATATCTCTACCGGCTTGGACAATATCTTGATCTCCATCATTGTCCGTATCCATAAACCAGCTATTATGTACAAACTCTATGTCGACGAATCCACCAGGACTGAATGTTCCTGTACCATCATTTATATGTACGTCGCGGATGTAGGTTCTCGTAGGGTCAAAGTAACCGATATGAAGGAGGTCTAAATCACCATCTAAATCAACGTCCGCAGTATCCAGAGTTCCCCATTCTAGAACAGGCAAGTTTGATGAATAATGCGCGGAATAGTAGCCAATTGAATCTTGAAGAATCACATGGCACAATCCTCCACCCGTGCCGCCATTTAGGTCACCGATAAGCACAACATCTAGTAGACCATTTCCATCGAAATCTCCAATGGCGCTTTCCGCATTGGAGGCTGGCACGGACGGAAACGAAAAGGCTGTGTCAACGGTAAATGCAAAGGAATCTTGAAGGTATAAATAGGCCTCTCCTGTATATGCCAATCTACTTGATACAAATACATCGAGCTTTCCGTCTAGGTTGAAGTCTGCATACTGGACCTCAGCATCCAAACGATCGATGATTGGAGCATTAACGGTTGTAGCTTTCGAGAATACACCTGAACCGTCATTCAATAAGAATGTAAGTTCAAATGGATTATTAAAGCCTACCTTCTCGAAATAGCAGATATCCATGTGACCATCCAGATTGACATCTTCAAGGTGTAAGTCGCCTTCATAATCATATAAGGCGTAATCAATAGGATTGGAGTAAACGCCGATAGAAGACGTTCCAAGGAATACGCCGAGTCTATCATTACCCGTACGAATGGATGCAACAAGATCTTGATAACCATCTCCATTAAAGTCAGCGGCCCATACTTCATCAACGACGTGCGAGATGTTTGTGGTTGCTTCAGAGAAAGTATTATCCTGATTGTTCAGGTATATCGATACGGAATGATGATTTGGAAGAACTTGCTTGGATAGAATAAAATCCATGTATCCATCCCCATTGAAATCGGCAACGGACTTATGCGCAGCGTATTTGCTATCGAACTGTGTTCCGATGGCTAGGGAAAACGTTCCATCTTGGTTGTTCATGTACTGACGAGTAATTCTGCCAGCATTTGCGGAAACATGAGGCGTTCTGTAGTTTCCTGATGAGAAGAAATCTAAATCTCCATCATGGTCAATATCATGCATTGCCGAGATCCCTTGTTCAAGAGCATCTAATCCAATATTAGGTAAAGGGGACCATCCTGTAGGGGTCTGTTCTAAGGCGAAGGCTTCGTCATTCCAATAATCGACATGACCTCGAACAACAATATCATTTAAGGCATCTCCTGTTACCTCAACGATATATATTTCACCACTTTCCAGGCCCGTTAAATTTGGAATGGACAACTCCGTGAAAGAGTTGCCGAAGTTGCTGGTGTACACAGAGGTTCTAGAATCGCCATTATGATCGAGTCCAAGAACTGCCAAATCGAGATATGCATCACCATTCACGTCTCCGAACTTCACATCTGCTCTTTCCAGCGGGTTATTGCTTTGCGGCGATTCGGCAGGCCACATGAAGTGGGTCATTTCCGAAAAGCTGAAATTCCCTTGATTAAGGTAAAGCTTGAGGGAGGGTGAGCCATTGACTTCACCTACGATGACTATATCGTTGTCGCCATCCGCGTCAAAATCCGCAACATCGATAGCACCGCGATAGTGCGGGGTTAGACTGTTTGTGAGTTCTGTGAAGTTGCCACTTGCACTTCCGGAATAAAGCTTGAATACGGTGTTTCCTCCATTTTGATTTTGAGCACCTGTGATCAGGACGTCTTTTTCACCGTCACCATTTAGATCTTCGACAAATACCGTTGCGCCATATAAAACTGGGAAAGTGGTTGAAGTATCGAGATCGAAGTAACCGAACCCATCATTCAAATAGAGTTCAGCAGAAACGCCATTCACAAGGTTACAGACGAGAAGGTCTATGTCTCCGTCATTGTCGACATCCCAAGTAAAATGAGGTCTTCCCCAAGCGTCAGGTAAACATTGATACGGCCCTTCTCCTAGACCTCCATTTCCGTCATTAAGGTATATGGTGGTTGCAAAAGTGAGGTTATATCCTTCCCCTTGACCAGAGATTACGGCATCATCAAAACCGTCCCCATTGAAATCACCGAAGCCAAAACCACTCACTTTGGGAGTAGCAAATCTAGAGAGGGGTTCTCCAGAAGGTGATACTTTCCCGAATGTACGTTGTTGAGCGTGAAGTGTAGATCCTAGAAGTAATACTATAGAGCTGCACAATAAGATCCTGAGCATGAGAGAAGAGTTTCGCCAAAAATAGCAATCTAAACTGTCATTGAAGGGGAGTCATTCAAAAATGTTAGACGGTTTAAATCAATGAGGCACAACAAAAAAAGCCCCGACGTTTCCGTCGAGGCTTTCCCCTTAATCTGTTCGAATCACATTAGCGAATCACAAACTTCGTGGTGTTTGTTTCGCCTTTGTCGTTAGTAAGAACAAGCATATAGATGCCGTTGTTCAAACCGTCGCGCTCGATTACAAGCTCGTTTGAAGCGTTGTCGATTGAGCGTACAACACGACCTGAAAGATCGATGATGTGTCCGTTGAATGTTCCTTCTGGAAGTTCAACAGTTGCGCGGTCAGTCATCGGGTTAGGGTTAAGGAAGATGGTTTCGTTAGAGAACTCATCTACGCTTACACCACCCTGAATACCGTTACACGTGTTGAAAGCAAACTCAACGATTACATCGTTTCCGTCCATCGGACGCATGAGGTAGCGGTTGTCAGAGAAAGAACCGTTGTCTACACCACATCCACCGATGTCAGAGAAGTCAGCACTTTCTTCGATTGTACCTGTACTATCTGGAGTACCGTTGGTAAACTTCCAGTAAATTTCTGGTGGGCAGAAGTTAGGAACTACTACTTCGTATACTCCGTCGCCATCTGGATCGAGCATCTCGAGTGCTCCAGCTTGCCACTGAGTGAAATCACCAATGATGAATACTTTTCCGTCTGGAGCAGGAACTTCTGCGTTCATGTCAACACGGAATGTTACTGTTGCCGGATCAGGAATTGGAGTACATGCCCCGTAAGCGAAAGCACCGTAGCAACGAACCGCCAAAATGGTATCTGTTCCGAATTCAAATACGCGGTTTGCACCACCTTCTGAAGAACCCCAATCAGAGTTGATACGACACTTACCCTGGAAGCTTGCAAGTCCAGAAGCAATGTCAACCTGAACCGGAAGGTCCAAGTAAGTCACTTCGTAAATCAAGTCACCGTCAGGGTCAGCCATTGTGTCTCCACTCCAGCCGTTAGGCTCGCCAGCGAAATCAACGATGTCACCTGCAGATGGATCGAATCCACATACCGTGCTCATGTCAATTTGAATAGTCACATCCAAAGTGTCCGCATACGTAGAAGGACATAATCCAGGTGTAACAACGTCATAACAGAAAGTGTCAAGCTGTACCGCTCCACCACTCACGGTGAATGTTCGGTTAGCAACACTCTCCCATCCTCCGGCATTCGCCAGATACTTGTACTGGTAACTTCCATCTGGCAAGTTCGCAGTGAACGTCCAAATACCATCCATGTCAGGATCAGAAGCAACAACGGCTGAATCGGGATTTCCGACACCGTCGTTCCAGTTTGTGTAGAGTCCAGATGCGTCCGCCGCAGCGAAATCACCTGCAATGATTGCAGAGTCCGCGCCTGACGCGTTCAAGTCAACTGCAAAGTCAACAGCATACGTCTGCGCCATAGCGAAGGCCGAACTGCCCATCAACAATGCAAAAGCGTAAAGTTTTTTCATAGCCTAAAAGTTGTAAGTGTACTTTTTACAATTAGTGCTAATTTATAATAAAAACCTTTCACTCGTAACTTGTTTCTGAGAAAGTTGACGTATCTGAATGGAATTCGTGTAATTTGTACACTTATTATTTTTGATCACATGTATCGGAACGCACTATTCATCAGCATTTTCACGCTATTACCCGCATTTTTAACGGCGCAGAACTTTTTTGTGAATCGCATCGACCCCCCTTCTTGGATGCCGAAACCGAGCGGAGATACACTCGAACTTCTCATCCGTGGAAGTGAATTGAGCGATGTAGATGAAGTGACTTCCGACAATCAAAACTGCACCATCCTCGGGTTTGAGCATCCCGAAAATGCTAACTACCTATACGTATCCGTCTTCGTCAATGAAGTCGAATCCGAACAAAACCTATCCCTCCAGTTCAACGGAGGGCGTCAGAGCATTTCGGCCAATTGGAAAATCAATCCATGGCAAGAGCGCAAACACGGATTGACCGCCTCTGACTATCTATATCTCATTACCCCAGATCGTTTCGCCAATGCAAATCCTTCAAACGATGTTTTTCTTACCATGAACGAGGATTCCATTGCCCGAGAGGAACCTTATGCACGTCACGGTGGAGATATAGAAGGCATTACCGAACGACTCGATTACATTCAAAACCTAGGAATTACAGGTCTTTGGGTGGGGCCCCTCCTCGAAAACAACGAATTCAAAGCCTCATATCACGGTTACGCCATTACAGATCACTATTTAATCGACCCTCGTTTTGGGACGCACGAAGAGTACCTAGATCTCGTAGACCAATTGCACGAACGCGACATGAAGATGGTTATGGACGTGGTGTACAATCACTTCGGAGATCAACACTACCTCTTCCTAGACCCTCCATCTGCTGATTGGTTTAACCAGTGGGAAGAATACACGCAAACGAACTACCGAGCGACCGCGCTCATGGACCCATATGCTTCCGAAACAGAACGCAAACGAATGTCTGACGGATGGTTCGACAAGCACATGCCCGATGTAAATCAGCGCAATCCGCACGTCGCTAAATGGCTTATCCAAAACAGCATGTGGTGGATTGACAATTTCGGAATCGACGCTTTTAGAATCGACACCTACGCGTATCCCGATCAACGATTTATGGCAGATCTCGACCGCGAACTGCTCGAGCGTTATCCCGATTTCTTCATTTTTGCCGAAACATGGGTACACCACGAGCCTACCCAGTTCTGGTTCATGCAGGAAAATGAAAACCGCGAATTCAATTCACATCTGCAAAGTGTTACCGACTTCCAGTTCTACTTTGCCTTAAAGGAAGCCCTGACCTCCTCTACCGGATGGGCGAATGGATTGGCCAAAGTCTACTACGTGCTAGCCCACGATTATATGTACGAAGACCCATACCGCCTTGTCACCTTTGTGGACAACCACGATGAAGGCCGATTCTACGGAATGATTGGTCAGGATATGAGAAAGTACAAGATGGGGTTGGGCTTGATGCTTACCACACGTGGCATTCCATGTACGTACTACGGGACGGAAATTTTACTTCGTGAGACCGACGGCCATGGAAAAATGCGCCAGGATTTCCCAGGCGGATGGGCGGAAGACACCGTTAACAAGTTTGAATACGACAACCTAACCGAAGAAGAAAAGGAGGCCTTTGACTTTGCATACAACATTGGTAACCTACGGTCTTCATCACCCGCACTAACAACGGGAAGGTTGATGCAATGGGCAGTGACCGACGGAGTTTACGCATACGCTCGCACAGATGGTCAGCGTACCTTCCTAATCCTAATCAGCGCGAGTGACAAAGATCAAAGCGTGGAACTCTCGGTGTACGCGGAAATGATAGGCGACAATCGCCAATTCCTCGTTCACGGCTCTACGGATCTCCCAACTGGAGATATCGTTCATTTTGAATCCAGCTTGAATCTAGCACCAAACACTATTCACATTTTGGAGGTGAGCACTGTGCCTTTCGAATAATTCTAGTCTGAATTCCTCACCTTTGTGGCGTGAAAAGAATCTTTACGAACGGACCCGCACTTATCACAGTAGGCATTTGCCTCATTCTCATACTCCCCCTTCTTGTTATGGATGGGATGTTTATGGATGCTGTGATGTATTCTTCAGTTGGTAGAAACCTCTCTGAAGGAGTTGGCACCTTTTGGATGCCCTACTTTACCGAAGCACATATGGCTACTCCTAGCTTCCATGAAAATCCGCCCCTGGGTTATGGATTCATGGCCGTGTTTTACGACGTACTAGGACGAGGCATTCACACCGAACGCATTTTCACCGGGCTAAGCTTCCTCATCACAGCTATACTTATTGTTAAGTTTTGGAGGATGATTTGGCCTACTCACTACAAGATGGCCTGGTTGCCAGTCCTGCTGTGGGTTCTAAACACAGGCGTTCAGTGGTCATTCCAAAACAACATGATGGAGAATACCATGGGCATCTTTGTACTAGGTGGCTCCATGGCGGCATACCGCGCATTTAAGGCGGAAAACCGACACATCTACTGGGCCATTTGGGCTGGACTATTAATTGTCTGCGGCTTCTTAGTCAAAGGCTTGCCGGCCTTCTTCGTTTGGATTACACCAATTGCATTGGCGCTTGCGGAAAGACACAGCTATAAAAAGGCAATCGTTCAATCGGTGGTTATGGTTGCCGTTGCCGGAGTGGCGGGAGTCGCTCTATACCTCTACCAACCTGCCCGTGAAAGCTTGGAGATTTACCTGTTTGAAAGAACGGCCAACCGTCTTGCCGAAGGGGCCACGACCGAAGACCGATATTTCATCCTACGTGTTCTTGCGGAAAGCCTTGCCATCCCTGGAATTCTGACCTTCATCGCTGGACTTATTTTCACTCGAGTGAACAATGAGCGCATGCAGTGGGAGCCTCTCATCACATTCTTAGTGATTTTGGGCATCGCCGGTAGCTTACCGTTCGTAGCGACTTTCGTGCAACGCGGCTTCTACCTCGTCCCTGTCTATCCATTCTTTGCGCTGGCCTTTGCAAGCATTCTACGTCCGGTTATTGAGAAAACAACCAGCAAATGGAGGCGATCTCCATATTTGCAGGTGACGGGCTGGGTACTCATCGTGTTAGGGGTAGGAACCTCCATTTACACGGCTGGAAAAATCAAGCGAGATGAATTCGTCATTCGAGATGTTCGATTGCTTGATGAACAATTTGAATCACGCACGCTCATGCAAACCAATGCAGAGCTAAATTCGAATTGGGTATTCAAATCTTACCTCGAGCGCTATGCACGAATCGCCATCAGCGATCGCCAAGGGGCGGATGACGCGAAGTTCATCATCTTACCGAAGGGAACGCGCTACAGAGATGGCATCAAGCTAGATGAGCTCTCTGAGAAACTCAAGGTTGTCGATGTGTATGAGAAGCGCTAGACAGCCGCTGCTGTTTCAGGCTCCGAAGGGCTTCTAAACAGTGGTTCGCGAATTCTCAACGTAAGCAAGCTAGCCAAGAGCATGAGTGCTCCACCTAGGGCCACATAGTAAATGCTATAGTTACCAAAGATGTCTTGGATAACCGCTCCACTCATCAAACCGTTGATGATTTGAGGGATTACGATGAAGAAGTTGAAAATCCCCATGTAGATTCCCATTTTGTTCAATGGGAGCGAATCGATGAGCAAGGCATATGGCATTGCTAAGATGCTCGCCCAAGCCACCCCAATTCCAACCATCGAAATCCAGAGCAACCCGGGATCTTTAATCAACATCATGCTGATAAGTCCGAGTCCTCCTAGGAGTAGTGCAAAGAAATGTACAAACTTACGACTGGTGCGCTTCGCCAACGTGTTCAATAAGAACGCGAAAATCAGGGCTACAAAATTGTAGATGGTGAAGAGTAAACCCGTCATATCCCCGGCCTTTTGATGGTTCTTCGCCACCGCTTTCAAGCGGGCCACGAAGCTTATATCAGCATCATTCGAATGCTCTGCAAGGAAGGTCGAGAGGCTGCTGTTCAGCACAAACTCCTCGTCATTCAGCTTGCCTTCAGCCTTCTTAAACTCTTCGGTCATTTCCTGAGTGAATAAGTTCGGCTGTGCGGTACGCAGCTCGCTCAAGCTCGCGAACAAATCGCGATCATTAAGGATCATGTTCTGGCTGAGCATGGTTGCCGGCTTATTCTGAATGAAGTACATGCCGTCTTTCGGACTCGTTTCAAGCAATGAGCTCCGCATCTTCTCAAAGTCCTCACGATCTTCTTCAGACACCATCCCTAGTTCGTCCATCTTATCAATCTCTGCCAAAACGCGGTTGTACTCGACCTCTGAGATGTTTGTATCGTAGTTATTCTGAGCGATTGAAGGCGTTGTGAATGCCCACATGGTAAATAGCCCAAACCAAGAGAAAAACTGCACCCACGAAAGTCGTTGCATGCGGCGTGGCATCTTCATCGTATCGTGAAAGATGGCACTGAACATATTCTTTTCCCTCTTCTCAATCTTTTCACCTTGGAATTTGGCGAATTCTTCTGGCGGATACTCTTTGATGGTCACGATTGTGTAGAGAATCGTAATCATGAGAATGGCTGCTCCCACATAGAATGACCAAACCACGTTCGGCGCCACACTGCCGGCAATAGGTTCGTTTGAAACACCCACATATGTCAATAAGGTTGGCAAAAAAGAGCCTAGAATTGCACCGATGCTAATCAAGATGGTTTGCACACTAAAGCCCAAAGCGCCTTGTCTCTTCGGAAGCATATCTCCCACCAAAGCTCGGAAGGGCTCCATACTCACGTTGAAGCTGGCATCCATCATGGCCAAGAAAATCACGCCCATCCACAGAATAGCCGATAGGCCCATGAACTCCATAGCTTTCATGGATTCACCAGCGAGGATGTTGGAGTTTGGCAAGAAGATGAGACCGAGTGCAGCGAAAATTGCCCCAATCAGAAAATATGGTTTCCTGCGTCCCATTCGCCCCCAGGTATTATCTCCGAGGTGACCAATAATAGGCTGAACGATTAGCCCTGTGAATGGCGCCACTAGCCAGAATAAGCCCAAATCGTGAACGTCTGCCCCAAAGTCGGTCAAAATGCGACTCGCATTGCCATTTTGCAATCCAAAGCCCATTTGAATTCCCAAAAAGCCCATGCTCAAATTGATCATTTGCTTTAATGAAAGGGCAGGCTTTTTCACAGATGAAGGGTTGTCCACAATAGGAGCTTGATTAGCCATATTCGTTCTGTTAGGTTAGTCTTTCAATAGCTGCAGAAATACAAGCTCTGCAGTGGCTGGGTTTGTCGCCAACGGTACGTTGTGCACGTCACACAAACGCATCAACATGGCGATATCCGGTTCATGAGGGTGCTTGTCCAACGGATCCCTGAAAAAGAACACAGCATCTATCTCACCTACAGCGAGTCGAGCTGCGATTTGGGCGTCACCGCCACGCGGACCACTCAGCACGCGCTCTACTTTCAAACCGGCCTTCTCCACGTGACCACCCGTAGTTCCCGTGGCCACCAAGGTGATATCATCTCTGTGAAAAAGCTCGATGTGATTTCGCAGAAAGGTGACCATATCGGCCTTCTTCCCGTCGTGCGCTATGATGGCAATATGAAACATTACTCTACCCCTGTAATTTCCGTGCTAAACAACATGAAGCCCCAAGGAGAGAGGTCCATGATTCCAGCCGGATCTAGGTTGATGATATTCCCAGAATAAACCTCTTCGTATACCCCAGATGGCATTCCTGAGTACTCAAAGGACACCGCTTCGCCGCTAAAGTTGAAGAATGCAACAACCGTATTTCCTTCTGCTTCACGATAGAAAGCGTAAACCGCCTCATCATTACTCGTTGTAATCTTTACCATGTCGCCTCCATACGGTGCATTCCATAAAGCAGGGTTCGACTTCTTCAAATGAAGCGTGGCCGCATAGAAGCTCTCCAGACTTTGGTTCTTCCAACTCACGGTATCCTTGTAGAAGAATCTCAAACGGTGATCGAGCCCAGCTTCCTGACCTGAGTAGACAAGTGGCATACCCTGCTCATAAGTTGCGCATAGCACGAAAAAGGCTTTGTGTCCATCACCGTAACGCTCGTAAACGGTGCCGTTCCAAGAGTTCTCATCATGATTCGTGGTGAAGAGCATTTTCATCGCATTCTCAGGATACAGGCTATCCAAAACCTCGGTCTTGTAATCGTCGAACGTCGTAGCCGACTGTTCGCCTTTTGCTACCTCATTCGTGCGGTGGTGGAAGTCCCATCCGTAAGTCATGTCAAACACATCGTGCAGGTAGGGCTCGTCCCATTCTGCCAACATGAATGTCTCTTCCTTCACCTCGCGGATTCTAGGAATAACCATTTGCCAAAACTCGTGAGGAACGAATCCCGCCACATCACAACGGAAGCCGTCGATATTCGTCTCCGTCATCCACCATAGCATTTCTTGAGCCATGGCTTCCTGCATGTCCGGATTGTTGTAGTTCAAATCGGCAACATCCGTCCAATCCGTAAGGTTGCCGTCGTTGTCCATGGCTACACTCGGTACACCGTCTTCCGTAAGTGAATAATACTCCGGATGCTCAGATACCCAATGGTGGTCGAAAGCCGTGTGATTGGCCACCCAATCGAGGATTACTTTCATACCTCGCTCATGGGCTTTATCAACCATAGCTTTGAAATCCTCTACCGTTCCATACTCACTCGCAACGGCGGTGTAATCGGAGATAGAGTAATAACTGCCCATTGCCTCTCCCGTTTCGTCTGGGTCCTTTCTTCCCTCGACGCCAATAGGTTGAACCGGCATAATCCAAAGAATCTCAATGCCCATGTCCGCAATGCGGTCAATGTCAGGAGTAAAAGCATTGATTGTGCCTTCAGCCGTATGCTGACGAATATTCACCTCGTAGATGGATGCCGTTGCCTCCCAGCTCGGAATCTCTACAGGCTGTTTTTCGTCACCCTGTGATTTATTGGAGTTGTTCTGACAAGCCGTAAGGATCAGAGCCGAAGCAGCTAGACCGAAAATGAACTTATTCATAGGTTATGATTTTTTAAGCATGATGGCAGACAATGCCGGTAGCATGTTGTTTTCTAGTTCTTGTCCGAATAATACTTCTGCACCAGCTTCCGCTGGAATTTCAACCGCATCTTTTGAGCGATTGATGTAGATATCGATTGTTGTTCCCAGATATTCTCTTCGAATGTGAAGAAGTGATTCACTGATAGCTTCAATTTCTGCCGATCCGTAAATGAGTGCCATTTCGCTGGCGCGGACATCCTCGAGGACCGATACCTCATCGCGCAGCGACTTCTCGTCAGAATCGAGTTCGCCAAACTTCATCATCCTTCTATTGTCTGGGTCATTCGCGCCTGGCGAACCGTATTCATCACCGTAATAAATCACCGGAATTCCTGGAATCGAATGGTTAAATACGTGCAGCAATAGCAGTTGTTGATATGCTGTGGATTGTGGTTTGCCAATGTCGCGAGTATACCCCGCGAGCTTTTGATCTTCACTTAGAAGAACATCTCCACTGGCGATAGAAATGAATCTTGAACGGTCTTGGTTCCCCGAAATATACCCCATGGTATTGTGCTGCCCATACCAGTCCCAGCTCGCGTTCATCACATCTACAACGCGCTCCATCGGTATGCTCTCATCGGCAATAACATTGAGGATAGCATCGTATGCGTTGAAGTCAAACTGAGCATTCAACATGCCGGTAGACAAGTAACTCGCGATGAGCTCGGCAGAGCCGTAAGTCTCACCAATTTGGTAAATCGGACGGTTTACACGCTCGTGCACTTTGTGGGTTAACGTCCGCCAGAAGATCAGGTCGATGTGCTTGGTTGCATCATGACGGAATCCGTCGAACTCAAAATCTGTAAGCCAAACCAATGCCGAATCCGTCATGGGCTCAACCACCTCTGGCTTTCTAAGGTCAAGGGTCGGAAGGTGGTTGTCGAACCAAGTCGTCAAGCGATGGTCGTCCCATCTTTCCGTATTAAGGCTTCCGTCGGGCAAGTACAGGTCGGTCGCCCACTCCGGATGTTCCTGGTAAATAGGGTGACTTTGATGAACGTGATTTGCCACATAATCGAGCAACACGTTGTAGCCCTTCGCGTGGGCTTCGTCAATAAGCGTTTTGAGCACCTCGGGGTCTCCAAAACGGTAATCGATTTGTGTGTTTGAAATAGGCCAATAGCCGTGATATCCTGAGAATTTCGTGCGAACGCCACCCTTGTCCCAAAGTCCCCAAGCATCCGTTGGGTTTTGCGTAATTGGGGACAGCCAAATGGTGTTCACTCCAAGCTTGTCAAAATATCCCTCTCTCAATTTCTCTAATACGCCGGCGA
The DNA here is from genome assembly GCF_008933115.1 of Phaeocystidibacter luteus. GTDB lineage: Bacteria > Bacteroidota > Bacteroidia > Flavobacteriales > Schleiferiaceae > Phaeocystidibacter > Phaeocystidibacter luteus. Next base: position 17,329 of record NZ_WBVO01000002.1, on the reverse strand, counting down.
TGTCTCCTCCACGGTAATCGCATTGAGGCAGAACTTCGGGGTCGTTTAGTGGCTCGTCGTTCGCCGTATCTCCATTGGCAAATCTATCGATCATGATGAAGTACATGCGCGCGGAGCTCCAATCCTGACGTTTCACGTTCTGTGCGTTCATGATCGGTTTTCCTGCAGCAAGAGGAATGCGGAGTTCTCTAGCCCACTCTGCTTCATTTGATGAGAAAAAGCGCAGCGTCGATCGGTTGATCTGCGCGGCGTTGGACGGAATTCTCACTGCAATGGAATCTGCACCGTGATGGATATACTCTTCTGGAAGAAGCTGATTATCCCAAAGTACTTTCAAGTCCTGACTTTCAGGAAGGGCATTGAGATAAACGGTCCCTTCTTCGTAGCCAATTGCGCGAATTGGTTCGGGTTTTTCTCCCCTTGGCTTCACTTCGAGAACGGAATTAAAACCGCCCATGCCGTTGGACACCTGCTCCGCATTGGGATCAGTGTATTCTACATCGTTTACGAAGAACTTGTACTCCTGAACGCCAGGTTGAAATTCGCTTCGATACACAAGATCGTCTCCTTCTAGAACCATCGTATCCGATGTGCGATTCCACGCATTGAAGCTACCGAAGATGGTCACTGTCCCATCGAACAAGTCGGCTGGAATTCTCACTTCAACTGGCACCTTTCTAGAACGGTGAATGATGATGTCGTACGGCTGCCCATCCGCGAAAACGCGCATGAAGGTTTCCATACCGAGTGTTGGCTCCGGCTCTATTCCAATAATGCGTTGGTCTGGATCAATATTCGAAGCGCTCACCTCTGCAGGCAGGTAGAACGAATCAATTTTTTCCGGATTGATGTAATCGCCCAGGTGCACCTCGGTCACCCCTGTTCCACGCAATTGAACTGGTGTAGCTAACCCAACAATTGCTGACTCGGCAGGCTGATTTACCGCCGGGAGTTTGGGTTCAGATTGACACGCTGCAAGCGCAAGAACTGGAAGTATGAGGTAGGCCTTTTTCATCATTCAGATTTTATGCACTTAAAGCAATGGATGTGCTGCTATTCGCGGAAATCGTGTGCGCTTCATTTTTGAAATAGAATTCCGCTGAAGCCTCAGAAACATTCTCCACAGAGAAATTGTCACCATCAATGGTCACTTTGAGTACCGCATCACGCCAACGAATGGTAAAGTTCAACGAGTTCCATCCTTCTGGCAGCAATGGCTCAAAGTGTAGCTTTTCATCTACGATTTTCATCCCACCAAAGCCCTGTACAACAGACATCCAAGTGCCGGCCATACTGGTAATATGCAAGCCTTCGTGCACCTCGCGGTTGTAATCGTCGATGTCAAGTCGAGAAGTACGCAAGTACAATTCGTAGGCTTTCTCACCATAACCAATGCGGGAAGCAAGAATTACGTGTACACAAGGGGAAAGCGAGCTTTCGTGAACCGTCATTGGCTCGTAGAAGTCAAAGTTTCGCTTGAGTGTATCTAGATCGTATTCATGCTCGAAGAAATACAAGCCTTGCAAAACATCGGCCTGTTTGATGAAACAAGACCGCAAGATTCTATCCCAACTCCAGTGCTGGTTAATCGGGCGCTCACTGTCATCCAACGAGTCGGCCGAACGAAGTTCTTTATCCAAGAAGCCATCTTGTTGCAGATATACCTCTCGCTTCTCGTCAAATGGCAGTTCAATCTTTTCAATCACATTTGACCAATGTGCGGTCTCCGTGCTTTCGTCGAAGTTCGTTTTAGCAACAAGTGCCTCGTATTTGTCGGCGTGGTTAGCCTTCAAATACTCAATAACCTCAAGCGTATACCCCATGGTCCAAATGGCCATTTTATTGGTATAGAAGTTATTGTTGATGTTGTTTTCATACTCGTTTGGCCCTGTCACCCCAAGCATCACAAATTTGCCCTTCGCTTCGCTCCAATTCACACGTTGTGCCCAGAATCGGCTGATGCCGAGAAGCACTTCGAATCCGTATTCCTGGAGGTATTCTCGGTCGAGCGTCTGACGAACATAGTTGTAAATCGCGTAGGCGATGGCACCGTTTCGGTGAATCTCTTCAAAAGTAATTTCCCACTCGTTGTGGCATTCTTCACCGTTCATCGTCACCATCGGATAAAGCGCCGCTCCATTTGTGAAGCCAAGCTTTTGGGCATTTTCGATGGCCTTATTCAGGTGTTTATACCGATAGATGAGAAGATTTCTCGCCACTTCGGGTCCAGTGGTGCTGAGGTAGAATGGCAGACAATAAGCCTCCGTGTCCCAATAAGTTGAACCACCGTACTTCTCGCCTGTAAATCCTTTCGGACCAATGTTCAATCGAGGATCTACGCCTGTAAAGGTTTGAAAAAGGTGGAAAATGTTGAATCGAATGGCTTGCTGAGCGGCTGGATCACCGTCAATTACGATATCGGCGGTTGACCACTTCTCAAGCCATGCGTTTTTATGTTCTTCTAGAAGCGTGGAATAGCCTCTTCTCATAGCTGTGCTCGCACGCTCGTCGGCCGTAGTTGAGAGCGTAGCCACCGCATAATTCATGCTGGAAGTAATTCCGGCATACTTGTAAATCGTGTAGGTTTTGCCCTGCTCTACCTTGAGGTCGACCGTGTTAGAAACGAACTTTTCGCGCTTTTCAGTTTCTGGATAAAGTGTAATGTGATTACCGCCCTCGTACACTTCAAAGCGCATAGCGGCACTTACGTGGAAGTCGAGTTTTTTGGTCTTTGCCGTAACCGTGCCTTTTTGAGCGGCAACTTTTTCCTCTACGGGTGCCCAGAACTTTTCTTCCCAGTTGGCATCGTGGTTTTCAACATCAAAATCGAGGTATGGAACCACGGTAATGGTGCCCACGAAGTTCAGGGGAGTGATGGAATATGAGATGGCGCCGACCTCATCAGCGACTAGGCTAAGGAAGCGTTGAGCCTCCACGCGAATTCGCTTTCCGGTGCTAAACTCGGCTTCGAAAGAACGCGTAAGTAGGCCGTGTTGCATGTCGAGCTCGCGGGTAAACTCGCTCACTTTACAGGTATTGAGGTCGAGTGATTCTCCCTCCACTTTCACGTCCATACCAATCCAGTTTACGGAATTGAGCACTTTGGCGAAGTACTCTGGGTAACCGTTCTTCCACCAACCCACTTTGGTCTTATCTGGATAATAGACGCCGGCCACGTAGCTTCCTTGAAGGGTTTTGCCGCTATAGTTTTCTTCGAAATTGGCGCGTTGGCCCATTCGGCCATTACCGATACTGAAGATACTTTCGCTCTTCATGTGATTGTCGGGATTCCATTCCTTCTCAACAATCTTCCATTCGTCGATTTCGAGGTAACGCTTCTCCATGAACTGGATTAGATTTTATCGATGATGTCTTCTTTGAGTCTTACATTCTCCAAGTTCGGAAAAGTAAGGGTTGCTTCTGCAAGGATTGTGGAGTCTCCCACGCCTATCACCTTCATATTGCCATTGTTGGCGGCTTGAACGCCGGCCACGGCATCTTCAAAAACAAGGCACTTGCTGGGTTCCAGTCCAAGTTGCTTGGCTCCTGTGAGGAACACCTCTGGATCTGGTTTAGAAGCAGACACCACTGTACCGTCAACAATGGCGTCAAATTGATCAATGAGATTGACCTTCTCGAGAATAAACCGAGAATTCTTTGAGGCAGAACCGAGGCTGACCTTTAGTCCAAGCGATTTCGCTTCTGCAATGATTCTATCGGCACCCGGGAGTATCTCGCTGGGTTGCATTCCCGCAACATACTCGAGGTACCATTCATTTTTAATGCGCATCCATTTCTCGATTTCCTCTTCGGAAAGTGAAATTCCTCCCCAATTGAGAATCTTATCGATAGATCCGCGTCGGCTCACGCCTTTCAGTTGTTCGTTTTCTACTTCGGTGAAATTAACGCCGAGTTCGGCTGCCATGCGCTTCCATGCTTGGAAGTGGTACTTGGCCGTATCGACAATCACACCGTCGAGGTCGAAAATAATTCCTTCTATCATACCTTGTTTAGGTCTTCGAGCACTTTTAGGCGTTCGAGGTGATATTTGACAAGAAGGTTTACGGGTTTGGCTTGAGTTCTGCCGTAGGTGAATCCGGCTTTTGACACCTCATTTCGGAGGATATCCTCGAACTGTTTGGCAACAGAGCCTACGAAGTTCACCTCCGCATCGGCAGCTTCTTCGAAACAGCCAACATGAATATCGATGAACTTGGCGAAGCCGTTGGCAACGATGGCTCTAATCCACTGGTGACCTGCATGATCCCCGGCAAATCGGGAATAACCTGCTAGGTAAACGTTGGCGTGAGGCTCGTTGTAAACTTTGGTGATGATTTCGTTCTTGGACGTTCGGTAGGTGTCTTCAAAGGCGTCGTGCAAATCTGCAGGAAGACGCTTGTACAGAAAATCGGCTACAAGTCGCTTTCCAATCCAGCTTGCAGAACCTTCATCGCCTAGTACATAGGCCAATGCGGGAACTTCTTCGCGCACGTTCACCCCGTCGAAATAGCAACTGTTGCTTCCCGTTCCCAGAATACATGCAATTTCTGGCTTGCCGTCGTAAAGCGCGAAAGCCGCAGCATTGAGGTCATGGTCTACATTCACATCTGCATTTGGGAAAACCTGTTGTAATCCCTCAATCACCACTTGTTGCAATTCGGCGGTGGAGCATCCAGCACCGTAGAACCACACCTTGACTATATCTAAGGCGTGGGCAACCATTCCTTTTTCTTGCGACAATTTATGTCGGATCAAATCTGAAGAATGGAAGTAGGGGTTGAAACCCATTGTGTTCCAACGCCCAACTTCTTCACCTTCGCGATTGATAAGTACCCAATCGCATTTCGTAGATCCGCTCTCTGCGATAAAAATCATGCGGTATCTGTTAAATTAAGGCGACTATAAATTAGCCGCGCGCTCTACCATATCGGCCATTCTCGCAGAATAGCCCGCTTCATTATCATACCATCCTAGCACTTTCACGAGCTTGCCGTTGGCAGAGGTGATATCACTGTCAAAGATGCATGAATGTCCGTTGCCAACAATGTCTGCAGACACGATTGGATCGGTTGTATACTCTAGAATACCCTTAAGTGGACCCTCAGCCGCAGCTTTCATAGCCGCGTTGATTTCCTCTGCCGTAACTTCTTTTGCCAATTCTACGGTGAGGTCGGTGGCACTACCTGTAATTGTTGGAACGCGCATCGCGTATCCGTCTAGCTTACCTTTTAACTCAGGCAAAACTAATCCCACGGCCTTTGCAGCTCCGGTGGATGTTGGAATAATGCTCTGTGCTGCGGCACGTGCTCTGCGAAGGTCTTTGTGTGGACCGTCTTGCAGGTTTTGATCGGCCGTATACGCGTGAACCGTGGTCATGTACCCGCGTACAATTCCAAAGTTGTCGTTCAACACTTTGGCCATTGGAGCGAGGCAGTTTGTGGTGCAACTCGCGTTTGAAAAGAGCGTATCCTCTGCGGTCAGCTCTTCGTCGTTTACTCCAAGTACAACAGTTTTCAAAGGTCCGCTTGCAGGCGCACTAAGCGCTACTCGTTTCGCTCCAGCTTTGATATGCTTACCCATACCTTCGGCATCTCTAAAAATGCCGGTTGATTCGAGTACCACATCCACTCCTAGCTCACCCCAAGGCAAGGCTTCGGGATCGCGTTGAGCATAAACGCGGATAGACTTACCGTTTACGATAAGACTGTCCTCTGTAGCTTCTACCGTTCCAGGGAATTTACCATGGGCGGTGTCGTACTTCAACAAATGTGCGAGTACGGAGGTAGCCGTTAGGTCATTGATGGCTACTACTTCCAATCCATCCTTTTGGAGGAGGTTTCTGAATGTCAGTCGACCGATACGACCAAATCCATTGATTGCAATCTTCTTCATTAGATAGCTAAGATTTTAGAGATTCGTAACATTTCAGGATCGAGCTGAGCCTTATTCATTACTGCTTGTTGCAGGAATGTGTAGGTGAGTTCACTGTCTACTATTCCGACCATCACGTCTGCTCTTCCGTTCAGCAGGCCTTCCACTGCTGCCAGGCCGAGCTTACTGGCCGTTACACGATCGAAGCACGAAGGCGCTCCGCCGCGTTGTAAGTGTCCGAGTATCGTCACCTTGGTATCGAGTTGAGGAAAGTGCGCTTTCACCTTTTCGGCTATTTCGAAGCTATTCCCCAGTTTATTTCCTTCTGCCACTACTACGATGTTCGAAGTCTTTCTTCGACTTGCACCTCGTTCTATTTCACCGAAAAGATCGTCAAACGTCTTGTTCTCTTCCGGCAAAATAACGTCGAGTGCACCCGTAGCAACGGCGGTATTCATGGCGATAAACCCAGCATCTCTTCCCATCACTTCTACGAAGAAAAGACGGTTATGTGAAGAGGCTGTATCGCGAATTTTATCAATACAATCGACAACCGTATTCGTCGCGGTATCAAAACCCAACGTGTAATCCGTGCCGAACAGGTCATTGTCAATCGTCCCCGGAATTCCAACAACAGGAACACCGAACTTTTCATAGAAGCGATGCGCGCCCGTGAACGTTCCGTTACCTCCAATGACAACCAACGCATCGATTTCGTGCTTTTGAAGTTGCTCGTAGGCCTTTTGTTGACCTTCATCGGTTCTAAACTCTTCACTTCGGGCAGACTTTAAAAACGTACCGCCGAGGTTCAGGATGTTTTTTACCGACTTGGTGTTGAGCTCTTCCATATCCCCTTCAATCAATCCGTCGTAACCACGACGAACCCCAAACACTCTCTTTTCGTAGAAAATGGACGTGCGGACCACTGCGCGAATGGCAGCGTTCATGCCGGGTGCATCCCCTCCAGATGTAAGTACAGCGATTGATTTAATTGCTTTGGCCATAGGGTTGATTTGTTCGAGGAAAGACAAACTTAGTGTAAAATTGACACTTATTGCGTAACTTGGTCGAAATTTGATGTTATCTGTTCTGGTTCTCAAGGCACAACTGAGGTTGTATCTTAGCGGAAATTCCAGGAAAAATGTCTGAGCACGTGATAAATCCTAACGTATCGGTTGACTGTGTTGTATTTGGTTTCGACACTCAATCTCTAAAAGTACTGCTGATTGAGCAAAAGCCTGTAGATGGCAAGCCAGGTCATCTTGCGCTTCCGGGCGACCTCGTCTTAAACGATGAGAGTCTCGACGATGCCGCAGCACGTGTACTTCGAGAGCTTACCGGTATTGAGGGGATTTTCCTTCGTCAGTTTCACGCTTTCGGTGATCCGAATCGTGTGAAACAGGTGGAAGACCTCGACTGGCTGAAGAGTTATCGCGACAATCCTGAGGCGCGAGTTATCACCATCGGATATTATGCACTTGTAAAGATGGACGACTTCGCACCCGAAGCATCCAGCTTTGCCGAACGTGTTTTCTGGAAAGACATCCACGAAGTTCCATCACTAGCCTTCGACCACAACAGTATTTCTGAATCCGCACTTGTGCGTCTCCGCGAGGAGTTCGAAAACCGAAAAGTTGGTTTCGAATTGCTTCCTGAGAAATTCACTTTGAGCCAGCTGCAAAGTCTTTATGAAGCTATTGAAGACCGCGAGCTCGACAAGCGAAATTTCAGAAAAAAGGTGATGAAAGAGAAGCTGGTTGTTCCACTCGACGAAAAGCAAACGGGAGTGGTACACAAGCCGGCTCGACTATATGAACTCAACCTAGAAGTCCTGTCGCAAGCCCCCGTACCAGGAAGTTTTGTGACCATGAAATTCTAGGCTAATGATGTAAACTCAATGCGCAAACGACTGTCCCTTGTACTCGCTTTAGGACTCACCATTTCGGGATTTAGTCAAGTTACACTCACCCCCACCTTCGTTACTCAAAACGATACTGTGACGGTGACCTTTGACGCCACCCAGGGCAATGCTGCACTCGTCGGGGTGAGCCAAGTTTATGCCCATACCGGTGTAATCACGAACCTCAGCACTTCAGCCACAGATTGGCGTCATGTTCAGGGAACCTGGGGCACCGATGATGCGCGCATGAAGATGACCAACATCGGTAATAACAAACATACGCTCAAGTATCACATCAACTCGTTTTACAGCGTACCGTCGAACGAAACGGTCTCTGCCTTAGCCTTTGTATTCAGAGATCAAGCGGGCAACACCGTGGGGCGCGCCTCTGATGGTTCAGATATTTTTGTGCCGATTTACACGTCCGCTTTTGCCGCGGCCATCATCTCCCCTTCCGACCCTAACCTCCTCTTAGAACAAACCGACAGTGTAGAGTTGGAGGGTCAAGCTTCGCAAAGTGCAGCACTCGATTTTCTTGTTGATGGAAATTCGGTCGCCACAACAAACGGCAATGTGCTAAACCATACCCTTCAATTAAACACGCTGAGCCCCGGTTTACACACTATCGTGTTCTCTGCCGACAATGGAAGCACAACGATTTACGACACGTTGGAAATTACCATAAGAACGATGACCCCAACAGGTTCGAAGCCGAGCTGGGGAAAGCCGGGTATCACGTGGAGAAACGACTCTCTCTACCTTGAGCTTCGAGCTCCGGGCAAAGAATATGTGTATGTGATTGGCGATTTCAACGATTGGAAGTTGGACGAGCCTTATCAGATGACCAAAACGCCTAACGATTCAGTATTCTGGATTATCCTAGACAATCTCACACCGGGTCAACCTGTCAAGTTCCAATACCACGTTGGAGCCGACGCGATTCGAGTGGCTGACCCCTATTCCCGAGTTGTGCTAGACCCTTGGAACGACCCTTGGATTCACGATTCAACTTACGCCAACGTACCCGATTACCCCGTAGGAAAGGCGAGCAACATCGTTTCTTATAGCGACCCAAATCCGGCTCAATACACTTGGGACAACAGCTACACCTATCAACGTCCAGATCAAGAAGAACTCGTGATTTACGAATTGCTCATTCGCGATTTCCGCGAAGGGCACTCCTATAATTCAGTCATTGAAAAACTGGACTATTTGCAAAACTTGGGCGTGAACACCATCGAGTTGATGCCCATCATGGAGTTTGAAGGAAACGAGAGTTGGGGATACAACCCGAGCTTCTTCTTTGCGGTAGATAAGTATTATGGTGAAACAAATGAACTGAAGCGCTTCGTGGACAGTTGTCACAAACGAGGCATCGCGGTGATTCTAGACATTGTATTGAACCATGCCTTTGGACAAAACCCAATGGTTCGCATGTATTGGGACGGCGCCAACAACCGCCCTGCTGCAAATAGCCCGTGGTTCAACCCTGTTCCGAAGCACGACTTTAACGTGGGCTACGACTTTAACCACGAGAGTTTCGACACCCGCAAGTTTTGTCGAGATGTCCTCACCTATTGGATGGAAGAATTCCAGGTTGACGGCTATCGAATGGACTTGTCGAAAGGTCTGACGCAAAAAAACACGCTTGGGAATGTCGGCTTATGGGGTCAATATGACCAAACACGTGTAGACATTCTAACGGATTACGCGAACACCGTTTGGTCGGTAGACCCGGGAGCCTACTTCACGCTCGAGCACTTTGCGGACATTTCAGAAGAAACAGCGCTGGCCAATGGCGGAATGATGCTTTGGGGAAATGAAAACCATCAGTATAATGAAGGGTCGATGGGCTATCCATCGAACTTCTTCGGCGTCACACACAAGAGTAGAGGTTGGGCAGACATGCACCTCATTGGTTACATGGAAAGTCACGATGAAGAGCGATTGATGTATCGAAATATCAATTTCGGCAACCGGAATGTAAACTACACCACCAGGGAAATCGATACGGCGCTTCAGAGAGTGGCCTTGGCATCAACCTTCTTCTACACGCTGCCGGGACCTAAAATGCTTTGGATGTTCGGGGAGGTTGGATACGACTATAGCATCGACTACAACGGTAGAGTTGGAAACAAGCCAATTCGTTGGGACTACTTCCAGGATTCTAACCGAAGAGCATTGTACAATCACTTTGCAATCTTGAATGAACTCCGATCTCAGCATGAAATCTTCCGTAAGGATGGCAATTTGCAGTTGGGACTTTCCGCTTACACGAAGCGCATTGGCTTGAGTGATGCCAATATGAATGTTATCATCCTTGGTAACTTCAATATTGTTGATGCTACAATCAACCCGCAGTTTAGCCAGACTGGTATGTGGTACGAGTTCTTCACAAATGACAGTTTGAACGTTACAGATACTGATTCAATCTTATCCCTGAAACCGGGTGAATACCGCTTATACTCAGACGTGCGATTGCGTCCTGCTCCGATGGAACCGGGTGACACATCTGAACCAGCTGACACACCTACAACCAATCAGGTGAGGGTCTTCCCAACAATTGCTGACGAGAACGGCGTTCACTTTGAAATTGAAACGGTCACAAACGACTTTGTAGAAATCTACATCTACGACCTCCAGGGTAATCAGATTTGGGATTACACCTCCTACGGCATGACGGAAAGCATCCGTGATGTAATCTGGAAGGGAACGACCAACGCCGGTAACTACGTCTCCAACGGAGTATACGTATACCGCATCCAGAGGTTGGGCGGAGTTACGGAGGGGAAGTTGGTGTTGTTGAGGTAGCGATCATCCGCCAATTGGCGGATGAAAGGATTGCTCTCCTATCGTCGATCAAAAGGATCCTCCGCCTATCGGCGCAGGAAAGCCAAGACAGCCCATGTCCATATCCCATGCCCGGCACGCGCTAAAGCACCGTGCCTTTTGGTGCAATTCCAGAGCAGCCTTGGAGTTCAATCCTCAGCTCTTGATTTCAGCTCAATCCATCGCACCCTTTTCGCGGTTTTGATACGCGCTCCAATGATTTTGATTTTAGCGATTTTGCAGCCTGCCCGCCAGCCGGCGGGTGGACCACGTCCGATGATATTCGCGGCTTTGCTTTTTGCGGTTTTGCGAGGAAAACGTCCGATGATCTACCAAGCTCATCTCGCGATAGCCCAAGCCCGGCACGCGCTAAAGCACCGTGCCTTTTGGTGCAATTCCAGAGCAGCCTTGGAGTTCAATCCTCAGCTCTTGATTTCAGCTCAATCCATCGCACCCTTTTCGCGGTTTTATACGCGCTACAATGTTTTTGATTTTAGCGATTTTGCGTTGACCACGCCCGATGATCTTCCAAGCACATCCCACATTTCTCTACGAGCGAAGTCTCTGTGTCCTCCGTGTCTCTGTGTGAGGCACTCAACCCGCTCAAAATTAATAAGTGTAAAAAGTACACTTAACAAATATTTTGCTACTTTTGAGATTCCACGAACACTCAATAACCGCAGTATGAAGCAACTGTACTCCGCTGTAACATTACTGTTATTCAGCGTATTAACCACCCAACTCTCCGCACAGAGTATTACTGGGGTGGTTACCGACGAATACAACGAACCTCTGCCAGGGGTGGCCGTTGTCGTCCGAGGAACGGATAAATCCGACGTAACCGATTTCAACGGTATGTATGAAATCAATGGCTTAGAAGCCGGTAGTTATGTCGTGAATTTCGACGTGCTCGGATACATAGAAAAACAACAAGGAGTTGACGTTGCCGCTGGTGGTGCCGCAACACTCAACGTGAAAATGGAACCTAGCAGCAATGAGCTCGACGAAGTGATCATTGTTGGTTATGGTGTTCAACGTAAGAAGGAAGTGACCGGCTCCATCGTTAGCTTGGATTCACGCCAGCTTACCGACATGCCTACTCCGAGCTTTGAAACCGCCATCCAGGGTAAGGCCCCAGGTGTGCAGGTTGTGACAGGCTCGGGTATTGCAGGATCTGGTTCGGTAGTGCGCGTGCGCGGTATCGCTTCCATTTCTGCTGGCGGTGACCCACTCTACGTGGTGGACGGAATTCCGATCACGCAAGACTACTTCCTCAAAGGAAACTCGGGCGCGATGAACAATAACCCGCTCGCCTCCCTCAACCCAGAAGACATTGAGAGCGTAGAGATTTTGAAAGATGCCTCCGCCACAGCCATTTACGGTTCTCGTGGATCTAACGGGGTTATCCTCATCACCACTAAAAGAGGCGCCAACACCCGTCCAGGGGAAATGAACTTTGAGTTCAGCACCCGTGTAGGTGTGGGTCAGCCTACGGCCATGCCAAACATGCTCAACTCTGAGCAGTACATCCAGATGTACGAGGAAGCATGGTTCAACGACCAAGCACTCTACCTTACAAATCCCGAGCTCTTCTCTACACCCCCTCCTACCGGCGAACCGGTATTTCCAGGGGGTATTTCATTAGCAGAAGCTCGTGAAGTAAACACCGACTGGGCCGACGAAATGACGCGCATGTCTGTGAATCAACAATACGATTTTGCTGTAGGTCAGAATGGCAAAGGATACAACTACCGCGTTGGCCTTACGTACGACAACAACCAGAGTTACCTCACACAAAACAACTACCAACGTCTTGGTGCTCGTGTGAACGGTGATATCAACATTACGGATAAGATCAAACTAGGAATCACATCTAGTGTATTCCAAGGTTTGAACAACCGTGTTGACGAAGGTTGGTCAGGAGGTCTCGGAGCAGCAATGTCAACCGCCCTGCCTATCTACCCGATCTACAACGACGATGGGACCTACTTTAGTGGTGGTAACAACCCAGTTCGCCTCCGCGACTTGAAAGATTGGCAACAGCGCGAAATCCGAAGCATCAACAGCGCGATGCTTACCTACAACGTTACCGACAAACTCTTCCTCACCGCATCGGGATCTTACGACTTCATGCAGCTCGTGGAAGACATTTACGAGCCACAAGAGCTCATTGGAACAACGCATGCAGGTGTTGCTAAACGATTCCCGCTTCAGGTTAGAAACTGGAACGTGAATGCAACCGCAACCTATCTCTACCAAGCGGCTGAAGGCCACAACTTCACCTTCCTCGCCGGTACGGAATTCCAGGAGCGCCGCCAGGTAAACGGAAACTACTTCAACCCAGTTGATAGCTCGTACACCAACGAAGTTACCGACGCACAGGGTCCGTTTTTCACAAACCCTGAACTCCTCGACCAACTTGAACTCGATTACACGAACCTTCCGGGTAGCGGAAATACGTTTGCCAGCTTCTTCGGACGTGTGAACTACAGCATCAAAGACAAGTACCTCTTCCAAGCGGTAGTTCGTGCAGATGCCTCTTCAAACTTCGGTCCTGAAAACAGATGGGGTGTATTTCCTTCATTGGGAACGGGCTGGGTAATGTCTGACGAACCGTTCTTGTACGACAACGAGGTTATCAGCTTCATGAAGTTGAAGATGAGCTATGGTATTAGTGGTAACGCTGCCATTCCAAACAACCAATGGCGCGCAACCTATGGTCAGAATGGTAACTACTTCGGCCAGCCGATTACGTACCAGCTCATTCGTGAAAACCCAACCTTGAAGTGGGAAGAATCACAAATCTTCGACGCAGCCCTTGAATACGGTTTCTTGGATGATCGTATCACAGGTGAAATCGCATACTACTACAAGTACACTACTGACGCCCTCTTGAGCGTTCAGCTTCCGAGATACCAAGGTTTCGACAACTATTGGGATAACCTCGGAGAAATCCTCAACACAGGGGTTGAATTCAGCATTACAGCTCGCCCAGTTGTGACCAACACCTTCTCTTGGAAGGTTGACTTCAACATCGCCTACAACTACAACGAAATTACGAGCATTGGCGGATATTCTGAAGATGCCGTATCTGGTGGTACCAACGACACGCGTGTAGTAGTTGGATCTCCTGTGGGAACGAACTTCCTCGTTCGTTGGAGCCATGTGGACCCAGCAACTGGACGTCCGGTTTACCTCGACATCAACGGAAACGAGACCATGACATGGACTCCGGATGATCGTGTAGCCGTAGGTAAAGTTCTTCCTGATGCGATTGGTGGTATCACCAACTCATTTACTTGGAACAACTGGGACCTCAGCTTCCTATTCGTATACAGCCTTGGAGGTCAGGTTTACGATTCTTCATCTAAGCGTCAGCTTGGTGTAGTAACCGACTGGAACATGCGTACTGAAATCTTCGACCGCTGGACTCAGCCTGGAGATGAAGCGACGTACCCACGTTTGACTCGCGACCCAGGTGTTTACGGATCTAACACTCCGTGGATCAATACCGACCTCTGGTTGCACGATGCGGACTACCTACGCCTACGTAACTTCACAATTGGGTATAACCTGCCGAAGTCAACTATCGACTCTTGGGGTATCGACCGCTTCCGCGTGAGCTTCATTGCAACGAACGTATTCGTACTCACTAACTATCCGGGATTGGATCCTGAGATTGCGCGTGACTTCGAGAATGCGACTGATAGAAACATGAGTGTGAACATCACGTACCTGACGCCGCCACAAGAGCGAACGTTCAGCCTCGCACTAAACGTTAACTTCTAATCCTCCAAATGATGAAAAAGCAGATTGCAAAATTCGCAGTGATCGGTGCCCTCATTCTAGGAGGAACCGCTTGTTCTGATTTCCTTGATGTAAAACCCGAAGGAGTACTTCTCGAAGGTGAAGCCATCTCAAATCAGCAGGACATCGAAAACGTGTTGAACTCGATTTACGACGTTACCGCAAACGTGTACAATGGTCGTATGCAGGCGTTCAGCACCGCCCTTGGTGATAACATCAATCGTCCACGCACCTCAACCTTCCTTCAAGAAGTATATGGTCGCCAGACGAACATCTTCAACTCCGACGTAAGTGCGGTGTACCTCGATGCGTATCGCGCAGTTTACCGTGCGAACTGGTTGCTCGAAAACATCGACCTCGTTGATGTGGAAGCGAACCGTCGTCAAGAGATTCTAGACGAAGCCCGATTCCTCAGAGCCCTCATGCACTTCGAAATGGTACGCTACTTTGGACAGCCTTTCGGATTTTCGAGCGACAATAGCCACCTCGGTGTAGTGAACAAAACGGCTACTATCCGTGAGCTTGTTCCGCGCAACACGGTGAACGAAGTGTACAACTTTGTCATCTCCGAATTGGAAGCAGTTGCACAAAGATTGCCAGAAAGTAACGGCATCTACGCAACCAAAGCGGCCGCTCATGGCGTACTGGCTGATGTGTACTTCCAAATGAATCAATTCTCAAGCGCTGCAGCCTATGCGGATAGCGCTATTTCAGGTAGCACGACTACTTTGATGCCAGGGTTTAACCGCTATGAAGCAGGCATGAACACTGAAATTGTTTTCGGTGGATATAGCTTCGCTTCCTTGAATGACAACCGCGGAGGTTCATTTGCGGGATTCTTCCGTTGGGACAATCAACCGAATCCAAATCCAGAGTTGACCATTGATGCAAATACATATGCGTTGGTGACTAGCAATCCGGATGACATTCGCGACAGCGTTTGGTTCTCGGTTTTGAATCAAGGGAATCCGAATGAAATGATCGTATACAGCAAGTTCAACTACGACTTCATGGATGTGCCGATTGTTCATTTGACTAAATTGAAACTCACACGTGCAGAGGCATTGGCTATGACGGGAAGTGATCTCGGAACGGCTATTCAGGATGTGAACGACATTCGTGAGCGCGCTTACGGTAGCAACGCGTACAACTTGGCGCCAACTGCAACGAGCACTGAAATTCTAGATGCAGTTCGTTACGAACGCCGAATTGAATTGATGTGTGAAGGAGATAGAATTCACGAACTCAAGCGCCTAGGCGTATTGGGTGAGATCCAAACCATTCGTGGCGCGGATTGGGATTGCCCAGGTCAGGTTCTTCAGTTCCCAGCTGTAGAGCGTTCTGACGTATTTGTATTGAATGAAGAAGGTGGTTGCTAAACTTTAGAAGATGAAAGCACTAACAAGAATATTCGCATTGGCTCTACCGATTGCATTGGCAATTTCGTGTAGACCAGATCAGCCGACCGATCCAGGTCCGGCTTACGGCGCCGGCGACGGTGTTCCAGGCACTTGGAAGCAATCCAGTGCGACGATTTACGACATCACACTCCCGGTTCCGGAGGCAGAAGACATTTCCGGCTACGCAACCATCCCTGGAAACGAGTGGATCATCAGCTTTAGCTCAGATGGGACATACACGGTGGATCAGACAGGAAAAGGTGAGAACCCTTTCGGAACGGCTGGAACATTTGCGTTCGACACCGCGTATTATCCAACTGAAATGATGATTACTCCAACTGGAGGAACCGCTAAGATGGTGAACATGCTTAACGCGCCGAGAGAAACGGATAAGTACTTCGGATTGAGCTTCGAGGTAGAGCAATGCGGCGAAGCGGTTGCCAGATATGAGTATACATTCACCCGTCAAAATTAATATCATGAAAAAGGTAGTATCACTTTTTGCAGTATTGATGGGCGGATTTGTAGCCAATGCACAGGTTACGACAGACCCACCTGAGAACATTAATCCTGAGGACAGCCTCAAGATTATGGTTGACATCAGCGCCCTTGACATGAGCTTGGACCACAACCAGCTTTTGATGGATGCGGTTGATGCAGGAGAGGACATGTACATCTGGACATGGAGTCCCGTTGAGCACCCTGTAGGGCACCCGTATGTGAACGGAATTGGTTCTCAGGCATGGAAGAACTCGAATGACACGTTGATCATGAAACACGAAGGTGGTTACGTCTTCAGCTGGTCGATTATTCCAGTAGACTTCTACGAGACTAGTGCCGCTAACGTATATGCAAAGGACATCTCGTTCTTGGTTAAGCCGAAAGACGGTGGAGGTTATGGAGATCCGGACATCAAGAGTTCTGACCTCACGGTAGCGGTTGACCCACCTACAACCACGAAAGATCCGGTATACCAGTTCCCTAAGTTCGTGAACGACAGTTCGATTGTGACCATCGTTTATGACAACAATCGCGAGCCGAAAGCAACGATGCAGGACTTGCCAGAGGGAAATGTGTTTGTGCACATTACGTACTGGACGGACAGTGACGATCCGATTGGTCCGGGTCAGCAATACGCCTTGTGGACACAAGTAGGAAACACACCGGAATTGGCTTTGAGAGAAGTTGAGCCGGGCATCTTTCACTTCACGTTTGTGCCGGGAGAATTCCTGAATGATGGCACGACGGATAGAATTGAGCGCTTTACGGCCATCATCAAACGAGGAGATCTAAACACCTCAGCTGGAAGAAATGACCAGTCGTTAGAGGTTGATTTAGAAGAATGTCCGTAACTTATAAGACTTCTTCAGAGCCGCCTTACCCTAGAAGTTAGTGCGAAAACGTCCGAAAAGCTCTGAGCCGCGACATCGGACAATCCACCTAATGAGCCTCTGAAGTATAGGCCCCGACAAGACTGTGCGTTTGTTGGGGCTTTTTTTATGGGTGGTCGCGTGCGTAGGTT
>NZ_WBVO01000019.1 GCF_008933115.1 Phaeocystidibacter luteus | reverse complement strand
TGAGGTTAATCATCACGCACATTCTCATTTTCTCTGCGAGAGCCCCCTTACCCCGCATTCACCATTTCCCTATACTTAGCTCTCTTCTCCTCAAGGAGTTTATTGAGCTTTTCTTCCCATCTTGGAAATTGATTGAAGTCTTCAATAATCTCAGCGTGCATCTGTTTGGTCATCTTGGCAGCATCTTCTTTGTAGCCGTTAATTACGAAGTCGATATTGACATACCCATAGTCGCAAAGGTTCTCGATGGGGTAAAGGAAGTTGCGAAGTTTTTGAGCGTGTATTTCGGTGACTTTATATTGCATGTTCACGTATCTCAGCTCCAAATCGACAAATGATTCATCCATGCGATTAACAGAGGCCCATGACAAATTTGGATCGAAATAAGCTTCAACACGATACGTTTCGTCGGCACAATCGACGTCAACCAGATCAAAGTCAAATATCACTTTGTATATATCATCTTCTTGAGCTCCCCATGACCTCTCTCCCTTGAAGTGAGACCACTTCAACTCTGGTGTATCCCTCCAAAGCATTACTTCTGCAGGTAGGTTCTTTGATGGGTAGCTCGTTGAAGACCAATTCCTTCCTCCCGAGCCTCCTTGTTGAGGAGATTTAATAGCTTGAATAAAGACAACTGCGCCAAATAGGCCAACAACCACGAAAAGAATAATGAAGAGTATGCGGTTCGTCATGCTAGAGAGAATTTAGGTCGGGGAAGATAGGAAATACAGGTAAGAGGTATAAGGTCCCTCTTTCTCTGGCACGCGCTAAAGCACCATGCTTAGCATTTTAATCAAAAATGAACCTGCTAAAGCATGGTCCATTTTCCCGAAGCTCGTCTATTAGTCCATAAGTCTGGTGGTCCAAAGGTCCAACATCCAGCGGCACGTGCTAAAGCACCGTGCCTATGATCAGCCGTACATCCACAAGGGAGATGATTGCCGCCGGTCCAGAATATCCCGTAGCAGCATTTCAATCAAAAATGAACCTGCTTAAGCATGGTCCATTTTCCCGAAACTGGTCTATGAGTCCGTGGGTCTGGTGGTCCAAAGGTCCAACATCCAGCGGCACGTGCTAAAGCACCGTGCCTAGGACCAACCGTTCATCCGCAAACAAGATGATTGCCGCCGGTCTAGAATATCCCGTGGCAGAATATTAATCAAAAATGAACCAGCTAAAGCATGGTCCATTTTCCCAAAGCCAGTCTATTAGTCCGTGGGTCTGGTGGTCCAAAGATCCAATATCCAGCGGCACGTGCTAAAGCACCGTGCCTAGGACCAACCGTACATCCACAAGCGAGATGATTGCCACCAGTTCAGAATATCCCGTGGCAGCATTTTAATCAAAAAATGAACCTGCTAAAGCATGGTCCATTTTCCCGAAACTGGTCTATTAGTCCATTAGTCTGGTGGTCCAAAAGTCTATCTTCCAGCGGCACGTGCTAAAGCACCGTGCCTAGGACCAATCGTACATCCACAAGCGAGATGATTGCCACCAGTTCAGAATATCCCGTAGCAGCATTTCAATCAAAAATGAACCTGCTAAAGCATGGTCCATTTTCCCGAAGCTGGTCTATTAGTCCATAAGTCTGGCAGTCCAAAGGTCCATCTCCCTTCGCGAACTCTCTCCATCACAGAAGATTTGTCAAAGCTCTGCAAGAGTCCCTGTGCCCTCTGTGTCTCTGTGTGAGGTTAATCATCACGCACATTCTCATTTTCTCCGCGAGAGCCCCCCTGTCCGAGGCTTACCACCTCACTTCATCCTCGCCAAAATTATCACCTGCACCGCCAGTGCCAGAAACACGAGCATGTAGATTTCAATGTGTGTGAAGAGCTCAACCGTATCAATCACATCTTCACTGATGTTCTTCTGACGCTCACCCTCCACGATTTGAATTTTGGCTAACGTTTCAAGATGCTCTTGGATTTTGTTGATCTGGTTTCGAGCGGCATTTGGCTTTTCGAACTTTGAGCTTACCAAGGATTCTTCGGTTTCTAACAGCGTAGAAATGGAAGATTTTACCCGGCGCCAAACGACCTGCTCATCATCAGTAAGATGCGTATGATCATAGCGATCTATGAGTGTTTGAAGCTCAAAGGTCTGTTCAGAAATGGTCGACGAATATTGAGATGTGTCTCCAATGGCGAGTGCCAACTCCTTTTCATGTAGAATCTGCGAAACATCAAAAATGATATCGCTGGCAATCAATCGGTCTTCATAAATGGTAACGACAGAGTCTCGCATTCGAGAAAAGCTGTCGCGATCGATGAGATTGGTCCCTAGAATGAGGACAAATACCATGAGTATACCGAGAATCCATTTGAGTTTGGTGAACATGATGTGCGGGTTTTAGTAGAAGGAAGGTACGAAAGCTGGGGGATAAGTAGCTCGCAGAGAAATGGAAGGATAAGTGCGAGTGGTATGAGGACGCAGGGACAGGGGGGCTCTCGCGGATAAAATGAGAATGTGCGTGATGGAGAGAGTTCGCGAAGGGGGATGGACCTTTGGACTAGCAGAGCAAAGGACTAATTTGATATGGAGAAGAAATGCGAGAAATACACCCTCGTAGGTTGTCCGGCATTGAATTGAGTATATTCGATTTCACTTTTCACATTGTTGTATGCAGTTTCGCATCGTAAGTCGATTGACCTTCATCTTGGTTCTCGGTGGAGGTAGTGTTTTTGGTCAGGCCAAGTTTTCACCGGAGCAAGTTCGGGCCGACCTCGAATACGCCAACCGTGTAATTCACAATGCGCAATACAATCCATACCTGTATAGCTCGGAAGAGGCTTTGGATTCTGCCTTAACATTTGCTCTGAGTTCGGTAGGAGAAGATTCCGTGTCCGCAAGGAGCGCAAACAGCATCATTCAGCGGTTTGTGTCGAATGTCAACAACGGGCATACTTCTCTCACGCCGCCGTTTCAGGAGTACATCGCATATGCACAAGGAGGTGGAACCGTTTTTCCGCTCGATTTATCCTTAGACGATAAGTGGATTCACGTAAAAGCTGCTTACTGTACTGAGCCCGAGCTCACCGAGGGCGTTCGAATTTTGTCGATCGACGGTCGCCCTATTGAAGAAGTTATCGAGGAATTGGGATACTATGTTCCTGCGGAGGACGACTATTTTAAGCGCGCAAAAATGGAGTCGCTTTCCTTCCCGCGTCTATATTGGATCGCCCATGGCAGGAAGGATAGCTTTGACATCGAAGTACAGATCGCGAACGAATTGGTGCGTTATCGAGTAGCTGCAGTTCCGGCAATTGAAGGTTTCGAGATGAAACATGACGAAGTCTTGAATGCTGCTATGTATATAGAGGTCAACGACAATGCCGCGTTACTTAATCCGGGACCTTTCGGCGGTGATTTGGATGCATTTAAGTCATTCATAGATTCCGCCTTTCACATCATTGTGGATAGCAGGGCACAAGAGCTTTACATTGATTTGAGGAACAATCCAGGAGGTGATGATGCATTTAGCGACTATATGGTTTCGTACATCGCGGATGAGCCGTTTAAATGGAGTTCCGAATTCTACTTGAGATCATCTGCGGTGTTGAAAGAACATACCTTAAAGAATTCTGACACCTCGACCGCATATGCTCGTAGTATTCTGAACGCGGAAGACGGAGTAATGTATGAATTTGATTTTGGTAAGTATGATCCACAGCTTGAGCGCAAGCGATTTAGAGGTGACGTATACGTGCTGATTAATCGTCAGACACACTCCCAGGCATGTGTTACCGCTGCTCAATTGGCCGATTACGGGTGGGGTACATTGGTAGGTGAAACAACAGGCGAGTATCCGAGTCTGTGTGCCTCTTTATTTCCGGTAACCCTTCCACAAACTGGCTTTGTACTGCAAGTTTCCAAGGGCTACATCGTGCGGGTCAATGGCGACACGTCGCATGAAGGTTTGACGCCAATGCAAGAGGTTGAGATTCCGAATGGGAATGAGGAGCTGATGAAATGGATTGGGGAGAGATGATTTCAGTAGTTCTGTCCATCTCCCTTCATCTTGAGCAGGGAGGTAGTAGGCGGTGAAGTCGACGCTTGGGCTCTGATCCGAATGGCGCGGTGCTTTAGCGCGTGCCAGGTAATTCTGATTCCAAGTAATAGACCTACCTCCAGCTAAAGCAGGGAGGTAGTTGGAGGTGAAGTCGACGCTTGGGCTTTGATCCGAATGGCGCGGTGCTTTAGCGCGTGCCAGGAAATCTTATATCCGGGATATAGACCTACCTCCAGCTAAAGCAGGGAGGTAGTTGGAGGTGAAGTCGACGCTTGGGCTTTGATCCGAATGGCGCGGTGCTTTAGCGCGTGCCAGGAATTCCTAATTCCAGGGAATAGACCTACCTCCAGCTAAAGCAGGGAGGTAGTTGGAGGTGAAGTCGACGCTTGGGCTTTGATCCGAATGGCGCGGTGCTTTAGCGCGTGCTAGGAAATCCTAATTCCAGGGAATAGACCTACCTCCAGCTAAAGCAGGGAGGTAGTTGGAGGTGAAGTCGACGCTTGGGCTTTGATCCGAATGGCGCGGTGCTTTAGTACGTGCCAGGTAATCTTAATTAAAGACCAATTGACCCTCTGAGATTTCACGATTTGATTTTTTCAAAGATAGCTTTGTTGTAAACGAAGCGTAGATGGGCAGACATTCTCAGGTCAATATTGTTATTCACCTCGTATGGGCGACTAAAAAAAGATTGCCTCTGCTTAATCTTTCCAGAATAGCTCTCGCTAGATCGGAGTTTCGGAGAGTTTTGAAGAGTTCAAATGCAGTACTTATTGAATGTTCGGGATATCGAGATCATATCCATGTGTTAATCAGAGTTCATGATGATGTGAACTTCCAAACCCTAATCAGAAAACTCAAGGGAGCGAGTAGTTTTTCAATAAATAAAGAGTACGAACCCATTCCTAAATTTCAGTGGCAGCGTGGTTATTATGCACAATCCGTTGGGAAGAAAGAGTTGGAAATGGTGAGGAAGTATGTTCGAGATCAATGGTGTAAACACGAGTATGAGTGGGTAATGAAAGAATTAGAATCCACAAGTTTTAATTCCTCCTCTAGTTAAACCAAGGTAGTAGAAAGTGAGGTTAAAGCTTTGGCCTAAATCCACCTGGCACGGTGCTTTAGCACGTGCCAAGCAATTCCAATTCCAGAATATAGACCTACCTCCAGCTAAAGCAGGGAGGTAGTTGGCGGTGAAGTCGAGGCTAGGGCTTTGATCCGAATGGCGCGGTGCTTTAGCGCGTGCCAGGAAATCTTATTTCCAGAATATAGACCTACCTCCAGCTAAAGCAGGGAGGTAGTTGGAGGTGAAGTCGACGCTTGGGCTGTGATTCACCTAGCACGGTGCTTTAGCACGTGCCAGGAATTCCTAATCCATAGAATAGATCTACCTCCAGCTAAAGCAGGGAGGTAGTTGGAGGTGAAGTCGGGGCTAGGGCTTTGATCCACCTGGCACGGTGCTTTAGCGCGTGCCAGGAATTCCTAATCCATAGAATAGACCTACCTCCAGCTAAACCAGGGAGGTAGTCGATGGTGAAGTCGAGGCATGGGCTTTGATCCACCTGGCACGGTGCTTTAGCACGTGCCAGGTAATCTTAATTGAAGACCAACCGGCACGCGCCAGGTTTTCATCTCAATCGCTCCTCCAAATATTATCCACCATCGAGGTGAACATTTATTATCATTCCGCGCTTAAAATTGAAACCAAACACGATTTTTGCACGTAAGACGTTTCGTACGTCTAACTCACACTTGATCTATTCGCTTCATGCTCGCAGAATCCATTCACACCTTCCTCATTTCGATGTCGCCACTCGGAGAAGCCAGAGTAGGGATACCTGTAGGTGTGGTTCGTGGGCTTCATCCGGTTATGGCCTTTGCGATTGGGCTGGGAGCTAACCTGTTGGTGTACCCGCTCTTTAACGGGTTCATCAATAAGCTCGACCACCGACTGTGGAAATACAAGCCCTATCGGAAACAGAGTATCAAACTGATGAAACGTGCCAAAGGTGGAGTGGGTAACAAGATTCAGAAGTACGGCTTCTGGGGGCTGATGTTCTTTGTGATGATACCACTTCCGATCACAGGCGCCTACATGGGAGTTATTGCGGCTAGGGTGCTGGCCATCAATTCGAAAAGTGCGTTCAAGGCGATAAGCTTGGGGATATTGATCTCTTGCACGATTGTTGGCGCGATAAGCTTGTTGGGCGCAGAGGCGGCGGAGGTGTATTGAGATTTTAGATAGCGCCTGTCCATAAATTCTTGACACCCTGTCTCAAGCTTTTACTCGAATAACTTAGTGAATCCGATTAAGAACGGGACACATCCTGCTGCTATCGATAAAGGAATGTTATCCCCTAAAGACTGGCTACGAGCTCAATACGTGTACTTGGAAGGTATTTATATCTTTGGAGTATGAAAGTATTCTCTCTCGGAGAGGGAGGGACTCGAGCCTCGGAGGATTCTCTATTAATATACGTAAATAGTTTCAGGAACCCCTGTATTACTAGCACCTCAGAATCTCTGTCGATTCCGAAGTGACACTTCGCAATTTTGCGAATTAGAATTACCCTGTCCTTCGGTAAAAGAGATCAGAATATTAACTTAATCATGCTGTTATGGGATAAGCAAACTTGAGAAGCTAGGTCCTCCGTTCCTCTAGTTGTCAATTCAGCCTGTCCCGCCACCACGGGATAAGCCCTCTGAGAAGCACCAAGTTTTTGCAATTGACTTTCAGAACGATATACGAGATAGTTCAAGACCGACTATCTCCGCCGCCAAAGGCAATCCTAGAGGGTTGCTTTTTTTGTGAATAGGGTTGAGTATGTTTTTGCAAAGATTCGGTGTCATATTCGTAATACAGCCTCAATAGATCGTTACCTCGCGAAATGATTCGCACCTGAGAGGACGGTATTCGATGTATGCCCATTTAAAAAAAATACGTCACGTGGCGTATTTCGAGTGAGAGATTCACTTCTGAGATTTGTGGCATCAATCTCATTCATATGAAACACCTGTACACTACTTTTCTTCTTTCCTTGATCACATTAAGCGGTTATGGTCAAGCTTGGTCGCGCACAAATGCTTCTATTGCAGCTACCGGAACAGACGCTCGAATGTTTGCGGCTAATGCTGGAGATACCATTATGGGTATTGCGCCAACACAGCAAGGTTACAAGCTAACCGTCTCTACTGATAAAGGAGCCACATGGTCAAATGGACAAGCCATTTTTGACACACTTATCGATGGTTACACTCCCGAGATCTCAGCGCTATGGGGAATTCACGACCGATTTTATGTCAATATCAACCTCTTTAATTCAACGTACTACAATATCTACTTCTATTCTGAGGATTTAGGGAATACGTGGATTGCAGATACAGCAGGACTTTCGCGTTCATTCAACCCGGCTTACGTGAATCCTGTTGAGATAAGCGCACTAAGTGGCGGCTACATGGTTGCATACAACAGCACGCAAGGGGCTTATTTTAAGCACATTTCGAATAGCAGATGGGTACATAAACCTACTTCCAGTTCGTTTACTGGAATCTATAATCTCGACTTCACATACATAGGGAACACATGGTACGCTCTCAACAATGCGAACCAGTCCACAGGCGAGGTGATCAATACTTCTACAGACTTTGGTCAAACATGGACTACACTGAGCATCAGCGGCCTACCTACTGGTTTCGCACCCTACAACTTGGTTTCTAACCACAACGATAAACTCTTCTTATCTGGAAGTATAGCAGGCTCAGACGCCAACCAGTTGTACTATTCAATCGACAATGGAAGCACCTGGGACTCTACGAATACAGCAGCATTTGGTCAATATAACTTTGCAAGTGTATATCTCCGTGACTTGTTTGCGATAGAAGACTATGTTTTCGCCACTTTTTTTCCGACCCAAGGAGATACTGTATCAAGAGTATTGTCATCAAGCACAGCGGTTCCTAACTTCTCCCTTGCAGACGTATCCGGATTACCAGTTTATCCAGCGAATCAGTTCATGTTGGGACCTCCAACTTTAAACTACTTCAACATAGATAATATTCTGTTCATCACCTATGCGGATGACATTTACTCCTCGACCCCCGGGTTTACAGGCACGAACCCTGGAATAGGTCTTGCAGAGAGCCTTGCTGATGAGTTGGAGTTCTATCCAAATCCTGCATCAGATAAATTCGTCTTGGACGCACAAGAAGAAGGTGAGCTTGTGATCTTCGACCTGAAAGGCACAATTGTTTATCGACAGCAAGTTACAACCGGAGAGAATGTCATTTCATTTGACATTCCCAATGGGATTTATATCCTCAGCTTTGACAACCGCTTCGATAGATTGGTCGTTTCTAAATAACCAAAATGAACAAAGAAAGGGAGGGTATACAATGACCGTCCCTTTCTCTTTTCTAGCTATTAAATCAAGTTGTTATTTTTGGCCTTATCTATGACTTCGAGTCGAGAATGCACGTGAAGCTTTTTGTAGATATTCTCTATATGCTTGCGTACAGTTGGAGGAGAGATGAAAAGATTAGATGCGATAGCTTTATAATCAAGCCCTTGACAAATTTGTCGAAGTACATCATTCTCTCTAGCGGTAAGTTTTGGTTTTTCAACTTCTTCTACTTGCGCATGTTGTTCCGCATTTCTTAAGAACTGTAATGATTTTAAGGCAATGGAAGGAGTTAAGCTGGCTCCTCCACCATGTGTTATGACAATGCTATCGTGCAATTCTTGCGGTGTCACATCTTTGAGAAGATAGCCGTCGGCACCAGCTTTTATGGCCTTAAACACCTCGTTGTCGGCATCTACCACAGTCAGCATGATCACTTTCATTTGAGGGTGCTTCTTCTTGAGTACCCGTGTGACATCGATACCGTCCATTTCTGGCATTTCTATATCCATAAGGATGATGTCGATATACTTATGATTGGACGCGAATTCTAGGAATTCTGAGCCTCTATCGAAGGTTCTCAGCAAATTGAGATCTTCAAAAAAAGAGAGCTTTTCTTCGATGGCTTGTGTCATTAGGACGCTGTCATCCACCACCACTATTGAGATTTTCTTCATGACGTCTGGATAGGCAGTTTCAGGGTTACCGTAGTTCCTTTAGAAGAGGAAGACAGTTTGAATTCACCACCGAGCTCTTTTGTCCTTTTTCTCATGTTTGTAATCCCATTTCCTTCGGTTGATCTCTCATCAACACCCTTACCATTGTCTTTAACCTCAATTATTAAAGACTGATTATCCGTTGTGATATACACCTTAATTGAGCTCGCATTCGCATGCTTCACAGCATTATTAACTGCTTCTTGGATGATGCGATATACATACATTCCATCCTTGGAATTGAAGTGGAAATCGTCACTGTCAGCCGTTTGATCGTAGAACTTGAACTCCAGACCTTCCAAGGAATCTCCAGCTTTGGAAATGAAATTAGAGATTCTATCCTTCAAATCTGAAATGGAAATGTTTGCCATATTCATGGCCCAAATGGTATCGCGAAGTTCGCGAATCGTTTCTCGACTAAATGCGCTAATTCGCTCGAGTTTCCTATGTATCATTGAGCTTTCGTCAACACCCAGGAGGTGCTTTATCCCGTCTATAGACGATATCACAAAAGTCAATTGCGTACCAATATTATCGTGCAGGTCACGCGAGATTTCCATTCGTAACGTCTGAATTTTATTCTGATTCTCAATGGTACTCATGGCCAATTTCAAATTTGCTTCCTGCAGGATTTGATAATTCTTCAACCTTTGTTGACGGTATAGAAGAGCTCCAATCAATGTCAACAAGACTGAGGAAATAGATAGCCCATATATCCAATTGTTTTGAACCTGAATTTCATTTTGTTGAATGAGAATCTGGTTTTCGCGCTCAACAGATTGAAATTGTTCGCTAAGCTCTTCGACCCGAGCCTGATTGGCCACCTGAGTCAGGCTATCTTGAAGCGCATTACGTTGCTCCATCAGGAGAATGGCAGACTCGAACTCACCCTTGGCCTTCTTGTTCTCTATGGCAATCTCCAAGGCGTATTGCCGAATATCCACGAAACTCAACTTTTCTGAGAGTTGAAAACACACCTCGAGATGAGCGATAGACTTGTCGTATTCACCTTTGTTGTGGAACAATTCCCCTAATGCATATTGATTGAGCATAAGAGCAAAATCATCATCCATGTTTTCGCGGTACTCAAGTGCTCGAAGTAAATACTCCTCGCTAAGGTCGAGGCTGTCCTGCTGCATGTAATTGTATCCGATGAACTCCAATGCATATCCAATTCCAACGGAGTCATTCCGTTCCATCTGTATACCCAGGGATTCACGATATGATGCCAACGCTTTTCGCTTTTCGCCCATGTTCTCGAATACGGCCCCTTGTTCATTCAAGATGCGAGCACGTCCTTCATCGTCGTTCAATTCCTCATAAATGGCATAAGCATGGCTATAATACCAAAGGGCTTTTTCGTGATTTTGGAGCTTTCTATGAATGCGTGCGATTGCGTCCATAATTCGTGCACTTTCCGTGTGCTTATTCATTCCCTTATAGAGATCCAATGCAACCAGATAAAAGGAAAGTGCGCTATCCATGACGAACAGCTTTTGGTATGAATATCCGAGGGCTTCGTTGAAATACGCGAGGTCTTCAACTTCTTCAGCTGGAACAATGCCAAGACCTTCCTCGGCAGCCCAATGCGCAACCTTGAACTGAGAGAGTTTATAGTCTTCGAATATCGATTTGAATAGCGCAATTCTTGACTCCTGATTAGATTCAGCTGAGGTTATCGCCTTTAAGCTGTCTAAAGACGCTTGAATAGAGGATTGTTGAGCAACAGTACCTAATGAACAGATGTAGAGAAAGAGGGCAAGACCAAGCTTCATTGATTTGGATTTGGCCTATGAAGATATGTGTTTCGCTCCGAGTTCGAAAGTGGAAAAACAGAGTTGGAGATGGTTTTGGGTATATGGACCCAAGCTTCAATATCACAAGGAGTTGGATGAGCTAGAGCCGTCTGCACGAATTGCCTTTATTGTTTCCAGAAATACGGGCATTGGCTAGCGCCCCAAAGAATCCGAAGTCCTATGAATATTGAGTTAACGTAAATCGATAGTGTGCTACCTTTGGATGGATACTGGGGATTCGAGTCCCCCTCTCACCGGCGGAGTGTATGAAGGGAGATATCAAAGCAATCCGTTAAAGAATGTCCCATGTATGCCTCATAGATAAAATGATGATTTGAAAAATATAATTCGACTTGCATTTGTCTTCATGATTACTATCGCTCTATCTTCTTGTAAAAGTCATGAGCATTTGGAGAAAGTGTCGTTAAAAACAAATTACTTTTGAAGCCTTCCCCGTTTGGTAAACTTCCCCAAAAAGGTAAACTTCACTCAAACACCCTATGGTCGTTTGGACTCAGTGTTGCG
>NZ_WBVO01000018.1 GCF_008933115.1 Phaeocystidibacter luteus | reverse complement strand
TCTTGCGCCCTCAAGGCGCTTCCCCTATATTTGAACATGAAGTCACTCACCCTCTTCCTGCAGAAGCACTACCAGGTTCTTTACAACCTTTTCCTGTTTCTCATTGCTACCGTTGTTGTGCTGTATGTTCTGCCGGAACATGGTCGGCTTAAATACGACTACGAGGTTGGACAACCTTGGCTTCATAAAGACCTTGAAGCGCCCTTTAACTTCCCGCTTTACAAGTCGCGAGAGCAAGTAAGGTCCGAGAAGAAAGCCTGGGAGGAGTCTCACCCGCTTTATTTCAACCTTCAAGAAGAAAGCGAGAATCAATCAATCGCCGATTGGAAGGAAAATGCTGCTCGCGTGCCCGCTTCGGTCATATCGAACACAGACAGCCTTCAACGCATTGGAACGAAATTGCTTGTCGACGTATTCACGCAGGGAGTGGTCGTTGAGCCGAACATCACTATTCCTCGTGAACGCATTTGGTACATTTCATCGAATGGTGTTTTTCAAACGGTAGATCCCGATGCGCTTTTATCTCCCCAAAATGCCATTCAGATTATTCAAGAACGAATCCTCGACGTACCGGACAGTACATACCGCGCATACCTCAGCGAAAACTTGTCGGATTTTGTTCGCCCCAATATCCGCTTCAACAACGATTTGACGCAACGCCGAAAGAATGAATTCTTGCGCGACATCTCCCCTACTCAAGGCATGGTTTCCGAAGGAGAAGTGATTGTATACAGTGGACAAATCGTGGACGAGACCATCGCCAACCGACTCTCATCCTACCGTCGCACGCTCGAAGGCACAGACGACCCAACATCGATTTGGCAGGTTCGTGGCGGACATTTCCTTTTGGTTGTCCTCATTTTGTCCATGCTTTACCTCTTCCTTCAGCAGTTCCGTCCAACCATACTAGAAAACAGCAACAGCCTCACCCTTATCCTTGTCAACCTCATTGGCATGGTGCTATTGGCCGACCTCGTTGTTGGTTTCAACCCAGACCTGCTTTACATCGTGCCGTTCCCCATTGTCCCCATCATCCTCAGGAGCTTTTACGACACGCGGTTGGCGCTTTTCATACACTTCATTGTGATTATGATGGTGGGGTTGGTTGCCCCGAACAGCTTTGAATTCATCTTCATACAATTCCTAGCTGGGGTCTTCTCCATTGTGACGGCCACCGGGCTTTATCGCAGAGCACAACTGTTTCTGGCTTCTGGGAAAATCACGGTCATTTACATCATCTCTTATTTCGCTTTCACGCTCATTCGTGGTGATGTGCTCGACCAGGAACACCTGTATCAATATGGCTACTTCGCGTTGAACGGATTGATGAGCATTGTGGCCTACCCGCTCATCTTCCTATTTGAGAAGATCTTTGGGCAGGTTAGTGACGTGACCCTACTCGAGCTTGGCGATACGAATAGTCCGCTTTTACGCGAGTTGCGAATTAAGGCACCTGGAACGTTCCAACACTCCTTGCAGGTGGGTAATTTGGCAGAAAGTGTGATTGATGAGATTGGCGGAAACACGTTGCTTGTCAGGACCGGGGCACTCTATCACGACATTGGGAAGATGAAGAATCCCCTATACTTCGTGGAGAACCAGACCACAGGCATCAATGCACACGACGAATTAGAGCCCATTGAAAGTGCCAAAGTGATTGTGGACCATGTGTTGGAGGGCATTGTGATGGCCAAGGCGCGCAGGGTGCCGGACATGGTTATTGATTTCATTCGAACGCACCATGGAACTACACGGGTAGAGTACTTCTACCGCAACCATTTACGTCAGCTTCAGGAAGCCGATATGGAAATCTCCAAGGAAGAAGAGGACAAATTCCGCTACCCGGGTCCGAAGCCCTTCTCGAAGGAAACGGCGGTAATGATGATGGCGGATACGGTTGAGGCAGCAACGCGCAGTTTGAATCGACCGACGGCGGAAGACATCTCCAATATGGTTGACAAATTGATTGATCATCAGCAGTCGGAAGGCCAATTTGACAATGCAAATATCACCTTAGGAGAAATTTCTCGAGCGCGTCAGGTCTTGAAAAAGAAGCTGATGAGTATTCACCACTTGCGGGTTGAATATCCGGACTAAAAAATCGCTTGCAGGAACACCTACTTATATTATATTTGCACCCCCACGGTGAGGTGGGTGAGTGGCTGAAACCACCAGTTTGCTAAACTGGCGTACGTGCAAGCGTACCGGGGGTTCGAATCCCCCTCTCACCGCTGAAGAGTTTCCCAACTCTGAGCAAAGTCCCGAAAATCCTAGAGTTTTCGGGACTTTTTGTTTTTCAGGACTGAGCAAAAAAAGGCCGTTTTGAGCAAAAAAACGTAACCCAAATCGTAACCCCACCTTCCAAGGGGTTACGATTTAGAACGTCACCGCTCTACTTCCCGCATTTGCTCAAGGATGCAGCGTTTTGCGCAATGCAAATTCAAGCGTCCATTCTAAGTTTGTTTTTGAAGTGAGGGCACACAACTCGTCTGGGGTTACTGGCACTCTCTCCAGACACAAATTTGGAAGACGTATGTCAACGAGAAACACTTTCAAACTGCTGTTC
This sequence comes from Phaeocystidibacter luteus, assembly GCF_008933115.1. GTDB lineage: Bacteria > Bacteroidota > Bacteroidia > Flavobacteriales > Schleiferiaceae > Phaeocystidibacter > Phaeocystidibacter luteus. The sequence goes on along the minus strand of NZ_WBVO01000018.1, from coordinate 13,521 downwards.
ATTCTTAACAAATCCAAGGTGAATTCAGAAGGCGCTCCCATCGTTCTTCGCATCACCTTAAATGGCACTACTGCCTCCATGAATGTGGGACGTAGAATTCCGCTTTCTGAGTGGGACAAAAAGGCACGGGAACCAAAGCGACGTTCAATGCATTTCGATGAGATTTCCGCCTTGCTCGAAACGTACCGAATGAAAGCCTACCAAGCCTACTCAGACCTTCTCAAGGAATACGATGAGATCACGGCTGAGAACGTTCGAAACCGAATGCAAGGTCATGACGGTATAGAGATCAAGACTATCGTATCTGTTTACGAAGCCCACAACCAAGAATTGGAAAAGATGGTAGGTAGAGGAATTTCCAAAACCGTCTACCGCAAACACTGCACTTGTCTAAAGCATTTCAAATCCTTCATGAAGCACCAATATCGCATGAAGGACATGCCCATCAAGCAGATCAAGTACAATGTAGTCCGAGCCTTCTTCAACTACCTTCAATTTGATCTAGGCCTTCAGGAGAACACCTCCATCAAGTTCATGCAGAACTTCAAGAAGATCACCAACCACGCAATGAAATCCGGCTGGTTGTCACAAGATCCATTCGACGGCATGTCATTGCGCCTTCCTGAAACCGATCGTCCTTACCTCACCGAAGAAGAGCTAAAGAAACTCGAAGAAACGCACCTTCCACTCTTTCGACTTCAAACGGTTCGAGATCTCTTCATCTTTGCATGCTACACAGGCCTCTCCTATTCAGACGTGAAGAAACTCAAGCGTTCCGAAATTGAAAAAGACTCCAATGGCATGTGGTGGATCAGAACGAGACGAATCAAGACAAAAACAAAATCCCAGGTTCCTCTACTCGCTAGAGCCAAAACCATCATTGACAAATACTGTCAATTGGAAACACTGAAACCCGATGATCTGGTTCTACCTGTTATGAGCAACCAAAAGCTCAATTTATACCTACGTGACGTTCGAAAAGAATGTGGTATTGAAAAAAAGCTGACTTTTCACGTAGCTCGACACACTTTTGCCACCACAGTAACACTTCAGAATGGTGTTCCAATTGAGTCGGTTTCAAGGATGCTGGGACATACCAATATCAGGACAACTCAGCACTACGCAAGGATTGTGGATAGGAAGTTGGCAGAGGATATGACGAAGCTTACAATGACGGGAAAGTTTCAATTAGCGTGAGGAAGGGCCGAGAGGCCCTTTTCTTTTTGTAGATTTAACCTGATGCTCGTTCTCTCAGATCTACTCATATACAAGTAATTTCAGAGGTAAACCTGCATATATCCATAAGTTGTGTGCAATTAAAAAAAACTGAGATGTATATAGATTTTCACAAATACAATTATGAACTAGTTCCAGATCATCAGGTTAATGATTATAAAAACCGAGACAAAGAAAGTTACAAGTCATTACTAAATAAATGGTTCGAAGACAACCTTGACAATTTTGTTGAACGAAAATGGGAAATTGAAGAAATTCATTATCTCAAAAATATAAGCGACTTTATAAAACTCGTGAGAGAAGCTGAACAGCTATTTGAATTCGGATTTTACACGGGTTGCATTTCTTTGGTTGGAGTGTCGAGCGAAGACTTTTGCAGGTATTTGTCTGTACAATTAGGAAAACCTCAATATGAAAGTCAAACTCAATTTAATAGAATAAATAACCTCAAATCGGATGGTCTTATTTCTAATGCTACCCATACCCTCTTAGACGATATTAGAAAGATTCGTAACGATTGCTTACACTACAATCAAAATTTCAAGCAGAAAGATAATGTAGAACTAAAATCAGACGCCTTAACAGCCCTTAATAATCTAAAAAAGACATTGAAAAATTTGATTGGAGAAGATGAAGCTGGCTACCAAGCTGACTTAATTTCAGTAATTTCAGGAATTGGAGCAGGTGATGATATTAGAGCTACAGAGGAAATAGCTATTAAGGTAAAAAATGCAGTATCTCACTTACTGAAATTCCCAATTGCATTTGACCCTTCTTCAAAAATTCAAATTAAGACTTCAGCTTTTGAAATCTTGGAGATTGATGAAGACTTTGATGAAATCTCTCTTAAGGACTTAAGTAATCAAATGATAGTAATTGTGGAATTCCCAGAACAAGAAAGAGAGTATTATCAAAATAAAGAATTGCAAGAGGGAAACTCTGTTACTGCAACCTTAATATCTGTAATTGACCAAAATGGGCTAACAGCAGAATGGACGATTTTGGATATTGATAAAATAAAATAACAGATCGTAAATGGGTGCAATTGTCTGGAGTCTAGAAAACTTTGTTAATGCCATTTTGGATATTGTTGTAATTAAAACAGGTTTGGTAATAAGCGAGGACCAGTTGATTGAGATATTACTTGAAGAGTTTCCAGATGACAGAAATTTCAATAATTATCATGTTCGAAAAAATCGACCAGTCAGAATTCGATCGGAAGAATTTGACTTTTACTGCTGGGAAGTCCGAAAGAGACTAGGCGAACTTGAACATAACATTCATCCATATTTCATTGGAGATGTGGATAAAATGATGAAATGGCATGAGGAAGGAATTGATCCAATAAAAGTTCTTAAAAGACTAGTGGATGGACTGGCAGAACACCATGATGAAGAAAATCCAAAACTTATAGACCCAGAACCTATTTTAAAAGCCGTGCTCATGGAGAAAATTGCACCTCCAGAAGTCATTTTTGAACTATTCAATTCTTTAGTGAAGAATCAAAAACTTTCTAATACAATTTTTCCAGTTGAGCAAGTTCTATGGGATGGAGGTACTAGTTTAAATGATTTGTTTGAAAGGGAATCTATCCCTAACTCGCCAGATGGATTTATTGATCAGAAGTTTATAAACTACTTGCAAGCCAATCCGAATAAGTTGGAACTTATGCATTGGCGGAACTTTGAAAGACTGACAGCTGAATTTTTTCATCGACATGGGTATAAAGTCGACCTCGGACCTGGGGTAAACGATGGTGGAGTTGACGTTAGAGTATTTGATCCCAAAGACGACTCTAAGCCACTAGTCATTATTCAATGTAAAAGACATAAGGAAAGCAATCAGGTTAAAATCGAAACGGTAAAATCATTTTATAGTGATGTGGAGTTCGAGGGCGCCAAGAAAGGTTTAATTGCTACGACATCTCGAATTGCCGAAGGAGGAAAAAAGGTAGTTTCCATAAGAAAATACCCGCTTCAGTTCGCTGAGAATGAAGAGATAAAAAATTGGGTTAATAAAATGAAGAAAAGATAAAAATTGCACACAACATCGTGTATAGCACATGCCCTCCAGGACACGTGCCATACACACGAGCGTTAGGGCACATTAAAAAATGAACAATCAAATTGCATTCATAGACGAATTTGGTAACAACGGACTCGAGTTTGATTCTGAGGGCGTCAGCACTCATTTCATAGTGACTGCAATCATCATTGATAAAGACAAACTCGAATTAATAGAAAAGCAAGTAGATGAAATAAGAGGTAAGCATTTTCAAAAAGGTGAGATGAAATCTTCGAAGTTGAAAGACAATGACACTCGTAGACTCAGAGTTCTTGAGGATTTGAACAAATTGGAATTTCACATTTTCAGCGTTGTGATTGATAAAAGAGAACTCAAAGGTGAAGGATTCAACTTCAAAGGACCCTTTTTCAAATTCCTTCATTCACTTGTTGACAGAGAGCTATTCAGCGTATTTCCCGATATTTTAGTTGTTGCTGACGAGCATGGAGGTAAAGAGTTCAAGGAAGGTTTCATTAAGTACATTAACAAGAAACACATACCTGATTTATTTAATCAATCGGAATTTCGATTTTCTAATAGTAAGTCTGATTTAGTCGTCCAGGTTGCGGATATAATTACAGGCACATTAGCACGTTGCTATGAGTCCAAAAAGCTCAGCGAGAACAGATCAAAGCTTCTAGAAACGCTGAAGAGCAAGATAACAGAGATTCGATTTTGGCCACCTGATTATCGACCTTTCGCATTCAACCCTGAGAAGGACTACAAGAATTACGATCCAACTATATCAACTCTCGGTATCAATCTGGCTGAGCAACATCTCGATAAGAACAAGAAATCGAAAATCCCGTTCGAAATAGATCAATGTAGCTGTCTGAGCTACCTGCTTTTCCATTTCAAGAATATTAACCCTGAAAGCTATGTACCTACATATGAACTTATTGAACAAATCGAAAAGGTTCGCGTATCGACTATTTCAATGCACTATTTCAGAAGTAAGATTATAGCTAAATTAAGAGATCACGGAGTGGTAATTTCGAGTTCCAATAAGGGCTACAAACTTCCATCATCAAAAAACGACTTGTTCGACTTCGTGAATCATAGTAACTCCTACATACAACCAATGATTGATCGTTTGATGAAGTGCAGGAACAAAGTCAAACTTGCAACTAAGAATGAACTTGATATACTTGACATAGATGAATTCAAGTACTTGAAAATGATAATAAACAACGTGCCCTAACAGCGGCTATAGTGCATGCCTTGTCGAGCACGTGCCAAAGCCAAACCGTCGGTGGTAATTAAAAAATCAAATGAGTAAGAAATATAGACTAACATTAATTCTTCTAGCAACTCTTAGCCTGATTGTGGTGGGTTACATTAATACGTCAAATTATGACTTTTTGATTAATGACTTTTGGTTTACCTCAGGTGCTCTTCTTTTAATACTTCTTTCACTTGTTGACCAACCTCACTTTTCAAAAGATTCAAACATTTTTATTAATGCTGTAACTGCGGGAATTTCTTTACTTCTTGTTGAGCAGGACAATCGCGACTATTTGTTTTGGGTCTTTTTTGGACTGACTATTTACCTACTTACGAGTAGCTATATTTTGCTTTGGATAAGACAAAAAGCCCTTGCCGATGAAAATAAATTTGTAAAACTTTTCTCACGTCTCAATCGACAACTTGGCCGTCCTGAATCGATTTTCTCGGCCTTTTTTATTTGGGGTGCATATAAACAATTTGGTGCTGAAACCAATCAATTTAATAGCCTCCTCATTTTTTGGATTGTGTTCATTATTCTGAACATCCCCTCCCTGGCAAAAGCAATTGAAGATCTATTATACATTCAAAAGGAAAAGAATAATCAATTAGCCCTTGGACAAATATTTGGTGTTCAATCTAAAAATACCTTTCTCGTAAAACTTTTTGACACCAAAGACAGAATCACTCAAGCAAGAATATTCGATTTTGTAGAATTCAAGTACTCAACAGATGAGAAGCTTAGAAAAGGTCTTCTAATCGACACCTACCTACTAAAGCAAGAGCAGTGGGTGAAGATTCTTTCCAATAGCGAGATTGAAAAAATCTTCAACAATGCAATTATTCACTCAAACCACTCTCCTGACATTGTTTACAGAATAGAGGACATTCCCGAAAATGACTACCTGAATAGATTAGTTGGAATTATTACGGAGAACACAGTAATCTCAAAAATCCGATTTGTATATAATTCAAGAATGGAGATTCAAGAAGGTCAATTGCTTGAAGTAACAGTCCAAAAGCAACAAGTACTTTATCAAGTTGTTGAAGGAATAACCCGAATTGAGCAATTAGAACAAAAGAACCAAACTGGATTAATCGTTGGAGAAGCCATTCAGTTGGGGACTTGGAATGCAGAAAAATGTCAATTTGAACAATTCGGGTGGGTGCCTGAAATAAATAGTCCTGTATACATTGCTGATGATATTGAAATTCCAGAAATCAAGGATGAAGAATACATAATTGGGAGTATTCCAGGAACTAATTATCCGGTTATTATCGACAAGAATGTCGCTATCACCCACCACACAGCAATTATTGGAGTAACAGGAACAGGTAAATCAATTTTCGCCAGAAATCTGATAAGGCAGTATCTATCTGATGACGATACTAAAGTCATATGTATCGATTTTACAGGTGAATATCTGGGAAAGTTCAGCGACTATCAGCCGGATAGAGTCATAAGTGATGAAAAGTCTGAATCTCTTTTCAAGAAAATAGACAAGATTGAAAGAATAGTTGCCAACAACTACAATAAGGATAATGAGGAGAGTAGACTACTTAGAAAAGAAATCGCTGAAGAAATGTATAATGAAATCAGCAACTTTTTAAAAGGTAATAAGAAATTGTCCATTTTCGAATTGCCGCATGTAGAAAACACTTCGGGTGTTCTCACCTATACCAAAACTTTTTTTCGCCTCCTCTTTCATATAGCTAAGAAGGAAAAAAGCTATGGGAAGCGAATTTGTATTGTACTAGAAGAAGCACATACAATTGTGCCTGAATGGAATTTTTCAGGAGTTAGTGACAAGGTTTCACAGCCATTGCTCAATAGTATCGCTCAAATTGCCTTACAAGGCAGAAAGTATAACGTTGGTCTGATGGTAATTGCACAAAGGACTGCGAACGTATCTAAAACGATACTTACACAGTGTAATACAATTGTATCATTTCAAGAATTTGATAAAACGAGTAGTGATTTCCTTTCAAATTATTTCGGACAAGAAATAGTGGGTAGTCTCAACAAGTTGAAATTTAGACAAGCAATTGCCGCAGGGAAAGCATTCAAGTCTAATGTTCCAATGATTTTTGAAGTACCACACATTGAAGAGCCAGAATTTAAGGAAGCAGCTGAAGTTGAAGCAAAAGAAGAGCCTCTTAAAGAAAAAAAATGATTAGAAAAACTACAACCAACAAGATATATAGCGCATAGCTGCCCTGCGAGAAAGCAAACCACCATATACAAATCGTTGCATCAAACTACCATCCAATACCTGTCCCTAGCGAAGTCTAACTCATTTAAGACAAGGCTCCCTCAATTCCCGCACATCCATATCTCTTTCAATTCCGAGGTAGATCTTCGCAATATTGCGAAGTGACAGTTGATTTATTTTTCCATAAAAACATTAACTGGAGGGGGCTCTGAAATGCTAAATACGCCTAAACTTCCCGCCGTTGCTCACTTCCGCACGATTTTGCGCTTTGCTTTTCCCTCTACCCGTTCTAAAATTGTCCTAGTCAATTAACACTGACTAGTGATAAGATTGGAAACGAAATATCACCTCACTTCTAACAGCTTACTTCAAGGTGTAGCCAGCGCCTTGAGGTTGAATGTGCACCGAGCGAAGCTCCGGCTCCAAGGATCAATTGACACTTTCTTATCACTAGTCCGCCTTGGAGTCGGACTTCCTTTTTTATTCAAACCTTTTAAACGAATTGAACGATGAAACTCCCTATGCGGATTGCACTGGGGACCATCCCTAGTATTCAACAAAAACTAGCTGCAGCCAAGAGTACTGAACAGACTCAATTGAGTGTTGGAAATGCGCCTAAACAGATCATCCACAAACCCTTTATCGACTTCCATACGCAGCGTCAATTGTATGAGGACTGGATGGAGCAACACAACGCTCGAGTAAAGGAAGTACGCCGGCAAAACAAGGGAGAGAGACTGCCTCCCAAGTATCAATTGATCAAGTCGAATCAGCTGATGTTTATCTATGAGCTCACCCGATTGATGATCCGTCAATTGAGTGAAGAAAACCTCACCTGGGCTTCTGAAGGAGGAATGAAGCTCAATCCGAATGTTCCCTATGTCCTATGGACTAACAACCGCGAGTTGGCCGATCAACTGGGTTATCGTGCCGAAAAGACTGTATGGAACCACATTGAACGATTGAAGGATCTAGGCTTAATTGTAGGAAAGAAAAACCACGGAACACGGTCTAACTACGAGTTGCACATCAACTCTGAATTCCTGGTATTCTTTGATGAAGGAAATCCGGAAAAAGTTCCCGTGACCCATTTGAATGGAATCCGCAAAGAATGGCCGATTCCGAAGCGATTACAGGAAAAAGTACAACCACCTCAGAACTATAAAAGAACACTAAATAAAAAATTAATAAACCGCGGAGCGGATGAGCGAGCGGCAACCGACTCTCCGAGTCTCCCCGCTCCTCCTGGCTCATCCGCAGAATACTCAATTGATAGAGGAAGGAACACACCAAGCGAAGCCCAAACCCTAGATGAGAAGCTGGAGGCCTTATGTCCACATCCAGCACTAAAAACCTGTGGCCCTTTCACTAAGTACCAAACCAAGGGCGCGGCGCGGCATCCGCATGAGGAAGAAATACGTCCGCTTGTTCGTCAGTTCTTATGGACAGCCCACAGAAAGCTCTGGTCGGAAAGGAACATCTACGACCGTGAATACCATAAGGTCTTTGAGTATATCGTGGAGCGCTACTTCGTCAAATGCAATACTATGGAAGACGTTCAATTCCGATTCAAGATCATGGAAGACGTGGTAGAAATGCAGAGGAAATTCGTAGAAGAGGATTCCAACCGGTACACTATGTACCCGATGCAATTCTTTGAGCTCGACCGTCAATTGAGTCCGGATGACTTTTCAGGATTCCAGGGAGTTTGGACGCTCTACTGTGCAAAGGTCAAGAAAGCCAGAGCATCGGTGAAACAGAAGCGCAAATGGCGCAATCAGAAAATGTTTAAAAAGGCCATGAAAGAGTTCTCGCAGCACCCTACGAAAGCCAACTACATCGCCACAGCAAGGAAGGTCAAGAAGCTCTGGCCAGAGCACATGAATCAGTTTCAAGAACTCTATCAAAGGCTAATCCGAATGAATCAATTGATCCATGAAGATGAAGAACGGCAAGTACACCAATTGGAAGAAACAAGCAGTCGTCAAAATGGTCGTTTACCAAGATCGTCAATTGACTAACGTCTACTACTCCTTTTACAAGGAGGACGTCAAGTACAATAGGGATCCACTAGAAGTATCCTACGCCATGTGGAGCAGAATACAAAAGAAGATTCAATTGACGGATAAGACGCATGTGATTGCGTTTGTGAATGGGGAGGTGTATCCGCAGGAGGTTATTTGGAGGGTGGGGTGTAATTAGAACAGCCATTTGAATACAATCATAATACCACTCTCTCTATTAGAGATTACCTAAACTACTCATTATACACTTTATGACATTTGCTAAATCACGCTCAATAAATTCAAAAGAACACCGCTATTCACAATAAACATTTCTCTCTTTCCTGAAAATTGAATCACACTGTAATCTGACTATGTCAAAACCCTTTATGACCCAGGCCTTATATATGACCTCGGACTCTTCATATTCAAATCCTTCTTCTAAAGTTAACAAGTCACAGTTATGACTGCAATTATTTAAAAAATTCAACTCTAGCACTTGCCCAGAATCAAACGGAATAGATAATTCATTCATCAGAGTAAACTGATATTCCTGATACTTATTCTCCTTCTTAAAGTGGAAATACTCAATTCGACTGTTAGAATCTATAGGATCTACGAATGATGTATCGATAATTTTCTCGTCGGTAATTTCGCTCCAACCTCCTCTTAAGTCCTTAACGAAGAGTAATTTGTACTGATCAATCACACTGTCTCGTAGAACAAAAACTGAAGCATATTGAGCACTTGAATCACTTAAATAATAATCATGTCGAAACAAATATTCCAAGCCTTGATTTTCTACAAAATGGCTCAAGATTGTAGTTGAGCCCGACTGAACTTGCAATCTGGTACAACAACTCGTACAAAAACCAAGTGTTAAAATTATGGCGAATAGACGCATAGCTAAATAATTAATGAATGTACGGTGTTTCAGAAATACCCACACCCTGTTGGCGTAACATAAGTCTCACCATTCGCATATAGGATTCAACATCTGCATTGTGACCTGGATCCTCTCTAATACTTTCGTTCGGTGCAATTATAGATCGATAACCATGACCTCCAATCTCATGAAGCGCAGAAACCATTTGTAAGTCATATAAAACGTTTCTTCCTGCTACTGGCTCTCTAGCTAAAACAACAGATTGCTCAGCAGGATAAACTGTTTGTAAGAAACACAGTCTATCAGGTATTGAAAGCGTTGGTAGAAAAAGTTTAAAGGGGGATTCAATACCTTCAATCATTGTGACGTTGACTATTGTTCTCCATTTTGTTACGAGAGTGGCTCCGTTTGTTCCTTTGTCTTCCATGCTCATTCCATTGTATTCTGGAAGCGGTGTAGATCTGTCTTCAACTCTCGCAGAGATGTTGCTTTCTATATGAACTGCTGGACATGCAATTCGTTCTATTACATCTAATTGTTCATCTGAGAAGCTATGAAGATCAGCTTCATTATTAAAAACTACGGCACCTTTATCAGCATCGTAAGAAAACAAAGCCCCTACTCCTAACTTATTTAAACCTCTTGATAAAAAGCCCCATGACTCCGCCGTCATGAATAAACTGTCGCCGTTCGGATCAATATATACTATAGGATTATTCCCACTGAACGAATAAGATGAACTATTAGGGTATTTTTCGGCAAAGCGATCCACACTCAACCAACTACTCACCTGGCTCTCGTAATACCTCGCTCCATAATACCCTAAACCAGTTTCCTCATCGAATTCCTTTCCATTAAAGAAATATTCGCTTTCATAAGTCTGATTTGAAGAAGTGTACGTGTACATCTGCTCTCCCCATGGTGTGTAATGGAAGTATTGGTGTACTTTTCCTGCGTCGTCTGTGATCATATCCACACTTCCGAGATAATCAGGGTGGTACCAGTATCTAAGGCCTTCAAAACAGCAGGTTAAATCCGATTTGCCTTGTGAGGCTTCAGCGTATTGAGGATAATACTCTGCTAGTCTAGGTCTAGTCTTTAACTCCCTTTGTGTAAAGTCTTTGTCTTGAACTAAGTCAAAGGACTCTAGTTGATTTTGCAAGTCTACAATTACCGGATCATTGAATGAACGTTCATTTCCATTCTCTGAGTTTCGGGTTGCATCTACTGTATTATCAGAATTAGCAGTGGATGTTTTCATCTGCTCCTCCATGACTTCTGCCAAGGAGATGTCTGTAGCCACACGAGTCATACCCATGTAATAGTGCTTGGTGGTTTGTAGAGCACCGGTGAAATAGGACTCAATCATGTACGGGTCGACGTAGAGCTTGTAGGGGGCAAGGTCGTTGTAGATTTCGACTAAGGCGGTGTGTCTATCGAGACGACTCACACTCTAGCGTATCACAATTCGGTCCACTTGGACCTCCCCAGTCTCTCCCTTCCAAACAACCAAATAAACTCCTTGCGTGAGAGGTGGAAGCTGAATGGCATTTGCCTCCATTGACAGTTGATAAAGTACGTTCCCAGATAAATCAAGAATATCCATAGCCACGGGAAGAGCTCCCTGGCTGTTCACAGTAATTCGTCCTGTTGTTGGATTAGGGTAGAAGGTTAACCACGCATCACCCGCACTATTCTCAGGAACCGAGAATCGGTTGTAATTGTAACAGGCCGAAGTATCCACACAATTCTGATTGGTTAAGATTACGGCATATTGACCATTGGATGGAGGTAGAAAGTTGATGCTGGTCGCTCCTGCGATGGGTGTGAAGTTATTCGAACAATCTACCCATTGATACGTGGTGTTGGTGTCGGTCTCTTCAGAATAAAGTGTTCCATCTAAATCATAAACGCCAGTATCCTGCGCGGCAAGAACCAGTATTCCAACAGAATCTATGGAATTGGCATTAAAGAGCGTATCTCGATAAACACCCTCATTGGAATATGTAGCCCCCCACCATTGAACTGGTCCACAAGCCACGGTTGTGTCATACACAATGAGAGGACGCTCAGCTGCGCCAATATCACGTCGGCCGAAGATGGCGCCGTTCTGCGCATTCGAGAAGTCATTGGGATTGCCGGAGTTTAGTGCGGGACTGTTTGTGTCGGGCATCATGGTTGGGGTCAGGCCGCCGTTCAATTGGATCGGACCAAGTGCAACTATTGAAGTATCCACACCAACTAAATCAGAAGTTGAGGCCCAACTAGGCGTTAAGTAAAATAGGTTATAACCGTTGGAAGTGAAGCTTCCGTTGCCAATAGAAAACAATTGACCTTGATTAGAGGTGATAATGGAACTTTGAACTGTAAAGGAAGAGGTATTATTCGACCTAAATAATGGATCCTGATTTGTCGCTACTGAATTCAGTATCGTGGAGTTCTGAATTCCAATGGCACCATCCCAATTGTAGAACACACTACCTTCTGGTGATATATTATTAATAAAAGTCGAGTTGCTTATGCTGAGTTCGTTATCCGACAACGATACAGCTCCTCCAGAATTGTAAGCTGCATTATTTATAAAGGAACAGTCACTTATGGCAGCCTTACCGTGATCCACATAGATTGCACCTCCTGTCCCAGATGAGTTATCTTCAAATACACAGTTAACGACAAAACTTCCATTGACTGTCGGATCAACATAGCTCCCGACTATTGAAAGCCCCCCTCCTCCGCTAGTTGTACTCATGTTTGACTTGAAAGAGCAATTTGATATGAACGATGAATCATTTCCTGTCGAAGTAAGTGCTGAGCTATAGCCAAAAGAGCCCGGCATGACGTTATTTACGAAGAGAGAATTAAGAACTATCAAATCTCCACCATATCTAAAGTGTGCAGCGGGACCACTACCCCTATTCGAATTTCCATCGAAGACACAATCATTAACTACGAAGTCCGCATTGATTGCACTTACAGCCCCCCCGAAACCTCCATTAGGATTATCCAGACTATTATGAACAAAGCTTGAATTAAACAACTCTAAACTGGTAGCGTCAACATAAACGGCTCCTCCTAGAAATAGTCCTTGAGTGTTGTTATTGGCAATGTGACAATTCCTAATCTCAACCGATCTCGCGTCGAGAACACAGATTGCTGAGCCATTAGAATTGTCTGAAAATGCCATTTCAAGAGCCAGACTATCTAGAGTGACATCTTGATTTGGATTGTTAGAAAAATCCATGTAAAACAACTGAACCGAATCTCCTCCACTGACATAAAGCGTGTCGGTCTGATTGTACAACCCCTTCAACGTAACACCCTGCAAAAAGCTAATCGTAAACTTCAGGTGGAGGGTGTCAGATCCATTCGCAAGGAGCGAAGGGTCAAAGCGAATAACATCTCCTGAGCTTGCGTTGAACACCGCGTCTCGAAGCGATCCAGGGCCAGAGTCATTCAAATTCGTGACTTGCTGTGCAGGGAGACTTATAGAGAAAAGTAGAACGGTGAGAAGTGAGGCGAGATTCTTCATAGTTCTAAGATATGAAGAGTTAAGGAATTGACTAGCAATGGATTCTAGTCTTGCGATTCAAATCGCTATTCATATAGGCTATGCTTAGCGAAGAAATCGGGGACCAGATTTAATTCTATTAAAACAGGGATAGAGGTTAGTTTTTGATTTCTCTCCTTGACTTTTATCTTAGCCTACAGGTTGCAAACTGAGAACTTCTGAGCGAGAAGCCCTTTGCGCTGAGAAGTTTCCAAATCGTAACCCTTCTGAGAAGAAAGGCTCTGAAACACTGATTTTCAGGACGTAATAAGAGAGGTTCATTTCCCCCTCTCACCGCGAAACTTGAAAACCCCGCAAAGTAGAGCTTTGTGGGGTTTTTTAATGCGC
>NZ_WBVO01000017.1 GCF_008933115.1 Phaeocystidibacter luteus | reverse complement strand
ACATAAACAAAAACCCCGCAATTGCGGGGTTTTTTTATGCTTGACGGTTTCGATCGAGTTTGATTTAGAAGAGACCGTTTATTTCAGCGTCTATCTTATTGATGATCTCACCCAAGTCTTCAGGATTTTCAGGAAAACGGTTTCTATCAATATCAATGATCAAAAGCTTACCACGGTCGTAGTTCGATATCCACGCCTCGTAGCGCTCGTTTAGACGGTTTAGGTAGTCCAGGCGAATGTTATTCTCGTACTGTCTGCCACGCTTCTGTATTTGATCTACGAGCGTCGGGATTGAAGCCCTGAGGTAGATCATTAAGTCTGGCGGTTGAAGAAACGACTCCATTAAGTGGAAAAGCGACATGTAATTGTCGAAGTCACGAGAAGTCATCAAGCCCATCGCGTGAAGGTTCGGGGCAAAGATGTAGGCATCCTCATAAATCGTTCGATCTTGAATGACCTTTTTGTCTTCCTTACGAATATCAACTACTTGACGAAATCTCGAATTGAGAAAGTAAATCTGGAGGTTGAATGACCAACGCTGCATCTCGGAGTAGAAATCATCGAGATACGGGTTTTCTTCAACATCTTCGTAATGCGCTTCCCAATTATAGTGCTTGGCAAGCATACCGGTTAACGTGGTTTTTCCCGAACCGATATTGCCAGCGATTGCAATATGCATGCTTCTTATATTCTGCTAGTTAGAATCAACCCTCGAGGGCGAGCTAAGGTACTAAAATTGACTAAAGATGTGTGTCTCTTTGGAGCCTAAGAAGCTCTTCAATCAAGACTCGGTCGTTCGCCAAGCGCGGCACTTTATGTTGACCGCCAAGCTTGCCCTTTTGCTTGAGCCACTGGTGGAATAATTCGGGCTTTGCCTCGTGAACGATTGGGGCTTTAAGCGCCATATTCTTGTGACGCTTCGCCTCGTAGTCGGAATTGAGCTCACGTAAGCTGTCGTCAAGCACAGTCTCGAAGTCTTCGAGGTTAGATGGACGTTTGGAGAATTCCACAATCCATTCATGGGCTCCTGAATCCTGACCCTCCATATAGTACGGGGCAGCTGTATATTCCTTTACTTCTGCGCCAGTTCGCACACAGGCTTGCTTGATCGCTTTCTCGGCATTATCAATGATAAGCTCTTCGCCAAAGGCATTGATAAAGAGTTTTGTTCTCCCGGTTATCTCAATGCGATAAGGAGCCGTGCTCGTGAACTTAACGGTATCTCCAATGATGTATCGCCACAATCCAGCATTCGTGGTAATTACCATGGCGTAGTTGACGTCAGGCTGAACTTCGTGAAGTGGTATAGTTCGACTTTCAATGCCCTTGTATTCACTCATTGGAATGAACTCGTAGAAGATGCCATTGTCGAGCATAAGTAACATGCCCTGGCTTTCAACGGTATCCTGAATGGCGAAGAAACCCTCGCTGGCATTATAGGTTTCTAGGTATACGAAGTCATCTTTAGGTATCAACTCCTCAAATTGCTTCCGATACGGTGTGAAGCTTACGCCTCCATGCGCGTACAACTCGAGGTTTGGCCATACTTCAAGCAGGTTGTCAGCTCCCGTCTTTTCAAGCACACGTCTGCACAACACGAGCATCCAAGAAGGAACCCCAAATAAGCTGGTCACATTCTGCTTAATGGCTCGGTCGACGATCTTCTCAATTTTACTTTCCCATTCCTCCATCAATGCAATGGCCTGATTCGGAGTAGAGCGCATTTCAACCCAGAAAGGAAGGTTTTCTATCAATACGGCGGATAAATCGCCGTAGTAGGTTTCGTGATTCGACGAGTTTGGCGTGGTGCTGCCCCCTAGCTTTAATGAGTAGCCCGAGAACATGGTCGTTTCGTGTATCTCGTTGCAATAGAAGGCGAGTAAATCTCTTCCACCTTTGAAGTGGTTTTGCTCAATGGCTTCCAGACTTACGGGCAAAAACTTGCTCTTTGAACTCGTGGTTCCCGAGCTTTTCGCAAACCATTTGATTTCTGTTGGCCAAAGGATGTTTTGCTCGCCAAGTCGGATTCTATCGATATCGTCCTTTAAACTCTCATAGTTCTGCAAAGGCGCGGAGTTCTGAAAATCTGAAAAACTTGAAATCGACTTGAAGTTGTGGCGCTTACCCCACTCTGTATTGGCAGCTTTCTTGACCAATTTCAATAGAAGCTCTTCCTGAACCTGGTGTGGATTCAGCATGAAACGCTCGATTTTCCCGTATCGGCGCCTCATTTGCCATGCAATGAGCTTATTTACTGGGTCGATTGCCAATTGTTCTAGGTAACTTTGGTTCTGTAAATGTAAGTGAAATTTATGCGCTACTCCGGTCCTTTGGCAAAGATGAAGACGAATCTTCAAGATGAAGTGAAATACTACCTCGAAATTGGGGATGATTTCATCATGATGAATGATTTGATCGGTAAGGATTTGAAAATGACATATTTAAATCAAATCACCTGCTTCTGTGGTGATTTGGTTAGCGAGGTTTTCAGAATGAATTTTTGCCGAAAATGCTTCTTTGAAAAGCCCGAGGCGGGGGATGCCATCTTGAGACCTGAACTCAGCAAGGCCCACCTAGGCGAAGAAGATCGTGACTTGGAATGGGAAAAGAAGTACCAACTTCAGCCGCATTTGGTCTACTTGGCAAATTCTGCGGGCTTGAAGGTAGGAGTCACTCGAATTGGCCAACGTCCAACGCGATGGATCGACCAAGGAGCGAGGGAGGCTATTGTGCTGGCCGAAACGGAGAATCGATTTGAAGCAGGACAAATTGAAGTCGCGCTCAAAGCGCATATGTCTGACAAAACCCCTTGGCAAAGAATGGTGAAGGGAGAAGATGTTGAAATCGATCTGTTGACCGAGAAGAAACAGGCTGTGCAGTATGTGCCCGATGAGTACGCCAAGTTCATCTCAGAAAATGATGAAGTCACTCATATAGAATACCCTGTAACTGAATATCCTACAAAGGCAAAATCGGTTAACCTAGAAAAAAACGGAAGTGTTGAGGGTAAGTTGGTGGGGATTCGTGGACAGTATCTGCTCTTCAGTTCTGGGGCTGTAATGAATGTTAGATCGCACGAAGGAAGGCATGTCCTCTTGGAGTTTTAATCTCTTCTGCGCAGCCATAAAATGTACCCGATAATCGAAGGGATGCCTAGGTTGGTAACCCAAACTATCGTCGTACTGATGGCGAGCCATGCTAGACTGACGCCTTGTGGGGTCATAACCAGTTCTCCAATTCCTGTTTTAACCATGGGGTCAAATAAGCTCAAGCTTGGAATGAAGGAGGCCAGGGAGTAAATCGCGGAGCTGCGCCAAAAGGCTTCTTCAATACCCATAGACGAACCCAAGGCTATGAGTAGGGCAAGTTGACCTGTGTAGCTGGCAAACTTGACCATTGCAGGGAGTGTCGATTTCCAGAAGTTGGAGGATTTAAATTGCCATTCGCGATCTTCCTTTTCATCAAATGCCCACCGTCCTATCTTACTGTGATAGGTCTTGTTGAGGAGCTTCGGAATAAAAGCGTAGGAAAGAACGAGCCCCGCTAATGCGACGGAGCATATGGCTACAAGGGTATTGTTGGACGAACTCCATATCCATATTCCCGCGGCAAGCCCAGCTGCAGATTTTACGAACCATTTTGCGGCACGGTATGAAAAGGTCAGAAGTGCACTTTGACGTTTCTTACCCAATTCGGTAAAGTGCAGGGCTTTGATTCCGTACTCACCCACATTTGCAGGAGTCATGATGCCCACCGCGTGCGAGATCAGGTTGATTTCAAAGGCGGATTTGAAGGTGATATTCAACTGTGTTCGTACAACCATCCACCACAAGTACGTATCGGAGATCCAGTTTACAGCAAACAATAGGGTAAAAGCAATACCCGTAAACCATAGGCTCGAGTGTTCTTGAGCATTCCACTCGCTCACTAACAAGTCTAGATCAAACTCCTCCCACTTGCTGGCAAAGTAGGCGAGGAAGAGAAGTCCAAGACTGATTTTTACGACCAGCCAAAAACGTGAGTCGTTGAGAAGTTTGCGTATCAAAGGTGTATTTCTTGTCCGACTTTAAGCTTGAAAACCCGACGAATACCGTACATAATCAGATAAATGAATGCCGTATCAATAAGGGCAGCAGAGGCCTTAAACATCCAACCATCTCCTATGTATCCGACGATAGTTCCAACAGATTCTCTATCGTAGAAAATAATTCCAACTACCAAGGTTGTGTCTACAATTTGCGAAACTAGTGTGCTGGCATTATTTCTCAACCAAAGGTGCTTTCCTTTTGTCAGTCTTTTCCAAAAATGAAAAAGTCGCACATCTACCAATTGGGCGGTTAGATAAGCTGTCATGGAGGAGAGGATAACTCTGTCGCTGTTTTTGAAAACCTGGTTGTAGGCATCGTCGGTTACTGGTGATCCATCAATTGCTGGAAAGATATGTCCGAGCCACAAAATGAATAGAACGAATAGGCTTACAATGAATCCAGCGATGACCACATGGTTCGTTCTTTTACGTCCGTATACCTCAGAAAGTACATCGGTAATGAGGAAGGTGATGGGGTAGGGCAAAACACCTGCTGAAATGACCACAGTTTTGAAGCCGAGGTCGATTTCGATAAACTTATTCGCGATCAGATTGCACGTGATGAGTGATCCAACGAACACGGCGGCGAGGAAGATGTAAAGCAAAAAGGCGCTCTTTTGCGCCTTCTCACTTAGATCTGCATTTAATGCGTACGAATCCTTCACAAAAAAGATGTTAGAGGGGTTGTTCCATCGAATATTCGGTCATTCTTTTCTGGATGCCCATCATTGGTTCTATTTCTTTCCATTGCTGATATACCGGAGCGAGTGGTCCCAATTCAGCTTCTATGCTTGAGCGCTGCTGGGCAGACATCGATTGAAGGAGCTCGTTGAGCGGATCAGTAGATGGAGGGTATGACGAAATGCGAGGGGCGCCTTCGAGATTGGCCATTTCTTTGGCAATTCTAATGGCATCGATTAACCCTCCCTGAACATCAACCAATCCATTGTTGAGTGCTTGTGTGCCTGTCCAAACTCGTCCCCTAGCAATGGAATCGACATACGTTCTTTCGAGACCTCTTCCATTTGCAACCTGATCTTTGAAGTGACCGTAGAAATGGTCCACATTTTTTTGAAGTACTTCATATTCGGCCTCGGTAAGCGGTCTATCAAAAGTTCCGAAGTCGCCCATGGCGTTGGTGGCAACGGTTTCAAAATGTATTCCGAGCTTTTCGTTCATCAACTCTTCCGCGGTAGGATAAAGCATGAATACACCAATGCTACCGGTAATCGTTTGAGGCTGTGCGACGATGGTGTCGGCCGGAGCTGCGATTTGATATCCAGCAGAAGCGGCGACATTGCCCATGGATACTACAACGGGCATAACCTCGCGAACGAGTTGAACTTCTCGCCACATGGCGTCGCCAGCAAGCGATACTCCACCTGGTGAATTGATGCGAAGAACGAGTGCTTTGATCTTGTCATTCGTTCTAATGTCGCGAAGCGCTTCTACAATTGTTTCAGAACCCATGGTGCCATCAGAGCTTTTGCCAAGAGCGACGTCACCTTCCGCATAAAGAATTGCGATTCTATTTTGGAAATCACCTCGTACTGTAGATGGCTCACGGCTGTATCGTTTCACGGAAACCAGCGTAGAGTATTTGTACTCGCCAGAACGATAGTACTTGTCCATAACTTCATCTTCGTAGAGTAGTGCATCTACGAGTCCAGCTTCGAGTGCTTCTTCGGGACGAACAATCACGCCGTTGTCGGCAAGCGTATTTAGCGATTCGACTGTAACTCTTCCATCAGACGCAATATCTTCGAGTGAAGACATCCAAACACTATTTAGATAGGATGAAATTTGCTCGCGGTTGGCGTCGCTCATTTTTTCAGCAATGAGAGGTTCGCCAGCGCTTTTGTAGGCATTGTCGCTTCCACGAATCAAATTCATTTTGATGCCTAACTTGTCTAGGGCACCTTTGAGATATGGTCTAGAAGATGCTAAGCCGTTCCATTCCATTACACCTGTGGGAGAAAGCCAAAGTGAATCGGCAACACTTCCAACGTAATAACCAGGACGCGTCATGATGGAGGCATAGGCATTCACGTGCTTGCCAGAATCTTGAAAGACTTGAAGTGCTGTGCGGATTTCTCGGAGCTGTGGAGTGCCAGCAGAGAAGAGGTCGATATCCAAGAAGATGGATTCAATATTTTCATCGGCCGCGGCTTTATAAATATTGAAAACGATTTCTTCCATCGACATAGCTCCTTGTTCGCCGAGGATTTCATTTAGAGTTGGAAAGTTGTTTCTAGGAACATAGTCTTGCATCACACCTGAGAATTTGATGTGAAGGACACTGTCACTAGCAATGGGCTTATCTTTGGATCCTCCGGAAGCGAGCAGGACGATTAATCCTAGGAAGAATAAGGTCATGCCAGCTAGAAAGGAGGCGAGGTAGGTTCTAAAAAAAGCTTTCATTGATTTGATATTGAAGAATGCGGGAAATTAACAAAAGTTCATGACTGAGCGACGTCATTACGCACACACCTTACTTCTATTAGGCGGTAACGAAGGCGACGTTCGCTCAAACGGTGCGTTCATTGTAGCAGAGCTTTCAAAGTTCTACCACGTTGAACGAATGTCTGCATGGTATAGTTCACCCGCTTGGGGCTTTGAAGGTCCTGACTTCTTGAATGCCGTCGTTGAGCTATCGCAAGTGGGTGATGTTGAGCTCCTGCTTGAAAGATGCTTGGATTTAGAATTGCGATTGGGAAGGGAAAGAAGCGGTTCGGGTTACTCGAATCGGCCCATGGATGTAGACATACTATATGTTGAAGACTTGGTGATAAATTCAGAAAATCTCACGGTTCCTCATCCGAAGATTCCTGAGAGACGTTTTACTTTAGT
Source organism: Phaeocystidibacter luteus (assembly GCF_008933115.1). Taxonomy (GTDB): domain Bacteria; phylum Bacteroidota; class Bacteroidia; order Flavobacteriales; family Schleiferiaceae; genus Phaeocystidibacter; species Phaeocystidibacter luteus. The sequence continues at coordinate 10,884 of NZ_WBVO01000017.1, read as the reverse complement.
TCCTTTGAATGAACACTGGTCGGAGAGGGTACACCCTGTGTTGGGTTTAACTCAAAAAGAGCTTTTGGACGAGTGTAAAGATGAATCGGTGGTAACCCGAGTGGACGAATGAAGAATAGGTTTATAGCCTTTGAGGGGAATATTGGAGCTGGAAAAACGACGTTGGTCAGGAATTTGGCCAGGCGATGGAATGCGAAGATGTTTTTGGAGCAGTTTGAAGATAATCCCTTCTTGCCATCGTTTTACGAGAACCCGGAGAAGTATGCTTTTCCGTTGGAAATGTCCTTTTTGGCAGAGCGATTTCAGCAGTTGAATCGGGAGGTAAGGCAGACGGAGTTGTTTAGTGAGCGAATCATTGCGGATTACGCGCCGTACAAATCGCTCATCTTTGCTGGCAAAACATTAGACCATGCGGAATATGGTGTTTACAAGAAGATGCATCAACTCTTGTTTCAGCAGGTGCCTTATCCAGATGTAGTTATTTACTTGCATATTCCGGTGGAGAGACTCCTCAAAAACATTGAAAAAAGAGGTCGATCTTACGAGCAGGACATCGACCCTGAGTACCTTGATTCTATTGAAAAAGGCTACTTCGATTTTTATAGGTCTCGCCCTGATTTGGTGACTTTAGTAGTTGAGCCTGCGGGGGATGACTATGCGAATGATGAAAAATTCATGGCCTTTGTTGACGAATTGTTAGAGTGGAACTGGTCTCCAGGTCGACACGTGGTGCAACAAGATTAACGCAGAGTTATTTTAGTGGCTTTTGCCATTCCCATCAATTATTTCCTATTTTTGCTCCAGTTTATAACATCAAACTCGACCGAAGAATTAATTGACTCTTCTTTTATTATGAGAAAGTTTTCCTTACTCCTCATCGCTTCGGGTGTATTCAGCCTAAGCAGTTTTGCGCAAGACGGTGAGTCTTACTCAGACAAGTATACAACGTGGTCCGCAGGGGTCGACGTTGGATTGAATCACTTCTATGGTGATCTCTATGGCTTTTACCCTGAAAGCAACATCGACGGCCGTAACCTCGGTTTCGGTGCCTCTCTCTACGCTACAAAGTGGTTCAGCCACCTTATTGGTGTTTCTGGAAACTTGGGCATTAATCAATTCCAAGGTAAGCGTGTAGATGCTTACTTCACTGCATTTGATATGAATGCTGGGGTTGACCTTCAAGTGAACGTTTCTTCATTGATCAATAAAGGATCATACAAGGAGAGCAAGTGGTCTTGGATTCCTTACGGTGGTGTAGGTCTTTCTAGCTCTATGCCGCGCATTTACGACGCGAACGATAACATCATCGTTGATCGTACAGAACGTCACAACGAAATCATCGTTCGTGGTGGTTTGCTCGTTAAGTACAAGTTGAACTCATCTTGGGATCTTGACATGCGTTACCTCGGAACTATGATGGTTCTCAGTGACTGGTCTGATAACGTAGAAAGCGGTACTGCTTTTGACGGAACAAACCACATCCGTATCGGTGTTACTTACAACTTCGGTGCATCTGATGACAAGCCTAGCATTGTTTACGCTCGTCCAATCAACGATCTTGCTGTTACAGTTCAAGAGCTTGACGACAAGGTAACTGCTATGACAACTGACTCTGACGGTGACGGTGTAGCTGACGCAATGGACAAAGACAACGAAACTCCAGAAGGATACGTTGTTGACGGTTCTGGTGTTGCTATGGACGTTGACCGCGACGGTGTAGCTGACGATATCGATCAGGATCCTTTCACTCCACGTGGTGCTCAAGTTGACGCTACAGGTCGTGAGATGGACGACGATGGCGACGGAGTGCCTAACAGCCGTGACCAAGAGCCTAACTCTAAGGAGGGTGCAATGGTTAACTTCCAAGGTCGTGAAATCAAGTCTGGAATGGGTGGCGATATGGCCAACGCATTCTTGCCTGATGTATTCTTCGGATTCAACAGCGCACGTGTAACTAGCGCTAACGAGCAGCGTCTACTTACAATCGCTAAGATCATGATGGCTAACGAGGACGTTAAGTTCGAAGTTATCGGTCATGCTGACCCTGTAGGTAGCGAGAAGTACAACCTCAACTTGTCTGAGCGTCGTGCTCAAGCAGCAGTTGACGTACTCGTTAACACTTACGGAATCTCTGCAGATCGCTTCACAGTGACTGGTAAAGGTGAAGGTGCTCAAGTTGGAAACAACAACAGCATCAACCGCCGCGTAGAGTTCCGCTTGATGGACTAATTCTCGGTTAGAATATATGAAGGCCCCGACGTCGAAAGATGTCGGGGCTTTTTTGTTGCCTCACCCGCCGGTGGTCGGGCAGGCTACAGAGAAACAGAGGTCACAGAGGGGACTCTCGCGGAGAAAATGAGGGAATATGCGTGATGGAGAGAGTTCGCGGAGGAACCTCACACAGAGAAACAGAGGTCACAGAGGGAGTTTCTCGCAGAGAAATGGAGGTTTTACGTGGTGGGTAGAGGGCGCGGAGGGCTAGTTACTCTTGCGGCCAAAGCGAATCTTTCAAGCCGTCGGTAGACGATCGACTTGCGACTGAAAGGAGCCTTTTCGCCGGAGGCGGACCTTTTTCGCCGGAGGCGAATCCTTTGCGACCCGCCGCAGGCGCGGAGCATCCTTTCTTTTACACCTCACACAGAGACACAGAGACACAGAGGGCACAGAGGGAGTCTCTCGCAGAGAATATGAGGGAATATACGTGATGGAGAGAGATCGCGGAGAGGTAGCTGTTCTTACGACCAACTGGAGTCTTTCAAGCCGCCGGTAGGCGATTGACTTGCGACTGAAAGGAGCCTTTCCGCCGGAGGCGGACTTTCTGCCGGTAGGCAGACCTTTTCGCCGGAGGCGAATCCTTTGCGAAGCATCTCCTAAATCCCCCCTTTCAATCGCTTAAACAACTCCCACATCACAATGCCGGCCGAAATACTCACATTCAAGCTGTGCTTTGTGCCGAGCTGAGGAATTTCAATACATCCATCGCAAGCTTCTAAGACTTCCTGGTCAACGCCCGTAACTTCATGCCCCATCACTACCGCAATTCCGGTTACATTTTCTGGAAGTACGAGTTCATCGAGCCAAACTCTTGAAGTAGTTTGCTCGACCGCATAGGTATGGTATCCCGCGCTCTTGAGTTCATTAATGGAATCCGTGGTTGAGGAGTATTCCTTCCAAGGCACAGATTCGGTTGCGCCCAAGGCCGTTTTATCAATCTCAGGATGCGGTGGCGTAGCGGTTATTCCGCATAGGTGAATCGACTCCAAGCGAAACGCATCTGCCGTGCGGAATATGGATCCTACGTTGTGCAAACTTCTTATTCGATCGAGGACAATTACCACCGGAATCTTCTTGGATTGACGAAATGTTTCGACATCCATTCGATTGAGCTCCGACATTCTAAGCTTACGCATGGCCTTTTGTTATATTCGCAGGAAAGCAAAGGTAACTCAAATCCCATCGGTCTTGGCAGGTAAAAAATCCGAGACGCCGCTCATGCGGCAGTACAACGAGATTAAATCAAAACACCCCGACGCACTTCTGTTGTTTCGTGTAGGTGATTTTTACGAGACGTTCGGTCAAGATGCGGTCAAGACCTCCAAAACGTTGGATATCGTCTTAACCAAACGTGCCAACGGCTCTGCATCCGAAATTGAGCTCGCAGGTTTCCCTCACCATGCGTTGGATACCTACCTGCCGAAACTTGTAAAGGCTGGACATCGAGTTGCGATTTGCGATCAATTGGAGGACCCAAAAGCGACTAAAACTATCGTCAAGCGCGGGGTGACCGAACTGGTTACACCAGGCGTTACGCTCAACGATCAAATCCTCAAGAGCGGATCGAACAATTACCTCGCCGCAGTACACATGGGCAAGGATATTCACGGAGTTGCCTTTGCCGATGTGAGCACGGGAGACTTCGTTGTTGCCGAAGGTAGACCAGAGTATATTCAGAAACTCATCCAGAGTTTTGGCCCAAGTGAGGTGCTTTACAATCGACAAAAGCGAAATAATTTTTTCGAAGTGTACGGCGAACGCTTGTACAGTTATGCCTTAGAGGATTGGGTGTTTCAATCTACCACAGCAAAAGAATCGCTTACACGCCATTTTAATACCGTCAACCTCAAAGGTTTTGGTATTGAAGATCTGGAAGATGCCACTATCGCCGCAGGTGCAATCCTGCACTACTTGCGTGAAACTGAGCATCACCGCCTAGAGCACATCACCGCTGTAAGTCGTTTGGCGGAAGATCACCATGTATGGATGGATCGCTTCACCATTCGCAACCTAGAGCTGTTTCACAGTAACAGTCCAGACGGTGTTGCATTAATTGATATTATCGATCGAACGGTTTCTCCGATGGGTGCTCGTCTCCTTAAACGATGGCTGGCGCTTCCTCTAAAAACCATAGATGAAATACAGCGCCGCCACACGGCCGTTGCACACTTTGTTGAGAACCCCCATTGGAGCGAGGAGATTCGAGATGTGCTCGTAAAAGTGCATGACCTCGAGCGTTTAGTGTCCAAATTGAGTACGGGTAGAATACTTCCACGCGAGTTAAATCAACTGAAATTTGGGCTTCAGGCTATTGGCGAGATACATGAAACACTTTCGCAAGAGAATGCCGAGGCACTTCATCATCTGCAGTCGCAACTCACCCCAATTCCCGAGTTGTTGGCAAGAATCGCAGAGACGATAGAAGACGAGCCTTCGGTGCACGTTCAAAAAGGTGGAGTGATTCGAACCGGCGTTCACGAAGAGTTGGATGAACTCCGTTCACTCATGAAAAGTGGTCGAGATCATCTGGAATTGATCCAAAAGCGCGAATGTGAACGCACTGGAATTCCGACCTTAAAGATTGCCTTCAACAACGTTTTTGGATACTATTTGGAGGTGCGAAACACACATAAAGACAAGGTGCCGCCTGAGTGGGTGAGAAAACAAACACTCGTTTCAGCGGAGCGATATATTACCGATGAGCTTAAGGAGTATGAGTCCAAGATTCTTGGAGCCGAAGAGCGAAGCTTGGCGCTTGAAGGCCAACTCTATGAGGAGCTTGTGAGGGAATGTGCAAAATATCTTTCCACGCTCAAGAAAAATGCCCGAGTACTAGCTGAGCTTGATGTGCTCCTGGGCTTTTCGTCTTTGGCATTAAAAGAGAATTACGCTCGACCTGAGATTGTCGAAGGCGATACTATTGATATCGTAGATGGTCGTCACCCTGTGATTGAAAAAAGATTGCATGCGGGAGAGCAGTACGTGGCCAACAATGTTATGCTCAACCGTGAAGACCAGCAAATTATCATGATCACTGGTCCTAACATGTCTGGTAAGTCTGCTCTTTTGCGTCAAACCGCGCTTATTAGTCTACTCGCGCAGATGGGGTCTTTTGTTCCTGCTAAGGAGGCTAGGCTTGGTCTGCTAGACAAGATTTTCGTTCGCGTGGGTGCGAGTGACAATATCTCTCAAGGGGAGTCTACGTTTATGGTGGAGATGACCGAAACGGCAAGCATTCTCAACAACCTTTCGGAAAACAGTCTTATTCTTCTGGACGAAATTGGTCGAGGGACCAGCACGTATGACGGGATTTCAATCGCCTGGGCCATTGCGGAATATCTTCATGAGCATCCAACAAAGGCGAAAACCTTGTTTGCAACGCATTATCATGAGTTAAATGAAATGGCCAATCTGTTTCCTCGTATTGCGAACTTCAACGTTTCGGTGAAGGAATTGGACAAAGAAGTCATCTTTTTGAGAAAACTTGTGCCGGGTGGGAGTGCGCACAGCTTTGGTATTCACGTTGCAGGAATGGCGGGCATGCCTAAGTATGTGGTCCACAAGGCGGAGAAAATGCTGGCTGATTTGGAAAGCACGCGTGAAAAGAGCGGTAAGGCGGACCCATCAAAGCCAAGTGGAGAGATGCAAATGAGTTTCTTTCAGTTGGATGATCCATTGTTGGAGGAATTGCGTGATGACATCAAACGTGTTGAAATTGATACGCTTACGCCTGTAGAGGCCTTGATGATTCTGAATGAGATGAAGAAGAAATTGGGCGAGGCTTAATTTTTTTAGTGGTGTCACTTGACAGAAATCAATTTTGCCTTACATTTGCCATCCCGTTAGGCCAATGGCCACGGAAAACGCGAAAGTAGCTCAGTTGGTAGAGCACAACCTTGCCAAGGTTGGGGTCGCGGGTTCGAATCCCGTCTTTCGCTCTAAGTCCCGCAACAGCGGGATTTTTTTTTGCCAGAGAACACAGCTATGTGTTACCTTTGAGCGCCCCGCCCTGGTGGTGGAATTGGTAGACACGAGGGACTTAAAATCCCTTGAGCCGAAATGCTCGTGCGGGTTCGAGTCCCGCCTGGGGCACAAAAATCCTGACAATCTTGTCGGGATTTTTTATTTCTGACAAGCCCATGTATGCACAATAATTCAGCATTGTTTCCGTACTTCGTTTCATGAACGCACGATTTCATTTCTCGGGACTTCTACTTTTCGGACTTCTACTTTCATTTTCATCTCTTGCTCAAGATGAAGAGAAGCGTGTCCACGAAATCAGGATTGGCGCTGGTCATAGTTCTTATCAAGAGATTCCCGTAGCGTTTGAGAGTCCGGGTGGCGAGCAGTTCATCATTGCCAACAGGAACAGCTCACTAGTTTACTATGCCAACTGGAGCACTGGACCTCAGTATTCTGGATTTCGGGTGGGTTTTGACTTTGGATATGAACGAAGTGACGGCGACGTGAGTCAATCGGACGATGTTGTTGGTGCCTACTATATTCACCATGCCACCCTTATGGGGTTATTTGGATGGGACTATTACTCCAGTGGCAAATGGCGATTAGGCGGGAATTTGTTGATTGGTGGAGGAGTAGATATCGGCAGATTCAACCCTAGCCTCAACGAACTTGATTACACGCAGTACGACTATCACTACCAGTTAGATCCGGTTGTTATTGGGTATGGCGGAGACTTTGGCATTGAGGTTATGGCCGGTTACGGGGCCCGCGGCTATGTGAGAGCGAATCTCTACTACCGTTTCTGACCCTTCCATTTGATATCGTACAAATCCGTTCTACGGTCTGTAATTGTGCGAACACTTCCGTGAACATGTAACTCTTTGAGTAGATCCAAATCTAGGTCTACAATCAAAGTCATTTCTGTATTTGGCGTCGCCTCTGCTTTAATTTGATTGTTTGGGAAGGCAAAATCAGATGGCGTGAAAACTGCCGATTGCGCATATTGGATATCCATGTTATTCACCCTCGGTAAGTTGCCTACGGAACCGGCAATAGCTACGTAGCATTCGTTTTCTACCGCACGTGCCATAGCGCAAGATCGAACGCGCATGTAACCGTTTTGCGTATCGGTTAGGAAGGGCACAAATAGGATTTGCATCTCCTGTTCTCGCAGAAGTCGAGGTAACTCGGGAAACTCAACATCGTAGCAAACCAGAATACCAACTTTGCCGGCATCTGTGTCGAAAACGCGAATCATATCACCACCTTTCATTCCCCATGCGCTTACTTCAGCTGGGGTGATGTGGATTTTGTCGTAGGCGTCGATGTTTCCATTGCGGTGACAGAGGTAGGAGGTATTCTTGAGATGACCTTCTTCATCCACGCGTGGCATCGATCCACAAATGATATTCACATTGTAGCTCACCGCGAAATCACGAAAAACATCTACCAACTTATCGGTGTATTGCGCCATTTCACGGATGGCTTCATGCTCACCCAAGTGATTGAACTCCTCCATGAGCGGTGCATTGAAGAGTTCGGGGAAAAGAGCAAAATCGGAACCGTATCCGCTAATGGAATCCACAAAGAATTCAATTTGTGAAACGAGTGATTCGAACGTGGGGAAGAGGCGCATCTGCCATTGCACCAAGCCGGCTCTTACGGTCTGCTTAGGTGCATTGATTAACTTCTCCTCAGGTTGATAGTAGATGTTTATCCACTCGAGTAGCGTCGCATAATCCTTGGACTCGGCATCACCGGGTAGGTAATTGGTGAGTACTTTTCGGACGTGAAAATCATTGCTGAGCTGAAAGGAGAGAGTGGGGTCGTGAATTTCCTGATGCTTGACTTTGTCGATGTACTCCTTTGGAGTCAATTCCTTAGCAAATTCAGCATAATTAGGAATCCTACCGCCGGCCATGATGGCACGTAGATTCAAGTTCTCGCAAATCTCCTTACGTGCGTCGTAAAGGCGTCGTGCGAGTCTTAATCCTCGGTATTCGGGATGCACAAAAATGTCGATGCCATAGAGGGTGTCTCCTTTTGAATCGTGTGTGCTAAAGGTTTCGCCTCCGGTAATTTGATCGTAGGTATGATTGTCTCCGAATTTGGAGTACTTCACGATTAGGGACAGGGCGGCGCCCACTAATTGCTGGTTGACATAGACACCGATTTGGCCGTCTGGAAAGGTGTTGAGGAGGTCTTTGATGTGCTTCTTGGTCCAATAGGCGTCATCCAGTTCTGAATACGACGCCAGCATGGCACTTTTCAGATCGTCATAATCTGAGGGTTCGAGATGTCGAACTTCAACATGCATTTCATTCTGGCGGTCTGTACTCATTTACTCCTCTTCTTTTAGTTGCTCAAGTTTTGCTTTGCTGAACAGGATTAGCTCGGGGAAAAACACTCTGAATTCAGCTTCAAATTCCGAATCGAATGTACGCAGATCTTGCACAGCTTCTTCCATTTTAGATTGAAATGAGGCGCGTCGACTCATGCCGTTTAAAACACGCTGCATGCCTTCTAAATACTGGTAGTTTGTGAGCCAATCGTATTCAATCATATAAGGCAACATGTGCTGAACTTGTTCAGGCAGCTCGCTGTGACGATTATTGAACATCTCGTAATGTCGGTGTGCAAAATGAGCCACGTCTTCTTCGTGCCATTCGCTCCAGGTCCGACTGAGGTAATGGTCGTAAAAAATGTCTACCAGCACCGCTGAGTAATGGCGATACTTATCCCACAACTTGGCTTTGCTTTGCGCTACGACCGGATGATGATCGGTGAAATAATCGATTTCGCGATGCAGGGCAATACCGGTTTTAATGCGCGCTGAGTGCTGTGGCAGGCCTTCACCTTTAACGGAATCGGCAACAAAATTGCCAATGGCAACGTCTTCGTCGTCGAATGAAAGAAAAAGGTGGGCGAGGAAATTCATAGTTGGAAGATAGGAAAAGGATTGCTTCGCTGTCTTTGGGGTGATGAGTCTCTCGCAGAGAGAGAGAGGTTGTGCTTGTTGGGCAGAGTTCGCAGGGGATGTGCGTGGTGTGTTTCGCTTACTTATTGGCCTCACACGGAGACACAGGGGACACAGAGAATTTGTTTGAATCTCTCGCAGAGAAAGAGAGGCTGTGCTTGGTGGGCAGAGTTCGCGGGGATGTGTGTGGTGTAGTTCTGCTGCCAATAGTCGAGCAACCTGCATAATCGCCACATAATATTAATGACTGATGTCGATTTCAGCAAGCCGTTGCTTTTAACTCACAGGTGGACGGAGAAATTTGACAATAGGCACGTTGCTTTAGCTCGTGCCGGGCATGCAATTAGATGAGTTAAGGTCTCACCCCGCCGTATCGAGCAGGCTACAGAGACCCAGGGGACACAGAGAATTTGTTAGAATCTCTCTTTCTCTGCGAGAAAATCATTGCGCACTTCATTGTGAGGTTATCCCCTATCTTAGCCTCATGAAGAAACACATTCCAAATCTTTTCACTTTAGGCAACATGCTCTGCGGTATGTTAGCAATTTTGTCTTTCGTAGAAGGGGCTTATTTGTTGGGAATTATTTTAGTAGGTCTCGCGGCATTCTTAGATTTTTTTGATGGATTCGTGGCTCGTTTGTTAGGAGTGAGTGGTGATTTAGGGAAACAACTAGATTCTCTTGCTGATGTTGTGAGCTTTGGAGTTGCACCGGCAATTGCTCTTATGCTTACCATTCAACTAAACCCTTTTGAATGCGGGTCTAAAAGTGCTTCTGAGCCACTTTGGTGCTATTCAGGTCCAGCAATTTGGACATATATCCCTTTGCTTATCGGGTTGTTTTCGGCCTATCGATTGGCTAAGTTCAATGTGGATACACGGCAGTCCGATAGATTTATCGGTCTCCCGACTCCTGCTAATTCTATTCTGATCTTATCAGTGGTATACACTCTAGAAGAAGGATTGTTGGATTTCGGTTTTAATACCATTTTCATTGGGGTATGTGTGTTGACAGTCATTTCCTGTTTCCTATTAGTTTCTGAGATTCCCTTGCTGGCTCTTAAATTCAAGAACTTTAAATGGAAGGGAAACCAAGCTAGATATCTGTTAATTCTTGGATCGATTATAATATTCGCGCTGTCTGGTATTCCAGGTCTCGCAATAGTTGTACTTTTGTACCTTCTTATTTCAATTATTGACAATAGAATTCATCGCCATGAAGTTTCGCGCTGAAATTGACGTAATGCCACATCCGGCTTTGTTGGACCCACAGGGTAAAACAGTTACTCACAGTTTGAAGAACATCGACCTTGCTTCGATTGATAACGTTCGCATCGGTAAGCACATCACGCTTGAAGTAGAAGCCGACAACGAAGATTCAGCCAAAGAAATGGTGGATACAGCATGCAAGAAGTTGCTCGCCAATCCGATCATGGAAGGCTACACGTTTGAGCTTTCTCAAGCGTAAGCTGAAGAACATACAGATATATGAAGAGCCATCCTGTAAGGGGTGGCTTTTTTTGATGCCTTACACAGAGACTCCCTCTGTGCCCTCTGTGTGAGGTGTAAAAGAAAGGATGCTCCGCGCCTGCGGCGGGTCGCAAAGGATTCGCCTCCGGCGAAAAAGGTCCGCCTCCGGCGAAAAGGCTCCTTTCAGTCGCAAGTCAATCGC
>NZ_WBVO01000016.1 GCF_008933115.1 Phaeocystidibacter luteus | reverse complement strand
ATAAACGAAAAAAGCCCAGTCTCATGACCAGGCTTTCTTTTGCTCCTCCTTCCCGATAGCTTCGCATCGGGAGACCCTCTGATTAATCCCGCAAGTGCGGGACTCTAACCCCTGTCCCGCCTATGCGGGGAACTGAGCGAAGGGTATAAAACGAAAAAAGCCCAGTCGTAATGACCAGGCTTTTGTTGCTCCTCCTCTTGGGCTCGAACCAAGGACCCTCTGATTAACAGTCAGATGCTCTAACCAACTGAGCTAAGGAGGAATAATCTCTCTATGTCTTTCCTACCTAGCCTCTGATTAATCCCGCAGGTGCGGGACTCTAACCAACTGAGCTAAGGAGGAATAATCTCTCTATGTCTACCCTACCTGGCCTCTGATTAATCCCGCAGGTGCGGGACTCTAACCAACTGAGCTAAGGAGGAATATGTATCGCTTCTCACAGTTTCATTCCGTTCAAAGCGGGTGCAATATTACGAAGCGGAATGATTTTGCACAATATCTGAATCGAAAAATCTAAAATTATTTCGAATTGCCATCCTCCAACAACCTCATATCTCCATCAAAGACCCCATACGTGTAGTACTGTATCCAGTCGCCGAGATTGATGTAGCGCGACTTTTCGCCCACCTTGAGGTCAAGGGGTAAGTGACGGTGACCGAAGACGAAATAGTCGATGTGACGGTCTTCCAAGACCTCCTTACAGTACTGATAGAGCCACTCGTTTTCCTCTCCCTTAAAAATGGCGTCATCTCCACCCGTATGCTGCCTGCTTTTCTTAGAGAATCTATCCGCAAGCCAAATCCCAAAGTTGGGGTGGACACGCGCATAGCACCACTGCAAAAAGCGGTTGGTGAAAATCTTCTTGATGAATTTGTAGCCGTGGTCACCCGGGCCGAGACCATCGCCATGACCTATCATGAACTTTTTGCCGCCGTGTTCTACCTCAATCGGTGCACGATGAAGCTCGGCACCAATTTCCTCTGGCAAGTAATCGAATATCCAGAGGTCGTGGTTTCCAGTAAAGAGGTGAATCTCAATCCCAGCGTCGGAGAGTTCGGCAAGCTTACCAATGGCACGCGTAAATCCGCGTGGCACGGCTCGCTTGTATTCAAACCAAAAGTCGAATAGATCGCCTACCACATATAGCACCTTCGCATCCTTTCGAATTTCTTCGAGCCACTTGACGAATCGCAACTCGCGTTCCCGACTACTTTTCGCGTCGGGAGCACCAAGATGAAGGTCGGATATGAAGTAAACTTTATCGCCCATTGGGCCTAAGATAGCGCTTATTAGAGATGCATTTCAACCTGCACGAGGTCGATAAACGCATTCAAGCGCTCTTCTATTTCTGAATCCGTTACATTTTCCAAACGAACTGTTCCAAATTTCTCAACACAGAAGCTGGCCAGGGCCGAACCGTGAATAATCGCACGCTTCATGTTGTTGAAACTGATGTCGTTTGTCTTTGCCAAGTAGCCAATGAAGCCACCCGCAAACGTGTCACCTGCACCAGTAGGATCAAACACATCTTCCAACGGAAGGGCAGGGGCAAAGAATACTTCTTCATTATTGAAGAGAAGTGCACCGTGCTCTCCCTTCTTAATGATGAGGTTCTTAGGTCCCATGGTGAGGATTTTCTTAGCCGCTTTAACAAGGCTGTATTCCCCTGAAAGCTGGCGAGCTTCTTCATCGTTGATGGTTAACACATCCACGTTTTTCAACGCCTCCATCAAGTCATCCCAGAAGTTGTCCATCCAGAAGTTCATGGTGTCAAGCACAATCAACTTCGGGCGATTCGGCAACTGCTCTAGAACGCGCTGTTGAACGCTAGGAAGAAGGTTTCCAAGCATCAAAAACTCACAATCCTTATACGACTCCGGAACTACAGGGTCAAACTCAGCCAATACGTTCAGTTGGGTGTCCAACGTATCTCTAGAGTTCATATCGTTGTGATACTTCCCACTCCAGAAGAAGGTTTTTTCACCTTGCTTAATTTGAAGCCCCTCAAGGTCAACCCCACGGTCAGAAAGCAGGTCCATATGCTCTTGTGGAAAGTCTTCGCCAACCACAGAAACAAGGTTTTGCTTAGGCAGATAGCGACTCGCGCTCAATCCGATATAGGTAGCCGCTCCACCGAGAATTTTGTCGGTCTTTCCGAACGGAGTTTCAATGGCGTCAAATGCTACAGTTCCAACAATGAGAAGGCTCATGGAATGTGAAATTTTGGGGTGATGGGGGCAAAGGTAAGGAAAGGCCGCAGTGCGGCAAGTTCGCCGATGGCGAAAAGACGGCTGCCGCCGTAAGTCCGCCTGCCGGCGGAAAGACGGCTACTGCCGTAATGGAGCTGCGCTCAAGTCCTCCTGTAGTCGGAAAGACGGCTACCGCCGTAAGTCCGCCTGCCGGCGGAAAGTCCTCCTATCGTCGGAAAAGCACTTCGTGCAAGTCCGCTTTGCGGCGGAAAGACGCTTAGCGTAAAAGTTTAAGCGACAGCCATCTTTCCTCCGCCAATCGGCGGAGGACTTGCGACGAAGTCGCCTTGCACGAAGTGCCTTTTCTCCCCGCCGGCCGGCGGGGAGGACTTATGGCTCCGCCATCTTGCACGATGTGCCTTGAAAAAAACAAAGGGAGAACTTTCGTCCTCCCTTCAAAATCTATTCAGCTGTTTTTTTACTTCCCAGCCTCATACCTCCTATTAACCTCATCCCAGTTAATCACGTTAAAGAACGCTGAGATGTAATCTGGGCGACGGTTTTGATAGTTGAGGTAGTATGCGTGCTCCCATACGTCGAGACCAAGGATTGGCGTGCCACCGCAACCTTCGTTTGGCATAAGCGGGTTGTCTTGGTTTGCAGAGCTGCATACTTCTACTTTACCACCTGGGTGTACGCAAAGCCATGCCCAACCTGATCCGAAGCGAGTAGCTGCGGCGTTTGAGAATGCTTCCTTGAACTTGTCGTATGAACCGTATGCTTCGTTAATCGCATCAGCCACTGCACCTGTTGGGGCGCCACCACCGTTCGGACTCATTACCGTCCAGAAAAGGTTGTGGTTGTAATATCCACCACCGTTGTTGCGAATTGCACCGTTATCGCTATGGTTAGCCAACAAGTCTTCAATGCTCTTTCCGGCCATATCCGTGCCTTCAATAGCAGCGTTCAACTTCGATGTGTATCCAGCGTGGTGCTTGCTGTGGTGAATTTCCATCGTACGTGCATCAATATGTGGTTCTAGTGCGTCGTACGCATATGGAAGATCTGGTAATTCAAATGCCATGGGTTTGTCTATTTAGAGGTTTAACTTCTATCAAGTAGTACAAATGTAAGGTATGTAATGTTCGAGGGGAAGTGATATTGGTTAAGTCTATGGGGGGATAGATGGGGGTGCTTCGCAAAGGTCCGCCTGCCGGCGGAAAGACGGCTAATGCCGTAAGACGCTGCGCGTAAGTCCTCCTGACGTCGGAAAAGCACTTCGTGCAAGTCCGCCTGCCGGCGGAAAGACGACTGTCGTCGTAAGGGAGCTGCGCTCAAGTCCTCCTATCGTCGGAAAGACGGCTACTGCCGTAAGGGAGCTGCGCTCAAGTCCTCCTATCGTCGGAAAGACGACTGTCGTCGTAAGGGAGCTGCGCTCAAGTCCTCCTGACGTCGGAAAGACGACTGTCGTCGAAAGACGCTTCGCGTAAGTCCGCCTGCCGGCGGAAAGTCCGCCAGTTGGCGGAAAGACGACTGTCGTCGTAAGAGAGCTGCGCTCAAGTCCTCCTGACGTCGGAAAGACGGCTATCGCCGTAAGACGCTGCGCGTAAGAGTTAAAGCTTCAGCCATCTTTCCGTCGCCAATCGGCGGTGGACTTGCGACGAAGTCGCCCTTGCACGCAGTGCCTTGAGCGAAGCTCCTTTCCTCTGCCAGCGGCGGAGGACTTGGAGCGCAGCTCCCTTATGGCTCAGCCATTTTGCACGAAGTGCATTTAAGGTTCCCCCACCTCCCCCGTCTACCTCCGTGACACTTCCGTGATACTTCACGAATACCTTTGAAAATCAAGCTATACGTTATGAGTAGAGTGCTAATTGTAGAGGATGATGCAGATATCATCGATCTGATTTCGATTCATCTAGATGATCTGAATGTGGAAGTTACCAAAGCTATGGACGGCCAAACGGGGTTCGACCTTGCCCAATCGCAACATTTCGATCTCATTATTCTGGATTTGATGATACCGAAAATGGACGGACTTCAAGTTTGTCAGAAGCTTCGAGCACTCGATAACTTCACACCGATTCTTATGCTCACCGCAAAGTCGGAGGAGTTTGATAAAGTACTCGGACTTGAATCTGGGGCCGACGATTATATGACCAAGCCCTTCGGGATTCGGGAGTTCATCGCAAGGGTGAAAGCGATTCTCCGCAGGAATGAATCGTGGAATGAAAACAGGGACACAAAAGCAAAAACGCTCGAGTACGGGGATATTCACATCGATACCGAACGCCGCAAAGTCCAACTCGGCGAAAGCAGAATTGAACTCACACCCAAAGAGTTTCAATTGCTCCAATTACTTGCCGAAAATCCCGGAAGGAGTTTTAGCCGAGAGGAATTGCTCTCTACCATTTGGGGCTACGAGTTTCAAGGGTATGAGCATACGGTGAATTCACACGTGAATCGCTTGAGAGCCAAAATTGAACCCAACGACAAGGCACCAAAATACATCCTCACAACGTGGGGCGTAGGTTATCGTTTCAACGAAGAAATAGCATAATGAAGTTCAAGAATACACTCATGTGGAGGATTGTAGGCGTAATGTTGCTCCTACTCACCATCATTGGCGTCGTCAACGTGATGATTACCACCTCCTCGGCCCGGAAGTACTATCAAGAAACAACTCAACAATTGCACTCGCATGTTGCCGAGCACATGCTCATCGAAGTGCAGCCTTTTATCAACGGCGAGGTAAACGAAGAGGCCCTGGGTAAAATCATGCACTCCATGATGGCAGTAAACCCGAATCTCGAGGTCTATTTGCTAAGTCCCAACGGCGAGATTCTATCCCACGTAGTGCTCGAGAAAGAAGTGCGTCTCGGAAATGTAGACCTAGCCCCCATTGAGGATTTCCTAACGTCAGATAGATCGTCGCTCATTCTCGGTGAAGACCCTCGCAACCCTGGCGAAGGAACTATCTTTTCGGTTGCAGAAGTGATGAACGGCGATGAGCTCGAAGGCTATGTTTACATGGTTCTAGCAAGCGAACAGTACAGCTCGCTCACCGAAGCGCTACTGTCCAGCTACTTCATCCGCAACGGAGTAATCACATTCACCTTTATTCTACTCATCGCCCTTGTCATAGGCGGCGTATTGATCTTCCTCCTCACCAAGAATCTTCGCGTGATTATCCAAACCATTCGTCAGTTTCAGGAGGGAGATATGCATGCGAGAATTCCTGTGAAGAAGAATGATGAACTCGCACTCGTAGGTCGCACCTTCAATCAAATGGCTGATACACTTCTTCACAACATGGATGAGCTGAAGCAAGTCGATGCCCTTCGGAGAGAGCTTATTGCGAATGTCTCGCACGACATCCGCAGCCCGATGGCGGTTATCCACGGATATTTGGAAACACTCCACATCAAGAATGATGATTTGTCTGCCGAAGATCGCGAGAAGTATTTGTCCATCGCATTGCGAAGTTCCGAACGTCTTCAAAAACTGGTAAACGACCTATTTGAATTGTCGAAGTTGGAGAGCAATCAGGTTGAAATGAAGCGAAGTGCGGTGAAAATTGATGAATCGCTCACGAGTACGACTGACGAATTCAGCATTATAGCCAAGGAAAAGAACATCGACCTCAGTTATGTGCTGCCGGAGAACCTTCCGAAAGTAAACGCAGATCTAGATATGATTCAACGGGTCATTCAGAACTTGTTGGAAAATGCGATCAAGTTCACCCCAGAAAGTGGTCACATTGATGTGAAGGCGGCTAGCGTTTCAGGTGGAGTGGAGGTTACCATTCACAATACGGGGAGCGAAATTCCGCAGGAAGATATCCCGAATCTGTTCGATAGATACTACAAGAAAGATCAAACGGGGACCAACAAAGGAGCGGGCTTGGGCTTGGCCATCGTAAAGAAAATCCTAGACGTTCACGAGGCTCGAATAGCGGTTGAAAGCGACGCCACTGGCACCTCTTTCGCGTTTACACTTCCGTTGGCCAGCTAGTTATCACGAAAACGTTATTTCTATGTGAGACCGTCGTGATTTGGTGTGATGATTTTTGGAGTGTAAGAAATTCTAAAACTAATCATCATGACTATTTCAAAATGGATGGCAATCCCGGCGCTTTCACTAGCGATTGTGGCTTGTACTGAAGAAGAAGATCCAACACCAAACCCGAATGGAAACCTCTCCATCAGCGTTCAAAATCTTGAGCCAAACGCGGCCAACGAACGCTATGAAGGATGGATTATCGTAGACGGTTCACCTGTATCAACTGGCTTGTTTGAAGTTGATGGAAACGGTGAGCTCTCTCAGAACTCGTTTAGCGTTGCAAACAGCGATTTGGAGAGTGCCACCGATTTCGTGCTCACTCTCGAACCTTATCCAGATGCAGATCCAGCTCCAAGCCACATCAAAATTATTGGTGGCGCCTTCAACAATAACACAGCAAGCATTTCAGCCGACCACATGGCGGCTCTAGGTGAAGATCTCTTAACCGCAAGCGGCGAGTTTATCTTGGCCACCCCAACCACAACCGACATGAACGATGAGTTGAGCGGCGTTTGGTTCGTAGATCCAATGGCGGGCGCTCCATCTCTAACTCTACCTGACTTGCCTGCAAACTGGGCGTACGAAGGTTGGGCAGTAATCAACGGTACACCTGTAAGCACGGGTACATTTACGAGTGTTTCTGGTGCCGACGCCTCAGGAATGTTCAGCGGTACCGATGCTAGTGGACCTCCATTCCCAGGTGAAGACTTCATTATGAATGCACCTATGGGATTGACTTTCCCAACAGACCTAACGGGCGCGCCGATTGTAATCTCAATCGAACCTGTGCCTGACAATAGTCCAGCGCCATTCATGTTTAAGCCACTTTTCGGTAGCACCCCGAACCCGACAAACGTACACGAGCTATACCCACTTATGAATCAGGTGGGAATGAACTTCCCGGTAGGGGAGGTTAGGAGATAGGTAAAAACACCGGTGGTGTAAGGACGGCTAGCGCCGTAAGTCCTCCGCCAGCCGGCGGAAGAAAGGCACTACGTGCAAGTCCTCCGCCTGCGGCGGATGAAAGGGTCCCGCTAGGGCTTGAAAGGATCCACGCTAGCAGGTGGGGAAAGACCTCACCCCACAAGAGAAGATAGCCGCCTTTAGCGATAGGATTTGCTCAATGTGGTAGGCGATTGAGGGTAACAAATCAAGGGTTGGTTGTACTTGGAGAGGACTCGTGTTTAAGGGACGCGGGTTCTCTTTTTTTGTGCTTCACACAAGGCACTGCGTGCAAGGGCGACTTCGTCGTAAGTCTTCTGTCGCTGACAGAAGAAAGATGCTTCGCATAAGGATAGGCGGTGGAAGACCTAGTGTGATGAGTCAACTAAGTATAGCGCTAACGTACGTCAACTGGAAGTAATTTTCCCTTTGGCGGAGTTTGATGCCTTCCCTTGTATTGATAGCTACCTTGCCTACCCCAATCGGCGGTGGACTTGCGACCAAGTCGTCCTTGCACGCAGTGCCTTGAGCGGAGCTCCTTTCCTCTGCCAGCGGCGGAGGACTTGGAGCGCAGCTCCCTTATGGCTCCGCCATCTTGCACGAAGTGCCTTTATTCCGCCGGCTGGCGGAGGATTTACGGCGCTAGCCGTCTTACGCGAAGCGTCTTATTCCTTTTCGCGAAGCACCACCCTCACCTCCTTCATATTCCATCCCTTCTCCTCCAGTTTCTCATACACCTTGGTTCGGAACTCCGAGTCGATGCGCAGGATGTCCTCCGTGATCCAGAGTAAACAACGATAGCTGGCGTGCGAGTTTTCCACGCCTTTGAACTGAACAACCGGCGCAGGTTCTGTTACGACACCTTCGATTTCTTGGGCCGTCGTTCTCATGATGTCAAGCACGTCTTCAATTGGTGCCTCAGGGTGGACTGGGAAAAAGGCCTCGATTCTTCTGAAACTGTCGTTGAGCGTCCAGTTGGTGACGTTCTTTGTCATGATGTCGTAGTTCGGAACCAGCACTTCTGCTCCTTCCCAAAGCCTGATTCGAACGGCCCTGGCGCCAATTTCCTTGACCTCTCCCTCTTGCGTGCCAATGCGAATGATGTCACCAACGCGCATTGGTCGCTCAAACAAGATGATAATGCCGGCAATGAAGTTTCCAACCACAGCTTGGAGGCCAAAACCAATACCTACACCTAAGGCGCCTAGCACAAAGCTCAATCGGTCTAGCGGTATTCCAAGTACAGAGGCCGCTGCTAAAAATCCCACAAAGAATACAACGTACTTCGTGATGACCCCATAAGCCATCGGAAGCCCTTTCTTTTTGGTCAACCTGCCTGCAACTTCATCCCTGACAATCACCTGAAGGAACTGTGCGACGAAGTATACAATGCCAAGCACTATCAAGAATTCGACGATGCTACTTACCGATATGGAAATATCTCCAGTATCGAATCGGTAGTTCCAAATGACCTTGAGGAATTCGAGAATTTGCTGTCCAAAGTTGAGCTGATTCGCCAAACCAATGAGCCAGATAATAAGCAGGTAATACTGCACGAGCAACGTGATCGGCCTTAAGTTATCACCTAAAAATTCACGCACGATGTGTGTGCGCTTGCCAAACGGGCTCGAAACGAGCGCCTGGAAGAAACGCGGAATGCTGAGGTTGATGAAGTAGATGATAATCCCCATTCCCAAAACATAGAATGAGCCGAAGGTCATGATCCGGGACAGCGAGAAGTTTCCGCTAATGATGGTAATCGCCGCAACCACCTCAAAACCCATAATGGCAACCAGGAGGAATATCACTGGACCGTACCATTTCCTCGTCCTTACCGCATGGGTTCTGCGCAGTTTTCTAATAATGAAACCAATACCAATAAATACCGCGGCAGTTTCGATAAGTAAGGCAACGCGACCTTCAAACGAAACACCCAGTAGGCTGATGATGAAGGCGTCAATCACAAAGAAAATCAAAGGGAAGAGGAGGAACCCACGTAGTCGGGATGCCACATTGCGCCACACGATGAGCATCATCGCCGTATAGCCCATCATCGACTCAAACTTGTTGAGCATTCCAGGCTTGGAAACCGACTCATCTAAACCGTCCATGAAGATGTATCGGTTGATGAATACTGTGATGAGTATGGCACTTGCAAGTGGCAGGTACAACCAGGCCATCAGCACTTTGAAGCGCTGCGCACTATTGAGCCATCGGTGTCTCCTTCCGTATCTCTTTAGGAATATGAGAATTAACGTCGCGATGAGAATCGAAAGCGAAATTCGAATGAAATAATGACCGCTAAACTTTGAATACACCCGTATTTCCTTCCACCACATACCCCAGTTTCCCACCAACTGGTACTTGCTCACTTCCCGAGCTTCCTTCGACCAAAGCGGTGGTAGGTCTTTCCGAATAACGTGATAGATATCGCTCTCGTGAATGGTCTTGAGTAGGTTGTCCGTCTCATTCAGATCTTGAACGAGTTCGTACAATTCGGTTTCGCTTTCGGAGAGTCGGTTGATGGAATCGAGAACCCGTTTTGTCTCTTTTTGAAGCTGGGCCTGAATGCTGCTGATCTGTTCTTCCCAAACGAAGTATAAGGCTGAATCTGTGCTGTGAGCGGCTTCTTCGAGTCGCCATCCTTCGGATTCACCTTTGAGCTTGTCGTGGTAAAAGCGAAGCGTATCTACATCATTATCGATCAGAACCGTGTACGATTTGATCAACTGCTTTACGGAATTGATGCTCTCCATCCACCTTTCCAATTCCCAGATAGACAAAGTAGTATCACCGATTGCAGCTGAGTCAACTACCAGAGGGAGTGCCAATTGAAAGACCTCTTCCTTGCCTTCTCGAATGGCTTTGGCCGATTTTTGAGTTCTCCAGAATTCCTGAATGGCAATGAGCGATTCCTGAGATTCGTCCAACTCTTCACGAATGTTTAACGAAACTTCATCGGTTTTAATCGTCGCAAGTGAGTCGGGCGTTTCTTGTCCAAATAGCACGGAGCTTGGAAGAAGAAACAGTAGGAGGAATTTAAGTGCCTTTACAGACATTGCAGCAGGTAGTTGGTGGATTGAAGAGGAAAGATAACAAACTTCTACATGTGCTTCATTCCAAACAGGTTTTGAGCGAGCGCAATCAAATTTAAAAGAGATTTTCCTCGAATCCGCACGAAGTTTTACCTTTGAATCATGCGGAAGAAACTACAAATCACCTTTTTGTGGATGGCCGGACTCATTTTGTTCGCCCATTCTGTGGTTCCGCATATCCATCATCAAAATGAAATTGAGCACGTTGTTTGTGATGCTACAGACAGTGATGATATGCTCGATTTGTTGGCGAAAGTGTTTCACAATGATCTCGGCGTAGAGCATCTCGAGCACTTCCAAATCAACAAGGCCAACTTCAATTTCATCGCTACGGTTCCCGAGGCAATGAGCCTCATTGAAGTGGTAGAGTACGAGCTCCTTGTTTCTGAAGAATTCCCTGTTGAGTCGAGTCTTCACCTTCGAGATACCCCCTTCTTAGAATCTCACGCCTTACGAGGCCCACCCTTGGTGTAATACCCTGATTTAGTCAGCAGTATTTAACCAAGTTTTCCCTTCATGTTTGAAAAGATAATTCAGGGGTCCGTGAAAAACGGACTCATGGTCATGTTGCTGGTAGCCGGAATAATTGGCGCCGGAATATGGTCACTTAGTAGACTTACCATCGATGCCGTTCCCGATATCACCAATAACCAAGTTCAGGTGGTTACGGTTTCTCCTTCGTTGGCCCCACAAGAGGTAGAACAGTTCATTACCTACCCGGTGGAAATTGCCATGGCAAACCTTCCAAAGGTTCAGGAGATTCGCTCCGTTTCACGATACGGACTGTCCGTTGTGACCGTCGTTTTTGAAGAAGACCTCGCCACCCTCGATGCTCGTCAGTACGTAAAAGAGCAAATTGATGTAGCCATTGAGGACATACCCGACGGAATGGGAGTGCCGGGACTTATGCCGATTACGACTGGCCTAGGGGAGGTATATCAATATACATTGGAGGTTGACGATGAATCTCGCCGCGATTACGATGCCCAAGAGCTGCGTACACTTCAAGATTGGATCGTAAAGCGACAGCTTGCCGGGATTCCTGGAGTGGTTGAAATCAGCAGCTTTGGGGGATTTCTCAAACAGTATGAGGTAAGCGTAAACCCGCGGAATCTCAACGCACTCGGCATCACGCTCCACAACGTATGGGAAGCTTTATCAGCCAACAATCTCAACGCCGGAGGCAGCTATATCGAAAAGGATAAAGAGGCCTGGTACATACGGGCCGAAGGACTCATCAGAAATGTGAAAGACATTGAGTCTATATCGGTTACAGCTCAGGATGGAACACCCATTCGCCTGGGTTCGTTTGCGAAGATCATTGAGGGACATGCACCGCGTTTTGGTGCGATGACCATGGATGGCGAAGGCGAAGCCGTGGGTGGGATCGTCTTAATGCTCAAAGGTGAAAACGCATATGCCGTTACCAAAAGAATTGAAGCGAGGGTAGAAGAGATTCAGTCGACTTTGCCAGACGGAGTGCATATTCGGCCATACTTGGATCGCGCCGATTTGGTAAGCCGAACGATTAACACCGTTACCACAAACCTGGTAGAAGGCGGTTTGATCGTGATTTTCGTACTCATTCTCTTGTTGGGAAATTGGCGTGCAGGACTGATTGTAGCGTCGGTTATTCCACTTTCCATGCTCTTCGCTATTACGTGCATGAACCTCTTCGGTGTAAGCGCCAACCTTATGTCACTCGGGGCAATCGATTTCGGTATTGTAGTAGATGGAGCGGTAATCATTGTTGAAAGTGTGCTTTTTCACCTGCATTCAAAAGGGGCGCTCAACCGTTCGCAACACCGCGAACTCGTCATCGAAAGTTCGGGCAGAATCTACAAGTCCGCCGCCTTTGGCGTTCTGATTATTCTCGTGGTTTTCATCCCAGTTCTCACGTTGCAAGGCGTAGAGGGAAGGATGTTCCGACCTATGGCTCAGACGGTCAGTTTTGCTATGCTTGGAGCCTTGATTCTGTCACTTACCTACGTCCCTTGGATCTCAAGTTTTGCCTTGTATGGCGCAAAGCACAACGCATCCTCATTTTCTGAACGCCTGGTAAAACGACTACAATCCATTTACCGAAATGCACTCAACAAGGCACTGGCTATACCTAAGCTGGTTGTCGGGTTGTCAACCGCTTTGCTGATTGGTGCTTTTGCACTCTTTACTCAAATGGGATCGGTATTCATTCCAACTTTGGAAGAAGGCGACCTTGCCATGCAAGTGAGCATGCGAACGGGCACGAATCTAACAGAGATGATTCGGACCTGCACTAAGGCGGAGAGAGTTCTAATAGAGGAATTCCCTGAAGTGAAGCATGTCGTTAGTAAGATTGGAACGGCTGAAGTCCCTACCGATCCAATGCCTATTGAAGCAGCCGACGTGATGATACTTCTTCATCCTAAAGAAGAGTGGACCAGTGCCAGTACTCGTGAAGAGCTGGTTTCCAAAATGGAAGAAGCATTGGAGCATATTCGAGGTGCCAGCTTCGAGTTCACTCAACCCATTCAATTGCGCTTCAACGAATTGCTAAGCGGTTCAAAGGCCGATGTAGCGGTGAAGATTTATGGAGAAGACTTGGATACACTTGCCGCGTATGCCGAACGAGCTTCACGTAAAATCCAGGAAGTTGAAGGCGCCGCCGACGTGAAAGTTGAGGCCACGCTAGGTATGCGATTCCAACGCATTGTGCCTGACCGCCAGCTTTTAGCTTTCCACGGTGTGGATATGCAAGAGGTGGGCGAACTTATCGAATTTGCCTACGCTGGTGGAGTGGCAGGAACGGTATACGAAGGCGAACGACGGTTTGACCTCGTTGTGCGACTCACCGAAGAAGCTCGACTTTCCAGCAACCTGAATCACGTTTTTGTAACCTCGGCACACGGCCACAGAATCCCGCTATCAGCATTGGTGAATGTGGAAAATGTGGAAGGGCCAAGTATGATTTCTCGTGACAATACAATGCGAAGAATTGCCATTGGAGTAAACGTTCGCGAACGAGATATTGCCAGTGTCGTAGCCGACGTGTCAGCCATTTTTGATTCAGAAATAGATTTACCTCCTGGGTACCGGGTTGAATACGGCGGCGATTTCGAGAACTTGGAGAATGCCACGGCTCGACTACAAATAGCCGTCCCAGTAGCGCTAGTCCTAATCCTCATTTTGCTCTTCGCAACCTTTGGATCGGCTAAGTATGCCTTCTTGATTTTCAGCGCCGTTCCATTGTCCGCCATCGGTGGCGTGGCCGCATTGTATTTACGCGGAATGCCGTTTTCGATTTCTGCCGGAATTGGCTTTATCGCTCTGTTCGGGGTAGCCGTGCTCAACGGTATCGTCATGGTTAGTCACCTCAATGATTTGAAGGATGAAGGGAAGCTGACCTTGCACGATATTCTCTTGAAAGGGGGCACGGATAGACTTCGACCGGTAATCATGACGGCCTCTGTTGCCGCTCTAGGATTTCTACCGATGGCACTTAGTACTTCGGCCGGAGCGGAGGTTCAAAAACCATTGGCCACAGTGGTCATTGGCGGATTGATATCGGCAACATTACTGACGCTCATTGTGTTGCCAGTACTCTACCAGTGGATTCACCGCAAAAACAAACTAACCATGGGAAAGACGGGAATGATTGTCATCGGAATCATGCTTTCGACAGGCATCAACGCACAACAAACACTGTCGGCACAAGATGCCGTGGCCATGGGGGTAGAGAATCATCCGCGGTGGACTCAAGCTGAAGGGGCGGTTCGACAAGCTCGGGCTGAAAAGTCCGCGGCTGTGGACCTAGCTCCCACGGAGTTCGGACTTCAATACGGTCAAATTAACGCGACCGACTTCGACTATAACCTGTCTGTTCAACAAGACATCGGATCCATTCTAAGTCACCTGCGCCGTGGACAATCTGGAGCGGCCCTTATCGAACTTCGTGAAGCGGAGTTTCATCTGGAGGAACGCAAGCTAGCCTGGCTGATTCGTCAAGCCTATTACGACTGGGCGATGTCGTACCACAAGTGGATGACCCTGAAGAATCAATATGAAATGTTGAGCGGGTTTAACGACAAGGTGGCGTTGCGGGCGGAGCTTGGAGAAACGCTGCCTTCGGAGGCTATTCAGTCGAGAGCGGAGCTTCGACGTTTTGCGAATAGAATCGTTGAGGCTCATGCGGAGTACTTGAACTATGAGCGGGCCTTGAGCACTTTGCTACAAACGGAAACGGAATACATCCCTGAGGGAGACGATTACACGCCGCTGCTGATGACACAGCAAGTACGTGTTTTGGATACTGCGCTTCTCGAGCCTCTCGTTGCTAGGCAAATGCTCACGGATGCGAATGTCAAAACCGAATCATCTGTGTACTTCCCAACGTTTAGCGTGGGATACTTCAACCAGATGTTGGAAGGTATTCCAGGGTTTCAGGGAGTCTCGGTGGGGATGTCCTATCCACTGTGGTTTGCGCGCCAGCGGGCGGATGTGAGATCCGCAAAAATCGAAGCTGAGATTGCTCAGCGTCAGGCGGTTTATCAAACTCAGGAATACAAACAGGCCCTTGACCAGGTGAAACGAACACTCGATTTACGGATGCAGCAGTTAGGCGACTTTGCCGAGCCTTCTCGCCAAGATGCGGAAGCTTTAATGGAGGCTGCCGAGGCCGAGTGGGAGAATGGGGAAATTGATTTCTATGCGTTTTTCCAACTCATGCGGACGGCGGTCAACTTGGAATTAGATCGCCTTCAAACCATCCACGATTACAACAGCACAGTACTTCACTACGAATTTCTAACACAATGAAAAGTTCATATATCATTCCTGTACTTCTTGCCCTAGCAGCGTGCTCTTCGCCCAATGCCGAGCAGGAAGAGGCCCACGAGCATAACCACTCCGAAATGGCTATGGGTATGCCAACACTTGATACACTCTACACGGAAATCACGTGCACTGGTGTGGTGGATGTTCCGCCGCAAAGTAGGGCGACTGTCTCCGCTCCGTTAGGCGGATACCTCAGAGATGTGAGGTTTTATCCAGGAGAACGCGTGTCGAAAGGAGAAGTTCTCGGCATGGTGGCGCACCCAGATTACATTGAGATTCAGCACAATTACTTAGATGCCCAGGCAAAGGTGAAGTTCTTAGAGCTTGACATGCAACGAAAGGCTGACTTGGCCGCTCAAAATGCGGTCAACGAGCGAACCTTGCAGCAGGTGGAATCTGAGCTTCAATCGGAAAAGTCTAGAATGATGGCGGCTTCGGCAAAGCTGCGCCAAATTGGAATAGATCCGAGCTCTTTAACGGCAGATAACATCGTGGATGGGATGGTCCTTCGTTCGCCAATTGCAGGGCACATTACCGCGATAAACGTCAACCTTGGTCAGCATGTAACTCCCGAGGAACCGCTCTACGAAATCGTAGACGATAGCCACATGCACATTGAACTCTCCATCTTTCCGCGAGATATTGCCGCTATTCGCGTAGGGCAAACGATTGAGTTTTACATCCCAGGAGATTCTAAAAAGTACAAAGGGGATGTTCAGCAGGTTGGTCGACAAGTAAATGATGAATCTGGAGCATTCATTATTCACGCTCACGCGGATGACAATCCGGATGTTTTGCGACCTGGACAGTATGTTGAGGGCAAGATTTTGTTAGAGCCTGTGCCAGCGTTTATCCTACCTGAAGTGGCGGTGGTAACCAAGGAGGGTAAGTCGTACGTGTTCACTAAAGAAGGCGACGATTACCATATGATTGAAGTACATCCTGGAGTTGCTTCGGGAAAGATGGTTCAGATCATGGATACCTTGGAGGTTCCGGTCGTGTTGGAGGACGCTTACCTCTTGTTAGAGGCTGAAGGCGGTCATGATCACAGCCATTAAAACGACATGCAATCTTTACAAAGCTCGAGTTCATCTTTTCGTCCCGAATCGATGAATTCGAGGTATTTGCGACGTTCCGCGGAGTTGTAGATTTCCCACAAACTCTTCTCCCAGAGGTTGCCGACTACTCCTTTGCTGTTGAGGTCGTTGCAACAAACGGTTACGTCGCCATTTGGAAGGAGCACAAGTTGACGTAGAAGAAGATCGCATCCGCGTGACTTCTGTGCCTTTGGCTTGTCATCAAGCTCTATCTCCCCACCCCAATCGTGCAGCCTCCGTAACTCGTGGTGATCAAACAACATGGAGAGTTGTTGAAACTCTGGGTGCATCCATGCTTTGGTAAGCGGTTTAGGCTCGGGGACAATGGTGATTCCGTACAGGCGAACGGGTAGTTTTTCTTCCCGAATGCGCGTGGCCAGGTGTCCGACATTTTTGTAGAAAGGAGCCCATTTTGCATTCACGCGAAGATCTTCAAACTCTTCGGGCGTTCCACCGTCTAAGCTGAACCCAATTTCGTCGACTAGCTCTTCATTTAGGATAGTATCGGCCAGTGTAGGTCTGAGCAACATACCGTTGGTAAGCATGCTGATTTTCGGAAACTTCAGGTCGTGCTTTAGCGCTATTTGTCGGTATTCCTTGATAATCCGAAGCATTTCGATACGCTTGGGATGAAGGAGTGTTTCGCCGCCATTGTAGAGGTTGATTTTCTCGACGTGATGAAAGCGAAAGTCGACTAACCATTGATCTAGAAAACGTCGAAGCACGAGGAGCGACATGTTCTGTTTTGGCTTGTTATGGTCGAGCGCGCAAAATTTGCATCTAAGGTTACAGGCAGAGGCAAACTCAAGATTGATTTCGCGGATGGAAGCGCGTTTAGAATGCCCTGGCCACTTGTAAAAGTACCGGTACTTCAATCGCGACTGCACCTCTTGTCCCTTCTTTAATGCGGGCCAAAGCACAGGGTGCTCGTTAAACTTCTCCTTCAGTTTTTCTTTGTTGAGGGCTGACATGAGAACAAAGAAAGGGGATGGGGGTGGGGGAAAATATGATGGAAGTCAGGTTGGGGAGATCCGCCAATTGGCGGAAATGATAATCCGCCCATCGGCGGATTAAAGGATTAAAACTCGTCCGAGTTTTAAAAGGGGCCGAGGCTTGTGTTTCAGGATTGTGGTCATCATCAAGGCCTGTGCAATACGAGAAGCGAATGACCCGCACAAAGTGTTGAGGCCGAAACGTTAAAACAGTGGATTATTCCCATTTATACTCTAGCGGACTGCGATTGATTTATGAAGGTCAAGTGGTCGCGTCAACTTGGATATTTCCTTTAGCGGACCTTCCTCTTTTCTCCGCCGATTGGCGGAGAATCCTTTCATTCGCCAATAGGCGGATGATCCTTTTTCTGATTTCATCAGAAACCCTTTACGCAACCCTTCACCTCCCCACCTCGTACAGGTTCACAATAACCCACACTCCCTCATGCGTTTAATTATAACTTTATAAATTAACCGGCATGAAATTTTCGCTCCTCTCAGTGCTGTTCTTGGCACTACCATTTATCACCGTGGCTCAGGTTGATGAGCCTAGTTTAAACCTTTACTTCGGGTACGACTTAGATGAGTTGACCGATGAACATCGCGCTCAGTTGAAGGAGTTTGTTTCCTCCTTGGAGTGCGACTCTATCTTCCTTAGTGTTTCGGGGCATACGGATAACCACGCCAGTGACGAGTACAACATTGCGTTGTCGCAGAGACGGGTGAATTCAGCTTTAATTGGCTTGGAAGAGCTGGGCATTGGTGCGGCGCAGATTCAAACAGAACGCAAGGGTGAATTTGTGCCCGTGGCTACGAATGACCTTGATGAAGGAAGGGCAAAGAACAGAAGGGTGGAGATTCGGGTGTTGAATTGTCCGATTGATACAACAACGAATGATCTACTAAGGCTTTTGGCGCTCGAGCCTCAAATCCGACGAGTTGATGTGGGTCGCGACACCGTATTAGTGCTTGATGGCGGCACAATTCTTCACCTGTCCGCCAACACGTTCACACTGCCTGCGGGCTTTGCCGATAGCACTAGAATCAGGCTTGAACTCACAGAGGTGCTCACCATAGGAGATATGATTCGGGCGAATGTGGTAACCAAGACATCAAGTGGCGAGTTGCTTCAAACGGGCGGGATGCTTAAGATCGAAGCCTTTGCTGACTCTGTAAGGCTTGATTCTGATGAGCCCATGATCGCTGAATTTCCGGGTCAATTTGAAGGAGATTACAGAGCCTTCACGGGGAGTCATGATGGACATTCCCGAGCGACACAATGGAGAAATGCGCCAATGCAACTAGGAGACGCTCTTTTGAATGGATGCAACACATTCAGTAGAGGTCGTGTGCGCACTCGAGTAGTACCCTGTAATTTTTGGTGCAGTTTGAGGAGAACGTTAAACGGGTTGAGCTGGAAGCCAGAGCCTGACTACACCATCACCGGAAGAGATTGGAGGCTATCTCCTGACTCAATGCTCTACGATGTGTGCTTTTTGGATAGCTACATTTCGTACGATTCACTAGTCACACTCTGTAAGGTGTACAATGTTAAGGACACTCGATTCCTACTCGATAGCGTGTTTAAGGATGAATACAGAGAAGCGGGTTTTGACAATTACCTTGACTACGCGAAAGACCAGGCGGTAAAAGAATTTGAGGCTGTGCAGAATCGGATTCGCAATGGACAGGCCACTGCAACGGAGTTTTATACGGCGATTCCCGTATTCAGCGGCTGGAATAATCTAGATGTGTTTATGAAGATTCCTTCTAGGCAGCAGACGGAGGTCATCGCTCAATCTCCTAGAAGGATGAACCAAGAGCTCATTCGATTCATTGCTCCCGATTATCGTATTTGCGTGGGTCCATCAACAGTTCGAGGACGCGAAATTCGATTCTCTCCTGTAAAAGTTGGAATTGACGGAGAAGTGGTAGGAATCAAGTACAACAAGGGAAAGATCTATTTCGCTCGCGCATCGATGCAGAATATCGACGATACCGAGGTCGAGTTGAGCTATCGCGAGGTAACTTATGATGAACTCGAACATGAACTTGCTCAACTAGGTGGAGCGTTCCAATTTGCTGTTGGGTACTAGTTGGCTGTAAGTGTCCTTCTATGATAGTTTATCTGTCCGAGGTGATACGTAAAATGATGAAGAAACTGTAGGTGAGCGAAGCCATTCGTGATTTCGTTCCCAGCGAATTCGATGGGGTATTTTTCCGCGTAGCTCGATTCTGAAGCGGCGGAGAAGTACCCCTTCATCATTTGTTTCACATAGGCCAGTTGTTCAAGCATCTGCTCTCTGCTCATTCTTCCGGCGAATTCATTTTCTCTGTCACGCACATATCCGTCTTCAACCAATATCGCCCCATAAAAATGACGCAAATTTCCGATCAAGTGCATGGCTAGGTTCCCAGCAGAATTTGTGGTTCCGGGCAGCACTTTGAACATGGTATCCTCATCTGGATAACCGTTGATTTCATTTTCCAATTGAGACAATTGTCGGTCGAAGTGAAGGAGAAGCTCTTGTTTCATGGGGGGAAGGTAGAGAATAGGCAATCCTTTTTTTCGCTAAAGGCGGAAAAAAGGGTTGCCAGTGGCAAAAGGGTTCCCGCTGGATGGCGGGAAAAGGATTGCTCTCCTATCGTCGAGCAAAAGGATCACGCGCCTGGCGGCTTGTGAAAGTCTACCTAGCCTATGTCCCAAGCCCGGCTCGCGCTTAAGCACCGTGCCTATTGCCTCGTTTTGCGCCTTGCCCGTCCACCGACGGGTTTTTTACGCACTACGATGATTTTAATTTTCGCGGTTTTGCAGCCTGCCTGCCAGCCGGCGGGTGGACCACGTCCGATGATAATTGCGATTTTGCTTTTTGCGATTTTGCGCGAACCACACACGATGATAATCCTATTCAGCACATCCCAACAAAAAAGCGCGACCCACCGGCCGCGCCTTTCGCTCAGGTTATATGTACCTGCAGATTATTCATCATCCGCTTCAACTTCTACGTCGAGCATCGCAATAAACTGCGCGTACAGGTCTTCGTTAGATTGAGCACTGATAACGATTACACCATTGCTGTTCACCGATGCATTGTCGAAGTCCATGCTTGACATGATGGTGTTCAGGTCGATGCTCACGAGGATGTCGCGCACATCATTAGCTTCAATGGTAATGCCGTTTTCGTCTTCAATTTCGAGTTCGAGCTCGCCAACAAGCTCTATTTCGAAGCTGTAAGTGATTCCGGCTACGGTTTCATATTCACCTTCGAGGAAGATGGCAGTTTCGGATAGATCTTCTGATCCGATCGTCACTTCAAGCTCATCATATTCCCCAGCTTCCACTTCTACGGTTGGAAATTCTGGCATAGATTCACCCGTCATGAGGTCAACTCGGAAGTTTCCGGTAATGTCAATTTCTGATTCAGACTCCACTCCTTCCGACTCGCTCTCGCGCTCGAGTTCAACCTCGGTTACCACCGCGTAGGCAGAAGTAAAGTTGAGTTCACCGAATTTGTTGGAAGCATCGGTAGATTGCATTTTCATCGAGTACCCAGTGGTTGTCGAATTTGTTCCGTCCAATTGAGCCTCTTCACAACTTGCTAAGCCAATAATCGCTACTAATGAAAGAATTGAGTATTTCATAATACGTGTGTTTTGGGTTATAAATTTCTTTGAGGTCCTCAACTATAAAGCGAGACTGGCTGTGGTTTTCCGCATGAGAAATCCAAATTTGTTCCTCATTCGTATGTCAAGCAGTGGGCTGCTTGTTTTTTGAGAAAGAGGGTCGACAGTGGCGAAAGGATTCCCGCCAGATGGCGGGAAAAGGATTGCTCTCCTATCGTCGAGCAAAAGGATCACGCGCCTGGCGGCTTGTGAAAGTCGACCCAGCCTATGTCGGAAGCCCGGCACGCGTTGAAGCACCGTGCCTATTGCCTCTTTTTGCGCCTCGCCCGTCTACCGACGGGTTTTCTACGCACTACGATGATTTTATTATTTGCGGTTTTGCTTTTTGCGGTTTTGCGCGAACCCCATTCGATGATCCACCATGCTCACCCCACTCATACCCTCGGGCTAAAGCCACGAGGCTATGATAATTATCCCCGCCAGCCGGCGGGGAATCGCGTTAGAGATACCCCACCATATCCCATGTCCGGCACGCGCTAAAGCACCCTGCCTATTTTGCGCTTTCTATTCGCTCCGATGATTTTATTATTGGCGGTTTTGCTTTTAGCGTTTTTGCGAGAACCCCATTTAGTAAGAACCCCATTTCGCACGAAACCCCCTCCGTGTCTCTGTAGTTCCCCGCCCCACATTACAATTTGTTAACATCCTAACCCCTCTCCCTAGCATCTTTTTCGTAAACTTGGGCCTCATTACTAATCTCAATTCGCCTCTCCATGGTCCAAAATCTACTTCGGACGGCATTTACATTTTGCCTGTCCATCTTCTTTCTCACATCATTCGCGCAAGAAGGCACCTATGATGCCGCGTGGGAAAAGTTCGTAGCAAACGATTACGAAGGAGCCCTCGACGAGTTTACAAATGCCAACAATGGAACTCTTACCCCAGAAGCTTATCTGGGGAGATATTTCTCTAAGAAGGCGCTGTATAAAGACGACGCTACCGAAGATCTCCGCATGTATTTCCAAACCGCAGATGATCCAACAATCGCACTGCGTGCCCTTTGGGAATTCCACTATGGCGATAAGTCGGATGAAGACGTAGAGTTCCTCGAGAATATCCAAGAGAATCACACCGGGACTCTTCAAGGTCTGGCCACAGAGGCACTCGCCACTTGGTACAGAACTTCGAATGAGCTCGACGATGCACAAGAGATGTACGAAGAGTTGCACACCATCGACAGATGGGCAGTTCTTGGAGAGTTTGAAAACATCTCGGAGAGCGGTTTCAACGGAGATTTCGGCGCGCTCGAAAATCCACATCCAGATGCCCTCTTCTACAATAAAGTGGGTGCCGAAGTACAGTGGTTCGAGATCGCTGGACCTCGTCACGATAAGTGGGTTGACCTAGAATACTTCTTCTATGCGAGCAACTCCATCATCTACGCTCAAAATTTTCTCGCAAGTGAGATTGATCAAGACGTACAATTCCGCCTTGGAGTTTCAGGTTCAGTAAAGGTTTGGGTGAACGATAAGTTGATGTTCTCTGAAGCCGATGAAAGAAACAACGGCCTAGATTCATACATATTCACTGCTCATTTGAATCGCGGATTCAACCGTGTCCTCATTCAAATGGGAGAAAGCGAAGCAGGCAACTGTAACTTCATGCTTCGCATCACGGACGACGCGGGTAACCACATTCAAGGGTTAAGCACTACAACAGAGCTTCAGAGCTATCAAACGGAGCAGAGCTTCGAATCAACTACCATTCCTGATGCCGTAATTGCTCACTATACACAGGAAATTGAGCAAAATCCAAACGACATCCTCAACTACCTTATCCTTTCTGAGTATTACCGACTTACAGATAATGGAAATGCCGGGAAAGTGCTGTTGAACAAGGCTCGTGAGCTGTTCCCAGAGAATATTTTCCTGAGCACTAGAATGCTTCTCGCTTACTTGCGCGATGGAAATTCTACGCAGATGAGCACGCTCGTTGAAGAAATCAAAGTAAAATCTCCAGATAACGTCCTTGCCCTGAACCTCAGATTCAGCGAGGCCATGGACATCGAGGATTACGAGCAAGCAGAGGGTATCCTGAACGACCTTCACAGAGTTCAAGGCAATACGACGAACTACTACGACAAGAAGATTCAACTTGCAAGCGCACAAGAAGATCGCGAGCTCGTATTTGAAACAATCGAAATAGCATACAACAGATTTCCGCTGGAGTGGGATTTTGTAAACCTCATGTACCTCGTAGAGAAGGACGTGAACAGTAATCCACGTCGCGCCCTTAATGTACTAGATGATTACACCGACGAACGCTACAGTCCTACCGCTTTGCGCAAAATGGCCTCGCATTACTTCGGTCAGCAAACACTTTCAGGACTTCAAGAGGGAATGGATATCTATGAAGAACTGATTGAAAACGAGCCAATTGCGATTGGTTACTATAACACCCTTTCAAAAATCAAGTTTGCGATGCGTCGCTACGATGATGCCGAAGAGTACGCACTTACTTGTACCGAGATGGCCCCTTATTTGGGCGGGTATTACTCTTCATTGGCTGAAATCTACAAGGAGCTAGACAGAACAACCCGCGCCGAGGTAGCCTATGCGAAAGCGATTTATTACGATCCGTACGACTACGATTCGCGTCACGCGCTTCGCGAACTTCAAGGTCTCGACGGTATCTTCGAAAACTTTGAAGAAACCGATGTTTACCAGGCAGCGAAGGTAGCCCCAGACGCAGACGCTTATCCGGAAGACAACGCCCTTATCGTGGTTGATGATAATCAGCACGTATTCTACAAAGGCGGAGGTAATGAGGAGCGCCATATTTTTGTGGTTAAGGTGTTGAACGTCGACGGTGTGGACAGCTGGAAGGAGTTCCGCGTTCCTGTATCGGCTAACCAGAACGGAATCATCGAGAAGGCCGAAACCATCAAGGCAAACGGAAGCAGAGTTGCTGCTGAAACAAGTGGTGCTCAGGTTGTTTTCGAAAACCTTGAACCGGGCGATGCAATCCACGTAACGTACCGTTTGGAGAGCCATCACTCTGGAAAACTGACTAATCACATTTGGGGAAGCGAGTTCATGGAGTTCTACATTCCTACGCTGAGCACAAACCTCGCGCTCATCGTTCCAGAAGGAACCAATCTTCAATACAAGGTTGAAAATGGCGATGTTGATTTCACTACGGACACCCTCAGAAATGGTGAAGTAGCTTACAGATGGTCAGTTTCTGACGTGCCGGCCATCCGCTACGAATCGGGAATGCCACCATTGGCAGATGTGGGTACTACGGTACACTACACCACATTCGATGATTGGAATTTCGTTTCAGACTGGTATACCGATCTCGTTCGCGCTAAAGCCAAGAAAGAGTTTGAGGTTGATATGGCCGTTGAAGAAATCTTCCCTTCAGGTTATGAAGGAATGTCAGATTACGACAAGGCGCGCGCTATCCATGATTATATCGTTGAGAACGTTCGCTATCGTTCGGTTTCTTTCCTTCAGTCTGGTTTGATTCCACAATCGGCATCTACTACACTTACGGCGAAGCAAGGTGACTGTAAAGATGTATCTGTATTGTTCGCTACGCTTTGTGCGGAAGTTGGTCTAGATGCCAATCTCGTGCTCGTAAATACGCGAAATAACGGTACCAAGGAGATGATGCTTCCAAGTATCAACTTCAACCACTGTATTGCTTCTGTGAAGCTAGATACTAGTGATGTTCCATACTTTGTAGAACTCACTTCTGACAAGATTTCATTTGCAACGCGCACTTCCGATATCGAAGGGGCATTCATTCTTCCTATTCCGTTGAATAGCGATGAGGAAGTTGAAGCTTACGTAAGCAATGATATCAAGGGTTTGACTTCACAAACCTACAGAAACACGGAAGTGTCTTTTGAAGGGTCAAACATCAGTGTGACGCGAAATACGATTAAGACAGGTATCTCGGCGGCAGGTATCCGAAACCGTTACAGAGATGAAGGTCCTGTTCAACAAGAAAAGTACATGCAGGACGCTATTAGCAATGAGTACCCAGGTATCAAACTCACAAATGTGGAGTTCACGAAGGGGCTTACTGAGAACGTAGACTCAGTACACTACACGTACAGCTATGAGGCGAATGATGTGACCTCAAGAATTTCTAGCCTTGAGATCTTTGAAGTACCGTTTAGTGACGGATTCAAGAGCGGTTCAACGCTCATCGCGATGGAAGAGCGCAAATACCCAATTGAACTTTGGGAATCGTTTAGCTCTCGCGTGTACGACGAAGAGATTGAACTGACGATTCCTGCGGGCAAGCGACTTGCGGAAGTTCCAGAAGATGTGATTATCGAAGTAGAAGACTTCTCGTATAAAGTGACTTTTAAGAAGCGCGGAAACGTTCTTCACATCACTCGTCACTTCGAGATACTAGACGACCTAGTAGCTCCAGAAGACTATCCAGAGTTTAAATCGGCATTGGAAGCAGCCATTAAGGCCGACACCCAGAACCTGGCCTTCCAATAAGAAGCAACAAGGTTCTAATACACCACAAACCGCGACTGTCGAAAGGCAGCCGCGGTTTTTTTTGGTCAAGGCGGCTTATCCACCACATCCCATGCCTGGCACGTGCTAAAGCACCGTGCCTATAACTGGGATTTTTGCTCATTACTCAGCTCTCAATTTCAGCGCAATCCAACGCGCACAATCCTCGGGCTAAAGCCGCGAGGCTATAATAATTATCCCCGCAAGCCGGCGGGGAATCGCATTAGAAGACATCCCACCATGTCCCATGCCCGGCACGCGCTAAAGCACCGTGCCTCTTGCCTCGTTTTGCGACTTGCCCGTCCACCGACGGGTTTTTTACACGCTCTGATTTTTTTGATTTTCGCGTTTTTGCGAGGACCACGCCAGTTAGTCCACCACGCACCCCGCGTTCTCTCTCCACCACCCACATCCCTCATTTTCTCTGCGAGAGAACTCACACAAGAAACTACAACCGCAATCCGTACCTTTCCACTCACCAACCCCACCCCAGTGAAAGCCATCCTACGCCTATATCGCGATTCCTTTAGCGGTCTAAGTACCCCAACTTGGATACTCAGCCTCGTGATGCTCATCAATCGAAGCGGCGCCATGGTTATACCTTTTATGTCGCTCTACCTTATCGAGGATTTGGGCTTTACGGAAAAGCAGACTGGGAATATCCTGATGTTTTATGGCCTCGGGGCTGTGACAGGCACACTTACAGGCGGATTCTTGACCGATAAGATTGGGCATTACAGAGTACAGCTCGGATCGTTGGTGGTAACAGGATTGTATTTCTTCGTTATGCCATATCTGACCACCTATCAGAATGTGATTATTGGTGTATTTATGTTGAGCGCCATAGCGGATACAATCCGGCCGGCAAACGGAGCCAGCATTGCGTACTACGCGCGGAAGGAGAATATCACCAAGGCGTTTTCACTTAACCGACTTGCCATCAATCTTGGGTATAGTATCGGACCAGCCATTGGTGGTGTTCTTGCGGGCTTGAGCTATTCGTACCTGTTCTATGCGGATGGGTTCACATGCATCATAGCTGGTATCGTATTCGGACTCTATTTCAGGAATTTGCGAAAGGGAGAGGATGCCGAGCGGAAGTCGAATGCCGAAACGGGAGCAAAGGGCAAATCCCCTTACCGCGATTGGCCTTTCCTGATTTTTTGCATCTCAAACACGGCTTTTGCCATCGTGTTTTTCCAGATTCTTAGTACGTTACCCTTGTACTATCGTGAAATCTATGAGTTTCAAGAATCTTCAGTTGGTTTGATGCTAGCGGTGAACGGACTTTTCATTTTCGCTTTGGAAATGGTGATTGTTCACGTGTGGGGAGAGAAAGTGAAGATGCGACACTTCCTAGTTGCAGGGGCGGTTTTGGCCGGATTGAGTTTCGTTATGCTCAATTTCTACTTTGCCATTTGGTGGATCGTTATCGCCATGGTTGTGCTGAGCTTCTCGGAGATATTCGCCATGCCATTTGCCGTGGCCTTCGTTTCAAATAGAGCCGATTCCGCCTCGAGGGGTAAGTACATGGGCTTGTTCACCTTCAGCTACGCGACCGCACATATTGTTGCACCCAAAATGGGAATGACGCTCATCGCCGATTTCGGATTTTCAACCCTGTTTTGGGTTCTCGGATCGATCGCGGCTTTATCGGCTACGGGGTTCTACTTTTCCGCTAAATGGATGAAGGCTTAAGGCTTTCCCAACAAGAACTTCAAAGGGGCATGTAGCCTTGCCGCCCAAGCTCTTTCACTGTGCTCTGCACCGTCAAATACAATGGTTCTGTATTGATTTCCAGTATAGCCATACGCCAGTGCAATGGAGTCCATTTTAGCTTGATACGGGCGATACAACGAGTCTAAACCAACCGTTCCATGATCGAAGTACAGCTTGCAAGCATTCGGGTTTGGCATATGGCCACTCAAGTACTCGAACATCGCCTCTGGAATTACACCATCGTTGAAGACGAGTGAGCCCGGCCAGTGGGTTGACATACATGCGGCGCCACCAAAATGCTCTGGAAACTGGGTTACCGTGTAAAGGGAAATGAGTCCCCCCATACTAGAGCCCATCACGAAGTAATCGCTGGGTTGTTCCGAAACGCTGTAGTTCCCTTGGATGAAGGGCTTCAATTCTGAAATCATGAATCTAACGTAATCGTCTGCGCGCGAACGGTTTTCAAGCTCCACTTCTAACAGCGTATCGCGAAAGGCTTCAGGCAACGCGTCAACCACTTTGGTTGGAAGGTAGTCGGTTCTTCTGTACTTGTCTCCATTGGCTACCGCAACGATAATAGCGGGACGAATTTCGCCATCTGCGATGAGTCGATTCATGGTTTCATCGACCTGCCATTCTTGTCCGTTCCAGGTGCTCGTAGAGTCAAAAAGCATTTGGCCGTCGTGCATGATGATGACGGGGTACGTTTGCGCCGTATCGTAGTTCGGAGGCGTCCAAACCCATACGTCCCTTCGGCTCAGTCTTTCTGGAGACCAATTGCCGATAAGCTCAAGCTTGCCCGTTGCTGGCGGCTCGGGGGTTGATTCGCACGCAATGATGACAAACAGGATAAGAAGGGGTAGAAGTCGGCGCATAGTTGGTTAGTTCACAGAATACATGAAGGCAATTTTGAGGGAGAAGTTATCCCAAACGTTGGGGAGTGAGTAGGGTCCATACCGGTAAAATCCCCCTACGCCAATGCCAAAGTATCCTAGGTTGAATGTGTTTATGGCAATGAGTCGATCTAGCGCAATGCCAGATTCGTAATACCCATAGCGCATGTCTTGTATACCTGAGTTGAGGTGGCGTTCCCGGTTATCCAATTTCCCGAATCCTACCGCAGTGAAGAACCTGATTTCAGGTTTGAACCACCCGCTTCTCAAAAGCAAAGATCTAAAGTCGTGCATGAAGTATACGGCACCATACTGTGAGTTGAAGAACTCATTGAATCGCATGGTTTGGAAGGTGTTGGGAACTACTACGCTGAAAGAGGCGCTGTATGAAGGGCGTGCACCGAAGTTCATTCCAATCGGCAAGGGGCTGTCAACATATCCCCCTTCAATACTCATCAAGGTCCTTCCGAGATTCTTCGTGAAACGATCGAATTGTATGCCCAACTCAATCTTGTTGTAATCGAAATCGCCATCCAACACGCCGGAAATACCCCGGCTATAATCTAGGCGCACCGCAGGCCAGGTGCGTGAGCCGGTGGTGATACGCTGACCGTAATTGGCGATGATTTTTTCCTCTTGAACCCATCTCCAGCCAAAGTTTACTTCGGAGAAGTGATAGAACGTAGAGGGTTCGCCTGCGTCCGTAACGAAGGCGTAGTCGTACGTAGGAGCTAGCGTAAACTTCTTGGCGCCAACTTCAAAGATGTGGAATGTAAATGCTCTGGATCGCAGGGTGACGGCATGTTGCTCAAACCTGTCCATACGGATGTTGTAGAACTGTTCGGCGAAGGAGGTGCGCTCCCAATAATTGATGCCTACAAGGCCAGGTCCGCGCACATCATTTTTATACTCGTACTTGAACCAGAAGTCGTTGTCTGGATCGAAAATGAGCTTTAGTTCTCCACCGTATTTGAACTGTTGGTCGTTGAATCCATAGCCAAAGTATCCGCCGGTTGACCAATACTTTGAGACTAATTCGTTGGTGTACACCCCCATGCCCAAACGCAAACCTTCGTATTGACTGCTGGCAATGAGTCGTTTCATGTCGAGGTTGATAGGTCCAGTGGCCAAGAAACCTCGGTACGCGTGGCGAGTTGAACGAAGTACGCCGCCTAGGTTATATCGCTCGCCGATACTGTCCATATGCCGAATGGTCTCTACCTCCTTTTCGGTGAGGTCAACTGTTCGACGTCGTTCCCAGAAGTCGTCGTCCATTAATCCGGCATTTTCACGCATTTCTACTTGTACGTGGTCAAACACCTCGTCTGGCACGGGAACGTTCACATATACGCTATCCAGAATGGTTGTTCCGATCATGAGGGCACCGTTCTTTTGGAATGGGAAGCGTTCTAACTCGAGTTCAAAGTTGAGCTCTTTGGGGAACCAGTGTCCACCGTGGCCCTTCTCGTAGCGTTGCTCCATGCTCAGGCTAATCTTGCCTTTGTCCCATGGTTCGGCCGTCACATACTCAATAGCCCAGCCATCTGTGTTGATGTGGATGACGCCCTCAAACCCTTCGAAGTTTGAGCCCGCGGTTGGGAAGTAGTCCATGATGAACGTGGTATCCTGTTCATGAACGATTGTATCGGTCAGGTAGAATACGTACCTGTTTTCAAATCCGCTGGCAATAGGATTGAGGTATTCTTTGTTCAGCAGCGGCATGTAGTCGTCGTAGAAACCAAAGTGTTGAATGCCGTCTGGGATGGTAGCAATGTTTGGATTCTCGAAGCCGCTAATTCGTGTGCCAATAACGTCTTCGGCATGTCGGTTTGGCGAACGATAGAATTTTCGCGTGACCGATTCGATGACCAGCAAGTGCTTGGTTTCAGCTGAAATCCGGTTCTCGGCAATTCGGGCACTGTCGGCCGAGGAAAGAACCGAATCAACATCAAAATTATAGGTGATGGTGTTTTTGTTATAGCTCGTATAGCGGTAGCTGTCGTACTTGTTTGGGTTGTTCACCGACTTATAGCGAACTGCATTTCGAACGATTCTCCAGGCGGGATTTTCACCGGCAAAAACGACTACTTCTTCGATCGCTTCGGTCTTTTCAAAGAGGACAATCTTCCCATCATCGGGCAAATCTTCTGGACGGAAGTCGGCGGGCTCATAGCCAAACAACTCGAAGCGCACGACTCTAAACCTACGGTTGGGAAGTGTGAAATTTCCGTTGAAGTCGGTCACCATGCGTTGAGCATCCGCATCACCCCATGTGATTGTAACGGTGGGTAGGCCTTCACCATCCTGGTCCACAACTTGTCCACTATAGCGCTGAGCAGAAAGAGAACCGCTGAGTAGCAAGAGCAGAAGGCTTATTGATATGGTCGAAAGTATCTTTCGCATGGAAGCTTCTAAGGTACTATTGGGAGGCCGTTAATCAAGGGGGACGGGAAAATATCTGGCATGGGGAGTTTTTTGTTTCTCCCGCCGGTGGTCGGGCAAGTCGCAAAAACGCGAATTTGAAAAAACCATTGAATTGAGAATGAAAACGCAAACATCCTCATTCAGATTATCAGGAGAGGCAACGGGTCTAGATTCGTTTTGTGAATAACCACCTATCGCCAGCTACCCTCTGGCTAAAGCCGCGAGGCTATAATAATTGTCCCCGCCAGCCGGCGGGGAATCGCATTAGAAGACATCCCACCGTATCCATGCCCGGCACGCGCTAAAGCACCGTGCCTATAGTTGGGATTTTAAAGCGGCAATTGAATTCAATCCTCAGCTATCAAATTCAATTCAGGCCCTTGCGTATCTCGTTTTGCGCTTTTCTACGCACTCCGATGATTTTGATATTCGCGTTTTTGCGAGGAC
Organism: Phaeocystidibacter luteus; assembly: GCF_008933115.1. Lineage (GTDB taxonomy): Bacteria > Bacteroidota > Bacteroidia > Flavobacteriales > Schleiferiaceae > Phaeocystidibacter > Phaeocystidibacter luteus. Next base: position 6,244 of record NZ_WBVO01000016.1, on the reverse strand, counting down.
CACATTAGATGATAATTGCGTTTTTGCTTTTTGCGGTTTTGCGTGAACCACATCCAGCGAGCTCTCCCTATATTTACTCCATGCCCTCAACCTCTCCCAAGAACTTTCAAGTATACAGTGCCAGCGCCGGCGCCGGTAAGACCTTTAGCCTCGTAAAGGAGTACCTCGTGCTTTGTTTACGCACGGATGACCCTGCCGTATTCACGCGTATCCTAGCCATCACCTTTACCGTAAAGGCATCAACAGAAATGAAGAAGAGGGTGATTAGCGCGCTAGACGCTTTTCGCCGTGCCTCCGTTCCCGCAGCACAAAAAGGCATGTTCGAGGCTGTTCGCGAAGAGCTTGGAGTGGACGATTCTACACTTCGCAACAGGGCAAATGCCGTCTTGAGACGAATGCTCCATGATTATACAGGGCTGAGTATTTCTACCATCGACAAGTTTACGTATCGGGTAGTGCGGACATTCAGTCATGAATTGGGGCTGGGAAGCCATTTTGAGATTGATCTAGATGTTGAGGAACTCTATCGCCAAAGTGTGGATCTGCTTCTTGATGAAACGGGCGTAAATCCCCAGGTGACGAGCCTTCTCCAACGCTATATCGAAGACCACATGGAGGATGGCAAGAGCTGGAAACCCGAAAAGAAGATGGTCGAAATGGCCAATCACCTCGGGAAGGAGGATAGCTATGAGGTTCTTGAGAGACTCAAAAAGTTGTCTTTGGACGACTTCATGGATATCCGATCTAAACTGAAAGCGCGAAAAGTTGAGCTTGAAAAAGTCAGAAAGCGGATTATCGAACAAGGTGAAAGAGCAATAGGAGGAATCGAGCCTCAGCATTTCAGCGGTACAGCGCTTCCAAATCATCTAAACAAGCTGAAGAAGAATGTTGTGAGCGACTGGAACCCAGTTTCAACCTTTCGCAAACAGGTCGATGCCGGACGCTATTACAAGGCCAAGCCCACGTCCGAGGCTGTAGCTGCAATCGATGGTAATTTCGATGAAATTCACGCCTGGGCCATAGCCGTGGTTGATTGGGCTGACAACGTTCTTGCCGAATCCGTATTAATCTCCAAAGTCCTCTCAAATTTCGATGCCACCGCTGTGCTTCACGAAATAGGGAAGAAGCTCGACGAATACAAAGAGGCAAACAATGTAGAGACACTTAGTACCTTCAACAAGCTCATTTACAAGTCGCTAATCTCACTTCCCGTGCCGTATATCTACGAGAGAATTGGGGAGAAGTACCGGCATTATTTCGTGGATGAGTTTCAGGATACCAGCGAGATGCAGTGGAAGAATATCACTCCGCTTGTGCATAATGCCATTGCTTCTGGTGGCACAACCATGATTGTTGGAGATGCCAAACAAAGCATCTACCGTTGGCGTGGGGGAAAGGCCGAACAGTTCCTGAACCTCATCAACGACGCAAAGAATCCCGAAGAAAGAGGTGGAGATGTGGCTTACGCACTTCGACATATTAACCTCGATTCGAATTGGAGATCGGGCAACGAGATCGTCACCTTCAACAACCGACTTTTCGAAACCTATGCATCGGTGTTTACGGATCAGCGCTATTCCGACCTCTATGCGGAATCGGCGCAGAAGGCTCAAGGGTTTGAAGGTGGATATGTAAATATTGATTTCCCAGAGAATCCAGGGAGAAGTAACGAGGAGCATACGGAAGCTACGCTTGAGTTAACTAGACAACGCGTGAAGGAATGCCTCGCCGACGGGTACCGTCCAGGCGATATCGCGATTCTCACACGTGGAAAAAAGCACGGTTCGCTCATCGCCGAATTGCTTTCGGCCGAAGGCATTGAAGTAGTCAGTTCGGAATCGCTTTATCTAGGCAACTCTTCCGGTGCTCGTCTCATCGTTGCTTGCATCCGGCATTTCCATTATCCCGAAGATGTGGAGACCAAAATTGAAATGGTAGAGATGCTATTTCAATCTGGGTTGCTTGAAGGAGGTTCAAACCAGCTGCACCAGTTTTTGATACTCGCTGCAAATGAGGATGATACGGATTGGAAGTCTTGGTTATCTGATCAAGGCTTGAATTTCGGAAACACCCTCTCTACGAGTTCAGGACTCTATGAATTGGGTGAAACCGTGGCCCGTGAACTGGGGTTGATGAATGATGGCCAGCCGGATCCTTTCGTGCAGTTTTTCCTTGATGAGCTGTACGAGTTTGCCGCTAGGAAGGGCCAGAGTATCCACGATTTCCTAGACTGGTGGGAGGAGAAGAAAGAGAAGAAATCCATCACGGCTCCTGAAACCATGGAGGCGGTTCAGCTCCTCACCATTCATAAATCAAAAGGGCTAGAGTTCCCGGTAGTGATTTTCCCATTTGCCAACTTCGATGCGGCCAAAGAGCGGAAAGGCACGCGCTGGGTTTCCTTTGCAGAGGAGACTATGGCTGGACTACCGGTCGCAGAACTTCCAATGTCTGACACAGACTATCAGATTGTAGGCAAGCGCTTTCCGGAATATGCTGAGAAGTACGAAGAGTATGTTCGTCAGGCTACATTCGACAACATGAACCTGCTTTATGTTGCCCTAACCCGTCCGGTTGAAAGGCTTTACATCGTATCTCAGTTTGAGAAGACCTTTGACAATAAGCGGGTGAGTCAGTACATCTGCAACTTCGTTTCCAGCGATGGCAAAACGGTTTCTCCAGATGCTCCCGTGAGCTACGGCACGAAGGCTCCACCTCGATTCTTGAGTGCTGTGGAGAAAGAAACGGTTGATATTGATCCAACACCCATTTCATTCTATCGGTTTCAATCAGCCGAGTGGCGCAGCCGGGTTCGGCTATCTCGCGACACAGACGGTCTTTCCGATGTGCTGTCCGACCAACCTCGAAAGTGGGGGAATACGGTACACGCGATGATGGCGAAAATTCGATCTGCAGACGATGTTTCGACCGTCGTTTCAGAATTTGTTGCAGAAGGTACGCTGCCTCTCATCCACGCCGAGGCTATTGAGAAGGCGCTTGCCGACCTTGTTTCGCACCCTGAATTGGCACCCGCTTTTGATGCGGATGAAGTCCTTGCTGAGCGCGACTGGCTTGGCGCTGGCGCGGTGCTTCGTCCGGATAGGGTAGCACGCAAAGGTGACACCTGGTATGTGGTTGATTATAAGACGGGTGAGAAAAAGAATAGCCACGAAAAACAGATTCGTGGCTATGCATCTTTGATTCAATCCGAAGATGTGATTCCGATGTTGGTTTACATCAATGATTCGATTGAAATCGTGAAAGTGGGAGAGACGCCAAGCACGGAACCCGGCGTTCAACTTCCGTTATTCTAACTATCAGATTACTCCCAGTTCTTTTCCGACTTCGGTAAAGGCCTGAATGGTTCTGTCGAGGTGCTCAATCTCGTGAGCGGCACTCAACTGAACGCGAATTCGTGCTTGTCCCTTAGGAACTACAGGGTAGAAGAATCCGATAACGTACACTCCTTTTTCGAGAAGTCGATCGGCGAACTTCTGTGATAGCGCGGCATCGTACAACATGATTGGAACGATGGCGCTCTCGCCGTCTTTGATGTCGAAACCTGCGGCCTTAATTCCCTTCTTGAAGTGGTTCACGTTGTTCTCAAGCTTATCGCGAAGGTCCGTCGTTTCGCTTAGCAAATCGAACACTGCGATAGACGCGCCCACGATGTTTGGAGCGAGTGAGTTTGAGAAGAGGTAAGGGCGCGAACGCTGGCGAAGGATATCGATGATTTCCTTTCGACCCGTTGTGAATCCACCCATGGCGCCGCCTAGGGCTTTGCCTAATGTTCCGGTGATGATATCAACCCGACCCATAACGTTGTTGAGTTCGTGCGTACCACGTCCTGTCTTGCCAATGAAGCCGGTGGCGTGGCATTCGTCTACCATCACGAGTGCGTCGTATTTATCGGCTAGGTCGCAAATCTTGTCGAGCTGCGCCACGTAGCCGTCCATGGAGAACACGCCATCGGTAACGATGATTTTGAAACGAGCGTTTTTCTCGTTGGCTGCTTGAAGCTGTGCTTCGAGGTCGGCCATATCGTTGTTCGCGTAGCGGAAGCGCATCGCTTTACAAAGGCGCACTCCATCGATAATAGAAGCGTGGTTGAGGCTATCGCTGATGATGGCATCTTCTGGTCCGAGGAGAGGTTCAAAAACACCGCCGTTGGCATCGAATGCAGCGGCATAGAGGATGGTGTCTTCGGTACCGAGGAAATCGGCGATTTTCTGCTCGAGTGTTTTGTGGATGTCTTGGGTACCACAAATGAAGCGCACTGAGGACATTCCGAATCCGTGTGACTCGAGTGTGTCGTGTGCGGCTTGGATTACTTTGGGGTGCGAAGAGAGGCCGAGATAGTTGTTGGAGCAGAAGTTGAGTACCTCTTTTCCATCGTCGGTTTTGATCACTGCATCTTGAGGTGTAGTGATGATTCTTTCGCGCTTATAGAGCCCGTCAGCTTCGATTTGCTTGAGCTCTTCTTGGAGGTGTTGTTGTAGTTTTCCGTACATGGGAACGAAGGTAATGAATGTGGTGGAAGTCTCACACAGAGGCACGGAGGGCACGGAGAATTCTCTCGCAGAGAAAGGAGGGATGAGCGTGGTGGGGAGAGTGCGCAGGGGGGCATCTCTGATGATGTTAGGGTTTTGTGATTTTGCGTCTTGCTCGCCAGCCGGCGGGTGAACCACATTCGATGATAATTGCGTTTTTGCCTTTTGCGATTTTGCGAGGAACACAGATGATGATCCACCACGTGCACCTCCGTACGCCAACCTCGGGCTAAAGCCACGAGGCTATGATAATTATCCCCGCCAGGGAATTGGGTTAGGAGAGATCCCGCCCTATCCCATGCCCGGCACGCGCTAAAGCACCGTGCCTATTGATGGGAATTTAGAGCGGTTGCTGTGCTCAACCCTCAACTCTCATTTTTAGCGCACTTCATCGCGTAACATTTTTGCGTCTTGCCCGTCTACCGACGGGGTTTTATACGCACTCCGATGATTTTGATTTTCGCGATTTTGCAGCTTGCCCGCCAGCCGGCGGGTGAACCGCGCCCGATGATCCACCACGTGCTCCACCACGTGCTCCCCCGCAAGCCAACCTCGGGCTAAAGCCCCGAGGCTATTGGAACGATTCCCTCCGGGGAATGGCGTAAGGTTATTAACCCAATCTTGTTCCTAGGCCGGCATGAGCTAAAGCAACATGCCTATTACCCTAGGAATTCTACCAATCGGCTGGACTTCATATTTCAGCCCTTATGTTCTGTCAAGGCCGTGGTACGACGATTTGGTGTTTTTTATTCGGCATGATGATGTTTGCGCTTTTGCCTTCCGCGTTTTTGCAGCTTGCCCGCCAGCCGGCGGGAGAACCACGCCAGTTAATCCACCACACACGATTATTAGCGTTTTTGCCATTTGCGATTTTGCGAGGAACACGCCAGTTATTCCACCACGCCCCCGCGTTCTCTCCCCACCACGTGTATACCTCTTATTCTCTGGAGAGAATACTTCTGCACGAAGTTTATTACCTTTCTTCTTCATGAAAACACTCGCTCTCCTCTTCACTCTTTTCACTCTTGCTTCATGTCAAAGAGGAATCGACACCCCAACAACGGTCGAAAAGGTCAATCCGATTGAGACCAGCGTCGTTCAGATTGAGAGCGATACTGGCATCGCAGTGCATCGTCCAACCGATATGGCTGAAGCAGTTGATTCTGCACTTATCATTTCTCATCCCGACACAAGTATGGGTAGTATCTTCCTAGGTATATCTCATGACAATCTCATTTCCTTTATCGAAGAAAAAGGAGGATATGGCGAGCCCGGACTAGACATTAACCATCCAAACATTAGTGCGGTCAACCCTGAGGCCGGAGTAGAGGCAATCTTACTTTTCTATCCTGGCAGCACTGAAGGGACGCCGAGCTACATCGTCCTTCGTAAGTTTCAAGATTCATTGACATCTACGTACCTTCATTTAGATGAAAAGGAGTTCACTTTGAGCCACGGAGCACAGATTGGAATGACACAGGTAGAGTTTTTCGACCGCTATCCAAAAGAGGCCTTTGTGCAAAGTCATGTTGAACAAGATAAGATGAGCTATTCCTTGAGAGTAACGGAAGAGTCAAACAGTCCCTTTCTCAATCGAACAAACATGCCTGAATATACCGCTGAGTACCTCTTCGAAAACGATTTGCTGGTGGAGGCTCGTTTTGGGGTGGTGATGCCTTGAACCCCAACCCCGTCCT
>NZ_WBVO01000015.1 GCF_008933115.1 Phaeocystidibacter luteus | reverse complement strand
TCCAAAAGTCCAATAGTCTATCGGTCTATAAGTCCATTACCCCATCATCCCATTTCACTACCTTACCCCACCAAACCTCTCTCAAACATGAGTATGCTCAAACTATTTGCAATTCTTATCGCTGCGGCTGCCCTAAGTTCTTGTGGTGCAACAACGGGACTCGATTCTTACGACAGAAGTGTGACCTCAGAAGAGTTTTACGCAACCTGTGATGTTACAGTTGTTAGACTTCCCGAAGGAGCCGAAACACCCTCCGGCGGCATAGAGGAAGTAACCTATACCCAGCCCCTTCTTGGTCCAATGGGAGGTATTATAAGTCCCGAAGTGGATTGCTCCGAACTCGAAATAATCTACAGCGTTAGAAAAGATGCTTGTGCCCGAGGAGCGAACGCCGCCGTGATTACATTCGAGCACGATCCAGTACGAAATGGATACTGCTACACATGTGTGGTGAACTATTACAACGTAACTCCTGCCGACGACTGGTTTGTAGCACTAACAAGAGATGCAGAGGCTATGAAAAGGTATAGCTACTACAACATCACGTCTAGAATGGAAGTGAATGAAGATGAAGCAGACCGGAAAGACAGTCGAGAAACTTTGATTGCAGTTGCCATTGGAACTGGCCTTATCATTCTGGCGGGTATAGGCATCTATAATTCCCTGCCTTCTTGGGGACCTTAGAAATCCACAAAAATGTGCTCGCTCTGAATTACGCCTGAGGTGTTGCCGGCATCATCTATCAACTCAAATTCAATGTAAGCTGAGTCAGAGTCAATGCTCGACAAGCCCACCTGATAGGTAATGATGCCTTCCAATACCTTATTCTGTTGCCCAGGGTCAGAGAGGTCCTCCAAAATGCCGTTCCAGTCGTATGCGTAGACATACTCACCAGAATCGTTTCGTTCAAATACGTTCACAAAGAAGTTGAAGTCACCGGTCGGGATCGGCTCTTCTCCAATGTCACCATCACCATCCGTGAAGTAAAGATCAACAGCGGCATGGTCAATCGGGAAATCTGGATCGACATTGGCATCGACCAGTACATAAGAACGGTATTCCAAATAGGGCTCATCAGGAAAAACCTGACCATCCTTGCAGCCCGTTGTTAAAAACAGGCTTGCCGTTACCGCTAATATTCCGATTATCTTTGCTCTCATCGTTTTCAATAACGCATCGACCCCCAAAATCGTTTGTGATCGACATCGCTTCATTCAAAGATACGCTTTTACTCAAGTCGACAGATTTCAACTCTGCCGCACTTGAGCTGTTTCAATATCAAGCTGAACACTGCGCTCCATACAAGCGATTCCTCGAAGGCCTTTCTATTGATGTACGCTCAATTTCATCTTGGGAGGACATCCCTCATCTGCCCATTGAGGCTTTTAAAAATCACGAGGTGAAATCAGGTGATTTTGATGCAGAAGTGACCTACACCAGTAGTGGTACAACAGGTCAGAATACGAGCCGACATTACGTTCGAGAAAAGTCGTGGTACCACCGCGTCTTCGAAGCCGCCTTTCGCGACAAATATGGCGATCCTTCCGAGTTCCAATGGCTATGTTTATTACCGTCTTACCTAGAACGAAAAGGTTCTTCGCTAATCGACATGGCCGATGCCTTTATCCAATCTAGCAAGTTTGATGGTAGCGGTTTCTACCTCAGCAATTTGGACGACCTAAAAACTCAGCTTGAAAAGTCCGTAAAGGATGAAATTCCAACCGTACTCCTTGGCGTCAGCTTCGCGCTGCTTGATCTGGCAGAAGAACACCCGATGTCACTCTCCAACTCCATAGTTATCATGGAAACAGGCGGAATGAAAGGTCGACGCAAGGAGTTAATCAGAGATGAATTACACGCCATTTTGAAAGAGGCTTTTCACGTTGAAATGATTCACTCCGAATACGGCATGACCGAGTTGATGAGTCAGGCTTACAGCTCGGGAAATGGCAGATATACCACCCCTCCGTGGATGCGCATTACGCTTCGCGACCCAGCTGATCCTCTTTCGAAAGTTCGGGATGGAAAAACCGGTGGAATCAATATCATCGACTTGGCAAATGTGGATAGTTGCGCCTTTATTGCCACCCAAGATTTAGGTCGGATTTACCCCGATGCAACATTTGAAGTGCTGGGCCGTTTTGACCAAAGCGATATTCGAGGCTGTAATTTGTTGGTGCTTTAAGCATTTTCTGACCATCAGCTTCCTCGATTTCCGTACATTTCGAATTCAACAAGGTTTATGTACAAGCACACCATCCTTTCATTCATCTTTCTTTTCTCGAGCGCATTAGCTTCCGCTCAATACATGAAGAGAAATGGTGAGTTTTCCGACGCCGTAGAAGGCGATGCTCTTTTCTCACTCGTCGATTCCACTTTCATCTACACCGAAATGGAGGAGCCGCTCTGGTACAAGGGCAGCAAGCGCGTTGTTTTCAATATTGATGATATGAACGCAGATAGCACCCTCAAGCCAGGTGCAAAACTGTTTGACTCCGACCTAAATGAAATCGGTGAAATCATCCGTACTACGGAAGTGAAAGAAGTTTTCGATCTAGGAGGCTTCCGAAGAGGTGATTACCGAACAGGAATCCTTGAAGGATACGTGTCAAGCTTCGAATTCCACGCCGGTTCTCGTCCCGAAAACGCCTTGATGGATGCCATGAACAACACCCGCGGCAATGCCGGCAGACTCATTGTTCCGGTCATCGAGGAGTTCCCTTTCGAAAATGAATCTGTGAACGGATACAACGTATTCGTGCTACGCGATTACGATCAACACAACAGCGAGTACAACGAATATCCTTTTCGAATTTTGATTGTAATGCGCGGCTCGAGCTCACTCATCTGCATCATTACTCAAACCGAAATGATTGAATCTTCTAGCGCCAAAGAAACCTCCGAAGACTTCGGTAGAAACTTCACATGGTTCCAGAGGAAGAATGATAGATTAGCCGAAGACATGGAATCTTTGATGTATAAATTCCTTCCAATTTGATTTTGGCACGGCCATTGTAAACCCCATTGCATCTAACTGTAAAATGCTCATTATGAACTTTAAGCACCTACTAACCCTCGGTCTTGTTGCCTCAGCTTCTGTGGTAGCATCAGCACAATCTGATACGCTCCGCGGAAACCTCACATCATCCGATCTACAAAGAGAAGGCTCAGAATATTACGACGTTCATCAGGTTCAAGTAGATAGCCCACGCATGATTCGCGTATGGCTCAATTCTGAAGAATTCGACGCTTACTTAGTGGTCAAAACTCCATACGGCACCGAAGAGGTGAACGATGATATGGAAGGAAGCGACAGCTACATCGAGATCCTAGCCGACGAGCCAGGAACATACACCGTTTGGGCCTCAGCCTACGAAGGCGGAACTACTGGCGCATACCAATTGATTATCGACGTTGCCGAGGAGGTTAACATCGAACGTACAGAAGGACGCCTAGACCCACGCGATGAGCGTTTGCCAAAAGGCGAGTACGTCGATACGTACACCCGCGAAATTGAGGCCGACGAAGCCTTCACCGTTCGTCTTCGCGCCTACGGTTTCGACGGTTATCTAGTGGTTACTTCTCCATCCGGACAAACCTTCAGAAACGACGATTACGACAGCGATTATACTATCTCAATGCTCACCGGACTTCAGCCTGAAAAAGGCAAGTGGAAAATTCAGGTTACTACCTTGAATATCGACGAAGTTGGTGCGTACGACCTCGAGATAATCACCAAGGATTAAGCATCCTTCAACCTCAAAAAAAATCCCGCCAATTGGTGGGATTTTTTATTTCTACTGCTCGTTCAAGTCTTGCAGATAGAGCTGACAGTTTCGTTTCACCGATTCAGAAATAGGCATGAACTCCATGCCCAATTCTTCGCGTGCTCTTTCGTTGCTAAAGGCGCTCATGTTTCTCGCCGTTCGAGCAGTTTCTTTCGTCACAAGCGGCGCAGAGTTTGTCAGTTTTGACCTCACCCATTCCACACGCCATAGCAACTCCATTACCCACCGTGGGGGCAGAATACTTGGTGCTTTCACATCGTATTCGCTCGTTATCCAGTCGAAGAGCTGTTTGTATTTCACGTTTTCGCCAACTACCAAGAAACGTTTGTTGTATGCTTTCCGCTCTTCAATTCTCAACATAGCTTCCACGACATCAAGCACGTCCACAAAACCAGTCTGGCCTTCCGTATAGAATTTAAAGCCGTGATAAAAGGTGTGGAAGAACTTACTGCTGCCAGAGGTCCAGTTTCCTGGCCCAAGGATAATGGTGGGATTTACCACGCCTACAGTAAGCCCCTCTTCCATTCCGCGCCAAACTTCGAGTTCGGCGGCATACTTGGACTCCGAATAGGTCGAATTCAAAGGAGAATCTTTCCACTCCGTTTTTTCAGTCGTGAACTCACCGTTAGCCGCTCGGCCTAATGCGGCGACAGAGCTAACGTGTATGAAGCTGTTGACCCCTTCGGCGAGTGCGGCATTCACTAACAATCCCGTCATTTTCGGATTGCCTTGTAGCATCAAATCCTTATCGGAAGGCTGAAAACTCACTACGGCAGCACAGTGGTAGACCGTTTCAACATCTTTCATGGCCTCTTGAAGGTCAATTATGTCAAAAAGATCGGCCTGTATCCACTCTATCTTCTCAAATTCGGATTGGGCGTCTTCCATATAATACCCAAAAACCTTGCGTGTATTCTGCAACGAAGATTCAGAACGATAAAGCGCTCGAACCTCCTTTCCGGCTTGGGTAAGTCGGTATAACAAATGCGAGCCAACAAGTCCGGTACCACCAGTCACTAATATCATAGCACGAAAATAATGAATGGGCATACGCGAAAGGGCAAAAGGAACTACGCGTTCTGACCTGAGTACCTTATTTTTGCGCTTCATTGCTAATTTCACTTGGAAGCTATGCCCACCAATTTCATTGAAGAACTTCGTTGGAGAAGAATGTTGCACGATGCCATGCCAGGTACCGAAGAGTTGCTAAACTCTGAAATGGTGCGTGGTTATATCGGCTTCGACCCAACTGCAGATTCACTTGGTGTAGGCAACTTGGTGCAGGTAATGACGCTTACTCACTTCCAGAGATGCGGACATCAACCCGTTGCACTTATCGGTGGAGCCACGGGCATGGTTGGCGATCCCAGCTTCAAGTCGGCAGAGCGTTCGTTGCTCGACCGTGACCAATTGGAACACAACCTCAATTCCCAGAAGAAGCAGTTGGAGAAGTTTTTAGACTTCGAGCGGAAGGACAATCCGGCTGTAATGGTGAACAACTACGACTGGTTCAAGGATTGGAATTTCCTGGACTTCATTCGCGATGTGGGTAAGCACATCACGGTTAACTACATGTTGGCTAAGGACAGTGTGAAGTCGAGAATGGAAACCGGAATTTCATTTACCGAATTCAGCTACCAACTCATTCAAGGCTACGACTTCTTTCACCTTTGGAAGAACGAAGGTTTGAAACTACAGATGGGTGGTTCGGATCAATGGGGAAATATTACAACCGGAACTGAGCTCATTCGCCGCATGGGCGGTGGCGAGGCATTTGCGCTTACCACGCCACTCATCAAGAAAGCAGACGGAACTAAGTTTGGCAAGAGCGAAAGTGGAAACATTTGGCTCGACCCAGAAAAAACTTCGCCATACCAATTTTACCAGTTCTGGCTAAACGCCGCGGATGCTGATGTGAGCAATTACATCCGAATCTTCAGCGTAAAAGGCCAAGAAGAAATTGAAGCTCTTGAAGCTGAGCACGAAAAGGCGCCACACACGCGTATTCTTCAAAACGCGCTTGCCGAAGAAATCACGGAAAGAGTGCATAGCAAAGAGGATCTAGAGAATGCCATTCGAGCTAGTCAAATTTTGTTTGGCCGTGCCACAGAAGAAGAGCTTCGCACACTAGACAACCGCACGCTGCTTCAAGTCTTTGAAGGAGTGCCACAGCACAGTGTATCCAAGAGTGATGTAGAATCCGGAATCAATATTGTCGAGTTCTTGGCTGAGAAAACGAACATCATGCCTTCTAAAGGTGAGGCGAGAAAGATGACACAAGCCAACGGCATCGCCATTAACAAAACGAAGGTGACGCTAGAACATGAGATTTCGGCAAACGACTTGCTCAACGAGCGATACATCCTCGTGCAGCGCGGCAAGAAGAACTACTTCCTCGTAACGGTAGAGTAATTAATTGCCCTGGAGTGAATCCAGCTTTCGATTGGCATCCTCGAGCTTTCCGGCATCGTATTGACGCACCTGCTCCACTACTTGGATATCGCGAAGATTTAGGCTGTCGATTACGACCGAATACATCTCCATCATCTCACGCGGGTAGTGGCTGTAGTAACGAAATGAGGAATCGTACTGCGCTTGAGTGACGTTGTACTTTTCGTAGAAACTCTTGTAATAGGTATCGACAGAAACGGTATCTCCCAATACCCGAACGCCTGAGCGCACGCCCTCAATGAGATGTACATCGAGTAGCATCTGAGTCATCTTCTTCTTGGGAATGAGATTCTCTGGCTTCTCCTTTCGTACACCCGTTTCCACAGGATCGCATGAAATGAAGAAAACTGAAAGTAGAAGAATGACGGCTATTCGAATATTCAATGGTGCTTAGTTGCGTTCGAAATAGAGTCGTTGACCCATCTGAGATTCGTCAAACTGACCGTTCTTGTAAACGAGCTTACCGTTTACAAACGTATGTGATACTCGAGCTTTAAAGGTAGATCCTTCGAAAGGAGACCATCCACATTTAGACAAAACGTTCTCTTCCATAACTGTCCAAGGTCGAGAAGGCTCTACAAGTACGATATCTGCATGGTACCCTTCACGAATGTAACCACGTTCCTGAATGCGGAAGAGTTTCGCAGGATTGTGGCAGAGCTTTTCTACCAACTTCTCCATGGTGATTGTTCCGTCGTTTACAAACTCCATCAATGCCACCAAGGCGTGTTGAACGAGTGGCCCGCCACTTGGAGCTGACGTATATGGGTTCGCTTTTTCCTCCTTCGTATGAGGAGCGTGGTCAGTTGCGATAACGTCGATTTTATCGTTGAGAACAGCCTCCCAAATCTTGAGTCGGTCTGCCTCTGTTTTCACCGCTGGATTCCATTTGATATACGACCCTTTTGAATCGTAGTCCTCATCGTTGAACCAAAGGTGATGCACACAAGCCTCAGAGGTAATGAGTTTCTCCTCGAGCGGAATGGTGTTGTCGAACAACTCCGTTTCAACCCCCGTTGAGATGTGATAAACGTGTAACCTGGAACCGTGCTTCTTGGCGAGGTTCACGGCGGTTGTACTGCTGAGAAGGCAAGCCTCTTCGCTGCGGATGATTGGGTGATACTTCATCGGAATATCATCTCCGTATTCCGCCTTATATTTTTCTAGATTCTTTCTGATTGTCGCCTCATCTTCGCAATGTGTGATGAGTTGATTATCCACTTCAGAAAAAATTCTTTCGAGTGCCTTTAGGTCATCCACCAACATGTTTCCGGTACTGGAACCCATGAAGATTTTCACTCCTGGAATGCGGGTTTTATCAACCTTGAGAAGATCTTCAATATTGTCGTTAGTCGCGCCAATATTAAAGGCATAGTTCGCAAGTGAAACTTCCGAAGCACGGTTAAACTTCTCTTCAACAAGCTCTACCGTGGTGGCCTGAGGGACTGTGTTCGGTTGCTCGATATACGAGGTGATACCTCCGGCAACGGCGGCTCTGGCCTCGGTCTTTATTTCCGACTTATGCGTCAGTCCAGGTTCACGGAAATGCACCTGATCGTCGATTACACCTGGAATGAGATACATCCCGTGTGCGTCGATTACTCTAACGTTACCATTCTTGGGAGATATATGGCGATCAACGTGTGCGATTCGACCATCTTCAATCAACAAATCACCTTCGGTAATGGTGCCTTCGTTGACAATGCGAGCATTCTTTATGAGTGTTGCTTCGGACATGACCTAGCATTTGGTTTTGGGGGACTGCAAAGGTCTGAAAAACTGTCAAATTTTCTAGTAATCTCGCCCGAAGATGCTATCTAACTTCAGTCGAATTACTCCAAAAACAGCCTCTTTCACAATTCCTCTTGACATTTTGGATTGGCCTGCGGTTCGGTCGGTAAAAATCACGGGCACCTCACGAATCACATACCCGTGCTTCCAGGCTTTGAATTTCATTTCAATCTGGAACGCGTAGCCCACAAATCGAATTTGAGAAAGATTTATTTTCTCCAACACCGCTTTTCGGTAGCATTTGAATCCTGCCGTGGTATCGTGAACAGGAATGCCTGTCACAAATCGAACATACTTCGATGCGAAGAAGGAAAGAAGCACTCGGCTCATAGGCCAGTTCACCACATTTACACCGCGAACATACCGTGAGCCGATAGACAAATCAGCTCCTTCTTGACAGGCGGTTTTTAATCGGATGAGATCTTTTGGGTCATGCGAGAAGTCGGCATCCATCTCGAAGATGAACTCATATCCCTTTTGCAATGCCCATCTGAATCCGTGAATGTAGGCGGTTCCCAACCCTTGTTTTCCAGACCGCTCTTCTAAGTGAAGCTGTTCAGGATACTTGTTCTGAATGTTCTTGACGATTTCAGCTGTACCATCTGGAGAGGCGTCATCAACAATCAAAACATGGAAGTTATGTGGCTGACTCAAAACGGCTTCGAGAATGTTTTCAATATTCTCGCGCTCGTTGTACGTAGGTATTATTACTAATGAATCGGACACAGTCGGTTCTTCCAAATTGGTGAGTGGCAAAAATAGCATTTAGGAATCACTGACAAAGCTAAAGTATTGTGAAGGGCGACCTCTGATAATTGGTATCTTGCCAGCAAAGTAGATTCCTATGAGTGACGCAGAGAAAAAGCTGTTTTTATTAGATGCCTATGCCCTGATCTTCCGCGCGTATTTTGCCTTCGCGCGAAATCCTAGGGTAACGAGTAAAGGGATGGACACCTCGGCCATCTATGGATTTACAACAGCACTTCTCGATGTACTCAACAAAGAAAACCCAACGCACATCGCTGTGGTTTTCGATATGAAAGGCCCAACAAAACGTCACGAGATGTACGAGGAGTACAAAGCAAACCGCGACGAAACTCCAGAGGCCATCAAAATAGCAGTTCCCTACATCCAAAAAGTGCTCGACGCATTCCGCATTCCTTATGTGGGTGTCGAAGGATATGAAGCCGATGATGTTATCGGAACGCTTGCTAAACAAGCGGAAAAGGATGGCTACATCACCTACATGATGACTCCGGATAAGGACTTTGGTCAGCTTGTAACAGACAACATCCTAATGTACAAGCCCGCCCGCGGTGGAGGTCAGCCCGAAGTCATGGGTCCAAAAGAAATTTGCGAGAAATGGGACATTGAGAATGTCGACCAGGTTATTGATATCCTTGGTATGATGGGTGACTCGGCTGACAACATCCCGGGACTTCCAGGGGTGGGTGAAAAGACAGCCGTTAAGCTTCTGAAACAGTACGGCACGATGGAAAACGTACTCGAACATGCCGATGAAATCAAGGGGAAACTCGGGGAGAAAATCCGGGATAATGCCGACCTAGGCCGCTTGAGTAAGGAGCTTGCTACGATTTGGATTGACGCTCCCATTCTACTTTCGGAAACGGATGTGACACGTGACCCAATCGACGAAGACAAACTCAAGGAGGTGTTCGAAGAACTCGAGTTTCGGACCTTGGCCAAGCGGATTCTCGATGTAGAAATTCAAAAGAATTCCGGCGCTTCTGTAGTGAAGCAAACCGGAGATCAGATGGACCTCTTTGGAGGAACAGTTGAGGCAGCGGACAGCTCCGATCAAAATTCAGGAGTGAAAACTCTAGAGAATACAGAGCATCATTATCAGAAAATTGATGATGAAATGGGCATACAGATGCTCATGAAGAAACTGGTTAAACAAAAGGCCGTTTGTTTCGATACAGAAACCACATCGCTAAATGCCCTAGAAGCTGAACTCGTAGGGATTGCCTTTAGCTATGATGCCTCTAAAGCATACTACATACCTGTTCCTGCAGACCAAGATGAGGCTCAAAAGATTGTCGACTTGACTCGCCCATTTTTCGAGAACACAGAGGTTGAGAAGATCGCTCAAAACCTCAAGTACGACATGACCGTTCTTCAGAATTATGGTATAGTCATCAGCGGCCCATTGTTCGATACGATGCTTGCGCATTACTTGCTTCAGCCGGACATGCGTCACAATATGGATCTCCTTGCGGAGACCTACCTGAACTATCGTCCCGTTTCCATTGAAACCCTCATTGGCAAAAAGGGAAAATCGCAAGGGAGCATGAGAGATGTGGAGATTGACAAGGTGGTAGAATATGCCGGAGAAGACGCGGATATCACCTATCAACTTTATCAAAAATTCAAGCCGGGAATCGCCGAGGGCGGAGTGGAAAAAGTCTTCTATGATGTAGAAACTCCGTTGGTACCGGTACTCGCCGCCATGGAATTCGAGGGAATCAATGTGGATGTCGACGCCCTGAACGCTTACAGTGTTGAACTTGAGAAAGAGCTCAAGAGCTTAGAAGAGTCCATTATTGAAGATGCTGGAGAACGATTCAACCTCGGATCGCCTCGTCAACTTGGTGAGATCCTCTTTGGAAAGATGCAGTTGATGGAGAAGCCCAAGAAAACCAAGAGTGGACAATACTCCACCTCGGAAGACATCCTTCAGGGACTAACAGATAAGCATCCGATAGTAGGGAAAATACTCGACTGGCGTCAGGTTGGAAAGTTGAAGAGCACGTATGTAGATGCGCTCCCTCAACTCGTGAGTAAACAAACGGGAAGAATCCACACCACCTACAATCAAACTGTGGCGGCTACAGGCCGATTGAGTAGCACCAATCCGAATTTGCAGAACATTCCGATTCGAACAGAAAGAGGAAGGAAGGTAAGAGGGATGTTTATCCCAAGAGATGAAAATCACATCTTGCTAGCTGCGGATTATAGTCAGATTGAGCTTCGCATCATTGCCGCATTGAGTGGTGATGAGGCCATGATTTCCGCTTTCAAAAATGGAGAGGACATTCACGCCGCGACCGCTGCGAAGGTCTTTGATGTGAAATTGGAAGATGTTACTCGCGAACAGCGCAGCCATGCCAAGACAGTCAACTTCGGGATCATCTATGGTGTTTCGGCCTTTGGATTGAGTCAGCAAACCAACCTATCACGAACGGAAGCCAAGGAAGTAATTGAAGCCTACTTCCGCACCTATCCTGGAATTAGAGATTACATCGACAACCAAGTGGCTCTAGCGCAGAAGCAGGGGTACGTTGAAACGATGTTTGGACGAAGACGCTACTTGAAGGACATCAATAGTCGAAATGCTGTAGTGAGAGGTCACGCTGAACGCAATGCCGTAAATGCTCCTATTCAGGGAACCGCGGCAGATGTTATAAAATTGGCGATGATTAAAATTCACAAGCGGATGCAGGACGAAGGCATGAAGAGTAGGATGCTCTTGCAGGTGCATGATGAATTGGTATTTGACGCTGAGAAATCGGAGTTAAACAAACTCAAAGAACTGGTTGCCAAAGAGATGGAAAACGCTGTAGCGTTAGAAGTTCCACTTTTGGTTGAAACGGGAACGGGAGAAAACTGGTTAGAAGCACACTAGCACGCTTGGGGCATTCCCTTATCCAAACTACATCTAGATAAAGTGAGCGTTCGTTTGGCTTGAGCCGTGCGGCTAAAAGTCGTAGATTCGCTCTGAAAATTAAAAACACTCGTAAAATGAAAAAGCTTTACACACTTATGGCCGTAGCCGGTCTTGCGAGCAGCGCTTTTGCTCAGCAAATTACAACGGCTAGGGTTTTTGAAGGCGGACCTGCTCTAAACCTCCAATCGGAAGTAATTACTGACTCCTTGATTTCTGCTCCAAACTGCGCTCAGCCGAACATCGTTACTTTCGGTGCAGTTGCAGGAGGATATTTCTCTGGTACTAACGGTACTGGTGATAAGGAAAAGGGACTCTTCATTTTCCCAACCCAGGGTTACAACATTGAGAATGTTTATGCTTTGATTCCTGTTAAGGAGCATGTGATCAGCGGAGACTTCCAAGCGTATATCTACCCATTTGACACAGCTGCTGGTTCAGTAGGTGCGGCTATTGGAACTTCTAGCCCAGTATCAATCACTTCTATTGACACAGCGAACTTGGGCTTCACTGCATTTAACTTCCCGAATCGTCCATATGTAAGCGGTCCTTTCATCATGACAGTTCAGGTTGACAATGGCGGTGACACAATTGCTATTGCGACAAGTGACGTTCAAGGAGGTTGCGGTAACGGTTCAATGGTAGAGAAGCTTGCTGACGACTCTTGGGCTAACACTCCAACTCGTTGGAATGCGAACGTATGGTTGTGGATGTTTGCTGACGCTGACGGAAGCCTTTCAACAGACAGCCACATTCTTGATCGCGAATCTGCAAAAGCTTTCCCTAACCCAGCTGCCAACGAAATCACTATTACTTACGACGTTAACGCTGCTGCTGACGTAACATTGAACATTATCGATGTAACAGGACGCGTAGTTTACACAGAGGTGTCTAACAACGTTTCTGGACGTCAATTCCAAAACATCAATACTTCTGAGTTCAACAACGGAGTGTACTTCTACACTGTTTCAAGTGAGAACAACGTATTGGAAGGTAAGTTTGTAGTTCGTCACTAAGGACACTACTTCCAAAATACTCAAGAGCCCCTCGAGAAATCGGGGGGCTTTTCTTTTTTGGAGGGTTAGAGGGTTGGAGGGTTAGAGGGTTGGAGGGTTGGAGGGTTGGACTGATGGCTTGACGTACCTACCTGAAGGAGGTATCCCGAGAGGCGAAGCCGATTCGGGAGAGGATTGGACTGTTGGACTCTCTTGGACGGTCGGACTGGAGGGAGGTTTTCCAAGTTGTGGAGCCGAGGCTGGGGGTAGCCCCGGGGTGCGGTTCCCGCAACCCCACTCTCAAGTTCCAACTTTCCTTTCACCTGTTTCGGATCTTAAACGTTTACTTACGTATTCAAACGGATAACAAAATTGGAAGCCTGAGATTCTGAAGTTTCAGTCTGCATTCACGAACTTCAGACCGGGAGGGGCTGAATAGCCCCGTAATTATTGACACTTCAATCAACCCGCTTTCGTTATGGATATGTTTGTAGCCCATTCATAGTTTGCATTCCAAAAAATCGCTCTACATGAAAGCATCTCTCCTTTTCCTATTAACACTGATTTCCGTTTCAGTCATCGGCCAAAATGAGACAGAAACTGACACCTTAGAATCTGGACACGTCACTGCATCCATCCGCGATACCTATGGTGTTAAGGTTGGACTTTCAGGAGGAAAACACCTCTTTGGTGAAGTTGGACTGTACTATGAGCAGATGCATGAATTTGGCGGACTTCCTTTGGCCAATGCTCCTTCATTCAATCTTGGTGCTGAGTTTGGCTACATTGGCAAACCAATACTCGCTCCGAAGATTGGTACGAGAGTACATGCCACAATCCTGCAAATTGGTCTCTCTTTCTTGTGGTACTCCGACCTAAATGGCGGATATGCGCCAACATTTCGACCGGAAATAGGAATTGGTATTTTCCATGAAATTGAACTGGTGTACGCCTACAACTGGGACCTCGTAAACGAAAACATGGGCATGATAAATACCCACATGGTCACTCTCCGGGTAAACCTCGATTTCATGCAAGTCTATACGCACGAACACGACACAGGCGCAGGCTGGCGCGAGCTTTAAGTTTATTCTGTCGTCACCACAAAAAACCTTGAGAGTTCATCGAGGGTTAGCGCGTTGATTCATTGTGTGTGGTTCTCGCAAAATCGCGAAAAATCAATAGTGACAAGTAGGATGCTTCAGCTCATACCTGATCGCGAGCGATTCTGTAAACCTCCGTGTCCTCTGTTTCTCTGTGTGAGACCAATACACCAAGTTTATCCGTCACGCTTTTTCGGAACCAAAAATTTAACCTCCCCCATACACCCACCTCGCTGAGAACCACTACTTTTGCCGGCTCAATACATCGGCATGACGAATATTAGAAACATCGCGATTATCGCACACGTTGACCACGGCAAGACCACATTGGTTGACAAAATCCTTCACTTCTGCGAGCTATTCCGTGAGAATCAGCAGACTGGAGAACTCATCTTGGATAACAACGACCTCGAGCGCGAGCGCGGGATCACCATTCTATCCAAGAACGTGTCGGTTACCTACAAAGACACCAAAATCAACATTATCGATACTCCGGGCCACGCCGACTTTGGTGGTGAAGTTGAGCGCGTTCTCAACATGGCCGACGGCGTTCTTCTTCTCGTTGACGCCTTCGAAGGACCGATGCCTCAAACCAGATTCGTTCTTGGAAAAGCACTCGAACTCGGATTGAAGCCAATCGTGGTTGTAAACAAAGTAGATAAGCCAAACTGTGATCCTGAAGCCGCTCACGAAGCAGTATTCGATCTCATGTTTAACCTCGACGCTACCGAAGAGCAGCTCGACTTCCCTACTGTGTACGGCTCTGCTAAGCACAACTGGATGAGCGACGATTGGAAGAATCAGACGGAGAATATCGCTCCGCTTCTCGATATGGTACTCGAGCATGTTCCTGCCCCTAGGGTAGAAGAAGGAACTCCGCAAATGCTCATTACTTCACTCGATTATAGTAAATACACCGGCCGTATTGCCATCGGTCGCCTTAAGCGCGGTACACTAAAGGAAAACCAACAGGTTACCCTCATCAAGCGCGACGGCACCCCGGTAAAATCGAAGATCAAAGAAGTATTTGTCTTCGATGGAATGGGTCGTGCTAAGGTGAGCGAAGTTCACGCAGGCGACATCTGTGCAATCACAGGTATCGAAGGGTTCGAAATTGGAGATACTATCGCCGATTTTGAAAACCCTGAAGCACTACCAACAATTCGTATTGACGAGCCTACCATGAGTATGCTCTTCACTATTAACGATTCTCCTTTCTTTGGCAAGGAGGGTAAATTCGTTACTTCTCGTCACATCAATGACCGTCTTGAAAAAGAGATGGAAAAGAACCTCGCCCTCAGGGTTGAGGAGACCGAAAAAGCCGATGCATTCCGTGTTTACGGCCGTGGTGTACTTCACCTTTCAGTTCTCATCGAAACAATGCGTCGCGAAGGGTACGAACTTCAAATTGGTCAGCCTCAAGTAATCTTGAAAGAAGTTGATGGTGTAAAATGCGAACCAATTGAGGAATTGGTAGTTGACCTTCCTGAAGATAAAAGCGGCACCGCGGTTGAAATGGTAACCATGCGTAAGGGCGAAATGCTCAACATGGAGCCAAAAGGTGATCGCATGATTGTGACGTTCAACATCCCATCACGTGGTTTGATTGGACTTCGTAATGCACTCCTTACAGCAACAGCAGGTGAGGCTATTATGAACCACCGATTCATCGGGTTCGAAGCTTACAAAGGCGAGATTCCTGGGCGTCAAAATGGTTCACTCATCAGCATGGATAAAGGAACCGCAATTCCATATTCCATCAACCGTTTGCAAGACCGAGGTAAGTTCTTCATCGATCCAGGTGTTGAGATCTACGAAGGTCAGGTTGTAGGAGAAAATAGCCGCGCAGGCGATATGGTTGTGAACATCACCAAAACGAAGCACCTGACGAACATTCGTTCAGCCGGTGCCGACGATAAGATGCGTATCGCTCCAGCCATCAAGTTTAGCTTGGAGGAAGCCCTAGAATACATTCAGGGTGATGAGTACGTTGAGGTGACTCCACAGAACATTCGCTTGCGTAAAATCTTGTTGAAAGAAACAGACCGCAAGCGCGCGTAAGACTCACTTCGTAATAATCGAAGTCATACTGATGCTGCCCATCAGAACCTTGTCGTTAAAGATTTCTAGTTCTTCGGAATCATGCTTGGCGCCAAGTGCATACAGAAGTGGTAAAAAATGATCAGGGGTTGGAATGGAATTGCGCCATGCCAGCCCCTGATTTGTATAATCAAGTAGCGGCGCAAAGTTTCCGTCTAACAACAATGCGTTGATTTGAGCTCTCGCTTCCAAGGCCCAATCGTATCCATTTTCTCGAATCGCTCCCTTGCTCCAATCTAGCTCACCTAGGTTGTGAACGATATTCCCACTCCCCACGATTAGTACACCTTTATCCCTCAAAGACCTCAGCTTGCTAGCAAGTTCAAAATGGTGGTCCGCATCTTTTGTGTAATCTATGCTCAACTGAAACACGGGCACATCCGCGTCTGGATACATGTGGTTGAGTACCGACCAAGTTCCATGATCGAGCCCCCATTGTTCGTCGGCATGGGCATCCGGCGCAAGTAAATCCAACGTTTCTTTTGCCAATTCTGGATGTCCATTAGCGGGATATTCAACGTCATAGAGTTCACGCGGAAAGCCCCCAAAATCGTGTATCGTCTCGGGCTGTTCTACCATTAATACTCTTGTCCCTTGGGTAAACCAGTGGGCCGATACGCACAGAATGGCCTTCGGCGGGTGAGGCAATGCATTGGCTACCGCAGCAAACCCACGAGTAAATTCGTTCTGTTCTATCGCATTCATCGGACTTCCATGTCCTACAAACATGGCAGGCATGCGTTCTGAATTTGCGTAATGATCCGAGAGTTTCTCGAGATCTAGCAGTGTTGATATTCCCATGGGGGAAAGGTAGGGATTGTGGAAGGACCACACTCACCGTTATTGGGGCATGCTGCAGAGACGCACGGGGCGCAGATAGTTTTCTCGCAGAGAATATGAGGGAATTCCGTGGTGGAGAGAGAACGCAGGGATGCGTGATGGGAATTGGGGTGGGTCACGAGATTCGAAAGGTTGAGTTCAAACTCCGCAAATCTGACCCTCTAACCCTCTGACCCTCTGACCCTCTAAAAGTCTAACCCTCTCCCGAATCGGCTGCGCCTCTCGGGATGCCTCCTTCCAGTCGGCACATCAGTCTATTAATCCGACTATCTATAAGTCCAACCATCTAACCCTCCAGCGTTGGGGGCCCCAACCCCACCCCATGTGGCGAAGTTCTATATTCTTAAATTGAGACTTAGGAATTTCACGTGGACAAATCGAGGACAACACAGGACAGATAGTGGACAAAAACTATGTGTGCGAACAGAGGGCAGATTGTCACCTAAATGCCCTCATGAAATTCTGAAGAAATTCCCATTACGTGGTAACTTGAGACCGGGGAGGGGCTAAACGCCCCCTAGAAGAAAAACCTCTCAAGCCTTGTGGCGCTATTCTCAACGCTGACATCAGAATTATGGCCCCTCGTCCCTCCCCTCTTGCATTTCACCTCTAGCCCGAAGTCTCCTTACTGTTACCGCTTACCAGGCGCCTACTGCACATCGCCTAAACTTCACCCTCCAAGGACGCGATAAGAACTATAGCTTACCTGTCAACCAAAATCAGGACGGGTCATGGTCCAACCCTCTAACCCTCTGACCCTCTGACCCTCTAAAAGTCTAACCCTCTCCCGAATCGGCTGCGCCTCTCGGGATGCCTCCTTCCAGTCGACACATTAGTCCAAAATCACTATTTTCCCTCAATGGATTTCAGCACCCCCCAGGATTACCTGATTGCGCTCGCGCTAATCGTCATTCTATCCTACTTCTTCAACATCTTGTCGAAGTTGACAAGAATCCCATCTGTGCTCATGCTCATCGGAACAGGGGTGGGTATAGGATACGGACTTAAAGCGCTGAATCCCGGGGAGTTCGACCTCCTCCCCATCCTCGAAATTCTTGGGACCGTTGGGATTATCATGATTGTTCTGGAGGCTGCGCTAGACCTTGAATTGACCAAGGATAAACGGCATTTGATATACTCCAGCCTCGTGCTTTCGGTCGTCGAATTAGCCTCCACCATCGCTCTGATTTCCGCGCTCATCCACTACTCGATGGACGCGAATTGGCAAGATTCCGTGATTTACGCAATCCCGCTTTCCATTTTGAGCTCCGCTATCGTCATTCCAAGTGTGGGTAGCCTCAGCCACAACAAGAAGGAGTTCATGATTTACCAATCAACCTTCTCCGACATTCTCGGCATTATGGTGTTCTATTTCACCATCGAAGCTTTCGAAGCTGAAACAGCGGGCGATTTGGCACTAACCTTCTCGTGGAGCGTGCTCTTCTCACTCGTGATTTCAGTCATCCTCAGTTACGCGCTGGTGTTTCTTCTTCAAAACATCAAGACTCCCGTTAAACTGTTCTTGCTGATTGCCGTCCTCATTCTTCTATATGCCGTCGGCAAACGTTACCACCTTTCACCACTCCTCATCATCCTCATCTTTGGATTGATTTTGAATAACTCAAAATTGTTCTTTCAAGGTCGACTTGCCAAGTGGTTGAAACACTCCGTAATGGAAGGTTTGCTGAAGGACTTTAGACTGATTACACTCGAATCAAGCTTCGTGATTCGAACGTTTTTCTTTGTGGTTTTTGGTATCACCATCGACCTCCCAAGCCTGATGTCTCCGTTCGTATTCATCTTCTCCACCATCGCCCTATTAGGCATGTATGTGCTCCGCGATCTGTGGATGAATGTCTTCGTCGGGAAGGATATCAAACCCGAGCTTTATATCGCTCCACGCGGCTTGATTACCATTCTCCTTTTCTTCAACATTCCTACCGAACACAAGATTGACAATTTCGAAAATGGCATCCTTCTGTACATCATTATTGCAACTAGCATCGTGATGACCTGGTCGCTCATTTCCTACGAGCCAAAGTCTGGGAAAGTAAAAAAAGAGTCGAAGACGATTCCTGAAGAAGCCTAACCTAGATTCGAATCTCGAAAGCCTCACTCGGTTCTACCGGGACTTCCGTCTTTTCAATTTTGATAACATCGCATGCCGGCGGGCCTTGCCAACACCAATCAACCATCTCCTGGAGTAGCTCTTCTGTGCCCTGAATCTCAGCAAGCACAGATCCGTCAGGCCGATTCATCACCCAACCCACAAGTCCCAACTGACGCGCTTTCTGCTGCGTGCTCTTTCGATAAAACACGCCCTGAACTCTACCGTAAATCGTGATGCGCCATCTCATCATCATCTGGTTCAGGATTCTTAGAACTGTAATGTCTCTTTAGCCACATCGATAAGCCATCCAAGCCAGGAAACAACACTCTTTCTGTAATATTAGCTTGATCGAGCTTATCACGGATTTCCCACTTCAACTCTTTTGGAATGATGATGCGGAAAACATACGAATCGTGATCCTCCAACCACTCATCCATACTAGCTGAGCTCGAGCTCAATAGAGAAAAGAGCGCGAATTGGTTCACGATGCGTTCGTCAAGAGACGGGGGCTCCAAAAAGAGCAAAAACTCCTCCTCTTCTAATCTTTTAAGGCTGTCGAGGTCTTTACACACCGAATCGAGCATCTCAGCCGTAAATGTGTTCGACTGCTCGCGATTGATTACATCTTTGAGTCGGTCAGGCAGGTAGTCATTCAGTTCTACATAGTTCGTTGCCCAAAGTATTCCGTCACGATCATACTTCTGAATATCATTCGTAGCAAAGTGCAATGCTACGTACGGAGAATAGGTCCAGTCTAGCAATCGTGTAGGCAAGCCGTGATGCTGGGCCATGGCGAGAACGTTCCAAACAGAGGATTGTGGTAATGTGGACGGCAACGCATACTTCTGAAAGTTGCGCAGAAGGTGACGTTCAAGATGCTCATACGGTCCGCCTAATCGCGCGAGTGATGTCTTCAGCGTATGGGCTGAATCATTCATTCCGCGGTAGATATAGGAAGAGCGATATCGACCAATTCTCGGGTCGAAGGTGTCTTGAAAAAGTAATTCTTGGAGGTCCTTCCAGCTTTTCGCAACAGTAGTTTTCATGCGAAGGGAAGGTATGAAATGTCAGGCGGTCTTAGGCTCTTATTCCAATCAAACTGCCGAGTGAATTCGTTCGAACTCGAGTTGGAACAACGGCTCTGCGTGCAAGGCGAATGAACTGGCCTTTGTCTGGATATCGAACCAGCTTACGCTTTTCACGTGTTGTGGCAAGCTCTCCAACTTCGATGAATGGAATGTTCAATTCTCGGCATGCAACGTGGTCAATATTCTCATCTCCCACGTAGGTCACCTTGTTGAATCCATCCACTCCGTACCATCTCTGCGAAGAGTTGATAGCCTTGTGAATCAAGTCCTTCTTCTTAGCAATCCCTTCGCCGGTAACAACATGAATTCGTCTCGTGTAGAATCCTGCGCTGCGCAGTGTCAAATGAGCCATGTCGTGCCATGCCGTCGTCGCAATTGCAAAGGCCCATGATTTGGAATCGATAAGGTTTCTCAAGAGATCTGGCGCTCCTTCTAACGACTTGA
Organism: Phaeocystidibacter luteus; assembly: GCF_008933115.1. Taxonomy (GTDB): domain Bacteria; phylum Bacteroidota; class Bacteroidia; order Flavobacteriales; family Schleiferiaceae; genus Phaeocystidibacter; species Phaeocystidibacter luteus. The sequence goes on along the minus strand of NZ_WBVO01000015.1, from coordinate 55,293 downwards.
AGCGCTCTGAGCTGTGCAGGTAGGCTTCCATCAACACTTTGTGATACACTTCGTAGATGGTCTCCCAGTCCTCATCACTCGGTTCCACCCCTTTTACCAATGTCCAAACTTTCTCCACGAACGCTGTCTCCGTTTCGGCCTTCCGAAAGTCCTCGAGCGTGCGCAATGGCACTCCCATGACTCTCGACATGGTGCTCATCAAAACCTTGTGCTCAAAGTCAGACGAATGCACCAGTGTTCCCGATACGTCGAATAGTATTAGGTTCATGCAGTGTTGTTCAGTAGTACGTGTAGATGGTCTCTCTTGCAGTGCGTAATTCCGTTCTGCGTCAACAAGTTAAATGAATATCCTCGTGACGAACAAATGTTTTCAACACTTTTTGTTGAAAATTCGACACCTTGTAAGGATTTCCTTTCAAGCAGGTTTCTCGCGTAGGAAATTACGGATACAAAGATGGGCAGGACATGTTTCCTATTCGTGAATGCAATTTGAAGAGTGCATGAAGAAGAGGGATAGCCGTCTAACGTAGCTCCCTATGCCCTAGGCGATTATATCTTATATCGCAACTGCAAAGCAAAGGAGCGCATCGGCCCAACGAGTGCCGGACGAGGATAGTATTCAAGATTCGTGAGATTGCTCACAACAAAGGAAACGCTCGTCGACTCACTCACGTTCGCCCGAATTCTGGCATCTACAATCCAATCGCCCTGCGCATTGTTTAGTCTCGCCTCCTCAACTCCAGGAATCAGTTGACTGAATAATGGATCCAAGAAAATTCCATCAATGTTCTGCATAAAGTCATTATACCGAACACTAAAGCCGACCATCCACCAACTCTGTTCATATTGAGCGTCAAACTTTCCTAGCCACTGGTAACGATACTTCAATATGCCTGACTCGGGGTTTGAAGAGGTCGATGTATAGCTGAGTTCTTGATCTGGCGACGATGGAAATAGTCCAGGATGTGTAGCGTACACAAAATCTGGGTCGAGGGGACGTGGTTCCATCCATGTTACGCCGCCCACGGTGGTTAACTTACCAGATTCACCAACACCAATTTCAAATGCTGCACTCAACTCTATCCCCGGAACTTCCGTGCTTCCAATATTGATACTTCTGAACCCGAAGTCTTGAATCGGATCCGCACTTCCCTCTCCCCACTTTCCAAAGGAGAATTCCATCATGTTGTCATACCTCATCCAAAATGCCGCCAAGTCAACGTACCCCTTAACCGCACCAAGTGCAAAAAGCTGTCGCATTCCCACCTCTGCACTCCAACCACTTTCGGGATTCAATCCCTGATTTGGAAACACTTGCAGCGCTCCAACATTTGTTCTCGTGTACACTTCAGCCATCGTAGGAAAACGGAATCCCTCTCCATAGCTGGCTCTAAAGCGGGTCGATTTTGTACCACCATTAGCCCCAAAACGCAATACTGGCCTCGACCAACGCGTGTTGTCTAACTGGGTCGATTCATAGCGAATTCCACCGGTCAAGGTGACCCACTTGAAGTCATAGTCGGCCTGCAAGAACGCCGCTTGACCATTCAAGGTGTGTAGGCCTTCAAAAACTTCTGAGTTACTGCGACCGAATTGACCATTCAATCCTGCCGAAATACTCAAAGCATCGAATGAAAACTGATAGAGGTACTCCAAAAAGCCCATGCGACTCGCATTGTAATAGCTCGTTGTTTCAGATTCGGCATTGTTGTTTATGACCATGAATCGGCCGCGAATCGTATGGCTTTCATTCGCGTTTGCATAGCGCACTTCTGGATCTACAATAAAATCAAAGCCCGTAGTTCGCGTGGCTTGAGAATCTAGCGGAATGTACGCTTCATCGTATCCGTTCCACAGCAAGGCATCTCCGTTGCTCGACCAAAGTCCCATGGATGTCAAACTATAGCTCCATTCCGGATTATCTGGATCAAAATATGTGAACTTGCCCAGTAATCTTCCCCGATGATCGGGCACGTCATATTGGTAGCCTCCATTGTGCTCGGCTTGACCTGCGATTACCCAGCCGTATTCCTTATCGTCGCCAGTTCGCATGGTATGGTTGAACTGAGTGCCCGTCCAACCCCGAATCCCATTCCACCACTTCAATTCTGATCTGCGAGGCGAATCGTAAAAGCCCTGATACATTCGGATGTCCGTGTGTGGCTCTCTCGTCGGATCCAAAGTGCTTACATTGATAATCCCGTTCATAGCGCTGGTACCGTATAAAGAAGATGCTGCACCTTTCAATACTTCCATTGACTGAACCGCTTCGGTGGGCAGAAGGCTCCATTGAGCCTGACCTGCATCCGGGCTTATCAAGGGCATCTCATCCAGTAGAACAAGGACACGAGACCCGGCGCCGTAGCTCCATCCAGAACCGCTTCGAATGTTTACCGATCCATCAGATACGTGAACACCAGAGGCTTGTTTTACGGTTTCTTCAATATCGGATTGAACGCGCTCTGTGATGAGATAAGGCTTAACGACATCAATACTTATGGGTGCCAGATCTGGTGATTGACGTGCCCTTGTTCCAATGACAACAACATCACCAAGCACTCCACTTTTTTGCATTGTGATGCCCGTAGCTAGACCGAAAGGGATTCTTTCAAAATAAAATTCAGTAGTCGTGTAGCCAGAGGCTTCCAGCCGCACCAGTACGGGTCCTCCACTATTGAAGACAAAGCTAATCGCCCCTTCATCATCCGTAGCACCCGCGAGACTATCGTTTAGGTAGACTGAGGTAGCCGGAATTGGGAGTCCTGCTTCATCTCGTACTTCGAGTCTCCATCCAGAACCATATTCACCCTGACCAATCGCGAGAAACGAGGTGAGAATCGACAGAAAGAATAGTACTTTTCTCATAGCTTTGAATCGATTATCCAAAGTACGAAGAATCATGGCAGACATCGCATTTGTTACGGGAGCTACATCGGGAATTGGGAGGGCCAGCGCAATTCGCTTGGCCAAAGAAGGTTACGATATCCTTGCAGTTGGCCGCCGAGAAGAGCGACTCCAAGATCTGAAAGTATCTATCGAAGCTATCGGCGTTAGATGTCACGTCGCCACGCTCGACGTTCGAGAACAAGGCGATGTTGACCAATTCATCAAAAGCCTACCGGCTGAATGGCAGAGCATCTATGTGCTTGTCAACAACGCCGGCCTGGCTGCAGGTAAAGGTCCGGTTCAAGAAGGACTCCTTGACCATTGGGAACGAATGATTGACACCAATCTGAAAGGACTACTCTACGTTTCAAAGGCCGTGATTCCAGGAATGATGGAGCGACACAGAGGTCATATCATCAACATTGGATCTATCGCTGGAAAAGAGGTCTACCCAGGTGGAAACGTGTACAATGCCACGAAGCATGGCGTTGATGCACTCACAAGAGGAATGCGCATCGATTTAATTGAACACAACATTCGCGTCTCACAAATCGCACCGGGGATGGTTGAAACCGAATTTAGCGTTGTACGCTTTGATGGCGACCAAGCGAAAGCCGACGAAGTATATCAAGGGTTCGAACCTCTCTTGGCGGAAGACATTGCCGATGCCGTGGCCTATCAAGTTACTCGCCCGGCTCACGTGAACATTGCCGATATGCTCATCTTGCCTACTGCCCAAGCTTCCGCTACGGTGGTTTCAAAAAAATGAAAATAGCCATTTGAGAATCGGCACTGCTCCAACCTCCTTAGCTACCTTCATCCTACCAAACCAATATTCATGGATGAAGATGAAAACCTATACCGATTGGGGTTGTGCTTTGTGGACCTCATCGGGCCAATTATCGCACGTACACTTGTCAACTATTGTGGTTCTGCAACTGCCATTTTCGAGGAAAAGGCCCACCTGCTTTCCAAAATCCCTGGGGTAGGCGAAGAACGCGCAAAAGCGTTCCAGAAATCATCCGTCTTGATAAGAGCACAAAAAGAAATGGAGTTCTGTTTTGAGAACGACATTCGCATTCTCTTCTTCACCGAAGAGGTATATCCACGTAGACTTCTGCACTGTTCGGACGCGCCAGTGCTGCTCTTCTCAAAAGGAAAAATCGATCTCAACCCGAATCATGCCGTCGCTGTGGTTGGTACACGTTCTCAATCCAATTATGGAAAGGTGATTACAGAAAAACTGGTTGATGAATGGGCTGTGTTTAAGCCGCAAATCATATCTGGTTTAGCACTGGGAATCGACACCACTGCTCATAGAGCGGCACTTAAAAATGAATTGGAAACGGTGGCAGTGCTTGGCCATAGCTTGGATTTGGCCTACCCGTTTCAGAATAAAAACCTCTTCACAGAAATCGCGGAATCAGGTGCATTGATTAGCGAATTTCCATCTGGCACAAAACCAGACGCGCCAAACTTTCCTCGCAGGAATAGAATCGTAGCGGGAATGACTGACGCCACTGTTGTGGTAGAGGCGGCCCAAAAAGGCGGAGCCCTTATCACAGGACAACTTGCCTCGAGCTATCAGCGGGACGTGTTTGCTGTTCCGGGCAGGGTAAATGATGCGAAGAGTGCGGGCTGTTTGAATCTGATAAAGAACAATGAAGCCATTGTGCTTACCACGCCTCAAGATGTTCCTGAAGTGCTGGGTTGGCAAACGGAAGGATCAGAGCCTGTACGGCAAATGCAGCTGCCTGTGGATCTATCAACGGAAGAAGCGGGCATCATTAGCGCATTGAGAAGCGGATCTATGCAGGTTGACGAGCTTGGCTCAACGTTAGGACGTCCCATTTCGCAGCTCTTTGCGCTGCTTACGCAACTGGAGCTGAAAGGTATCGTCAGAAGTAGACCAGGGAAAAAGTACGAGTTGGCTTAGAGAAGGAGGGAAACGCCGATATTGACCATGTGATAATTCAAATTGCTGGGCAAGAGCTTCGGTTGGCCATTGAGTGTAGGTAGCAATTCGTAACCCGCAAAGAGCGCAATTTTTCCGTAGCCTATCCGGGTGTATGCTTGCACCCTCCAAGGGGTTGTTGTGAAAATGCGGTATCTGCGGATGGCAAAATCATCATCTCTATGATAGGCTGATCCGGACAGACGATAACCCACTTTTGCCCCAACGACCACTCTAAAGAACTTTCCCTTTTTATTTGTTTTACCTCGATAACGAAGTTCCAAAGGAAGATCTATAAAGCTGATGTTCTGCTTGTTGGCGTTGTACGAACTATCAACAGGAAGCACATCCGGATTTCCGCCAATGGCCGGATCATTATCCACATAATGCAAGTTGTTGTGCAAATTGTAGATGCTGAATCCCAAGCCATAGCCAAAGCCAGTGGAGTGGCTAAACGGCACCTCTCCAAGAAAAGCAAAAGAGTGGCAGTTGCTGTACCACTCTTGTTGCAAGTTGTCTACTGTTTGTGAAGGAATGAGAAAGCCATACGTGAAATCATAGGAGAATTCCTCAGCAGCACCATTGGTGTATTGAGCTGATAATGTCAATCCCACAGTGCAAAGAAGTACGGCTAGAATGTTTCTCATACCTACAAAGGTGAGGAAATTTTAGTCCTCTTCCGACTCTTCAGGAACATCAGATCCCTCTGAATTTCCTTCCGAATCATCGTCCATATCCTCAATGAAATCTTCGACCTTCTGTTTGAGCTCGCGAGAAATCTTAAAGAGGTATTTCGTGTCGTCTGTCTCTAGAGGAATTGCTCTCACTGTTTCACCTGCAGCGTTTTTGTAGGTGATGATATCATCTTCGTAATCCTCGTATCCATTTGGATAGATATCGGTTAAGACCTCCATCAACTCTGGGTTGATATTCTTGTAGTCTACAATGATTCTCTTCTTGTCCATCAGTTCAATTTCAGCGAATTACCACTCTAATAACCAAGCAAAAATCAACGGTGCTACAATGGTAGCATCCGACTCAACGATAAACTTAGGGGTATCGATATCCAATTTGCCCCACGTAATTTTTTCGTTCGGCACGGCTCCAGAATACGATCCGTAGCTCGTGGTAGAATCACTGATTTGGCAGAAGTAGCTCCAGAATGGAATGTCTTCCATTTCCAAATCTTGATAAAGCATAGGTACCACACAAATTGGGAAATCACCGGCGATACCTCCACCAATCTGGAAGAAGCCAACACCTTGTCCACCGGAGTTATCGGCATACCAACCAGCTAACCAAGTCATGTACTCGATTCCGCTTTTTACGGTAGATGGCTGTAACTCTCCCTTGATGCAATAACTCGCAAAAATGTTACCCATGGTTGAGTCTTCCCAACCTGGAACAACGATAGGAATGTTCTTTTCGGCTGCGGCAAGCATCCACGAATTCTTTGGATCGATTTCGTAGTACTGTTCAAGATCGCCACCCATCAACATTTGATACATGTACTCGTGCGGGAAATAACGCTCCCCTACCGCTTCAGCATCTTTCCATCGCTTTTCGATGTGTTGTTGTAACCGACGGAATGCCTCCTCTTCAGGAATACACGTATCCGTTACTCGGTTCAGTCCTCGGTCGAGCAAATCGCGCTCTTCCTGAGGTGTTAGATCACGGTAATGCGGCACACGCTCGTAATGGGTATGTGCGACAAGGTTCATCAAATCTTCCTCGAGGTTGGCACCTGTGCATGAAATGATCGCAATCTTATCCTGACGAATCATTTCTGCAAGTGAACGTCCAAGTTCGGCCGTGCTCATCGCACCTGCGAGGGTCACCATCATCTTCCCACCTTTCTCAAGGTGTTCTTCATAGCCTTTGGCTGCATCCATTAGCGCAGCGGCATTGAAGTGCTTGTAATGATGATCAATAAACTGGGAAATGGGTCCGCGGTTCTTGCTCATAATCGGTCTCTATGTTGTTAATCAAATTAGATAATTTCTTAGTAACCCAAGATTTTCATCATGGATTTGTAGCTCTGCTCTTTGGCAAATAGCTTGGTTCGAACCTCGCCATCCTCGTCGCGATCAACAACCACGTGCTTTGGCGCAGGTAGCAAACAGTGCTGGATTCCTCCGTATCCTCCTACCGACTCCTGGTAGGCACCGGTATTGAAGAATCCTACGAACAACGGCTCTTCTTTAGTCAACCTTGGAAGGAAGATCGCATTGCTGTGCTGTTCGCTGTTGTAGTAATCGTCGCTATCGCAAGTCAAACCACCCAAGAGCACTCTTTCATACGGGTCGCTCCAACGGTTAATGGCGAGCATCACAAACTTCTTGTTGATTGACCAAGAGTCTGGCAAAGTAGTCATGAAAGAAGAGTCAATCATGTACCACTTTTCACGGTCGTTTTGCTGCTTAGCTCCAATGATATTGTAAAAGGCAGCTCCGCTTTCGCCAACCGTGTACGATCCAAACTCAGTAAAGATGTGTGGCTCTTGAATTCCGGCTTGCTCGCAAGTACGCTTCACCTGGGCGATAATCTCCTCGGCCATATAGGCATAATCGTAATCGAAGTTGAGCGAGTTCTTAATTGGGAAGCCTCCACCGATGTTCAACGAGTCAAGAGTTGGACAAATCTTCTTGAGTGAGATGTACACATTCACACACTTGAGAAGTTCGTTCCAGTAATACGCCGTGTCGTTAATACCCGTATTGATGAAGAAGTGAAGCATCTTAAGCTCCACCTTATCATTGTTCGCAATGTGGTTCTCGTAGAAAGGCACAATGTCCTTATACCCGATTCCCAATCGAGAGGTGTAGAACTCGAATTTTGGCTCTTCTTCAGAGGCAATTCGAACACCAATACTTGTCTTTTCATTCAGACGATCGCTGAGCTCGGTTACCTCACGTTTGTTATCCATTACCGGAATTACGTTTGTCCAACCATTGTTGATCAAGCGTGCAATATTATCTAGGTACTGATCGCGCTTGTACCCGTTGCAAACCACGTAATTCTTCTTTGTGAGCTTGCCCTGCTCGGCGAGTTCTTCAATAATATTGATATCGAAAGCACTTGAGGTTTCGATATGGATATCGTTCTTCAGCGCTTCATCGAGGATGAAACTGAAGTGCGAACTCTTGGTACAATAGCAATAGTTGTATTCCGCTTTGTAATCTACCTTGGCCATAGCCACATTAAACATGCGCTTAGCCTTCTGAATGTTCTCAGAGATCTTTGGTAGATACGTCACTTTGAGCGGTGTGCCGTACTGTTTAATCACGTCCATCAAGTTGATGTCGTGCCACATTAGCTGATCTTCTTCTACGTAGAACTCCTCTTGGGGCCAGTAGAAAGTTTGCTCGATTAGGTCGGAATACTTGTTCTTCATATCTCAAAAAATGGCCGGCAAATATAAATCCAAGCTGATTACATGCAACTGTTTTCACGAATGTAAGTGAGATAAATTTGATTATTTATCCAGAAAAGCACTTTTTCTCACCGTTATGCATCCGTTAAGTTTGCACAATCCAGCCCCTAGCATTTGATAATCAAGGATTTATACTCTAAACATTCCAAGTAACCTACATCCATGCTCGAAATGAAATCTAAGTGAGTTAGATTGGAAGAATTGTCCTGAGCGTTCTAAAACCGCTTCGTGTGGGCACAAAAAAAGGCCGCACTTGCGTGCAGCCTTTCTTATATCAGGGGGCTTGAGACGATTACTTCGTCAAGCTCGCTTTCAGATACTCGCGGTTCATGCGGGCGATGTTCTCTAGGGAAATTCCCTTAGGACATTCAACCTCGCACGCACCGGTGTTGGTGCAGTTACCAAATCCTTCCAAATCCATTTGGTTTACCATCTTAAGCACGCGATCAGCTGCTTCTGGCTCACCTTGAGGAAGTAGTGAGAATTGTGAAACCTTGGCAGATACGAAGAGCATCGCCGAAGAGTTCTTACACGTTGCAACGCAGGCACCGCAACCAATGCAAGTTGCCGCATCAAACGCTGCATCCGCATTTTCCTTCTCAATAGGAATTGCGTTGGCATCTTGTGTATTACCCGAAGTGTTTACAGATACGTAACCACCGGCTTGAATGACACGGTCGAATGCAGAACGGTCTACCATCAAGTCTTTCACCACAGGGAAAGCTTTTGCTCTCCATGGCTCAATGTAAATGGTATCTCCGTCATTGAATTCGCGCATGTGCAACTGACACGTGGTAACTCCGCGACCTGGGCCGTGAGCTTCACCATTGATGTACATGGAGCACATACCACAAATACCTTCACGGCAATCGTGGTCAAAGGCAATTGGATCGCCTCCGTCGTTTATAATCTGTTCGTTGAGGACGTCCATCATTTCGAGGAACGACATGTGTTCAGACACATCATTCACCTTGAACGTCTCCATGCGTCCTTTGTCATTAGGACCATCTTGTCGCCAAACTTTGAGCGTAAGATTCATATCTCTCTGATTTATGAAGTTCAGCTTACTTGTAGCTGCGCGTCTTCAGTTCAACATTTTCGAATTCAAGCTCTTCTTTATTGAGCTTAGGCTCGCTTGGATTTCCTGAGTATTCCCAAGCTGCTACGTAGCGGTAATCGTCGTCATTACGAACGGCCTCACCGTCTTCAGTTTGGTACTCTTCGCGGAAGTGACCACCACAAGATTCGTTGCGGTCGAGTGCGTCGATACACATCAATTCACCTAGCTCGATGAAGTCGGCTACTCTACCGGCCTTTTCAAGCTCTGGGTTCAAGCCATCCAATTTTCCAGGAACGCGAACTTCTTTCCAGAACTCCTCGCGAAGTGCGCGAATTTCAGCGATGGCTTCTTTCAAGCCTTTTTCGTTACGAGCCATTCCACACTTCTCCCACATGATACGTCCGAGACGCTTGTGGAAGTAATCTACAGAGCGCGAGCCGTTGTTGTCAACAAGCTTCTGTAGTCTATCCTTTACTTCTTTCTCAACAGCTTCGAACTCAGAACTGTTCACATCAATTGCGCCCGTTCTAATATCATCTGCTAAATATCCACCTACGGTGTAAGGGACTACGAAGTATCCGTCGGCCAAACCTTGCATGAGTGCAGAGGCGCCCAAACGGTTTGCACCGTGATCCGAGAAGTTAGCTTCACCTAGAGCGAAGAGACCCGGAACGTTGGTCATAAGGTTATAATCAACCCACAGGCCACCCATTGTGTAGTGAACTGCAGGATAAATCATCATTGGAGTTTCGTACGGGTTATCGGCTGTAATCTTCTCATACATTTGGAAGAGGTTACCGTACTTTTTCTCAACCACCTCTTTACCTAGCTTCTTCACTTTGGCATCAGAAGGGTTGTGGTCACCTTGGATGTTTGCTTCCTCGCGACCGTATCGCATGATGGCAGATGAGAAGTCGAGGTAAACCGCCTCACCCGTTTGGTTTACACCGAAGCCAGCATCGCAACGCTCCTTAGCTGCACGCGAAGCAACGTCACGCGGCACGAGGTTACCGAATGCCGGATAACGACGTTCGAGGTAGTAGTCTCTATCTTCTTCTTTAAGCTGCGTAGGCTTCAATTTACCTGCGCGAATCGCTTCCGCGTCTTCCTTCTTCTTCGGAACCCAGATACGTCCGTCGTTACGGAGTGACTCCGACATCAACGTGAGTTTCGACTGGTAGTCTCCTGAAACAGGAATACAGGTTGGGTGAATTTGAGTGAAGCAAGGGTTGGCCATGCTCGCACCTCTGCGGTGTGCCTTCCAAGCGGCGGTTACGTTAGAACCCATCGCGTTAGTAGAAAGGAAGAATACGTTGCCATATCCACCAGTGCAAAGAAGCACAGCGTGAGCACCGTGGCGCTCAATTTCACCTGTCGTTAGGTTACGAGCAATGATTCCGCGAGCTTTTCCGTCAACCTTAACAACGTCGAGCATTTCGTGACGGTTGTACATTTTCACGCGGCCTTTGGCGATCTGACGTGAAAGTGCTGAATAAGCACCGAGGAGTAGCTGCTGACCAGTCTGACCTTTCGCGTAGAAGGTGCGGCTTACCTGAACACCACCGAACGAGCGGTTGTCGAGTAGACCACCGTAATCACGTGCGAAAGGAACACCTTGGGCAACACATTGGTCGATAATATTTGCCGACACCTCAGCCAAGCGATAAACGTTGGCCTCCCGAGAGCGGTAGTCGCCCCCTTTGATGGTATCGTAGAAAAGACGGAACGTAGAGTCACCGTCGTTTTGGTAGTTCTTTGCTGCGTTGATACCTCCTTGAGCGGCAATGGAGTGTGCTCTACGAGGAGAATCTTGGAAGCAGAATGCTTTTACGTTGTAGCCCATCTCAGCTAGAGAAGCTGCGGCAGAGCTACCTGCGAGGCCAGTACCCACAACAATAACATCGATATTGCGCTTGTTGGCAGGGTTTACTAGGCGGATATCATTTTTGTGCTTTGTCCACTTTTCCGCTAGTGGGCCTTCAGGAATCTGACTATTCAAATCCATAGACATGCTATCTTGTTATCGTAGGTAAATGACAATTGGAATAAGTGCGAATAGAAGCGGAACGATTACCGCGAACGCTTTACCTACTCCTTTAATGATTGGATTATACTGAGGATGGCTCCAGCCCATTGTTTGGAATGCGCTTTGGAATCCATGCCACAGATGGAAGCCTAAGGCCGCCATCGAAATCACATAGATTAATGTGTACCACAATTGCTCGAATGCGGCAACTGTGATGGAGTGTAAGTCTTTGATCTCTTCTCCATCAATCATGTACGTAGGCACATTTCCGAAGTGCATTTCATACCAAAACGACTTCATGTGGATGATGATGAAAAGAAGCGTGATGATGCCGAGAAGCGCCATGTTACGCGAAGCCCAACCTGAGTTAGCAGCTGCGTTGTTCTTCACATATTTTGACGGGCGTGCAGCAGCGTTCTGGCGAGCCAATACGATTCCATCAATGGCGTGAAGCAAAATACTCGCATAGAGGAGGTAAGACACCACCTTGATCACCGGGAAGGTGGTCATGAATTTCGAGTACAAGTTGAAGCTATCTCTAACTTCTTCTCCTTCCCCAAATAGCTGTAAGTTACCAGCTAAGTGTACAATTAGGAAGGTAATGAGGAAAAGACCTGTCAACGCCATCCAGTACTTGCGGGCGAGTGACGATCCGAATAAACCTTTACCGGTTGCCATATAGTTCAATATTAGGGACTGATTTCAGGAGCAACAAAAATAGCCCAAAGCACAACGCCTGCCAACTCTGCTGCCTATTTGGAATGTATCTAAATCTAGGAGATGTCATCCTTATCTAACCTCTTGAGCTATTAAGTTCTCGATTGCAGACTTTTTGAGGGGTTTTACGAGATATCCTTTAACGATGCTAAACTCGTCTGCCCTCGCTCTATCTGACTCATTTACACTACTTGTAACAATGTAAACGGTGCAGTGTTTATGGACATCCTCGTATTTATCCAGAGCTTCCAAAAATTCGAAGCCCGACATCCCCGGCATGTTGAGGTCCAACAGTATCAGTTTTCGCTCACTGTTCTGGTTTTCTTTGAGGTGCGTTAATGCACTAGAGCCCGAAAAGAATTTGTGAATTTCTGAAAACTGTTCACCAGCTTTCACATCATCGAGAATACGTGACACCAAGAAGTGATAGATCTTGTCGTCGTCTATAACTAAGAGGTTAGGTTTAGTCATGATGTTAAAGGTAAGTGATTTAGAGTTAAAATGTTCACTGCCCTTGAGGTTATAGTTTCATGCATCCAATAGCTAGGCTTGGGCAGTAAGACGCTTCGCGTAATTCCGTCTGCCGACGGAAAGAACCTCCCTTTGGTCGGTTAAGACTTCACTCCGTTCAGTAAGACAACTATCCTTCCGTCCGCTGGCAATAAAAAGACCACTTAGTCGCATGTTAGTCCAGTGCAATTCCGCTTCCAAGAAGCGTTCTTAGGCAAAGTGCCTAATTGCAACGGAATCTTGCACAACGCACCTTACGCGAAGCGTCTTATTGCATCGCAATCTTGTGCAACGCACCTTAAGCGAAGCGTCTTATTGCATCGCAATCTTGCACAAAGCACCTTAAGCGAAGTGTCTTATGGCAAAGCAATCTTGCACAAAGCACCTTAAGCGAAGCGCCTTATTGCATCGCAATCTTGCACAACGCGCCTTACGCGAAGCGTCTTATTGCAAAGCAATCTTGCACAACGCGCCTTACGCGAAGCGTCTTATTGCAAAGCAATCTTGTGCAAAGCACCTTAAGCGAAGCGTCTTATTGCATCGCAATCTTGTGCAACGCACCTTAAGCGAAGCGCCTCATTGCATGGCAGTCTTCCCAAATCCATACCTTTAACCCCCCAAAACCCCAATACATGAGATATTTACCGCTCGACAGACAAATTTTCATCGACAATCGCGAACGCTTTCGTCAACTGCTTCCTTCCGGAGGGTTGGCCGTGTTCAACAGCAATGATATTTATCCGACGAGTGCCGATGGCACCATGCCATTCGTTCAGCATAAGGATATTTTCCACCTCAGCGGTGTAGATCAAGAGGAATCTATCCTCGTGATTTTCCCCGATGCGTATAAAGAAGAACACCGAGAAGTGCTCTTCCTCAAAGAGACCAACGAACACATCGCCGTTTGGGAAGGCGAAAAACTAACCGCCGAAAAAGCACTGGAAGTTTCAGGCATCTCTAGCGTTTTTTGGCTGCAAGATTTCGAGAGGGTATTCAATGAGATGATGTCGCAAGCCGAGGTCGTTTTCCTCAATACCAACGAGCATCTCAGAAACGCTTCTCCAGTTCAAACCCGCGAAGACCGCTTCATCGAGTGGTGCAAGCAGAAGTACCCGGCCCATAACTACGACCGTTCCGCGCCAATCATGCACCGTATACGTGCCGTAAAAAGCGACCTTGAAATCGCCGTAATGCAACAAGCGGCCGACATTACAACGAAAGGGTACCGACGTGTTCTAAAAGCCATCAAGCCCGGAATTACAGAGTACGAACTCGAAGCCGAATTCATGCACGAATTCTTGTCGAACCGATCAAGAGGTTTCGCCTACACGCCTATCATCGCTTCCGGTTACAACGCATGTGTTCTACACTACATCGAAAACAAAGATGTTTGTAACGATGGCGATACAATTCTCTTCGACGTAGGTGCCGAATATGCGAACTACGCATGCGACGTTACCCGTGTTTATCCAGTTTCCGGCAAGTTCACAGATCGCCAAAAGCAGATTTATAACGCCGTTCTCCGCGTTCAAAAGGCCTCCCTCGAAATGCTCGTTCCAGGAAATAACCTGAACGATTACCACGTAGAAGTCGGCAAGCTTATGACAAGCGAATTGCTCGATCTCGGACTTATCGATCAAACCGACGTGAAGAATGAAAATCCGAAGTGGCCAGCGTACAAGAAGTACTTCATGCACGGCACTTCACACTACATTGGGTTAGATACACACGACGTTGGATTGTGGACAGCCGACATGCAAGTAGGCAACGTGTTCACATGCGAACCTGGAATTTATATTCCTGAAGAAAACCTCGGCGTGCGCATTGAAGACGATGTTGTTATCACCGAAAACGGTCTCCTCAACCTTACCGCAGGCATCCCTAAGGAGGTTGAAGAAATCGAAGACTTTATGAACAGCTGAGCATGAGCTCAAAGTTCATTTCTCACCGCGGAACCCCGATTCACTATACAGATGCTGGTCGGGGTTCTGCCGTCATTCTCCTCCATGGCTTCCTCGAGAATTCGACCATGTGGAAGGACTATGCAGCAGAGCTGGCGAAGTCCTATCGTGTTATTTGCATCGACTTGCCCGGTCACGGTAAAAGTGACTGCTTCGGATATGTGCACAGCATGGATGAGATGGCTGCCGTTGTAAAAGCAATTGCAGATCATCATCACTTAAAGCGATACCACATTGTGGGCCACAGTATGGGTGGGTATGTCGCCCTTGCCTTTGGAGAAAAACATCCCGATGTCCCGAAAAGCATCACTCTCTTTCACTCTACCGCTCTGGCAGATTCAGACGAAAAAAAGGTGGATAGATCCCGTGCCATCAAGCTGGTGAAAGAGCAACCAGAAGCTTTTGTGAAGCATTCACTGCCCATGCTGTTTCGGTCTAAATCAAGAAAGATTTATCGAACCGAGATTAAGGGTATGATAGCGGAAGCCTTAAAAATGCCGGTTCAAGGAATTATTGCCGCCCTCGAAGGCATGAAGGAACGTCCCGATAGAGAAGTACTGCTGCACCTCTCGCCGATTCCTTTTCTCTTCATCACCGGAAAAAGGGATACGGTTCTCCCTTTCGAGAAAATTGAACCTCAACTTTCAGCTCCAATGGTTGTAGATCGATTGATTACAGAAAATGGACACATGGGATTCATTGAAGATCGCGACCTTTGCTTGGAGACATTGACTTACTTCATTAACGACATAGAAAAAGCACACGCATGAACCTCAATTTGTCTGGAAAAACTGCCCTCGTTGGTGGTAGTACGCAAGGAATCGGATTGGCCTCTGCCAAGGAATTGGCGAGCATGGGAGCAAGTGTTGTGCTTCTTGCCAGGAATGAAGAGAAGCTGAAAAAGGCCATCTCAGAGCTCTCCGTATCCGGAGATCAATCGCACAGCTATCTAGTGGCTGACTATAGCAAAACCGACGAGGTTAAGCGCGTGGTTAACGACTGGATTTCTGCCGGAAATACAGCTCATATTTTGGTGAACAACACGGGCGGCCCCCCTGCTGGGCCTGTACATCAAGCTAGCATTGAAGAGTTTATGAACGCGTTCAATGCGCACCTAGTGAACAATCACAATCTTGCACAAGCCGTAATTCCTGGAATGAAGGAAGCAGGCTTTGGCCGCATCATCAACATCATCAGTACTTCTGTAAAGATTCCATTGAAAGGACTCGGAGTTTCCAACACCATTCGCGGTGCAGTTGCCAATTGGAGCAAAACCTTGAGCAACGAAGTCGGTGCGTTCAACATTACGGTGAACAACGTGCTTCCAGGAGCTACGGAAACGGAGCGACTTACTGGGATCATTGAAAACAAAGCAAGTAAAGGCAACGTGGAAAAGTCAGACGTTGCGGCGAAGATGACCGCCGAAATTCCGATGGGAAGATTCGCGCAGCCGGAGGAAGTGGCGAATGCCGTAGCCTTCTTGGCAAGTCCCGCTGCCTCATACATCAACGGCATTAACGTACCGGTAGACGGCGGAAGAACAGGAAGCCTCTAATTTTGTAGGAAGTTGCTTATCTTAGAGAGACTCTAACTCGCTCTCTATGAAAACACTTTTACTCGCGGTTCTCTGCGCTGCCTTTTCACTTACATCTTCTGCCCAACTGCACCCCTTGAATGAAGTGGGTGCCGACTTGCTCGGTCACGCTATGGGGTTTGGCATTACGTATCGACGTACCCTCGACGTCACACACATGCACCATTGGCACGGCTTCATTTCCACTGGAGTCACCAACGGAATGTTGTCAAACTACGTAGGCTTCGGCTATCGACATGGCACGGATTGGTTTATAGAATTTGAAGGATTGGCGGGATACAACTCGCTGTATGGCATTCGCCGGAGAAAAGACGATCCGAATGAAATCCGGAGCGGCCTGTCGTACGGAGGACACGTAAACCTTGGCCGCATAACCATCGATAACTATTCGGCACGAGTCACCATTGGCTATCATCATTTCCAAGCAAACTACGGCCAGTTTATTCTAGGTATGCAGGTGGGAATGTTCTTCGACTGAGTAGCATTGCCTATTTTTGAAGTTCGCATAGAACAGATACCACAAGACATCCCATGGATATTCAGAACTTCATCAACGGACAATACGTAGATCCGGCTAGTGGCCAATGGCTAGACAATGTTGAACCGGCTACTGGCAAGGTGTATGGCAGAATCCCAGACAGCGACGAAAGAGACGTTGAGGAAGCCGTAATAGCTGCTAAGGCCGCCTTCCCAGCTTGGGCTGCGATGACGAACAAGCAGCGCTCCGATATATTGATGAAGGTTTCTCGTGGCATTGAAGCTAGACTCCCTGAGCTCGCAGCTGCAGAAAGCAGAGACAACGGAAAACCATTGAAGCTGGCCACCCGTGTAGATATTCCCAGAGCTCGGGATAATTTCGCCTTCTTCGCTACAGCCATCCTGCATGATTCCGCTGAAACACATGACATGGGTGAAAGCGGTTTCAATTACACCCTGAGAAAACCTCTCGGTGTCGCCGGATGTATCAGTCCTTGGAACCTCCCACTCTACCTTTTTACCTGGAAAATTGCCCCAGCTCTGGCAAGTGGAAACACTGTCGTAGCAAAACCAAGTGAGGTCACCCCAGTAACTGCCGCCCTATTGGGTGAAATATGCAACGAGGCTGGAATGCCTCCAGGGGTACTCAATATCATCCATGGCTTGGGCGGAAAGGTCGGCGCAGCAATGACGGTCCACCCCGACACCCCAGCTATTTCGTTTACTGGTGGTACGACTACCGGACAAACCATTGCCCGCACTGCGGCTCCTATGTTCAAGAAGCTATCACTTGAGCTAGGTGGAAAGAATCCGAACATCATTTTTGCCGATTGTGATTTCGAAGACATGCTCAACACAACTGTGGCGAGCAGCTTTGCAAACCAAGGACAAATATGCCTCTGCGGCTCTCGAATTTTTATTGAACGTCCCATTTATGAGAAGTTCAAGGAGGCATTTGTGGAGCGTGTAAAGAAGCTCACAGTTGGACCTCCAAACAAAGAGACAACCAAGGTGGGTGCACTCGTTTCTAAGCCTCACATCGAAAAGGTCCAGAGCTACATTGAATTGGCAAAGGAAGAAGGAGGAACCGTGCTCACAGGAGGCAACCGCGTTGTACTTGAAGGAGAATACTCAGAGGGATTCTACCTTGAACCAACCGTAATTGAAGGGTTGGAATATACCTGTAGAACGAACCAGGAAGAGATCTTTGGTCCGGTTGTAACACTCACCCCATTCGACACAGAAGAGGAAGTGCTCACTATGGCCAACAGTACGATGTATGGTTTGGCGGCAACGATCTGGACATCTGATTTAAAAAAGGCGCACCGAGTGGGAAGCTTGGTGGAAAGCGGAATCGTTTGGATAAACTGTTGGTTAGTTCGAGACCTTCGTACGCCATTCGGCGGAATGAAAAATTCTGGCGTGGGTAGAGAAGGTGGTTTTGAAGCACTGCATTTTTTCACAGAAACTAAGAACATCTGCGTTAAACTGTAGGGTAGTCCGTATTTTTGGAAGACCAATAAATTCCAATGAAACTGAAATGGATCAATTAGACATTCGTCCGATTCCCGTTGAAGACAACATTTCGCCTGAGGACTTTCAAGAGAAGTATTTAAAGCCTCAGAAGCCTGTGGTTTTGAGAAATTTTACGAAAGGATGGGCCGCTATGGAAAAGTGGACCTACTCTCATCTCAAAGAACTGGCAGGTCAACATAAAGTTAAGCTCTACGGAAAGTGGCTCGACAATGAGCCTACGCGTATCGAGATGCCTCCGGTAAAGGAGGTCCCATTCGCAGAGTACATCGAGATGCTCGAAAAAGATGAGGAAAGTGATTTGCGGATCTTCCTTTTCAATCTATTCAAGCTTTGTCCAGAATTACTAGAGGACTTCAGCTTTCCGAATTTTTCCGACAATTTCCTTGAAGACTTTCCATACATGTTCTTTGGAGCGGCGGGAAGTGATGTACGCCTTCATTACGACATCGATCTAAGCCACGTCTTCATCACGCAATTCGGAGGAACCAAGCGCATTACACTCTTCGAACAATCGGAATCGAAGTACTTGTACAAGTTGCCGTTCACCACGCACAGTGCGGTTGACATGAGCAATATCGATTACGAGAAGTACCCCGCCGTGAAATATGCGAAGGGGTATCAAACGGATTTAAAGCCTGGTGAAACGCTTTTCATGCCTAGCGGGATTTGGCATTACATTCAATATCTCGACGGCAGCTTTTCGCTCAGCCTTCGCGCCCTTGCAGATTCAAGTATCGACAAATTGAAAGGCGCGTATAACGTATTCGTAGTTAGAAAACTCGATGAGTATCTCAACAAATACTACGGAAACAAGTGGAGTGATTACAAGCTGAAGAAGGCCATGGAACGTGCAACGGAAATCTTGGAAGACAGGGAAGAGGCACGAATCAACAATTCATAAAAAAGCCACCTAAGATGTTCTCTTAAGTGGCTTCTACGGTTCGGTGTAGATTTATACGTTAACACAAAAAGTACCTACTTGCTGAACCGGAAAGAACGACTGATTTGTAAGAATCAGGCGACAAAAATCGCCTATTTAAATTCATTCGGAGTTAATTCACAGTTAATTAAAACTGGATTCCAACGGTCATTAGGAGTTCTCCTCTGTTGGTACTCAACGGAATACCGTTCCATTCTCCATCGTGGTCTTTGAATGAAGTGTTGTATCCGATGTCGAAAGTCAGCGGACCCAAGTCCAAACCAACTCCCAATTGATACCCGAGCTGAAAACGTCCGAACGTATCGGCATATTCATTATCTAACCAGAGGTTACCATTCAAACCAGCTTGAGCGCGAAGGAGTTTAAATACTCTAAACCCGGGTGCCAAGTTCAGGTTGATGGCGTTCTGAGTGAATTCCTGACTTACAGGCTGACCGTTCTCATCAACTCCATCCATTGTGAGTGAAGTTTGATTGTAGAGCGCGTCGAACTGTACGTAAAAATTATTGGTAATCTCGTCTCTAGCGGTGAGACCTAGGTGCCATCCGTTGTTGCTGCGATCGCCAGAGAAGACTTCGCCGCTAGTACTTACGGCATCTCCTAGGCTGAGGTCGGTCATGTTGTAGGTTAGTCCACCCTTAACTCCCCATTGGAAATCCTGCGCCTGCAATCCCATCCCGGCGATTGTCATGGCTAAGAGCATTACTATTCTTCTCATGGTATTGTCGATTTAGTTTCAACTCTACCATTCCAAGAAGGGTGCCAAAATTAAAAAGGGGCCTATTTCAAAGGCGTCATCGCCGTGTAATCTTCGGGCATTTTATGCTTCCAGCGGCGGTGCGACCACAACCAATATGGTGGGTCATTCTGAATCCACGCTTCGAGTTTCGCGGCATACTTGCGCATGATGTCTCCGAATTCAATTTCGGTCGGATTGAACTCCAACTCTTCGAAGTGCACGGTGTAATGCCCGCGTTTCACACGTTTTAACAACATGAGAACAACGGGGTAATCGTACTTCTTTGCATACACTTCCGCGCCGGGTGTAAACCCTGTTTCGCGATTCAAAAAGTTAATCCAGTATGATCGCTTTGGGTTGGAAGGATTCTGATCAGCTAACAAACCGAAGGCAACGGGGCGCTCGCGCTTCTCCGTCCAAGATTCCTTCGACTTCTCAGTCGGCACAAGCCACATACCGTCTTTACTTCTGTGCTTGGCCATATACTTCTCAATCCGACGGTTGGAAAGCGGTCGATATACGCCCGCCACTTCATGAGGAACGATATGTGGCAATCCACGCGTCATGAATTCCCAATTCCCGTAGTGACTTCCAATTATGATAATATTCTGGTGTTGTAGGTTATGCTTGCGAATGACATCTTCACCTTCAAGGCGGAACCTCTTTTTGATTTCCTCCGAAGAAACGTGCATCGCCTTTATGGACTCGATGAAAATTTCACTCAGGTAGCGGTAATACGTTTTGGTCATGGAGTTAATCCACAATTCGTCCTTCTCTGGAAAACACTTTCTGAAGTTCTCCTTGACGAGTTCCACGCGATACTTGATGACTCTAAAAAGGACGAAGTAGGCAAAATTGGCCAAGGCGTATACCCCTCTCCAAGGTAGAATGGCAATGATTGCATCGAAGATGCGGAAGAAGATATAGGCTATCATTCCAGCTCTTTAACCACTTGCGTTAGAACGAGCACAATCTCGTCGATATAGCCCGCAAGCTCTGGTGTGGTTCGATTTTCTTTACCCAAGGTTTCAACGGCGAGAATGCTTTCGCGAATGGAATCGATACCAAACATCTGGGCGTTTGGTTTTAAGCTGTGCGCATGCCTGCCCATTTCCTGCAAATTCCCTGATTCGTAGGCTTCTTTCATTCCTTGAACCATTCCTGGTGCCTCCTCACAAAACGCTTGAATGAGAATGGCCTCGAAATCCTTATCGCCCTCTGTAGTTAGGCGAAGCGTTTCAAGATTATGGTAAGTTCCTTCCGATTGCATCTATTTATGAGATTGGAAAATCAACACTAAAAGTACATCCGCCGTCTGCATTAATGTTGATATCCATCTTTGCATTGACCTTGTCTAACATATCCACTACAAACGAAAGTCCTATACCTGTTCCCTTCTCTCCTCGTGTTCCCGACTTCGATGTGAGTAGCTCACCATCAAGAATCTGAGATTTCCGTTCTTCGGTCATTCCCACACCATGGTCTGTCACCCTCAGTGTAAGAATCTTGTCTTCCGTTCGTTCTGCGGAAATTCGAATTTCGTTATTCTCGGAGAATTTAATGGCGTTACCGAGAAGATTTCTCAATGCCAACATGAATACGTTCTTGCTCATGTGCACATGAAGATCGCTTTCAACATCGGCAACGATAGTCAAGTTCTTAAGCTTGGCCTGTATGGAACTCAGTTCGGCAATGTCTTCTATCATCTCTGAGACGTTCACCTGGGTCGCGGCTTCATTTTCATCAACCGACATCACCTTTCCCCACTCCAAAATGTTGTTTAGGAAATCATCCGTTTGCTGAATCACTTCATCCACAGTGTCACCAAAGTCAATCATTTCCTCGGGCGTGAATGAACCTTCCGACATCATGTCTACAACAACTCGGATGGAACTTAACGGACCACGAATATCGTGCGCCATTACATTGATCAACTTCGACCTCAACGCGTTAATACGGGTGAGGCGGTGGTTCTGCTCTTCAAGCTCTCGCTGTGTTTTGCTGAGCTCTAATCGTTTCATGACTTGGGTAGACAGAATCCGGAGCGCTTCAGATTGAGCATCGGTAAGTCCACCTGGTTCAGAATCTATCACACAAAGTGCGCCCAGCTTGATTCCGTTAACTGTTTCGAGAGGCATTCCCGCATAAAACCGGATGTTCGGGTTATCTCGGACATACGGGTTATCGTGAAAACGCTCATCTTCCCAAGTGTCTTTCACCTGAAAAAGATCGTCCCCCAAAATGGTATGCGAACAAAAAGCAAGATCGCGAGGCGTGGTAGAAACGTCGAGGTTCTTTGCAGCCTGTAAATACTGCACCTCTTCCGTCACAAAGGTTACCATCGCCATCTTGGTTCCACAAATGCGCGACGCCAAGTCTACAATCTCCTCTAATGCCGATTTTTCCTCTTCACTTATCCGTTTAAACTCCTCCGCAGCTTGCGCGCGTGAGAAGTCATTCTGTGGTCTTGATGGTACAATCATGTGTGGTTCTCTTGCTAGACAAAGCTAAATATCAGCTATTTGTAGTCAGTGTCCTACAAGTTAATAATCACCTTTCAAAAAAGTTCACTTAGAAGCCTTGCAGGGTTCACATTCGCGCTTTAGTTTTGCCACTGTTTAGAATTGGTCTAAATTAAATTACAACTAATGCGCTACACGCTATCTATACTCGCTATTGCAGGTTTGGCTGCCTGCTCACCTGAAGAACCAAACGAGCCAGCACTCTCCGTACCAAGCACTTACGAGTTCACTCGTAACAACGAATCGACCGTAGCTTACGGCGGCCAAATCGATCGTCAGGCTATGATGGCCGAGCTCAGCACAACTATGAAAGGTGGTGTTGACAATGCTTTGGACTACGACATGTTGGTAGACATGTACGAGAACCAGAACAACCCATTCGCGGACGCCGATTTGAACACTTCTGGCAAGTCGCTTTCTTCTAAAACCTCTGCATCTCCAACGCACACATTCGATCAAGGGGCAACCATCAACTACTTCAAAGGATGGATGCAAGCAGCGGTTACTGCAAGTGAAAACCCTGCTACTGCGGCTGACGGTGTAGCTGGGGTAATCTCAAACTCAGACAACTCGAAAAGATACTTGGTTGATGAGCGCGGAGTTGAGTACGTGCAAGTCATCGAGAAAGGATTGATGGGTGCCATCTTCATGGATCAAATGGTAAACAACTACCTCACTCCGGCTAAATTGGATGTAGAAAACGACGCGACCAATGCCGACCCGTACACCTCTATGGAGCACCATTGGGACGAGGCCTATGGGTATTTTACACTTGTACAAGACTTGAACCTTGACCCATCCGTATCTCAAGAGAGAGGATATTGGGGTCGTTACATTGTGGGACTTGAAAACAACTTCGGTCTTGCGTCTGACATGTATTACGCCTTCCGCAAAGGTCGTGCTGCGATTGTTGCGAAAGACTACGACTCAAGAGACGAGGTTATCTCCACCATTACCGATGGCATGGAGCAAACAACCTACCTCAAGGCACTAGGTTACCTTAACAAAGGCGCAACTGCGCTGAACAGTGGTGAAGCTGCGGTGGCATTCCACGCACTTTCTGAAGGAGTGGGCTTCATCTATTCTCTTCGCTACATCGCAAGTGAAAAGGTTACCGCTGCTCAAAGCGATGCGTGGATCGAAACACTTATCCAAGGAAACGGATTCTGGTCGGGCGACATTCAAACTCGCATCGAAACTGTAAAAACGGCCATCGGAAACACCTTTAATCTTTCTGAGGCAATAGTTGACGGAAGTCATTAATTCAGAGAAATAACCGCAATACTTTTGGCGAGACTAAAGTTCACAGAAATGCGAATCATCAAGCTTAGCACACTTATTCTTCCTCTTCTTTTCATCTCATGTGGTGAAGATGGTCCATCTACACCTGGAGACAACTTCAACCGAAAAGAAGTAATTGAGAATATCACTGACAACCTCATTCTACCCTCGTATTCCGACCTGAATGTGGAACTCAATGAAATGCAGCAGGCGTTGGATACCTATGTCGCTTCGGCAACGCCATCCAACAAGGCCGCACTCGAATCTGCTTGGCTAGATGCATACCTTTCTTGGCAAGATGCAGCCCTGTGGAACTTTGGTCCCGCCGAAGATGCGGGTCTACTCACGGCGATGAATATCTATCCAACCGATACGAATCAAATTCTCGCCAACCTTCAAGGGTCTTACGACCTGAATGCGATTTCGCAGTTCGATGCCCAAGGTTTTCCAGGGCTTGAATACTTGCTGTTCAGCAACGCAATCGACTGGACTAATCCAGCCGTTTCAACCTACTTTCAGGATGTGCTTTCGCGCATGAAAGCAAAAACTGAAACCACTATTTCAGATTGGAACACGTATCGTTCGGATTTCGTGAATGCCCAGGGAACAGACAGAGGATCTGCATTCGGAATTCTCTTCAATCACACTTTCCTTCCTTATTTGGAGGTGCATAACCGCGAAGCCAAGTTTGGGATTCCGGGTGGACAAAGAACGGGCACTCCCGCTCCAGAAAAAGTAGAAGGACTCTATTCTCGAGTAAATAGCAAAGCTTTGGCATTGCGTGCATTTGAGGCATATCGTCGCGCTTGGACAGGCATGTCGCACGTCGACCATACGGCTGGAGCATCTGTATTGGACTACGTAACCTACATGGACCAACGCAATGGAACTCAGCTCTCTGGAAAGCTAGAAAGCGAATTGGATGACGTCCAACTTGCCATTGAGGGATTAGATAACGATTTTT
The DNA here is from genome assembly GCF_008933115.1 of Phaeocystidibacter luteus. Lineage (GTDB taxonomy): Bacteria > Bacteroidota > Bacteroidia > Flavobacteriales > Schleiferiaceae > Phaeocystidibacter > Phaeocystidibacter luteus. Next base: position 30,693 of record NZ_WBVO01000015.1, on the reverse strand, counting down.
ACAGCATTGCTCAAACAAACCCTCAACAACTCAACGACGTCTGGGCTGCGTATCAAGTGATGGTTTTCACGATTAAGACGGAGATTTCTTCTTCTTTGAATGTTACGATCAGTTATGTGGATTCAGACGGCGATTAATCGCCCATGGGATACTTCAAACGCTACACGCATCTTGCGCCTCTGGCCTTCTTGCGCTTTGCATTTGGAGCACTCATGTTCTTTGCACTCCTTCGTTCATTATTGAATAATTGGGTGTTCGAACTCTACATCGAACCGCAGTATCACTTTCATTATTACGGATTCGATTGGGTTCAACCACTTGGGGAATGGACCTACCTCCTATGGGCTGTTGCCATGATTTCGGCGATTGGAGTTTGCGTTGGATACCTGTATCGACTGTCAATAATCACATTCACCATCACTTTTACTTACATCGAGTTGATGGACGTGGCATATTACCTGAACCATTACTACTTCGTGACCATTCTGGCCTTTGCTTTGTGCTGGCTTCCTGCAGCGCATTACGGCAGTATGGACGCTTGGTTGGGAAGGGCAAAATCGGCAGATGAAGCCCCTCGATGGACGGTAGATCTCCCCAGAGTATTGGTCAGCATCCTCTACTTCTTTGCCGGCCTAGCCAAGATGAATAGCGATTGGTTGATCGAAGCACAACCTTTAAAAATGTGGCTTCCGTCACGGTACGATTTGCCAATTTTAGGAGAATTGGTTGATGAGCCATGGCTACCCTATGCCTTCGCTTGGTTTGGCATGCTCTACGACACCACCATTTGGATATTTCTCTGGTGGAAAAGGACGCGAATTTTCGCCTACATCACGGTTATCATTTTCCATACACTCACCGCCATCTTCTTCCCGGCCATTGGAGTCTTCCCATACGTGATGATTGTCATCACACTCGTTTTCTTTGATGCCAAATGGCAACTTGCGCTCGGAAAGGTTTTCCCTTCTGCTCCACGGAAATGGCACGAATGGCGCACTTGGAATCCGGCTCTAGCCAAGTTTATTCTCCCCGTGTTCCTCGCTTGGCAAATCTTCTACCCAATGCGGTCGCAATTGTACCCGGGTGAGCTTTTCTGGACGGAACAGGGCTTTAGATTCTCATGGAGAGTCATGTTGATGGAAAAATCCGGTGCCGCTGAATTCAAGGTGGTAGAGGGCTCTACCGGAAGATACGTCTGGGTTGACCCTTCCGAATACCTCAATGAAACGCAGGAGAAACAAATGGCCTTTCAGCCAGATTTACTCTTGCAGTTCGCGCACTATCTGGGATCCCTCTACGAGGAAGCTGGAATGCAGAATCCAGAGGTATACGTTCGTTCGGCAGTTTCGCTAAATGCACGACCTTCGCAGCCGATTGTAGATGAGAGCATCGATTTGATGCAAGTGAAAGATGGCTGGGGACACAAGAAGTGGATCACTGCCTGGAATGACGAAATTCATGGCTGGTAGGCTACTCTATATTCTCACCTTAGGACTTTGGTGCCTCTCCGCGGCCGGACAATCTTCCCTGAACCTCCAGGTTGTTAGTCCAAACGGCGACCCCATTCACGATGCGCGCGTGGAGATTCCAAAGCGCGGCTTGGTGGCTTACTCTGATGCAAGGGGTCGTGTATCTTTCACCTGGAATGACTCCTACGGATCATCCGCTCGCGTCATCGTTCTACCCGATTTCTATCCGTTTCTAGATACCACCGTTCCAGTGAGCGACGAGCTCATTGTCCTTCCACTATCAGAATCTACAGGAAATCTTGGTGAGGTCGTCGTTACAGCGCGCCGAGACACGTTCAATCGATCTCGACTTCAAGCTATTGAGGGCACGGCAATCTATGCCGGCAAAAAGAGCGAAGTAATTCGTCCGAGTGAATCTGCCTTAAACCTCGCCAACAACAACGCACGCGAAATCTTTTCCAAGGTGACGGGGATGAACGTTTGGGAAGGCGACGAGAGCGGAATTCAGCTCAACATTGGCGGAAGGGGTTTGAATCCGAATCGCGCCTCAAACTTTAATGTTCGCCAGAATGGATACGACATTTCTCCCGATGCCCTCGGATACCCAGAGAGCTATTACACTCCTCCCGCGGAGGCGGTGGAACGTATCGAAGTGGTCAAAGGGGCGGCATCCCTTCAATATGGAACTCAATTCGGCGGACTTATCAATTTCAAAATGAAAGGCGCTCCGCAAATTGAAGGCTGGGAGGTACTCAATCGAACAACGGGTGGATCTTTTGGATTATTCAATCAATTCACTTCCCTGGGTTGGAGAAAGGGCAAGGTTGGAACCTACGTTTATGGCAATTTCAGAAGAGGAAATGGCTGGCGACCAAACTCGGATTACAACAGTTTCAACGGATTTGCTCAGATTGAATACAACTTCTCTGAACATTCAAAACTCATCGGTGAATACACGCACCTCTCCTATCTGGCAAAACAGCCTGGAGGCTTGGACGACAACATGTTCGAGGCAGATCCGCGGCAGTCGAACCGAGAACGCAATTGGTTTGGACTCAACTGGAATATTTTCGCCTTGAGATTCAGTCAAAAAATTGGAAACGATGAACTAAATGCGCGTTTATACGGCCTTTACGCAAGTCGAAACGCCCTTGGCTTCAGGAACTATCGTCCCACTACCGAAGACCCCGGCAACGTTGAGCGTGAGCTCATCACGGGTGAATTCCAAAACATGGGATTGGAGGTTCGGTACTTAAATCGATTCAACACGACGTACGGTCCGTGGGCTACCTTGTACGGCGTGCGCGCATATGCCGCCAGAAACAATAGTCAGCAAGGGTTAGGAAGCACAGGCTCGGATGCCGATTTCACCTTTATCGACAGCGAAGAAAACCTGCAATCGGACTACGTTTACCCCAACGACAACCTCTCTTTCTTTGCAGAGCAGCTCATGACCTTTGGCACGCGCTGGACGGTGACGCCGGGTATCCGTGTTGAATACATTAACAGTCGGAGTGACGGCTACTACCGCGAAGTACAGCGCGATTTAGCTGGGAACATCATTTTCAATGAAACCTTCCCGGGAGGATTGAGTAGGGAGCGTTCGTTTGTGCTCGCTGGGGTTGGAGTAGAGTATCAGTTGACGGAGAGCGCTCAGATCTATTTCAACGCCACGCAAAACTTCCGTGCGATAACGTATTCCGACATCCACATTGTGAATCCGAGTTTCAGAATTGATGAAAACATTGAGGACGAAAGGGGTTATTCCATTGACCTGGGAATTCGTCAGACTTCGGGTGACCGTTGGACCTATGATGTTTCGGCCTTCTTACTCAACTATGACAACCGAATTGGCGAGGTAGCGCAATTTGACACCTCTACCTTCAGAATCGTAAGCTACCGCACGAACATTGGTCAGGCATTGATTTACGGATTGGAGAGTTATACCTCGTACACGTACTTGTATCGACCGGAACAACGCATCAGTTCGAATATCTTCCTGAACGCCTCTTTTGTGAACTCGGTCTACCTAAAAAGTGCCCTACCACAGGTGGAGGGAAACCAGGTGGAGTTTGCTCCGCATATTAACATTAAAACGGGGATTGAGGGCACTTGGAAAACGTGGCGAGGGCGATTACAGCTTACCTACTTGAGTGATCAATTCACGGATGCGGCGAATGATATTGATGGTGGCGCACCGGCGGTAACGGGCTTGATTCCGGCTTTTATGGTCATGGACTTTGGGTTGTCGTACAGTGCGGGTCGCTGGCAATTCGAAACGGGGGTAAACAACCTCATGAACGAGGCGTATTTCACGCGTAGGGCGACGGGGTATCCGGGGCCGGGGATTATACCTAGTCCAGGGCGTAGCTGGTATGTGGGGGTTCAGGTGCGGCTGTGATCTCGCGGGGAAAATGAGATGTGCGAGGTGGATCATCGTGGGTGGTTCACGCAAAACCGCAAAAGGCAAAACCGCCAATTTCAAAAATCATCGCTGCGCGTACAAAGCGCAAAACGGGTGTGGGAAACGCCCACCTGCGTGCTGGGATTGATTGTTACGCCATAATTCCCAACAATAGGCACGGTGCTTTAGCGCGTGCCGGGCATGGAGGTTTCTCGCGGGGAAAATGAGATGTGCGAGGTGGATCATCGTGGGTGGTTCACGCAAAACCGCAAAAGGCAAAACCGCAATATTAAAATCATCGTTGCGCGTAAAAAGCGCAAAACGGGTGTAGGAAACGCCCATCTGCGTGCTGGGATTGATTGATACGCCGTAATTCCCAGCAATAGGCACGGTGCTTTAGCGCGTGCCGGGCATGGAGGTTTCTCGCGGGGAAAATGAGATGTGCGTGGTGGAGGGAGAGCGCGGGGGATCTACTTACGTGTTTCACCCGCCGGTGGTCGGGCAAGCTGCAAAAACGCAAAAGGCAAAAACGCCAATTTCAAAAATCATCGCTGCGTGTAAAAAGCGCAAAACAGGTGAAGGAAGTGCCCATCTGCGTGCTGGAATTGATTGATGCGCCTTAATTCCCAGCAATAGGCACGGTGCTTTAGCGCGTGCCGGGCTCGGGGGGTCTCGCGGGGGGTTTCTCGCAGAGAACATGAGATGTGCATGGTGGAGGGAGAGCGCGGGGGATCTACTTACGTGTTTCACCCGCCGGTGGTCGGGCAAGCTGCAAAAACGCCAATTTTAAAAATCATCGCGGCGCGTAGAAAGCGCAAAAAAAGCAGCCTGGAAAATGAAAGGTTCTGTTGCTCAGACCAACGTGCGAAGCTTCAATTCCGTAATTTTCAAAACCATTTCTCGCTCCTCCATGATTCGTTTAGGATTCTTTTTCTGTTTTCTGGTTTTTAGCTCTTGTTCTTCAGTGCAGAACGAACAGCTGTTGTCTAGCCAGGCGGAGAGAGAGAAACCTGAATACTACTTTAAGCGTGACATGTGGCACTCGTCATGCAGGCACACTCATGATACATTATGGATGAGAGACGTTAGCGAACGTTTCATTCGATTTGACGAAACCAGCTTGATGAGGGATACGGCCGATTATGAAGCATTCAGGTTCACGTATCAAGAAAGCCGTCGCTTGCCAGTAGTCATACGTTTGGAAAAAAGAGGTGATGAATGCCTCCTCTTTGTTAAAAAAGAGATTGACGATTGGCCTAGTACTATTGCTGAAATCGAAGAATACCCTCCAGCTTCGATTGGTGTGAGCAAGTGGAATGAAGTTTCAGCTTTGCTCGACAGCATAGAGTTTTGGACCACAATGCCCACCGATTCTTGCGAGGCACCATATGATTATAATAGCTGGTTGATTGAGGGCAAAAAAGATACTCATTACCACTTGATGCATGGAGATAACCTCAAACAAGTAAATTACCCAGACTGGTGGAAGCTTACTGCACTAATAAAAGGATTTGAATGAGCTTTAAAAACTCAATTATTGCTTCGGTTTCACTCATAATGATTTGCACTGGAAGACAGGAATCCGTGCCGAGCCTAAGCGTTCAATTTCTACCATGGAATGAAGGAGTTACGGAGAGAATGAAATATTCAACTCCGAAACCAGACACACTGTTCTCGGATGAATATTACGATGTGGTTAGGACATGTAGTGGTGAATTTGGAGGTAGCGCTTGGTTTATAAATCGGGCTACGGGCGACTCAACGGGATGCCAAGCGCTTTGTCCGAGGGGAGTCTACAAGGTAGATAACGTGTACTATGTCATCGCCTCACTAAATCATATGGGTGGCTCATCAAGAATAATGAGTATTAGGAACCCTAGAGAACTTCGTCCCTTTAGAAGATCAAAGCCGGTTGAACGAAAAGTTGAAGCATCCGACAGCACGTACAAGGTGAGGTGGTATGGAGGGGACGAATCTCGATCGACGGAGGGCGCGGATATAATTCTAGACGACTACAATCAGACAATCGTCATGGATTTCGTGGTCGACAACAACGTTTATGTAGTCACTCGCAGGCCAAATTTTGATCGTTTTAATAGATTCTTTAAACAATCAAACAATAGCGAAATGTATGACTGTATGGATTATATCCTATATCATGTCACCGTTTCAGGGCTAGTTTTCCAAGACACTTTGATTCAAATGAACACCCTTTGGGGTCATCTACATTTGAACGAAGAACGGTCTTTCCACTACAAAGAAGGGAACCATCAACAGCACTACATAGATGGTTATGGTGTTGACTATATGATTGAGCTTCGCAATGACAGTTTGAAGGTGTATCGCCGGAATAACAACTGGGAATTGGGTTAACAAGCATGTCGATTGAGCGGGTGCCGGGCACGGGGGTTCTCGCGGAGAAAATGAGGTGTGCGAGGTGGATCATCGTGGGTGGTTCTCCCGCCGGCTGGCGGGCAAGCTGCAAAACCGCAAAAGGCAAAACCGCAATATTAAAATCATCGTGGCGCGTAAAAAACGCAAAACAGGTGCAGGAAGCGCTCACCTGCGTGCTGGGATTGATTGATACGCCGTAATTCCCAGCAATAGGCACGGTGCTTTAGCGCGTGCCGGGCATTCCAAACGCCATTCCCCGGAGGGGATAATTAGTATAGCCTCGTGGCTTTAGCCCGAGGGTTAATTTTATCAATTTCGTACCTTTCTGATATGCCACGTCCAACCACGAAAAGTGAACTTTTAAAGGCTAGTGAAAAGGCTTTTGGGGAGTTGATGGAAATGATTGAATCTATGCCTTTGGAGCGCCGAAACGCGGAGTTTCAACCCGGTACGATGAATCGAAATATTCGGGATGTGTTGGCACATATCCATCATTGGCATTTGCTGATGTTGGATTGGCACGAACAGGGCATGTCGGGCACAAAGCCGGAGATGCCAGCAAAGGGTTACACGTGGAGAACAACTTCAGAATTGAACAGGCAAATCTGGAATGACTACCAAGATGTAGATCTGGAACACGTTCTACAGAAACTCAAGCGCTCACATGACGCGGTTACTTCAATTATTCTGCAATACTCGAGCGACGAGTTGTTTGAAAAGAAGCGTTACTTCTGGACCGGCTCGACATCATTGGGAGCGTACCTGACATCATCTACTTCGAGCCATTATGCTTGGGGTAAAAAGTTGATCAAAAAGGGACTAGGGACTTCAAAATGAAAACCACAAAAACAGCTGAACTCGTCATTCTAGAATGTATTAGACGCGAGCAGGGTATATTTAGATTAGGTGCTTCTTTGAGTGGGATGATCAAGTGGTTTGATGCCTATGATAGATCATGCCCATCTGCCCTGGAACTGCAAAACCTTCTAGCTCGTTTGGAAGCTGCAGAATATGTCAGGCTCAGATTTGGCCGAATTCGGCTAACGAAGAAATTCTTTCGCAAACATAGTGAGATCAGGAAAGTCTATCCTCAGATATCTACATATGAGAGTTGTCAGGCAATCTTAGAAACAATCGAGGGGTTGAATCCCGAAGGCAGCAAATCAGAATTTGATGAAATGGTGACCGAAGCTCGTTGGAAAAAAGCCCTCATGAATTACGGCGCTTCACATTGAATCCACTACTTTTGTTGTCCTTGCAACAGCAAAGAGGGGGTATAGCTCAGTTGGCTAGAGCGCTTGCATGGCATGCAAGAGGTCGTCGGTTCGACTCCGACTATCTCCACTAAAAAAAGGCAATCCGAGAGGGTTGCTTTTTTTGTTTCAGCTAATTTCATGATTGGCTAGAACAACCCGAATTTATTGGGAGAAGCAAAATACCATCTCGGTATCGACAGATATTCCGAAGTCCTATGAATATTGAGTTAACGTATAATTGATAATGTAATATTTTTGGATGGGTACATGGAGGCGAGTTCCGCTCTCACCGACTCACCAAACTTGCCAATCTTCAAGAAGGCACTCATGAAGTACTTTCGAGGATTTTTTCCAAACAGCAATGCAGCGGCTCGTTTTAAATGGCCATCATCATTCAAAAGACGAAGGTATCTAAGAATCTTCTCCAGACTGGTATTTTGCTTTATAAATGGAAGACGGCTGGCCTTCATGGCCTCCTCACGAAATGCATCAATTACACTAGGGTCGATATCGTCCAGGGTGGCCCGGGGCTCTATTACTTCATCCCAATCAAGCCCGGTTTTCTTTAAAAGAAAATCGTTCAGTGGTGTTCGACTTAAAAGTTGAGTTGTATTGCCACTGATAACATAGTACTTGCCTCTGTATCAGATAGAAACCGAATAGTATTCGATAGCAACTTCTATATACTCCTTCTCATCTTCTTCCTTTAGGTTAACCTAAGACCATCTAGTGAGAAGACTCGAAATTAAGGCTTGAAAATGCCACAGTCCCTATAGGCTTTGTAATGAAAAGGTTTAACGATTTCACTGGGAAGCAAAATAGCGTTCAATCTTGCTCCTGAAACAAAACTTGATCTCTATCATGAAGTCGAAAACAACCATCCTCAAGAGTCGAATTATCTTTAATCCACTCTAACTTATCTTCGTCTATCAGACTTGGCGAATAAACGTAGATATAAGTTGCTTGTATGGAGTAAGCGACAATGAACCCTGAATTCTTGACAGAACGCACTTTTCTGTATTCTGTGGATAAGAAACAATTTACTGTCAAATCCAAACTGTCTTCGATTTGTAGATAATTAATAGAGTCAAGATTTCTTTGAAAAGATTTGCTCACACTATAAGTTTTATCCAAAGTATTGTAGGAGATATTTCCCTCATCGAAGTAAAGAATAACCAAATTCTCTCCTCTTCTGTCTAGATTGAATCCTGTCATCATATTCAAACAATCATCATAACAATCACCACTGGGCATCAGCAATAATAAAACCAACGATTGCCAAGAAAACAGACTTAATGAAAAACTCATTTTACTTTTAATTTCGATTATGTGCTCTATGACCCGCCCTAATTGCTCTTTGATCTGCGGCAGAATCACCAGTTATCGTAATCCTGTTGAGAAAGAAGTCACCTGGTTGGTATTGGTCATTCTGTAACTTACCATTCCAAAAACCATTAAACTCAGAGCCTAATTTAGCTTCCCAATAGTAAACGCCTAATTTAGAAACTGCGTATCCCCAAAGCCAATTTCCAGCGTCATAGTCATTATATCCTACCCCATCAATTATATGTAGTTTATAAGCATCTGGTTCGTTTTTCATATCGAGGGCTCCACTTGAAAGAGATTCATCATACACCGCCCTTAAGACACTAAAGTGACCATCAGTGCTGTTCTGGATATTTTCAATTCTTGAGTCAACAATTTCGTCGCGCAAGTCTGAAATGTCATTGTCCATATCAATTCCTTCCAAATAGTCTTTATCTGAAGGATCAAGCTGAAAGCGTTCAGCATCTTTAGAGTCATTAAACTTAAACTCCATCATTGTTTCACCATCAGAATTCTTAACAATACCATTGGTCCCATTCCACAAATTATGCCACCAGTTGTCGTTAATCGTTTCTCGATAAGTGCCATCTTCATTAAATATCACGTCCTTTCTACCATCTGGGTCCAATCGCATAATCGGATTACCTGAAGAAAAATGATATGGTGTCTTACTCACATTGGACTCATCCATACCCAACGGATCCACACTCAACCACATACTCAATTGGTTGTCGTAGTACCTCGCCCCATAATACGCTAATCCTGTCTCCTCATCAAGCTCTTTACCGTTAAACCTATACGGACTACTAAACTCACCATTCGGCTGAGAGTAGCTATTAAGCTCTTCACCCCATGGGTTGTAAAGGAAGTACTGATAAACTGTTCCGCTCTCGTCGGTAATCATGTCTACACTGCCGAGGTAATCTGGGTGGTACCAGTATCTGACGCCTTCGAAACAGCACTCCCATTCGCCTGCATAATGTCCGACCTTCGCCGATTCTGATTGGCTGGAGAATTGTGGGAATTGAGATTCTAAGGTTTCACTTTTTACTAAGTCCTCGATGACGAAATCTTCACCTTCTATTTCGCCAAGCCCAGCAAGAACGTGAACGAGGTGGTCAATAACAGGATTATTTGCCCCGGCACTCCCCATTTCTTCCTCAATTGAAGAGTCTAACGTTTCAGTATCATTGAGTTCATTCTTCATTCCTGGCCCTTCTGGCGGAGCGACTTCTTGAAGAGTAATATCGGATACAACTCGTTGCATACCCATGTAATAGTGCTTCGTTTTCTGGAAGCCATCTGCGAAGTTCTTCCTCACATAATATTCATTCACATAAAGCGAATATGGATCCAAATTCGTCCTTGTACCTACATCTTGATCGTCCACTGATAATGTACTTTCAAGATACGAAGACTTCATTATCCTGGTCCCGTTGTAATCATACACGTAATGATGAATACCAGAGTTTGGATCGCTTACTGCTACCAACTGTTCCTGCTCGTTCCATACAAACACAGTTTCATCATAGGAACTAGTCACAGCATTCCATTCTTCAATCTTCTCAATCGAGCCAGCATCATTGTACTGTAGATTCTGATGCCAGGCCACGTTATTTGGATCTGTCAAGTTAGACAACTGATGACTTCCAGCACTGTAAGTATAAGTCCTTGTGTAGTCCATCCCAGTGCCTGTGGCAACCAAATCCGAATTCCCTGGATTTAATACAGCAGAAGATTTTGAGGTGATTCTACCCGCCGCATCGAAGTTTGTTCCAACACTATACGCGGAATAATGAGTAGAATTAGTCTTATCCGTGAGATCTGCCTGAGTAAGTCTATTGAAGTCATCGTACGAAAAATCAAATGTATAGACTTGAGTTTTCGACGCTCCAAACATCATCTCATCAACCTCAGCATCAACAGAGGTGATTAATCCACGAGAATTATATGTGAATTCTTTTTGGTGCACTTGAGCGAAGGTTCCACTACTTGCCTTGGCTTCAGTCTTATTCATCATCAGTGATCGAGTGAATTCGTGGTACTCAAAGTCTGTGCTCGTACCGTTTCCATATTCAATCCTTGTAATGTTATCAAAGCCGTCATAGTGAATCATATCAATAATTGACTCACTTGGCATCGAGGCGAAATTGGTCGTAATACTTCGAAGACTTCCGAGGTTAGAGTAGCTATAATTCACATACTCATCATCTGGGTATTTCAACTTCAACACCCTGCCGAAAGAATCATAGAAACTCTGAGTGATAAACGTCTCAGCGCCATTTTTAGGAATATTGAATTCTCTCTTATTCCAAGTGGTGTTGCCCAATTCATCATATTTAAAGTCTTCCACCAATACTGGATTGGACGTTGAGCCCTGAGTCGCACGAATTAATCTTCCAACACCATTTCTGCTGTCACTTCCATCCGCGGCCCCATATTCATAAAGCACATCGTATAGTCCCGAGGAGATTGATGGATCGTAAGGAGCGACCGTTTCCTTGAACAATTTTTTCTCGATTCGGCCATATTGATCAAACTCATATTCAATACGTCCTTCAGGTGTCGTGGTGATAAGAATATTGCTTGCCTTGTCATAAGTTGTTGTTGACAAGCCTCTATCAGGATGATCTTCCGACAAGACTCTACCGAACATATCATAGACGTAGTCCACTTCAATTGGAGCTCCAGTCTGAGACATTGGAGTTACGACCTTCAATAGTTGGCCAAGATTATCAAAGTCAAATTGTGTTAGGATATGGTTCGTCCCATCATCCGTTTTAGTTGCGATTCCATTACCTCTAGAATCACTGTAGCTAATTTGACTTGTTCCATCTTGAGAAACTTCTTGAGCAAAGTAATCCTTACCAGAGTATTCCGTGTATCCCAAATCGGAGGCCCAATAGTACCCATAGGTAATTGTAGTCATATCTGGTGTTGAAGTTCCTGTACCTGACCATGCGACATCTTCTGTTTGCTTACGGCCGGCGTAGTCATGAGTGGAAGTTCCAATTACAGGAGAAACACTCGAACTTACGTCCCAGATAAAGTTACCCAAATCGACGGGCGTTTCATTTGAGAGGAAGTCTTGTCGTGTAGCCACGACATGACCAAACCTATCATACTCTACAATTCCAGATACTCTAAGTCGCTCAGATGAACCACCGAATGAGTTGGTAACATCCACCTCGGTTTTAACCTGCATAGGACGATCCAATCCATCAACAAAAGTTGCAGTACCGACAGAATTGGCCATTGTAGAACTAGGAATCGCGTGTAAAGTCGAACAATACTCATCCAAATTCGACTCATCCCTGAACTCAACAGTTGTCCCAGAATTCCCAGTGTTATGATAAGTGATCGCAACAGGTGCTGGGTTTGTGACACTTGATCCTGATTTTCCGTATGGATAATACTCGAATGAGACGGTCGGACCTTGGGTGCCGTCATATAACTCGCGTGGCGCCCATACTTGTGCTAATCTGTCATTTTCATCATATGCATACCGAATAGGGTGTCCATTCGGCCCCGTTGTTTGCAGTAGTTGCTGTGGTCCAAAGTCATAGACGTTACAAACGGTCTCACCTATGTGATTTTGAACACTTGTTACGAACTGATTTAGCCCAGAGTCATAATTAAATACTCTGTGTGCTCTGACTCCATCTGTATTTGGCGGGCCTGTGATTTTATCGACATTTCCGTATTCATCATACTCCAAATCTGTAACCGAATAGTCACTGGTGCCGGTCCCATAGTACTGACGCAGTTCTGAAGGAGCTGCATTAGTTATTGCCCCATTGCTCCAAAGGCTAGCGACCTCAGAATGACGAATCGGGTTGCCAGCAGTAGAACCCTCGTAAATTTTATGCTCTCTTAAAGCTGAAGTTCTGCCATTAGCGTTTGTAGGGTCGAAGTATTCCATTTCAGCTATGAGAGCACCTGTATAAACTGTTGCATAGTTGTACTCATAAATTGGCACTTCGCGAAGAACTTGTTTTCGATGGACGGTGGTGAATTCAATATCATCGCCTTCGCCTACACAGAAACTGTTTGGATAAGGAACCTCTGCAGGGTCGAAACATCCAGAAATTGGCTCTGGAATATACCACGCCACGGCTGGGTCGAATCCTGGAGTATTACTCTCAACAACCAACCCAACAAAAGGAGCATACTCGGCACCTTCCAATATTTCAAAGTTCACTATTTCATCACAGCTATTCTGTTGTGATTTATACTCATACTCATAGTACGAGTAAGTACCAACTTGAACTTTCGAAATTGCCCCTGGTTGACTCTCACCAAAATCCTTGTATCGAATAACATTGAAGTATTCATCGTATTCAATCTCGTACTTGTGAGCTAAATACTTAGTTCGTTCACTTATATCTGGGAAACTCACATCCTCGGTAGATATAACTGCTGGAAAAATCGAAGAAGTTTCGCCTAAAGTGCTCAGGTCTTCAATAACTACAGGAGAGCTTGATTGAAGCTTGACTTGACCCGCTGTAGGTGAGCCAGAAGCGATGTCTACTTGACGGTACTCGTAATCATATGAATTCTCAGAGATTAGTTCGATGTGTTCAAACAACCAAACAATCGGATCATTCGGATCTTGTCTAAACGTTTCTTCCCAATAGTGCCTATGGAGTTGGAGCGATTTTACTTTCAAATTCTGGGTAAAAGTCCATTCGAGAATATCATGTGGCTCAAGGCTATTTGGAGAGCTAAATACTTCAACATTCAGAATATTAACTTCTAAAAGTTTAATTTCCGTTAATACGCCTCCTTGATTCTCGATTGAAGGGTCTATTTCTTCAGGTAATCGCCTTGCAGCTATACCGTAACTCGGACTTGGATTACTCAAATAATATTGCCCACCTTCCAATTGATCAGGGTGTATAATGGCAAATCTGGTGAACCCGACAAAATTCTTTTCCCTTCTATTCTTAATTCCTCCGTCGTAAGCGAATTTCGTCACATACTCATCAGTACCATCTACATCAGCTGATCCTGAGCTAATGAGATCAAAACCATCATCAACCGTCACTTCGGACATCACCCACTTGGCTGTAGGCATGTCCCAAATCACTTTCTCTACATCGTCGTTTGAGACATGCGTTTTCACTTCAGCATCATAGTAACCTACTTTATTACCAATAAGCTCATAATCTATTGAGATTGTACCCCCTAGTGGATTGGTTACAGTATTCAGTAGGTTAGCTTTTTCTGATTTGGCTAGATACACAGCCATGTTCCCATTATCAAGGCTATGAATAAAGTCCATGTCGCCATCCCCGTTCATGTCAACAAAGCTCGTTCTAACACGATTAACAGAAAGATTACCATTAACACTTCCTCCTACTGATATCTTGGGACCAAATGGTATCGAAAAAGCATAGTTTCCTGTAAGGTTTCCAGAAAAACCCATCCCTCGGCTAAGGTTGTAGCTTTCTTGAGTGGTGACAGCATTATACAATTGATATGTTGTACCCGTATTGATAAACAGATTTGCTGAGTTATTTTGACCTAAGACCATTCTGTCTTGCAATCCATCGCCATTAAAATCCATGTAGAAAGTGTTGGCATCGTTGCCCACAAAATTGACATTGATTCCCGCTGAAAAGCTTTTGGCCCAAGTTGGAACAACCTCAAACATATCCTTTAAGGCACTTGAAACACCAAAACTAAAGGAAGAATTATTTGCTATTGACTTAGCATAAGGTGCGTTAATTGGAGCATCAAAGTCGTAACCTGAGTTTAGTGAAATTCCCACTCCATCAATGGTTTGATCAGGTAGACCATCACCATTTATGTCAGCTAGGCTATTCAAAGTAAAGCTACTACCAAAACTCACGGATGCGTTTGGAAGGTTCAATTCTTCAAATTTGGGAATATTGTTAATGAACGTTCCATTTGGTGCTATAGTTGAATTATCCGAATTCGACTTATTGAGTTCAGATATCGATGTAAGATTTTTGGAACTGACATGTCCGCCTGTTGGATTCGTATACTGGACATCAATACTCCCATTAGTATTCTCAGAAACAACATCTGGAAAACCATCTCCATTCAAATCACCGAAGTATCCAACTGTCCTTGAGAAGTACTTTGATGGGTCGTTCACGACTGTTGATGTGTTCACGAATCCTCCTCCGGGGCCGTTTTCTGCTTTCGAATATGACTTCGTTCGATTCGGCATTGCAAAAGCTGTATATGTAGGATCCAGCCCGCCCGGCACAGTGAAATCGTCAGCTTCATCTTCTGATTCGCCATAAATACCTGGAAAGCTCATTCCGTATGCATCAAAGACACTAATATGAGATCCCATTACACTCCATCTATCTAGCAGGCTATACGTCCATGTCTGTCCAGATTTTGCATAGTCGATTTGATAACTTCTCAAATTGGTATGTTTCTCACCTCTTGCAGCGAACATTGGAACAAACTTCATATCCATCGGATCTAAGTTTGCGGTGGTATTGGCTAAATAGGATTCGTCGTTAAAGTCAGCCCCATTTTCTAGCTCCTCCATGGCTGGAGTAATTAACTCACTTGGCTGAATTGCTACATTTTCCTCTCCATCTGGAGTTCCCCAACCGAATTGCCCCCAATATTTATATTGGGATTGTAGGTTGTCTATTCCGCGATAATAAATATTCACACTACCCTCCAAAGAGAAATACTCTCGTTCCATGGAGTATGCTCCGATGGAGCGGACATGTTGATTTAAATAATCCGTTATTCCATCGGCAAAAGGTCCTTTCCCATGGAATTCAATCCAGATTTCACCGTTCTGAACATCACCACTATTAAATGTGGCTGATGAACTTCCGTTAAACGTTTCGTTAGACAGTTGGTTCTTCTTTGACAAATCAGGATTCAGGTCATACCATCTCACAATATGCGTCCCTTGATGGTAGTATTCAAAGGATACCGCTTTGTGTGAGATTGCCGTGCCACCACTTTTCACAGTCATGTAAACCAGCTCTCTGTAGTCGGTCTTTAACTCATCAAAAATATTCTCTAATTCAGTCTGTTGAGAGGACGCCGTGTAATCATCCAATTCAACTGATACTTCATAGTCATTGGAAGGAAGTGAGAAGCCAACAGGCCCATTCAATGTCTTAATCCTGTTATACGTTTGAATATCCACAACTGGATAGCTTCTATCCGGATAATCTGCACATACATCCAAGACATGAATCTCGGGTCTCCACTTGATTCTCTTCCAATCAACTGTTGATGTGGACCAAGCACTGAAAACCATGTACAATTTATCGGACGAATTGATTCCGAATGAGCCGTTGAATGAATGATATGCATTGATGAATGGAGCTGAGTTGAATGAGGTCCCTATGCTTGTCGATCCCGCATTCACTTGTTGAATGTATTCCGTAATCTTCCCCTCTTCGTTGTACAATTCAATTTTCAACTGAAGCTCATCCCCTAGAGCAGCATTCAGTGTTTGAACACCAGGAATCACCTTCACTTGATCACCCCCGTTAAACCATACTGGTTCTCGACCACTTAATAGAAATCCTGCATTATATGAGCTCAACCAAAACTGGGTTCCATTCCCATCTACATGATTCGAAGAGGTATACTTTACTACTGGATTCCATTGAACGAAATCTTGCTGACCATCTTCTCCAGCTTGAATTCTAAAGAAAATCTGATCACCCTTTTGTACCACTATATCATAACTCATGACTTGTGGTGAGGTAGGTGTAACAGTCTTAAATGCAATCGCTCCGTTCGAGCCAAAAGTATTACCAGGATAAATAAACTGGCCATTCTTTTGAACGGCGACCCGAACCTCTCCAGAGTTCTGACCATAAATACTTGCCGCACCTCTGATCTGGATGGTCCCAGCCACGGAAGCCTCCCATACTCTAACGGTCTCGAATGCTTTCGTTGGTACACCTTCAAAATCCGGTAACGTTACATCAGACGCTTTTAAGACAGGGTTATGCGTTGACTCACTTGAATAAGCAAAAGTTAAGTCCCCATTTGATTGAAGTTGACCGAATTTAACTCGATAATCACCTCCGGTTTTTGTAATGAGATCAAGAACACCATCACCGTTATAATCCGTCATCGAAACTTTTGTTTCGTTGCTGGACCAACTCCAATTACTTCCGTAGTAAAGCAAATTAGCCTCTGCCACAAAATCTAAAGAGACATTAACACCTCGCTGTGAGAATTTCTGAAGGTGCTCCGCTTCAATGTCATTTCTATTGCCGAAATAATAGCTACCGTCACTCCTACGATTTAATGCACGGTAGTTAAACCCATCTCTTCCTTTGTAAATAAGATCGGGTAACCCATCACCAGAAACGTCTTGAAACATCCTTGTCGACCAAGTGTTCCCCCCAGAAAATCCAAATTTGGCGGAGAGTGTTGAGGTTTTGTTCGGAATTGGGAACAATTGAAATCCTAAGCCCACAGAGCCTGATCCCGAGATTCCTCCTGTCAATGACGTATTAATTCCTGATGGAACTACATAAGAGGTAATAGGTGAAAGAATTTCCTGCGCCCACTCCGGAGCATTGTTCAACCATGGCGCGGACAGGTTAGTTTCTAGAATATAATCTTCAGTAGAATTGAAACCATACGTTCCTTTATGATAATCGAATTTATGTGAATAGAAATCTACACCTCCTGCGGTAAAATCACGTTGCTCGGCCACTTCCGTGAGAAGCGTTTTAAAAAATCTATCTGATTCAGGGATAGTTCCTACTGGGTCCTTGGTATAATCTTGATTGTATCTCAGGTGATAGTGGACAACGTCTGTTCCATTATATTTGACTTCAACACGATCGAGTCTCTTATCGTCAACAACTTTTAAGCCTTGATTCATAGAAATCCTCGTGTCTACCCTGTTCGTTGAAGTAATAAAGTGAACTGTATATGCTCCAGCATCTTCCGCGTAGCCCGTATAGGTAATCTTCGAAAGCGTCATTGAAATCCCATCAGACTTCAAATCTGTTGAACTAGACGAATGAGGCGTTTGTTCATACTCATAGGTCATTGTATTCCCCCACTTATCTTCAACTTTCGTTAAATACCACGTAGAAACACCTTCGTTAGAGGCTAGAACTCCATTTGAAGAAACCACGGAGCCGTTATATGTGCCGTAATAAAACTTCTTGTTGTCCGAATCTGTCACAATCCAATAATATTCATCAGGGTTTGCTCCATGACGAACTATTTCAGAATAAGAGGAGACTGTGCGTGTGAAGAAGCGGATTCCATTGGTCGAATTTGACTGTCTCAACATACTATTCCCGCCATTGTCAGCGCGATTAGGCCTTCTTCCACCTTCCAAAAACAACTCTTGGCCATTGTACACGTAGCCTTCCGTTTCTTGATTCTCGTCGAAGCGTGGAACCCCCAATCTAGTGTCAACCGAAATGGAAGGAACAGAAATACTCCAACCGAGCCCACACCAGCCACTTGAACCGTCTGAACTATAGTTAAGAGCGAGTTGAGGAGTCATCCCATTCCTGCCTTGAGGTACCCAAAGTGGGTATGAAATATTGGCTGATCCTTGTCTGTTTGCGGTTGGAGCTTGAATCAGGCGCATTCCTGTAGCAGGATTGGCTGGCTCAATATCCGAGATATTGGTTGGAACAAATGCACCCGCTTCTGGCATTTCAGGCGTCTGAATCAAACCTGCGAAATAATCTGTCTCACCTGGAACCATCGCCTCTACGCGAAGGTTAGCATGATCAACTTTCATCACGTGGGCAGATTTCCAACTCTTTGACAGGTCATCGAAGTAGAAAACCTGCACCTCATTCATTTCACTTTGAGATCGCACCTTCGATGCATCCACCCCAATCGCAATGTGGTACCCCTGACTCTCGCTTCCGTCAAGGTGATACGCATACGAACGGCGAGTTACGTTCACAATGTGTCGCGGAATACTCGCCGCTTCCGCTTGTGATACTTTATATCCTCGTAAGCGAACGTTCTCAGTCAACACCTCAAAGTCAATGCTGTTGGCCGGACGACGAACAATGTCGTCTTGAACAAGAACTCGCTCTGGATTCTCTTCCTGCAACTCCAAGGAAACATTGCGAACCTCCACTGGGAAATGCAATCCCTCTGGCAACATGAATCGAATGCTATTCACACCCGAACGCAAGTCGTCCATCTCGATACGCACACGTGCTTCCTTCCAATCTGGAGCAATGTCAAGTTCTTGAGATCCATAGGCCTCGCTACCATTAATGGACTTCGGCAAATCCTCTGGATTCGCCAATCCTAAGGCCTCATACTTTAAGAAGGCATAAGCATATTTCGTTTCTTCTACATCGAGCTCAACTTGGAATACATCGTCTTCTGGACGGTTATGCGGATCATTCGTATGTCCACCCAAATAGGCGTGCCCCGCTTCCGCGAGCAACTCCATATTCTCTGGTTTCTCAACTTCGAGAGGAAGCTGAGGGACGTGTGCATAATTCGTTTGCTCCTCCATGTGTGGTATCCCATACGACAAAGTGCGCGACAAAGCGAACAAGTCCGGTGACATAAAGAGGAAGCACAGCGTGACAGCTGC
Organism: Phaeocystidibacter luteus; assembly: GCF_008933115.1. Lineage (GTDB taxonomy): Bacteria > Bacteroidota > Bacteroidia > Flavobacteriales > Schleiferiaceae > Phaeocystidibacter > Phaeocystidibacter luteus. The sequence goes on along the minus strand of NZ_WBVO01000015.1, from coordinate 11,280 downwards.
TAAGCGAGAGATGAAATCAACTTTCATAAGCTTGACTTTGAGAGATAATCTTTAGCGAGGTATTAGTTTGAGGTGCGCACAATGTGCTTGAGTGAATAGGCCGAATTGCCCTGTCGAACAATCACCGTGTAGATTCCTGGCATGTTCAAACGCACTGGATGAACGATGTTCGGACTGTATTCACGCTCCGATTGTGACATGATTCGACCACGGGCATCCGTGACTGTAATGCTCACGTCACCCTCCATTTCTGGTAAATCATTGATTTCCAACGTGGCTTCTCGGCCACGCTCAATCGGATTCGGATAGATCTTTAATTCAGGGCCTGATAAGGCGATGTCTTCTACAGACTCTTCTCCAATTGAAACTACCTGCATCATCCGATAATTTCCATTGGTGTCTAATATGGATACTACATACTGACCAGCCGTGGCAAAACGACTAGTAGAACTTCCATTCACCCGGTTTAACACCGTTGAACCATCTGTAAGCGATTGAACTTCAACATCCCATGCAGACATGCCGCGCTCATTGACAACAATTTGATTGTCGATCACTTCAATGGACTCGTCTTCGCACTCCATTTGAGGATTCGTAGTGAAGAAATAATGACGAAAATCCTGAAGGTTCGATAAGTCTACTTCATACTTCCAAAAACCGTCGGTCATTCCAACAAGTGGCAGGTATTGTACAACGGTGCCATCGTATAGAAAAAGAGAATCTTTAAGCTCTACGCGGTCTACTGATTTAACACGCAAGATGAGTGTCGATTCATCGCTTGACCAGTTCTGCAACTGAAACTTCCATTGTGAAAGTGGGTGTGCTACGCCATCTTCGATTCGACACGAAGAAGCCGTGCTTACTTTTGAATCTTTCTCTGAAAAGATTACAAACGATTCATCATCAATTGTTGAGGCGGGCATTGTGCCTTCATCTGCAATTGAACCCAAAGACAACCAAAGTGCATCACCTTTGGTCGTAACCGTTTGCGTTTGATAAAAACGCTCTGCATCACTTCTACCTAACCCGATGACGCGTTCCTTGTAGAGTCTGTCAATTCGTGTATCCCAATAATGTCCGTTCTCTGGTGTCCAGTAATCACGCCACTGAGCTTTATCATTTTCTGTGATAGTAACAGAGTATTTCAAGGCCAGATAGCTGTTCACCTTGCGCAGTTGTTCGCGTGATAAAATGCCATCGAAAATGATGAGCTCCCCAATCTCAAAAGCACTAGATGAATGAACATCATAACTCGATGACGTTCGAAGCGCATAATGACTGGGACGCTGAATCTGATATGTTAGCAGTGTCGGCTCTCCCTTTTTTAGTTCGGTTGACATCGACTCACCACGCATTTCAACATGGTCATCGAAAATTGCAACATCACCCAAATGAAACAACAAGGTCCCGCTTGGATTCTCATTCGGCTGAATCACCATAAAAACAGTGCTGCTTCCTTGCAATGAAAGCGCATCCATTTCCGATGCGTCAAGCGCTTGTTCTAGATTGAACGAATGATAATTGCCAATGGTCGATAAGGCATCTTCTTGGGCCATCCATGTGGTAGGAGCCTGAACGCCACCAGGATTTGGTGCATTCTGAGCGAAGGTATGTGCTCCGATTAGAATCGACGAGAGTAGTAGAAGTCGAGAGCGATGCATATAGGTTTGATTTTAGAACTACAACTAGTAAAATCCACCTAAAAACCCTGTGTACATATTAGACCTGAACCTAGTCTATATTGAACTGCATAAACACCATGGCAATAGCGGTCATGAGTCAATAAGAGTTAACAGTAAACACTGTGAACGACAATTCATTAATGTTTGTGAATTGAGAGACGACGAGATTGAGATATATAAGAACGAGAGATTTTAGAGATGCACAAAGATGCGACGCTTTAATTTTATATGCAACCGTCCTATCTGCAATTAATCCCTACTTAACATAGTTACAACCTCTCCATTTAGCATTGCCTCTCACAATCAGAGAAAATGAGACCCAAACTTCCTAGCTAATATTTGATGTCATTTTCTCACTCCACAACAACCCTATCCACCTGAACAACCCCTCCTTCAAACTCCCATTTCAAGAGGTAGATTCCCACAGTCAAAGCTGGAAGCTGAATTTCATTGTTCGATACTTTGATAGTTGAGATGGTTCTGCCTGATAGGTCTAGAACCTGAAGTTGATTTGGAAGTTCATTGGGTGAATACAGCGTGAGGCTACCGCTTGTTGGATTCGGATAGAAAGTCAACAATGGTGTTGTCGACTGTTCCTTGATGCCCACCTCGTTGTAATTGATGCAATCAGAAGTATCCGAGCAGGATCCGTTTGTTAGCACAACCGCATAACTTCCATTCGCCGTGGGAAGAAAGGTTGAATCTGTGGCTCCTGCAATAGGCGAGTAGCCATTCGCACAATCTACCCATTGGTAAGAGGTTCCTTGCGATTGCTCGAGAGCAACGAGTGTAGCATTTCGGTTCTCAATGGAGGTATCCTGACTGTACAACACTAGAACTCCAACTGAATCGATTGAGTTCGGATTGTAGGCGGTGTCGGAGTATGTTCCAGGCATGTTGTAGTTGTTGCCCCACCAAGTAATGTTACCACAGACTAATGTTGTGTCGTACGAGATTATCCCTCGTTCTGCTGCGCCGATGTCCCTACGTCCGAAGATAGGTCCGTTTTGAGCTGGGGAGAAATCGGTTGAATCTCCAGCGTTGTACGCTGGACTGTTTACCATTGGAATGTGGGTGGGATACAGTCCACCGTTCATGGCGAGTGGTTCCATGTTCAAGCCACTGGTTACACCTACAATATCGGTTGGTTGTGCGGAGGATGGGGAGTCATAAAGTACGTTGTAACCTTGCGATTCTAGATAAACATTATGAACTCCGTCTGGGCTGCTATTTCCTGCAATGATACAACCTTTGATAGTGACAGTATCAATTGGTGAGTTAAACAAGGAGTAGGTAATTACTCCATTCGTTCCGGAGTTGTTAACGATTGAAACATTTTGCAATAAACAATCACCCTTGACGAGAATGACACCATCGCTCGTACTCGTGTTTCCTGAAATAGTAGAGTTTACTAATTCGCAATCTCTACAAAACAACGCTGCTGCAGAAGAAGCTGAGATGTTATTGATAAAGGAGCTCCCGCTGACATACATTCGATTAGCTGTGAGTGTTCCTCCAGCCGAACTGCTATTAATGATCCTGTTGGCTTCAAACAAGCAGTTTGTAACACTGTCTCCGTCCAACACGTCATTAGCACTTTTCCAGACATCAACCGCACTGCCCGTACTTCCTGCTTCATTCTGCTTAAATATGCATTTATCAATAAACACCTTTTCTCCCCATGAAAAGATTGCTCCACCTATCGTCGTGGTCGTATGGATTGTCAAATTCCTGTTCTTTATAAATTCAGAATTCAAACATCGTAAAGGACTGTCCCAAACAAACAATCCAGCTCCATCATATTCGCTCGTTTGTCCACGGAAAGATGAGGAATCAATGAAAGTAGAGCCCTGGTAGATATATACTCCTCCCCCTAGACAAATTGAGGTGCAGTTAGAGATCCTATTTCTCACAAAAGAGCTTCTAACTATTTTGACATGCGCTCCAGTGATATGACAAGCACCTCCATCACCACCATTATTGTTCTCGTTCCCTTCAAAATGACAATCTTCAATTGTCACGCTATCTGCATTCAGAACTAACAAAGCTCCTCCATGCCCATCACTAGTGCTTACTGTATCCCGACCGTTGATGAGAGTTAGGTTCTTGAATTTCAAGTGTCGGTTTGACCCGCCAGTAATGTCGACATAGAATAGTCTGGTATGTTTTCCTCCATTAATATAAAGTGTATCCGTCGCTGTGTTAATGCCTTGAATGGTCAATCCCTTGTTGATGATAATATCACTTTGCAGTGTGAGTGTATCGCTTCCATTGGCAAGCAGACTTGGACTCAGTGATATCACATCTCCTGGACTAGCTGCAAGGATTTCACCGCGTAGAGATCCGGGACCGGAATCATTCAGGTTTGTAACGGTTTGAGCTGAAATAGATGCAGTGGCAAACAAAGCCACAATTGAGAGAAATAGATTCTTCATTCGAGAAAGGAAAGAGATTACAACTTCAAAGTTAATGAGTTTAAAATTGACTTAACAAAAGATGCTTCAATCCAGACAATGATTTGTGATTGTAAGGAGGAGCTTCTAAGTAAGAATCCCTAATCGTTCTCAAAAGAGCAGTGGATTTGAAGGAAACAAAGTCGTCGGGGAGTTTATCCAGATGATCCTGGAGCTCCGACTAGCTCTAAATAGTGAAAGCTATTCACTATGACGCCTCACTCAAACTTTATACTATTGAATGCGGAAAGGAAGGATCTTAGTTCGCTCCTACTTCTCAAGTCCTGTGTCATGTACAGAACATTATAAACCCTATCCTCCTTGATGATTATCCCTGAGAATAGTCTAAATGCCTGTCCTTCAAACTCATATCTAAACTCTCCCCATTTTGCAGGGACCGAATCTATACTTGTGGAGAAGTTGACAACGACACGAAAACTATCAAAGCTTTGAGGATATTGAACCGAAATAATGTTGGTCCATAAATCATCTAATTTGTCACCAGTTGAAGGAAATTGATTGATTTGAAAGACAACGTATCCGCCACCAGAAGACTCTGCCTCCAATCCTTGATACACAACTCGCGAGCTTTCACTTTCAAGTTCAACCCAACCTTCAACAGGTACAAATGATAATTCCAGCTCTGGATAATCTATCCTCCCTTGTGAGAATAGAGTAGATGAAACGAGTACAAAAGATAAAACGAATAGATTCTTGAACACCATGAGAGATTAAGTAATGAAAGCAACAAAGAACGTGAAACAAGCGCACCCTTCATTGTTTTGATGGAATCATTCACAACTACCTCCAATCCCATTCGTTGTCTTCCGGGTCCTCAGGGTTGTGTCGGACAAGTAGCTCCATGATCTCCATACAACGCATCCCCATGTGCGATTTTGAGAGAAGTTAAGCGTGCTTTTCCGTAAACGCTAGGTCACTCACCGAAGTACGATTATTCCGAAAACCTAGGCACTTTACTTGGTAATTCTATAACTTTTGCCTTCTCAAAGACTGATATACCCAATTGCTGCGCGTCTATAAATCACGACAGTTCAAAGCAATCAAAAGAAAGACCCAGATGAAAGCCCTAAATCTCAACATCATCACAGCTGTTATGATGTCTCTCTCATTCCTTACCAGCCATGGCCAGGAAGCTGAACAAACGATTCTCATCACAAACGCAAAAATTTTTAACGGGTCCGAAAACCTAGTTGAAGGAAAGGACGTGCTAATTCAGGGGAATAAGATTGTCCAGATTGCCGAGGGTATTGTTATCACACAAGACTCTAATTCGACCATAATTGATGCTGGAGGTAGAACCCTCACTCCGGGTTTTATTGACATGCATGCCCACATTATGTTTCAAATGCCCTTTGGCGTAGCAGCAAATAGCGATGAGTACTACTGGGCCTATGTATCTACTCAGGCGGCTGAAATGTACTTATCCCGCGGATTCACCACTATTAGAGATGCAGGAGGTAATTGTTTCTCCTTGAAAAAAGCCATCGACCAAGGCATTGTTGAAGGACCTAGAATTTTTCCTTCCGGCCCGATGATTTCTCAAACTTCTGGTCACTCAGATCACAGAACCGATGCATTTCCATCTCAGTTGGTTGAAGATGAACCAAGCATCTTCATGAAATACAATCAAGTTCAAATTGCAGACGGTCGAGAAGAAGTGCTAATTGCAGTTCGTGAAAACTTGAGACGAGGAGCCTCGCAAATAAAAATTAGCGTTGGAGGCGGCACAGGGTCCTATGCCGACCCGCTAGATGTGACACAATACACCGCTGATGAAATTCAAGCGTCCGTTGAAGCAGCGGAAGATTGGGGCACGTATGTTACGGCGCACGTTTACAACAGCGACGGTATTATCCGGGCAGCTGAAAACGGAGTGAAGTGCATAGAGCATGGGAACTTAGTGGACGAAGCCGCTATGAGAATCATGAAAGAGTACAACATGTGGCTCTCGCCGCAAGTCATCGTATACACCTATCATCCAAATGGTTATACAGATGATCAAAAGTTGAAGCATGACCAAGCCTATGCTGGAATCGACAATATGTTCACTATTGCCAAGAAGATAGGCTTTGTCAATATTGTTTTTGGATCCGATATCATCACGAGTCTAGAGGAGTTATCCACCATCAATAGGGAGTTCGAGTTGCGCACCGAATGGTTCACACCTACAGAAATCATGAATCAAGCAACATCAAAGGCATCAGAACTGCTTCAATTATCAGGGGAGCGAAATCCGTATCCTGGACAGATTGGAGTCATTGAGGAGGGAGCTTATGCGGATTTACTTCTGATTAATGGGAATCCACTCGAAGACATCACCATTCTCCAGGATGCAGAATCCAATTTGGCTTTGATCATGAAAGATGGAAAGATCTTTAAGAATATCATCGAGTAACTGAATTTGTCATCCCAATCTCGTGGAAGTCGCCATAGTGCACCTCAACACTTCACACAAACCATTTGCACTTAACACAAACCCCCATCTTTTTACACTTTTCTAACCTCGATTCATGCCGTTTCTAACTTAAAGGAAACCTCAAGCTAAAGAAGGGGTCAACACAGAGTGGTTGTTTTGGTTTTGAACTAATTCTCAACCACCATGAAGTATCTTTACTCATCGCTTTTCCTCTTGTTCTCTGTGGTGACCCTCGCCCAAACAGGGAACATCAGAGGTTATATTTATGACGAACAGAATCTGCCTCTACCCGGCGTCTCTGTTGAGATTTCCGAAATCGGAAAGATGGCCGTAACCGACCTCCAAGGTCAGTATGTCCTCACCGGAGTTCCTGTCGGATCTCAAACTATCACCATCCATTACATCGGATACACCGACCAGTCCGTTTCTATCAATGTAGAAGAAGGAAAAACCGTTTCGCAAACCACTGTGCTCACCGTTTCCTCCAACGAACTAGGTGAAGTTATTGTTACGGGTAACATTATTAGAGGTCAGGCCAAAGCCCTCAACACCCAACGCACGAACGGCAACATTACCAACGTCGTTTCTTCCGACCAAGTAGGTCGTTTCCCCGATGCAAACATCGGTGAAGCCATGCGTCGTATTCCTGGAATCACCATGCAAAATGACCAAGGCGAAGCTCGCGATATCATCATCCGCGGTATGGCACCTCAACTCAACAGCGTAATGATCAACGGTGAACGCGTTCCTTCCGCCGAAGGCGATAACCGCCGTATTCAAATGGACCTTATCCCTGCCGATATGATTCAAACTATCGAAGTGAACAAGGCCGTAACTCCAAATATGGATGCCGACGCCATCGGAGGTTCCGTTAACCTCGTTACTCGTGCCGCCCCGAACGGACAACGTATTTCCGTAACCGGTGCTTCAGGTATCACCGCCTTCAACAACCAACCACTTTATACCGGAGCTTTCGTTTACGGGAACCGCGTGGCAAACGACCGCCTCGGCATCGTCGTTTCTGGTTCTTATAATGATGTGGATTACGGCTCAGATAACGTAGAATTCGAATGGGATTACGACGCTAACGAACAAGATCGTTTTATCACCGACCAACAGATTCGTCAGTATTACGTTCGCCGCGCCCGCCGAAGCATCTCTACCAACCTCGACTATAGATTAGCCGAAGGTCACACTGTATACGTTCGCGGTATTTACAACTGGCGCGACGATTGGGAAAACCGCTACCGCTATCGCTTGAAGGATATCGAAAAGCCCGATGCAAACGGCATCTCACTTGCCGAAGTTGAGCGTCAATCTAAAGGAGGTATCGATTCCGATCGTATCAAAAATGCCCGCTTGGAAGACCAGCGCATGTGGAACGTTCAAGTTGGTGGTGACCACCTCTTCGGAAATCTCGAAATGAACTGGATGGTCACTCGCGCACGCGCTTCCGAAGAACGCAGTAACGAGCGCTACATCGAGTACGCATTCGACGATGGTAACACCGAACTCATCAGCGTTCGTTCTGACTTCAGCGACCCGCGCTTCCCACTTATCTCTGCTGTAAACCCAGGAGCAACACAAGGTTCAAACATGGTATTGAACGAGCTTACTGAAGAGTATCAGTTTACGGAAGAAAACGACCTAAACGCCCGACTTGATTTCACGCTACCACTAAGCGATGGCGACTACGCCAGCGAACTCCAATTCGGTGGACGCTACCGCAACAAAGAGAAGCTTCGTGCAAACGATTTCTACGAGTATGAGCCAAACGACGGTTCAATCGGAACTATGGATGACATCGATTTGATTAACGTTACAAACGAAGATTTCCTTGCCGGCTCTAAGTATCAGGCAGGTCGTTTCGCAAGTCCAGAAGCGCTTGGTCGCCTTAACTTGAACGGATCTAATTTCGATAGCGAATTGCTTTTCGAAGAATTCGCACCAGCCAACTACACCGCTACCGAAAACATCACGGCTGCTTACGCAATGATCGACCAAAAGATCGGTGCAAAGCTTCGTGTAATTGCAGGTTTGCGTTGGGAAAATACTCAGACCACTTATACAGGAAACCGTTACAACGACGATACCGACGAGGTAGAAGGAACAACGGGAGATCAGAACTACAACAACTTCCTACCAGGTATTCACTTGAAGTACGACGTTCAGCCGAACCTCATCCTTCGTGCCGCTTGGACAAACACCTTGGCTCGTCCAAACTACTACGATATCGCTCCTTACGAGCTCATCATTGTTGATGACAACGAAATCGAATTGGGTAACCCCAACCTCACCCCTGCACTAGCGACGAACTTCGACTTGATGGGTGAGTACTACTACAAGTCTATCGGTATTCTTTCAGCCGGAGTATTCTACAAGCAAATCGACGACTTCATTTACACTTCTCAACGTCGTGATGTAGCTTACAACGGCAATGTTTACGACGTATTCACTCAGCCATTAAATGGCGGTACTGCCGATGTTTTTGGTGTTGAATTGGCATGGCAGAGAAAGCTCGACTTCATCCCAGGTAAGTTCTGGAATGCGATGAGCATCTACACCAACTATACCTACACCGAAACTTCAACTACCGGTGTTGATGGTCGCGAAGAAGGACTTCCACTTCCGGGAACTGCCAACCACATGTTGAACGGTTCATTGGCCTACAACGACGAGACGTTCACAGTTCGTGTTTCTGTAAACTACGCCGATGATTACATCGACGAGTACGGCGACGAAGCGTTCTTTGACCGCTACTACGACGAGCAACTTTTCTTGGACGTGAACGTGTCATACGCCATCACTCCATACTTGCGCATTTTTGCTGAAGCAACAAACCTCACAAACCAGCCGTTGCGTTACTACCAAGGTATTCAGGAGCAAACTATGCAAATGGAATACTACAACGCGCGCTACCAGTTTGGTGTGAAGCTCGACCTTTAATAGACATTTCAACCTATGAAGGCTGCTCTAGGAATGGGGCGGCCTTTTTTACATTTATAGACATGAAGATTCTTCCTATTTCACTTTTGGCCATTGCGGCCGCCTGTACAGCACCTACAGAGCAAAGTTCAGCCCCTGTAGCCATCGATCCGTATCCATCAACCCTTCAAATTGAATCGTTGAATGACCTCGAGACTCTTGAAGACGGACTCAGTTTTTATGTCATTGGCGATTGGGGGCGACAAGGATATTTTCATCAAAAAGACCTAGCGGAAACGATGAACCAGGCGGCATTTGTGATCGAGCCGGAATTCATCATCTCGACAGGTGACAATTTCTACGACAACGGCGTTGCTTCGGTAGATGATCCGCTTTGGGAGGGATCCTTCGAAAATATATACACGGGTAATTTTCTTCAGGCTCCTTGGTATGTGGTGCTCGGCAACCACGACTACAGAACGAATCCACAAGCGCAAATCGACTACTCACTTAAGTCTGCAAGATGGACTATGCCGGCCCGCTATTGGGTTACCGACATGGAGCTTGAAGATGACGGCGATGTTCGCTTTGTGTTCATGGATACTAGTCCGTTGGAAGACGACTACTACACCGAGACCAAGTACCGCAACGTTTGGGGTCAGGACTCAACGCGACAGCTTACATGGCTCGATTCTGTGCTTGCACAAACCACCCAAAACTGGAAGATTGTTGTGGGTCATCATCCCTTGTACACGGGAGGAAAGCGTAAGGACGACCCGGCATATGTTCGTTCGCATGTGGAACCTTATTTTGATGAATATGAGGTTGATGCATACTTCTGCGGACACGAGCATGACTTACAGCACATCAAGCCGGAGGGTCACAAAACGCATCACTTTGTGAGTGGCGCTGGCGCGGAATGTCGCCCAACGGGAGAGCGTGAAGGGACACAATTCGCGAAATCGGAAACTGGATTCATGATTGTGACATTGACATCGGAAGAGATGTTGGTGCAGGCGGTGAATTGGAAGGGAGAGGTGTTGTATAAGACGTCGATAGTGAAGTAGCGGGAGGAATGTCTCACACAGAGACACGGAGGACTCAGAGTGATTTTTAGTTTCTCGCGGAGAAAATGAGGGAATAACGTGGTGGAGAGCCTCACACAGAGACACGGAGGGCACAGAGGGTTCGAGATGTTCGTGGTGGATCATCGGGCGTGGTCCACCCGCCGGCTGGCGGGCAAGCTGCAAAATCGCAATATCAAAATCATCGCTACTCGTAAAAATCGCAAACCGGGTTCGGGGAAGCGGCCACCTGTGTCCTGGAATTGATAGCTGCTTTGAATTCCTAGCAATAGGCACGGTGCTTTAGCGCGTGCCGGGCATTATCATCCGAACGCCATTCCCCGCCGGCTGGCGGGGATAATTTTAATAGCCTCGTGGCTTTAGCCCGAGGTTCATGGAGGGAATAGAGGTTTCTCGCAGAGAAAATGAGGGAATAACGTGGTGGAGAGAGAACGCGGGGTGCGTGGTTCGCCCAGCTACAGGCACGATGCTTTAGCGCGTGCCGGGCTTGAAACTCGAACGGTTTTTCATCCTGACGCCTTCAGCCTCTTGCCTCATAAAGCCGTGGTTCCAGGCATGTTGCTTTAGCTCATGCCGAGTTTTCCGTACGCCATTCCCCGCCGGCTGGCGGGGATAATTCTCTTAGCCTCGTGGCTTTAGCCCGAGGTGCATAGAGGTTTCTCGCAGAGAAAATGAGGTGTGCGTGGTGGAGAGCCTCA
>NZ_WBVO01000014.1 GCF_008933115.1 Phaeocystidibacter luteus | reverse complement strand
TCCATAAGTCCAATGGTCCATTTGTCCAAAGGTCTATAAGTCCCAAACCCGGATATTCCCTATATTCCCAACAACTAAATAAACCCCAACTATGCCATTCCATCCTGTATACATGGTACTTGGAGCGCTCCTCGTACTACTCATTCTTTCTGGCTTCTTTATCGTGAAGCAACAACAAGCCGCATTGGTTGAACGATTCGGTAAGTTTCAGAGCATTCGTAGGCCTGGTTTCCAATTCAGGATACCATTTGTCGATCGCATCGCCGGTCGCGTTTCCCTGCGAATTCAACAACTCGATGTACTTGTAGAAACCAAAACCAAGGATGACGTTTTCATTCGAATGAAGGTTTCTGTTCAGTATCTCATTCTTGAGGATAGCATCTACAATGCCTTTTATAAGCTTCAATCTCCGCACGATCAGATTACTTCCTATGTATTTGACGTGGTTCGTGCTGAGGTGCCGCGCCTTCGTCTCGACGATGTGTTCATCAAGAAAGATGATATCGCGATTGCCGTGAAGCGCGAGCTGCAAGAAGCGATGAACGAGTACGGTTATGACATCATCAAGGCCCTTGTGACGGATATCGACCCGGCCGAACAGGTAAAAGCGGCCATGAACCGCATTAACGCGGCCGAGCGTGAGAAGGTTGCGGCTGAATACGACGGTGAAGCTGAACGCATCAGAATCGTAGCAAAGGCTGCCGCCGAAGCAGAAAGCAAGCGCCTGCAAGGTCAAGGTATCGCCGATCAGCGTCGCGAAATTGCGCGCGGTTTGGAAGAATCCGTAGAAGTGCTCAATAAAGTTGGCATCAACAGCCAAGAGGCCTCTGCCCTAATTGTAATCACACAACACTACGACACCTTGAGCGCGGTGAGTGAGAATAGCAACAGCAGCTTGATACTTCTTCCAAATACGCCATCTGCAGCAGGAGACATGCTCAACAACATGATCACCTCCTTCCATGCAGCCAACGAAATCGGAAAACTCAATGGTCCGAATCCAGGATCGCCGAAGGACAAGTAAGCTCCGAATAAATCAAAAAAAGAATCCCGCCAGAAGCGGGATTTTTTTATTTGCGGTAATACGATTCAATTTCAGGAATATCTCTCAATTCGAGGTTGATTTGCCGCTCTTCAGCAACCTCGCTGAAGTTGTAGATTACTTCAACCGCGTCGTAGTCGATATCCTTCGTATGCGTGCCATCAATAATCACATGGCTGCCATTCGGAATTTGATCGAGTCGCAATTGAAGTTTCGCCTTGTTTAAGAAGGAAACGTGCTCCGAAAGCTTGATGTGAACATCCCGCTTTCCGTCCTTTTCATTCTCTTGATCCGACTGAAGTGTAACCTTGTAGTTAGCACGAAGGATGAAGAAGATTCCAACTACCAGGCCGACAACCACACCTTTGAGTAGGTCAGTCATCAAAATGGCAGTGATCGTTACAATGAACGGCACGAATCGATCCCACCCCAATCTAAACTGCTCCTTGTAGAGCGAAGGTCGTGTGAGCTTATAGCCCACCATAATCAGTATAGCTGCCAGAGATGCCATCGGAATCAGGTTGATGACGTAAGGGAAAACCAATACCGCTATCAACAACAAAATACCGTGGTATACCGCCGAAAGCTTCGACTGTGCCCCCGACTCCAAGTTGGCCGTACTTCGCACAATCACAGCTGTAATCGGAAGTCCACCAATAAGTCCGCTCAGCGTATTGCCAATCCCTTGAGCGCGTAGCTCCGCATTCTGAGAAGTTCTTCGCTTGTGAGGGTCCATTTTGTCAACCGCCTCAATACTCAACAAGGTTTCTAGTGAAGCCACCAAAGCGAGTGTTATTGCCACTACATACACTTGAGAATTCCCCAGGGAAGCAAAATTTGGCGTCTTGATCTTATCCGTGAAATCCGTCCAGCCGTCAAACTCCGGAACATTCACAAGGTGAGAACCACCAAGAACCAACTCCGGGTTAACCGCTGCAAAGATTGAATTGATGACCGCTCCAACGATTACGACCAAGACCGCACTAGGAATTCTGCCGAGCACTTTGTGGTTTTGAATCATTGGTCGAGCCCAAAGTATCATAAGGGCCAAACAGAAGAAGCCAACTATGATGGCGCCCATAACCACGGGTTCTTGAAACGGACGAATCATGCCCGTAAAGGTGTTGAAGCCATCTGGTTGGAAGAAGGAGAACTCTCCCATCGGGTCGCCGTCGTATCCAAACATGTGCTGCACTTGCTTCATGATCAGTATTAAACCGATTGCCGCAAGCATGCCTTTAATAACAGATGACGGAAAGAAGTGACCGATGATTCCCGCTCGAACAAGCCCGAGCAGCAATTGAATAACACCCGCTAGCATGACCGCTAGAAGAAAGGTCTCATATCCTAAATCGTGAATGGCGGTATAGACGATTGTAACCAAGCCCGCGGCTGGACCACTTACGCTCAAGTGCGACTTGCTGAGAAAGCCAATGACAATGCCACCAATAACTCCGGAGATAATTCCGGCGAAGGGTGATGCGCCCGATGCAACGGCAATGCCTAAACAAAGCGGTAGGGCGACGAGGAATACTACTATACTCGCAGGAAAATCCTGCTTGAAGTGTTTTAAGTACTTAAACATCAATATAAAATTCAGGGTCTAAAAAGTCGAAGTTGTAGAGGCATGACACCTCTAAGGGGAGTGAGCTTCTGCTAATCGGGATAAACGATGGGCTCACGGCTAAAAGTGAACTCGGACACTTGCCTCCAGCGAGAAAAGCGATCGTCGTAGTTGGGATCATCAGATTCCATAGGACCGACCTCAACTACGAAGTAATCCTCTTCATTCTCTTCGAACGAAACGGCCGAGCCAATAATTTCACCGGAAAGCATGATGTGTCCATCAGGCTGGCGTTGCCAATCAATCACCTGAAAGCGGAAGGGAATGTCGCCCACTTTCGTTGTTTTCTCGCGGTAACGGAGCCAGCCGAGGGCTTCCATAAAATCGTCGTTCTCTGGAGCTAGTGAGATGAGCATATCTTGAATAAATCCCAGGTTCCCTCCTACTCTCGGAGTACTTATCCCCACAGGATATTCTTCTGGTCCAACAAGTTGGGAGGTAAGTCCGGCAGCTTCACCTAAGCAAACCACGATGCCCTTCTCGGCCCTGGTCCAGCAGCCTTGATAATAACCGGCAAGAGGTTTAGCTGTATTCAACGAATCGAAATTCCAAGCAATCGTTGGTAGGTTAAGTGTACCTTCACTTAGAATGATGATGGGGTATACATCTGCACGGTTCGACGACATAGCCGAGCCTGTGAACGTTCGGATGGAATTGATAGAATCGGCGTTTGTAAAAGGGGCAAAATGATCAGTGAACAAATCTCCGAAACCGCCCGATTCGATGGATGCGAAGCCATTCTCCCACTCAATGCCGAAGTTCATTCCAAGGTCATATGCCGCTCCGCCAAAGGGCATATGGTCGGCTATCAGTATCAATCTACCTCCGTTTTTCACCCATCGGTCAACCGCCTTAATTTCGAACGCAGTAAACGCTGAGGGACAGGGCAATTGCCAATTACCCAGATTTGATGCGTGAAGCGGATTGGCGATAACAAGTATGTCAAGATCCGACAAAGACTCTTCGGTGAAAGACTCATCTACCGATACCACTCTAAATCCACCCGCCTCAGCCACATTACCGAAGGCGCGGAAACCCGCATTGAGTTTATGAAAGTTGTTATGAGCGCCATCGACTCCCACGACCGGACCTTCACCCATCGCGTATGGAGGGTGATTCCAATGTGCAACATACCCGGTATCAGGCACTTGTTGCGCAGAAAGAGAAAGGGATAGAGTTAAGATGAACCCTATCCCCCATATCTGGAAGTAATTCATAGGTGAGTCTTAAGACAGCACGTTGAATTTACGAAATCTGATTAACGTCTCGAAACTACGAACTTCTCTGTCTGCTCTCCTATTCGAATGAAGTAAATACCATCGGCCAATTCATTCAGCGAGATGGCCTGCTCGGTAATCACACCGCTTTGCACGGTTTGTCCAACTTGATTGATAATCGCGTACGATTGTCCGTACTCCGCCCCTTCTATTTGTAAGTAGTCCGAAGCAGGGTTGGGATATACGCGCCATTCGGCATTTGAGAGTTCCTCTACTCCAATGCCTGAGTAAGCTTGAATAACAAATGGCATAAAATAAGCTGAGTTAATTGGAAGTCCGGAGCTGACTTTATGCTTAAATCCCCCAAAGTACTCGTGGTTCACAAACTCATCCCCCACTGGAACTACTATGTCTCCACCTATCACAGTCACTGTGAACTCAAACGTTTTTCCGTTAGACCAAAGCATTTCAAATCCTTCAAAGGCATGTGGGAAGGTCATTCGCTTGGCGTATGGACCGAAGGCTTCGGATGTGTCGCTGTAAACTAAAGTCCCCGATGTATCAACTTCTACAACGAACTGTCCAGCACCTGTTGCACCTGGGAAAATCAGGGATTGCGGCCATAAGTTTCCTGGACTGTCTTTTTCTACCATCCAAGTGAGCTGTGTTCCAGTAGGCAAAACTTCAAAGCCGTTTGCTAAAGTGTCTTGAATAAACTGCTGAATTACGGAGTTCGGACGTTGATAAGGCACTACAGGGCTCCATTTTCGGCATTGATCCACATACCCTTGGGCTTGATAATTCCCCCACGCGGCTGTAGACGGCAAAGCCAGAACATTCGTGTCAATCAATACATCAAAGTAGTACCAATCGGCACCTTCGAATTGATTGGCATTCGTTAGACCTGGGCCACCATTTACGCTTCCGATAGTAGGTTGTGGCGGATTTATCCCAATGACCCATGCCGATTGAATTGGAACACCATTTACGAAATAGCTATACAATTTGGGTTGAGTAGAGGTTGTGGTAAATGTCGTTGGAGACACTTTTGCAACTGAATCGCCAGGCATCCAATCTCCATCTGGAACTAAAGGCGCAGGGAGTGTAACCATCCCACCATAGCACCCAAGGACCGTATCTATCTCGATATCGGGAGGACTAGTATAAAGATGAAGCGTGACGACCACAGGTACTCCCGGACAGGAAAAATCATGAGCAGTTAAAATTACTGTCCTGTAAGATTGCGATGAGCTGTCTGGCATCCAACTGAAGTCAAAACTAATCTGTGGAATAGCCGGTGAAGGATTTACATAGCCGGGTTTATTCGCAATGGCCATATCAGAAGAACCGGCAGGCACACCCCTAAAGCGATACTCCAATGGATTAGCCACAGAAGAAATCAATTTGAAATCAATTTGACCAGTATCACCCCTAGCCACAAATAAAGAAATGTTTGTAGAGTCGGCATTCGAACTCAATTGTAGGTTCGGATTGTGACTTACAAAAACTTCAGGTGTATCAATTGTAGTCGGAAACAAAGCCGGTGCGTAATAACCTCTTTCCCATAGAACTTCTGAAGTCAAACCGAAATTTGAAATCCCTTGAACTTTCTGAGCCACGTAATACCAGGTCCCTGTAGCAAGTGAATCTGCCACAATTTCACCTGTGCTCCCGTTATGACTAACAAAACCGTTAATCGGATAATTGGGAGAAAGATGACCGAGGTAATTTTTTGTGGTACCGTTCGCATTCAGAGTTGACGTTAGAGAGCTATAGGTGCTATCTCCCGTTGTGGAATAAAAAGGCATGTGAAGATTCACCCGTGAATTTGAAGGATGAAAATCACTTCCAACGTATTCCACTTGAACAGATGATCTTGGATATCCAGCTGCATACATCTTCACGCTGAAATAAATCTGTTCTTCGTGGGTATCTACGTTGGCACTGCCGAAAGGACGAAAGTTGCTAATTACACTCCAGTAGAACTCCTCTACGCCATTTGCAGGCATGGGAATAGTTGTTGGACTCGACTTGTAGACACACAATACAGTGTTACTGTAACTAGGAGCAGAAGTGTCGCAAGGGTATGTGCAGCCCGACTCTAGTGAATAGACAGTATCCAGATGTACCATTGTTCCATTTGAAATGGAGGTTGTAGACACGAAGGATGCGAAATCATCTGGACATGTACTCACGACATTTAATGTGAATACAAATTGATTGTTTCCTACGTATTCATAGGTAAGGGACCCTCCAGAAACAATCGTATGCGCCGCATTGCCATGAAACGACGAAAGCGATAGAAAGGCAAAAGCGAGTAGAATTAAAAGTCTTTTCATACCAACAGTAAAATCTAACAACTAAACTAACTCAAAAATGCGGTTGTACACTGACGGATGAGTATGCGAAATGCTAGGTCAATTTCTCACCTTCACAAACCGCTCTACCTGATCATCAATTTGAATGAAATAGATACCGCCAGGAAGATCAGCCAACGAAATCGCTTTATCTGAAACTTCTCCACTCAATACAATCTGTCCAAACTGATTGATAATGGTGAAGTGCTGAATTTCATCGATTCCCTCGACTTGCAAGAAATCTGATGCAGGATTCGGATACACGCTCCATTCAGCTCGTGAGAACTCGTCAACCCCAACACCCGAATAGGTCTGGAGCACAAACGGCATGAAGTACCACGACGAATCAGGCAGGTTGGTGTTGTTCTTGTGAAGGAATCCCCCATAAGCTTCTCCATTTCTGTATAGATCGCCCACAGGAACTTCCATATCCCCACCTACGACGGTGGCTGTAAACTTGAAGGATCTTCCATTCGACCAAAGCATGTTTATTCCCTCGTAGGCATGCGGAAAGGTCATTCGCTTGGCATACGGGCCGAAGGCTTCTGTGGTGTCGCTGTAAATCACAACCCCGGAACTGTCAACCTCAATGGCAAACTGTCCAACACCATGTGCACCCGGGAAAATGAGGGATTGTGGCCAGAGATTACCTGGGCTATCCTTTTCAACCTCCCACGAAATTTGCGTTCCAACAGGTAAGGTTTCGTAGGCTGTGGCCAGCTTATCTTTCATGAATTGTGTAATGACAGAATTAGGTCGCTGATAAGCAGAAAGCGGACCCCATTTCACACATTGACCTGTGTAAGCCATAGGTTGGTAATTGCCCCATGCTGAGGTAGATGGCAAGACGAGGATATTACTGTCGACAAGCACATCGAAATAATACCAATCGGCACCGAGGAATTGGTTCGCATTGGTAAGCCCTGGTCCACCATTTACCGTCCCGAAAGTAGGATTTGGCAGATTGGCCCCAATCACCCAGGCAGACTGCACGGGCACGCCATTTACGTAGTAGATCAACAACTTCGACCCGTTTACTGTGTGTCTATACGTCGTGGCACCGAGCTTCTGAATAGAATCGTTAGGCACCCAATCGCCTCCAGAAACACTTGTATTCAGAATAACATCCCCACTCAAACACCCGTAAACCGTGTCTGGCACCGGCATTGGGATGGAGGAAGTAACGAGGTTCACCTGAACATAATGAGGCAACGTTGGACAAGCATTGTCGTGAGCGGTGAGCATTACGGTACTCATCGACTGTGAGGTCGAATCCGGTTGGTATGCTATGCTAAATCTGATTTGCGGAATAAAGGGTGACGGGTTTACGAACCCTGGCTTAGTATAAACATCAACATCGCTCCCGTTAGAGCCGTAGATCGTGTGTTCGTACTCGATGGTAGTTCCGACGGTAGTAAACAAGTTGAAATCCAATTCAGCTGTATCTCCTCTGTTCACATACAAGGTGATGAAAGTGGAATCGGGATTCGAGGTGACTTGTAAACTAGGGTCGTGGGACACCTTTAATTGAGCGGTGGTGGTCGGCGCGGTATATGAAGTAAATGCACGTGCACCTCGCTCCCAATGAATGCTTGAACTAAGTCCGAACGGTGAAAAGCTCTGAACTTTTTGAGCAATGTAGTTGTACACATTGGCTGGCAGGCCGGATGATGTTAATTCTCCAGTGAGATTATCATAGTTGACAAATCCATCCACAGGAGCTTGAAACGAAAGAGAACCCGTGTAGGTGTGTGGCATGCCCGTATTTAAGAGTGACGGGGCAAGTTCTCTGTGCAAACTATCACCTTGAAGAGAGAATGAAGGCATGCGTATGGTAATTGGCGTACTCGGTTCAAAGGCCTCATCTTGGGAGGCTATATCCACTTGAGCAGAAGATCTGGGATATCCTTCAGGATACATGGTTGCCGTCACATACAAAGAAGTTGTTGAGCCGACATTCGTTGGAACAGAAGGGCGCAGTCCAGTGGAAACGAAGATGAAAGTTGTTCCTCCAGCGGGTGGTTTGCTTACTAGAATCTGGCCTGATTTATAGATGGCCAAGACTGCTTCAGGATTTCCCGTGGTATCGGCTCCGCATGGCATCGCGCATCCAGGTGATAGGAAGAATGAGGTGTCCAAGGAAAGCACCGTTCCATCCGTTAGCGTGACGCTTGAGTGAATCGGATAACTTGACATGGCATGCGGACAAAACGATACCGTTTGCAACGTAAACACGAACCTATTGTTTCCCACATATTCATAGGTAAGTGCCGCACTACCAACATGCGTATGTGTGCCAAAAGACTGAAGCGAGAAAAGCAACAGTAATACAAAAGAGCAGACTGAAAGAAACTTGTTCATAGTGAGAGAGGATATTGAATTCCAAGGATGAATTTACTTCAATTCATACGCCTTGAAATCACAAGTGAGTTTTCGAACGCTCTACCGGTACCAAGAGGCTTGCTGCAGTAGAAGACCTTCATACTTCTCCATATTCAAAAGCTTGATGAGAAACGCATAGTACTTCGGATGGTAATCTCTAAGAGAATCAGCGCGTTCCATGAGCTCCTCTATGGTACAAGCGAAGAACTCCCAGGGGTTTGCGAAGGCATATTTCCTCAAGAGTTTACTGTCTTGAATTTCACGTGAACGCATGAAGTCTTCGAGATGTCGATTTATTCTGCGAACAAACTGACGATCCTCTCGGGTGTATCTTCCTTTTCTACTTAACATCAAGGCGTGCGCATACTCGTGGTACAGCAAGTGCAATGCATCATCTGGATTATCTAAGCCCTCCTTTACACGTCGCCAGCTCACCACCACACTGCCTATTGGGCTCGTTTCACCGTGATGGTAATTCCCCGTCTTTTTGTTCTTGTACGCCTCGGGATACACGAATACGTGCTTAAATCTTCCCCAGTGAAAGTGCTTAAACCCAAAGGATAGAATTATGGCTGGAGCGGCTATCAACATCCGATCAGTACGCGTAAGCTCAACTCCCTTTTCATGGAGGGTGACATTCTTCATGAGCGCGCAAAGTCGCTTGTAAAACTTGTTCCTATCAGCAGAATCCAATAATCCCACAAAGGGGTAATGCACCTCCACCTCCAACCGGTCGTTTGGAGTGAAAGAACACTTAGGGTATTCGGTAAATCCGAATATAGAATTCACTTTTAGCATAGAGAGAGCTGTACCGTTTAACTGCCGGGAAAAATCTTCCCTGGATTCAAAATCCCTTTTGGATCAAGCGCCTTTTTGATGGCTTTCTGAGCAGCTAAGTTAGCATCATTGAAAACAATGTCCAGGTAGTCCTTCTGCACATAGCCAATTCCATGCTCGCCAGATATCGTTCCACCTAAACCTTTCACCAATTCAAAGATTTCACGAATCCCCTTGGGCAATTCGGTGTTCCAGGCTTCATCTGTCATCTCCCCTTTCACAATATTTACGTGTAGGTTTCCATCGCCAGCATGGCCATAGCATACCGACTTGAATCCGTATTTGGCACCAATATCCTTAACTCCTTTGAGCAAAACTGGAAGTTCAGCGCGTGGAACAACTGTGTCTTCTTCCTTGTAAATGCTGTGGCTCTTTACCGCCTCGCCTACTCTTCTGCGCAGTTTCCAAAGTGCATCGCGTTGTGCTTGATTATCCGCAATGAGCACCTCTCCAGCTCCGAATTTTTCTACTACCGTTGCGATTACCTCAGCGTCCTTAAACAAGACATCGGCATCGTTACCATCAAGTTCTATCAACAAATGCGCTTCGATGTCTTCTCCGGTTGGAACTTGCACATCATCCACATATTTGAGTGTCCAATCAATGGCATCGCGCTCCATGAATTCCATTCCCGCTGGGGTAACGCCTTCATGAAATATTGCTGATACTGCTGCACATGCATTCTCTGCAGACGAAAAAGGAACAAGCAATGTGAGATCTTCCTTTGGATACGGCAGAAGTTTGAAAACCACTTTAGTAATGATGCCTAAAGTGCCCTCACTTCCCACCATGAGTTGTGTAAGGTTATATCCGGTTGAATTCTTAAGCACATTGGCACCTGTCCATATGACTTCTCCAGACGCGAGTACGACTTCCAGATTCAACACATATTGATTGGTAACACCGTATTTCACCGCCTTGGGGCCGCCTGCATTGTACGCCAGGTTTCCGCCCAATGTGCAGCTTCCCCAGCTGCTGGGATCGGGAGGATAGAACAATCCTTCGGCCTTACAGGCATGGTGAAAAACCTGGTTGATTACACCTGGCTCCACGGTGGCTTGAAAATTGCGTTCGTCGATTTGGATGATAGAATCAAAACGTTTCATGCTCAGAGCAATTCCGCCATGCGTGCTCAAAGCTCCGCCCGAAAGTCCGGTCCGAGCTCCGATAGCAGTCACGGGTATCGACCTCTCATTTGCGAACTTCAAGATGGAAGAAACTTCATCAACGGATGCAGGAAATACTACGACATCGGGTGGATGCACTAAATCCTCGGTTTCGTCATGTCCGTATTCATGGCGAGACTCTTCATCGGATCGGAGATGGTCTTCGCCGACGATTAATTTGAGTTCTGTAAGGTCTTCTGTGGTGATTCTAGCCCATCCGTCCATTCGAAATGCTTATTTTCGGCCGTTATCAAAGACGACAACATTCCAAAAGTAATGTATATGTACCGGAACGTTATACGATTATCTCTGGCATTCACTGCCGTTCTCACATTATCCGCACAGGCTCAAAACACCATCACCCTCGAAGATGTTTGGAGTTTCAAATTCTGGGGATCAGCTCCCGAAGCTTACCAATCCATGCCGGATGGCGAGCATTATACAATGATCAAATCTGGAAACAACAACCGTTACGTTTCTCAATTTGAGTTCTCCTCTGGAGATTCACTTGGTGCGCTTTTCAGCATGAACGACATTTCTGAAGCGGCCGGAGAACCTGTTCCCTTCTCTCAATATTCATTCAACAAAGACCAAACGAAAGTTCTTGTTGCTGCAAACGTAGAATCTATCTATCGTCACAGTACTAAGGGCAACTTCTACGTGTACAATCTTGAGTCTAAAGCCATCGTGAAAGTGGGTGAAGGCAAGATTCGCTACGCTACATTTTCGCCTGACGGAATGAAAGTGGGCTACGTGCAAGGGAACGATCTCTACATGCTCAACTTAGAAGATCAAGCGGTTACTCAAATCACTGAAGACGGCGAGTTTAATGCCATTATTAACGGTGCAACCGATTGGGTGTACGAAGAAGAATTTGCGTTTGACAAAGCCTTTTGGTGGTCGCCAAACTCACAGTACATCGCTTTCTTGCGTTTCGACGAAAGTGAAGTTCCGGAGTTTTCGATGGACGTGTACGGCAATGAGCTCTACCCTACTCAGGACGTATTCAAGTATCCAAAGGCTGGAGAAAAGAACGCCGTTGTAACCGCTCACATTTATGACGCTGCAGCTGGCACAACAACTCAGGTTTTAGAAGACCTCGACTACGAATACATTCCGCGCATCATGTGGAATCCGGAAGATGAGGCTATCATTTTCACCATGAATCGTCACCAAAACGAACTCGCCCTTTGGGAAATCGATTGTGAGGACGACTACGAGGTTGAACTCTTCCTCACAGATAGCGACGAAGCGTACGTTGAAATTTCGGATAACTTCCGATTCACAGAAGACGGCGACCTTGTATTCACTAGTGAAAGAGACGGTTACAATCATCTTTACATGGTGGATGACGACGGTGAGAACATCCAACAAATCACGGATGGTGATTGGGACGTACTCGAACTATACGGGGTGGATTCGAAGTATGCGTACTTCCAGGCAGCGGCGGTTCATCCATCGCAACGTGAGGTGTACCGCATTCGTTTGAACGGCCGCGGAATGAAGAGCTTGAGCACTGGCGAAGGTTCGGCATCTGCTCAGTTCAACACCGACATGAGTTATTACATGCTCTCCTTCCAGAGTGTGGATCGTCCTGCGATGTACACCATGCACGAGGCCGATGGCACACAAATGCGTGTATTGGAAGACAACCAAGCGTTGATCGACCGCATGGAAGACTATCACTACGTTCCGAAAGAATTCTTTGACTTCACTACCTCAGAAGACATCGAATTGAATGGATGGATGATTAAGCCTCACGATTTTGATCCAACCAAAGAATATCCATTGTTGATGTTCGTGTATGGAGGTCCAGGTTCACAGCAAGTAGTAAACAACTGGGACGCGTTGAACGGCATGTATTATCAATACCTAGCTAGCTTGGGATACATAGTGGCATGTGTAGACAACCGCGGTACGGGAGCTCGTGGATCTGAATTCAAGAAAATCACGTACCAGCAATTGGGACACTACGAGACGATTGACCAGATTGAAGCCGCGAAATACTTCGGTTCATTGGAGTACATTGATGCTGCGAGAATCGGCATTTGGGGATGGAGCTATGGTGGATACATGAGCTCAAACTGCTTGGCGCAGGGAGCTGACGTGTTTAAGGCTGCGATTGCGGTTGCACCAGTTACAAATTGGAGATTTTACGACACTATTTATACGGAGAGATACATGCGTACACCACAGGAGAATGCCAGTGGTTATGACGACAACTCACCGATCAATCACGCATCAAAAATTCGCGGTTCATACTTGCTAGTTCATGGTAGTGCCGACGATAACGTGCACGTTCAGAACACGATGCGCATGGTTGAAACCCTTGTACAAGCGAACGTCCAGTTTGACTTGTTCATTTACCCTGATAAAAACCACAGCATCTTTGGAGGAATGACGAGATATCACCTCTACACGAAGATGACTCGTTTCCTTCAGGAAAATCTTTAATTTGGCGATTCTCGAAAAGCCTAGACTATTTAATCTAACAACAGTTCTATGAGTAACGATACGCAGAACATTAAGAGAAAAGAGCTCTTTGGACACCCGATGGGACTCTACGTTCTCTTCTTCACCGAGATGTGGGAACGCTTCTCTTACTACGGTATGCGTGCCATTTTGGTATTGTACATCACCGCATCAGTAACAGCAGAAAATGCAGGTTTAGGCTGGGCTGAGGGCGACGCACTCGCGCTTTATGGATGGTACACAATGCTCGTGTACGTGATGTCCATCCCTGGCGGTATCATAGCAGATAAATTAATTGGTCAGAAAAAGAGTGTACTCTACGGTGGTTTAATTCTCGTGGCTGGTCACGGTATTTTGGCCGTAGAACAAATGTGGGCCTTCTATCTAGGTCTATTGCTCATTGTACTTGGTGTGGGTGGTTTGAAGCCAAACATCTCGACAATGGTCGGTGGATTGTATAAAGAAGGTGACATCCGCAGAGATAAAGGATTTACAATTTTCTACATCGGCATTAACATTGGTGCCGCGGCAGCTGCCTTGGCGGTTGGTTATGTAGGCGAAGAAATTGGATGGCACTGGGGCTTCGGTATGGCCGGTGTAGGTATGTTGCTAGGTCAGCTTGTATTCATGCTCGGGCAGAAACACTTGATTGGGGTCGGAGAGGCTCCGGTTAAGAGCGCCGACGGTAAGAATGAAGATAGTCTCGGACGACTCTTCTCTAAGCTCATGAAGCCTGGGGTTCCTATGTTCGTCACAGGACTTCTAATCGCCTTGGGAATTGGCCTTACCGCTACTGGAACTGTGGGCTATGGCTTGCTCACCATCTTCCTCGCATTTGTAGTGGGAATGATGATGGTGATTTACACCGAACTCACGCAAATTGAGAAAGACCGTTACGTGGTTCTCTTACTTAGCTTCATCCTAGTAATTGTATTCTGGGGAGCAT
This sequence comes from Phaeocystidibacter luteus, assembly GCF_008933115.1. GTDB lineage: Bacteria > Bacteroidota > Bacteroidia > Flavobacteriales > Schleiferiaceae > Phaeocystidibacter > Phaeocystidibacter luteus. Next base: position 68,818 of record NZ_WBVO01000014.1, on the reverse strand, counting down.
TTGAGCAAGCGGGTGGATTGATGAACATCTACACGAAAGAGAAAGTAAACCGAATGGTTTTGGGCTGGGAGATTCCTGCCTCTGTATTCCAATCAGTTAATGCCATCTTCATCATCATCTTTGGTGCTATTGTAGCCAACTTCTGGGCGTTTAGAAAGAAGAAAGGAAAGGAGAGCTCATCTCTATTCAAGATGGCCATTGGTACCATCATTATGGGTCTTGGTTTCTTGTTTATGGCAAAAGCGTCACTCGAGGTTCTCGCCACGGGAGAAGCTGCCTTGGTATGGATCATCTTGGCGTACCTACTCCACACATTGGGTGAATTGAGCCTCTCTCCTGTTGCGCTTTCTTTCATCACCAAACTTGCCCCTGCGAAGTACGTATCAATTATGATGGGTGTATACTTTGCCGCGACTGGACTAGGAAACAAAGTTGCCGGTGCCATTGGTGAGGCTTCACAGTCTGAGCCAATTCACATCAATCTTGTTGCAGAAAATGCGCAGATTTCGGGCTGGGTTGAAGATTCTGTAATCACAAAGGCCTTGAACATGAACTTCGACGGCGAAGCTTACTTGGACAACGGTCAAATTGTACTTCTCCACGAAGGTGAAAACGTAACAGATCTCTTCAACATTGAGAAAGATACCATGGCTCCTCGCCTGGCTGAAGTTCTTACAGAGTATGAAGCAACTGCTGCTTCTCCACAAGTAGTGAACTTTAAGTTGGAGAACGAAACAGATCAAAAGGCACTCAAGGCATTGGAAGATGCTGATTCTCCAACAGATCAGTACTCAGTTAAAGTGTCTAATTACAGTGGTGACATCGCTGTGTTCCAAGCTGTAAACGAGCGTGAGTTGAGAACATTCATTTCCATCACAATCTTTACAATTGCCTTCAGTATTCTCCTCATCTTATTCTTGAAGAAGCTTAAGAAACTCACTCACGGAGTTGAAGAAGCTGAACGCGAAATGAGCGAAGAAGAAGCAGAGGTAGATGCACACTAAATATTACCTTCCGTAAGGATAATCTTGGCAGAGCGTTAACACAGTTGGCGCTCTGCTTTTTTTATTTTTATCCCATGAAGAAGATTATGTTGTTTGCCGCATTCATTCTCGGAGCCCTGAGTTTGAGTGCACAAGAAGAGATTCAATGGATGACCTTTGAAGAGGCCGTTGAAGCTCAAGAAAACGGCGACCATCGTCCCGTTTTTATCGACGTCTACACCGACTGGTGTGGATGGTGTAAGCGCATGGATGCGGTTACTTTCCACGATTCTGCCGTTGCCGCCTACATGAACGAGCATTTCTTAAATGTGAAGTTCGATGGCGAGAGCAGAGATACCGTTGAATACAAAGGCGAGAAGTTTGTCTACGTTCCACGCGGACGAAGAGGATATCACGAGTTGGCAGCCGCCATGCTCCAGGGTAAGCTCAGCTACCCTACCGTTGTGTTCTTCGATGAGAACTTCAATTACATCCAAGCTGTACCGGGATTTCAAGAAGCGTCCAACTTCCTGCTAATTGCCGAGTTTATGGGCGAAGGTCACTTCCGCACCACTCCTTGGGAAGAGTTTGTAGCCAACAAACGTCCACAGCAGCGCAGTATCGAACGTGTTGAAACCGTAAATGCTACAGAATAGTTAGAGTAGCGACTTCAGCTTGGCGAAGTTCTCCCCTTTTGAGAAAGACGCTCCCTGCTGAATGAGTTGAAACATCTCTTGCTCGCGAAGCAAGTTGTACTTCTTAACTCCCGTAAAGAGTTCAAAAGCCTTGTCATCCAAGGCTTTTTTCATTTCAGCTGCTTCCCAGTTCGTCGGCAAAGGCTGGCCACTTACTGATCTGAGGAGAATCATTTCGGCGCTTTCATCCGAAAATCGGGCACTCATGAACTCCGTCTCCGTGATGCGCTCAACGTATTCGTTTTGACCTAATACCTTGTCAAATGCAATATCGCTGAACATATCCATCAACTCTTCCGCTTTCTCCGGGGTTTCGGATACAATCACCTTCCAATCTTCACCAGTAATGGTGTTGGCAGACAAAAACATGATAAACTCCTCATGGAGCTCTTCGAACTCCTCCTTTGTCAATCGACGGTACTTCATTCCGCAAAGGTAACTATGCTTTCCATCTTGAACGGAGCCAGAAAGAAACTCTTACCAGAAGAATTAAGGCTGGAACTTCAACGAGAGGACCTATCACCCCGGCGAAAGCTTGCCCACTGTTCAAGCCAAATACCGCAATAGCCACGGCAATAGCTAGCTCAAAGTTGTTTCCGGCCGCTGTGAATGCAATCGATGCGGTTTTGTCGTACTTGGCTCCCGTGGCCTTGCTGAGAAAGAAACCGATAAAGAACATCAAAGCAAAGTATACCAGAAGAGGAATAGCGATGGCGACGACATCCATTGGAATAGCCACAATCAATTCTCCTTTCAAGGAAAACATAACCACAATGGTGAACAGCAACGCGATGAGCGTCATTGGAGAAATGAAAGGGATGAATTTCTGAGTGTACCACTCCTCCCCTTTTGCTTTTATGAGGATGATTCTAGATAAGAATCCCATGGCAAATGGAAGTCCCAAATAAAGCGCGACACTCTCAGCTATATCAGCAATGGAAATGTCGACAATTGCGCCTTCCACACCGAAATACGGTGGAAGAATGGTGATGAAAATCCACGCGTAGAAACTGTAGGCAAAGACTTGGAAGATGCTATTGAGCGCGACGAGCCCAGCGCCGTATTCGCTGCTTCCTTCCGCGAGATCATTCCACACAACTACCATAGCAATGCATCGAGCCAATCCGATTAGAATGAGTCCAACCATATACTCAGGCTGGTCACGCAAGAAAATCAATGCAAGGCTGAACATCAAAACCGGACCGATGACCCAGTTGAGGACCAGGGAAAGTGTGAGTGTCTTTACGTCGCGAAAAACGCGGGGCAGCGCACGGTAGTTTACCTTGGCTAGCGGCGGATACATCATCAATATGAGACCAATCGCAATAGGAATGTTAGTTGAGCCTGAGCTGAATTGATTGATGAAATCGGGTGTCGATGGAACGAAATATCCGATGCCGACACCCAATGCCATAGCGGCGAAAATCCAAAGGGTAAGAAATCGGTCGAGGGTGCTTAGTTTCTTGGTAGCCATTACAATTGTTGCTTTACGCGGTAGAAAGTGTAGAATAGTTCGGAAGCAATTTGGCGCGATCTCTCAAAATAGGCATCAGCCTCCCTGTCGGTGCCATCAGACACCTTTGGATCTTCGTAATTCAGTGGAATCCTGATTTCAGCCCCTGGGATGAATGGGCAATTCTCATCGGCCTCAGCACACGTCATAGTTGCCGCAAAAGGTGGTTCGGCAATATCTCCTTGATCATATAATTTGCTGTAGAAGTGCACTGGTTCCACGTCCTCGCGATATTGGATTGAAACCCCATTCTCTGAATGTGGTGTCACTTTGAAACCGTCTCGCATAAGCGCATCTCCTACCGAAGGATAAAAATCGGTTTCTTCCACGCCGCCAGAATACGAAGCAATGTTCAGTGAAAAGTGCTCGGCCATGAGCATGGACCAAGCCTGTGCAAATTGGCTTCTGCGGCTGTTGTGCGTACAAATAAAGTTCAAGGTCGACTTCTTCCTGGTTCTCAGCGTCATCAGCAGGTAATCTTCTAGAACCTTAAGTTTTTCTTTGCGGCTATCGTCAATAGTGATTCTTGAAATTTCCGCAAGTGCTGTTTTAATCTCCGGATAAAACATTAGCAGTTGTTGATTGATTTTGGTGTTTGAGAAAGCAAGTTATCTATGAGGGTCTTGGCTTTTTTCCAGCCGTCCACATTGACACAATAATTCATAGAGGCTCCAGAAACAGTGCCTTGTACAAGCTGTACGCGTTTCAGTTCCCTCAAATGCTGACTCACCGTTGCTTGGGCAAGTCCAACCTCCTCAACAAGGTCTCGGTTGGCGCACCCTTCAATTTTCAGCAAATACTCTAGGATGGCAATTCGTGCAGGATGTGCGAGAGCCTTGCACAGCTCAGCAACCGCAACCTGCTCTTTTTCAAATAGTTCTGTTTTCGAGGTCCCCATGGCGGTGTAAATTCATCGCAATATTACGATAATATTCTAGACTATTAGACTTATAGACTTTTGGAGATTTAGAGGGTTGGACGGCAGAGCTAGAATTGGAGGTTCCGACTGCAAGGAGGAATCCCGAGAGGTGAAGCCGATTCGGGAGATGGAGGTTCCGACTGAAAGGAGGAATCCCGAGAGGCGAAGCCGATTCGGGAGATGGACGGCGGAGCTAAGACTAATGGGCCACGGGCTAAAGCCACGTGGCATTCGGAGGAAACCTTTTGGGCACCACGGGCTAAAGCCCCGTGGTAATTGGATTCAAGTTGAACCCGAGGCTATATCCTATTTCGAATGGTTAGGCTAACTTGCCGAGGCACGAGGCCTTATCGACCGCCGCAGGCGTCGATCCTTGCGGCCGAAGGACGCCTTGCGCATGCCAAAGGCAAGCGCCTTATCCTCCGCCGAAGGGCGGAGCGATTCTTGCCGACCGCAGGGAGGCACCTTTCCGCCGCCAGGCGGATTCCTTTCGACCGCCGAAGGCGTCGATCCCCGCATTCAATTCTGCATCCTAAACTCATTCGGCGTCAACCCCGTTTTCGCCTTAAACAGCCTGCTGAAGTAATGCGGGTAATTGAAGCCTAGTTCGTAGGCAATTTCGCTAATGGAATCTTGAGATGTGAGAAGGGCTCGTTTGGCTCGACCAATGAGAAACTCGTTGATGTGATCCTTGGCGGAGCGACCGGTTTCCTTTTTTAAGAGATCGCTCAGGTAGTTAGCTGAAAGATGTACGCGTTCTGCCAACACGTTCACGGAAGGTTGCCCATTCATGGACAATTCGCCCTCATCAATGTACTTCTTGAGAATGGCATCAACCTGAGTAACTATGGCTTTGTGAGCTGTAGTTCTGGTGTTGAATTGTCGGTCGTAATAACGCGCACAATAATTCAATAGAAGCTCGAGGTTTGAAACAATTACACGTTGACTGTGATCATCGATTCTATCTGTGATTTCCTCGATGATATTGTCCACACAATCGCGCAGCGTCTTTTTCTCTTTATCCGAAAGATGAAGAGCTTCGTGCGACTCATAATTGAAGAAAGAATATGCGTCGATATTCTCACCTAGAGGGGATGTCCGAATTAAATCTGGATGAAAGAATATACCCCATCCGCCATCACCGTCCACGGCCGTATCTTCCGTCATTGTCATCACCTGATTGGGCGGGGTGAAAGTCATCACTCCTTCTTCGAAATCGTAATGCTTCCGACCGTATTGCACACCACAATGACCACCTTTTAACCAAATCTGATAGAGATTCATGGAAAGGCTTGTACCTGCAGGAATGCTCTTGTACTCACCCATGTCTTCATTTAGCACCACACTGATGAGCGGATGATTAGGCTTGGGCGCTCCAACGAGCTCGTGCATTTGTGAAATGGACTTGATACGGATAACTTCTTCTGACATCTTCTCAAATTTGAGATACAAAGGTGTGGTGTTGGGTTGTGCTTGGGTAACACAAAATACGGAAAGGGGAGCAGAAATTTTTGGAGGTTCCGACTGCAAGGAGGAATCCCGAGAGGCGGAGCCGATTCGGGAGTTGGAGATTTAGAGGGTTAGAGGGTTAGAGGGTTGGACGGCAGAGCTAGAATTGGAGGTTCCGACTGGAAGGAGGAATCCCGAGAGGCGAAGCCGATTCGGGAGTTGGAGATTTAGAGGGTTGGAGGGTTAGAGGGTCGGACGGCAGAGTTAGAATTGGAGGTTCCGACTGCAAGGAGGAATCCCGAGAGGCGAAGCCGATTCGGGAGTTGGACGGCGGAGCTAAGACTAATGGGCCACGGGCTAAAGCTCTGTGGTAATTGGAGTGGCTCTTACCGATACCTCGGGCTGAAGTCCCGGAGGCATTTTGAGGAAACTTTTTTCGTACCACGGGCTAAAGCCCTGTGGCATTTGGAGTGGCCCTTACTGATACCACGGGCTAAAGCCACGTGGTACTTGGATTCAAGTTGAACCCGGGGCTATAGCTTATGTCGAATGGTCAGGCCTATCTTGCCGAGGAACGAGGCCTTATTGACCGCCGAAGGCGTCAATCCTTGCGGCCGAAGGACGCCTTGCGCATGCCGAAGGCAGGCGCCTTATCGGCCGGTAGGCGGATTCCTTTGCCGACCGTAGGGAGGCACCTTTCGACCGCCGCAGGCGTTGACCTTTCGCCTCCGCGACAGCGGAGCGCGACCCTACTCAACCCAAACCTTAAAACTCTTCAAACCAGACACATAAACCACGTAAAGTCCAGGTGCGTGGGTATCTTTGAGAGTCATTGGGAAATCCTCGATGTTCTGATGGCCATGGAAATCCCATTCTTGAACTTTTTGCCCAGCTGAGTTGAACATTACGACCTTGGATACATCCTTTGAATATCCGGAGAGAATGAGGTTGCCGTTCTGGACTAATAGCTTGGGCTCGACAGGTGATTCCACTTCCGTTTCGCTAAGCTTGTAATCACATGTATAAACGGAGTCATAATACTTCCATGGTTCTAATACAATTCCATTGACATCCGTAACGCAGTAAATACGACTTCTGTGTTCAAATTCCACGAGCCATTTTCGGAGTACAGTACGATTGCTGCCAAATCCTTCATACCACCTTTCCAAACCATTGTCGAGTTCAATGATTCGGTAAGGAAGTCCATTTCGATAAAAAGTATCAACTGCCGTAACGGTAGATATGAGATTGCGATACTGAATCGTATCTCCTACTTGCATGGAATAATCGAGGACTTTGATATCAGAATTATATGAAACTCCAGCTCCGTTACACATGGCGCTATCAAATCGTGCATAAAGTACTCCGTTCGCATCTTTTCGCATGAAAAATGTCCCCTCCGTTCCGAAACCGCGGCTATCTGTGACAAACATGAACTCGGCAAGTGAGTCGTACTCGACCACATTGTAAACTTGACCTCCAATAGTGGTATCACGATCAACTGTAAACGTGCTCCACATGCCCCATTGCCACGGCGGCATCATTTCTTCAGTGGCCATTTTTAAGGTCAACCCCACGGAAGACGAATCTCCTTGGGCAAAGGCATTAAAACTACAGAGAACAGTAAAAGCGAATAGTAGATTCTTCATGAGAGCGAGATTTAGATAAAGGTAGGGAAAGAAATGGAGAGAAAGGCGAGAGGCGAAAGGCGTGAGGCATGAGGCATGAGGCATGAGGCGAAGAAACGAAAGCTGGGTCCTAAGTCTGAAGTCTTGAGAGCGTTGAAGGTTCCGACTGAAGGGAGGAATCCTTTTCGATATCTCGGGCTGAAGTCCCGGAGGCATTTTGAGGAAGCTTTTTTCGTACCACGGGCTAAAGCCCTGTGGCAGTTGGAGGAAGTCTTTTTGGTACCACGGGCTAAAGCCCTGTGGTACTTGGATTCAAGTTGAACCCGAGGCTAAAGCTTATGTCGAATGGTTAGGCCTATCTTGCCGAGGAACGAGGCCTTATTGACCGCCGAAGGCGTCATTCCTTGCGGCCGAAGGACGCCTTGCGCGTGCCGAAGGCAGGCGCCTTATCCTCCGCCGAAGGGCGGAGCGATTCCTTTCGACCGCCGAAGGCGTCGATCCTTTTCCGCCGAATGGCGGAATCCTTTCTGCCGCCAGGCGGATCCCCTGTAAGTCCAAACAATCAATAACGTCATTGTTAACATCAATGAACTTTGCCCTACTTTTGACAAAGCAAAAAACGACTCAAAACTAGAGACATGAGCGACAATAATATCGAAAGACATGAATGTGTGATTATTGGTAGTGGTCCTGCTGGATATACCGCAGCTATTTACGCGGCGCGAGCAGACCTTAAGCCGATTATGTACACAGGAATGGAGCCAGGTGGACAGCTCACTACCACTACGGAGGTAGAAAACTTCCCTGGCTATCCAGAAGGAATTGATGGTCCGGCCATGATGGAAGACCTCAAAAAGCAAGCGGAACGTTTTGGAACCGACGTGCGCTTCGGACTCGTTACCGAGGTTGAGTTCAATGACACTCCAGGCGGTTACCATACCCTAACCGTAGATCAAACGAAGAAAATTCAGGCTCGTTCTGTGATTATTTCTACGGGTGCATCTGCTAAGTACCTCGGACTTGAAAGTGAGAAGCGTTTATCTGGACACGGAGTTTCTGGTTGTGCGGTATGTGACGGTTTCTTCTACAAAGGTCAGGAAGTAATCATCGTAGGTGGTGGTGACACTGCCGCTGAGGAAGCTACATACCTTGCTAAGCTTTGCCCTAAAGTAACCATGCTTGTTCGTCGCGATGAACTTCGCGCCTCTAAAGCGATGCAACACCGCGTATTTAACAACCCGAACATCGAAGTGATGTGGAACACCGAGACCGTTGAAGTTTTGGGTGAAAACGTTGTTGAAGGTGCGCGAGTGCGTAATCGTGAAACCGGCGAAGAGCAAGTTATCCCAGCTACAGGTTTCTTCGTAGCTATTGGTCACAAACCAAACACCGACATCTTCAAGGGTCAGCTTGAGATGGACGAAGTAGGATACTTGAAAACAAAGCCAGGCACAACAACCACGGTAAAACCGGGTGTATTTGCTTCTGGCGATGCCCAAGACAAAATCTATCGTCAGGCTGTTACCGCAGCCGGCACCGGTTGTATGGCTGCGCTTGAAGCTGAGCGCTACCTTTCAGAATACGAATTGGAAGAAGTAGCTGCCGCTAGCAACTAAGTACCCAATAGCCCCCGGGCTATCGAAATATTGAACCGCCTGGCTCTGTGGAGTTGGGCGGTTTTTTTTTGAAGCGTCAGACGACAGGCTTGAGGCTTGAGGCTTGAGGCTTGAGGCGAAGAAACGAAGGCTCTGACTTACGCAGTAAAGTTGTGATTTTGACATGTTGGAATCCTCAGGCTATAGCCTCGTGGTAATCGGATGTCAGTTCTATCCTGTAGGTCAATTGGCTCTGGACTTTAGCCTGTGCTTTCTTTGGAGGTTCCGACTGAAAGGAGGAATCCCGAGAGGCGAAGCTGATTCGGGAGTTGGAGATTTAGAGGGTTAGAGGGTTGGAGGGTTAGAGGGTTGGACGGTTGGAGGTTCCGACTGGAAGGAGGAATCCCGAGAGGCGAAGCCGATTCGGGAGTTGGAGATTTAGAGGGTTAGAGGGTTGGAGGGTTAGAGGGTTGGACGGTTGGAGGTTCCGACTGGAAGGAGGAATCCCGAGAGGTGAAGCCGATTCGAGAGTTGGACAGCGGAGCTAAGCTTAATGGGCCACGGGCTAAAGCCCGGTGGCAATTGGATGGGCCTTACCGATACCACCGGCTAAAGCCATGTAGCATTCGGAGGAAGTCTTTTTGGTACCACGGGCTAAAGCCCCGTGGTACTTGAATTCAAGTTAAACCCGAGGCTAAAGCTTAATTCTAATGGTCAGGCCCATCTTGCCGAGGAACGAGGCCTTATCGACCGCCGCAGGCGTCGACCTTTCGCCTCCGCGACAGCGGAGCGCGATCCTTATCCGCCGGGAGGCGGATCCCTTTGCCGACCACAGGGAGGCATCCTTTCCGCCGGTAGGCGGATCCTTTTCCGCCGCCAGGCGGAATACTTTGTGTAACTTTGACACTAACACCACACACCCCAATGCCATGCGCGTAGATATCCAACAGTCCGACTACCATGCCGCCCTAGCTACCAGTGTTGTAATCTTTGGTTTCGACGGCCAGAATTTAAATGTGTTGTTAAGCGAAAAGCAAAACCCGCCTTTCCAAGGAGCGCACATACTACCCAGCGTAATTGTAAAGGCAAACCATGATGTGGAGCAAACCGCACGCGAACTCATCACAAAAATTACCGGAGTGAGTGATTGGTACCTCGAACAACTCAACGCCTTTGCGAAACTCTACCGCAATCCAGAAGGAAGGGTGGTGAACATCGCGTTCTATGGCTTGGCGAAGTTGGACAACAAGCTGAAGAATCATTTGAAGAAGTCGGGATATTCATGGCATGGAATGAACGACACTCCCCCGTTGGCGTATGATCACGACGATATTCTTGATTTCGCCAAGGAGCGATTAAAGCGACGAGTGAAGCGTCGCCCTATTGGATTCAGTCTACTGCCCAAAGAATTCACTCTAAACCAACTACAGGTGTTGTACGAATGTGCCCTGGGCAAATCGTTTGACAAACGGAATTTCAGACGTAAGATTCTATCCTCAGATATGCTTATTGATCTAGAAAAGAAGACGAGTCCAACTTCTGAAAACAAGAAGCCAGCGCAGCTGTACATGTTTGATGAGCCGAAGTACCGCAAGATGACGCTAAAGGGATATCCCTTTATCTTTTAAAGAAAAAAGCCGCGCCTCCATTTCCAGAAGGCGCGGCATCCGCCGTCTCTCTCTTCATCTCTCAGGTCTCCTCTCAACCAGCGGATCTAAAAAGCTCAAGTAATACTTTATCGATAACACCCTTCAATACCTGTTCGGCGACAGGTCCAGGTTGCATCATTGGCTCACCATGCTCGGGTATAAACAATACCGATGGAATGTTTACTATCCCAAATTCAATCGCGAGTTCCTCTTCTTCATCTACATTCACTTCGTAAAATTCAACCGCTCCATTATACTCTACGGCCAACTTCTGAAGTCGCTCGCGCATTTCGTTACATGGAGCACACCATTCTGCGGTGAAGTGAATAATTGCAGGCTTGTTTCCCTTGTAAACCCACTGACGCAGGTTCTCAAAATCATGAATCAATTCAAGGAACAATTGTTTGTCCAGTTTCGTAGGTTGCATAGCGGTAGTGATTGGTCTTCAACTACATAAAGCGATAAGCACGAAACATATCCGCAAAAAAAAATCCTCCCAGTATTTCTACTGAGAGGATTTTGGGTGGAAGACCGGGTTCGAACCGGCGACCTCTGGAACCACAATCCAGCGCTCTAACCAACTGAGCTACAACCACCATTTTGGGAGCGCAAATATAAAACAAAATGTACACGTACTTCCAAATCGATATCACAAAATAATTGAGCAATTCCAGTGTACCTTCGCCTTCAATATGGAGAAGCCTCAAATTAAGCACGTTCGCGGTGTAGCATTTATCACACTACTCAGTGTAATCGCACTCACACTGGGAAATTATGTGGGTGGATTGAGCCCGGTTGTTTGGGGATTAATCCTCGGGATGATAGGCGGAAATCTCGCGGTTCATCCGGATCTCGAGAATCTGAAGCCCGGTATTAAATTCGGTGAGAAAACAATTCTTGCCTATGCCATTATTCTCATGGGGATACCTACCGGCAAGAGCTTGAACTCTTCAGCTCCGTGGGATAGCGCTCTGATTGTCTTGTTGGTTATGGTAGTAACCATCTTCTCTGCCCTACTTCTCTATCGCCTCTTCAAATTGAATCGAGAGGATGGCCTCCTCATCGGTATAGGAAATGCCGTGTGTGGCGCATCTGCCATCGCCGCTATTTCCGGAATTACCAAGGCCGACGCAAAGTCTACCGGGATGGGAATCGCCGTAATAAACATACTCGGAATCATTGGTCTGTTCGCCGTGCCTCCCATTGTATTGGCATTGGATATGGATACTATTCCTGGCGCTTTGATGACCGGCGGAACGCTTCAAGCACTCGGACAGGCCGTTGCGGCGGGCGAGGCCGTGAATCCCGAAACTGGTCTATGGGCTACCACCATCAAGTTGTTCAGAGTATCCATGCTACTTCCAATCGCCATTGTTGTTGCGCTCTCCGTGGGACGCAAAAACGGCAATAAGCCGAGTTTGAAGCTGATTCCCACATTCTTATGGCTCTTTGTTCTTACCGCCGTTGTAGGCTACATCGAAGTTCTGCCCACAAACATCACCTCGGTTCTTCACGATATTGAGAAGTACCTTTTGACCATTGCCATGGTTGCAATAGGTTGGCAAATCCAATTCGGGAAGCTTAAAAATGAAGGGCCACGTCGACTCCTCTTCGGAACGCTTATCTTTATCATCCAACTCGTTGTGATGTATGGACTGATCAGTGTAATCCAACCGACTCTTGAAGCCTAATCCGAAAATTCTGCATCTCGCCAAATGGTATCCAAACGCACTGGATCCACAAAACGGCGTGTTTATTCAACAACAGATTCGAATTTGTAAGTCCTTCGCCCAACACGCTGTCCTGTACTGGGGCACCGATGAAGAGCATCATTGGACTTTCGACCGCGAAGAGGATATCCCGGTGATGAGAGCGTACTTCCCCAAGGGTAAGCGCATCCAAAACGTCAACAGGAAATGGGCCTCCATTCGGAAAATTATCGATGAAGCCTTTGCAGGCGAAAAGCCCGACTTGATTCACCTTCACATTGCCGACAACGACCAGTGGGTTATCGTTGAATATGCCGCAGCTCAGGGAATTCCATTCATTCTCACCGAACATTGGTCTGGCTATCTCGACGGACGATTCGACGCCAAAGGAGCCATCGCCAAGTCACTTTCTACAGCGCTTATCAAAAAGGCGAAAGCCGTAACGGCAGTAAGCGGATTCCTTGCAGATGCCATCATCCATACCACGGGACGTAAAGATGTCCATGTGATTTCAAATTCTGTGGATTTGGAAGGCATCGCCATGAGTACACCGAAGAACGATGCTTCCCATTTCGGAGTTCTGGCTGATTTAGACGATAAAATCAAGAATATCAGTGGAGTTTTGAAAGCCTTCAGAACCTTTTACGAAGAATCTCCAGGTTCGAAGCTTACGATTGTAGGAGGTGGAAAAGATGAAGAAAAGCTCAAGGGACTGGCCACCGAGTTCGGGCTACATGAATCCGTTCACTTTGCTGGGAGATTCGAGCATGCAGAGTCTCTCCGTCAATTATCGGCTGTCGATACGATGATTGTTAACAGCCGACGTGAAACCTTCTCCATAGTCTGCCTAGAAGCGGTAGCCCTGGGCAAGCACCTTATCTGCACGAAATGCGGTGGACCCGAAACCTTCATGCGCGATTCACTCGTACGCTGGACGAATGTAGATGACGATATTGATTTGCTGCACGCCATGCGCGAGGCAAAAGCAACACCCTACCCTTCCGCAGAACAAGTCATGTTGCAGATTGAACCTTTCCTACCAGAAGTTATCGCCTCGCAATGGCAGGAGTTGTATCGCGAAGTGATTAAATAAAGTCGGTGATTTCGTTTACCCCGATAGTGCGGTCAACGATAAACCCTTCGGCGTGATCTACTCCGATGATTCGGCCCCACTCTACCATTCGTCCCGTTATCGAATCGTGGAACTGTTTGGAGCTGATGACCGTTTTTGGTTCGTCAGAATTGGGGTCGTAAAACTGAGAAGCATGCGCGTGGATAGATTCCATCTTCTTCTCCACATACCCAGTTACATCTACACTAAAATCTGCTGGAAGATCTAGAAACTGAATGTAGTGGTACACCTTTTTTGGCCTCCATGCTTCCTGCTCCTCGCCATTTTCTTGCGTAGAAATCATTCTGAGCCCAGCGTAGAAGTTGCTTTCCACAACCAGTTCTGAAGCTCTACCGTGATCGGGGTGACGGTCCTTTGGTGCATTACAAATAACAACCTCTGGACGGTATTTTCGGATCATTCGAATGACCTCTCGTTGGTGCTCTTCGTCATTTTTGAAGAAGCCATCGCGGAATCCCAAATTCTCGCGAACATGAACACCCAAAACTGCTGCCGCATTCTGCGCTTCGACAAGGCGAATCTCAGGCGTACCGCGTGTACCGAGGTCGCCTTTTGTCAGGTCGACAATTCCAACCTTCTTACCACGGTCTACTGCCTTTGCGAGCGTGCCGCCAGCTCCGAGTTCAACATCGTCGGGATGCGCGCCAAATGCGAGAATATCAAGCTTCATGTCTTCGAATAAAAAAATTCCCAGCCGCAAAGGTGGGAATTCTTTTTAAAATAGATGTTCTAACATCGAGGATTACTCCCCTTTCGCGAATGAGGTAATCTTTTCGTCGAGTGGAGTTACACTAGAAGGATGGGATGCCACCCAATTGCCGTTTTCATCGATGAGAAACTTGTGGAAATTCCATTGAACGGTTGCATCGCTCACTCCATTCATATCTGATTGAGTAAGCCATTGATACACCTGGTGCATGTCGTCACCCTTCACTGAGATCTTGCTCATCATTGGAAAAGACACACCGTAGTTCTTGCTACAGAAGGATCTGATTTCGGCATCACTTCCAGGCTCTTGCCCGCCGAAGTTATTGGCTGGGAAACCAACAATGGTAAAGGATTCACCACCATACTCTTCGTACAACTCTTGAAGCTGCGCATACTGTGGCGTATAGCCACATTCACTTGCTGTGTTTACAATGAGGACACGTTTCCCTTTGAGTGATTCGAAATTGAAGGATTCGCCTTCGAGGTCAGTAACCTCAAAATCGTAAAAGCTCATAGTTGGAGTTTCTGGAGTTGATTCTGTGGTGGTATTCTCTGCAATCTGGGTCGATTGTTCACTTTGATTCGAGCATGCTACTGTAGCAGCAAGAAAGATGGGTACCAGGTATTTCATTGAATTGTTTTTACTGATAACCCCAAAGGTAGAAAATCGTTCACCTCAACATTCAGAATCGATAGCGCATACCAAACGACACTGGTATCTGAGCCTGACTCCATGCGGCCTTGCCGTATAGTGTGTTGGCTGTGGCATTCGTGCGATAAGAAGCTCTACCAAACAGGTCAAAATGATCCGTAATCCTGTATCCAACCTCGGCTCTAACAAGAAGATCCGTTCCAAATTCCGTGTAATTCGTTTGGAAAGATTCATTTGTGAAGAGGGTGGCACTGCGGAAGGTGAAAACCGGTCCAGCATGGATTCCCGTCGTAAAACGGCCAATATCCCATCGCTTACCAACTAATAGAGGAGCTGAGAGGCGGTATCCTGCCCAGCGGTAATTCGTTTGTGACGTAGTTGTCGTTTGAGAATACTGAAGGCGTTCATTCAACTCGTGGTTGATTACATTTCGAACCGTGGTATCCACCTGCCAATATCCCTGGTTGATTCCT
Source organism: Phaeocystidibacter luteus (assembly GCF_008933115.1). Taxonomy (GTDB): domain Bacteria; phylum Bacteroidota; class Bacteroidia; order Flavobacteriales; family Schleiferiaceae; genus Phaeocystidibacter; species Phaeocystidibacter luteus. The sequence goes on along the minus strand of NZ_WBVO01000014.1, from coordinate 53,713 downwards.
TGAATAACCCATGTAGAATCAATGATGGTCACTTGTTGTGTATCTGCCTCATACCAATAGGCGGCACTGCGGTTCGTATCTAGGGAGAATGAGCTCGCACTATACGTCGCTGCCTCATCGTGATACATCACTCCGGAGCTTGCCGTCCACCCTTTCCAACTTGCCTCAACTTCGATTCCGTAGCCCAATGGCGCATTCCATTCGTAGCTTCTACCATTCTCGTTGGATTGCTCGCCGCCACCTAGGTCGTATGTTCCATAGGCAGCTAAAGAGAACTCAATTGCGTTTTCACTGCGCATGGAGCGAATCACTGGCGCTGCACTCGACGATTCTGGCTGTGCAGAATTGCTTTCCTCATTTGCAATTGCTGGTGTGCTGCTAGTTCCTTCATCCGGTGATTCATCCTCTGAAACCTCGGCGATAGATTCACTGCCTGTCTCGTTAGAAGATCCTTCTCTACCTTCACTTCCAACTGCATTCGAATTGCCTCCTGCTGAAGGGATTGTGGTATTTGACGACCCTGTATTTCCTCTATCTGACTGTGTTACAGGCGCCGAAGCCTCAGATGAAGTATTCATCTCGGTCCCAGAAACCATAGCAATACCTCCCACGGATGTACTACCATTGCTACCCGCTTCATCAGAGTTATTTGAATCAGACTCCGGTATATCGAAACTCGAGGATTGTGGTGCAGAAGTTGAGTTTTCCGCAACCGTAGACTCCTGCGAAACCTCGGGTGAAGTTTCAGTCACATCAGTCGGCACGACTTCCCTCAAGCCTTCAGTATTTTGAGTTGAAACGAGTGAAGTTGAGCTGCTATTCACAATGCTCGTATTCGATTCATCAAGATTACCTCCTGATGGATTATCTTCTTGGGTAGTGCCTTCTCCTATGTTCGCATCTGCAACAACTGACTCATCGGCTGGTGATGCTCCACGTGATGTTGAAGGGCTTGAAGGGCTTGAAGATGGTATCTGTGGTGTGAAAGCTTCTGAAGCCTGATCACTCGAAGTCGAACTCACATCTTCAATTTGAGGCTCCTCGTATACTTCGGCCGGAGCGTCATTTACGATGCTATTTTCGAGTGTCGGTACCATGTCGGATTCCTCCACAGGGAACATCACCCAAGTGGTCAAACCGATGAGGATAGCTGCCGCGGTAATCAGTCCGCCAATGCCGAGGTTTGTCTTATACCATGGCTTAGGTGCTGCTGCAAAGGAAGGATGTGCATTGAGCATTTCCTCCATGTTGGCCCAATCGGCCGAGGTTGCGCGATCATTGATTTGATCGAGCTTCCCTTTCATCCATGTGGCTAGGTTACTTCTCATCAAATCACGTCTTTAAGGTCATACCTGCGGATCAACATCTGGCGGAGGGTTTCGCGCGCCATGTGGAGTAATCGCTTGCTAGTTCTGACAGATATCTCGAGCATTTCGGCAATTTCCTCATGCTTATATCCTTCAAACTCAAACAAGTTGAACACCATCTTTTGTCTATCCGGAAGTTCATTCATTATCAAGTCTACCTCTTCAGAAGAGATAGTTTCGAGCACATCATTAGAGATAGAATCCTTGAAATCATCTCTAAAAGGGCGTTCCTCATCGCTGAGGAGAATTTGCTCGTTGTAGTTTCTATTCTTTCTCAACTCGTCGATACATGCACGTACGGCTACCGTCATCGCCCAAGGCAAAAATGGCTGCTCGACATCGTACTTATCTAGATTGAGAAGAATTTTGAGATAGCTCGCATTCGCGAGGGAGCGGGCGTCCTCGTCCTGACGACGATAACGTCTACACACTTTCATCAAAGCTGGAAAACACTGCTCATAAAGCGCAGCTTGAGCGCGTCGATTGTTTTTCAAACATTCGACCACCAACTCCTTGAATGTGTTTTTCTCCTTCATTCCGAGTGTGTAAGATAGCCCGTTAATATATACGCGCCATCCTACAATTATGGAGGATGTATTATCTGTTAATTTTAGCGCAGTATGCATTTTTTAACGACTATCCCAGACTCTGTTTCGATTCGCACGAGGTAGTAACCGGTCATTTCTGAGGAAACATCCAGTCGTACTGACGAATCATTTGGAGTCCATTTTTTCAACATTCGTCCATTGAGATCTACGAGTTCAACGGAGTTAATCTCTCTATCGGCTTCAATTTGAATCCATTCACCTGCTGGTTGAGGATAAATCCGAACCAGATCGGGAGTCAGCTCCTCCAAGCTGAAACCATTCGGATCTAAAACTCTGAGCAAGAATCCATTCTTGTAAATTATCTGTCCTGTGGAGTCCATTCCTAGTGTATCGACATGTGTATCTTCAAATACTAGAAACCCGTTCTTGTACATCGAATGTGTGAGGGATACTTGAAATGGACCACCGCTAGAATATTGGTGTGTCGGGAATTTTAAGTTCGATGTATTTCCATCTCCGAAGTTCCAGAAGAATGCTGAAGAATCTGCCCTGGATCCTGAAGTATCAATCGAAGTGTTCCACAGAACGACTTGACCACCAAAACTGTTAACTGTGTCTACAATAAACTCCGCGGTTCCAAATCCGGTATTTCCAACAGAAACCACAAGAGTATCTGATGCTATAACACACCCCTTATTTATCAACGTTGCATAGACGGGCGAACTATAAAAAGTTCGTGTGACTGAATCACTCGATGATGAATAATGGTTGCTGAAGTTCCATACATAAGAACCCGGTCTCCACTGCCCAGTACCATAATAGTGAAAAGTAAATGTATTGGGATTGTCCTGCGTCACTTGGGCATTGCCTACACAAGTATCCACACAAGGAAGTACAAGATTGGCATTGAGCGTGTCTTTCCCAGAGGTTGCATTATAGAATACGGTATCGGAAGTATAGAAATTACTCTGACAATCAACCGCCTTAACGACTATATAACCAATAGTGGTCATTGGCATTATGTCCATCGTTTTTTCTCCATTCACATCCGTCCAAGTGAACACTCCTTGGGTATGGTTTGTGTCGATTCCGATATCGTTAACTTGAACTGTATAATCTCCAATTGGGGCGCTATTAGGGTGTTCAAGCCGAATGCTCACGTGCACACTATCCTGCGCGCTTAGCGCAACGCCCAGTAAGAAGAATAAAGTGAGGATTATCGTTTTTTTCATAGGTCAATTTTTTGAGAGCGATTAAAGAGTCTGCATGATGTACGGGGTCTCTGTGTAGAAAGGGACAAAACCTCAGAAATATATTGCCATAGAGTGCTATGCTCTCATTCTGGCTTATCTTCGCAGCATGTGGAAAGAGGTTGTTGCACTCATTAAAAAGGACCTGACGCTAGACTTTCGTCAGCGATATGCGATTTTCGCCACTTTGCTCTACGTAGTGAGCACCACATACATTGCCTATCTTATTTTCAGGGACATTAATGATCGTCAGACCTGGGTAGCCCTCTACTGGATCATTACCATTTTCGCGGCAATAACCTCCTCTACCCGTTCTTTTTCGGCTGAATCTCAGCATAGGTTTTGGTACTACGCCCAGCTCGTTCGCCCTAATGCTGTGATACTTTCCAAACTGTTGTACAACGTTGTACAAATGCTGATCATCTCGCTTTTCACATTTGGATTGTTTAGGCTTCTCCTAGGCGACCCCATCGCAGATGATGGTCAGATGCTGCTTTTCGTACTACTCGGCGCCGTAGGATTCTCCACGACGCTCACATTAATGTCAGCCATAGCCTCAAAAACCAACAACAACACAACCCTAATGGCGATTTTGAGCATCCCGCTCCTCTTGCCATTAGCAGCAACGCTCATTGCGGGCTCTAAGAAGGCTGCATTGGGAACTCCTTTTGAAGAAAGCTTAAGTTTCTTTGGAGTGCTCTTGCTGCTGAATATCCTTACTGGGGTGTTGTCGGTGGTGTTGTATCCATATATGTGGAGGGAGTGATTGGTTCCGCCTAGGGGCGGAAAAGGATCCGCCTGCCGGCGGATAAGGATCGCGCTCCGCTGTCGCGGAGGCGAAAGATCGACGCCTGCGGCGGTCGAAAGGAATCGCTCCGCCCTTCGGCGGAGGATAAGGCGCCTGCCTTCGGCATGCGCAAGGCGTCCTTCGGCCGCAAGGATTGACGCCTCTGGCGGTCAATAAGGCCTCGTTCCTCGGCAAGATAGGCCTATCCATTCTACTTAAGCTATAGCCTCGGGCTCGACTTGAATCCAAGTACCACAGGGCTTCAGCGCGTGGTACGACCAAAGCTTGCTACAATTACCACAGGGCTTTAGCCCGTGGTGCCAAAAAGGCTTCTCCAACTACCACGTGGCTTTAGCCCGTGGTGCCTGAGCCAGTTGCATTGCCTTCTCTTTCGGGGATGAACTTCAAATGCCACGGGACTTCAGTCCGTGGCCCTTTGGACATAACTCTGCTGTCCAACCCTCGAACCCTCTAACCCTCTAAATCTCCAACTCCCGAATCAGCTTCGCCTCTCGGGATTCCTCCTTCCAGTCGGAACCTCCATTCATCCCATGAATCAAAAAAAAAAGAGAAGGCCTAAACCTCCTCTTCCTTGCAACCGCCCAGGTTGGAATCTTAGCCAGCGAACGATCTGGCAGTTCTCTGTAGATGATTGTAATCTCTGGGAATGAGATCACCTTCCAACCCAAGGTAATAGTAGTACGAAGCAGGGGGACGAAAAGGGGACACGAACACCGTTAATGTTCTCCGTTTGGAAAGTGAAAAAGGCAGATTTTGTGTACCTTTGGCCTGCAAAAATGTAGCGCTTTGGCAATCTCAAAACATTGGTGGAAAGGTCTGGGTATCGCCCTGATTTTCTACAGTCTATACGCCGGGCTCATGAACGATGTCCCTCGGCTACCGATCCTCAACGAGTCCATTCGGAATTTGTACTTCCACGTGTCTATGTGGTTTACCATGATTCCTCTCATGCTCATCTCCGTTATTTTCTCCGTCATGCATCTTTCGAATAGCTCGGCAAAGTCTGACATGAGAGCGACGGTTTTCGCAGAAACGGGTTTGTTTTTCTCTATCCTCGGATTAGTAACGGGCATGCTTTGGGCCAAATTCACTTGGGGAGACTACTTTCCACCCGATCCCAAATTGAACGGAACCGCCATTACCATGCTCATTTACGGGGCATATTTCATCCTTCGCGGATCACTAAAGAATCCCGATCAAAGAGGCCGAATTAGCGCTATCTACAACATCTTCGCATTCGTCCTCATGATTGTGTTCATCGGTATCCTACCGAGACTCACACAATCATTGCACCCAGGAAACGGAGGGAACCCGGGTTTTGGAACATACGATCTCGACAATAACATGCGCGCCGTTTTTTATCCTGCCGTAATCGGCTGGATTCTGTTCGGAGTATGGATTGCTCAAATCCGCTATCGCATTGGCATGCTTTCACAGTATAATGATTCAGAAGACATTACAAATGAAATACTTGACTAGTCTTTTTGCTCTTCTCTTGAGCTTTGTAACACTCGCTCAAGATGACGTTGAAATGGCCGACACCATGCGAAGCAACGGCAAAATCTACGTTGTTCTCGGTGTAGTGCTAATCATTTTCGTCGGTATTGTTGTTAACATGATTCGACTCGAACGCAAGTTGAACAGAATCGAAAAAGACCAGGCATGAAACAGTCGCACATCATCTTATTGATTGTTGTTGCAGTTTTGATCGGAGGTATCCTCTCTACGTTTGGCGATGCCAGCGTATACGTAAACTTCAAGCTGGCAGAAAACAACATGGGCGAAGAGTACACCGTAGTTGGAAGTCTAGATACCACAAGCGAAATTCATTTCACGCCAAAGACCACTATGCTTCGATTTACAGCAGTTGACGACAGTGGAATGTCTAGAACGGTTTACTACAACGAGCCGAAGCCTCAAGATTTTGAGCGAAGTGAGTCCATAACCATGACCGGATTCGCCACCGACACTGGATTCGTAGCTACTCGAATCCTCATGAAATGTCCATCTAAATACAACGATCAGAATCGAATGAATGGGAACGACAATTCCTACTCAGACGAAGCTCTCTAAAGCACCTATCTACCGTGGAATATATTGGTGAACACCTCTTTGCTGGAAACCTGGGACGATTTTTTGTAATCCTCAGCTTTACAGCCGCTCTCCTATCGGCCTTCTCTTACATCAAGTTTTGGGATCATGCCGACAGACCAGAATGGAAAAAGCTAGCAAGGGCATCATTCATCACCCACGGCCTAAGCGTTTTTGGCATCGTTGCCACGCTCTTCTACATGATGCTCAACCACTACTATGAGTATCATTATGTCTGGAGCCATACGTCCAACGACCTCCCTTTCAAGTACATGTTCTCCAGCTTCTGGGAAGGTCAGGAAGGTAGTTTCCTCCTTTGGATGTTCTGGCATGCCGTACTTGGTTTCTTCCTGATGTTCTCCGCTAAGAAATGGGAGTCGGGTACCATGCTCACCCTCGTGTTAGTGCAAGCTTTCTTGGCAACCATGATCATGGGAGTGTACCTGGGGGACTTTAAACTAGGTCAAAGTCCATTCGTCCTCATCCGTGAATTGCCAGAATATGTTGGCCTACCGTGGACAAAAGAGGCGAACTACCTCAATGTTATTCCAGCTTTTGCGGACGGAGAAGGGTTGAACCCACTCCTCAAAAACTATTGGATGACGATCCACCCGCCTACGCTTTTCTTAGGTTTTGCCTCAACGGTAATTCCATTCGCGTTTGCCATAGCGGGTCTACTTAAAAACAACCACAAAGAGTGGGTAAAGCCTGCCATTCCATGGGCATTCTTCTCAGTGGGAATTCTTGGAATTGGAATCTTGATGGGCGGTGCATGGGCCTACGAAGCACTTAGCTTTGGTGGTTTCTGGGCCTGGGACCCAGTCGAGAATGCTTCACTCGTACCGTGGCTCATCATGGTCGGTGCCGCACACGTGCTCCTCATTCAAAGGAACCGAGGTGGATCAATTCACACAGCGTACATCCTGACGTTACTGGCTTTCATCCTTATCCTCTACTCTACCTTCTTGACGAGAAGTGGAATCCTCGGAGATTCATCTGTACACAGTTTCGTGGACCTTGGTTTATCAGGGCAACTACTCGTTTACCTGCTCTCCTTTGTTGTGATTGCCTTCGGATTGTACTTTTTCCGATTTGGCAGTATCAAATCCGAATCAAAAGAAGACCACCTGTCTTCGCGAGAGTTCTGGATGTTTATTGGATCACTCGTACTCCTGTTGTCAGGTCTTCAAATCACCATCAGCACCTCCATGCCGGTTTGGGACGCCTTGTTTGGACCAGAAGGATGGATTCCAATCGCCGATGGTAAACTTGCTCCTCCTACCGATGCCATAGCACATTACAACCGCTGGCAACTGCCCTTCGCCATTGTGATTACTCTTTTGATTGCCTTCGGACAATTACTCAACTACCGCAATACCGCGGGTGCCATTTTCCGCAAGCGAATTTTGTTCTCCATTGGTTTGTCGATTGTATTCACCACCATTACTGTGATTCGCATGAATTGGGAGAATCCAATTTACATCCTCCTCATGTTTGTCTCGTTCTGGGCAATCATGTCGAACCTTGATTTCTGGCTGAGAATTGGAAAGCGTGCAAAGACAATCACGGGTTCATCTGTGGCTCACGTTGGATTTGGCCTCATCATGCTCGGAACGCTTATTTCTCAAGGGAAACAGCACATCATTTCGCAAAACGATAAGTTTATTGCTGAGGATTTCGATGTGAACGAAAACCTTGTTCTCGATCGCGGCGATACGCTCAACATGGCGGGGTATCGCGTGCAATGGTTCGACGAATACCGCGAGGGGGAAAATGTGTACTTCCCGCTTCGATTCTGGGAGCCAGGGGCCAGCGAAGTTTCCTTCATTCTAGAGCCTTTTGTACAGGAGAATGAAACTATGGGACAAGTAGTAGAGCCGTCTACAAAGCACTATCTCGATAAAGATATTTACACCCACCTCACGTATTACGACCCACGTGACTCCACAGAGCGGTACTCCGAATGGCAGCGCGAAGTGGAAGTGAATGCTACTCGTGGAATGGAGGAACTCCTCTACCGCAAGTACATGATGCGCATTGATTCGGTTATCATCTACCGAATCGACACCCTAGATCGTCAGATTAATGGTGCCAAGTTTGGTGTTCAGGTTGAAATCACCACCATGAACAACGAACAGTTCACGGCCATTCCAACGTATGAACTCACTCCGCAAGGCGAAGTAAAACTCGATGCTGAAATTGAGGAACTTGGATTGAGATTCCGTTTTGAACAACCCAATGCAGCAGCTGAAGGGATCACACTCAAGATTTGGGAGCGCGCGAGTGAAGTGGAAGACTTCATCATCATCAAATCCATTGTATTCCCATATATCAACCTACTTTGGCTAGGATGTATCACTATGGGAATCGGTTCGTTTATAGCCGTATACACAAGGGTTCGTCAGAAATAGACGCATAGGTTAGCACCTGTAGCAGCCTCTTTCATTGAAACGCTAATCCTATATTCGTAGAATGGTAAGCATCATCGGATCTGGAAATGCAGCTTGGGTATTGGGAACAGCCTTGAAAAAGGCGGGAATGACCGTTGATTATGTTGCCGCGCGAAATGAAGATGAAGGTCGAGAACTAGCCAATGCACTGGGTTCACAGTATATTCCGCTTTCCAATGTTGACACCATTTCATCCGGCATTGTGCTGTTAGGTGTTCGCGACGATGCCATAGAAAAAGTACTCGAAGACTGTCCTTTCAATAAGAGTGTCCTGATTGCACACGTGAGCGGACCTGCCTCTATCCAAACGCTTAACGCTCATTCTGGCCCCAAGGGAGTATTCTACCCTCTTCAATCCATGAAAAAAGGATTAGAAACAGATTTCACCAAAGTACCCATGTTGATTGAAGGCACTAGCGATGATGCGGTAGAGTCACTAAAAAATCTCGCCTCGAAAATAAGCCACGACGTGAGGGAACTTGATAGTCAGCAGCGCTTGGCACTTCACGCAGCTGCAGTCTGGGCGAACAACTTCGTGAATCATATCAATACTGAAACACAGCGCATTACGGAGAAGTATAATCTCCCGTACGACTTGCTAGTTCCTCTTATCAAAAAAACAGCCGACCTTGCGCTCGAATCGAAGTCGAAAAGTCATCAAACAGGCCCAGCCATGCGTAATGATGCATCGACCATGGACAAGCATCTGAGCTTAATGGATGAGGAACAAGCCACGCTCTACAAAGTACTGAGCAAAAGCATTCAAAATAGAAATGAAACAGAACTATAAGGAACTTCTCAATCATGTAACCACATTCGTTTTTGATGTGGATGGTGTACTCACGGATGGAAGCGTTTTGCTGATTCCTGGAGAGCAACCGTACCGCGCTTTCAACAGCAAGGATGGATATGCACTTCAACTCGCCATGAGGAAGGAATACCGAATAGCCATCATCACCGGCGGAAGAAGCGAAGCCGTTCGTGAACGCATGCAAGGGTTGGGCGTGAAAGACATTTGGATGGGCGCATCTGACAAGAAGGAGGCCATGGAAGAATTGTTCTTGATGTACGACCTAAAGCGTGAGGAAGTTCTCTACATGGGGGATGACATCCCAGATTTTGAAGTGCTACAAATGGCCGGAGTGGCTTGTACTCCTGCCGATGGAGCTCCTGAAATCAAAGCAATTTGCGATTATGTTTCTCAAAAAGCGGGTGGCAAGGGCTGTGTACGAGATATCATTGAACAAACGTTGAAGGTTCAAGACAACTGGATGAAAGACGGCGATCACACATGGTAACAGCTTGGTGGAAACTTATACGCGGCAGCAATGTACTCTTTGTCATTGCCATCCCTCTCATCCTGTACTTCGGGTTCTTGGATGTGTACAGAGACTACGTTTCTGGCATCGCCGAAGTGAAGGGAATCGAGTCGTCATATGTGCTCGCCCTTGATACCGTTCAGGTAATCATTCTCGCGCTTTCTCTCGGTCTAGTTGCGGCTGCAGGGTATATCATCAACGATGTATATGACCAGCAGGCTGATGAAATCAACAAGCCCGAAAGGAGAACCGTAGGCGTGAAAATCTCCGAAAAGCTGGCCATGCGCGCCTTCTACACGCTTGCCATACTGGGACTTGCCGCAGGCGCTTACGTGAGTTACGCCATAGATCATCTCAACTATATCTATCTACACGGACTGAGCCTTGCCGTTTTATGGCTTTACGCGATAGATTTCAAAGCTCGCTACCTCATCGGAAACTTGCTCATTTCATTATTAGCAGGTTTGAACGTTTGGGCAGTTGGCATGTTCGCCTTGCTACCAACTGCACTGCGCTTAAATGAATACGACATTGCCGTTCCTGTTGTAGACCATCCTATTTCTCAGCATTTTATATTGATATCTGTTCTTGCTGGCTTCGCCTTTATCAGTACCCTCTTGCGTGAACTGGTGAAGGATATGGAGGATATTGAAGGGGATAAACGCGTCGGGTACAAAACCGTTGCTACTCGCAGTACGGTGATGATGGCAAAGGTGATTATCGCGGTTGTGGCCGCTTTAGAAATCCTAGGATTGAGCTGGGTCATTTCTCAGTGGTCGGAAGATAAAACCGCCTTGTTCTACATCCTCGTATTCTTGGTCATTCCGCTTCTGGCCTTCCTATTCTACCTCCCGAAAGTGCACAAGAAGGAGCAATGGGGAATGATATCTACCGGGATGAAAATCCAGATGTTCATGGGCTTGCTCACACCCGTTGTCTTACTTCTCTTAGCCGCCTAAGTATGACCTCCTTAAAACTCATACTCGGATCTGGTTCACCTCGCAGAAGACAATTGCTGACCGATATGGGATTGCAGTTTGACATTCGCGTTAGTGATGCAGATGAAAGTGCACCCGCTACCCTTTCGCCGGCAGAAACCGTAGAATGGGTAGCGAAATCAAAAGCTAATGCGCTGAGAAATTCACTTGCTGAAGGGGAATTATTGCTCACTGCAGATACCGAAGTTTGGCAGGATAACCATCGTTTTGGAAAGCCAAAAAATGCCCGCGCTGCGCGTGAAATGCTGGAGAAACTCTCAGGTAAATCCCATCAAGTTATCAGTGGGTTTTGCTTGGCAGACAAAGATCACATCCGTACATATCACGTCATTACCAATCTAAGGTTCAAGGAATTGAGTGAAGACGAGATCTCATTCTACATCAACACATTTGAGCCGTTTGATAAAGCCGGGGCCTATGGGATTCAAGAATGGATAGGCATGATAGGCATCGAACAGATGGAAGGCTCGTATTACAACGTGGTAGGTCTGCCAACTAAAGAAGTTTGGGAAGCCCTTCGTGCTTGGCCTAACGAGGCTTAGCATCATTTACTATCTTGGCGGTAAATCTCACACAATAGTATGGTCGCCGCAAAACGCCCTTCCTTGGGAATGGCTCTAACGCCCGTTATTTTTCTGATTGTAGCGTTAGGCTTCAATGTTTTCATTTATTCAAACGTTCATCCTGACAACCCGGATGACCCACTAGCTGGTAGTAACCAAATCATCTTGATTATTTCGGGTCTGCTTGCTGGAATCATGGCCATACGATTTGGTAAAAATTGGCAGGACGTTTTTGAGGGTGTTGCGAAGAGCATCATGGAAACTTCGAAAGCGATTCTAATCCTCCTTGCCATTGGCGCATTGGCAGGAGGGTGGCTGATTTCAGGTGTGATTCCCGCATTCATCCATTATGGGGTTCAGATCATGGACGCCTCCTATTTTTTACCGGCTACGATTATCGTTTCAGCATTGATTTCAATGGGAACGGGAAGTAGTTGGAACACCACAGCGACAATTGGCTTGGCCCTGATGGGTATTGGGTCTGCCTTAGGCTTCGCTCCGCCCGTAACAGCGGGTGCTGTGATTAGCGGTGCGTATTTTGGCGATAAAATGTCACCACTCAGTGACACTACAAACCTCGCTCCGGCGATGGCTGGAACGGATTTGTTTACTCACATTCGGTATATGACCATCACGACGGTACCAAGCATCCTTATCACCATCGTGGTATTCACACTCATCGGAGTCTTCGGAGAAGTGAATGAATCTACTCAAAACCCGCAGGCCATCTCAGATGTAATTCTTGAGAATTTCCACATCACACCATGGTTGATGCTGGTCCCTGCCACCACAATTGCGCTCATACTCTTTAAAGTTGATGCAGTGATTGCCATACTTGTTGGTGCCATTTCTGGTGGCATCTTCGCCTTGATATTTCAACCCGAAATTGTGGCATCTGTAGCTGGAGTGAGTGAACTTGACTTCAGATCAGGTTACTTGGGCGTCATGAAAGGCCTTACTGAAGGTGCTGATTTAGGATCTGGCGAAAGTCAACTTGACGACCTTCTTTCTACCAGTGGTATGGCCGGGATGATGAACACGATTTGGCTCATTATTTCTGCCATGTTCTTTGGTGGGGCTATGCAATCGGCTGGGTTCCTTCGACGAATTTCTCAGGCGATCGTGTCGCTTGCAAAAAGTGCAGCTGGACTTATTTCTGCGACGGTTGGAACAGGATTATTCTTGAATCTGACGGCGTCCGACCAATACCTTGCTATTGTGATTCCAGGCAAGATGTACCGCGACATCTACAAGGAGCGAGGGCTTGCACCGGAGAATCTTTCAAGATCTCTAGAAGATAGCGGTACCGTAACCAGTGCGCTTATTCCATGGAATACATGCGGAGCTTATCAGAGTAGTGTACTTGGTGTCGCTACGGGTGAATACTTCATCTACGCCATGTTCAACTGGCTTAGTCCGTTGATGAGCATCGCTTTTGCCCTCTTTGGAATCAAAATTAGAAAGCTGGCTAAAACCAGTCCTTCTTCCGAAAGTACCGAATCATCACCAGAGTGATTGCAAGCATAATTGCCCAAAAGAGCGGGTAGCTATACTTCCATTCCAGTTCAGGCATATACTCGAAGTTCATTCCGTAAATACCTGCAACAAAGGTGAGGGGAATGAAAATCGTGGCGATGACCGTCAGGACTTTCATCGTATCGTTGTTCTTCTGCGAAAGTTGCGACATGTACAGATTCTCGACCGATTCGATCATTTGACGGTAGTATTCCACCGAGTCAATCACCTCAAGTGCACTGTCGCTCAAATCGCTGTAGAACTTGAGCCAGTCTTCACTAATGAATTGGATATCACCTTTGTTGAGCAGTCCAACAGCATCTTTAAGTGGGTTGACCGATTTGCGCAATAGCGCCAACGATCTTTTGAGATGATCCGTTCTTACAAGGGTATCTTCGGCTGGACGAGTAGCCACTTCTTCTTGAAGATCTTCAATGACATTCTCGAAGTTCTCCAAAAGCACGAAGTACTCATCGATTACGGCATCTAGCAATAAGAACAAGAGATAATCGGCGGTTCTCATTCGAACGAGCCCGATTTTGTTTCTCAATCGCTCACGAATACTTTCGAAGATATCTGCTGGTTTCTCTTGAAGCGAGATAACCGTGTTGTTGGTTAGGATGAAGCTAATTTGCTCGATTTCAAATTCAACGCCATCGATGTCAGCCAAACTCTTGAGAGTGAAGAACAAGCAGTTTGGAAACTCCTCTACTTTCGGACGCTGAGTTGTATCCAGCATATCCTCCAGAATGAGTTTATCGATGGAGTAATATCCACCGACGCGCTGTATCAAATCGACATCATGAATGCCGTGGAGATTGATCCAATGAACGTGCTTGTCATTGATCATATCGCCCATGTGTTGTGTCAGATCGAGTTCTTGATTCTCCTCGAAATCGTCTGTATCATACCGAATTAATTGGGCCTTGACCTTCTCGACACGCTTTTCACCAACGTAAATGAGACTACCTGGTGCGGTGCCGATTTTGACACTTCTTTTACCGCGTTTATTGCGCTTTCTTTTGGAGTTTGGCTTCTTCATCAGATTCAAGATACTTAAAGCTGTTGTCGATTCAATATGGAATGTCTAACTTTTATTCATGGCAGAAGAAAAAGTAAAGACGTATTCCAACGGTGAAGTTACCGTAGAATGGAGAGCTCATCTGTGTATTCATTCAGAAAATTGTTGGCGTGGATTGCCCGAGGTGTTCAAGCCAAAGGATCGTCCGTGGATACAGGTCGAAGGTGTTGATTCAGATAAAATCGTCAATCAGGTTCACAAATGTCCATCTGGCGCCCTGCGTATGGCGGGAGAAGAGGTGACGAAGAGTGAATCCAATGGCAGTGTTATCGCAAAAAAGCATCCAGCAGAAGTTGAGCTAGAAGGAGGAAAACCGTATTTGTGGTGTGCGTGTGGACGATCAGGGGAGCAGCCGTTCTGTGACAATACGCATCAAAAAACGGATGTAAAGCCTGTTGTCATCAAGAATGAGAAGCCTGAAAAGGCATGGCTATGTCAGTGTAAACAAACTTCAAATCCGCCGTATTGCGACGGCACGCATAACCGTTTATGAACTGATAGCCTCGTAGCCGCCGTAGAAAATGGCGAGCCAAATGAGGCCTTTGATGAGGAAGAAAAGAAAGAGGCTAATGGCCGCGACAGGTCCGAGCTCCTTGGCTAGCCCTTTCCAACCGGCGCGCTTATACACCGATTTGTATTGTGCGAGTTTGCTTCTCAATCCCATGTTTCAAAGATACACTGGAACGACTAGATAAAAGAAAAGCGCGAGAATTACTTCCCGCGCTTTGTTTTTGAAAGATACCGCTCATAAGCCGGATTCTGTTATTGCCGAAACAATCCACGTCATTTATCTAGGCCTCATGTCACCATGAGGCTCTATCTGCCTACCCCCCGACATTGAGCGAGCAGCTCTTATCCGTCTTGCGACGGCGCATCGGTATACGCGACATTTCAACCCACGAGGTTTACCTGGCTATGAATGTTGCCATCCATACCGGTGGGCTCTTACCCCACCCTTTCACCCTTACCTCAACGCGAAGTTGAGGCGGTCTACTCTCTGCTGCACTTGCTGTCTCCCGGAACCGGGATCCTTCCTGTTAGGAAGCGTGGTGCTCTGTGTTGTCCGGACTTTCCTCTCGTCGGCCTTAGCCAACCAGCGACATGGTCCGCGGTAAATCTTCAAAGAACTCGAGCTAACGAAAGACTACTTCCGTCGCTCCTTTTCCATACTTCTGAAGCGAAGCGTCGTAATACTCCACCTTTTCTATTCCTTCTAGCATCTCGAGAAGCTTCTCTTTAAGGACACCCTTGCCTACTCCATGAATCAAAATGACCTTTTTGTAGTGTCCCGAGCGTGCCTTGTCGACTTGGTGACGTGCAACCGTCAACTGATGCATGAGCTTCTCGTGATCCGACAAGTGAGAGTCAAATTCCAGAAGTTCATGAATGTGCAAATCTACTTCAAGAATTGCACTCTGCTTTTTCGGTTTGACATTATGTGTTCTAACACGTCGATCTTTATTCTCTGCTTCGGATTCTTCAAGTTGCTTCATGACATCTGAATCCATCAAGACAAGTAACTGTTTGGGGAACCATCTTTCGAACCCATCCTCATCTTCAACTAGATACCCTTTATCGCCCTCGCCAACGATGATACCGCCTCCAGGCTCATTCAGATAGCCAACTTTAGCACCAATCTCCCAATAGGCGGTTGAGCTTTCACTCTTTTCGGGCTTAACCTCTGGAACTACGTAAACATCCTCGGGCATTATCTCGCGTTGATCGACCCAAAGCTCTCGCCCGTCGTCGCACGCCACGAGAATTCTGCCTCGGTCGATCTCCAAAATTGTACCTCCACCGATATCGTCCAGAAATTGAAACCTATCGCCTATTTCCATGGGGGCAAAAGTAGGGGTTTTGGGGGATGGACATATAGTCCTTTGGACTTATGGACCGTCATACTTATGGACTTATGGACTGTTGGACTTTTAGAGTATTGGACTGAAGGAAGTCTGTCCGTAAAACTACAGGCATTGGGAATCAGGCGCTAGGCGGCAGGCGTTATCATTAGGCGATGGGCTTGAGGTAGAAAAGCAGTGGCTTGGGCATTGGTCGATAGAATTATGGCTGTGACATCTGGGGAAGCTGCGGGATATAGCTGAAGAAAAGCATCAATTAATTGCGCCATCATACATCCAACAAGCGCGTAACTTTAGTATGTGCTTCTAGAAATTTTAGGTGGAGGTTGAGGCTGGAAGGCGGAATCCAGAGAGGGAGAGTCAAGACGGGGAATGTAAGCTGGCCAAGTGCCGGAAGGATATTGACCAAGGGAGCCGTTCAGAGGGGCGTTCAGGGGTCCATACAGGGGAGTCCGTTCGGGGGGTTCCCACCCCGCCCCTCGTGGTGAAGTTCGGAAGAGTTCCAGACTTAATGCCATTTCTCATGGGGACAAATCGTTGACAACGGCTCTTTCGCGGTGGACAAACCGTGGACAGACACAATTGGTTAATATCTATCCGTTTGTAAACGTTTATTGCACGACTAAAGGCCAACGAAATCGTAGCTTGAGACCGGGGCGGGGCTGTTGGCCCCCTATTCCACCTCGTACAGAAGCCCACGCCATTCTCTCCCCTGCCGTCTCTGAATCCAACAAGATAGGTCCAGAGGCCCACTAGTCCAGAGGTCTATCAGTCCATAAGTCTGACAGTCCATGAGACCATGAGTCAATCGGTCCTGCAGTCAATCGGTCCTGCAGTCTATCGGTCCTGCAGTCTATCAGTCTATCAGTCCAAGAATCAAAAAAAAGCCCCGACGGAAATCCGCCGGGGCTAAAGTCTGAGAGATTCACCAAATTATTGCAACACGATGCGCTGCGTAGATGATGTATGCTCAGTAGTGATTCGAACAAAGTATACTCCCTTAGGCAAAGTGCTCAAGTCAAACTGACCGTTGAACGACTGAGTGCGACCAAGTGATTCTGTCATCACTGGCTGACCAAGTCCATTGATCAATGTAAACTCGATTTCAGATGCCTCTGGCATATCTAGCTGCATCGTTACAAATCCAGTTGATGGATTCGGGTAGATGGCCAAATTACCAAGGAAAGCAACCTCTTCAACAGAGATACCAGACACAACATACCAGTAAGTAGCCGTTGTATCACCACAATCGTTTGAAGCAGTAACCGTCACAGATACTGAGTCATTCGTATTGAAGGTCTGAGTGCTCACCATTCCAGTATCCGTTACTCCGTTACCGAAGTCCCAAGAAATAGAAGTAGCATTCGTAGCACCCGCATCAAAGGTGTAGATAGCAACTGTTGCGCCCACAGAATCCTGAACATCAGAAATGTTCAAAGTAGGAAGTGGACCATTGTCAGTAGTATCCATAACAACTGGAGCATAAAGCGTATCACCACCACACGTGTCGCCCACGTATACGTCGTAAGCCGTACCCGGAGTAAGGTTTGTGATGCTGTATGGAGATGCTGCGTATGCCGATGTACCAGAACCTGGAGTGAATCCAGCAGGACCATACTCGATGAATGAACCCGCCGCTGGAGAAGTCCAAGACACATCCATTGAAGTACAAGCTACATTGCCTGTAGCAAGTCCGGTCACGGTAACATTACAAGCTGAAACTTGACCGATGAAGATATCATCCAAGCTCACATCACCTGTATAGCTGCTACCACGAGCTGCGATAAATCTAACCTGAACTGTAGAACCAATTGAAGCTGGGAAGCTCACTTTGTGGTTCAACCAAGGGTCGGTTTGTGCAGTTTGCTGCTGACCAACAATTGTGTCAATAGTTACCCACTGAGATCCAGATGCGTTATCGCGAACCTGAACCTTCAATGATCCCATAGTTGCACCGTACATGAAGTACCAGTAGTCTACACCAGGATTAGTTACTGCAGATACATCAACCCATGGGCTTGAGAATACTGCAGTATCCCCTTGAGAACCTGAACTAGTTTCCATGAACACGTACATACCGCCAGCAACACCCGGTGTTGTGTGGTCGTACAATGGACCTGTAGCCGATGAGTTCTCGTTCACACCTTCCGCATCTTCAGTTTCCCAACGTGCAAAAGAAGGGTTGTTGAACGACCAGCAGTTATCCAACTGACCCGTTTGAGAAACACCCGGGGTCAAAATCTCAAGATCAGTGAAGTACGGTGCCAAATACCCATTGATAGGGCAATCTGTTACCATACATACTTGTCCAATTGTCGCTGAAGAGTCACCGCTGTTAGGGCAAATCTCAGTCACATAGAAACAGTACTCCGTTGCTGGAAGTAGACCAGTAATCGTAGCCGTATCGTTCGATACCTGAACTGAAGTACCGCTACCAGCTTGGAATCCAGCTGGACCGTACTCAACCCACCAAGTAGTAGCACCTGCGCTACCAGCTTCCCAAGTTACTGTAGCTGATGTATCAGAAGCAGCACTAGCAGCAAACGCGCTCGGAGCATCACATGCCGGACGTTCGTATACATTGATGTCGTCGATAAAGAGGTCTGGACCCCAGTCAGAGTGAGCAAAGAAACCAATCTGAACTGTGTCGCCCGCACCAAAGTCGATATCGAGGAATTCAGTAATACCCGAACCCGGAGCACCGTTGTTCGCACCGTCGAACGAGTTCAAGCTGTCGCCTGCACGTGACCAAAGCGTAGTCCAAGGACCGTTGATCTCACGCACACGTACCTGAACTGAATCGTACGGATAGAACGTCAACGCATGGCTTGACCATTTGAAGCTCAATTCAGCTGAATCGCTGAGAATGAGATAAGGTGTGGTCATGTCATAGTCAGCATCGTTGTTACTGTAGAAGTTAGCCTCAGCCCAACCGTTATAGCTCATCCATGGAGACTGACCTTGGTCAACGTCCATACAAGCCGGAGGCCATGCGCTAAATCCTTCGTAGTAAGGGATGTTGAGTGGCAAACACTTCGTTGTGAACTGAGTTGGACCTGTCCAAACAGATACATCACCAGGAGCACAACTGTCGCGAACCCAAACATTGTAGGTCGTCGCATCAAGTAGACCTGTAATCGTTACAGTATCGTTTGTGGCGTTCATCATCATACCCTGTGAAGGTGTAGTTGTTGAAGCAGCCGGACCGTAAGCAAGGTTGAAGTTGGCAGCACCACCATCAACGAACCATACCGTACCTGAAGCCGAAGTCTCGGTACCCGCATAGTTGCTTACAGAAATTGGCTCTGGACAAGAAGGAAGCGAATCGACAATGAAGTCATCGATGAACACGTGAGGACCCCAGTCAGAGAATCCGTCGAACTGGAATTCAACTTCTTGACCAATGTAGGATGCTGGAAGAACGAAGAGTTCTTGAACACCGCTACCTGGCTGGGTAGACGTTGCTCCGTCGTTTGAATTCAAGGTTGCACCTTTCGCATGCCAGATTGTATCCCAAGTTGCTTGACCTGTAGGGCGAGCAAGTAGGTTCATCTCGTCATTCGGGTAGAATGTAAAGTAGTGACTAGACCACTTGAATCGAACGCGAGCTTGGCCTGTGATGTTGACATTGCGCATCTTCATCGCCATGAAATCATCATTCACACTATAGAAGTTTGCCGTTGCCCAAGTGCCGTTAGACTGCTGCCAAGGACGACCTGTTACGTTGATGTCAACACAATTCGGTGGCCAGCTGTTGAAGTCTTCTGCGTAAGGCATGTTAGTAGCGTCGCACGGAGTACAGAATTGGAATGGACCAATCCAGTCGTTGTTTGAAGGGTTACAGCTTGCCTTCACATAGAATTGGTAGCAAGTGTTGCTCTGAAGCGTATCGATATTCAATGAATCGCCCGCTACAGACACAGTACCATAGGCATTACCCGTTCCAGGGTTGAATCCGATAGGACCCCATTCGACATCAACATTACCCGTATTGATAGCCGAAGCCCACTGGATATTCACCTCGTTTGAGTTCACAACTTGTGAAGATGGGAATGATGGAGCGGCACAAGCAGAAGTGTCTGCACGTAGACCGATGTCATCAATATTCACCTGCGAACCGCTACCAGACTGATCAACCAAGATTCCGAGGTTGTAAACACCGTCTGCCGGTGGAATGAACTGAGCTTCTACCAAAGTGTAGGTCGTAGCATTTGCTCCAGCGGTCGTGTACAAAGTGTACTGCATGTCAACAGGAGTCTGACCCTGACCAAGAGCCGCGCGAAGTTCAGTTACGTTACTTCCCGTAGCAGTTTGATACCAGAAGCTGAAAATGTAAGCTGAATCGCTGTACATCTGAACCTCAGGAGTAAACACCCATACGTCAGATCCCCAGCTGTTGTTGAAGTTGAGGTAATTCACACCCGTTCTTGATCCAGGGAATGCCCCAGAAGTACCGGTTGCAACGCTGAAGTAGTTTGCCGAGAACGACTGCTTACCCCAACATGGCATGAGATCAGGAGAAATTGCTGATTCGAAGCTTTCTACGAACGGAGTATTGAGCGTATCACACGCAGTGTAGATGGTGAATGGACCTGCCCATGCACTCTGTGAAGTTCCACAATCCGCTTGGATGTAGATATCATAACAGGTGCTCGCAGTTAGTCCGCCGATACCCATGCTCAATCCAGTAGAAATGGAATCGAACATTCCAGATCCTTGGGTGAATCCACAAGGACCATATTCGATCATGTGTGAAGCAGTTGAATCGCCGTTCCATGCAAATGAAACGCTGTCCAATCCACTGTAGTTACCCGAGAATGTATTTGGATTTGTACAAGCTGGAATGGTCTCGAATCGAATATTGTCGATTGTCAAGTACTCGGTAACTGGGTGAACCACCGTCTTCTTGAGATAGAAACCAACACGAACTACATTGGTATATGCACTTAAGTCAACCGCATACGTATTTGTAGAGTTACCTGGGTTGTTGCCATCGTGCATTGTGAATGCAACATTGGAGCGACTCCAAGTTTCTCCGGCATCAGTTGAAACCACTACGAACATCGTATCGGTAGGTTCGAAATCACCAGCTGTAGAACCTGTACCATCCGACATACCTGCGTCGAAGGTCATTTGGTAGGTCATAGAAGAGTCGAGGTCAATACGCGGAGTAACAAACCACTCATGAAGAGGGATTGACCAAGAACCCGTACCGAATGAAATACCTACTGCTCCACTGAAACCATTTTGCAAGAATCCGTCTTGATTCCAGTTAGACCATGTAGAGTTGAAAGTATGCACAGAATCTGTAAGCACACCGTCAAACTCATACCAACGGTTATCTGGAAGGAAGTTGTCGATTGTGAACAAGTGGTAAGGAGCGATAAGAGTGCGTGTTCCGAACGGACCAGCCAAATCAGATGTTCCATTAACGGAAGCCGAACAGTCAGCGTACACGTAGAAATCGTATTCTGTATCAGCTGCAAGTCCGGTGATTACCGCGAAGGTATCTGTCACTGTCAACTGAAGTCCGGTACCTTGAAGGTATCCTCTTGGTCCCCATTCAACCACGTAGTCAGAAGATGAATTTGACTTCCAGTGCATGGTAACTTCTGTAGCTCTGTGGCCACTAAATGAAGCTGCGAATGGCTTAGGACAAGCCGGTTGATCTTGAATAAGAACCTCATCAATAGCGATATCACCGGAGAAACCTCCGTACTCGCCACGGAAGCGAAGCATCGTAAAGCTAGTGTTCACAGAGCTTAGATCTACAAAAAGCTCCTGCCAGAAATCACTCTGTGAAGTTTGTTGCAAACCGATGATGCTATCTAGAACAACCCAAGTGTTACCCGTATCTACCGAAGCCTCAACGTACATTCCATTGATAGAAGTACCGTACATGAAGTACGCGAAAGAGAGTTCAGGAGTAGTCAAGCTCGAAAGATCTAAGTAAGGGAGTGTTAGATACGCTTGTTGCGGCGAGCTAGAACTGTTGTGTGTGTACACGTATTGTCCCGATCCAGAGGCATCCTGTGCAGGACCTCTTGTTGTGGATGGAGAGCTGATTTGAACTTGCCAAGAGTGACCACTTGTAGGGTTAGCTGTCCAGCAAGAATCATAAGAGCTGTTTGGTGACCAAGATGAGCCATTTTGCGCCCAAGTAGAACCATCAAAATTCTCAGCGAATGGATACGCGGTAACAGCAGAGCAAGGAGTGCGGAAGTTAACCGGCCCTACCCAAGCTGAAGTATCGGTAGCATTGCGTGAACGGTAGTAGAAATCGTGAAGCGTTCCAGAAGCAAGTCCAGTAGCTAGGATCGGTGAAGTTGTTGAAGTGTACGAAATACCACTACCCTGTGCAAATCCCGCAGTTCCAATCTCAAGGTCGAAATCCGTAGCCGTTCCGCGGAACGTTAGATCTACAGAAACCTCTGTTGGGAATGCAGTAAAGCCATCCAATGTTGGAGTCAATAGTGACGGACAAGTAACCTGATGTGCAAATACCACGGTTCCTGCTGTCATTAAGTTCCCCTGCGGAGATGAATAAATAACGTTACCATCGGCATTCACTACATTGAATGTTACCTCCGAGGTAAATGAACCACCTGCGTTCCAGGTAATTTTCAAACTGTCTCCTGTATTAACAGAAACAGTAAAGGATCCGAACGACCCACCCGAGAGTGTTTGGCTGGAAGTAGTACCGTTGTTATCTACGGTAATCGTATTTCCATTCCACCCATCTCCGTAGCTGTCGTACATGTCGACCGTATAATCACATTGCGCGAAGGCCGAAACCGTCGACAATATCATTACAGCGGCGAATTGTAAAATTCTCCTCATAAACGAAGTTTTTGTGTGAAGTAAATAATGTGCGCTTCCTCCCCAGAGGCCTTAATCGCTCACAGACAGACAGTATTCCCTACTTACTATCCTCTGAACTAGATTGTGGAATAAAGCCACAATCAACGTTTAAATTCTCACGGGTTGTTAGCAATCGCGGCAAGTTATCACGACCTATTGTCAAGCTTGTCAATATTTACTTACGACG
This sequence comes from Phaeocystidibacter luteus, assembly GCF_008933115.1. GTDB lineage: Bacteria > Bacteroidota > Bacteroidia > Flavobacteriales > Schleiferiaceae > Phaeocystidibacter > Phaeocystidibacter luteus. The sequence goes on along the minus strand of NZ_WBVO01000014.1, from coordinate 30,816 downwards.
TCCCAACTCGAACTCCGTTTTATACTTCTAAATAGTTAGTAAAGAAAAAGCCCCGACCAAATGGCCGGGGCTTCGTGCATTATCTACTCGTTATGCTTAGTGCAGCGTTACTCGTTGAGTAACCGTTGCCGCATCGGCATTTACTTGTAGTATGTAGACACCCTTAGGTAGGTGGCTAAGATCAATTTGTCCTTCGTAGGAGTTCACATCTCCAAGTTCAATCTCCATGATGTGCTGGCCAAGGGCATTCACAACATTCACAGAAACTTCTGCTTGGTTTCCTAACTCGAAGCTCAAAGTGATGACACCAGTGCTTGGGTTAGGGAAGATGTTCAACGAACTACCGAATGCTGACTCTTCAACCGAGATGCCTACTACAAGGAACCCGAAGGCTTGAGTAGTAGATCCACAATCGTTGTAGGCAGTCACATAAACAGTGTCGTATCCATTCGAAGAGAACATCTTGCTAACTGGATCTCCACTCATCACGCTTCCGTCACTGAACGACCAGCTCACGCTGTCCGCATTCGCAGCTCCAGAGTTGAATGAGTAGTAACCCGCAGTCAAGTTCACTGAATCCTGAGTTGCAGTTGGGTTCACGCTCGGAAGCGGACCGTTAGCAGTAGTCTCAGAGAACATGTTGTACAAGGTATCTCCATTACACTCGTCACCCACATAGATGTCGTACGCGGTATTCGCAGTAAGACCTGTGATGGTGTATGGTGCAGCGGTATTAACCATTGTACCTGAACCCGGAGTAAATCCTGCAGGACCGTACTCAAGTGTTGATGTTGATTGACTAGACGTCCAGTCTACTTCAATAGTAGTACAAGTCGTGTTCGAAGCCATCACCATACCTGGTACAGAACATACGCAGAAGTTATCTACGTAATAGTTCGGAGTTTGACCCGCATTGGCAGCTGAGTAGAAATTAACCGCATTGAAGCGATCAGCTTGGTTCACGCTACCCAATGAGAACTGCCATCCTACCGTAGTAGTCGTGCCGTTCACAACAATGTACGCAGTATCGTTGTCCAAATCAATCACGTGCTCAATAGTGTTCCAACCGGTAGTATTGATTGTATACGTACCTAGCACACCGGTACCATTTGTACCCTGATTAACAGTTGCGGTACCGTTGGCATCAACATACACTTCGATAGCCCAAACGTTTGCGATACCTGTGTAGTTGTGTAGGATGTTGTAGTAACCTCCTGCACCCGTACCCAACTGGAAGTCGAATGAGATGTTGTGTGTACCAGAAGTCATGGTGTCGAACACTGCAACTACGTCTGCAAATCCTGCAGGACCTGAATCGTAGATATGCATTGCTTGAGAACCACCTTGAGATACAATCTCAGCATCACCGCCGTCACCTGCCCAAGGAAGAACTAAGTAAGATGCATCACCGAGTGTACCGATGCTGTAATCTTCGAAGTCATCACATGGCTGAGCCATCTTCTCAATGATCGTAGGTCCAGACCAATATCCTGTATCGTTACCGCTACAAATTGGACGGATATACATTTCCTGAACAACGTTGTTATTCGGCAAGCCGGTAAACGTATGCGTGTTCGTTGGAACAGATATCAATGTACCTGAACCTGGAGTAAATCCAACTGGGCCATACTCAATCTGATAGGTCTGCGGCGAAGCCGTAGTATCCCAAGTTGCAGTAGAACCTGTCATTGTAGGGTTCGTGAAGGAAACAGGTCCAAGCGTAGGACAAGTTGGCGGCACCTGAACGAAGATATCATCGATGAGGATATCGTTGTAGAATGTACCTGACGCCGACTTATCTACATGGAACATGAATCTAGTTGTATCCGCGAGGCCATATCCACTGAGTGGAATCTTAACCTCGAACCATACAGAGCTATCACCTTGCCATGTGTACATGTTCACCCAGCTAGTACCAGTCCAACCCGCAACCGTAAATACGTTTCTAGGGTTTGTGTACTGGCTTGCATCAGAGAACATGTGGAAGCTGAGTTCCAAAGAGGTCTGACCAGTGATATCAATATAAGGTGAGAACAAGAGGACACTATCCATGGAAGCATCGTTCGGTACTGAGGCGTCAACACCTACAGCATATCCACCGTTGCCTGTATGGTCAGTTTGACCTTGTGCACCGTAGTTTGGCCAAGCCACATCTGTCAACTTCCAGAATGCGTTCGCAGAAATGTTATTCGCTGTATTGCTTGTAGACCAGCAAGGATCCAAAGGAGAACCGCTGAAGTCTTCAGAATAAGGAATACCATAAGGAACACATGCCGTACGGAAGCAAACTGGTCCGATTGTAGTACTTGAATCGGCACCACCTGGACAAAGTTCAGTGAGGTAAGCACAGTAGTCGGTGTTACCCATCAAACCAGTAATTGTGGTGGTATCGTTCGATACGATGGTAGCAGTACCACCGCCCGGCTGGAAGCCAGGAGCTCCTACTTCTACTACCCATCCTGCTGCACCTGCTGAACCTGCGGTCCAGTAAAGATCAGCCGTCGTAGCAGTAGACATCACGAAGTTGAAGTTCGATGGAGCAGCACAAGCTGGACGATCATAGATACTTACGTCATCTACATACCAGTTTGGACCCCATGCAGAAGCACTCCAGAATTGAACGATGATTGTATCACCCGCTCCATAGTTCGGAATACTGATGAATTCAGTTACACCTGAACCTGGAGATGTAGCTCCTGCACCGTCATTAGACTCGAATGCAGTTCCTTCTCTAGACCAAAGCGTATCCCAAACCATGCTGTTTACGTTGCGAACACGAACGTATCCTGCATCAGGATAGAATGAATTGTACTGGTGAGACCACTTGAAGCTCAATTCAGATGAATCACTCAAGATAACTTGAGGAGTATTCATCAAGAAGTCTGCTCCGTTGAAGCTCCAGTTCTGAGCCTGAGCCCATCCGTTGAAGCTAGTCCAAGTCTGAGTACCAGCGTTTACATCCCAACAAGTTGGTGGCCATGCGCCAAATCCTTCAATGAAAGGAGTAGTGTATGGCACACAAAGGGTTTGCATGCTAATTGGACCTGTCCACAATGACACATCACCCGCGCCACAGCTATCGCGAACCCAAATGTTGTAAAGCGTTGCTGGAGTTAAACCAGTAAGCGTTACGGTATCATTTGTCGCGTTTACCCATGTACCTGCACCAGGTGTAGGCGTAGTTGCAGCCGGACCATAAGCCACGTTGAAGTTCGCTGCACCACCAGGGTTAAAGTAGAACGACAATGTAGTTGTAGACTCACTCATTGGAGTCAGGAACAATGGCTGTGGACAAGTAGGCTGTTCTTGAACAGTCACTTCGTCAACAGAAATATCTCCGGTAAAGCTTGTACCTCTACTCGCTCTCCAACGGAATGTGGTTCTAGAACCAACTACCGAAGAAGGAATGGCAGTGATACGCTTCGCCCAAGGATCATTCGTAGAAGTTTGTTGCTGACCAACAATACTGTCAATCGCCATCCAAGTTTGTCCATTATCCATAGATGCATCTACATACAATGTTCCGATAGTCGCACCGTACATGTGGTAGTAGAAGTTCAACTCTGGCGTAGTTAGCACGGTTAGGTCGAAGGCCACACTTTGAAGCAAAGCTTCTGAACCTACTGCACCGGAACTAGCCTCACTATAGATGTAGTTACCAGATCCGCTCACGTCTCCTGTAGGACCGGTATTACCAGAACCAGTAGAGTTGTTATCGAGCAACCATGTGTAACCATTGGCCGCCGTCACTTCCCAACAAGGGTCGTAAGTGCTTGTAAGACCCCAGGTATTTCCATCGAAGTCTTCAGTGTACGGATAGGTATTAATCGCAGCACAAGGAGTACACCATTGTACTGGTCCAACCCACGCTCCCGGTCCAGATCCGCAGTCTGCGCGAACATAGAATTCGTAGCACGTGTTTGGACTAAGTGTATCGAGGTTCAATGTTGGGCTTGTAAGACCGTAGTACTGGTTACCAGCACCCGTTCCTACCACGAAGCCAACTGGACCCCACTCTACGTCAAATGACGTGTGAGCAGAAGTACCACCCCAAACTAGATCCACCTCGTTCTCACTTACAATCTGTGAAGCAAGTGAAGAAACGTTAGGACATGGACTTGGATCCAATTGAAGGTTCCAGTCATCGATATTCATTGCACCGCTGAAACCAGAAGTTCTAGTCATCAAACCAATGTGGTAGATACCACTCTGTGGTGGAATGAACGTTGCTACAAACTGAGTATACGTAGTAGAGCTCACACCTGTTTGAGAAGTAATCTGGTACGTCATATCCGCAGATGTCTGTCCCGGACCAAATGCAAGGCGAACTTCGTCAAACGCAGTTGTACCTTCTGTTTGATACCAGAAGCTCACTTGGTAAGATTGACCGGCTTGTAGGTTAAACTCTGGGGTAAACGACCACCATTCGTTATTGAAACTGTAGCGGTGTAGCAAATAATTTGTGCCACTATTCGCACCAGGGTTCGAACCACTTGTGCCCGTAACCGTATTCACATAGAATGAGTTACTGGTTTCAAGATCCCAACAAACTGGATGAGCTGGTACTGCCGCATTCTCAAAGTCCTCTGTCCATGGAAGTGGAAGAGTATCACAAGCTGTGAAGAATGAGAATGGACCCGCCCAAATACTTTGTCCTGAAGGTGAACAGAACGTTTGGATGTATAAATCATAGCATGTTGCTGCCATCAATCCACCCAAGCCGGCTGAATCATTGTAAATGGTATCAGTCATACCCGTACCCTGCGCATATCCACAAGGACCCCATTCGATAGCGTAAGAGCTAGCTGTTGTATCGGCTGTGAATGTGAAGAATACTGAATCTGGCTGGATGTTCAGTGTGCTGAAGCCGATCGGCTCAAGACAAGCCGGAACTGCCTCTACTGTGAAATCATTGATGTACGTGTTCGGACCCCAGTCGGAGTGAACGTTGATCTGGAACTGAGCAGTCTGACCCGTATAGTGTGATGGAAGGAGTACAATCTCATTTACACCACTACCTTTTGAAGTTGGTCCAGCACCGTCTTGAGAATCAAAAGAAACTCCCTTGCCGTACCACAATGTATCCCACGTAGTTGAATCACTTGGACGAGAAAGAATCGCCAAGTCGTCATCTGGATAAGATGCGTTGTACTGGTGAGACCAATCGAACACAACTCTTGCGTCCACAGAAATGACTACATCTTGCATATCCATGATGAAGTCGGCGTTGTTGAACGACCAGTTTTGAGCCTCAGCCCATCCTCCGTCGTTAATCCATGGAGATGTTCCAACCGCAGGGTCTTCACAATCCAAAGGCCATACGTCGAACGTCTCTTGGTAAGGCATAGCTGCCGCATTACAAGGAGTACAAATAGTAAACGGACCTTGAACGGTAGACACACCATTACCCGCTCCGGTACAGTCAGACTGAATGTAGAAGTCGAGACACGTGCCTGGAGGTAGACCTGTAACTGGTACAGTATCGTTCATTGCAGATACAGTAGTTCCTGTACCGCCACCATAACCTTGTGGACCCCATTCAACAATGCTCGTTGCACCAGCACCAATGAATGTGATATTTACAGAAGTAGGTGTCAAGTCAGATGACGCGAATCCAGTTGGATCTGGACAAGGTGGAGTCTGACGAATGCGAACCTCATCAAGTGAGATATCCCCAGTGAAGCTTGTTCCGCGTGTTGCAGAGAAGCGAATAAGAGTATAAGCTGAGTTTACGCTATCCAAATCAACGATAGCAGCTTCCCAAGCAGAACCGTTTGAAGTTTGCTGCTGACCAACAATGCTATCTACTACCATCCATGTAGTACCGCTATCGAGTGAAGCCTCAATATCGAGACGATCGATAGTAGCACCATACATGTGGTACATGAATGTCAATTCTGGTTGTGTAAGTGAAGTAAGGTCCATTGGTGGCATCTCTGCCCAAGCGAATGAACCTGTACCGCCTGAAGAAGCTTCAGTATAAATGTATTGGCCAACACCAGAGGCGTCAGAAGTAGGACCAGTAGATCCTGAACCTGTACCACCGCTGTTTACTTGCCAGCGATACGTAGAAGACTGAGTTATATTCCAGCACGGATCGTAAGTCGTTGTAGAAGACCAAGTTGATCCGTCGAAGTTCTCTAGATAAGGGAATGAGTTTACAGTAACACACGTAGTGATGAAGCTGTAAGGACCTACCCAGCTAGAGAAGTTACCACCTGAGCTAGAGCGAACGTAGAACTCGTATGAGGTCGCCGGAGAAAGACCCGTGAGAGTGTGAGCCGTTGTAGTGCTCATCGTTACGGTCGTTCCTGCGCCTTGTACGAAACCAGGAGATCCATACTCAATCTCACCACCGGTAGCAGTACCGAGGTCGTAGTTGATTGTAGCCGTAGATGAACCTGGAGTTACAGTCACATTCACCGGTGGAATCACAGCACCTGCGCCGTAATAAGTGAACTCATAATACTCGTTATCAGCATTACCAGAACCACCCGAGTTGAATGCCTCGTTTGGTGAATTACTTGTCTGGTACGAAGTCGTACCATCCACTTGAATACCTACTGTAGCCGTGTGCGGAGAACCGAAGAAGTAATTCATGTCCATGACATAAATCTTGTTCGTCGTCTCTTCCAAAACTAGTGCCCAATAACCGTAAGACAATGAACCCACCTTCATGGAGTAGTTCAATATCCAAAGCTGACGGTTTGGAGCGGTACCCTCCACAATAGCGTAAACATCATCTGAAGATGAAGTCACACCAGTGAAGTCCTCCCAGAAATACGCAACCGTCTTATCAGGAAGGTTGGCATCTGGTAGTGAGCCATTAGTATTAAGAGCGGTATTAACCGCCGCACCTGCATTTGTCGTATCAAACGACAAAAGCCCGTTGCTCGCCACAATATAGTGGGTCACCGGGCTACCGTAAAAATCGAATGCAAATGGGAGCGCTTGTGCCGCCGACCACGACTGGGCCGCCTGCGCGCCAGTCCAAATGCTCGTGCCACCGGTTGTGGTAAAGTCACCGGAAGTACGAACACCCCCAGGGTTACCAGCATCGGTCGCCGAAGGAGTGATGACGTAAGCTTGACTGAATGCCATCGGACTGAAAGCAATCATGGCAAGCAATGCCATGCACCAGCGTAGAGAATTTCTCATAGCGATGATTTTGTGTTGAAAATGAATAATTGCGCGACATCTACCATGTAGGCAGATACTCTCAAATATAGGTTTTTAATCGAGGAAATTACAATTGCAACCATTTTTCATGTAACTAAAAAAGCCCCGCCAGTTTCCTGACGGGGCTATATCTATATACTTAGTTAAGATTTAGTGCAGCGAAAGCGGCAATGTCTTAACTCCTGTATCTCCTGTTAGACGTACGAAGTACGCACCTTTAGGTAGGTTGCCGAGGTCGGCACTCCACTGGTACTCGCCCTCTACTCTACCGAGTTGCTCGGTGTAAAGAACTTGTCCCTGTAGATTCACTACTTCAAGAAGTACTTCTTGCGCGTCTACCAAGTTGAGGCTCAAAGTAACGGCCCCACTAGAAGGGTTAGGGAATAGACGGATATCGCTAACTCCTGAGAGCTCGTTCAATCCAATTCCACGAACCATAGCAGTATCAGTGATGGTATCAGAACCACAATCGTTGAATGCAATCATAGTAACTACGTAGTCACCATTATCTACATACGTGAAGGTCGTTGTAGTACCGTTACCCGTGCTGTTCGCAGGGTCACCGAATGACCAGTAGATTGAGTCAGCAGCAGTTGAAGCAGACGCGTCAAAGCTGTAGTCACCCGTACCGTTTCCACCTGTGTAAGTAGCAGTGAAAGATGCAGTTGGCTTAGGAGTAATTCCGTAAGTCACTGGAATCTTGTCTTGGCTACAAGCGTTAGATCCACGGTAAAGGATACGTCCGTTCCAGATACGACCGTTAATTGGCGAGCTGAATGCAGTACACAAACCTGCTCCCGTTGTGATAGTCATATCACCGTTGCTGAATACTTGCGAACCGTTCGTGTAACGTACGTTCGCTTGCATGTACATACCGTAGCTACCCGCAGGAAGAACCAATGGTGTTGTGAATTCTGCACGAGAAGGAACACCATTACCATTAGAAGTAAAGGTTACTGTTTCGTGCAATGTCCAGCTAGCCATGTTGGTTTCGTTACCTACGTAAGAACCTGACAAGTAGTACACATCTACTGTAGATGAAGTACCTGCAGCGTCACCGCTGTGAATAACCACACCTTCCATTACGATTTGCTTGTTCAACGATACATCGAACATGTTACCCGCGCCACAACCATTGTTCTGAGCGAATGTAGTTTCGATACTATCAAGACCGCTAGTCAAGTAACCCAAGTAGTACGTAGTCTGATTTGGATCAGCCGTTACACTAAGGGTGTCTCCAGTAGCAACTGCAACTGTATCATTCTGATTTGCAAACCATCCGTGTAGTACACCAGATTGTGCCTGAGCGTATAGTTCTACAGTAGCACCTTCACAAACGGTATCACCTGGAAGTGCAATCGGATCGAATGAAATGTAATCGAATGAGCTTGCTGGAAGTGTATCGTTGCTGCTATCACCATCCATGGCAAGTACCAAGTTAGCGTCGATGCTAACAGTACCACCATTGTAGATGTTGAATGTCCCAACAGTAATTGTATCCTGCATAGTTGAAGGCAAGCTACCTGCGTACGTCGTACTCAAGTTTGCTGTAGCAGCACCTGAAACGTTCGCGTTGATAGTCATGCTTGTGATCGTGTTCAAACCGAGGTTTCCAACAATCACAGATACAGTAACTGAAGAGTCGCCACAACCACCTGAAGATGGCTCGTACAATGCAATCATTTCAGCATCCCACTGTAGTGGAGTGTATTCGTCAGCACCCATATCTACAATAGTAGATCCGGTAGCTGGACGTGCATCTCCATCAATATCAACAGTAACACCTACTGAGTTGTCACCTACGTCATTCGCAACTGCACCGATAAGGTGAAGATCAGACGGGCCAACAAAGATTGGATCACCACTAATAGAGTTTTGGTTGTGGTTTGGCTGAGCCGCTTGCAATGCAGCAAGGTCAGCGTAGCCAGTGCTCCACTCTACCAAGTTACCCGCAGTAGTTCTGTAGTACAAGTTGTAGTCAAAGACATCGTTCGCAGAATCTGGTGCCGCGTTCATGTCCATCGCCAAGTTAGAACCTACAACAACGTTGTTACGGAAGTCGTAACCAGTCGTGTTGAAGTCTCTCCAACCGTAACCACCAATGTTAGAAATACTGTTGTGGTAAACATTTACGTCGTGGCTGTTACCAGTTACGTAAACGGCAGATGTTGTACTAGACGATGGGTGAAGTCCCATGAACATGTTGTTCACAATGTTCGCCACACCGTTCGCATCAGATACGTTCATACCTGGCATGTATGCAGCATACGTAGCACCAGTTACGAAGTTCTCTTCAACATCCATATTGTCGTTGTAGTACAAGTACATACCGTAGCAGAATGTTGGGTTACGGTGACCACTCACGTGGTTGTTGTTAACCTCTACTCCGTCGTAATAGTAAATACGAATACCGTAAGACTGGTGATTAGTAACCGTGTTACCTTCAACAGTGATTCCGTCAATCTTAGTAGTTGTGTTAGCACCACCGTAAGCAGTGATACCATAGTAACCACCTTGAATGTCGTTATCCTTGATAGTGATGTAGTTACAATCTGAATTCGTACCAGAAAGGCTAGTCGCAGAACCAGTAATTGCGATACCAGCAGACAATGTGCTTGTAGCAGTTGGGCTGATGATCATCGTGTTATTCTCGATGGTTACACTGTCCGTGTTCATCGACATGCGAATACCCACGTTAGAAGCAGAGCTATCAATCATTGTCAAATTCTTGATTGCGATATGCTTCGACCCTTCGAGGTTCCACATTGGACCAACATATCCGCTACCGTAAAGTGTTGCAGAACCCATACCATCGAATGTGATCGTATTGGTATTGCTCACACCACTTACGTCGCCGATTTGAAGTGTACTGAAGATGCTGTCGTTCGACATAATCTGGAAGGTAACCGGACCACTCACACCACAAATCAATTCTGCAATAGCAGTATCAAGGTTGGCGAAGTTGTTCGGACCTACAGGACCACCTACAGTATATGTTCCGCTCAACTGAGCCAAACAAGCAGTAAGGAATGAGTATGGTCCGTACTGTGTATTCGTAGGATCACAATTATTCGTTACGTAGAACTCGTAGCACGTGTTCGGTGCAAGACCGCTAAGTGTGTAACCTGGAGTTACATTGTTTACAACTGTACCGTTACCTGTACCTGGTGTGAATCCACAAGGACCCCACTCGATATCGTAATCAGAAGATGTAAATGCAGACCAGTTCAAGTCAGCTGCTGAAGAAGTAATGTTCTCAGCAAAACCACCTGATACAACTGAACAGCTAGGACCATCAGCAACTGATACGTCATCGATAGACATGTCAGAAGTAAACGAGGTAGTCTTATTACCTCTGAAACGAATCTGAATGGTATCACCTACGAAGGCTGCCAAAGGCACAGAAGCCATTGTCCATGGATCTGATCCAGCAGTTTGCTGCTGTCCAGAAAGTGTCCATGCGTCCATCACCCAAATAGAGCCGTTCCAAATATCAACAGACAACGTACCCATAGTTGCACCGTACATGTGGTAAGCGAAACTTAGAGTTGGGGTTGTAAGTGATGACATTTCGATCATTGGAGAATACAAGCCTGCATCTGTTGCAGTTGGTGAAGTCTCCATAAACATATATCCTCCACCAGCGGTAGATGGGGTCGTGTTATCGAAGAACGGACCTGTGCTAGACGAGTTCTCATTGGAACCTTCAGAATCTTCAGATTCCCAACGCATTCCCGTATTAAGATCTACTGTCCAACAGTTTTCAAATGAGTTGTTCGCATCGGCTGCACCGTAAGAACTCAAAGTGAAGTCCTCGTTATACGGAGCAGAGAAATAAACAGGACAAAGTGTACGGAATGCGAATGGACCGTTGTTTGCAGACATACTGCTACCACAATCTACCATGGCATAAATCTCGTACGAAGTGCTCGGATCAAGACCAGAGATGTAAACTGAATCACCCGTACCCGATACAATTGTACCTGTACCTTGAGCGAATCCAGACTCACCCCACTCAACTGTAGAAGTTGATGCAGAAGTATCGGCTGTCCATGTGATGGCAACTGAAGTATCAGTCAATGCAACAACTGTGAATCCAATTGGACCGAGACATGCAGGAACTTCTTCAACAACGAAGTTATCTACATAAGCTCGTGGCCCAAAGTCAGAGTGTCCATTGATCTGGAACTCAACTTCTTGTCCTGTGTAGTGAAGTGGAAGCAACATGATTTCACTCACACCTGAACCAGGTGAAGTTGTTGCTGCACCGTCTTGAGAGTCAAATGTAGCACCTACGCGGTACCAAAGTGTATCCCAAGTAGTTGAATCAACTGGACGAGAAAGAATCGCCAAGTCATCTTCTGGGTAGAATGTATTGTAAAGGTGAGACCAGTCAAACTTAACGCGAGCATCCGCAGAGATAATCACATTCTGCATTTGTAGAATGAAGTCATCTTCATTGTTCGACCAATAGTTAGCTTCCGCCCAACCATTACGACTTACCCAAGGCTCAGTACCTGCTGCCGGGTCTTCACAATCCAATGGCCAAACGTCAAATGTTTCAGTGTAAGGCAATGGAGCTGCATTACAAGGAGTACAAATAGTGAATGGACCAGCAATTACAGAAACTCCATTACCTGCTCCAGAACAGTCAGACTGAATGTAGAAGTCGAGACAAGTACCCGGAGGTAGACCTGTAACTGGCACGGTGTCGTTCATTGCAGATACAGTAGTACCTGTTCCGCCACCGAATCCTTGTGGACCCCATTCTACGATGCTCGTTGCACCTGCACCTACAAATGTGATGTTCACAGAAGTTGGTGTCAAGTCAGATGACGCGAATCCAGTTGGATCTGGACAAGGCGGAGTCTGACGAATGCGAACCTCATCAAGTGAGATATCCCCAGTGAAGCTTGTTCCGCGTGTTGCAGAGAAGCGAATAAGAGTATAAGCTGAGTTTACGCTATCCAAATCAACGATAGCAGCTTCCCAAGCAGAACCGTTTGAAGTTTGCTGTTGACCAACAATGCTATCCACTACCATCCATGTAGTACCGCTATCGAGTGAAGCCTCAATGTCGAGACGATCGATAGTTGCACCATACATGTGGTACATGAATGTCAATTCTGGTTGTGTAAGTGAAGTAAGGTCCATTGGTGGCATCTCTGCCCAAGCGAATGAACCTGTACCGCCTGAAGAAGCTTCAGTATAAATGTATTGGCCAACACCAGAGGCGTCAGAAGTAGGACCAGTAGATCCTGAACCTGTACCACCGCTGTTTACTTGCCAGCGATACGTAGAAGACTGAGTTATATTCCAGCACGGATCGTAAGTCGTTGTAGAAGACCAAGTTGATCCGTCGAAGTTCTCTAGATAAGGGAATGAGTTTACAGTAACACACGTAGTGATGAAGCTGTAAGGACCTACCCAGCTAGAGAAGTTACCACCTGAGCTAGAGCGAACGTAGAACTCGTATGAGGTCGCCGGAGAAAGACCCGTGAGAGTGTGAGCCGTTGTAGTGCTCATCGTTACGGTCGTTCCTGCGCCTTGTACGAAACCAGGAGATCCATACTCAATCTCACCACCGGTAGCAGTACCGAGGTCGTAGTTGATTGTAGCCGTAGATGAACCTGGAGTTACAGTCACATTCACCGGTGGAATCACAGCACCTGCGCCGTAATAAGTGAACTCATAATACTCGTTATCAGCATTACCAGAACCACCCGAGTTGAATGCCTCGTTTGGTGAATTACTTGTCTGGTACGAAGTCGTACCATCCACTTGAATACCTACTGTAGCCGTGTGCGGAGAACCGAAGAAGTAATTCATGTCCATGACATAAATCTTGTTCGTCGTCTCTTCCAAAACTAGTGCCCAATAACCGTAAGACAATGAACCCACCTTCATGGAGTAGTTCAATATCCAAAGCTGACGGTTTGGAGCGGTACCCTCCACAATAGCGTAAACATCATCTGAAGATGAAGTCACACCAGTGAAGTCCTCCCAGAAATACGCAACCGTCTTATCAGGAAGGTTGGCATCTGGTAGTGAGCCATTAGTATTAAGAGCGGTATTAACCGCCGCACCTGCATTTGTCGTATCAAACGACAAAAGCCCGTTGCTCGCCACAATATAGTGGGTCACCGGGCTACCGTAAAAATCGAATGCAAATGGGAGCGCTTGTGCCGCCGACCACGACTGGGCCGCCTGCGCGCCAGTCCAAATGCTCGTGCCACCGGTTGTGGTAAAGTCACCGGAAGTACGAACACCCCCAGGGTTACCAGCATCGGTCGCCGAAGGAGTAATAACGTAAGCTTGTCCGTGTGCGACACTACTAAATGCCAAACACGCCAACAACCCTACGCAACTGCGTAAAATTTTTCTCATGGCGAAGAATTTGTGTGAATAATTTAACAAAAATCGTCCTCTCAAAACGATTCGTGCATTCCAAATATAGTTGAATACTCAACGATTACAATAGAAACGAAGGATAAACCCTACATTTTTTTATCCCCAGGTTATGGAAACGTTATGCTTAGGCAGCAACAAAGCCCATAATTAGCGGCAATTCAAACTGTTTTCAGAAAAAATCCAATTTCCCCCCAACGCATCGTTCTTACTACACGTATAGATAGTATCAACAAAGACTTCTCAATAAAATGCAAATCCGGGACTTCATAGAAGATCATCATGCCTTTATAGAAAGGATTGAAGATCGACTTTCGGCCTTCCAGCGGACCTCTGACCCGTACTATCTGGAAGAAATGAAACAACTCATTCAGCGTAAGAAGCGTGCAACCTCCAGCTTCTACGTCGAATCTCAATTCTCAGAAATAACTGAGGAAAATTTTTTGCAAAAGTTGCAGCGTGCGTTCCCATCTCTAACCTCTCACGAATTGCGCATCTGTACTTTGCTCAAACTTGGACAAAGTTCCAAGTCCATCGCTACCAACCTGTCCATTAAGGCAGCTTCGGTAGACGTGGCTCGACATAGAATCAGAAAGAAACTTGAAATCCCTGCAGGAGAGTCTCTTTCTAGATTCTTGAAGAGTTTGGATTAAATAATCGATTATTGGAATTCCTTCGAGGATTATTCGCATTTCGTTGATTTTCAACTCATCGAAGAAATCCCAACATTCATAGAGGGAAATCGATAATTAGTCGAACTAAGGTTTCAATTTCTACCATTAAATGATTTCTTGGTACATTGGATTACTATCAATAGACCACAGAAACCATGTACAAGTTAATTCTAGCCGTCCTCGTTTTCGTAGGATTCACCGCGCGCGCTCAAGAGCCTGGAGATCTCGCTGTCGTAGGTATCTCAACGACCGAGATGATGTACATTTCACTCGCGTACATTCCCGAGGGAACAGTGCTGCACATCACAGAGCGTATATGGAACGGCTCTTCATGGGATCCAGGCGCTGACGGTGGTTCGGGCAATACCACCATTACTATAGGTGCCGGAGGAATGCCTGCCAACAGCTATATCCTCATCGAAAACTTAGCTACCACTCCATCCATAGCCACAGGGGGAAATTATTTCTCGAATGCGGTGGCTTCAAACGGCACTTCTTTCAGTTTCGACTTCCAAGGAAACAACACAGGAACCTGCACAATTCTCACGGTTCATTCAGCCTCTACTTTCAACAGTGATCCAACTGGAACCTATATATGGGTCATTGCGCTCGGAAACTTCAATGTTCTCGGCTCAACCTATGGGATTCCCGAGAACTGTGCTGTGAACCGATCTAACAATGCCAATATTACCACGACGTCACTCAGCCCGTCAGGAACTTCAGCTTCGAAAGATGAAGCATTGAACTACATTGATAGCGGATCAAACTGGACGAACGGAACCACCGCAAGTTCTTTATCCGTTCCAATCATCGCGTCTATTGACCTTGTGAACACCACTTGGAACGGTTCAAGTTGGGATAATGGAACACCTAACACCAGCACCGACGCCTTTATTGCAGGCGCTTACAACACGGCTACGGATGGAGCACTTACTGTCGGAGATAGCTTGACTATCCAAGACGGAGTCACCCTAACTGTTGACGACGCAACCAATTCGAGTCTCTTAGCCTATGGCGCGATTCACACTAATACTTCAGGGACCATTGTTCTCGAAGGCTCAAATTCTGGTTACGCAACCATCCCTTCAAGCGCTTCTTTTTCGGGCTCGGGCACAATTCAATATCAGATTCAAGTAAACGAGGCTGGATGGCACCACTTTTCTGCTCCTGGAACTGTTACGCTTAGCAATATTTCATTCAATAATGGCATGTCGCTTAGCTATAGCGGCGCTACCGCAAACATCTACGCATGGGACGCAACAACTAGCGGATGGGTACTCACGTCGTCCGGCGCCAACTTCGGTAGTGTAGGATATGCGATCTACTTCCCTTCTGCTCAATTAATGACTATTCCAATTACCGCGACCAACATGAATAATGCTCAAGAGACAGATGCCTTGAGTTATCACGACCCCGCTGGAAATCCTCCGGGTAATTCTGCTACGGGTTGGACGACCGGTGTGGAAGACGGTTGGAACCTTGTTAGAAATCCTTTTCCAGAATATTTAGATTGGGATCTACTAGACAACGATGGAGCCAATCTGTCCAATATGGATGCCGCCGTATACATTTGGGATCCAACGGCTGGCAGCGGCACGGGCGCCTACGTTTCTTACAGTTCTGCCGTAGGTGGCGCATTTGGAATCAGCCCAATCCAAGCATTCTTCGTACGTTCTTCCAATAGTTCTGGCTCATTGATTAAGCCTATTGATTCTAGAGCCACTTCAGGAAATGAATACTTGGGCAAAACGGAAACTTCAGATATCCCGCGCTTCCGCCTCACAGCTACGGTTGATGGATTTACAAAGACACACTCCTTTGCATTCCTAAAGGACGCTAGCACGAATAAAGACCGATTTGATACTTACGCTTTCCAAGGCGGGGGTAACATCCCTTTCTTTTACTCAACAACTGCAGACAGCATCAGAGTCGATAATCAAGCATGGCCAATCAATTTCTCCACAATTGAAACGTACTTGTCCTGCTTCAGCACCAAGGAAGGAGCCAATGCGACCATTACGCTAGACGATGATCAACTGACATACTTCCCTTTGAACATCTATCTCCTAGATCTTCACACTATGAATGTTGTCGACCTAACTGCGCAAAGGAGTTATGCTTTCGTCATCGATTCAACTGCGCCAGTTCAGAGATTTCGATTGATGACCTTCAGCACTGGAATAGAAATACCAGAGTTTCAAGTTTCTGAATTAGCCGCACACAATGCTCAAGACCAACTTGTACTTAGATTGAGCGAATCAAGCGAAACATTCACTTGCCAACTGCTTAACTGGAATGGTCAGCTCATTCACGAGACTGACGTCACATTTAGTCAAGGAGAAGCAAGACTTCCAACCTCCAAAAGATTTGAAGGGATAGTAATTCTTAAGAACGCCAAAGAATACTACGTTGTAAAAGTGCTTTAGTGCTATTTCATTGAAGCCGTGACCAAGTATTTTTCGATTAGTTCAGCTTGATCTGCAGAAATCGACTGCTGACGTTCGTTAGCCATCTCCACCATTTTAGGAGTGATTTCACGCATCTGCTCTGGACTAAAGGCGGTAGGATCCTTCAGTCCGTGGCATTTATCACATTTCTGCTCATAAAGTCCTTTACCTTCGTTCATTTGAGCCAAGGTATACCCAGGGTAAGCATCTGAAGCTTTATCCACATCTGCCTGAGTAGGAGCTGCAAGCTTTGCAGAGCCACAGGCTACTAAAGTGAGTACAGCAAGAATAGAAATTGTGCGTTTCATAAGGGATATCGTTTATTCATTTGGGAAGATAACCTTCCAGTCGTATTTCATATCAATAAGGGTCCAGCCTCGCGCAACGGCTTCATCCAACCCTGCATCAAGTCGACCAACATGACCATCACGGTCGTAGGCCCATTCTCGTACCGAGTCTGTATGATGCACATATAAGTTGAGGAATGGATGCGTGTTAGTGGCTGTATACTGGAGCATGGCAAGGTCACCATCGCTATTCCCTCCTGCAATCACAGGCTTGCCGCCTGTTACCAGATAAATAAACTCTGGCTTCGCCTCCTTATCGCGCACGGCATCTAACTGGTCAAGCTTTTCCAGGTGAGCACCGCCTTCGAGTGAAAACTGTGTTTTCATGGAGCTACCCATCACCTTTTCCTTGGGAATTCCATAGACTTCCGTGGCCCAAACTCGCATAAAATCGATTCCTCCGGCAGAGAAGATATAGACGTTAAAATCATTGTCTTGTAGGTAGTGAATCAGCTCAATCATGGGCTGATAAACCATCTCGGTGTAGGGACGATTTGTGGTGGGATGCACAGCGGTGTCTAGCCATGCCTTTACTTGCGAATGATACTCATCGGTGGTCATACCCCCTTGCGTTGCCCCAATAAGCTCGAATAACCCCGCATACCCTTGTGCGGCAATTCCGTGTAAGTCCTTGTTTATTCCAGAAGCGTATGGCTCTTCATTCTCCCATTCGGGATGATCTTTTGCCATGTAGGAAATTCTATCCAGCGCATAATAAAGCTGAAAGTAAACAGGCTTCTCTGCCCAAAGCGTTCCATCGTTATCAAAGGTCACCAATCGGTCTTCAACTGGAATAAAACTAGGTGAACCTTCATCGGTAACCGCTTGCACATATTCAAGTATGGTTGATTTGGTTTCGGTATCATTCCAAGAAGGCAGAGCATCAACAGGCTCGGCGGTCGGCTCAGGTGCGTTCTGCTCTTTGGAAGAACAGGCTACAACAAGCGCTACAAGGGCAGTAAGGGAAAGAAAACGTTTCATTGAAATGGAAGGGTTGAGTTTGATTTTGAAGATAGTAATTCCACCACAAATCAAATATCCACACCGCCTTACACGAAAATTCAAGTCACACCCCTTCTAAATGGACAAAACTTCTTAATTTCGCCGCTCACTTCGGTCCCGTAGCTCAGCTGGATAGAGCATCTGCCTTCTAAGCAGACGGTCACAGGTTCGAATCCTGTCGGGATCACAAAACTCAAAAGCCGGGCGTAGCCCTGGCTTTTTTTGATTGGTAATGTCACCGAGCTTGCTCGAGTGTAAATTGACAATTAAAAAAAGTCAGTTGCAGCGCGCAGCGATGCTGGCTTTTGAGTTTTGTGTGGGTATAAGACCAACCCAAGGATGCCGCGAGGCACGAGCGGAATCCTGTATACAACCGAAACCATAACTGAACCGACAGCCCCATCGAAGACAGAGCCGGCTTTTGAGTTTCGTGTGGGCAAAAAACCAACCCAAGGATGCCGCGAGGTACGAGCGGAATCCTGTATACAACCGAAACCATAACTGAACCGACAGCCCATCGCAGACAGAGCCGGCTTTTCAGTTTTGTGTGGGCTAAAAAACCAACCCAAGGATGCCGCGAGGTACGAGCGGAATCCTGTAGTAAACCGAAACCATAACTGAACCGACAACCCCATCGCAGACAGAGTCGGCTTTTGAGTTTTGTGCGGGCAAAATACCAACCCAAGGATGCCGCGAGGCACGAGCGGAATCCTATCCTCCTTTGACACTTCGCTGGAGACGAAAGTCTGTTGGCTTCTTAGCTTGAGTTTTGCAAGAGTACTCGATCCACACACATTGGATTCTTGCATGCAGCGGGCAAGAGAACGATATCACAACACACACACGGACTTACCAATGGGTTACATAAGAGTATACTGGAGCCCTAGGACAACCTGCACGTACTCTCCAACTTGTGTATTGCCTACTCTGTAATACGCAGGGCTTCCATTGTAATCTGGTTCAAATTCACCACTCATCAACATGTACCCAGTTGATAACACACCATCCCATTTGTTTGAAAATTGATATTCAAGATTCAAAGAAAATGTATTCAGCATATGGAATCCTGTTTCGACTTCACTTGAGAATCGACTCAACTGGGCATTAGTATAACTAGCACCTATACCGTACTCGGCAACTAGTGTAAATCTATTTTTCTGAATCAAGTCGTAACTCACCTGAAAGAGTGATGTCATGTGGGTGCGATTGTACCCAACTACAATACCGTTTGTAATCGTCTGTGAATTAATAAATCCAGCACCAATTCCCATTCTAACTTTGTCGAAAACATAGCTTGAAAAACTCATCTTCATTGAGTAAGCGAATTCAATGAGATGAGACTCGTGAATCGAGATTGGTGCACCCAAGTCAATCTTCATCTTACTCTGAGAGTATAACTTCGTAGAGAAACTCAGCAAGAATAAAAGCGGAATTGAGCATTTCAATAACTTCATGAAGTAATAATAAATCGATAGACCATAAACAACAATCAAAAAGAGAGCACCCCGAAGAACCGATTCTGGTTCACACTTGTTACAGCGTATCGAACGATTCACATTAGTTGAAATTTCTCCGAAAGGTTCATTTTTCTGAACCGTGATTGCGTATGGTATCGATTGATCGGTCCATTTTAACTTTCAGACATGGGCAGGGCAAGCTCCTTCATTGACCTGGAACAAGGCGGAGTGGCGAGCAAAGACACAATGAGCTCTATCGAACGTAATATCAAGGATAAGAACTGTTCGAGATTATACATAGCCGGTGAAGCTCCTTCTAGCATCGATACTGTTAAGCAAGCTGCAGCCCAGTTTGATGTTGTAGTAATCGACTCATGGCAAAAACTCGAGATACCCAATACACGATTTGATGAGCTGCGAAGTGAGTACCCGAACACAGTATTCATAGTGATCTTCCAACAGAATGGTGAAGGTGGAACTCGAGGCGGGGTTACAGCTGATTATGACGCCCCAGTCGCAATCAAAGTGCACAGGGTTGATTCAACTTTTCAGTATAATTACGCCTCGCTTCAAAAGAATAGAGGCAACAAAACAGACTTGAATTGGATTATCTCATCAAGTGAAGTCGTAAATGAAGAAGAGTTGGCTACCAGATTGGATTTGGTTCAACCCTAGTGAATGTTGTACAATTTGTTGTCAATTTTTTCTCCATGAACCATGTAACAACCTGAATTAAAGAGTGTTAATACCCTATCGATTCTACCTTCTAAGCAGACGGTCACAGGTTCGAATCCTGTCGGGATCACAAAAATCAAAAGCCATGGCTAACACATGGCTTTTGAGTTTTGTGTAGGTATAATGCAACCCGTCAATATGAACTAAGCCAAATCTTCTTTGTACCGATCTACGTTACTCACTTTTATTCATGTAGACTTAAAAACCTCCGTAAAAGTAGCTTCTAATTCTTTTCCCATTTTTCGTTCTACTAATGGTTCGGTAATTTTATAATGAACACCACTTGAGTCCCACGAAAGAAGATAGGATTTTGCAGGGTCAATCCTTTCATGTTCAAAAAAACTGCGATACTTACTGAATATCTCAGCTTGTTTTCTTTTAAAAAGCTCAAGCTTATCTTCGGCTTCTTCTCCATAAAGTAGCTTTCCTAGATCACTCATCTTGAAAGATTGTTAATACATTAAAAGTTACCAATATTAATTCGGTGTCCCAAAATCAACCACCTTGAGAAAATAATTTTTATCTGAGCTCAAGAAATGAGAAAAGCTGTGATGTCTTGAATTTGATATAAATCTAATCAACAAACAGCTTTTTGTTAATGGCCCCTTAGTGAGAAAACAAGACATGGAGATGTGAGTCACCTGATTGGTAAGCACGTTTCCCTCAATAGACTGCTATTTCGAGCGAATCCAGGCTAGTGTAGGAAAACGGATGTAGCATTTTTGCCCATTGTCTACAGGTAACTTCGCATCGAACTTCACAGTTACCTCTAGCACCGGCTGATCTAAAGCTCTCAAATACTCATTTTGTCTTTCAATAAAAACTAGAATATTTGATGTCACAATGGCTGTGAACTCAGTTGAATCTATCAACACTCCATTCGAATCCACCCATACCGTTACTGATTTATCCCATCGCATAGGTCCAGAGCTAACATCCCAGCCCTCATAAACAACCCTTCCTGTAGAATCCACAATTCTAACTAACAATTCTCTGTCGATTTCTATCGACAATAAGGCATTATACCCAGTTTCAGCCATTGTTGAATCTAAAACTGGCGTGATGCAATAGTAAAACGTGTCAATCTTCTCGGTTGGAAGCGACCTTCTTGCCTTTATCGATTTAGTCCATTCGACCTGTGCATAACCACCCAAAGAGATTAATAACCACGTAACAATTAGTAGAATTTTCTTCATAATGAAATGGGTTAATACAATTACTAGACTAACATCACTAACTCTTCCTTAGTTCCTTCAATTCTTCTATCGAGAGCGGATTACAATGTAAGTAGACTTCTGATTGGTAAGCAGCTTGAAGCAAACTTCATTTAGAAACAAAAAAGGGGTGCACATTGCACCCCTTGCTGAATTTTACTAGACATGTGAATCACTCACAAGTAACTAGAACAATATCACCCTCCTCCTCAGTAGTTTCAGTGATTCGATTCTCTATCCTCACATGGTATACATCTTGGTATCCGATGATATTATTCTCCTCATCGTAAATAGGTTCCTGTGTCACGTAATCAAGTTCCGCCGTAAATGTGTCCGTTCCCTGTGGATCTTCGACAGAATTACAAGGATCAGGAAGACCTGGGTGTGGACAATGCACAATCCAGTTACCACCTAAAATGACGTCGTCAGTTGTAATTAGGGGGGTGCCATTGTCGTCAAGAATAAAAACCAGATAAGCATTACACCCTCCAAATGATGCGAAATCTATGTACAAAGCGTAAGGAGCAGAATAAGCCGAAAAACTAGCAAACAATCCCAGAAGGACTGTGGTTAATATTCTTTTTCATGAGAGAGTAAGATTAGCGAATTGAAACTTTGATAACCAATTCCTCTGGAAATTCTTCATTGAGAGTAGATACTCTTGCAATATAGACGCCTTTCGTCAAGCCAATTGATGACAAATCATTGATTCCTGAGTTCAATTCGAGACTTCCAACAACTTGTCCTGCTGTGTTCACAAATTCACAAGTAGAGTTCTTGTTTACTCGGATGTAGGTTTGACCGTCGGGGTTGTATAGCGCCTCACATTCTAGCGTCTCTGACTCCACGGCGTTATCCGTTTCATGCTTACTTGATCCACATTGAGCCATTGTTGCAGTAGTCATTCCTTCTGCATAGCCAGAGCCAATCTTAGTCACCAAAACTTCGAAAATTCCATTCTCTTCATCGGCCTCGACAATTATTCCTCCATAGAACTGCCCATCAGAAAGCTCATCGGTGTCAACTAGCGAAACCCCAGTTGATGGAGGGCACCCAGCTTCCCAAACCGTGCCACAGGCGAGTAAAATGTCATCAGAAGGATCATTAGGCGTTCCATTGTCATTAAAAACGCGGACATTCCAATATCTGCACGACGAGCCATCAGAATAGTTGGCTATTTGTGTGTTACCAGTCACAGCATATGGATTTCCTGCTAAAGCAGCCAAAGGAGAGCAAACAGCAATTATTGCTGTCAATTTAAAGCAATTCATTGCGAGAGAATTAGGTAAATAATCCACAATGTACATCAAAAACAGTTACAAATGATATTTATTAAAATTTTATAGAATTAAAGAATGATTAAACTTAACCAGGCTCAACGAAGGCAAACTAAAGGTGACGGCATCATACGCCTGTGAAAACAGAATCGATGAAATAATGTCTTTTGGTAAACTTCCCCAAAAATGAAGCCTTCCCCGTTTTGAGACAGTTTAAAAGTATAATTTTAAATTGTTGATTATGAAGAAGTCAAAGTTTACTGAGCGCCAGATTGTGAACATCTTGAAGGAGTACGAGGCAGGTAAATCGACGATGGATATTTGTCGAGAACACGGTATTGCATCACCCACATTTTACTCCTGGAAGCGTATGTACGAAGGGATGGATGCCAAGCAGCTTCAAGAGTACAAGGCTTTACAGGAGGAGAACCGCAAGCTCAAGCAGATGTATGCTGATCTGAGTCTAGATCATCGGATCTTAAAGGACATCATTGAAAAAAAGCTCTAAAACCCTGTGATCGTAAGGCACTCGCGGAATCCTTAAATAAACAAAACCTTTAGCCCGAAGCATCATAGGTTGCATAACCACACAACTTCAAATCACTCGAAGAACTTGTAAGAAACTCCCAGATTGAATCCAATCTTTTCTCGAATTCCTAACTCGAAGTCTATTCCCCACCTATGATCAATCCAATATCGAGTACCTAGCATTATACTGAAGTCATAATAACCTGGAGCTTTTTCAAAAAAATAGGTATAAACTCCCCCTCCAATTCCGACATACGGGTCCCAGGTAGGATTAGATGACCAATGATAAGCAGGATGATAGTCTACACGAATGAAAGAGCCAGTAATCCACGCTATCTTCTCATCGAATTCACCCGTATTGAGGTCCCAAATTCCATAGTTCCTTCCAGCGTGTGATAACTCAGCACCTATTGTGATGTAACGAACTGATGGGTATTGCAAAGTCGCCTTTAAGGTAAATCTAGCCGATTGAAAATTGTATCCACCGGCTGCAGTCATCCAGAGCTGTTTCTCTTGTCCAAACAAACCCGTACTCAAGCACAAAGAAATCGAGACAATCAAAAAAGAAATAATTTCAGATCTTTTCATAGGTAATGTTTAAACCTCTGGAGAAAACTATCTCCAGAGGTAATCATGAGGGATACATGCTTCATTTAAGAACCTGCTTTCTTTTGAAATTCAATCCCACTATTCGAATAATTCGAATACTCTCCAAAACACCATTCAAACTTATCAACCTTCCATCTCATATAATCATGCTCATTTGACCTGAAAGTCACCCTTCCCACATGGTCATTGAAAGATGTTTCAAAGGTCCATTTCCCCGCAATCCAATCATAGTCATAATACACACCGTATACCGCTAAATCATTATTTGTTGTATATGCAGTTCCAAATTCACCAAATGAATACAGATTAGTAAAGGTTGTCGTATTCACATCATTCTTATGAATTGTCTTTACCCTTAACGCACGTGGCAAGTCTTCTATAAATGATGTAGTCGAACCGAATCTCTCAAAAGAAGTAAACGACATCTCTAACTCTGTATGATTAGAGATTATCTCCTTTCGCATCTTAATTCTCATTTTTGTATTCTCTAAATCCGCCCCATACTCTGCACAACTAGGCCAACTTAACCCAAAAGTTCCTGACCCTGACTCATACGAGCTAGGCGCGGCAACAGCTACCCCTCCTGTTCCAAACTGATTATTCAAAATAATTGGGACAGCAATCAACCCAATCACGATTAACACTGTTAGCAAATCTTGTGTTTTGGCCATCTGTTCAGGATCAAATGTGACTAAGACCTCATCTTCTCCCATGACCCCTGGATACATATCACCATATGTATCGTCCGCGTCGCCTTCAAAACCCAAGACACCGAGAATCTCCCCTTCCTCAGAAAGCCCGCCATCATTAGGCACAGATACGTAAGGGATTTGAACACTACCGTTGAATGTATACTCATTCTCTAAGAATTCGGCAAGTGTCAACCCTATATCATTATAGAGGTTGGTACTAACGGTTGATGAATAAGTTGAGTAATTTTGAAAAAAAATTTCAAGACTTACCGCTTCCGAAGCTCCAGCTGAAGCCAAGAGATCAATAACAAAGTTTGAATTGTTCTCGGCAAGGTCCACAAACGATAAGACAATCGAATGCATAGCGCCCCAGAACTCCTTTTCATCGGCAGTAATCATACTATTGATTCTCGTTGATATACTCGAGCCGATAGAATTTATACTCCAGCCGTTTGAATAGTTCGTCGTTTGAGAACTCAAAGATTCATTAGCATTTGACACATCATCCAAATGCAAATCTTTGGTACAAGACGATAGTGTTGTCGCAATCAAAAAAATTGCGATGGACATGAGAGATGATCCCACGTCAATACAGTTCTTTTTCATGAAAAGAAATTTTGAATAAAACATTAATTAGCTTTTTCAATGTAAAAATTCTTTTCAAATAGTCTTCACATCTCACTCATCAATTTCATTTCACTAGCGAATTCGTAACTTGCACCACGTTATATGAGACTGCCTTAATTCAGTTGAATAGAACGTTAATTAGCTTGAGGCCAGAGAGAAATCTTTGGCCTCTTCTAGTTTTGGTCCGTTTCGACAATAAGCCTTAACAATATCTGGAATCAGTACACCCAATTTTCCCCACTGCGCATGAAAATAGCTAGTCCACTGCCCTCCGCTAGAGACGTCATAAACAAATACTCCGGTAATCAACGGGCAACACCTCTCATCTTCTCTAAACCAATCATATAATTTTAAAGAACCGAACCAAAGGCGTCAATCTCAGTGTAATTCGAGACACCTGCCTTACTTAACAACGCCCTTGTGTAACCCATTCCGGAATTCTCGCGAAAGCTCGAATAGTATCGCACAGAAAAACGAGGAACACTGCCACATAACGCCCCGTACAACACGTACATACATTCGACAGTATTCCTCTACTTATTCATTAGTGACCAGGCTCCCAAATAAGCCTGATAAACGAGCTAAACCTCTCGTTCTCCCTATTGACCGGAATTCCTACCACAATCCCTATCATCACATCATCGGTTATCCCTAGTCGCATCTGCGGCCTGATGGTCATGTCAAAATCATTAGTCGACAACTCCTTGTTAAACTCAACACCTAGAAAATTTCTCGTCCCAGGTATCATGTAATGAAAGTTGGTATTTATGTCATACGTTGAATGCCAACTATTCGATTCGAAGTGTTGCTCTATTCGCGGCCCTGTGTAGATCAACGTGTGATAGTTGTTTCCCCATCTCTTGGCCACGACAAAAAATGGATTGTATACATTCCCAACAACAAAAGGGCTTTTGAACTGATTGAAACTGGAAAGCTCGAACTCATTTATGTATCCGATCGCCATGGAAGTGGAATACGCTTCACTCACGAAGAAGGACCACTGCGCAGCAAGCTTCACGCTATTCAATCTATTCGATGGTATAGAATCCCTACCATCACCACCCAGAGGGGCGTAGAACGTAAAGGGTAGTTCGATTTCCAAACCAAGCCTATCTACCGGAGCCCATTCATACTCAACTAGAGCTTCATACGTATCAAAACGCAGGTTGTCTGATATCCCAAATCCAACGTTCCACTCTCGCTCCCCCTTTCTTGCTCCAAGGTCTCGAATCAAATCAATGTAAAGCGGCTCCGCATGCAAAACCTTATCCGGCTGACCCGAATCTTCAACCTCAACTATAAAAAGACTATCCTTGCTCGCATCCGTAATTTGACTGTACACGGAAGCTGACGACAACCACAAAGTGGCAATCGTCAAGATTACTTTATATCTCATGTAAACTTGTTTAAAAAAAGCACTGTGAACCAGAGCGGTTCAACGAATAAAATGACTCTAAAAAACAAGCGGCATTTGGGGCGGTGGGGTTTCCGTACCTACTACCCAGTGGGATGAATGAAACTGGTACATCGAAGCGCCCTTCGACTGATTGTCTGTGGTGACAACTAATTGGTTCCGAGAATCAGTGGGGAAATAATCAAGCTTGAATACCTTGACAATTTCTGAATGATCAAAATCGGATTCATCATGCTCATCGATGGCCTCATCGAAACCCAATACAGTTTCTACGAAAAACTCAACAATGCTCTCTTGATCGTTGATACTGAGATCCTCCGGAATGTGATTCGGATATAGATCGGATGAGTCCACACTGAGGTTCAGCATATACAGCCCCATCAGGCCATACACCATCCTCATTACAGGACTGTTCCGAAACTTATTCATACGTTACGCGATGTGATTTCCCAAAAGTATATCACTCATTGAGATGAAGGGTGCTCTATGTGGCTTTTGCACTAAAGTTAACATGAGCAACAACTTATAGCTCAGCGATGCATACATAAATCTACCGCGACAAATCATGAAGAATTCCACCTTTATCCCTTCACCATCTCAACCAAATGCTCCTTTGTAATTGGCTTCACAATGTAATCACTCACCAGCTCGTACTGCTTCGCTTTCTCTACATCGGCTGGATCGATCGATGACGTAACGATGTATAAGGTCACTTGCTGCGCCGTAGGAATTAAAATCAGCTTGTCGAGGAATTGCCAGCCATCCATCACGGGCATGTTTAAGTCTAGCAAGATCACATCTGGAGCACCATCCCCCGAACGTAGAATAGGCTCCAAGGCTTGAATTGCGTCTAAACCATTGTGGTAAATCATGAAGCTCTTCGCGAAATCTGCAAGCTCCATAACTTTTTTAGCGCCAAAAACGAAGATCGGATCATCGTCTATTATACAAGCGACATCAACTTTATTCATCTCTTCAATGTAAGTGTAAATGTGGTGCCTTTTCCAACTTCGCTTTCAACGTCAATATCGCCACCCATAGTTTCAATTTGATTCTTTGATATAAACAACCCAATTCCGCGCGCCTCGGGATTCTTGTGGAAGGTTTTATACATCCCAAACATCTTGTGCCCATGGAGCTCTAGGTCGATTCCCAATCCATTATCCGCAACCGCCAGCCGAACATCCTCATCACCTGTAGTCACTGAGAATGTCAGCTTTAATCTTCTTTCTTTCGAACGGTACTTTATGGCATTCGTAATCAGATTGTTCAATATACTATCGAGATATGCGGGGATAACCAGCACTTCCAAGCTCTTATCAATCTGAACGTCAACTTCGGCAGTGACGTCAGTCAGCAACCCCTCCACATTCTTAAGCGCGGAAACGACAAACCCATAAAGCTCTTTCGATTGAAGCGCTTCTTGTGAGGTGGTTTGCATACTTACCACCTCGTTGAGGTTCGCTATGGTCTCCGATAGATTCTCGGATGCACTTTTAAACATCGAGTAGTATGGACTGTCCACAAACGCCGGTTCATCTTGAACAAACAGATCCAAGAGCATCGAAAGGTTCCCAGAGTGCGATCGTAGGTTGTGCGAAACGATGTGCGCGAAATTCATCAATCGCTCATTCTGATTGGAAGTCACGTTTAAAAGCTCCTTCTGCGCTGTAATATCTGTGATCTGTGAGATGAAGTGAAGCGGTTCGCCTTCTTCATTTTTAACCAATGAAACAGCCAGCAAGCCCCAAACAAGGTGGCCGTCTTTATGTATATACCTTTTTTCGAGCTGATAGTGCTCAATCTTCCCATCAACCAATTGTCCAAGAAGCTCAAGATCACTCCCTAAGTCTTCCACATGAGTGATCTCTTGAAACGTCAATTCCAGAAGCTCCTCTTGAGAATACCCCAGGAATTCGGCTACTCTTTTATTCACACGCATCCAAGTACCGTCGAGCCCAACGAGAGCCATTCCAATGGAGGCATATTCAAACGTATTTCTAAAGAGCTCCTCCTGAGCGGCAAGCACTTCAGCCGCTCTTTTTCGCTTGTCGATATCTTGAAAAATGCCATAAACCCTCACACACTGTCCTTCTGCCATTTCTGGAATCCCGACGGTACGTATCCATCTCTCCTCACCTTTTGCATCAACGATGATCAACTCTTCATCGAACCTCTCTCCTTTCGAAACCGCTGCGTTAAAAACCTCGGTTATTCTATCTCGACTTTCGCCTTCTTTGTAGAAATTTATACCTGTTTCAACGTTCGATTGATAATCACTTGGAACTCCGTGAATCTCTTTGGTGGTGTCACTCCACGTAGAGGTCATATCTTCGAGATTCACCTCCCAGGTTCCAATTCTAGCGACTTTATTTGAACTCTCAAGTAGGTTCTTATACTGAAGGAGCAACGCTTCTTCGTTCTTTCTCTTGGTGATATCCTCAGTGTACATGATGAGTCCGCCGATAACACCCCCTCTGCGCCAGGGACCTACCTCCCATCTGAGCCATTGCAACGCCCCATCTGCACGTTCGAATGGAGCCTCGTCGACTTTATCGATGTGTCCATTCAGACACTTCTTGTGAATCTCCTTCCAATCGTCGCCAATTTCAGGGAATACATCGTAGTGTGACTGACCGATGATATTTCTTCCAACAAGACCATAGTCCCTCATCCATTGATCCGACGCAGCGATGTAATGCATGTCATTGTCGAACATCGCAATCGCGCTCGGAGCATGCGAGATAAAGGCATAATACAGTTCGTTACTTTGTTGAGATTCAATCTCCTTGGATTTTTCGAGCGAGACATCTAGACAGATACCGAGCACCCAATCCTCGCCTTGCTCAAAATAGGGCTCACCTTGCGATTTGATCCAATGTATGTCACCATTGATTTCAAACCTCAACTCAACCGTAGTAGATTTTCCCTCTTTGAATGACGCTATGCAATCGTCAAAGAGAGCCACATCTTCTTCATGAACAAGCGCTTTCCAGTCAGAGATATTGATAACGCCATCTTCGGGGATGTACAGTCCGAAAGACTTCTCCCAAACCGAGTTGACATGCACCTCACCGGTATCCAACCTCAGTCGCCAGGTAGCGATTGAACTAGACTCCAAGATATTTGTGAACCATTGCAACTCTCTATCGAGTTTCAACTCTTGTTCCTTCTGCTCTGTGATATCTGTGTGAGCTCCAAGCATGCGAATTGGCGCACCCTTTTCATCACGAATGGCCATTCCACGGCAACGAATCCATACAGTAGACCCGTTGGCATGTTTATACCGTACCACTTGATCATAGGGTACAGAAGGATCTGCAAAATGCTGCTGAGCTAGTTTCAATGCGCTCTCACCGTCATCAGGATTGATCAAATCTTGCCAGGCGCTTGCCTTGTGTGGTTTTGTAGATGGATCATACCCCAAGGTGGTCCAGAAATTCTCGCTCATCCATTCATCTTCGGGACTGGACAAATCCCAGTACCAAAGTCCATCTAAAGCAGATTCTTGGATAAACTGAAATATGCCTTCGTCTTCCTTTAGAAGCTGTGTGAGCTCTTCGTGGAGGTAGTTCATGTGTGGTTCAGAATCGGAAATCTAACTTAAGAAATGAATCGCATTTTCTTCTTTCTTCAGGTGAAAAATGCCCCTCAAATGAATACTAGGCTAGAAACTTCGTTCAATTCCTCGCCAACGCACATATCAAACCACGGCAAAATGAAGAAAATGAATAGCTGTGTAAATCGTTCGCTATCCCACTAACTGCCTCACTTTCGACCACTTCTGAACATCGAGCTTACTAAGCGGAAAATTTCTTCTCACTTTTTTCATCAGACCGTTGCATGAGTCGGAAAATCTGTGCTATCTTGCGGCCCCGTTTGGGACGGGAAGTGGCGCAGTCCGGTAGCGCATCCGGTTTGGGACCGGAGGGTCGCAGGTTCGAATCCTGTCTTCCCGACAAAGAAGCCTCGCAGTTGTTGCGGGGCTTTTTTTTATGGAACCTCACACAGAGACACGGAGCTCACAGAGATGGCTCGCAGAGAAATTAAAGAATACTCTTGGTGGGCAGAGAACGCAGGGATGCGTGGTGGATGTTTCCAGCTTACGCGAAGCGTCTTGTGCGAAGCTCCCTTTCAGCCCAGCTGCCTTACGTGAAGCGTCTTGTGCGAAGCACCCTTGCAGCCCAGCTGCCTTGCGCGAAGCGC
>NZ_WBVO01000013.1 GCF_008933115.1 Phaeocystidibacter luteus | reverse complement strand
GACAGTTATGCTAAAGGCACCTAAATCAGAATATAAAAAGAGCTTATCACTGGCCTACCCAGTGATGATAGGCTCACTCGGGCAAATACTTGTGGGTACAGCCGACAGTATTATGGTTGGACAAATTGGTCCAATTCCCCTTGCGGCAATTTCCTTTGCCAACTCACTCTTGGCCATTCCACTCGTTTTTGGAATCGGAATCGCGTATGGTCTCACACCGTTGGTCGCCAATGCCGATGGAGCTGGAAATATTAGAAAGGCATCACGCCTCTTCAAGAATGGACTGTTTGTAAACATCGCTATTGGATTACTCATCGTTGGAATCTTACTAGGCATACGTCCATTCATGGATCAGCTAGGTCAAGATCCAGACGTAGTGACCGAAGCCCTGAAATACTACACGCTTGTTGCTTTGAGCTTTTTCCCATTGCAGATTTTCTTCCAGTACAAGCAGTTTACGGAGGGAATTAGCGATACCAAAGCGGCCATGCGATTGAGCTTGGCAGCGAATGCCCTCAATATCGTATTGAACTACATTCTCATTTATGGCAAGCTCGGGTTTGAACCCATGGGAATCGAAGGTGCAGCTTGGGCTACACTTATCTCTCGAATAATCATGATGTTCCTGATGGTGTATTGGGTTCACTATCGCCCGAAGTACAAACAGTACATGTCGTTCTTCCTCGACACGAAGGTGAAGTGGAAAGACATGCGTTCAGTTCTTGAGATTGGCGTCCCTAGTGGATTGCAATACATCTTTGAAGTTGGTGCCTTCGCATCTGCCTCTTTGATTATCGGGGCCATTGGCGCGCTTGACCAAGCCGCTCACCAGATTGCGATTTCCCTTGCCTCCATAAGCTATATGGCCGCAAGTGGATTTGGGGCTGCGGCCACGGTGCGTGTTGGAAACCAGCTTGGTCGACGAGATGTGGGCACCTTAAAAGTGGCCGCTAAGACGCTCTTCGAGATGACCGTCCTTTTCATGGGAGCAGCAGGTGTTCTCTACCTTTTTGGAAGGGATTGGCTGCCAACTTTCTTCACAGATGAGTTGGATGTGATTACGATCGCGGCGGACTTACTCATTATCACAACGATCTTCCAGATTAGTGATGGGGTTCAGGTTACAGCTTTAGGGGCATTGAGAGGATTGGGCGATGTGAAAATCCCTACCCTTATCACATTTGTTTCTTATTGGGTAATTGCAATTCCAATGGGCTACATTCTGGGAAACTTCACAGAATTAAAAGCTATTGGAGTTTGGATTGGTTTGGCTACAGGCCTTACTGTATCTGCTCTGAGTCAATGGCTTAGATTCCAATCCAAAGTTAAAAAGCTACATTTTTCACAGGAGTGAAAACCAAGTGAATAGGATGGTACGTATCTAATTGGCACGATGATTGAAAAGTGTTAATCAGAACTACAAAATCCTATAATCATGTATGCTTTAGCCCTACAAGCCGATCAAAGACAAAACGAAATTCTCGACCTCTTACACTCTTGGTTGAGTGGCGTAAAAGGAAGAGTGAGTGACAAGATTGTTTCTTGCTACTCAAAGAATGCAGCCCTCTGGGGATCTCTAACTAAACGTTTGAGATGCGACGAAGAAGGTATCCGCAGATACTTCGAAGAGTTCTTGACGGCCGATAAGCACGATTTAAAAGTTCGCTTCGATCAAATGGAGATGAACGAAATCGCCGGGCTACCAGTCGTATCTGGAGTGTATGTGTTTACATGGAAAGACAGTGAAGGCAATCTCGTGGCGCTCCCTGCCCGTTACACATTCGTCCTCTCAAAACGAAACGGAAAGTGGAAGATCGAAGATCACCACGCTACAGTGCTCCCGAACTAATATCAACAAGGACTAAGTGTTCATTATATAGTCAGTAGTGATTTTGTTTGGACGGCCTCCCCACCTCGGGGAGGTCGTTTTTTTTATGCCTTGTCGTCCCTCACATTTCCTGTATCTTTCTCGTATGAAAATCGCCTTCATCGCTCGCTCCACCCTCCTCAAACAACCTGGCGGAGACACACAACAAGTCACCGAAACCGCTCGCGAACTTGAGCGTTTGGGCATAGACGTGGACATCATTCTATCCGGACAAAGAATGCGGGTGGCCGAGTATGACCTCCTCCACTTTTTCAACCTCGGCCGACCTGCCGATTTGCTCAGATACCCTGCCTGGAAATCGAAGCCAACATTCGTCAGTACCATATGGGTAGATTATGGCAGTGGCAGCAAAGGTGAATGGATGAAAGCGATCGGCCGCGGACTCATCGGAAACGATAAATTACCTCCACTGCATTACATCTTGCAGGGACATGAAAAGTCGCTCGCAGAGATTGTTGACCATGCCGATTTGTTCATCACAACGACGCAGTTGGAGATTGACAAACTCAAAGCTTCCTTTCCAAAAGCCGACCCAACGTACATCGTTCACCCTGGCATCAATAGAGATTTCACAGAACCGCTTCCACCTGAGAAAGAGGAGCGATCTGGTATTTTATGCGTTGGAAGATTTGAACCGTTGAAGAATCAATTAGCAGTAATTGAAGCTACAAGGGGATGGGATGAACCCGTAACTTTTGTGGGTAATGCTGCTTCAAATAATCCGAGCTATTACAAAAAGTGCCGAGCCGAGGCAGGGTCCAATCATTCCTTTCGCCCACATTCGTCCATGCATGCCCTTCAAATGCTCTACCGCAGCCATAAGGTCGTAGTCGTTCCAAGTCATTTTGAAACCTTTGGCCTTACCGCTCTTGAAGGATTATCACAAGGTTGCAACCTCGTGCTCTCTTCTACCACAGGTGCAGCTGAAGTGGTTGGAGAACACGCTCGACTTTTCGTTTCAAAGAATTCGGATGAACTAAGTGTGGCCATTAGAGAACAATTGGATGCCAATTCACAGACGGAGGGAAAGAAATTCGCTCGTCAGTTTTCATGGGAATCTGCCGCGGAAAAACTTGTGGAGCTTTATCAAACCCGACTCTCCGTAAATAGCTAACTTCCCTTCGCTAAGACTACAACCGAATATGCGCATTGGCATCATAGGATCTCGTGGAATTCCCAACCGTTACGGTGGCTTTGAAGAGCTTGCAGAACAACTTTCTGTGAGATTAGCCAAGCTCGGACATGAGGTTTACGTGTACAATGGACATCGTCATCCGTACGCCGAAAAGGAGTACAAAGGCGTTAAAATCATTCACAAGTACGACCCCGAGCATCGCTTCGGAACGGTTGGTCAGTTTATCTACGACTTCAATCAAATCATAGATGCGCGTTGGCGAAAGTTCGACGTGATCCTCCAGCTAGGCTATACTTCGAGCGGAATTTGGTACTGGTTAATGCCGAAGAAGTCGAAGGTGGTGACCAACATGGACGGACTCGAATGGAAGCGCTCGAAGTATTCCAACTTGGTAAAGCGCTTTTTGATGCGCTCTGAACGATGGGTGGCGAAGCATTCCGACCTAATGGTTGCCGACAATGTAGAAATCGAAAGGTATCTACACGAAAAGTACGGCGGCCAATGCGTCTACATTCCGTACGGAGCGGAACTTTTCAAATCACCTAACGAAGAAGTACTAGAGCCTTACCACGTCCAAAAGGGACAATACAACCTGGTGATAGCGCGCATGGAACCCGAAAATCACATTCGTGAAATTCTCGAAGGCGTAAAGCAATCGGAAAGTGATCGAATCATGCTCGTGATGGGAAACCTGGATACTCCGCACGGGCAAATGCTCACCCGCACTTACAAGGATAGCAGAATTCGATTCTTACATGCGGAGTACAACAAAGAAGTGGTCGACAACCTTCGACATTTCTGTCACCTGTACTTCCACGGTCATTCCGTTGGCGGCACGAATCCATCCCTACTAGAAGCCATGGCCTGCGGTGCTCCGATTGTTGCGCACAAGAATGAATTCAATCAGTCTGTTTTAAAAGAGAACGGTATCTACTTTGAAACAGCTGAGGATGTAGCATGGGCGCTAGATCAAGATTTCCAGCAGGATGCATTGAACATCATGACAAAGACAAACACGAATGTTATTCGGGAGCATTTCACCTGGAAATCAATCGCGGATCAGTACGAATTGATCTTCTCTCAAGTTAGAATCTAAAGGAAGGTGAGACCTAATGGTTGATCCAAGAACCACCCCGTCATACTATACCGCGCTCGGTTACAAGGAAGCACCTCATGCTCTAATTCAGATCTGAAGCAAACAAGCTTTCCGGCTTCTGGAAGAATTGAGACCTCTTTCCCGTCCTCTTGATAAATCACCAATTGACCGCCGTCCGCCTCTTCCCAATCTGGGTTCAGATAAAGCACAGAGCTCACAATTCGGTGCGGGTTGTTCTTAAAGCGATCGGCGTGACGCGCATACCTCGTACCGACAGGGTAAACCGCGAAGTGCGATTCAAAATCCCTTAGCCCCAAAAAACAGGTTTGATTCAAGTAGTCTTGAAGGTCGGCGATTCGGTTTAGATACTCTTTTACGGGAGAGATTGCTTCAGACTCATCTACCCAGTGAATTTCATCACCTCGAATCGACTTGTCATATTGGAATTCGCCTTGCTTGCCAATGCCTGCACGTCGGAATTCACCCTCTTCTCGAAGTGAAACCGCCTCATCGCGAATTGCGATGGCATCTTCCCGGGAAACGAAGCCGGGCACTGTAAACCAACCGTCTGCCGATAGCCCCTCGGCAATGCGATTGAACAACGGGTGCGCTGTCATTATTGCGGTAAATGTACTCTAGAAATTAAAGCGAAGAGAAAAAATTATACCCCCTTACTTCTTCCCGAAATCAGATTCCAAATGGTCCAAAAAAAGATCTTGAAATCTAATAGAATGGACCAATGCTCCAGGTAGTAAACGTCGGCCTTGACTCTATCGGCCATGTCTCGATCCTCCTTGGTTTCTCCTCTCAATCCCATGGCTTGAGCTAGGCCGGTGATGCCTGGTTTAATCCAATGACGGACCATGAATTCATCAATACGCTTGCGGTAGTTCTCGGTATGTTCGAGCATATGTGGACGAGGACCTACGACACTCATTTGGCCGGCAAAGACATTGAAAAACTGGGGCAGTTCGTCTAAACTCAATCGACGAAGAACACGTCCAACTCTAGTGATGCGCTCGTCTCCATTCGCGGCCTGAACGTTCTCACTTCCGTGCCCCACTTTCATCGTCCGAAGTTTCAAGCACCGAAATTCGCGACCATTCAATCCTGAACGCGCTTGGGCGAAGATTGGGTTTCCGCTTGAATCAACTCGAATTAGAATAGCCAAAATCGGGAGTAGCCAACTTAGCAAACCGACGATAACAATTGTAGAAACCAGGAGATCAAAAGAACGCTTGAGGAGACGGCTATGCCAGTAGCTTAGTGGTTCTTTCCTTGGAACGAGAACGGGAACATCGCCGAGTAAATCAACTCTCGCGTGACGGATATTAGTCCATTTGAGTTCTGGCAAAAACCGAAATCGAATTCCCTGACTTTCGGCCAGGACGTACCATTCGCCAAGTGAGGTGTCGCCTCTTGTAAACGCACAGAACAACTCGGTTGGAACTTCACCTTTCTCGATTAGGCTTCGCGCCTCTTCAACCGTGGAAGGAGACTTCAACAGTCTATATCCATACTCAGGATGAAGTTCGATTTCATCAGCAAAACTCTTTCCAGCGGCACTTTCACCTATGAGCCAAACCTTGCGGGCATAACGTCCGGTCCGTAGCCAGTTTCTCCATAAGGTTATGAAAAGCATCCGCACTATGAGCACGAGTACTCCAAAACCGGAGTAGAAATAAATCAGGAATAATCTAGAATAGTAGTCTCCCTTAAGGCTAAAGGCCAACACCGTGAACAAGACCAAATGAGCCAGCAGGGCATTGATTGACTTCCCTACGGAGGTACGTATCTCTGTACCCGGACGAAGGTCATAAATTCTGAAAGCGATGCTGATGAGGGCCCAACTGAGATTGAAGAAAATCAATAGCTGGATATAGTAGTTGTAATAGGCCTCATTTTCGACCTTGAGATCGTCGAATCGGAGCCACCCTGAAATGGCAAACACCACGTTCAAGAGAACTATATCTCCAAACAGCTGAAATGCGCGTAAAAGTTTCTGGCTACGATCGTTCAAGGGGCTACTCGATTTCTAAATCGATGTCTAAGATACGTTCTACCCTTGCAATATCATCGGGGTGAGCATTTTTGAGAACAAACGACATTTCACGGAGTACTCTATTGCGATCCATTGTTTCTAAATACCCTCGAATGTAACGAACGGCAGCATTCCTCAAATGACGATGTCTTGAGGTGAGCTCTAGGTACTGAATATCACGAAGGTCCTTTTCGGAGTATTTCAATTCTGCCAACATTTCCCATGCCGACATTCTCACTTCAATCGAGTAACTCGGGCCTGCCAATTCTAACAATCTCGGTAATCCGTCTGGAGCACTCTTGCCCTTGACCAATGTTGTGAAATAGGCGGTATACATTTCAACCTCTTTATTCATGCCACCGTCTCTACCTTCCATCGATTTGAGATATGAGCTGATCTCTCCAGGGTTCATGGTGAATAGCTTGACAAAAAGCAAAAACGCCTGGTCATCTGATGTTTCATCTGACTCCAATAACGTCAATAGTTCGTCGCTGATTCCTGAGTAGATCCCCGCATCGGCTTTAGAATTCAAGAGGGCCTTCCGAATGATGGGATTGGTGGAAAAATAGCTTTCGGCAAGTTCACGAGCATCATCTTCGTCGTACTCAACCATGAGTTCCACGGCGAGATCGGCCACAGCTTGAACTTGTACTTCCTCGAGCCAATCTGAGCTTGTGTATTGAAAAGGTTCTTCTTCCTTCTTTTGAAAAGCTTCTAACGCTAGGAACCTTGTGTAATCAGTTCCAACCTCGAGGTTATGTCCGAGGATTTCTTCTGAGAATGTGAGGTTCCACTCAACAAGGTAACCGTGGTTTGGATCAATTTCAATAGCGTATGGCTCATATTCTACACTTACCAACTCGTAAGCATAGTGTCTGCCAAGTTCAACATCAAAGTCTTCGAACGACTCTTCATCTTTCCATACGCGAACTTGAAGGTGCTTTAAAACAGACTCATCTCCTAAATGATGTTGCTGAAAAGTAATTGAATATTGGTCATCTCGTTCAGTCAACCCAACATCTACGGTTACTGGTTTCTCAAACTCTGTAAAGGTGTGAAACCACTGACTCATTTCAATCCCACAAACATCTTCAATAACAAGACGAAGAGAATCTGTTGTTACCAAACCATAGGCGTACTTCTCGAGGTAGGTTTTCATCACCAAATCGAAGGAATCTGTGGTGAGATGTTGCTCGAGGGAACGAAGGGTGAGTGCTCCCTGCTGGTAGAATCGAAAACTTCCGGCCTTGCTGTGTCGAAGCGGATAGTTATCCGTTTCCCGTGCGCGTCGAACTAGCTCAAGTGCTTCAATCCATTCTTGTGTGTAATGGGCATCTCCAAAAACTGCGCGCTCGGCTTCCATTTGATAATAGGTCGCAAAGCCTTCGTGTAACCAGAAGTCGTGGGAACTTGGAACCGTTACCAAGTCGCCAAACCAGTGGTGCGCCAATTCATGAGCATTCACATAGACATAGTTCAGATCCTCAAAATCGGAATGTGAACAGACGAAGTTTTCCGAAAAGATGGTGAGCGTTGTGTTTTCCATTGCTCCATGCGGAAAATTGGCCACCGGAACTTGGCGATATGCACTCCAAACAAATGGATATCCAATTCGCCCGACGAGGTAGTTCCAAATCTCCTCATTACCGAAATACGTCGTTTCGTAATCCTCAGAATGGTCGGGATACATATAATTCGCTCGAAGTGGATTCTCTCCTACAATCGTCTCATCGTACTCCCCAATAGCAAAGGCAATCAAGTAAGATGAATGAGGCTTGTCCATGGCATATGTCCACGAAATGTCCCCTTCCACTTCCTGCTTGTCCACCAATTGTCCATTGCCCAAAACGCGATAGTTCTTATCAAACCGAATCGTCAAACGTGTCTTTAGCTTATCGTTCTGCGCATCTTGATGAGGAAGCCAATGGCGATGATCTATCCCTTGCCCTTGTGTAAAAATCTGTCGTCTTGCCCTACCCGACGGGTCGTTCCATCCATTGAAATATACTCCCTTGAACGGTCGAGCTGTGTACTTCATCTGAATGTGTGCAGAAGTCCACTCAACATCTGGACGAATTACTATCCCTTGGTCCAAGCGTTCGAAGGGAACCAAATTCCCATTGAAGAGTATCGGTCCATCAAGTGTTATACTCGGCTTTGCATCCAAGAAGATGGAGTCCATATTCGCCACCGGTGAAGCATAAATATCAACCTCGCCTTTCACGAGGCCGCCTTTCGTATCAAACTGAAGGTGGACGTGCAAGCTATCTTGGTCAATTGTCAAAACGCGTGGTTGAGCGTCATCCGGCGTATACGTTTGTGCTGTCAACGTAAACGGTAAAAAGAGGAGGAGAAATCTTCGCATAGCTCTAAAGTACGCATCAATTCAAGCCTTGCACAAGCCTATTAAAAATAATGCGCAGCGTCTGAATGCTAAAAGGGTGTTAAAGCCAGAATCTTGTGCGGTTTTTCCTACGCAATCCCGCTTATCTAAGTGAGGATAGTTTTTCATAGGTTAGGTTTTTGGATGGAGGTCGCTTCGCTCGAAGCGGCCTCTTTCTTTGTTTAAAAGAAGCCTGCTGAACTTCCCCACCCTTTTCGAATAATTCCCCATTTTTGAGGTGTATGGAGAAAGACCTTCTCAAAACACCGATTGAGTTTCTAAAGGGAGTGGGCCCAGCAAAAGCCGACCTCCTAAAAACCGAAATGCACATCTTCACTTTCGGAGATTTGCTCACGCTCTTTCCTTTCCGGTATATCGACCGATCAAAGTTTTATAAGGTCTCCGAAATACAAAGCGCCGCCGCAGAGGTTCAAATCAAAGGAAAAATTACCTCTATTGAAGAAGTAGGACAACCCAGAAAGAAGCGTCTCGTAGCCCAATTTGAAGATTCTAGTGGTCGAGTCGAACTCGTTTGGTTCAAGGGTGCCCAATGGATTCGAAAGTCACTGCAAATTGGCACCGAATACGTCCTCTTTGGCAAACCCAACTTCTTTAAGGGTAAATACTCCTTCCCACATCCAGAGCTTGAGAAGGCGGAAGACTTTGTGAAAAGTCCAATGGGAGGACTTCAGCCCGTGTACCCGAGCACGGAAAAACTCACAAACAAGAATCTCAACGCACGGGGAATCGCGAAGCTCACAAAAGCTCTTCTACCTCAACTAAAGGGAGTTATACACGAGAATCTTCCAGTGCGTTTGCTTGAACATTATAAATGGCCCAGCCGGCAAGACGCACTTTTCCAAGTGCACTTCCCCACAAGCATCGAAGCACTTGAACTCGCAAGAAAACGTCTCAAATTCGAAGAGTTTTACTTCATTCAGCTCTCGCTACTTCTTCAAAAGGACAGGCAAACTGTTCAAACAAAAGGACATTCTTTTGATGTAGTTGGCGAGCGTTTCAACACATTTTACGCCGAACATCTTCCCTTTGAACTAACAGGTGCTCAAAAGCGAGTGCTAAAGGATATTCGAAAGGATACGCGTAGCGGTCACCATATGAACCGACTCGTACAGGGCGATGTGGGTTCAGGTAAAACGGTTGTCGCACTACTCTCAATGCTCATCGCTGCAGACAATGGATACCAGAGTTGCATGATGGCTCCCACGGAAATCTTGGCACAGCAGCATTACAACGGACTTTCCGAGCTACTAGAGGGCACCTCTACCAGAATTGCACTTTTAACCGGAAGCACTAAAACTGCGCGAAGGAAGGAGATTCATGCTGACCTACTCAATGGACAGATCGATATTCTAGTTGGTACACATGCGCTCATTGAACCCGTTGTTCAGTTCCGGAATTTGGGGCTAGCCGTAATTGACGAACAGCACAGATTTGGGGTTGCGCAACGCGCCAAGCTTTGGAAGAAAAACGCTGTACCTCCGCATATTTTGATCATGACCGCCACTCCAATCCCTCGAACGCTAGCCATGAGCCTGTATGGCGACTTGGATGTGAGTGTGATTGACGAACTTCCTCCGGGAAGAAAGCCCATCAAAACGGTTCATCGCTACGACTCCAACCGACTTCAAGTCTTTGGATTCATGAAGGAACAAATCGCCCTCGGTCGACAATGCTACGTGGTTTACCCTTTGATAGAGGAGAGTAAATCCATGGACTACAAAGATCTTGAAGACGGATACGAAAGCATTTGTCGAGAATTTAAACGTCCAGATTACAACGTAAGCATTGTACATGGACGAATGAAGCCCGATGACAAGGACTACGAAATGCAGCGGTTTGCGAAAGGAGAAACCCAAATCATGGTGGCCACTACGGTCATAGAAGTGGGTGTCAACGTTCCAAACGCGAGTGTCATGGTTATCGAAAGCGCAGAAAGGTTCGGCTTGAGCCAGTTGCACCAGCTACGTGGGCGCGTGGGCCGAGGAGCGGATCAGAGTTTCTGCATTCTCATGACTGGTCAGAAGCTGAGTAATGACGCCCGCACGCGACTTGAAACGATGGTTCGAACAAATGACGGATTTGAGATAGCGGATGTCGACCTTCAACTTCGAGGTCCGGGGGACTTGATGGGAACTCGACAAAGCGGAATGCTCGACTTGAAGATTGCCGATTTGGCAAAGGATGGTCAACTTTTGCAACTTGCCCGACGAGAGGCTGAAGGAGCTCTCAAGGAAGACCCAAGGCTTCAAAAACCGGAGCATGCCGCCACAAAACAGTTCTTTATCCAGAAGCACAAGGGCAAGGTTCAATGGAGTCAAATCTCCTAATTCCGACTACGGCATACTTTTCGTAGATTTAATTCTGAACGATTGAGTCGTTTTAATCGTTATCAGACCTAGACACAACTTCATGCGCAGATACATTTTCATTCTAGCACTTGCCTTTGCCTTTTGTGCGGCGGAAGGTCAGGGACTGAGATTCATCTCAGAAAGTGACTATGTGGCTATGGAGAAGGCATCCATTGAGATGTTGGAAGACCTTCCCTCCTCGCATGATTTAGCAAAATGGTTTCCGCCGCCTGGAGATCAGGGCGATCAAGGTTCATGCGTTGGTTGGGCGGTTGCATACGGTGTGAAAACCTATCAGGAAGCAATTGAGCTTCAGCGCAAACCCACACGTCCAGAGCACATGTTCAGCCCTTCATTCATCTACAATCAAATAAATGATTGGGGATGCATGGGAGGTTCTAGCATCCGCGAAGCGCTCAACCTTATGAAGAATAGCGGTGTGGCCACACTAGAATCCTTTCCATACGACGAATCAGACTGCCAGGCTTTACCGAGTGGAGAAATAAAAGGAGATGCGAAGAATTACACCATAGATAGCTGGAAAACGGTAGAATTCAGAAGTGAGGGAATCATGAAAACCTTGCTCTTTGAAGGTCAGCCCATCGTCATTGGAATAGTTACCGACACATGGTTCAACAAACTGAGTGAAGGGGAAGTCCACCGCGTATCCTCAAACAGAACAACAGGTGGCCATGCCCTTGTGGTTATTGGGTACGATGACCGTCGTGGCGCCTACAAAGTTCTCAATTCTTGGGGTGATGATTGGGGAGATAACGGTTACGGTTGGATTGCCTACGACATCTTTACAAGCATGGTTCGCGAAGCCTATATCTTAGTGGATAGTGAAACACCGTCGCAAAAAACTCCGCCAAAAAAGAAGGACCAATCAAGGGCTCCAAAACCGTCTAAAGAGGCTGTAATGCGAATGGAAGATTGACATGAGTAAGCCTTTCTCAAAAGAATTTACAGGTTGGATTGACGCGAATGGAGACATGAATATGGTGCTCATTCCCGACGAAATTGCTGCCGAATTCAAGTCGAAAAAAATTCGACGTATTCAGGCTTGGCTCAAAGGAAACGGTCCGATTCACCGCGCGCTGAACGTGAACAATGGTCAGACTTTTCTATACCTCAGCAAAGCCACGATGAAGGAAATTGACTTACTCGCTTTTGAAGAAGTGGAAGTCAAGCTTGCGGAAGACACGACCACCTATCAAGCTCCAGAACCTGCCGAATGGATGGAACTCATGAATCAGGATGAGGAAATCAGACATCGCTTTGCCGCCATTACCGACGGTAAGAAAAGAGCCATACTCTTCGCAGTAAGTCGACCTAAATCAACGGAAGCCCGACTTCGAAAGGCACTCTCCTTAGCCGACGAACTCCGCATGGGATCGATTCAGTAGTAATCGATGGTTTAACATAATTCTTTCTTCCAGAAACTTTATTGTCAGCCACGATGTTTCTAACTTGCGCTTCCGCCTAAAAAACGGGGTCTCAAAAAGATGCACGGGGAAACCACATTAGTTCATAAAATGTCGCCGATAAAACGGTTCTGGAATCGACAGATTAAGATCCACCGATATTTCAAAATATCTGGAGGGTACCGGTTTATGGGGCAGAACTTGTTTAGACTTCTCCTCTTCTTGGTAGCTTTTGGCGTGGGAGCTTGGCTCATAAACAAATACGTATTCAGCTTCGCTGCACTTTCAGACAGCATCACTCAGCACTAC
Organism: Phaeocystidibacter luteus; assembly: GCF_008933115.1. GTDB lineage: Bacteria > Bacteroidota > Bacteroidia > Flavobacteriales > Schleiferiaceae > Phaeocystidibacter > Phaeocystidibacter luteus. Next base: position 76,909 of record NZ_WBVO01000013.1, on the reverse strand, counting down.
TCACCAGTAATAGTTGTGCTATGGTTATTCGCTAGTGAGGTGATTTTAGGCGTGCTACCACCGGAGGCATTCATCATTTGGGCTGAGAGTTTTAGTCAGCCTTACCTGATGCTCTTCATCCTCGCAAGTGTTAGCTATTTAGGCGGTTTCATCTCATTCTTGATTGGGACACGTATCAACAAGATGCCACGAATTGAAGCGTGGATTCACAACAAATTTGCGGATTGGATTGCCCAGATTAAAAAGTTTGGAGGGCTGATTATTGCCGTAGCCGCACTCACCCCTCTTCCTTATCCGCTGGTGTCTATGATTGCCGGATTATCTGGAGTGAAATCAGGAATCTACCTCCGCGTAGCCCTCATCAGATTTGTGCGATTCTTCATTTACGCCATGGTACTTTGGAAGGCCACTGGAGCGTGAGGAATCTACCTTCGAATCTACTTCCTACTTTATAGTCACATCCTTACCTTTGCCCTTACTATTTTCGGGCTCAACGTAAACATGTAATCATGACCATCAGCTATAGCTGGCTTCGCCGATACCTTAACTTCAACCCTTCTGAAGTAACTCCAGACCTCGTTTCTGAAATTCTAACAAGAACTGGACTTGAAGTTGAAGGAACCGAAGAAGTAGAATCTGTAAAAGGAGGCCTTCAAGGTGTTACTGTTGGCAAAGTACTCACATGCGAGAAACATCCAGATGCAGATCGCTTAAAGGTTACTACTGTTGACGTTGGAGCCGAAGCGCCGCTCAACATCGTTTGTGGTGCTCCGAATGTTGCAGCCGGACAATTGGTTCCCGTTGCGACCATTGGCACTGTCCTCTACCCAGGTGGTGGAGAGGAACGCCTAAAGATCAAGAAGGGGAAAATCCGCGGGCAGGTTAGCGAAGGAATGATTTGCGCAGAAGATGAACTCGGCCTCGGTCAATCGCACGACGGAATTTTGGTGCTCGATGAAGCAAAGGCCAAGGTGGGCATGTCTGCAGCAGAGTACTTCGAACTAGAGTCTGATGTGGTTTTTGAAATTGGCCTGACACCGAATAGAACCGATGCACTTGGACACTACGGTGTGGCAAGGGACCTTCTCGCGGGCTTGCTTCGCGATGGTATCTCTTCTGACCTCAGCTTGCCAAGTGTGGTTGCATTCTCCCCAGACCACCTCGAGCGTCCTTTTAAAATCACAGTTGAAGACACCGAAGGATGTCCGCAATACCTAGGTGTTACCCTCACCGACGTAAAAGTTGCTGACTCTCCAAGTTGGTTGAAGAATGCACTACTCAGCATCGGCATCCAGCCCATCAACAACGTGGTAGATATCACCAACTTTGTACTGCACGAAACTGGGCACCCACTTCATGCTTTTGACGGTGATAAGATTGCCAACGACCATGTAATTGTGCGCACGCTCCCTTCTGGAAGCAAGTTCACCACCCTGGATGAGAAAGAGCGCGAGCTCGATTCCACCGACTTGATGATTACGGACTCTGAAGGCGGCAAATGCATCGCCGGAGTATTCGGTGGTTTGGAAAGTGGTGTTTCAGAATCGACAACTACCGTATTCTTGGAAGCAGCTTGGTTCAACCCAGTGCGAGTGCGCAAAACGGCAAAGCGACATGCATTGAATACGGATGCATCCTTTAGATATGAAAGAGGCGTTGACCCTCTGTTGACTTCATACGCTCTCAAGAGAGCCGCACTGCTTATCAAAGACGTAGCAGGAGCGAAAATTGGGTCAGACATGGTTTCTGAAGTTGCTCGCAAGTTCGAACCGGTAGCTATCGACTTGAGCTATGATAGAATGTATCGCTTGCTCGGACAAGAGATTCCGCGTGAGGAGATTCTCAAGATCTTAGACTCTTTGGAGTTTGTAGTTGCCGGCGAAAACGGCGACTACCTCAAGGTGCTCAGTCCTGTTTACCGATGGGATGTTACCCGTGAGGCAGATGTTGTGGAGGAAATCCTTCGCATCTACGGATTTGACAATATTGAATTCCCAGAAGGCATGCGCATGAGCATGCCGCACTCAGAGAAGCGCCATCCAGATGACATGCGTCGCAAAGTGAATGACATTCTCGTAGGTATGGGCCTGACCGAAATCATGAATAACTCTCTAACAAAGAAGAGTTATTACGAGGGAAATAACGATTTCTCAGAAGGTGAAACCGTGGACATCCTCAACCCGCTTAGTCAGGATTTGGGCGTTATGCGCAGAACTCTGCTATTCGGAGGATTGGAAACTATCGCCTACAACTTTAACCGCCAACAGAAAGGCGTGCGTTGCTTTGAATTCGGAAAAGTATACGCCAAACAAGATGGCAAGTTCACCGAGAAAAACAGCTTGGCCCTTTGGATCTCGGGAGTAAAAACGGCTCAACACTGGAACCACGGTAGTGAGAACAGCAGCTTCTTCACGCTAAAGGGGATTGTTGAAAGTCTATTCGAGAAGTGTGCGATTCAAACACAACTGAAGCCGCTCGCAGACAATGGATTATTCGCAGATGGACTCGACATCTACGCCCAAGGACGAAAAGTGGGCAGCATTGGTTTTGTACCTAGGAAGTATCTCAAGGTAGCTGATGTTGACGATGTGGTATACTTTGCCGAGTTGGATTGGGACATGCTCTTGCCTATGATTCAGCGAACCAAGGTGAAGTATAAAGACATCCCTAAGACATTTGCCGTACAACGCGACTTGGCCCTTTTGGTCAATTCGGATGTGCAATACGCCGATCTTGAACGAACCGCTCGAAAAGCTGAGAAGAAATGGTTGAACAACGTAGACCTCTTCGATGTATATGAAGGGAAAAACCTTCCTGAAGGGAAGAAGAGCTACGGATTGCGCTTCACGCTTCTCGACGTAGAACAGACCTTGAATGATGCCCAGCTCGACAAGACCATGGCTAAAATTCAAGAAGCTCTCGAGAAAGAGTACAGCGCTGAATTGAGATAATCACGTGTTTCGGATTGCATTCGACCCGATTTATTGCCACCCCCTACCCGATGGTCATCGTTTCCCGATGGCCAAATACGAGCTTCTACCCGAACAACTGATTCGCGAAGGCACGGTTGAAGAATCTGCATTCTTCGCACCCGACCTACTTACGGAAGACCGCATACTTCGCACCCACGAATCTGAGTATTGGGAGAAGCTGAAAAACGGGACGTTGGAACGCCGCGAGGAACGCAAGATTGGCTTTCCCTGGAGTGAAGCACTCGTGAGGCGGGAGCGCACTATCTGCAGAGGTACAGCGATGAATACGGAATATGCGATGCAAGACGGCGTATCGTTCAACATAGCTGGAGGAACTCACCACGCTTACACAAACCGAGGGGAAGGATTTTGCCTATTGAACGATATCGCTATTGGCGCCCATCACCTTATTGATCATCACAACTTCGAACGAATTTTGGTGGTGGACCTTGACGTTCATCAAGGAAACGGAACGGCTCAAATCTTCGAGAACGAACCGAGAGTTTTCACCTTTAGCATTCACGGGGAAAAGAACTACCCACTTCAAAAAGAGAACAGCGATTTGGACATTGGCGTTCCTGACGGCATTGGGGATAGGGACTATTTGAAGCTTGTGGACAAACACGTGAAGAGTTTGGTTGACGAGTTTCAGCCTCAGTTTATCTTCTTTCAATCTGGAGTTGACATTTTAGAAAACGACAAGCTTGGTAGACTAGGTGTTAGTCTCGCTGGATGCAGAGAGCGCGATAGAATTGTGTTTGAAACTGCCCATCGAGACAACATTCCAGTGGCGGTGAACATGGGCGGTGGTTATTCCGAGAAGCTCGCCGATATCATTGAAGCGCATGCTAACACTTACCGAATGGCGGCTTCAATATTCGGGTAGCCGGATACGCCACTTATTCGTATTTTCAGGCTCCTGAAAATGCTCCTCCATTGATTCGAATTCTCATAGGATTACTTCTTAGCATACTTCCCCTAATCTCTGCTGGTCAGGATTTGGGGGCACAATTGCTCGGACCCGATTTCGGGCTCGTACTCAATGACAACTACTTTTTGCAAGAGGACAATGAAGGACGAATGTTTGTGGCATCCGACCAGGGGGTGTTCGTCATTCAAGGGAATACAGTCACTCAGTACACTACTATTGAAGGGCTGCCCGACAATACTGTATTCCGCCTCTACCTCGACCACAAAGGAAGAATCTGGGCATTGACATATATGGGTGGCATTGCCTATTTCGAGGATGATCAATGGATTATACCACCTTGGAACGACGGGATTAATCGGCTAAAGAACGGCAAAGGTTTTCCCTACAAAATATGGGTTACTCCAAACGACCAGGTCCTCTTCGACTTTTTGAGGGAAGACGATGTGTTTTACTACGCAGGAATCAATGATACGTCTATCTCAACGTACACTTTCCCAATACGAGAATCGTATATCCCGTCCCATGGCATTAGCATTGGGATGGATGCAGCAGGAACACCTATGCACACGGTGTACATCCACCCGGAAACAGCCTACAGCACATGGGGTGGACCAATGCGCCCCCCCTTCGAGGAAAGAAGCTTTCATATTGAGAAGGACACTATCCGCATTGGTAGTGAACTGATTCCGATTCACTGGAACACAATCCATTACATTGGCCATTCGGATGAAACTCACAGCGTTTACAGGACATATACAACGACTACCGATGAAACTGGCGGCTATTACATGTCGTACGGCAATTCCTTGTGGTACGTGAATGCAAATTTGGAAGCTAGTTTCATCCGTTCATTTGGCGGCGGTGTGCTTTGCATTCTACTATCAGAAGGATCGCTGTTCTTAGGGGTTGAAGATCATGGCGTGTATATGTACAATGTCGTTGAAGAGGGTACTCCGGAATTACAGCAGAACCTATTTCCAACTTCAGGCGTATCGGACATTTACAGAGACCATGACGGTGCATTATGGATTGCCTTAACTCAGGAAGGGGTATATCGCATTAAACACCCCACTCAGGGTCAGCTCGTAGTCCCGTCGGAATTCGACACCCTGAAATTTGCATACCCATCCCAGTACACGGATGACTCATTGTTTTTATTTGCGCAAGATCACCTCCTCGCCTTTCCCTATCCAAATGAGATGTTCGGGGCATTGGAATACCCCAACATCTACCCCCTCAAGGCTGATTCAGACTGGAAGAGGCATTACAGCACCGTGCAATGGAATGGCAAGAATGCACGTGCGAAATTGTACGAGTTAAATTTCAATGGCCGCAATTCAACCCTGCATTATTGGATTCAGGATACGGCGAATGGAAAATACTCAGGATGGCAAATTCTTTCGGATTTAGACCATTCTTACCGCGTGGGAGATACAGTGTATTTTACAAGTAACGGAGCCGTATACAAGCAATTCAAGCATCAACCTTTTGAACTCATTGAAAAAACAGAAGACCACAAGATTGAAGAATTATTGGTGGTTGACGGAAAGCTAAAATGGGCATTTTCGAGTCACGGTATTTCTCGTTACGCTGGCGGACGCCTCATTCCATGGTTTACGGAGTATGACTTTGCCAACACGAGAGTCCTTTCGGCCATTCAAACCTCTTCGGGCTGGATTGGAGCAGCAACAAAAGATCAAGGTCTGCTCTTGTTCCAGGATGACAGCATCTTTCAGATCACCGATCTCGAACTGCTTCCCTCAAACTCTATCCGCATAGTAGCGTCCGATAGTGATCGCTTTTACGCTGTCACCAATAACCACTTCTTCGTTGCTCGCGTAAATGAAAATGGCGTTTTCAATTCCTCCTTCTTCTTGCTGAGTGAACTTGGCGGACTGGAAACGGTGGATGCCATCATTCCAACGGCTGAGACGGTGCTCCTTCAATCTGGCATGCGCTATGTAGTGCTGCCGAATCGTCTCCTTGAATCACGGCGATTGCCCTCGGGTTTCTCGGTTACTATTGATTCACTCTGCTATAGCACTTCTTTTGAAGAACCATTGAATGTAGATTTTAAACGAGGGCAAAATTCCTTCAACATACAGTTCGTCTCGGCAGAGTTATTTAGCTCAGATTCTCAGTTATGGAGATACAAATTGGATGATTCGGATGGGTGGAGGTACACATCGGAGGGTAATATCTCCCTAGAAAGACTCCCACCCGGAGCCTATAGTCTCCAAGTTCAACTCAGAAATTCAAGAGGCATCTGGAGCGAAGTGCATAGAACCGCGAACTTTAGTATTGTTCCGTTGCTCACAGAAACATGGTGGTTTTGGTTTGTGGTATTCAGTCCGGCATTCATATTCATTTTGATTATAGTACGAAACTATCTACATCAGCGACGACTGTCTCAAGAGTTGATTTCGTCGAACATGTCTTCCTTGAAAATGCAGATCAACCCACACTTCATTTTCAATTCGTTCAATTCCATTCAATACCTCATTTCAAAACAAAAAAATGACACGGCATCTGAATACTTATCGCGCTTAGCTAAACTGATACGTGCAAACATTGAAAGGCCAGAATTACACCGAATTTCCCTTGAGGAAGAACTCGATTATGTCAGCGAATTTCTGAGTATTGAAGCACTTCGCTTGGACGGCAACCTCGAGTTTACCATTGAAGTAGATAAAGCTATCAATGTCCAACAGGTATACATTCCTCCTATGATATTACAGCCGATTCTTGAGAATTCGGTATGGCACGGAGTGAGTAAAAAGCACGGTGGCGGAAAGGTATCCATACAAGTCCAGCAATCAGATTCTGGAGTTATAATTCACCTTAAAGATGACGGCGACGGATTCCCCAGGGAAAAATGGAATAATCTAATCTCTGGAGAAAATCTGCGAGGATCTCTTGGATTGAAAAACGTACTTTCAAGATTAGAGCTCCTTTCAGAAATGCACAAAGTAAATTACACCTTGAGCTTGGCTGAATCCGAGACTGGGACACACTTTATTCTTTCTTTGGCTACCTAAAATTCAACTAAACCCAATTGATTCTATTATCAGCATTCGTCGAGTAACCATGTTCAAATTCCTTTACGTTTTCTTGATTGCTACACTTTCCATAGCGGTAAGTGGCCAGTCTTTTGAACCTGGACTATCGCTCAATACAGCGGATAGAATTCCGGTGGATGAAGTATATCAAGTGAAGGAGGATCATTTGGGCCGACTTTTCATTGCATCGGACCAAGGAATCTTCATGATTGATGGCTCCGAGGTAACACAATTCACCACCGATGATGGGTTAGTAGATAATACCGTCTTTAAGCTATTCATCGATTCTGAAAATAGAATTTGGGCGCTATCATTTCACGGTGGACTGTGTTATTATGAGGATGATACCTGGAAAACTCCGCCGTTTAACGAACACTTTCTCAGTCAGCTTACGAGTGGATTTCCCTATTACATGGCGGAAGACACCGAAACGGGGATCTACTATTTTGACGGTTATGGAGAAAAGAGAAGGCTTTTCTCTGCTCGGATGAATGATACTCAAGTGAAGCTAGACTCAGTTGTCACGCCGGTGAGAGAAGGGTTTGCCGCTTATTCACTTTACAATTCAGCCGGCGAATACTTCTTTTCAAACAGAACCATCCATGAAGTTCGAACAATTTTTTATCGCCGAGAACAGCTCGCTCATTCCTTGCACAAAGAAAGTGGAGTAACGGCAAACGGGCTACCAATTGACCACTACTTCTTCACCTTAGAGGACGATCAGCGAGTTTTGGATATGATCATCCAATTCAATCGTTCGGACACCTTACCAAACGGCAGCAGATTGATTGGTACTGGACATATTCTATGGATTGAGGACAAGAACGGTGATTTCACGTACCACTCCTCTCGCCATGCAGGGATTCACTCAATCGACGTCTATGGGGATGAAATTTTCGTGAACCACTATCGAGGGGGAACCTCACGATTTGTCTATGATGAAGAAGGAATTGAGTTTGTGGAGGTTTCATTTCCAAATCAAACCGTGAGTGACGTCTTCAAATCTTCTAGAGGTGTATACTGGGTCTGCGCCACAGGCGAAGGACTGCAACGCGTGCTCGACTTTGGTGTTAGAACCATTCCTTTCCCGTACAACGCTTCTGACCGTATTGGCAGGCCGTTTTTCCGTAGAGGGAATTCCTTCATCATAGCTCAAGGAAATACGCTGACGAGGTATGACATAGACTTGGCAAGAGGAGAACTAGAGCAAGTGGGAAAACTGATACTCCCCCCCTCTTTGAGAACACAGTACTCTTACCAAAACGTGGTAATTGAGGGAAACAAGATTGTTAACAAGGCATTCGAAGTTACACTAAACGACAACTTTGAAATCCTTGAGTATAACACCTACACCGAGAACTCTGGCTTTGGAGGAGTGAAGAGGATGTACCCTGGAAAGGAAGATTCTGCCATTTACTACGTATGGAGGAACGAAATTTTCAAGATGGAGTCCTATAGAAAGGACACAATGCTCACACGCCCAAATTCCGAGTACTCCTGTGAAGACCTCATCATGCGCGATGGAAAAATTCGATTTGCGACGAGCTTGGAGGGGCTGCTTCTTTTCGAGGATGGCATATTAAAACCGGCCTTCCCCGGCTTCCCAAAAGCCAACACGAGAATTTCCGATTACGCTCACATTTCAAACGACTGGCTAGCTGCTGCCACGAAAGATGAAGGCCTTCTGATTTTTAATGACGACACCATCTATTCGATTACCGAAGAAACACTTCTCCCTGAACAGTTCATTGAAGTTATTGCTGCCGATGAAGAGCATGTCTATTTAGGGTTTTCAAAATCCATTTTTGTGGCAAAGGTCGAGGATGGAGTAATTACCCAGTACAAGTCTCTCGAAAACGAATTCCTCAATATCGAAGGAGCGATAGTTCAGATCATCCCAATTGAAGAAGGAGTTCTAGTTGAAACGGAATCAAAGCTGACTTTTCTCCCTAACCGCCTACTGCATCAATCTCCGTCGCCTTCTGAGCACAAGCTGGTCTTAATCGATGAGCAGAATCAAATAATAGAACAGAGTGAGATTGGTGCGATGTTCCGAATGGAGCGCGGAAAAACAGATATCAATGTGCGCCTAAGTACTCCACAAGCTTTTCAAAGCGGACTTCAAAAATGGTATTGGAGAATTGATGAAAACGACGAATGGCGTATCAGCTCTGATGGCGACATACGCATCAGTAATTTGCGAAACGGTGCGTATTCCTTCCAATTCAAGTTTAGAGATGCCAATGGAATCTTTCATCCCGTTCAAGATGGGTTCCAGTTCGCTGTGAGGCCGCTGTTGAGCGAAACATGGTGGTTTTGGACGATTGTACTAAGCCCGTTGATCATTCTTACAATCAACATCATAAGAAATACACTTAGGCAGAGAAGATTATCGCGAGAGCTCATTTCTTCGAACATGTCCTCGCTCAAAATGCAAATCAACCCGCATTTCATCTTCAACTCCTTTAATTCGATTCAATACCTGATTTCTGAGAAGAAGAATGATACCGCATCGCAATATCTCACCCGCTTAGCTAAGCTTATTCGCACCACTATTGAACGTCCGGAGCTGCATAGAATCTCTCTTTCGGAAGAGATTGAATATATCTCAGAGTTCCTGAGTCTTGAAACCATGCGATTGGACGGTAAAATGAAATTTGAAATTTCGGTCAGTGAAGAGATCAATCAAGACCGTGAGTTTATTCCTCCAATGCTTCTGCAACCCATATTAGAGAACGCTGTTTGGCATGGCGTTAGCAAGAAAACGGAAGGTGGAATCGTTATGGTTTCAGTTGAAAAGACTTCGGATGCTCTCATCGTACACATCGAAGACAATGGAGACGGATTCCCACAGGATAAATGGCGCGCGATTTTGAAAGGAGAAGAATTACGAGGTTCTCTGGGGTTGAGGAATGTCATTAAGCGTTTGCAATTGCTTTCTGAAATGCACCAAAAGGAATACAAACTTGACTTAGTTTCTGCACAAGGCGGAACACACTTTGTACTTACATTAGCACTGTGACAAAAAGACTCTGAACTTGGCTACACTTAAATGCGTCTTGGTAGACGACGAACCGCACGCACGAGGTCTACTACGAAACTTATTGAATCAGTCTTCCTGGAAGATTGACATCGCCGGTGAAGCGGCTGACGTGGATACGGCTATGGAGCTCGTGGCACTCGAAAAACCCGATGTGGTATTTCTAGACATCCGCATCAATGAGCGCTTGGGCTTCGAGGTGCTGGACAAATTCACCAACCGTGGGTTTAAGGTAGTATTTACCACAGCTTACGACCACTATGCGGTAGACGCCTTTAAATATGGCGCAGTACACTACCTGCTCAAGCCTTACGACCTACCAGCCGTGGAAGAAGCATTGGCTAGATGCATGGCTGAAGCAACCAATGGAACGAATAACGAAGAGGCGAATCAAACCATCGTTTCCATTCAGAGCAGATCGGAAACCTTGAGAATAAAAGGTAGCGATATACTATACCTCACAGGTTCGGGATCTTACACCGAGTTTTATCTTAAAGGGGGTAAAACCGTGTTGGCTTCAAAGGCACTCGGCCATTTTGAAAAATCACTTCCCGAGAGTGAGTTCATCCGAATTCACAAAAAACACATGGTGAACATCCGCCAAATACTATCCTATGAACGCGGCGCAAAGTCGAGCGTAGAGATGGCGAACAGTGTGAAGCTGGAGGTTGGTCGCACCTACAAACCAAAGCTCAGTTCTATACTTTCTTCTTGACGAGTTGCAGTTCCTGAACTGAAATGTGCAGTTTGTTAAATTCTGCTTTCGGGAGTTCCCGGCTTAACGCATATTCGTACCAGCGATAACACGAAAGCCGCACGTTCTTCAACTTCAGTTCTACTCTTCATCTCTCATCACACTTGAGCGAAGTTGTTGAACATTGCGCGAAAGATAACTCTCTCTCAGTTCTCCGTGGTGCTACTCACAACGGGTTAACCCAAAGAAATAGGTGGCTTTGGGTTTTTCATACGGTTATCGCAACAAAAAAAGCCGTCACGCTCTCGGGACGGCTTTTTCTATTTATATACTTCTGATGCTTAGTGCTCGAAGTGCTTTCCGATGGCATTGTCGTACTTGTCTTTCCATGTATCAACCGTACCCCAGTCTTCATCGTCAATTCTGATGCTTCCTTTGGTAACGTGACCTAGCAAGTCGAACTCAACACCGTTCAACATCATCAAGTCGATGAACTCATCTTCATGATCGCTATCCACTGAAACTACCACTCGGCTCTGGCTTTCACCAAATAGCCAAGCATCTTTTCTGATAGCCGCGTCGGTTGTTACGTCGAAACCTAGCCCGGAAGACATCGCCTTCTCCATAAGGGTCACAAACAAACCACCTTCGCTTACATCGTGTGCAGAACGCAGCACGCCTTTGCGAATAAGCATCTTGATTTGCTCCTGGTTCGCGTATTCTTCCTCTAGACTGAAGTATGGAACAGGAGACTTTTCAATCTTGTGGTAGCGAACCAAATACTCCGATTGAGAAATATCGTTGCGATTCTCACCAATCAAGTAGATCAAGTGACCTTTTTCCTTGTATGGAACGGTCGTGATGTGCTTCTTGTCATTCACCAATCCAATCATACCAATCGTTGGAGTTGGGAAAACAGGCTCGGTTCCGCTCTTCAATACCGTTTGGTTGTAGAAGCTCACGTTACCTCCTGTTACCGGAGTGGCAAATTTCTCGCAAGCTGCAGACATCCCCTTGATGGCCCCAACAAACTGCCAGTACACTTCTGGGTTGTACGGGTTACCAAAGTTCAAGCAGTTTGTAATTGCAGAAGGAACACCACCTGAAACAACGATGTTTCTAGCAGCTTCTGAAACGGCAATCATTGTACCTACTTTCGGGTCGGCATTCACATAACGGCTATTGCAATCTACCGTCATTGCAATACCTCGGTTGGTATCCTTGATGTTTACAATGGCGGCGTCAGTTGGACCGTTCGTGCTCATATTCACAGTGCCCACCATGCTGTCGTACTGCTCGTAAACGAACTTCTTCGAAGCGATGTTTGGTGATTCAATCACTGTTTCTGCAGCCTTCTTCAAGTCGCTTGGCATAGCGACATCGTTGATGTCGAACTGCTTGAATTCATTGTAGTAAGCCGGTTCGCGAGTCTCGCGATAGTACACAGGAGCTCCTCCACCAAGTACGAGTGGATCGGCTGGTGTTTGTGCAATTAGCTCTTCACCCCAGTAATACTCAAGGATGTCACCTTCTACAACTTCACCAATCTGCTCACAGTGGATATCCCACTTCTCGAAAATCTTCTCAACATCGGCCTCGCGACCTTTGTCAACCACAACGAGCATGCGCTCTTGAGATTCAGAAAGAAGGATTTCCCATGGCTCCATACCGTCTTGACGAGTAGGAACTTTATCGAGCTGGATGCGCATACCAACGCCACCTCCAGCACTCATTTCACTCGTAGAACAAGTGATACCGGCTGCGCCCATATCCTGCATACCTACAACAGCACCGCTCTTGGCGAGCTCCATAGTAGCTTCGAGAAGCAACTTCTCTTGGAAAGGATCACCTACCTGTACACTTGGAATGTCATTCGCAGAATCTTCGCTCAAATCTTTTGATGCGAAGGCTGCACCGTGAATACCGTCACGGCCAGTTGCAGAACCAACGATGTAAACCGGGTTACCTGGACCCGCACTCTTCGCACTGATTTGTCCACCAACCTCAACGATTCCAGCTGAGAAGGCATTCACCAATGGGTTCTGATTGTAGCTCTTGTCAAAGTAAACCTCACCACCTACGGTTGGGATACCGAAAGAGTTTCCATAGTCGCCAATACCTTTTACTACTCCTTTCAACAACCACTGTGTGCGTGGATTTTCAAGTTCACCGAAGCGAAGTGAGTTGAGCTGAGCAATGGGACGTGCTCCCATTGTAAAGATATCGCGGTTAATACCTCCAACACCTGTAGCGGCACCTTGATAAGGCTCAATAGCCGAAGGGTGGTTGTGCGATTCAATCTTGAAGGCGCAAGCCAATCCATCTCCTATATCTACCAATCCTGCATTCTCTTCACCCGCTTTAACGAGCATGTGCGGACCATCCTTTGGAAGAGTCTTTAACCACACGATAGAGTTCTTGTAACTGCAGTGCTCACTCCACATTACAGAGTATATGCTGAGCTCTGTATAGTTTGGAGTACGTCCGAGAATCTCACAAATCTTGTCAAATTCCTCAGGGAGCAAGCCTAGTTCAACGGCGGTGTCTACGGTTGTTTCTACGGTACTTACCGACATGTGCAATGTGCTTTACGAATAGACTGCAAAAGTAGGCATATTGCCGCGATGTTCCACACGTTTCCACCTATCGGTTTATCCACATCCGAATCTGAGTCACAATATTCTATATCTTCCCAGAATGAAAAGTCTTTCAAGCCCACTGTTTATAGCCTTTCTTGCTGGTCTAACCGTCCAATTCTCAAGCTGCAGCTCACCAGAGAAAACCCAGGTAGATCAACTTTTCACCCACGCCGTTTTGGTAACCCCAGATAGCACTGTAACCAATTACACGGTTGCCGTTACAGATGGACGAATTGTGGGGATGTCGCGCCAAGAGCAAACCCCATGGCACAGCGATGACACACTCAACCTGAACGGTGCCTTCCTCTATGCCGGATTCATTGACGCACATGCGCACTTCGTCGGCTATGCCAAGGGACTTCAGAGTGTAGACTTACGTGGAACAAAAAGTTGGGAAGAGGTCGTAGAACGTACTGTGGCGTTTGCAGAAGCTAATCCGCATATTACCTATATCACAGGTAGAGGCTGGGATCAAAATGATTGGTCTATCGACAAACTCATGCCCAAAAACACCAAACTGAATGTTGCTTTTCCAAACACTCCTGTAGTGCTCACGAGAATCGACGGTCACGCCGTAATCGCTAACCAAGCCGCCCTAGATCTAGATAGTATTGGCCCATGGACTACTGTTGAAGGAGGCGAAGTAATTCGAAACTTCGGATACCTCACAGGAGTGTTGATTGACAACGCTACTGAGCTACTCCAAATACCTGAGGCTTCAAATGCACAGCTCGCGGAAGGTCTTCTTATGGCCCAAGAAAATTGCTTCGCTGTGGGGCTGACGACCATCGACGATGCTGGACTGAGCAAACCCATGATTGAGTTCATCGATTCGCTCCAGCGTGCAAACCAACTCAAAATGAGGATTTACGCCATGGTGAGCGACGATCCGAGATGGATGGAGCACTACCTGGAAAACGGCTTTTACCAAACAGATCGTTTGAATGTGCGAAGCTTCAAGTTTTACGGAGATGGCGCTTTGGGTTCACGAGGAGCGTGCTTGAGGGAACCGTATCACGACGAGCCCGGATATTTCGGTCTAATGCTGAGTTCAGAAGACCACTTTCGCGAATCCGCTCAAAAATTGGCAGAAGCCGGTTTTCAAATGAACACGCATGCGATTGGCGATAGTGCAAATCACCTTTTACTCGAGATTTATTGGGACACTTTCAATGCCTACAACGAAGGCAGAGAAACTAAAAAAAGTGACTTCCGTTGGAGAATCGAGCATGCACAAGTCGTTTCTGAAAATGACTTCGAAAAATTCGACCAACCGTACATCATACCAAGCATTCAACCTACACACGCCACTAGCGATATGTATTGGGCTGAAAGGAGACTCGGACCTGAACGCGTTAAAAACGCCTATGCGTATCGCGAACTACTAAATCCTGCAGGATGGGTGGCCCTTGGAACCGATTTTCCGGTTGAAGAAATTGATCCGCTAAACACATTCTATGCTGCCGTTGTTAGAAAGGACCATGCTGGCTTCCCCGAAGGTGGATTTCAGATGGAAAACGCACTTTCTCGCGAGGACGCACTTCGAGGGATGACAATCTGGGCTGCCATATCTAACTTCGAAGAGGAGGATAAAGGCTCGATTGAGTTAGGCAAATGGGCAGACTTTACTATTTTAGATACCGACCTATTGAGTTGCCCTGAAGATGATATACTCCGTGCACGTGTTTTATACACCGTTGTGAACGGAGAAGTAGTTTATAAAAACGATTAAAACAACCATCATGAATAAACCGGAACGTTTATTTGATGTCCCTCATTACCAGCTAGCTACCAAGCCTCTTGAGGACGCTATTGCCACCAAAGTGAACGGCAACTGGATTAAGATTAGCACCCAAGAATACGTAGATAAAGCCACCAATATCTCGTCGGCACTTATTGAAAAAGGCATTCAGCCAAAAGACAAAGTTGCCCTCATCAGTGCAAACAACAGGTTCGAATGGAACATTATGGATATCGGTATCCTTCAGGCTGGCGCCATCGATGTACCGATGTATCCAACGGCATCTGAGGAAGACTACACCTATATCTTCAACGATTCCGAAGCAAAGATGTGCTTCGTTTCAAATAAAGAACTCTACGAAAAGGTGAAGCGCGTTCAGCCGAGCTGCCCACACCTGAAAGAAATTTACATCTTCGACGAGGAAGAGGGAATTCCAAACTGGAGTGAAGTCCTCGAGCTCGGTGCATCAAACCCGCACATCGAGGAAATCGAAACTCGCAAGGCCAATGTGAAGAAGGAAGACCTTGCTACGCTCATCTACACCTCTGGCACAACGGGTAAGCCCAAAGGAGTGATGTTGAGCCACTGGAACATATGTAGCAACTTCCTCGACAGTGAAGACAGACTTCCCGTTGGCATCGAGGGAAGAGCCATCAGCTTCCTCCCACTCTGTCACATTTTTGAGCGCATGTTGATCTATTTGTACGCCTACAAGAGTGTACCTATCTACTATGCCGAATCTCTCGAAACCATCGGAGATAACATCAGAGAGGTTAAGCCTATCATTTTCACCGCCGTTCCACGTCTACTCGAAAAGGTTTACGACCGAATCATGGGTAAAGGCGCTGAGCTAACCGGTGTTAAAAAGGCTCTCTTCTTCTGGGCGGTTTCTGTTGGTGAGAAGTACACCATCAATGGCCGTAGCGGATTCTACAATTTCAAATTGAAGATTGCCCGAAAGCTCATCTTTAGCAAGTGGCAAGAAGCCCTCGGCGGAAACGTGAAAGCCATTGCTTCAGGCTCTGCAGCCCTAAACCCAAAGCTGGCCAGAATTTTCCTCGCAGCCGACATCAATATTCAAGAAGGATACGGTCTAACAGAAACTTCACCAGTTATCAGCGTAAACTGTCCACTGAATGACGGAACTCGCATTGGAACTGTAGGTCGACCTATCAACAACGTTCAGGTTAAAATCGCCGACGATGGCGAAATCCTTTGCAAAGGTCCAAACGTCATGATGGGCTACTACAATCAGCCTGAAAAGACCGCCGAAGTAATTGATAAGGATGGATGGTTCCACACCGGAGATATCGGAGAGATGGTCGAAGGCCAGTATCTCAAAATCACCGACCGCAAGAAGGAAATGTTTAAGACCAGCGGCGGAAAATACGTCGCTCCACAAATCATGGAAAACTCCTTCAAGGAATCGCGTTTCATCGAACAAATCATCGTTATTGGTGATGGAGAGAAGCACCCAGCGGCGTTCGTGCAACCAGACTTCGCATTCTTGGAAGATTGGTGTAAGCGAAAGGACGTTGCGTTTACGAGTCCGGCCGAAATCATTAAGAACGATCGCGTTATTGAGCGAATCGGCAGAGATATAGATGAAATCAACAGCCGTTATGGCAAGTGGGAACAAGTGAAGAAGTTTGAACTCACGCCAGAGCCATGGAGCGTAGAAGGCGGTGAACTCACTCCGAAGTTGAGTCTCCGTAGAAAGCCAATTGTACGCAAGTACGCGAAGCTTTATGAGAACATATACGGTCACGAACCGAACGCCTAATTCTGTGTATGAACAGTAGAATTAAATCCCCCTTGAGAGTGCTCGCTACGGCGGGCATTCTTGTTTCTTGTCAGGGTAGTTCCGAAAACAGCGATTCCCCAGCGCCCTACTCCCTCGGTTTGTCACACGAGTATGTGACCACCGAAATATGCGCGCATTGTGAGAGCATAGAACGACGTTTCCTATTCAATCTCGACACAACGGGAGAGGCATTTTTGATGTATCGACATACCATTGAATACGGCACCCCTAACGGAGATGAAATTCACATTGAAGAGTTCGCTGGAAGAGCTTCCAGACTACAAGAGATGGAGATGTACTACCAAGGCGAGTCTCGCGGAGTGCTAACGCCCCTGATTATCGAAGCCTTCTCTTACGATTCGAGCTTGAGGTATTTGTTTTGGATAGAATCGGACAACTTCTGGTCGATATCCTCCGAACCAGATAGCACGGTTATACTTGAGAAGAAATGGTACGAAATGTAATCTAGAAGGGATCTGAGAAGGCTGTATCCGTCACAAAATCTGGATCAGACAACGTTCTCAAGAATGCCAAGAGTTGATCTTTCTGCGTTTGCGACCAGTTCTGACCTTCTCCTGCGGCTTTCATGTTCGGGTCGATTGTATAGGTCACATGACCACCCATGTTGTAGAACTCAATCACTTCGAACAAATTCTGGAACCTACCATCGTGCATGTACGGGAAGGTATACTCCACGTTTCTAAGCGATGGGATTTTAAATTTTGCTCTATCAAGTGAATCTCCCGTAACGGCTTCCCTACCAGAACCTGGTTCGAGAACAGAGTCCAAACCGTTATTCGAGAATTGAAGTGCCCCAAATGCTCCAAACTGATTGCCAGTGTTCAAATCGCCGTGACAATGGAAGCAGTCGCCAATTTCTGAGTTGAAGATGTTGTACCCTTCCGCTTCATCGGGAGTGAATTGATACTCTCCTCTCTGCCATTGATCGAACTTGCTATTCGCACTAATCATGGTTCGCTCAAACTGAGCAATAGCCTTAGTGGCATTGTCTTGCGTTATGCTGTTGGCTCCGAAAGCCTCTTCAAAGAGTTTCTGATACAATGAATCCCCTCTCAATTTATCGAGAGCCTCTGGCCATGTAGAGTGCATTTCAATTGGATCTACAACGGGATCGAAAGCCTGGGCCTCCAAGCTCTGACGTCGTCCGTCCCAAAAGAAATTATCTTGCCATGCAAGATTAAAAATGGCCATAGAGTTCTTGGTACCACTAATGCCGTCAATACCCTCACTTGTGGGCGTGAAATCTGCAAAACCTTGGTCTTGGATATGACATCCCGCACAAGCTAAAGAGTTGTCTCCTGAAAGGCGAGGTTCATAAAAAAGGTGACGTCCCAACTTTACCCCCTCTTCGGTTAGCGGGTTATCCGCAGGTAGAATTGGTTCTGGGAAGTTATCGGGAGTTGGAAAAGTGATATAGGTAACATCCGGACCAACGGGTTGCTCCTCGAAGCGATCAGGCTGGCAAGCCCAAAGCCCTGTTCCTAAGATTCCGATTATGATTACAGACTTTTTCACCATACTAAAATACACAACGCATCACGGAGTATTGTAGTTCAAATCACAGAATGATTCTACTCCGGGCGTGACTGCGTGTACACGCGGAATTTCTCAATTACCGTCTGCATATCTTCCGGTATCTCACTGTTGAACTCGAGTCTTTCACCAGAAGTAGGATGATCAAATGCCAACCGCTTGGCGTGTAGTGCGTGACGAGGACATGCGTCGAAACAGTTCTGAACAAACTGCTTGTACTTGGTAAAGAGTGTTCCCTTCAAGATTTTATCGCCGCCGTACTCCGGATCGTTGAAAAGTGGGTGTCCAATGTACTGGAAGTGGGCGCGAATTTGGTGCGTCCGACCAGTCTCAAGCTTACAGCTTACAACAGTCACGTAGCCCAACCTTTCGATCACTTTATAATGCGTCACCGCGTGCTTCCCATATTCTCCTTCTGGGAATACCGTCATTACCTTGCGGTTCTTCAGACTTCTTCCAATATGGCCAGTTATTGTGCCTTCGTCATCGGCAATTTCGCCCCAAACAATGGCTACATACTCGCGGTCCGTCGTTCTATCGAAGAATTGCTTGGCCAGATGATTCAGTGCAAACTCCGTAATGGCTACAACCATAATTCCGGAGGTATTCTTATCCAAACGATGCACCAACCCTGGGCGTCGTTCGCCATTGGCCGTAGGCAGATTTTCGAAGAGGTGCAGCAGGGCATTGACAAGCGTTCCGGTATAGTTTGCGTATCCAGGGTGCACAACCATTCCGGCCTCTTTGTGAATCACCAGCACATCGTCGTCTTGATGTACCACGTTGAGCGGTATATCCTCGGCAACGAGTTCGATTTGAGTAGGTGGAAAGGACAGTACGATAGTGACGATGTCACCCGCCTTTACCTTGTAATTGCTCTTAACAGGGGTTCCATTCACGTGAACAGCACCTTCGTCGGCCGCATTCTGTATGCGGTTCCGTGAGGTGTTTTCCATGAAATTATGCAGGAACTTATCCACCCGAAGTGCCTTCTGACCTTTGTCAGCTTCAAATCGATAATGCTCGTATAAATCGTCGTTCTCGCCTTCCGAAGGATCGGTGATTTCTTCTTCTACCATCAGTGCAAAAGTAGCTTTTCAACCTCAATGTATTGGCCATTATTCCATCGAACGAAATAAATGCCTGCCGGCAGGGCCGAAACGTCAATAGGTTGCCTTGCCTGAACACGGGTTGAAAGAACTGCACGACCGTTCAGATCCACTATCTGAATCTCCGCGGAGTTTCCTCCATCAAAGTCGAGCTGAATGTAATCCTCCGCAGGGTTGGGATACAACTTGAAATGATTCTGAGGCTCAGGTTCAATAACAGAAATATCATTTGGATGATACCTGAAGTACGGTCGAATCATCAAAGCCCCTTGTTGATTGGAAGGATACCAAATGTTTCCATCGCCATAGATGACAGTTGTATCGCCATCTGTGTTCCGATCAAATCCAACTGTAAGAGGTGTACTGCTCAATTGTTTCAACCCGATGTAAACCGTTCCATTGATGTAAATGCCGGGTGTATCGAGTTCGTAGGCAACAAACTGATTATTTCTTCCGGCGTATTGCGGGAGATACAGACTATCGCTTTCGTAGATGATATTGTCGGGCGCATTGTTATCGAAAGAGTAAACAACTAGCTTAAAGGGTTCATTGGTGATGTCGTCCTTAGCTTGACCAAAGTAGATTTGGAATCCTTTTAGCGTATCCGAAAGAAGCGGCTGAAACTGTGTGAGCATGTAACTATCGCCTTGGGTCAGACCATATACACGCTCGGCACTACCGTCGTCGAAGGCATAGGCATTGTCGAAATGCTGAACCAAGGAAATAGAATCGTTTTTTCGAACACCCACTGCGACCCCATCGTACCACGCTTGAATTCTGAGCTCCATCGGTGCGGTAGGAATAACGATGTTCGTGGGATCGAATGGAACGATGTACTCGAGTTCGACGTTGTGGTTCAGGTTAGTAATAACCGGAACACTTGTTCTGCTTGCGATCTCGGCCCCGTCCTGAAACACCCTGTACTTCCCTAGGTTCAACGGCCATCCGCCTGGAGGTGGTGGACCATTTCTGCGGTACTTCATCGTCCAACCAAGTCTGAACGAACCTGTACTCAAGTGGAACCAAGGAATCAATTTGAAGTTTCGCGATAGTACGGGGTGTGGCTGGGTGATAGCTGGATCTTCGACTACGGTATCGGCCGGAGTTCTGTTCTCTTCGAGGGATAGATAATCGACGTTCCAGATATCAAATGCACCGTTTCGTGCACCGTAGTTTCCAATTCTAAAACGAAAACCGTTTTTCAACCATTTGGGATCGTCGGCAGAAATGGACGCCCACGTCCATCCACTCTCTTTCATTTCACCTTCAACACTCCAAACGCGTTCCCAACGGGCCGAATCGACATTCCAGAAATCAACCACTAGGCTGTCATTGTCTTCTGGAAGCTCTCCCCATCCTCCTTCTTGATACAGAAAAGCCAGATACGGTGATGTTGTACCCGACAAATCCAAATATTGAGAAGTGAGCACATCACAAAGGGTATCGGAATTCTCTTTTGTGATATCGTAAGCCTTTCCACCTTCATCCAGACCGTCGAATGTCGCCACGCCTCTACTCCGCTGGTCTACCGGAAAAGTATTGTTGACGTATACCTTGAAATCCGTCCAACGTGTAGGATTTGGAATCTGCATTTCATCGCTGAAGTCGTCGCGAAATGGCAAGTCTAATGTATCGCCTGTTTTAAAGGCTTGAATGGATGGTTCTTGAATTCGAGAGATAGGCGTACCGATTACTTCTTGCTGAGCAATAGCCCAAAAAGAAGAGAGGATAGCGCTAAAAAGTAAAGCTAGACGCATTCTTAGTTCACTGTTGTGTCAGGTTGGAACGTCATTTTCGGGATTTTGGTACTGTCGTTCGTCAACCAAAGGTCAACCCCATCTCCCATGCGAATTACGAATTCTGGGTTTGGACCGGGAACCTGCTTATAAATACGGGCAGACGCTGTATCGGTCAAGTCCTCATCGTATAGGACGGAACCAATATTCAACATCACGCCATTGAGTTTTCTTTCCGCTGAATCGAGCGACATGTTGTACAAACGTGGTACGAAGGTTCGCTCGTTGCTAAGGCCAGCCCCGCAAACTAAATCGAAAGCGGTACCCTTTGAATAAACAGCCTCTTCGTCATTGATCTTCATACCGTCCAATTCAACCCACAAAACGTTGTCCTTCGCGATATCTGGAACGTACCTCACTTCTCCCACTGCAAATCCTCTACTTTCAAGTCGGAATTGCGCATCAACTCTCGGGATATCTACAATGGCCGGCAAGGCGAGCTTGCGTTCGTGCATGGGGTTCAACGTGAGTTTGATGGTTCGGTTGCGCTTTACTTCTGCGCCGGCAACCGGATATTGATCAACTACGGAACCTGGCTCGAATCGTCTGGAGAATTCAGAAGAATCCAGTACTTCAAAGGAGAGATTCAGGTCTTCTAAATCTTCCTCAACCATAGAGAGCGTTTTCCCTTGGAGGTCAGGCACAATCACCACTTCTCCATGGTCGGTAATTGAATCCAACCACGAATTCAACACCCAAATGCCCGCAATAGCTAC
This sequence comes from Phaeocystidibacter luteus, assembly GCF_008933115.1. Lineage (GTDB taxonomy): Bacteria > Bacteroidota > Bacteroidia > Flavobacteriales > Schleiferiaceae > Phaeocystidibacter > Phaeocystidibacter luteus. The sequence continues at coordinate 54,854 of NZ_WBVO01000013.1, read as the reverse complement.
AACGAGCATTACTATCAAATTGAAAAGGAGCGTTCTGCTCTTCAGAAATCGAATCAGTTTCATAAGCGTAGTATCGCCTCAAAGATATACATATAGGATAACGCCGAACAGCGAAATGTAGTCAGATGAGTTGAAGATATTCTAACTGTCGCTACATTCGTATAAATTCTAGACTTCTCCAATGAAAAAGGTTATTGGTGTTTTGATGGGGGGCTACTCTTCAGAGTTCGAAATCTCCATTCTTAGTGGAACCACGGTTTTGAACAATTTAAGCACTGAGGATTTCGACGTTTATGCCGTCCATATCCTGAAGAAGGGATGGTTCGCGGTTGTCGATGAGAATTCGATTCGCATCGATAGAAACACGTTCACATTCGAATTGAATGGGCGTACTATCCAATTCGACGGTCTCTTTAATGCCGTACACGGAACACCTGGCGAAGATGGAAAGCTACAGGGTTACTTGGAGATGATGGGTATCCCGCATACTTCTTGCGATTCGTTTGAAGCTGCCCTAACCTTCAACAAGGGTGAATGCAATCAGGTACTCCGCGATTTTGGAATCCGTTGTGCTCCTTCGGTATACCTCCACCCGGGTCAGAATGCTGATTACGACCTCATCACTCGCAGGCTCAACTTCCCTGTATTTGTGAAACCTTCACGCGCTGGTAGCAGTTTTGGAGTGAGTCGAGTTGAGACTCCAGGAGAACTGGATGCCGCGGTGGAATACGCGCGAAGCGAAGACGATCGTGTGATTGTGGAACAGGGCGTCATTGGAACAGAGGTGGGCTGCGGGGCTTTCATGAAAGACGGTGAAGTAATCATTCTTCCACTCACCGAAATCGTTCCCAAGAATGCATTTTTCGATTATAAGGCGAAATACAATGGAGAGTCGGAAGAAATCACTCCTGCCCGAATATCTGACACCATTGCATCTGAAATCGCGCACACCACGAAGAAGGTATACGAGATGCTACATCTAAAAGGAATAGTACGCGTAGATTATATCATTGAGAAGACCACGGGACTTCCATACCTCATTGAGGTAAATACGGTTCCAGGACTTTCACCGGCGAGCATCGTGCCTCAACAAGTTCGGGAGGCGGGCATGTCCTTAAAAGACTTTTTTACCTTTATCGTTGTCGAATCACTTTCAAAGTCACGCTAACCTCATGGCACGTATTGCACTCTTTCCCGGCTCCTTCGATCCCATTACGCGTGGTCATGAGAACATCATTAGTCGGGCACTACCGCTCTTTGACAAAATCATTGTAGCCGTTGGACAAAATGCCAACAAGAAGTACATGTTTAGCCTCGAAGAACGCATGAAATTCATCGAGGATACCTTTGAAGGTGAATCGAAAATTGAAGTGCAATCATACGACGGCCTGACGGTTAAATTTGCAGAAGATCTCGGCGCCAATTTCTTGCTTCGCGGTTTGCGGAATCCGGCCGATTTCGAATTTGAAAAGGCCATCGCCCAGGCCAATAGAGAAATGAGTCCAGATATGGAAACGGTCTTCCTGCTTACTTCAGCGAGGTATGCCTACATCTCATCCAGCATCGTTCGGGATGTTTACCGAAATGGAGGCGATTACACCCTATTTGTACCTAAAGCGGTACGTTTCAAGTAGCGACTTGATGGATGGATAGGTATTCTTCTCTACCATATTCCAGTCCTTTTCTTTCAACCACACGGTCTTAGTAATATCCTCCTCGGTTTGTGGAGTGAGCTCAGGCTGACCATCAATACGCATCCAATACCAATAGGTGCGTTTTAGCACAGGAACATCTCCAACCTTATATGTATGGTAGGTGTTCGGCAGATCCTCTACAATGGTGTGACCGGTAATGCCACACTCTTCCTCTACTTCTCTCAATGCGCACTCTCGCACATCTTCTCCTTCTTCGAGTTTTCCTTTTGGCAAGTCCCACTTACCTAGTCGTTCAATGAAAAGTATCTCGCCATGGCTGTTCGTAACGAGTCCACCGGCCGCTTCGATCAACTTGTATCGGTTTGAAATGAGGTTCCACAGTTCGTCTGGGTCATCCGTTACGATGTACACCCGATCATTCTTCGCTTTATTTGAAAGCTCTTTCCAATTGGCGTCCAACCAGATACGCTTATCCCCTTCGATGGTCTTTACGGTGCCCACGGCGGGAGCATTCTTCGTGATGTGAAGGGTTAAATCGTTGATGAAAATCGTGTACATTTGCGGCATGGTATTCAATGCTGACACTGCCGAAAAGACGGCAGAATTTCTACTGCAAATTAAGGCAATCAAACTTCAACCTGAGCAACCTTTTACATGGGCTTCAGGGTGGAATTCACCAATTTACTGCGACAACCGTCTAAGTTTGTCCTATCCAGCGATTCGAAATTACATTCGAAGCTCGATGGCAGAGCTCATTGAGGAGCACTACCCTTCAGCTGATGTAATTGCCGGAGTTGCAACTGGAGCGATTGCCGTAGGAGCATTGGTGGCCGAACAATTGGGACTTCCTTTCGTGTATGTTCGAAGCAAGGCGAAGGAGCATGGCCGTCAGAATCTAATTGAAGGTCACCTTCCAGAAGGCGCCAATGTTGTAGTTATTGAAGACCTTGTTTCTACAGGCATGAGCTCACTTCAAGCGGTAGACGCGCTACGCGACGCTGGAGCGAGAGTCCTGGGCATGGGAGCCATTTTCACCTATGGCTTTGATGTGTCTGAAGAAGCATTCGAAAAAGCGAACTGCCAGCTTGTCACTCTTAGCAATTACGACCATCTAATTCTCAAAGCAGTCGAAGGTGGTTATGTAGACAAGTCACAAGAAATGACCTTGAATAAATGGAGGGTAAACCCTTCTGAATGGAATAAATAAGCACAGATGAATACGCAAATTGAAGGAAGAGAAGTTGTTATCAACAAGAAGCAAGAGGACGTATTCAATCACTTGAGTGTGCCTGCAAACTTCAAAGACATTATGCCAGAGGATGTGAAATCATTCGAGGCTGGTGAGGATTGGTTTCTCTTTGAATTGAAAGGTGTTCCAGCCGTAAAAATGAAGGTGGCAGAACTCAACGCACCGAACAGTATTGTTCTGAAATCTGCAAGTGACAAGTTGAGCTTCGAGCTAGTTGGAAACTTGGAAGCCAATGGCGACCAAACCAAAGCGCGCTTGAACTTCCGTGGTGACTTCAACCCGATGTTGAAAATGATGGTGACAAAGCCATTGACCAACTTCTTGGGCAAGTTGAGCGATCAACTCGAAAAGCTCTAAAGCACCAGCTTTACCTCTTTTAAATCAAACACTTTCTTCTCGCCACTTGGCAACAGAAGAACTTGTCTACCTCTTTCATCTACATCGACGAATTTGGCTTCAAACTCGGTTTGATTAGAGGAATACCTTTGCATTGTCTGATATCCCAAGCAGTGTTCGAGGTATTGTTGCTTATCCACTTTTCCTGTGTCAAGCAGCACTTGAATTGATTGGGCTACGTTTTCGGCTATGCGCTTGCGGAGCTCCTCGACTGGTGGCACGTTTGGTTTGTTGAGTGCTATTGACGTTGCGCGCACCCCACTCTCCCATTTCGATTGATGCACGTTGATTCCTATGCCCACAATTACCCTTTGAGCGTATGCACCGCGGAGTGAAGGTTCGATTAAGACCCCTCCGAGCTTCGAGCCATTGAAGTACAAATCGTTGGGCCACTTTAGTTGGATGGGCAGAATAAAATCAAGAGCTCGATGAATACCTAGGCTCACCGCCATGTTTATATCGAACATCCGTTGGGCCGGCCATGAAATGGGAGGTGTTAAAATGGACATGAGCGCATTAGCTCCGGGTTCATCCTGCCATGTTGTCCCCATTTGCCCTCTTCCATTTTGCTGACTGTCAGCCGAAAAGACGGTCCAATTCGACGGTGAAACCTCATCTAAATACTTAGACAACAACGAGTTAGTTGAGTCTACACTGTCGAAATGATGAAAGTGAAACACGGGTTTATGCATGACAGCAAAGATAAATGCATTGCGTGGCACTCTGTTTGCGTAATTGAAATCACTAATTTTGATTGAGAAAAAACACCTGCATGCAAGACCAGCCAACGTTTCCAGCGCTGATCAAAGAAATCCTAGAAGGCATCCAAGACAATAAGGGCAAGGACATTACGATTATGGACTTGACAGAATTGGAGAACTCTGTGTGCGATTACTTTGTTATAACTACCGGAAACTCTACCACCCAAGTAAAATCAATTTCTGAAGCAGTTGAGAAGCGAGTTCGCGAAGAACTTGGTGACAAACCATGGCACGTGGAAGGTGCTGACCGCTCAGAATGGGTGTTGATGGATTATGTGAATGCTGTAGTGCACGTGTTCCAACAAGATTCCAGAGAGTTTTACGATTTAGAAAGTCTATGGGGCGATGCGAAAATTCATCACCTCGAAACTGAATACTAGAATGAGTCAACAAGACGACAAGCGTCAAATGGAAAAGCTCAAGGAGCAGTTTTCCAAGAAAAACGAAAAGGGAGGAAATCGACCTCCAAAAGGCGGAGGAGACCCTCGCCGCAAATTCAATCCTTATTGGCTGTACGCATCAATTTTGCTCGTACTTCTTGTGATCAACTTCATGGGAGGATCCAACGGCCAGGCTTCAAGCATCAACATCACCAAGCTTTTTACTTGGGTTGAAGAAGGGAAGGTAGACCACCTCAAAATCATCAATGAGAATGATATTCAGGTCTACATCACCAAAGAAGCCCTCAACAACGACGAGCAGTTCGAAGACGTGAAGGATCAATCCTTTACTGGAGACCTCAACCCAGGTCCTCATTATTCTTTCGAAATGCCGGCGGAGACCTTTGACAACTACCTCCAGCGTTTTTACGAAGAGAATCCTGATGTAAAGGAGGAATACGGTGTGCTCACCGTTGAATACGAAAGACAAGAAAACCACTGGGGAACCATCTTTACGATCATTCTCCCAGTATTGATCTTTGTTGGAATCTGGCTATTCCTCATGCGCCGAATGGGCGGTGGAGCTGGCGGTCCAGGTTCGCAGATTTTCAACATCGGAAAATCGAAAGCACAGATCTACGACAAGGACACCAAGGTCCGCGTGACATTTGAAAATGTGGCGGGAATGGAAGGTGCTAAAGAAGAAGTTCTCGAGATTGTAGACTTCCTCAAAAACCCTCAGAAATACAGTAACCTCGGCGGTAAAATTCCGAGAGGTGTATTGCTTTCAGGACCTCCGGGAACAGGTAAAACCCTTCTTGCTAAGGCCGTTGCTGGCGAAGCAAAGGTGCCATTCTTCAGCTTGAGCGGTTCTGACTTCGTTGAGATGTTCGTAGGTGTAGGTGCTTCTCGTGTAAGAGACCTCTTCCGCCAAGCCAAAGAAAAATCGCCATGTATCATCTTCATTGATGAGATTGACGCCATCGGTAGAGCGCGTGGAAAATCGAATTTCTCTGGCGGTAACGACGAACGTGAAAATACCCTCAACCAACTCCTCACAGAGATGGATGGGTTCGGTACCAACGAACACGTAATCGTGATGGGTGCCACGAACCGTGCAGATATCCTCGACCGAGCTTTGATGCGTGCAGGTCGATTTGACCGTCTGATTTACGTTGACCTTCCAGAATTGAACGAGCGAAGAGAAATCTTCAAAGTTCACATGAAGGGCCTCAAGGTGTCCAACGATATCGACGTGGATTTGATGGCACGTCAGACGCCAGGTTTCTCTGGTGCCGACATCGCCAATGTTTGTAACGAATCTGCGCTGGTTGCCGCTCGCAAGAACAAGAGCGAAATTGAGAAACAAGACTTCCTAGATGCCATCGACCGTATCGTTGGTGGACTCGAGAAGAAGTCAAAAATCATCACACCAGAGGAAAAAGAAGTAATTGCTTACCACGAGGCTGGACACGCCACTGTAAGCTGGCTACTCGAACACGCCTCCCCTCTCGTGAAGGTAACTATCGTTCCAAGAGGAAGAAGTCTTGGTGCCGCTTGGTACCTGCCTGAAGAGAGACAGATTACAACGGCCGAGCAAATGTTCGACGAGATGGCCGCTGCATTAGGCGGTAGAGCCGCTGAAGAAGTGATTTTCGGGAGAATTAGCACAGGTGCTTTGAGTGACCTCGAAAAGGTGACCAAACAAGCCCGTGCAATGGTTACCGTTTACGGTTTGAATAAGCGTGTAGGTAACGTTACGTACTACGACAGCACTGGTCAGAATGAATTCACCTTCGACAAGCCGTATAGCGAGCAAACTGCCCAGGCGATTGACGAAGAAATCAGAACCATTATTGAAGCGCAGTACGAAAGAGCGGTTCAACTTCTTAGCGAAAACAAGGACAAGCTGACCGAATTGGCAGAAACCTTGCTCGAAAAGGAAGTGATCTTCAAAGAAAATCTAGAAAAGATTTTCGGAAAGCGTCCATGGCTAGATAGAGCTTCTAGAATTGAACAAGCTAAAGTTTCGGCTGAAGAAAAGTCTGACGATCAGAAGAATAGCACCAGCTCTAACGGTACTCCTACCGAAGAAAAGAGTGCGGAGAAGAAGGATGACATGCCAAAATTGACTCGAGATCAGAATTCCTCACAGGGGGATGTTGAAAGTTCGCAATCATAAGCTTTCACAAATTCTGAGTTTTTGGGTACTTTGTGCTACATCTTTGAATTAAGGTAGCACAGAATCTATGGCGCAAAAAGGCAAACCGGGATTGTTCGGTAAGTTTTTGTCGGTGTTGAGCGGCAAGCCCGACGACAGCCGCGAGGATGAGACTCCGGAAGCCAAGAGTCCGTATGCTCCTAAAGAGGAAGAGCCCATCGATTTGCGATTCGTACAAACGTTTACGCAAAACGGTGGGCACTTTTTGTATTGTGAAAGTTTTGACGAGGCCATCATCAACGTGCAAAAGATTTGCATGGAAAGCCAGCTTCAACGTCTCTACGTTCCAGAAGAAAATGTGAATACCCCGCTCAAAAAAAACGGTCTCACCATCGAAGTTGAGAAGGCATCAATTTGCGATGGTGTGGCAACTACCTGCGAGGCACTTGTAGCCTTCAACGGTGGTATTATGATTACCGACCATCAATTGAGCATCTACAAGATTTCCGAACTTCCAGAAACGCATATCATTCTAGCTAGAACAAGCCAGATTGTAGACAGCCTCAGCTCAGGCATGAGTCGCATCAACAACACCTACAGAAACAATCGCCCTAATCAAATCACCACGCTCAAAGGTTCACAATCAGAGTCTGTTCGTCAAGCATCGGCAGACCCAAATAAGAATCGAACCTTATACCTCTTGTTGATTGAAGACGACCTCCAATGAGTGAATTGATAAAGCGAGGAATCTTCGGGGCGATATACGTCTTGGTGATTATCGGTGCCACTAGCATCAACCCCAAATTATCTTTTGGACTTTTCGGCCTATTCATCGTTCTTGGCTTCGCCGAGTATCGCGGCATGTTTAGAAAGAAATTCAAAATCTACTGGACCGCACTTCTCCTGCCTTTAGCCATGTGGGCAAATAGTACTTGGAAATTCTTTGGTGAAGGCGATCATCTCCCTACCATACTCATTCTGGGTATAGCCGGACTCTTGATGGAACACGTCTTCACAAAAGGCTCCGAGCATTCGGCACAAGGGTTGGGCACCAGTCTTATTGCCGCCTTTTACTTGGGCATTCCACTTTCTCTCGGACCAGAAATAGCCGTGTATAGTGGTAGCTTCGATTACTTGCCACTTTTGGGAATTTTCATTCTCATTTGGACCAACGACACCTTCGCGTACTTGGTAGGCCGAAAGCTCGGCAGGCACTCCCTTTCGAAGCGACTTTCGCCCAAAAAGAGTATCGAAGGGATGCTTGGCGGCATAGCCTTCGCCTTGCTGGGGGGATACCTATTAAGTGAATACAGCAGTAGCACACTCAACTTAAACGAATGGCTCATTTTAGCGATGATTGCCTCCATTGGCGGCACCATTGGCGATCTTTTTGAAAGTTCCCTAAAGCGATCGGCTGGTGTGAAGGATTCTGGCAACCTTATACCTGGCCATGGAGGATTGTTGGATAGAATCGATAGCTTCCTGTTCGTCGCACCATTGGCTTGGCTATATTTGTCCATCCTTTAAAACACATCCTATGAAACTCCATAGAGAAGGAAAGAAACCACTCTTTGTAGCCTTGCTCATTCTTACAGCACTTAATGTTCTCCTGAGCTTTATCGGCCTGCACGAGTACATTTTAAGCGGCTTAGTACTCGCTTCCATTGTGCTTTATGGATTCATGGTGTACTTCTTCCGAGATCCAAACCGCTATACAAATGTGGAGGCGAATCAACTTATTTGCCCAGCCGACGGAAAAGTGGTAGCAATCCAAGAAGTTGAGGAAGCCGAATTCTTTAACGACAAGAGAATCCAAGTTTCCATCTTCATGTCGCCCCTCAACGTACACGTGAACCGTTACCCGATTGGCGGAAAAGTGGTTTATTCTAAACATCACCCAGGTGCATTTCTCGTGGCTTGGCACCCAAAGTCAAGCACACTTAATGAAAGAACCACGGTTGTAGTTGAAACAGCAAACGGCGAGCAGGTAATGCATCGACAAATCGCTGGAGCTGTAGCTCGACGCATTATTAATTACGCGCAGCCTAAGCAGGTGGTAAAGACGGGACAAGAATCAGGCTTCATTCGCTTCGGCTCAAGAGTAGACATCTTGTTGCCCCTTTCGGCTAAGGTTCTCGTAAATATTGATGACAGACCCGTAGGTGGAGAAACAATTCTGGCCGAATTGTAACTTTCTGTTGATATGTCTGTTAATAGCAGGATGGCAGTGCCTTTTCGAGAGCGAGCTGTTTTTGCTTATTTTTGTTCAAAATCCGAGTTAATATGGATGAAACCTTGAATCACGAATTCAAGAAATATGTCGAATTAGGACGATCTATGCCCAAGCAGGCTCCTGATCGTATGCTTATCGCTTACGGATATTTCAAGCAGGCTACGGAAGGAGATAACACTCAAGATCGACCTACATCCAATTCGGACATTGTTCGCACTTTCATGCACGATCAGTGGAAGCGTCTTCGCGGTATGACTCGCGAGGAAGCCATGCGCAAGTACATTTCTTACATCAAGGAATTACACATGGAAACTGAAGAGACTGCAACCGCTCGCCAAAGCGCTCAATCGTAATTACTTTACGAGAGCTTCAATCCAACTTTTCGCCAATTCAAATTGCTCTGCTTGACTCATGCTTGAGTTATCAAGCAGAACGGCATCTTCGGCCATGACTAAGGGACTGTCGGCCCGGCTGCTGTCAATTCGATCGCGCTCTGTGAGGTTTTCTAGCACCTCTTCAAACGTCACCTTTTTTCCTTTAGAAGTCAGCTCCTCAAATCGGCGCTGTGCTCGAACTTCGTTGCTGGCTGACATAAATATTTTGAGATCGGCATTAGGAAACACAACTGTACCGATGTCTCTTCCATCCATAACGACGCTCTCTCCTTCCGACATTCGTCTCTGTTGGTCTACTAGCGCCTTTCGTATGGCACTAACCGCACTCACATAGCTCACGCGAGAAGACACCTCCATGGCACGAATTTCATCTTCCACATCGCTTCCGTTCAACTTGGTTCGATTCGCGCCATGCGCATCGCGGTAAAAGGAAATCGTTGTCTCTTTCAACAATTGCTCTACTTCGCTAGCATCTTTTCCAAATCTTTCAGGGTCAGAAAGCAAACCCTTTCGCAATGCGGCTAGGGTAATTGCACGGTACATCGCGCCTGTATCCACATAAATAAATCCGAAATGCTTTGCGAGGCCCTTAGCTAGTGTGCTCTTTCCGGTAGAGGAATGCCCATCGATAGCTATGGTTAGGTTCTTTCCACTCATGATTAAGATCCGAAGTCGTGCAGGTCAACAGTCACCCCAATGTGATGCATTCTGCCTGAAACGTGTATGTATTGGTTACCGTAGTTCAAATGGAATTTCGAAAGTTTCAATCCCAACCCAAAGGTAAGCCCTGCAGAAGTGCGACGGCTTGGTATGGTCATCTCCGCCCTTCTTCTAAAACTGTATCCGATCTGAAAATTCAATCGCTTACCCAACGACAAGTCTCCCGAAACCGAAAGGTGTCTCAAGAGCATATCGCCAAAGGTCGGTTCTTCGTAGGTGCTCTGTCCCGTAATTGGATCTCGGTTTACCGCATTGGGGTCAAAATACGTGAGATCCCATCGCTGGAGATTCTCCAATTGAATCGTCCATCTGAATGGCAAGTGTTTAAATCTATTTGAAACAGCGAACTGGAGCTCGAAGGGCAATGACTCCCTTTCTCCAGCATAGCTCGCCAGTTGAAATCCGATGTTCTTGGCGATAAATGCAAACGCGAAACGCTGTTTAGGGATTTGGTAGACTGCCGCCAAATCTGTGGCTACACCAAAGCTCGTGTAGCTCTCGTACACCGAGTTAATGAGTTTGAAACTTGCTCCGAACTGCCAATTGGAATCGAGGGAATACGAATATGCGCCGTTCAACAACTGGTCAGAAGCTCTAAAGGTGCCCAGTGGGTTTCCGGCGATATCGGTCGCCTGAAACGAACCGTAGTCCAAATACCTGAAGCCAACCATAATGTTGTGCTTCTCACCGTAGCCAAAGCCGTAGGCAGCTTCAGCGGAATTTATACTTCCTGGGATATTTACGTAGCTAAAACCGATCTGTTTGCGGTGCTCTTCGCGCAACAGCGCAGGATTCAACCAAACGAATTGAATATCCCCTTCTACCGAAGCCAGTCCGGCTTGAGCCAAAGAGGCTGGCCGAGCAGCTGTAGTAAGATTCAAAAACGCGTACGTGGAGTTCCCGCCAACTTGCGCAAATGCGCTCGTGGCAAGCAATAGAATAAAGGAAGAGGTTAAAATCCTGAGCCTTGTAAACATGAGAGGAAGGTAGTTTTTTCCAACCAAAAAACGGAAGACCGCCCGTTTTATTGGGCGGTCTTTGCAGTCTTCTTCTCTTCCGGCACAAGCTGAATATTATGCTTCGGTTTTTGATTCGTCAAACTCAGTTCAACTACTTGGCTCATCGTATCTACATAATGGAAGGTCATACCCTTGATGTAATCGGCATTGATCTCCTCAATATCCTTTCTGTTCTGCTCACAAAGAATGATCTCCTTGATCTCCGCACGCTTTGCAGCGAGGATCTTCTCCTTGATTCCGCCTACTGGCAACACTTTGCCTCGAAGCGTAATCTCACCCGTCATCGCCAATCTTGCCTTGACTCTTCGCTGAGTAAACAAGCTCGCAAGGGCTGTGAGGATGGTAATTCCGGCAGATGGACCGTCTTTCGGAACAGCTCCTTCCGGAACGTGAATATTGATATCCCAATACTTGAAGGCCTCAAATGGAATTCCAAACTCTTCGGAATGTGACTTGAGGTAAGCGAGCGCAATGGTTGCTGACTCCTTCATCACATCACCAAGGTTTCCTGTAATGGTAGTCTTTCCATTACCTCGGTGGAGAGAACTTTCGATGAAAAGAATGTCCCCTCCAACCGGCGTCCACGCCAATCCGGTTACCACTCCTGCAACATCGTTCCCTTGATATCTGTCGTGTGTAAAGCGCGGAGCCTTCAGGATTTCACGAATGGTCTCCTTCGTCACTTTGGGGCTGTATTCCTCCTCCATGGCAATCGACTTCGCGGCGTGACGGATCAACCGCGCCAATTGCTTTTCGAGGCCTCTAACACCCGATTCACGTGTGTACGATTCAATTACGGTCGAGAGCTCGCGCTTACCAACAACCGCCTGAGTTTTCTTCAACCCGTGCTCACGTAAAAGCTTTGGCCAAAGGTGTTGCTTTCCGATTTCGACTTTCTCCTCTTGGGTGTATCCGGTGATATCGATAATCTCCATCCTATCGCGAAGCGCAGGTTGAATTGAACCCAAGTTATTTGCCGTAGCTATGAAGAGCACCTTGCTCAAATCATATCCCAGCTCTACGAAGTTATCGTAGAAAGCACTGTTCTGCTCTGGATCCAAAACTTCGAGCATGGCTGAGCTTGGATCGCCCTGGCCTCCATAAGTGAGCTTATCGATTTCATCCAGAACAAAAACAGGATTCGAAGTTCCAGCCTTCTTCAAACTCTGGATGATGCGGCCTGGCATAGCGCCGATGTATGTTTTTCGGTGTCCACGGATTTCAGCCTCATCGCGCAGACCTCCAAGCGAAATTCGGATGTATTCTCTACCCAATGCTTCGGCAACACTTTTTCCAAGGCTCGTCTTTCCGACTCCCGGAGGGCCATAAAGACAAAGGATTGGGCTCTTCATGTCGTTCTTAAGCTTGAGAACGGCGAGATACTCAATGATTCGTTCTTTGACCTCATCCAAACCATAATGGTCGCGATCGAGAATCTTTCGCGCTCTCTTCAGGTCAAAATTATCTTTAGAGAATTCGTTCCAAGGTAGATCCAGGAGTAACTCCAAGTAATTTCTTTGGATGCTGTATTCTGGAACTTGAGGATTCAAGCGCTGGAGCTTGGTGAGTTCCTTCTCGAAATGCTCGCCTGTCTTAGCATCCCATTGCTTTTCGGAGGCGCGGTTACGCATCTCTTCAATTTCGGCCTCGATAGAATTTCCTCCCAGTTCCTCCTGGATCGTTCTCATTTGTTGCTGAAGGAAATACTCCCGCTGTTGCTGGTCAAATTCAGAACGAACTTTGGTTTGAATCTCGTTCTTCACTTCCAAAATTTGGAGCTCGCGTGTAAGCTGTTCGAGAACAATCTTGGCACGCTGACGAAGGCTGTTGGTTTCAAGGAGATTCTGTTTCCCTTCAACTTCCATCGACATATTTGAGGCGATGAAATGCAATAGGAAAGTATCGCTTGTGATATTCTTTAGGGCCCCTTGAGCCTCGGTAGGAATCTGTGGCGATTCCTCAATAATGCGATTTGCAAGCTCCTTGATCGAATCGATTTGACCCGTAAAAACGGTATCGTCTTCCACTGGCTTTTCCTCTGGAATCAACTCAATCTTAGCCTTGTGGTAGGGTTCGGATGCAATGATTTCAGTGATACGAAATCTGCGTTTCCCTTGAATAATGATGGTGGTGTTTCCATCGGGCATCTTGAAACTGCGAACAATCTTAGCGAGTGTGCCTACTTCGTACATATCGCCAAAACCCGGATTCTCGGTGTCTACATCGCGTTGTGCCACCACCCCAACGAGCTTGTCTGGTGTAGCTTGAACGTCCTCAATGAGCCGAATTGATTTGTCACGTCCGGCTGTAATTGGACTTACAACTCCAGGAAAGAGTACGGTATTTCTGAGTGGCAGGATTGGAATTTCGGTCGGAATTTCCTGCTCGTTTATTTCGTTCTCTGCTTCGTTGGTCACAAGAGGAATGAATTCGGTCTCTTGAGACAGCAGGCTTGAAAGTGAAAATTTTTCCATTATCGTGTCGCTTGCGCGTTTTTGTCTTTAGGTCAAATTGACAGCAGCGAATGCTGAAATCAATTGAACACCGTCGATTATCGCGGTGGACACTAGTAGGTCAAGCTACGTGCCAAGGGTGGGCGACTGCAATAATGTCCGACAACCTGCAGAAGGGTGTCAGTTATTTGAAATTGCGATACTGAGCTGTTTCGTTGTAGATGTGTTCAATGACCACCTGCCACTCTTCGGTGAGGGCTTTGTTTCTTCTGGCCATAACGAGTTTCATGGTTTCCATGGCTTTATCAACTCGATACTCCATAAAACCAGAGGCTCCGCCCCAAGCGAAACTAGGAACGAAGTTTCTTGGGAATCCGCTGCCGAAAATGTTCGCGCTTACACCTACCACAGTTCCGGTGTTGAACATGGTATTAATGCCACACTTGCTATGATCACCCATGATGAGTCCGCAGAATTGCAGACCGGTTTTATCGAAGCCGCCGCGTCCATAGTTCCACAGCTTTACCTCATCATAGTTATTCTTGAGATTGCTATTGTTGGTATCAGCACCTAGATTACACCATTCTCCTAGAACAGAGTTACCGAGGAATCCATCATGACCTTTGTTCGAATAACCAAAGATGACGGAGTTGCTTACTTCGCCGCCAACTTTGGAATGAGGACCGATTGTGGTTGGACCATAAATCTTTGCGCCGAGTTTGAGGGTGGCATGCTCGCAGAGCGCTAGTCCGCCTCTCACTAAAGATCCTTCCATCACTTCTGCTTCTTTGCCGATGTAAATTGGGCCTGATGTAGAATTTAGAACGGACGCTTCAACCTTAGCACCTGGCTCGAGAAAGACTTTGTCGCCAATGACCGTATTGGTAGATGAAATCTCTGCGGAGGTACGCCCTTCTGTGAGGAAATTGAAATCGCGTTCGAGCTCACTGCCATTCTTGGAAAAAATATCCCAAGGTTTCGCCATTTGCGTAATGGGCTGGGAGTATTCGATTCGTGTGAGATTCTCAGGTGAAAGGACATCGGCAACACGACCTTTTTCAAGATAGGCGGCGATTAGAACGTCACCAGAAAACAGACCTTCACCTTCCTTCAGCTCGATCACTTTGGCGAGCAACCTCATATCTGGACAAACCGATCCGTTGACCAGGAGGTTATTGTTCGCTAAATGAACTGGGAATAGGGATGACAAATACGACTGCGTCATGTATGAAGCCTTCGCCTCTAGCCTCTTCTCCCACTTTTCCTTGATGGTTAGAATACCCACTCTCATATCCGCAACGGGACGAGTAAAGGTTAGTGGAAGCAATTGATTTCTTTCGGGACCGTCGAACAGAATGAGGTTCATAGGACGCTATCGTTAGTTGTTCGGGATAAAGTTACGGGATTGAATGCGAATAAAACATAGGCTTTCATGCCCTTCAGGCGGAGGGATTATAACCCCCATCCGATCCAATGCCCGGCACGCGCTAAAGCACCGTGCTTATCATTATGGATTTTCGTGCAGCTATCCATTTCATGACACAAGACCACATACCCCTAATTAATCTCGGGCTAAAGCCAAGAGGCTTATAGAATTATCCCCTCCGGGGATTGGCGGCGGGATTAAAACCCTCGTCCCACGCCCGGCATGCGCTAAAGCAACATGCCTGTCATTATGGATTCTCGTGCAGCTATCCATTTCATAACACATGTAGGCAATCCCTACGTCTGTTTTGCGATTTATACGCACTCCGATGATTTTAATGTTGCGGTTTTGCGGCTTGCTCGACCACCGGCGGGAGAAACCCACCACGCACATCCCCTGCGAACTCTCTCCACCACGTACTCCTCTTCATCTCTGCGAGAGACCACCGTGCGCTCATTCAACCTCGGGCTAAAGCCACGAGGCTAATAGAATTATCCCCTCCGGGGATTGGCGGCGGGATTAAAACCCTCGTCCCACGCCCGGCATGCGCTAAAGCAACATGCCTGTCATCATGGATTCTCGTGCAGCTATCCATTTCATAACACATGTAGGCAATCCCAAGTCTGTTTTGCGATTTATACGCACTCCGATGATTTTAATGTTGCGGTTTTGCGGCTTGCTCGACCACCGGCGGGAGAAACCCACCACGCACATCCCCTGCGAACTCTCTCCACCACGTACAGCTCCTTTTCTCCGCGAGAGACCTCCGTGCCCTCCGTGTCTCTGTGTGAGGTCCTCCCTCCATCCAAAAAAAAATCCCAACGTTTCCGTCGGGATTCTCATATGCTGTAAGTGAAATTCGCTTACTTCTTGAACTTCGCGTATCGGTTGCGGAACTTGTCCACACGACCTGCGGTGTCGATCATCTTCACCTTACCAGTGTAGAATGGGTGTGAGTAAGCAGAAATTTCCATCTTCACCAAAGGATACTCTGTTCCTTCAATTTCGATAGTGTCTTTCGTGTTCGCGCAAGAACGAGTGATGAAGTAATCTTCAGTACCCATGTCCTTGAAGCAAACCATACGATAGTTCTCTGGGTGAATTCCTTGTTTCATTTTTCTATTCTTTATGACTGAGGTTTTGGCCCCAATCCCATTTATTTCCGAAAGCGGACGGCAAAATTAATTCAAATTTCTTTAATACCAATACATTTGAATTGAAGATTATGCTTCTCCCAAGTGTCTGGCATGCAAGTTATTCGACTCCCGCAAAGGTCTGCATAATTTCTTTCACCATTTCGAGTTAGCCTCCTGTACCGCGCTTACTTATCTTTGACAACGTGAAAAGACTACTCTTACCCCTTTTCATCCTCGGGATGATATTCCTCGGCTCCTGCCGCAAAGAACAAGACTTTGTGCGCCAGAGTGTTGACTTACGTTTCTCGGCCGACACTATCTTTCTCGACACCGTATTCACCCAGGTAGGGTCATCCACCCGAACACTTCGCGTGTTCAACCCTACCAATGAAGATGTCTACATCGATCGCATTTCACTTGGCAGAGGCAATGCAAGCTATTACCGACTGAACGTCAACGGTACTCCAACAAAGAACATCACCGATGTTGAACTTCTCGCAAAGGACAGCATCACCATACGAATCGAAGTTACTGCCGATGTTGGCCTGTCTAACGAAATTCTCTACACCGATTCTATCATCTTTAATACACTGGGCAACATTCAAGATGTTGATCTTGTAACCCTAGCTCGCGACGCACATTTCTATTATCCCACCAATGTGCTAGTCATCCCACAGCCCGAACCGTTCCCCGACATCCGAATTCCATATTCAGTTCTCGATTGCAACTCTACCTGGGCCGCTGATAAGCCACACGTAGTTTATGGATATGCCGTTGTAGATAGTGGTTGCGTTCTGAATGTCCAGCCCGGTGTGGAACTTCACTTTCATTCTCAAAGTGGCTTATGGGTTACTGGGGGCGGACAATTACTCATGGATGGTGGCGATCTCGGAAATATTGATAGCGACCCCATCGTCGTTCAAGGGGATAGACTCGAACCTTTCTACGAGAATGTTCCAGGGCAGTGGGGCGGAATTCTGGGAGGTATCTTTATTCAAAGCGGAAGCACTGGAAACGTGATTCGGAACACCATTATAAAAAATGCTACTACAGCTTTACGGGTAGACAGTACAACTGCCGCGGCACCGAATCTTCTGGTAGAAAATGCTCAGGTCCTCAACTCAAGCCGAGTGGGAATTTATGGCGGCTATGCCAACGTTCAAGCCCGTAATGTAGTGGTTGGGAACAGCGGAGTATATGGGCTTTATGCGCTTGGCGGCAATTACGACTTCATCCATTGCACTTTCGCGAATTACTCCGTTGGCGGAAGAAGTACTCCATCTATTGGGCTCTTCAATTATTTTGAAACAAGTCCGGGTACTAGGTTTGTACGCGACATTGAAAGTGCCCAATTCGAGAACACCATCGTTTACGGAAACAGAAGAGTAGAATTCGGTGTGGGCCTAGACAATGCGGCCGATTTGAACTTTCAATTCGTCGATTGCTTTATACGACTAGAAGAAAACCCAATCGACAATGCATTTGATCGAGAGGATCAGAATCTGTTTACGAATTGCACCCTTGACACCGATCCGCGCTTCGAGGATTTTCAAAATCAGAATTATCAGCTCGACAGCATTTCGCCGGCATTAGACGTGGCGAATCCAACCATCGCTCAAGGTGTGCCCAACGATATCGTCAAGGTCAGTCGGGTGAACAATCCCGACGTCGGCGCATACGAACGTCAGTGAAGCTTCGACAAGAAGCTTACCGTATCAATGCCATCCGCATACTCCCACAACTTTGGCGATTGTGATTCGCCGAAGCCCACTGTCGGAAGATCTGCCCATTCCGTAGGCCCAACAATACATTGAATAGAGTCTGCAGCTTGAACGAGTTGATTGTGGACGGCATTGATGTCTGAGTAACGCTCATAATGAACCGTCCCAACCGGCGTAGATAGATGCTCGTGTTCGCGCATAATCACAAAACCGTTCTCCAAGAAAGGCTTGCGATCTAAGAGCAGAATCGCTCGATGGTAATCGTAGTTGTTTCCGTACTTGTTATTCTGAACCACATCTTGATGAGGCATCCATGCACCAAATATTCGATCGAGTTCAAAATCTTCGGGAATGTAGATCTTGCTTACCGAGCGGCACCCCATCCCGAAGTATCGGAACACGTCTTCGCCTAGGGCTACCAAGGTTTCTTCGGATTCGTCTCCTTTCAAAACCGCTGCACTTTTTCTATTCTTTCGAATGATGTTGGGATACTTACCGAAATAATGTTCGAAGTACCGAGCCGTATTGTCAGATCCTGTGGCAATCACAGCATCAATCGAGTTCAAGCGCTCCGCCCATTCAATTCCTGAAGTGATTTCGGGCGAATTGGCCAGCAAGGCAGGTATCAACTGGTTGTCGTCACCGCTCATCTTCACCACAGCCGTATGTCCCGTAAGGGATACCGTGAGCAAATCGTGAAGCCCTACTAACGGGATATTTCCAGCCATCACGATTCCCACCCGCTTCGGACTTTCAGTTTCAAAGGTTCCATCTGGATATCGAGATATCCATTCGCTAAGGGAAGAATCCGATAACGCATTGCTCCATTCGCGAAGAGCGTGAAGAACTTGTGACTTTTCAAACCAGCCGTTGTGATGAACGGCCATATTCACTTTTTTCAATAGTTCTTCTTGCCAGGCGGTGTTAACTTCGGGCTGAACTGCCAGAAAATCTGATAGTTGCGTGCCCAAACTTTTCCACTCTTCAAACCTCTTGTTGAACTTCTGCATGCGATGTGTAGTTGTTACCTTTGTGCAAAGGTAAAACAACATGCCATGGCCATAAAGATTACAGACGAATGTATCAACTGCGGTGCTTGCGAGCCGGAGTGTCCAAATAATGCTATTTACGAAGGTGCGATGGAATGGAGATTCTCCGACGGCACCGATCTCAAGGGAAACATTGTAACCCCCGGAGGTAATGAGTATGATGCGGAAGAAGCTCAAGAGCCGGTTGACTACGATGTATATTACATTGTTACAGATAAATGCACCGAGTGTGTAGGCTTCCACGAAGAGCCACAGTGCGCAGAGGTTTGTCCCGTAGACTGCTGCGTTCCCGATGAAGCAAACGAGGAAACAGAAGATCAACTTGTAGCGAAGAAAGACTTCATGCACCTCTAAAAAATTCCGAGGCGTCGCCTGAGACGTATCCTCTCAGCTTGCACTAAGCGGCGTCTCGGTTTATACTTCTGGCGTAGTACTTGCGTTGTAGCCATCATGAGATTATACTCCACCCTATTGCTTTCGGTATTGACTATCTCACTGTGGGCCCAAGAGGCCGACAGCGTGTACAATGCCCTTCTGCCAATTCTCAAAGAGGAGGGTCAGAACAGCAGAATGCTCCCCACACAGGAAGAGCGCAATGAGGCCGCACAGAAGTTCATCGATGCGCTTGACGAAATTTGCTCCTATCCCGAAGCGATGAACTTTACATTCGACGGTGTTTCAAACATGTCGATTCTCCAATCGCCCGACGAGCACCTTCGACTCTTCACTTTCATGGTTCCGCAACGGAACCTCACCTATGCTCACCACGGGTACCTCATTTATGACGGTGGCGAAGAGTACAAGCACATTGAACTAATCGACAATGCCATGGGCGGCAGAGCGCTCACCTTTCGCCTACTTCCACCAACTCAGTGGTTTGGTGGTTTGTACTACGACATTATAGAACAAGAGAAAGACGACCAAACCGTGTATTTCCTGCTAGGGTACAGATCAGAATCTGCCCAGCTTCAAATGAAATTTATTGACGCCGTCACCTTCACCGACGGACTCGTAAGGTTCGGTTCTAAATCGTTCAAAGTTGGGACGTTCAACGACTTTGAAAACAGCATGCCGCCTTACCGACTCATGATGTACTATTCTGCAGAGTACGGCGCCATGATGCAGTGGGATTCCAATTTCAAAGGCATCATCATGGATCATGTTGCCCCGCCAGACGCCGCCCAGAAAGGGCTGTACATATCATACGGACCTGACTTCACCTATGATGGTTTGCGATGGGAAGACGAAAACTGGCATTTGGAAGAAGGCATCCAGTTTGAAAATGAAATGGAAACGCTTCCGCCAGACTCAAACGTGCCCACAGACTTAGGTCCTCGTCGGCAATAATCCCCTTTTTTTATTTCACGTTCGGTTAACCTGCTAGCCGTCTTCAAATTGCTACTTTTGCAACAGCTAAACAGGCAACCAAATTTGTCATGAAGAAACACAACTTCTCTGCAGGTCCGTGTATCCTACCGGAATCTGTCCTTAAGCAAGCTTCAGAAGCTATTCTCAACTTCGACGACCTCAACCTGTCTCTTATCGAAATCAGTCACCGTTCTAAGAACGTTGTTGCTGTTATGGATGAGGCCATGGCGTTGGTGAAAGAATTGATGGGCCTTCCTGAAGGTTACAGCGTATTGTTCCTACAAGGTGGCGCAAGCCTTGAATTCCTCATGGTTCCTTACAACCTCATGAAAGAAGGGGGAAAGGCAGCCTACCTCGAGACGGGAACGTGGGCAAAGAAAGCTCGTCAAGAAGCGGAAGCTTTCGGTGATGTGACTGTAGTTGGCAATTCTTCTGATAAGAATTTCAGTTACATTCCAAAAGGGTATGAGGTTCCTGCTGACGCAGATTACTTCCACTCTACCTCAAACAACACCATTTATGGCACACAAATGAAGAGCTTCCCGAAAGTGAATTGCTTGAACGTTTGTGATATGTCATCCGATATTTTCAGCCGTAACCTCGACTTTTCTCAGTTCGACCTCATTTATGCTGGTGCTCAGAAAAACATGGGACCTGCTGGAACCACGCTCGTTGTGGTTAAGGATGAAATCCTTGGCAAAACGGGTCGTAAGATTCCTACCATGTTGGACTACAACACCCACATTGCGAAGGAGTCAATGTTCAATACCCCACCGGTATTTGCCATCTACACCAGCATGCTTACCCTTCGTTGGTTGAAAGAAAACGGTGGAATTGACTGGATCGAAAACATCAACAACCAAAAAGCAGAGTTGCTTTACGGAGAGATTGACCGCAACCCGTTATTCGCGGGAACAGCCGCAGTTGAAGATCGCTCGTATATGAACGCTTGCTTCTTGTTGAACGATGAATCGGCTCACAAAGAGAGCTTCGACAACATGTTGAAAGAAGGCGGAATCAACGGATTGAACGGACACCGATCTGTAGGTGGTTACCGCGCTTCCATGTACAATGCACTTCCACTTTCTAGTGTGGAAGCCCTATTAGAAATCATGCGCGAACTAGAGCGCAAAGCATAAATCGAGAAAAACCGAAACATGAAGATTCTAGCAAACGACGGAATTGCAGCCAACGGTAAAGAAGCTCTTGAAGCAGCGGGTCACGAAGTGCTCGAAACAAAAGTTGCTCAAGAACAATTGGCCAATTACATCGCTGAAAACAACGTTGACGTAGTTCTCGTGCGCAGCGCAACGAAGATTCGTAAGGACATCATCGACGCTTGTCCAAATCTTAAAATGATTGGTCGAGGCGGCGTAGGAATGGATAATATCGATGTAGAATACGCCCGTGAAAAAGGCATCAACGTGTTCAACACACCTGCTTCCTCTTCTCAAAGCGTTGCCGAATTGGTAATGGCTCACTTGTGGGGCATGGTTCGCTTCCTTCACGACAGCAACCGTCAAATGCCACTCGAAGGCGAAACCAAGTTCAAGGATTTGAAAAAAGCCTACGGAAAAGGTTCTGAGCTAAGCGGAAAAACGATCGGCATCATCGGATGCGGACGTATCGGTCAGGCCTTGGCTAAAATGGCCGTTGGTGTTGGCATGAATGTTATTTGCCACGACCGCAACGGGGAGAATGTTGACATCACATTGACCTTCGCGAACGGTGCAAGCATCGATTATAGCATCGAAAATTTGTCGATGGACGAGCTACTTGCAAAGAGCGACTTCGTTTCACTTCACGTGAGCGGTGCTGGTAAAACCATCATCGGCGAAGCGGAATTGAAAAAGATGAAGAAGGGTTCATACATCGTGAATACTGCTCGTGGTGGCACCATTGACGAGGTTGCACTTCTTGCAGCTTTGGAAGATGGTCACATTGCAGGCGCGGCACTTGACGTGTTTGTAAATGAGCCAAACCCTGCCATGCAAGTTCTAATGAACCGCTACGTGAGCTTGAGCCCGCACATTGGCGCCGCCACTGTAGAAGCGCAAGACCGCATTGGAATGGAAATCGCTGATATCATCAACGAAAGCGTTCCAGCTTAAGCGAATAATCCATACTGGTTTTAGAACCGTATATAAGGCGTGGGGAATATCTCCACGCCTTTTTTATTTCTGAATTAACCTATTCAATTTCAGGTTTTTTTAACTTGAGCATCGCATGACGGACCACCAATTCATTCGCAGCCTGGCAGGCCGTTACGTTATTGCCCTGCTACTCATCGCTTCTTCGATTCTCACCAGTTATTTCATTATTGGTAATTCGGTCGAATCCCAGCGCTCAGATGCAGTGGTGATAAACCTCGCAGGTCGACAACGAATGCTCAGTCAGAAGATAGCGAAGGACGCCCTCCTTCTTCTAAACCGTCGTGATTCATCTTCCTCCACTTCCAACACCTTTCAGTTGGAAATGGATTATGCCGAATGGACCTACGCGCATGAGGCTTTGATGTCGGGAAACGACAGCCTAGGTATACCCAACGATTACAACTCTCCAGAAGTAGTGCTTTTGTACAACGAGCTTCAACCTTCCTATCAAGGCATGAAGTTAGTGGTCGAAAAACTACTCAATCAAGAGGTTGCTGACGATGAAGCTCCTATGCTCATCGATATGCTCTTGAACCAAGAAGCTCAATTTCTGCCTCGCATGAATGGAATTGTAAAACAATACGAAAGCGAGGCCTCTGCCAAAGTACTGGGAATGAAGTCGGCGGAGCTCTACCTACTCCTGTTTTCTCTCACCATTCTCGTGCTCGAAGCAATCCTGATTTTTCTTCCAACTACCCGCCGAATAAGGAAGTTCATCACCGCCCTCACTTCCAAAAACGAAGAATTGGGCAAAGCAAAAATCGCCGCCGAAGCCGCAAGCGAAGCCAAGTCAAACTTCTTGGCGAACATGAGCCACGAGATTCGCACCCCTTTGAACAGTGTGATTGGCTTCAGCGATATCGTGCTAAAGTCAGACCTCGATCCGAATCAAAAGCAATACCTCGAATACGTCAGTCAATCTGCCGACTCCCTACTCGACTTGCTGAACGACATTCTCGATTTCTCGAAAATTGAAGCAGGCAAGCTGGAGCTGTCGCTCGAGAAAACTGACATCTCTGCTTTGTGTCAACAAATTGTGGACATTGTCCGATTCAAGACCAATGAAAAGAACATTGAATTGCTCTTGAGACAGAGTACGGACCTTCCAAACTACCTTTATGTAGATCCCATTAGACTTCGCCAGGTTCTCATCAATTTGATGGGAAATGCAGTGAAATTCACCGAAAAGGGTCACATCTTCCTTGAGGTTAAGGTGGTATCGACGAATGAGAATCAATATGAAATTCTCTTCTCTGTTCAAGACACGGGAATTGGAATCAATCCGAGTAAACAGAAAAAAATCTTCGAAGCATTCTCGCAGGAAGATGCTTCTACTACTAGAAAATTCGGCGGAACAGGACTTGGATTATCTATTTCAAATAGCCTGCTAAACTTGATGAACTCGCAGCTTGAATTGACAAGCACCGTGGGAGAAGGAAGTACGTTCTACTTCACATTAAACGCGACAGGAGAGGACGTGGGCATGACGACCTCGGAAGAATCCTCGCTTCTGAGTAAATACAAGCACATCTTAATTGTAGATGACAACCACAAGAATTGCGAGATTCTCGAAGAAATGTTGCGCCTACAAAACATTGATTCAACTTCCTGCTACGACGGCATGAGTGCGTTGGACTTTTTATCGAAAAACAAAACGGATTTAGTCATTTCCGACTTTCACATGCCGTACATGAATGGACTTGAATTTATTGAGAAGGTCCGCGGCGAGCTCGGTTATGACCAAGAGCGGTTGAAAATCATACTGTTGCACAGCCTTAGCACGGACGATGAAATTTCACCTCGATATTCGGAGCTAGGTATATCAAAAGCATTGAACAAGCCCATTACTTCAAGTAGGTTATTTAAGCTTTTAGCTCTGCTTGCAGATGAAAATACAACGATCAAAAAGGCTGAAGTCCCAAGTGCAAACAATGTCCTATCCTACCAGGAGCATAAAATTCTAATTGTTGACGACAACCGTACCAATAGAATTCTGGCCAAGACAATGCTCACGAAACTTCTACCGAGCGCGTTGATTTTCGAAGCTGCAGATGGTGAGGCCGCAGTTGAGCAATTCGCAGCTCTTCAGCCAGACCTGACTTTGATGGACATTCAAATGCCCAAGTTAAGCGGGTATGATGCAGCTCGAAAAATCCGGGAGGTGGAAGCCAATATCGATTCTCCAATCATTGCGCTTACGGCTGAAACACTTGAAGGAGAAAAAGAAAGATGCCTGGAAGCGGGTATGAATGCGTACCTCAAAAAGCCACTTGTGCTATCCACTTTGGTATCTGAACTTCAGAATTGGATTAAAGGTTAAGCATTTCTTTAACAGGTCACACCTTCATTTATTCCTAGTTTGGTGGCATTCAAACATCTCAATGTCATGCGCCTAACTCTATTCCTCCTCACCATTTCCCTCATCTCGTGCACGGATTCAAAAGAACCTACCTCCGATTACGGCACGTGGAACACCCAAACGATTCTGGTGAAAGACACCGCCAACATGCACTTCGAATTTCCAACCGATGGATGGGCCTCACAAGAGCGAGATCGATTTGTAGAAGAAGTAATTCAGGCTAAAATTGAGAATGCGAAGCTCATCGAACTCGATGACTACAACGAGTTCATCAAAGTATATTTCGTTTCCTCTAGGGATGAGATGAAGGATCGGACCGGAATGGGAGCTTCTGGAACGGCAAATGCGTTCACTAAACAGCTCCATATGGCAGCCTACACCGATGAAGAAAGCGATTCATCCGATGCGGTGACTCGCCCACCAATCGTACACGAAATGATGCACATGGTTTCTTGTACCTCATGGGGATATCCACAAGGAAACCTGACTTGGATGAATGAAGGACTCGCGACTTACGCACAAGGGTCGTGCAACGGACACTCTATTGAGGAAATCTACCGGTTCATGCTCGAGCACGGCCATTTGTATGATCCGCAAGAATTTGTCGGCACCTATTTCTATCATCTCGACGAGATTATCGGTTACCATCAGGCCGCATATTACATTCAGTATATCAGAGAAGAATATGGGATTGATAAGCTCCGAGAACTTTGGCAAGCGGACATGTCACGTTTTGAAGAAATCATGGGAATCAATTGGATGGTATTCAACCAACAGGTCAATGCCCACGTGATTGGCAAACTCGAAATGACCCCAGAAATAGACTGGGAAAAAATGAAGCAAGGCTGTGTAGAATAGTCAGAGTTCTTACCTTGACCGAAACTCTCGAGAATGGACAAGGAACTCTGGCAACTGAACCTCGCTCGTTACGATGAACTCGTAGCTCAATGTGTTGATTTCAAGCGGTTGGGCAAAACGATGCCTTACACCTCAACCAACGGATACATGTTCTCTTTACTGAATAAGGATGCCGAATTAGGAATCCGCTTTAGCAAAGACGTTCAGGAATCCTACATGCAAGAGTTCAATACGACCTATTATCGATCCTACGGAGCAGTAATGAAGGGTTACATCCTCATTCCTGAAGCGCTATTTAGCACTCCAGATCGAATTGTAGAGCTGCTCAAAGAGAGCCATGCCTATGTCATGAGCCTCGAACCCAAGTAAATCAATTGTATGTCAGATTCATCGCTCTCTAAAAGCGAACGCTTCGCGAATGTCAAACGCGAATATTCCCTTCTACTCTACACATGGTCGGAATACAAGGCTATGTACATGAACACTGAGCACATTCAGGTGATGAACATGAAGACCGGAAGACTCTTCGGCATGCTACAAGTGGCCATGCAGAAAGATGTGTTCGCGCGAATTCACAGTTTGCTTGAGCCGAACAATGAATTGACCAACCTGGTATCGGAACTCGAAAACCCGACTATCGCCAATTCATTGGAAAGAGCACTTACGGCTAAAAATCAGACGCTCGTTGGAGATTCGAAGGCTGTTCCTCCACAAGAGATTGAGGTGCTCATTTTCAAGATGGAGAAGCTCGTATTGGAGGTAGAGGGAGAAATAGATCAAGTTCAGACCGATTATGATTCTATTCGAAAGGATACCGAGGGAGCTGAACTCATCGGAGCCATTCGCGAATCATTGATATTGAGTAAATTGAAACAGTTCGCAGCAGAATCAGAGAATAAGAGTTTGTTGCAACTGTTTGAAAACATCTAACCCACCCCCTATGCGTTATTCCTGTTTCATCACCATCGACAAGCCTAGAGGAACCGTTGTTGAAATGTTCCAAGACCCGGATGGAATCAAGAATTGGATGGACGGATTCCAGAAGATGGAATTCATCTCTGGCGAAAAAGGAAAAGTTGGGGCTAAAACGGACTTCTACTTTAAGCACAAGAATCGCGAAATGCTCATCCATGAAACGATTCTGGAGGAAAATCTACCTGACAGCATCAAGTTCGGGTATGAAAGTCCGGCAGGATACAACGAAGTGGAAACAGAATTCACGGAAAACGACAACGGCAAAACGCTTGTAACTACGAACAACTACTTCAAGTTCGGCGGCGCAATGATCATCATGTCGTTCTTCTTTAAAGGAATGTTTAGAAAACAATCGGAGACCCATTTGAGGAAGTTGAAGGAATGGGTTGAAAGTGTATAATTCTAGTCTCGCTCTCTATGCATCATCAAATCAGAATAAACACGCGAAAGACACCTTTCCTTGGAAGGGCCATACTGTTCCTGATTTCGTTAGGTTGTATTCTTGGAATCCTCGCCATTCTGATTTCTCCACTTGTATTTAACGAAAGATTTCATGCTGGCTATCTGTTTTTGATGGCCATTCTTGCTGTTCTGTTCAGATATATGATTCGGCATTTTCTTTGGAATACGTATGGTGCCGAAGTGCTCACACTTGGTGAAAACCTCACGTATCAAGCTAATTATAGATACTTCAAATCCAAACCTGAAGAATTCGATTCAAGCACGCTCTACTGCCATTTTATACCCGTTACAGAGATTAAAGTATCAAAACCCATGCTCGATCAAAGTGACAAAATGGAACTTGGCTATTTACAATTTGGCGACGCCGAAAGAGAATGGCACACCGTGCTCACCCAGGATGAGTTATTTATGCAAGATGTAATAGACCAGCTTGACAACAAATACGGCTTGAACACATGAGAAGACTGTATTGCATATTCATCACCCTAGCGTGTGCTTCTACGTGGACACTTGCACAAACAGATGAGTCGTGGCGCGAGGCTACTCAAGAAGTAAAAGACAGTATCGATGCGATAGGTATGTCGGAGTACGCCTCCAACAAGGCGAAGCTCAGAGAACCAATAGACAATGAGGTTGAAAGAATCAATGCCTCAGACTTAGATTCCACCTACATCGATTTCCCTCAACTCAGTACCGAGGGAGGTGAATTGCATGTATACAGAGAGAATGGGGAGATAGTCAAGATAGATGTTAGCCTTTACGGTTGTTCGCACCAAGCACACATCTCGTTCTACGTTAAGAACGGTGAACTCTTTTCTTTGGAAGAGACACATACAAAATACAATGCGCCAATCACCGCAGATGAATTCTCTCTGGAAGACTCCAAGGAGGACCACATCCTAGCTATTTTCAGAGACAGAAAACTCATCGATTACCAGGTTCGAAGCGATTGTGGAGCACCGTGGGAAGAAGAATTCATTGCAAGTGAAAGTGCGAAGTATATCTCGATGTATGACACCTGTATGGATGCAATAGAAGCATCTACTTCCGATTCAGGTGAACAATGAGTCGCTCGAGGTTCTTGGATTAGCACAACACTGCGCTATCTTTGCTCCAAAGGCTCAATTCAGATGATTAAAGTTGCACCCTTTCGCGCGGTTCGACCAAAGCGCGACGTGGTTAGTCTCGTAGCGAGTAGATCGTATGTCAGCTATTCCGATGAACAGCTCTGCGAAAAGCTCGAGAACAACCCTTACACCTTTCTTCACGTAATTCATCCCGATACGGATGCCGCCGTGAAAAGCGAAGGCCGCGAAAAATATGATCTCGTTCGTCAGAAGTTCGAGCAGTTTGAACGCGAAGGAATTTTCATCAAAGATGATGAGGCCTCTTTTTACCTCTACCAACAACGCACCCATTCACACGTTTTCACCGGTATTATAGCTGCGGTTTCTGTTAAAGATTATCTCGACGGCCGTATTCTGGTCCACGAACACACCCTCACCCAGCGCGAGGAAATGTT
Organism: Phaeocystidibacter luteus; assembly: GCF_008933115.1. Classification (GTDB taxonomy): domain Bacteria; phylum Bacteroidota; class Bacteroidia; order Flavobacteriales; family Schleiferiaceae; genus Phaeocystidibacter; species Phaeocystidibacter luteus. Next base: position 26,403 of record NZ_WBVO01000013.1, on the reverse strand, counting down.
CAAAGAATACCTCAACACCACAGGATTCAACGCCGAGCCCGTGCTTCTCATGTATCCAGAAAACGGAGACGTGAACACCATCATCGGCAAAGCCATGGACACACGTCCAGAGTTCGAATTCACCACCACCGACCGCGTTTCGCACTACTTGTGGAAGATAGACTCTGCCGAAGATTGTGCAGTTATTAGTTCGGCTTTCGGTCAAATGGAGAAGATCTACATCGCCGACGGGCACCACCGTAGCGCTTCATCCGCCTTGCTTGCACAGCATCTCACTGAGGAAGGAAAATCAGGTGCCTTCGATCACTTCATGGCTTACCTGATTCCGGAAAACAGCATTCACATTCACGGTTTCCACCGTTTGGTGAAAGATCTAGGGATGCCACATGACGAGTTCTTGAAGAAACTTGAGGACAACTTCATCGTGTCCGAATGGGAAGGCGACACCTACCATCCGGATCGCTTGCACGAGATTGGGATGTACATCGACGGTTCTTGGAAAACACTTACTGCTAAACCAGGCAGCTTTTCTCCAGAAGATCCCGTAGCCTCACTAGATGCAGAAATTCTATCGAGAAACGTACTTGACCACATACTTCACATCAAAGACTTGCGCGCAGACCCGCGCGTGGATTTCCTGCCTGGCGACAAAGGATGCGAGGCCATTGAGAAAGCCGTAAACAGCAACCAATACGAAGTGGGATTCGCCCTTTATGCAGTTTCCGCCGAACAACTCAAGGACGTGGCTAATGCATCCCTCATTATGCCGCCTAAGAGTACTTACATCGAACCAAAGCTTCGAAGCGGACTTACCATTTACGAACTCTTTGAACGATAGAGCCCTCTAATCGTTACACGGATATGAGCAACATCGCCAACAATCTCCAAAGCATTCTATCGGAACTCCCTTCCGATGTTACCCTGGTAGCGGTTTCTAAAACCAAACCAAGCGCCGACATTCAAGAAGCGTACGATGCTGGCCAACGTCACTTTGGTGAGAACAAGGTGCAAGAGATGGTTGACAAGTGGGAAGCCCTGCCCAAGGACATTCACTGGCACATGATTGGTCACGTTCAGACGAATAAGATTAAGCACATGGCTCCTTTCGTGCACCTCATCCACGGTTGCGACCGCGAGAAAGTGCTAAAAATGGTGAATAAAGAAGCAGCCAAAAACGACAGAACGATAGACGTGCTGCTTCAGGTTCATATCGCCGAAGAATCGAGCAAATTTGGTTTTGATGAAGCCGAGCTCCTCGAGCTGATTGAATCTGGTCGATGGCAAGAGTACCCCAATGTTCGCATTCGCGGATTGATGGGTATGGCCACTTTCACGGATGACAAAGGACAAATCACGAGGGAATTCAACACGCTAAAATCGCTGTTCGACAAGATCTCAAAGTCGTTTGGAGAGGCCTTCGACACGCTATCAATGGGAATGAGCGGTGATTACTCCTTGGCCATTGATGCTGGCTCCAACATGGTGAGAGTGGGCAGCGCTATTTTCGGAGCAAGGAACTACGACGCCTAAAGCAGGTTGATTCCCATTAATAATTGCAGGCGGAACAAAGGTCCGCTATACCCAGCATAATTCACACCGCTGTAACCATCGAACTCGGTTTTCCATTCTTGTGAAACGGATGACCACCTGTACCCATAGGTTGCGGCTATTTCCATGTAGACAAACCTATATACCTTAAAGCTCGACCCAAGCGACAAATTCAGTCCCGTCTGAAAAATATCATCTCGGTTACTTCTCGATGCTATGGTGTAGTAGTTAGATCCGTTTCTGTTCACCAATTCCCATCCTTCACTTTCCGTCCAAAAGTTAGCGTCGACATACGAAAAGGTCGCCTGCACGAAAATCAAATTCTCGCTAGACACATACCACCGGGGGCCAAATTCGTAGCGAAACTCTTCCATGGAAGGAGACGGTTCCTTCGTGTTGCGGGCATTCCCATGCGCGAAGTAGGCCATTACACCAAATTTAGACGTAGGCCTGTAGAGTACTTGCGTATTGAAATCATACAGCGCAAAGTCGCTCAAGTTGATTGCCACACCCAAGCGAGTTGGACTCACACCAGGGTCATGCGCTGAATTTTGTCCAAAACACACCGCAAAAGCAAGTAGCGCTAGGGTTGTAATAAGGGTTCTTTTCATAGGAGAGAGATAACTCGAAGACGCCCAATAATCTAAACTAAACTCATATAGAGGATGACGATTAGGCAACCTTGAAGATAAGCTCAAATCTTTGCATTTAGATTAAGGATAAATTAAATCGGGCGATAACTAATTAACCGTGTAAGCCAAGTTCAAACGCTTACCTTTGGGGCCATGTATGCGGTAATTGATATTGAAACTTCGGGAGGGAAGTTCGGCGAAGAACGTGTAATCGAGGTGGCCATTTTCAAATATGAAGATGGTGAGATTATCGATCAGTTCATTTCGCTTGTAAACCCAGAAGGACCGATTCAGCCTTACGTTCAGAAGCTCACGGGAATCAACCCAAAGATGGTTCGCAGAGCACCTAAGTTCCACGAAATTGCAAAGCGCATCGTGGAAGTGACCGAAGATGCCGTATTCGTGGCCCACAACGTGAATTTCGACTACCGGGTTATTCAAGAGGAATTCGCTCGCTTAGGTTACGATTACCAGCGCAGAACACTCGACACAATCACACATGCCCAACGACTCATCCCAGGTCTAAAAGCATACGGACTAGAGACCCTTTGCGAAGCGCTTGGCATCTTGAATACCAACCGCCACCGTGCCGATGGCGATGCCCGCGCAACCGTGAAGTTGCTGTCCATTCTATTGGATAAGGATACAGAGAAAAAGATCGAAAAGATTGCTCGAAATCGTCAGGACACAACCCCAGACCACGACTTTTCAGATCTTACCTCCAAGCTTTACAACACTACCGGTTTGTACTATATCCACAACCGTGCGGGTGAGGTGATTTATATCGGACAAAGCAACAATCTTCGCAATAAAATCGATCGCCACTTTTTGGCTACGAATGAAAGAGCGCTTCAGCTTCAGGCGGATGCAGACTCCATTCATATTGAGCCCACCGGTTCAGAATTAATTGCGCTCATCACCGAGCACCTCGAGCTGAAGAAGCTCTCCCCTGCGTTGAACAAACGCACCGACAAGTACACACTTTCCTTTGGCCTTTTTATGGATTCTGATGATGACAAAACCGTTCGTCAAGTCCGCGTTCAAAAGGTAAAAAAGGAGCAGCCCGTCATTCATGTTTCAGATGAAAACGTGGGCATCGAAATAGCGGGAAAGTTCTGTCGCAACTTCGATATCAACCCAAAGGATGTTGCACTTTCGAGGCAGCTCGACAGGATGCAAGCCGCGTATAACGAACACCTTGAGCCCAAGAAAATCAAAGCGCTTTCCGTAAAAAAGAGGGTTTGGAGAACTGCCTTGCCATTCACGAATGCCTTGCTGATTGACCAGGGTCGAAAAACGGGTGAGAAATCGGTTGTGGTTTGGGAAGATGGAAAGCTTCGAGGATATGGATACTTCGATCTAGAGTATCAGCTTTCAGACATCGACACGGTGAAGCGTGCGATGACCTCCATTGCATCGTCGTCTTACCTCAGCAGTCTCGTTTACGAGCACTACCGAAAAGGTAAGTTCAGCGAAATTCGCACGTATTAAGAAATCTAGAATAGGGCGTATCCCAAGCTAAGGATAAACTGACCCGTGCGTGAGTCAACTTCGTAAGTCTGACCATCAATCACTACCTCTTCGGCCAAACTCTGGAAAGACCCTTCGTACTTGAGGTCCATGATGAAGTTGCCAAAAGTGAGTCCAAGCCCGGCCTGAAAACCAAGCGTACCACCCTTGTAATCGATATCTAAGATCTCCGAAGGATGGTTTAAGTTGTAACTCATTACGGGGCCACCAAAGATGGATGCAGGTCCGAATTTCACGCCTACGTTGACTGGAACGTCAAATCTCGAAAGGGTGAAATCTTGAGATCCTGTCTCGCCGTTCTTCTTCTGAACCTCAATTTGGCTGTTCAAATTAGAGTAAAGGAACTCGGGCTGAATATAGAGACCGAGAATTTTTACGCGGATGTAAACTCCTGCGTGATACCCGAACTCATTATTTCCGGCGAGATCTTCTATGGTAGAGTTCTCCTCTAAATTATCAAAGGTGATGGTTGAAGAGTTCAATCCCCCTTTGATTCCGAAATCAAATTGAGCTTGTGCTCCACATGAAAGAGCGACGAATGCGAGAATGAAAATTTGGCGTGGTAAGCGAAACATAGTTACAGATTCTTAAGAGCGGATTCTACGTTTTGTGAGATTCTTCCGACTAAATTAGATAAATCTCCAGGTACAAAACTCTTGCCAGTTACTTTCTCGTATAACTCGCGGTAGCGTTCGCTTACCGATTGAACGTATTCTTCGGTCATTTCAGGCACGGATTGCCCCTCTTTTCCTTGGAAGCCATTTTCGATTAGCCATTGGCGAACGAATTCCTTCGAAAGTTGCTTTTGAGCTTCGCCGTTATCCTGTCGCGCTTCATACCCTTCTAGGTAGAAATAGCGCGAAGAATCTGGTGTGTGAATCTCGTCAATCAGTACAATAGTGCCATCTTCAAGCTTTCCGAACTCGTATTTGGTATCAACCAAAATCAATCCGCGTTCGTTTGCCATTTCTTGTCCTCTTTGGAACAATGCACGCGTGTATTCTTCTAGCTTGATGTAGTCAGCCTCGTCAACTATACCTTGTTTCAAAATCTCTTCGCGTGAAATATCTTCGTCGTGCAGACCTTGATCTGCCTTTGTGGTAGGCGTGATAATCGGCTGAGGAAAAGCGTCATTCTCGCGAAGTCCATCTGGCATTGTCACTCCGCAGAGCTCTCTTTTCCCATCGCGGTAGGTTCTCCATGCGTGTCCGCTTAGGTAGCCGCGAATAACCATCTCAACTTTAAACGGAGTTGCTTTCTTACCGATAGTCACAACGGGGTCTGGCACAACCATCTTCCAATTCGGAACGATGTCGCTAGTGGCATCCAAGAAGTGCTCGGCAATCTGGTTTAGGACCTGACCTTTAAAGGGAATGCCCTTTGGCAATACAACATCGAAGGCAGAAATTCGATCGCTCGCAACCATCACGAGTACATCTTCACCAATGGAGTAAACGTCGCGTACCTTTCCATGGTACACATCTGTTTGTCCAGTAAAATTAAATTCAGAGCGGTCTAGAGCGTTCATTATTTCTTCTCTTCTTTATCGTATGCGTGAATGATATCCTTCACCAATGGGTGACGAATCACATCTTTATCGTCCAACTTCACAACTGAAATTCCCTCAACTTTTCCGAGAATGCGCAATGCTTCTTTAAGTCCGGAACCTTGATTTCGAGGCAAGTCGATTTGCGTTGCATCGCCAGTCACAATGAACTTAGCGCTCCTGCCCATACGGGTTAGGAACATCTTCATTTGGGCATGCGTGGTATTCTGGGCTTCATCTAAAATCACAAAGGCATGGTCGAGCGTTCTACCTCTCATAAAGGCGAGCGGTGCAATTTCAATCACGCGTGATTCGATGTAGTATTGAAGCTTCTCGTGTGGAATCATATCGTGCAATGCATCGTACAGCGGTTGCATGTATGGATCTAACTTCTCCTTCATGTCGCCTGGCAGGAAACCGAGGTTTTCTCCAGCTTCAACAGCAGGGCGTGTGAGAATAATTCGGCGAACTTCCTTGTTCTTCAGTGCGCGTACTGCGAGGGCGACACCTGTATAGGTTTTACCTGTACCTGCCGGACCAATAGCGAAGAGCATGTCGTTCTCGTCGATTGCCTGCACCATCTTCTTTTGATTGAGGGTGCGAGCTTTGATCAACTTACCACCGGAACCATGCACGAGTACATCGTCAACAGCCGCATACGTTTTAGCCACTTCTCTACCGTCTTCCATAACAATACGCTCGATTTGGTTTTCGGTAATCGAGTTGTATCGCTGAAGGTGAAGTAGGATGAGATTTAGCTTTTCTTCGAACTGTTCAATAATAGATTCATCTCCATTGATCTTGATTTTATCGCCACGTGCCGTAATCTTCAGCTTGGGATAAAAACTCTTCAACAAGTTGAAATAGCGATTATTCGCCCCGTAAAATTCCTGAGGGTTAGTGTCTTCGAGAAGAACTGTTTTTTCGGTCAAATGCAGTAGAAGTTTGCGTTATGTACGAACCGCTTCAATTCGTACTTTTGAAGTCACAAAATAACGGAATCTCCCGCAATTTGCCTGCTGTCCCTAAGCGATTTATGAGCATTATTACACTCACATCCGACTATGGAATTATCGACCACGATGTGGCGGCATTGAAGGGCGACCTGTGGAAAGAGATTCCCGATGCTAGGGTTGTAGACATTTCCCATGCGGTTTCACCCTACAATTCAATGCAGGCAGCTTATCTGATAAGTCGGACCTACCGCCATTATCCCGAAGGTTCTATACACTTCGTTTTAGTGGATGCTCAACAAGAAAAGGGAAAGCCTTATTTGCTAGGAGAAATTGAGGGTCACTACTTTTTGGCTCCGGACAATGGCATCATTCCACTCATTGCTTCTGGTTCTAAAATCGATAGGCTAACAGCCATCGATATGCGGAATTCGGAAGATGCGAAGGATCCGCATACGGTTTACACACGTGTAGCTGGACATCTATCTCGGGGAGGAAAGAGCTCGGTTCTTGGGCAAGAAGCGAAGAACGCTGAAGCCTTGACACCGTCGAGACCTACTTTGAAGCCAGAAGGAAATGAGGTCATTGCCCATGTGCTACATATCGATACCTTTGGCAACCTCGTTACCAATATCACTCGCAAATGGGTGGTAGAAAATTGTGGAAACAAAAAGATTACCGTCATCGCGCGGAATAAGAGAATCACTCGAATTGTAGATTCTTACTTCGAGGGCCCAACGGAAGGTGAACTCTTTTGCGTGTACAACAGCGATGGCTACCTCGAGGTAGCCGTTCAAAAACCTGGCGGAAAACACATCAATAGTGCCTGTAGCTTGCTCGGACTGCAAGTGAACAGTAACATATTTATCGAGCTTGAATGATTACACGCGTAGTGAAGATGCATTTTAGAACGGAGGAAATCGATACGTTCAAAGCTTTGTTTGACAGCCGAAAAGAACTCATTCGTGGGTTTGAAGGCTGCGAATACCTTGAGCTCTGGCAAGATATCGACACACCCGAAATATTCTTCACCTACAGTCATTGGACGCATACCGACCGCCTCGAAGCCTACCGACATAGCGATTTGTTCGCCGACGTTTGGAGCAAGACCAAAGCTCTTTTCGCCGACCGCCCTCAAGCATGGAGTGTTGAACCACAAGTGAAGTTGCCATGATGAGTTTGTTTAGCAAGGAGATTCGCTCCTTCTTCAATTCGATAATCGGATACCTGGTTATCATCGTTTTCCTCGCTTTCAATAGCCTCTTCCTTTGGATTATTGAGGGGAATTTCAATTTGTTGGACAGTGGCTATGCCTCGATTGATGGTCTCTTCTCCATCTCTCCATGGGTTTTCATGTTCCTCATTCCCGCCATTACGATGCGCATGTTCGCGGATGAGAAGAAGACAGGAACCATGGAGTTCTTGCTGACAAAACCGCTGACCGAGCTTCAAATCATCGCAGCAAAATATTTCGCCGCCTTGTCGCTCGTACTGTTCAGCTTACTACCTACGATTCTTTATTACTTCACCATTCACCAGTTAGGGGATCCGGTTGGAAACATTGATTCAGGAGCGGCCATGGGAAGCTACATCGGCTTGTTCTTCTTGGGCGCTGCCTACGTGGCAATCGGTCTTTTCGCTTCCTCTACAACCGATAATCAAATCGCCAGCTTCATCCTCGGAGCACTGCTTTCCTTCATCTTCTACTTCGGTTTTGATCAGATTGCAGAGCTCGACTTCTTCGGCGATGCCGACCTTCTCATCTACAACCTCGGCATCAATGAACACTACCTCAGCATCTCTAGAGGTGTCGTCGATTCCAGAGACGTGCTCTATTTCGTCGGCCTTATCATCTTCTTCGGGGCCATGGCCCGTTTGGTGATTCAATCAAGAAAGTGGGATAAAAAATCACGAAGTGCCGACTTCATTCAATTCGGACTAATCTCGACACTCGTAGTTGTCATCAACATCGCCGGATCGTTCAGCTTTTACAGAGTTGACCTTACTGCAGAGCAGCGTTATACCTTGAGCCAATCGACAATTGACTTACTTGACCAAGTTCAAGATCCGATGTTGTTCACGGTGTACCTTGACGGTGAACTAGAGACCGATCTGAAACGTCTTCAGAAAGAGACACAGCAAATGCTCGATGAATTCAGAGCTTACAATGGCTACATCGAGTATCAATTCATCGACCCAAATGAGCGAGAGGATAGAGACCAACTCGTTCAACTCCTACAATCTCGCGGCTTAGCACCCACAATAGTCACTTCCGACAACCGCGAAGGTCGTTCGCAAAGAGAAGTTTTCCCGGGTGCTATTGCGGGATATCAAGACAAAGAGACTGCGGTCAACCTCCTTCAAAGTCAGTATGGCATTCCGCCTGCAGCTCAGGTTAACCGTTCTATTCAAGACCTGGAATATACGCTTGCTTCTACGCTCAGAAGGTTGGTTGTTATCGACCGTCCGCTTATCGGCTTCACCGAAGGAAATGGCGAGTTGGGCAGAAAGCACGTGGCGAGTATTGCAGCGCAACTTTCGGGCTCGTATCGACTCGACCGATTCAACATAAGAGAGTTTGCGGTTGACAGTATTACAGGAGAAGTGAGCATTGTGGAGCAACTCCGCAGGATCAACCGTTTCGACTTGTTGATTGTAGCTAAGCCTGAAGTTCCATTCAGTGAACTTGACAAATTCTTCCTGGATCAATACATCATGAATGGCGGAAAGGTCATGTGGTTAATTGACCCCGTTGCTGCAGATATGGACTCGTTGAGTCGAGCCAGTGAATTTATGGCCCTACCTCAGTATGACGCCTTGAACATAGGCGATATGCTCTTCAGATATGGTGTTCGTGTTAACTCGGTTCTGCTCCAAGACTTCGTGTCAGCCGGAGTAAACGACGCGAGAGACGTTCGCAAATGGCCGTACTTCCCGTTGATGATGCCGCGTGTTGACCACCCTATCACAAAGGACCTCAACGCCATTAAGCTAGACTTTGCTGGAACAATTGACACCATCTATTCCCCATCGGTTAGAAAGACACAGTTGCTGGTAAGTTCTGAATACAGCAAGGCGCAAGAAGTTCCGGGGATTGTGAGCTTACGAGATCTTTATTCGGACAAGTATCCGGAACAGTTCAATCGTCAGTATCTCACTGCCGGTGTGCTACTTGAGGGTAAGTTTGAATCGATTTACCGCAACCGACTTGTTCCTAAATCTTTGGAGGCAGCCGGAATAACGCTTCGTGATACCAGCCGATGGACACAACAAATCGTTATTGCTGATGGAGACATTATCCGGAATCAATTGAACTTGGTTGCACCACCGTCGGTTATGGAACGCGGGGCACCGCTCAAACTAGGTTATGATCAATTTACCGGTGCACAATATGGGAATGGCGATTTCATTCTCAACGCCGTCGATTACATGTTGGATGATTCCGGATTGATCGATGTTCGATCGAGAGAGCTTAAAATCCGTCTCTTGAACAAGGCTAAGATCGATAGCTCTAGAACAAAATGGGTGATACTGAATACGGCAGCACCTATACTTTTCATCATCCTGTTTGGATTAGGATATACTTGGAATCGCAAAAGAAAATACGCGAAGAAAGCATGAATAAGAAGCAAAGAATAAATCTCATCCTCATCCTCCTACTCGCTGCAGTAGGTGTGTTTATTGCCACTCAAAATTTCGACTCTGATACGACGTTGAACGGCGATATCGAGTATGACTTCTCTATTGAAGATACGGCCGCCGTTACCAAGATCATTATTGCCACCCGGGAGCCAGACTCCGTTGTTTTGGAAAGAGTTGATGGAGGTTGGATGGTAAACGGTGAGCACCGGGCTCGTCCAGATGCTGTGGATGTACTTCTAGAAACCTTCCACAATATCGAGCTAAGAAACTTCCCGGCAGAAACTGCAAAACAGACGGTTCTTCGTCGAATGGCCGGCTACGGGAAGTTCGTAAAAGTGTACAAAGGCGATGAATTGGTGCATGATTTTATCGTAGGAACGGACCAAAACGACATGTTGGGCACGTACATGATGAAGCGCGATGGCACTCAGCCGTACGCCATGCACATTCCATCTTTCAATGGCTACCTCTCCTCCCGCTTCTTTGTGAGAGAAGACCTATGGAGAAGCCGAATCATCTTTGGTTGGGACGACAAGGATATCCAAACGGTGACCATGAACTACGAGCTCATCCCGCAGGAAGGGTTCAGAATAGAACAAACGGAAGAGGGTGCATTGTCGGTTTTCGATGCCAATGACAACCCTATCGAGCCATATGCCTCACAACACACCCGATATTACTTAGGCTCTTTGCGAACGCTGAAGTTTGAAGGTGCCATTATTGAAGGTGAGAAAGCCTATACGAAGATGGACAGCATCACAAGCTCAATTCCTGTTTTTGAATTGAATGCAAAGAAATTCGACGGTGAAGAAATCAAGCTTTCGGCATTCCACATCAGAGCGGAACCAGACACCTATGACGACCTTGGCAATTTGATGCTTTGGGATCCGGATAGATTCTACGCTTACCTCAGTGATGGTCGATTTGTTGTGATTCAAACCTATGCCTTCGAAAACATCTTAAAGACCAAAGAATACTTCATCCTCTGATTGTGAATCTCTTGTTAGCAATTTTCATGTTGACAATGAGATGTGCACCTATGAAAAAGTATATTTGCTTTTGACGAAATGAGATTCGTCTCAAACAATTAGCCTCATGAAATTTATTGTATCCAGCGGAACCCTACTACGTGAACTGCAAGCTATTGGCGGTGTAATCAACAATAATAACACCTTGCCAATTCTGGATAATTTCCTCTTTGAACTAAGTCCAAACTCATTGAAGGTTTCGGCTTCCGACCTTGAAACAACCATGAGCACTACGCTGGCTGTTGAAACGGAATCCGAAGGTCTTGCTGCTGTACCAGCCAAGATTCTACTCGATACACTCAAAACTTTCCCAGAGCAACCGCTCACCTTTACACTTGACGATAAGTCACACAATGTAGAAGTAAGCAGCGATTTCGGTAAGTACTCACTCGCCTTCGTTGAGGGTGATGAGTTCCCACAGCTTCCCGAACTCGAAGATGCCTCTGAGGCTACCGTTCCAGGTGATGTGCTTGGCAACGCAATCACAAAAACCATCTTCGCTGCTGGAAACGACGACCTACGTCCGGTTATGTCTGGCGTGTTCTTCCAATTCGCATCCGATAGCCTCACTTTTGTGGCCACAGATGCACACAAATTGGTTCGCTACCGCAGAACAGATTTGACTACACCAAATACGGCGGAGTTCATCATGCCACGTAAACCACTCACTCTTCTTCGTACCAGCCTTACGGGCACAGATGGAGACGTGAAGATTTTCTACAACGAAACAAACGCTCGTTTCGAATACGACAACATCGTAATGACTTGCCGCTTGATTGACGGAAAGTATCCAAATTACGAAGCTGTAATTCCTAAGGACAACCCGAATCGCATGTTAATCGACCGCTCTGGATTCTTGAGCTCGGTGAAACGTGTATCCATCTTCTCGAACAAGACTACACATCAGATTCGCTTAAAGATTGCCGGTACGGAGTTGACCGTTTCAGCGGAAGACCTCGATTTCAGCAACAAGGCGGTAGAACGTCTCACTTGCGATTACGACGGATCGGATATGGAGATTGGCTTTAACAGCCGTTTCCTCCTCGAAATGCTGAATAACCTTGAATCTGATTCAGTTCGCGTTGAATTGAGCGCACCGAATCGCGCTGGCTTGCTTATTCCAAGTGACGGTCTTGATGAGGGTGAAGACCTCCTCATGCTCGTAATGCCGGTGATGCTTAATGCTTAATGCCTAAAGCGTAATCCAACATGGACGTACTAGCGGTTGGAGATGTCCACGGCTGCTACCACACCTTTAAGGCGTTGGTAGAAAAGCACTGGGACCCCAGCCGTGAGTTTCTCGTTCAAGTTGGCGACCTCATCAACAAGGGAAAGAATTCTGGCAAAGCCTATTTGTACGCACAAGAATTGGAGCGGGAATACCCGTATCAAGTGTTCTTCCTAAAGGGGAATCACGAACATCGATTCATCCAATTCCACCGCAGAAAGGGCAGCGACCGAGCCATAGAGGCTTGTAAGAAGGACTTTTTGAAGCGAGATATCGACCTGCGAAAGGCCGCAGGGTGGTTCTCAAATCGACCCTTGAAATGGGAGAATCCATACGTACTCATCACACACGCTGGAATTAGTCCCTTCTCTAAAGATCCTTTCGGAGCTAATGCTCGCAGAGGGGTGCTTCACAATCGGGGAGCACTGAAGAATGTGAATAAACTGCAAGTGCATGGACACATCCTTCAGACTAAAGGTGAACCCACCTTCAACGAAGTTTCAAACTCGTGGTGCATCGATACCGGAGCGTGGACAGGCCAGCAACTTACGGCGATTCGACTGAGCAGGAAGGGCAAGGTTCGCGAGCTACTTCATGAGGTGACGCACCCAAAAGACATGAGCTGAGCTGCTGCAGAATCAATCCGTAAATATCCTCATTCAATCTTCTGTTTAACAGCGGCCTAGGTACAACCCAAAGTGTGACCTATATCTCAGGTATTCCAAACCCTATTGGCTATTTTTGTGCTCGAACCCAAAAAACGATTCCGAAAATGCCAAAAGGAATTTATCAAGTTCCACTTGCTGTTAACGAACCAATTAACAGCTACGCTCCAGGAACACCAGAAAGAGAAGAGTTGCTCAGCACCTATCGCAAGATGAAATCACAGGTGACTGACATTCCAATGTTTATAGACGGAAAAGAAGTTAGAACCGATAACGTTCTTCCACTTTTCCCTCCTCACGAATTGAAAACACAAATTGGCACGTACCACAGAGGTACTTCAAAGCACGTTCAAGATGCGGTTGATGCTGCACTTAGAGCTCGTACCAAATGGGCTAATTTGAGCTGGGAGCACAGAGCATCTGTATTCCTCAAAGCGGCTGACTTGATTGCAGGTCCGTTCCGTGCGCGCATCAATGCAGCTACTATGCTCGCTCAATCGAAAAATGCTTTCCAAGCTGAAATCGATGCAGCATGTGAGTTGGCTGACTTCCTCCGTTTCAACGTTCAGTACATGACGGAGATTTACGACAATCAACCTGAATCGTCGGAAGGTATCTGGAACCGCCTAGAGTACCGTCCACTAGAAGGATTTGTATTTGCCATTACTCCATTCAACTTTACCGCCATTGCGGGTAACCTTCCTGCTGCTCCCGCACTTATGGGCAACGTTGCAGTTTGGAAGCCGGCAGATAGCCAGATTTATTCGGCTCACGTGGTTATGGAAGTATTCCGCGAAGCTGGTGTTCCAGCCGGAGTAATCAACCTCGTGTTTGCTGACGGTCCAGACGCAGGCGACGTAGTATTCAACCACCCAGAGTTTGCAGGTCTGCACTTTACAGGATCTACTGGCGTGTTCCGTCACCTTTGGAAAACAATCGGTGCGAACATCGAAAAGTACAGATCATACCCACGCATTGTAGGTGAAACGGGAGGTAAAGACTTCATCGTTGCTCACCGCACTGCGCCAACTCAAGAAGTTGCTGTAGCGATTGCACGTGGAGCATTTGAATTCCAAGGTCAGAAGTGTTCTGCCGCCTCAAGAGCATACTTGCCATCTAACACTTGTACTGAGATTCTCGACAAGGCTGTGGAAATGGTGAAGACCTTCAAGATGGGATCCCCGGAGAATTTCGAGAACTTCATCACTGCGGTTATCGATGAACGCGCTTTCGATAAGATTGCCAGCTACATCGATTATATCAAGGAACAAGATGATGCTGAAATTCTTGTAGGTGGAAACTACGACAAGAGCGAAGGTTACTTCATTGAGCCTACGATTGTGAAAACAACCAATCCGAAATTCCGCACCATGTGCGAAGAGATCTTCGGTCCAGTTATCACCGTATTCGAATACCCAGAAAACGAGTGGGAAGAAACCCTTAAGCTTGTAGACGAAACCGGAGAATACGCACTAACAGGTGCAATCTTCTCTCAAGATCGTTACGCGATTGAGCAAGGAACCAAGATGCTCGAAAATGCAGCGGGTAACTTCTACATCAACGACAAGCCAACTGGCGCAGTTGTAGGTCAGCAGCCATTCGGTGGTGCTCGTGGATCGGGAACGAACGATAAAGCAGGTAGTTACCTCAACCTACTTCGTTGGGTTTCTCCTAGAAACATCAAGGAAAACTTCGTACCGCCTAAGAGCTACGAATATCCATTTATGGGATAGGTATAATTATCCAAGCATAACAAAAGCCTCCGTACGCAATACGGGGGCTTTTTTGTTATCTCGTTAATTTTTAATAACTTAGCTTCAAATTCAAAGAATATGCGCACTCTCACTTTTGCTCTCATATTCTCATCTTTCATCACATTTGCCCAGACCCCACAACCCACTGGATCATGTGATTTCAATGAGGATTTTCAAGGAGACCTAACATCGTGGAACATGATTGATTCTCCGACTCCTTCGAACCCGAGAATTGCTTTCGATAGTACCTATAGCCCATCAAAAGCGATAAGCTTTTACGATGCACCTAACTATACCAACGACATACGAATCTACAAGCCTCTTCCAATAGCACTTTGTTCGTATTGGAAAGCATCCGCCGATGTTCGAGTAACCGCCATGGGCACAACCGACCCCACTAAGCGCTTGAGTCACTTCTTGTTCGCCTTCTCCGAAAATAACGGAATGCTCACTCGCGATATGAACCTAGATTACGTTCAAAACGACTTCGTTGGTCTCGTTGTTGGTGGTGGAAATTCTAGTGGCTTCGCGACAGTGCTTGTCACTAACGTCAATGAAACCGCCGTCTACTACACGGTTGGCAATGACGGTGATTTGGTTCTCAACGAAACGTACACATGCTATCTGGAGCGCATTGACTCTGTGAATTACCGTGTTACCGCCATCAATGCGCGTACAGGAGATACCGCTACTGATGGATATGTGACCACAACCCACATCGTCCCAAATAATGCAAGCTACATCCAAGTAGGAAACAATCCACATGGTTGGCATACAAGAAGGATGTCGGGATACGTAGACAACATCTGCATCGACAACTGCCACGGGATTTCTGTACCTGAGTTCAAACCAGAGTTCGAATTCGCCATCTACCCAAATCCTACTACAGAAAACCTTACCGTTGAGTTGAGCGAAGCTAGGAAAGTCGAATACCATATCACGGATATGTCTGGACGCATCCTGCAAAAAGGAAAAATTCGATCGGAAAGATTTGTACTCAACGTAAGCACTCTCCCCGTAGGAGTGTACCTGATTAGGCTACAATCTAAAGATGGAATTGTGGGAGTACAGAGATGGGTTAAGCACTAACCCACTGGAATGTAAACGACAAACTTCGTTTCGAAGAATTCCCCTTCAAAATACGCTTGAATTGGCTGCAGTTTCGCTTTTGGAAACTCGGCCAATTCTTCTTTTAGGTCACCCCCTTTTAAATAGAGAATCCCATTCTTCAAGTCGTTGAATGACTTTGGATTGAAGTGGCGCTTAATCCAATTATAGAAAGGCGACATGCGTGTAACCGCTCTCGACACGACGAAGTCAAACCCAGGTTTCACCTTTTCTGCTCTGCCGTGAATTCCCGTCACATTTTCCAATCCAAGAGCCTCAGCCACCTCATTGACCACCTTGATTTTCTTGCCAATACTATCTACCAAAACAAACTCAACCTGCGGAAAAAGTATGGCTAGCGGAATACCAGGAAACCCACCTCCTGTTCCTACGTCAAGAATTCTGGTTTTAGGCTTAAACTGAATCGTTTTTGCGATGGCCATGCTGTGCAGTACATGTCGCTCATAAAACGAATCCATGTCTTTGCGACTAATCACATTGATTTGGCTGTTCCACTCTTCGTACAACGGCAACAACCTGGTAAACTGATCCTTTTGTTTGTCAGATAGATCTGGGAAATTCTCAAAAATCAAATCCACATTCATCACTTCCATCCTTTTGGTTTGCCTTTCCATGCATTTACCAAGTGAAGATACATCCCAGAGAGCACCCAGATCAATTCATAAATCGGCCAGAGTGCGACCACATCTTTGTGACCGAAAAACCTAGAGGCCATGAATCCTATGGTGTACTGATAAATCAATCGCAATCCAGCCAAGCCCAACACCAGGTGCTGCAGCGTTCCATCGGTGAAAATCAGTGCCAAAATGAATGCTGGCCAAAATGCTAACATCGAAGAGCCAAAAGTACCCAACAGGACGAGTTGGTGTGGTTTGTATAAGCTGGAGGTGCTAAAATGTCTGCGCTTCTGCTTTATCCAATTCTTCCAGGTCGTCTTACTTTCAGTAATGGTATGGGCCGTATTCTTAGCCACGCGTCCAACCTTACCGACCTTCGCAGCAGCATTCACAAACAAGTCATCATCACCACTAGGAATATGTATGTGTTTGATGAAGCCGTTCTGCTCAAACCATAGACTCTTCCGATAGGCGAGGTTTCTCCCCACACCCATGTATGTCATCCCCCAAAAAGACCAGGCGAAGTACTGCAGCGCAGTTTGCATGGTTTCAAACCGCGAAAGAGCATTGATGAATCCTCCTGTCTTCTCCACATCACCATATCCCAATACCAACTCCTTGCCTCCCATGAATCCAGAAATCATCTCTTTTATCCAATCGGGTGAGCTGGGATAGCAATCTGCATCCGTGAGCAAAAGATGTTCGTGCTCTGTAGCCTTAATACCCAAGGCTAATCCGAACTTCTTCCCATTCCAGAACTTATCGTTCTCTGGAACCTTCACAAGTTTTAGATTAGGATACTCAAGTTGTAGCTTCTCTATAACATCCTCAGACTCGTCGCTACTCTGATCATTCACGGCAACCACCTCAAATCTCGGGTAATCTTGATTCAAAATGGCGGGCAAGTTCTTCTTGAAATTCTCCGCTTCATTTCGTCCAACAACTACCACGCTAACCGGGGGTAGTAGGTCCGCTTGTTGAGACTCATGTGGCTTTTTAAAAGCGAATCGAGAGAACACAACTACCCAGTACAGGAATTGTATTGCGGCAACGACTGCGAAGAGACTAAAAAAGATCAGATTCGTATCCATAGGTTGAGGCGCAAAGGTAGCGTTCAGCTGCACGTTGCTCGTAGAAATTTGCCCTATTTTTGCCCGATGAAGTTTGAACTGCAAGCGACCGACAAGCAATCTAAGGCGAGAGCCGGAAAATTGACCACCGCCCACGGTGAAATCGAAACTCCGATTTTCATGCCCGTAGGCACAGTGGCCTCTGTCAAAGCCGTCCATCAACCCGAGTTGGTGAATGATGTGAAAGCCGAAATCATACTCGGAAACACATATCACCTTTACCTACGTCCAGGTACTGAAACCCTACAAGCGGCGGGTGGCTTGCACAAGTTCATGAATTGGGAACGCCCTATTCTCACCGATAGTGGTGGATTTCAGGTGTATTCCCTAGATGACATCAGTAAGATTACCGAGCAAGGTGTAAAGTTCAAATCACATATTGATGGCTCCACACATCTCTTTACTCCGGAGAATGTGATGGACGTTCAGCGTCAGATTGGGGCCGATATCATTATGGCTTTTGACGAGTGCACACCTTATCCATGTGATGTACAGTACGCCAAAGAGGCGATGGATAGAACGCATCGTTGGTTAGATCGATGCATCCGCAGGTTTGATGAAACCGATCCACTTTACGGATATGATCAAACGCTCTTCCCTATCGTTCAGGGCTCTGTATATCCGGAACTCAGAAAACAGTCGGCCGAATACATAGCGCAAACCGACAGAGAAGGCTACGCTATTGGTGGGTTGAGCGTAGGTGAGCCCCATGAGGATATGTATGAAATGAGCGAGCTCGTTTGTGATATTCTTCCAAAAGACAAACCGCGATATTTAATGGGCGTTGGTACTCCAGCGAACATTCTGGAGAATATTGCATTGGGAGTAGATATGTTTGATTGCGTGATGCCCGCCAGAAACGGACGCAATGGTCAGATCTTTACTTCCGAAGGCATCATGAACATCAAGAATGCGAAATGGGCCAAGGATTTTAGTCCACTTGACCCAAATGGCGATAGCTTCGTGGATTCCATCTATTCGAAGGCGTACGTTCGCCACTTGTTTCAAGCAAATGAATATTTGGGTCGCCAAATCGCCTCTTTGCACAATTTGAGGTTCTATTTGTGGTTAGTGAAGCAGGCCAGACAAAAAATCCAGGAAGGCACCTTTGCAGAATGGAAGAACGTCATGGTTCCTAAACTTCAAAATCGTCTTTAATTGAAAAAGATAGATTTATACATCCTGAAGAAATTTCTGGGGACATTCACTTTGTTCTTTGTGCTGTTGATGCTCATTGCAGTAGTAATTGACATCTCAGAGAAGCTTGATGATTTCACGACTAACGGCGCCACACTTGAGGAAATAGTCTTCGATTACTACGCCAACTTCATTGTCTTCTACGGGAACCTCTTCAGTGCATTAATCTTATTCCTCGCTACGATATACTTCACCTCTAAGCTGGCGAATAATACGGAAATCGTTCCGATTCTTACAGGAGGAAGAAGCTTTGCGCGATTTACACTTCCCTACTTTGTTGGAGCTTTTTTCATTTTCCTCCTCAGCTCTGCAGTCAACCATTATCTGATACCGCAGACCAATATCGACCGACTCAATTTTGAGGCGAAGTACACCAAGGTTAGAGATAACCGAAAAACTCAAGAGCTATTTCGCCAGGTCGAACCCGGCCACATTGTATACTTTAGAAGTTTTAGTCCAGATAGACACACCGGCTATGACTTCAGCTACGACGTTTACGAGAACAACACGCTCGTTTCAAAACTATCCGTAGACTATTTGCGGTTCGACTCCATTCAAAACACTTGGCGTTTGGACAACTGGCGGATTAGGGAGATTTCCCCCGACGGCACCGAACGGTTGAGGGCAGGTCGAAGAATGGACACTACGTTTGTTTTTGGGGCCAATGACATCGTGCCGGAACTATCGGTCACCCAAATGATGACCACACCTAAGCTCATAGAGTTTATCGAGAAGGAGAAAATTAGAGGTTCGGAGCTGCTGAGTGAGCACGAAATCGAGCTTCACAATCGAACGGCCTATCCTTTTTCAAGCTTCATTTTGGTTCTGATTGGAGTGTCTATTAGCTCCAGGAAGCGAAGAGGCGGACTTGGGATAAACATAGCCGTAGGGTTGGTGTTGGTGATGATTTATATCTTCTTCATGGAAGTCAGCACGGCCCTATCTGTAAATGGAACCGTATCGCCTATACTCGCGGTATGGACTCCCAACATAGTATTCGCCTTATTAGGCCTTTATACATTCCGCATTGCACCAAAGTGATGATGTTCGCAGCCAGCTGAAGCTCCACTTTGTGGTTTTCCTTTGGGGTTTCACTGCCATCCTGGGTGATCTGATTTCCTTGGATGCAATCCCTCTTGTGGCTCATCGCATGTTCATAGCGGTTGTAGCTATCTACATTTTCTTAAAGTATAAGAAGACCTCCACCGCGGTTAAAGGTGCAATGCGCTACAAACTCTATGCAGCGGGCGGGGTAATCGCACTGCATTGGATAACATTCTTCCATGCCATAAAAATCTCAAATGTCAGCATCACCTTGGCATGCATGGGCTCTGCGGCTTTATTCGTTTCCATCTTAGAACCCATCTTTTTCAAGAGGAAAGTAGCCTGGTCGGAAATACTCCTTGGGGTTGCGGTGATCATTGGTGTATCAACCATCTTCTGGAGTGAAAACGATTACGCCACAGGTATTATCGTCGCCTTAATTTCAGCCTTTCTTTCCGCCTCATTCTCTGTTATCAACGGACTATTGGTTAAGAAGGAAAGCTCGGCCGTCATCACCGTTCACGAACTCTTTGGGGGATGGGCACTTGTCGCTCTGTTCTTGACAGCCACCATTCTCTTTAGTGACAGAACCGTCGAATCTATAGTTCCCACATTACCAGACGTAGGCTATCTCATGCTCTTGGGGATTCTCGCCACGGCCTATGCTTTCATTCAATCTGTAGAAGTGATGCGCCACTTGAGTCCATTTACGGTGGTGCTCACCATCAATTTGGAGCCAGTTTACGGCATCTTGGCGGCATATTTAATACTCGGAGATGAGGAGAAGATGTCGAAAGAATTTTACTTTGGCACTTTGATAATCCTGGCCGCAGTAGTTACGAACGGCTGGTTGAAGAGAAAACGTAAGCGCAAATTAGCGCAACAACAATAGGGATATTTGTAATTTGCACCCCCTAACAAAGTCATTACAATGGACTATCTAGACTTCGAAACTCCCATTCAGGAGCTGGAAGAACAGCTTGTAAAAGCCCGTGGACTCGAGCAAGAGACAAACACGGACATGGCTAAGAGCATCAAAGAGCTCGAGAAGAGAATTGTGCAAACGCGCAAGGAAATAGCCAAGAACTTAACTCCATGGCAAAGAGTTCAACTTTCACGTCACCCACAAAGACCCTATACCCTTGCCTACATCGAAGCGATGACTGAAGGAAACTTCATTGAGCTTCACGGAGATAGAGGTGTAAAAGACGACAAGGCCATGGTTGGTGGCTGGGGTGAGATAAACGGTGAATCCTATATGTTCATCGGCCAGCAGAAGGGAATCAACACTAAAATGCGTCAGTACCGTAATTTCGGTATGCCAAATCCAGAAGGATATAGAAAGGCACTGCGCTTGATGAAAATGGCCGAGAAATTCAATCGACCAGTTGTTGCTCTCATCGACACTCCGGGGGCGTTCCCTGGTTTGGAAGCCGAAGAAAGAGGTCAAGGTGAGGCAATTGCTCGCAACATCTTCGAAATGGCTCGCCTCCGTGTGCCAATCATCTGCATCATCATTGGCGAAGGTGCTTCTGGTGGCGCATTGGGAATTGGTGTTGGAGATAAAGTGCTTATGCTAGAGAATACATGGTACTCTGTAATCTCTCCAGAAAGTTGTTCTTCAATCTTATGGAGATCATGGGATTTCAAAGAGCAGGCTGCTTCTGCATTGAAGCTCACCGCTCAAGATATGCTCAAGAATAAACTCATCGACGGCATCATCAAAGAGCCACTAGGTGGAGCACACAACGACCCAGAAGCGATCTACGAAACTGTGAAGGAAGAGATTTCTAAACAGTACGCAAAGTTGAAAAGTGTCGATACCGACAAGCTCATCGACAAGCGCGTAGAGAAGTTCAGTCAAATGGGTGTATACAGCGAATAAGTCGCTCATTCACATATCCGAAAAGCCGCCGGAATCTTCGGCGGCTTTTTGGTTTCTGACAGGTGTACCGACAGTCTGTCAATCGCCGTGTCAGTAAGTGTATTTAGGACCCAAACACTTCAATTGAACCATCGTAACATGTTGATTACGGGGTAATTTCAATAGAAGTGAAATCGTTAAAAACTAGGTCCGTTTGCGTGTTTTGCGCATCGTGTTATTCGTACTTTTGAAAGTCTATGAATCAGCCAGAAAACAATCCAAAGCCGAGGAAAAAGTCCAACAATCCAGTCGTTCAACTGGAGCAAGGACGTGTTCCACCACAAGCACTTGAGCTCGAAGAAGCAGTGCTTGGTGCATTGCTTATCGACAATAGTGCACTCAACCAGGTGATTGACATTCTCAGTCCGGATGCTTTCTACAAAGACGCACACAAGAAGATCTATCAGTCGATTCACGATCTATTCGGACGCTCCGAAGCAATCGACATTCTAACCGTTTCTCAGGACCTCCGAAAGCAAGGTTTCCTAGAAACTGTTGGAGGCGAGTACTACCTCGTGCATTTGAGTCAGCGTGTATCGTCTTCCGCTCACATTGAATACCATGCGCGCATCATTGTGCAAAAGCACATTCAACGTGAACTGATTCGTATTTCTAGCGAAATCATCAGTGATGCATTCGACGAGAGTGCAGATGTACTAGACCTTCTCGACAAAGCTGAACAGAGTCTCTTTAATGTGGCTCAAGGCAACTTGAAGAAGAACTACGAGTCCTCTCAAGACCTTATTCATCAAGCTATTGCTCGAATCGAGGAAATCAGCAAAAAGGAAGGACTTTCTGGTATTCCTTCTGGCTTCACGCAGGTCGACCGAGTTACTTCGGGATGGCAGCGTTCTGACTTGATCATTATCGCGGCTCGTCCTGGTATGGGTAAAACCGCATTCGTTTTATCCATGGCCAGAAACATGGCTATTGATCACAACACTGCCGTAGCTGTGTTCTCTTTGGAGATGAGCTCCGTTCAGTTGATTACGCGTTTGATTTCCAGCGAAACCGGACTTTCATCCGAGAAACTGCGTAAAGGAAACCTCGACGATCACGAGTGGCAGCAGCTTTTGGCCAAGGTAAAGAACTTGGAAGATGCTCCAATTTTCATCGATGACACGCCAGCCCTTTCGGTATTCGACATGCGCGCAAAATGTCGCCGTCTGGTTGCCCAACACAATGTTGGCATCATCGTAATCGACTACTTGCAGTTGATGACCGCAGGAGGTGGTAAATCAAGCGGCAACCGTGAGCAAGAAATTTCCACTATTTCACGTTCCTTGAAGAGTATTGCGAAGGAACTAAGTGTTCCAGTTATCGCGCTTTCTCAGTTAAGTCGTGCCGTTGAAACACGTGGAGGTAGCAAGCGTCCACTTCTATCCGACCTTCGTGAATCAGGAGCGATTGAGCAAGATGCCGATATCGTATCATTCATCTATCGTCCAGAATACTACGGAATTACCGAGTGGGACGATGATGGAAGCCCATGCGAAGCTCAAGGTGAATTCATCATTGCCAAGCACCGTAACGGTAGTTTGGAAAATGTTAGGTTGAAATTTGAAGGCCATATGGCGAAATTCTCCGACCTTGACGATATGGGTGGGCCTTTAGAGCCTTCGCTCATTGAATCAAAAATGAATTCTGATGAAGAATCGGGAGATTATTTCGGAGGTGACTTCTCTGCTCCAGACCCTACGGATGCGTTCTAAACTCATCCTTCTACTTTCAGTACTCAGTTTTTCATCATTCGCCGATTGGGTACTCATCCCTATGTCGGAAGAAGGTCAGCGCGACCACCTAAAATCATATGGAATTGCCTATTGGTCGCTGGCGCGCGGAAGCGAAGTACAATGGCTATTGAATTATGAAGGAGGCAGTTTCATGATTCCCTCATTCGAGGGCCTCACTAGAGAATGTACCATCCGCGGAGTGACATTCGAAACTATAACCGATGGTGAAGCGGATGGACTCCTTGCTCAGATTGCCAGCCCTTCAGTAAACATGGAAGCTGTAAAGTTGGAGAAAGCTCCAAAAATTGCGGTTTACTCTCCAGAGGGAAATCAACCTTGGGATGATGCTGTTACCCTCGTTCTTACTTATGCTGAGATTCCTTACGATATCATTTATGATGAAGAGGTTCTCAACGACGAGCTCACCAAGTACGATTGGCTTCACCTACACCATGAAGATTTCACGGGTCAGTATGGAAAATTCTACAGCAGTTTTAGAACTGCAGCCTGGTATATTGAGCAAAAGCTCGAAATGGAATCTGAGGCGAGAAGGCTCGGATTCGATAAGGTGAGTGAACTCAAACTTGCTGTAGCGCTCAGAATAAAGGAATACGTTGCGGGAGGTGGATTTCTATTTGCCATGTGCTCTGCGACGGACAGTTACGACATAGCACTATCTGCCGAAGGCGTTGACATCTGTGAGCCAATGTTTGATGGTGACCCTTCAGATCCCGGCTACCAGGGCCGAATCGATTTTAGCCGAACCTTGGCATTTGAAGATTTCAGATTGAGTCAGAATCCGAATGAGTATGAATTCTCTAACATCGATATGACGAATCGAAGAAGGATTGATGCCGAAAATGATTTCTTCACGCTCTTCGAATATTCGGCCAAATGGGATGTGATTCCATCAATGCTTTGTCAAAATCACACGCGCGTTATTGCTGGCTTCATGGGGCAAACCACAGCATACGACAAGGACTTGATTAAGCCAGATGTGCTGATTATGGGGCAGAATAGAGCGGACAATGAGGCACGATACATTCATGGCGAACTTGGAAGAGGGCAATGGACCTTTTATGGGGGTCATGATCCAGAAGACTACACCCACCGTGTTGGCGACCCTCCAACTGAATTAGAGCTACATCCGAATTCGCCGGGTTACCGACTCATATTGAACAACATCTTGTTCCCGGCTGCTCGCAAGCAAAAGCAGAAGACTTAATTAAAGAAGCGCCAGCGGATACCTAAATGGATGGTTCGATCGGCCATTGGGTAGTAAGGAGCGGCGTAATAAGCTCTATTGAATAGGCCTTCGCCAACATTCTCCGCCAATATATAAATCTGCGCCGTTCCAATTCGGAAGCCGGCAATTGCATTCACGTATACAAAGCCACCGATAGGAAGGTCATCATGTAGGAAGAACACGCCCGTCACCGGGTTGTATCTATTGGCTCGGTAACTTGAATACGTGATGGCCTCAAAGCCTGTATACGCTTTGAGGGCGCCATCGAAAACTTCCCATTCACCGAACAACCCGGAGCGATTTACCCAAGTAGGCAATCTGAAAATATCCTGTGATGCCGATGTGAGTTGGAGCGTGGTGCGAGAAGTTGCCGTCAACCAGCTGGTAAGTGGAATTTGCAGATCGAGTTCGGCTTGAATGAGCTGCATCGTTCCATCTAATTGAGCCGGTAAGGAGGTATAATCGTAGTATATAGGTCGGCTCCAGTTTTGTAGGTTGAGGCTGAAGCTAGCATACTTTTCATAATTGAGGCGTCCCCCGAGCTTTTGGTAGAACGTAGACTGAAAGTCGTTGGACCAAATGAAATCGTTGGCGTACCACTCTTCACTTTGAAGACTTGGGGCTTGCTGTTGGAATGTGGCAAATCCAACAAAACCAAAGTCATAAATGTCAAAGGAAATCTGGCCATGTGCATCGAAGGAACCATTTTGAGTTCCTCCAACGAAGAGCTTACCTCGAGCCATCCAGTCGAACTTTTCGGCATCTCCGCGAAGCTCCCCGGACACGAATACGGAACCTTCGGTTCGCTCTGTATACGGATTGCTCAATCTACCGTACTGATAGCCCAATCCTGCTTTTACGTAGGTGAACGACTTAAGGCCTGAGCGGAACACTAGCCCGAGTTCTTGATTCGTGGTGACGTAATGTGTACTATCCATCGTCATTGTAGAATCGATGAAGTAGTTGCCAAGAATGGAATCAGTAGAGGTAAAAGTTCGATTACCGAGATCTAGATCTCCTTCGTGATAGAGGCCAATACCCTTTGCTTCGGTTGAATCGGCGAAAGGCAAATAGGTTTGTGACACAGCTAAATCGAGTCGGCGAGCTTTGAAAAATGAGTTGTAGTAACGTACGTTGACAAGTTCACGATCGGAGATGAGTGAATCGGGATTTGAGAAACCGTCGAGATCAGTGATACCTCCGCTCTCTCTGCCTCTGTTTAGATTCCAGGTAGTTGCGGCTTGAATCGCGTACTTGTTGTTTTTGGTGCGGTAATGTGTTGAAGCGTTAATGCGATCGTATAGGTTATCTTGACTAAAGTAATCGCCGCGAGCGGAGGCGCGTTCGTAATCAAAAAAGATATTGAACCGTTCGTTTGCATTCACTGCGAAATAGCCACCGAAGAGTTGTCCGCGTTGGTATCCACTTAGGTATCGAATACCGCTAAGGGGAGCTTTCACATCGTAGAAGCGAAGTTCTTTAGCTCTTGTCCAGCCATTAAAGTACGATTGAAATCCAGGGCGTACACCAATTTCTTCGTTGGGTTGATAAACGAGGAAAGTTAGAGGTGTTGCGAGGTTGGCCCATGATAACTGTCCGTAGAGATCCCGGGTCCATTCGTTTAGAGTCCAGTGACCGCCAACTTCTAGAAGGCTGTCGATGGGGCGATAGGATAGATCGTCCCAATTGCGATAATTGAGTGCGGAGTAAGCCTCTTCGAAGGTAAGGGTGTCGGTAGGCACT
Source organism: Phaeocystidibacter luteus (assembly GCF_008933115.1). GTDB lineage: Bacteria > Bacteroidota > Bacteroidia > Flavobacteriales > Schleiferiaceae > Phaeocystidibacter > Phaeocystidibacter luteus. The sequence goes on along the minus strand of NZ_WBVO01000013.1, from coordinate 115 downwards.
ACGCGAGCGGAATCGCTGGGAATAGAATCTTGCTGAGCTTTGAGTGAAAAGCTTGCGAGTAAGGCTAGGGCAGTGAATGTGAGTGTTTTTATCACGGGGGCGAAGATAGTTATTC
>NZ_WBVO01000012.1 GCF_008933115.1 Phaeocystidibacter luteus | reverse complement strand
AATCCACCACGCTCCTCCTCATTTCTCTGCGAGCCAAACACCCCACATACACCAAAAAAAAATCCCGACGTTTCCGCCGGGATTCTCAGTTCAGTAGGTCTGTAGATTATACACCCAAACCAACACGCTTGAAGCCAGTCACTGTAAGACCTTTTTCTACGCTGTTAAGGTATTGAGATACAGACTGCTTTCCGTCTTTGATGAAGTCTTGGTCAACCAATGTATTCTCCTTGAAGAATTTGTTGAGTTTACCTTGAGCAATCTTGTCAACCATTTCTTCTGGCTTACCTTCCTGACGAATCTGGTCGCGGATGATATCCATTTCACGGTCGATATCAGCTTGAGAAACGCTGGTGCGATCGAGGGCAACAGGGTTCATCGCTGCAGCTTGCATGGCTACGTCTTTAGCAGCATCTTCAGCGGCACCGCTCAAAGAAACTACGGTAGCAAGCTTGTTACCAGCGTGGATGTAAGATCCAACGAACTCGCCTTCGATGTTTTCGTAAGAACCCAATTCGAGTTTCTCACCAATAACACCTGTTTGCTCGGTAAGCTTTTCGCTGATAGTCATTCCTCCGCCGAAATCGGCAGCGAGGAGACCTTCTACGTTCTCAGGGAATACCTCAAGAGCGATATCAGCCAATTTGTTAGCCAACTCTACGAAAGAATCGTTTTTAGCAACGAAGTCAGTTTCGCAGTTAAGGCTTACGATAACGCCACGCTTGTTGTCAGCAGAAGCCTTAGCGATAACAGCACCTTCGGTAGCATCGCGATCGGCACGCTTAGCGGCGATTTTCTGACCTTTTTTACGGAGGATATCAACTGCAGCATCGAAGTCGCCATTAGCTTCTACGAGTGCATTTTTGCAGTCCATCATACCAGCGCCGGTCTGCTTGCGCAATTTATTTACATCAGCAGCAGTGATCTTTGACATGATCTATGAAATTTAGTCGGTCTTTAAACAAAGTAGAGAAGAGACGAATCTCGGTTCATCTCTTCTCTTTTCATTCACTGAATTGTTAAGCTTTGGTAATGCTTAGTCGTTGGTAGCAACCTTGGCTGCTTTCTTAGCGACCTTTTCATTACCAGCTTTCTCTTTCTCATTTTTACGCTGAGACAACCCCTCTTTGATAGCGGTAGTTACTTCAGACATGATGATAGAGATAGACTTAGAGGCATCGTCGTTAGCCGGGATAGGGAAGTCAACGAGTAGCGGGTCGCTGTTTGTATCCACCATAGCGAATACAGGAATGTTCAGCTTGCGCGCTTCTTCTACGGCAATGTGCTCGCGAAGTACGTCAACTACGAAAATAGCGGCAGGTAGACGGCTCATGTCGGCGATTGAACCCAAGTTCTTTTCGAGCTTGGCACGCTGACGATCAACTTGCAAGCGCTCGCGCTTAGAAAGTGTTTCGAAAGTACCGTCGGCCTTCATCTTATCGATGTTTGCCATTTTCTTGATAGCCTTACGGATGGTCACGAAGTTTGTGAGCATACCACCAGCCCAACGCTCGGTGATGTACGGCATGTTCGCCTCAGCAGCGAATTCCGCAACAATCTCCTTGCCTTGCTTCTTCGTTGCAACGAAGAGAATTTTACGACCTGAAGCTGCAATTTTAGTCAACGCTCTCTGAGCATCTTCCAATTTCGCCTGGGTCTTGTGCAGGTCAATAATGTGGATACCATTGCGCTCCATAAAGATATAAGGAGCCATGTTTGGATGCCATTTTCTGGTCAAGTGACCAAAGTGCACACCGGCATCGAGTAGTGCTTTTGTTTTTTCTGGATTTGCCATTTTCTTTTCCGTTTACATTCGCTGAATGCAACTCTCAAGTAGCGACATGCGATCTTGTGAGTTTGGATTCTAAACGAAAGATTATCGCTTGGAGAACTGGAATTTCTTACGAGCTTTCTTCTGACCGAATTTCTTGCGCTCCACCATACGTGGGTCACGAGTCATCAGACCTTCCGGCTTCAATACCAAACGGTGTTCTGGATTGATTTCGCAAAGGGCACGGCTCAAGCCAAGGCGAATTGCTTCTGCCTGACCAGTGATACCGCCACCGTCAACGTTAATTTTTACATCGTACTTACCCAATGTCTCTGTGAGGGCCAATGCCTGCTCAACCTTGTATACCAAGGTAGCAACGGTGAAGTACTCCTTGTAGTCCTTGCCATTGATAACGATGGAACCTTTTCCCTCGCTCATGTACACACGGGCTACAGATGTCTTTCTTCTTCCAATTGTATGTGTAGCTGCCATCACTTAAATTCATTGAGGTTGATTACCGTTGGCTGTTGCGCCTCATGCGTATGCTCAGCCCCTTCATATACATAAAGGTTTCTGAACAATGCGCGGCCCAAACGATTCTTAGGGAGCATTCCGCGTACTGCGTTCTCCACCAAACGGCGTGCATTCTTGTCTTTAAGGTCATTGTAGCTGATACGGCGCTGCCCACCAGGATAGCCAGTGTGCCAAATATGGTCACGCTGCGCTCCCTTGTTTCCGCTCATCTCCACTTTCTCAGCATTGATGATGATAACATTATCACCACAATCAACGTGAGGCGTGTAGTTGGCTTTGTGCTTGCCGCGGATCAGCTTCGCAACCTTTGAAGCTAGGCGACCCAGTGCCTGGCCTTCAGCGTCAACCACAACCCACTGCTTATCAACAGTAGACGCGTTCGCTGAAACGGTTTTGTAACTCAAAGTATCCACAACTTTGTCAACTTTAATTAATTAGATAAAACATACCCCTCCCAAAAGGGGCTGCGAAGTTACAACGAATTTTGGAAGATTGGCAAATTGAGCTTAACAAATTGAACTAAAAGCGTTTGGTTTAGTTATCTTTGTTGTCTGCCAGCTACTTGACGACTAACCTCGTACATTTTTTCAAATCTGAAAAGCCCATATATATAATGAGGTACTTGGCTATTCTTGCGCTTGCTCTAACCACCCTATCAAGCGCCGCCCAACATCAACACTCCCACGACCAATGCGGTACTGATATCTACTATCAACAACAAGCCGCCAATAATCCGCAACTCCAAATCGAACGCCAAGAGGCCGACGAGCTTTGGATGGAAAATCGCGACACCTATACTACCGGTCAGGAAGTGGTTCAAACCATTCCCGTAGTCGTACACGTGATGTACTACAATTTCGAAGACAGTATTTCTGTAGCCCAAGTAGAAGACGCCATCGATGTCCTCAACGAAGATTACAGCCTTACTAATTCCGACGCCGGAAACGTTCGCGCCATCTTCGCTTCCCGCCAAGCCAACCTTGAAATCCAATTCGCCCTCGCGAAGAAAGATCCCAACGGTAACGCTACCAACGGCATCACCTATCACCAAAGCGACCGCTCACTCGGCGCCAACGATGCCATCAAAGGAGAAATCAATTGGCCAAATCAAAACTATCTCAACGTTTGGGTAGTTCGCGCTATCGACCTCGGCCTACCTCCTTCACAAGGTACCATCCTAGGTTACGCAGCCTTTCCTTATAACAACCAACCGGTGACCGACGACGGTATCGTGATTCGTCACGATCAAATGGGTCGCATCGGTACCGCAGTTTCAAATGGTCGCACACTCACCCACGAGGTTGGCCACTTCCTTAACCTCTACCACCCATTCCAAAACGGTTGTGGTGGTCAAGGCGACGTAATCGCCGATACCCCACCTATCGCCTCTCCTTCTTACGGATGCAACTTCAATCGCAACACATGTAATACCGGTGCAAACGATGAGCCGGACATGATCGAGAACTACATGGATTACGCCAACGACGTTTGTGTGAACACTTTCACAGCCGGACAAAAAGTTCGCGCCAAGGATTGTCTCAACGCCACCGCTCACCCGCTCTGGAGAAGAGGCATGCTCACCACTACCGCAAACCATGCCCTCACCGGCATCGGCGGCGGGACGGTTAACGCAATCCCTACCGTGAAGTTTACTTCCGAGCGACATACCGTATGCGCAGGGGAAGACATTCAGTTCTTCAACCTAGGTGCTAGCCACGACAATGGCACGACCTTCAGCTGGGAGTTCAAAAAGAACGGTCAAGTTATTTCCACTTCTTCGTTGGAGAATCCAGTGATGAATTTCACCCAAACCGGAACGTATGACGTGAAATTCACCATCACGAACGGACTCGGTTCTGATTCACAAGAGAAACAAGCCGAATTCACAGTTTACGATACCAACCCTTACTGGGATAACAACTTTACTGCAACTTTCGAAAACGACCTCCCAAATTCAACCTGGTTGGTTCTCGACAATGGCGATGGCCGCAAATGGTCAACTTCCAGCGTCGCTGCCTTCGGAGGAACTAAGAGCGCCATCAATCCAAACCGTTCATCGTTGGCCGACGGTGGCGACGATATTCTTCAATCATCAGCCATTTTGTTGGACGAAACGCCAACGGCAACACTTCGTTTCCAATACGCATGGGCACGTCAGGAGTCTTCTAACCAAGACCGCCTCACCGTGCTTGTTTCTCAAGATTGTGGTGAAACCTGGAATATCGCTCGGCTGATTTCGTCGTTCCAGCTGAACACAGCCGGAGCAAACGTTACAGGCAACTTCGTCCCTAATTCGAGCCAATGGACAGAAGCCGTGATTAACCTCAACTCATATGTAGGTCCGGATCCAATCCTTATTCGTTTCGCCTACACTCCTGATGGCGGTAACAACCTGTATATTGATGAAGTACGCATGGACGTAGGTATCGGTCTAGAAGAAGAGCTCGGCTCAAGCCTTGCCATCTACCCTAACCCTGCCAATACCACGTTGAACATCAATACCGGCACCACCGAAGATGCGTCATACCAAATCATGAACACCAACGGACAAGTTGTGCTAAACGGAGACATCGCACTCGGTCAAACCGAAGTTTCTGTAGAGAACATCCCAGCGGGCGTTTACATGGTTCGTGTAACTTCCAATGGAAGTGTTCAGACAGAGAAAGTGGTGATTCAGTAATCACACATATCATATAGATAAGGAAAGGGGACTCGTGAGGGTCCCCTTTTTTATGCCTGAAAATGTGTGGCACACATTATCTATTCAGATGAAGGCTATGTTATTTACCTCACACAATTCGAAACAATCCTTCTTTTCTGCTTTGACCAAATCAAGCTACTTATAATGAAACTCTTTCAGCCTTACGTCTTAGAATAATCTATTGGGCCGACACTTTAATACGAACTCTCTTTAATTAAGAAAAAGCTGAATAAGTTAATCAATGAGACTTATTATTTAAGTTTTTTGATAATTTCTTAAATTAGCGGTTTGAATAAATAAGCTTTCATGGAGAATTTTAAAGCAGGTGCATACGTAAGTCAAGGGACCTTTAAAAGCTTTATTCCTGAGGAGATCGATAGAGTTTGGAAGTTGGATGACATGGAGGTTATTGAGTTACTAAGTCAAGCTGACAGACAACTCGGTAGACTAGACATGTATTCTGAGCATACGCCTAATATTGATCTATTTATCTCGATGCACGTCATGAAAGAAGCAACCAAGTCGAGCAAGATTGAGGGAACTAAAACTAATATTGAAGAAGCACTACAAGACAAGGAAGAACTAGCAGAAGAACAACGTGACGACTGGGAAGAGGTTCAGAACTACATTAAAGCTTTGAACACGGCAATAGCTTCACTTGAGGAGCTTCCACTATCATCTAGACTCATAAAAATAGCTCACAAAGTCCTTCTTCAAGGAGTGAGAGGAAAGCACAAAATTCCAGGACAGTTTCGAACGAGTCAAAACTGGATCGGTGGAGCCTCAATCTCAGACGCCATATTTATTCCTCCCCCATTTTCGGAGATCCCGCGGTTAATGAGCGATTTGGAAAAGTTCTCTCATAACGATAGTAATAGATTACCTCACTTACTGAAGATCGCTCTAATCCACTATCAATTTGAGACCATCCACCCATTCCTTGATGGAAATGGCAGGGTAGGAAGACTTTTAATCACACTCTATCTGGTTGAAAAGGGAATCCTAAAGAAACCCATTCTCTACTTGTCGGACTTTTTTGAGCGCCACAGGGAGCTATACTATCAGAACCTGATGCGAGCACGCAATACTAATGACATTATACAATGGTTCAAATTCTTCCTTGTGGGTGTAATTGAAACAGCCAAAAGTAGTATTGAAACATTCGACAACATCATGAAGCTTCAAAAGGAGGTCGACGAGAAAATTCAATCGTTGGGTGCTCGAGCTAGCAACGCCAGAATCGTCGTCAATCAACTTTACATAAACCCCTTTATCAAAACCCCTAAAGTTTCTGAGATAACCGGACTTTCCATGCCATCCGCTTACAAATTGGTTGAGGAGCTAGAAAACTCAGGAATTCTGAAGGAGATGACCGGAGCCAAGAGAGGCAAATTCTATTGGTTCGAAGATTACCTTAAGCTTTTCAAGTAGAAAAAAATGCGGACATGTGAGGATCCCATTTTTTTTTGAACATCCCGAGTGCTTTTTAATCATCACCATTTGGATGAGTCATATTACCCAAACATCTTAGCTCGGCAGGGCCGCCGCCATGAAGCTCACTATTTGGATAAGACAATTTCCAGATTCGTCCATCTTCTGGGTCCCGGCAGACAGATCCCCAATCACTGCATGCTTCTTCCAGTTTCTCAAGATGATTGGCTACCAAAAAGTCAATCCTTTTCTGAGTCGCATCGGCCTGAATGCCAAAATGTGCGTTCTCCCAACCACCAGACAACAATTCCTCTTCCGGCCGTAGCTTCATGCTATGAAATTTTTTAGCTTCTCTAAGGAAGGGTCAATTTCATCTTGCTCTTCAGGACTAATTAAGATGTTCATCAATGTGCTCTCATTCGCACTATCCCGAATCGTAATCCCAAACCATCCTTGACCCCATAGATCCACACAGCCTTCAAGACGATTATGCGAAAACTCATACTGCTTAAGTGAGCCAAAATCTCCCTGCTCAAAAAAACGAGTGCTCCATTTGGTATGGCTCAAGACGTCCTCTACAGAACTCGCAAGTGTGCTGTTCGATTCATTAAAATCAGACATACTGGCAAATCATGCTAATTCGGGCAGGGGATATCTTTTCAGATTTCGGAAAATGACATCACCAACCCACATTCTATTCGCTCTTACCTACTGAACCCCCATCTCCCCCATCTCACCAAAAATCGAGTAGTTCTGCTCTTCGATGAAGGTCTCGAATGCCGACCAATCCTCTTCAAAGAATTCGTTGGCCATTTCAATCACTTTCTCCGTCTCCCGCTTGAACTTAGCCTCAAGCGCTCGGGTGTTCGCCGTAACTCGACCCCGATTTGTCCAGTTGTAATAGCCCAACGAGCCCATTACCGACGACCAGATTTCCGGCTGTTCATAATATCCTTCCACATTCTCCTTGCCGAAAATGGACATGCGAACCTGCTCCAAAGAGTCTTTTACCGCCTTGATTTGCGTCTTCACCGGCTTGAAGGTAGTATCCCCTTCTTCTAAGCCTTCCATCTCTACTTCCAAAATCTTCTCTACCAAATCAATCGAACGCTTGGCCTTTCTCAAATTAGTACTGATCTGCGCAACTGCATCGATATACGGCAACAGCTCTTTTTGGTAAGCATAGTTCTCTTCCAATTCCGACATTGGGAATTGAAGCCTCGGATCTTGCTGAACCTCAACCATGGTTGATGACGAATGCTCCCCAATTCGCACATGAACCGTATACGTTCCCGGCAATACCGGAATAGATCCAGGATCGGAATCTTCACTACCCGGACGTGGTTCGCTCATGCTCGGCATACGAACGCCCTTCTCCATCATATCCCAAGAAACCCGATTCAAGCCTTCCTCATATTTTCTTTGAATGTGACGAATCGTATCGCCAGACGCGTCTGTGATGTCCCAATGGATTTCCTTCTCCTTGAAGTTCTCATCCGCCGTATCCTTATTTATCCAATAAGAGAATCGCGCTCCTCCCCAGCGGTTGTCGCCGGAGTAAGTCGCCGAAGCTCCAAAGCGCTTGCCCTGAGCCTGACGGTAAATTGCGCGAATGCCTTCTGGCGCCTCAAATGCCGTAAGCGGATTTGTCAATACCGCATTTTGGTCGGCCGCAAGTGCCTCAAGCGGACGGATATCATCTAACACCCACGCTGAACGACCAAAGGTTCCAAGCACCAAGTCGTGCTCGCGCTCCTGTATGGCCATGTCAGCAATTGGCATCGTCGGCAAGTCATCACCCCACTTCATCCAAGTTTCAGCATTGTCGAGTGAATAGTACAGTCCGTTTTCCGTCCCCAAGAACACAAGGTTTTCATTGTTTGGTACAGGAGCCACACTCAAAACATAGCCATGCACATTTTCATTTGTAACTACACGCTTGAATGACTTTCCGTAATCCGTAGTTCTGAAGAGATAAGGCTCCCAGTTGTTTCTGCGGTAATCATTCACCACAATCCAAGCAGCGCCTTCCATATCCACATCAACTACAACCTGCGGAATCCAAGCTCCCTCCGGCATACCCTTCAGGGCTTTCGTAACATCCGTCCAAGTTGCACCGCCATCTCTCGTAATGTGTAGCTTCCCATCATCCGTACTCGCCCAAATCACGCCTTTGTCGGCTTCAACCGAACTTGGCGAAATGGCGAGAATGGTCGTGTAATTCTCCGCACCTGTAACGTCGTAGGTCAATCCACCACTCTGTCCTGCCTTCTGATGCTCGGGGTCATTGGTGGTAAGGTCTTCTGAAATGATTTCCCAGGTATCGCCCATGTCGGTGGACTTGTGCACGTACTGAGAACCGAAGTAAATGGTATTCGGATCAAACGGATCTTGAGCGATTGCGGCATTCCAATTGAATCGCAAATCGTCACCGTCTGGATGAACCGGACGAATCAACTTTCCATAGCCCGTTTCTCTATCAATTCTTGAAACGAAACCCTCTTGCGACATCGCGTAGAGGATATTGTCATCCGTTGGATGCGGCACTACATCGAATCCATCGCCGAAGGCCACCTCTTCCCACAGGTCGTTGCGGATTCCGCCAGAGCGCCATGTATACGCCGGACCAACCCAAGAGCCATTGTCCTGCATTCCGCCGTAGATATTGTAAGGAATCTGATTGTCTACACTGATGTGGTAGAACTGTGCGAGTGGCAGGTTATCGATGAATCGCCACGTGATTCCACCGTCGTAAGAAATGTTCAATCCACCGTCGTTTCCATCAATAACATGATCCGGATTTTGAGGGTCAATCCAAAAAGCATGGTGATCTGGGTGAATGAATGAATATGGCCCAATGTTTCTCCACGTTCTACCGCCATCATCGCTTCGCGTAAGTACCGACCAAAGCGAGTAAATTCGATTTGGGCGCTGTGGGTCTACATAGATATCCGAGTAATAAAAAGGTCGGTTACCGATGTCGTCGTCGTCACTTATCCTCGACCAATTAGCGCCACCATCCTCAGAGCGATAAAGCGCGTTTTTATCTTTTGCTTCCACTAGGGCATACACGATTTCAGGATTGCTTGCCGCAATTGCCAAACCGCAGCGTCCCAGGTTCCCTTTAGGAAGCCCGTCTTCATCGGTACGCTTCGTCCAACTATCACCACCGTCGAAAGTCACATAAATTCCAGAGCCTTCGCCACCCGACTTAAACTCCCATGGCCAACGGCGGTATTCCCACATGGCAACGATAAGCTTGTTTGGGTTGCGGGGGTCCATCACGAGGTCGGCCGCGCCGGTTCTATTGTTGTTGTACAGAATCTTCTCCCACGTTTCACCGCCATCTTTAGTTCGGTAAACACCGCGAGCTTCGGTATCGCCCCAAGCCACACCAATAGCGGCAACATAAACCACATCTGAGTTAGAAGGGTCTACTATTACACGGTGGATGTTCCGGGTATCTTCAAGACCAAGATGCATCCAGGTTTCTCCTCCATCGATGGACTTATACATTCCATATCCCGAGTTCTGAGAATTTCGAGGATTGCCCTCGCCTGTCCCCACCCAGATCACATCTGGATTATTTGGATCTACGGCCACTGCGCCGATAGACGATGTCATTTCATTTTCAAAAATGGGGGTCCAGGTCTGACCTTCATTTTCGGTTTTCCAGAGTCCGCCCGAGGCAGACCCAACGTAGTAGGTATGAGTGAACCGATCGAAATCGATTGTGGTAACGCGTCCAGACATCCCAGCGGGACCGACGTTTCTAAAGGTCATGGATTCGATGGCCTCAGGGTCGAAAGATTGTCCCCAAGAAAGGGCGCAAATCATAAAACTCGCCAAGGATAGTAGGGCCTTTTTCATGAATCGTGAGTTTTGAAGTGTGAACCGTGAAAATAGCAATATGAATTCGTTTCGACTTGCTCATGGTTGCTATAGCTTCGAATTCAAACAGCTGAACCATGGAAACACTACACGCAACACTACTGTTCACGCACATCCTCACAGGCACGGTGGCACTGCTGTCAGGCACAATTGCCGGATTGCTTCGAAAGCGCAGAGGATTCCATTCCCTCTTCGGAGGAATTTTCACTTACTGCATGTATGCCGTGGCGATTTCGGGATTCATCTTATCTGCTATGCGCTATAACATGTTCCTGCTAGCGGTATCCATCTTTACCCTTCATATGGTGATTACAGGCAGTAGGGCTTTTAGAGGAATGAATCGGAATGCCCGTTTGGGGATGTCCATCTTCGGTTGGGCAGGTTCGGCAGCACTCCTTTACATCGGGGTCACCGCACTGGCGTTGCATTCTAACACCATGGGAATTGTCCCTATCATTTTTGGTGCATTGCTCGTTTCAATGTCGCGCAGAGATTACAGAATTTACCGAGGAACGATCAAACCGAATCCAGTTATTCTACACTTGAATGAAATGGGCGGAGCACTCATTGCGGCGTACACGGCATTCTTAACCACAGGTGCGGGCAGAGTGCTGCACGGAATGGGGTACGACATCTCGCAGCTTCAAGTTTTCTTATGGCTACTACCGACGGTAATTGGCACATTGGCACTTACGAGAGTGAATTTCAAAATGCGCAGAAGTGTGACGTAAGTCATAGTTTGAACTATGGAGTTTCCTGAACTTTAGTGTAGTAATTGAACAGACCACTAATACTTCAGGCCATGAAAACGAACATGTCACATTTAGATAGATGGATACGCGTACTACTTGCCATTGGATTGGCAGTATTGGTATTCACGGATTACATCACGGGCGGATGGGCCATCATTGCACTTGTGCTTGCGGCGATTTTCCTCGTCACCTCTATGGTTCGCTTCTGCCCACTTTATTTACCCTTTAAAATTTCTACCTATCGGAAGAAGACCGCTTGATACATATTGTACGTTCCGTAACTTGACTCCATGCAAAACGATTGGATTTACGCCGCTCTGCTCGCATGGGGAGGAGGAATAAGTATTCCACTCGGTGCGCTGCTCTTCATATTCTTGAGAAAGAGACTTGGAAGAGAGCGCACCTTTTTTAATCATTTGATGACCGCCATTGGGGGTGGGGCCCTCCTTTCAGCTGTGGCACTGGTTCTCGTGCCCGACGGAATGGAAAATCAGAATCAATATGTCGGGGTCCTTTCCTTCGTGCTCGGCGGTACCGCCTTTGCAGGTATAGATTATTTCCTGAGCAAGAGTAAGGGAGCTGGACCACAAATTGTGGCGATGTTGAGCGATTTCGTTCCCGAAGCTATTGCACTTGGCGCCATCTTCCTGAAAGATCAGGCACAGGCCGTGCTTCTCGCCTTCATCATGTTTATTCAAAATTTACCTGAAGGATATAATGCTTTCGCAGAGTTTCCGCCTGAGAAGAGCACGAAAACACCCTATTTGCGAACCACCCTCCTCTTTCTATCCATGAGCTTTGTGGGACCTATTTGTGCCGGCTTGGGCGCCAGCGTGTTGGCCGAAAGCGAAACAGTTCTGGGCTTCTTGATGACCTTTTCAGGTGGTGGCATCACCTATTTGATTTTCCGCGACATAGCCCCTGCAGCAAAATTCAAGAACTCGTACGTTGCCCCGCTGGGTTCCATTTTGGGTTTTGCCATCGGACTTCTCGGCTGGGCCTTGGTGAATTGAAGACTTTTGTCAGGTTTCCAGCAATGGATTGGTTGTACCTTTGTGCCCGCAAAAGCATAGGAAATGACTACTCGCAAACACCGCCATTGGCGTAAACTCACACACGAGGAAATCACCGAGCACGTATTTAAAGCGCTCGATCAGAATATAGATTACCGAAAGAGAAAAGCACTGGGTGTGCCCGCCTCGCATCTCGACGAGCGCGTGTTCTACAACAACCCAATGCTCCTGAAAGACGCTCCGTTCCTGTCTACCCTCCTCATGAATCCAAATCACATTGGATGTCACACTATGGGCGATTCCGAACCTTTCTTCGCGGGAACTCAGGAAATCGAAAAGCAACTCATCGAGCTTTGCGCGGAAGATATCTTGAAGGGCGAACGGGACCAGCAAGACGGCTATGTAGCGGCTGGTGGCACAGAGGCCAACATTCAAGCTATTTGGGTATTCCGAAACTACTTCATGTCGGAATTGAACCTAAGCGCCAATGAAGTTGGAATCCTTTTCAGTGAAGATTCGCATTACTCCATGTTTAAAGCGGCCAACTTGCTTCAAATGCCGCACTTTGTAGCGGCTGTAAACGATGAGGATCGCACGATAAACGAACAGGCACTGGAGAAAACTATTGAAGACATGAAAGCCACGGGCATTAAGGCCGTGGCGGTTGTGGCCAATATGATGACCACGATGTTTGGATCGGCCGACAATCCCGACACATATGTCAATGCCTTGAAGAAAGCGAACCTTCCCTTCAAGCTTCATTTAGATGGCGCTTATGGCGGCTTCGTATTCCCATTTGTTTCGGAAGACGACCGCTGGTCATTCGCCAATCCGGATGTTAGCAGTATCACACTCGACGCGCACAAGATGGTTCAGGCTCCGTATGGAACAGGAATCTATCTTTCCAGAAAGGGCCTTATCCCGTATGCTACCACAGGTGAAGCACAATACGTAGCAGGCCTGGATGCCACCTTAAGCGGCTCACGGTCTGGTGCAAATGCCATTTCAGTATGGATGATTCTGCAGACCTATGGCCCGAACGGTTGGTTCGAAAAAATCCACCTTTTGTCTTATCGCGCCGATTGGCTCGAAGAGCAATTGAATGGATTGAAGGTCGATTTCTTCCGCTATCCAGGAAGCAACATTGTAACCATGCGTTCATCACAAGTGCCAAAAAATCTCGTTGAGAAGTACGGATTGGTACCAGATTCGCATGAGGGAAATGCAGATTGGTATAAGGTTGTAATTATGGACCACGTGAATGTGGACGATATGGTACCTTTCGTGGAGGAATTAGAAAAACATTTAAATGCGTAAATCGATTTTACTTCTGGCGGGAATTTTATTCAGTTTGATGAGCTTCGCTCAAGGCTGGCCAGAGGTGAGACGAATTACCGACAGTGCCGAATACCGCGCCATGGAGCCTATGGTGGATAGTTGTATCAGCTACCTGAAGCATACGACTCCACAAGAAGACCCCATCGGTAGAAGTGAGGCTGTAAAGTTTCTCGACGATTGGATAACGGGGGTTCCGTACATCATTATAACCCAGAGAGAATACCTCTTTAAGGCCACGGATAGCAATGAGGAACTCATGACTCAGCACGTAGCTGGGAAATTGTATTATCTTCGAAGCCACCCTGCCGTTCCAATAGACAGCTACAGTTCTGAGCTCAACGGAGTTCTTTGGATGATAGAGTTATATCAATCCGGCGCCTTCCCCAAAACTTCTGAAATGGATGCCCTTGTAAACATGAAGGAGGATGGGACGTTAATAGAATGGCTAAAGGATCAAATGCCAGAGAACTGGTTAGACGAATCCCAAACGAATGAATAAAAAATCAACAAGCGTAGTGCTCGCTTTTGTGCTTGCACTTTGTGCGTACGCTCAAGACGAGGAGAGCACCATTCGACGTGAATGGCACCACGTGTACACAGAAGAAAATCCATACGGCGTAGCCACCGATCAAGCCCTCGAATTCCTCGAAGGAAGAGAATCGGAAGAAGTGATTATTGCCATTATGGATTCAGGAATCGATACCACACATGCCGACCTGAAGTCGCAATTGTGGGTGAATGAAGACGAGATTCCTGGCAACGGAATCGACGACGATGGCAATGGATACATCGACGATGTGCACGGATGGAACTTCTTAGGTGGAGAAAATGGAAATATCGACGGTGAAACCCTCGAGCTCACTCGACTTTATGTGAAGTTTCAGCGAGACTGGGATGGTCTCGATATGGATTCCATTCAGAAAGCCGACCGTGAAGCCTACGACATGTGGGTGAAGGTGAAGAAAGATTACAACCGACAATTCACAGAGAACAAGTTTGAATTGATGATGGTCACCCGCCTCAAAGATTCATACATGAAGTTCTACGAAACGGTTGTCGACACCCTTGGTCCTGATTACACCTTAGAAGACCTAAACAGCCTGAGAAAAACTTCGGGTGAGGCTGGCATCGCCGCTCGTTCGCTTTACGCGTTTGAGGTAGACGGACTCACGAAAGAGGAACTTGACGGCTATTCGGAATACCTCGAATCGAACCGCGATTATTCGCTGAATACCGAATGGAGTGTTCGCGATTCAATCATTGGCGACGACCCATACGATTGGAACGACAGTATTTATGGGAATACCGATTTGATGGGGCAAAGCTCCGATCACGGAACGCACGTAGCCGGAATTGTTGGGGCGGCCAGAAACAACGGAATCGGCATTAATGGGGTAGCTCCGAACGTAAAGCTTATGATTCTTCGCGTTGTTCCCGATGGAGACGAATACGATAAAGACGTGGCCATGGCCATTAAGTATGCGGTTCGCAATGGAGCGAAGGTTATCAATATGAGTTTTGGAAAAGACTACTCGCCCCAAGCTGAACAGGTGCAAGAGGTGGCGAGATGGGCCGGTGAACATGACGTTCTGCTGATTCATGCAGCGGGAAATGACTATCGTGATCTGGACGAAGGCGAGAACTATCCGCATTTACCGTTCGAGGTCAATAATCTTGAAAACGAAACCTGGATTGAAGTAGGCGCAAACTCGAGTAACCCAGAAATGTTGGGAACCGATTTCTCAAACTACGGCAAGATGAGCGTCGACCTCTTCGCTCCCGGAGAAGATATTTATTCCACTTTACCTGTAAACACCTACGGATTCAATTCCGGAACAAGTATGGCAGCTCCTGTAGTTACAGGGATTGCGGGACTTATTCGCTCGTACTATCCGAATCTTACGGCAGCGCAGGTAAAAATGGTTCTGATAGAATCAGCTGTGGTTCCAGAGGATGCCGACTTCCTCGAATTGAGTATCACGGGCGGAATCGCCAATGCGCTGAAAGCAGTTCAATACATTGAAGAACACGCGGAAGAGCTGGGTATCAACAAGCAAAAAGACTAGGGAAACCCACAATTTTCGTCATCTTTGTCAAATACGCAAACACTAGAAAGAGAGAGATATATGAAACTACACAAACTAAAACACCTACTTCCAGTACTCGCCGGGTTCGCCATGGTAAGCTGTGGAATGATGAAAGGAGAACCAGAAGCCTTCAAGGGAAAGATGACTTATGGTCTTTCTATCGAAATGGCTGATGGAAGTGAAAACCCAATGCTACAACAGTTCGCTGGCATGCTACCTTCTGAAATGGTTGTGGCATCCGACGGCGAGAACTACGGAATGAAAATGGACGGCATGCAAGGTATGCACCTCGTTGCCAAGCCAGCTGAAGACATGGTTTACATCGCCTCTCAAGGTCAGTTCATCAAGCAGAAGCTTTCTGAAATGAGCCGTGAAGAGGAAGCCGAAGCGGAAGAATCAGCAGACGACATGACTGTTGAAGAAACTGGGGACACCAAAGAAATTCTCGGATTCAATGCAAAGGGATACAAAGTAACCAACGCGGAAGGAAACGTGACCACCATCTACGTGACTGAAGACATCGTCATGAGCACACCAGATGCTATGGGTGGAATTGGCGGTCCTGCTGGATTTGCCGATCAGGTAAAAGGCACACCTCTTCGTATTGAGCAGGGTTTGAGCCAGGCTGGTATGGAGATGCTACTCATCTTCGAGGCAACAGCCATTGAAGAAGGAAGCGAAGCTGCAATGCCTATCACAACTCCAACCGAAGGAGATTATCAGATGGAAGAGTAATTTTCCATCGATTTAAAAGCAAAAGTCCCCGCCAATTGGTGGGGACTTTTTTGTTTTAAACTGTTGTTCTGTTATCGATCCATTTGCCAAGTAAGGCCGACCAATCTTCTCGATCATTTAAACAAGGCACCACCTCGATGGCCTTGCCGCCAGCCCCTAGGAAGTCGTGGACCCCTTCAACCTGAATTTCTTCGAGTGTTTCTAGACAATCGGAAACGAAAGCGGGACAAACAACCACGAGTCGTTCCATACCCTGATGCCCGTATTCCTTTAAGGTTGCATCCGTGAAAGGCGTTAACCATGGGTCGCGACCTAAACGGCTTTGGAAACTTACGCTGAACTGATCTTCTTTCAATCCAAGCTTCTCGGCTACGAGTCGGGTTGTTTCAAAACACTGGTGACGATAGCACTTTGCATGTGCAGGAGATTTGGTCTGGCAACACCCTTCTTTCAAGCAGTGATTCCCGGTGACATCTCCCTTCTTGATGTGGCGCTCCGGCACTCCGTGATAACTGAAGAGCACCTTGGTAAAAGGTGTTTCAAGCGCGGGCTTAATACTCTTTGCTAGGATGTCGATATACTGATCATCATCATAAAAAGGCTCTTGAAAATCGAGATTGATTCCTGGCATTTCTGATTCAGCTACCTCGCGAACACGCTCGACTACCGTTTCGTAGCTCGACATCGCATAATGTGGGTAAAGCGGAATGACGAACAAGTTCTCCAAATCTGGATTCTCACTCTTGATTCGCTTCAGCGTTTCTGTGATGGAAGGATTGCCATATCGCATTGCCAACTCCACCTTTACTTCGCTGTGTGCTTGTACTTTTTCTTGAAGACGTTCACTGAGCACGATAAGAGGTGAACCATTTTCCCACCAAATCGACTTATAGGCCTCTGCAGACTTCTTTGGTCGTGTATTGAGAATAATCCCCTTTACTAGAAAAGCACGGAGCAGATAGGGAACGTCAATTACGCGTCCATCCATCAAAAACTCTCCGAGATATCTTTTGACATCCTTTACTTCAGTGGAATCTGGTGACCCCAGATTCACTAGCATAGCTACTGATTTCATTCGTGAGAAAGGTACTTCTTAGGTGTAAGTCCAAATTTCTTTTTGAAGGCAGTAATGAAGTGGCTTGGATTGGTATATCCCAATGTGTAGGCAACTTCATTTACTTTATACTTGGATGAATCGAGCAGCGTGCGCGCATGATCCATCTTGTGGTCTAACAGATAACCATAGACTGTGTTCCCATAAACCTCTTTGAATCCAACTTTTAGTCGGTATTCGTTCAAGCCTACCTCCCGAGCAAGGTCTTTTATGCTCGGCGGATTGGCCATGTGTTTCAGCATGAATTCCTTAGCCAGCTTGATTTTGCGAACGTTTTCTTCATCATTTAAAAAAGGACAAGAAACGGTGTCGACCTCTCGCGCCGAAAAATAAAAAGACAGCAATTCGTACACTTTGCCTTGATAGAATAGGCGTTGAGCTTGCGGTGAAAGCTGCGTATTGAACAATTGGTTGAGAACAACGGTAGTCTGTGGAGCAATCACGCGCTCGTCGTAAAACTTGCGATTGACATTCTCGCTGGACAAGAAAGGAAGCTCAGCGGCATCTTCTACAAACAACTCATGCACCCTTTCTATCGTAAGGAATAGAAATACATGACGTGCACCGGGAGGAACTTCGACATTTACGGGAAGATCCATTTCGGGATTGTAGAAGAAAAAGTTCTTGCCGGATTTGAGCTGGAGTTCGTAGTTCCCACCGAAGGTGAATCGACTTTGACCTTCGAGAGAGAAATAGAATTGAATCACCCCTTTTGGCACAACTCGCTGTATTTCAAACGATTCGTTACCATCATGAGTGATTTTCATCATCCGAACACCTTCCTCAACGCGAATGAGCTCAATACTTCGTTCAGCGTTATTTTCAGGATCCTTCTTAATTTCGAATTCCATATTAAACCATCGAGCTTTGTCGTTATCAAACTGATGTAAACCCCGATTAATCAAGGGATGCAGCAAAAATAAGATTCGCTTTCTTTAGAACGATTCTAAATTAATAGATTCGGTTTATAGGGGTATTAATTCTACTTCTAGAGGTATTTTTAAAATTGCTGCATAAATATTTTTGTCACCAGAATAAGAATTCCTCTTTGGAGAGAAGCGCAACATATTTGGACCACCTTCACATCTTCGGTGTGAGTTACAAGACGGCGGGTGTTCACGATCGTCAGGCTTTCAGCTTGAGTGAAACGGAGCAGCACGCCCTTTTGTCGTCCCTGCGCGATCAAACCGACTTCAAAGGATTCATCGTTTCCACTTGCAACCGTACCGAAATCATTGGAACTACTGAGCATCCTGAGGCCATCCTCGCTTTGTTCTTAGACATCACCAATGCCGGCCACGAGGCGTTCGACGATCTCGGGTATCATATCAGCGGTTACAAAGCTCTCGTGCATTTGTTCCGCATGGGCGTGGGAATGGAAAGTCAAATTCCTGGCGACTTCGAAATCATCATGCAAGTCCGCAAAGGATTCCGCATGGCACTCAAGGCCGGGACTATCAACGGCTACTTGGAGAAAATCATCAACCAGGTGATTCACGCCAGCAAGCGCGTAAAAACCGAAACCGCCTATTCTACCGGCGCAACCTCCGTTTCTTACGCTGCAGCCAAGTACATCAAAGATTCAAATGACGACCTATCCAACGCCAAAATCACACTTTATGGTTTGGGCAAGTTTGGTCGCATCACGCTAGATCACTTGCTCGGACTTACCGACGCTTCTAACATCACTTTGGTGAATCGAAGCGACGAGAAGAGCGAGCAATACGCCACAGAAACCGGAGCAGTATTTTGTCCACATGCGGAGCTCAACTCGGCCATTGACAATGCTGACATCCTCATTGTGGCCACTGGAGCCGACCGTCCAATTCTTCAAGTGGGAGACTTGAACAAGCCGGCATTGCATACCGTAATCGACATGGCCGTTCCTTCTAATGTGAACCCCGCCGTTGGAAACCTTCCTCAATTGAAGCTCCTCAACGTAGATGAGCTTTCACAAATGACAAGGGAAGCCCTTCAACAACGTCACAATCAGGCGCCTCAAGTAGAACAAATTCTCAGTCAGGAGATTCAAGAGCTCTTGGATTGGCACGTCATGCGCACGCAGTCACCTAAAATCCAAGCTTCAATCGAGTCTCTTCTCGAAACGAAATACAGCAGTCTACCCGAACTCGTAAGTCACGCCTACGAACAACCGATGAACGATGAAACCGAGGAAGAATACTTGCGCCACAAGATGCAACGCTATTTCTGCCACCATATTCGTCGCGGTAAAACGGTTGACATGATTCAAACCGAACTATCTTCGCGAGTATCGGTAACCCCTTAGTAATGAGCAACTCCCCTATCCGAATAGGTACACGCGACAGCAAGCTGGCGATGTGGCAAGCACACACCGTAGCCCGACTTCTTCGTATCGCAGGATTCCAAACCGAAATCGTAGCCGTTAAGAGTAAAGGAGATCTCGACACCTCCAAACCTCTTCACGAACTCGGAACTACCGGAATTTTCACGAAGGTTCTCGACGACGCTTTGGAAGACAATACGGTGGACATTGCCGTCCACTCCCTAAAGGATTACCCCACTCAACCACCAGCTGGAATTGTTCTATCAGCGCACCTAGAGCGAGAAGACCCAATGGATTTGCTCATCCCATCGGGGGACACTTCGTGGACAGACGATGTGGACAGCGCCGTGACGATTGGAACGGGAAGTATCCGCCGCAAAGCGCAATGGCTGCATCGCTATCCGAAACACACCACTGAAAACCTCCGCGGAAACGTTCAAACCCGATTGAAGAAGTTGGAGGAAAACGATTGGAGCGGAATTATCATGGCCTCCGCGGGACTTCGCCGCATGGAAGCCGTGCCCGAAAACGCAATTGCCCTCGATTGGATGATCCCGGCACCCGCACAAGGCGTTATCGGGATTACTCACCGCGATGGCGACGAAGCAGCATTGGCCGCTTGCCAAAAGCTCAACATTGAAACAGCCGAAATCACAAGTACCGTTGAACGTGCATTCTTGAGAACACTTGAAGGCGGTTGCTCGGCACCCATAGGATCACTAGCCAGAATTTCAGGAGATCAAATCTTCTTCACGGGCTGCCTTCATTCACTCGACGGAACCAAGGAAGTCAAGATTGAAAGAAACGCTGCACTATCCGAATGGCGCGAGCTCGGCAGTCGCTGGGCGAATGAGGTTATCGAACTCGGCGGCAGTGAAATTTTGAAAGAGCTCAAATGATTGGCAAACCGCACATACTCTACACCAAAGTTCTGAGCGACCATCGCCGGTCACTCCTAGAACAAATGGTTGAGGTGTCGGAAGTAATCGCTCTCGATCCAGTTACCCTGCCCATTGCCGACATGCCCGAGGTAGAGGAATGGGTGATAGTTACAAGTCCACACGCACTGGAATCCGCTCAAGAATACATCCAACGCGGATGGGGCAAAGACGCCCGATGGGCAGCCGTAGGTTTTCGTGCAAAGGACAAGCTCGAAGAATTGGGAATTGAGGCTGAGATAAAAGCGGACAACGCCCGAGCGCTTGTCGACCGACTTCCAAAAGTTGGCTCGGCCCTTTACTTGTGCGGCAAGGATAGAACGTCCACCATCGAAGACTTCATGGGAAGTTACGAGTGGGACCTCGAAATACTTGAAACATATTGGACACAACCGACGCATCCGCAGGTTGATTTCAATCAGTACGACGCCGTCGTGTTTTTCAGTCCGAGAAACGTGAGCAGCGTCCTAAAACACAACGATTGGCCATCGCATAAACCGGCCATTGCCATTGGTCCAACCACCGCTCAAGCGCTGCGCGACCACGGGATTGAACCGATGATTGTACCGGACTCTCCCGATGTACTCTTACTGACACAACAATATCTAGAACAAATAGAGAATGGAACTACAGAATGATCTACTCCTTCGCGCCCTTCGCGGAGAGGAAGTGCCACGTCCCCCTGTATGGATGATGCGTCAAGCCGGCCGCTACCTTCCTGATTTCATGAAACTGAAAGAGAAGTACCCATTCTTTGAGCGTATTTCAAATCCAGAGATGGCGACCGAAATCACCATGCAACCTATCGACCAGGTTGGTGTTGATGCCGCTATCCTCTTCTCGGATATCCTCGTGATTCCACAAGCCATGGGCATCGAAGTGCAAATGGTTCCGGGCAAAGGCCCCTATCTACCAAATCCTATTCGCGAGGAAAAGGACTTTGACCGCCTCGTAACTCCAGATGTGTACGACAGTCTCGGTTACGTGTACGAGGCTATCAAACTCACCAAAAAAGCACTGAACAACCGCGTTCCACTCATTGGTTTTGCGGGCTCACCTTGGACCATCCTCTGCTACATGGTTGAAGGTCAAGGTTCGAAAGAGTTCTCAACCGCTAAGAGTTTCTGCTTCCATCGTCCGGATTTGGCGCACAAGCTTCTCAATGCTATCACCGATGCTACCATCGCCTACTTGAAAGGCAAAATCGAAGCGGGTGTTGATGTGATTCAATTGTTTGACTCTTGGGGCGGAATGCTAAGCCAGAAAGACTATGCGGAGTTCTCGCTTCCATATCTCGATAAAATCACCAAGGCATTGATGGACGATGTTCCAGTAGTACTTTTCGGAAAAGGATGTTGGTATGCGCTAGGCGACATGTCCAAGACCGGTGCTTCAGCATTGGGCGTGGATTGGACGGTTACTCCTCAGCAGGCGCGCGAGTTTGCCGGTCCAGACATCACCCTTCAAGGGAATTTTGACCCAAGCCGACTTTTGAGTCCGATTCCGGTGATTGAAAAAATGGTGAAAGAGATGATTGATGCCTTTGGAACCCAGCGCTACATCGCGAACTTGGGTCATGGCATTCTTCCACACGTGCCAGTAGATCACGCGAAAGCATTTGTAAACGCTGTAAAGAACTATCAGAAGTGAACCAGCCGAGCCCAATGAGAGAGCGATTCGCTCAGCTTGTAAAGGAGATTCAAGATGCGATTTGTGCGCAGATTGAAGCTTTAGATGGCCGGGCAGAATTCGAAGAAGATGTTTGGGATCGTCCAGGTGGAGGCGGCGGAATTACGCGCATCATCCGCGACGGAAAAGTTTTCGAGAAAGGCGGCGTAAACACAAGCGAAGTTTACGGAACGCTTCCAGAAATGATGCAAAAGCGTTTGGGTGTAGACGGTGCCGAGTTTTTCGCCACCGGTGTATCCTTGGTTATTCACCCGGTGAACCCAATGGTGCCAACGGTACACCTCAACTACCGCTATTTTGAGATGTACAATGCCGACGGAAGCGTGAAAGACGCTTGGTTTGGTGGCGGTGCCGATCTCACCCCATACTATCTCTTTGAAGAAGACTGTGTGCACTTCCACAAGATGCACAAGGAATCTTGCGATACGATTGACGAAGCCTTCTATCCACAGTTTAAAAAACAGTGCGACGAGTACTTTGTTAACACACATAGGAATGAGAACCGCGGAATTGGCGGTATTTTCTACGACTACATGAGGGCGGATGAGAAACACTCAGCCGAGGACTTCTATCAACTGGCTAAGTCAAACGGTGCAGCATTCTTGAAGGCCTACGTTCCAATTGTAGAGAAAAGAAAGAACATTCCGTACGACGAGAACCATACCTTTTGGCAGGAAATCCGCCGAGGTAGATACGTGGAATTCAATCTTGTACACGACAGAGGAACACTCTTCGGATTGAAGACCAACGGGAGAATTGAAAGTATTTTGATGAGTCTGCCTGCCCGCGCACGCTGGGAGTACGACTTTCATCCAGAAGTAGGAACAGAAGAACATAAATTGGTGGAGGCGTTGCAGCCGCGAAACTGGATTGAAGAGGGGTGAGCCGTGAGCCTTTAGGCTTGAGGCTTGAGCCAAAAGCCAAGAGGCTTCAGGCAAAAGGCTTGAGCCATGAGGCGTGAGGCTTGGGGCCTGAGACCACAGGCCTGAGCCATGAGGCGAGAGGCCAGATGTGTAAAGCTTCAAGCAATAGACTGAAATCAGAAATGCTAGAGAACATATCTTGAGCCATAGCCAATCTTAACCTCAAGAGCCTCAAGCCTGAAGCCTGAAGCCCGAAGCCTATAACCCGCACTTCCAACAGTCCAACAGTCCAACCCTCCAACCCTCCAACCCTCCAACAGTCCATAAGTCTATTAGTCCAACCCTCTAAAAATCCAAAGAATGCACAGACCCCGCATCCTCCGCTCCTCCCCCGCCATCCGCAGCCTCGTTCAAGAATCGAGCTTGTCGGTGAACGATTTTATGGTTCCACTTTTTGTAGTGGAAGGCAAAGGCGTGAAGGAAGAGATTTCTTCTATGCCGGGGTATTATCGCTTTAGTCTGGATGTATTGAGAGACGAAGTACGCGAAATAAGTGACCTTGGATTGAAGAGCGTGTTGCTCTTTGTGAAGGTTGACGATTCGCTTAAGGACAACAGTGGAACAGAGGCCCTCAACCCCGATGGCTTGATGCAACGTGCTATTCGCACGGTGAAAGAGGTTAACCCGAACTTATTGGTGCTTACCGATGTGGCGTTGGATCCTTTCTCGAGTTATGGTCACGATGGTATTGTTGAAGATGGTAAGATTCTCAACGATGCAACGGTTGAAGTTCTTCAGCAAATGGCCGTTTCGCATATCGCCGCAGGAGCCGATTGGGTAGCACCAAGCGACATGATGGATGGGCGAATTGGGGCAATCCGACTTGCATTCGAAGAGGCTGGATACCACGACGCTGGCATCATGGCTTATAGCGCGAAATACGCGTCTTGTTTCTACGGACCTTTCCGCGATGCCTTGGACAGCGCACCTGGATTCGGCGACAAAAAGACCTACCAAATGAACCCGGCGAACATTCGCGAAGGATTGAAGGAGGCTATGCTCGATCAGGAAGAAGGTGCAGACATGTTGATGGTTAAGCCGGCTGTGGCCTACTTGGACGTCATCAAAACGATAAAAGATGAACTTCTTTTGCCTGTAAGCGCATACCATGTGAGCGGCGAATACGCCATGATCAAGGCCGCCGCCGAGAAGGGATGGCTAAATGAAAATCAGGCTATTCTAGAAACGCTGACCTCCATTAAGCGAGCGGGGGCTGACGTCATTGCCACGTATTTTGCGAAAGATGCCGCTCGACTTTTGAACTCATAATCGAACCACAAACGAACACTCATGCTTCAACCACAAGAAAGAAAGAACAGCGAACAACTCTTTGAACGTGCCGGAAAACACATTCCGGGAGGAGTAAACTCGCCTGTCCGCGCATTCAAGTCGGTAGGCGGAAACCCAATCTTCTTCTCAAGAGCGGAAGGTGCGTATGTGTTCGACGAAGACGACAACCGATACATCGACTTTATCAACTCCTGGGGGCCCATGATTCTCGGTCACGGTTTTCCGGAAGTAGTTGAAGCCGTGCAAATGCAGGCCGCGAGAGCCATGAGCTTTGGCGCGCCAACCGAGTTGGAAATCCAGCTGGCGGAAACCATCTGCGAAATGACGGGCATCGATATGGTACGCTTGGTAAACAGCGGTACCGAAGCCTGCATGAGCGCCATTCGTTTGGCCCGTGGATACACTGGAAGAGACAAAATCATCAAGTTCGAAGGTTGTTACCACGGTCATGGAGATAGCTTCCTCATCAAAGCCGGGTCAGGAGCCTCCACATTGGGTGTTCCGAACAGTCCGGGTGTTACCAAGGGAACAGCTACAGATACACTCACTGCGCCTTTCAACGATTTGGCTGCAGTTGAGAAACTCATCTCCGAGAATCCAGATCAGATTGCTGCGATCATCACCGAACCCGTGGCTGGAAACATGGGCTGCGTTCCTCCAGCAGAGGGCTATATGGAAGGCTTGCGTGCGTTGTGCGACAAGCATGGTATTGTGTTCATTATGGATGAAGTGATGACTGGCTTCCGACTGGCTCCGGGCGGCGCACAAGAAAGACTTGGCGTTGAGGCCGACCTCGTGTGCTACGGAAAAGTAATTGGTGGAGGAATGCCAGTAGGTGCATTTGGTGGGAAGCGCGAAATCTTCCAGCACATTGCACCAACAGGACCAGTTTATCAGGCCGGAACATTGAGCGGAAACCCACTAGCGGTAATTAGCGGTCTAACCACGCTGAGATACCTTCAAAACCACCCTGAGGTTTACGCACATATCGACCATATGACGGAACGTATAGAAGATGGCATGCGTGAAATTCTCGAGAACTCGAAGCTGCCGTTCACCATCAACCGTTTGGGATCGATGATCAGCATTCACTTCTGTGAGAATGAAGTAATGGATTACACTACGGCATCCGAAGGAAACAACAACTACTTCAAGCAGTTTTTCCACGGTATGTTGAACGAAGGCATCTACTTACCGCCTAGCGCTTATGAAACTTGGTTTGTGGGCAATACCATTGGCGAAAGCGAATTAGAGCACACTCTTTATGCAGCCGAACGTGTGATTGAGGAGATGTCGGCCCAAGTGAAGTAATTCATACGTTTCCATTCCTTAAATTGAGGGAATGAAACATTGGGTAGCACTTTTAGGCCTGGCCATAGTGGGTTGTCAATCTTCAAAAAAGGAAGAGAGCACCTCGATGGCCATGACGGAACCCATCGATATACAAGCGGACGAATTAGTCGTTGACCCACCTCACGACACACTGGATGTTTCGAGTTTAAGGCTCTACCAGCTTCAGGGAGTGTGGTTCAATTATGATCCAGACAGCGCCCTTGGGCATGTCCCACTTTCGGATGATTTCCGGTTTGATTGGGAGGACGAGCATCCAATTATTGCAGAAGCGTATTTGGACTCCGGCTATAGCGAGACGAACTACCACGAGATGACCCCAGAAAATCGCGCGGTATTTCTAGACTCGGTGCGAATTGCCGAGGACGATACCCTTTACATCTACGCAAGTCAGAATGATGACGTAATACGTCTACCCGTTTCAGAGTTGAAGCTAACCGCCTATGTAAACGTGTATGACCAAGGAGGCTCGAGCTACAAATCGTACGATTACATCATTGGGTTTGAGCTTCCAGAACTGGGGATGTTGAAGCGCGGAACGGGAGGTTACTTTGGACTCGGAGCCATTGGAAAAGAGAACCCATTTGTGGCTGGACGGATGGAAAATTTGTTCTGGAGTGAATCGAAAGAAGTACAGCTCACGATAGAGGACGCCTTCAAATACCCCGACCTGACCATAGATTCAGTGGACTTCACGTACTATGCGGAATGGGAGAACCTTCGGATTTACACGGCCGATTACTATCTAGCGCAAGAGCATTCTCGTGGCACGCGATATTGGCTTTTCGGAAGGGTGCTGAAGGTGATGGATAAATCTTCTGGCGATGAGATTTGCAACTACTGGATTCAGGATGGTGAAAGTACGGGATTGACTCCGCGCACGATGGCAGAACACCGCGACAGCCTCACTTCGTATCAATTTATTGGTCAGCTTTTCAAGGATGGTCCGCCTGCCCTCTACGGCATGGCTTGGGAATCTTTCGGGTGTGAATCCGTCTTTTTGATAGAGCCAAGAAAGCGGCAAGTGTACACGAGGTGTGAAAATCGACATTGATGGAAGGAAGAACGCTCTCTCAAGCCATTCAAAGAAAAATCAAGCTAGACATAGCACTTTATACGGTTGGTGTCCCGATCGCTATTGGGGTGGTGCTTTTTGTGATAAACTATTTTAAAGGAAAGGGATTTGAACTGAAGTACATTGGTCCTTTGGTTTTGATTTATAGCATTCAAAACCTATTCATATTTTACTTCGAGCTCCGTGAAAGGCTTTACCTAACTAAAGAGAGAATTACAGGAGACTCGGTTACAATCAAAGGACTCACCATCAAGAACCTCCTGTCAAAAAAATCAGAAGTTTCAACCATTGAATTGAAACTTGACAAAATTGAATCCATCAAGGTTCGGAAATCGGGTAAAAGCCGAATCGTAATTGTGAAATTCCTTAACGACGAGGACCTATATGAAAGGAAAAAGATTGTGTTGATTAAAGATCCGAGATTTCCCGAGACACAATCGTCGGTTTTGCTAGAAAGAATGTGAGAACCTCGCCGTCCCTACCCCGGCATAAAGAACCTTCCGCTCCATTTAATTTTAACCTCGGCGGTTGGGTTCTCCCCTCGGTTATCTCTTACCTCGTACACGTAGCCAGTTTCGGATTTATCGGGATGCAGACTTACCACCAAGCTATACTCGTTGGTCATGTAGCGTGAGATTCCGCGAACGGTATGTCGGAGCATTTCCGTGCGCACGGCAGGCGCAACACCAACGATCTCATCATCGTCATATTCGAACAATTGAAAATCGCGCTGCCAGACTTTATCGCCGTCGCCACTAATGCGTGACACGACCACATAGGTATTCTCTTCGCCTTCGTAAGTGCGCACTTCGTAACCGAGCCAACCTGATCTGCCGGAGATGTAGGTTTGCTTGATACGTATGTAATTGTCCTTCACTTCTTCTACGGTAAACACGGCAGAATCGTCGCGGGTGTAGGCGATGGTCAGTGACTTCTCGGTCAGAAGTTGCGCTACCTCTTGCGCCTCGAGCTCTGTCACCACATTGGGCAGTGCTGCATACACTTCCTCCCCGCTTTGAGCGAGAAGTGAGAAACTGAAGGTGAGGCTAAAAAGTAGAGATACGGCGAACTTCATGTATGGAGTGCTTTGGTGCTAAGATAGGGAAGAGCGCACTTAAAAACGACAAAGCAACGGGTCCTGTGATTTGAAATTCTCCTTGAAGCCAACAAGATTATTCTACACAATACTCAAGGCCCAGGGACAAACATCTCGACTGAAGAGGGAATACATTGTGAAACTCTCGCGCTGTCTACCTCGATTCCACTTCACCAGTGATCATTAAAACCTACCAGAAACACCCCACACGAGTCACTGTCCCTTAAAATACAACAGTCGCTATTTAGAATGGAATCGAAGCGTGCGACATAATTCATCAAATTCGAAGTTGAAGGTTCACCGAGGCTGTTTAACCACTCCAGATCTTCTATATGAATCAATATTGGGCAACCTGATAGTTCATCGGATGACAAATCAACCAGTGATGTATCTGACTTTAATCGCTGTAACTCCACATACTCAGTGCGGCTGGTAGAGAATGTTGAGATAATCTCATCCGCTACAACAAAAGGCTTCTTCGAGGTATCGGCGCTGTAAGAATTGTAAATCACAAAACTTTCAACAGTCAATTTTTCGGGACAAAATCCATAACCCTCGTTGACTCCTTTTTGGCCGCCACAGTTTGTACAGACTAGGATTAAGATTGATAGGCTCGCGAAAATTCTCATCGTCTATTGAGTCGTTTGGTAGGCCTCCTCGAAAGAGGGGAAGGCTTCAAACTTACATTTTTACAACATCGACCCTTAACGGAGACACATTCTTATAATATCTATAATTGAAAGGACGATCGTAGAATAGGTATCTCAAAAAATCTCCACCTTCAAATAGTGATACAGATAAAATGGCCCCTCCTCTACCATATTGCACTACGACTCCGTCAATTTCATCATGCCGAAAAACAGCTTTAAATGCTAGTACGATGGTTCCTGATAAACTGTAATATTGAAGTCCTAGCCCGTCAAACCTGTAATTGCGAACTTCCACGAGTTGTAGCGTATCTTCTTCATACAATGAGAGATAGTAGCCATCACCGGTAATTCTATCTACCGTTAGCGAACTAAAAAATGTGGAGTCGTTTCGATCTAGAACCAGATCACCGACTAGGGCTGTCGTATCATTCTTGAAAACATCAAGATACAGGGAATCGTAATTAGAGAAGAATAAGGTGTCGCCGCGCTCAACAACATAATCCCAAGTGAAGCTTCGCAAAGCAGGCTGTGAATTACATTCAATTGAGAAACTGAAAGTGAGGCTAAGGAGTAGAAATACGGCCAACTTCATGTACAGAGAGCTTTGGTGCTAAGATAGGGAAGAAAATGGGTGGGGATGTGGAATGAAATTACTCGGAGCATACTCAAATTCTCACCAATTAATCCAGTTCTGATAAACTTCGCACTTCAGTTCCTCATCTGTAGGTTCAAAGCTCTGAAATCTCAACACATCACTTTCTGCAATCTTCCTATCTACAGAATACGCCCCCTCCATGTAAGTCAGTTCGTTGAAGTGCACTTTTCCAATATTGTTGCCTTCATTGATGAAGGTGAGGGTGTTTCCGTTTACGGAGATAGAATCGAAAGTCTGACTCATAGAGGCATGACTACCAGTGAATTCTCGATTGTCAATTTCGTGTACGACGATATAGGAATCGAGTTTCCCGTGGTGCAAATTATGATACTCGAGCAGCCCCTTTAGGGTTTCTTCTTTTGATGGAAGGGAAAGATTGCCGTAAACAACTCTCAGAGTGTCGTTGTCCAACCAAATTGAATCAGGGATGGTGTTGTTGGCCAACAGAATGAATTCATTCGCTCGATTCTCCGAACCAACCATCTCTAAGAAGAAATTGTCTTCTCTCTTTGTCACTTTCAGTCTGGATTGGACTGATTCAAGTTTAATGACCTTGGCAATTTGCTCGATATCATCGCAGGGAGTAACATCGCTAGAACAGCTTCCGAACAGTACTGAAGCTGCGAAGGCAATACAACTGGTCCTTAATCGCATATAAAACTTCATATCTACTCCGAGTAATTCTCCTCATTAATCAACACGCCGTCCTCATCAAAATACTGCCAGACGCCAACCTTCTGAGATTCCTCTAATGGCGATTCACTCCTCACATATTCCCCTTTCGATTCTAATCTTCCATTGGGGTGATAATAATGAAACAAGCCGAACTCTCCATGCCAATCGGAAGCTTGACCTTCGAACTTTAGCTGGCCATTGGGAAAATATCCTCGAACGCGACTTACCTGTGTGCCATATTCATATTCACGCTCTTCTTTAATTCTGCCATCACAGTCATACTTCCGTCGATAAACAGATCTGTAAGGGTATTTAATATAGTCATCTTCATTGGTATTATATGCGTGCACAGACTTAAGTATTCCATTCTTGTAATACTCATATTCCCAGCAAGTATCTCGGGCACATCTTGTAAACGCCACGAGATATTGGGCTTCATCAAAATACAGAGCTGAATTCGTGTCAGATGTCTCATTAATAATCTGGAAGATACCCGTGGAATCATAGAACACCTCAATTGAGAAAGCAGAATCGGTAGATTTGAGCACAAGAACTGAATCCACTTTTAAGATGGCAGTGTCGAAAATCCGCGGGCTAACCTGAGCATTTGCATTGGATTGCTTCAAGAATAGGAAAGCGAGGAATAAGGTCGACAGGGTTAAGTTTTTCATCATCACTTTTTTTAAGCTGCTATCAACACGTCACTTCACCTTCCTAACCTTCATGAACCTGAGGAGTACTCCCTTCATAACTAGGGGTAATTACTTGATCTGAAATCGGTATGGATTTCAATTCCACATAAAAGGAATCTACTTCAGGAGTTATTCGAATTGTATCAAAGAGAGGTGTCCATAAGGGATTAGCGCTTATAGATAGGGTATACACCCCCTGGGGTAGACAAGTTCTAAAACACACTTCGGTCAACTTCAAAGTGTCGACAAACGAAGTATCTAAATTTGACACTTTAAGAATTGAAAACGGAATCGGGTCTCCTAAGTCATCAACAACATAGAACTTTTGTATGTCTGGTTTTGAAGGCTCTTGAACACAGCCAGCTAACGGAATTAGAAAAAGGAGTATATAGCGTTTCATTCGAGAAAGAGATTACTCCACTAATTTAGGAAGTTGAAAATTGGTTCGGATTCACTCCTGAATCAACAAGCAATTATCGTAGTCAACTGCGCTAGTGCGATTATCAGTGACGAGAGATTGAATCGGAATGCTTCTTTTTGATTTCACGATGATATGAAGTTAACCGATAGCCAATACTATTTGAAGTGTCGTAGCTTGGTAATACATCGTCTAAGGTGTACTCAATCCCATCAAATCCACGAGAGAATAGATAAAAGCCATCTTCATTGATTTCGTAATAAAACTCTATTCGATTTGAACCTAGCTTTGATTTATACACCTCGTAAATAGTAACTAATGAACCTTCCAGATCCAGTTGACTCAGTGAGCTCGGATAATGCCCATTCAAGGATTTATAGAATTCAATCTCCTTGACTAGCAAGTTTAATTGAGTTTGTGTCAACTTGTTATCGGCATCTCGAAACAGGCTGGTAGTACTCATGTAGAATTGAAAACCAAGGACACAAACTATCCCCATGGATATGTTTAGAACACCAACCAACAGACCTGAAGTATTTGTTCTAAAATACTTTACAACCAGAATCACGCCTAAAACCAGATTTATCAATGGAACCAAACTAAGCACTGAATATGTGATTAGCTCTGATTTGTTGATCCTGCTTTTCATGAGCATAAAGCGAGAAAGAAATGAACCTTCGACATAGCCTAGTCGCAAAGCCAATCTGAATGAATGTAGTACTTCACATTCAGCTCTTTAGTCGAAATAGGATTGGTCTTCGCAACGATTTCCACGATGCTTTCTCCGTTAGTTAATTCAGTGGGCACAGTATCCAACACAAATACTGATTGGCCATTCTTAACCACCCTAGATTGAAATCCAATTTTAGTAATGTTTGTCTTAACAAACAAAACATAATTCCGAATATAATTCCCCTCCAAACTGATTAGCACTGGGACGTTCACGAAGTTTGGGAGTTTGTCAGCACAGACTTCACGAACAGGCGATTCGGCAAGTTTCCGAAAATAGTACGCATTAAAGAATGTCCCATATAAGAATCCAATCAGCGCCATCGAGGCGATAACAATGACGAACATTCGGGTGTAATTAGTTTTTTTCAATGCGATTAAAGTATGAAGAGCGATAAGTTCTCTTCATTCGAGAAAGAGATTACTCCCCTAAGTTAGGAAGTTGGCAATTAATTCTCTTGACAATGTTTCGGCTTCTGACTCCCTGATACGCTTATTTCAATTTAGCGTATCCTGGTGTACTTCTGATTTGCGATAACCAATTTTAGTTGTCACTTCTATGCTAGGTAAAACATCGTCAGACGTAAAGGGAACCCCATCGTATCCTGACGAAAACAAGTAATAGGTATTATCATCGTTTAGAATGTAATTGTACTCTGGTGGCTCAACGCCGATGTTCACCATTATTGGATCTATTTCATTTACTCTTGGCTCTGAAAAATAAAGTTGACTCAAAGAATCGGGGTAATGATCATTTATCAATTTGTAGTATTCAATATTCTGAACTAACCCATCCATGCGTTGCTGTGAAAACATCTGAAATGATCTCTTTTCAACCTCATCAGAATTCTGGAATGTATTGACAAGACCAAAGAGTGAGATGGCACCTAGGAATAGGTTCAGAATCGCCAACAGAATTAAGAGAATACTCTTGCGCTTGACTCCGCGCGGCAATAAAACCCCACCAGTTATTAGACCAATTGATGGGAGCAACCCCATCAATGCGAGAAGAACTTCCTTTCTTGTTACCATCTTTCAGACTTGCCGTTAAATTGATTGGCCTTAGCCAATTCCCATTTCCCTGAGAGCTCTACCATTATGTGTCAAAAGCTAAATGAATCGGAAACACGGCGTTCAGCATACCGTAGCTCATCGGCCCTTTCGCGAAGTGAGAGGTACACAAATGCGATTAAATCATCATTAACCAAATAGCTTCTTGTAATACAAAAGAGGTCCACATCTTCATTATCTGCAGATGTTAAGTTGAATTCTGCATAATACATATTACTATCACTAGATTCCACCAACAAATCAAAAGACTGGGTACCAACCTTCATTGATTCGAGCACAAAACTTGGGAACTCAGATTTAGGTAGGTCGAATTCGGTAGTGGTAATCACAAGGTTCGAACAAAAAACATCATCGCACTCAATCCAAAACGCCGTATTGTAATCTGGGTGTCTAACCCACGGCTTTGGCAACTTAATCTTGTAGTGGTCTATACCTTCAGAATCATTTCCTTCAAAATCTTGAGGTGAAGTCACGGTGTCAAGGTGACTAGAAGAATCAATGTTTTCAGATTCGCTATCACCGTTGTTAACATATTGACAAGAGCAAATCCCTACGAGCAGGGTAATGCTGAGAACAAAGCGAAACTTAGTTCCCCACCCTTTCTTAAGCATCATATCGAGCAACTTCCAAGCATGCAAACCGCGAGTGTATATCACCAACCTTTTCAATTCTAGTCCCTTTTTATTGCTCACTCCACCACAACCCTATCCACCTGAACGACCCCTCCTTCAAACTCCCATTTCAAGAGGTAGATTCCTTTGCTCAAAGCTGGAAGCTGAATTTCATTACTTGGCACCTTGAGAGTCGAAATGGTTCTGCCATATAAATCTAGAACCTGAAGTTGTTTTGGAAGATTATCGAGTGAGTTCAGCGTGAGGCCGCCGTTTGTTGGATTCGGATAGAAAGTTAACAATGGTCTTGTCGATTGTTCATCGATGCCCACCTCGTTGTAATTGATGCAATCAGAAGTGTCCGAGCAGGATCCGTTTGTGAGCACAACCGCATAACTTCCGTTCGCCGTGGGAAGAAAGGTCGAATCTATTGCTCCTGTAACCGGCAAGAACCCATTCGCACAATCTACCCATTGGTAGGAGGTTCCTTGCGATTGCTCGAGAGCCACAAGAGTACCGTTTCGGTTCACAATGGAGGTGTCCTGACTGTACAACACTAGAACTCCAACTGAATCGATTGAGTTCGCATTGTAGGCGGTGTCGGAGTATGTGCCGGGCGTGCTGTAGTTGTTGCCCCACCAAGAAATGTTGCCGCAGACTAACGTTGTGTCATAAGATATCACGCGTGACTCTGCCGCTCCAATCTCTCGTAAACCATAAATTGGCCCATTCTGTGCCGGTGAGAAGTCGTTAGGATTGCCTGCATTGAGGGCAACCGAATTTGGGCCAGGCATTAAGGTAGGTGTTGATCCTCCGTTCATTTGGAGAGGGCCCAAGTCTAGCATGGCTGGTGTAACGCTTGTCAGATCTGATCCAATTGCAAAGCTAGGTGAGGACGAAAAAGCATTGTACCCCAAACTCTCTACCGCATTATTGCCACTAATTACATCGACCCCATTTGCAATGGAGAATATACAATTGTGTAAATACAACGAGTCCGATGAAAACTGACTAAAGAGAATTAGTTCATTACTAGTTCGATCTGTGATAAAAGTGGAATTAACGAAATTCACTACACTATCTCCCAAATATACAGCCGCACCATCGGCAGCCGAGTCATTTACGAAGCTTGATCTCTCAATTAATGCTGAGCTTCTAAAGAGCACCAATGCGCCTCCCCTTCGTCCAGCAATATTTGATTCAAAAGTGCAATTTTTTTGAACCAACGGCTGACTAGTCACACTTACCGCACCAGCATTTCCTCCAGACTCGTTATTTCTAAAAATGCAATCCTCCATGATAAAATTAGCCGATGGATTAAATCCTGCTATCTTTTCTATGGCTCCTCCCGATTCCGGAGCATAATTCCCTTCGAAGAGACAATTCTTTAGTGTATACTCTGCAGTGAGCCAAAATAGAATAGCTCCTCCCCTTTTAACTTGAGCAGAATTAGTATCAAGACCTGCTATGTTATTGCGGAACGATGAGTTAGAGATTGTAACATCATGCGCATCTAGAGTACTGAGTGCAGCCCCCCTACCTCCACTTTCATTCCCTAAGAACAGGGAGGAATCTATAGACAAATAGCCCGCCTCTAAGCGAATGCCTCCTGACCAACCACCTCCATTTGAAATAGCGTATGTGGCAGCCCGATTTCTGACGAAAGTACAATTACGAATGAATAAAGAGTCCACTCCATTGCTGTAAATAGCACCTCCTCTACCGTCTCCACTCACACGATTATTCCTGAAATGAACATCATCTAATTCTAGTCTAGCTATGTCCAACGCCATAATGGCTCCGCCATGCGAGTTGAATACTAATGGATTAGATGAATACTTTTTACAGTCTTCTATTACCATATCACTTAACTTCAACTCCGTAGTTAAGGAGCCAGCCGTACCATCAACAAAAAACGCCTGTGAAGTATCTTGTCCATTAATGATTAATGTATCTCCATTATTTAGATAACCATTAATCGTCAGACTATGCAGTATAGGTATTGCATATTCCAAATTGAGCGTAGCATTGCCATTGGCAAAAAGCGCTGGCGAGAAATCAATCACATCTCCAGGCTGGCTATTGAGCACTTCATTACGCAATGAGCCCGGGCCAGCATTGTTGAGATTAGTAACAGTTTGGGCTGTGATAGATGCAGTGGCAAACAAAGCCACAATTGAGAGAAATAGATTCTTCATTAGAGAGTATCAGGAGATTACTCCTCAAAGTTAGGGATATCTACACCGATTCCACCCAACCCCACTTGTACATCCCTTAGACTATCCCACCAAAAAATGCCCCGTCATCACGACGAGGCATTTAACCAAATCAAATAGCACACGTAGTGCCCAACCAATTATCCATCTTGCGTACGGATATGTGGGCAAGTAGCAAATATTATTTTACAATTCGTATAACCAAATGGACGTATTTACGACCAAACGTAAAACAATGTTTGACAAGTTTGTTGAAGAGTCAAATCACATATGTCAAACCCGTCCAAAATCATTATCGGTGAACGGATTAAGTCCATTGTAGAAGAGCGCGGAATGAAAATTTCGCACTTCGCCAAGATGATTAATCGAACCCGACAAAACGTCCACAACATCTTTGGCCGACATACCATTGATACCGAACTCCTGATGGAAATATCGCGCTGTCTCAACCACGATTTCTTCTCGGAGTATTCAAAGGTTCTGCTCGATGGCGACGATGTCAAAGCCGCAGATCAAACCATAACCTACTCAGGAGAAAAGGACGGAAACCACATACACATTCACTTGCCTAAAGGCCCCCAATCTGAGGAAGACAAGGCCAACATCATCGAGGCCATCCAACTTGGAATATCTGCAAAAAGGAAGAAGGCCGATTAGGTGTAATCGACCTTCTAAAGAGACGGGGTACTTTTACCCCTGCGCAAGAGAAATTATTCCTACACAGTCGTAGGCATACGTTTAACACCCACCGACCAACGTAAACTCCGAATCAAAACCCGGTCGTTTACGCGGTTTCTAGTCGACCTGTCTGGCTTGGTCTGTTTGGTCATCATGGTGGTTGTCTTTGAGAACTTTAACTACTCAAATGTACCAATTGAATGGATGCACAAACTGAGCTGAAAACCCTTTATGGCTGATTTTCAGCGTTTTGCAAAATAAAAATACGTAGAAATACGTACGCTTTTTCGTATTTAATGAAGGCTAAATATCCATCTGGATGATGCCTTCACGAAGCGCACAGAGCACAAGACCAATCGTCTTCTTGGTCTCGAATTTTTGATGCAAGTGCGAGATGTGCTTCTCCACCGTACGAGGCGAAATACTCAACTTCTGAGCCATCTCCGCCGCCGTATATTCCCTACTGAGGAGGTTCAATATCTCAACCTCGCGTTCTGTCACCCCATTAAACCTGGAGTTGTTTCTTCGCCTACGCGCTCTAAAGCTGTTCTGAAACAACGATTGCGAAACCTTCGCATTCAAGTAATGCCCCGTTTCACGAACCGTGTGTATGGCTTTTTCAACCTCCGTCGGATCTGCATTCTTCAACAAGAAACCACGTCCGCCAGCCCTAATAAACTCTACGATTATGTCGTTATCATCGTGCTGCGAAAGCCCAATAACGCCAACCTCAGGGTAGTATTCCCCGATTTTCGAAACGGCCTCAATGCCATCCATCTTCGGCATTCGGATATCGGTAACCACAATGTCGCAAGGGGTGCTTTCCAACAAACTCAACAATTGGACTCCGTCTTCAGCCTCTGCAACAACCTCAATGTTGATTAGGTCGTTCAGCAGACTCACAAGCGCGGCTCTCACGAGCTGCTGGTCTTCGGCAAGAATGACTTTGATCTTCTCTGTAGACATGTCGAGTTAGGTGTTCAATGGGACAGTTACACTCAAAGATACCCCCTTTCCGGGAGATGAACTCAGATTTGCCGTGCCGCCTAGGTATTCTGCACGGGAATTGACGTTTCGGGTACCCAGGCCGCTTTCAACCTCATTCATATCGAAGCCCACACCATTGTCTCTAAGGTTCATGTAGATATGATGTCCGTCGGCTTGCACGGAAATATCTAGCTTCGAGGCCTCCGCATACTTTATGGTATTCTGAATAAACTCCTGAACGATGCGGTACAACGCCAAATCCCGATCGATGTCTTTGTACTCCCACTCCTCTGGGGCGTTGAAATCGATTCGAAGCTCCCCAGCCTTCTCCACCTTGTCGAACAAATCATCTAGAGCATCAAGCAATCCGAAACGCTCGAGCACGGGCGGCATCAATTCTCTACTGATTCCGCGCAGCTCTTGTATGGTGTGGTCGATAGATTCAACCGCGTTTGAAATGTTCTCACCCTCTTCGCGTACGAGCGACATGCGCACGACGGTCAATTGTGCATTGATGTGGTCGTGCAGTTCCTCGGCAATTTTCTTTCGTTCGCGTTCACCGCCCTGAATGGAAGCTTCGAGCATTTTTTGCTTTTCTTCAAGAGCAATTTTCGCCTTTTCTTTCTCTGCCTGAATGACTCTTTTGCGGGAAACATTGAGGGCATAGAAAGCAGAAAAGACCACGATGAGAAGAATTAAAACGCCTCCCAAAGTGAGAAATAGAAATTCTATGAGGTCTGAGGAATCTTCCAAAGTGGTTTGAGGTTGGTTTTGTTGATGACGTAGAGGTAGCTAACTATCAAGGCAAAGTATCCTACCACATGAAGAAAGTCTAGTCCTAGATCAATAGACCGACGCATTAACTGATCTTCAATTTGAATAGTGAAGTATCTAATATTCCAATTGGCATAGCCAGCGGCAAAGTAAAAAATCCAAGTCCTGTTGAGTATTGAAATGTACTTGCTCAAGCCAGCGTCGCTTCTGACGACATTGTCTAACTCAAGCATAATCGCAACACCTAAAGCTGCCGGTGCTGCTATTCCAAAGATAAATGTCGTACTCATGATATTGGTTCTGTCAACGCCGTGAATGAACCATACGAATGATAAACAAGCTATCAAGGTGAGTGCAGTAACAGCGAAAGCTACACGAAACAAGGAACGAGTATGAATAAGTAATCCAAAAGTGGCAAAACTTACGAGAAGCGCCACGATAGGATATAAAAATCCTATGATAATCGACCAGCTACCGGAAGCAACCAAGTAGTTCCCGTAAACGTCAAAGCCAATAGAAACAAGAATCGGGAGGATTAACATCCCCCCAATATTCTTGTGCATGTGGTATTGAAATACTGGCAAAAGCAACAAGCTTATCCGCAGTACATTCTTAACCTCAATTAAGAACCGATATGACGCTTCTATGTCCAAGTTGGACTTAGCTACCTAAGGTGTCATCTCCGCAATCAGAAGGACATCTCGTACCATAATCCAAGCACATGTCGTCACCTGCACCATAGTAGTTGTTCCCAGCAGAGTCGCAGCCTACTAAAACAGTACAAAGTGAAAAGTCTTCATTCATACCAAAATAGACACGTACGGCCGTAATTGTACCTTCGGGAGCTGCTCCTTTTAGCTGTTCTATCATTGTAAGGTCGTAGAGCATCGCTTGACAAGCATTCGTCGTCTTCGTTGGATTTGCTTTAAATCTGTCAACCAAAGCTTTCGCCTCGGCTTTTGAAATCATAGAGCCATTAGCCATTAGAGGTAATTTTAAATTTTAGGATAGGTTTTCTAACCGAAGCTAAGGAAATTGACCGACTCACACCGGGTTATCACAAAACAAAAAAGCTCCGCCTTTTCAGACGGAGCTTTTGTTTCAGTGGGCCCAGCAGGACTTGAACCCGCGACCAATTGATTATGAGTCAACTGCTCTAACCAGCTGAGCTATGGGCCCATTTTCGTGTCGGCAAAAATAGGCCTTTTGTCCAGATTTCAATGCATTCTCATTAACCTTCTACAGTTCCGAGAACAATCAACTTTTCTAAGGTAGGCGATACCGAACCTCCTTCAGGCTCCAAAGTGATGGCGAATGCATCCGCAGCTCCTGCTGATTTCATTCTTGCCAAGCCTTCCGAATCATCCAGCGGCAACATGCCCTGGTCTATCGGTTGCCCGTCTACTAAAGTCCACAGTTGGTACTGACTTCCCTCCGGAACTGCTGGCATGTCTACAGACTCCAACAGTACATCCTGTGTTTCTGGGTTCCAGTAGACCAACACCTGAGCTGCTTGGTCACCCGTTGCATTCAGGGTAATTCGCTCCGTTCCTGGATCCGTGAGGATTTCCAAGTTTGAGGCAAGCGCGCTATTCCTAGCTGACAGACTCTCAATCTCCTCCTGAGCAAGCCCCTTCTCTGTGGTAAGTTCTAATATCTCTCCTTCTTGTGTGTTGGCTTTGGTGAGCGCATTCATATACAATCCGCCAAGTCCAATAATCACTACAAGTGATGCTGCAATTCCCCAAGGGAAGTTGCGCTTAGTGCTGTGCTCCTGTGCTACTGCTGGTTCTTCATCGTGAACCACCTGCATTACAGGCTTTTCTGCCACCGGCGCCAAGTCAGCCTCGTCGCGCTCTGGCAAGTTCTCCAAGATTCTGGATTTCAAATCTTGTGGAGGGGTTACAGCGTCGACCATGACCGCATCCGCGAGCTCGTCTTCTATCGTAGCGATGTAAGACGCAATCTCAGGATAGATCTTCGACAGGCACTGAACCTCCCGCTGTTCCTGTTCGGACGTCATTCCGAGGACAAAGTCCTCCAGAATACCAGACCCTATGTATTGTTTAATATCCACCGCTAGTTCCTAATATTTTTCTCAAATCATTCAAAGCCCTACGAGCTCTAGTTTTTACCGTACCTAATGGAATCTCGAGTTCCTTGGAAATCTCATCTTGAGTGTAGCCACCGAAGTAGGCCAATTCCAGTATTTCTCGTTCCTCCTTCCTCAACTGCTTCATGTGCTTCCGCAGTCCGATCGCATCCGTCGATAGCTCCTGTGAACTATTTGTTTCGATGATGTGCGATACGCGTTCATCTCCATTTATTTCATACTTCACGGCCTTAGACCGCAAATAATCAATAGATGTGTTGCGCACGATGTTTAACATCCAAGTGAACAGTCTGCCTTTCGACGGGTCATACTGCGCACCCTTTTTCCAGATCTTGATGAAAGCATCCTGTAAAACATCCTGTGCAGCTGTTTCATCTTGGACGACCTTCAGACATACTCCGTATAGAGCCCCAGAGTAATGGTCATATAAATATTCCATCACACCTCGATCTCCGGCCCGGAGCATACCCACGATCTCTTCTTCACTCTTTCGGGTTTCTCTGGCCATAGCCATTGTCGAATAATTCGTTTGTTGCAATGTGCTCATAGCTGTATCATCTACGGCCACATTGCGGTATTTGGTTTTCCAAGGAAAGGAAATTTTACCACATTTGTTCGGTAAAGCAGAATCGATTCTCTGCTATCACCCGAAAACACTGACATTCCCATGAAAGAAAATATTCTCATCGACCTCGGAGGAATCCTCATCGACCTAGATTTCAACGCGATGCACGACGCTTTTGAAGCGTTGGGTGTACGCGAAGAGCCCGC
Organism: Phaeocystidibacter luteus; assembly: GCF_008933115.1. Taxonomy (GTDB): domain Bacteria; phylum Bacteroidota; class Bacteroidia; order Flavobacteriales; family Schleiferiaceae; genus Phaeocystidibacter; species Phaeocystidibacter luteus. The sequence goes on along the minus strand of NZ_WBVO01000012.1, from coordinate 51,476 downwards.
GAAATCCGACCTCCAGAAGTATGAAACAGGGAAAATGTCAACGGCTGACTTCTACTCACTTTGGCAGACCTCTAACTGGGTCATGAAGTCCGATATCAACCATGCTTGGAACGCGCTTCTTCTCGACATTCCGGAAGAACGAATCGCACTTTTAAAGAAGCTTTCGCGCAAACACCGTCTCTATCTCGTAAGCAATACAAACGAGCTTCATATCAACGCCATTAAGTCACAAATGGGAATCTTCGGGTGGAATCAATTCTCCAAACTGTTCGAAAAGATGTACTTCAGTCACGAAGTCGGCAACCGCAAGCCCAATAAGGCCTTCTTCGAATCCATTCTAAAAGATGCCGGGCTAAGTGCAGAGGATTGCTCTTTCATTGACGACACCAAAGAGCACGTAGATGCAGCCGCTAAACTCGGTATGGACGCACATTATGTAAATCTGGAAGAGGAGACTATCCTCGATCTTGACATAGCTCGATGAGCACGCCATTTGTGCTTTTTGGATGCAGAAAAGCTACCAACTTGTTGTCAGCACCCTCCTTTGGCTCGTCGCTCAACAAGGTGAAGCCCTCACCTTTCAAGCGCGCCATTTCGGCTCTAATGTCCTCAACGGCAAAGGCAACGTGATGCAGGCCTTCCCCCTTTTTCTCCACGTACTTCGCTATGGGTGAATCGGGCTTTGTGGCTTCTAAAAGCTCTACTTTATTGGGACCTGTTTGAAAAAAGGATGTGATTACGCCCTCGCGCTCAACTTCTTCTCGCTTATAAGGCTTCGTGCCGAGGAGTGCGGTGAAGAGTTCTTCGGATTTCTCCAAGTCTTTAACTGCAATTCCCAAGTGCTCGATTTTATCTAGTCCCATCTTTAGTAGTTTATCTCGTTATGCGAAAGATTGCATGTTCACCAAGTTCGCGTAAGCTCCGTCTTTCGACATGAGTTCGTCGTGTGTTCCACGCTCAACGATTTCTCCATCTTGCATCACCAAGATTTCGTCGGCATGCTGTATAGTGCTTAAGCGGTGTGCAATGATGAGCGATGTTCGGTTCGACATCAACTTGTTCAGGGCATCTTGAACGACGCGCTCGCTCTCCGTATCCAATGCTGATGTAGCTTCATCCAGAATAAGGATCGGCGGATCTTCGAGTACGGCGCGGGCGATACTCATTCGCTGGCGCTGGCCGCCAGACAATTTACCGCCTCCTTCGCCAACATTCGTGTCATATCCCTCCTCCATCTTATCGATGAATTCGGTTGCATTCGCCACTTCTGCAGCCTTTCTGATCTCATCATCTGTCGCATCTGGCTTGCCCAATGCGATGTTGGTGCGAATGGAATCATTGAATAGAATGGATTCTTGATTCACAATTCCCATAATCCCGCGTAGGTCGTTCAGCTTCGCATCGCGTATATCTAGCCCATCAATCTTAATGCTACCGGAAGTAACATCCCAAAAGCGCGGAATCAAATTCGAGATGGTGGTCTTCCCCGAGCCCGATGCTCCCACTAGGGCTATGGTTTTGCCCTTTTCGAGATCAAAATTGATGTTCTTCAACACATCGGGACCATCTGCACTGTATCGGAAAGTGACGTTTTCGAGGGAAATCTTATCCTTGAATTCACCGATGTTCACGGCGCCGTCCGACTCAGTAATCGGATTGTGCGCATCTAATATTTCAATAATTCTTTCCGCCGAAGCCGATCCTTTCTGCACGTTATTCAAAGCAGTAGTGAAACTCTTGATAGCGGGGATAATCTGATAGAACAGACCGAGGTAACCTATCAACTCACTCCCAGTAAGTCCGATGCTATTCGTGCTCACGTTATCTCCCAAAATAATCTGCCCTCCATACCAAAGAATAAGGAACATGACCGTTGCCCCCAAGAACTCGTTGATCGGGGAGCCAAGGTCCTTTCTGCGAAGCGCGGAGTTCATCGTTCTCGTGTACTCACCCGACGTGTGCTGGAATCTTCCGTCTTGCGTGCCCTCCGCTCTAAACGCCTTTATGATTCGAAGTCCAGAAAGTGTCTCTTCAAAAATGGAAAGGAGATGTCCGAGTTGGCTTTGCGCTTTTGTGGATTTGCGCTTCAGCGTTTTCCCTACCCACGCCATCATAACACCAGCTATGGGCAGAACGATAAACATGAAGAGGGTGAGTTTTGGACTCAAGAAGATTAGAATGGCGAGGGTTCCGATAATCATCAGGGGATCGCGGACCATCATTTCTAAGGAGGTGAGGAAGCTCCACTGGAGTTCGGTAACATCGGAACTCATGCGGGCTAGTGTGTCACCTTTTCGCTTTTCAGTAAAGTAAGAAATAGGCAGCTCTAATGCCTTGCGGTGAACCGCCACGCGGATGTCATGAATCACCCCGTTTCTGAGTGGTGCAAGTACCCAGAGTGCCAAATAGCGGAATAGGTTCTTGAAGAAGAACATAATTCCACCTACCACACAAATGTAGGCGAGCACCTTGGCTTCGCCTTGGGTGGCGAGAAGCTGACCGAATTCATAGTAGGCCAATTGCTTGATATCAGAGATCCAAGCGGATATTTCGAAGAAGGAATGGATTTCCTCCGGACGTTCTACAACAGGCGCCTCCGTGCCGAAAAGTATTTGGAGAAGTGGAATGATTACACCGATGGATCCGAAAGAAAAGAGGATCATCAAGATGTTGAAAAGTGCATTCACATAAGCTCTCCAAACGTACGGCTTCGCAAAACGGAGAATGCGCAAATAATTTTTCATTGCGGCAAAGGTAAGGGATAGCCAGATAGCTAACGTTCAATCCGTACCTTTGCTTACATGGAAAGTACACGACAAAAAAAGATAGCCCGCTTGCTAGAGCGAGACTTCGGAGAAATCTTCCAGCAACTAGGTAAGAATCACTTTCCTGGCGCACTGCTTTCAGTGACCAAGGTTCGTGTTACTCCCGACCTCGGTATTGCGAGAGTTTACATCTCCATGTTTCCTGTGAACGACAAGGAAACGATGATTGATTGGGTTCGTGACAACAGCGCATCCATCCGCAACGATCTTGCCCAAAGAGCACGTCATCAACTTCGCATCATTCCAGAACTTGAGTTTTATATTGATGATACCTTGGATTACCAGGAGAACATTGACAAGCTCCTGCGCGGCGAAGGTGACAATCCGATAAAGTGAACCTACCGTTTCACATCGCGAGGCGGTATCTCTTTGCCAAAAAGTCTACCAACGCAGTAAACTGGATCACCGGCATATCCGCCCTAGGTGTTCTGGTTGGAACCGCCGCGATGGTGGTCGTCCTCTCCGCCTTTGCCGGCTTAGACAATCTCGTCCGAAGCTTTTACACTTCGTTCGATCCCGACATCAAAATCACACCCGCGGAGGGCAAGTTCGCCGTTTGGAACGACTCACTAGAGAGCATCGTTTTCAGCTTTGATTATGTTGAAACGACGAGCCAAGTGGTCGAAGACAAGGCGCTCTTTCGATTCCGCGAGCGAGAATATATCGCTCAAATCAAGGGCGTGGATGCCAACTATCAAGCTGTCTCCCAAATCGACTCCTTCATCATTCGCGGAAAATACCTCAATCCGGAGTCGGCAGATCCAACCGCCGTATTTGGCTCCGGTGTGGCAAGTTTTATCGGATTGAGAAGTCTTGAAACGATGGACCCAGTGCATGTTTATGTGCCGAAAATGGGCTCGGTAGACCGAATCAATCCCATGGGAAATGTTCGTTTTCAATTGATCTACCCGTCTGGCTTCTTTCAAATTCAACCTGAATTCGACACCAAGTATGTATTCGTTTCTCAGTCCTACGCCCAGCGTCTTTTCGGTTTAAACCCCGACAAAGTTTCAGGCATCGAAATTCGCCTTGCCCCTAAAACCGACCTCGAAGATGCGGTGGAGGATCTTCAAGAAAAGATGGGGGAAGAATGGGTGGTGAAGAATAGAGATGACCTTCAGGTTTCGATTTTCAAGGTTCTCAAATCGGAAGGGCTCATCACCTTCTTGGTACTCACATTTATATTGATTGTAGCCAGCTTCGGGATCTTATCTTCGGTGAACATTCTCATCCTTGAGAAGCGGAAAGATCTTCACACGCTCTGGAGTATGGGTGCGACCGAAAAGCTGCTGCGTCGGATTTTCATGGCCGAAGGCCTGTTGATCTCCCTTGGTGGAGCATCTATAGGCTTCATCTTAGGATTGGTGATCGTCCTGCTGCAAAAGCACGTGGGACTGCTCGCTATGGGCAGTGGCTACATTGTAGAATACTATCCGGTAGAGATTCGCATGGCAGACATGCTACAGATACTCGCCACAATTCTCATTGTGGGTTTGAGCATCAGTTGGCTTGCAGTACGTCGCTTGAAAGTATCGGGACTGTCGCAGAATTAAATCACGGGTTCGCCTACATAGCCCTCTTCGATTTCTCGTAGAATGGCGAATACGTTTTCCGCATCATCCTCAGTAACCAAGCGAGTTCGGTACTCTTTGAAGTTCGGCAAACCTTTGAAATAGCTGGTGTAATGTCGACGCGTTTCATTGATGGCTAGGCGTTCGCCCTTCCAGTCCAATGACATCTCAAAGTGTTTTCTAGCAACGGCTACGCGTTCCGCGATGGTAGGCTTTGGCAGATGTTCTCCGGTCTTCATATAGTGCTTCATCTCATTGAACACCCAAGGATATCCAATAGAAGCGCGACCAATCATAATTCCGTCCACACCGTATCTGTTTCGATACTCAACCGCCTTTTCGGGTGTGTCGATATCGCCATTCCCAAATACAGGAATATTCATGCGCGGGTTGTTCTTCACATCGGCGATGAGTGACCAATCGGCCTCGCCCTTGTACATCTGCTTACGCGTTCTACCGTGAATTGAAATCGCTTTGATTCCCACATCTTGAAGACGTTCGGCCACATCGACGATGTACTTGGTATTCTCATCCCAACCGAGACGAGTTTTTACGGTAACCGGCTTGTCTACCGCCTTTACGATTTCGGCGGTCATTGACACCATTTTAGGAATATCGCGAAGGATACCGGCTCCAGCACCCTTGCAAGAAACCTTCTTCACGGGACAGCCATAGTTGATATCGAGGATATCTGGATTGGCTTCCGCGGCGATTGACGCAGCTTCGCGCATGTTGTCTATATCGTATCCAAAGATTTGAATTCCGATTGGACGTTCGTATTCGAAGATGTCGAGCTTTTGAACACTCTTGGCCGCATCTCGAATCAAGCCTTCGCTCGAGATGAATTCGGTATACATCACGTCAGCTCCATGCTGCTTGCATAGCGCACGAAAAGGCGGGTCACTTACATCCTCCATCGGAGCCAACAAGAAGGGGAATTCTCCCACTTCAACATTCCCTATTTTTACTGCGTCGCTCATGCGGCAAAAGTACGAAAACCTCTGAGCACTAAAATGTTTCGAAAAATCATACAAGCTTCGCCTCCGAATATTCAGGTCTTCCTCGCCTTCACATTCGGCTTGGCTTCCAATCTAATCGTCCTTTCAAGTCTGACTTCATTTCCCGACACAGTAGAAATGAACCTGCTTCGTCAGGCTTTGGGGATGATTACCATCTTCCTAATGCCAGCCCTCATGCTTTTGAATTTGAGGGGGGAAACTCCAAATGAGGCATGGCGACTAATGCCTCGTGCAGATTGGAGGCTAATCTTGCCCGCAGTACTCGTAATGCCACTGTTTATGGATATTGGCGAGTGGCTTTATGTTGAAATAAGCTCGTGGACAAATGTCCCCGAGTGGTGGGTGAGTATGCGTGAGGCGAGCTCGGCGAGTGGAGGTTTCTTCACGGATGTCCTCAATGGCCCCAATTGGGTAGTTGGTTTGGGTGCCTTGCTCATAGTAGTTATCGGTCCAATTGCGGAAGAATTCTTTTTTAGAGGAACCGTTCAGCGCTTGATGACCGCTCAAATTGGCGGAACGAAATCCATCTTGTTAACGGCATTCTTCTTTGCCATGATGCACTTGCAGGTGGATCAATTCGCATCCATTTTCACACTGGGGCTTGTGCTGGGATATCTTTACGATCGCACGCAGTCGTTGTGGACGACCATTGTAGCCCATGTCGTATTTAATGGGGTTTCCTATGCGGTTGAGTTGGGATGGATTGGCTGGCATTCGCCATTATACTTGGCGTTTATTACTGCCGTCTTGGGTGTTGGGGCGTTGCTCATGGCGCGGTCGCTACCGCCGACCCCAGTTCTACCTGAGCCTCCGAAACAATCATGGGATACGAGCGAAGAATAATCTCTTGCACATCGCCCTTTAGGTCATCGAATTCGACACCATACTCTCGCACGGCCATTTCATTGCGCAGCTCGTTGTACGCGGCTGCAATTTCATTTTGAACGGATATATAGGTAGCGTAGGAAGCGTTGCGGTCGGAGGTAATGGAAACTACAGCCTTCTTTGGTGAATCACTCAGGTTCTCCAGGCCATCGCCTTGGCAATAGGTGCAAGTCCCGAGCTTGTTATTGTCTACGAAGGTTTTCACTAGACTTCTCAGGCCATCGAGTTCGAGGTACTCTTGATTTACCATCAGGTCGCCTTTGGAGTTGACGAAAATGGGGAGGATGTTATGATCTGCTATAGGAGCGGTGGGCGTCTCATTGGAAAGCTGAGGAAGCTTCCGTTGCATGCCTACTTCGGATTGCATGGTGGTAACGAGGAGAAAGAAAACGAGGAGCAGGAATGCGATATCCGCGGTGGAGCCTGCGTTGAATGAAGAGGAGCGTCGAGATTTCATAACAGTACATATTTCTGTTACAAGTGCAACTCCTATTCCAAAGGGTGGTCAATCTATACGGATAGAAATAAAAAAGGCCACCAAATTGCTTTGGTGGCCTGTATATGAATGAGAAGAGTTCTTACAAATTACTCTCGATCATACCGGCAGCATCGATGGCTGGCATGGTAGAGTAATTGATCTTCAAGGCTTGTGCCTTTCTCAATTCTTGTTTGATGTCAGAAATCAATCCCATTTTCACCTCGCCGTCGGCTTTGATGGAAACGGTCATAAGCGGCTGTTCTGCTTCGTTAATTTCTTCTCTGGCAACAACAACGAACGTTTGAACGTCATCTACAGTACCTAACTGATCGTCGAGCTGTACACGTGGTTCGGTTCCGTAGAGCGTTTCGTCTCTCGGCGTACCTACGTAGATGTAGGTAACGAGGTCTTTGCGTTCTAGCTTCTGAATTTCTGTTGCTTGTGGTTTATTCACGGCAACTTTCAGAGTCACTTCTCGCATGGTAGTAGCCACCATGAAGAAGAAGAGAAGCATGAAGACGATATCCGGGAGTGACGCTGTTGAAACGGCCGGAGTTTCTCTGACTTTATCCTTTTTAATGTGTGACATGTCTATCCTCCGATTTGAACAGGTTCAGCTTCTGAGATAATTTGCGGATACACATCGGCGATGAAGTCGCGCTGCTCTTCGGTGAGGTCGGCAACCGACTTCCCAAATTTGCGTTGAGACAAACCTTCGCGAAGGTCGTTGTATGCTGCAATTAGCTCATTCGTTACAGTTACATACGTCTTGTAGGACGTACCACGGTCGCTCGACACCGAGATAATCGCCTTGCCGGGATTATCGGATGATGTCGGGTCATTGAAACCTTGACATTCTTCGCAAGAACCGTCGCCATTGTTGTCGATGAAATTCATCGCTGCTTCGCGGAGTTCGGTAAGTTCCATGTACTCCTGCTCAACCAACAAATCGTTGTTAGCGTTGACAACGACTTCGAAGATATTCTTCTTCTTAATCTTGTTGTCTTGCTCGGTTTGCTCCTCGTCGATTGGAGGAAGCTTACGGTTCAAGCCCTTATCAATGTCCATGGTGGTTGTCACCAAGAAGAAAATAAGTAGCAAGAACGCGATGTCGGCCATAGAGCCGGCATTGATTTCTGCGATTTCGCGTTTTTTCCTTGCCATGTCTTATTTACTTAATGATTCGAGCCACTGCTGAGTACAATACAGACACTAGGGTCAGAAGACCGATGATGTAGAATGCATTGAGACCTGCAGAGACATAATAAGCTGTTTCTTCGTCAGTATCGAACATTTCGTGGTTGCTGCCGTCCGCCATGGCGAAAGCGACGATAACCACTACTGCTAGGGTTCCGATTCCGATGAGTGCGTTGCGCAATCCGGCTGGATTGACAACCATATTACCCGCGGCTGCGGCGAGTGCTAGAACAGCGGCCACAATGAGTACACCGAGTGTAATCATCACGGAAGTTTCCACTGGACCAGCGAGTTCAGCATCTTCAGCTCCCGCAAAGGTGAGAACTGGGATGACGCCTACTACGCCCACCACAAGTGCAACAATCATCGAAATCAATTTTGTATTTGATTTCATGATTACTTGGTGTTTTTCTTGTGGAAATCGATCATTAGGTCAAGGAAAGAAATGGAAGCATCTTCCATTTTGTTTACGATGCCGTCAATCATCGCAACGATCAAGTTGTAGAAAATCTGGAGGATGATGGCAACGATCAAACCGAATACGGTTGTAAGGAGTGCCACCTTAATACCACCTGCTACCAATGAAGGGTTGATATCACCCGCTGCTTCAATCGCATCGAATGCCTGGATCATACCGATTACCGTACCCATGAACCCGAGCATCGGAGCCAAAGCGATAAATAGGGAAATCCAAGAAACACCTTTGTCGAGCTTACCTTGCTCAACTGAAGCTACAGAGATGATAGACTTGTCTACCATTTCGATACCCTCGTCGTAGTGATCCAAACCTTCGTAGAAGATAGTGGCAACTGGACCACGCTCTCCGCGGCAAACTTCTTTAGCGGCTTCAACACCACCTGAGTTCAACGCCTCTTCTACCTTGCGGAGAAGTTTCTCGTTGTTTGAAATTGAGAAGGTCAAGTAAAGGATACGCTCGATTACGATAGCAAGACCGAGAATCAAGGCAACCAATACGATGCCCATAAAGCCAGCACCACCTTCAATAAAATATTTGCGGAAAACCTGAGTGTAGGTCAAGTCTTCTGCCATCTCCTCCGTCGCAGCTGCTTCGGCAGGTTCGGAAGCTTCTTCTGTAGCCTCTTCAGCAGCAGCTGTCGAGTCAGTAGTCATTTCCGTAGTTGCTGCCTCTGCTTGCATCGCAGTGTCAGCGTCATTTTGAGCGTTAGCCGTACCGAAGCTCAAGACTCCAGCAAGTACCAACAATGAAAGTACTCTTCTCATTTCAACGTTGATTTAGTATTCAAGTACAAATTAGGGTTTAAAAAGAACTCAGCGGAGAGAGAGGGATTCGAACCCTCGATACGCGTAAACGTATACGCACTTTCCAGGCGCGCTCCTTCAGCCACTCGGACACCTCTCCTATTAAACGACATTTCCACATGGTTCAAACCTGTGGAAATTCGGCGCCAAAATACAAAAAATACGTGGCGTTCAAACCTTAAATCGAACGTTCTCCACAAAGAGATTGCTCAAATTTGTCGCGGAATTCCGAACCTCTCCAACCTTCACCCAAAAGTACCATGCTTTTAGTCAAGGCCGCTTCCAAGGTCATATCCCCGCCACTTATCACGCCAAGTCGGGCCAAATGCGCACCGGCAGCATATTTCCATTGATCCACGCCACCCGCCTTACACTGTGTAACGTTAATGACAACCGTCCCGTTGGAAATTGCCTCACTTATCGCTTCAGCCAACCATGGATCCATCGGTGCATTGCCCGCTCCAAACGTGTGCAGTATCACTCCTTTCCTATTGCCCCTCAGCAACGTATGCTCAATGATGTCTCTATCTAAACCCGGGTAGAAGTGAAGCACCGAAATATTTGTCTCAAGCTCCTTGTGAACCTTCAAAGGCTCTTTCGCTCCTCGCCAAATTCGGTCGTTGTAAATGTGCAAATCCACTCCCGATTCAGCTAGAACAGGGTAATTCGGACTATCATACGCGTCGAAACTCTGAGAGCTGTATTTATACAATCGATTGCCCCTGTGCAGGGTGTATTCAAAATAAACCGCCACTTCTGGAATGACCGGTTTGCCCTCATTATCACGCGCTGAAGCAAGTTCCATTGCCGTAATGATGTTTTCTCTGGCGTCACTGCGCAACATACCAATCGGAAGCTGAGCACCAGTTAAGATCACAGGCTTGGCTACGTTCTCCAACAAGAAACTCAAAGCTGAGGAGGTATAGGCCATGGTGTCCGATCCGTGCAGCAACACAAATCCATCGTACTGATCGTAGTTACTTCCAATGATTTCGGCCATTTCCAACCAATGATGGGGCTTCATCAAGGAAGAATCAATCGGATGTTCAAAGGATCTCGTATCGATTTCACAATTCAATTGTCCGAGCTCCGGAACCTGCTCAAGCAAGTTCTCAAAATTGAATGGCTCGAGCTCACCTCCTGCTCCACGTACCATTCCAATGGTTCCACCGGTATATATCAGCAATATTCTGGTCATGGAAGTCGGAATAACTTTTCTGCGTTCAACGTCGTTTGCTCTGCCACCTCTTTGACCGTCATTCCCATCAACTCGGCAACACGCTGGGCCACTATCGGCACATAGCTGCTCTCATTTCTCTTTCCGCGGTAAGGAACTGGCGCCAAGTACGGGCTATCTGTTTCCAGTATAATTACATCTTTTGAAACATGTGGCAGAACTTTATCTAGACCGCCGTTTTTAAAGGTAGCAACACCGCCAATCCCCAAGTGCATTCCGAGGTCTAAGCAGCGATTCGCCTGTTCTATATTTCCCGTAAAGCAATGCAGGACGCCTTTCAAATTCCCATTTTGCTTTCGCTCCAACGACTCAAAGATCTCGTCAAACGAATCGCGCGCGTGGATGACGATGGGTTTATCGAATTCTAATGCGATGTCTATCTGTTCCTCAAAGGCTTCAACTTGCCAGTCGAGTTTATCTTTTTCCCAGTACAGGTCAATCCCAATCTCACCCACCGCCACAAAGCGGTCGGCTGATTTCTCAAACCAACTTCTTACGGTATCGAGTTGAGCCCTTCGATCTTCGCCAACATGGGTTGGATGAATTCCCATCATGGGAAATGCTCGACCTGGATAATCCTCAACCATCTTCATCATGCGGTCGATGGTATCTACATCAATATTGGGAAGTAAAACTCGTTCCACTCCGGCAACGCGGGCGCGCTCCATCATCTCGGCTCTATCTTCATCAAACTGTTTGTGAAACAGGTGCGTGTGCGTGTCGATGTACTGCATGCGAGCAAAGGTCGAAATAATCTTCACCGAAAAAAGGCAAATAATGCACATCAACGCATAAAACCGCATCCTCATCAAATTCTGTTGAAACTTTATGAGTTTAAATCTTTAACTTAGAAATCAAATCAACTAGCCGAAATGATGAAAAAGACTCTCTTGATATTGTTTTCCACAGTTAGCCTGGGACTATTTGGTCAGAATATTGACTATGAATTTTTGACTAACGGTGGCGCATTGGACGATGTGAACAACTGGGGTGAGGTTGGAAACAATTCGAACCATCCCGTTTCTTTCGCCCTCACTACAGATACCTGGGACATGAATGGCCTTAATGGAATTCTGAACAATTCGCTTTCTATTGCGGGTACCTTTTTAAATTCTTCGGTTACAACGAGTACGTTAACACTATCAGCCAACCTGGATTTCCAAGGAGACGTACAAAATGGAGATAAGTTTACCGGTTCTTACACCAGCGTGAATTATTACTACACTACTAATTCGGTCGATATTCTTCCAGGCACATATTCCTCGGCTTTAGCTCTTCAGACAGGTGTTTCAGGAGTGGCTCAAGGCAACATCACAGTTTCTTTAGATTTAGAGTTGTTTTCTGGGAGTGAGTTAGACATGCAGACATTTACACTCGCAACGAATCGTTCAAATTTGATTGGTGGGGCTGTAAATGGTACGATTAAAACTCAGAACACAACGGCCAGTCCTATTTCTCTCTCGTCAGGTTCATGGATGTCAGCCATTGAGTTTAACGCTCCAGGCAATCAGACAGTACCATCTGGGGAGTACGAAGGTGGTTTAACATTATCTACTGCTGGAACGAAAACTGCTTCGGGTGACATAACTGTTCACACATCTTTAGATGTCGATGCGGTATTCGACATGTCAACTCATCAACTTTTGGATGGAAGCGCAGCTTTTACGGTTAGTGGAACTTCGGCTATTCGAACTCAATCTACAGACAACCCTCCTATCCCTTCAAGTAAGACTTGGGGGACGGTTATCTTCAATGCGTCTTCCGGAGGCCCACAGTACATACCTGGTGGCACGTATGACAATATTGGTGATGCCAGCAATGTCGCAACGGTTTCACACGAAGCTCTAGGAAATATCACAATTAATGATGCATGGCTAGATGTAGGTACGGATATAGACATGGGAACATTTCAGGTGTTAACTGACGGAGATGGATTCTCAGCAACATCTATTGGCACTTACACCATCTCTACACAAAATACCTCCAGCAATCCCATTCCAGACAATATTTCTTGGGGTAACGGTTGTACGATAAATTTCAATTCTTCGGTAGCAGACCAAACCATTCCACCAGGAACGTATTACAACTTGCAATGTGAGAGTAGCTCATCTGGCACACCTCGACACAAAACAACGAGTGGCGCAATTACAGTAAATAACGGTTTAATTATCCTTGGAAGTGATTCTTACTTGGTTCTCAATCATGTATTGACAGACGGCGGAACATTTGGAACTTCGAGCACCGGCACTTACGGAACGCTTGAGATTGGGTCAAGCTCTCCGGCAGGTGCATTCCCCTCTAACAAAACTTGGTACTGTGGGGTGTTTATAGATCAAGCTAGTTATTCTATTCCCGCTTTGACGCTTGTTGATAATGATTTGACCATAGGAGAAAGCTGTAGCTTGGGCGGAAATGTGACCTTCTCTGGCGCAGGTGATTTAGAATTAGGAACCGGATCTGCAGTCACACTCGACTGTGGAAGTAACACAATTGATTTTGGTTCAGGCGGGGCATCGGTGCTCGCTACGTTTGGATCTGGCTCAGTTGTACGAACCTCTGCCACGACCCCTTTTTCAGGAACCATTCTCTTCGGAAGTGGAGTGACACCATCATTTTACGGGAACAACAGCCAGGTCATCCCCGCTGGAACGTATCGTCGAGGTGTGACGCTCGAAGCAAGTACAGGCACTAAAACTCTAAGCGGAAATATTGCATTGGATGGCACCACGACAATCAATACAAACACCGTACTCGCTTGCAGCACTTTCCAGGTTACCGAAGATGACGTAAACAACATTGACTTCATCATTGCTGGGTCTGGGTCGTTCACGACAGACAACACTTCTACGACTCCATTCCCAGCTGATAAAGATTGGTCTTCACTTTCAGAAGTGACGTACCGATCGAGTTCTACTTCACTAGTAGGCGGAACCTATTCGAGCATCTCTATCACAGGATCTGCCAGAACGCTTACCACACAAGGAAATGTCAATATGTCGAGCATTCTCTTTGTCTCTACGAGCAACGCCATTGAAATTGACATAGCAAAGAACACTTACATCAACTGTGAAGGGGTTACAAACACCACTGGAGTTACAGTTGTGAATTTGAAAGCGGATTCCGATGGGTATGGACAACTTAAATGTCGTTCAGTATCTAACAGCGGTACTTCATTAGACTTTACTAAAGAGCAGTACGTAGACCTTTCTACTGCCCGATATTTCCACATGGGATTACCGCTGACGGGAAGTTCGCTAGACGAGTTGAACAACAGCTCGATCATGGTTGGCAATGGCGGTTCGGCTGCTCAAGTAACGACTTGGTATTGGGATGCCTCAACGTCATCTTGGACAGCGGCAGATATTAGCGCAAGCACAACAAACACCCTAGCTTCTAGAGGACAAGCCATTTTTGCTGGAACAACAGGTGATGGAACATTTTTGAGATCAGGTTCGGGAATTATAGACGCAAGCGGGGATGCGGTTGCTGATAACATCACGTATTCATTGGACTACCACGACGGACAAACCTCAAACAATGGACAAGGGGGCTCGGTATCATTCGTTGGTGGATCTGGCGTGAGTGCAACGCAAGGATGGAATTTCGTTTCAAATCCATACCTAGGAAACTACGATTGGCAGGATCAAACGCTACCATCGAATATCTCAAGCGCGATTTATCAATGGGATGGCTCTCAGTGGTTCAGTTACAATACTGGATCACAAACGGGAGATTCTGACGCGAGGTATATTTCCCCGGGCAAGGGATTCTGGATTCAAGCCACAGCAGCTCCAGGTAATCTTGCCTTAGACACCTCCAACATAGATGTCACGGGAAGCTCAAGTTTCTGGAAAGCTCCAGCGGATGGTGTTACACTCACCTTCACAGAAACGAATTCGATGAAGAGCGATAACTCCTATGTGAATTTCATCGCTAATTCAACGCCTGGATTCGACCCAGGCTTGGATGCTTTGAAACTCGTTAATTCGGACAATATTCCTTCCAATTGGATTGAAATGAACTCGAGTGAACACCTCTCTATATGTTCATCCCCCGTTTCAGTCACTAGCTTCCCTGTATCGTTCAGCGATTCGGATAACAATGAGATGATTACCGTTTCTCTTGATTATGCAAATCTAAAATCGTTTACAACAGTTGAAATTGAAGATATCAAAACGGGAAATCGAGTAGAATTGACGAACAATGGTTCATACAGCTTTGTCAATGATATAGGCTATCCGGAACAGAGGTTCATTCTACATTTCTCTGGAAGTACCGTTAATCTTGAAGACGAAGCTGAGGCTCAAAACAGCGTAGCCAATTTCGATGCATACTTCTCAAATGAATCATTTGGAGTATTTGTTGGGGAAGAGTTGATGTATAAAAACTTGACTGTTTCGATTTCTGATTTGACAGGAAAGATGCTGCAGTCTTATACCTTCTCTGTTTCTGAGTCGAATCCGATTCTATTGCACGCACCGTCTATACCAAGCGGAGTTTATGTAATCACATTCACGCAGGAAGGCGAGTTCCTTCAGGCAATTAAATCGATTAAGCCATGAAGTTGAAGACCTTCTCTATACTATCAATGTTCATCCTTTTTGGATTCGTTGCATATGCTCAACCCGGTAATCCGTCCACCCCAGCACCTCTTGGCTTCACAGAGCTTCTAATTGGAGCTGGGTTGGTATATGGAGGCTTTAAAATGAAGAAGAAATCCAATCGATTCTAAAGATCACGGTACAACAAACGAAGCCGCGGCAACGGTCATCTGATTCAAATTAGGATAGACCGTCATTCCCAAATTTGGATCTTCATATTCGTTTGTCCAATACGAGTTGCCATAGCATCTTACATATACCGTTTGGCCTGACTGAAATCCCATAGTTTCCAGAGCACTTTTCCGCAAATTCAGGTTATAAGGAGCAATCTGCGCCTCGATTACCCCCAGAACATTGCTCCATTCGTTATTCGAAACTGTGGAACTTGTGCTAAAGAAATAGGTGAGATACCTCGGGTTTCCATTAGAAGCCGAAGGATTCATCGTTGTAGCAACGGTAACTACCGTATCCACCACGCTAGTGGACAAATTTGTGATGGACGTTGTTGAAAGTTGGCTTAAAGAAGGATTCGGACTTATAAAAGTGACTGCGGCACTGTGATCTATTCCAAATCGTTTGAACGTTCCGTACCCACTCTTCTCAAAAACCAAATCCACCGACCCAAAAGGCACGTCTGTGAATTCATATTTTCCATCGATGTCGGTCGTGGTAGTGAAGTTCGTACCTGTAATACTTACGGTCATCCCATCGTCGTCGGCAGGCTGTGGACCTTCAAGATACAAGTTCACTTCACCCGAGATGTTTCCTTTAGTAGGTGTAGGGTTTGGTGTAGGGTCATCGTCTCTAGAACATGAGGCAAAAACCAGCGCTAAAACAAGTGAGTATCCAACAATCTTCATACGTGCAGTTTTTTAGTGATGTATTAACAAGGTACGATTTTATAGAATTGGATGTACATTGAACTCATGTCCCTTTCCCGACTTCGAAAAGCCGTCTTCATTCCAAGTTTCGCCATCGTGGCCTTTGCTGCAGTCTACAGTCTAGTGCAACCCAGCGCGTTCGTCGCCACCATGCAGAAGCTAAATGCAATTATTCTAAACACATTTGATTGGCTCTTCAGCTCAGCTGCCCTTTTCTTTCTATTGATTGTAGTCGTTTTGTACTTCTCGCCAGCAGGCAGAGTCCGAGTTGGAGGCAGCAAAGCCAAACCTCAACTGACAAAGTTCAGGTGGTTTGCCATTACCTTATCCACCACGATCGCTTCCGGAATTCTTTTCTGGGGTCCCATGGAACCCTTGTACCACTACCATCAGCCTCCACCGGGACTGCACATCACGCCTGCAACTCCAGAAGCAGCCGATTTCGCCATGTCGACCATGTTCATGCATTGGTCATTCATCCCGTATGGAATATACACCCTTGCAGCAGTGGCTTTTGCCATTGGCTATTACAACTTAAAGGGACCATTTGGATTATCGTCATTACTGCGCCCACTAGCTGGAGTGAAAGCCGATAAGCTCGGGAACATTCTGAATGTACTCGCACTTTTCGCTTTGGTAGCGGGAATGGCCGCAAGCTTAGGAGCTGGAATTCTCGTCCTCTCGGGCGGTGTAACTCAACTTACTTCAATTCGTTCCTCGCCATTACTTTTCGGAGTCATTACCATTTTGGTCGTTCTTGCCTTCACAATTTCTGCTACAAGCGGTCTCCAAAAGGGAATTCGGATTCTGTCCACCTGGAACGTTCGTATCTTCATCCTAATAGCTGGGGCGATGCTCTTGCTCGGACCAACAACCGAGATACTCAGGCTCACGGGCAGGGGTGTATCAGAATTCATAACGACTTTCCCAGAGCGGAGTATGATTGGTTTCAGTAGCGAGAATCGTGAATGGGCGGGCGACTGGACCATATTCTACTGGGCAAATTGGCTAGCCTGGACACCCATTACGGCGGTATTTTTAGGCAGGATTTCGCAAGGCAGAACGATACGGGAGGTCATACGATTCAACCTGCTCTATCCCTCACTTTTTGGAATACTCTGGATGGGCATATTTAGCGGTAGCGCACTGGTTTCTGCAAGCGGTTCCGACACGCTTTGGAACATATTAGATTCTGGTGGAAACGCCGGAGAAATCATCTTCGCCCTCTTCGAGCTCTTGCCTATCGCGCAAGTGTTGAGCGTCATCTACCTCATTACATCGTTTTTGTCGTACGTCACGGCCGCTGACAGCAATACTTCGGCTATGTCGGGCATTAGCTCAACAGGAATTTCTCCCCAAAATCAAGAGCCGCCTAAATGGATTCAAGTAACCTGGGGGGCACTGATTGGCATCATTGCCTGGGTGATGATCTCGTTTGGAGGTGGAGAAGACGCGACGGGTTTGGACGGTATTCGGATGCTGTCGAATCTTGGTGGGTTGCCCTCCCTCTTCACAATGATTGCCGTGAGCATCGGCATCGTGTTCTTCATCATCAGAAACAAAAAAAGAGCGACTGAATAGCCGCTCTTTTCCTTGTGTTGGGAATATCGTTTAATAGTAAACGCCCCGATCTTGAACTACGCGTTCGCGGTCGTGGAGCTTAATTTCCTTCATGGCATCTTCAATAATTTCATCAATATCGCTGATGCTCTCGTTGTACGTTTCTCCATTGGTTGCAATGGCATACTCCGTATCGAGCTCCTCTTTGTCTTCAACTACGACGTAAAGTAGGTTCCACAGCTTGTCATCATCATTCCTTCCACGGAAGAAGAACACTTCGGCTGGGAATGGTTTGATATCAATCTTCTCGCTTCGGATGAATGAGATGGTGTCATAACTGCGGTAATAGTTGTTGGCCATGATACTCTTCGCTAGCGCGTCTCTCGAACGATACTGCTCGTCAAGCACATCCAACTTATCCTCTTCAATCAAATATGGGAAGATGTCGTACAGCGCCTTTGGATCCTTTGCAATGTAATTCCAACTTGAATCAGGCACGTCTACATACCCATCGGTTAGCATGAGCATATCGGCCAATATTCGCTTGTTTCTGATGCGCTGAAGTTTCAAATAATGCTCTTGAACGTCTTCATTATCAGCAAAAGGCGAGAGCAAGTTTGAATATACCTCAAGGTCACCATTCATGCTTGCAGGTCGACCATATGCGCTTCTCATTTCATCTGCCGCATGTTGCTTCTTGAGTTCTACTTTCGCGAAGAGCAACAGTGTTTCATATTTATACTGATAATCTGCTCCCTCAACATATCCACTGTCGAGTAAGGTGCTGAGCAACTCGTAGATCTCGCCACGGTAATCTTCAAAATCGGCAAGGGTCATGATATCTGGGTAAATCGACTTAGCCAATTCGAGTGAATCATTGAAACCTGCAAAGAGACTTGAATAGGTATATGAACTTGTGGTAAACGGTGGTTCGTCCAGTATGAGCTGGTTGAATTTGTCGACCCCTTCCTGCATGTTAAACTCGAGGAGGCAATCCAGAATGGAGAACAGATATGCGGATGAATCGAGCTTCTCGTAATAGAATTCGCCCAAGAACTCGATGTGATCTACTCTATTCGCTTCAAGATCAGGAAGCTGATGAAGCAACTGCAATCTTGCCGTACGATCGAAGCCTTCTTGCGTATAATTCTGAACGTATTCCTTGATATAGTCAGCGTCTTCATCTTTGAAATCAACGACGTATACAGACTTGCTAGCCTCAAACACATCCACACTATCGCGACTCTCGAGCGCCGCGAAGAACAGGTCGGATTTACTTTCGGTAATAGGGGTTCCAATTAGGGTGTCGCCTGCTGAGGCGAAGCTATTCAAGGCTGCGGAAGCGAATTGAGATTGATACCCTAGAGAGTCCGACATCGCGTACAGGCTATACACAGCGGAATTCTCTAGAATCATGCGTACTTCTATGAGTCGGCGTGTATTTGTATCGGTCAATGTAAACGCTGCCATCTCCATCAGGTATCCATCGCGCTCCTCACGCGAAAGGATGGAATCTTTTAGGATGACTAATCCCTTGTCCTCGATGAAATCTTCCTTCTTATCTTCCCAGAACTCCTCCGTACTTTCGAATGAACCGTACTTATGAAGAGTGCGCATGCTCACGAGCAATTGCTCTCCGGTTGGAGGATAAGTGAGCATCTTCTCTGTATACTCACCGGTGAAGCTCATGTCCTCATCGTCACTACCGAAACCGCGGTTTTCATACAGGTTTCTAAAGAACGACTCATAGTCATTCAAACGAGCTGGCGATTCGAGGGAAATGTGCAGAACGCTATCCTTTTGAACCGTGAACTCGTCTTGATATTTCCACGGAGAAAAGGAGAAGGAATTGAAGAAACTAGTGCGTGTAGCCTTCGACTCTGAGTCGGTAATAAGCATGACGTACTTAGGGCCTTGAATGTGGACCTCTCCAAAGAGCTTTAGACCTTCTTCGTTGCTCACTTCGAATCGGCTAAAATGCTCACCGTTTTCGTTAACAACTTCGAGTTCATCGATATCGAATTCCTTTTCTTCGGCCATTTTCTCCACTAGGTACTCCAGTTCGAAATCGTCTTCTTCGAGGTAGGCGAAGTCGTGGAATTGGCGCATGCCTACTGCATAATAGTCGCCTTCATCAAACGACTGAGCCCAAAAAGTATAGTGTGGGTTTTCGAATACCCCTTCGTACTGCTCGGTACGAACCACGCCGGGTAGCGACACTTCGAATCCGGCGAATTTGGGACTGTAAAGCGCTTCTTCTGTTGCGGGGTGAAGCTCAATGCTTTGGAAGAAAAGCTCCGGTAACTCAGAATTTGCGAACTCCTTGTTTCCACCGACCTTGAATATGAGCACTTCGAGCTCGGTGAATACAATTTGATAATGTTGATGGTCGCCCATTCGAGTTTCATTGCGGATGTCGAGTGCTGGAAACCCGGAAACTTCGATGGTGTCTTTAGAAAGAATCTTTCCCGGAATATTCTCGAACAGCATGCTATCAATCTTCCCAAAGAAGAACTCGGCATCGCGGTTGTTTAAGTGTCCGAATGTTGGAATTCTACGAAGGCTGTAGAAAGAACCGTTTGCCATATCGGCATACATGTACTCTTGGTATGGAGTACCTAGTAGTTTGGTGAGTGTTCCGGGAACGGTGAGGGTTACGAATCCATCGTCTGATATAAAATCCTGGGTAGGATGTGTATAGATGATATCGTCGATTTCCTCTTTTTTACTGATGCTTGTGGTGGTGATGGCGCGCTCTTCCGCTTCTACCGTGTACCCCATTTCGCGAAGTAGGTTGATGACACCCATATCGCCTGGAAGGTGTGCGGCGCCAACGCCTGTGAACAGAACACCTTCCTTCATGAGAGAATCCATGCCTTCAACCATAATTTGATTGCGGACATCGAGCATGTTAACACGGTAATACTTACTTGGATACAGAACTGTGTTGAGTGTATCGATGAGATCGAGATCTCCCTTGCGGTAGGCGTCTTCCATGAGTGAACCCCAATCGCTAAAATCACCTAGTAAATCGCGTGCTTGGCGTTCCGTAATGTATACGGCATCTTCGTCAGACTTACCCGATTGCAACACTTGAAGGAATGACTCTTTGTAATCTTCGAGTGAAACGATGGTCTTCCCACCTTTCTTTCCCGCTTGAAAGATGAAAAGGTCTAGATAAGTGTTTTCTGCAAAATCTTGATCGTAGGGATTCTTGCGGTACAGAAGATTGTTGAGCATCCCTTGATCTTGAGCCAGGAAGTACTCCCAATCTTGTTGTTGTGGCATCTCGGCAAGGAAGGAGGAATACAGCGGCATGTTGTAGCGGCTGTATCTGCTTTGAATCTCGTAGTAATCGTTATGGAGGGCAGAATTTGTCAGTTCTTCGACCCACATTTCTGGGTTTGTTTCGAGCGCGATGATATCGGCGTTATCGATGGCGTCGAAGAAAGTTTCACTTAGGTGGAACGCAACGCGGTTACTCACATGCATGGTTCCATAGAGGTAGGAAGGCTCTTCGAGTCCGTTACCTGAAATTTTCCATAGAAGCCCTTGGTAGTCTTTTGACACCTGAGCGAATGCTCCAATTGGAAGAATTAGAGCGATAAGAAGTTTTCTTAGCATACTAGGTCTTTTGAGAAGAGGAAGTCTTTTTTGAATGAGCGATTAAAAATAAAACGCAGAAGTTAAGAAATTGGTTTGGATGGGGTGAGACTCGTGGACCTTTGGACCTTTGGACTTATAGACTTTTGGATGGTCGGACTAATAGACTGATGTGCTGACTGAAAGGAAGCATCCCGAGAGGCGCAGCCGATTCGGGAGAGGCTCAGAGGGCTGGAGGTGAGGCACAACAAATCACAATCGGCCAATTAGTTGAGTTAATGGCCGGTTCAGTTTTATTAAGACTCTTGTGCCGCTTTGTCTAGCAACTCGAACTCTTCCCACTTCTTCCAAATAAAAAACAGTCCAACGATACCAGAAAAGAAAAACTGCAACCAGGTCCAATTCACTTTTTTGCTGCGGGCTATATTCTTAAACGACCATAGGATACGCAGTTGAATCCCAAGGGAAGTGAGCATTAGAACTGCTAAAACAGACATCTGCAGATTGTAACTCTGCATATCGGGAAATACCCAGTTTAACTTTTGTGGATTGAAGAAGACGATCACATACCCCATATAAATGAGGTACGGTATGGACAAAAGGACCTTTGAGAGCGTTCTCATGAGAGCGTTTGATGAAGATGTACAGTGAGAGGCAAACTTAGAACTTTAACCTGATCTCCATTTTCCCTCCCAGTCCTTCATTGATTATTCTTTGCAAGGTGGAGAACCTGATATCCTTTAAGTTGTGTTCTAATTTTGAAATGTACGACTTATTAGTACCAGCTAGTTCAGCCAACTGTTGTTGAGTGAGCCCTTTTCGCTCCCTCGCTTGCTGTATCAATACACCAAGTTTGAAGGTGTCATACTCAGTCTCGAACTCTTCCCGCTCTATCGTTCCTTCTGGACCTACATTCTGTTCTATGAAATCATTTAGACTGGTTAGGTCCTTCTTTATATTCTTCATAATACTTTCTTTTTACTTCTTCTGCCTTCAAGATTTCTGACCTAGGCACTTTCTGGTCTTTCTTCTGAAAACCATGTCCTACAACGATAATGTCATCTCTATCGAAAAAACAGAAAACGCGATAGATGTTGGTTCCAACTCGGATTCGGACCTCATAGATGCCAGATGTGCCTCTGAGGCGCTTCAAATATTTCTCGGGAACATTTTCCAATTCGGAAACTATCCGCAATGTCCAAAGAACTTTGTATCGGACCCGTTTCGACTGGACCCTGAAAAACTCTTCGAAGTAGTTCTTGTAGAAATACAATTGTCTTTTACCCATACAAACTTACATCTTGTTGTCTAATTGGACAACATTGAATAAGACAAGGTAGAGCTACTTTAATGTTTAGACTCGAATCTCAAATCAGAAATTCAGTGAAAACACAGAAATCATCAGGTCCGAATAATTCTAAGAAACGTTTACACAGATGGGCTGTGAAACTAGCAGCTGAGCAGCTCTTTCCATACGGGCTGATTAGCCCCTCCCCGGTCTCAAGTTATACAGTAATTGGCCCCTCTGCTGTTTCTCAATAAGACACATCGTAGACAACAAAACGAATCTTCAGGTTAGAGAAAATGTCCACCATTTGTCAACCAAATGTCCCTGATTCGTCCTCTTGAACAGACCATAGTTATCCCTATAAATCTAGAACTTCGCTACAGGGGGCGGGGGTGGAGCCCCTCCGGAGAAAAGAGGGTTAGAGAGTTAGAGGGTTGGAGGGTTGGACGCTAGGCTAGAGTTGAAAGGTTTACATAAATAGGCTTGAGGCTTGGGGCTTGTGGGGAAATCCCGCGAGTCTAAGCCAATGCGGGGGTTAAATGAACTAGCAGACTGTCAGCGAGTTGGAGGGTTGGACGTTAAGCTAGTATTGAAAGGTTGACATCAATAGGCTTGAGACTTGAGGCTTGAGGCTTGGGGCTTGAAAAATCATTAAAAGCTCAATCCTACTGCTTTTTAGATAGCCCTCACTCTACTACTCCACATTAGTTCGCCTTGCGATACAGCAAGAACTATCAGCATCTCTCTTACTTAAATGCTGAGTCAGCCAATTGGATCCAATGGTCGTTTCTACGACATCACCTCCGTCTAACCCTCTGACAGTCCAACAGTCTAACCCTCTGACCCTCCAATAGTCTAACCCTCCAAAAAAAAAATCCCCGTCTACCGACGAGGATTCTCATATCTAGTTTGGAACCAATTTACAATCCCAAAGTCTTCTTCGGATCACCACCCATCAAAATCTCAACCGGATTCTCGAGCGCTTCCTTGATTTTCACCAAACATCCTACCGACTCACGACCGTCAATTACTCGGTGGTCGTAACTCAAGGCTACGTACATAATCGGACGAATCTCAACCTTGCCGTCGATAGCAACCGGACGCTCAACAATGTTGTGCATTCCCAAAATTGCGCTCTGCGGTGGGTTGATAATTGGCGTAGACAACATAGAGCCGAAGACACCGCCATTGGTGATGGTGAATGTGCCGCCGGTCATTTCATCCACAGTGATTTCGCTGTCGCGAACACGAAGCGCCAAACGTTTCACTTCTTTCTCAACTCCTGCAAAGCTCAAGTTCTCCGCATTGCGAATTACTGGCACCATCAATCCACGTGGACCAGAAACTGCGATAGAAATGTCCTGATAATCGAAGGTAACTAGCTCGTCACCATCAATCATACTATTCACCTGCGGGAATTCTTGCAAGGCATAAACCGAAGCAAGTGTGAAGAAACTCATGAATCCGAGTCCAACACCATACTTCTCTTTAAATGCCTCCTTGTACTCGTTGCGAAGATCAAAAATCGGCTTCATGTCAACCTCATTGAAGGTGGTCAACATCGCTGTTTCGTTCTTCACGCTAACGAGGCGTTGCGCCAACTTGCGACGAAGTGCACTCATGCGCTTGCGTTCCGATCCGCGGTTTCCGTTTCCTGGAGAACCCATAGAAACCTCAGCTTTAACAGCGTCGTCTTTCGTGATTCTTCCATCTTTACCGGTGCCCTTCACATCTTTGGCGTCAATTCCCTTTTCGTCGAGAATTTTCTTTGCCGCAGGGGATGGGGTGCCCGTTGCGTATGTTTTGTTTGAATCATCAGAAGATGAAGTCGGACCAGGATTTGGAGCCTCCTCTTTCTTATCCTCTTTCTTCGATTCACTCTTCTCTTCTTTCTTTCCTTCCTTCTTGGATCCGCCTTCCGGAGCAGCTGCGTCGGTATCAATCTTTGCGATAACCTGACCAACTTCTACCACTTCGCCGTCGCCAACGAGAATTTCGATAACCCCGCTCTCTTCAGATGGAAGCGCGAGTGTAGCCTTATCTGAATCGATTTCGGCAATTTCTTGATCTTTCTCCACGTAGTCTCCAGAGGACACTAGCCATTCAGCAATTTCAACCTCTGTGATTGATTCTCCTGGAGATGGGACTTTAAGTTCTACGATCATCTTAATAGTGACTTATACGTCTGTTTATGCGTTGAAAACGGATTCTACAATTTCACGGTGGCGCGCCAAAGCGGTCTTTGACGATCCTGCGGCCGGCGAAGCACTTGCTGCCGGCGAGAACAATTCTAGGCGCTCTGGGAAGTACCACAAAATGAATGTCCATGCACCCATGTTTGCCGGCTCTTCCTGTGCCCAAATCTTTTTCTTCGCTCCCGAGAATCGATTGAGCACTTCGTCAATCTGCTTCTGTGGAAGCGGGTAAAGCTGCTCAAGTCGCACAATGGCCGTGGTCTTGTCTTCACGACTTTCACGCTCGGCGAGCAAATCATAATAAAGCTTACCTGAACAGAAGACGATTTTCTCAATCCTCGAGTCTTCGTTCGGCGAGTCTACGATTACTTCTTCAAACTGACCACCCGTCATTTCTTCCAAAGACGACACGGCCTTAGGGTGACGAAGCAAGCTCTTTGGACTCATCACAACGAGTGGCTTGCGGAACGGTCGGTGCATTTGTCGACGCAATGCGTGGAAGAAGTTTCCTGGCGTAGTAATATTCACCACCTGCATGTTGTACTGTGCACAAAGCTGCAAGAAGCGCTCTAAACGAGCACTTGAGTGCTCTGCACCCTGACCTTCATAACCGTGAGGCAGAAGAAGTACTAAGCCATTTTGAACCTTCCATTTGTCTTCAGCGGCCGACAAAAACTGGTCGATAATAATCTGTGCACCATTGGCAAAGTCACCAAATTGAGCTTCCCAAACGGTTAGCGTTTTTGGACTAGCCATGGCGTATCCGTAATCGAAACCGAGAACGGCATATTCCGAAAGAAGTGAGTTATAAATCGCGAAGCGACCCTCACGTCCTGGTATTTCATTTAGTCGGCAAACTTCCTGCTCGCTGTCTTCCACCTTTACAATTGCGTGGCGGTGAGAGAAGGTACCTCGGGCAACATCTTCACCCGAAATGCGAACATTAAAGCCCTCCATAATCAGACTACCATAAGCCATCAATTCACCCATACCCCAATCAAGCGAGTTGCGCTCAAACACTTGGTTATGTCGATCCTTAAAGAGGCGTGTAATCTTCTTGATAAACTTGAGATCTGAAGGAAGCGTAGTGATTGTCTCTGCAATCGTTTTCAACTCCTCCTCTTCTACTCCAGTCTTCGGCGAAACGTGGAAATCTTCTGGCTTCGACTGGCGGAACTCCTTCCACTCATCGTCCATAAACGGAGTGATAAAGTTGCGCTCAATCTTCTTCGACTCGTCGAAATCTTCTTCGAGCATGGCCTTAAATTCCGACTCCATTTCACTCAAAGCAGAATCATCGAGGTCATTCGATTCCTCTAGCTTCTTGCTGTAGATCTCACGTGGATTCGGGTGCTTCGAAATCTCTTTGTACAACAGCGGCTGGGTGAAACGAGGTTCGTCACCTTCGTTGTGACCATACTTTCGGTAGCATAGGAGATCGATGAATACGTCTTTGTTGAACTTCTGACGGTACTCCGTTGCGAAGCGAATGGCGTGAACCAATGCTTCTGGATCGTCACCGTTCACGTGAAGCACAGGTGCAAGAATCACCTTTGCAATATCGGTACAGTAGGTACTGCTTCGTGCGTCGAGGTAGTTCGTTGTGAAACCAACTTGGTTATTGATAACGATGTGGAGTGTGCCACCCGTGCCATAACCGTTGAGAGTTTCCATTTGAACCACTTCGTACACCACACCCTGAGCAGCGACTGCCGCGTCACCGTGGATCAGGATAGGCATCACCTTGGAGCTATCGCCTTCGTAATCGTTATTGATTTTCGCTCTCGAAATACCTTCAACCACAGGGTCTACAGCCTCTAGGTGAGATGGGTTTGGCGAAAGGTTCAGCTTTACGTCTTTCCCTTTAAGGTGTTTGATAGTCGAATAGCCAAGGTGATATTTCACGTCACCGTCAAACTCATCTTCAACAAACGCCTTGCCCTCAAACTCAGAGAAGATTTGCTTACGCGGCTTTCCGAAGATGTTAGAGAGCACATTGAGTCGACCGCGGTGAGCCATGCCCATAACGAACTCCTCTACACCTTGGTCGGCAGCGTACTCGATGGCAAAATCAAGCGCGGGAATGAGCGACTCAGCACCTTCGATGGAGAAACGCTTCTGACCAACGAACTTGGTATTCAGGAACGCCTCAAACGAAACTGCTTCATTCAACTTGTGTAGAATGCGCATCTTCTCCTGCTTTGAGAAGATGGTTGAATTTTCATTCTGATGAAGCCACTGCTTAATCCAAGAGGTTACTTCCGGCTTACGGATGTACATGTACTCGACGCCAATTGAACGGCAGTACATGTTCTGGAGGTGTTGAACGATAGTTCGAAGTGTAGCAGGGCCCTCAAGACCAACCTCTGTTCCGGCCTGAAACTCGCGATCGAGATCGTCTTTCTCAAGGCCAAAGTTCTCGATGTCGAGCGTAGGCTCGTACTTTCTACGAGAACGAACGGGATTGGTTTCTGTGAAGAGGTGACCGCGTGTACGGTAACCTTGTATAAGGTCCAAAACGAGGAATTCGCGACGTACGTCTTCCAAAGCTTGCTGGTCGACCGTACCCACTGGGTCGTCGCCATACATTTCCTTTGAGAAGTCATACCCCTGGAAAAAGGCGCGCCAACTCGGCTCGATTGAATCTGGGTCCTTCAGGTACTTCTGGTACAGGTCATCAATAAAACCAATGTGTACACTACCTAAGAAGGAGAATCTGTCCATGGGATTTCTCTACAAAAAATTTCCGCCAAAATTACAAATAATAATTTGCACGGCAGTTTCTCGTTTCCACATTTAAAGCCTTAATTTCGTTGATATTCACCGAATATGAAGTCGAGAATTTTTACCACCGTTTTCGTGCTCTTGTCGAGCCTTTCATTCGCCCAGTACTATGAGCCAATGAGCCGACGCAGCGCGAGTTCTTCAGACTCCGCTTCCACTTCCGCAGAGTCTACTACTAACAATGTCCCAACAGATGTAAGTCGAAGAAGTTTCGGACAACGGCTTCTTTATGGAGGAAGCCTACAGCTCAGCTTCGGTTCGGTGACCTATGTGGAGCTCGCTCCTCG
Organism: Phaeocystidibacter luteus; assembly: GCF_008933115.1. Taxonomy (GTDB): domain Bacteria; phylum Bacteroidota; class Bacteroidia; order Flavobacteriales; family Schleiferiaceae; genus Phaeocystidibacter; species Phaeocystidibacter luteus. Next base: position 23,784 of record NZ_WBVO01000012.1, on the reverse strand, counting down.
CGTGGGATATCTCGTCACCAATGACCTTATCGCCGGTGTTGGCGTGAATTACATCTACGTTCGATACGCCGAAAACATCTCCTACCCCGGCTCTCCAGAAGTGAGTTTCTCACTGTACGGCGGTAACGTTTACAGCACGTACAACCTTCCCATCGGCTTGCCGCTTGCCCTCCACGGCGAATTCGAAGCGATGAACCTTGAGCTTTGGAACCCACAAGAGTTTGAATACCAGCGCGAATGGGTACCTGCCCTCCGTTTAGGCGCGGCGTACGTTCAGCGTATTGGCTCCGGAGGCGGCGTGTATCTGATGGCACTTTACGATGTACTTCACGATCCAAACAGAAGCCTGAATCCATTCTCACCATGGACGTTCCGGATCAGCTTTATGTTCTAAAGCTTTCCCGAGTATTGAAATCTGAAGATGACTTTTTGCGCCTCCCGTTCGGCTATGCGGTGGGCTAAGAGTTCGTACCAATCAGACCAACCTCCCTGTTCCATATCTTCCCGCAACTTCGCTTCGCTAAGGTCAATCCTGTAAAGCAATTCGGGGATTTCACCTGCCGTAATTTGGTACGTGTTGGCAAGGTATTTCTGAATCTCGTGAACGACTTCCTCCCAAGTTTTAGGAATTGTATCCGCGAAGATCTGCTCGCCTAAATCCTTTGAAATCTGATCTAGCCATGCATGAAACACGTCCTCGCGACGCGTAAGGAGTTCTCGTCGATTTCTATGTATCAGGCCGCTCATATGGAGAAGCCAATAGCAAGCTCTAGCAGGATGTGCGGGTAAATTTGGTTGGCTTCAACGACATTGTAGTTCTGCTCACCCTCTAGCCTGTAAACATCCTTCGCCCTGAACCAAACAAGTCCGGCTGTGACATTGGCCGAAACGTAGAACCCCGGATCAATACGCTTCAATCCAAAGGAATAAGTAGCATACCAGTTCTGCTGATCTCTAGCCAGCTCATATGTCCCTTCCGCGTCATCCGCATCGCCGTAGGTACTCGTTGGAAAGGTGATGTCCTTCACCGCAATTCTAGGTCCATGCCACATCACGGTTCGTGTTTCTAGATATAATTGAGCGGCCAAAAAATGACCTTGCGACGGACGCAGGTCGATTTCTAGTGTGCGAATTGGCGAGATGAAATCTCGACCGTGATACTGATACAAGACACCAAACATGGCGTTCTTCCCAATCCGGAAGTCAAAACCAGAATTGAAGCCATAAAGAAGACGAGCTGGATGGATACGGAACGTCACGTAGTTCTTCCTACCCGGTAAGGTCGTGTCGCTTTGAGCTAGGGCTGTCGCGCCAAAACTCATCAACAAAAGAATGAAACATACTTTCCGCATTATGGAAAGTTAAGGTTTGTTCAGATAATTATCGATCAATGGTCTCGCGTGTACAAATACTCCGCAAAGGCTTTCATCTCCGAGATATTCGCACCATGGGCCTCGCATTCTTCAAGCGCATTTAGCGCCATTCGATAGTATGCTTCCATGCGCTGTTCTGCGTAACGCACTGAACCTATTTCGTTGAAGAGCTTCTTAACGGCTTCCACCTTTTGGTCGATACGAGTCTCCTCATCAAGCCACATTTGCAGTTCATCTCTCTCTTCACCTTTAGCGTGTTGCAAAGCATGAATGAGAAGGATGGTCTTCTTGTTCGACCGAATATCACCGCCTACTTGCTTGCCAAACTTCAGCGGGTCGCCAAAAGCATCTAGCAAGTCATCTTTAATCTGAAACGCAGTCCCCAAGTTCAAACCGAAGTTATACGCTTGAACGGCTCCAACATCATCAGCTCCCCCCACGCGTGCCCCAATTTGTAAGGCGGCTCCAAGAAGCACGGAAGTCTTATACTGAATCATTCGGATGTACTCATCTTCGGTCACATCCATTCGCGTCTCAAAATCCATATCCCATTGCTGACCTTCACAGATCTCCAGGGCTGCTTTTGAGAAGACGTCGTTTACCTCACGGAGGATATTGTCCTCAACCTGACCAATGGATTGGTAGGCCTTGACGAGCATGGCGTCTCCGGAAAGAATTCCAATGTTTGAATCCCATCTTTCGTGTACGGTTTGCCTACCTCTACGCAGAGGGGCATCATCCATGATGTCGTCGTGAATAAGTGAAAAGTTGTGAAACAATTCAATGCCAATGGCCGGCTCAAGCGCCTTCTCAGCCTTCGCTCCAAATGCCTCACACGCCAAGAGCGTCAATACAGGACGCAATCGCTTACCGCCGAGCGACAAGATGTAATGAAACGGTTCGTATAAATTGGCTGGATTCTCTCCAAAGTTTCTTCCTTCAATAGCCTCAATAAAAAGCTCTTGAAGTGATTTGAGGTCTCTCATCTATCGGAGAAGTTTTAGCAAATACTCACCATATCCACTTTTCAAAAGAGGGGTGGCAATTTCTTCGAGTTGTTGTGCATTGATGAAGCCCATTTCATACGCCACCTCTTCAATACACCCAATCTTTAATCCTTGTCGATGTTCGATTACCTGAACGAACTGAGCTGCCTGATTAAGCGAGTGGAACGTACCCGTATCTAGCCAAGCAGTTCCTCTATCTAGAATGCCAACTTTCAAGTTGCCACGCTTTAGATATTCTTTGTTGACATCCGTAATCTCGTACTCACCTCTAGCAGAGGGCTTCAAGTTCTTCGCAATATCAACTACATCTTTATTGTAGAAATATAGGCCCGGAACCGCGAAGTCCGACTTTGGGTTCTGAGGTTTCTCTTCGATGGAAATGGCGTTGTAATCTGAATCGAACTCTACTACGCCGTAACGCTCCGGATCGCTTACACGATATGCGAAAACTACCCCGCCATCCGGATTGGCACTGCTGCGAAGCAAATTGCCCATTTGGGTTCCATAAAAGATGTTGTCACCGAGAATGAGGGCTACATCATCATCACCAATGAACTCCTCGCCCAAAACAAAGGCTTGTGCGAGACCATTTGGTTCGTGCTGGACGGTATATTGGAAATTACAGCCGATCCTGCTTCCATCTCCCAACAATTTCTGGAAGAGCGGCATGTCATGCGGAGTGGTAATGATGAGGATGTCTTTAATTCCCGCTTGCATAAGCGTGCTAAGCGGATAATAAATCATCGGTTTGTCGTACACGGGCATCAACTGCTTACTCACCGCGAGCGTCAGTGGATGCAATCTTGTGCCAGAGCCTCCGGCTAGGATAATTCCTTTCATGATTCGGTTTTTTCAGTCTCCTCTTCTTCATCCTCGTCATCAAAGCCTTCGTAAACCTCGATGATGTTCTCGTTGAATGATTTGGCGTTCACCCATTTTTCAACGCTCATTAAGAACGCAGGAAGTATGAGCAAGTTCGCAAACATTGCAAAGAACAAGGTAAGGGAAACCAAAATACCCAATGATACGGTGCCTCCAAAATCTGAGGCAATGAACATGCTAAATCCAAAGAAGAGAACCATGCTCGTGTAGAACATGCTGATTCCCGTTTCATGTATAGCGGATAATACCGCCTTGCCAATCTTCCAGCCGTTGGTTTTCAGTTCCTGACGATACTTCGCGAGGAAGTGCAATGTGTCATCAACCGAAATACCGAAGGCAATAGAGAAGACGAGAATTGTACTCGGCTTAAGCGGAATTCCCAAGAAGCCCATCAAACCAGCCGTCATCAATAATGGAATCAAGTTGGGTACGATGGATATAATCACCATTCTCGCCGAGCCAAACAGGATGGCCATAATGATGGATATAACCGCAATGGCTAAAAGCAAACTTAGAATCAAGTTCTTGATGAGGTATTCTGTGCCAGCTAAGAAGACTACGCTGGCGCCCGTCACCGTAGTTTCGTAGTAATCCGATGGGAAGTACCAATCCAATCGCTCCTCAACCTCTGCCAGCAAAAGTTCCATTTCTGGGGTCGGTAAGTCGGGAACCTGAAGCGTAATTCGCGCTTTCGAACCTGTAGAGTCAACCAAACTTCTCAGAAGTTCATTGTCCGTCTGGTCATCCGGCAAATATTGCACAATCCAACTCCTTTCCTGACTTGTAGGTAAGGAGTACATGCTGGCATTTCCGCCCATGAATGCCTGGCGGCTAAACTTCACAAAGTCGGCAATGGACAGGGAGCGAGAGGTTTGTGGCAGACTGTCAAGCGATGCCTGCAAGTCACTTAAGTCTCTCAAGAACGAGGCTCTTTCCACTCCATTATCCTCCTTGGTGTCGATGATGATTTCCATCGGAACTACCCCATGAAACTTACTTTCGAGGAACTTCAAGTCGAGATATAACGGATCGTTCTCCCCAAAGTCTTCGGTCAAACTTCCCGTTGTGTGAATCTGAACCATCCCCCAAATACCCGAGCCTACAATTACGACGGTCAGCGCATAAATGTACTTACGACGGTGTACGACTGAATTCTGGAGAAACTTCACCATACCCAATACCCAACGCTGATCCAAATGCTTGTAGTGACGCTCTTTTGGAGGAGTCAAGTAGGTGTAAACAATCGGGATGATGATCAGGCTCAAGCAGAACACCACAAGGATGTTCACCGAGGCAACTACCCCAAACTGAACCAGTGTAATACTGTCAGTTAAGATAAAGGCCGCAAAGCCCAAAGCGGTAGTAGTATTCGTAAGGAGGGTAACATTTCCGATTTTGCGAATAACCCGCTGCAGAGCGAGAATTTTATTTCCGTGCAGGCGATATTCAGCGTGGTATTTATTGATGAGAAAGATGGCATTCGGAACGCCAATCACTATCACCAAAGGCGGAATAAGCGAGCTTAGTAGAGATATCTCGTATCCGAAGGAGGAGATCAGGCCGAACGACCAAATCACTCCCAAAACAACCACTATCAGTGATATTCCTGTGGCCCTAATACTCTTCAAAAAGAAAAGTAGAATGATGGCTGTTACCGCAATCGTTAGGAAGATGAACAAGTACACTTCGCGTTCCACCTTTTTGGTGTTGGCCATGCGGATGTACGGCAATCCTGAAACACGAATCTGCGTTCCAGTCATTTCTTCGTAAGCCGCAGTTACCTGCTTAACTTCTTCTACAATTCGTATAATATTCGCGTTGTAAAGCTGGTCTTCGCGAATACGAGCGACCATGAGCTCCACTTCTTCCTTATCATCATACAGCACCCCTCGGTAAAAAGGCAAGCCGGCGAAAATGGCGCGAATGGAATCAACCTTTTCTTGGGTGGATGGAAGAACTTTCATGAGGGAAACCGGCACAAACTCGCCCTTCCCTTCATCTACTGTGAGGTTATACGCCGAAGTTACTCCCAGTATGTTTTCAACCCCATTAATTTTGATCAGCGAATCGGCCAATTGCTGCCAAGCGGCGAGGCCTTCCGGAGTCCAAAAATTCTTTGAACTGGCTCCCAGAACAATGGCATTTCCCGCCTCTCCAAATTCCGTACGGAAATCATCATAAGCGACGCTAATAGGGTCGGTTACGGGCAGAATCCTCGAAAATTTATAGGAAATTTTTACATCCAGAGCCATGTAGCCCATGAACGCCGTAGCCAAAACGACCAGGCTTAACAGTTCAAGTTTGCGGCGAAGTATAAGTCGAGCTATAGTTGTCCACATGGCCGATTGGGGCTGTCGGAAGCAAAGGTAGCTAAATTCAAATACCTGTTAGAACGCGGTACGTAGACTCAACTTAAATGCAAAGTTATCTGAGTACTCACCAGTGTAATACGGGCCAAATCTTTGGTAGAAACCAACTCCCAAACTGCCGAATATCTTGTTGATTTCAAGTCCCGCTTCGTGGTAAATATTCTCAAAGCCCTGGAGGTTCAGACCCAAGTGACGTTCCGCATCATTCAGTTCACCATAGGTTGATCGGTACATCACATCAATTACCGGCTTCCAACCCCAAAGATCGAGCAGGCGATCCTCAAAACTGTGACGCACATCGATCGCAACGTATTGATTAGCCGCAAAAGTGTTGAACGGCATGGTTTCAAAACCGCGAAGGGTGGCTAGTGAATTTGCCAGATCGAATTTGCCAAGTGGGCCACTCGCATTTGCATCCGGACCTGCTAGGAAAGAATATGGCACATCGCCTTGGATGTAAGATCCGGTGAGCGTGAAGGTTGTAGTTCCTGTATACACTCGCTTGATTTGGTGTGCAGCCTTCACGTCAATTCTACGGAAAGGAAAGTTTCTGTCGAACATACCGTCGAAGCTCTCTTCGTACGCAATTCTGAATCGAGGATAGGTCGTTTCAAGTGCACGCAGCCCAAACGGACCCGAAATGTATCTGTCATTTGGAGCATACTCCATTTCCAATCGCGCGAAAGCAACGTTGAAGCCATTCAAAGCGATATCTACATCCTCCGATGTGTAGCGGTATTGATAATCGCCCGACGTAAATCTATTCTGTCGATGGAAACTCACATCTGCTCTCCAGTTTGGCCAGATTCGGTGTGAAATTCCAAAGTAAACATCGCTCACCTCATCAAAGGTTGGAATGAAGAGGAATCGATAATCCGAATTCGTGAAAATGGTTTTTCGTTGGAGGTTGTAGCGCGTGCCGCCCGTTTCAAAGATGTCGAAGTCGTAGCCTCCATAAAGCTTCGTCTCCGATACTCTGTCGAAATATATCTCTCCGAAATAACCGTATTTCCAAACCCCATCTCCAAAGCCATAGGCCACTTTACCACCGACAGAAAAGTGCTCGCTCAGCTTGGGACTAGTTTGCAGCCCTACTCCCAATCGGAATCCTTCGTACACGTTGTACCGCATGATTTGGTCTATGTTGAAATCGAAATACCCCCAGCGAATTTTACCGGTACTCAATGCAAGCAGCCATTTCAACCTTTGATCGATGTTGAACTCCTCACCAATACTGTCTAGTACCTCGTATGTTCGAGTCTCCTTTTCAGTTAAGCTCTCTCCTCGGTACTTATTCCAAAACTCTTCGTCTCTATCCGCCGCATTCGGGTCAATTTCAACCGAAATCCTGTGAATGTCCCGAGATCTCAATTCGGGGTTGATTTGAATATTCTGAAGCTTCGTTCTTCCGATTCCAACCAACTCGCTACCTCCGGAAGTTGATACGGCAACGGCGGAAGACACTCCGTTTTCATCCGACTCAAATCTCCTAAAGTCCATATGCAACTCCTGAGGGAACCATCGGTTTGATTTCTTCTCGTAGAATTGTTGGATTTCAACACCAAATACTCCGTCATCCCCCAGGTCGATTCCCAATAAATCTTGATTGGTCGGGCGTGCAATCACTCGCCTTACGGCCCAATTGTCGGTTGTCACATACAACTCCCCGTCGATTCCTTTGAAACTGTGGCCAGGTTCAGGGAAATACTGGATGACAAAAACGGTGTCTTGACCTTCTAGAATTGTATCCAATGGAGAATACACATATCTGCCAATGGCTCCAGGAGCTACGGGGTTCACCCTTTCGGATCCTAGTATTTTGATGTAGTTATCGTAGAAACTGAAGGACTGCATTTCGGTAGCGAGCAGCACGAAAAGTGGTGTTTGAAGTCCAGAAATCCGCGTCGCCAATACCTTCTCATTATCCCTTGGGGACGCATACTTTCTCTCTGTCACCGATTCCATTAGGAACAAGTGCTGAGATTCCATGAACTTCCGCGTTCGATAACCGCTCGAGTCAATCTTCAAAATACTGTCCTTGTTGACCCCCAGCTGAAGGTTTCCTGTATCCAGAGGTGCATAAATGGTGTCGAAATCCGGAGCTAGAGAATCGCTCATCAACGTAAAAACAAACTTCGAGTAGGTTTCATAGGAGAAGGCGTCTAACGAAGTTGGATTGTTGTAATTCCGATTGTCAATTACGTTTCTGATGATGCGGTGTAGCGGATTCTCTCCTGCTAAAACTTCTACCTCGCCGATGACATTGTCGGATGAGCGCAACTCAAACCTCAACTCAGCCTCACCGGAATAATCAAATCGCTTACTGGTGTAGCCAAACGCACGCACACGGAAATACGAGATATCATCCGTCGATTTGATTTCAAATTTTCCATCGGCGTCTGTCGTAGTTCCTCTATTCTGATCGTTGATTATGATGGCCGCATAGGGGATGCTGTTTCCTGTTTCATCATCTACCACAACTCCTGTGATGGATTGTGCGAATGAGCAGAATGAAAGCGCGAAGAAAAGGAGGGTCAGGTATAAGGTTGGTCTCCTCATGGTTAACGTTTTTGTAAAGGGTAAAGCACAGGGCGGCTTGGTGCCGCATCGTTTTCAAACGGACCTATTTGAAGGTTGAGGAGATAGGTGTCGTCTTGCACCTCTGCGGGTACATGAATCAATTCGGTAATGGTAGCGTTCATGCGAACTTCATCTGGAATATTCCAGAACGCCTTATGAGCGGCAAGCTTGCCTTCGTCCATCTCGCGATCTACGGAAGGCAAGTCGATTAGCAAATGTAAAACGCCGTGGTTGGCCAACTCCTTGGCAGCAATGGCGTCGATATAGGGAGGATTGGTATTCGACCAATTCTTGTGCCTGCGGTCTTCCGTGCTTGTTCTTAGAACTACGGCCTCTGGACGATTATTCACAACTGCTTCCTCGAGCATATCCCAATAAATGACGTGGTCGCCATTTTCGAGTTCGCGAGGCAGTACTGTGATTACACGAGCCAACACGTGATAGGAGTTCACTGCTCGGTCGATGGAATGTACGGTAGGCTCTACGTGTCCAGGTCCCTCTGTATGGGTTCCATGGCTGTGAGGGTTGAAAGCGATGTTTCTGAAGTTCACAGACCCTCCTTCAGCCACTACGCCCACCCAGTTCTCATCTCGTACGGCCTCAATTTCGGCATGATCGAGATACCACGCTCTCGGCCCTGATGTATCGATTGGAACCGAAAGGTCGTGAAACGTGTGGAAGTCGATATCGTAAACAACATTGTCCTTGATGATCTGGGCAGTCATGCGGTTGGTATTTTCCGTGTTAAGCGTGCAGGCAGTTAGCAATGGTAAAGCGAGAAGCCAAGTTTTCATGCGTCCATGAGTTCAACGGTGATTCCGTCCGCCAAAAACATACCATTTTCGGTGAGCACTAATCGGTCACCTTCCCACTTCACATAGTTCTTATCAACCAAGCTTTCGGCAGCACTTAAAAATAGTGACTTATATCGTTCCCCGAAGCGAACTGAAACTTCTTCTAAAGAAATGCCTTCAGCCCTGCGCAGTTGAATCATCATCCATTCATTGTATCGATCCCGCACAGTCAACCGTTCGGTTTCGAACCAACCTTCTCCACTCCCCACTCTTTGTCCGTAAAGGGCGTTGTTTCTTACGTTCCACCTCCTGAGGTCGCCATCGAAGCTATGCGCCCCTGGACCAATACCGAGGTAGGGAACTCCTTTCCAGTAATTGCTATTGTGGACGCTTCGCCAGCCAGGCTTCCCAAAATTCGAAATCTCATAGTGGTCGTATCCGGCACCTATGAGCATCTCTCTCAAAATGAGAAACTGCTGGTGAGCCACTTCTTCATCGGGCTGTTGGGTTCTGCCCTTCTCTATGGCATGTGCTAATGCCGTTTTCTCTTCAACCGTAAGCGCATAGGCTGAAACGTGTGGGATTCCGGCATCGATGGCCATTTGTACGTTGTCTTTCCACCTGCTCGTACTCGAAACGGGAACGCCATAAATCAGGTCGATAGTAATGTTCTCAAATCCTACTTTTTGCGCGAGGCGAATAGACTCTACAGATTTTGATGCGGTGTGATTTCTATTCATCCACATCAATTCGTCTTCAAAAAACGATTGAACGCCCATGCTCAATCGATTCACACCTAAACTGAGCCATCCTTCTAGCTGAGCTTCGTTTACATCTTCCGGATTCACCTCTATGGTTATCTCAGCCGCGGGTTCAACGTCAAACTTTGCTCGAATCAATTCGAGGATAGATTGTAGGTCAGACAACTCCAATGTACTCGGAGTGCCGCCGCCAAAATAGATCGTTTGAATAGGCGCGGGCCATGCGGCTGCCCAATGCTCAATTTCACGCTTCATTCCGGCAACTACAGCATCGTATGTTTTAAAGGATGTGCTGAAATGAAAGTCGCAATAATGGCACGCCTTTCTGCAAAAGGGAATGTGTAAATAGATTCCGCTCATCAAGATGCGATTGGGAGAAGAATTCTAAAGGTAGTTCCAGCTCCAGGTTCAGACTTCACCACGAAAATTCGCCCATCGTGGTAATCCTCAATGATTCTCTGCGCCAAGCTAAGCCCCAATCCCCAGCCACGCTGCTTAGTGGTGAAACCCGGACGGAATATGGCTTTATACTGATTCCTCGGAAGTCCTTTTCCGGTATCTCGAACATCGATTTTCATGCTTCTTCCGGCCTCTTCGAGTGAGATATCAACCTGACCGGCACCTTCGATGGCATCAACGGCATTTCGAATGAGGTTTTCGATTACCCAACTAAAAAGCTGACGGTTAATCGGAAGGACGATTTCGCCTTCTGGCACGGATAGATTGATATCAATCTTCTTACTCGTTCTTGAGCGCAGGTAATCGAGTGATTCTTTCAAGCAATCGATGAGGTCTTCATTCTTTAGCTCTGGAATGGAGCCGATTTTACTAAACCGCGCGGTGATCGTTTCAAGTCGGTCTACATCCTTAAGCATCTCATTCAGCGCGGTTTCGTCGACCCCTTGAGCTCTTAGTAGCTCGATCCAGCCCAACATAGATGAGAGCGGTGTTCCAATTTGGTGGGCGGTTTCCTTCGCCATCCCACTCCAAACCCGCTCTTGTTCGCTGCGGCGAGCGGAACTAAATGCGGCATATGCAATGCCGACAAACACTGCTATCACACCGAGCAGTACCCAAGGGTAGATTCGAAGCTTTTTGAGGAGGATGGATTCTTGGTAATAGACAATGTTCTTTTTCCCTTCGGCAAATTCAATGACGATGGGTTCATTTTCCTCCGCCATTCTAGGTATCAAAGCTTCCAAGTAGCCTGGCCTAGCAGCTTTCTCCTGGTTGATGTTACGTTTTGCGATGATATGACCATCCTGATCTGTGAGAATAATAGGAATAGTAGTATTCCCTTCCATAATCATCCCATACAATGTAAGGTCACCAGTGGCAGCATCAGAGCCAAATAGTTGTACTGCATTCGCCCATATTTTCACCGACCGCTCTTCTCCTTTTCGGAGTTCACTCAAAAAAGATTCAGTGTAAAGTAGCGTTCCGGCACCTATGAGCAAGGCACAAAGAAAGAGAATGAGCTTCCAGGCGTTTTTATTCCTGTGGATATCTGGTCGACGCATGTCCGAAAAATACGTGTTTATCGCGAGTTGCCCTATGGAACGGCGTAAAGCGCAAACAATTGCACTAAATTCGCGTTCACACCCAAGCAATTAGCAGCATTGTGAATTTCATCATCTTCTTTTCCATATCCCTTATCATCTTTGGTTTGATGGATCTTTACGTGTACCAAAGCGTAAAAACAGCATCTTCCAAAAAGTGGGTCCGTCGCTTGTATTGGGCAATCTCCATTTCGGCATACGTGTACATGATACTTTCTGTCCTCACCTTCGATTCTGCCAACGAAAGCAGGAAGGTTTTGAATGGCTTCATGTCGATTATCATGTTGTGGTACATGCCAAAATTCGTGGTGTTAGCCTTCTTGATTCCGGAGGACATCATCCGACTTCCAATTGGGCTTTATCGCAGAATCTTTCACACGGAACGCAGAGAGGTAGGTGAACAGTTCGTCCCAGGTCGTAGGCGATTCATTCACAATGTGGCGCTCGGATTGGCCGCAGTTCCTCTCGCCGGTGTTGTTCACGGAATTTGGAAGGGGAAGTACAACTTTCGCGTCATCAAAAAGACGCTCTTTTTTGAGGATTTACCCGAGGCCTTTGACGGGTTTACCATTACTCAGGTGAGTGATATCCACTCGGGTTCTTTCGACAATCGCGAGAAGATTCAATATGGAATCGACCTGATCAAGGCGCAGAACACGGATCTATTCCTGTTTACGGGAGATATGGTTAACAATCGATCGGAGGAAGTGGTAGCTTGGGTAGATGTATTGAAAGAGATTCGCGCACCGTACGGTCAGTTCGCCGTATTGGGCAACCACGACTACGGAACCTACCGAACTTGGAGCGAGGATGAAGATGAGCAGAAATACCTCGCCAAAGTGGATACGGATAGGCTTGTAGAAATTCAGGAAAATGAAATTGGCTTCCGCAACCTTCGAAACGAGTCGGTGAAAATCGAAAAGGATGGTCAGACCTTCGACCTTGTTGGCGTAGAAAATTGGGGCGAAGGATTCCACCAGGAAGGGGACCTTGACAAGGCGACGGAAGGTTTGGAAGATGACTCATTCAAAATATTGATGAGTCACGACCCAACTCATTTCGATAAGCATGTAAAGACCCACAAGAAGAAGGTACATCTCACACTTTCAGGCCATACGCATGGAATGCAGTTTGGGATAGAAATTCCGGGCTTCATAAAATGGAGTCCCATAAGTTTTCGTTACCCGAAGTGGGCTGGACTTTACGAGGAAAACGGGAAGTACTTGTACGTGAATCGAGGCTTTGGATATCTCGCATATCCAGGTCGGACAGGAATTTGGCCTGAGGTAACTGTTTTTGAACTCAGAAAAAAGTCCGTGTAGCTCCTAAATAGCTAAATTTGAAGCATTAAACGACCCGCTATGAAAACCCTATCTCTCAAGTTACTCGCCTTTTCGCTAGTCATCGTGGCCTCTTCATGTAAGAAAGATGACCCCGAGCCAAGCACTCCTTCTAATCGTGAAAAGCTTTCGGGCAATTGGGAACTCACCGATATTGATGCAAATGGGGTAATCTCTTTTATGGGACAGTCTATTCCGTTTGTAACAACAAATGCCGATATCGACCAGGGTAGTTATTTCGATTTTGAAATGAATCCCGATGAAGTTGAGTACGACGCATCGGCGACCATCACGGTAAGTGCGATTCAGGAATTTGAAATCCCGTATCAGCAGGCAGGTCGAGGCACTTGGGAACTTCAGGGTCGAGATTCACTCTTCGTTACCGAAGATGGACAAACCACTAGTTACGGCATTCTAAGCTGGACAGACAACAGAATGATTCTCCGTTCCAAGCAAGAATTGGACTTTGGGGGTCAGAGTTTCAACGCCACTATTGAAGCCGTAATTGAGCGCTAGGTTATAAACCCAACTTCACTTTTAGGTTAGTGAGCATGTCCTCGGTCATTCGGTCGAGGTCGAACTCATGTTTCCATCCCCAATCTTCGCGGGCGCGTGAATCGTCGATAATACTAGGCCAGGAATCAGCGATGGCTTGACGGAAATCAGGAGCAAAATCAAGCTTGAAATCGGGCATTATCTTTTGAATGGATTCCGCCACATGCTCTGGAGCGAAGGAAATACCGGCCAGATTGTAGCTCGTGCGAACCTTTACTTGATCGGCGGGAGCATCCATCAATCCAACAGTGGCACGAATTGCATCTGGCATGTACATCATTGGAAGCATTGTACCCTTGTCGAGGAAACTCGTGTACTTCCCTTGCTTGAGGGCTTCGTAATAAATTTCCACCGCGTAATCAGTTGTTCCGCCGCCTGGTTCGCTTTTCCATGAAATGATTCCTGGGTATCGAATAGAGCGAACATCAACATTATACTTGTTGAAGTAGTAATTACACCACTGCTCTCCCGCTTGTTTCGAGATACCGTAAACTGTAGAAGGCTCCATGATGGTCTCCTGAGGCGTGTTCATCTTCGGCGTATTAGGTCCGAAGCAAGCAATAGAACTTGGCCAATACACCTTCTTGATGGCTCCGTCCTTTGCGAGGTTCAACACGTGAAAAAGGCTATCCATATTAAGCGCCCACCCCTTTTCGGGCATGCGTTCAGCTGTGGCAGAGAGCATTGCTACGAGGTGATACACTTGGGTTACCCCGTGTTTCTTAACCACCTCCGCAATTCGGTTCCCGTCCATGACATTAATTTCCTCAAAGGGACCAGACTCCATCACATCTGGATGGGCATCTTTGATGTCGGATGCAACAACATTTGCGTTGCCATACGTCTCGCGAAGGTTCATCACGAGTTCGGTACCAATCTGGCCAGAAGCGCCAAGAACGAGAATTACTTCCTTCATACTAATAAGGGGTTAAGCGGGGCAAAGATATTCAACTTCGGTTGCATCCCAACACCTCGGTATAGAAGCCTAGCAGAACTTGCAACATGACTTTCATCAGTGTTTTCCGATGAAATCGGCGTACCTTTGCACCCTGAAATTCAGGATGTCATGGAAGAATCACGCAAACAACCCAAAAGAGCACTGTACAACAAGTACGACCGAGAGGAGCTACAGAAGCGTCTTGACGCTGAGGACTTTACTCGCAGAACTGTTTCTTTCTACCGTTATGTGATTATTGAGAATGTTGAGGAAATGCGCGACCGTTTGTATGCCATGTGGGACGACTTGAATTGTTTAGGTCGGATATACATCGCACGCGAGGGAATCAATGCGCAAATGAACGTACCTGAGCACAACTGGGAAGCATTTGTAAAACAGCTTTACGCTATCGAACAGTTTGCCAATGTGCCTTTCAAAATCGCAGTTGAGGATGATGGAAAGTCTTTCCTCAAGCTCGCGGTAAAGGTTCGAAATCAAATTGTGGCCGACGGACTTCCAGAGACCGAATATGACGTTACGAACGTGGGTCGACATTTGACCGCTCAAGAATGGAATGAGCTCATGGAGTCGGGTGAATCGATCGTGGTTGATATGCGTAACCACTACGAAACGGAGATTGGTCACTTTGAAGGCGCCGTTCTTCCTGATGCGGAAACCTTCCGCGAAGAGCTTCCGGAAGTGCTCGACAAGTTAAAAGGTCAGGAAGACAAGCCAATATTGCTCTACTGTACAGGTGGCATCCGTTGTGAGAAGACCTCTGCATATTTGAAGCATCACGGATTTGAAAACGTGAACCAGCTACACGGTGGCATCATCGATTATGCGCGTCAGATTAAGGAGCAAGAACTTCCGAATAAATTCCGTGGCAAAAACTTCGTTTTCGACGATCGCTTGGGAGAGCATATCTCGGAAGAAGTGATCTCAAAATGTCACCAATGTGGCAAGCCTAGCGACACCCACACCAACTGTAAAAACGTTGCTTGCAACCTACTATTCATTCAATGTGAAGAGTGCGCTGCAGAAAACGAAGGCACATGCTCGAATGAATGTCAGGATATCATCCACCTCCCAGAAGAAGAGCAGGAAGTGATTCGAAAGCAGTGGGCGAAGGAGGGAAGGACGAAGAAGAGGTATAGTAAACCCTGTTAAGATTGCTTCTGCGAAGCAAAAGGATCCCGCTCACGCGGGAAAAGGTTCTTCGCCTTACGGCGAATAAAGGGCCTCGTACCTCGGCAAGCAACGCCTCCCCCTTGCTCAAAGCACCTCACGCGTAGTATCTTACACGCAGCTTCTAAGGCCTCGTACCTCAGCAAGTTCTGCGCTTTTTAAGCTTTGAAAAGGCCTCATCCTTCGGCAAGACAAACGCCATCCTTACGCATAGCGTCTTGCGCGAAGCGCCTTGCTCCACGAGCCTTACGCGTAGCGTCTTACACGAAGTGTTTTGTGCGAAGCACCTTAACGCAGTTTCTTGCGCAAAGCGCCTTACACGCAGTGTCTTGTGCGAAGCACCTTAAACGCAGTTTCTTGCGCGCAGCGCCCCATAAAATCACAAAAAAAGACCCACCGTAAACCGGCAGGCCTTCCTATATCTAACTTGAGGTGCTGTAGAGAAGCGGAAGTAGGTCTGACCCTCTCCCGAGTCGGCTGCGCCTCTCGGGATTCCTCCCTTTTGGTCGGATCATCAGTCCAAGAGTCCAAGAGTCCAACCCTCTAACCCTCTAACCCTCCAATACCTCTAACCCTCCAACACCTCTAGAGCGTTCCTCTATTATCCTGCTCTCTTTCGATTGCTTCAAACAACGCCTTGAAGTTTCCTTTACCGAAGCTTTGAGCTCCTTTACGTTGGATGATTTCGAAGAATAGAGTTGGACGATCAGCAACTGGTTTTGTGAAGAGTTGAAGCAGGTAGCCTTCTTCGTCACGATCAACCAAAATGCCGTGTTCACGCAGAATTGCGATGTCTTCGTCGATATCACCGACGCGTTCAAGAAGATCTTCGTAGTAGTTATCTGGAACGTACAAGAACTCAACGCCGCGGTCTTTCATAGCAGAAACCGTTTTGATGATGTCATCAGTAGCTACTGCGATGTGCTGAACACCTGCACCGTTATAGAAATCGATGTATTCTTCGATTTGGCTCTTCTTCTTTCCTTCTGCTGGTTCGTTGATTGGGAACTTGATGCGACCGTTTCCGTTGGTCATCACTTTTGACATCAAAGCCGTGTACTCGGTAGAAATGTCTTTGTCGTCGAATGAAATCAACTGCGCAAATCCCATCACTTTCGCGTAGAATTCAACCCACTTGTTCATCTCGCCCCAACCTACGTTACCAACCATATGGTCGATGTACTTCAAGCCTGTATCTTCTGGCTTGTAGTGGCTATCCCATGCGCGGTATCCTGGCATAAACGGACCGTCATACTCGCTTCTGTCAACAAATACGTGAACCGTTTCACCGTACGTTTTGATTCCAGAAATAACAACCTTTCCGTTTTCGTCTTCGATGGTTTTTGGTTCGAAAGCAACCTCAGCGCCACGGCCGGTTGTAGTTTCGAAGCTCTTCACAGCATCGTCTACCCAGAGGGCAACGTTCTTCACCCCGTCGCCGTGCTTGTTGATGTGCTCGTTGATCGGGCCATCGGCGCTCATAGGCGAGGTAAGAACTAGGCGAATTTTGCCTTGTTGAAGAACGTAGCTTGTACGGTCCTTCATTCCGGTTTCGAGTCCAGCGTAAGCCACACCCTGAAATCCGAATGCTGTTTTATAGAAGTGTGCTGCTTGCTTGGCGTTTCCCACGAAGAGTTCTACGTGGTCGGTTCCGTTGAGCGGAAGAAAGTCTTCGGCATCTGTGAAGATTTTCTCCAATTTCAAACTGGTAGTATCTGTAGCCATATTCAAAGTTTTGAGCCTTTTCTAAATTTCGTTCAAAGGTACAAAGATGCCGTGGCCTATTCTAGCCACGACTTCCAATAGTCATTCTCTCCAATGTTGAGCGCTTCGGCCGTAATGCGCAACGGCTTGAAGGTGTCAATCATCACAGCGAGTTCCTGTGTTTCGGTCTGACCAATACTGCGCTCATAAGCACCTGGGTGCGGACCGTGCGGAATGCCTGCGGGGTGAAGGGAAATAAAGCCTTTCTCCACGTGGTTTCTCGACATAAAATCGCCATCCACATAGTACAGCACCTCATCGCTATCGATGTTGCTGTGATTGTACGGTGCAGGAATAGCTTCTGGGTGGTAATCGTACATACGCGGTGCGAATGTGCAGATTACGAAGTTCCAACCTTCAAAAGTTTGGTGAACCGGAGGCGGTTGGTGAACACGGCCTGTGATAGGTTCAAAATCGAGGGCTGAGAAGATGTACGGGAAGTTATAACCATCCCATCCTACAACGTCGAATGGATGCGAACCGTAAACAACCTCGTGCATTACATTCTCCTTGCGAATAAACATGCGGAACTCACCGAGTTCATCATGAGTTTCAAGCTCATTTGGAAGGCGGAAATCGCGTTCACAGAACGGGCTGTGTTCGAGAAGCTGTCCGAAGTTATTGCGGTATCTCTTCGGGGTAACGATGGGCGAGAAACTCTCGGTTATGAGTAGACGGTTGTCTTCCGTTTCAAACTCAATTTGGTAAATCATACCGCGTGGAACGACGATGTAATCGGCATAACCGAATTCGAGGTTACCGAGCATGGTGCGAATCTTTCCTTTGCCTTTGTGCACGAAGATCACTTCGTCGGCATCCGCATTCTTGTAGAAGTAATCGCTCATTCCCTTTTTGGGAGCTGCGAGAGTGATGTTTAGATCGTTGTTGAAGAGAACAATCTTCCGACTTTCGAGAAAATCGTCAGCGGGAGTTACATCCCATCCGCGAAGCATGCGCGAGGTGATGTTCTTATCGATAGCAGCTTCGGGAGCTACGTTCTTGGCCTCGCCAATTTGTTTGATCATCGTAGGACGGTGCACGTGGTAAAGCAAAGATGATACACCGCTGAATCCTTCGGTTCCAAACAATTGTTCGTAGTAAAGTCCACCGTCGGGTTTCTTAAACACCGTGTGACGCTTATGTGGAATCTTACCTAATTTATGGTATAGCATGGGTCAGAGATTCTTTGCGGGCAAAGTTAGCCATTTGCATGCGGGCAAATATGACGGATGTCATGCTTCTCGAATTGGGGTATAAAAAAGAAAGGACCTCCGTTTGACGGGAGGTCCATTCAGCAGGCGCGGAATCGCGTTCCATTCTATGGCCGTTTCATCCATTTAATGGAGAAATTTGATTCCGGTGTGCGCAAGACATAAACGCCTGGAGGGAGTCCCGAAATCGGGAGTTGCGTTTGGCCAAATGCACCTACATGACCAGTCGCAACCGTCCTCCCAGTAAGATCCATGACTTCGAGCTCAAAGGCTCTGTCATGAGGGTTTTCAACATATAAGAATTGTAAATCCTGACCTACAACCAACTGTTGAGTGCGGGCAGAATTCTCAGATTGCCCAATTGTGTTGTAGGCCAGGAAGAGTTTATCGATATCGGCACCAATGCTGTCGAGAATATTGTCGAAGGCAGATGTGTCTTCTCGCCCCCAAACGCTGGCATACTTTAGGGTGATTTTTTCGTTCGGTTCCCAAGTGAATGTCCCCATTGAAGCGACCACGCGCTTGTCTTCCGCATCTGCGGGCGATTCGAAGAAGTTAACCGGGTTAGAAGGAAGTGAAAGCAGATCTGGCGAAGCTGTATTCCCTGGGAAAACATAGTGTGAAATACCCATTGCGGCACTCGGGTTATGGCCGTCACCATTTGAGGTTGACCCAAAACCACTCGCATTTTCGATTAAGATGTGCGTCTCATCTCGCCATCTTCCGCGGAGGTAATTGCGAAAATGGATGTCGAGATTTGGGTTCGAATTATGTTGACCAAAGGTGTTGGTGAAGCTCATGGAGCGCATCATGGTGATGGGCTCTACGATTCCGTTGGAAGGATCCTCGGAAATACAGTTTCCAACTTGATCGGAGATGCCATCCACGCATCCATCCCAGTTGTTATCTCTACCGTCGAAGGCATCGGCCGCTGGACCTTCAAGAATCACCATACTCGCCCATGGAGATTCACCAGGAAAGTTTACACCGTTTGCCATGGAGTTCATGGGGTAACTGTAAACCGCGTGGCGAGCGATGTCGGTTCCACTAAGATTCATGGAGGCATAACCCACATCGATATCGGCGAAAACTCCTAGCCACGTGTCGTGGTATGTCTTGTTACTCTTGTTGACGATTTCGAACTCGGTGAAAACGGTTCGATCTTCAATGTCATCCCCATCTAGCATGTAATACCACGCGATACCTTCCATCACAAATGACCAATACTGTGTAAAGCCGCGGTATTGCCAGTCGTTAAAAATGGCAATGGTGCATACATCGCCTTTTATGACTGGGTAATCACCGATCTGGGGTTCGTACACTCCATTGTTATTGACATCCACAAAAGGTGCAAGGTCTTGAGCCTCGGAAAACTGTGCACGCCCATGAGCGGGCCAACTGAGAAGCGGTTCCGGAATAGCGAAATACCAGCCGTTTTTTAGGCTGTCGACCATCCCGGAGGTGACCGTCCAGGTTCGGTTCCAGTAATCGAAGGATGCTGTATCGGAAGAAATAGGGCCGGGAAAGAAGCTCGTTCGATCTTGGCGGTAGGTTTGAACGGAATTGTGATGGATGGTATCGGTACCGTACGAATAACCGCTAAACCAGAGGGATTCTTGGTAGATGTGATTGATGTTATCGCCTCGAACGAGATTGAGATTACCGTCTGCTTGAACCTCGTATCGGGTTCGTTTAAAATCGACGGTGTCGCCTTGAAGAGGTTGTCCCCATCCTAATGCAGGTAGAAACAATAATAGCAGGGTCGCTTTTTTCATAGTGAGTTTGATTGGCAGCAAGGTCAGGTAGCACAATTATTACGGCGATATTTCAGAAAGTGTTGGCTGGGTAACATTATGTGTATAGAAAATAACAGTGAATCGCTACGGTGGGTAGAGGTTTGGGAGGGCCTCACGTGGTGGAGAAAGAGGTTTCTCGCAGAGAATAAAGGAGATAGCGTGGTGGAGAGAGTTCGCAGGGGATCAGCGTACGTGGTTCTCTGCCTTCAGGCGGGCAGGCTGCAAAAGGGCAAGAACAAAATCATCGGAGCGCATAAAAACCGCAAAGTGATGCGCGATGACTTGCGCTGGAATTAAGAGCTGAGGATTGAACTCTATCGCTACTCTGAACTCCCAGCTATTAGGTATGGTGCTTTAGCGCGTGCCGGGCTCGAAGCTTGATCGGGGTTTTATCCTTGTGCGATTCCCCGGAGGGGATAATTCCAATAGCCTCGTGGCTTTAGCCCGAGGGTTGTAGATATAGCGTGGTGGAGAGAGTTCGCAGGGGATCAGCGTACGTGCTTCTCCGCCTGCATGCGGGCAGGCTGAAAAAGGGCAAGAACAAAATCATCGGAGCGCATAAAAAACCGCAAAATGATGCTCGATGACTTGCGCTGAAATTAAGAGCTGAGGATGGAACTATATCGCTACTCCGAATTCCCAGCTATAGGTATGGTGCTTTAGCGCGTGCTGGGTCATTCTATACATAATGTTAATATAAATACGAATGTGTTTTGAGTAGTAATCGAGTGTTGATAATTGAGGCTCTTCTTAACAAGAAGTTAATCTTGGGATAGTCAAGCGAACGTTCATGTTTCAGAACTTGAGCTCACAACTCTAATACCTACTATCATGAATCAGAGACCGTTAGACCTAAGACTGTCTTTGGCATTCGCAGCTATTTTCTTGAGCTTTTCCCTATTCGCTCAAGTGCCAAATGGCTATTACGATGCCGCAAATGGACTTTCCGGAAACAACTTGAAAGCAGCGCTTCATCAAATAATTGATGGCCACACAGAATATCCATACACTAGCTCAAATACAGATGTGTGGGACATCTTGAAAGACGCCGACAAGGACCCAAACAACCCGAACAACGTTATTGGACTTTACTCGGGTTTCTCAATGAATGCAGCGGCCGAATACAATAGCGGGCAAGGCTGGAATCGCGAACACGTATGGGCTAAATCGCGTGGAAACTTCGGAACAACGCTCGGTGCCGGAACGGACTGTCACCACCTTCGCGCAGCGGATATCTCCACCAATTCAGCAAGAAACAATAGAAACTTCGATGAAGCCCCCACTCAATACATTGATGGTTCAGGAAACTACCAGGGAGCCACGGATTCATACACCTCATCTACAGATTGGATTTGGGAACCTCGTGACGAGGTAAAAGGAGATGTTGCACGAATGATCTTCTATATGGTCGTTCGATATGAAGGAACAAATGGAGAGCCTGATTTGGAGCTTACAGACACATGGTTGAGCAACACAGATCAATCTCCACTTCATGGAAAGGCTTCTGTGCTAATGCAGTGGCACCTTGCCGACCCGGTAAGCGCAGAGGAACAGAATCGCAACGATATCATTTACAGCTACCAAGGCAACAGAAACCCGTTTATTGACCATCCCGAATATGCATGCGAGATTTTTCCTGAGTATTGCGACGGGAACAATGGAGGCGGAGGAAATAACGGTGGCGGCGGATCCACCGGTGGAAATGACCTGTTCTTTTCAGAATACATTGAAGGCTCATCCTACAATAAAGCACTAGAGCTAGCAAATACTACAGGAGCAAGCATCGACCTTTCATCATACTCTCTTAAGAAAGAAACCAACGGAGGTGGGTCCTGGGGAAGCGAGTACACTCTATCGGGCACACTTTCCGACGGCGGAGTATTTGTAATCGCTCATAGTTCAGCGGATATATCTATCACAGCAGTCGCCGACGCGACTACAGCTTCGGGAATTGTGACCTTCAATGGGAATGATGTCATTGGACTCTTCAAAAATGGAACTCTAATCGATGTAATTGGCGATTTCGGAAGTTCAGCGACTTATGGCCAAGACGTAACCAAGGTTAGAAATGCCAACGTTACAGGTCCAAACACGACCTACACGACTTCCGAATGGACAGACTATCCATCAAACACGTTTGACTACATCGGAAGTCACAACGGTTCTGGTGGTGGAGGCGGTGGAACCTCTCAACCGACGGAACTGTTTCTCTCGGAATACATGGAAGGTAGTTCAAACAACAAAGCATTAGAAATTGCGAACATCACTTCAAATTCCATTGACCTTTCCGATTACTCTCTGATGAAGCAAACGAACGGAGCGGGAAGCTGGGGAAGCGAACTCAGCTTGTCGGGTTCACTAGCTAGTGGGGACGTTTTTGTAATTGTAAACAGTCAAGCCAAGAAAAACATTCGCAATCGCGCAGATTTAGTTACGGGTTCGGGAATCGTAACCTTCAACGGAAATGACCCCATTGGTTTGTTTAAGAACGGAGTGTTAATCGATATCATCGGGACCTTTGACGGTGGATCGGCGAACTTCGCTCAAGATGTCACCCTCGTAAGAAAAGCAACAATAACAGAACCTACAACAAGCTACGACAGTAATGAGTGGGACAGCTACGCTCAAGACACACGAACATATTTAGGTTCACACAGCACTTCAGCTAAATCACAAGGTGCAATTGAGCGACCGACGTTAGAACTCTATCCCAACCCGGTAAGGGACTTACTTTACTTGCCTTCTGATGCTACAGGACAACTACGGATTATTGATATCGCGGGTAATGTTGTGATTGAACACACAATTGAATCCACAGAATTGGATGTGTCCAGTTTGGAATCTGGGGTTTACATTCTCACCATCGCTTCAAACACGGTTATATCCACTGTACGATTGGTTGTAGAATAAGTCGGTAGAACGTCATTTAGATTAAGCCCTGAACTGAGAGGTTCGGGGCTTTTTTGGTTGAGGGGAGAAAGAGGTTTCTCGCAGAGAATTTGAGAATGTGCGTGGTGGAGGGAGTTCGCAGGGGATCAGCGTAAGTGGTTCTAGCGCCGGTAGGAGGGCAAGCTGCAAAACCGCCAATATCATCTTGGGTGGTGGACTTACTGGCGTGTTTCTCGCAAAATCGCAAAAGGCAAAAACGCGAATAACATCGTGTGTTGTGGATTTACTGGCGTGTTTCTCCCGCCGGTAGTCGGGCAGGCTGAAAAAACACAATAAATCAAATTGTTAGGAGCGGATATCAAAGCGCAAAATCAATGACCTAGCATTGAAACGGTTTGACGCCGTAATCGCCGCTAAGCAATCATGTGCTTTAGTGATTACCACGTCACATATCTAAGGCAATTGCCTAAGTTATCTCGATGTTCATTTTGGGGGCCACCAAGCCCCTCCCCAGTCTCAAGTTCGCGATTTCAATCCAGACTTCTGAAATCTCAAATGACCAAATACCGACAAGCGTTTGAAAACGGAAGTAAACGTTTAAATCACGACTTAGGTCATGGAAATTGATCAATTTGAGAGTGGGGTAGCGGGTGCTACCCCCTGGGGCGACCAGCCCCCTATTCAACACCCAAACTTCGAATACCTCCCTCCAGTCCGACATACTCTCCCTAAACCTGTCAACCAAAATCAGGAAGGGACATCCAATGGTCTAACCCTCC
>NZ_WBVO01000011.1 GCF_008933115.1 Phaeocystidibacter luteus | reverse complement strand
GCTCCGAATGGTAAGAGGCGTCTCGATGAGCGAAGCGAAATAGGAAGACCGAGCCGCCGCAAATGAGGCTTTAGAGTCGAGGCTCGCTATGCCCCACTAAAACCAAAAAGCCCCAGCATCTCTGCCGGGGCTTCTCTTTGTCTATGTGGGAGATCCTTACTTCTGAAGAATCACTTTACCAGTGCTAACGCTGTTGCCTGACTCTACAGATACCATGTAGATACCGTTGGTCATCCAGCCCATATTGAGCTTGATTTCGTGATCGCCAGCAGACATTCTGCCAAGGTTGCGAGTAATTACTGCGCGACCGTTCAAATCACGAACTACAACACGAACGTCGTTGCTGTTATCCAGGTTCAACTTAATGGTAGTACTACCACTAGTTGGGTTAGGGAACACATTGAGGTCGTTGCGAGTGATATCCAAGTTGTTCTCTTCAATTGAAACTGGACGATCCTGAGAAGTTGATCCAGTTCTGAAGAATCCACGGCCGTGTGTAGCGGCAAAGATATCGCCATCCTCAAGCGTAGTGCTGTCTGTGCTTAGCTTATCTGTGCGGTACTGCTCTAGTTCGAAGACTGCAACGAACGGCATACCATTGTTTTCGTCAGCCCATTGAGGCGTTCCAGCAGCATCGATATTCTCTAGTGAGTAAACACCGATTTCTGTACCAACTACTACTGAAGCAGGGTTGTTCTTGTCAATCACAACGGAGTAAACTGGCATGTTTGGAAGGTTACCTTGCTTACCAATGAATGTTGGAGAAGCTGAAGTAGCGTTGTTCGAATAGAACACGTACTGTGAGTTTCCGTAGTTACCCAAGGTAACAACTACTCTATCAGCATTATTTGGATCGATTGCGATGTCTGTAATTGTTTGCGGGAACGTACGAATCACATCTTGTTGTACGATAGGAGTACTTGCGAACAAAATATCCGCAGAGTCGTCACGCGCTGCAAGAATGTTCGAGTAGCGGTAAAGACGACCTGAAGTAGTGCCGATGTAGCAGATGTCACCATCTTTCGACATTTCCATGGTCATTGGAGTCTCACCGTTGTTCATCTGACCAATCTTCCACCAGTTTGGTGTCTTAGAGAAGTCATGAAGCTCACGAGTCATCCAAACACCACCAGTCGCGCGACCGTTTACGTTATCCCAAGAAGTGAGACCTACGATTAAGGTACTTTGAACTGGGTCTTGAATCATGATTGAATCATATGGATTCAACGTTTGAGTAGTCGTGTATTCGTATGGTAGTCCACCAATTGAGCTGAACACGTCGATAGTTGATCCTGCAGGGTAAGAAACGTCGCAAGTAATAACGATTTCAGCGAGTGGAGCTTGGTTGAATGTAACTGCATATGCTCCGGTAGCAGCATCGAAAGTACCTGTTCCATCGCCCGAAAGGTTACCAGCGGCATCAGATTCAACTACAAGGGCACCACTAACGATGCGGAATGAATCCGCCACGAACTGAGCCGAAGCGGCTGGACGCGAAAGTGTACTTGCGTAGTTTACATCAGATCCATTACCGAATCCAAGTGATTGAGATGCAGGGAATGCGAAGAAGAGCACGCTGTCATGTGAGAGAACATCGTTTGTTGTTTCGTGCAATTCGTATGGCATGATCCAGTTTGAGAAGTTTCCGTCAAACGGACGGAAGCCGGCGAGCATGTTTCCTTCGTAGAAAGTAGAGAAGCTTTCACCGTTGTTCTCTGAGCGACCGAGGTCACCATTTTGGTTCTCAGCGAGCATCACTTTAGGAGCCAACCAAGAAATGGCTGCCTCACCTCCGTCAGCATAAGCGCTGTTTACAAGAAGACGTGATGCGTAGTTCTGGAAGTTCTGTGAACCGTCCATCAATTGAGTACCGTTATCCTGTGTACCACCGATTACGCTGCGGTCTTCACCAACACCAAACTTGTAGAACTGGAGTGTACGGAACTCGAGGTTACGCTCAACCCAAGTAACACCGTGGTCACTAGATTTGAACAAGCCACCATCGGAAGCAATCCAAACGATATTCGGATTGTGTGGGTCGCTAACTACCTCATGTACGTCAGCGTGAATATAGAATGGGTTACCAGGAGACTGCGTAGTCGTGTTCACTTGGTCCCATTGGTTGTTTTTCCAAGTCCAGGTAGTGATACCACCCATCCAAATACGGTCCTTGTCTTTGGCGCTAACACCGAAGAGTAGGTCATATGTTCCTTGGCAACGGTTTCCAGAACACATAGGGTCAAACTGCTGCCCTTTTTGTCCGATTTGCGTCCAAGTACCACCGCCGTCAACTGAGCGATACACACCCTTGAGGGCACTACCATTCAACTGAACTACATAGATGTAATTTACGTCCTGTGGAGAAACGGCGATTCTCATACGGCCGTTTGTTCTTGGAAGTACGCCAGCACCACCTCCACCAGAAAGCTCAGTAAAGCTACCAGCAGTACCATCAGGTGAGTACATCAAACGTGTGCTGTTATCAACATAAACACCACCATTAACGTCAATGGCCATGTCGCGCGTAAATCCACTCAATACAACAGTCCAGGTATCGCCACCGTCAGTAGAGCGACGAAGACCACCAGGAGTACATGCGTAGATGATGTTTGCATCGGTAGGGTGAGCCTCCATATCACCGATAGCCGACCAGTTGTCGTTTGGTGTGTTGCTTGAAGGCTGAGTTGATGCGATGAGTTCGAAGTTATTTCCGTTAGAACCGCTAACAGATCTGTAGATTCCACCTCCGATGAAGGCAGGAGTTGAAGAAGCCCCGTTACCGAAGTAGCTAATGAATGGCCACTCACCAGTTCCGTAGAAAACGGTACCGTCGGCTGCTTGAGCAATTGAAACTACAGCTAGGTTACTTCCTTGAGGACTAACTGGCTTCCATGAAGAACCGCCAGTACGTGAACGGTACATACCGCCACTCACAGAACCCGCATAAACGATGTTCGATGAATCCTTATCAATTAGTATAGCACGAGCGCGACCACCTGCGTTAGCTGGTCCGATGCTTTCCCACTCCAAATTGAGTGTTTTTGAAGAAGGCATAGCTAGTGCTTGTTGACGAGCCGCAAGCACGTCAGCAGGGTCTACCTCCCCTGTTACTTGGTTAGCTCTAAGCGAGTGTAGGTATGCCGCGGCACCTGCGATGGCTTCAACATTGTTTGATGTTGATCGAGGGGTGTAGCTAGCCCTCTCTTGGGTTTGATTCAGCAATGCAGCTGACCCCACCACGCTAAGTGCAACAATACCAGTGAGTAAACGTCCTTTTTTCATAGACAAATCTTGTTATCGCGATTCTGAGGCGTTAAAAATAGTTAAAATGTGTGTTGCGTTAGCCAAAAGTTAACAGCGGTTTCACACAAGATGTTTTTCAGCGTGGTAAGATGAGCGCACAAGCGGACCACTTTCCACATATCTGAATCCCATTTCCAATCCTATCTCTTTGTACTTGTCGAACTGTTCTGGTTCAATAAAGTTAACGACAGGAAGGTGCTTAGGGGTTGGCTGTAAGTATTGTCCAAGTGTAATAATATCCACATTCGCTTCTCTCAAGTCGCGCATGGCCTCAATTACTTCCTCTTCCGTTTCACCCAATCCGAGCATGATTCCCGACTTTGTTCTGTGGATTCCACGCTCCTTCAAGTAGCGTAAAACCTCAAGACTTCTGTCGTACTTCGCTTGAATTCGAACTTTACGAGTGAGTCGTTTAACCGTTTCCATGTTGTGTGAAACAATCTCCGGATTGGCTTCAACGATTCTATCAATATTTCTTTTGATTCCCTGAAAGTCTGGAATAAGAGTCTCCATTGTCGTTCCAGGACTCATACGGCGAACGGCTTTTACCGTTTCAGCCCATAGAATAGATCCACCATCTGCAAGGTCGTCACGATCCACCGAAGTAAGCACACAATGCTTCACCTTCATCAATCGCACACTCCGTGCAACGCGTTCTGGCTCATCCCAGTCAATAGAATCGGGACGCCCCGTAGCGACATTACAGAATCCGCAAGAACGTGTACAGGTATTTCCAGCAATCATAAATGTCGCTGTTCCAGCACCCCAACATTCGCCCATGTTTGGACAATGCCCACTCTCACAAATGGTATGTAGGTTGTAATTATCTACAAGCTTGCGAACGCTCTTGTAATTTCCTCCTGTTGGAAGTTTAACGCGAAGCCATTTCGGCTTGCCCTTCGTGGTGGTCTTCTTTTCTGTATTCTCAGCAACCGTGCTCATCTATCAATACCACTTATTACCAAAATTGAAACTGATGTAGATCTGCCACCAAAGAGATGGATTATCTACCCTGGCCATGACTGGTACTCCATTCGATTCGTACAACCCAAACCAATTCGGGTAATAGTCGAATATGGTGCCCACTTCCATGGCCGTAATCTTCTCATCCAAAAAGTTGTAGTCGAAACTCAATCCGATCTTAGTGTAAACACCTGGACGAATTTGAAGTTCTGAGAAGCCCGTAAAAAATGGCTCTTGTCCACTGATCATCGCGTTGTCGTGAATCTCAGGGTCATATCGTTCCGATCCTTCAATCCTATTTCCGTCAGGTGTAAATCTCACTACATCTACGTAGACCGGTTTCAACATTCCCCATGCCACTCCGCCATAAGTTTGGAGTGAAATAGACAGTGTTCCGCGGTCCTGCTTATCGTAAAGCACCCTCTCGCGACCATAGCCGGTGCGAAAAGCAAAGAAGTCGTTGATCTTGCCATAGGTGAAACTACGGGAAGACCCTAAAATGCTTTGAGCGGGATATTTAATTTCTCTGGGATGACGATATGCGGTGTAATCGATTTCATATCCCCATTTGGTGAAACCGTCGGTCCAATGCAATCGTCTAAAATTGAAACCAGGCCAAGGTGAACCTGTGTGGAGGACAACGCCTATGGTAAATTCTTCGCTGTAAACAGTTCTCTTCCAGTCGGCGTCGGTGTCGTTCTGACCAAACACGCCGAAGGAAGCTAACAATCCTACAGTTGCGAAGAGTTTACGCATGACTCATCCAATCCATAATTTCTTCAGAACTCACTCCATGGTGTGAAGTGTGTTCAACGCATTTGCCTCCTTTTATCCAAAGTAATTGGGGAGACTGATGCTGAATGCCATAGCGACGGGAAACTTCGTTGGACACATCGCGGTAGCGAAGCAAATCGAGATAATAAATTGGCAAAACGCCTGTATCCCAATCTTTTAACCTTCGCTCGGCCATGGTAGAAATGAAACAACGAGTGCTGTGTTTATAAATGAGAACACCCTCTCCTTCATTTGAGTGGGCGTCCAATTTATCTAACTCTTCTACCGATGTAAGCGGAAGTACTCCCTTCATTAAACCTGCTGTTCAACGTCCGGCTGACCTGCGTCACCCTGGAACGCCGGGCAAGGTTCGTGAGCCCCACATGAGGCTACTAATAATCCAACTACGGCAATCAATACTAATGTAACTCGCTTCATTGCGGTGCTTTTTTAGTTCTTTGTAGTAACGACAAATGTAGCTAAAATCGCGTAAGGTTGCCCCAGTAATTTCCTACGCCACACTTTCATGAGTTCTGTTACCCAATCTATACGTACTTACGTTCCAAAACGTTGGCTGGATGCCATCCTTACACAACTATCTGACAATCAAATCTCAGTTTTGTTCGATAAGGTGGATGAAGCCTACAGCTCAGAGGTGGTATTTCCGCCTAAACCGGACGTGTTCAAAGCGCTCGAGCTTTCCCTTCCATCAGAAGTCAAAGTGGTGATTGTTGGTCAGGACCCATACCATGGAGCTGGACAAGCACACGGGTTGTCTTTTTCGGTTCCCGTAGGTGTCAAAGTCCCCCCTTCCCTCAGAAATATCTACAAGGAAATTGAAACTAGCACAGATTCCGAATGCCCTCAAACTGGCAATCTGGAAAACTGGGCGAGTCAAGGTGTGTTCTTGCTCAACACAAGTTTAACCGTGGAAGAAGGCAGACCAGCCAGCCATTCGAAGTTGGGATGGCAAGCATTTACAGATGCCATTCTTCAAATTATATCTCGACAAGGAGGGGTTGTATTTATGCTTTGGGGAAAACACGCCGAAGAGAAAGCCAATCTACTCGATGCTTCCAAGAATCTGATTCTAAAGGCTCCCCACCCTTCTCCCCTCTCAGCGCACAAAGGTTTCTTTGGATGCTACCATTTCGTGGAAGCGAATACGTACCTTGTCAACTCGGGCAAAACACCCATTGTATGGTGTGCCAAAAGTCAGCCCAACCTATTCTCAAATCTATAAGTGCATAGAATGGACACCAGCGTTGTCTTACTCTTCATCGTATCAATAATAGCCACCGCCCTGCTAGGTGTGTGGTTCGGCTTTCGACTAGGAAAGAAGTCTGTTCCAGAATCAACAGACAATGGCGTGAATAAAGACCTCTACAACCGAGAGGTAGAAGAAAACAAAGCGCTCAAATTCGAAATCGATAAGCTTCAAGTCGAAATTCGTGAGTTGACGGGAAAGATATCCGCATATCAACAGGAGAAGGTCGATCTCAACAGGAGGATTGAGGATCATAGCACCGAAATGGACAAGCTCCGCGACGAATTCTACAAGCAGTTCAAATTGACAGCTTCCGAGATTCTTCAAAAAAACACGGAATCGTTCCAAAGCAACAGCAAAGAGCAAATGTCCTCCATCCTATCTCCACTTCAAGAGAAACTCCAGAATTTTGAGAAGAAGGTACAGGACACGTATGAGAAAGGTCTGAAGGAGAGATCAGAACTCAGTTCGGAGATCAAGAAACTTGTAGAGCAAAATCAATCTCTGCAAGAAGAAGCCAACAACCTCACACGGGCGTTAAAGGGCGATGTGAAGAAACAAGGAAACTGGGGCGAAATCGTGCTAAAACGACTACTCGAAGCATCAGGACTTACAGAAGGCCGGGAGTTTGAAACGCAAGAAAGCCACTCGACTTCCGATGGACGTCGACTTCAACCCGATGTAGTTGTTCACCTTCCCGACGAGAAGTACGTCATCATCGATTCGAAGGTATCTCTCGTTGCCTATGAAAAATTTGTGGCTGCTGAAGATGACGAAGCTCGAAGCCGAGCGATCAAGGAACACTTGGTTTCTGTACACGCGCATCTCGACGGACTATCTAAAAAGGAATACCAGAAACTGCACGGCGAGCAAAGTCCGGATTACGTATTGCTCTTCATCCCCATTGAAGGAGCCTTCAACGCCGCATTGCAGAACGATAGCTCACTCTATGAAAAGGCACTCGAAAAGAACATTGTAATTGTAAGTGCTACTACCCTCTTGGCCACACTTCGAACGGTTGCTTCCATTTGGCGACAAGAGAAGCGAAACCGAAACATTGAAGAAATTGCCGAGGAGGGCGCAAAACTTTACGACAAGTTCGTCGGTTTTGTAAATGACCTTGAAAAGCTTGGCAATCAAATGGAAACTGCTCGAAAGACGTACGACCTTGCTTTCAACAAGCTTTCGTCAGGTCGAGGCAACCTGGTCACTCGAGCCGAAAACATGCGTAAATTAGGTCTTCAAACAACAAAACGACTCTCAACGAAGTTGATAGACCAAGATGAAGAAGATGAGAATTAAGTCAAAACTCATATTCCTACTTACCTCGGTAGTTCTGCTCTCCTCGTGCGCCACGAGAAGCGGACTTCGCGCTATTGACCTCTCGCACGTCTATCAGAAAAACGGACTGATGGTCCGTCCCAAGATTCGAATCTTCCACGAGAACAACTATGAGTCTACCATACACTTCGCATTTTCTTCTGATGAAATGCTGTATATCCGGAGAAGCGGCGACCAACCGTTTGGAGCGCATGTAGACGTATCCGTTTTTGTGTATGAGACATTTGAGAAGAGCACACTAATCGATACAGCTCATGTCACAATAGTTGACTCTCAAGAAGTGCTTTCGCACAAGATGATTACGGGATCGCTACCCGTTACCATCCCTGGTGTAATGCAAAACGAATTCTATGTATTGCTTATTCGCTTCCACGATAGAAATCGCAAGTTGTATTTTGATGAAATACGCCTACTTCAGAGAAGTGATCCATTGAACCGACAGAATTTCTTGGTGCTAGACGAAAATGAGAACGTGGTTTTCTCCGACCACATTGAACTCAACAAGCGCTATAGAATCAAGAGTAATCAGGATTTAGAGCGTTTGCATGTTCGGTATTACGACAGAGAATTCGACTTAGCCTTACCACCGTTTGTAAAAGGCGAGCCGAAATCGTTCAACTTTAGGGCGGATAGTACTTTCGCCGTGTCGAACGACGGCTGGTTCGAGGTAGATAAACCGGGCTTCTATCATTTCCAGACCGACCCAACGACGAACGAGGGCTTTACGCTCTTTCATTATTATTCCAATTACCCGCTGGTCACCAAAAAGGTTCACCTCATTGGACCTATGCGCTACCTTACTTCAAATTTGGAGTATGAAGGCATGGATTTGAAATCGGACGACATTGCAAAAATTGCGATCGACCAATTTTGGATTCGCCATGCCGGCACGGAAGAAAGAGCCCGAGATCAGGTGGAAGAATTCTATGAAAGAGTTGAGGCTGCGAACATCTTCTTCTCGAGCTTTAAGCAAGGTTGGCGAACCGACAGAGGTGTTCTGTACATCGTTTACGGACCTCCATCGCAGATTTATCGCACGCAGGACACCGAAACTTGGGTCTACGGTGAAGAAGCTAGCTCATTGAACTATACCTTTGTCTTCGATAGGATGATTAATCCTTTCACCGACAACGACTTCCAACTCCGCCGTAAAGCCGAATACAGATACGGCTGGGGCATTGCTATTGAAGCGTGGAGGCATGGTCGGATTTATGACATTGAAGACATCAAAAGAGCTCAAGATGAACGAGACCAACAACTCAGACAAACAGCCCCGCCTTATTTATGGTATTAGACCTGTAATTGAGGCAATTGAGGAAGGTCTCGAAATAGATCGAATTTACGTTCAAAAAGGTGCTCGCGGAGGTGTATTCCAAGAGCTCTGGCCGTACATCAAGGAACGAGGATTGCCATTCAAACACGTTCCGCTCGACAAGCTCAACAAGCTCACACGAAAAAATCACCAAGGCGTAATCGCATATGTCAGTGCGGTTCCTTTCGGCAATATTGAAGATATTCTTCCTTCCATCTGGGAACGCGGAGAAACTCCACTTCTGCTTCTTCTCGATCGACTGACCGACGTGAGAAACGTAGGAGCAATTGCGAGAAGCGCCGAATGCGCAGGTGTTCAGGCCATCGTGATTCCCGAAAAGCACTCTGCTCCAATGCACGAAGATGCCGTGAAGAGCAGTGCCGGAGCATTGCTGCGCGTGCCAGTATGCCGGGTGAAGAACCTTCAAGATGCGTTGCACTTGCTTCATGACTCTGGCCTAGAATCGGTTGCATGCACCGAAAAAACGGATGGCCAACTTTACGACGTGAACTTCAATCAGCCTATGGCGATTGTCATGGGCTCTGAGGAAGATGGTATTTCTCCAGCCGTCATGAAACTGTGCAAGCACCGAGCAGCCATCCCTATGATGGGAAACATCGGTTCACTTAATGTGAGCGTGGCAAGCGGCATCATTTTGTGGGAAGCAGTTAGGCAGCGCAGAACAAACGGATAGTCGCCGTCGTTTTCTAAATTAGTCCAATGCAGAAACTCGTATTCATACTTACGCTCACTATCGCGTCTACCTTGTCATTCGCGCAAAGAGCAGTTTATATGGCTCCAGATGGCAGCTGTGCTCATTTCAAGAATGCCATGGCACCCGCCGCTGTTCCCAATAAAGATCATACTGCCCTAAGCGATACGTTTGATATTGAGCATACCCATCTCGAGTACGACTTCACGGACCTCCCTTCAAATAATATAGTTGCAAAAGCCAGCTTGAATGTTCGCAAGCTCCACGCCACCGGCGTATTCCGATTTGAACTTGACGGATACACGATCGATTCTGCCCATGTGAATCAGTCTTCCGTTAACGTCGGAACTTCTGGGGATTTTAGAACGCTTACGAACTTGCCTTCCACCTGGACAGTCAACGGATTGGCGCTCGTGGAGATCTGGTATTCGGGCTCTGGTCCGGCTGATCCAAGTGGCTGGGGTGGGTGGCATCACAACTCGCCATACTTCTTCAACTTAGGAGTTGGCTTTGGTGTAAACCCGCATTCCTATGGTCGTTCACTATTTCCGGCATTCGACAATTTTGTGGAGCACAGTACATATTCGTTCGACATAAAGACGCGTCTTCCGCGTAAGGCCTATGCGAATGGGATCAGAACGAGCATGACCACTCTGGGCGGTGATACGGTACTTCAACAGTGGAATTGCACTGACCCTTTGCCCGCATATCTCGTAAGTGTTGCCATTTCGAACTACGCTGAGCTTCGCGACACACTAAACATCAACAATGGAACTATTCCTTCACTCCTGCTCGCTCGTCCACAGGATACCAATAACGTAAAAGCCTCATTTGCCCGCCTTCAAGGAATTCTTGGCGCTTTTGAAATGCACTTTGGCGATTACATCTGGGATAAGGTAGGCTATGCTATGACCACGCAAGGAGCGATGGAGCATTCTACAAGCATTCACCTCCCGGTTAGCCTGGCCAATGGGACTTCGATGGGAGAAGACATCATCGCACATGAGCTTGCGCACCATTGGTGGGGTAACCTTATCACATGTGCCAAGGCTGAAGACATGTGGATTAACGAGGGCATGGCAGAGTTCAGTTCCCACTTGTATGAAGAGTCTGTTTACGACAGAGACAGATACATGCGCTCCGTTCGAGGCAATCAACTACAAGTATTGAACTATGCTCACGCGCAAGACGGTGGCTACATTGCACTCAACGGGGTAGATCACGGGACAACCTATGGCATGCACGTTTACAACAAAGGCGCTTGGATAGGTCACAATTTGAGAGGATACCTTGGCGATTCACTTTACAACTATACCGTTTCGTCCATCTTCACAAACCACGCACATGAGAATGTGACCACAGCGCAATTCGAGCAATGGCTGACAACTGAATCTGGTGTGAGCTTAGCAAACTTCTTTTCGGACTGGGTAACTGTTGCTGGACAAGTGGCCGTGAGCATAGATAGCGTGAGTATCAAGCCAGTTGGCCAAGGATACGAAGCCATAATTGGCGTATCACAAAACAGGAAGGCGCGGAGTACATACCTCGCAGATGCTCGTCTCAATTTCACCTTCCACAAAGGGTCACAAACACACTCGGTTGCCATACAAGTGCAGCAACCATCAGAGGTTTTCGCCATTGCCAACATTCCCTTCAATCCAGATTATGTAACTGTAAACGAAGGAGAAGACTATTTGGCTGGAACCACCTACGATTATGTTTCTGGAAACGGATTCAATATTTATAACCTCGATGCTGCTAAGGCGCGACTAACGGTCAACAATTCGACAGATTCACATTATGTGTATGTGGCTCACCATTGGGCTGGGCCTGAGCAACGCTCTCCAATGGTCAACACCTCTCGAGGTCGCTTTTGGAGCATTCGTGGCCAATGGTCGGGAGACTTTGACGCGGAAATGCGCATCTTTTACGATGGTCGTCCGTCTAGTGGAGCATTGGATGACGACCTTGTTGGTGTAACCGAAGACAGTTTGGTCGTAATGTGGCGTCCGGATGCGCGTTACGACTGGCAATTGTACCCGCACTTCACGAAAAACACCATGGGCTCTTCTACGAATGCTTTCGGCTATGTTACGCTCACGGAAATCATTCCGGGTGACTATGTATTTGCGAATGCTCCGGAGGACATCGGATTGGAAGACAACGCCCCGAAGAGTGGTGATTTACGCGTTTACCCGAACCCTAGCAGTGGTGAAATCATTGTGGAGCAGTATGCTTTGGGATACGAGGAAACTCCATTGGAGATTGTTGATTTAGCAGGAAACACGGTGTACCGTGGAGAATGGAAGCAACAAACCGGTTGGAACCAAATGCGAGTAGACATCCGCAATTCGGCTAATGGAGCTTACATTGTGCGCACAAAAAAGGGTGAGCAGCGCGTGCTACTCACCCAATAATATGTAGCTCAATCGCCGTTACTTCTCGAGAGAAACGAGGCGATCTTCCATCAATTTAATTTTGGCTTCGGCGTCTGCCATCTTCTTGCGCTCATTTGCCACTACTTGCTCTGGAGCGTTATTCACGAATCGCTCGTTACTTAGCTTTTTCGATACTGAAACGAGGAACCCTTTCTGATATTCGAGATCCTTTTTGAGCTTTTCAATTTCAGCTTCAATATCAATTGCTTCAGAAACGGGAACGAAATATTCACTAGTTCCAGCTTGGAACGCAAACGCTTGTTCTGGCTTCTCATCTTCAATCTTGAACTCAGAAATAAATGCCAGCTTCGTTACGATTGGCAAATACTCAGGAGATTCATTTTTAAGACTGATAAGCTCGAGCATCTCTTTAGGGGCGATGTTCTTCTCCTTACGGATATTACGAACCCCAGAAATGATTGCATGCGCATGGTCGAATGCAGCTAGGGCTTCTGCATTTACCTTACCTACTGCAGGCCATTCTGCATACATGATGGTCTCCTTGTCACCTCTTTCCGCAATCAGGTGCCAAATCTCCTCTGTCAAGAATGGCATGAAAGGATGGAGTAATTTCAAAAGACCTTCAAAGTACCCGATAGTCTTCTCGTAGGTATCTTTGGAAATTGGCTGCTGATAGGCCGGCTTAACCATTTCGAGATACCAAGAGCAGAAATCATCCCACACAAGTTTGTAGGTAGACATCAACGCATCCGAAATGCGGTATTTCTCGAAGTTACTATTGATGTCCTCCAAGGTTTGATTGAAACGGCTTTCGAACCACTCAACTGCCTTTTCGCTAGCGGCATCAGGCTTCATATCAACCACTTCCCAACCTTTCACGAGGCGGAAAGCATTCCAAATCTTGTTGGCAAAGTTCCTTCCCTGAGTACAAAGCTCTTCGTCAAACGGAAGATCGTTTCCTGCAGGAGAAGTGAG
The DNA here is from genome assembly GCF_008933115.1 of Phaeocystidibacter luteus. Lineage (GTDB taxonomy): Bacteria > Bacteroidota > Bacteroidia > Flavobacteriales > Schleiferiaceae > Phaeocystidibacter > Phaeocystidibacter luteus. Next base: position 95,436 of record NZ_WBVO01000011.1, on the reverse strand, counting down.
CAACATACCCACGCGAACGCCATCGGCGCTGTAGTTGTCGATAAGGTCAAGCGGATCTGGAGAGTTCCCCAAAGACTTCGACATTTTTCTGCCGAGCTTGTCTCTTACAATACCCGTGAGGTATACATTGTTGAATGGCTTTTGATCGCGGTATTCGTAGCCGGCCAAAATCATTCGTGCCACCCAGAAGAACAAAATTTCCGGTGCCGTAACCAAGTCATTCGTCGGGTAGTAATACTGAATTTCCTCGTTCTCTGGGTTTCTGATTCCATCGAAAACAGAGATTGGCCACAGCCAAGAGCTGAACCAGGTATCGAGTACATCTGGATCTTGTGTGAGATCAGAAGCTGACAAATCCTTGCCCGACTTTTCGCGAGCGAGTTTGAGCGCCTCTTCATCAGAAAGAGAAACTACAAAATCGTCGGCTCCAGAACCGTAGTAATAGACTGGAATTCTATGTCCCCACCAAAGCTGGCGGCTAATGTTCCAATCGCGAACATTCTCCATCCAATGGCGGTAGGTATTCTTAAACTTCTCTGGAATCAAGCGAACCTCATCGTCCATTACGGCGCGAAGCGCAGGTTCAGAAATCTCGCTCATGCGCAAGAACCACTGAAGGCTAAGGCGCGGTTCGATCACGGCTCCTGTGCGCTCTGACGTACCAACTGAAGTGCTGTAATCCTCCACTTTTTCTAGGAGACCGCTTTCCTCAAGTTCAGCAAAGATAGCCTTACGAACAGCGAAGCGATCCATCCCTTTGAAGTGAAGACCATGCTCGTTGAGCGTGCCGTCTTCGTTGAAAATATCAATGCTCTCAAGGTTGTGACGCTGACCAATTTCGTAGTCATTCACATCGTGAGCAGGAGTCACCTTCAGGCAACCTGTTCCGAACTCGAGGTCCACATAATCATCCTCAATAACGGGAACGGTGCGATTCACCACTGGAATCACAAGCTTTTTCCCTTTGAGGTGCGTGTATCGTTCATCCTTTGGGTTCACGCATACGGCCGTGTCCCCCATAATAGTTTCAGGTCGTGTAGTAGCAACAACTACGTACTCTTCGGTTCCTTCAATGAAGTACTTCAGATAGTACAGCTTAGCATTCACATCCTTGTGAATTACCTCTTCGTCAGAAACGGTAGTCTTTGCTTCGGGGTCCCAGTTAACCATTCGGTTACCGCGGTAAATGTGGCCCTTTTGAAACAGGTCAACAAAAACCTGAAGTACGCTTTCGCTGCGTGCTTCGTCCATGGTGAAGGCTTCGCGGTCCCAATCGCAGGAAGCACCGAGCTTCTTCAACTGTTGAAGAATGATACCGCCGTGTTTATGTGTCCACTCCCAAGCGTGCTCTAGAAACTCGTCACGAGAGAGGTCGGACTTTTTGACACCTTCGGCACGTAGCTTTTGGACCACTTTTGCTTCGGTGGCAATTGAGGCATGGTCGGTACCCGGCACCCAGCAGGCGTTGAGGCCTCTCATACGAGCGCGGCGGACCAAGACATCCTGGATGGTATTGTTGAGCATGTGTCCCATGTGAAGGACGCCGGTGACGTTCGGCGGAGGAATCACAATGGTGTATGGCTCTCTTTCGTCTGGAGTAGAGCGGAAGAATCCGTTATCCATCCAGTACTTGTACCATTTGTCTTCGGTAGAACTCGGATCGTATTTAGCTGGAATGTCCATGCGTTGCTTTTGAATGAGCCGCAAATTTAGAAAATGCATTCCACCGACGGGGCATGATGTTTGAACGGTTGTAGGAAATGTGTGAATGATTGGAAAATTTCCATTGAATCACCTTAACTTTACCATTCGTGTTTAACTAAAGGACGAGAACAATGAAAAAAATGCTGATGACTCTTGCCGTGGCCGCCTTCGGTTTGATGTCTGTAAACGCAACTGCTCAAGAAGAGAACCCCAATGCGCCTGTATTGGAATTCGAGCAGAACGTGATTGATTACGGAACCATCGACCAAGATTCGGATGGCAATCGTTTTTTTAAGTTTACCAACACTGGAGAAGAGCCGTTGATTATTTCAAACGTACGTGGATCTTGCGGATGTACCGTTCCAGATCGCAGCGTAGTTAACAAACCATTCGCTCCAGGCGAATCTGGTGAGTTGCGCGTGAAGTACGACACTCATCGTTTGGGTCGTTTCCAAAAGAGAGTTACAGTTACTTCTAATGCTTCACAAGGAACTATCAACCTCACAATCAAGGGTGTAGTTCAACAAGCACAAACAACTCCAGTGAACGAGAATCAAGAATCGTCTCGCGTTTCGCGCTAAACGCGAAATTCACCAAATTTGCCCCCGTCGGACAATGTCCCTCGGGGGCTTTGTATTTTTAGAATCTAATATCATTGTTGATATGCCCAGAATTTCAACCAAAGGAATGCGAATGCCGGAATCTCCAATCCGCAAACTCGTTCCATTTGCTGAGGCAGCAGAGCAAGAAGGCAAAACCGTTCACTACCTAAACATCGGTCAGCCTGATATCCACACTCCCAAAGAGGCAACTGAAGCTGTAAAAAAAGCGGATGTTGACATCTTGGCTTATAGTCACTCCGCAGGAAACGAAAGCTTGAGAACGGGCTTGGCGCATTACTACCGCAATCATCATATTAATGTAACTACGGGCGACCTAATGGTTACAACCGGTGGATCTGAAGCGCTAAACTTCACCTTTGGATCTATCATGGACGAAGGCGATGAAGTGATTATCCCAGAGCCATTTTATGCGAACTATAACGGATTCGCCATTCAAAGCGGAGTGAAAGTCGTTCCGGTAGAGGCCACCATCCACAATGGATTCGCCCTCCCTCCCATTGAAGACTTTGAACAACTCATTACCGAGAATACCAAAGCCATTCTCATTTGTAACCCGGGGAATCCTACCGGGTATCTCTACTCCAAAGAAGAATTAGAAGCATTGGCGAAACTCGTCGTGAAGTACGACTTATTCCTGATTGCCGATGAAGTGTACCGCGAGTTCGTGTACGATGGTGTGGAACACAACAGCATTATGACAATGCCTGGTCTAGAGCAGAATGCCATCATGATCGATTCTGTATCTAAGCGCTATTCCATGTGCGGAGCGCGAATTGGGATGCTCGTTTCGAGAAACCAAAACTTCATGCGCACAGCATTGAAATTCGCTCAAGCGAGATTGAGTCCACCTTCTTACGCTCAAATTGCCGTAGAAGCCGCGCTTGAAACTCCAGAAACCTACTTCACTGAGGTGAATGACGAGTACGTTTCGAGGAGAGACATTTTGGTGGATGGACTTAATTCGATCGAAGGAGTGTTTTGTCCGAAACCACAAGGTGCCTTCTATTGTGTGGCACAGCTTCCGGTAGACGACGCCGATCGTTTTGCGCAATGGCTGTTGCAGTCATACGATTATGAAGGTGAAACAGTGATGATTGCTCCGGCATCTGGCTTCTACGCTCAGCCGCGATTGGGTAAGCGTCAGGCTCGCTTTGCCTATGTACTTGAAAAAGAAACGCTCGAGAAATCAGTTGAAATTATTCGCAGAGCGCTTACTGAATATCCAGGTAGATACATCTAAATGAGAAAGTACAACGGTCCTTCGCTACAGCGATTTAACACTTTTGGATTAGACGAAAGTGCCGATGAAGTTTGGGTTTTACAGGACGAAGAGGACATTCGAGCCTTGGCATCTGATGAATCGGCGATGAGTCGATTAAAGCTCATTCTCGGCGGAGGATCGAACCTACTTTTAACAGGCCCGATTAAGGGCGTAGTTGCACACATAGCGCTTCGAGGCAAGAAGGTATTATCCGAAACAGACGACGAAGTTATTCTTGAAGTTGCAGCTGGCGAGAACTGGCATCAGACGGTTTTGTGGACCATAGAGCAGGGTTATGGCGGATTGGAAAACCTCAGCTTGATTCCTGGTCAGGTTGGCACTGCCCCTGTTCAGAATATTGGAGCTTATGGAGTTGAACTGAAGGACCACTTTGTTTCCTTAGATGGGATATCCTTGGAGAATGGCGAGAAGCGAACCTTTTCGAAGGAAGATTGCCAATTTGGTTATCGCGACTCTATTTTCAAGCACGAACTCAAAGGGAATTTTATCATTACTGCGGTTCGATTTAACCTCACAAAGAGAAACCACGCGCTCAGAACCGACTACGGTGCCATTCAAGGCGAATTGGAGAAGCGGGGAATAGACAAACCGACCATTGCGGATATTTCAGCTGCAGTGATTGCTATTCGTCAGAGTAAACTACCTGACCCAATGGAAATTGGCAATTCGGGAAGCTTTTTCAAGAACCCGGTTGTTCCAACAAGCGAATTTGACCGAATAAAATCTGAATATCCAGAAGTAGTTGCTTACCCGGCGGGTGAAGGCAAGATGAAGCTCGCCGCAGGTTGGCTCATTGAAAAAGCAGGTTGGAAAGGCTATCGCAGAGGCGATGCGGGCGTACATGAACGACAGGCTCTTGTGTTGGTGAATTATGGTGAAGCACGGGGACGTGAAGTTTACCAATTGGCGAAAGATATCATTGCGGACATTCGCGAGAAGTTTGGGATAGAGTTATCGCCTGAAGTGAATGTATTGTAGAATCTCGCCTGGTTGGATATACGTCCGAACATACTTGTCATTTGCGGAAGGAACAAGCGCCGAAGTAGAACGGCTGAATTCCTCTTCAAGAACGACAGTCGAATGAATATCCGCTCGGCTGGATTGAGTCCAAAAAGTGATCGCAAACTCCAACAATCGGATGTGGATTGGTCAGATCTCATTTTCGTTATGGACGATGAACAACCAAAAAGAGTGCGCTCACTTTACCGCGGGAATGATATTCCCAATATTCTAGTCCTACACATCGACGACATCTATGAATATCGTGATCCCGAGTTGGTTGAATTGCTACTCGATCGGATTAATGAGGGGATAGAATCAGAATTTAAGCTCTGATTGTTCCTTGTCTGAAACACCTCAGCATTCGCATCTCGCTTCTTTAATGGTAAATAATTATTTACCTTACAGCTTCTAAACCAATTCCCGAAATGTCAATGACAGTCACGTTGATTGTCGAGAAAACCGACACCGGATTTTCTGCTTATTCGCAAGACACGGCCATTTTCACTACTGCACAAACTGTCCCTGAACTAATCAATAACAGTTATGAAGCAGCCAATCTTTACTATGAAGATGAAAACGTGGAACTTGGACCTGGAGACATCCTTTTTGAGATAGATTTCAAGCAGTTTTTCAAGTACTACAAAGTTCTCAATGCAAAGTTTCTGGCTGAGAAAATCGGCATGAACGCAACCTTACTATCACAATATGTGCAGGGGCATAAGAAGCCTTCATCAAAACAAACCAAAAAAATCTTGAATGGAATAAACCAAATTGGGCAGGAATTGAGTGGCATCAATTTATTACAACCGGCCTAAGCTTGTGCTCTTTTCACCTTTAGCTGTATTTTAGAAAAGACCTCTTAGCCTGCCAATTAATGTGACATGAACAACCGACTTTCTGCTCTCGCTTTCCTGTTGACTTTGATCTTTGCGTCATGTAACAATTCATCGCAAGACCATTCTACCGTGCATGGTATTTCGGATGATGATTCATCAAATATTCCAACCATCGAAACTACCGACCATCAGCAGCCTCAAGTCGAGGGAAAGGATGTCAATAAATTGGATTCGACAGCGGTAAAGAGGTGGGTAAACCCAGAAGCGATAGATACCACACTTCTATTCTTCGAAGGAACGACTGTCACCCTTTCTTTCACTGAAGTTAAGCCTAGTGAAGAGGAGTATTTTCTTGAGCAGAGACTTCTTAAACCCATCATAGAGAAAAACAACAATTCCCATCTTATAGCACATGATATAGAGCGTATTCAACTGAATCGTTTTGCTGAATTCGTCAGGCGAGATTCCACTGGACTATACCTTTTAGTCAAGGACAATTCTTGGAAGAGAGTGACCCCGAATGAGAGTTACGATGAAATGGACGTGAACTTCGAGTACTACTTTGCGGAGCACGGGTACTACTCGATCAGAATTCAATGGGGTGAAGGAAATGGCTATATGTTGGTCAACGATTCAACAGGAGTAGAAACCCGCATGTATGGACGACCCTATTTTTCTCCTAGCGGGTCATGGATACTTTCCGTTGCCTATGACATTGAAGCTGGCTATAGTCCAAATGGCTTTCAACTCTACTCGAATCATCGCAGAGAATTAGAGCTTTTTGGAGCCTTTCGCCCTCACGAGTGGGGTCCCAAAAAAGTGAATTGGATTGATGATGACAATGCCATTCTCACGAATGAATCGTTCGAAATCAGGAATGGTGATATGCAGTACTTTGAGTTTAATACTGCGTTGGCAATTGGAGTTGAGAAGTAAGACAATCTAGTCGGTTGGAAATTGTGTCCTGAGTTTTACTTCGCGCTACCAGGAATTGGTATCTTTATTAAAAAGATGCCATGGCAAAAAACACGTCAATCTTATTAGGAGAGTATTTTAATCAGTTCATTGAAGAACAAGTCAAATCTGGAAAGTACTCTTCTGCCAGTGAAGTTGTAAGAGCTGCACTACGCGTATTTGAACATGAAGAACGCAAAAAAGCAGAACTGATTAAAGCCTTGCGTGACGGAGAGAATTCTGGCTATGCTAGAGAATATGACCACGCCAGCTACTTAAATGAATTAAAGGAGAAGTACGGCAAGAAAGACTAATGAAAATCAAGTTTAGCCGACTAGCACATTTAGACCTAGATGACATATTTCTTTACACTACTTCAAAATGGTCATTACGCTTAGCTGAAAACTACATTGATGAAGTCTTGACCTGTGTTGACCAACTACTACATTACCCGCAATCTGGGGTTAGATTAGACGGCATGCTCGCTGAATTTCGAAAAGTAAAGGTGAGAATGCATTTCATCTATTACAAAATCAACAGAAGAAGACAAGAAATCATTATTGTAAGGATCTTACACCAAAGCAGAGATATCGTCACATCGGCCGATCTGCGCTAAGCTTACCTTCTACTGTAACCTACCTCACAATCCCCTCCCAAACCTTTCACCTCTTCCCTTCTTCGCGTTTGGAACATTTTGTAATTTTGCAGCGTTCTAATCGTCTAGAGAAGTACGATTGACAAACACTAAAGCAAAGGCATCATGGCAGTTGGGTTGAAACTCTTTCTCATTGCATTCGGACTTATCGGAATCGGTTTCCTTGGAATCGCCATTAAGATTTGGGCGAAGAAGGACGGAGAGTTTGCCGGAACGTGTGCCAGCCAGAGCCCTTTCCTCAACAAAGAAGGGGAAGCTTGCAGCTTCTGCGGTGCTACTCCAGAACAGAAGTGCAAGAATCCCGAGCAGGCTTAATCTAGCCTTCCACTCTTTTCTTTTCTAACAGTACTCGAACGCGACGGATTTCTCCCGTGCGCTTGAATAGTTTTTGACTGTACATATTCGACAGCTCAACTCCATCTATTGTTGTATGGCTTCCAGTCGCGTCCGTTAGTATGATTTCCGACTTTTCACCTGCCATATATTGAATATGCGTGCCCATGTACGAGAAGTTCAAGCTATGCGGCTCTACATCAATCCGGTTGTATTCGCCCGCCGTGTCCACATATCGGAAGACTCGGTTCTCCTTCGTGAATTGTTCCACAGGCAGACTAATTGGCTTGAATGAAATCTTTCCTTCGTAAACTACCACGCCTAACTCTGCCCAACGGGCAATGATATCCTCTTTAACTTGACCTGTCATACCCGGTTGCTGAACACCCGTATGCTTTGGCGTATGCGAATAAGGGTCAATTGGGAAGCCACCATATTCAACCGGTGATTTAAGCATGCCTATGCCCTCACGTAGCTCTTTGCCTAGGGCGTATATTTCAGCGCATTCATCATCATCCATATCAAGCACCAAAGCTTTCTCCAAAGCCGCCAAGTGCAACTTTGAAACCATGTGCCAGTAGATAGAACCAAGTCCCTCATATGCGAAGAATGTCCCAGATCGCCCCGTAAAGCTCGCATGATTGAATACGCGTTCGTAGATTTCCAGGATGAGAGTCCTCTCTGATTTCACATGCTCGGCATACTGCGAATCTGTACTTAACTGATCGAGAACCGTCCGAACGTCCCTATCATTGTGCAAGTTCGGCGCAAAGCGGACTATCCCCTTGACATCCACGTTCACCAAAGATTCATCTCCCTTCGCAATTAATGCCTGAAGCAATTTCGAAGATTTAACGCGTTCTGATGAAATTATACCCTTCTCGAGGAACTTCGGCAATCGACGATCTGGATAGAGCATGTAACTCCGTTGATCTTTCCTAAAGAGCGGACTAGCCTTGAGTTTCGACATCGTGGTTTTGAACTCTTCCGCACTTGTCACTTGATTAAATGCGGCTACCTGCCCCTCTAGCATGATGTACAGGTTATCAATCCGCATCTCGTCCTTGCTGTAATTTAGCGTGTTGTAAGAGTGATACAGTCCGTCTTCCGTTCTGTTCCTATCAATTGTTTTCGATACTGATTTGAGAAGCGTCTCAAGCCACGATTTCAATTCTGATTTAGAAACTTGAGTTCGCTGTGAAGAAGGATGTTTGTAGACCGTGTTTCGGTAGGCTTCTCCAGCCTTTCCTAGCTTGCTTGCGATTTCAAAGCGCTCAGTAGCCGATATGGAATCAGCGGAACTATACGGCTCCAAGGCCTCTACAACCGAAGCAAAGAAGTCTTCAAGCTGAGCGTTCAACTCTATCTCACCTTCTAGTCTACCTACCCAATCTTCAATGAAATTGAGATATGACTTGATGTGATATACAGTAACCATGCTCAAGCCATTTCCAGCGAGAGCATTGTTTGCATCGTTCCATTCCGGACGTTGCGTATTGAGCCAAATGCCCCCGTCAGGTATAAAGTTGCTCATCTTCACGAAGAGCGTAAGCAAGAGCTTATCCAGCAAACTCGCATGAAGAATAGCATCGTCTGCATACACGAGATTCCCGTCAGCGCCTCGCTCCCTCATGCGTGAAGCAATCTCTGATTCGACCTCTCTATCGTACACAATGGTACTTCTCGGATCAGCCAGAATACTATCGAAGCCCTTGATGCGGTACGGAAGGTTGGTAAATACGAACTGCTCCCCTCGATTCAATTCGGTTAGCCCGATTGGGAAGTGTGAATTGCAGACTTCGAGCAACCTCAACAAGTATATGATTTGATGATCGCCCCAATAGCCGATGAATGACCAAGGATCGTGCGGCTCTTCCACCTCCCAATCAACCCCCTTGTTAGTGATGCGGTACGGGTTGTATCCATCTATAGTAGAGGCATTTAGGAAGCGGTGAATCACTCCAAACACGAAATAAGGATAGGAGAACGACAAGGCCTCCCAGTTCTGGAAGATGTCTCTCCAATTCCCTTCAAAACTTATCCGGTCTCCTTCCTTGGAGGATGTCACGTTGAATCGATTCCACGGGCGTGACGGATCGCCATGTCGGCGAGAGAAGCTCAGCGGCAAGTGATGAGAACACAGTCGAACTAGATCTGCATCCATGCCTTTAACCGAATCGAAAAGCTCGTTGTACGTAAGTGTTTCTGGTAGCGAATTGAAGAAGTCTACATTCGACGAATACACTTTTGGATTAAAGTGCTGAACTTCTTCTATGAGTTGACTTTTTTGAATCTCATAGCCATGTTTGAACACACCCCCGCGCATGATGTTGAAAAGCACATTGCTGTAATGGCGTGCATCCATCACGTTCTGACCGGTCTTCATCAATCCATCAGCCTGACCAACTAAATGTCGCAGGTCGTGCGTAGATTTCTTGATTTCAGTAATGAGATCATTGACTTTTCGATTCGATCCGATTCCCCTCTCTAGTGTTCCAACTATATCTGCAGCCTTTTGGGAAACATCCGCAACTATACACCAAGTTGAATGCTCCTGTGGAGCTAGCCTGATTGAAGTCGTCAAGAAGAAAGCCCCCTTTTTCCCAGTTATGTACTCTTCGTTCTCGAGCTTTTCTCCTCTTTCAAATTTCGAAGTTTGAGAGGACGACAAGAGTATGACATCAGGATTCACTCCTGCGCAATACACGAGTGTGGAGTCTAGACTTTCAGAAGGCTCTGCTCTATCTACAATACGCGCTCCCAGCGAAAAAACTGCTGCTGGGCCGTCTAATTGTTCGGCTTGCTTATACCCATCTACCAGGTTACTTCGTATCTCTTGCAACCCTTGGTTTATCCCTGCTGGAAGAACATTTTGAATACCATCAAGGCACTCAATTTCAAGTTCATCTTCACCCACATTTTCTATCCAAGATCTTTTGATGAATCCAGACTCATCGCTGCACGTCCATTCGAAACTCCAGATGAGCCCGAGATCGTGATTGATCATTTCAAAAATGAGGCGATTACCTGTATCATTTTTGAGGATATTCCGCTGAACACGGTAAATCCCTTTGTCTTCATACATGCACGGCTCCCACAAGTAGGTTTTACCGTTCTTCAACACTTTGAGAATCGTCTTTGAACCGGTAATTCCAGCGGTATCGATAATCTTATCGTGGGTGTAATATGGGAACAGCGCATTGTCTGAATTTCCTCGACCAGCTGTGATGCCACCGTTACTTCCAACAAACATCCAATGGTCGTATGGACTTACCACCGAAATGAAAAAGACGTCCATGTGATCGACGTCCGTAATCTTGTAGTACCACTCACCATCGAGTTTGAGAAATTCTCCATGCGGTGAGTTGGTACCGAATTGGGTGGGTGTGTTATGTAGAAAAGTTGAACTCATCCGAGATCGCTTGTCAATTTTGTATTTGTACTGTCTGAATCGATTCCGCCTTCAAGTTGTAGCGCCAAGCCTGACCGTTAAGTCGTACCTCAAAAGGCATATTTGCATCTGTCATATTCAACAGAACGAGTGCGTAGCTACCATCTTCATTCTTGAAACAGGTCGTCATGATACCGTCGCGTTCATAACCATCTAATGCAACGCGTACCGCTCCAGGTCGTATGAATTTACTGAAATGCCCTATCACATAGTAGAGAGGGGTGTAATAAACTTCGTTTAGCGTAGTATCCGCGATCACTGGCGCAATGCACCAATTTTGGGCGTGATTTGGGCCACCCTGTCGATCGAGAACCATGTTCCAATCAACCCAACCTTCAACCCAATTATTGAGATCGCCGATGATATCACGTGCATATCGATAGGCAGGAACGTACTTGGTGTGGTAGTGTTTGGTTTCTGGCGAAGCCCAATCCCATCCCCAATCGGTAGCTTCTTTTTTCCAATACCACGCATCGTCGCGCCAATGCGGCACCTCTGCGTCCACACAAGCCTCTGTGCTTATGATATGATGATTAGGCGCCAACTCATGCGTCCTTTGTAGAGAGGCAGGAAACCAATCATAGGTGCTATTATACCAGTGAACTGCCGTTCCGTATATGTTGGCCTTCAGTACAGAATCGGTCAAGAGAGCCTCGCTCCATTCCTCGAGCTCCGCACCTTTATTCTGGTCATAAACCAAAATCTTGGCATCAATTCCATGCTGTTCAAATGATGGGCTCAAGTGATTCACTACAAACTCTCGCATTTCTGCAGGAGTGTAGTGCATACTTTCCCAATGGCTATCGTTTCCGAGTGGCTCGTTTTCAACAGTTACCGCCCAAATGTCGATCCCTTCCGATTGAAAGGCTTCAACATATTTTGAAAAGAACTCTCCCCAAACACTGTAGTACTCTGGCAGCAACTTCCCGCCGAACCAAGCGCGATTATCCTTCATCCATGGCGGAGCTGTCCACGGCGAAGCAATGAGTTTGAAACCACTTTGAGATATGCCTTGCGCTTGTTTGATAATTGGAATGATATCATCTCTATCCTCCTCTATCGAAAAGTGCGCTAGGGCAAGATCCCCTTCAACAGGAGCGTAGGAATAGCTTTTCAATGAAAAATCGCTGCTGTTGATGTGCGTTCGGCACAAAGTGTAATCACAGCCGCTAGAGTCGAAATACGCTTTTAGCACTTCAGCCCGAAGTTCAGGAGAAAGTTTCATTAATAGATGTGAAGTAGACTCCGTAAAAGCTCCTCCAAACCCAGTAATGGTCTGGTAGGTTTCAGTTTCGTCAATCTCGATAACCCAGGTCGGATTACCCTCATAGGTTTCCACTTCAGACCAACGCTCACCCGAAGAAGTCGTTTCCACGGAACTTGCCTTCAAATTCAACTCTTCATTCGAGCAAGCTCCCAATGCCAAAATGGCTAGTACTGAATAGATTACTTTCATTCTCCCTTCGTTCTCTGGTAGACACGCACGTAATCCAAAATGAAATCTGCACGAGTGAACGTCGGCTCAATACCTTTCGCGCCGCCCCAGCCGCCACCAACTGCAAGGTTGATGATGATATTCTGTGGCTCATGAAAAGGCCATTCTAGCGAGTCTGCACTTTTATCGTAGGTGAAGTAATGCACGTCATCCAAGTACGCACGAACTTCGGTAGAATCCCACTCAATAGCGTACGTGTGAAACACCGTGTTCATGCTATCCACTTCAATCTGATCTCCGATCTGATTTCCCTTTTTGAAATAATACTTCGGGGTGTGGCAAGTAGCGTGGTTGAGTCCATTGCCCGTAGTATCGTTTATCTCGTATCCTACGCATTCGAGAACGTCTATCTCGCCGCAATACGGCCATGAAATTTCATCGACATACGAGTCGCCCAGCAACCAGCCGGCAGACCACGTTCCTCTGTCGGTTGGAATGAGGGCTCTAAACTCAATTCGACCGTAGAGAAAATCGACCTTCCCTCTTGTCGTCAATCGCGCGGATGTCCAGTTCCCATCGTCACTTTTCCGTGCTGAAATATGGAGGTTTCCATTCTTGACGTGAGCGTTTTCCAACACTCCATCTGTGTAGTACTGAAGCTCGTTATTCCCCCATCCCCAATTACCGAGGTCGTGTGTCCATTTTGTAGAATCAGGTAGTCCTGGGCTGTCAAACTCATCACTCCAGACCAACTCCCACTCGTTGCCAGACATTGTTTGCGTGAGTGTTTTTGGGGAAGGACGGTGATTGCGCAGGCGCTCAAACTGTATGTAATCAATTAACGGGTCATCCGAACTTGAATGAAGGCGAAAGGCGTGCTCCCCAGCTTGAAGTGGAGAACCGTCGATAGAGAGCGTAACCTGACCTCCTTCAAAGACAAGAGAACCGGTCACGTTATACGTCCGATCGTCGGTGTTGTGAATGTAATCCTCTAGCCAAACGGTTTGCGAGCCCTGACCAGCGATGGTCACTTTGTAGCGTCCGTCCGCGGGAATCACAAGCTTGAACTCGGCAGATTTCCCACCTTCTTCTTCAACCCAAATTTCAGATTCATCAAAAATATAAATCGTGCGTTCTTCACTAGCGGGTTGCTCTGTGCATCCCCAAAGGGCGATGCCTACGCTGAGAACAGCAAGGTGTTTGACGAAGTAGTTCATGTGGCGATTAATTCGTTACGAATTCGGCTTCGATTTCTTCGAGGGTTTTGCCTTTGGTTTCGGGGACTACACGGAGAGTGAATATCAGTCCGAACGCCGCGAAGATGCCGAAGATTAAGAAGGTCAAACTACTGCCTAAATTAGCTAGCTCCCAAGGGAATACAAGTTGTACAGAGAAACTGACTAAACCGTTTACTAAGCCCACAGCAGCAATCGCCAATCCGCGTATTTGCGTTGGAAATAGCTCCGAGAACAGCACCCACATTACTGGTCCGAGAGATACTGCGAATGAGGCAATAAATCCCAAGATAGCAATGAGTACGACTTTAGCATTCAGCTGAATACTCTGCTTTTGAAGCGTTTGAGAATTCTCTTCATACCATTCTTCGCCAAAGATGGCAATGGCATCCTCTTCGAACGCACCCAGCGATTGATATTCACGAACTTCAGTCGTGAGAACTAACTCGGATGGCATTTCCAATCCTTTGTAAGACTCACCCGAGAAGGTATAAGTAGCTTGGTAAAATGAAAACGACAAAACGAAAAGGCTGGCTGAAAGTCCGCTTAGGCCAATAATCAAAAGTGGACGTCTACCTATTTTGTCAATTAATCTCATCGCAACAACGGTGAATATCAAGTTGATAACACCGATAGAGATAGCTTGCAAAAGCGAATCAGCTCGTCCCACGCCTGTCTGTTCAAGAATCATTGGTGCGTAGAAGAAGACTGCATTGATTCCGGTAATCTGTTGAAGCACAGCAATCACCAATCCAACCATAAGCACAAAGCGAAGTGTAGGCTTAAGTAGATCAGTAATATGAGATTTCGTGGTCGTAGTTTCTAAGCTGGACTGAATCTCTGCGATTTGCTCTCGTACGTGCTTAGACTCGAAGAAAAGTGAGAAGATCTTCTCTGCCTCTTTGTCCTTCCCCTTCATGAGGAGCCATCTTGGACTTCTAGGCACCAAGAATAATCCGAGGAAGTACAATACCGCTGGTACAGCTTCTAAGCCCAACATCCAACGCCAATTGTATTTGTCAATTCCCAAGGCAGATACCCATGAAAGGTTCTGATCGGCAAGCCAAACAATGAGGTAATTCGTCACCAACGCAAGCGTGATTCCAATTACGATGTTGAGCTGATTAAATGAAACCAACTTTCCGCGTTGTTCAGAAGGGGCGATTTCTGCAATGTACATGGGCGCCAAGATCAACGACGCTCCAACACCTATACCACCTAGCATCCTTGCAATGACGAGCGTATTAAAATCTGGGGCGAGCGCGGATCCAATAGCGGATATGGTATAAACGACGGCTGCAATTCTCAAAACGGCGCGTCGACCTATTCTATCACTGAGGGGACCTGCGGCCAACATGGCAAAGGCAGAAACGAGGGTAAGCGAGCTAACAGCCCAGCCAAGCTGAAAATCGGTCAAATCAAACTCCTCGACGATAAACGGATTTACACCCGAAATCACTGAGGCATCAAACCCCATAAGCAAGCCTCCTAAGGCCACTATTAGAGCAATGCGCATTAAGCCGCGCTTCATTTCAGATTTCATAAGGGTCGGTTTTTAAAGCGGGATGTACTCAAATTTGCGGATGATAATCTCCTGACGTGTGCCGTATGCCGGTCCTCCTGGACCATTCACAAGCCACAAATTCATCCTTGCGTTGGTTGTATTTCCCGGTGCAGGTATTATGATTGGATCACTTTGGTTTCCTCCTTCGTACTTGATGCGAGCGGGGTTCGACAAATCGAAGGTCCACGATGCATCCGGCTCCCCATTTCCATAGGTCCCGCCTTTCCAGCTTTCCCATGTTATGAGGGTGTCTGTCCAGGTGAATGCATGCGTACTCACACCTATCCAATTGGAGTTATCACCCTCTGGCTTAAGCACACGCTCAGGGTTGTACGGTCCAAACGCAATGGGCTGAACTCCATACTGAAGGGTGTACTCTTCTTCCTCATCTCCCCATTTGGCAAACTCGATATCAACCTCGCTGTTTGCTTGGGTTTGAAAGGTGTTGTTGTCCCACGTGAAGAGGCCAATCACCAAGTTCGGGTCAATATTCACAGGGTCGCCCTGAAGCGTCCACACATACGTTCCATACCCCATGGTGTCTTGCGAAATCACTTCAGTGGAACGCCATTGGCCTTCGCGGAACTCAACCGATAAGTGCAAGTACCCATCGTCATCAATGAAAACGTCGTTCGGGTGCTTGGAGAAATAGTTCGGACCAGGACCTACTACAACGCTACTCGACTTGATGTCCCATTTTCGACCAGAAAAGGTGAGCGTATCGCCCTCGCGACCGTTAAAGTTCGGATCGCTCTGTTCGCAGCCAAAAGTAATGGCCAATGCGAGTGCAGCGAAAATGTGTATCATATTGAATCGTTTCATAAGTCAGCTTCTCTTCTAGTTTGAATGAGCATCTCACCCCAAAGTGCTGGATTCTTGAAGAATCCGTCCACTTCGTTATTATTCCATCGGTACTGTTTCCCGCGGCTATCTCCCTCACTGGCGTCAATGGCCAGTTCAAGACCATACAGGCGAGTCATAACGAACTCGTTCTCCCCCTCTTTTGTATAAGGAATAGCAGCCACAAACCGGTATCCGTCAGCCGTTCTCTCTGTCAGTACCATGGCGTTTTCTACAACCTCATCAGAGGTAAAGTCGAATACCATCGGATTGCTACTCATGCGAATAGCAAAGTGTCTATCTGTGCTGCGGAAGAGTGTTCTTCTTTGATAGCTTGTGAAGTCGGTCGAAAAGGCCAGTTCGATAGCATCTCCGTCATAAATATTTCTACCGGATTTGGTATTTGACAACGGGGTGTCATCTTTAACCTCACCAGCGATAAAAATCGTGTTGCCACAATGCCCTAGATACAATTGTCCGGGACCAACATCAACACTATTCCCTCGAGTGAGAATGTCTCTTTGCTTCTCGAGATTTCCAGCTTCGACACAGACCTCAGCAACACTTACGCGTTTGCGATAACCGCCCGTGTATGGAACGAGGCGAATTTCATCGAGCATGACCTCACCATCGGCTTCGAACTGAATAATCACTTGTTTGATATTCGATGCATCCGCCCCCTGTTCATCCCAATTAAATTCAGAAAGCGGGAGTTCTATTCTTGTCCACTCCGTAGTAATCTTATCCGCCTTAACCACGTTAGCATTAAGACCTAACCACGCTTGCGCACCCGTAAAATCTTCAAAGCCCATCGCCCATGGCAAGCTGGTTCTTTCACCTTCTGATAGCTTCACATAGAACTCTATTGCGCCCGTATTCTTAATGATACTCAGGTCTTTTCCGGTCCAGTTATCCCAACCAAAACCCAGGCCTAACCAAGGACAACCAGCCGAGGTTTTATTCCAGGAGATTTTAAGTCCTAAATCCCCTTCTTTGGCGGCATCTACGGATGTGGAAACAGTAAGGCATGACGTCGCCGGGGTCACCCAAGCGTCGCTAGTCATGTAATCCGAATAAATTTCTTCGCTTAAGTGAAAGGGCTTCTCTTGCTCAACATGGATATCGTTGAATACTTGATTCTCTCTGAATTCAACACAACCCGTGAGAACAAAAGCTGATATGGCCCCGTAAATGATTGTCGTTCTCATGGTTGAAAGGCTTGATTCTCAGTAAAGATCAAATTGTCCATCCACGTTTGTGAGTATCCTGAGGATGGATCGGCCAAGAAGAGTACGGACACTTGAAGTAGTTTATCTGGTTCGTGAACACCATTTCCTGCTGGATCTGCAGGCTGGCCATTCACTAGAGCTACCATATCACTATATCGGATGGAAATCATCTGCCAACCTACATCCAATCCCTTCAACTCCAAGGAATACATATCCTCGTTGTTCTGATTGTAAATCCCGTTTTCATTCTCATCCTCTCGGAATTGGAAGAGCACGATTTCATTTGTAATCCCCGCAGGCTTGTACAGGAATACGTTGAAGTACACCTGATCTGGATTGGGGTTTAACGGAAAGAGTGCCTCATTGTACGCGCTAGCAGGAAAGTCAATCAAGCCAATGAGGTAATCAAAATTCACCTCACCCCCCATATCGAAATAATGCTCTTTCTCTGCGGCTGAATCCGCCTGAACGATATTCCAGCTCATGTCGGCCCCAGATTGGGCGAAAGAGTTCCACCCAGGATTCATACCCGATTCAAAATCAGCTATCACAAATCCAGTGGTGACACGCACACTGTCTACATTGATTTGTGGAATCGTATCTCCATACCCCTCTTCAGGAACCGTAATGTATGCCATGCAGGCCTCTCGCTTGAACATCGGAAGATTCGTCGTGGTACCATTCCAAAGGGCATTCTCCGCATCCACCACTTTTGATTTACCCGTGAAGATTTTCTCAGCTCCAGAAGTTTCGCCTACAATGTGAATCTCCCAGTCGACCGTTTTGCTAAAACGCGCCGTGAAGTGAAGGTTTTGTCCACTCGCGAAATTCACAGTGTTTCGGGTGACCTCAAAGTCTTGCAAAACGCTAAAGTCGCCGTAGAGCTCGTCTAAGCTCGGACCTTGCGGATCCGTGTCGCGATCGCAACTAACTAGTGCGACTGATACTGCGGCTAAGGTTAATATCTTTCTCATAATGCGATTATTTAAAACTTCATGGTGAAGTAGATAGTCCAAGTATTCATGTGGTAAGGCAAGCTGCTACCGGTGTTATCTTCCCAGTTTGCAGTTTGATACATGACGCGTAATGCCGAGGCATCCGTAAACTCATACAACAGGCCGGCACCAGCAATATGTTCGCTGTAGTCTGTGTCGTATTCAATGAAGTCGATGATCTGCGTGTAGTCGTCACGCTCCTCCAATAAGGTTGACCCTTGAGATGACCAGATTCTGTATTCACCTATTACGGACAAATCACCCACTAGCGTTGCCTTAACGTTGAAGCTTGAGAATTGTGTTCCCAAGTCGATAGACTCGTAAGCTTGCGCCCCACTTCTCGAAGTTTGCTGCATTCCATATGCGCCTCCGATATTGAGCTGATACGAATCCCAACCGATAAGCTGACCAACCTTTACCTCAGCACTTGCCACCGCGGTGGAATAGCTTGTGAGCGCCTCGGTTCCAAGACCGACAACATCTTGCAACATGGCTGCGTCAACATTCACGTTCCATGCACTACGATCACCCGTGTACCCTAGTGTACCGTAAACGCCTCGTCTGTTCGGCGTTGCAACGCCGTACGGAGTTACGTTGTCGTATCTCGGGTCGTACGCCATTAGACCGGCCGAAATTTGAGTTTGATACAAGGATGCGTCTCTGCTTAAGTCTAACATTGTGAGCGGACGTACCTGTTGGTCATTACCATATCGCGTATATGAAATCGGATTCTTCGCGTAATCGATTCTCAAGGTTTGTGCACCCGGACTACGGAAGTTTGCGCCAACGTTGCGGTATCCCACTTCGGCTTTCCACCCCGTAACTCCACTGTTCCAATTCAGCTTGAAGTCGTAGAAGTAATCATTGAGCGTTGGCGCGTTGGCGTCCCCTTCCCAATACATACTCGATGTTCCTGCCTCCATGGCTAAAGCTACTCGACCGAAGCCAAAGTCAGCACCGTATTCGGTAGACAAGGTGGCCACAGGGTTTCTGAGGAATACCGTGGCATCACTTGTTCCACTCAAGTCGAATAAGTTCGCATACTGACCACCAATTCGGAAGTTTTCACTTTGAACGAGTACAACACTACCTCCACCGAAAAGTCGGTCATCGAAGGCTGCAAAGTCCGTTGGACGTACGCGTGTCGTGAACAAATTGAATTGTGCTTCTTCAAAGATCGATCGAAACTGAAGGGCAAAATCTACAGCTGCACCTTGCTGACGCCAAGTTTGATCGTCGGTATAGAATACATCGTACTGGATTTGCTCTAAGGGTGTCGACGTGATTTCACCGGCAAAGGAATTCACTAACGCAGGTGAGTTATTGAAGGTATACGGACTCAATTTGTAGTTGATATCCCCGAGCTGGTAGCCGACTACCCCACCGATGATACCTTTCACATAGAGTTGTCGAACGTCGAACGTTACGCCCGAGCCCCAGAAGCCGCCGTAGTCGTTTCGAATACGAACCATGCCCTGAATGAAGATATTCTCACTTGGCAGGATGTTCACCCCAAGGTCCACCATGGTGTGTCCAGATTCTTGTCTCCGTGAGGTTACGGTATCGGCTTCAGCCCCACCTGTGTGGAAACCGTCGCCATACATTACCCCTCGGGCCGCGCCGGATACCCAAACCTTTTTCTGGGCGAATGTGTCGGTAGATCCGAGAACAACCAACACCAATAGAAGGAGTTTTATACTGTTTTTCATCAGAAAAAGATTTTTAATTCGAGGCTACTTTCTTGACCACTAAACTTGTCGAGCGGGAAACTCGAGTCCTCAAAAGAGAACCATCTGTGACGGAAGAAAAGGCCGGCGTTTTTGGATAGGCTAACGTCAAACCCAACACCTACTCCCCATCCAGTTTGGTTAACTGGACGAAGCGTTTCAGAGTTGAGCTCAGTTTGGTAATTCGCAATGCTACGCTCGTAACCGAGGTATGAATTCAAAATGAAGGTCTTATTTAACTCGTAGAACATCTCGAGTTCTGAGTTATACTGACGCAGATAGGCGTCTTCTGAGAATACCGGAAGAATCGAAAACTCTGGCTGAGCGGTATAGTATCTACCGAGGAAGAACGCGTAAAAATTGCGATGGGCAATCTTAGTCTTGTACTTCGCATGCACTTCCATTTGCGTGAATTTCTTTGGGTTCACTGCAATACCAAGGCTATCATCTGTAACCTCTAACACTTGGTAAGCATCGCGATAGGCCTTGTTGTAGTTTCCATAAGGACCCACGTTGTTCGGGAAGTTCCATCTCCAGAATCTCGATCTGGTCAATTGATTCACGAAGTGTGAGTAGGTTATCCGATTCTGGAAAGCCTCAATTTCGGTGGATACGCCATACCCCAAGCCGATATTCCATTTACCCAGTCTCACAGCGGTGTTTAGGTTCAAACCGGTACGGTTATTCGTCATCTGACCGATTTGAACAATGGAGCTACTGAATGGTGTGAGCACGTTTGCAGCCTGAGTTCCGGTACCACCTGTCGGCGATTGGTTAATCCCTTGGAAATCTTCGAGTGAAGTATTCCAGAATATGGCGTTGTTGTTCACCACATAAGGGCTAATGCGGTAGTAGTGGATCTCAATTGGAATAGGAAGTAAGTTTCGTGTGGCGGTCACCTTGGCTGAAATCGCCTCGCCCCAAGGGTAATCGGTCACACCACTTTTGTATCTACCTGCTCCTATTTCAACTTGATAAATGAAATTAGGATAGATGCTCTTCCACTCCAGTGTATGCATGTTGAAGCCTTGAATATTCTCATTCAAGCTATCTGCCCATGTAGTGTTGTTGAGTGTGTTGAAACTGATGAAGTCATTCTCACCATACGTTTTCTGAAGTCTACCTCCGTAAGTGCTATTTGGGATAGAAAGAAATCCACCGTTGAGTTCCGTTTTACCAAAAAGTCCGGCGAAACTCCATCCATCAGGCAGGTTAATACCTTCTAGAATGATGCCTTGAACGGCTCTCTCGCCCCAACGTAAATCTTGATATACATCTCCGTTGCGGTACATCTGTTCGTAACGAACTCCGAGTTCATTGCCGATAGGATCCCATGGGTTTCTTTCAGTAAGAGTGAAACGATTGTAGCCGCGGAAACCAGCTAGGGTCAGGTCGCTCATTGAGAACCAATGGATACCCCCTAGGCGGACATTAAACGTACCGTGCGTAGTCTGATAGGAACCGTAGAAATTCATCCCCAAGTTCAACCCCATGCTTTGACCAAGGCGCGTTCCACTCAGTGGATCCCAAACGGATGGTCGGTTTGCATTGGAAACCTGTCCGGTGTACGTCGGACCAATATTTCCTTCCAGGAATTGGAACATGAAGATGTCGAAACCCCACGAGACATTCTTGCTCGGTCGGCCATAAACGTTCATGAGAAGGTTTGGAAGCTGACTATCATCGCCGATAAAGAGCGTTCGATTGTCCAATATCGCTCCTGAATTTGGATCGATGAGGTACGGGGCGTCCATCTGGAGATTGGTGCCGAAGAAACGATAGAACCCGCTCACTTTGAGCTGGTAGATTTCATCGGGCTTCTCCTTCGGGAAGGTCCCTCGCCGCCAGTCGAACGTGGTCGAATCTGAGGTAAGTTGCGACCATCCTTGGGTCGCGAACCCCAGAGTCAGGCCCAGTAAGGCGACTCGTATTAATTTATGCAAATACATACCATAGGATTAGGATAGCGAGCACGAGAATGACCGAAAGAACTTTGTTCAAACGAGATCCCGATAGAGCTTCAGCCCCACTCACGAGTTCAGTATTAAAGGCTCCTTCCACTGATGCCGACTTTCCTCTGCTCACGAAGTAGAGCACGGATACGCATACAGTGAAAAGGAATATTGCAAAGTGCAGGAAGTTCATTTCGGTGAACCAACGGAGGAAGGTTGGCAAGGAAATCGAAGCCGCTTCAAGAATGAGGCGTAAAAGCCCGAGGACAGATCCAACGATAAGGGCATATTTAGCGCCCTTGGCATCCACTCGTTTGGAGGTGACCCCCAATAGGAATACGGCCGCAATAGGTGGCGCAATGTACGCTTGAAGGCTTTGCAACTTTTGGAACAATCCTCCTTGAAGGGATTGAAGTACTGGAATCCAGGCTAAACTTAGCAGGATAATGATAACGGTAGCAACTCTACCAATCCATACCAATTGAACATCCTGCACGTCGGGCTTCAACCTCCGGTAAATGTCCATGGTAAAAAGTGTAGAACACGAGTTGAATACGGAAGAAAGCGAGCTCATCAATGCGGCGATGAGTCCGGCTATGAGCAATCCTCTAAAACCAACAGGAAGCACGGCCATACTCAGCATAGGCAGCGCAGCATCGTGGGCTACCTTACCGTCAATGATCGGGAATTGAAAAGCGGGATTCTCTCCGAGTGTCATCGAATACGCTATCACACCGGGAATCACAAAAATGAAAAGAGGCGATAGCTTCAGGAATCCTGCGAAGATTGCTCCTTTGCGTGCCTCTTTGAGATTTCTAGCGGCGAGAACTCGTTGTACGATGAATTGATCTGTACACCAATACCAAACCCCGAGGATTGGCGCTCCGAAGAGAATGCCTGTCCATGGGAAATTTGCGTCATTCACCGATCGCCACAGGCTGAGATATGCAGGTTCTGTCTTCTCAACCACCGTTTCCCAACCGCCCGCCTTATCCAGACCAAAAATGGTGAGGGCGATTGCTCCGCCCAAGAGCACGAACAGCTGAATCAAGTCGGTATAAACAACAGCCTTAAAGCCACCAATGATGGTGTATAAACCGGTTACAGCAACTATAATGAGCGATGCAGTCCAAAAATCTACGGGTAAAAAGGTAGTGAGGACAAGTCCACCGGCCACGATGGTGATTGAAATCTTTGTAAGAATATAAGCGAGGATACTCACCCATGATAGATACTTCCGAGACCACGTATCATACCGCAGTTCCAAAAACTCTGGCATCGTAAACACTTTGCTTCTGAGGTAGAATGGAACGAAAAGCCATCCTAAGAGCAAGAGCATAAATGCAGCGAGGATTTCAATTTGGGCCGCTGCAAAGTCGCCTGATGCGCCTGCACCAGAAAGACCCACGAGGTGTTCGGAACCAATATTTGAGGCGAAAAGCGAAGCGCCAACCACAAACCAACCGAGATTCCGGCCTCCGAGGAAGTAATTTGAAGCTCCATCTGCCGGCTTCTGCTTTCCCTTCTTGAAAATGGTGAAGCCCACCACAACAAAAATGAAGGCGAAGTATCCAGCGATAACGAGATAGTCGGTAGTATTTAGGGCGAGGGAGTTCATTTAATATCCATCTACTCTGGAATAGTTAGCGTGCGTTCCTTCATTTGAATGAAGTTCGGTTGCGGATCGTCCGATGTGCGGGGCAATACATAGAAAGGGAAGTTTGCGTAGGCCGTGCGCCCATCCTCTCCTCTCACAAAAACAAATAACCTGTAGGCTCCTTCTTCTTCGGGAGCTGTGAGTTTTACCGAGTTATCTCTCCGCCTGCTTAGTACCCCAAGTACAGGTGGGAGCGCTTCTTCAAAATCACCACCGGCTGATTGCGCGGCGCTTTCTGAATACACCACCCAATCTACATCTGCATCGCGGGAGTATTGAAACTGAAGTTCGGCCGTATAGGAATCTCTTGATTTGAGATAGAGACTTGAGTCTTGAATTTGCCCATCCAACGTAAGTGATTGAATAGACGGGGCGGCAACTTCAGGAGCTGTTCCTCTCCAGGCCTTGTACAATCGATCGAGAGGTTCAGTTGGCGCACCGTCTGCGGTAAACAAGCCGTACCAGGTTGAGGTAGTCTCTTGTTTTTGCCCCCATAGGAAGACATACGATCCCACGCATCGGTCGCGGTAAGCCGCTATGTATTTGTCGAAACGCTCGGCATAGGATGCCGACTTCTCCGTGCTGGTTTGCTCAAGCGGCGCTCCCCATTTGGTGGATGCAACTTCCCAGTGTCCATTTGGCCCCCATTCGGAAATGATGAAAGGTCCATCCCATCCATACTGGAGGATTTCGCCCGGCACTTTGCCAATGTCACCATATGTATTCACGCCGTAGATGTCGATATCTGGAGCTTTGGTCTTTACTAAGTAAACTTCGGTGGAATCAAGTCCGGCTGTTACCGTACTCGTCGGATGATTTGGATCCACTTCGTGAATCATGGCAGCTATATCCTGAATAGCGTCCCAAACTTTGGTATTCGAATAGAAGAGATCAACCTCATTGCCAATTCCCCACATGAGGAGCGCTGGGTGATCTTTGTATTTCTGAACTACAATTTTGAATCGATTGAGCTGGTTGAGAACCGCCGCCTCGTCGTTGTAATCGAACCCGTGGCGTTCATGCTGAACCCAAAGACCGAACATGACGGTAAGTCCTCTTTCATGAGCGGCATCGAGAATCTCGTCGGCATCTTCCGCACTCCACGTTCGGATAGAATTGCCTCCGAGAGCAACAAGTTGATCCAGGTGATCATGTCCGCCCGCACCTTTTATATAGTACGGTTCACCGTTTCTCATGAGGGTCCATCCACTTCCGGTATTTACCACCTCAACAGGTATTGCTTGGGCAGAAACAAGAAGTGTAGATAAAACGCAAATTGCAAGGTAGAGCTGTTTCATAATCTAGATTTGAATAGAAAAGCCATTGGCGCGAAGCTCATCGTACTTATCGGAATCGAAAGAGTACAAACGAGCGGGACGATGTGGAACACCTTCTTGGAACTCGTTTAGGTCTTTCAAGAATTTTGCACTTAGAATGCGCTTTCTAAAGTTAGCCTTATCAAACTTCACATTCAAGAGTGCTTCGTAAAGGTTTTGAAGGTCGGCAAGTGTAAACTTCTCCGGAAGCAACTCAAAACCAATAGGTTCCTTGCGCACTTTATTTCGAAGAATATCCACTGCATCCTTTAGAATTTGATCGTGATCGAAGGCTAATTGCGGCACATCTTCAAGTGATGTCCAGTACACGCCCTCGGCCCAAGCTGAAGCATGCGGATCGTGTTTGGCGATATCTATAATGGAGTAAACCCCTGTTGTAATAACCCTGGCCACAGGGTGACGATCTACGGCAGAATAGGTTTTGGTCTGTTCTACATTATGTTCGTCAATGCCCGTAAGGTCCTTTAAGATTCTGTGAGCGGCCACTTCGATGGTCTCATTGGGATAAACAAGGTCACCCGGAAGGGCCAGTTGTCCTTGAAAGGGTGCAGCACCACGCTTGATGAGTAACACCTTTAGTTGATCGTCGTGATAGCCGAAAACAATGGAATCGACTGACATTCCGAACTGGAAGAACTTCTCGTAGGGTATCTCATAATATGGAACGGCAAACTGTTTATTGACGCCATTCTCTTTTATCTCTGTGGCCATAACATCACGTGCTTGAGTAGGTTTCAAATATATAGGAATTTGAACTAATTGTACAAATGACTATAAGTATTTAAATTTTATTCCACTGATAATCAGTATTATAAAAAGTTGCAAGTGTAATTTTCACACGTCTTATTGTTTTAATCACCAAAAGGTCTATATATTTGGAATTCAAATTCAAGACTCATGAAGAAGTATTACATTTTAATTTTGATGTTGTCATTCGGTTTGGCTCACGCACAGCTAAATCAGATTGACCTCCCTATCGATTGGGAAGGAAGTACTACCGATTACACTGTTACGGATTTCGGTGGAGCACTTTCAACTGTTCAAGCGGATCCGAACAACATGTCGAACACCGTCTTGAAAACAGACAAGCCAAACACAGCTCAAACTTGGGCTGGAACAACGCTCAGTACATCGAACGGCCTTGCCACTGCAATTCCTTTTGCTTCTAGCACGGTTAT
The DNA here is from genome assembly GCF_008933115.1 of Phaeocystidibacter luteus. GTDB lineage: Bacteria > Bacteroidota > Bacteroidia > Flavobacteriales > Schleiferiaceae > Phaeocystidibacter > Phaeocystidibacter luteus. The sequence goes on along the minus strand of NZ_WBVO01000011.1, from coordinate 69,447 downwards.
TCTCGTAGATGTATGGTCAGCGGATTCAGGTGTAACGGTTCGCCTCAAGGCCGAAGACCACACCAACAACACTATTACAGTGGAAACCGATGCGATGACTACCGTTGCCGGTGGTTGGCAAACACTCGCTTTTGATTTCAGCAATCAAGCCCCGGGTACTGCCGCATTGAATACTTCGAATACATACGACATGCTGTCGATCTTCTACAACTTTAATACAGTTCCTGCTGCGACTCAAACCTACTATGCCGATAGCGTACGCATGGGCGCCGGTTCTAGTCTAGCTCAAATCGCACTCCCTATCAATTGGGAAGGAACTACTACGAACTACACGGTTTCCGACTTTGGCGGTAACGCTTCTCAAGTTGTAGTTGACCCTACGAACGCAAGCAACATGGTACTTGAGTCTCAAAAGACTGCAGGTGCTCAAACTTGGGCCGGTACAACACTCGGCGCTGGTTCTGGTCTTGCTTCACCTATTCCATTCGCAGCGGGAAACACCACAATGACGGTTCGTGTTTGGTCACCAGATGCAGGTATTGAAGTACGCCTCAAAGCAGAGGACGTAACCGACCCTACAAAATCTGTTGAAACCGTAGACACAACTACTGTAGCGAACGGATGGCAGATCATGACCTTCGATTTCGCTAACCAAGCAGCTGGAACAGCTCCTATTAACTTTGCGACTACGTACAACAAGCTTTCGATTTTCTACAACTTTGGTGTAGACGGAGCTACGGCAGGCTTGAAAACCTACTACTGCGACGACGTAATGATGAGCAGCGCTAATCCTCCAGGAACGTACAACGTGACTTTCCGTGTGGACATGAGCACATATACTGGGTCTTACACCACTCCAGAAGTTAACGGTGAATTCAACAACTGGTGCGGTAACTGTGCTCCACTTGCTGACCCTGATGGGGATGACATCTGGGAGCTTACAGTGCCTATCATGGCTGACTCTATCGAGTACAAGTTCTCTTACGACAACTGGGCCGGACAAGAATCATTGAGCCCTGGCTCACCTTGTACTAAGACAAACGGCAACTTCACAAACCGTTTCATGTACGTGACTGCTGATACCGTTCTCGAAGCCGTTTGCTGGGAGTCTTGCGCAACATGTACTGGAGCTCCAGTGAGTGCAAACGTTACTTTCCAAGTAGACCTATCTAACTACTCTGGTTCTTATACCGAAGTAAACATCAACGGTACTTTCAACAACTGGTGCGGTAACTGCGCAGTGATGACAGACGCCAACATGGATTCTATCTACGAAATCACCATCAACGTTCCTACCGATACCATCGAGTACAAGTTCACGCTTGACGGATGGACTGTAGACGAAACATTGACTTCTGGCGACCCGTGCACAATCACTGTGATCGACGGCGGAAACACTTTCGTGAACCGTTACTTCGTTCCAAGTGCAGACACCACATTGCCAGTAGTTTGCTGGGAAGAGTGTTCAGATTGTGAGAGCATCGGCATCGATGAGTCCGACTGGGCTAACCTCATCTCTATCACTCCAAACCCTTCTAACGGCTTGATCTTCGTTGATGCGAATTTCGACAGCTACAACGACATCGACATTCAAGTTGTAAACATTCAAGGACAAACTGTCTATGAGTCAAGTAAATCATCCAATGCTCTTAAGGAAGTCGTGGACCTTACTGAAGCACCTAACGGGATTTACTTTGTGCGAATCTCAAACGGACAGTTTACTCATGCTGAGAGAGTGCTGATTGCACACTAAGCAAAGTGTACTTTTTGCAATCAAAGAGCGGTGGCCATTTGGTCGCCGCTTTTTTTTATTCCTTCCTCCCAATTGGAGTACTTTTGCCAAATGAGCGAAAACACTACTCCCCCTTGCCCGGAATGCGATTCACCCTATGCCTACTCCACCGGCGGCGAAGTTCTTACCTGTCCGGATTGCGGACACGAATGGAACCCAAACATTGAGGAAGAGTCGGGTCTAGTGGTAAAAGACGCCAACGGCAATCGACTTGAAGATGGAGATACTGTCGTGGTTCTGAAAAACCTACCCGTAAAAGGAGCATCTGGTCCCGTTAAAGCAGGAACCAAGGTGAAGAATATTCGCCTCACCGACGGGGATCACAACATCGATTGCAAGATAGATGGCTTTGGCGCTATGGCCTTGAAGTCGGAGTTTGTGAAGAAGGCGTAAGTCCGATCTACTTCTCCATTTTCTGGAATCCAGCCGACCTCCATACTTCCCATTCGCCAGAAAGTCCCGAGTACACGAAGTACCCTTCGATGTCATCCGTATTCTCCACGAACCTGCGCGCCTTGTCCAATCCCATTACCATACAAGCTGTGGCTATGGCATCCGCACGCTCGCAGTCAGCGGCAATAATGGAAACGCTCAAGAGTCGATCTCGAACGGGATAGCCCGTAGATGGATCAATCGTGTGGCTGTACTTCACACCTGTTTCTTCATCTACCCAAAACTTGCGGTAATTACCAGAAGTAGCCAACGAAGCGCTATCCAACCCTATAATGACCTGGAATCGCTCCTGTTGAATCTCCTCGCTAGGCTTGTCGATACCCACCACCCAAGGTTCACCTCTCAAGTTCACTCCGCGGGCACGCATTTCACCTCCTACCTCAATGAGGTAATCCGTCACATTCTTAGAATCCAGGAAGTTCGCAATTACGTCCACTGTGTACCCTTGGGCAATAGCGTTAACGTCAACCTTCAATCCGTCTGGACGAACATACCTTCCACTTTTCTCAATCTGAAGCTTCTGCCATCCCACAACTGTGAGCGTGGAATCGACCATGGCGGAATCAATCTCAGAACGGTTTTCGGCACCAAAACCCCAGAGGTTCACGATGGGGCCAATCGTCATGTCAAAAGCGCCATCCGTCTCTCGCGCAATGGCCTTGCTTCGAACCATGGTGTGCATGAAATGCGCATCTAGCGTAGAGTCCAACTCCCCCTTATTGAACTTGGAAAGCGTGCTCTTCGGATTCCAGGCAGACAGGCTTCTATCAATATCAAAAAGGATAGAATCGATGCTGCGCTGATAATCTACACCCGTGGGAACCTGGTAAGAAATGCTGTAGGTTGATCCCTGTGCTGGGCCTTTATTTATGCGGAGAAACATTTCATTCTCGCCATTTCCACAGCTTACCAAGACAGAGATAATCACCCATAGAGAAAGTAGTCGCATCCATTTCATGTGGACAAAGATAACGACGTGAAGGATTCCAAAGCAGATTGAAACCAGAGAACATGTTAAAGCATCATTGACTGAAAATCAGAATGATTATCTTCATCGAACCTGCTACTACGCCACCAAACACCCTTTCATCCGTTGGAAGATTTTCTCCGATTTAGTTTTAATGAAAAGAGCTCTGCGCTTTTGCTCTTCTTTTGTGTGGGTCTGGTATTCAGCATACTGAGCATGATTTTGGGAAGCAGAAGGAATTACGCCGCCGGAAAATGGCTCGCCCTCCTTCTCCTACTCTGTATCTTCTACATCTCCCCACACATGTTTGGTTACGCCGGATGGTATGGCGATGGAAGCACTAGAGCCTTCCTGTTCTTCGTCCCTTTCATGCAGGTTTTTCTGATCGGACCTGTGGTCTTCTTCTACACAAAGGCCTTGCTGAATCATCAATTCAAACTGCAAAAATCTGATCGGCTGCACTTTATTCCCGCTGTTTTATACGGACTTTACAGCCTGATCGTCTTCGTGACAGATGTCTTCGTGATGGATGATTACTACTTCTACGCTGATGGTCGCGATAAAGATCTTGCAGATTGGTATCAAGTCACCGGACTTCTCTCCATGATTGCCTACCTCATCTTGAGCCTACGGCATTACTCCGTGTACAAGACGCGCATCAATGAAGAGGTTAGTTATGCTGATTCCATACTCTTCAAATGGGTCAGGAATTTCATGCTCGCGTTCCTTTGCCTTCTCGTTCTCAGAATACTCTTTTTCATCTTCAACCCGGATTGGGGTCAGTTTGGAAGTCAGTTTTGGTACTACTTCGCCTTCTCTCTTGTATTCACATACGTGGCCATTGCCGGATACAGCAACGTAGTTCAATTCATTACTATGTCGGAATCGGGTATCCGCGTGTACAATGTGTTTCACGATGAAATTTCGCCTGCGGCGGATATTGAAACTGGCGCTGCTAACGCATCCAACATCGATCAACCCACCAAAATCGACTCGGCACGCAATGATTTGGATACACTGAAAGAGCAGCTATCGAATGAAATGAAGGAGTCGAAACTCTACCAAAACCCTCGACTGACACTCACCGATGTTGCCGAAAGCTTAAACACAACCACCAAAAGTGTGTCCGAGGTAGTCAACCAAGGTTTTGGAATGAACTTCAATGATTACGTGAATGCATACCGTGTAGAAGCGGTAAAAGCCAAACTCGAAGCCCAGGAGCATTTGAACCATACGTTGCTCGGAATTGCAATTGATTGTGGATTCAACAGCAAGGCTACGTTCAACCGAGCCTTCAAAAAACACTGTGGGATTTCACCGATGGAATTCTTGAATCGAACAAACAAAAACTAGGTCTCAAATCATGATTTGAAGCGACGTGAAGGTCCATCAACTGGATATTTGCCATCAAACCTTCAAATCGAAAAACCCGATGAAACACATACTTGCCACATTAGGATTTTGCCTTTCTCTCCTGTCTTCAGGTCAAGATTATCGCGCAACGATTGACTCAATCATGCAAGCCGAGGTTGCGGAAGACGATCCCGCACTTTTTGTGGGAGTCGTACACGATGGCGAAATCGTTTATGAACGCATTCGCGGATTCGCCGACCTGCAACATAACGTGCCTGCCCATGAAACCTCACGCACCAATATCGCTTCCAACGCCAAACAATACACGGCACTTATGGTGCTCGACCTAGCACAGAAAGGTCAGCTTAGCTTAGAGAACGACATCCGGAAGTATTTGCCAGAGCTCTACCCCAATGTGGCGGACACTATCAGAATCAGACATCTCCTAAACCACACTTCCGGCGTTCGTGATTATTGCGACATGATGGGAATCCAGCAAAACCCGTGGTGGCGACGAGAGGGCTTAGACAATCGAGATGTGCTAGAGTTTCATAGGAAGCAGAGCAATCTCGCCTTTGAACCAGGGTCTCGCTACTCCTATTCTAACTCTGGATATGTCCTACTTGCATTGATTATTGAGGAGGTTACCGGTGAAGAATTCCATGCATACGCTACACAGTTCTTCGAAGACCTGGGAATGACGAATACCGCATTCCCGAAAAGCTATATGCGCATTATCCCGAATCTGGCTTTACCGTATTCGAACTGGGGAGGTGCCGACTGGCTTCAGTATCCGATGATGACCAGCACCGCTGGAGAAGGGTTTTTATTTACCACGCTGCACGATCAACTGATCTACGAACAGATGATTCAGAAGAGCTATGCATCAAACAACGAACTCCTGATTCAAAGTCAGCAAACGATCCCAAACAGCGAAGTGAATTCTTACGGCTACGGATTGTTCCTCACGGATAGATTCAATCGAAAGTGCATCCACCACGCTGGGTCAACCGGTTCATATGGAGCACAATTCTACCGATTCCCCGAAGAAAACCTCAGCGTAGTAGTATTATCGAACAACGGAAGCGTATGGACCGAGGGAGTCGCGAATCAAGTTGCCGAGCTTTATTTGAAAGATGTTGAGTTGGAGATTAACTATGCAGACGGCATGGACACCCTATCCACCGAGCCCCTCACCTCTAGCTTTTTCGCGCAGTACTACTCTCCTTCTGGAAGGCTGATGCGCATTGTAGAAGAAGAAGGGCGAATTCTGTGGAAGAACGGAAATAGCAATGGGATCGAATTGAATCGTGAGGATGAGAATCTGTTTCATCCGTATTACGACGTGAACATGAAGATTGGCTTTGCGGAGAATGGAGCCGTCTTGTTCGAAACCGATGGTACCACCACTTTCTATCGAAAACTCTCTGAACAGGAAGCTCGGCCAACAGAATACAGCAGGCTGGTTGGCATCTATGAAAGTGCCTCGCTAGACGTAGAATTTGAACTTCTTCAAGAAGATGGACAGTTGAAGTTGAAGATGCCTAAGTGGGACGAGGCCCGTGAGGTGAGCGTGTTCAATCAACATGACCTTATGATAGCCGATTACCGCATGAAAATTGAGCGCGATGCATTCAACCGTGTAGTGGCACTAACTGTTTCCAAAGGGCGCGCATTGAACAACCGATTCAACAAGCGCACCAACCTGCAGTTTCATCCAACAGCCATCACGGATCGCGGATCAATTTCTGTCACCACCATAGGAGCGGTTGACGGTAGCGCTTCTAATATCCTGCTAACCGAAAATTACCCGAATGGGAATGAAATATGGTCGAAACAATATGGCGGCACGAGTTACGACAAGGCGCATTCGGTTTTTGCCTTGGAAGACGGTTACCTCATCGTAGGTTCGACGAGTTCGTATGGCGTGGGGAACTATGACTTTTTCGTGATTAGGACCGACAAAAATGGAAAGCTTGTATGGCAAAACACGTACGGTCGAGAAATGAACGACTACGCATACACAGCCGAAATTACGCCGAGCGGATATGTTATAAAAGGCACAACGCAGGACTGTAACGATGATGTTTTCGATTGCACAACGTATGTTTGGGAAGTGAACATTGATCTCGACGGGAACAAGCTCTCTTCTTCAAGAGCGGATGCCATCGAAACAAACCTCTAAACCGAACTGGCAGCATGAATATTCTTCGACCAAGCCTCCTTCTGATTGCCATTTTTTCGGCATTAGCATGCGTACAGTCAGAACCTCGCGCAAGGATTGAATTGGTTCAGCCAAGTATTGATCAAGAAGCTGCCTCCATATGGATGACCATCAACACGTATGAATTCCTGGAGGGGTATGGCTACGACATTCGACTTCCGGAGGATTCCCTGATAGATTCGCTGATTGAAAAGTCGAGGGAAGGCACATTTGGCGAAGAGGATTATTCGGCCATCTACACTTTGTTGGAGAACGGATTATTCGCTGAAGAAGATTACAGTCTGGCCATGGCTGATGTTGAAGATAAGCTTGACTTATTGAACACCTTCATTGCCGACATCGAATCCACAAGCGCAGAATGGGATTGGGATTTCAAGCTCTATGAAACGTATCAAATCCAATTCACCCTTTACGGAACAGGTGGAGGCTATAATCCAGATTTGGGGATCATAACGCTCTTAACTTCCAAAGAAGGAGAGTATGTGAGGTATAAAAACCCAGCCAGCATCATCATTCATGAAATCACGCACATAGGACTAGAACACAGCATTGTGCAGAAATACGAGTTAAGTCACGGTATGAAAGAGCGACTTATAGACACTTTCGTGACCATGATGTTCATAGAAGACTTGCCGGAGTACTCGATGCAGAACATGGGCGACGAGCGCATGGATGAGTACTTTGAATCGAGAGAAGATTTGGCTCACCTTGAGACTTCGATTGTGGAGCTTTTAGCCGACTCGCCTCAAGACTAATTTCTGGCGGGTAATCACTCCGTGGTCGTTACAATCGTCGATTTAATCATCAACGGCCATGTGAGACCTTCAGGAACTTGGGCATTTGGCATCATTTCGACCTCACCGCTGATGTCTAGATCAATGGTTGAAGTTGTTACCCATCCTTTTTCACGATCAATCCGAATACTTCCTGCTTGTGTGCCGCCTAGGCTGTAGACCAATTCCATCCCGCTCACCACTACTGGATCGGAACTAGAACTGTCGGTGCTAATGTTTCCCTCGACGGAGAGAACCACCTGGTCATCTGTAATTTCTTGCACGGTGTAGGTGGTCACTACCTTTAGCAGGGTTTGAGTTTGAACTGTAGATTCGCTCGTCCATGTATCACCCACGCTCATTTCTTCTTTGGGAAAGGTAATCATGGAGGCACCAAAATCTTTGGCGAAGGATTCGTCGGAAATAGACTTTGCCACCTCATCCATAAACGCATCACGCTCTGGACCTTCCGCAAAATCGAAGGCATCGGCCACTTTTTCCATCATGGCATTTACGCCTGTCACTTTTTCAATTTGACCGAAAACATTGAACTCGGCTTTGAGGACGCTACCAATCATTGCTGAGTACACGAGGGCCTGTCCAGTCGCCTCATCGGATGGATTATCGCTATCGTAATCCGTATCGCCCACGGCACCACTTGTAGACAGTTTCGCACCGTCGATGGTGGCGTCCATCAGAATCGCATCTTTAGAAACCCCGGTGCACTCGTACACCACTCGGATTGCTTGATCCTGCGTGATTTTTTGCTCCATACCCATAATGGTCTGGGTGATATCCTGCTTCTGATCTACTGTTACGGTGAACTCATCTCCAACTTCGGGATTGAGGCGAAGGGAAACGGACTCCTGAGAGAAGGAAGAAAGACTGAAGACAACTAAAAGAAAGAGGGTGTAGATGCGCATGATTTGAACTCGGTTTAGTTCAAGGTATGGATTACGAAACAAAACGGTATCGGCATGTTGTGCACGATAACTAAGAAGCAAACTAAAACGCCCACGGTTTGTTCCGTGGGCGTATTCGTTATTCTGTTGTTACATTCATGGAGTCGAACTTATCCAGCGGGAAAGATTGCCCTTCTGGAAAATATTCGTTGGCGAGAAACTCTATCTTTCCCGAAAGGCTTTGTTCGAATTCGGCGCTCAGTACAAGTCCAGTCGCGCGTTCGATTTTAATAGTACCAGCCTTGCTTCCGGAAAGTAATTGTTTCATTTCAAATCCACTATAATCAGTTGGTTCAGCATCGCTGGGAGTACGAATTTGTCCTCGAGCTTGGAGTACCACTTCGGTTTCAGAAATCTCTTTAACCGTGTATGTCATCTCCACTGTGAGTGGAGTGAGTGTTGTAGCAGACACAATCTCTGTCCAAGAATCACCAATGCCAATCTCGTGTTCTGGAAACTCAACTAAGCATGGAGAATACTCCTTAGTAAATGCATCAGAAGTGAAACTCTCTTTGAGTTGTTCCAACAATGTTTCAAGATCTTCTTCTTCGAATCCAAAAACATGCTCTATCGATGCATCCGCTAGCGCATCCGTCCCACTAATTGCCTCAATTTTACCATTTTCCGCAAGTGAAAGCGTTAAGTCAATCTCGACCATATCGCCTTCTGGGGTTACGTACTTTTCCATGTCTTCATCCGGATCATCACTATCATAGGACAGTCCATCCAGCATTCCGTTGTTTTCATATGTCACACGTTCAACATCCATCTTCATTTTGAAAATTCCACCGGTAGTGTCGATGCAAGTGTAATGGATTCGGACCATTTGACTTTCTTCGGCGCTTTGTTCAGAACCCATCATAGATTGCTCAGTACGAGAGCTTGACTCGTATATCGCAACGTGTTCATCACCGGGATTGAGATTCAATCTAAGTAGTACCTTTTCTTGTGCCAGCGCACTAATGCTGCACATAATCGCGAGAGCGAAACTTAAGAGACGCATAATTTCAAAGTTTAGTTTACCGCAAGATATGTAGAGCGGTTTGAATATCTTCGAGCTCACAACAAATCGCTCTCAGATATGGACAGATTTCAGATGCGCGAGTCCTACGATTCAGGCGCGTTAAGGACTTTTCAGATTATTCACTTCGCCCTAGTTATGGGAGTAACCCTATTTGGTGGTGTTACGCTATTTCTTCACAAGGATGACGCATTTTTCTCTCAAGACACTTCTCAGGATGATATGATTCTAGTGATCCTTCCAGCCGCGTTGATCTTGATGATATTGGGCTCAATTGTAGGTGAAAAAAACTGGAAGCAGGTTAAGGCAACAATGCCAAGCCAGATGTTGAGCGCACTCCAAACAGCTCACATCATAAAGCTGGCTTTACATGAAGGTGCGGCTCTAATTACGTTGGTCTTCTTCCTTCTCACGGGCAACTACATCTACATCGTAGCCGCGGCGGTGGTATGGTTAAGAATGATTACACTATTCCCCACGAAAGGAATGGTGGATAGAAAGATTGAGGATAAGCAAAACGATTACAGGTAGACGAATGCAAATGCAAGAACGCCTTGAGTATTGCAAGGTTTGTGAGAATAGGAAGTTCCGAATGGAGCAAGGCATTATCTGTGGACTTACCATGGAAAAGCCAACTTTTGAAGATGAATGTCCCACCTATGAACACGACGAAGTCGAGCATCAAAAACTAATCAAAAAGGCGGAGCTGTCCTTCGAGCGGGAATTCGCAGAAAGAACGGGAGGAAGTGGACGTCGATCTAGCAAAGATTCACTTCCAACTTCTGGTTCTGGGACTGCAACTGGCGCAGGCTTCCGAATATTGGGCGTCTTAACCATACTCGGATCTCTAGTCGCTATTGGATACAGGATATCGGACAACAGTTATGATGCCTCAAGCTTTATACGTGTTATTCGTCCTATTATTGGTCTCGGAATCGGCGTTGCTCTCTACATGCGCGGAGAGGCTCAAAAGAAAGAAATGGAAAAGCTAAAGGAGAAAAGGTGACCAGAAGTGTCGTGCCGATTCTGATTCAGGGTTTTTTATCTAACCAACTATCCACCTCGCCTTTTTTGGAGGTTTTATAAAATATGGCCATCATGCCATCCATTTGCCAATCAGTGTCCGGCACAATCAAAGTGACTTTGAAATAGATTCTGTTTGATCTAACAAAATCATACTCGATGTTCTTGAGATAGCATCGGTTGTAAAACTCGCTATCCAGTAAATCCTCAAATTCACTCTTATCCAAAACAGCGGCAATGATCGTATCATTTTTTCCGCTTAACGATATTGTTGTCGCTCGGTTGTGATAGACATCTTTATAGATCAAATCCCTATTCAAATCATTTACCCAAGAAATAGAGCTGTCGTTCAAAGAATATGTAGCTATGTTCAAGTCATAGTATTCATTTCCTACACGAATTGAACTATCAGCTTTCACAGTATCAATATCTGTTTCCCAGTATATCACTGTGGTGTCGAGTTCGGTTGTGACAACTGCGGCATTTCCTTCTGCATCTGCATTGTTTTTTTCTGAAGTAGAAGTACATGCAATGCTAGAAACAGTAATCAGCAAGCCAATGAGGAGCTCTTTCATTAGTTCTTAGCTTGGGCTTGCGTAGCACTAATCATGTTCGACAACTCCTCAAAACCGTCAAGATGTTTTGGAATGAGCATCTTTTGGCTATTTGATTTGAGGGTTAACCCCTTCTTTCCCACTTCGGCCGACTCAATTTTGTCCAAGTCCATTTTTACAGATTGGGCTGATGCGGAAATGCTCTCGATGCTTGTTTCATCGACCTTGTAGACATGCTTCAACAAAGCCTTTGCGCGTCGCTTTAGTCCCAACCATATGCTAAAAGCGAGTACCCCAAAAAGAGAAAAAGCGATTATGGCAAGAACTGCGGTATTCATGCGCTGCATTTCAGGTTGTCGCAATGCCAGAATAAAGCCGGCAAAACCAGACGTGAGTATTAAAGGCAATCGAGACCTCATCTCGGCCTCCGCCGCCTTCTTGGCGCTTTCTTGCGAGAATTTGAATACTTTCATGGAATAGATTAAATCTGATAGCTTCTAGCTTGAGACAAGCTCTTCGAGTAAGATTTTCGTTTCTACTTAGCCCCTCCTAGGCTTCACCAAACCAACACCACATCCCTCCTACCCAACACATACGGCATCACCCAAACGCCTTGCAATGGCAGGCCATTTTTAAAAGAAAGCTCTTGGGATCCATCTGTACATAGCGCTAGCGTGTATTCTTCTTGGGCCATGACGGCTTCTGCCGCTAGGCGTGTCCGCGTCTCCACCGACATATTCTTGCAATGCAAGTCCACAAACTGGTTCATTGCGACTAGCAATTCAGCTTGAGAAATGGTAAATACCGTATCAGGCGGATAGCACGGCTGCTCTAATCCGGCGAAGGTGGAATAGACTCGACCTCTTTCATCCGTATTCATTTGAAAGGTATCCAGCGCATCTAGGGCTAGTTGCTGTCCTGAAGAAAGCTCTTCTATGGGATCCGTGGGAATCGCCAGCAGGGAATCATTTTGGCTTGAAGCAGCCTCTACATTATTCGAACGGTCACTTCCAGATGAGCAACTCACTAGAAGAAAACCGAAGAATACGAGTAGCGCAGAGAATTTCATGAGAGCACGATTGAAGTTTCAATGAGACAGGAAGGTACGAATCGAATGGATTCTCAGAGGTATCCCAGATAGATTAACGTCATAATGATGGTATTGTACGCACCATGACAAACAATCGCGTACCACAGGTTTCGCTTGAAAAACAAAAACAAACCGAGATACCCCATGCCGATGACCAATGCATTGATCACTCCAAATGACCCCAGCTGAGCGTGGTACAATCCAAAAAGCAGCGAGGTAATCACAAAGCTAATCTGAGTGGCGTACTTCCCTCCTATCATTTTTTCCAAACGCGTAAAGATGAACCCGTGAAACACGATTTCTTCGTACACTCCACCAATGAGCCAGCCCATGGCAACCATCAACAAAAACTGGAGTTTCCCTCCACGAATGGTCTCGTTCAAACCCGAATCGTCGTATTCCAAATCCACAATAGAATCCAAAAGCGGATTAAAGGCCAACTGCATGAAAGCGACGATAGCTCCAGCGCAAAGCACACCTACCAAAAGGGCTTTAGGTTCAAAACGCACAAAACTGAAACCGATGTCTGAAAAGGTCTCATTTGACCGTTTTAAGACGAACCAGGTCAGAAGTAGAATTGGAATAGAATACCCAAAAAAGGGAATGAGTCCGGCATGTGGAAAAAGCACGATGACGGCGATGGTGAGGATGGAGAGGCTATATTTCATACTCCTCGTTTCTCAACACCTCCAATGTATCAATCTGTCCTTCCACATCAATCTCACCTACAAACTCCAACTCCGTAATGTAATCTGTGAACCCAGCTTCGGTGGTAACCTTCTTCATTCTGAACTTAGAGCTGGACTCAAACTCTGTGGTGGTTTCTGTTGACAAGTCGCACGAACTGTAGAACTCGGTTAGCGGAAAGTAATTAACCACCTTGCCTGTTGAATCAATCAACAGCAGAAACACACCATCGTAGCACACTCCATAGTTCAGCGAAACAACCACACACTTGAAATCATGAATGTCGTTTTGAATGGACATGAAGTAGTTCTCATTCGACGGATGATAGTCAAAATTGAAGCCTTCAATCTGAGTCAAGATCTTTTGATGAAAGGAGCGGTCTATTTTCTTTAATCCTGATTTGTCCAAACTCTCTGTCGAGAACAGAGAAAGCTCATGATATTTGAAGTTTGAGGAATCTAGGAACCAGTGTTCCCCCTGATGAACCACAGTTGAATCTTGAGTAGAGGTTGCAGCACCACTGACTGGTGTACGGTTGTTGCTGCATTGAGTTAGAGCGACGAGTGATATGAACAGGAGGTATCTTGTCATTAGTGGATTGGTATGACTCTTCGTTGGACTTTTATCAATTAGAGTGTTCATGGAGCATAACCAATTCCTCTCCATCATATACTCCAATTCCGTTATTGGAAGTCAAAAAGATAAGTCTATTATCCTCAGTGAATTCAATCCTTTTAACAGACATAGAAACTCCAATAGCTAGAGACTCTCTATCCCAAAGTAAGTCTGGTTTAAAAAGTAGTTCTATTTCCTTAATTCTTCCATCGTTAGGAATAGTAGAACGATAAAATCCATTTGTAGTGGCGAAATACATCTTGTTATCATTATGATTGTATGCACCAGGGCCTACAAAAATCCCTCTATCAGAATGAGTTGTTCTGGTGGTGTCTTTGAAATCATCACTATCAAATACCAAAGTAGCTACATTATCTCTTACGCTATAAATTTCACCCGTATTGAGGAAATGTTGTAGGCCAGATGTGATATAAATATTCTGATTGTCGTCTTCAAATACCGATAGAGGGAAAAGTCCAGTAAATCTCACACTGTCAAGATTTGCATCAAGTTCCGACCTTGTTCGAGTGTCGAAAATCTGTAATGTCCCACCGAATTCACCAAAACTCTTGGTCATCCATATTCTATCTTGACTGTCGATAAACGAATATTGTGGTAAAGTGAAGTACACATCTGTCTCCTTCCAAAAGAAAAACAAGAATCGTCTTTTAGTAATCCTTCCGCTCGGTGGATGCTTGAAATCATACCATGCTTCATCCTTTATTGGATCATAGATGGCATAAGGAATAATAAGAAAGAGTTCATTGGCGGAATTGAAGAAGATATCATAAACGTAATAGTCCTCCTCTAATTCAAGGTACTCGTCAAAGGAATAGTCATTCACATCTATTATGAATATCCGGCCATCATTTGTACCGATATAGATGTTGTTCGAATTGTCTTTGGCGATGGAACTGTATCTTATAGTTGTATCACTTGCGAAGGTTTTAGTTAGATTTTCTAAGTCCCAAATGAAAACTTGTCCGCTTGAATTCAACGCATAAATGTTCTTTTCACCAACGAGCATTTTGACTAACCTCGGACTATCGTTATCCGAGCTATTATGTTGTACGGCTCCTGCAAATAGAAAGCTGAACAGAAGTATGGCTGATAATATGTATCTCATGTAACTCTGAGCTGATGAAGGTTAAAATGACCACCGGGACAAACAGCAGCTCTCACTCCTCCACAAATGACCTCCAATTCTCCTTCCAATAGTCTCTAATGAAGTCCCACTTGTTATTAAACATGTCCTCTGGAAGATTCTCGCTTTCGAGCAATATTCGTTCATCCGATTTAGGAGCAGAATAAACCTCAAGTTTACGTTCCTTTTCAGATTGAGGGCAGCCAGTAAACTCAATTTCGGCAACACTAATCACCCGAAAATCCTCGATGTAAAAGAGTGTGCTTTTCCAATTAAAGTCAGCGCAACCTCTTGTCTGATAGTCATAATAATAACCTCGTTTTTCAGAGAAACGTTGGGCGTCCGAAACCTCTTCAAATCCAACTACTCTTCTGTAAGATTTACTGCCCTTATCGTATAGATACAAATCAGCGACGCGGTAATTCCCGAGATATGAGAAAGTAATATCGACATACCCATCTTCATCAAAATTGAAAATATCAATGCCACCAGCTGCGCCTGAAATAATTAGAGTATCTCCTTCGGAGCTGGCCAGATATGCGTAGCTCCCAGAATCTGACATGCCGCAAAACACTGTAAACTCAACATTGTCAACTACAAAAGTTGTATCCCAAAACGGTTGTGAAAAAGACGAAACGGAGGTAAGAGCAAAAGTGAGAGCGACGAATAATTTCATAGTTGAATATACTAAATCAACGCTAGTCCATTCGCACCTTTTCAAATCTGTAACTCAACCCTTTCCATCCTCTTACATCCAATAACCCTGATCGAATTTTATCAATCAATACAACCTTTTCACTCATTGGATTCGCTTCATTCTGATACTCGTTCACCTGGAACTCAAATGTGCGATTAGGTAGAATAATATGTATTCGGTCATAGTGATAATGAAGCAATTCAAAGGCCGGTCTCCTCAGCTTCCCATGTTCTAGACTATCGAGGTTTTCGGATATGAAACCAATGGGAGCCCTTTGTCTTGAAATCACATTAAAATTAGAGTAATTGTTAAACTTCGTCAGATACCATTCTTCAGAATACCAATAGATATAATATGTCTTCGTTGTCCCCCTGATACATCCCGAGCAGCCATCATAATATCCAATTATAGTGTCAACTCCCTCGGTTTGAAGACTATCCATAAACCGAGTAGCTTCCTCCCAGGGATTGACATGTTGGACAAATATGGTAGTGGTCTTGCAAGAAGAGAACATGAGGATGCACATAAGCGCGGAAAGAGAGAGAATGAGTTTCATTTCAGCTTGTAATTTTCCTATTCCAGTGATTTCCATTTCCCTTTCTCGAAAAATGCGTTGTGGAATTTTGGGTGATAGCTTCATATTGGTCCTATGAAGGTAAATGTAACGATATATTACCCCTGTACAGCTTTCACAGGTAATCGTTACCCTTGTTTAATCGGGAGGAACCAAGTTTTGGCTTTATGCCGTGTTTCTGACAGCACCGCTCATAGGCGTAGTCAAGAGCGAATTTATTTTATGTTTAATTCTTTAATCTCAGACAAGTCTACCTTGAAAGTCCGACTAACTCGATCAATTATTTCCTTTTTCAGTCGTTCGATTAAGTCCAGTATTTCGAGTCTCGGCATCGGTCTTGCTTCAATTTTCTCACGCCAAATTGAACGGAAATGAAAACCATCCTGGTCCTTTATTAGGGTCAAACAAGTTTTCATCGCTGTCCATACAATCATAGCGGAAAGAATTGGTCATTCCATCATTCTTCCATTTCATCAACTGGTCTAAGAATTCAACTAAATTCCACCCTTCGACACATAGCACAACTTGTCCATCGATTTCCAGCACAAAGTCACATTCAATGTTTGTGAGAACTTCGAGATGTACCTTCCCATGGTATTGAGTCTCATGATAAGAACGTCTTAAGTTATTTATCTGGAAGGTTGTCATTATAAGTTGGCAATAACAGTTTGGTCATGATTAATCTTGTCTTACAGCCCGCTAATGCTATTAAGTATTGTTGTGAGCATTAAAGTTCTTGTTTTCTAATACCGTTTCCAATGAGCTGAGATGTTTTGCGATTCGCAAATCGCGAATTGAGAATCTCAGCTCTGTTGCCGAACTCCATTCCCCAGATGATTAAACTCTCCCACCCCAAAAAACAAAAACCCCAACCTATCCGGTCGGGGCTCTTTATATTCCGTTGGTGGATTTCTAATTATCCTCCAAAGTCGTCAAATGCTACGTTCTCTGGTGGTACACCGAAGTCGTCACACATCTTAATTACCGCCGCGTTCATCAAAGGAGGTCCGCAGAAGTAGAATTCGATGTCTTCTGGAGCGTCGTGCTTCGACAAGTAGTTGTCGATCACCGCCTGGTGTACGAATCCAGTGAATCCGTCGCCTTCGTCTTCCATGTGCGACTTCGCCTTCCAGTTGTCTTCCGGCAAAGGCTCAGAAAGTACTACGTGGAACTTGAAGTTCGGGAATTCGCGCTCAATGCCGCGGAAGTCTTCCAAGTAGAAGAGCTCACGCTTCGAACGTCCACCGTACCAGAAGCTAACCTGACGGTCAGTCTTCATCGTGTGGAACAAGTGGAAGAGGTGTGAACGCATCGGCGCCATACCTGCACCACCACCAATGTAAAGCATCTCTGCATTGGTTTCTTTGATGAAGAATTCACCGTAAGGTCCCGAGATAGTTACCTTATC
This sequence comes from Phaeocystidibacter luteus, assembly GCF_008933115.1. Lineage (GTDB taxonomy): Bacteria > Bacteroidota > Bacteroidia > Flavobacteriales > Schleiferiaceae > Phaeocystidibacter > Phaeocystidibacter luteus. Next base: position 52,110 of record NZ_WBVO01000011.1, on the reverse strand, counting down.
GCCCGGCTTGCTGCCAAATACGAATGAAGAGCAAATACCTGGGTTAACATCCATCCACTGATTCTTCTTGCGATCCCAAGGTGGAGTAGCAATACGAATGTTCAACATGATGATGTTACCTTCTGCTGGGTGGTTGGCCATGGAGTACGCGCGGAAAATCTCCTCGTCGTTCTTCATCTTCAGATCCCATAGACCAAACTTGTCCCATTCGCCCTTGAAGTCCATTGGGTCACGCCCAAGGTCAGGGTGCGATGTAATGTCAATATCCTTGAAGTCTACCTCGATCGGTGGAACGTCAACCTGGATGTAACCTCCCGCCTCGAAGTCGAGTGTTTCGCCTTCAGGAAGCTTCACCACAAACTCCTTAATAAATGAGGCCACGTTGTAGTTTGAAACCACTTCGCATTCCCACTTCTTAATACCAAAGATCTCTTCTGGAACCTTGATCGTCATGTCGTTCTTCACCTTCACCTGGCAACCGAGTCTCCAGTCTTCCTGTACCTGCTTACGGTTGAAGAAACCAGTTTCAGTAGGAAGAATTTCGCCTCCGCCTTCGGTAACCTGACACTTACACATACCGCAAGTACCACCGCCACCACATGCAGATGGAAGGAAGATTTTCTCGTTACTCAAGACTTGAAGGAGAGTGCTACCTGACTCTACTTCCTTCTCCTCGCCGTTGATGTTGAGCTTCACTGGTCCAGATGGAGCCAGCTTCGCTTTCGCCGTAAGAAGCACGAAAACGAGTAGGATGATAACAATTGCAAAGGCGATGAGGCTCGCTGCAATTATTGTTGTTGAACTTGCTAGAAACATACTAATTCCTTTATCCTAATCTATTACAACTTGATACCCATGAAGCTCATGAAAGCGATCCCCATAAGACCAGTAATCACGAAGGTGATACCCAATCCACGTAGAGGCGCAGGAACTGCAGAGTAACGAATCTTTTCACGAATGGCGGCAATGGCAACGATGGCCAAGAACCAACCCACTCCACTACCTAGTCCAAACACGGTAGCCTCACCAATGTTTGAATAACCACGCTCTTGCATGAAGAGTGCACCACCCAAAATCGAGCAGTTTACGGCGATAAGTGGAAGGAAAATACCCAACGCAGAGTATAGCGCTGGTGCAAATCGCTCAACAATCATTTCTACCAACTGTACGATAGAGGCAATTACGGCGATGAACATAATGAAGCTCAAGAAGCTAAGGTCTACTTCGGCGAAGCTTGGGTCAACCCAAGAAAGTGCGCCTTTTTGAAGCACGTAGTTTTCGAGCAAATAGTTTACAGGAACGGTGATACCTAGTACGAAGATTACAGCGGCACCGAGACCTACACCTGTTTTAACGGTCTTAGAAACGGCCAAATAAGAGCACATTCCCAAGAAGTATGCGAAGATCATGTTGTCAACGAAGATGCTCTTCACAAAGATGTTTACTAATTCTTGCATGACTTATCTCTTAGTGTCGTTATTCTTCGATGAGTTCCTTGTTACGGCTACGCTGAACCCAGATAATCAACGCTACAACGATGAGGGCCATTGGCGGCAACAACATCATACCGTTGTTTACGTATCCGAGTGCATAAACACCTGTACCTTCTGTGGCATTCCCTAGGAGGTCGATTCCGAAAAGCTGTCCGCTACCCAAAAGTTCGCGGAAGAAAGCTACCGTAATCAAGATCCACCCATAACCCGCTGCGTTACCCACAGCATCGAGGAATGATTTCCATGGAGTGTTACCCAAGGCAAAGGCCTCGAAACGTCCCATGATGATACAGTTCGTAATGATCAGACCAACGAATACCGAAAGCTGCTTCGATACGTCGTAAAGGAAGGCCTTCAAGGTCTGGTCAACCAAAATCACCAATGAAGCAACTACTACGAGCTGAACGATGATTCGAATACGATTAGGGATGAGGTTACGCATCAATGAGATGATGACGTTACCTGCAGCGAGTACGAAGAATACTGAAATCGACATTACAATAGCCGGTTCCAATTTCACAGTAATCGCGAGTGCCGAACAGATACCCAAAACCTGAACAGTAATCGGGTTGTCGTCGTTGAGCGGTGTGCTCATCAAGCGACGGTTCTTCTTAGAGAACAGTGGCTCGTTTGATTTTACAACTTCTTGCGTTTCTGTGCTCATTTTACTGTTCGTTGAGCGCGGTTGCGCGATTTTTACTTTCGAAATATCCCACGTAAGGCTTGAGGCAGTCGGCCAACATGTCTTGTACACCCACCGAAGTAATTGTACCTCCAGAGATACCGTCTACTTCGTGCGCACCCGACGCTGTTCCCTTCTTCACTTCAATGGAAACAAACTCTCCACCGTCCATGATTTCCTTACCACCAAACTGGTTGGTGAAGAAGTCCTTAGAAATCTCCGCTCCCAATCCCGGTGTTTCACCTTTGTGGTCGAATGTAGTACCAAAGATGGTGCTGCCGTCCTCCTTGAGAGAAACGTAACCCCAAATCGGACCCCATAGTCCTTTTCCTCTAAGTGGTACTACGTAATATGATTCACCTTCAATGCTCGCGATGTAAAGTGGAACCTGACGATCTTCTGGAGATTCGTCAACCGCTTCCTCCATCTTGATTTCGAAGGCTGGAGTTTCAGATTGTACAACCTGACCGTTCTGAATCACGAGCTGCTCAACGATGTAGTTGTCGAACTGCGCTGCAGACTCCTCACGTGTCAACTCAATTCCGATAGACTTGAGGATATTCTGTTGCTTCTCCTGACGAACGTTCGCCTCTTGCATGTCTTTAAGTGCGATAGAAGCACCTGAAAGCAAGGCCGCTACAACTACGACCATCACGAGGGCGAAAATGTAAGTATACTGATTACTATTTCTATCCATGACCTTAGGCTTTAGCAGTAGCTAGTTCAGCGCGTTTGTTGCGCTTCTTAACGTTCGACTGAATAACGTAGTGGTCAATCAATGGAGCCATCACGTTCATGAACAAAATCGCAAGCATCACCCCTTCCGGATAGGCCGGGTTGAAGACGCGAATCATGATACAGAAGATACCCACCAAGAAACCGTAAATCCATTTACCTCGTTCCGTCTGCGCCGCAGAAACTGGATCCGTTGACATGAATACAATACCGAAAGCGAAACCACCATAAACCAAATGGTAGTACCAAGGCATGCTCATGAATGAAATTTGCTCAGGGCTAATCGCGTACTCAGCAAATGCGTTGAAGGTCAATCCCATTACAATCGCACCAAGCACACCACTCAACATGATTTTCCAGCTACCGATACCTGTGTAAATCAAGTAAAGAGCGCCAATCAAGATGGCAAGTGCACTCGTTTCACCCATAGATCCTGGAATCAATCCGAGGAATGCATTGTTGAAATCAAGTGCGTGAGATCCAATCATTGGAGCGTCAACACCCGCTGCGTACTGTCCAAGTGCAGTAGCACCCGAGAAACCGTCAACCACTCCTTCGCCGCTGGTCAAACCACCGATCCAAACTTTGTCACCCGACATGAAGGTTGGATACGCGAAGAAGGCAAATGCACGTGCAGTAAGTGCAGGGTTCAAGATGTTCATCCCTGTACCACCGAATACTTCCTTACCGATGAGTACGGCGAATACTGTAGAAACAGCAACCATCCACAATGGAATGTCGGCCGGCATAATCAGAGGAATAAGCATACCCGAAACAAGGAAACCTTCGTTTACAGGGTGCTTGCGGACGTAAGAGAAGAAAATCTCAACACCAAGACCAAATACGTAGGTCACAATGATCATCGGAAGAAGCTTAGTCGCTCCGTAAAGAACGTTGTCAATCAACGTTGCAGATTCGTTTCCGATGGCAATATTGTGCCAGTATCCTGTATTCCACATACCGAATAGTACGGCAGGAAGAAGTGCGATAATCACCGTGAACATCGTACGCTTAAGGTCGATGGAGTCACGCACGTGAGAACCGCTGTGTGTAGTATGCGCCGGCACAAACATCAATGTCTCAATGGCATTGTGCAATGGGTACAATGGCTTCAATTTGCCAGTAGTAACCGCTGGGCGCGCTTTATCGAGTAGATTTTGAATGAATTTCATAGTCTGCCCTCTTAGTTCATTTCTTTATACATGAAGTCCAAACCTTCGCGCATCGTTTCTTGAAGCGGAAGTTTCGACGTACAGATAACCTCGCAAAGAGCGAAGTCCTCTTCTGTTACTTCGTAGATACCAAGGCTCTCCATCAATTCGATATCCTTAATCATAACCGCTTTGATAAGCTGCTGTGGATAGATATTGAAAGGGAACACACGCTCGTACTGACCAGTAACCACGAAGGCTCTCTCTTCACCGTGCATGTTGGTATTCAATTCGTACTTCTTGTTCGGTGTCAACCAACTGAAGAAGGTTCTCGACAATGAGAATTTGCCGAATCCAGGAAGAACCCAACCGAGGAACTCAGTCTCGTCACCTTCTGGAATTACAGTCAATTGCTCATCGTTGTAACCCAAGTAGCCTTCTTTTCCGGCGTTGCGACCGGTAAGAACGTTACCTGAAATGTATCGGTTGTTATCACCCTTGATACCCGCTTCGAAAACTCCTTTCAAAGAGGCACCTGAAGTCAACTTGTAGTATTGTGGAGCTTCAACTTGTGAACCTGTCAATGCTACGATGCGCTCTGGACGATACTTTCCTTCGAGGAAGAGTCGTCCGAGTACAACCACATCTTGAGGATTCATGGTCCAAACCACTTCACCCTTATTAATTGGGTCGATGTGGTGGATTTGAGTTCCCACGTTACCTGCTGGGTGTGGCCCATCGAACTGATGTTTCACAACGCCTTGAGCACCTTCGAAGGCAGGACAAGACTTCACGCCTGCCTCTAGAGACAAGTGAATCTTTCCTTCGGTAAGTTTCGCTAGGGCGTCGAGGCCCGCTTGAAACTCCTTCTCTTGGCCGCTCATCACGAAGTTCATGTCCGGAGCAAGCGGATTGGAATTCATCCCAGAGATGAAAATCGCCTTAGGCGAATCATCTGGATTGGCCATGCGTCCGTATGGGCGCATCTGGAGTGAAGCCCAAACACCACTCTTTAGCATGCGCTCGATAACGTCCTCACGAGAGAGGTCGCCCGGTTTCGCCGTGCCAAAGTCACGGTATTGAACATCGCTATCAGGCAAAATGCGGATAGCTAAAATTTTACGCTTCTCACCTCGTACAACCTCAGCGATTTCTCCACTAACTGGCGCGCACACCTTGATACGGTCATCCTCCTTAGAGTAGAATACCGGATCACCTGCAAGAACTTTGTCGCCCTCGCGTGCTTCGAGTTTTGGAATAACACCGTTGAAATCGTCGGGAATAAGCGCGTAGTGGCTTACTGATGGGGTAGCTCCGAACTTCTGTTCTGCCGCTCCCGCAAGCTTAATGTCGTATCCTTTGCGGATTTTGATCACATTCGACATGTCACCGAGTCGATTATCGTTTAGAAAAACAGGGGCAAAAGTACATATTGTAACAATGTCAATTACCTCGTTAGGCTATTTAGACATCATCTAAACAAAATACCCCACCCTTAGTTTAATGGTCGCCAAATTTATGAATAAATAGGTACTTTGGCAGGTAAATTGAACGTTCTCTGAGCGCTATGCGACAATACCTTTACACCCTACTCCTTTTCAGCTGCTTCGCAACCCCTAGTTTTGGGGCAAATCCACCAGCCGAAAACGCGGTTTATCACGACAATCTAAAGACGGTTCAACTCAGACGAACCGGACAATTGGGCGCACATCGGTACATCCAACTTGGTCGACAAAATGCACTCACCCTGTCGTTCGATGATTTTCATGCCGACTTCAAAAATTACAACTACACCTTTTTGCATTGTAACGCAGATTGGACTCCCTCCGACCTCATCAAGAGTGAATATTTGAAGTCGTACCAGCAAGAACTCATTCGCAATTACAACTTCTCGTTCAACACCTTCGTGCCTTTCACACATTATGAACTGAGCTTCCCAAATCAATACATACAGTTTACCAAGAGCGGCAATTACCTTCTCATTGTTTATTTGGATGACCCCGCTGAGCCTGCGTTCACGCTTCGATTTACCATTTTCGAAGAGATGGTGAACATCTCCACCAACACGCATCGCGCGAACACCGCCGACATGATGAATGAGTACCAACAGGTGGATTTCAACATCTTCCATGGCAGTTACCCCATCCCCACTCCCTTCGAAGATTTGAAGGTGGTTATTCTCCAAAACCATCGTTGGGACAACGCCATTACGGGCCTAAAGCCTCGCTTTTTGAGCAACAACACGCTTAATTACGACTACGACCTAGAGAATAATTTCCTCGGATCGAACGAATTCCGGGAGTTCGACACCAAAGACATGCGCACCCTTTCCTTGCGCGTGAGGAAAATTGAAATCGACACTTCCTGGATCGCCTACATTCAACGAGAGGAAAGCCGGCGTTTCAACCAGTTTATCACTTGGGAAGACCTCAATGGCTCCTATTTGATTCGAAAGCTCGACAGTGAAGAACCCGGCACCGAAGCGGATTACGTGTTGATGGATTTCTACCTTAGCTATCCAGCACCAGAACCGGGCGGCGTATTCCTCTTCAGCGAAGGAACCAACTGGGTACTCGATCAAAATTACGCGCTCACGTATGATTTTGATGAAAAGGCATACCGCGGTAGATTCTACATCAAACAAGGGTTTCACAATTATATGTTCGCTACCATGAATGCAGATGGTTCTGCGAACACCACTCCATTTGAAGGGAACCATTGGCAAACCGAAAACGAATACACCATCATTGTGTACCACAGAGAAATGGGCATTCGGTACGACCGTTGTGTGGGAATCGCCACGTCAAACTACATAGGCGACTGATTTTCTTCCTGACATTTATCACGAAAAATCGTAACATTGGGTAAAGCCTAACCAGACTCAATGAGACGTAAGATTGAGAAAACCGACCATTGCTTAAATTGTGGAACCGAAACGGGTGACGCTAATTTTTGTCCGAATTGTGGTCAGTTGAACAATGCCCACAAACCCAACATTTGGGAACTCATCCGCGATGCGGTTGAAAATCTCTTTGCATTCGATTCCCGATTCTATCGGAGCTTAGGCCCCCTACTCTGGCGCCCAGGAAAGCTCACACGCCATTTCAACGAAGGCAAAAGAGCTACGTACGTCCTACCCATTCGCCTTTTCATCCTAATGACCATCTTTCTGATAGCGGCGTCAAGCTGCGACGACCGCATGGAAAAAGAACATTGGTATGAAGTGGAAAGGCCAGATAAGGCGGATGCGCCGGGTGATCTAACAACCTTCGGCGGTGATACGCTCAACATGTTTATTGAGGATACCACCGATTACCCCAAAAACGTCCTTGATTCTCTAAAGGCTACCAAGATGATTCGCTGGGATAGCGAACAGGAGAAGTACGTTTATCGTCAGGCTCCGGGAGACTTGGTCGATTTCGAATTGGGCGAAGGCATCTTCTCACGGTACATGGATTACGCCAAAGATCACCCCTATACTCCAGTTGATTCTGCCCTTATTGAAATGGGAGAGGAACACACCTTCTGGAACTTACTTGTGTATTCGAACATGCTCAAGATTTCCTTGATGACGGGTGATGAGTTCGTCAGTTATCTGGGAAGGAACATTCTCATCATCTTGCTCCTCTTTATTCCGTGTATCGCACTAACCTTAAAAGTGCTGTACATCTATAAGAGCATCTATTACGTAGATCATTTCGTTTTCGCCATTCACGTTCAAACCGCGCTCTTTGCCTATGCCGTGCTGGCGATAATGATTCACTGGATATTCCCGTACGACATCATTTCCACGATCTATTCCTTGGGAATGGCGCTGTACGTATTCCTTGCTATGCTCAGGTATTACAAGCAAGGTGTCGGACTCACAATCCTCAAGTTCATCTTGATGAATTCGGCCTTGTTTATCGTGTCGATAATTTTTATACTTTTAGTTGCAAGCGTCTCTGTACTAATCTACTAACCCTTGGTAACTCTCGTAACATCTGGCATTAAGATTTCTGTGGAAACAGGATTTGAAGGTCGCTTCTTCAGCAAGCACGGCCCGCTGTATGTGTTTACGTACGACGTACAGATTGAGAATATGGGGAACGACACGGTCCAGCTTCTCGGTCGACATTGGTTCATTTACGACACCGGCGAAGGTCCCAGCGAAGTGGAAGGAACCGGCGTAATCGGCAAGCAACCTGTAATCGCACCAGGAGAAGTGCACACCTATCGATCGGGCTGTCACCTAAGAGCAAGTATCGGCGCCATGCGCGGGGTTTACAAAATGATTCGGCTGTCAGACAACACCGAATTTGAAGTACAGATTCCAACTTTTCAGTTCTTCGCAAGCCCCCGACTCAACTAAGGCAATTACCTTTGCCGCCCATGAAGCGGAATACGATTATCGGTAAAGACATTAACAAAGCTGCCACCTTTTTAAGGGAGGGAGAACTTGTTGCCATTCCTACCGAAACAGTTTATGGCTTAGCCGGCAACGCCTTAAGCAGGAGTTCTGTCGTCAAGATTTTCGAGGCCAAGCAACGCCCACAGTTCGATCCGCTCATCGTTCACACCCACTCTGCCTCGGAGGTTGAGAAATACGCAGACGTGACTCCTCAAATTCTGAAGTGGATCGAAAAGCTGAGTCCGGGTCCCATAACCTATATACTTCCTAAAAAGGATGTCATTCCCGATTTGGTAACGAGTGGACATAAAACGGTAGGCATTAGAATCCCCCGGCACAAACAAACACTTAAGCTTCTCAGAGAACTCGAATTCCCTCTAGCCGCTCCAAGCGCCAATCCATTTGGGTATGTGAGTCCAACGCAAGCTTCACACGTGCTCGATCAGCTCAACGGAAAACTCCCGTATATCTTAGACGGTGGCAAGGCGAGCGTAGGTATTGAGTCTACCATTATTGATTTGTCGGCAGAAGAGCCCACTGTACTTCGATTGGGAGGATTTGAACTATCGGAGCTTGAGGAGGCCATGGGAATCAAACTCACAAACATTAAGCTTTCCAGTTCGCAGCCAAACGCTCCAGGCATGTTGCACAGTCATTATGCGCCCAAGGTGAAACTGGTGAAGGGATCGGTGAGTGAAGTACGCGAACAATACCCCAATGCAAAACTCGGAGCGCTGCGCTATACGGAGTACACACATTTGATTCCCACGGAAGATCAATTGTTACTGTCGGCCAATGGCGACCTGAATGAAGCTGCACAGAAATTGTTTCAGCGATTGCGCCAGCTAGACAGCACTGACTGGGAAGTCGTGGCCGTAGAATTCGTTCCTGATTATGGATTGGGAAAAGCGATTAACGATCGCCTAACTCGCGCAACTCATCAGCCGTAGGCTCTTGCTTCTTGGGCTTTCGAAGCTCAAAATTCTGACCTAGATACACGCGTCGAACCTGCTCATCCGAAGCCAATTCTTCAGCTGAACCGCTCTTCAAGATTCTTCCTTCGAACATCAAATACGTGCGGTCGGTAATGGCCAAAGTCTCCTGCACGTTGTGGTCGGTAATAAGAATGCCGATGTTGCGCTTCTTCAACTGGAAAACGATACTCTGAATATCTTCTACTGCGATGGGGTCTACTCCAGCGAAGGGTTCATCTAGCAAAATAAATTTTGGATCAGTCGCCAACGCGCGAGCAATTTCCGTTCTTCTTCGCTCACCACCTGAGAGCAGGTCACCGCGATTCTTGCGAATGTGCTGGAGACCAAATTCATCGAGCAGAGATTCGAGACGTTCCTTTCGTTCCTTCTTGGAATACTTCGTCATTTGCAAAACCGCCATGATGTTATCTTCCACGGTCATCTTGCGAAAAACGGAAGCCTCTTGAGCGAGATAACCCACACCCTTCTGAGCGCGCTTGTACATAGGGTCATGGGTGATATCTACACCGTCGATATTCACTTCACCCTCGTTCGGTTTCACGAGGCCAACAACCATGTAGAACGACGTTGTTTTGCCGGCACCGTTCGGACCTAAAAGTCCAACGATTTCTCCCTGCTCCACTTCAAAGGAAACTCCTTTGACGACGGTTCTGGAACGGTATCTCTTTACGATGTTATTCGCTGATAGTTTCATGCGGTCTTAGCATTTCTTCGGCGTAGCACCCGTGAAGATACAGAAATCGAAATCTGGTAAAGAATCATAATTGGGATAGCTACGAGCACCTGACTCATTGGGTCTGGCGGAGTAATAACGGCCGCGAAGACCAACACTACAACGATGGCATGACGTCGATATTTTCTCATCCAATCCGGAGTGAGGATTCCGAGCGAACTCAAGAAGTAAACGATAACGGGAAGCTCGAAGAGCAGCCCAGTTGCTAAGGTGATGGTGGTGACGAGGGAAACATACGAACCTAAACGGATCGTGTTCTCAACGTCTGAACTCACTGTATACGTGCCGAAAAACTGCACGCTCAATGGCGAAATCACGTAATATCCAAAGCCTACACCAAGCAAGAACAATAGCGCGGTAATCAAGATGGTTGAACCGCCATTCTTCTTCTCGTTGCTGTGTAGGCCTGGCTTGATGAACCGCCACATCTCCCAAATGATATAGGGAAAAGCGATAATGATTCCCGCCACAATACTTGCCCACATGTGCATGCTGAACTGCCCGGCCATGTCGGTATTGATGATCTCAAAAGGCATTTCGGTGAAGCAGAAAGTGTCACCCCCAAGTTGTGTTGACAACCAGCAAATGCCTTGATATGTGATGAAATCGGGTGATTTTGGACCAAAAAGAATGACGTCAAACAGGATGTCTGTCCAGATAAAAGCCACAACTGCGCCAACGAGAATGGCAATGGTAGCGCGCAACAGGTGCCAGCGCAGCTCCTCGAGGTGGTCGAGGAAACTCATTGCATTCGGATCCTTTTTGGTTTTTGCCATATGAGGAAGCAAAGCTACCCTTGCTATTTATTTCTTCAAAACCGCAAAGGTCTGTAAATTTGCATGACGAGAGACTTTCCTATCTAACTTTTTGGGTTTGTGAATCCTCCTTGCGAATTTCCGTATGGAATTTCGTACATTATTGATATTATACATCTAAGCACCGTAGTGAACTGAGAACTATGGCCGAAGCAGGAATTAATCCAAGTGCCGAACTGAAGAAATTCTTTGGGTTCAGCACCTTTAAGGGAGAGCAAGAGGAGATCATCAAACATCTGCTTGCAGGTGAAGATACTTTCGTAATCATGCCCACAGGTGGCGGAAAGTCACTTTGCTATCAACTACCCGCAATGATGACCGAAGGAACTGCGATTGTCGTCTCCCCGCTCATTGCACTCATGAAGAACCAGGTAGACGCCATGCGCGGATTCTCCCAGCGAGATGGCGTGGCCCATGTACTGAACTCTTCACTCACCAAAAAGGAAATTCTCCAGGTAAAGGAAGACCTCGCCAACGGGGTAACCCAATTGCTGTACGTGGCACCCGAATCCCTCAACAAAGAAGAAAATATTGAGCTCCTTCGAAACTTGAAGATTTCATTCTTCGCAATCGATGAAGCCCACTGTATTTCAGAATGGGGTCACGATTTCCGACCCGAATACCGCAACCTCCGTTCTGCAATCGAAAATATTGGTCGAAAGCCAATCATCGCCCTTACCGCTACCGCTACCCCAAAAGTGCAGAGCGATATTATGAAGACACTGGGCATCGAAAACGCTCGCGTGTTCAAATCTTCGTTTAACCGGGATAACCTCTACTACGAGATTCGTCCAAAAAGCGATGTGGAAAAGCAAATCATCAAGCTACTACTCGAAAACAAGGGAAAGAGCTCGATCATTTACTGCTTATCTCGACAAAAGGTAGAAGACCTTGCCCAGCAGCTTCAAGTAAATGGCATCAAGGCGTTGCCCTACCACGCTGGCTTGGATGCTGGTACTCGCGTAAAGCATCAGGATGCATTTCTATCGGAGGATACAGATGTTATTGTTGCGACCATCGCCTTCGGGATGGGGATTGACAAGCCCGACGTGCGATTTGTGATCCATCACGACATGCCAAAATCTCTCGAATCTTACTACCAAGAAACTGGACGAGCAGGACGAGACGGAGGTGAAGGAAACCTGGTGACCTTCTATCATTACAAAGACATTGAAAAGCTTGAGAAGTTCCTTGCCAAAAAGCCGGTAGCCGAGCAAGAAATCGGCAAACAGCTCTTGCAAGAAGCCATGAGCTATGCGGAGACCAGCATGTGTCGACGTCGATATCTACTCTACTACTTCGGTGAGGTCTACGAGCCCGACAACTGTGGGATGTGTGATAATTGTCGACATCCACAAACATTGCACGATGCGAGTAAGGAGCTAAAACTTGCTTTGGAGGCCGTTAAGAGTGCGAACCAAAAATTCAAGGCGCAGCAAATCGTCAACATCTTAATAGGAAACTTGACCGCACTATTGAAGAACCACAATGCGGAAACGCTTCCTCAGTGGAAGCAAGGTTTGAACCACGACGAACGCTTCTGGCACAACTTGATTCGACAAGCTGTGGTACAGGGCTACATGGATCGTGAAATCGAACTTTACGGTGTGTTGCGTTTGAGCGTGAAGGGATTATCCTTTATTGAGAATCCTGGAGAGTTCATGATGCCAGAGGAGCGAGAGTACGAAGATCCATCGGGAGGTGGCGGCGCTCAGACTGTTGCGTTAGACGACAAGCTCTTTGGTATGTTGAAAGACCTTACCCGAAAGGTTGCCAAACAGAAAGGTGTACCTCCGTATGCCGTATTCATGGAGCCATCCTTGAACGAAATGGCCACACACTACCCTACGAGCATCGAGGAGATGAAGAACATCAGCGGTGTTGGTGAAGGGAAGGCTATCAAGTTTGGAAAACCCTTTATTGAATTGATTCAGAACTACGTGGAGGAAAACGACATCAATCGACCGATGGACATGGTGGTGAAATCCTTGGCGAATAAGAGTCAGTTGAAGGTATACCTTATTCAGAGCACCGATAGAAAATTGCCGTTAGACGACATCGCGAGTGCGAAGGGTTTGTCGATGGACGATCTTCTGAAGGAAATGGAAATGATTGTATTCTCGGGTACGAAGCTCAACATCGACTACTACTTGGAGGACATCTTAGATGAAGATTCGATTGAGGAAATCTACGAGTACTTCATGGATGAATCGGAGGAAGGAAAGATTACCGAAGCGTATGAAGAATTCGATGGGGACTACAGTGAGGAGGAGCTGAGGTTGATAAGGCTGAAGTTTTTGAGTGAGGTGGCGAATTAGGGGCGGATGAGCGTGGTGTGGTTCACGCGCGGGTGTTCGGTCAGGCTGCAAAAACGCGAGTTTGATGAGTGTTGGGGATATACGTGATGTGGTTCACGCAAAATCGCAAAAAGCAAAATCGCAATTCAAAATCAGCTAGAGGTGAATGGTGTCGCGTGGTTCTCGCAAAAGCGCAAAAAGCAAAACCGCAAAAATTATTAAGGGTTGGCGCTACTATAAACGCGAAGCTCAAAGGCTAAGCATCCTGACGGATCGCGAAAATGCACGTATAAATCTTGGCTATCTTAGTCGGGTAGATTGTTCACAATGCGTTTTACTCCTCGACCGATGTTTCGCTCATTGAAGTTGATCAACAATCCTAGTCTATATCCCGTCAACTTAAGATATGTCAACAACTGTTTGTGATAAATAGCCTCTAGTTTATCACATGATTTAAGCTCCAAGATTAGCTTGTTCTCCACGATTAAGTCGGCACGAAAAGCATGATCGATACTAATTCCTTTCCACTCCACAGGGATTTCAACCTGACGTGCGACTGACAAGCCCCTTAATTCCAACTCACAACTTAATATCCTTTCGTAAACCGACTCATACAATCCAGGACCAAGCTCGGAATGGATTTCATATGCCGTCTGCACAACCGACTTTGCAAGAACGTTTTCTCTGTTTTCACTCATTTAGCGAACCTAAAGACTTTAAATCTTTATCTCCCGAATCTCATCACTCTTTCTTCTGTCCATTAATTGATTTTATATTCTCACCAAGCAAGAACTGAACTTCTGTATTCTCTACGATCCTTCTTCTCGAGCTTACTCAAATCTGATTTTTGCGGTTTTGCTTTTTGCGCTTTTGCGAGAACCACATCACCTGTTTCCGCCACGCACCTCCTCCATCTTTTGTTTCCACTCCTATTCATTTCAACCTTGCGTTTTTGCTTTTTGCGATTTTGCGAGAAACCTATCACGCCTCCAGCCTCTCACCTCCACCCCACAAAAAAGCCCCCACATCCTTTCAGACATGAGGGCTGGTTTTTGATTTCGGAACCGGCTTAGTTCAAGTGAATGAACATGTCGCGGTTATTCAATTTGTCGGTGTGTAAGCTTTTGGAGTACTGAAGAAGAAAGTCAATGCAATGTTGCGGTGCATTCTTCATTTTTCCGTTTGCTTTACGTTCGCTAGGTGTAATATCATGCATAGGCAAGAAGTTGATTAACACCCTAAGAACGCGACACCTATACGCGTATTGTATAGATGTGAAAAATTTTAGTCTATCGTCAAACTAACACCGTTCTTCTCGATCAATTTGCGGAGGTTCATAAGCGCATAACGCATTCTTCCAAGCGCAGTGTTTATGCTCACATCCGTTTGATCTGCAATTTCTTTGAAGCTCAACTTAGAATAGATTCTGAGTCGAAGTACTTCCTTTTGTTCCTCTGGCAAATGCTCTACCAGTTTCAGCAAATCTGATTCAATTTGTTCCTGAATCATATTCACCTCCTGAGTCGGAGACCCATCCTTAATGATGTCGAAAATATCGAAGTCATCCTTCGGTGAGATGGTCGGCATTCGCTTCGCCTTCCTGAAGTGATCTATCACCAAGTTGTGCGCAATTCGCATCACCCATGGCAAAAACTTTCCCTCCTCGTTGTATCTCCCCGCTCGAAGCGTATTGATAACCTTCACAAAGGTGTCTTGAAATACGTCATTAGCTAAATCCTCGTCGCGAATCTTGCTGATGATGTATGAATAAACTCTTGATTGGTGGCGATTGATAAGAATCTCTAAACACGACTCACGCCCTTTCATGTACTCCTTCACTAGGTCGGAGTCCTTCCATTGCAACATATCCATATCCGTCTGAATTGGTTCCTAAATCCTGAATTAAACGGGTAGACGTGTTGCTATAGAATTCGTGTATTTATAGGTTTAGTGTCGACTTATTCGAGCACTGTGATATTCCAAATGTAACTGATTTATTTCTAACAATGCAAATGTGAAGTTTCCTACAAGGCCAATTTTCTTCAAAATGAGATGAACAAGATAGGCTCCTCAAGCATTAAATAGTACCTTTGCCAGTCATGGAAAAAACGATGCCAAACGTTGCCACTAAGCCTATTGAAACCGACGAAAATATCGTCATTCTCGGCGCTAGAGTTCACAACCTGAAGAACATAGACCTCACCATTCCCCGCAATAAGCTTGTGGTGATTACCGGTGTGTCTGGTAGTGGGAAATCCTCATTGGCATTCGACACGCTTTACGCCGAAGGCCAACGCCGATACGTAGAAAGTTTATCTTCTTATGCTCGACAATTTCTTGGTCGACTCAATAAACCAGAGGTAGATGACATCAAAGGGCTTGCTCCAGCCATCGCCATCGAGCAGAAAGTAATTTCCAGAAACCCGCGCTCAACCGTAGGTACAACTACCGAGATTTACGATTATCTCAAAGTCCTCTTTGCGCGAATCGGTAGAACCGTTTCGCCCGTTTCAGGCGAAGAAGTAAAACGACACAGCGTGGCCGATGTGCTCAAACATCTCCACGCCGGCGAAGCTGGCGAACGCCTCATGATCACCTCTCCAGTTCGTCCGAATGGTCGAACCGCCGTAGAAGCACTCAATGTATTCGTACAACAAGGCTTCTCCAGAATCTGGTGGGATAAGGAAGCACGTGAAATACCAGACCTTATCGAAGAACACGTGAAGGACTGGCCACTCGACGCAGAGCTGATTATCGACCGTGCCGTTGTGCGCCATGACGATGAAGACAATGATTCTCGGCTTGCCGACTCGATTCAAACGGCCTTCTTCGAAGGTCACGGCGTTTGCCACATCCATTGGGTCCAAAAAGACGTGGTCGAAGAGTTTAGCAACAAGTTTGAAGCGGACGGCATTCAATTCGAAGAGCCTTCACTTCACCTGTTCAGCTTTAATAATCCCTACGGGGCTTGCCCCAAGTGCGAAGGCTTCGGCAATGTAATCGGAATCGATGAAGATCTGGTCATCCCGAATCACGCGCTGAGCATATATGAAGACGCTGTTGCCGCTTGGAAAGGCGATTCAATGCAAGAATGGAAAGACGAACTCGTGCGAAATGCCAGCAAATTCGACTTCCCTATTCATCGAGCATACGGCGATCTAACCGATGAACAACGCGAGGAACTCTGGAACGGAAACAAGTACTTCCGTGGCATCAATAAGTTTTTCAAACACCTCGAAAGCAAGTCGTACAAGATTCAATACCGCGTGATGCTTTCTCGCTATCGCGGAAAAACGAAGTGTCCTGAATGTAACGGACGTCGACTTCGAAAGGACGCCGGCTACGTTCATGTAGACGGTAAGAACATCATGGAGCTCGTCGACCTGTCGATGGATAAACTTCATGCATGGTTCGAGAATGTGAACCTGACCGAGTTCGAACAAAAGGTGGCAAAGCGACTCCTCATCGAAATCACCAATCGCCTGCATTATTTGCGCGAAGTTGGGTTGGGGTACCTCACGCTAAACCGTCTCTCTTCTACCCTATCCGGTGGAGAATCTCAGCGCATCAACCTTGCCACAAGCATGGGAAGCAGCCTTGTGGGTTCCATGTATATATTAGATGAACCAAGTATCGGTCTGCATCCTCGCGATACCGACCGACTCGTAAAGGTGGTTCAAGACCTACGCGATTTAGGCAACACTGTTATCGTTGTTGAACACGACGAAGCATTCATGAAGGCCGCAGACTTTATCGTGGACATTGGTCCGGGTGCAGGAAGCTACGGAGGCGAGATTCAGTTTAATGGGTCGCTAGAAGAGCTGCTCAAATCCGATACACTTACGGCCAAATATCTCAACGGCACCAAGGAAATTGAGCTTCCAAAGGTTCGGAGAGAATCCAAATACAAAGTGGTCGTCGAAGGTGCTCGCGAGAACAACCTAAAGAATATTGATATCGAGTTCCCACTGCACACCTTTACGGTAGTGACAGGCGTTAGTGGCTCCGGTAAATCAACGCTCATCAGAAGAATTCTCTACCCTATGCTTCAAAAGCAGTTGGGAGGGTATGGCGAGAAAGCTGGAAAACACAAGAATGTTGAAGGCGATATCAGCCGAATCTCCGGGGTTGAATTCGTGGATCAAAATCCGATCGGAAAATCGAGCCGAAGCAATCCTGTAACCTACCTGAAGGCGTACGATGAGATTCGAAATCTCTACGCTTCACAGAAGCTTTCGCAATTGAGCAACTTGAAGGCGAAGCATTTCTCCTTTAATACCGACGGTGGCAGATGTGATGTCTGCAAAGGCGAAGGTGAAGTGACCATCGAAATGCAGTTCATGGCCGATGTTCACCTGAAGTGTGAGCAATGCGACGGAAAGCGTTTCAAGGATGAAGTTCTAGAGGTTCAGTTCGAAGGAAAGAACATCTTTGATATTCTAGAACTTACTGTAGATGATGCGATCGCCTTCTTCGAAGAACACGGTCAGAAAAAAATCGTGAATCGACTGAAGCCATTGCAAGAAGTTGGGTTGGGATACGTGCACCTCGGACAATCATCCAGCACATTATCTGGCGGTGAGGCGCAACGTGTTAAACTAGCTAGCTTCCTAGTAATAGGACAAAGCGAGGGTAAGAAGCTCTTTATTTTTGACGAGCCAACTACTGGATTGCACTTTGAAGACATTCACAAGCTTCTGAATTCGTTCTATGCCCTTATTGAAAAAGGACATAGCATCTTGGTCATCGAACACAATCCAGATGTGATAAAGTGTGCAGATTGGTTGATTGACCTCGGGCCGGAAGGCGGTGAAAATGGAGGAAACCTCCTCTATTGTGGAAAGCCGGAAGGCATCTTAGAGTTGAAAGACAATTCAACGGCAGATGCCATTCGCGACAAAATGTAATTCGATTTACTGCTGAAGTTCTGCGAACTTAGCCATGAGCATTTCCAATTGCTCCTCGGTTAGGTCAGCCTCGCTGTGAAGCGCAACGTAACCCGCCATTGGCATTTCGCCTTCTACAATTTCTTCTACACACTCTTCGAGCTTGTGATTTGCACGTTCAGCCGAATAAGTACCCCAAACTGAGAAGTTCAAGTGCTCTCTTCCCTCTTCTACATGGTGGGCAACCACATAAGAGAAAGGCGCTACTGAGGAATACCAAGGCCAAGTTGTATTGTTAGAATGGCAGTCGTAACAAGCCGTTTTAAGAAGATGCCCTATTTCGCCGTCAATCGAGTTCATGGTGATAAAATCCTGGCTGGGATCAGACTCTGGATTCGTTTTATCAGGTTGGATGAACTGCATTATAACAAGGGCGATGAGCAGGCCTAGGAGGGTACCGCGTACTATTTTCTTCATGTTCTGTTTCATTTAAGAAGCTCAAATGTAAGATTCTTATTGCTTGCCCGTCGGCTGAAAATCCTACCTTTTCACCAATTATAACACAAATCAATTCTAACGTGAGCCCTTCAGAAAGAGCATCGCATTGGGTGGATGAGTACGGAGATTTACTCTTCCGGTTTGCATATCAGCGAACGAGCAGCCGGGAAACTGCGGAGGATCTCGTACAAGAAACCCTCTTGAGCGCATTTAAGTCGTTGGACACCTTTAAGGAGGAAGCGTCTGACAAGACATGGCTGATGCGCATTCTCAGAAATAAGATTATTGATTTCTACCGGAAGACCCGAACAAGGCAAAGTGAAGATGAAGCTTCTCAAAGAAAAGAAGTGAGTTTAGATGCCTTCTTCGATGAAACGGGTGGATGGATTCCCGACAAAAGACCCGAGCCTTGGTCAGAACGACCCGACGAAGTCGTGGAACGTGGTCAGCTTGGTGATGCACTCAATGGGTGCATTGACAACCTAAAGGGAAAAGGAGCTTCGGCTTTCAGGATGAAATATCTGGAAGATGAAGAATCTGAAGAAATCTGTAAGGTGCTGGATATCACCCCGTCGAACTACTGGGTTTTGATACACCGAGCAAAGCTACAGTTGAGAGACTGCCTCGATCAGTCTTATTTCAATGAGTTAAAAATGTTTGATGCCAAATAGAAGGTAAAATGTTCCACAAGATGTTCTATACATGCAAGGAAGCATCTGAGCTGTCGATTAAAAAGGAAGAAGGAAGAGCGAGTCTCGGTCAACGCCTACGTCTCTGGGTGCACATTCAAATGTGCGCTTTCTGCAAAACTTTCGCTTTACAAAACCAAAAGCTCACTAGCTACGTAGATGAGTTGAAGGGCAAGCGAGAAGTGAATGCTTCGAAAGAAGCCAAAAATCGCTGGAGGTCAGAATTGTCCTCTACCCAGAAAGATTAGGATGAACTAGAATCGTAATAACAATTAATCATTTTTAACACGCAGCTATGAAAAATCGCAACAAAACATCAAAGCTTATCGCAGGTGGAACTCTTCTCGCAGGAGGACTTCTTCTCAGCGGTACTATCAATGCCGAAAATGTATTCCAAGCCGAAGACCTCGGATCTGGATCTGAAATTCGTGCACAACTTCTTCACTCTGAACGTGCAGTTATCAACGGTCTAGAATTGACTTGTGGTGAGGCTGGAGAGCGTTCATCTGAAGAGGCTAAGTGCGGCGAAGGTTCATGCGGTGAAGCTTCTGAAGCTTCAACTGAAGAGAGAACTACAGAGCACAAGTGCGGTGAAGGATCGTGCGGCGAAGCTTCTGAATCATCAGAAGAGCGCACAACAGAGCACAAGTGTGGCGAAGGTTCTTGCGGACTGTAAGAATCAACACTCACTCATAAAGTAAAGGTCGAGTTCGTCTCGACCTTCGCTTTCTTTCCCCTATCATTATGAATATCACCGAAGGAGCCATAGGAGTTGGATACCGTCGAGCTATGACCGACGCGTTACTGGATGGAACAGAAATCCGTCCCGACTTTGTTGAACTCGCTCCCGAAAATTGGATTGACGTTGGTGGAACCTGGAAAAAACGTCTGAACCAAGTTGCCGACAAATACCCCATCCTTTGTCACGGTTTATCCCTGAGCATCGGTAGTCCAGATGAATTGGACTACGATTTCATTGCCAAGCTTAAGGCGTTCTTAGATGAATACGACGTACCGCTCTATTCCGAACACCTCAGCTATAGCAAGTGCGACAACGCACATTTATACGACTTGCTTCCCATCCCGTTTCGGCAGGATGCGGTAGACCATATCGTGAACAGAATCCGAATCGTTCAAGACATGCTCGCACGACCTCTGGTTCTCGAAAATGTTTCCTATTACACACCCGTTGCCGCCGAAATGAGCGAAGTAGATTTCGTTTCGGCTATCGTAAAGGAGTCGGGATGCAAGCTTTTGCTTGATGTGAATAATGTGTATGTGAACGCTTTCAATCACAATTACGACCCAAAGGCATATATCGACGGACTTCCACTCGATTCTGTTGCCTACATGCACATGGCCGGTCATCATAAAGTGCAACCAGATCTGATCATCGATACACATGGAGCGCCGATTATAGATCCGGTTTACGAGCTTTTTGAATACGCGACCGAGCGTACTAAACCCGTTCCCGTATTACTCGAGCGTGATTTCAACCTTCCCGAGATGGCCGAATTGAATGGCGAGCTCAACCGATTGAGAGACATTGCTGCCTCACAATGGGTTAATTCTTCAAGCTCATCTCATGCTTCGTAAGTCAACCATAGAAGCACAAAGCGCACTCTCTACCTATTGCAGAAATGGGATTGAAACGGAATTGGAAGGTGCCAAACTTGACAGACTTCCGCATTATAGGAGACTCGTATACAACGTGGTTGTGAACGCTCTGAACACGGCTTACCCGATTACCCAGAAATACGTCACCGAAGGCTGGGAAGATCTTCAACACCGGTTCTTTTCTTCGCATTACTGTCAGCATCCGCAAATCTGGCGAATGCCGGAAGAGCTGATTGCCTATGTTGCCGAAAATGAAGCGGAGCTTATCGCGAAGTACCCAGCACTTATAGACCTGCTTCGTTTTGAATGGCAAGAGGTTTTCCTCTTCATGATGCCAGATTTGGAGCTTCCAAAGCATGGTGATGCAGCACCCAATCTAGGGGATAAAGTTGTGTTGGAACCAGAAATGCAACTGCTGATCCTCACTTATCCGGTACACAAAACGCATCCGTCTAAACTGATTGATGCCCAGCCAGGTCAATATGCTTCCCTAGCATGGCGAGAAAGAGAAACAGGCAAAGTTCAGTTTATGGACATATCCATATTCTACGCACTTTTCTTGGAAGTGATTTCCAGTGAGGAACTTTCCGTTCAACAGGCTGGCGCAAAAGCAGCGCTACATTTGGGTCTATCGAACGACGAAAGCTGGTCGAGCAACCTCCAACACTTCGTCAATAAGCTCCAAGAGAAGCGACTTATCTTCAAGTCGGAATAATAGGTGCTGATCTTCCACTTCGCCTTTACACTCTATGGGTTGTAAAATTTGGTCCAAGTGAGCTTGGATGGATATCTACGTGGTGTAAAGAACTTTAAGCTAAAGATTTACAGACACTTGAGAAAGTGCCCAGATTTACACGTTCAACCCAAAATAAACGCCGAAAACACGAAAGTGAAATAAATTTAACATTCGGAGAAAAAATTGATATTGACACAACATTGTGTAGGAATTCCATATATATTTGCCTCATCTAATGCCTGGGGTCCTACCCAGGTAGCTTAGGTTTATTGGTTTGGTGTGAGGCCCGGGGAATACCCGGGTCTTTCATTTTATACCCCTACCAAACTCGTAAACAGCTACGAGCGCTGGCGCTTCGCCTCAAAAAGCATGATGGCAGCAGCCACGCTCACATTGAGCGAATCGACTACTCCGCCCATTGGTATTAAGATGCGATCATCAGCATTCTCCAGCCAAATGTCGGTTACCCCTGTGTCCTCTGCCCCCATTACGATTGCCGCTGATCCCGACATATCCGTTTGATAATGTGGCGTTGAACCTTCTAGGGTAGTTACAACCTTGCGTATACCTTTCTCTGATAGATATTCCACGATTTCCTGAGAAGGTGCCGACACCATATCAACGTCAAAAAAACCGCCCAAGCTGTTGCGCACAACTTGAGGGTGAAAAGCATCTACGACAGTATCCGCTAGTAACACTGCATCCACTTCGGCTGCACTCGCACTTCGAAGAATAGCACCGAGATTGCCGGGCTTTTCAATGGCTTCGAGGACTAAGACCAAGGCGTTGTCTGGAAGCACTAAGTCAACCAGATCCTGAGTTTGCCGCTCGTAAATCCCTACGACGTTGGGTATACCTTTGCGAACGGCGATTTTGTCGAAAGCCTCATCTCCACAAGCGTGAACCAAAGCCTCTGTTCTTCCCATTTCCACCTTGAATTCCAGTTCGGTCATTCTCGATTCTGGAAAAAACAGCCATTGCGCCGAATATCCTGAATCTAGCGCTCGGGCATTCTCTCTAATTCCCTCAACCACAAATACATTGTCGCGCTTGCGGTCGCGAGCTTTTTCAATGTAATTCAACACCTGCTTGATGGTGGGATTCTTTGCGCTATCGATGTGCTTCATGGCCTGCAAGTTCGCTAATCTTCATTTACCTTCGCATTATGGCAAAGAGAAGTAAGAAGAATTCATCTGACGACGGTTTTGTGTATAGCACAAACCCCAATGCGACTTTTGGCGATTTGTTCGCTGGTTTAAAGGGTGATATGGACGACACCTCAAACTCGGACATCACACTTGAGGTTCACATTTCGAAGAAAGGTAGAGCTGGAAAAGTAGCTACCCTTGTGGTTGGACATCCTGGTTCCGACAATGAATTGAAGGACCTCGCCAAAGAACTCAGAAGTCATTGTGGAGTTGGTGGAAGTGTGAAAGACGGTGAAATTCTTCTACAAGGAGAAGTGCGCAACAAAGTGATGGATTACCTCCAGGAAAAAGGATTCAACACGAAACGCGTCGGCGGTTAAATCGGATTCTTGATTCCCTCTAGCGCACGCTCATATGCGCCTTCGTAAAGCGGTAGAATTCTATCCATGCTAAACTCTTGAGCTCTTGCGAATGCGTTCTTCTTGAATTCCGCATGCAGCTTTTCATCGCTCAATAGTTTCACGGACATCTTGGCCATCTTCTTTACATCGCCCACATTCACCGTGTAACCTGTTTTGCCATTGATGTTCACTTCTGGCAATCCCCCAGCATTTGAGCTGATCACGGGAACTTTAGCAGCCATTGCCTCAAGTGCAGCCAAACCGAAACTCTCCGTTTCCGATGGAAGCAAGAACAAATCACTCATGCAGAGGATGCGTTCGACTTCATTCGTCTTCCCGAGAAATACCACATCCTCGGCAACGCCTCTTTCTTTAGCAAGCTCCTCGGCACGTTCGCGCTCTGGACCATCCCCAATCATGATGAGGCGCGAATTCACCTCCTGACGCACAAGTGCGAAGGCCTCAACGATATCCATGATGCGCTTCACTTTCCTAAAGTTGGAAACGTGTGTTATCATTTTCTGCCCGGGATGCAGCAAACCAGCCGGACTACAGTTCTTCTCGCCTTCGTATAGACTGAGGTCGATAAAGTTTGGAATAACTTCAATATCCTTTCGAACTACAAAGAACTTCACGGTCTCGCGTTTCAAATCTTCCGAAACCGATGTGACGATGTCGCTGTGGTTAATGGAAAAAGTTACCGCTGGCTTATACGATGGGTTTCGTCCAACGAGCGTAATATCCGTTCCGTGCAACGTGGTTACCACAGGAATATGAAGACCTTTATCTGCCAAAATCTGCTTTGCCATGTAGGCCGCATAGGCGTGCGGAATAGCGTAGTGTACGTGTAGGAGTTCAATCCCTTCGTTGAGCACGGTGTCTACCATTTTAGAAGACAGCGCAAGCTCATATGGTTGATACTGAAACAGCGGATAGTCGTGAACGTTTACCTCGTGGTAGTAGATGTTTTCCTCGAGAATATCGAGACGAACGGGCTGGTTGTATGTGATGAAGTGAACCTTGTGCCCTTTTCTGGCTAGGTAGGTTCCCAATTCCGTTGCTACTACCCCAGATCCACCAAACGTGGGATAACAAACGATTCCTATGGTCATTCTTCTTTGTCTTTGTATTGGTGAGTTCGGATTTCGTCTCCGTTCTCATCGTAGTATCTCCACAAGCCTACTTGGTCTCCGTGTTCATACTCACCAACCGCTTTCTGGTTTCCGTTTTCGTGCCATTCGTAATGATAGCCGTGACGTTCTCCATCCACGTATTCTGTATGAATCTTACGCTTTCCACTCAAGTAGTAATACTCAGTCGTACCCACTACCACACCTTGACGATACGGGAACATAACACTTACAACGCCTTCGGGATAATACCACATCGAAGGTCCGTCTTTAATTCCGTTACTCCATGTGGTTTTGGACTTTAACCGCTCACCATTGGTGTAGTACTCCTTTTCTTCGCCGTCTTTAACCCCATCGATGTAATAAAGTTCTCGCTCAAGCGTGCCCGAATTGGAATAGTACCGCTGGTAACCGTGGAGCTCACCTCCGGAATAATGCTCTTGAAATCGAATGGCGCCTTTACGCGAATATTGAATATGTATCCCGTGCTGAAGGTCATTCACATATTGGGTAATGGATTTCACAGCACCGTCATCAAAATAAGATATCCACGTACCCTGCTTAAGTCCGGCGTCATCAAACACCTCAACATCCTGCGGAAGGAGGGTTGAATCTATTTGGGCCGATGCCAAAGTTGAAAGCAATACGAGTAAAGTGGCGAAGTATCTCATTGTTCTAAACTGTCATAGATGATTTCTTGAATATTCGTGCGAATATCCATGCTGATGAGCTTGCGGTTTTCAGCACTTGGGTAGACTCGATTACTAAGGAAGATATACACGAGCTCTTCGTCAGGGTCAACCCAAGCTATGGTACCTGTAAACCCGGTGTGTCCAAAACTGTTCGGACTAGCACAATCGCAAGCGGGACCTGCACCTTCGAGTTGTGGTTTATCAAATCCGATACCCCTTCTATTCTCATTGATGCAATACGGGCAACGTGTGAATTGTCGGATGGTCTCTTCCCTAAAAAATCGAACGCCTCCATATTCGCCGCGATTCAGATACATCTGCATGAGTTTCGCCAGGTCGTTCGCATTCGAAAACACACCTGCATGCCCCCCTACTCCTCCAAGCATTGCTGCTCCTTGGTCGTGCACGTCTCCCTCTACGAGTTGGTAGCGGAAGTACTGATCTCTTTCGGTCGGGATAATCATATCTATGTCAAAATGATTCCTTGGCAGATATCCCATGCTCCATGCTCCCAATTTCGAGTAGAGGTATTCGTCAACTAGTTCTTCAAGTGGCGCCTTATAGGTTTGTTCAACAATGCGCTTCATAAAATAGTACCCAAGGTCTGAGTACTTGTAATCTCCGGCTTTCGTCAATGGAGATTCTAGGATGGCTGCATACATCGTGTCTTCGTACGAATCCATGATATAAAGATCCTCTGCCACTCTCCTTGTAAAGCCCTCCTCCGGACTCTTTCGGTAGTACTTTTCATTGGGCTTTCCTACGTCAAGCGTTTTCACGTAAAACGGAATCCATGGCTGCAATCCAGCTTGATGGGTAAGAATGTCGATTATCTTCAAATGTTCTTTATCAGTGCCCACCGTTTCAGGGAGAAAGTCACCCAATTCATCGTCGAGGTCGAGTCGCCCTTCATCATACATACGCATGACCATGGGTAAAGAGGCCGAAATTTTTGTGATTGATGCAATGTCGTAAAGCTCATTGTTCTGAACCATGGTTCTTGCCTCATAGGTTGGTCTGCCATATGATTTGTGCATGACCACCACACCTCTTCGGGCCACAAGCACCTGTGCTCCTGGAGTCGCTTTGGCCTCTATGGCACGTTGTACCTCGGCATCAATTCGAGCCATGAAGGCCGGGTCCATGTCCACCTCTTCGGGATGTCCGTATCTGAGTCGGTGTAAATCAATCGTTGGAATACCATGTCCACCTGGAAGTAAGGACCCAATGGTCACGGGCAGTGTTCCCCTTGCTTCTTGTGCTCCAAAAATGATTTGGGCCGCAGCCTGTGCCGCCTCTGGTGTATTCTGATATGCTTGAAGTACAGCTTCGATTTTGTCTATGTCGCCAGCCGACCTGAGTCCATAAGGATTTGCGAAGTGAACGAAAATCACTTTGTTCTGAAGCAAAAGTCTTTGCAAAAACTGGACTTCTGCATCGTTCATTTTGAATCTTCGCCAAGGGTTGGTGTCGTCCGTAAAATAACCGAGAATCACCAAATCGCTCTTGGCTGCGCTTCTCAAGATGTCTGTGGCGTTGTTACCCGTAAAATCAAGCGACACTACATCCGTGTAAAGTTCTACTGCGGTTTCGAGGTTGTCGTTCAGTCGGCTTCCCATATTGATCACCGTGTAGGTTTCCCCTTCGGCAACTGTAAGCGGAAGGAGTCGGTCCTGATTCGTCACTACAGTAACCGCGTTGTCGAAAATTTGAGTTCTCAGCACGTCAGTGCTACGATCGTTCAAATCGGCAACAAGACCAGCGATTTCAATCGGCTTGTACTCGCTCAAACCAGCTCCGTGCTTGGCCATCAATATTCGCCTCACATGAACGTCAATCTCCGCTTCAGTAAGCTCACCGAGGGCGATGGCTTCAACAATTTTCACCACAGCGGCTGGAACATCTTCCGCGAAGAGCAGTACGTCGTTTCCAGCTTTCAGTGCGCGCAGATCAACTTCTCCAGGAGGATACAGGCTACTGACACCACGCATGTTTAGGGCATCGGTAAACGACAAGCCCTCAAAATTCAACTCCTTTCTAAGTAAACTATCAATCACAATGCTTGAAAGCGAAGTTGGCGTACCCGATTTATCAAGTGAGGGAACATTGAGGTGAGCGACCATCACACTCGCAAGGCCGTGCTCCATCGTTCTTCGGTAAGGCTCCCACTCTACCTCACTCATTCGCACGTAGCTCTGATTGACGGTTGGTAGTGTATGATGTGAATCCTGATCGGTATCACCATGTCCAGGGAAGTGTTTGCCACAAGCTAAAACACCTTGATCTTGCATGCCCATCATGTATCCGATACCCATTTTGGTAACGCGCTCCACATCTTCCCCAAATGCACGCACCCCGACAATCGGATTATCTGGATTAGTGTTGATATCGAGTACCGGCCCAAAGTTGAAGTGAACCCCCAAACGCTTGCAATGTCTGCCAATGGTACTTCCGTAACGGTATGCCAACGCCGAATCATTCGTGGCTCCAAGTGTCATAGGCCATGGAAGTTTAGCTACACTATCCAGACGCATAGCTAGGTCCCACTCTGCATCCATCCCAATCATCAGGGGTGTTTTCGCCGCAGCTTGAAGTCGGTTGGTCATTCGAGCTTGACGAACGGGTCCGCCCTGAAAAAAAATCAAGCCACCAATGTGATAATCTTCAATGAGTGACTTTAATTCGCGCTCATGTTGGCGACCTTTATTCGAATAGGCTGCAACCATGAAAAGTTGACCAATCTTTTCATTGAGCGTCATGTTTGTCAGGGTACTGTCAGCCCACTCTGCCGCTTCGTCATTTTGATAGAACGGTTGCGAATGGAGGAACGCTGGTAGCAGTAAAGCACTCATTAAGAGCGCAAATGATGTCTTCAACGGGGGAAATTGCATGTCTGTTACGTGTATCTAATCTCAATAATACGACATGAACGTAGTAGCAACAAGATTCATACCGTTGGATGGCGTAGTTTTTGACCAGTATTTGGTAAATTGAGTTCATGGGATTCTTAATCAGAAATCAACGTCAACCTAAGAAGTTTGGTCTTGAGCATCGCATTTATGACGAGCGCAAGCATGCTATCAAGGTTAAGATGACGGCAGAAAGTGATATCGAATTGTTGCAAACGGACAAGGATGCTTACCGTGCAAAGATGCGCGAGCGAATCGGTCGCTACTCGAACAGCAGCAAGTCGAGCATGAACAAAAATTTCCGAATTATTCGTCTATTCACCGTCCTAACCGTTGGCCTTGCCATCGTTGCGGCTTTCTACTACCTGTTGGGCATTTTGCCTGCAATGTTGGAGAATTAAGAAACACTAGATGCCCGATATAATTTCACTTCTGCCCGACCACGTAGCCAACCAAATCGCTGCGGGAGAAGTTGTACAACGCCCCTCATCAGTTGTAAAAGAATTACTAGAAAATGCGGTAGACGCCGGTAGTACCGACATTCACCTTATCGTTCAAGATGCGGGTAAAACGCTTATCCAAGTGGTGGATAACGGAAAGGGAATGACCTACGGCGATGCCCGACTCGCTTTTGAGCGCCACGCCACGAGTAAGATTAAACTGGCCGACGATCTTTTCAACCTTCACACTATGGGGTTTCGCGGTGAAGCCCTCGCTTCTATCGCAGCCGTTGCACAGGTTGAAATGAAAACTCGTCCGCATACAGATGAAGTCGGAACCATACTCCGCATAGAAGGTAGCAAAGTGGTTGAGCAAAAAGCTTGTCAAACCGCCGCCGGAACAAGCATTAGCGTCAAGAACCTCTTCTTCAACATTCCTGCACGTAGGCAGTTTTTGAAGAGCGACAATGTGGAAAACCGTCACATTATCGACGCATTTGAACACGTTGCGTTGGCCTATCCAAACGTCGCCTTCCGCTTTACTCAAAACGACACCGAAATCTTCCATTTACCGAGTGGTAACTTCCGACAACGAATTACCTCCGTGTTTGGAAAAAAATACAACGAACGCCTCGTTCCCGTTGAAGAAACAACCGACGTAGTAAAACTCGAAGGCTTTGTTTTGAAGCCCGAGTTCGCCAGGAAAACACGCGGTGAACAGTTCTTCTTCGTGAATGATCGATTCATCAAAAACGGATATTTACATCATGCTGTAAGTCACGCTTTCGAGCATCTCATCAAGGGAGAAGAGTATCCTTCGTACTTCCTGTACATGCAGATTGATCCGAAGCGCATAGATGTGAACATTCACCCTACGAAGACCGAAATCAAATTCGATGATGAAAAGGCCATCTACGCCATCATTCGCTCAGCTGTAAAGCACTCGCTAGGGCAATTTAATGTGGCGCCGAGTCTAGATTTTGATTCGAATGTATCGGACATGCCGATTCCGGACAAGTCACGCCCAATCGTACCTCCAGCCATTCAGGTGGATCCAAACTTCAATCCATTTACTTCTGATTCAGACGGAGGCTCTAAAGCATCACCATCTCACGCACGGAGGTCGTTTGAAAAATCAAGAGTGCCTGAGAACTGGAAGGACCTCTACACTTCGGAGGAAAGTCAACCTGCTGGCGACATGCAGATTGATGCGAATTGGGATGAACATGCGAGCACACAACAGGTTTGCTTCCAGCTCGACAACCGGTTTGTAATCACCAAGATCAAGAGTGCACTTGTGGCGATTCATCAGCAAAGAGCACATCGCCGTATTAAATACGAGCGCTTTGCAAAACTGTTGAAAGCGCATTCGGCACCCTCACAACAATTGCTATTCCCCATAAACGTTTACATGCCAGGTGGCGATTTAGCGCAGTTGAAGTCTGTGCACGACACACTTCATCGATTGGGTTTTGAAATTGAATACACGGGGCAACAAGCTGTCATTCAAGGAATTCCCATGGACATGGGCGAGGGCGATGTACAGCGTGTCTTAGAGCAGTTGGTTGAAGATGTTAAGAATGATGCGGATGTATTCAGAAACGACATCACACATGCACTAGCCAAGAGTTTGAGTTCGCATACGGGAATCAAACAAGGGCAATCGCTCTCTCCTGAAGAGATGCTTCACTTAATTAACGAACTTTTTGCCTGCGAGATGCCTTATACCGACATCTTCGGCAAACCCATCGTTGTGCAAATTGGCACGGACGATTTAGATAAAAGATTTAACGGATGAATTACAGACCGAGTGGTTTCAACTTCCTGCCTCCGGTAATCAAGAACTTGATTATCATCAACGTGCTATTTTTCGTAGCCACGTTTGCCCTAGGCAATTCCATGAATTACAACCTCGTGGAAATCCTTGGTTTACACTACTTCGAGAACCCGAGCTTTGGAGTGTGGCAGATCATCACGCATATGTTTATGCACAGCCCGGTTGGCTTTGGACATATTTTCCTAAACATGCTTGTTTTGTGGATGTTTGGGACGCGTCTAGAAAACCAATGGGGCTCCAAACGATTCTTGAATTTTTACTTGCTATGCGGCCTGGGTGCGGCAGCTCTCCACATGGGTGTCTTGTGGTATGAATTTAATTATGGTGCTACTGAAATGGTCAGAGCGGTTGCGTATCATACCAACGCTGTTGGAGCGTCAGGTGCCATTTACGGGATACTACTTGCTTACGGTATGACTTACCCAAATGAGCCCATTTATCTCTACTTCCTCTTCCCGATTCGCGCAAAGTACTTCGTTTCTATCATCGCGATAATCGAACTCTTTAACGGTGTAACAAACCCGGGAAGTACAGTTGCACACTTCGCGCACTTAGGCGGAATGCTCTTTGGATATTTCATTATTCGCTATTGGAGAAGACAACAATTCCGATACTAAAATGGCCTCGATTGTAGACAGCATAAAAACGGAGTTTGGAAGAGCTAACTGGCTAAACCGACTACTTTACATCAACGTTGGGGTATTCATACTAATCATGATAGCCCGGCTCGTTGTAGGGCTCATCATAGCGCCTCAAGATCCACTTTTAGCTATCAGGCCTTTCATTGCACTTCCAAGTGATCTGAGGGAATTTGCCATACATCCGTGGACCTTGTTCACGTACATGTTTGTGCATTTCGACTTCTTTCACATCCTCATGAACATGCTCATGCTCTACTTCCTAGGGCGCATCTTCATTGAGTTCTTGGGAGATAAGCGAATCCTACCCGTTTACATTTATGGCGGAATTGCAGGTGGACTTCTATTTGTATTGCTCTATAACATATCACCTGCATTTACGGTGAAAAACCCACTGATTGGAGCTTCGGCTGGTGTCATGGCCGTTGTGGTAGCCATTGCTACCAAGGTTCCTCAATTACCAGTGCGACTCCTCTTCTTCGAAGTGAAACTTTGGATGGTTGCCGGTATCTTGGTTTTAATAGATCTGGCCAATTTTTGGGATGGTAATACGGGCGGCCACATTGCTCACCTAGGGGGTGTAGCCGTTGGATACTTCTACGTCAGGGCACTGGAAAACGGACGAGATTGGTCAAATGGATTCTGGAATTTAATCCGACGTGTTTCCGGAATTTTCGAAAGGAAGCCAAAGCTGAGAACCGTTCACAAAAAGTCATACGACAAGAGAGAATCGAGAAGATCAACCGCGAGCAGAGCAGCTCAATCTGGCGGAAACGACCAAAAACGAATGGATGAAATCCTTGACAAAATCAAGGATCATGGATACGACAAGCTCTCCAAAGAAGAAAAGGACTTCCTATTCCAATTCTCCAAAAAGTGACCAAGAAGAAGCGAAAGTGGAGCCGCCGACTCCTCATTTTTGTGCAACTGCCTTTGCTTGTTTCGTATATCGTTTCAGCATTGGCTTGTCATTTTAATCCAGCGTCTGCGCCACTGATGGGACTTGCTGGATTGGCCTTCCCCATACTTCTCATTGGTCAGTTGCTGTTCACAGGGTTCTGGTTCCTTAGAGGCCGCAGGTTCGCCTGGGTAAGTCTTGTCATTACCCTTATTGGCTGGCCTCACTTTGCCAATATCTATCAATGGAATGGGACTCCAGCAACTCAGGCAACGGGTGTCCGTGTAATGACCTACAACATTCATTATTGGTCACCTATGGATGCTGAAATAGACCTCGATTCGGCGCGCCAAGAGTTGTCTACTTTGATTCGAGATGTGAACCCGGACATCCTGTTTCTTCAAGAGAATAAGGACATACCACGATCTCGAAACCTCCCTTTCATGCACAAATTGCATGTGCCCGTCTACGAGAATTCAACCTATGGATATGCGATCTACAGCAAGTATCCTGTATTGCGTCATACGTTTCACACTTTTGAATCCCGTAGGGCTGGGTACCGCGGTTTGCTATCTGCAGACCTCCTGATTGGAACGGATACCATTCGTGCCATCAACGTTCATTTGGTGAATACCTCTTTGATTCCTGAAGACTATCAAACACTAGCGGCAAATGAATCACCGCTGAGTAGTGAGCAGATTGAAGAGGAAGGCAAGGACATCTTGAGAAAGCTTGGACGCTCATACCGCATTCGAGGGAATCAAGCTGAAGAATTGGCCCTCTACGTGGAACAATCTCCCTACCCTGTGATTCTTTGCGGAGACTTCAACGACACTCCAACATCGTTTGCCTATAAAAGAATCTCAGACTTGTTGAATGACGCTTTCGTAGCAATGGGCACCGGGTCTGGTGACACCTACAACAAGGTAAATGTCATTCCACTGCGGATCGACTACATCTTTACGAGTACCGAATTTAGTTGTGATGCCTTCTCTACTGTACCAGCCTTATGGAGTGACCATAAGCCGATCTATGCAGACTTTACACTGAACTAGTCTTTTCTCACCCTTTTAACTTCGAGCAAGTTCAATGCATTGGGTTCCAATCCGTGCACATTCTTGGGAATGAATCGAACAACCTCATCGTAAAACAGCGGAACAACAGGAGCTTCGCGAACAAGGATGCTATCCATTTTTGCAAAGGCCGCATCTCTATCATCCGGATTCGTTAAATACCTGGCCTCGTCATACAAGGCGTCGAAATCACTATTCGAAAAGAAGGTATAATTGGGTCCATTTGGGGTGAAATTGGGTCCGTAGAACAGCGACATATAATTCTCCGCATCGGGATAATCTGCTATCCAAGAAGCTCGAAAAAATTCAAGTGTACCCTTCGCTTTGCCCTCACGCATAGTTGGCGGAGGTAGAACCTCAACCTGCACAGGAATCCCAAGCTTGTTCCAACTTGCTTGTAGAAACTCGCAGATATCGAGATAATTCGAAGTCGTTGTCAAGTTAATCGAAGGCATTCCTCTTCCGTCTGGATATCCAGCGTTCAACAGGAGTTGTTTCGCACTATCCAGGTTTAACGTGTAGCCACCTGTAATATCCGGGTTATAGGCCGGGATCCCTCTTGGAATCATACCTCCGTCTGCAGGTCGACCTATCCCATTGCGCAAATAGCGCATCATTTTTGAGCGGTCAATTGATAAGTTGAGCGCAAGTCTAACCTCAGGTTGATGGAGTGGAGAGCTCTCTGATTGAGCGTGGATTGCCAGGTACTCTGTGTTGAGATAGGGTATGATTTGCAAGTTGAGCCGGTCGGCGTATTCCTCCTTCAATTGACCATCGCGTGTGAGCAGTTCATCCTTGTAACTCGCATCCAAACCAGACAGCATGTCCGTTTCTTCCTTGAGAAATTCCATGAAGGCCGCTTGTCGGTCAGTGATAAAATCAATGGCTATCGCTTCTAGGTGAGGTAGACGTTCCTCTCCTTCGAACTCAAAATAGTCGGGATTTCTGCGAAGCACAAGCTTCTCATCCGTGCTCCACATTTGAAACTTAAACGGACCTGTACCTATAGGACTCCGACCAAAGTTGCTACCTAAGACTTCAACAACTTCACGAGGAACAATGGAACAATACTTCATGCTCAGAATCCCCAGGAAAGGCGCGAACGGCTCATTTAGCACGATGATTAAGGAGTCGTCCGACAGTGCGTACAGCGTATCAACAACGCCCATGGTCCAGGCTCCCGGGGAGGCCGTTTTGGAATCTGACAGTCGATTGAGGCTGTAAACCACGTCGTTGGCCGTCACCTTACGGGTGTTCTCGGTAAGTGACTCATGTGGATGAAACAATACGTCATTTCTAAGCTTGAAGATGTAGGTCAAACCAGAATCTTGAATAGTCCATGATTCGGCAATACACGGCTCAATATTGAGCTCTGAATCCATCTGGGTTAGGCCATTGAAAACCTGATGAACAGCCCAAATGTTGGATTGCTCTCTGGCAAAGGCAGGGTCTAGTGAAGTAATACCATTCGGTTCATTGTACCTAAATACGGTATTGGAAGGTACTTCAGGTGCATTCGAGCAAGAGGCGAAAATCACGCTGAGGGTGATCAGAATTCCGAGTGGCTTCAACATCATTTCGCTAAAGTACACATCGGAAGAGGTATCTGGTAGGTTGGTTAGGTGGAAATCAATGTTGTACCTTTGCACCCGCAATGGAAATGAACGGTAAATCAGTCGCTTTTCACACGCTAGGTTGTAAACTCAACTTTGCGGAAACCAGCACAATAGCTCGTGACTTTACAGATAAAGGATACGAGAAAGTGGAGTTTGGAGAATCTGCGGACGTATATGTGATCAACACGTGTTCGGTAACTCAAAATGCCGACAAAGAATGCCGTTCCATTGTGAACAAAGCCATGCGCTCCAATCCGGATGCTTTCGTAGTAATCGTAGGTTGCTATGCGCAACTTCAACCAGAAGAAATCGCTGCAATCCCAGGGGTAGATTTAGTGTTGGGTGCCACTGAGAAATTCAAGGTAACCGACTACCTAAACGATTTGACGAAATCTGACATGGGTGAGGTTCATTCATGTGAGATAGATGAGGCAGACACCTTTGTAGGGAGCTATTCCATAGGTGAACGTACACGTGCCTTCTTGAAAGTTCAGGACGGATGTGATTACAAGTGCACCTATTGCACCATACCTAGAGCGAGAGGCATTTCTCGAAGTGACACTCTGGAAAATGTGGTTCGCCAGGCGGAGGAAATCTCACAGCAAGACATCAAAGAGATTGTACTCACTGGTGTAAACATCGGAGATTACGGTAAAGGTGAGCATGGAAACAAGCGCCACGAACACACGTTCCTTGAGCTTGTGAAGGAACTCGACAAAGTGGAAGGAATCGATCGTTTGAGAATTTCATCTATCGAGCCAAACCTCCTGAAGGACGAGACCATTGCATTTGTTTCCCAAAGCGATCGATTCGTACCTCACTTCCACGTACCTCTTCAGAGCGGGAGCAACGACATGCTCAAACGCATGAAGCGTAGATATTTGAGAGAACTTTACGTCGACAGAGTCGATTCCATAAAAACCGCCATGCCACACGCATGCATAGGCGTTGATGTGATTGTGGGATTCCCTGGAGAAACGGAAGAGCACTTCATGGAGACGTATAATTTCCTGAAAGAACTTCCTATCTCCTACTTGCATGTGTTCACGTACAGTGAGCGTCCAAATACGGAAGCTTGGGATATGGATGGCGTGGTTCCGATGAGTGAGAGAAAGCGCAGAAATAAAATGCTTCGTGTTCTTTCGGCTAAAAAGCGTCGGGCGTTCTACGAATCTCAGCTGGGTAGCGAACGTCGAGTACTGTTTGAAGGTGAAAACAAAGCAGGCTGGATCCACGGCTTTACGGAAAACTACGTGAAGGTTAAGACGCACTGGAACCCGGAGCTTGTGAACACGGTACAGCATATCAAGCTTACGGAGATAGACGATGATGGTGCTGTTCGCTTCGAGCCACTAGAGATTCCTGTGTCGTAACAACTACCGTTTTTTTTCCAAAGTCCGTGTCGTACCTTAGTGGGTACCGATGAAGGATACCAATATTCCTATTTTTGAGTTGACTGAATATCGCCTTAAACCGATGTTCAGAGATGACTTCCGAGTAACGTGGCGCAATCTTTACGGCCAATTGAAGCGAGATCAGCTCATTGGTAAGGCCGAGCTATACTCCGTTGAACCGAGTCGATTCATGTCGCTCGTAGAATGGAAAGGCTCCAACCACATACTCGAAGAACAACCCTATCTTGCGCTTGCAAATGAAATGATGGAGGTTCTCGACCGAGTGAAGGTTGTTTCGCCTCTTCAGCAATTGGAAAGCACAAAGTAATCCTATGGAACTTTCGAAAGTTTGTACTCAGACCATTCATTTGGTCCGAGAGGTTGGCATGTTCATTCGTAAAGAACAAAAGAAAGTCGCGGCGAGTGACGTAGAGCTCAAAAGTCTCAACAGCCTAGTTTCTTATGTTGATAAAGAGGCGGAGAAACGCCTCGTAAAAGGATTGCGCGACATCGTCCCTTCGGCCGGCTTCATTGCGGAAGAAGGCACGGGTGAACGAAATGACAACGGTTTTAACTGGATTGTCGACCCGCTAGACGGAACTACAAACTTCCTTCACAACCTTCCTGTGTACTCGGTCTCTGTTGCATTGCATGACGGTAAAAATCCGGTTGTTGCCGTGATCTTGGAGGTGGGACAAAATGAACTCTACAGTGCCTACAAGGGAGGCGGAGCATACTGCAATGGAGAGTCGATTCGCGTATCGTCGAATGACTCGCTGAGCAACGCACTTGTCGCCACTGGATTTCCTTACTACGACTTTGAGAAAATAGACGAGTACTTGCAGTTGTTGAAGGACTGTTTCCAAAAAACGCGCGGGGTCCGACGCTGGGGATCTGCGGCGGTAGACTTGGCCTATGTGGCTTGCGGCAGGTTTGATGGATTCTTTGAGTATGGATTGAACCCTTGGGACGTTGCGGCTGGAGTGCTCTTGGTTGAAGAAGCAGGAGGCCGAGTATCGGCATTCTCTAAAACGAACGATCCTATTTTCGGGAGAGAGATTCTCGCATCTTCCTCAAATATCAAGGAGGAGCTTACGGACCTCGTTTCCAAACATCTTTAAAAACAAAAGTCCCCACCTTTCGGCGGGGACTTTCAGTTGAAGTCTGTTGTTCTAAACTTACTTCAGAACTACGCGACGGATAGCCACCGCGTTTTCTTCGTTATAACGAATCATGTAAACTCCTTTTGGCAAGTTCGAGAGATCCATTTGGATATCTCTTGTACCAGATTGGAGGTCAACCTGAATCGTTTCAAGAATCTGACCTTGGAGATTCATCAAGTTGATCGTTGCTTCATTTCCAGTAGCTCCTTCGAATGATACGGTAACGTCGCCGTAGCTAGGGTTAGGATATACAGAGAAATTCGCAGCACCAGCTTCCGTGAGGGAGATGGTAGAGATTACAACCTGAATGGTATCATCGTCAGATCCACAGTCTGTGTAAGCTGTTACAACTACGTCATACGTCCCGTTCTGGGTGTATGTGTGCTGTGGAGTCGAACCCCACTCGATGGCAGAACCATCGTCATAATCCCAAGAAATACTGTCGGCAGTTGAACCTGTTCCATCGAAATCTACAATCGCATCTGTGAGTGTAACATTGGTGATGGTAAATGTACCTACCGCCATTGCGTTATTCACGTTAGACGTAGAAATGGTGAATGGACCAGCCCATGCAGACGTATCGCTCGTACAGAATCCACGAACGTAGAAGTCGTAAGCCGTACCTGCAGTAAGACCGCTAACAGTTTCTGTGGTATCATTAGAAACTACAGCTGTACCAGAACCTGGGTTGAAGCCAGTTGCTCCGTACTCAAGCTCATAAGCGTAAGAAGAGCCACCGTTGTTCCAGATCAAATCCAACGACGTACAGTTTACGGCTGTAGTTGTGAAGTTTGAAGGAGCTGGACAAGGGTTTGTTTCCGTAATCGTGAGGACGAAGTTACTTACCGTAGTGAAGCTGCTAAACGCCTCAACAACAACATAGTAAGTTTGACCAGGAATCACTGCCTCGCCGAGAAGCTGCGATTGCAGACCACAGTCATCATCACTTGAGTTAAGTGTTGTTTGGTTAGCATCTAGCAAGTACAAATATGTATCATAACCTGAACCACAAGTCTCAAAGTCAGCTAACGTTGTTCCTGGAGAAGGAGTGTATTCGAAGATGACTTCTACACCGGTGCGTAGGGCTAGGGTATTGCTGTAGCAAGTTGCGTTTCCAACCCATTGTCCAGAACCCGTTACTTGGATAGCATCTTGAATACTGTCTCCTTGAATTGTTCCACAAAGTGTAGTGAAGCAGTTTGGACCTGACCAAGCAGAAGTATCGCCTGGAGTACAAATTTCAGCTACGTAGAAGCAATAGTCTGTAGCATTTGCCAAGTTGCTCAGCGTAACGCTATCCGCAGTTGAAGTAATCATTGTTCCAGTACCCAGAGCAAAACCTGGAGTTCCGTATTCTATGAGGTACGTACCTGGAACGTTATTGCCGTCCCATACCAACGTAGCATTTGTGGAATCTACGTTGTTTGTGCCCAAGTTCATTGGAGCAATACACGTTGGATCCGTGCAGAATACAAATGGACCTACCCAAATGCTGTTTCCATTCGCACATGAATCTTGCACATAGAAGTCGTAGCAGGTATTTGGTGTAAGACCTGAAAGGGCGATAGTATCATTCATTGCGTTGATAACGGTACCCTGACCTGTTCCTTGAACGAAACCGCTTGGCCCCCATTCAACATTAGAGATCATCGCTGTGGAAGTGAAGAAGATATCCGCTGTGGTCGTGCCGATATTGGTTGCACCAAGTGCAGAAGGAACCGAGCATACAAGCTCGTCAACCATAACATCATCTACACCAAAACCTTCGCGCGTTACGCTACCGTCGGATGAGAATACGTGACGAATTTGAACGAAGCTCTGACCGGCAGAACCCGGGATTACGTTCGAACGAGTAACCCATTGGCCACCGTCAGTATCTTCCCACCATTGGTTATTGAGGTCGTTGTACCAGCCTGAAGCCGATCCATTATCAACCAATTTAGTCCATGTAGTACCGTCAAATGAGTACTCTACCCATCCTTCGTCGAAGTTATTCTCCGTTTCAAAGTTCATGCTAAAGGTGTACTCGAGGTCATTTACAGTTGAGCTCGCATCGAAGATGACAGTCTGTAGATACGACAATTCACTATTGTTGTATGAACCTGAAAGGTTTGTAACCCATGCGTTCGTTCCTTGACCTGCTGCTGAAATTACAGTTGCAGAAGGAGCGCCCCACTGCCATGAGCTGTTGGATCCATAAGCTATCCAGTTACCAGCATCTGCTTCGAAGTCCTCAGTGTAAGGGAATGTATTCACGATTGGCTGTAATGTAGTTACAGAGAACGGACCTACCCAAAGGCCAACATTTCCTGGGCTACAAGAATCTTGAAGATAGATGTCATATGTAGTTCCTGGCAAGAGACCTCCGATCGTATCAGTTCCTGTTGCTCCCTGAATCATTGTACCAGAACCTTGTGTAAACCCAGCAAGACCATACTCAATATTCGAGAAGCCTGATGAAGAGGTCCAGCTAATTCCGAGTGAATCAGTGCTGATAAACGGACTAGCAAATGCAGAAGGAACTCCGCATGTTAGAGCTTGTAGACCGAAGTCATCAATACCAACACCTTCACGACTAACACTACCGTCAGACGAGAATGCAAAACGGAACTGAACGATGCTCTGTCCAGCAATATTTGCCAAGATGATACTTGAACCATTCCATCCGTTGTTGGTGTTTTCCCACCATTGGTTGCCCAAGTCGTTGTACCAGTTAACGGCAGTGCCATTGTCTACCAACTTGGTCCAAGTGAGACCGTCTGTAGACATCTCTACCCAAACTTCATCGAAGTTATTCTCTGTTTCGTAGAATAGGTCAAAAGTCAAAATGAAACTTCCTGTCTCTGCTGAAAGATCGAACACGGCTGAAGTCAGGAAAGAGTTTTCACTATTGTTGTAGTCACCCGATAGATTTGTAACCCAAGCGTTGCTCGGAGAGCTACTACCCGTAATTACTGATCCGGCTGGTACGCCCCACTCCCACGATGAATTCGTACCACTAGGCAAGAAGAAGCCATTGTTAGATTCGAAGTTTGTGAAGAAAGGGAAAGTGCTAATTACAGGCTGAAGGCTTCTGAAAGAATATGGGCCAGTCATGTTCGCAATACCGTTTCCTGAACCAGAGCAGTCGGTAGTAATGTATACATCAACGCACTCAGAGGCCATTAGACCAGTAATTGTGTAATTATTGGTAGTTGCCGAAACTACAGTTCCTGTACCTTGACCAAACCCGCAAGGTCCCCATTCAATTGTGTAGGACGACGCATTTGCAACAGCCGGCCATGAAACAGACACACTTGAGCTAGTGGCCGAATCAAGCGTCATTGAATTCACTGACACACAAGTAGGGCAAAAAGCCGTAGTATCCACATTCAAACCAGCAGATGGACCAGAACCAGAAGCGAAAATGCTCGCCTGATTCGCGTCAAAAAGCTCGAATGAAACTTCACTCTGGTAAAGACCAGTAGCGTTATACGTAATTTGAATGGTATCTCCAGTGTTAACTGTAAGAACAACTGTTGTGTCGAATCCATTACTCAAGGTGTAGTTTGTTGTTACTGCACCTACACGGACATCAACGGTGTTCCCGTTCCATCCGTCGCCAAAGGAATCATCCAAACTCAGTTCATAAGAACACTGAGCTAGAGCCTCTGAGTTAAACAATGGTGAAAGCAAGAGAGCGAAAATGCCCAGCCACTTCCACGGAGTAGCGTTTTTCATAGTAAAGCGAAATTTTTGGATTGTGTAAAGCGTTTCCCAACACAAAGTTCACAAATAAACACCGTTTGTTACAATATTTACACTTTAGAGGGCTTTGTGTTTAAAAACACCCTAATGTAGGCATCTCCTATTAGAATCATAACATATCTATATTCATTGTTAAGAATATTTCTACTATTCTTCAATAACCACTTCGAAATCAACCCACTGTGCCGTGAACAATTTGGGCGTACCTTTGCGGCATGAACTACAAGGAAGTCAGACTAGCCAAGGGAAAGGAGCGCGCCCTCCAAAGAAAACATCCCTGGATTTTTAGTGGAGCAATAGCG
Source organism: Phaeocystidibacter luteus (assembly GCF_008933115.1). GTDB lineage: Bacteria > Bacteroidota > Bacteroidia > Flavobacteriales > Schleiferiaceae > Phaeocystidibacter > Phaeocystidibacter luteus. The sequence continues at coordinate 11,005 of NZ_WBVO01000011.1, read as the reverse complement.
TCAGAGAAGCACTGCGAAGAAGGCGACATCGTTCGTATCGTCGATTCTAAAGGTGAATTCCTCGCCGTTGGCCATTACATGTCACCAAAGGCTTCCATTCGAGTTAAGGTCTTAACATACCTAGATGAACTCATCGACCTCTCCTGGTGGAAGGATAGAATTCGAAACGCATTCGAACTTAGACAAGAGATTGGTCTGACCGATAGCATAGAAACCAATGCGTATCGACTGTTTTTCGGGGAGGGCGACTTTGTACCTGGAATTGTAATGGATTGGTACGATGGACATGTCGTGCTGCAAGCACACACTCTGGGAGTCCACAACCAACGCGACGTAATTCTTGCCGCACTCAAAGATATCTTGGGCGAATCGCTCAAAACCGTCTATGACAAGAGTGGTGAATCCCTCCATCACGAGCACATTCAAAGCGAATTCCTGTTCGGCAACACACCATCTACAACCATTCGCGAAAATGGAAACTCATTCGTAGTGAACTGGGTTGAAGGGCAAAAGACCGGGTTCTTCCTAGATCAACGCGACAACCGCCAATTGGTAGGCCACTTCTCAAAGGGAAAGAAAGTATTAAACGCTTTCGCCTATACAGGAGGGTTCTCCGTCTATGCACTGAACGCCGGAGCTAAAGAAGTCCACTCTGTAGACCTTTCCGAGTTGGCTTGTCGTCTCGCCGATGAGAATGCCAAGCTAAACCGTGCATCCGATCGACATACGTCTGAAGCGAGCGATGTACAAGTGTTCCTCAAATCAATGGACCGTGATTACGACATTGTGATTCTCGACCCTCCTGCCTTTGCCAAGAGACGAAAGGCTGTCCACAACGCCATTCAAGCGTATAAAAGGCTGAATGCATCTGCTATCAAAAACATGAGACCGGGTAGCATTCTTTTCACCTTTTCATGTAGCCAAAATGTAACTCCTCAAGTATTTGCCGACACGCTTCGTGCGGCTGCAATAGAAGTAGGCAGACCGATACAAATCCTCAAGGAATTGCGTCAGCCTGCCTGTCACCCCGAGAATTTGTATTTCCCGGAAGGTCATTATTTGAAAGGATTAATGCTACGCGTGCTTTAGTTATTGCACAATGAGTCGCTTTTGAACCGTCCCATCGCCGTATTTAAGCTGTAGAAAGTACACCCCATTTGCCAAATTAGTAAGGTCGAGTTCCACAGTACTTGCATCTACAACATTGGATTGTAATTGTCTGCCACTCCGATCTAAGATTACTACTTCGGTGACTTTCAAATCTGAACTCCATTCAATCCTACACGAAGTTCTCGCCGGATTGGGATACATCATCACCGAACTAGCCAGTTGCTCATCCACACTCCATGGCACGACATTAACTGTGAACAGAACGGTATCGACCGAACAACCGAAAATCGCCACCATGGTTGCATTATAGACACCGGCAACGGAATACGAGTGAGTTGGTGTCCACCCCACTTCCCATGCGGAACCGTCACCGAAGTTCCAAATTAGACTGTCAGCAGTTGAGCCTGTACCGTCAAATTGATATCGAGCTTTACCGTTCACAATTCCCAAGAAGGATGAGCTGTAACTAGCCACTGCAGACTGCCCGGATGATTTCGATGTCGAAACCGTTAGAGGTCCAGCCGCCGCCGAAGTATCAAAAGAACAAAGTGTGCTTACATATACATCATACGTGGCGCTCGCACTGAGGTTCGTGAGTAAATGAAAGGTGTCCGTAACCGTAACCATAGTTCCATTCCCCTGGGTGAACCCTGAAACTCCGTATTCTACCATGTAAGATGCTCCGTTCGCAGAGTCCATCCAGGTTAAGGCTATGGCATCACACCCCGCCACCGTACTGTCCAAATTATACGGCGTTGAACAGACAGGCGGCGTGAAACTGACCTTTTCTTCAATGTTGAAATAAATCCCAGATCCACAAGAATCATTCTGCTCAACTTCTACCACGATATAGTATCGCATGTTCGGGTTGACTTGTAACCTGTCAATTTTCTCACTTTTATGGATGGTGTTCCACGGCGAAGGCGGTCCCACTCCACACGTGGTGTTTGTAGTGGATAATAACTGCTGGTTCGAGTCGAGCACAAACAGCCTTGTAGTGTCTAGCGAAGAACATGTACTTATACTTACTTCTGTTGCTCCCGGACTTGGAACGTACTCCCAAACCACGTCAACATCAGCCGTGAAACTGTGAGCGTTCGTGTAACAGTTGTCGATTCCATTCTTGCTGAATTCATAAAAATTCAATCCTGGACCGATGGAATCAAGGGTAGCCATGATGGCGTTGTTTGCGCTATCGCCTCTATAAGGACAAGGAGTACAATACTGTATGGCTGGGTTGCAAGTAAAGTTATATGCAGGTGCATTCGAAAAATAGAAATCGTAGCACTGACCACTATCCACGCCTGTTAGCGTGATTGTATCATTCGTTGCATAGTACATCCAACCTGTTCCCATTATAAAGCAAGTTGGCCCCCATTCAATTGTTACCACAGTATCCTTAGGATCTGTAAATGCAATGTCTACCGTAGTTGCAGTTTGATTGTAAAAAACAACATTGGAAACGGCATTCGCACAATTCCCCTGAGCGAATGATAGTGTTGAGACAAACGCGAATGTGAGTGTGGTGAGCAGAGCACTTGTGCGTGCTCTAAGAGTAAAGTGTTTCATGAGAGAGAGCATTAAAGAGTTTTAAAGATACACATAGTTTCACATCCATCCACGCACATCCTTTTAACCTACAGGATTTCGTACCTTCGCGCTTTCAATTCAAAGACGAAATTCATGAATCCCGAATTGTTCGCGATTTCCCCTGTAGACGGCCGTTATGCTCGTCATTCCAAGCCACTTTCTGCCTTCTTTTCAGAATACGCCCTCATCCAATATCGTGTCCGCGTTGAGATTGAGTACTTCATCGCACTCTGTGAAATGCCACTTCCTCAACTCGCCGATTTCCCTAAGGACAAATTCAATGACCTCAGAGACATCTATCTCGATTTCGATGAGGCTTCTGCCTTGCGCGTGAAGGAAATCGAAAAGACGACTAACCACGATGTTAAAGCGGTTGAGTATCTCATCAAAGAGAAGATGGAGGCACTCGGGGTAAGCAAGTGGAGCGAATTCGTGCACTTTGGATTGACATCGCAAGACATCAACAACACCGCGGTTCCACTCTCTATCGCCGAAGCTTTGGAAGAGGTGTACATCCCACTTTTAGGTGAAGTTGTAGTGACGCTTCAGCAACTTGTGAACGAGTGGGAAGACATTCCAATGCTCGCCAGAACTCACGGGCAACCCGCGTCTCCTACCCGACTTGGAAAAGAGTTCGAGGTATTCGTTGAAAGAATAGATCAACAACTTCGTCAGATTCGCCACATCCCAATGTCGGCCAAATTTGGAGGAGCCACAGGAAACTTCAACGCTCATACGGTGGCCTATCCGGATACCGATTGGCATGCCTTCGGAAATTACTTTGTGAATGAGGTGCTCGGCTTACAGCGCTCTCAGCCTACAACACAAATTGAGCATTACGACAACATGGCCGCCCTTTTTGACGCGATGAAGCGAATCAACACCATTCTCGTGGATCTCGACCGCGATGTATGGACGTACATCTCCATGGATTACTTCAAGCAGAAGATTAAGGAAGGTGAAGTTGGCTCTTCAGCTATGCCTCATAAGGTGAACCCAATCGATTTCGAAAACAGCGAAGGCAACCTCGGTATCGCAAATGCGCTTTACGAGCACCTTGCTGCGAAACTTCCAATTTCTCGTATGCAACGAGACCTCACGGATAGTACGGTTTTGAGAAACGTTGGTGTTCCACTAGCACATACGATCATCGGTTTCAACAATACCCTCAAGGGTCTTGGAAAACTGATTGTGAATAGAGATGCTTTTGAAGCAGATTTAGAGAAGAATTGGGCAGTAGTTGCGGAAGCGATTCAGACCATTCTGCGTCGCGAAGGATATCCGAAACCTTACGAAGCTTTGAAAGACCTTACGCGTACCAATAGCGTGATTAACGGTGAAGCGATATCCGTATTTATCAATGGTTTGAATGTGAGTGATGACGTGAAGGCAGAGCTCCGTCAAATTACTCCATCTAACTACACAGGTCAATAATACATGGCAACTCCGTTGGTGATTGATGGCGTAAAGGTCCCTCCAGGAAAGGAGACGATTATAGAGATTGAGGTAGCACGACTTCCGTCTGGCACGCTCATTCACATGCCTATCCATGTTTTCCGTTCAGAGAACCCCGGGCCTACCGTTCTACTCTCTGGAGGTCTGCATGGGGATGAAATCAATGGAATTGAAACGGTACGGAGACTTGCGGACAGCAAATTGCTGTCTCAGATTAATAAGGGGACCGTTATCGCGTTACCTATTATCAACGTGTACGGTTTCATTCACTTCTCACGCGAAGTGCCCGACGGCAAGGATGTAAACCGAAGCTTTCCGGGTAGTCCAGATGGTTCTCTGGCTGCTATTGTGGCCAATCACCTCACAGAAAAGATTCTTCCCGTCATTGATTTCGGCATCGATTTCCACACGGGGGGAGCTAGCCGAACGAATTATCCACAGATTCGATATAGTGCAGAAGACAAACTGGGACGTGAAATTGCCGATGCTTTTAAAGCGCCTTTCACACTAACGAGCAATGTTATTCCTGGCTCATTGCGTGGGACAGCCACCGAGCTCGGGAAGTCCATTGTAGTATTTGAAGGAGGTGAATCGCTTCGCTTTGATGAAAAGGCGATAAAGTCAGCCGTTCGCGGGACCAAGCGCGTACTTCATCATTTTGGGATGATTGATAAGAGCCCGCAAGCGAAAAAGGTGGTCCACTTCGACTCCACTTCTTGGCTGCGTGCCGATGCATCTGGTTTGTTCATCCCAACAAAGGCTTCAGGTCAGCGTGTAAAGGAAGGCGAAACCATTGGTCGAATCAACAACCCTTACAACAGCTACTCCATCAAGGTGAAATCACCGAGCAAAGGCTACATCATTGGGCATAACAACATCCCAATGGTACACAAGGGCGATGCACTCTTTCACATAGGCAATGTGGAGCGCATCGAACGTGTGACCGAATAAGTTTCTACCAAGCTGGTGACTCAATACGCTTTGGTTTCTTGAGCGTAAACACCCTTGAGATATTGAATCCAAAGAAGATATCGCCTTCGAACCAGTTTCCAGGAGTTTGAGTCATCCAATACGGATCACTTATGCTCTGTGAGTTCGTGAGGTGAAGCTGGAAAACGTGTCCTCCCGTTTCGATATCCACACCGATGGAAAACGAGTTGTTGTAGGCCGTTTCTACACCGTCAACCAATCTGGTATTTCTCGGCGCTTGAAGCATGTAATCTGCCGTAATCGCCACGCGGTTCGTCAGTTTGATTCTGCCTCCTACACCCAGACCGAAAATGGTATTGGGTTGTTCACGCGTCTGGCGAGTATTGAAGTGCACAACTGTTGGAACAAGCTCCATACTGAAACTTTCACTGAACTTGCGACCCACGATAATCTGGTTCACATAGCTAAGGCGTTCGCCAAATTTGTGCTCGAGGCCGTCATCTGGAAAACGCGTTGTATTCACGTTGAGGGAACCGTAGTAAAGAATGGACACTGGCATGTTCACAGCTCCGCTGGATTGACGGTATAATCGAGCTTTCACCCATCCGTCGTAAACCTTGGTACCGCTTGAACGACCAACACCAACGTTCAAATAATCTTTGATGGAATAATCGAAGGAGAGGCGCACTGAAGCCACATCTAATCCAAACAGATCGTACAGTGGGTCTTCCGTCAATGAACCGAATCTGTGGAGAATGATGAACTGACCGACACCTTCAGCTGGCAGTTCGGTGCTCTGAAGGTTGATTATTCGGCTCCCTTTGAACGTGGCAGAGGTGTAAACCGTTTGCTCTTCCCCTTCATCAAGCTCAGCAAGTAAGTCGTCTTGAGCATAAGTCATCGAGCCAACTACTCCGAAAATGAACAGGAGTAGAAGGTGTTTGTAGGTAGTTGTTTTCATGGGTCTTATCTATTGAGTGGCGCATACTTGGCCTTCACGGTCACCTCAAGTTCACGTGCAATGTTATCGCGCACAACCGAAGGTATTTCGATATCATGATCTGCCGGCTTTACCTTAAAGACGGTTTCGAGCAGAACATTCTCTCCTTCTACTTTTATGGTTGCAGAAACGGTTCTCTCCTGAGCCACTCCATGTACGGTAAGTGTACCCTTAATAGTTACGTTGTACGTCCCTTCTGTTTCAAAATCCACTTTGCTCAAGTCTTCAATCTGACCCGCAAAAGTGGCTTTCGGATACGTTTCTGATTCAACATAATTCTCGTTGAAGTGCTCCTGCATGAGCGCCTTTTCGAACGAGAAGCTAGTCATTAATACTTGAAATGCAATCTTACCAGTGTTCTTTTCCAGAACCGAAGAAGCTTGGTTTGATGCTGCTTCAATATCCTCAACCGCTGTAGATGAGAAGAATTTGATGTAGCCCTCGCGGGTCATCATACGTTGAGCAGATACTTGAGTAGAGGCAAATCCAATAAGTAGAAGTGCGAGTAAAAATTTAAATGGTTTCATGGTATGTGTGGTTTTTAATTTTCTGGTTTTCCAGCGGCAATCCACTTCTCAAACCCTTGAATAGTACAACGAGGAAGCTTTGGCTGTCCCAGCGGCATCATCTTCGGGTCATTCGGCTCTCGCTTGATTCGGTCGAGAACAACGTTAGCATTGTCGAACACATCTTGATAGGTGGACAAATCTAGTCCACCGCTTGAAGCACCTGAATTGTGACAATCCACGCACTCAGCGTCAATCCACGGTCTGATGCCGGCGGTATAGGTGGTGAGTACAGAATCACATTCCGGATCACGTGGACCATAGAGGTCTTCGTAATTCTCAGAATAACAACTCGTAATTATAAATGCCCCAATGAGGGTGAGAAATGAAACTCGGATTACTGCTTTGGTCATGACTTGTTCATGTTCGTGTACTATATCTACGGAACAAAAAGAGTTCCAGTTGTCTAACCTAAGAAACTTTCCGCTCGTATGGGTTACCAAAACATGAATGTCTATCTTCAAAACTCCAAATCTCCTGAACCATGACTAAAAAGATTCTCCTTATTCTCCTTGTTCTTGCCATTGGTGGCGCTGTTGTTGGATACTACATGTGGAATAAACCACACCGAGACATCCAATCGGAAGAACCGACGTACACGGGCACGGCGAGTGACCTCATTGCTATTTTGAATGAAGGTGCAACGCAGTTCGACAGCTTGTACAAAGAAGAGGTAGCGGTTATTTCTGGGAATATCACGCAAGTAGGTGAAACCAATATCACCTTAGACAACATTGTCATCTGCGCAGCGGATAGCACGGTTGACGTTTCAATGTTCCAGCGTGGGACAGATCTAACAATCAAAGGCAGAATAGTAGGCACTGAGGAGGACCTGATAGAGGGTTACATCATCAGGGTTGACAAATTCAAGCCATTAGATCAGTAAACGTACTTACTCTTTGGAATTGCAAAGAGGAAAATCAGACTGATTAGGAAGAACGCCGTTAGCGCCAGAGCTGAATTTCTGAGGTCTCCCGTGAATGCGACAAGGATTCCGACGGAGAACGTTCCAAGTGTCGTAGCCAGTTTCTCAGCCACATCATAGAAGCTGAAAAAGGTCGTATGGTCTTTTGTTTCAGGAAGCATTTTGGAATAGGTACTTCTTGCTAGAGCCTGTACCCCACCCATGACAAGTCCAACCACCCCACCGATGATCATGAACTGGGTGGTAGTTTGAACGAAATATGCTGCGATACACACGGCCACCCAAATGAATACAGCAACGGCGATGGCCTTAATATTTCCAATTTTAGAGGAGAGCTGTGCAAAGCTCCATGCGCCGAGTATTCCAACGAATTGGATGATGAGAACGGTCCCGATCAAGATTTCATCGTCGACATCTAGTACCTCTTTGCCAAACATAGTGGCGAGTAAAATCGTGGTTTGAACTCCGCAACTGAAGAAGAAGAAGGAAATCACAAAACGGCCGAGGCGTTTTGTTTTTCTGAAGACCCCAAAAACTTGAGCTAGCTCCTTGTACGCATTCTTCGCCCATCCCTTCTCAGGCTTTCTGCCATAGATATTATGAGGAAGAACGCGAAGTGGGTACATGCTCCACCCGAGCCACCAGAGGCCCACCGTCACAAACGCTATTTGCGTAGCCTGTCCTTTGCCCGCCAATCCCAAAGCTTCAGGATAGGATATTAAAGCCAAAAGAGCAATGAGCAAGAGGGAGCTACCAATGTACCCCAGGCTAAATCCGCGTGCACTAAGCTTATCTTGATCTTCTGGCGGAGCAATCTGAGGAAGGTAGGCGTTGTAAAAAACGAGGCTTCCTGAAAAACCCAGACTGGCAAAAAACGCGGCGGCTAATCCCAGAACGATTGTATTCTCGGTAAAGAAATACATCGACATACATGAGATGGAACCTAAAATGACAAAGTTTCTCATGTAATCGCGCTTCCTTCCACTCAAATCGGCAAGGGCGCTTAAGTAAGGAGAAATGATTGCTACGGTAAGAAAAGAGAGGGCTATGACCCAAGCATAGATTGCTGTACTCTCCACTTCCCAACCTAACACATTGAGTATGTTGCCATTGTCGTTGCTCGTGACAGAGCCATAGTAGATAGGAAAAATGGCCGTTGAGATAACGAGTGAATAAGCCGAATTGGCCCAATCATAAAACGCCCATGCGCGGTAGGTAGACTTGTCAGTTGGTTTCATCGATTGTTCGAAGCTAAGCAATGAATAGAACAATTGAAATTGTATTTTAGAAGAATCAACCTCACCCTATGAAATTCCTTACCAGCCTCCTCTTCCTCCTGTTGAGTTTGGTCGGGTACGCACAATCGCAAGACACACTTGTGATGTGGGCGGATACCTGTTCAAGCGCCGAAGAGCTCAACTCTTTAGTCTCGAAGGTAGTCAGGCGAAATGCCTGGAGTAATCTCGACCGTGCTCATGCAATGATAGCCATTGCCAAACCGGGAGTCTTTGCATCCGAAGACTCCACCGAGATTGGAACCTTTCTTCGCGAGCATGGCATATTACACGCTATTCGACAAGATCACGACTCAGCTAAGCATTGGTTTGAACAGGCTTTGTTGTGGCAACCTAAATCAGATTCAGGGGACATAGGATACTTGTATCGAAACTTGTGCGTAGCCCATCGACAGCTTGAAAATTACAGTAGCTCTTTGAACAGTGGCTATCTAGCCTTGCGCTATTTAGATGTAAAGGACAGTGTGATGCGACCACTCACGTACTTGGAGATGGCCAAGACGTTGTATAAACTTCAAGATTACGAGTTGAGTTATGAGTACGCTCAAAAGTCGCTAGACTACTTTGAGTCTACCGGCGACCTTTACAATCAGAGCTCTGCGAATAATTCCATCGGATTGGCGCTGATGGAGCTCGACACCATGACGAATGCGAGCATACAAGCCTTCCGAAAATCGAATAGCGTCAAGGCGTTGATGAGCGATACGATGAGTATTGTGGTGAGCCTTGCCAACATCGGAATTTCGCATTATCAGCTTGGCAATAACGACTCGGCCTTGTATTACCTGAAGTTGGTTGAATCGAAGCAGTGGTTGGATCAGACTCCGTATCCATTCATGTTGCCAATGCTTCAGGTGAATCTGTCGTCCACATACATGAGTCTCGACAATTGGCAAGAAGCTGAACGTTACGCAAAATTGGCCTACGAAGGCAGTAAAGATGCGAGCACATTTGTTTTTCAAAGGGCGTGTCACAACTTATACAAAGTCTACAACCGCCGCGGAGATGTTGAAAAAGCGCTTTCCTACTATGTTCAATTTCACAAAGCATATGAGAAGAACATCAAGGTATCGAATGATGCCCGCTTGATCACAAATGAACAGGACGTTCGCGAACAAATGCGGGTGCTCCAACTCGAAATGCTTCAGAAAGAACACTTGCTTGAAAAAGCCGAAAATGAAAAGCAGTTAAAGTGGCTCTACATTGGCCTAGGGGTGTTGGTATTTCTTGTATTGACCCTACTCCAGATGTATGCATTGATGCTCAAAAAACGAAGAGTATCTCAGGAAGCATTACTTCGTTTAAATCAGCTTGATGATGCGAAGAACAGGCTCTTTTCGATTATTGGTCATGACTTGCGCGGCCCCATTGGCAATTCACTTTTCTTATTGAAAGAGATTCCTCAACGTGGCGACAAACTATCGGCAGACTCAGCTGACATCATGGAAAATGTTCGTCAAGGTTTGGCTGAGGTAAACGGTCTTTTGGAGAACCTCTTGATTTGGGCAAAGGATCAGGCAACGGAATTAAAACTGACTAAGACGGAGGTCAATATTAACTCGGTTGTCCATCAGTGTGAGCAAATCATGACTCCTTTGCTTCCGAACCGCAGGATGAAGATGTCGTGTGCAATAGACGAGGGGTTGACATGGAACATCGATCCTAATGCATATTCCACGATAATCCGAAACTTGGTGTCCAACGCCTTAAAATATGCCCCAACTGATTCGGAGGTTGTGGTGTCCATTCACGTAGAAGAAGGCGTATTAATTACGCGGGTAAAGGATAGTGGTCCGGGCATCCCAAGGGAGGTACTAGATCAGCTCAAAAACTTAAAAGAATATCGTCCCGACACTTCCAAGGGCATGGGGCTATACTTAGTTTACATGTTGACGAAAGAACATGGGGGTGACATTGAGGTAGCAGCGTGTGAGGAGGGAAGTTATGTGGAGGTGAGGATACCGTAGGCGGCAAGGCCGCAAGACAGCAAAGCTGTAAGATGCTTCGCATAAGGCATCATAGATGCAAGACCAAAGTTTGATTGAACGGATGTGTCATCCCTGGGTTACAATGGCCTTTCTATGCTCCAGTTTTTATGACGTGATAACGATGAGGATTACTCAATCGTATACTC
>NZ_WBVO01000010.1 GCF_008933115.1 Phaeocystidibacter luteus | reverse complement strand
TTTGGCTCGCAGAGAATTTGTGAGATTTACTTACTGCAAGGAGAACGCGGGGAGCAGAGTGGAAATCGTGATAGAGGGCCTCACACAGAGACACGGAGGACACAGAGTTTGGCTTGTAGAGAATTTGTGAGATAAACTTAGTGGAAGGAGAGTGCAGGAATGCTCACCGCAATACGTGGCGGATTTCATTCAATTTAGGATTCTAATATAGCTTTTGCTTTTATGCTGCTTACCAGCAGGTGGGAGAGCCATACCGCGCGAACTACAATACGATTGTCCACCGCGCTCCATATAAAAATAATCTCTGTGTCCTCCGTGTCTCTGTGTGAGACCTTCCACAACGTATTCCATTACGCACCCCTGCGCTCGCCGTGTGAGACTCCCTAACCCGTCCTTTTCCGTATCTTTCCCTCCAAGACCTATTTTCACTAGAACCTAAGCCCTATGAACTGGCGTTTAACCCCACTGTATCTGGCAGTAGCAGCGACATTCATTTACCTACTGCATCCGACCAACCCCAAGGCGGAGTATCGCCAAATGATCTCCGAGCATCCCTTTTCAAATCGGAATTTATCTCTTCAAGATCTTGAATCTATTCCCAAGCGCGATCGTCCTGACCTCGCATGGGAGCAAGATTACTTGGCTACTGTAGACCCTGTCTTGGGACGTCCAGCGCCAGAGCGATTGCATGCAGTTTACCAGCAAATAAATGCACAACGCCAACAACTTATGTCCACCCCCGGTGCATCCGGCACTCCATGGGTGGAGCGTGGCCCCGATAATGTGGGTGGTCGAACACGTACAATCATGTATGACCCAAATGACCCCACAAACAAGAAGGTGTGGGCTGGGGGTGTTACGGGCGGTCTTTGGTATAATAATGATATCACGAATCCTGCAAGTGACTGGGTAGCCGTAAATGATTTTTGGGACAATATCGCCGTGACTTGCATGGCATACGACCCGACAAATACGAACATTTTTTACGTCGGAACCGGCGAGGGTTGGGGAACCGCAGCCAGTCGAGGTGCAGGTGTCTGGAAGACTACCGATGGTGGGTCCACTTGGACACAATTGCCGGCTAGTACAGGTTTCTACTATTGCAACGATTTGATGGTGAGAGACGAAGGAGGTACGGGTGTGCTATACGTCGCTATCCGAGGTAATTTCTACCAAGGTTCTTGGCATGGAAGCTCGAGCCAAGGTCTACAACGATCGCTGAATGGCGGAACATCCTTCACCCAAGTGATGCCAAATATTCCAGGAGAATCGTTCAATTATGCCGTGGCCGATATCGAAATTGCCAAGGATAACCGGATATGGGTTGGAACCCAAGACGCATCCTACGGAGGAACCGATCGAGGTGGTGGTCGCGTTCTTTATTCTGATAATGGAACAACCTGGACAAGCTCTTACAATTCATCTTCTGGAGATAGAGTTGAGATTGCATGTGCTCCTTCAGACAGCGCCTATGTGTACGCCATGATTGAGGTTTCAAGCCAGATTGGTGAGATGAAGGTGACGACAAATCAAGGGGCTTCTTGGACAAATATGACCGAGCCAAATGATGCAGATGGAGGAATCCCATCCACCGACTTTTCAAGAGGGCAGGCCTGGTATGATATGATTATCGCGGTTCACCCAACGACACCAACAACCGTTTTTACTGGGGCTATCGACCTGTTCAGAAGTACGAATACAGGTTCGAGTTGGACACAGATATCCCACTGGTACGGAGGCTTTGGATATCCTTATGTCCACGCCGACCAACATCAAATGGTATTCAACCCATCCAATCCCAATGAGCTACTTTTTGGTCATGACGGTGGCTTGACACGAACCACGAATCCAACAGCAGCTTCTCCAACATTTGAGAGTTTAAACAGAGGGTACAACGTAACCCAGTTTTATGCCTGTGCTATACATCCAACCGCGGGAAGTGTTTATGCACTTGCTGGAACTCAGGATAATGGTACTCAACAGTTCAACAATGCTGGTTTAGGAAGTACCGTAGAGGCCACAGGTGGTGATGGAGCTTTCTGTTTCATCGACCAAACCAATCCGAATATTCAGATTACCTCCTACGTATACAACAGCTACTGGTTGAGTACGAACGGTGGTGTTAGTTTTCAGAATCCACGATTTATAAACGACCAAAGCACTGGCCGATTCATAAACCCAGCAGATTACGACGATAATCAAGATGCACTTTATTCTGCTCGAACTTCGACCACTTTGTTGAGAGCAACGAACGTGAGCTCAAGTCCGGTAGTGGGTAATATCACCATCTCGGGGATGTCCGACATGGCTTCGCATATTCGCGTGTCGCCATACACAACCACATCGACGACTTTGTTTGTCGGCACGGGATCTGGGGATCTTTTCAAGGTTACAAATGCGGATGGGAGTCCGAGTTCGACAAGTATTGGTAGTAGCCTTCCTGCAGGTAATATTTCTTGTGTGGAGATTGGCGCTAGTGAGAATGAATTGATTGTGACCCTTTCCAATTACGGAAGTACATCCGTTTGGTACACGTCGAACGGAGGCACCAGTTGGACCAGCAAGGAAGGTAACCTTCCAGATATGCCAGTCCGTTGGGCTCTCTTCAATCCAAATAACCGAAACGAAGTCATCCTAGCCACCGAAGTAGGGGTTTGGGAAACGAGCAACTTTAACGCAGCCTCACCGTCATGGAGCTCGAGCAACAGCGGCTTGGCCAATGTGCGCGTAGATATGCTTCAAATCAGAGATTCTGATCATGAGGTGATTGCGGCAACACACGGGCGAGGCCTCTTTACGAGCAATGGTTTCCAGCAGCCATCCGTTCCTGTTGCAAAATTTGGAGCAAGTGAAACCGTGGTTTGTGTAGGTGATGCCGTGGCCATGGTTGACAGTTCGACCGGAGTTCCAACCAGCTATTCTTGGTCAATTACCCCGAACACATTCACCTATCAGAACGGAACGGGCGCCTCTTCACCTAATCCAGAAGTGAGTTTTACAGCTACTGGCACCTATACCATTTCGCTTACGGTGAGTAATGCCAATGGTATGGATACAGAAACTCGAACTAACTACATACAAGTCGGTGGATTGGGATTACCATTCACAGAAGATTTTGAATCAGATATAGATATTTGGTCGGTTTTGAATCCTGACGGCGGCCAAACCTGGACATTTTCTAATGTTGGCGGTAACACACCTGGAAGTCAGGCCATCAAAGTAGACAACTACAGCTATAACAGCGCGGGTGCAAGAGACGGTTTGATTACGCCTCCGCTTGACTTTTCGGGGTACACTTCTGTGACCTTGGATTTCGAATATGCATACAGGAGATATAGCAGTACATATCAGGATAGTATGGCGGTTTATATCAGTACAGATTGCGGATCTACCTGGACCAGAATAGCCTCTTACCAAGAGAACGGATCGCAGAACTATGCAACAGGTTCTGATATCACCTCGGCTTTTGTGCCGAGTACTTCTGGGGATTGGTGCGGTACAAGTCCGGCTTGTCCTTCTTTGAATCTCGACGCATACGCCGGAATGGGCGATGTGAAAATCATGTTTGAGAACATCTGTGGTTATGGAAACAACTTGTACATCGACAATGTGAATATCAGCGGAACTGTGAGTGTAGCGCCTACGGCCGACTTTACCGCCTCTTCCACAACAGGATGTCAGAATACGACAGTTACTTTTACGGATGTCTCCGCAAATTCACCTACAGGTTGGACTTGGGCCATTACTCCGAATGTTGGATTTACCTATGTGAATGGGACGAATGCGAATAGTCAGAATCCTCAGATTCAATTTAGCCAGGCTCGCACCTACGACGTTTCCCTTACCGCTTCAAATGGTGTAGGTTCTGACGTTGAAAGTAAGACCGGCCTCATTCAAATTGATAGCACGTATTCTCCGTCGGTTTCGATAGTTGCAAGCACCAACAATATTTGTGCGGGAAGCATGGTAACATTCACTGCCACTCCTACAAATGGTGGAATGGCGCCAACTTATCAATGGAAGCTTAACGGGGCAAATGTGGGCACGAATTCAGCAACATTTACATCGAGTACCTTGGCAAACAATGATTCTGTTTGGGTTGAGATGTCGAGCAGTCTAACCTGTGTGGATCAGGCAACCGTCTCCAGTTCAAGCGGAGTGAAAATGGTGGTGAATGCGAATGGCAATCCAGCTGTGTCAATTGCGGGTTCGTCAACAGCGATTTGTGCCGGGGATCTTGTGACCTTCACAGCTACGCCAACGGATGGAGGAAGCACTCCATCTTATCAATGGAAAGTGAATGGTGCCAACGTAGGTATGAACTCTGCAACTTACGCCAGCTCTACCTTAGCTCAAGGTGATATGGTTAGCGTTGAGATGACGACAAGCTTGACGTGTTCTAGTGCGCCAACCGCCACCTCCAACTCGGTGACGATGACTGTTTCGCCAGTAGTCACCCCTTCGGTAGGCGTTACTGTTCCTGGAGCGGTTACGAATATTTGTGAGGGCGCTTCCGTCTTATTCTCTGCAATTCCTAGCAATGGTGGTACGAGCCCAGTGTATGATTGGTACGTGAATGGAACCTATGACGGCTCTGGAGCAACTTATTCATTCAATGAGCCTGCCGGGGTGTACAACGTGATGGTTGTGATGCAATCGTCCCTCACGTGTGTGAGTAAGGCGAGCGATTCCGCTTCCTACCCTAGTCTTACGGTATTCTCGCTACCGCAAACTTCCATCAATACATCAATTCCATTGAATCCGCTTTGCGCGGGAGATTCATTGCAGTTAAGTGCAACTCCGGCGGGAGGAACTTTCAGCGGAGCAGGAGTTTCGGGGAATGTGTTCTATGCATCATCTGTTAGTACAGGAATCCATGATATCTATTACGAGTACACAAGTCCTCAAGGCTGTGTGGGACAGGATACAATTCAAGTTGAAACAGAAATACTCCCAACCCCGACCATCAGTTATAACAATGGCGTGTTAACCTGTGCTCAATCTGGATTCAGTTATCAATGGTTCGATGCGAACGGACCTATCAATGGTGAAACGAATCAAATATTTACGGTTTTCCAAAACGGTACATATTACGTTCGCATCAGCGGAAATTGGTGTTATGCTGAATCGGATACCATTCAAGTTACGGGGATAAATCTAGAAGAATGGACCACCGTTCAATCGATTCAATTGTACCCAACACCTGCTTCCGACAAGCTGAACGTGAGAATCAATTCTCTCGAGAATCAGGATGTAGAGTTATCTGTGACCGACATGAGAGGACGCGTTATTCATCGTTCTTCTGAGCGGGTTAACCGTGGAGAGAACCAACTTGTACTACCAACCGCATCATGGGCTCAAGGGGCATACTTGTTGCGTGTAGTTGGAGCAAATGGTCATTTCAATCAATCGTTTGAAGTAGTTCGATGAAGAATCTTGTTTTAGCACTGGTAATCGCTTTTGGAGTTTCGGCTTGTGGTTCTCAAAAGACGAGCACCAACAATGAGAATATTTCTGTGCAAAGAGGGGTAACGGGAATAGGTGGACAACACTATTTGCGGGTAGTTTACAAGCATGACTCGCGAGACTATCTCGTGGTTGATTCCCTCACGGTGAATGATATTGAAGTCCCCGTCGGTTGGGCAAGCTCAGATGCAGGTCCGGTCTTAAGCGGCTTTGTGATGCTTGATCAACGGAATGATGTGGAAGGTTCTGACCCTAATGAACTTGTGCCTCATCCAAAGTACGGGCCTCTAGTGGGGAAAGATGAAGTCGATATCATCATTTATCTCGATGGACTAGAATCTCTAGTTTTCGAAGAAGTACAGATTCAATAATCCTCTGAATTCACCTATCGAGGTATTATCTTCGTCGCATGATTCGAAATCTTACGTTGACCATCATTTTGGCATTCATTACAGTAGCTGCTGTGTATGATGCTCCTGAATACGATGTTCCTGAATTAACCGGGCAGTTTGAACCTGAAGAGCACGATGACTTTGTGCGTTTGAAGTCAAAGTACACCAATCGCGAGGCAGCTTGGCTTCGAAAGGATGCCGCTGCTGCCTTTGAGGAGATGGCCGATAGTGCTGCTTTGGATGGAATCAGAATCTACGTTGTTTCAGCGACAAGAAATCACGAGTATCAGACGGATATTTGGACGCGCAAATGGGAGAGTAGAGGAGGCGAAAGTGTAGAAAAAGCACTTAGCATTTTGGAGTACAGCTCAATGCCGGGGACGTCACGACACCATTGGGGAACCGACCTGGATATCAATTCTGTAGAGCCTTCTTATTTCGAATCTGGTCAAGGAACTAGGATTTACGAATGGATGTCAGAGAACGCCCATAAGTTCGGATTCTTTCAACCCTACACGGCACAAACAAAAGGCCGCACCGGATACAACGAAGAAAAGTGGCACTGGAGTTATCAGCCCATTGCCCGCAAGCTACTCAAGGCTTACAATCACTTAGTCACTCCAGACCACATTAACGGATTTCCTGGTTCTGAAACCAACGGGGAAATCGATGTCATAGGAAAGTATGTAAATGGGATTGCAGAGTTTCCCGGGAATCCATTTATACAGCCATGAAGAACCCCGTCGTTTTAGGAGCTATTGAAAATGCTGGGAATGCAGATCTGGCTCAAGTTCTAGAGCTTTGGGGAGTGAACATGGGAACAGTTCTGAACGACCGACATGAGGACGTTTTGTTCAACCACCTTTTCAATCGTCCTAAGTACATCCATGCGGTATCGGACAAGCGCCTGCAATTGCGACTTCGTGCCTATGGCCGAATCCGAATAGAAGGGCAGTTGAATCGAAAGCTTCATGCCGAGTGGGTTAGGGAAGGGCACGAACCCGTTGGAGGGATACGTCCTATGGAGGCCGAGGAACTCATTCAAACCACCTTATCACAACCTATTGGTAACGTAGATTGGGGTTGGAATGCGCCGTGCTCACATGTTATTGTGCCTCACATCAAGCTGATTTTTCCAGGTGTCAAGTATATCCACCTGATTCGGCATGGCTACACTTCCGCCAAGTTCGACACCACACAGCTTATCGATTGGGGAGAGCACTACGGAATCCCCAAAAAGAAGATCGATCGTGAAGTCGTATGGGCTAAATTCCACTATTGGCGCGTCGCGAATAGAGGAGCACAACTCGTTGGAGAACGATTGTTGGGAGATCATTTTATGTTGCTCAGACAAGAGGACCTCGTAGACCATCCTATTCCTACCCTTGAGAAGGTCGCTGCATTTTTGGACTTAAGGATCAGCGGTGATCAACTGGCGGAGGCCGCGAAACTCATCACGAAGCCGTCGGATTTCGATGTCTGGAAGAGCGTTACGGCAGATGAGGTAGCCGACGATGGAACCTCACTTGAACTGTTTGGATACGAATCAAATGTTGATTCGGAGTCTAGCTCCGAGACTGAGTAGGGCAGACTTCAATCCTCCATTGCTCTTGGCATAAGCGGCAACGGCTGCCTTGTAGTCCTTCGACTTATGGAGATTCCGTGCGAGGTGATACGCCCTAGCAGAAGCCATACGGTCAACAACTTCGCTCTCTATCCACCCTTGTGCAACCGCTTTGTTTAGGGCGTTTTGAACATGGTCTTCATGTTCCTGGAAATTCTTGGTCATCCCATGATTCATGCGGTAGAGCGTATCCACGTAACTCATTCGACGAATCTTCTTTTTCTCCGCCATGGCCTTGGTCCATAACAGCGCATCTTCCACACCGTGAATGGTCCGATCCGTGTCAAACTCCCATTTTGTTCCGTTTGTTTTTACCACGGTGGCAGAAGGGGTGATAGGATTGTGAAGCCATATATCGGAACTGTGCAGTAAGGGCATGTCCCTGCGCTTTCTCATTCCACCACTTTCTGGCTTCCATTCCCAAATGGGGTGGTATAGGATGTCGGTGTCTGGATACTTTTCGAGAAATTCCCTAGTGTGCTTGAGCTTATCTGCCGTCCAGCAGTCATCGGCATCTAAGAAGGCCACATAATCTGAGGTCATCACCTCTAAACCAGCATTGCGCGCAGCACCGAGTCCTTTGTTTGGCATCTGGACGATTTTCCAAAGAATGGAGTTGTCTTCATGCGCAAACTTGCGAACGATGGTATCCGAATTGTCGGTAGAGCCATCGTCGACTATGCAGATTTCATAGGGGAGTTCCGATTGCGACAATACTGACCGAACTGTTTCTTCGATAGTTTGAGCCGCGTTATACATCGGTATGAGGACGCCAATCTTCATCTATTCTATCTCCTTTTCCTCAGGATCGAATAACAGGCCTGGAATTACTCGGTTGATCCACTTTCGGAGCTTCCCTTTAATCCCGAGCCAAGTGGTTAGATTACTCAGAATATAAAAGAACAAAGTTAGAACCAAGCTCAGAGGTAGCCACGGTTTCCAAAGAAGAAATTGCCAGAAAAGGCGAAAATTAACACTGGCCGTTTTGAGGGTCCACTTTTGCCTAAACAAACTGCCTGTCCACCAGGCAGCTACGATTCTGTGGGCCTTCCAGATGTTTTTCGAAGTTGGATGGCCATTTTCACGAATGAATCGAAGGATGTGCAGAATCTCATCATACACCCTAGGTGTGAGGTTGGCGGTTTGACGTTGCGTAACCGGATGCGTACGGAAGAAGTTTACTTCACTGTTTACGAATGCTAACTTTCCGTTCATCAGCAGTTTAGCGTAAAACATCCAATCCCCATTGAGTTTCCATTTAGGCTCTGCACCGCCCGTTTTCAAATAACTCGATTTGCGAATAAGGGCTGCACTCGCATTTGGAATGGTATTGTGAAATATCAGGAACTCTGATGCCTCACTCTTTCCGTCTACAATGAAATCCGATTTCCATCGATCTGATTTTCCTTTAAAAAGGAAGTCGTAATCCTGCTGATAACTTCGTATTCGGTCGCCGCTTTCATCAACAACCACGGTCTGACCGTAAGCGAGAACCACGTCTTCATTCTTCTCTAACACGGGCACGAGCGATTCCAGCAGGTCTGTACTCGCAAAGTCGTCACTCTCTGCTATCCAAATGTATTCGCCGCGAGCGAGCTCCACTCCTCGGTTCCATTGCACGAAGGTCGACCCAGAATTCACTTCATTGAAGTGCAGCCGAATTCGTTCATCTTTAGCCGCATAGGCTTCTATGATTTCTCGCGAATTGTCTGGGGAGCAATCATCTAAGATGATGACCTCGATATCCGTATACGATTGTAGCAATACGCTTTCGATTCTCTTTGGGAGAAAGCGAGCGTGATTGTAGTTGGGGATAATGACGGATACTTTGGGCAAGGGCTTTCGTTTGAATGCGAAAATACAGGAACTCTAGTTATCCGTGTAGCCGAGGATTTTCATTTCTTCGGCTACGCTTGAAAGGTCTAGGTCTGGGTGATGATTTGCCCTATCTGGATGGACACGTGCAGCAAATCCGGCAACGAGGTCGGCACCCACAAACCTGCCTAAATCTGTGAGCTCTTTTCCGCCTTGAAGAAGGCGTTCATATTGAATGGTGCGTTTGCGGCTAGCGGGAATGGAGTCCATTTGCTTCATGGCCTCATCTACATATACTTTCCAGAGATTGAGGTTGAATTGCAGGTCGTTTAGCCGTTCATCGTGAACCTCACCATCAATTTCGTTTCTCCTCGCAAGACTATCCGCTACTGCTGCGGGATGTCGTGTCACGTGAATCACCTTCGCATTAGGGAACAATTCGAGCCAGGCATTTAGTGTAAACGTGTTCCTCGGATCTTTGAAACCCCAAGGCGTGTTGTGTGCGAACTTCAGGTACCAAGATCTTGGCTTCCCACCAAGGGCGTAGTCGTTTGGATCAATTTTAAAATGGTTGACATACATGCTCAATGCCGATTCTGGTGAATGATATTGAGCGTCATTTTTCAATGGATCAATCCAAGAATTGCCGCTCTCACTCATCATTTTTTGATTGATGCTGAGAAAGGGAAGCGACTCTTCATTGTGATCTCTTTCGACTCCCATATTAATTCCTGCTTCATGCAAAACCTTGGCAACTAGCGAAGTGCCTGAGCGGTGCATGCCAATTATCACTACGGGTCGATTAAAATGAAGTGGAAGCATTGATGGAATATTGAAAGCGGAAGGTACATACTTACGCTCGAATGAGCAGGGTGCTTATCTTTACCCCATGCGAGTATTGATTTACGGTTTGGCGAAGAGTGGAACTACGGTGCTTCACCTCAAGATTAAGAGAGCGATGGAAGCAAAGTACAGTTCCTCCGTTTCTGAGGTATTCGAAGCGACAAGCCGAGAAGGTGATACGCTCTATAAACTCGATAAGAGCTCGTATAAAATAGGCGAACATGCTATCGTCAAGTCCCTTCTTCCAGGAGTGGAAGGAATGGGCGTTTCTCCCGATACGATTATTGACGACTACGCCGATTTCGACAAGAAAATCTTCATTGTTAGAGATCCGCGTGACCGATGGATTAGTGATTTTTTCTACCGTTGGTACCACTTGCACAAGCCTAAGAAGGAAGAATTCGAGATCGCCCATCGCCTTACTCAGCACAAGGAGGCACACCCTCAAGACCTTCCTTTCTACACTTTGTTTACCACGAATCCTGTTCGTTTTGTGGCTTGGAAGGAAAGGCAAACGAAGCTACATGCACGCGTGCAGAAGTTTCTAACTGAAGCCAAGAAGAACGACTGGTTCGTCGTGAAGTATGAGGATATCATGGACGGTAATCTCGATGAGCTCGAGAAGTATTTGGGGTTTGCTATTCACGAATCAGATCCTACCGACAAGCGGTTTACACATGTAGCTAGAAGTAAGAAACACGGAAACTGGCGACGTTGGTTTACGAAGGATGATGTGGAATTTTATCGTCCGCTGTACACCGAATACATGGAGTTTAACGGCTATGATACGGAGGATTGGAAGCTCACTCCGGTTGACCACCTACCACCTTCAGAGGGGTCGGAATATATGATGAAACTATTTACGGGACATCATGGGAAGCCAAAGGCCAAACGCTGGACAGAGAAGCTGTTCGGGAAATAGGTTACTCCCAATGTTGATTGATGTAAACGCCGGTGCGCTCCGTGCTGAATAGGTCGCCACTTCCAAAGTAATCCCCTTCTTTCACTTCAAAAACGATGGCGCGCTTCACGTCGTCTGTCACGATGTTGTGTTCGGTTAGGCGGGCATTCACAACGTATTTACCGGTCATGAATGGAAGCTTGTCGAGTTTGCAGCGCAAGGTTCCTTCTGTTCCTAGATTTTCAAATTGATTGCCGGCTAGTGAGTTGGAAAGAGCGCCGATGAAGCCATCATTTTCGCGACCAATACTCAAACGTACGTTTAATCCTGTAGGTGCTTTTGAGCCTGCATACTTTACTTCCAAGGTAACGGGTTCACCGCTGCGAAGCTCGCTTAGTGGGTTTCCGTTTTCGTCGGTGAATGTCATGGATTGCAGTTGAATAGAGCCAGTGCCTTCGCGATCTTTCCTATCGGCTAAATCAATAGAAATGGCGCGTTGCTCTAGACTCTTGTTGTAGAAGCTCGTAATCTCTTCGGCGGTGCCTGATTTTACGAGCTGACCACCATCAATGTAAATGGCCTCATTGCACAGGTCATTCACTGCGCGCATGTTGTGGCTTACGAAGAGGATCGTTCGACCTTGATGTCTGGATACATCCTCCATTCGCTCTATGCACTTTCTTTGAAAAGAGGCGTCACCTACGGCAAGAACTTCGTCGATTAGGAGAATCTCGGCGGTGAGGTGAGCGGCTACTGAGAACGCGAGTCGAACCTTCATTCCACTTGAGTAGTGCTTTACAGGCATGTGAATGAAGTTCTCCACCCCAGAAAACTCTATGATTTCATCTAGGGCAGACTTGATCTCAGTTTTGGACATCCCGAGGATGGATCCATTCAAGAAGATATTGTCGTACCCGCTCAATTCGGGATGAAATCCGGTTCCAACTTCAAGAAGACTGCTCATCCTTCCGTGGGCGGTGAACTTGCCGGCAGAAGGGAAGGTAATTCTTGAGAGTAGTTTCAGCAAGGTGCTTTTTCCTGCTCCGTTTGGTCCGATTACCCCAAGTACTTTGCCTTGTTCGAGGTTGTAGTTCAGGTCCTTAAGCGCCCAGAAGCTATCCTCTTGATTTCTACGAGCAATTTTACCTAACAGAGAAGATGTTGAATTTCCCTTGATTCGGTATTGTTTACCGAGACCGTGTATTTCAATGGCGTGTGAACTCATAGCGTATCGGCCATATTTCGTTCAACCTTATGGAAATAGTGCCAGCCAGTAACTAGCAAGATAACGGCAACGCCAACAGATATCAGCACATTGTTCCATACCAATTCTGCATCAAATAGACTGAATCTTGCAAGGTCGATGATACCACTCATCGGATTGAGGTAGGCTGCCCAACTGATGGATTCAGGTAAGGATTTACTCAGTACACCAGCGGGGTAAGCGACTGGGGTAAGGAAGAACAAGAACTGGATGAAGTAGGGAAGCGCGTGTTGAATGTCACGGTATCGAATGCTCAAGGCAGATGTCCAAAGTGAAACGCCAGTTCCTGCAATCCAGGTGAAAAGAATTGCCAAAGGCAATGCAATGAGGGATACACTCGGCAGGGCTTTGTACACGGCCATCGCCGCACCTAGAACGACTAATCCGATTGCCAGATCCATGAATCCCACGGCCGCTTTGCTTAAGGGAAGTACTACTCGAGGAAACCAAATCTTGCGAATCATGTGCTGTGATTGCACGAGTGATTGTCCACCCTGCACGGCCGAGAAGCTGAAATATGACCAAAGCACTTGTCCGCTTAGGGCGAAGATTGGGTATTCGATTCCACCGGTATTCACATTCAGCATTTTGCCGAAGACGAAGGTGAGAATTAGCATGAGCACTATGGGCTGTACGATAGCCCACACATAGCCCAAGCGTGTTTGAACAAACCGTACTCGATAATCTCTTGTTGCCAAAGAAAGCAGTAACTCCTTGTATTCTAGCAAGGTTTTGAGCCGGCCTGCGGTTGCTGGAGCATTCGCATCGACATGGATGGTATGGTTGTTTTGGGCCATGGGGGGAAAATAGAGAAAAAGGAGGGATTGCGCGTGATATGGCGCGCAAAAGGATCCTCCACCTCCGGCGGATGAAAGGGTTGCCCATCAGTTGATGGGCAAAAGGATCCTCCACCTCCGGTGGATGAAAGGGTTGCCCATCGGTTGATGGGGTAAAGGATCCTCCACCTCCGGCGGATGAAAGGGTTGCCCATCAGTTGATGGGGTAAAGGATCCTCCACCTCCGGCGGATGAAAGGATTGCCCATCGGTTGATGGGGTAAAGGATTCTCCACCTCCGGCGGATGAAAGGGTTGCCCATCAGTTGATGGGCAAAAGGATCCTTCGCCGGTTGGCGAAGGAAAGGGGGGCGGCTGGTTAATTGGGTAGGGTATTCAAGTCTTGGTAAGACCTCCGTTGGAGGTAAGACTTCCTGCGGAAGTAAGGCCTCGTTCCTCGGCAAGGCTCGCGTTGCTCGCAAGGTGGGGAAGTTTATCGTGTTGGCAAAGAGGTATTTTAGCCTGCAGCCTCAAGCCTGCCACTTGGCCTTCCTTGACGTTCATCAATGCCTATCTATTCCGCATCCTGCATCTTTGTCACATCAAATAAACCAAACGAACATGAAGTCTAAAGTTGGAATAGCTCGAATGACTGGGATTGCCCTTGTACTGATGGGGTTGTTGGCCGGTGTGGTGATGTCGGGACGATTCGGTGAAGCGCTGGCCGGAGATGAAATGACGGTGAGAAAACTCATTTCCGTGGAAGGGGAAGGTAACATTGAAAAAGGCGCTGCAGTGATTTGGACGCTCATCATGCTCTTGGATTTCCTCGTTGCCCTTGGTATCATCAAAATATTTGAGAAGAGTGTGATTGGAAAAGCCAGTGCGATTTTACGCTGGACCTACACCGGTTTCTTGATTACATGCATCATCATTCTACTCACCATGCGAGGTCCGGAGGCCTTTTATCATTTTGAAAAATGGTGGACACTCGGATTGATTGTCTTCGGATTCCATTTAATTACCCTAGGGATGTCAATGCCGAAATCAGGTTGGGCAAACATGGCATTCCGATGGCTTCTCGTCATAGCTGGAATCGGTTATGTGATTGTGGATGCAGGGGTGAATCTATTTCCAGAGTATGAACACATTGTTTCCGAAATTGAGAACGTTTTCGTCATTCCAATGGTTGTGGGCGAATTAGGTCTGGCGGTTTATTGGATAATTGCGCCGAAAAGATTCATTTCAAGCCTTTGAAAGTCGACCACGAATACGACTTAGCGATTCTGGCGTAACCCCCAAATAGCTGGCGATTTGATGCTGCGGCACGCGTTGCAGAAGCTTCGGTCTTGTAGCCAAGAGGTTCTCATAACGTTCTTTCGGAGAAGCCATCTGATAGTTCGTGTACAGCTCTTTTCTTTCGACTAGCTCTGAATTCAACATTCGGGTAACCACTTTTTGGAGGACCGGGAATGTCTCTAGATTTTGCTGATCTACTTCTCGCGATCCAGCAATTAACATCGAATCTTCTACGCATTCAAGGTAAGATGGGCTAGCAACTTGACGTTCGAAGGCGAGGGAGTTAATTGTGGACATTTCCTCATCGTAGAATTCAACCGTAAGCTCGCGACCGTCCTTGATACGGTACTCCCGAACTAAGCCCGACAGTACGAAGTAGCAGTGCTTTGGCACTTCACCTTCTCGTTGTAGGATATCTCCTTTTTTAGCTTCGATATGCGGAATAGCACGTGCAATCGCTTCGAGGTTTTCATTTTGAAGCTCGGGAATGGATCTGAGGAAATCGATGAGAAGTGTGCTCATGTGATAAAGGTAAGGTAGCGGAGTAAATCATACTTCAATGCTTACATTGAAAGCTCAATCTATCAGATTATGTTGAAACCCAAGGTATTGCTCCCCATCCTATTGTTGCTGCTTCTAATTGCCAGTTGTGGGCTATTCAGAAAAGATCCTATGCCAATGAAGGAGAGAGAAATGAGCTTCGTTCATTTCGTACGATCTGGATTTGCAACGGATGATTACTCGTGGAAGGATTGCAATGAAAATCATGGAATTGAGCGTTTGGATTGTGCGTACGAATGGGCGGGGCTAGAAGGCTTTCGCGACTCATCGAGACTAGAGATGCTTCATAATCTC
The DNA here is from genome assembly GCF_008933115.1 of Phaeocystidibacter luteus. GTDB lineage: Bacteria > Bacteroidota > Bacteroidia > Flavobacteriales > Schleiferiaceae > Phaeocystidibacter > Phaeocystidibacter luteus. The sequence goes on along the minus strand of NZ_WBVO01000010.1, from coordinate 118,734 downwards.
GCTTTGACAATAGGGTATGAGCGTTTTATCTCAAAGGATGAATATTTCAATAAGAGACTCGGATATGACCGCAACCTCACTCTCGCTGAATTGGTTGATAGATTGCATGATTCATACGATAGGACTGATTTGGACTCTGCCAATTACTACGTCAAGTTTTGGAAGAGAAGAAGGGCGGATGGCAATGCTGAAACGGTCAAAAGTATTATCGATGATGTTAGAGCTATTTATGTCATGGATGAAGTAAAACAGCCAAGTGCTCTGCCTTTGAATGACACTTTGCTTACTCTCATTCAGTTTGATTTGGAGCTTCGTGACTCGAAAGGAACTCCTTATTCCTCCGTCATAGCGCTTGAATATTTCAATTACTTACGTGAGATTGGCTTGCATCAGTCTGCATTCAATCTTGTATATTTTGATGAGAGTTGGGAGGGCGAGTTAACTGATTCTGTAAAGCTAGAATTGATATCAACCTTGGAACTTGAGTACATCCCAATGTTGGATTGGAGGGATGCCTATAATTGGGAAGGTAGGGGAAGCTGGATTTATACCAAGCTGTACTATGGGCCTTAATGTTTTCCCTAAAATGTGTTAGAATCAAACGATTTTGTATTCATGACTCTTGAATGTTCGACTCATCTTTGAACCCTCAAAACCTACCATTCATCATGAGAAGAGTCTGGAAATTTCTGAAGCGCACGTTCCTCGTCTTAGTAAGTCTGCTTATACTGTTCACTATTGCCGTATTCGTGTTTGTCGGCACCGCGCCGCAGATAGGCGAGAGTCCGTCTGGAGCCGACCTAGAACGAATTGAAGCTTCACCGAACTATGGGGACGGGGAGTTTATCAATCTCATTCCAACCGCACTAGGTTCTTTTGGCGAAATGATGGGGACCTTGCCAGATGCCATTTGGGGTGAAAATCTCGCTCCAGATTCCGTCTTGCCCGTGAAGTTTGGAGAAGCAGGAAATCAAACCATCGACACTCTGACGTATATCACCTGGTATGGTCACTCAGCTTTTCTCATTGAAACGTCGGGCTACAGAATTCTGATCGACCCCATGCTCGGTGAGTATTCCGCGCCGGTTTCATTCGGCACACAGCGTTACCCTTATGAAGAGCCTATTCCAATAGAGGAGTTAACGGATATCGATATCCTCATTTTATCTCACGACCATTACGATCACCTCGACTATGCAACGGTAATTCAATTGAAAGATGAGGTAGCCCATTTTTACACGGCTCTAGGGGTTGGATCGCATTTGAAGAGTTGGGATATTCCAGAGGAAAAAATCACCGAGCTAGACTGGTGGGAAAGTAACAAGGTTGGAGAGGTTGAGCTCATCGCAACTCCCGCACGGCATTTTTCTGGTCGCGGTATACTAGACCGAAACAAGACACAATGGGCGAGTTGGGTTATTCGAACGGCAGACGTTAACCTGTACTTCAGTGGTGACGGAGGGTATGGTCCGCATTTCGAAGAAATTGGCAACCAATACGGCCCGTTTGACCTCGCCATGCTAGAGTGTGGTCAGTATAACGAGGCATGGTCGCAAATCCACATGATGCCGGAGGAGAGCGTACTCGCTGGACTTGACGTTCGAGCCGACCTGATCATGCCTATTCACTGGGGAGCTTTTGCGTTATCGGTCCACGAATGGACGGACCCAATTCTACGTTTCAAGGCAGAAAGTGGGCGCAGAGGACTGCCGATGGTTCATCCCTATATAGGAGAGAGGTTTGTGTTGGGTATAGATTTCCCGAGGGAGGAATGGTGGTTGGAATGAAGGGGGGAAGAGATAGGCTTGAGAAAACAGGGGGCAGGCCACAGGCATTAGCCCTCAGGCAAGAGGCGACCGGCCTCAGGCAAGAGTGTGTCGACTGTACAGGAGCTTTTAGGGAGACGGGGCTAGGAAGTAGGTAGGGATGAATGCAAGCTGACTCCTTTGTTTGGTGTTGGGTTCTGCCCGGGGCCACTTCCCGCGACCCCAGTATCAAGTTCTGCATTTCATTTTGACAAAGTCGGATTTTAAACGGGTGTATACGTTTAATGACGGATACTGCGTGAAAGGAGGTTGAGAATTCCAGAAACGGATTTGGAACGCGTAACTTGAGAACGGGGAGGGGTTCGTAGCCCCCCAACAGCCCTGAAAAGCCAATGCAAAACCCCACCAAAGCCGAACGTAAAGACCCGACTCAACCCCAAACTCTTCTCCCGACTCAATCCTCAACTCAATTAACCCTTCCCTCAATCCATCCAAGAGCCCCCAGAATGCCCAATCCATCGTCACCTATGCCCCTTTCTTCATCAACTCAGTTTTCAAACCTCATTCCCAACATATCATATGTCCCGTCAATCATAATTAGGAAGGAGCAAAGGGACACTCATCAACCTCCCGAAGCGGCTCTGCCTTTCGGGATGCCTCCTTTCAGTCGGCACATCAGTCAAATAGTCTATTAGTCCAAAAGTCTGTCAAATGACCCGCTACAACCATATCGGAACCAACTACGACGTTACCCGTAAAGCCGACCCATTTTTGGCAAAAACGTTGTTTGAATTGCTAAATCCAAGTCCTGAGAAGGTCTATCTGGATATCGGATGCGGAACGGGGAACTACACCACTGCATTGCACCAAATGGGTGTGAATTTTATAGGCGTCGATCCATCTGAAAAGATGATCAGCGAAGCAAAACAGAAGTCCTCTTCAATCGATTGGAAAATCGGAACGGCCGAGGATATTCCGCTTAAAGACGACTCCGTAGATGGTGTTTTTGCCACGCTAACCCTACATCATTGGAGTGATTTGAAAAAGGGTTTATCCGAAGTTGGAAGAGTCATAAGGCCAAAAGGTAACACGGTCATTTTTACAAGCTATCCCGAGCAAACAGCCGCCTACTGGCTAAAGCATTATTTCCCCCAAATGATTGCCAATTCCGCGAAAACACTCCCAGAACGATCATCCATTTTAAATGCGGCAACTGAATCCGGATTCAAGTTAGTGCAAGAGCAATCGTACAACGTATCTCCAGACCTTCAAGATCTCTTCCTGAATTCTGGCAAACACAATCCAGAGCTGTATTTCAATGAGGGTGTCCGCCGAGGAATCTCCTCCTTCGCCCTTGCTCAGAATCAAGATGAGGTGGAATCTGGACTTCATCGCCTGCGGGCCGATATCGATAATGGGGATTTTGACCGAATCAGGAAAAGTTATGAGAATGAGATAGGGGATTATTGCTTTATTAAGTTAATCAAGGATTAATGGGCTTCGCCAAGATTCGCGATGCGAATAAGGCTGCGCAAGGCAGAGCCTCTCCCTTTGGTCGTGGCTCTGCAAGGGGCATTAGCCGATGGTTGCTAACACGAGAGGTGTTTGGCGCTAAATGAATTTTGCTGGTAGGTTGATTCTATAAACGGCTTCGCCAAGATTCGCGCTGCGAATAAGGCTGCGCAAGGCAGTGCCTCTCCCGATGGTCGTGGCTCTGCAAGGGCATTAGCCGATGGTTGCTCACACGAGAGGTGTTTAGCGCTAAGTGAATTTTGCTGGTAGGTTGATTTTATAATGGGCTTCGCCAAGATTCGCGATGCGAATAAGGCTGCGCAAGGCAGAGTCTCTCCCGCTGGTCGTGGCTCTGCAAGGGGCATTAGCCGATGGATGCTCACACGAGATATGTTTAGCGCTAAGTGATTTTTGCTGGCAGGTTGATTTTATAATGGGCTTCGCCAAGATTCACGATGCCAATAAGGCTGCGCAAGGCAGAGTCTCTCCTGATGGTCGGGGCTCTGCAAGGGCATTAGCCGATGGTTGCTCACACGAGATATGTTTAGCGCTAAGTGATTTTTGCTGGCAGGTTGATTTGATAGAGGGCTTCGCCAAGATTCGCGATGCGAATAAGGCTTCGCAAGGCAGAGCCTCTCCCGATGGTCGTGGCGCTGCAAGGGAAAGACTCTCCCGTTGGTTAGGCCCCTGACCTTTAGTTGGCGATCGGCCTTACGAACCGCGTTTAGCGGTGAGTCTTATCATTTCTGACCACAGGGAAGAAATGATCTTATCCGCCGGTAGGCGGATCCTTTTTGTCGAGGAACGAGACAATCCTTTCATCCGCCGACAGGCGATGACCCTTTCCGCCGACAGGCGGAGGATCCTTTCCGCCGGTAGGCGGATCCTTTTCAAGCCGCAGGCGCAGAATCCCCCCCCTGTCACCCTTTCACCCCCTCCTCCGTAGTTGTGAATAGAGAATCAAAAATTTCTATGATGAAAAAACTACTATCCCTTCTGTGCCTGTCTCTTTCCATAGGGGCGTTCGCACAAAACACCGTTACTGTCCAGGTAGATAATGGTAATCAACCTCATTCAGGAGTTGCGGTTTTTCTTTACGAAAACCCAATGGCCAGAACAACCGGTCCCATCACAAATACAGATCTCTTTACACAGGTCGAATACACAAGTGGTAACGGTATCGCGAGTTTTACCACTTCTTCCGATACGGCCTTCTACGGTACATTCGATTGCAGCGGGAATTTCTATCAAGGTTTCCACATCTTCGCACCAGCTAGTCAGGCAATGGACACTCTGGTCTACACTACTTGTGTGCCAAACGATTGCTCGGCAATCATTCGCACTGGTCAGACTGCAACCGGTCTTGGCATCGAGGCAACTGCTCTTCGCGATATCAATTGGACAAACCTTCCGGGTTCTGACCACCGCTTTGATGTGAACGGAACATCATATCAGGGAACGACGTCAAGCGCTAATTCGTCGTCCGTGATGGTTCCTAACTCTGCATTACCGGCGAGTGGTCCCGTTACTATCTTTTACACGAGAACCGACTCACTCTGCTCGGCCGTGTGGGATTCACTATGGTACAACGGAGGTGGATCTGGTTTGTCTTGTAACGCGAGCTTCTTTGTTGATTCAGTCAACACTGCCGCGTTCCAAGGTCAGCTTATTCTTCAAGAGAATTCGACCACTTCTTCTGGTTCCATTGTTAGCTATGTTTGGGATATGGGCGACGGAAATCTGTACAACACTCAGTACCCAATCCACACGTATGCCGCGACTGCTGCTTCCTATAACATCTGCTTGACTATCACCGCTGTTGATGGTGCCGATACATGCAGAAGCACTTTCTGCCTACCGGTGCAGTTCGATTCCACAGGTGCCCCTGTATTGAAGAATGGCTTTACCGTAAATGTTATTGATCCGGCCACCTTCTCACTCGACGATCCATTGCTTGAGTCGATTTCTCTTTATCCAAACCCATCAAAAGGTGAGGCTAGATTGACTTGGGATGCGACTTTGAATGTTGATCAAGTGAGCGTATTCACAATCAATGGTCAGCAAATGTTGAACCTCACACCGAACAATAATGAAGTGATGATATCTTCGCTTCCAACTGGAGTGTATATGGTTCGCATCCAAACAGAGAATGCCGTAACCTCACAAAGGTTGATTGTTGAATGATTCTATCATTCTCGAATAAGTAGAACACAATGCTTTACCACTCTGCCAAACCGCAGGGTGGTATCGCTTTTTCATAGATGAGCAAAGACCTCAAGGCGACCATCAAAAAATGTCGGGAGAACAACCGACGAGCGCAATTTGATTTATATCAACATTGCTTCGATCGCCTCATGCTCATATGTAACCGATATAAGCGGAATAGAGAAGACGCACTTGCATTGTTGAATTCCGGGTTTTTGAAGATTCTTGTGAATCTCGATAAGTACGACGATAAGCAGAATTTCTTCCCCTGGGCTTCAACTATCATGGTCAGAACAGCCATCGATGAGTATCGATCTAACCGCACGCACAATTTGGAAATGATCTACAGTGATTCAGAAGGAGATCTAGAAGGGATGTCTTCCGATGAACATTACGTAGATGCTGTTTCCGCCATGAGCGCAGACGAAATCAAGAAGTTGATTTTTAACCTGCCAGATAACGAAAGACTGGTGTTCACACTTCATGAAATTGAAGGGTATAAGCACCATGAGATTGCACTCGAACTTGGAGTTACCGAGAGGTCAACCAAGCGGTATTTGAAGTCAGCCAAAGACATGCTGAAGGAAGAACTAGGGAAACAACACCAAATCCAATCCTCGTTCTCATGAAGAATTTATGGTCAATATTTAAGGAAAAGGTAGATAGTACCGCCACACCTATGCAGGAAGGTGACTGGAAGGCTATGGAAACACTTCTGGATGAAACCCAGATTGTTCCGACCAAAGGACGCAACTTGAGATGGGGTGGAATCACCATTTTCCTAGTCTCCGTTATCGGCATTTCAGCTGTTCTGTTCTATCCTGCGGAATCAGATTCAGCTACCGATGGAGAAGTTGAGGTAATTACCACTACCAATAGTGGAAAAAGTGACAGCGCGCCTGAAAGCAATACACTTTCCAACGATGCGCCATCGACCTATCCTTCTGCTGATTACCCAATGGAGCCACCGACTCGAAATTCGACCGAGAACGGGATGTCTAGCGACGATGAGATAACTGTAGCGAGAGAAAGATCCACGGAAGCATCTGCTTCTACAACGCCAATTAGCGAAGGAAGTCAGGTTTCTGATTTTGATAATGTTAATGCTCCAGAAGAGGATTTCGCCACGACCAATGCCTTGCAAGGTGAGCGTGTGGAAGGCGTTGCTTCTTCCAATTTTGACGAACCATCTATCGAGTCCGAAGGAACTTCCAGCACATCATCCGAACAATCGAATTCAGGAGAGTTTAGTGCAATGAATGAGCGACTGGCATCCGACGCAAGACAAGAGCCGACTGCTGCACACGAGTCGCAAGTGCAATTTGAGCTCGCCGAGCCATTGGCTTCTCCTACTTCATCAGAAGATGAGTCGACAGAAGAGATCATTGCAGAAGCGTCTTCCGAATCTACACCTGAAGTAGAGGAGGAGTCTGCAGCTGTCGCTCTAGAACCAGCAGAGGAACTTCCGGCTGAAGACGTAGTGGGGGATGCACAGGAATCAGCAGAGGAGGCTCGACCTGTAATCCGTCAATCATCCAATCGCGAGCGACCGTTTTGGGTTGAAGCTAACCTCGGTGTAGCTACTTCCGTGAATACCGCACTCAATACGTTCGACGGTGGATTCGCTTTCGGGTACAGAAACAAGGGCTGGACAGCCCAAGTGGGACTTGAAGTGGCAAACACTTCAGGGAATGTCTACACGCCATACAACGAGACTGTCATTCGCATGGATACAGTGACCGATACTCGAATTGATACCTCGTATCAGCAAAGAGTTATTCAAACTTGGGTGATTACAGGTTGGTATACGGGCGAGTTTGTATACGACACGGTGCAAGTTGAAGTCATTGATACGGTACAGTTTACTCGAACAGATACTTCTTCTCGATTGGTAACTCGACAACAACTCTCGCGAGTTCAAACTACCTATATCCAAATTCCAGTTCTTGGGGGGTACGAGTGGACCACTAACGAATGGAGCTACGGTATTCAAGCGGGAATCAATTTCCGTAGCGTGACATACACTCATCCAGAGCTTACACCTACTACGGGCTACGGTCTTGATGCGTTGTTCCGCCCATACATCGGGTATTCTTGGAACGACCGCTGGACAATGTACTTGCGTACAAATGTAGCCGTGCCGCTGTCGAATGATCCACTGCTGAATCGGGATACCTTCACGCGGGTAGGATTGAATGTTGGGGTGGGGTATTCGTTTTGATGATGCACTTAGTGTGGTTCTCGCAAAACCGCAAAAAGCAAAAACGCTGATTACTTGGTGTGGTTCTCGCAAAATCGCTAAAAAAAAAGAGAACTTGTGAGAAAAAAACGCAAAGCGACACAGTCGCGATTTCGATTGGCGTTTTCTACTCGCTCCTATTGGTTTTAATAATTGGCGTTTTTGCGTGAAGCACATTCAGCATATCCGCAACATACATCTTCATCAAATTGCGTTTTTGCTTTTTGCGTTTTTGCGAGAACCAGAGTCAGCGAATCCCGCACCGTCAAAACCCATACACAACCCCCACCGTAACCGTCCACATATCCCGCAGCACATTGTTCTCCTCTATGAGTTGATCCCGACTTTCGTCGTATTCCTCATCAAAGGTGTATCGCTTGGCAATACGGTCCGTTCCGTCCACTTCTTCATACGTCGTGAGCAGACCTGGGGAAAAGGTTTGATTGATCGGTTTGCCCAGGGCAGCCATGAACCCTACGCCGCTTTCGAAGAACATCGCATAATGCAGCTTGAGCTCAAATCGGTTCGCAAACCCAGTTCGCTCAATCGTGTTCGCAACTTGGGTGTTAGCTTCATCAAAATAGGATTCCATTCGAATGGTGCCCGGTCCACCTGTCCAATATGCTCCTAAGCCCAGCTCATAGGTCCCCGAAGGCAAGAAATCGTAGCCAATTCCTACCGTTGCATTTAGGGAAGAGTAGCGCTCATCCACATAAAGGAAGGGGGCATTTTGTGTGCCAGCTCCAGTTCGATACGGCGTGAATGATACGAAATCGTATTCTACTCCAAGGTTGATAAAAACTTGAGTAGCAATCCAACTCTGATAGGAAAGGCGAATGCCTGAAACAAGCACGGCCTCTCCGTTTGAACGATTGTAGCTTCCAAACTGGGTTGAATCGAAATCCGTGTCCTGAAACGGTTCATCGAGGTAGGTGTACATCGGATTGGGGTTGTCAAGAACGAAGAACCCATCGATAGCTACATAGCTCAAACTCACCCGATCTAAAGTGTCTGTAACTACAGATTGAGCCTGACTAAAAAATGAGACAAGTAGGAAGAGCAGGGTAATGCGATGCATGGAGAGTGATTTTATTCGAATTTAATTAATTGAACGAATCTGTGTGCCCATTCATTGGGATGAACTTTTCTGGTTTGAAAATAGTTTCTAAGTTTGTGCCTTCAAGCAAAGACATGTATTCGATTCAACTACATCATCATCATTTCCATACACGCTCTCAGGCGAGGTGGTAATGATGTGTAGTATTCTCAAATAATTTCACAAAACCCGTCTGAGTAAATCAGACGGGTTTTTTGTTTTCTGCCGTACGGTTTACTCAGACACATTCATTTCAAAATGAGTAAACTGAAGATTGCGATTCAAAAATCCGGAAGGCTGAATTCCGACTCCCTAAAGCTGCTGGAGTCCTGCGGCATTAAGGTTGAAAATGGCGAAGGCCGACTGAAAGTTTCAGCCCCCAACTTCCCGCTAGAGATTCTCTATTTGAGAAACTCGGATATCCCACAGTACTTAGAGGATGGCGTTGCCGATGTTGCCATTGTAGGCGAGAACTTGCTGGTGGAGCAAGAAAAACAAGTGGATGTTGTATCCCGACTTGGCTTCTCGAGATGCCGTGTTTCTCTAGCCGTGCCCAAGGAAGTAGATGCCACAGATGCGAGTTACTTCGAAGGGAGAAAAGTGGCTACGTCTTATCCAAATACACTTCAAAACTACCTCCAAAGCCAAGGGGTGAACGCCGAAATACACACAATCTCGGGATCCGTTGAAATCGCACCAAACATCGGTTTAGCCGATGGAATATGCGATATCGTAAGTACCGGTTCCACACTTTTTAGCAACGGACTCAAAGAGGTGGGGGTAATCCTAAAGTCAGAGGCCGTGCTAGCTTCAGCCCGAAATCTTAGTCCTGAGAAGCAGTCAATCCTAAATCAATTGACCTTTCGAATTGAGTCTGTGCTTCGAGCTAGGAATTCTAAGTACATCCTGCTAAACGTTCCGAACGAAAGAATCGACGAGGTCACGAAAATCCTACCTGTGCTCAAATCGCCAACAGTGCTTCCGCTAGCTGAACCAGGATGGAGTTCTCTACACTCCGTGATCGAGGAAGAGAGATTCTGGAACGTCATAGACGAGCTGAAGTCTGCCGGAGCAGAGGGAATTCTCGTAGTGCCAATCGATAAAATGGTGGTGTGATGATACGATCAAAGTTTCCCCCTAAATCAAAATGGAAGTCGCTATCCCAACGTCCTTCTGCGTCTTCAGCAAGTTTAGAATCGGACGTCCGTGGAATTCTCGAACGCGTTGCTCAACGTGGAGATTCTGCACTACTTGAACTGACCGAGAAGTACGATGGTGTTTCCTTGAATACTATCGCAATTTCTGAAGAGGAGATTTTCGATTCAGAATCGAAAGTGAGCGCTGAACTCAAGGGTGCCATCCAACTGGCCAAAGGAAACATCGAGGCTTTCCACCGCTCTCAGGTCTTGAAAGAAGAACGAGTTGAAACCGTACCTGGAGTCTCATGCTGGCGAGAAGCTCGAGCGATAGAGCGTGTTGGGCTGTATGTCCCTGGCGGTTCTGCGCCGCTCTTTTCAACCGTCCTGATGTTGGGCGTTCCCGCAGTATTAGCGGGTTGTTCCGACATCATTCTCTGTACACCTCCAGACGCCAACGGCAATGTGAATCCTATCATTTTGTACTGCGCAAAGCTCCTTGGAATCCGAAAGGTGTTCAAGGTAGGTGGAGCTCAAGCCATTGCAGCTTTAGCATATGGAACCGAGTCTATCCCCGCAGTTTCCAAAATCTTCGGCCCGGGTAATTCATACGTGACAAAAGCCAAAGAGCTCGTGCAAGAGAAAGGTGTTGCGATTGATATGCCTGCCGGTCCAAGTGAAGTGCTAGTCATCGCTGATTCTACCGCAGTTCCCGAGTTCGTGGCATCCGACCTTTTGTCGCAAGCCGAACACGGTCCAGATAGCCAAGTTTTGCTTCTGAGTGATTCAAACCGAGTAATCGCCGAGGTACTAGAAGAAATTGACCGACAGTTGCCCACACTCAAGCGTCGAGCAATAGCAGAAATGGCCTTGAATGCCAGTAGGGTAATTCAGTTTGAAAACATCGAGCAATGCCTCCAGTTCAGTAATTATTATGCTCCTGAGCACCTAATCATCGCCTCTGAAAATGCGGAGGAATATGTTCCTCTTGTTCAAAATGCAGGCTCCGTCTTTCTCGGAAACTACAGTTGCGAGAGCGCTGGAGATTATGCGAGTGGTACCAATCACACCCTTCCCACCAATGGGTTTGCAAAGGCGTACAGTGGGGTTTCGGTCGACAGTTTCATCAAGAAAATAACCTTCCAGAATATCTCCGCCCGCGGTATCAAAGAGATTGGGCCCGCCATAGAAACGATGGCCAAAGCCGAACTGCTCGATGGACACGCAAACGCGGTGACTGTCAGATTAAAATCCCTTAGCAATGTTTGATTTGAATGCCCTGGTTCGCGAGAATATTCGGAGCCTTGTTCCATATTCGTCAGCCCGAAGTGAATTTTCTGGTGAGGCAAAAGTGTACCTCGACGCCAACGAAAATCCGAATGGTGAACTCAACCGTTATCCAGATCCTATCCAGCACGAGTTGCGAAATAGGTTAGCGCAACTGAACGATGTAGACACCCCCCAAGTGTTCGTTGGAAATGGAAGCGATGAAGTGATCGATCTTCTGTTCCGAATTTTCTGCCGACCAAGCTTAGATAGGGTGCTAGTTCTTCCCCCAACCTACGGTATGTACGCGGTTAGCGCCGCAGTAAATGACGTCGCGGTCATTGAGGTACCCCTCAATTCGGAGTACGATATCGACTTGGTTTCGACGCTTCGCGCGATTGAGCTATACCTACCAAAGCTGATTTTCCTTTGCTCTCCGAACAATCCTACCGGAAACACGCTATCGCTTGGTTGCATCAAACGCATTGCCGAGGCGAGCGAGGGGCTTGTTGTAGTGGATGAGGCCTACATCGAATTCAGTGCTACAGCTTCTCTGGCTACACAACTCGGATCGCTGCCTAACCTAGTGATCATGCGCACCCTGAGTAAGTATTGGGGATTGGCGGGTGCACGAATTGGCTATGCGCTTGCATCAGAATCGATTATCGCTCTTCTCGACGCCGTTAAGCCTCCTTATAACGTGAGTAGCTTAAACCAGCAATCGGCATTGGAGACCTTGAGTAAGGCGGCTGAGGCTGAACGCGTCGGTCATCGAATTACTAAAGAAAGGAGTAGGCTGAGATTTCAGCTGTCGCAGCTGGATAATGTGCGGAGAATCTACCCTTCAGAAGCAAATTTCCTCTTGGTTGAATTTGCGAACGCAGATGCCGTTTACGACTCCCTCCTTCAGAATAAAATCATTGTACGGAATCGAAGCAATGTAGTGCCCAATTGCCTAAGGATAACTGTTGGCACACAAGCCGAAAATGATGCTTTGCTGTCCACCTTAGCAAAACTCAACGATGAAAAAAGTACTGTTTATAGATAGAGACGGGACGCTCGTGATTGAGCCTCCTGTGGATAAGCAACTCGACAGCATTGAGAAGCTGGAGTTCTATCCCACCGTATTTTCAGGATTGTCCAAAATTGCCAGTCTGCTTGATTACGAGTTGGTTATGGTGACGAATCAAGATGGACTTGGTACCGAGTCCTTTCCCGAAGATACTTTCTGGCCCGCACAGAATAAAGTGCTTCGCGCCTTTGAAAATGAAGGGATCCACTTTGCTGAAATTTTCATTGATCGAAGCTTTCCAGAAGACAATGCACTTACTCGGAAGCCGGGGACGGCCATGTTGGGTAAGTATGTTTACGGTCCGTATGATTTGGCGAACTCGTTTGTTATTGGCGACCGACAATCAGATCTGCAACTCGCTATCAACCTAGGTGCAAAAGGAATTTTAATTGGTGGTGAATCTTCACCCGAAGCGGCGCTTTGTACCTCTAGCTGGAATGAGATTTTCGACTACCTGTCTGTGGAGCCACGGAAATCGGTTGTGTCGCGAGAGACTAGTGAGACTCAAATCTCGGTAGAATTGAATCTTGACGGGACAGGTGTGTCGGACATTGATACCGGACTTCCCTTTTTCGATCACATGTTGGAACAGATTGCAAGGCACGGTGAGATGGATTTGATCATCCGCTCAAAAGGCGATCTGGAAATTGATGAACACCACACGATAGAAGACGTAGCATTAGCTCTTGGAGCAGCCTTCAAACGCGCTTTGGGAAGTAAGAAGGGAATAGAACGCTATGGATTTCTTCTTCCCATGGACGATTGTTTGGCACAAGTGGCCATTGATTTTGGGGGCAGACCTTGGCTGGTTTGGGACGCCGATTTCAAAAGAGAGAAGATTGGCGACATGCCAACAGAGATGTTCATGCACTTCTTTAAATCATTTAGTGATGCAGCTGCGTGCAACTTGAATATCAAGGCAGAGGGAGAAAACGAACACCACAAAATTGAGGCGATTTTCAAAGGTCTAGCTAAGGCGATAAAAATGGCCAAAACTCAGAATTCCACAGGGAGTATTCCAAGCACAAAAGGCACACTATGATTGCAATAATTGACTACAATGCGGGAAATGTACGGTCCGTGCAAAACGCGCTCACACGGCTAGGTTATCCATCCGCAATAACTAAGAATGAAACTGAAATTCGAGCTGCCGAAAAGGTGATTCTGCCAGGTGTAGGCGAGGCGGGGTCGGCGATGCGGAATCTTCGCAATTCGGGATTGGACGAAGTGATTCCCACGCTCACACAACCTTTCTTAGGCATTTGCCTCGGACTTCAAGTGCTCTGCGAGTACTCGGAAGAAGGGGATACACCGTGCTTAGGCATTTTCTCTAATCAGGTTCGAAAATTTGAGGCCAACGAAATTGTTCCACACATGGGTTGGAATGAGGTTCGGGCGAAAGAGGATGAACTGTTCCGAGGTCTGAATTCGCCGTCCGACTTCTATTTCGTACACAGCTATTACGCGGAGTTGAGTGCGGATACTTCGGCTACGTGTAACTACATCCTGCCCTTTTCGGCAGCGCTCAACAAAGGGAACTTTTATGCAACGCAGTTTCACCCTGAGAAATCATCAACTCAAGGAACACAACTGCTTTTAAACTTCCTGAGATTATGAGGATTATACCAGCAATTGATATCATCGATGGCAAGTGCGTACGCCTTAGCAAAGGGGATTATTCAACCGCAAAAATGTATGACGAGAATCCTCTGGAGGTGGCGAAAAGATTTGAAGCCGCTGGGTTGAAATACGTTCACTTGGTTGATCTCGACGGCGCCAAATCGAAGCGCATTATCAACCAAAAAGTGCTCGAAACTATCGCCACTAGTACATGCTTAAAAGTTGATTTTGGTGGAGGGTTGAAAACGGATTCCGACGTAAGAATCGCTTTTGATTCGGGTGCAAATCAGATAACCGCAGGAAGTATTGCCGCGAGCAATCCCAATGCGGTGTTGGAATGGGTAAAGCGGTATGGAGCCGAGCGAATCATCCTCGGAGCAGATTGTCGAAATGGGAAGATCGCTACCCAGGGGTGGAGCAATGAAACACAATGGGATGTCATCGACTTTATCCAATCGTATTCTGAATCGGGAATAAGGAGCGTGATTTCTACTGATATAGAAAAGGACGGCATGTTGCAGGGCCCCAGTTTTGAGCTGTATGCGAAGATTTTGAGGGAAACGAATGTGCATCCCATCGCTAGCGGCGGCATTCAATCGGTTGATGATTTGAAACGATTGCGCAACCTCGGTTGTGAGGGGGCTATTGTTGGAAAGGCGATATATGAAGGACGAATTACACTAAAGGAATTGGTTGAATTATGTTGAAGAAAAGGATAATCCCATGCTTGGATATTCAAGGTGGACGCGCAGTAAAAGGAGTGAACTTTGTGGGAATTCGCGATGCGGGAGACCCTTTGGAGCTCGCGTTAAAGTACGCCAACGAAGGTGCGGATGAACTCGTGTTTTTAGATATCTCCGCTACGATAGAAGAACGTAAAACACTGGTTCCCCTGGTGGAGCGAATCGCGGCAGAAATTGACATCCCATTTACCGTTGGAGGTGGCATTAAGTCGGTGGAGGATGCACGCAGGCTCCTGCAAGCTGGCGCCGACAAAGTTTCACTAAACAGTTCGGCAGTTCTTCGTCCACAGCTGATCACAGAAATTGCCACCGAGTTCGGCTCGCAATGTGTAGTGGTTGCTGTCGACGCTGCTTTTCAAAATGACGAATGGGTCGTTTTCGTGAAGGGAGGGAGAGAGTCAACCGGACTAGTTGCCAAGAGTTGGATAGCAGAAGCTATTGCTCACGGGGCAGGAGAAATACTCCTGACATCTATTTCGAACGACGGCACGAAGAACGGATTCGCGCTGGACTTTACAGATGAAGTCTCAAGAGAATCGAGTGTTCCAGTCATTGCTTCGGGAGGCGCGGGTTCGGAAGAACACTTTGAAGCGCTGTTCAACAATACTAGGGCATCTGCTGGATTGGCGGCGAGCATTTTTCACGATGGTCTCATACCTATTCCTCAACTCAAGAAGTACCTCAAAGACGTAAATATTCAAGTACGATGACAATCAATTTTTCTAAGGGCGACGGGCTTGTTCCCGCCATAGTCCAAGATTACTACACTCAAAAAGTGCTGATGCTCGGCTACATGTCGGAAGAGGCATTCACACGCACCACCGAAACGGGATTGGTCACCTTTTACAGCAGAAGTAAAGGGCGATTGTGGACAAAGGGTGAGACCTCTGGAAATACACTTCAGGTTAAAGATGTGAAGTTGGATTGCGATCGAGATACCCTCCTGATACAAGCCGTTCCCAACGGTCCGGTTTGCCACACCGGCAGCGATACCTGCTTTGATGAAATGAATCAGGGTAGGTTTTTATACCAATTGGAATCCGTGATTCAGGATAGAATTGACAACGACCGTGCTGACTCGTACACGAATCGATTGTATAAAAAGGGCATCAATAAAGTAGCGCAGAAAGTAGGGGAGGAAGCGGTTGAATTGGTAATAGAAGCTAAGGATGACAACGACGAGCTGTTCTTAAATGAGGCAGCGGACTTGCTCTATCATACCTTACTGTTGCTCAAAGCGAAGAACAAGAGTTTGGGAGATGTTGAAAAGGTGCTACGTGAACGTGCGGGCTGAGGTTATTTCATCTTGGTTGCGCTCTTTTCAATGAGCTGCTTTAACACGTTTTGATCAACGTCTGCCAATTTGTTGATGTACAGACAGCCCTTGCCAATCTTGCATTTGCCGAGGTCATCTATGAGCGGCTCTTGGGTCAGGTCAACGGGAAGATACAGCGTGAGCTTTGTCTTCCGGGCGGCAAAGCCGAGTTTGAACCATTCAAACTCTTCCTTCGATCCTTTGCGTGTATAGCTGTACTTTCCGAAACCAATGATGAAATCGGGCACCTTATCGTTTCCCCACACTTTGGGAGCAATTCCGGTGGCTTCTTCCATCATTTTCAAAATGACCTGGCTATCCGCTTCTTTGGAAGCATTGCCAACCTGCGCGATGAAATTATCAACGCTTCTATCTGTTTCGATGGTTACGAGTCCTGCCATGAGGGGAAGTTACCAATATCCTTCATTTTCCACTTCATAACGATAGGGATTCTCAGAGTCGAGGTCACCGTCGTGATGGATGTAGATGATAAGTTTTTCTGGAGAGAAGTCAATAACGTCTATGCTTTCCACATTGCGTAAACACGGATCATTGCTGTGAAGAGTCTCCACGAAAATCCACAATCGATTTTTGGTGATTGAAATGCTCTCGCCACAGGCCAGCAACCCTTCAATTCTTGTAGAAATAGAGTATGTATCATCAAGAGGAAATACTGAGGGTGGAGAATAGATCACAATCTGAAACAGCACGACCAAGTAGGTTGGGATAAGAGCAAAGTCCAAGGCAATTTTACTCCAGTTCGTGGGAACTTTTAAGAAGTACACAATAGCGGTAATTTCGAAGACTATGTAGACTATGAGCTCTGTGTACTTCCCACTAAAGCGCAGGTTGAACACATCTATGATGAAGATGAATACTATGAGGCCGAAGGACAGTAGCGTCACTTTCCATACTCTGGATACAAACCTCTTATTTTTCGACCCGTAGAATCGAGTGAAGAAACTTAGGAAAAAGGGAAGGAGTACGACAACGAAGAGGAGGAACCAGGCCATTTACGCGAATTGTTAATGCAATATCGTCTTCTCAGCCAAGAGTGAATCGATGTTTAGAAACGCAGGGTGCATGCCTAAGAACGTGTCCCAAATAGAGTTATTCCACGTGAGATATAATTTCCAATGATTAACTACTCACCCAACGCCTCATACCGCATGCCTTCCACCTGTTCGTCGAGGTAGGCTCTCACCACTGCTTCTTCGTCGTTGTCGTTCACAATGACAGCTGTGTTTCCTTCACGAACGTTGACCGTTTGTGTGGAGCCAGCCGGGAGGCCAAAGCCAGAAGTCTGTTCCTTCGTCCCCGTATCGATGGTCTTGATTTGAACTTCTACATCCCCAGTGTTGGAAAACTTCACTTGGAATCCTCCAGTCTTGTATTCTCCCAACAGGAATTGTTCGTTCGGTGGGATAGTCACATTGGCATAGCCAGAATCGTCGTCGCATGATTGCAGTCCAAACGTGGAAACAGCGATAAGGAGGATGGAGGCGTAAGACAATAGCTTTCTCATGATTTTCTTTTTTGGCTAATTTTTTTGGCTCCATAGGCGGCGCCAGTAAGTAAGAGGACCTCCATGAAACCTAGTGGAGCTGGAGTGCTCGGATTTCCCGGTTGAGCAAATGCAAGCACAGTTCCGGCAACGGTTAAAAGTGCGAATGTGAGTGTGGTCTTATTCAATACGCTCATCTCCAAATGTGCTTAAGGTTTATAACAGATCCGGTGGGTTCTATGATTCGATAAAGCCGAACAGAACCCGCACTAGCTCTTTCAAGTTCAATCTCATTTACGCCGGTGGAAAGCTCAAGGTTCATACGGCTTATCAGCCTTCCAGAAAGGTCTAGTTCTTCAAGAATAACGTCTCGCAAGGCTTGCTCACTTCGAATTTGCATCACATTGTCATGGATCCAAACTTCACTGAGCGACTCGACAGATTCTTCAATACCAATCGTGCTTCTCGAAAGGTATATCATGAACCGAACACCTCCCCAGTTCGCGTCGTACGCAAAGCGATAAGCCCCAATCTGTAAGTCGTGAATCGTGCCCGTTTTCACATCTTCCAAGAAGGCGCCCATGGTTTGGTCGAAGTACGACTTATCAAGCTCAATGTAGTATTCCTGTCCATCAACCGCATTGGTGAACGACATGGGTATGGTGGTGGTTGAATCGAGTGGACGTGTGTCAATCGACAAGCGAGAGCCATCCGCATGCAAGAGCGTCATGTTAGGAACACCAAAGCTTGGAACGCGGTCGTAGGCGTCTTCTCGACCAACTCGATCAACCGATGCATAAGGGTCTATCGAAACAAGAACTTGATCCCAAGCTGAATCTGTCACAGCGAAGGTGTTTAGTCGGATGCGAGATTCGACCGTAGAGTTTTTCATGTAGTAGTCTGCTGGGGCAATGAATGCAGAATGAGAGTGCTTTATCCGCAGAGTTTCAGTCGTTCCATTTCCAGATTCTAGTTTGACCCAAAAGGCTTGAAACGGACTTATGCGTCTGGAACCAGTTGCACCTGAGGGTTGTCCGTTTGAGTGCGTAATCAAAGATTCTCCATTAGCCATGTAAGCCACATACTGTCCAGCACTTACGTCCCAGAAATGCGCTCCTTCATAGGTGAAGTTGTCATTATCTGTATCGTCGAAAACATCCTCTATGTCTAGCCAATGAGAGTACGGATTATACACTAGGTTCCATCCTTGATCGGTGGAAGAACCATCACCATTTGGGTCTTTAGAGTTGTATGTGGTAAAGTCAAATTGTGCGGGAGACTGGAGTTGTTCATCGAAAGAAACCACTCCACTGTTTGAAAAAGGGTAATTCGCATCTCCAGTGTATATGTTGTACGCCCTTCCCGATGCGTCATCGCCATCAAAGGCATCCCCCAGGCTCGTTACTTCTGTCCAACCTGGAGCATTATCACCCGCAGAGGCTACCGTTGCATCCCAATAATACATATTCCTTTGCCCGGCGGTTACATTCGGGTTTAAGTCTGTGCCTGATAACACGCTTAGTGTCGTTCCATCTGCAAAAGGAGACCCGAGCTGACGCCATTGTCCGCCAGAGGAAAGTGCAATTTCAAAAGTCGGACGATTGGTGGAGACGCTAATCTTATTTACACCATCACCTTCGTAATAGCTGGATCCCCACTCAAAAGTGATAGATCCTTGATTGTCAATATTGATATTGGCTCCAGAGTTATTGATGATCTGACCACCTTGCTCCGCGGTAATGTTTCCATTGTTGGTGATGTTAGCCGCTCCATTTCCTTCAAAGTAAAATGATCCTCCGTCAGCTACGATAAAATCAGAGGCAGCATTCACAGTTATGGAGTTGGAACCATTCGCATTGAGCGCGAATACACCTTGTGAAATGGTTAAATCTGCGTTCACTTCAACAGCGGTGGATGAGGAAATGACGCGTAATACACCCAGATTCTGAATAGTTGTGGTACCTCCTACAGCCAAGGTGAAGTCGCCATTGATGGTTAGAATGGATTGGACTGTGAGAGTTCCGTTTACCGTCACATCAGCATCAAAAGTGATGGCTCCTGCGTTAGCCGCGGTAGAAAAACTCGAAGAAGCATCTTGTGTGAAGCTGTCGAATGAAATAGTACCCGTTGTTCCATCGGTGATAAATGAACCCGAATTCTGCAGGGTGATATCCCCGAAATCGGCAGGCGCATTAATCGTGTACGTAATAGCATGTCCGTCAATCACCGCATGATCTCCCGTACCTGGGTAATCTGTCCCAGCTGATCCGGGGCTCGTATTTCCCCAAGAGGCTCCGTCATTCCAAGGGCCACTCTGAGCTGAGGTGAAAGTCGTTTGAGAGAAAAGTGTAGGCGAAGCCAAAAAGGCCAAGTAGAGTAAAGTCTTGCGCATAAGGTCAGTGGTCATGTGTGGTTCTAAATATCACATTTTACTGACTATTAACCAATTATGGCGGTGTTAATTTTATCAGCCTCGAAGGTCTACGGTGCCTCTCTTACTTCCATTTCTCCACAACTTCGCGATACGCTTGGTTGAGAATATCGGCCTCTCTTTCGCTGTGCGGACGAATAGCCTCGTCGAGCGCTTTTAGAATAGCCTGATTGGTCTCATTGTCGGGAGCAGGGCCATCGAATATGTATTTGAACACACTCAACCTCTTGTAATCTGGAATGCTGGAGAGGGCCTTTACAAAAGCTTCTGGTTTGCTCTGAATTCTCGTCGCTATTCCAAAACCGCCTTGAATCAAATCGGCGTGATACTCTCCTTCAACACAAATGGAGATGTACTTGTGGAAGAACGTGGAATCTGGGATGGTGGCGAGTTGGTTGAATTGGCGTAGAACGGGACCACCGACTTGAAAGTCGTAAAGCGGACCAGGGCCACGGATATCGTCAATTCCAAACAGACCAATCATTTCGTGAAATGAGCTTGGGAATGCACAGAAGAACGCTTGTTCCCATTTCATCTTGGCTTTGCCACCTGAATTCTGGATCCTCTGCATTAAAAACAGGAGGGTGTCCGCATGCTCTTGGGCGGATGCGAACCTGAATTCTTTACAGGAAAATTGCTCAGTACTCTTCTGATACGCCGGATTCACAAAGCGCAGATTGAAACTGTAACCGTCCATCGACTCACGGTACTCCATCAACTCATCGGTGCCCATGGGAAGTACGAGTGACGCGGAGAACTCGATATCTTGAACATCATAGCGAATCATGCCAAAGGCATTTCCCTCCTCATCGTTGTAAATACTCTCAAAACCGAAATAAAATGCCGGATTGATTACAGCGGTGCCCTGACGAATAAAGTAGACATCACCATGTATGCTTCCGTGCATGTGGTACTCGAGTGTGGTATAATTCTGCCGAGTGATTAGCATCTGAAAAAGGGTATCACCTTTAGCGCCTTTGTAGTGCACCTCTTCGTTCAGCGGAAGATCCGTTGGCAATAGAATTGGTGAATTCACATGTCCATCCACAACAATGGTATCGTGCGAAATGTAGAGTGAATTAGGATTGAGCTCTAGCCAATGATCGATTAGACTTTGGTGGTACAGAGAGGTGTCGGTCACGTAAACACGTGGATTGCTTTGTGCGAAAGCGATGGTTGAGCAGAATACAAGAGGGAGTAGAAGTTTCATAAAGATCATTTTGAAATTTCCGTTCTCAAGGGCAGGATTTAACTGTCGAATCAGATTCGATGTAGCGCCAATTTACTTCGATTCATACATCGGAAAGTCAATATAGCCATCACCAGAGCTTATCAGATTGTTATACTCTTGTAAAATCACTGTAATTCTGTTTCGAGAGCTTTCAAGCGCATTGAGTAAATCAATGAATTGCTGAGAAGGCGCTTCGTTTTCAATTTCTGATTGTTGATCAACTAAAACTGACAGATTTTCTTCGAATTCGCTAAACCGTTCCATGTGATGTTCGAAGTTCTCAGGAGTTCCGGGACGATCAATTAACGAGTAGTTGAATTTCTCGAATGATTTTGACTTAGCCTTGAAGTCATCAATGTTTACTCCATACTCTCGATAGCAGTGCATGGCAAACGATAAAGCAATAGATAGATGTCGATCACTAAGCTCAATGAGTGTGTCAAGGAAGACATTCAATTGGACCTGATCAATTTTAACTTCGCTTCCAAAGTTGCGTTCGACTTTCTTCTCATCTTCTACAATCACTTTTGATACGCGCCCCGTTTTACTTACCATATAGGTCGTTAGGCTAGTGGTAGTCTTCTTAGATTCCTCAATTGGGAAGTCGTCAACGTCTACTTCCCATTGGTGAACAGTGTCTCTAACTGCTACGGACAAATCAGCATTGAAGGTAATATAGACCTTTCCTTCATAAGCTGGATCCCATCCGGCTCGGTCATAAAAGAACAAGGACTCGATTTTTTCACCTTTCCAATTATAAATTGTGTAGTAAGGAACAAGTAAATCGCCAACAATTATTTCTAGAACTCCAACCGCACTATCCGATTGGAATACCAATGCATAAGGATAGTAAGCTCTTTCACTTTTGAATTTGTCAAAACCCTCTTTGTCATACTCTTCAGGTATGCTTATTCCGGTTTGAGTGCTAGCGTTAAACGGGAGTTTTAGTTGAGGTAGAGAGTTTATGTATTTCTGAAAGTCAGGCTGAGTTTGGCTCTTCTCAACTACAACCGATGAACTGTTCAATACATTAGCATCGACAGGTTTATTGCTTGCTTCAGTGGTCTTTTCATTCGAGCATCCGAAAAGAAGTAAACAGAATAGCGTCGTGAAGATTCCTCTCATTTCTAATCCTATTCCGTCCCACCCAAATTCACCTCATAACTATCCACCGTTACGCGGTCCATGAAGTAGCCTCGGCCATCGTTTTCTGGTATTTTGGTGTTGACGAAGATATGTGTGGTGATCTCAACCGAACTCTTTACGTAGAGGCCGTTTTCTACATCGAAGTAGTACTTGCCTTTACCCTCAACCGTGTAGCTTCTTTCACCAACCTCACCTTCGGGTAGTGCAACCTCGGTGAACACGATGTCTCCTGTGAGCACCGCGCAGTTTCTGCCGTTCATTTGCTCAAAGCCGGTGAAGGTTAGCGTATTCGTCCCCTTGGCGTCATAGTCCTGCTCGGCTGTTTTTGCCACCGTGGTAAAGGCCTTCGTAGAGGTTCCTCCTTGTGCAATTACATCTGGCGGAAGCGGGAAGAGGTAGTTGGTGTATAAGCCGGACATGTCGCCGGTGAGTGAACCGTTGCTCGCAAATCCTTCTATTCTGTTTGATGGAAGTTCTTGAAGCATGGTGTCCACCGGAGCGCCCTCGTCGTTGTAATCAATCATGCGCACCACAGTATTTGTGGTGTTCAAGTTGCCTCTATCGGCCGCTGATCCTATGATTTCAATACTTCCATCCATGAGTAAGGTGGCACGCATCGGCTCCTCATCGGCGGCCCATTGGTGCATCGTTTCGGTGGTATGGCTGTAGTCATAGGTATAGCGACTTCCTTCTGTAAGCGTCCATTCAAAGTTGGTAGCCCCAGAAGAGGAACTCGAAGAATTCCCATCGTTTCCGCATCCGGTTAATACGGTTGCCATGGCTAAAGCCGCCAGTAAAGGGTGCACTCTTGAAATCATAGGTCGGTTTTTGGTTGGATTAAATTTCGGTCATGGAATACACCATGTTCTTCATTTTAGCGGTGTGCTCGGCCTTGTTGTCGAGACTAGTCCATGTCATCACCTGATAATAGCGATCGGATCCTTCAAACAAACCGAGGTAGTAGTAACCGTCAATATCGAGATAGGTTCCCGAAATGGTCATTATTCGGGCATCTAGACTGTTAATCGTGGTGTCTAGAATTGGCGATTGATTCACATTTGAAAGTGAAGAAACGAGCGATTCACTGATGAGATCGGTGAAACCTTCCAACGTATTTGGGTAGAGGTCGAGCAAATCGTTTTCAGAAAGTGCGGCTTCCATTTCTTCTTTAGTGTCTTCAATAACAATCACATAGATGTCGTCGAACATGTTTTCATATTGAAGCGAGGCATCTTCATTTAAATCTGAAGACTCCCTCATGCTTGCAGGAATGGTAAGCGAAAAGCCGTTTTCGTGTGTGATGACTTGATCGCCCGACTTTGCACACGAGGAAGTGAGCAACAGGGTTGTCGAAGCGAATAGAAGCGTGACAGAGGAACGAAGGATAGTGGAACGAAGCATATTTCGAGAATTGTGTTTGTGGTTCGAAAAGGGGTCAGAGATGGTTTGACCCGTGAATAGGTCAGTTTACTTTTTGTTGGCAACGACCAGGAATCGATATGAATTGAAGAAGGCATCAATATCAGAATTCCCATCGTTCTCTCCCGTTGTAATTACCTGAAGCAGGTAGAGATTGTTTCCGCGGAGAAAAAGCCTCATGTAAAGGAAAGCCTGACCGTCGTAGATAGAGATTTTCACGGCGCGACCTTCGATTCCTTGGAGTTCTATAGTCTCCTGCGAAAGCAAGCGTCCATTAACATTGGTAACGGCTCCGTTAATGGCTCCGTCGAAAATTCCGTCGAGTTCAGATTCCGTCTTTTTCTCAAAAGCTTCTCCAGGATACTCGGTTGCGGAGCACATGTATATGAGGTTGTCATCGGGTATGCCGGACTTGCTGGCATCATACATATACATGTTGAGATAAAGCTCACCAACCGCCGATTGAGTAGCAGTTTGGCTTGGTTCGGGCTCTTGTGGGAAGTCTGCTATGTAACCGAATTCATCAGACTTTATAGTCACCCAATCCTCTGTTTGTGCGAAGAGCACATTTGCGAAGAGGGTAAGGGAGAGCAGGAGGGAAGAATAGGTGAGCTTCATGTAGGCAGAATTTGGGTGAAGAGTAAAGGTAGGGTTAATCGTGAAAATCAAATCCTATCCAAATCTCTCACCGTCATCTCGCTATCCGCATCTCCCGTGTTGAGCGTTGTTGCAGGCTCGAACAACATCACCTTCACTTCCTCTGGTGCGTAAGGCTTGTGTTCTACGCCTTTGGGGATGACGACGAACTCTCCAGAGTTCAACTCGAGCGTTTGGTCTTCCAACTCGATAAAAAGTACCCCTTCAACCACGAGAAACAACTCGTCTTCGTGTTCATGGGTATGACGAACAAATTCCCCTTTGAACTTGGCTAACTTCACCTGTTGGTTGTTCAGTTCACCTACAATTTTCGGACTCCAATACTCTTGAATGAGATCGAATTTCTCCTGGAGGTTTACTTTTTGGGGCATGGCAGTCCAGGTTGTTAAAGTATGACGAGAGCTTTCATTAGAGCAATATACTGCATCAATCAAAGAGAAAGTCCAGAGCGCCTGGTTCAATTCGCCTACTCAATTGGGTCGGGCGCCCATTCTTGTCTAAATAGGTAATACTGACACTTTCCGCCCCCTCAGAATAGATCATTCGGAAGTCGCCTTGGGACACCGTCATATCGCCTATAATGGACGAAATATTGGTGTTCCATCCATCCGAATGCGTATTTAGGAAGCGCCTGATTCGTTCGCTTTTCTCCGATTCTAATGGCAAGTTCTCTGAAAGAAAGACGTCGTAACCTGAGGCGGAATCTTGTCCAATCCTAGTTAGTGTGAACGGCTCTGAATAGTCAATTACGCGGTTGAACTCGGCCGTTTTCGAGCAACCATACATGCATATGACCAGAAGCAAGAGAGGAAGAATTCTTTTCATTGTAGCACTTCGTTTAAACTCTATTTTCAATCGAATACCCCAAGGTCTCCAGCTTCCTCCCAATCTCTTTGATCTCTCTTTCGCTTTTAGCATAGAAAGCCAACTCGTTCAGAGATTCAGGAAGAGGCTGAGTCATGAATTGATCGAAATCGAGCGCCGTCTCGACTATCCTGAGTTCATCGAGTATAGGGAGATTCTGAACTCCAGTTAGAGATTCAAACGTTTTACAATTTAAGATCCTTAGATAATCTAATCGAGGCAGTGCTTCATCAAAATGAAGACTTTTCAGCTTTATCAGATTTTCTATGTTGAGTGATTTTAGGTTCCTGAAGTTTGAAATATTATCCAAGTTATTAAAGCCCCTCACCCAATCAATAGAAAGGTCTTCAATCTCATTCTCCTCGATTTCCAATATGTTTTCTCTTCCTCCCAAAAGGATGGATAACTTCCTCAGTCCTTTCAGCTCATTAATAAAGTGAAGTGGAATTTTAGGAAGACTATGGAGGTGAAGTTCCTTCAGTTTCGGAAGCGAACCTACTGCTTCGATGTTCTTGATTTGCCCGTTTATCATGAGCGAAGTGAGATCATTGTAATCACGTAGATATTCAAGATTCAACGCTTTGGTCTTCACGCTGCCAATTCCCAAGTACTCTAATCTTCTGAGATTTTCCGATTGAAGTATTTCTTTCTGGGCGAGGTCTGAGATTACAACATTCAGTTTTTTTAGCTCGGTGAGTTCTGTGAAGGAATCACCATGTGTAGATTCGTATTGTGAATCTATTTGGAGTGACTTCACATTCGGGACAAAACGAAGTATGCGGCCGTCGTAGGTCGTGCGGCCCAATGTGTAAAATCTTAAGGTGAAATTATCGTCTAATTCAGAACAAAGTTCGTTGAGTTCTTCTAGCAACCGCCGGGTGTAGGTCTGACCTGAGAACTGCACAATCACCTGAATCCCAGCATCAATATCGCGCAGTATAGCGTTGCGGTCGATACGTTGAGGATCCGTAATTCGAATTTGGGGCTGAATAGAGAGCATACCGTAAAGCTACTGATTACGCGCTGACATCAAATCAATAAAAACATTTACAACCCGTAAGAACCTTTTTCACCTTTCAAGGTTAAGTAGTTCGAAGTTATTTCAAACGACCCTGTGAGATTTCTTAAGTACATAGCCCTAGTTTTTGTCCTAGCCTGGACCGCCGAAGACGCAATGAAGTTCGTCGATTCTTGGCATGACGGTATTTCTATGAATGCCGAGCTCGTTGGCGAAGAGAAGCTCGACAAGTCGGAATACGAAATCCGTGAGTTCGTTGAGGTTTCAAATGCAGACCATTTGAAAGGCGAAGCTAGACTATCTGTCGGGTACTCCAACATCATCTACAAAGCCCCAGTGCTTTCTATTCCAGACGTGCCACCAGAGCACGTACGCTAAGACCATTCGGTCACTGTTCCATTTTTAAGAACCGCTTCTTGAACGTGTGAGATTCTAATATCACTCGAATTTGTCACACCCCAAATTTGATGGTTGCATTGCGCTTCGCAATTGCCATCCGGTTCATCGTATTCAAAATTTAATAGAAAGACACATGAAATCATTGTTTCAGAAATCAAACCCTTTTGGGAAATCAATCGCATACATTCTCGCACTTGGAACCGCAGGTGTGCTATCTGCCAGCTGTACGAATCAACCCAATTCCGCAAGCACTCAAACGGCAGCGGTTATCGAAATAGCAGAAGAAAGCAATACCGCTTTACTCTATTCGGATGAGTGTATAACAGAGCGCGAAGTCGTTGAAGCACAGAAGATGTGGGGCGACGGTATCGTTCGTATCGGCAAGGTGTATTCAGAGAAAGGTGACTATTCAAAAGAGGCCGCCGACTTCATCCAGGATATGTACGGATACGATTTGAGTAGTGTACTCTTCAAGCCTACATTGGCATCTAACGATCAGTTCCGCTCTAGTTTCGATGCGGCTTTGTCGTATTTCGTAGGTGGTAACGAGGCGTATGCCGAAGACAAAGGGTTCGCCATCAAGCCGTATACAAAGGTGAAGTTTGACAATGTAGGTATCATCAACAACAGCTGTAGAATGGCCGTGGCGATGGGGAACTACTACTTTACCGACACCAATGGAAATGAAACCAAGGTGGAGTATACCTTTGCATATGTGAAAGACAAGACCGGGAAACTCAGAATTGTAACCCATCAGTCTTCTCTTCCATACAATCCGGCTGGCAACTAATCGATTTGCGAATTAGAGTAAGCCGGCCACACTATCCGAATGGAGAAGTTCCGGCTTACTCCTAATACTTAAAGAATGAAGTCGATTAGATATTTTCTAGCTGCCATAGTTTGTTGGGGAACGGTCTCAACACACGCCCAATCGGAGTTTGATGAAGGTCAACTCGGTGCCTGGTACATGTACTTCGTGCAGAAACAGTTTGAAGACAGTAACTGGGGAATTCAAGGGGATTATCAATTCCGATTTTGGGATTTCGGTAGCGATTTAGAACAGGTGCTCTTAAGAACGGGGGTTACCTATAGACCCACAAACGCAAACGTCCTTTTCACCGCTGGATATGCGAATATCACCTCCGGCGCTTTTGGTGAAAGTGATGCCACCTCCATGGAACATCGTATTTACCAGGAGGCGTTAATACCGCAGAAACTCGGAAACCGTGTTCTCCTTACGCACCGCTTCAGAAGCGAGCAACGCTGGGTTGAAGGTCAGGATTTTCGAACCCGTTACCGCTACAACATCTTTGTGAATGTGCCATTTAACGATACCAAGCTCGACAAGGGCGTGGTGTATGCGGCGCTGTACAACGAGATTTTCATCAATGGAGAAACGGGAACGAATGGTAGGCTTCCGGGACAGTATTTCGACCGAAACCGAAGTTACATTGGGGTTGGATATGGAATACTCAGCAACCTCCGTGTTCAGCTCGGTTGGATGCGTCAAACCACTGCCGGATGGGCCAAAAATCAAGCCCAGGTGAGTTTGCATCACAATTTTTAAAATGAAAACAGCGCACTCAAACGAGGGCGCTGTTTTGTTTTTATTCGATAATCTCGATGCGTTCGGACCTTGATATAGACCCCGGATTCAGTCCCGGCTCACCCTCCGGAATACTATCGCCTAGCTCGGCGTAGTAGTCTGTCCACGCGGGGAAAAACTCATTAGTGCCAGGATCCTTGAAGGTCATCGGAAAAAGTTCAAAGAAGTCCTCACCGCCATTGGCCGATTTAAAGCTCTCGTACAGCAATTCACTGCAATACCAGCGGCCGTTGTTCAACAGGAAAGGATCGTCATAAGGTTGTCCGACCTGCTGAGTGGCGAATCGCATCGCTTGAGGGATGAGGTACGTGTATTCTGCTTTTACACGTCCAACCGTGATGTTCTTAACCTCCAGAGTGTCGCCACTTCTACGGTAGAACTTTTCAATAGGGGTAAGCTGCACACCGGAACCAATAGCCTCAATGGCGAAAAGAGAATCGTTGCGCTCTACGACCATGGCACAATGTGAAAAGTCCTTTCCATCCACGCCTTCGGTTACCGTTTCAATGGCGTCACACATAGGTCCGCAGTCGAGGTCTTGGAAGAGGAGGTCCCCCTCGCGAAGATGACCGTAATCCGAAGCTGGTTCCCTGCAGGCTTGGGCGAGCAGTGCGATAGTCAATAATGAAATGATGCTGGCTTTCATAGGTCCTTGGAGCAATGTGTCGATTCTGGCCGGTAAAAGTAGGTAAGGCGAGTGGAAGGGAAAATGGATTCACTTCAAACTTCCTTGTGAGTTTCATGTTCCACTTTATTAGACTTTATGCCTAATTTCAACCTGCATCTATCAACTTAGGCTTGATGAAAAGAGTGAATTCAGTATTGAACGGACGACTGCTTCTCTCTTTTGTTCTCTTGATTGGGGCAACAACTCAATTGAAGGCGCAATCGTTCTTTGCTGGTGTGCGCACCGAACTTCACGTTCCGGGGAGTTTCGAATTCACAGAATCGTCATACCCTATAACATCAAGCACAATAACCGGGGCTTCCTTTTTGGTGAAGCGGAGGTTTTGGTTGGACCACGGATTCGTCATCGATCTTGTCGGCGGCATTGGACTTGCTCCAGTTCAAACTTTTGAGATCACCTTTCAAACGGACGACCTAGGCTTCAATTACGATTATGATGAATCGACCACACGGTCGACCGAATACGGGTTCTACAAGCTTGACTTTGGCGTGAACCTTCAGTATCAATTTAGAGATTCGCCACTTTCAATTGGCCTCGCGGCTGGGGTAACGCATCTGCCGAGGGGATCGGTGGAGGTTTCCATTACGTATGCCGACGAAAATGGGCAGAATGAAAAGGAGGTTTTCTACGAGGAGATACTGCCGGCGAATGACTACACGCTTTATGCGTATGTGGCTCCAAATATTGGGTACGACGTTGCCTTTTGGGATGCCGAATGGACCGTTAATGCCGGTTTTAGTTTTTCATTGCAAACCCAATTTCGCGGGAGGTATTGGATTGCCAATTTGGAAAACAGCGCACCGAGTTCAGGCATATATCGGTTCAGAGGAACGTATGCCTATGTAGGGGTTGATTACCACTTTGGGTTTTAATGAGGCTGCGGCTTTATGCGCTCTCCGTTTCGTGGTGACGTTCGAAGGTCTCCTTAATCTTGTTGTAATGCCCATGAATAAACGGACATGAGGAGATGCATTGGCTGCAGTTTTTGGAGAAGTGTGGGGCGCATTTCTCGCGATCGATGAACTGTGGATAGCCGTCTTCAAGCGTTTTTGTTTCCTCGAAAATTGCATCGCCGGGACATTTGTGAACGCAGTTATTGCACTCGTCGCAGAATTCACGAATCCACTTATGCGGATTTTCTTCGGGTTCGGTGAGCGGTAAATTCTCAATATCACAGAAAACAGCTGCTAAGCGTAGGGAAGGACCGAACTCTTCGGTAATGAGGAGTCCGTTTTTGCCGACATAGCCAAGGTGTGCATCTTGGGCAACGGGTGTTATCATTACATCGCCGCCGATGGCGGGTGATGGGTGACAATTGTAGCCCTTATCCCGGAGCCACTTTGCGAGCTTGTTCACGGCAATTCCGAGGTTAGAGTAGGCCTTCCAGATTTCGGTAGTGGAGGCGTCGGACGGATTGGTCTTCATTTTATCCTTGTCCATTTCCATTCCGAGCACCATGGCGTTTGGGTACAGAATTTCGAAACCCTTGAAGATGAAGTCGCGATTCACTTTGGTATATCCAATTTTCGAAATGCCCAGCTCTCTGGCATAGGCCTCGAGTTCTAACAGCGTTTTTGGATCGATTTGTGTCTTCCCTAAGTGCGGGTTTTGTTTCAACTGAGAAGCACTCTTGTAAAGCTCGATGAATGACCTCTTGAATGCTTTGCCGACGAGTGGCAGACTTTTAAACTTATCGCGCAGACTCCCGTATTGGATGAGGAGTGTGGGGATGATAACTGCTCTCCTGGCATTTGGAGCGCTTGTCATGGGCGATTCGTCCTTTCGGATGTAGTGTTTCGCCTGAAGAAAGAAGGGGGGCTTCCGAATGAGCTTGTAGAGTTTCATGGCGTGGGTTCAGTTGGCTATTCTGGATTACGTTCAGAGAACCAATTTGGAACCTAGAAGATACTTCTAATTTGCCAAAATGCGTGCCTTGTTCCTCATTGGTCGAAGGCAAAAGGTAACACTTCAGATACTACACACGTTTGGAGTTAATCTGCGTATCGCTCCTTCAACTCAATCACCATCGTCTCTAGCACTAGATCGTCTTCACAAAGCACTTGTAGTTCTTCGTTGCTGCATGTAAAGGAAGCATCTGTAATCCTGTGATAATTCCCAATGGTTTTTACTTCGACGCAATTTTTGAGCGTTTCGATTGTCTTTAAGAACTGCTCGAGACTTACTTGGTATCCTAGAAACCTTCCGCCGTACAGTGGGTATCTTTTCATGGATAGAGCTCTTTCTTCATCCTCATCTCCCTCATCTGAATCGGGAATTCGAGGAAGTATAGGTGAGCTAAAGCGATGAAGATAAATATGGTCACCTAAAATGGGCAGTTCACCCTCGTTACCGGCGCTCATCGTGACGTAAGCACCATCATGTTCAACTAGGAAAAGCAACAACTTTTGACCAACGGCGTATTTCGTCCAGCGAGATGCGCAGGCCCAATCTTCAAATCGCCTTACGGTAATAACCTCACGATCTTCAACAGTTTCACCTTCTATCTTGAATTGGTAGCTCGTAGAATCGAGGGCAATAATTTCGCCGTAGACGATTTCGTCGGCGGTAAGTATCATTTGGTAAAGAGGAACGGCCACATACTCAGCGCGAGAGGAAAGGCTGGTGAAGAGAAGAAGGATGACGAAGAGAGGTTTCATAAGAGTGGGGATTAATTGAAGTAACCCAACAATCCTTTCAAGGAAGTAAAACGAGAATGAGCGTATTGCCCTTAGGGTTTCGAGCACCATGAAGATACTAAAACCGTGAAGATCCTTGTCCTTAACGTCTGGCCCTTAATTCATCCTATACCTATCCCGATATTCTGTTGGACTCACACCTTCTTTCTTCTTGAATAATCTGGAAAAGTACGGTGGGTTTTCAAAGCCCAGCTCATAGGCCACCTCTGCAACGGTTTTTGTGGGAGAGAGTAGCATATTCTTCGCTTCATCTATGAGGTAACTATGCAGATGCTCAATCGTGGTTTTGCCAGTTTCTCTTTTTAAGGAATCGCTGAGATATCTCTGTGACACGTTCAAATTGCTTGCTATATCTTGAATACTAGGTATACCTTCTTTTTCGAGCCGTCCAGACTCAAAGTAATCGATCAGTAATTGGTGAAACTGTTCTAGGAGCGTGCTTGAAAGCTCTGCTCTATTCATGAATTGGCGCTCGTAAAATCGTTCTGCATACTTCAACAGGGTGGAGAGATGTGAAATGATGATTTCCTTGCTGAAAGAGTCGTGGTTATTCTGATATTCTAAATGAATGTTCTCTACGATTAATTCCATCTGACGTTCCTCCTTGGGCGACAGGTGAAGCGCTTCGTTGGTAGAGTAGGAAAAAAATCCATATTTCCTGATCTGATGTGCGAGATCCGTTCCTTTTAAGAAGTCTTCGTGAAAGTTGATGGAGAACCCCATCTGCTCGAATACGACCGCATCATCCCATTGTAAAACCTGTCTAGGGCCGATAAAAAAGAGAGCCCCATTGGTGAAATCGTACTTGGTCCGTCCGTAGTTCAAATTCCCCTTCACAATCTTCTTAAAGCTGATTGTGTAGCAGTCGTTTGTAATGGGCGGTGAGCTTTCCTTCGGGCAAGGCAAAAAACCATCGCTTGTGGCTGTAAAAACACTGAGCATTGGGTGTTCAGGACCTGGAAGTTCCAAGTACTCCAGATATGATGATAGTGTACTGAAGTGCTGCATGGTTTAAAGCTGACTATGAGCCTGAATGAGGTGTTTGTGATATGCATCGATTCTGGCGTGAGCCAAACCATCAATAAGAAGAATCACAGAAAGCATGGCAATGGTAGTTATCATACTTGCCCGGATGAGTGGGGCATTGAAGAAGTAAAGCACAATTCCACTCGCAATAATAATGATGGGTATCGCCCTAAACACAATGGTTTTGTATTCCTTCAATGTACTCTCAGTCCTTTCGATTTCTGCGGAGATGAACGAGGGGGAACTGTCTGCATAGGCCATCTCAAACTGAGCAATCCGGGTTTTATTGGTGTAGAAGAGCCCAATTCCGACCGTCATCAGGAAGGATCCTGCTACCAACATAGGAATGATGTATGCACGCGCTAAATCAGTTTTACCAAACTGCCAGAATCCAATGCTCATCAGTACGAATGCAAGTCCAACCAAAACAAAGAACGAGGTTGAAACGAGTTCATCTTTTGCCCAATCTGTCGCAACTTTTAGAATGTCCATGTCTAGCCGATTTGAATTTTCAAATTATATATTCCAAGTAACACCAGTTTCAGCTACGGAGAGATCCCATAGCCTTTGAGCCACGGCCTCATCTTTAGCATGCGATTCTATGTGGTGAGCTCCGACCGGACCAACCCAGTTACTTCTACCTGTAGGTCCATAGAATGCTGTTTGGTCAAGGTCTTCTTCGGTTGCACACATCAATTCTGGATACGCGCCCTTCTCTGCAGGTTGGGTTAGAGGTGACAGCTTCATCAATCCAAAAGTGATTCGCATAAGCAAGCTTCCGCTTGTTTTGATGAGTGAGGTTCGCGAAGATCCAGGGTGGCATGCATAGACTTTTACCGCGGTTTTTCCTGCGAGGGCGAGACGGCGCTGAAGTTCGTATGCCGACATGATTTGAGCAAGCTTGCTCTGACTGTACGCGTTGTTCGGCGTATAGCCTTCATTCCAATTTAGGTCATCAAACTTGATGGTTTTGAGTCCCATATCGTATCCTAAACTTCCGACTGTCACGATTCGACCCTGAGATTTCTCGATGAGAGGATAGAGTAGAGCTTGCAAAGTGAAATGTCCGAAGTAGTTTACGCCCATTTGACTTTCCCATCCTTCTTTGGTGAGTTTTCGGGTGGGAACTTGAGCAATAGCTCCGTTGCACATTAAGGCGTCAATTCGATCTATAGATTGTAGCACTTCGGCAGCGGCCTGCTTGACGGAAGCCTGTACTCCGAGATCAATTTGGATGTTGATGATATCTGCCTTGCTATTCTCTTGCTGCAGGATTTGGGTAATCTCTTTCGCTTTTTGAGGATTGCGATTGAGCATTCCTACTCTCGCTCCTTTTGAGAGAAGGATACGGGCTGCCTCAAAGCCTGTTCCGCTGGTGGTTCCAGTAATGACGAATGTCTTGCCGCTGAGGTCTTTTATGCGATTGGGAGTCCATCCTTCTTTTCCAAACTTGTTTGCACTCATTGTTTTGGGTCTTTAATGAATGAAACAAAGGTCGGATTGATTCAACCCGGTTAACGTATACAGAATTACGTTTGGGTTGGACTTTTTGGGTGTATCATATCAATCCCAGCGTTCTACTTCTACCATATACGTTTTCTCTTCACCTCGATATGAATGCCAGACCTTATTGGGTAGGCCATCTTTGTCGAACCAGACCTGTACTACTAAATTCCATTCGATGGACCCTAGCGTCTGATATACCCATATTCTATCGAGGTGAATACAGGCACAGCCATAATTAAATGAGATAGATTTAGTTTTTCTTCATCAACCGTTCATCCACCACTTCCTTCACTACCCCCGTTCCGACCACACGAGGCCCCTCATCAAAAGTAAACGTATCTCCAACCTGTATTTTCCCAGAGAAGAATTTGGGAGATACTACGGTGATTTCTGCTTCTACAGTTTGACCAGGTTCAACCCACTCTTGTCCGATAAAACGTTGCATTCCAGTAGTTCGCTTTCCAGGAATGTGATCGAACTCTATATGTGGTCGATAGCCAGATCGGGCGGGTGTTTGTCGACCGCCATCTCCGGTGGGGAGATAGGAGAGTTGAGCGATGAAGTGGGGAGTGGTTTTCATGATTGATTCGAATTTTTCCGCTCAATTGCTCTTTGTTCTTCTTCAGGGATATTATGCCAAGCGGTTTCACTGGAAAAGGAAAGTTGGAGATTCATGGTTTGGGCAACCGAATTAACAATATGTCGGTACGCTTCTTCTACGCTCCAATCTCGTAGTGGCCCAACTTTGAAAGAGGTAGAATCGCTTAGCCAGGATATACCAGTGGCAGTACGATAGATGTACTGATAATCAGGTCGGCCACCACTCTCCAGTACGAGGTGCAGCTCGTTGTTTGAGTTGAGCTTGATTTCGGAAATGGTTTCGGTGCGGACTTTCACGTTAGCCTTCAATCAGTTGATAGGTTGAACCGCAAGAACTTCAACTACCCGCCCGGTAGAGTCCCGTTTTTGAATTTGCTTCACACCTCCATCTTTGAAATAATCGACTAGATACTCTTCTCGATTAAAGATATCTTCGAATCTCACGATAACATCAGATCCTTGCGTTGCATATTCTATTTTATAGGATAGAGGATACTCACCAGAAATTAAACTTCCCCTGTAGTAGTACTCTCCTAATCTTCCAATTGAATCAAACGAATGTTTAATCGCAATGGTGCTCTTCGCATTATATCCCCAATCAGAAGTGTCTGGTAAATTCCAATAGATGTCCTGATTCAAATGTGGAGGATATGAGTGCTCTTCAATACAAGTGGCAAGATCTATCGGTTCGTCAGATCTTATGATGATAGTTTTTTGAAGGTTGTCATACCCAAGCATGGTCGGAGTTGTCGGCTCTGTGGGCCGTGTGGACTTTGTCGTGCAGCTGAAGAGAGACGTAGCAATAATGAGGGAGTAGACGTACTTCATTCAAGTGTTTTTCGTGTGGACTTCATCTTCTCCCAAGCAATCACCTGCACACCTTTCGAGTATTGAACGACATCGGGCTTATTATGAATCAAGTTATTGAAACGAGGGTAGTTAATTTCTAATCTAATCATTTTGATATCCTGAATTTTCCAGGCTAAATGATGGATGTCAAACGCATTGATAGATTCACCTGAGTCTTGGAAAAGTGCATACCTCTCGGTGAGCCAGTTGTCGAAATCAGATTTAGGGACATGACTTTTATTGACTTCAAATTGAAGTTTTAACGAGTCGCCATAGACTTCATTATAGGACTCGTATTTGCCGTCTGTTCGAGTTATACTGGTGAACCTGTACGGAAGTTCAGATATTTTTTTGGCAAGCTTACACGAAATTCTATTTCCGCCTTCAATACTCAAAAAATAGACACCCGATTTGTGTCCAGATCTTACATATGTTCGAATATTGATTTCGTGGAAATCAGATATAGGAGGGAAATAGGGCAAGTTGCGAGGACGTAGTTTTTCCATCGTAAAGGGGACTACAGAAACCCAAGCATCACCGTTGATTAAATCAATTTCGAGCTCTTCAGGGACATGCTTCCTGAGTTCCGCCTTGTCTACTTTGTAATGCAGAAATATCGCATCGTTCCATTCCTGATAGAATTTCCAATCTCCTTTTGGCAATTCCCACGGCCGATGAGCGGTGTAAGTAAGAATCTGTCGAATTTTCATGAGAGAATCTGTTCGATTGACGCCTCATCAACTTCAATCTGCCTTAGAATCTCCGCCGCCCTGATCTTATCCGAATTCTTCACTTGGTCGAACTCTTCCATCAAGCCAACAGCGTGGAGTCTTTCGTTGACGGTTAGACCTTGAAAGTTTGTTTTCATGATACAGAGAGCGAGTTTTTCGTTGTCAGCTAAAGGTACATTTCGTTTTGAAATCCGAATGTCTTGAAGCCTCTCTCTTTCGAACTAAAGAAGGGGAGGTTAATGAGCACATCTCTCACATATCAATAATCTCAGTATTTCCCTTTCTGCTCGGTCCCACAACCCTCGTCTTCGAAAATCTATCGTGCCAGCCCACATGGTTGGATGTGAAGAGAAACGAAAACGCCTCGAATGGAATGAACCTGCACAGCGTTCTCTGAAGGGCATTGCGTATTCTCGATTGTGCTGGTGTCCAACCCTCTTCCACATGATGCACATATGCGTCGTTGTGAAGTTTTCCAATGGTCTGACGAAACACGTATTCAAGCGTGAAGTAATAGAAGAAAGGAAAGGGCAGGATGAGCCACGGCGTTTCTATCATATCGTATCGATAGGCAAAGAACAAGATGATAATTAGGTCGAAAACTCTGTTCAAGAACCGCGATCCTAGTCCCACTTTGGTGTAATGATGTCCCGAAGTAACCTTTACTTGAGTAAACCCATAGATGAGGCCAAGCACCATGATTGCATCATTGACCAAATTGTTAAATAGAAAGAGAACAAGTTGCCACAATGGATAGGAAATTTCACCTCCAAATTCCTGAGCTTGTTGGTAGCCTTCGAGTGCAGCAGAGTAGGTAGTGCTGAGGTCAATCGTGGAAATCACCCAAACAATTAACTGGTGAATGACAATCCAAAACATGTAGGCTTTTAAGGCCCTGCTCAAGTAAAACTTCCTTTTGCTTGCCATGACAATCAAGGAAGTAAGCACCGAGAAAGCAAACCAGGCATTGATTAAATAGGAGACGAATGACTCGAAATTTTCAAAGTCAAATTGAAGTATCTGATACTCGTAAAAATTTCCGAACTCCAGTATTGCAAATCGGAGTGAATAGAAATTCATATACGCCAGCAATCCGATCAGAATGTACTGCAGGCGTTTCGGGTCCTTGAAGAGCGGCATATTGTGTTATTTGTACTTCAAGATACGAAAGAGGGAATAGCGGGTAATCTCATAGAGCTTATTCAACAGAAGCAACCGTCTTCCGAACCTCCGGCAGCTCGTATTCGCCAGAAAGTACCTCTTCGCCAGGCAGGTAAACTCGGAAGAGGAAATTCCATCCCTCAGGTGCGTCGAGCCTGTTTGGCACGTCTCCACATTCTTCCTCGGAACCGTAGTAGACCGTAAAAGTACCGTCATCGTTCAGCTGAACATTGGAGTTGTTAAGAAGGCAATTTTCGGATGTGATGTAGCCGTCGTTTCCATAGACAGTTATGGACCAAAAGCCGTTGTGCTCGGGTACCGTATAAGTAGCGGAATAGCATCCTGGACCCGTGAGATTTTCAGGCTTGAAATTCAGGTAGGTCGCTGCCTCCTCGGGTAATAGTCCCCATGCCGCCGCCGCGGCAATGTGACGTGTGCTTTCGTCAACTTCTCCGCGTTTTCCCATCATTCCCTTCCAGCTGGAATACGCAGTGGCCTCCTCGTTATACACCGCACGAAGTGAATCGAGGGAATTCAGATTCCATGTCAGTTCAGGGAATTCTTGGTTAGATATGGAATGGACCACAAATTGGTCTTGAAGGTTGTTCAACATTTCAATTTCCTGAGTATCGCCAGCATTGAGGACTTGCAGTCGGATGATGATGTACAGGAAATCCGTGTTGCCTTGGATGGTGTATTGTCCGGGTTCGTAAATCAACTCCTGCACGTAGTGGTCGTTGTCCAGAATGAAGATGGAGGCATAGCGCTCATCGGGCATTTCAGGAAAGGTAATTTCCAGACCTTCACGCGCATCGAAAACTCCACCGGAGTACAACACGTCTCTATTCATTCGAATCACGGATTGTTTGTCGAGCGGAGTAGGTCGGCGGAAATGGTAGAAAGCGTTGGTCTGGCCGGCATTTTTAATCATTTCGGCGAAAGCGCGATCTGTTTCGGCACGGATGAAAGTCTCGGGGGTGACGCTCACCAATTCGCTGGAAGTTTCTGTATCGTTCTGACGAGACTTATCCGTTGGGTTACAGGCTAAGAGTGATGTGAATGCGAGAAGTACCGCTAGCTTTTTCATGGTGGTTGAAATTTGGTAGGGGTAAGGTACGGAAAGGGTGTGGGAAGGTTCGCATTCTTTAGTTTAACCTCCCGGTTAGAAAGCTCAATAAACTTAGATTCTATAGTGATTGAGGTATGGATCTTACGATTTCACGAGATCTAAAAGACAATACTTGAAGTCGGATGCAATTCTATTTCGTGCAAGATGTATTATGACACTAGGCTAAAATCGTCTTCATCTGGCCAGTCATATTCATCGTCATTTTTAAAAGGAACTCCATGTTCAATGACGGTTACCCTTTCGTATTCGACCTGCAAAGACAGCCAATACTGTTCAAGGAAATAGACTTTGAAGAAATGATACTCTTCTATTTCCCACGCATCAGGATCTGAGTCAATCTGGTTTTGAACGTCTACGATTTTCTTGTCTATAATCTGCAGGCCCTTTATGGTCAAATTGGAATTTGAACATCGGATGTAACCGAGTCTGTCTGCTTCGTTCTGATAAAAAGTTAATCTTAGCTTTTGATCTGAGTATTCCCAAATCAACTCATTTTCATCATCTGGGTCGATAAGTATTTTGTCTGGCTGTCCAAGAATGCTTTCAACTTTTGTGCGAGTCATTCCGAATCTCAGATTGTTGATTCCTTGGTTGAGGTGTAGTTTCATGCGTCTACTTTCTTAAGATCTCTTCGTAATACTTTCTGATAACCCTATCAGTTAATTCGTGTGATCCATTATAAAACTCGGCAGTCCTTTCATGCTCAAAATCAGAATCTCTTAAATTTTCTGGCGTCATCGATAGCGATATTTCTAGACCAAGAAGAACCTTTTCTTTAATCGATTTTTCAATTTCGGTATTTGGCTGAAAACCGTTTACATAGCTAATGATTTCTGGGAGTGTGCTTCTTTCAAAAACACGTTGGTTTCCAGCTTCTATATCGATGTACTCAATGCAGAAGTAGAGCAGAATTATCAAGCAGCCTGTACGGTAGAATGCCTTTTCGTCTTCTTGAAACCACTTGTCTCCATTCAGGGTCAAATATTCCCAATAATTACTTCTAAAGGAGTATTCTGGAACAAAGACACCGTATTTCTCGCCGAAATTCTCGTCGTATAACCAAAGGATATCTTTTTTGAGTTGGTTTAACTCTTCCCAGTCGATCTCTCTTGAGGTTCCATCGGGCTGTGTTATGAATTGGTATCCGTCTTTCATTTTATTCGAATCACTCGAGGTAATCTATTACGTACATAACCACCCCTGTGGCATTGACAATCAACGTCATTGCCAATCCCGCTTTGAAAAACTTCTTCTCAAAATCTCTGACATTAATCGCTTTATCCCAAAGTCGGAGATAAATGGACTCGAAGGTGTTTCCGATGATATAAACCAAGTTTGTCAGGAAGAGAGTCGCCACGTAAAGTCGAAAGGGGAACGTCATCACAAACTGGTCTGTCGGTTCAAAAAGGTTACGTGCAGCCGCTAGAGCGAATGCGACGATCAGGATGACGACATTCAGAATAGTCAGTCTGAGGAGTAACCAGCCGATGGTTGATAGGGTGGTGGTTAGGGTGAGTTGTTTGTTCATTTTTCAATGTGCTGCGAGTTGGGGTTGAGTTAAGCGGAGCATTTTACTTACTTCTTAGTGAGCCGTGACCAAAATTTTAATAATAGATTACCTTGCGTTTTATGCAAATGTCTAGCTTGATTAGCCCCTTTTTGTTGGGTATTGTTGTTTTCTTTTTCGTCTGAACCTGCAGCTACTATTCCGGAAACCTTCGTCATTCCTTTGTGACCGTTGTACACAGCATTCCAACCTCGAATCCCTCGGTCAATAAATTCCTTAGTAGTCATAGGTAGACCGGTAATCGACCGAAAATCAAGTTCTTCAAACCAAACTCTTAAGTCAAGAGTTTTTGATTTCTGGCTGTAGTGTTCTGAAAAGATGTCAATTGTATTCACATCTTTTTTGCAATCGGATAATTCTAAATCGAAGCTTGCATCGGCTTCCCATTTCTGAAATTCTTTATCCGAGTTCTCTACATTAATGAAATCCCAGCCATACATCGTATGACCATTGAAGTTCCGTAGTCTTTCGGTTAATTCTTCTGGTTGTAAGGTTTCAATTCTGGCAGATTCATCATTCCAAATTCCATGTTTCAGTTTACCCGCTAACCGACACACATTATGGAAAGTTATAACCACTCTTGAGTCATCCGGGATTGTTCCATCTTGGTTCATTGCTACAGTTTCCAAGACTATCGTAACTTTTTTCAATTCTCGGTCAAGAGAGAACTGCGTTAGTCTCGATTCATTCAAGGCACAATTCAAAGGATCTAGTATGTCATCTGGAATTCTCATACTTTGAATTAGGCAATTTGTTGAAATTTTCTGTCAAACAGGTCACCGTTGTCGCCCACCATTCCCTGTCCAAAGGAGCCTTCGGTCTCTTCGAAGATTATCCTATAATCACTCCTGTTTGGCATTTCTTTGAAGACGGTCCAGAATTCGAACTATCAACAGAGCTTGTGTAAGTCTCTTTTATTGGCTCAATCAGACAATCATAAAGTTTAGGTCCGTGAACGCAGGTTAGGTCTTTTTCACCTTTCAATTCCTCTGCTATTTTTTACTCGATTACATTTCGACATAGAAGCCCAGAAACGGTTTGATTGGTTTGGGCAAAGAGCAGCTCACTTAGTTAGCCACCGGGTTTATATGTTATTTCAAGTATGTAGTAATCTTCAATTGCTTTGTATTCACATGAACTTTCTTTCGCAATCACTTTTTGTTTTTCCAGAAAATCGGAGCCAAATAAAGTTCCTTGGTCTGTCGAGATACGGCCTGAACGAATAATAATCAAGTTGTCCGAGCAACCAAAACGGTGTTGTTGTTTTTGTTGAATTACTACTATATACGTTCGGCCTTTAACAAGAGAATCTGCTAACTCATCTTTATTGCCTAATAAAAGAGTCCTTATGAATTGTAGATTTTCACTTTCGTAATATGTTGAGTCAAAAAGCAATGAATAGTACTTGTCGCCATTTAAGCCTTCGCGCACTTCATAGAATCCGTTAAACACAATTTCAACAGTGTCCGTCTGAGCCTTTATTGGAAAAGCCGACATTGACAGGATTATTAGGGCGATTATCCTTTTCATTTTTCAATAGTAGTTAACTCGATGATTTAATCAAGTTTGTTAGGCTTTACCTCGGAAGTGTCCTTGTTATGAAGAGGATTGAGAGATAGAGCGGTGAGATAAAGCTACGAAAACGATGAAGACGTATCGATTGCGGACTGCTCATTTTTGTCTCCGATCTAGCAATACATCAAATCCCCAAAAACCTTTTTTTGCGGAGAGCTCAATTTGACTATACGTTTCCTTTTGAGCGTAGAATTCATGCAAGGAAGTAAGAGAGATAGGGAGATGAAAGAAAGCTGCGTAATTCAAGCCGTGCTTGCAGCGGTTCACCCGAAATAAGCTAGATAAGTTGTTGCGCACCGTTCCGAAGGTTAGTTCATATCGACGGTCAGCCGGTGCTTTTCGCAATGTAAACATTGAAACAAATAACCTTGAATACGACCATTATGGACAAAATACCTTTCTAGTTCTTCTTGTGTCAATTTGTAGCCTGCTTTGATTTCGTTGAGGTCTTCAGCAAGCTCTTCTAGTAGATCCTTTATTTCAGTCCAGCCAACATATTCTTT
Source organism: Phaeocystidibacter luteus (assembly GCF_008933115.1). GTDB lineage: Bacteria > Bacteroidota > Bacteroidia > Flavobacteriales > Schleiferiaceae > Phaeocystidibacter > Phaeocystidibacter luteus. The sequence continues at coordinate 76,458 of NZ_WBVO01000010.1, read as the reverse complement.
TAGTGCGCAAAAGTCACCGCAATGACTCAACCATCTTTCCTGCTGCCATCCTGAGTATCCGGGCGTCCTTGTTGTCAATTCTACCAGATATTCTTCGTTGTCTACTGTGTCGCAAGAGGCCGCGTCTTGAAATTCGCCGTCATATTTTTTGGCTGCTGAACCGTCTTCGATGCACCATGGGCAAATACCTTCAACATCGTCAATACAATAGAATGGCCCTTGATAAAGGTAGTCTCGGTCTTGTCCGCACACTGGGCAAGTTGTATTTTCTTTTGAAATTATCCCAAGTCTTTCTGCATTGGGATTGTATTTAAATGTGGGCAACTCTGACATGCCAGTAATGTTATTTTTTCGATTGCCTTGATTATTTATACATGCCTGCAATGGGATGGTGGTCAATATAGCTAATCTCATTTTCTCAAATAGCACATAACAGTTTGGTTATGCGCAGTGTCCCGAAGGGCGTTGCGTATAGGTGTTGTTGGGTGGCGTTTTTTTAATAACCTTTCATAGCGTTAGTCCACGACTGGTCAGTCGAAAAATCAAGCACTCCGCTCAAGATTGTAACCCGTCAGCACAATTCTGACACAACTTGGTATTTTGTTCGTGATAGTTCTAGCTTTAGAGTCGGACTTTAAAACTGAGTTGCCTTTAAAGCAGAAAGATTAAATCGACTCAAAACCCAACTATAAAACCTCAGATCAGAAACTTATGAATGAAATTGGTAGACTATTCAGCGTGAAAGGACTAGTAGGGGTATTCTTGCTATTAACTAGTCTAGGTCTCTACGGGCAAGGAGGCTCACACTCATTGACCATAGAGCTTAATTATTCTATGAGGCTACCAGGAACCTATGGAGAGAATTCATTTGTGGTTACAGAGACTCCTAGTCGATCGACTCAGCCAGTACCTGGAAATTATATATACTTTTTCAATGAGTATGACCAGGAAACGGGAGGCTATGGAGATGGGCCTGTGTTGAACATTACATATAGTCATAGGATAGTTGAGCACGTTTATTTGAGATTTGGCTTACGTCAATTGATTAGTTGGAATAATCAAGCGACCCCATATTATCCTGGCTACTTTTATAGAAGAGAATGGATTAGTCCAGTTAATGGAGGCATTCATGTTAATGCATCAACTAGGGAAACTGAGGTGTATTCCTATGATTTGTGGTTCACTTCTCTTTATGTTGGCCTAGGTGCTGAATTACCTCTAGGAAGTAGAGAGAAATATGCATTGCGCTTTTCTTCGGATGTTCATGTAGGTATGGGAGTTATGAATAAAGAAGTCCACTCTTGGGTGCCTCAAGAAGGTAATGAACTTCTTGCTACAACTTCACTGTCTGCCACACGATACCCAAATGAACGAGCCATTAGCAAGCTTTCTGTGGGATTTGATAATAAAATTTCCCTTGCTAGGTATTTGAAGAATGGTTCCTCGATTGGTTTAGGTGTTAGTGTGTACTTCCAGAGTTTCAATACTCAAAAGACTACCTATTCGAATGCGGATGAGTCATTCACAGATGAGTACTCACCGGTTAGAGGGCAGTATGGTTTTTACCTTGGACCAAGGCCATTGAACTCCTTGGGATTCTTTGTGAACTATTCAATCTTGCTTTAATTCAATTCATCCTTGGAGAAGAATATGAAATGACTACTGAATCACAACCTTTAAAAGGCCTAATGCATTGAGGTTTTCGTCTCCAATAAGCACTTGGTACTGTCCAGGTGCTTCAATGTTTATGGATATGGCTTGATTGCAGTCGTGTATTTGTGCATAGACCTTTCGCCCGGCAAGATCAAAAACCTGAATAGCTACGCTTCCAAAACGGGCCAATTCAGGATGATCAATAGTAAGCGGCCCTGTAGATGGAATTGGAAATCCCCTCCATCGAGGATCTAACTGTGTATGCTCGTAGATACTGATATCACAATTTGAAACGGTGCAGCCTCGGGTGTCTACTCTGAATAACCAGTTGTAAACATCCGTTACACTGTCAATGGTTAAAACGGTCCATCCAGTATGTGCAATCATGCCGCTTGAGTCTTGAATAAATGCATCCGGAACAGATAATCCTACGTTAAATGGATAATCGTAATTAACCATCCAAAGACTATCTAAGTTTGGTGAGAATTTGAAGCCAAAACCACGATTTCTTTGATACTCGCCACTACAATAGAAATTCCCGTCGTCCAGTTTGATTAGATCATCACTAACAATAATTGAGTTCTTCCAACCGTACTCCTTTTCATTTAAGATGTTTCCAGCAGTATCTATAATACCCACACTTAGTAATGTGTGAAATTGACCTGTGCTTTGATAAGTGCTCCTGACGAATCTCAAGGTGCCATCACCATTATCCGCTGCATACATGCCTCTGAAACCTCGCGGATGTGTAAAGGTTTTTCTCCAGAGTAAATGGCCATCGCTTAGTCTGACTTTTGCAACAAATGATTCTCGATATGAAGAAACGTGAAATGCATGGTCGGGTCCAATAATAAAAGCAGTGCCATCATTGTTGATGATTATTTTGGAGGGGGAATGACCATAATCTCGACTAGAATCCGGATCTGGAATGCTAAGTTCCCAAAGCACATTGAGATTAGTATCCAATTTAGTAATTAGACTTTCAGTTTTGTAATAGCCTGGAAGTGTAGAGTCAGTTCCGGCAATGAACGTACGAAACATACAAGAGACAAATGTGGAATCTGAATCAAACTCCATGTCGGTTAGACCTAGGAGATTTCTTCTATTGGAATTATATACTAGAGTTTTAATAGTGTCAGAAAGATCGGGCTTAATCTTAGTGAATACGACAACTCCAGTATCGAAAGGCACAAAAGCAAGATCGTTAATAAACCCATGGTACAGTGCTCCATCATGGTACTCCAGGCATTTTTTACAATTCGTTACAAAATCCTCAGTTGAGCTATAGTTCAGAGTTAGGGTGTCAAGTATGTTACCAAGTGTGTCACACTTGACAAATTGAAAAATTTCTTCAGAGATGCTATTATTTATATTGGCGATGAAGTAATGATTGCCGACAACTTCAATGGACGGGTCGGAATTATGACAGATGTAGTTTGCAACGTTTGTATAAGGCACTTGCGCGAATGACAATGCAGTATGCAGAAAGAAAAGGATAGAGGTGAGAGATTTCATGAATTAAAGATAGGAAATGCTGGAATCGGAAAGAGTCTACTTATTCCTTCTCATCCAAAGTGAAAAAGGAGGTGTGTTTAGGCTATTGGTCGGCGTTCCGCTGCGCCTCGTTCCTCGGCTTGCGGGGAACCTATAAAACTTCAAAACCACGGCCGCTTCGTTCCTCAGCGACTAGTTTTTTAATGCACAAACCTTTGCTCAAGCTCCCTTCGGTCGCTTGGATTCGGTTTTCCACCGCCATTTCTACGGGAGGGAAATGAACCTCTCTTATATCGTCCTGAAAATCAGTTTTTCAGAGCTATGTTTCTCAGAAGGGTTATCCCGCGGTTGCGGGAGAAACTTCTCAGTGCAGAGGGCTTCTCGCTCAGAAGTTCTCAGTAGGTAACCTTAGTTCGAAGATAATAAGATCCCAATAAATGGGGCATGGAGACCACTTCTTACTTCGCAATATTGCGAAGTAAGACTTCGGAATCGACAGAGATTCCGAAGTGCAGTGCTTACGTGGCATCAGGAGATTGCGTATCTATGTATAGTTGGTTGAAGGTCGTCGGTTCGACTCCGACTATCTCCAACGGAAAAAATTTCCGAAGTCCATTTTTAGATAGTCAACGAAAACATGGGCGTTTCAGAGGGGATTCCGGAAAAAACGACAACCATACCAGTATATTCTAACTATTTAAATAAAAGATTAAAGCAAGATGGAGCGTCTGAGCAGAGCTCATCCGCGCACTCAATTGAAATGAGAAAGAACACACCAAGAGAAGTCAAAATGAAGACAAATCGGCCTGCGCTAGATTCCTTAGTATGGGATTATCGAGAACTGCTAATGATCAAATCACTAAACAATGAGGCGAGTTGCGCTTTTTAGGTCAGAAGTCAAAATGAAGCGCAATTACTTCAAAAATCTAAAAGGCTGGTAAGAGGGATACCTTAGCCCCGTCAATTGACGACTCACACAGAAGTGCAGGTGTAAAGTTACTAGAGGGCCAAGGAGAGATCGCTTTATGATTCTGAAGAGAATAAAAATGTCCTCTAAAAGTGAGAACAATGATGAACGACCGCAACTTTTTACTTCGCAATATTGCGAAGTAGCACCTCGGAATCGACAGAGATTCCGAAGTCCTATGAATATTGAGTTAACGTAAATCGATAGTGTGCTACCTTTGGATAGGTACCGGGGGTTCGAGTCCCCCTCTCACCGACCGAAAAGTCCAAATACTCCTTATTCAACCCTTTATCATTGTATCTGCGTAAATACCCCAGGTATAGTGAGTTAAAAAACGATGAAATATTGACTGATAACCAACTCGTCTCAACGGGAAGCTTACTGATGTCAATAATGTGTGATACCGGTTGCTTATTGCTCATGTATTCTGAATATATACGGACGTTCAACACAATATTCGAGAACCATATTTTCTTCACATAATGAAATAAATAAAAGTCCTGAATCTACATCCAACTTATTAATCTTTAAGTACTCCTCACCAGAGAGTATCAATTTAAAATATGCCATCATTATCTGCTCCAAATCATCACGATCTTTAATGACCTGATAAGCATCCTGAGTAAAGGTGGTCATAATTGAATCGAGTTCTGACTTTAAGTTCGAAGACTGACCTAGCATCATCCAGGTATCATCATCTCTGAAGCTAATGGTCTCACTATACGCTCTTTTAGCATATCCGGTCTCATCTATGCGGGGATTATTAAAATTACTAAAATACCTCTCAATAGACCTAGTTACTGGAGGGAGTATTCCAGATTTAGCGGCAATTGGAAATGCAAATAATCGGTGCCAAATCTCTCTGTTTCCGAAGTAAATCAAATTTTCATCCTCTCTACCTTGCGCTAGGCCGTGCTGCAAAATCAGGCCACATAAATCAAAGGCCTCTCCAGTTTTAATAGTATAGATGGTGTCAGTCGATTGAAACCGATAATGCAAAATTCGAGGACTTACAATGACACTAATGGATCTGCATGTATCCGTCATTTTCAATTTTACATGTGGAATTGTGTTATGACAGTAATCATAGACCGCACCTAAATGTTCTCGTGTATACGGCCCACAATATCTATGATCCATTAAATTGTCAAGACACAGGTTTGATTGAACATCAAACATGTGCCCATACCATCTAATTGAATCATTCTTTATCACCAATAGACCTGGCGAATGTATATCATAAGGATTGAGTCCACGAAAGTAAGATAGTGACCAGTTCTCAATATCATGATTATAATGACTACTACACGAGCAAAGAAGCAACATGAACAAGAAGATATTGCTCCATATAACGATATGCAACTTATAATTTGCCATAGTTATTAAGATACTGTTCTGCCACACTTCCTCTATAATAGGATCTTGTTCGAAAACCCGTAATGTTATTGTTACTATCCCCGGAGAGGGAGGGAAATGAACCTCTCTTATATCGTCCTGAAAATCAGTGTTTCAGAGCTATGCTTCTCAGAAGGGTTACGATTTGGAAACTTCTCAACGTCGAGGGCTTCTCGCTCAGAAGTTCTCAGTTGGTAACCTTAGTTCGAAGATAATAAGTTCCTACTAAATGGATCAATAAGACTTCGGAATCGACAGAGATTCCGGAGAGTAGTGTTCAAGCGGGTTAAAGTAATTCGTATCTATATGAAAGTAGTGAGGTGGCGTCGGTTCGACTCCGACTATCTCCACCTCAAAAGGTTCTATTCCCTTCACTTAAAAAAACATCAGCAGCAACCTTTACCATTTTCCTGAATAGGTGGACAAGCTGCCGACCCATAAGAACAATAGACGCAACAGTCACCGGGCTCTGGTCGAAGTACTTCCTTGCAATTTTCACAATTATAGAAAAATTGACAGGCATCAGTGGGCATGATTTCCTCCTTCTGATGTCCACATGTAGGACATGTTATTGTAGATTTTAAAATTACCTCGCTCATCTTGATTGCTTAACCGATTCTACTGTATATCCGGTCTTCTTCACGGCTTCCTTCACCTCTTCAAGATTGGTAAGTTCTTTATCAAAGGAAACCAAAGCACTTCCTTTTTCATAAGACACTTCCAATCCTGATATTCCTGGTAGGCTTCCTACTTCCATTTTCACGTGCTCTTCACATCCAGAACAAGTCATGCCACTAATATTGATTTCATAGCTTGACTCATTTTGAGCTGTTTGAGCTGGAGAAATTGTCGGTTCAGGATAAAAGGAAGTTGAATAATACGGAAAGGCCATCATCAACAATGCGAAGACACTTATTATCCCCAGAAACTTCTTCGATTGCCAAAATGAGGGCTTTGCATCCTCTTCACATTCACATGCAATTTCTTCAGCGGATCTCGGTTTCAGCTTTTGGTACCATGCAAACACTAAGGTTAGAGCGGACAAGCCTATTAACCATCGCCTATATGGCTCTAACCAAGAAAATGTCGCGGCAAGTCCGCTTGATCCAGCCATCAGGGCCAACACAGGGGTTATGCAACAAAGCGATGCAGTAATTGCAGTAAGCAGACCGGTAAAGGCGAATGCTCTCGAGTTCTTTTTCTTCATTGAAACCCCTGTTTTCTAATTATCAATGCAAAATTAACATTCTTAATTTCAATCAAATCTATTCTCTCTCCAAGAAGGAGGGAAATGAACCTCTCTTATATCGTCCTAAAAATCAGTATTTCAGAGCCTTGCTTCTCAGAAGGGTTATCCCGCGGTTGCGGGAGAAACTTCTCAGTGCAGAGGGCTTCTCGCTCAGAAGTTCTCAGTTGGTAACCTTAGTTTGAAGATAGTAAGTTCCTACTAAATGGATCAATAAGACCACTTCTTACTTCGCAATATTGCGAAGTAAGACTTCGGAATCGACAGAGATTCCGAAGTCCTATGAATATTGAGTTCTCGTAAATCGATAGTGTGTTATCATTGGATAGGTACCGGGGGTTCGAGTCCCCCTCTCACCGGCTCAGAAGTTCTCAATTCGAATCCAGAAACGAAGATATCAAACTCTTTAGAATCAATTCTGGTTGGATTAATCAGATCGCTGATTTCACCTCTCCACATCTCAACATGCTCGAACCGAAATATGGATTCAGAACTTCGGGTTGTGTGCTAAGCCAATCGGCACCATTATTCGAGTTTGCCATGGGGCAATGAAGAACGTAGAGTTCGTCGGTGTTGTACTCAATTTTTTCAGTGAGAAGAATCAGGGCCTTGGAGGCAGAATAAAATTGTTCACGCAGTTCCTGTATCGAAATGGACGCACTACTGCCTGACAATTCTAATCCTGAAACGGCTTCCATATATACTTGATGCGCGGGACCTGCGAAGTCGCTCATCTGGAACTGGGAAGCGTTATCTTGAAACGCATTAAATGCTGACCTAGCCTTTTCCAATTCATCGTTGTGTAAGGCGTTTTCCCATTCCAAATAAGTGCTAAGAAGCTGCCTCAATTTCTCTTCTGTTTGAGCACTAACGGCGTGTTTGGATTCAGATTCATTTGACATCATGCTTGGCTTTGAAGCGAGTTGAGCAGCTGCATCTACCGTAAACGTACCATTGATTACCACTTTTTCGCCGCTTTGTAATCCTTTTAGCACCTCATAGCGACGACCAATTTGCTGGCCTAATTCTACATTTCGCAATTGATATACACCTGCACTAGATGGATTCTCTACATAGACAATCGACCTTTCTCCAGTCCAAAGAACTGCACTCGACGGTACGGATAATTGCATTGAATTGACCTTTGGCTTTACGACTGCAGAAACAATCATTTCTGGTTTTAATTCTTGACCTCGGTTTTGATGTACCACTCGTGCTTCTAGTGTGCGGCGTGATCCTTGGAGAACAGGATCTAAGTAATCAATCACCCCAGTGTATTTATTGCCTGGATTGCTCCTAACTGTATACGTCACTTCATCACCTTTGGAGATGGCATTCAATTGGTTTTCATAAACGTCAAGTGAAATCCACACTTTTTCCAAACCTGTAATCTCATACATGACAGTACCTCGATCAATATAGTCTCCTTGAGATACATTCAAAGCGGTTACGTAGCCCGAAGCGTTGGCCAAAACAGGAAAGGCATTCATGTCTATAGAGCCGGCCTCAATAGCATCGATTTGATGAGCTGGAATAGTCCAATTCTGCAGCTTGCGCCTAGCTCCTTGATACAAGCTCGGTTGAGAATCCTTGAATCGTGCGGCTTCCTGAAGTTCACGCTGGGCAACCAGAAGTTGTGGGCTGTAAATTCGTGCTATTACCTGTCCTTTTTCAACATAAGCTCCGGTGAAATCTACAGCTAGAGACTCTATCCTTCCAGGGAAATGAGCGGTCTGAGATTGTACTAAACGCTCGTCTGGCTTCACTTTTCCACTGAGTCTGATTTCATTTGATGTTTCAGAGTGGCCAACGACCTCTGTTTGAACATTTGCGAGTCTCCTTGCATTTTCGGTGAGTGAAATTTCATGAGAATTCGCCGATTCGCCCTCTTCTTCAAGAGGAATCAAATCCATCCCACAAATCGGACAATTTCCTGGTTCATTGCTCCTTATCTGAGGATGCATAGAACAAGTCCAAATTTGAGATTCAGTGACTGTTTCGGTGTGGTTATGTGCTTCATGATTGGGTTTGATCAACCACCCAAGAGCACCGGCGACAATAGCCACTGCTATAATTCCAATGATTTGCTTCTTTTTCATTTTTCTATGTTTTCTCCCAACAGATAATTCAATTGAGACTTTGTTTTCAGTAAGTTGATTTTCGCGGATAACTCTTCCAATCTGTACTTGAGTAATAACTCCTCCACTTCTAGCACACCGTTGAAATCGGCCCCATCAGCTTCATATGCCGATACAAGTAATCTCAAGGTAGAGGAAGCTCGATCCACGTTGCTTTCCAGTCTACGAACTTCTTCTAGATTATATAACCATTCAAATTTCACCATTTCCCATTCGTTTCGAATTGCATTAGCTTCATTCTGACTTTGGTAGTCATATGCATTCTGACGAAGCTGAGCTTCTCGAATACTGGCATTGTACTTCGATCTGAAAATAGGGAGAGAGATGGACACCATTGGCATGATTGCATCTTGTCCGCTATTGGGAACCGACATGTCTGACCTTGGATTTACGAACATGTAATCCAAACCCAATCCAATACTTGGATATCCTGCTTTTTTTGCAGCTTCTTCCCTAGATATTTCGCTATTCCGAAGAGAAAGAAATCTACTAATCCTTGGGTGATTATCTATTCCAGAATCCACTGGCCATGTTATGAAGTAATCCATTGAGTCTATTGGCACTACTTCCAATTGAATAGTGATGGAGTCTACACGATTCAAATGGGATCTCAGCTTGGTCAAAATCACCTCTTCTTGATTTCTCAATTGATTGAGATTCGATTTCACATCTTCGATACGGATCTGGAGGCGGAGCACATCGGCCAAGCTCGCTTCTCCAACTTCAGCTTGAAGTTCGGCAGTATTCAAGATTCGCTCAAGAAGAGTAATATCATCCTGCAGAATAGTCATGGATTCATGCCATTCTAACCACTCGTAATAGGTAATCTCAAGATTCCGCGTCACTGTTAATTTCTCATTGAGAAATACGGCATAAGCAGCTTCAGCTTGTAGTGCTGCTGCATCGCCTCTAGCACTAAGCGTTCCGAACCATGGGAACATTTGTGAAATCGAAACTTTGGCAACTTGTGGTCCAACTCGTGTTTCGATAGGCTGGATGAATACCCCAGCCGACAACTGAGGATCGGGAAGAGCATTCACTTGCGCCACTCGTTCCAATTGTGCTTCAAACAAGTGATATGAAGCCAAAACTGACGGGTTGTTCTGAATGGCTTCGATTTTTAAGCTATCTAAACTCTGAGCGCTCAGTCCTGTGGAGAATAAGCCAAATAGGGTGATAAATAGGACTCTCATGATTTAGTACTTTTTCGGATTCTACGCTCTTCTCGCATGGCATAAAGCACTGGCACAATAAAGTAAGTGATAGACGCCATCAACATCCCTCCAACAGCTGGAATGGCCATCGGAATCATTACATCGGCTCCTCTTCCAGAAGAGGAGAGGATAGGGAGTAGTGCGATGACCGTCGTTGCCGAAGTCATGACGGCTGGGCGAATACGCTTGAGGCCTCCTTCAACAACTGCTTCACGAACTTCCTTCATGTTCTTGGGCTTGTTCCTCTTGAACGATTCATCTAAATACGTCGCCATCAGCACACCATCATCGGTGGCAATTCCAAAAAGTGCAATAAATCCAACCCATACGGCCACACTTAGGTTGATGGTTTGAATGCCGAAGATGGACCTAAACGACTGGCCAATCACATCAAAATCCATGAACCAGGACTGTCCAAATAACCACAGCACAAGAAAAGCACCACTAAAGGCCATCGCTATGCCAGAAAATACCATCATGGAAGTTGAGGCACTCTTGAATTGGAAATAGAGAATGAGGAATACCAGCACAAGTACTACAGGAACGATGAATGACAAACGTTTTTCTGCGCGCACTTGATTCTCATAGGATCCTGAGAATTCATATCGAATACCTTCCGGCATAATCAGCTCGCCTGCATCTATTCTATCTTTGAGGAAGGACTGTGCGTTGTTAACGACTTCTACCTCTGAATATCCATCTTGCTTATCGAAAAGAACATACCCTACCAAAAAGGTGTCTTCACTCTTAATGGATTGAGGCCCTTGTACATAATTCAAATCAGCTAGTTGTGACAATGGAATTTGAGTACCTGAAGGTGTGGGAACCAAAATTTCTCCAATAGCTTCAGGGTCATCCCGCCTCTCACGCGGATATCGAACACGGATATTGTATCGCTCACGACCTTCGACACTCGCGGTAAGGGGAATGCCACCTATGGCAATTTCAATGACATCTTGTACCCCCTTAATGGTCAAGCCATATTGAGCAATGGCCACTCTATCAATGTCGATTTCCAAGTAGGGTTTGCCTACAATTCTATCGGCAAATACGGCTTCTGCCTTTACGCCTGGAACCTTCTTCAAATGACCTTCGAGTGATTGTCCAAAGCGTTCCATGACCTTCAGGTCATCACCGTAAATCTTGATACCCATTGGTGCACGCATGCCAGTTTGTAGCATGACAAGCCGGGTTTCAATAGGCTGTAGTTTTGGAGAAGATGTGACGCCTGGAATCCTTGAAGCGGCTACAATCTCGTTCCATATATCATCGGGTGATTCAATTTCTGGACGCCATTGACGGTAGAAATACCCGTCTTCATCGGGTATGAGCTCCGAAGATGGTATGCCGAGATAGGCAGCTGAGTCCATTTGGACATAGGTGCCATTTTCTAAAATGAAGCGGTCTCCGTGCGCTCTGAATCTCAACCTTCTTCCATCAGGATCAGTGGCATATTCAGACTTATAAGTGATGATGTTCTCGAACATGGAAATTGGCGCGGGATCAATGGCTGACTCTACGCGCCCTGCCTTTCCAACTACTTCGTTGATTTCTGGTATGGACGCAATGCGCATGTCCAGCTGACCAACAATTTCCCGGTTATATTCAACACCAGAATGGGGCATAGAGGTGGGCATTAACAGGAATGCACCTTCATCCAAAGACGGCATAAATTCTTGTCCGATTCCTGGGAATGCATGCGACAAGCTAGACCATACTTTGGTTTGCTGAATATTGATGTCTATTGCATTGAACCCCTTAGGGATAAAGCTAAATACGGTTGAGAATCCAAGCCAAATGTTTAGCGCAAGAACGATGAAGAGCGCTGGAATGGAAAGGAAAGTCCACTTGTGATTCAAGCACCAGTGCAGGATTTGCTCGTATCTCCATCTGAGCAGTGAAAATAAAGTAAGAACTAGCCCTACCAGCACACTCACAAATACAAAGTTGATGAGCTCGCCTACCGCAGGTCCTAATGGCATCCAGTAGCTTGAAAGCATCCACGTTACAACAACCACAGCAATCAGGATTGTGGAGTTATGCCATACATGGGTCAACAGTCGATTGTTGATTTCGTAGCCTCCGTATTTCGTTTTGAAAAAGTCAATTGCACCGATTAACAAAAGCCCTGTACCTACAGCGGTGTGGCCTAGTGCCAGAGTAGCTACTCCCGCCAGTATGGTGAGCACTTTTGCAACAATGGCTAAATACTTGCCCTTCACTTTGGACATGAATAAGTGGGCGAGCATGGGCAGAAAGAACAGTGAGACTAAGAGTGCTGCAACAAGTGCAAATGTCTTTGTGTAGGCCAATGGACCAAACAGTTTTCCCTCGGCGTTCTCCATCGCGAAAACAGGAATGAAGCTAACTACCGTAGTGCTAACCGCAGTTACTATGGCAGTAGAAACTTCGGATACTCCAGACGAGATCCTGTCGATTAGAGGTTTATTCGATCCGTCATTAACGTGAACCAGTACGTTTTCTGTAAGAATAATACCTAAGTCTACCATGGTGCCAATTGCAATGGCTATTCCTGATAATGCGACAATATTTGCATCCACGCCAAAACCCTTCATTGCGATAAAGGTGAAGAGCACAGCTATAGGAAGGAGTAATGATATTAGCATCGATGCCCTTAGGTGGTATACCATTAACAGTACCACCAGAATGGTGATAAGAATTTCCAGTGAAAGTGCTTCCTCCAGCGTGCCTAGGGTTTCTTCAATCAATTCTGATCGATCGTAGAAAGGAACTATTGTGAGTTGACTAGTACTTCCATCGCTTAATTCTTTTGAGGGAAGTCCTCCCGCTATAGCCTCTACTTTTTCCTTAACTCCGTTGATTACGTGCATTGGATTTGCGCCATATCTCGCAACGACAACACCACCAACCACCTCGGCGCCACCTTTATCTAGTATTCCTCGTCTTGTGGCCGGGCCATAGCTGACACGGGCAACTTCTTTTAGATAGATGGGAGTATTATCGAATTCTGCCACAACCGCCAGTTCCAAGTCTTCGAGAGACTCGACGTAGCCTAGTCCTCGAACCATGTATTCGACCTTGTTCACCTCTATGGTTTGAGCTCCGACGTCAATGTTGGAGTTGCGAACCGCATTCACAACATCGAGTAGTGTGATTTCATAACTCTGCAGAGCATCGGGATTGACGTCGATTTGATACTCTTTCACAAATCCTCCGATAGAGGCGACTTCAGAAACACCATCTACAGCACTGAGTGCATATTTTACATAGAAGTCCTGAATGCTTCTGAGTTCATCAAGATCCCATCCGCCTGTAACTTGGCCGCTCGAATCTCTGCCTTCTATGGTGTACCAGTACACTTGGCCTAAGGCTGTAGCATCTGGACCTAAAGATGGTGTTATCCCTGTCGGAAGCAAACCGCTTGGCATGGAGTTCAATTTCTCCAAGATTCGGGAACGCGACCAATAGAATTCAATATCTTCTTCGAATATGATATAGATACTCGAGAATCCGAACATGGAATTGCTCCGAATGGTTTTTACTCCAGGAATTCCGAGGAGATACGTTGTTAGTGGATAGGAGATTTGGTCCTCAATATCTTGAGGAGATCTTCCTGGCCATTTAGTGAATACGATTTGTTGATTTTCTCCAATATCCGGTATGGCATCAACGGGTACTGGGGCGGAGGGGATGGCCGGGATGTTCCATGCGAACGGAGCAGTGGCGATTCCCCAAATTATGAGACCACCGAGAAACAAGGACGTTACAAGCTTGTTCCTTAAAAAATAGTCTATGAGTTTGTTGAGCATGATTTACTTCTTTTCCAATTCATGAATGCACCATCCAAGGGGGATGGCTTTTACTCGTGAACGAAAAGATTTAAATCAGGTAAGAGCAGTGAATGATGTAGAAAGGAATTCGATGGGTCGAAGGGCGATGCGAGATGTCGTATCCTAAGACTTCCTTCTGCGAATGAGTTGAGGTAATGGAAGTTGCGAAGGCGATAATAAAGTGGAGTGTGATGTTATCTACACTTACATCACTTTTACGGAGTTCATCATCAACCGAAAGAATATGACTGGTGTGGTCACAGCATGATAGATTCGAAAGGGTATCTTCTTCAGATGGTGTAGCGGGAATTGGGCAAGTATCCATTTCAGACATACCACAACTCAGCTTCTCAGTCCCCCACGAAATAGAAGCCTCCATTAACTCACCTGCGCACCAATGATAATTTGCTGCAATCCCACTGTTGGAAATGAGGATGAGTAGTGTTAACGATATGGACTTCAACCATTTCACTTGATAAAATTACAATTTATTGAGTTATCCAATTCGCTTTAACTATTCTTTCGCATTCAATTTTCGCTTTAGGTAAAACCACTCAAAGCTAAATGTGAGAACTATACCGCCAAGCGAAACATAAACTATGATTGGGTCAGTAGAGAGCTTAGAGTAGAGAAGTCCTACGAGTATTGTGATGTCTAATAGTATAGCGATAATTAAAACCACTGGTTGGGCATGTACATCCTTTCTGAGGTGCTTTAATACTCCCACATGGATGATGATATCCATCACCAGGTAGAATACTGCCCCAATCGTTGCAATCCTTGATAGGTCAAATAGCACGGTCAATACGATTGCAATGAGCGATATATAGAGCAACATGTGTTTGTGAACTCCTCCGGTCATTCCAAAGTGACTATGAGGAATCAATTTCATTTCAGTCAGCATTGTTGTCATACGCGAAACTGCAAACAGACTTGCGATAATCCCTGAGATCGTCGCTATGATGGCAATTCCTATTGTAAAATATACACCTGAATTCCCCAATGAAGGACGAGCGGCTTCCGCCAGGGAATAATCACGAGCATGAACAATTTCTTCGATTGATAGATTGGCGTTTACGGCAAATGCGACAATCAGATATACTACTAGGCAAATAAGGATTGAGTAAACGATAGATCGTCCAACATTACGTTCAGGTTTTGTTATTTCATCTCCGCTATTCGTGATTGTCGTGAACCCTTTGAATGCTAATATTGAAAGGGCTGCTGCTGCTAGCGTGTCTGATAAATCAAAACCGGTGATACGTTCCGCAGGGGTAACAATGGAAAGTTCAAATTGATCGACTCCCCATATTGCAGCCAGGGCGAAGACGAGTATTCCAATAATCTTCGCAAAGGACATCACATTCGAAGAGCCCTCTATCACTTTATTGCCCATAAGGTTGATGACATATGCTGTAATAATCAGACATACCCCGAGAAAAGGGATAAGGATGTGAGCATCTGTTTCAGGGAAAAGGCGCATAACGTAGGTGCCAAAAGTTCGAGCGACCAAACTTTCATTCATGATCATTGAGAAGGCCATTAGCAAAGCAGCACCACCGGTAATCGCGGTTTTGCCGTAGGCTTTTTGTAATATCATGGCAATGCCACCAGAAGAAGGATAGACACTTGAAACCTTTACATAAGAATACGCGCTAAAACCAGAGATGATGGCACCTACAATAAACATGTAGGGAAACCAGCTTTTGGAAAGTTCTGCAACCTGGCCAAGGAGAGCGAAAATTCCTGCTCCTATCATTACGCCAGTGCCAAGCGCAATAGAACCTACAAGTGAAAGGCTGTTTTTAGAATAATTTGACATACCGCAGTTTTATAGAGAACTCACCATCAGAAGTATAGTTCTGTCAATTTCTGTATTTTGCCATTCCGAAGCAACTTTTATAACTAACAAGACAACCCATGAAGAAAGCTTTACTCTTAATCATTTCACTCATATCAACATCTCTCGTCGCTCAGATGGATGTGTACTTTCGAGTGATGCACAATTGGGATGGGCAGCCTTTTGCTGTGAATTCTCCTGCCGTTACTCAAGATGGTGATAATCTTCAATTGGATAGACTCCAATACTACATTTCGGGAATTGAATTACACCATGATGGCGGTCAGACAACAGCATTGCCGACTACTTACATTTTGGCCGATGCACGAACGACAACTCAAGTTAATCTTGGAAACCACGCCATTACAACTTTAGATTCTATAAGTTTTTCAATCGGTGTAGATCAGAATGCAAACCATGCTGATCCTGCAGGTTATAACGCTTCACATCCGCTAGCTCCCAAGTCACCTAGTATGCACTGGGGTTGGTCGGCTGGATATAGATTCGTTGCTGTTGAAGGTGGTGCAGGAAGTAATCTTAGCAATAATATGGAGATACATGCCTTAGGTGATCAAAACTACTTCAGTCAAACCGTAGTTACCAACGGTGCTGATATGGGGGGATATCTAGTAATCCAACTAGATGCTGAGTATCTGAATTCATTTTCTGGTATTTCTGTGAATAACGGATTGATAAATCATGGAGAAACTGGAGCTGCAGTTAAGTTGATGGAAAATTTCCGAGATAGCGTTTTCACTCCCTCTCAAGCTACTGTTAATCCTGTAGGTTTGGATGAGTATACAGTTTCCGCGCTTGAACTAAAGCCAAACCCTACATCACAAGGATATTCATTGCTAACTTTAGAGGAGATGATGACTGGTGAATTGACTATTACTGATTTAACTGGGAAATGTATCTATTCAACAAGTGTGGAAAACCAAGGAGAAGTTTTAGTTTATATTGAGAACACTGGAATGTACATTGTAACGGTTCAAACGGACTCAAGTGTGAGTACATCGAAACTCCAGGTTAATTAATTGAATCGTCCTTATGAGAATCAAGAGTATTCACGTTGGTGTAGTCTTTAGTTTTTTCATGCTTGCACTTGCTTGCTCGCCTGATGAACCAGACAATCGAATAGAGCACGATTTAACACCTTTTGTTTTAGACACAAAGCACCTTACTCCACCGACAATTCCAGCAGACAATGAATTGACAGAGCAAAAAGTAAGATTAGGCAGAATGCTCTTTCATGATGATCGGCTTAGTGCTGACAATAGTATGAGCTGTGCCACCTGCCATGTTCAATCAACAGGATTTTCTGACACAAATACCTTTTCCATTGGAGTGAATGGTTTTCCTGGGAAGCGTCAAGCCATGGTAGCCTTCAATATGGCCTATAACACAAATGAGTTTTTCTGGGATGGTAGAGCTCATCTTCTGAGAGATCAGGCTGTATTGCCCATCCAAGATTCTTTGGAAATGGACTTGGCAATGGCTGATCTAATAACTAGACTTTCTGCCATCGAAGAGTATCAAGATCAATTCATCAGAGCGTTTGGGTCTTCCACAGTAACAGAAGAACGAATTGGTCTCGCGCTTGAACAGTTCATGAATTCCATCATTTCTGTGGACAGCAAATATGACAAGTACTTACGCGGTGAGGTGACCCTCAGCGCTTCAGAAGAGAGGGGCCGAGAACTATATTTTGCTGAGTTCAATCCCGGATTTCCAGATTCATCTGGGGCTGACTGCGCTCACTGTCATGGTGGACTCAACTTTGAGAATGATTTGTACATGAATAATGGCTTGGACTCGGATGCCGATTTCGATGATTATGGTCGCGAATTGGCCACTGGAAATCAGTCAGATCGAGCCAAGTTTAAGGTGCCTACTCTGCGCAACATTGAATTGACTCCTCCTTATATGCATGATGGAAGGTTCAATACGCTCGAAGAAGTAGTTAACCACTACAATACAGGGATGGTGATGTCATCAACCATTGATCCAGCACTAATCTATCCTATCAATTCTGGAGGTCTTAACCTATCAAATCAAGACGTACAAGACTTAGTGGCATTCTTGAAAACCTTGACGGATCAAGAAATGATGAATAATCCAGATTATAAGAGTCCGTTTTAAGAAAGATTTATTTTAAAAGTTGAAGCGGGGAATATCAATTCCCCGCTTTTTTATTGTTCCGAAATTTCGAAACCAGCCTTTTGAACAGTTTCGATGATCTGATGAGAAGTCCCTTCTTTCGCAATGACGGTTAGTGGTTTCTTAGGGTTTAGTATGTCTACTTCCCATGATTCAACCCCTTTTAGCCCATCTAAAGAGGGCTTTACTTTAGTGATACATCCGTTACACTTAATGGTTGTATTGAATTTGTATTCTTTCATAGTTGATAATTTAACTTAACTCAAAGTTAGGAGCGTTACTTGTTGAATGCGTTATAGAATTTTGACACAGTCAATCAAGATTTTTACTCCTATGCTTATAGTTTAGCAGCCCGAAGTCTTAGACTGTTCAAAACGACGGAAACGGAGCTAAATGCCATGGCCGCACCAGCAATCATTGGGTTTAATAGGAATCCGTTTAAAGGGTAGAGAATACCAGCGGCCAGCGGAATACCAATGATGTTATAAATGAATGCCCAAAACAGGTTTTGTCGAATCCCTAGGACTGTCTTTTTTGAAAGGTTCAATGCCTTTGGTACCGATTCTAAATCGGAAGACATCAAGGTTATCTTGGCAACATCCATGGCGATATCTGACCCTGTCGCCATTGCGATACTTACATCTGCTTGAGCTAAAGCCTGACTGTCATTTATTCCATCTCCAATCATAGCGACCGTTTGATTGTTCGCCTGTAATTCTTTGATGTATCTGGCTTTGTCAGCAGGCAATACTTCACCTTTATAGTGTTCAATCCCTACTGATCTCGCCACTGCTTGTGCAGTTTCTAGGTTATCTCCAGTAAGCAGGTGTACTTCGATTCCTCGACCTTTCAGTTGTTGAACGGCACTTTTTGAAGTCTTCTTTACTCTATCCGATATGCCAATGAGTCCGAGCACTTCCTGATGATTAGAGAAGTAGACCACTGTTTGAGCTTCTTGACTCCATTTGTGGGCGATTTCCTCAATCTCTTTTGAAATCAGAACCTCATTTAGGAGAAGTAGCTTTTTATTCCCCACATAGTACTTCTCGTCTAGCTCTGTCGTTGCTTCAACACCTTTGCCAGTAATGCTTTCGAAGCTCTTTAAGTTGCTTTGTGATACCCCGTCATTGGTCAATTCTCGTACAATGGCTTCGGCAAGTGGGTGCTCGGATTTCGACTCCATTGCCAAAAGGATTGAATTCAGAGCCTGAACATTCTTGCGTTTCTTCCAGTATAATCCGCTGATGCTTGGCTTTCCTTCCGTGATAGTTCCTGTTTTGTCCAGTACTACAGTATCTACTTTGTGACCTAGCTCGAGGCTTTCGGCATTGCGAATCAGTATCTGATTATCCGCTCCTTTTCCCACTCCCACCATGATGGCCGTTGGAGTAGCAAGTCCTAATGCACATGGACAGGCAATTACCAGAACCGTGATTGATGTGAGCAAGGCGTGTGTAAACGCATCATCTCCTCCAAAGATTATCCATACCGCAAAAGTGACGGCGGCGATTGAAATAACAGTAGGTACAAAGATGGCTGCAACGCGATCTACAAGCTTTTGAACAGGAGCTTTGCTACCCTGTGCTTGCTCGACCATTTCAATTATTTGTGCCAAAAGGGTTTCACTACCGACTTTGATTGCCCGGAATTCAAAGCTTCCTTTTTGGTTGACCGTACCTGCGAAAACTTCACTCGATTTTTGTTTGAGAACGGGGATAGGTTCACCCGTAATCATGCTTTCATCTACATAAGAATCACCCGAGATTACCTCACCGTCAAGAGGAACTTTCATTCCGGGCTTTACTTTAATGATATCACCGGCTTTCACCTCTTTAATAGGAACCTCTCGCTCATTGTTTCCCTCTACGAGAAAGACTGTGTTGGGTTGTAAACCCATTAACTTTTTGATCGCGGATGAGGTGTTAGACTTGGCTTTTTCTTCCAGCCATTTCCCCAAGGTGATAAAGGTGATAATCACCGTGGCTGCTTCATAATAAACGTGAGGAACCAAGCCTCTCTCAAGCCAGTAAGAAGGATGCAAGGTGTTGAAAACACTGAATAAGAATGCAATACCTGTACTTAGGGCGACCAACGTATCCATGTTTGCCTTCCTGTGTTTTGCATTCTTCCATGCGCTGATAAAGTAGCTCTTTCCGAAGATGAAGAGAACCGGAATCGACAGTATAAGCGATATCCACTTACCCGGGTCCCAATCCATGGCGAACATTCCAATGAAAAAGATTGGGAGTGTCAAAAGCGCAGACCAAAGGGTTCTGTGTTTTACGCTTTTATAGTGGGCAAGCTGTGCGTCATGCTGGGCCTCTTTTGCATTGTCCTCATCTATGATGAGGTCGTAGCCAATGGACTGCACCGCTCTTTGTAGCGACTTAGGGTCGGTGCCTTTCTGGTATTCAACAAGCACCGAGTTAGAAGCGAAGTTGACACTTGCGTTTAGCACACCATCCGTGTGTGAGAGCATCGATTCGACGCTGGATGCACAAGCTGCGCAGGTCATCCCCGTTACAGGCAGGGTTCGCTTTATAGTTGTATGATTTGTTGTACTCATGCCAATGTTCATTTGTTACGGTACAAATGTCCTTCGGCTGAGTACTTAAATCGTTACAGTATTTTGTGAAAGGCTTCTAAGATTTTGTCAGATGCTGTCCAACGGGTTATGACCAGGGCGATGAAGTCTCTTGAATTCACCTGGGGTCATTCCGATCTCCTTCTTGAATTGGGTGGAAAGGTAAGCGGGGCTGCTGTAGTTCAAACGGTAGGCGATTTCCTTTAGCGTGAGCTCATCATAGAAGAGAAGTTCTTTCACTTTTTCAATCCGCTGTCGTGTGACAAACCTCTCAATTGTAATGCCTTCAACAGATGAGAATAATCGACTTAAATATGAATAATCGTGATGGAGTTGATCAGATAGATAGGTCGAAAAGTTTTCTGCTAACTCTTCCTGGTTGTGGTGAATGCGATCAATAATCAAGCTTTTGATTTTTGAAACAAGACTTGATCTACCTTCCTCCAAGAGTTCGAATCCCAGAGCTGATAATTCACCTGATATTTTATATCTCACTTTCTCATCTACCGTTTCATCAAGCTCAACTTCGCCAAGAGAGATTTCCTTAATCGTGGCTCCAGAATTGACAAAGACCTGCTTCACTGCGGTGATACACCGTGGGCAGACCATGTTTTTGATATGGAGTGTGGTGGACATGATTAACGAATAAAATGAAAGGATAAAAGTACTTTAAAACAGAATTATCTCTTTAAAGGTGAATAATTCTAAACGATTTATAAATCTGATTTCTGGTAGCCCACCGTTAAGGAATTCTTCCGAAGTCGTTTTGCATGTTTGTGTTTGGTTAATTTCCCGTTAAAGAATTTTACTTTAAGCAGCTTCTGTTCGAAATTCGAAGCACCTATAATTACTACTGAAGAAACATCTAATGGAGAACAG
Organism: Phaeocystidibacter luteus; assembly: GCF_008933115.1. Classification (GTDB taxonomy): domain Bacteria; phylum Bacteroidota; class Bacteroidia; order Flavobacteriales; family Schleiferiaceae; genus Phaeocystidibacter; species Phaeocystidibacter luteus. The sequence goes on along the minus strand of NZ_WBVO01000010.1, from coordinate 55,076 downwards.
CAACTTGAATGCAATATTCGAGGAGCTGCGTCGGTCAGAAGTCTCTTTTGTGGAAGATAGAGACTCGGTAGATTCTGGAGTTTACCAGTTGTTTGAGGCCGATACTCGAGGCGTTTCGTTTAATGGATTCGACTCTCTCTCAGAGTACTTTCAGTACTTGCTGAATTTGTACTCTCAATTTAAGGCAGCTCTCTCTGATGTGCTCGATACTGGGACGAAGAAAGCGAAGAATACTCTTCGTTATATCAAAGGACTAATTGGTGAGATTCAAATCTTATTGAATCCTAGGAATGAAGATTTACTCTTGGCTAGGGTGGATGTTAAATCAACATCGAAGATTACCAACAGGCCAAGAGGAGTACTAGCTGATATTTTGAGGTTCATTGATGCCCAACGCGAGGCGCTCCGTTTGGTGAAGTCTTATGTCAAATCTATAAAGGATACCAAGTGGCCATACGTTTCTGTGATGCCGCCAGATGGTCATTTTTCTGGACTTTCGGATTCATCTTTTCTTAACTGGAAAGGAAAGCAATCTGAGCTGGAGAATGAAAGACTCTAATTAGCGCACGTTTAGAATAAGGATACTGCTTCTATGATGAAATGTTAGGATTGGCGCCACTTCAGAATCACTGTCGATTCCGAAGTCTTAATTCGCAATATTGCGAAGTAGAATTGCCTCTCTCTTCCAAAAAACAGATCAGAATACTACCTTAGTATGCTGTTATGAGATGAGCAAACTTGAGAAGCCAAGTCCTCTACTTCTCCGATAGCTTATTCATAACCCCTCTAAGAAGCACTAAGCCTTTTCAATTGACTTTCAGCACGATATAAGAAATAGTTCAAGACCGACTATCTCCACCCAGAAATCAGCTCAGTTTGGCATGTTGGCCACATTTGGCTCACCTCACGGAGGCGCATCTATACTCAACAACTCCCACCCTATTACAGGAATAGCCCAGCCCTGGTTAGGAGATGGATGCAAGGCATTGTCTACGGCCAGTTTCAACAATGCAATCGATCAATACTGGCTTCTGGCCAATCTTATAAACCCGTCGGCCATTGCTAATTTCTCAAGCGGCATTTGTACTGGTTTAGAAGAAACAGTGCTGCCTATTCTCATATCATCTATTCGACATGACTCAGGTTTGGACTACCAGGAAGGTGCTCCTTATTTAGATGTCATCGACAGCCTCGCTCAGATTGATACAATGGAGGTGGTCACTTTCTATGGAATTGAAGAAGAACCCGTATTTTGGAGGGTATTGCATTCAATGACTAATGATCTAGACACAGTTAGAGGAGTACATATACTGACAACTAATCCTTTTGCCATGAATGACGATGACGGCCTGCCAAACGATATTCGTAACTTGATATCTCATTATAAGGCAGAAGCTCGGGACTATGAGAACAGAAGATGGACATTGTTTGACAGACAGAGAGTATTCAATAAACTCAGAGCAAGTCAGAATAGAGTCGCAGCCCATTGGCTGGAAGGAGCGAATATGTATTGGAAGAGAATTATCGGGGCACGAAGAGACAGTGTTTATGCAAACGGATATATGTGCAAGTGCATAAACGGAACTCCCGTATGGGTAAGCAATCCAGCAGATTGCGGAACAAATGATCCGATGAACATATGCGTAACTACCCCATATATTGAGCATTATGTAATTGATGAACCCAACGATGGCGTGGTAACCAAATCTTCCCAGATTGCCTATCCCGGTGCTAGAAACTGGCCAATGTTGAACACCAACCATATGCAGGAACGGAATTGTGAACAAACAAAACTCCGGTTGAACGAGTTGTTCAACGGACTTCACGGAGATAAGTTCAGACTATACGAAAAGTAGACATGAAGATGTTATCCTATATACTATTCCCACTCCTTGCAGTACTAGCGTGCTGCAAGGAGACTCCTGACCCACCACCACCTTCTGGCCCAACAAAACTTGAGGTGGTATGGAGAACTCCTATTGTCCCTTCAGGCGCTACAAGTGGTTCAATTTCAATGAACCCTGTACTATACGATACTGTTGTGGTGTTCAATACCGATTACGAACTAAATGGGTATAACTCCCCTGTGATGTTTATGGATGCCGCGGACGGAACCATTATAGATTACTGGAGCGATCACTCAGATGGACCATTTGCCTATTCTCATGAAAGTATGGCTTACGAAGGACAGTATTTGTTCTTAAGTGGGCAACGATCTGTCGATTGCATCAATATTCAAACACGACAAACGCAATGGCACGGACCTGTTGCGGACAACGGCCCATTTATTTATACTTCAAATGGCTATTTGTATCGAGGAATCGAGTACAATGGTCAGAATCCCAATAATCATAGTGCGGCTGTGATGCGCACACCTCTTAACCAGATGGCTTGGGATACTGTCTATGCCTTTGATCGAACCGATAATTACAAACCAGGATTCAATTCAATGGGCTTTGGGACCCTTGCCAATGATGATGAAGTAGTCGTTTGGAAGAACAGAAGCTTTACAGGGTCTTCCGACCGCACGGATATCTTCGCATACAACCTGACGGCTGATACCCTCTTGTGGAGGAATATAGATTTTGTTGAATCCTCTGGAATTATTCCTCTCAAAGTGGACAATGGTGTAGTATATGGATTGCTTCAATACAATGCAATTGCTATTGACCTTGCTAGTGGGAACACCATTTGGTCACAAAACTTTAACTCAGTCAATCCGACTCTACCGATGCAATTTTCTGGTGGGGACTTACATATTGACGGGGATAAAATACTCGTCAAAAGTGCTAGTGATGAACTGGTCGCTTTAAACACCTCAGATGGTAAAATCACATGGATCGTTCAAGATCATCCTTTTGGGTTTGATGATCGATTCACCTACTTCGAAGGTAAACTTTTTTACTGTGCTCATCAACTGGTTATTGCAGACGTCTTAACGGGTCGACAGCTTATCGAAGAATCTCAGGTAGAACATCTGGGAGATGTACGAAGTAGAGTGGTAATAGACCCTATTCGGAGGGTTATGTATATGCATAATGGGGAAGAAGCTCTTTGTGTGCGAATTCCCGACGATTTGTAGACACCAATCTAAACCTTATAAATTATGAAACGCTGTAACCCGTCAGCACAATTCGGACACAACTTAGTAAATTGTTAGTCATAGTTCTAGCTTTAGGGATAGGACTTTAAAACTGAGTTGTTATGGGAGCAAAAAAGAAGTCTGAAGCCGTCATCAAAGACATTAAAAGAAGGACTCGTAGGACGTTTTCTTCAGAAGAGAAGATTGCGATTTGGAGAATGAAAGACTCTAATTAGCGCACGTTTAGAATAAGGATACTGCTTCTATGATGAAATATTAGGATTGGCGCCACTTCAGAATCACTGTCGATTCCGAAGTCTTACTTCGCAATATTGCGAAGTAGAATTGCACCTTCCTTCTAAAAAACTGATCAGAATACTACCTTAGTATGCTGTTATGAGATGAGCAATTCTGAGAAGCCAAGTCCTCTACTTCTCCGATAGCTCATTCAGCCCGTCCGCCAACCGGCGGATAACCCCTCTGAGAAGCACTAAGTCTTTTCAATTGACTTTCAGAACGATATACGAGATAGTTCAAGAACGACTATCTCCAGTGGAGAGTTTGTCTGGAAGAGGAGTGTTTTTGATCAATTGAATGGATCCTATTCATCAGGAAATGTCAACTATGCTCGATTTTTTACAGATACGAGAAATGTAGAAGTTCGAAATTGCATCATCGGTGGACACTTCACGATATCCAGGCAAGTCAGGTCCACCTATAATAGGACAATTACTGTATGGAAATGGCGTTCACAGAATCCAACAACACAAAGCCCATGAGATGTTTTCTTTCATTAATGTGCATGTATGTTCTTAGTTTGAATTCGTTTGGTCAGTACTTTGAATGTCAAGAACTGAAAAGTTACGATGTAGGGGTGCAGCCTGACAGTATTGATCACATCGATGCATTTGATTGTCCTGAGTTGCTCAGTATGTCATTGTTGAGTAAGACTTTGTCACTCAGGATTGCAGCTAAGGACTTGATCAGTTTTGACTTATGTGGAGCTGCGCGATTGAAAGATCTTTACTTAGAGGGGACTCTTGAAGTGGTTCCAGAATGTGTGGAGAATTTAGTTGTTCTCAATGTAAATTTGGATAATGATGGTGCAGCGTTATTCAGGAAGAGGTTCGATAAGCTTGAGCATATGAGCTTAGCTGTGAATGAGCCTGTTATTCTTGATAGCCTTGTCGCCAACCTTGATAACTTCCCTGTACTATGGTCATTTTGGCTGCATGACTATACAGGAGATTTACATCGAGTATCAAGTATATGGTCGCTTGATCGCGTGAAACAATTGTCTTTGGTCACTGATTCTGGGTACCGTGTTCTACCTGATAATTTTGCTTCTGAATCAATTCAGACAATGACGATTAGTATGGATTACGATTATGCCACGAAGATTGACTGGAAAACACGTTTCCCTAATCTTGAGGATATTACAATTTACACGTCAAGAGTTGAAAATTTTCGAGATGGATTTGAGAATCTCGCCGGGGTTGAGAGTATTAAAATAGGAGTCAATCTGAATTTGAATCTAGAGGACGATCTTAAAATATGGGATGATTTACAAAGAGATGTCTGGTACTTGCGAGCTGAGTATGATGTTGACGTAGTCTTATCTTTAGCTAGGTAGGAACAACAATATCAAAACAACTCGTCAACCAATTGCAAAAGAGTAGACTATAACGATATTATATTATAGATAATAGGATTTTATTCATTTACTCGATGATTCAAACATTGAGTCGGAGAGGGAGGGAAATGAACCTCTCTTATATCGTCCTGAAAATCAATATTTCAGGGCCTTGCTTCTCAGAAGGGTTATCCCGCGGTTGCGGGAGAAACTTCTCAGTGCAGAGGGCTTCTCGCTTATAAGTTCTCAGTTGGTAACCTTAATTCGAAGATATTACTTACTGAGCAAAAATGGAATAGATAACAATTTGTACTTAGCCATATTGCGAAGTAACATCTCGGAATCGATAGAGCTTCCGAAGTATTGTGTTTTCGTCGCTTCAGGAGATTGTGTATATATGTTTGATAGGTTAGAGGGCGTCCGGTCGACTCCGATAATCTCCACGCATGGGTGTCCGTGGTTAATGTACAATGAGAGTCGTTTGATATCGCTCTGTATTGGTATGCTCAGGTAGAATCTGAATGACGTACAGTCCCGAGGTTTCAAGCTTAAATGAAATCGGTGTTCCTTGGCTGTGATTGCGTTCCAGAACTAATTGTCCTAATGCGTCATACACTTCGATGTGAAGAACTCCGAAATGTGCGATACTGGGGTGATCAAGAGTAACCAATCCATAGGAAGGATTGGGATAAACACGCCATGGAGATTGTTCGTTGTCGTGTTCTTCAATATCAAGTCCACAGTTTGATACCTGACACCCTTGTTTGTCTACTCGAAATAACCAGTTGTCCAACTGATTATGCGTTACCCAGCCGTTGTGGACTATCATGCCGCTTGAGTCTTCTTGGAATATCTCTAGATAGCAAGTATTACTCGAAGCTCCATATCGATAGTTAAGCATCCAGAGGCTGTCTAACGAAGGGGTAAACTTAAATCCTAATCCTGTGAATTGATGAGTAACTCCAGCACAGTAATAGTTGCCGTCGCTTAAGCGGACAAGATCATTTGCGGTTTGCGTTCGATTCTCTTTGCCAAATACTCGTTCGCTTAGGATATTGCCTGACGTATCGAGTATGCCAATGTGATACATATGGTGGGCTTTGGGTTCATCCGTAATCCAACTCTGCACATACCGATACGTTCCGTCGCCATGATCCGCTGCGTTCATGCCTCTGGTGCCAATAGTTCCTGTATAAGTCTTCCTCCATAGAAGCTGCCCCGTAAATCTATCCAAACGGGCCGCGAATGCTTCATTGACCTGAGCAAGCCAAGCTGGCGTTCCAGTTACTAAAATGGTTCCATACGCATCAATTACGATGTCTTCTGGAAATAACCCAAAATCTCGAATCGGATCGGAGTCGGGAATAAGTGTTTCCCATAACGTGTTGAAGTTCGTGTCTAACCTAGCAATAAGGGTATTGAACTTCATGGTTGAATCTGGCAAGTAGTACACGTCAATTGCGGCGATGATGAACGTGGAGTCGGTATCAAATACCATATCCTTGATATCTGATGCACGCGCGTTAATCGGCTGATATTGCTTCGTCACAAGAGTATCGGTCAAATCCAACGGAATTTTGCTAAAAATCGTTACCACTGAATCATTAACTCCATCACTCGCAACGAAATCCGAGTACGCATGGTAGAGTACTCCATTGTGATAATCTAGGCATTTCGGGCACCCTGAAGGAAATACCTTGGTGTGATCCCATACAATTTCTAAGGTATCGAGCACCGTCCCATTCGTGTCCAACTTCACGTACTGCATCTGACTGTACGGCCAAATGTTCAGCGTGTTCGCAACATAGTAGTAGTCGCCGACTATCTCAAAAGCTGGTCGGGTGTCATGGGCAACATGATTCACTACATTGGTGTATACGGATTGTGCGTGACTGCTTAAGTGAACCAAACAGCCAAAAATCATAGCAAAAGCTATTTAATATGGAGATTGAGTTCGCATAATCAAGTTACTCAATAATCAAAACGGATTGGAATAGCTCTGTATCATCCCCGTGGAGCGATACAATTTAAAGTCCTATCCCTAAAGCTAGAACTATGACTAACAATTTACTAAGTTGTGTCCGAATTGTGCTGACGGGTTACAGATGCATGCGCGTAAATACTCGTTTCGGTGAGTACTCCAGCAAACACCTCATATTCCTCAAATGCTAAAGCTCCAAGACTGTCAGGGTTTTCTGTATAGTGGAACAAGTTGTTCGCTCTATCAAACCACAACGTATCAGGCATTAAGGTATACTTGTTTAGCGTCGTGTCGTAGTACAGATACCCGCTATCCAAGGCAAAAGGATTCATCCGATGGTAGTTTAGATGCATTCCGCCTATGGGAATGTCGTAATTGAGTCGTGCAATGCTATCCCGAGTAAACAGTGTGGCTGCATCCGGCACTAAGGCTGGGTTAGTTGAACTAACCTTCATGTCGGCACACATCCTCGCCCAATGACTTCGTTTCAAAAGTGGAGCTGGAATGCTCCCGTCATAAAGATAAGGTGAAGCAAGGTTGTTCGAGTCCAGTGTCCATGCCCTTGTCGAATCTACGTTCCAACAATAGATATACGCTGGACTTCGGTCATGGAGAATTTGACTGGGGTAAAGGTGTGAGGGTAACTGATCGAACATGGCGGCCAGGCTATCTAGCTGGGGTTGCCCTTTAGCTGATACTACTCCCATTAGGAGGGCCAGCCACAAAATTGTACTTTTAAGGTTCATAGGTTATTGGTTTAAGAAAAATGTGAATTAGGAACTATCAGAACAGCCGCGTGATAATTCCGTGGCTGTTTGCTTAGTTGCGGTTAATATTCGAGTTGGTAGTCAATGGTGTCAAATGCATTTACGAAGAAACTCTCTCTCCATACCGAATCTACTCCATTTAGAGTCCTTCCAACGGCAATGTCGTGCTCCAAGTTTCCTCCAAAGTCCCAAACGCGTTGGATTGAATTGTTAGGATTGAAGAATTCTTCATATCCTCCACCGCCGACGCTGTAAGAAAACCTTTGGCTTCCACTTTGATTGAGGAATGTAAATCTCACCCAACCATAAGCTGTGAGGTAGTAATTTTTATGGATGGTGCCGCCGACAGAGTTGATCCTTCTACTAGGGTGGTCAATACTGCCGTGAGTAGGCGCTATATATTTTCTGTCATTGAGCAGTTCATCGTCGTTAACGGCCAGGTAATACGTCAAGTCTTCGTAGAGGTCAGCACTAATTGAAAAATAGCCATCTTGATCTGTCCATACTTCACTTTTTACCGGATAGGAAGTTCCACAACCAAAACAGCTGTTGCTCTTTTCCTCTACAATCCGCACTCTTACCGGAGCTCTTTGTATCCCTTCTTCCGTTCCGTAGGTCCGAACTTGTCCTACGATTGTGGTAGGCTCAGCTGCTTTGTTACACGCAGCTAACGATAAGTATAGTGCTAGCATCAATAGTATTTTTGAATAGTTCATGCCTATTTGAGCTTGATTAAAAATTAGAAAGCGATATTCACCTCTACGGTGTCATGAATTCCTGTCTGAACAGGGATGCGTTCATGTTTGATTTGGGTAGTGTTCTTATAGAAGAAAGTACTCAATTCTTCATTCATACTTCCATAGATTCGACTGACTACCGATGTGTCGTTAATCAATGTGAATCCATTTATCCTATTAGTGCCCGATGGACGATTGATATGAATCCCATGATTCGGATCCAATTGATCGTAATTAATCTTCACCCACGCCTGTGGCACTGGATATAGATTGATTGAGTTTGCCTCATCGTCATTTAAATTGCTATTCGGACTTCCTAAAAGCATACTGAAGTATCCTTCTTTTTCGGCATATACAATGTGGCTTTTGGATACATCCTGAGTAACCGTCAAGTCGAACCTTCCTTGTGAATCAGTTGTTGTAGAGTCCAAATCGATATACCTAACATTGAATGTTGAGCTAATTCGTTTGGCTATTTTAACCTTAGCGCCTGGAATTGGAATATTCGTGTTGATGATGTACACGCGTCCTGTTGCCGTGGTGACATGGTCGCTATTACACGATGCTAGTAGACCTAGGGTGAAGAGGAGTAGAAGAATTCGTTTCACGGCAATTGGTGTGTTTGAATGTCAATTCACTCTTGCATGGGCATGTAACCCGTCAGCACAATTTACTAAGTTGTGTCCGAATTGTGCTGACGGGTTACATGTTGAAGAGTATCCTGGCGCTGTAATTCATGGTTCCAATAACTTAGACGACTTTTTATTGAATCAGGTTAATAGGATGTCTGACTTTCAATCACCTTCAGATAGTGTTTGGAAGGTCAAAGGAGATTGGTATGAGAATGTTCTCAACAGGGATACAATTCGTCGAGTACGTTGGTTCTCAAAATCTGGAGTTAGTAATGATAGTGGTATTTGGAGCGATTCGACTACTTGGCAACTTAAATAGAATGAAAATGAAAAGAATAACTACAATGTTACTTTTATTGGCGATAGTAGGATGTACGCAGAATGATGAAAATCATTCTCATTACATCAAGAGAATCAGTCTACTTGAGTCTCAGGTTGATTCACTTAGTAATGTGGTGAAACTTTCTAATTACAACGTTCATTTGATTCCGGCTTCCAATCAACTGATTGTTGGTCAACCATCAACTTTTTCATGTGTTCTTGAATATCAGAATGACTTATATCCTGAATTCATCGTCATCGATAAAAAAGCTTATCCCAAGGAGGCTTTGGATATGATTGTCAGAAAAAATGAGAATGGCAATTGGAGTTTAGAACATACATTTGATCGTCCAGGAATGCATTATTTATCCATTTCGGTTAGAAGTCGATTGCTACAACGTTCAGCGACAATTGAGGACAGCTTTTATGTGATGCCAGCATATTAGAATTACTCAAACTGACTCCAAGTTAATAGTTTAGGATCGGGTGTGCTCCGCACCGATTTAATTCTATTCTTCCGAACTTCACCACAAGGGCTTGGGTTGGGGCCCCTTGATGGTGTCAGAGCTCTTTCTTACCGACACACAGACTAAAGCTAGCTTAATGCACCTAGTATGAGTAGCTTAATCGCTGGCTGGTCTGTCACGGTAATTCGTCAAACTTAGCTGTGCTGTCCAGAAGTTTCCCGCAAGCTGTTGGCAATCGTGAAGAGTTTATTCCAATTGGAAATTAATTGCAAAATCAATTTTATATATGACCCAGAAAAGTGATTTTTTCCGAACTTGGACTGAAGCTTTACCGGAGTTGTCCAAATTTTCGCAGGGTAAATACTATATGGTATTCAAACCATTTGTTTTTGGGCTTGAATTGGTTCGTCAACCTAGGTCAGATAACTATAGTCCATATTTTGATTTATATGGATTTTATGGAAATACAAGAGGCAGTGATATCAAAGCTTGTCTAGAATGGCCGGTTGTACATTTCGAAATTTTAAGCAAGAGAGGATTACAATACAAAATATCCTTGGATGATGATGGGAGACTTATTAATGATGCGGCTAGTCAAGTTAGAAATGTAGTTCGTAGGGGCTCCAGATTCGAAGACAGTCTGGGGACACTTGAAAGGATTTTTGATTCTCAATTGAAAACAAAACTTGTCAAGGCTACACTTCAGCAGCCGAAACTATGGCAAGCCAAATATTATAATGCACTACTGAACTCACCTAATAAGAGCGAAAAAATCTTGAAAGGATTGAGAAAAGATGCTCTGAACTGGGACATGATTCGATTCGAGAAGGGATATGGTAGGTTCGAAGAATGGTACGATCATCTGAAAAACACTGATATTGATTCACTGCTTAGGGTCGTGGATGAAAACATGCAAGACCGAAGAATCCACAAACTTCCTCAAGCTTTCTTATCAGCTCAATAGAGCTCTGAAGACTTACCCACTGTGAGATAGTACACCAGGGTATTAGATGACGTCCTCTCTTACGCTAGCATGACTGGTTTATTCTTTTACAAGCCTTGCGCCTTGAAGCGTGATGCGGAGAGGGAAGGACTAAAGCGATTCACTGAAATATATTATGATTGAATCTGTACGGTGAAGAAATGGAAACTCGCATTTTGACAACTTCTTCTCAGTAATCATATGACTTCTCTTTAGCCTTAAGATCATTATGCAGATTGATGATATGGTTCAATAGGCTCATGATATTTAGCCTGTCATTAGCAATAACAACCTTATTCTGCCAGAAGTCGATCTGCTCGTCTTCTAACAACCAATCATTATTGACGTTGTAGTTTGTACCCAGAGTATAATCAACTCTCATTTTCTGGAGGGCTGCGAGCAGTCCGAGTTGAACTGAGCTGAATTGCTCCAATTCGTTCGAGTCGTTGAATCCAGAAAACTCTCTTGCGTCTGCTTGTCTAAGGGCGTCTTCACTTTTGCAGCAGCGGAATAGCTCACACATCAGTTTCTCATATGCTAGTTCGGGATCTTTCATAATAGTTGTTAAAGGTTGGTTAATTGATTTCAAGTGTAAAGATTCAGCCGCGATATTCGTACACCTTAAAAACTACTCAAGAAACATCTAATGGAGAACAGCAACTTGAATGCAATATTCGAGGAGCTGCGTCGGTCGGAAGTCTCTTTTGTGGAAGATAGAGACTCGTTGGATTCTGGAGTTTACCAGCTATTCGAGGCCGATACTCGAGGCGTTTCATTTAATGGATTCGACTCACCTGAGAGATGTGGTCGGATTCCGCTGTGCCTCATGCCTCGGCTTGCGGCACCCAGTGAGGTAGTCCTACAAAACTTGAAACCTACGGGCATTCCTTCGTCATGCCCTAGTTTTTTGATTCATCGCTCCGCTCTAGGGGAAGTTTGGTAAACGGTCGGGATTACAACCTTCGCTTCGCTGCGGTTGTGATCCCAGGGGGAGAGTCCTACAAAACAATTGAAGCCTGATGCTTCACTTCGTTTCGCAATTCGGTCTTTTTTCATGTCTCAACTTCTGCAAGGGAGTAGGGAGGAGAGGTTGAGCTTTCGGTCGGGATTCTGCAGCGCTTCCTCTCGTCAGCTTGCGGCATCCCAGTGAGGTGGACCTGCAAAACTTGAAACCTACGGGCATTCCTTCGTCATGCCCTAGTTTTTTGATTCATCGCTCCGCTTGAAAACAAGCTTTACGCGGTTCGATGAATCAAAAAACCCTGACAGCGCTCTGCGCTCGTCAGGGTTTCAAGTTTTGCGGAGAGGGAGGGAAATGAACCTCTCATATATCGTCCTGAAAATCAGTGTTTCAGAGCCTTGCTTCTCAGAAGGGTTACGATTTGGAAACTTCTCAGTGCAGAGGGCTTCTCGCTCAGAAGTTCTCAAATGGTCGACGAAATTTAGAAACTAAGGTTGTATAGAAGAAATATTTTGTTGGAGAAATTTCTCTCATTTCTGACTTTTTGAAATTTTCAGACTATTTATAGTTGTAGCTGATGTATGCTGCAATAAATAAGGGAGTTTTCCCACGAGATTATAACACTGTTGATATGAAAAATAGGAAATGGAAGTACATCTTTCTCATTGTGAAAGAGGTGATTGACAGAATTGATGAATAGTGGTTCTAGTGTGATCATCCGGAAAGGTTTGAAGATGTATTCTGAAGAGTGCATCTTCACATCCTTTCAATAGTGAATAAATGTGGAAACGGAATTGGTGAGGACTTGTGTAAATTGGTTAAGTTCGACAAATATTGACAAGTCTAAAAAACGCTAGTGTGATCTTTGGTAATAGAATTAAAGAATTGCGTGAAGACGCCAAACTTCTTCAACGACAAGTTGCGGCTCGATTGGAGTTAGATACACCACTTCTTAGTAAAATAGAACGTGGTGAAAGAAGAGCAAGACATGAGCACGTCGCAGCTCTTGCCAAGATTTTCAATGTCGATGAGAAAGAATTGATTACGCTTTGGCTTGCGGACCAGGTGTTAGAACTTGTCAAAGATCAAGTTGAAGCTGAAAATGCGCTCAGCATAGCAAGTAAAGAACTGAAGAACTCAAAGAAATAAAGGTTACATGGCCATTAACAGTACACCGTTAGACCAACTAAAATCCTTCCTCAATCAACTATTTCAGTTCGATTCACAGGACTTGGATTTTGGTGTTTATAAGATTCTCCATTACAAGAAGAAGGAGATTGCCAACTTCATTGACCAGCTATTGGTAGACAAGGTAAAAGCAGAATTGCAGACTTTGTCAGCCGATGAAGCTAGGCAAGTGCAAGAGCTAATCGTCGAGTTTGAAAAGGATGATATCATAAAGGGATGGTTAGAAGCAGACGAGAGTGAAAAGAAAACTCTTGAGAAGTTCGGCAAGGATAAAATCAACCACTATCAAGAGCTACAGGCCAAAGCCACTGAATCTTCCGTGTCAGTTGAAACTGAGAATCAGATATACAACCACCTGACCTTGTTCTTCTCACGCTACTATGATAAGGGCGACTTTATCAGCAAACGTAGGTTTGGTAAGAATGAAAAGTATGTAGTGCCATACAACGGAGAAGAAACCCACTTTCATTGGGCTAATCAAGATCAATACTACATCAAGTCATCTGAGACATTCAACCACTATGCGTTTAAGGTTCAAACCGCTGATAGTAACCTTGTAGTGAATTTCAAATTGCACAATGCACAATTGGAGCAAGGCAATGTAAAAGCCGAAGAAACCAACTTCTTTATGCTTTCTGATAAGTCGCCTGAAATCAAAGAAAAAGATGACAGCGACCTGCAATTTGTGTTAGCCAACAAGCAGCCTGATGTTAACGAGAAAGAAATTACTATCTATTTTGAGTACAGACCATTAGGTGATGATGAAAAGAAGAAAGTTAAAGGCAATAGCAAGCAAGACACCTTAGATGAAATTGCATTTGATTTCTTGAAAAAAGAATTTGGCACCAATCCAATATTTGCCAACCTATGGAAAGAACAAGAAGGCAAACCCCTACTCTTAAAGAAGCTCCAGCACTACACCCGAAAGAATAAGCACGATTTCTTTATTCATAAGAATCTGAAAGGCTTCTTAGAGCGTGAGCTAGATTATTACATCAAGAGTGAATTGGTGAATGTAGACGACCTTTATGTAACCGATATAGATTCACATTTTGACCGACTAAAGCATAACCTTAAAACCATTAAGGTATTCAAATCTATTGCCGATGCCATCATTGATTTTGTTAGCCAGATTGAAGACTTCCAAAAAAAGCTGTGGGAGAAAAAGAAGTTTGTGCTAAGCACCGAATGGGTGATTACCATCGACCGATTGGTGGAATATGTTGGCGAAGAAACAGCCAAACCTATTTTAGAAGAAGCAATTAACAATGAGAAGCAGGTTAATGAGTGGAAAGAGTTGTTTGGAGTTACTGACATAGGGAAAGAAGGTGAACGAAGAAGGTTACCCATTGATACTAAACACTTCTCTACTGACTTCAAATATAACTTGCTCTCTGTGGTTTCCGATGGTCGAGATATTGAAGCTGCGTCAAATGGTTTGGTAGTAGAGTCGGACAATTATCAAGGTTTGAATTTGATCAGAGACAAGTTCTCTCAAAAAATTAACACCATTTACATTGACCCACCTTACAACAGTGGTGGTAATGACTTCCTATACAAAGACAAATTCAGAAACAGCAGTTGGCTCACAATGATAGCAGACAGAATGCCCATTGCCAGAGATTTAATGGCTCAAGATGGATTATTCTTTACCAGCATTGACGACAAAGACCCAAAAAATAAAGTGACTCATAGACTCTCCACCTTATTGGAAGCAGAGTTTGGCCCCGAGAATTACATTGAAAATGTGATTTGGGTAAAGAACACGACCCACAATGATGCGAAGACCTTTTCGCATAATCATGAATACATCCAAGCATACACCAAAGATAAGAATGCAGCTATCCAAGAACATGAGACTTTCAGAAGGGCAAAACCAGGCTATGTTGAAGTAAAAGAGCTGATTCAGAAGCTAAACAAGGATTATCCAACTTTGGACAAAATCAGTGAAGAACTAAGAATTCTTTACAGAGAACAGGAGAAAAATTACAAAGCCGAGGTTGAAGCTTTAGGACTCGAATGGAATAAGGAAACCAAAAGAAACAATCCTTGGAAAGGGATTCGAAGCTATAAGTATGCTGAATATAGAGATGCAAGTGGCAAGTGGGTGACTCAAAAAGATGCTAAAAAGAAGAAAGCAAATATTCATGTTTACGCGTCTGCGGATGCTTCATGGCCAAATTCCAGTACACTCACAAAAGATCATAAAGACGACAATTCACCAGAATTTAGATTCTATAAACCACAACATCCTGTCACAGGAAAACCGTGTCCTCATCCTAGTCGCGGTTGGTTGTGGTCATACGAAAGTGAAAGGAAAGCCATGTCTTTTAAAAAAATGAATGATCAACATATGATTCATTTTGGGGAAGATGAAAACACAGTGCCACGACTAAAAAAGCATCTTAATACTGTTACGACTGATGTTTCTAAATCCGTGATCTCTGACTTCACAGATGGTGAGAAAGAGTTGGCTAATATTGTTGGTGTTCGTGGAACTTTCCCTAATCCTAAACCAACCACAGTTGTAAGAAACTTGTTAGCTCTTTCTTCCAAAAAAACAGGTTATATATTAGACTTTTTTGCGGGTTCAGGAACCACTGCACAAAGCACTTTCCAGTTGAATGATGTGGCTGAAAGAAGTATGTCTTTTATTATTCAAGATATGGCTCAAAATGTTCACAGAACTATTCTCCCACGCATCAAAAAAATCGCCTACACCTTCGATTGGAAGGATGGCAAACCAAAAGATGGCAGCATGAATGGGCTTGGGGTATTCTTCAAGTACCAACGCCTAGAGCAGTATGAAGAAGCCTTAGAAAACATTGCCTTCAATGCCTCAGAAGATGCAGTACAAAAGGCTTTGGAATTTGAGCAGTACATCCCTAAGTACTTCTTGGAGTTTGAAACCAAAGGCAGCCAATCCTTAGTGAATACTGCCGCCATGCAAAACCCTTGGGATTACAAACTCAAGGTATGGGATGGCTTCACTTATGATACCGAGCAAGCTGTTGATTTGGTAGAAACCTTCAACTACCTAATAGGGCTGCACATGCAGAAATGCATCACCAAAGAAGTCAATGGCAAAAAGTACCAATTCATTTATGGTCACAACAATGCCAACAAAAGTATTTTGGTGGTATGGCGCTCAGTAAAAGATTGGAGTGTAGATGATTTCAAAGCAGATGCAGCAGCATTAAAATCGGAACTTAAAGGCTTCGAGTATGATCTACTTTACATCAACGACCAGGCACATATAGAAGGCTATCAACCCATTGAAGAAGTATTCAAAAACAAAATGCTCTCATAACCATGCAACTAGAAAAACAACTTGTCCTTTTCAGGTACATCTTGCATCAGTTGGGTTATGAAGCCTTTGAAGACTTGCGAGATGAGTTTAACAACAAAGAGTCAGGCACCAGCTCAACGGGTTACACCTATTTTGCCAGTGCTTTAATGTCTAACTCAGACAAACTCATTGAAGATCGAGCGATACAGCAATACGATGAAGCCATCCAGGGCTATGAGAAACAACTCCGTGAAAACCGAGCTGAACCGTTTCTCACATTCAAATACTATCAATGGTTTGCCTTGCTATTTACTGAGTGCTTTTTTGATCAATACAGCAATAATTCAAATCTGCTAATTGTCAATCTTAATGAATATGCTGAAGCAAGCAAAGACTTTAAGCAAATAGAAGCGTACACAGAAAAAGACTTGAAGAAGCTTGCTTACTGGATGGCGACCGGAAGTGGTAAAACCCTTTTGATGCATTGCAACTATTGGCAAATCACCAAGTACTTCAAAGATTGGGAAAACATCATCCTCATAACCCCAAATGAAGGATTAAGCAGGCAACATTATGAAAGTTGTGCGGAGAGTGGTATTCCCGTCAAACTATACTCAGGAAGTGAGGAAAGCCTAAAAACCAAGGAAGGTGAGATACTCATTTTAGAGATTACCAAGTTGGTTAAAGACAAAGAAGGAGAAGGCGTAAGTGTTGATGTAGATTACTTCTCAGAGTCAAAGAACTTAGTATTCATAGATGAAGGACACAAGGGACAAAAGTCGGAAGAAAGAGCATGGAAGAATCTGAGAGAGCATTTGACTCGTGGCGAAGGTTCTTTCACTTTCGAGTATTCAGCAACCTTTGGTCAGATCATCACCAACAGCACTAAAGACTTATTGCAGGAATACGGTAAGTCCATCATTTTTGACTACTCCTATCGCCATTTCTATACAGATGGTTATGGCAAAGACTTTAGTGTATTCAACCTTGACACCAAAAACGAATACAGTGAAGAACAAAATAAGCTACTTCTTACAGCCAGTTTGTTAGGTTACTACGAGCAGCTTGAACTGTTTGAGAAATATGAAAAAGAGCTTCGCCAATACAACATTGAGAAGCCCCTTTGGGTATTTGTTGGAAGCCGTGTTATTAGCTCCAATTCAAGCAGCTTAACCAAAGGAGATAAGGAAAGTGTTTCTGATGTTTCTAGGATTATAAAGTTCTTTAAGTATGCACTTTCTTCACCAGCCTCTTTGCAAGTAGATATTGATAAAATCCTAAATGACAGCACGGGGTTAAGGGATGCAGATGGGAATGATATTTTCATAGGACAATTTGAACACCTTAAAACATCAAAACCGATTGCAGAAACAATTCTGAGCAAAGTTTTCAATGGCATTGGTAACATAGAAGCATTTCAGGTCAAACAGGCAGAAGGTGAAATTGCGCTAAAGACAAAAACGAGTGATCAATATTTCGCAGTAATTAATATCGGAGATGTACCTAAGTATGCAAAAACACTTGAAGCAGATACCGAAGGAGAATTGACCATTCAGGATGATAATTTTTCCAACTCATTATTTCAAGCCATTTCAGAGACCAACTCTACCATCAATATCCTAATTGGATCTAAGAAGTTTATCGAAGGTTGGAACTCATGGAGAGTTTCAAGTATGGGCCTTATGAACATGGGTAAAAGCGAAGGTGCTCAAATCATTCAGTTGTTTGGTCGTGGTGTTCGTCTAAAGGGTAAAAACCTATCCCTAAAACGAGAAGAAGCTAACGCTCCTTACCATGTCCGAGCATTACAGACCATTTCAATAATGGGTTTGAACGCTTCTTACATGAATCGTTTCTTAACGGAAATAGAGAAAGAAGTACCTGATTACACCAATATCCCAATAGAAATCAAACTCAACCATGAAGAGCTTTGGGATGGGCATATAATGACCTTCAAAAAACAAGAAGGAAAATCCTTTAAGGATGAACTGATTGTATTGAAATATAGCGCAGATGTGGCGAAAAGGGTGACTATTGACACGCGCAATAAAATCAGCATTGCAGCAGGTGGTTTCAATAGCCAGGTGGCAGAAGATGTTGTAGATTATCAGGAGAATTTCCTCAAAGAGTTTCGAGACTTTCTCGACTACAATGCCCTTTCATTGGAAGCCAACAGATTCAAACTACTTAAAGGGTATCACAACTTAATTATAAATCAACCAGTGCTATCCGAGCTAATAGAAAGTGGTGGCTTCAATCTTCTAAGCCATAAAGGGCAATTTGGCATCAACGAAGCTATTTCAGGCAAAATACAAGGTGTCGCTGTGAGCTTGGTAAAGGACTACATCAATAAGTTCTATGCTGATAAAGAAAAAGCATTCCTTTCTGAACACCTTACTTATGATATGCTCTCACACAAAGAGCATGAAGCAATGTTCCCAGCTTCACATACAATGATTGTGAAGGTGCCCAAAAAACACGATTCGTTCATTAAAGAATTAGAAGCTAAAATTAAAGTGATATATGAGAAGGATGATGCTACGCTTCCTTCTATTCACTACGAAAAGCATCTTTATTCGCCCATAGCTTCAATTGCTGATGGCAAGAAGTTCAAAGAGATTAAAACTGTTCCTGTGAGGTTGAATGATGGTGAAAGAGACTTCATAGACCATTTGCGCCAGTTCGCTAAGGAATCAGATAAATTCAAGAATAAGCAACTGTTTGTACTTCGAAACCTTTCGGTTAAAGGAATTGGCTTCTTCATGGATAGCTCATCTTTTTTTCCTGACTTCATAGTTTGGGTTGTGGATGGCAAGAAGCAATACATCTACTTTCTCGATCCGAAGGGAATAATGCTCGGAGAAACACACTTCAATAATCCAAAAGTATTGTGGTGTAAGAATGATGCCTCCACTTTGGAAGCTAAAATTCAAACTGATCTGAAGAATGACAAGAATGACGCTGAGGTTTCAATCTCGGCTTTCATTCTCTCAGTCACGCCTTACGATAAGTTAAGACGAGTATGGAGCGATGGAAATAAGACAAGGGACGATTTTAGTGACAATAACATATTGTTCATCGAAAGCAACAAATCCTATTTACAGGATGTGTTTTCTAATCTAAATTGATCTTGTGGCTAGGTTGGATATATTGATATGGCACTCTTCTTGAGTATGTATTGTTATTCACGAATTGACCTATGATTCAATATCAATATGCACTTGACGCCGGAGAGGAACTTGTAGATATCAATGATCTCAATCGAGAAGCCTTAGATGAGGAAGGATATGTGTGTTTATCATGCAGAAATCCACTTATACCTAGGCTAGGTAAAAAGAAAGCTCACCATTTTGCTCATAAAAAACACGTTAACTGCTCACCCGAAACATACCTGCATAAGCTGGGTAAACAAGTCTTTTTTGATGTCTACACCACGTGTCTAGAAACTAGAATACCTTTTTTTATTGAGCTTCAACAAGACGTAGAGTGTAACCACTTTCAAGAGACAATTGGATTCTCTTGCATGGATGATAAGAAGTTAAAGAAATTTGATCTAACTCGATATTTTAAGATAATTGAGTACGAGCAGAGGGATGGTCAGTTCATTCCTGATTTATTGCTACTTAATGAAACAAGAAAGGAGAAGGTTTATGTGGAGATTGCGGTAACTCATAAACTTTCAGAGCAAAAAGAGAATTCCGAGTTTAAGATAATCGAGTTTGACGTACAGAATGAGAATGATCTGGACATAATTAAGAAACGCAAAGTTTCTGTCAATAATGAAAAAGTGCGTTTTCTGAATTTTAGAACCACCCCGGCAGTTAAGGATGTATGTAAGGGGTCGTGTTTTAGGTACTTTAATTTTTTCGTTCTATATAACTCTGGTAAATGTCACCTTTCTCAACTCACTCCAAGAGAGATTGTAGAAAAGAGGAAGAGGTTTGGAGATAAAATTTACTTCTCAACAACCTTTGAAGACTACGGGACATTTGAGCCTTTTTTCTTTAAGTCTGCTGTGGCCGTTTTGGGAAAAAAGAATTTTCCAGTGAAGAATTGCTTCTTGTGCAGGTATCACGCAGAGAACACCTCACTTTACAATGACGAAGCAATTTTTTGTAAATTCTTAAAGGAACCATGTAACTCCAATAAAGCTGCTGATTGCTCAGCATATCGTAAGGAAGCAAAATATGTCGAACAGTTGCTTGAGGAGATGAACTGGAACTATCCTGATTTCCTTAAGTATTTTGAATAGCGCGTCATGCACCCCGAAACCACCCCCACAAAGGAGCTCCTCTTCGACATCCTCCATCAACACTCAAGGGCTACTCAAGTTTGTGAACAAGACAGAGCTTTGGCATCCACTCTAAGTTTCTTGCGCAACTTCCTGCATGTCTTTCATGGAGATGAACGTATGCCAACGCTAAAGAGTATTGCGAATGAAATGGGCATATCTGCTAGCGCCTTTCATAAGCGAATTCATAAGATTCATAATCTTTTGATGTCTGAGGACTATGCTAACGTACCTATTCAGGTTAAGCAAGGAAAGGTTCAGTTTGCACTTACAGGGTTCAAAGGCTTCAAGCTTGTAACAGTCGAAGGATTGCACAGAATCCCTAGGAGATCAGAGCAAGTAGACTTTCCTCATTTTCGAAGTCACACAGGGTCTAGTATGTATTATGTGAATAGCGTGAGTCATGAAATGGAAGAAGGAGAAATGGTCACCACAGTGTATTTGGATTATGGCATGTGGAGTCCCTATTGGGAGCTTAGAAAGAGCAGGGCAATAGAACTACACGAAGTACCAAGGAACATTCGTCTTGGTGGAGATTATGAAATGAAAGAATTCTTGTTTGGTCGCCTTCATGATAGGTGGTAGTTAAACTCCCGTTAAACCGTTTCCATCGAAACCATTTCTGTTCGAAATTCGAGACACCTATAAAAACTACTGAAGAAACATCTAATGGAGAACAGCAACTTGAATGCAATATTCGAGGAGCTGCGTCGGTCGGAAGTCTCTTTTGTGGAAGATAGAGACCCGTTGGATTCTGGAGTTTACCAGTTGTTCGAGGCCGATACTCGAGGCGTTTCATTTAATGGATTCGACTCACCTGTGAGATGTGGTCGGATTCCGCAGCGCCTCGTGCCTCGGCTCGCGGCATCCCAGTGAGGTAGTCCTACAAAACTTGAAACCTACGGGCATTCCTTTGTCATGCCCTAGTTTTTTGATTCATCGCTCCGCTCTAGGGGAAGTTTGGTAAACGGTCGGGATTACAACCTTCGCTTCGCTGCGGTTGTGATCCCAGGGGGAGAGTCCTTGCAAAAAAATTGAAGCCTGATGCTTCACTTCGTTTCGCATTACGGTCTTTTTTCATGTCTCAACTTCTGCAAGGGAGTAGGGAGGAGAGGTTGAGCTTTCGGTCGGGATTCCGCAGCGCTTCCTCTCGTCAGCTTGCGGCATCCCAGTGAAGTGGACCTGCAAAACTTGAAACCTACGGGCATTCCTTCGTCATGCCCTAGTTTTTTGATTCATCGCTCCGCTTGAAAGCTAGCTTTACGCGGTTCGATAAATCAAAAAACCCTGACAGCGCTCTGCGCTCGTCAGGGTTTCAAGTTTTGCGGAGAGGGAGGGATTCGAACCCCCGGAGGTGTGACCCTCAACGGTTTTCAAGACCGCCGCATTCGACCACTCTGCCACCTCTCCTAGTGGCTTAGCCGGGCGCAAAGATAAAATTGAAATGGGAAAATGACAGCATTTTGAAGAAAAATCGTCCCTCAATGTTGCCAGCTGTCCTTCTACCCATTCAATCGGTTTCCTACAATACTGGCGATCAAGGTGATGGACTGAGTGCCCCACTGCTAAAAGGCGTAGAACATTCCAAATTGTACTGGCGGCGTTGAAGAATCTCGATCCAATGCGTACGAGTAAACCGCAAATGCACCCAAGCCCCTAAACTCTATGGCAAGCTTCGAGTCTAGGAACAGTGTGTTGTTCACAGAACTTCCAAAAGGTTCGAATCTCCAAGTTAAAGCCTGCATTAAAGTCAGAGTTAACCTCATAATCGATTTGCATTCCAATGCTGTATATCCCCGATACCTTTCCTTGATCATCAACGATGACCGAGTCTCTTCCCCCAAATCGATCTGCGTATTCTGGAATGAATGACCTGTATTGACCAACAGTAGAACTAAGGCCTAATCGCAGATATGTCGGTGTAATCGTTAGTTTGTCGTTTATGGTCATGTGCCCGCGAGATACATCAAGCGCAGCATAAACCGAGTAATAATCCTTGCTTGTAGAATTGATACTGGGATGATTAAACGTATAGGTACCCCATCCTCCGCCTGCAACAAGTCCCACAGTGTAGGAACTCGATAATAGCTTAATCATAGAGAAATTGATGTCGCCATGATATCTGTTTTCGTCCTGAGGGAGGTATGTTTTGCTAAACGATTGCATGCTGTAGCTCAAGGAGTATCGAACCGAATCTTGAATCGTCGGCCTAGGTATATAGGTCGTAGTGGCCCCAGGTGTGGGATTCCCATAGGGTACATCAACAATTATCGGCCCGCCGCCACCCCCAAAGCAAGCGGATAAAGCAGTGGAAATTGCAATTAATACGAGGCTTCGAGAGAGCATTCTCATAGGTGTCGTTTTTATTTCGGAACGCGAATTCCGAGGATTGGTTCAGTTCCTTTAATCTATGAAATTGAATGGAACTCTTTCATCTACTGGCTAAAACGACGCGATTGATCGTCCCTCAGAAGCTATAGTAAACCCCAAAAGTCGGACGGGTATACGTGGCTGGCTTCGTGTACATGCCGTCTATTACGTTCGAACGTCCCGTACTCGCATACAGATTGAAGCCCACAAAAGCGCCATAGTTCTTGTGCTCGTAATAGAGGTAAGTGAAAGGGTAGGCGTAGAAGGCCTCCACCGATAGGAGGTTTTGTCGGAAGCCCAACTGTAATCCCATGTTGGAATTGCTCCCGAGTGCGTAGTTGAGCTCTGTGGCGAGGTAAAAGTGTGCGATCTGTGAACCCGAGAAGTTAAAGTCGAGCGTGTCAGAGTCTAGGTCACCATCGAACCTCCGCATCGTTCCCGCATATGCTCCCATATCACTACCTCCGCCAAAACCCATCTGGATGTATCGCCACTCCAATCCGGCAGATCCGTACCGCGTGTAGGCGGAGAATTCGTAACTGCCCATCAAAAATGTGTAGAAGAGATCGCGTCTACCGCTCAACTCATTGTCTATCGTATACTGGCCCGCACCAAGGCTGGCGCTTAAGTTGTGAATCGACCAATCCCCACGCATGGAGAGGTTGTAGTCAATCTGTCCATAGTCCAGATTCTCGTCATGCTCATAGTATCCCTCGTCCTGAGTGTCATAACTCACGGAAATGGATTGTGCCATATCCGTCCCAGCTTTCGCTTTAGGACGATAGGCGTGAACATTGTCAATGGGAGCCGAGGCGTAGTTGTACGTAGGGGTACACGAAATGCTGGCAACAGCCAAGCCTAATACGGAGAGTGAAGTCTTGATTATCCTGTTCATAGGATAAAAGGTATGTATTGCTCAAGCGCTAAGCAAATGCACTTACAACAGTAACGAGCACGAGGTAAACTAGGGTTTTAACCCAAAATGGTACGGAGCGAAGCATATCGGTCATATCGGTTTATTGGTGTAACAAAAATAGAGAGGGGAAGTGGGAGGGAGGTTTCGGGAATGTTAAATGTGGGAATAATCTGACGTGGCGACCTCACCCGCCGTTGGTCGGGCAAGCTACAGAGACTCAGAGGGCACAGAGGTTCGCGCGGAGAAAATGAGGATGTGCGTGGTGGAGGGAGGGCGCGGGGGATCATCGTGCTGGGTGGATCATCGTGGGTGGTTCACGCAAAATCGCAAAAGGCAAAACCGCAATATTAAAATCATCGTTGCGCGTAAAAAACGCAAAACAGGTGTAGGAAGTGCCCATCAGCGTGCTGGGATTGATTGATGCGTCTGAATTCCCAGCAATAGGCACGGTGCTTTAGCGCGTGCCGGGCATTTCGAACGCCAATCCCCGGAGGGGATCATTCTATTAGCCTCGCGGCTTTAGCTCGAGGATATGTTTGTGAGGAATAAACCGCAAAGCTGAGAAGCAGTGATCACATTTGGCGTTTTTACTCGCTCCTATTGATTTTTTAATTCGCGGTTTTGCGAGAACCACATCACGCACATCAGTCTAGATATGGAAGTGCATAGCATCTTTGCAGCCTGTCCGATCACTAGCGGGTGAATCCCATCCAGCATATCCCCTGCGCTCTCTGCCCACTCAGCATGTTTCTCCATTTCTCTGCGAGATCCTCTCTCAACCCCTCTCACACCAATTTTTGTACCTTAAGTCCAACAACTAACCTACTCGATATGAAGACCTTGCTAAAAATTGTCGGCGTTATCGTCGGACTGATTCTAATTCTAGTACTCTATGTCAACCTCTCTTATCAGGTTGATTTCACCGAAGAATATCCTGTTGATGAATCACTCTCCGTAGAGATTACTCCAGAAAGAATTGCCCAGGGAAAGTATCTCGCATATGGACCGGCACATTGTGCGCATTGCCATGTCAAAATGGAGGATGTAGCACGAGTCGATGCTGGTGAAAACTTACCACTTCAAGGCGGCATGGAGTTTACACTTCCACCCGCATTGTTAAGAGCGCCGAATATCACTCCAGATGCTGAAACTGGCATTGGTGACCTAAGCGATGGGAGCTTTACCGAATGATGCGCTACAACATCTTACACGACGGTACAACCACTATTGAGCTTATGCCGTTTTCAACGATGAGTGATGAGGATATCTATTCTGTAATCGCATTCTTGCGCACACAAGAGCCCGTTTCTCATGTGGTGGAACCAACGGAATGGACGATGATGGGAAAGGCGATTAAAACGTTAGCGCTTAAGCCCATGGATGATGGAATGGATTCTCATCCGGAAGTAGTTAAGGGGGCAACCGTTGAGTATGGTAAATATCTCGCTGCAAGTGTCGCCAATTGCCGTGGGTGCCATACTAATCGCGACCTTAAATCTGGTGCGTTTATCGGTCCAGAATATGCTGGAGGAATGACTTTCGAACCGACGCCCGAAACGCAAGGCTGGCAATTCGTGACTCCAAATTTGACGCTTCATGAAACTGGTGTTATGCACGGTTGGGATCGCAATATGTTTTTCAACCGAATGACAGCCGGACGCATGCACATGACATCCCCGATGCCGTGGGGGTCGTTCAGCCGCTTAGACAGTACAGACCTAGATGCGCTATGGCTGTTTTTCTCGAGCTTAGAGCCGGTAGAGAATGAGATTGCACAAGTGGTGTTTGAACCGGAGGGTGAGTAGGGATTCAGCGTGGTGACCTCACGCGCCGTTGGTTGGGCCTCACCCGCCGTTGGTCGGGCAAGCTACAGAGTCGCAGAGGGCACAGAGGTTCGCGCAGAGAAAAAGAGGATGTACGTGTTGGAGAGAGAACGCGGGGGGCTGTGGTGGATATGCGATATCTGTTTCTCCCGCCGGTGGTCGGGCAGGCTGCAAAACCGCAAAAGGCAAAACCGCAATATTGAAATCATCGCGACGCGTAAAAAGCGCAAAACTTACGTCATGAAATTGTTTGATGAGCTGACTTCCTGACTATAGGCACGGTGCTTTAGCGCGTGCCGGGCATTTCGAACGCCAATCCCCAGAGGGGATTATTCTATTAGCCTCGCGGCTTTAGCCCGAGGATATGTTTGTGAGGTATAAACCGCAAAGCTGAGAAGCAGTGATCACATTTGGCGTTTTTTACTGACTCCTATTGATTTTTTAATTAGCGGTTTTGCAGCCTGCCCGACCACCGGCGGGTGATCCACGCCACGTTCAACCCCAAATTCTCTGAGTCCTCTGTGTCTCTGTGTGAGG
This sequence comes from Phaeocystidibacter luteus, assembly GCF_008933115.1. Taxonomy (GTDB): domain Bacteria; phylum Bacteroidota; class Bacteroidia; order Flavobacteriales; family Schleiferiaceae; genus Phaeocystidibacter; species Phaeocystidibacter luteus. The sequence goes on along the minus strand of NZ_WBVO01000010.1, from coordinate 29,099 downwards.
TAACAATTAGGCCACCAGTCAATCCATTGCATCCAACTTTACCCTCACCTCCTCAGCCTCCGCCGCCAACTTATCCGATTCCGCACGGTTCGTATGACTCAGCTTATAACTTTGGTCCAAGAGTTTCTGGTATTTATCCTCGAGCTTCTCCTTTTCTGTTTTCTTTTTGAATAATCCGAACATTTTTCCCTTTTACCTTTGTTAACCCATTCTAGCAACGAAGGTTTTATGACTACCGAACAGATTATCGAAAAGACTACCGAGTACATCAAGCAAAAATTCGAGAATGAAGGGACCGGCCATGACTGGTTTCACATCGATCGAGTGCGCAGAACCGCCATGCTACTCGCCATCGAGGAAGGGGCTGATACCCAGATTGTGGAGCTCGCCGCGCTACTTCACGATGTGGACGATTGGAAGTTCAACGGTGGAGATGTAGATAGCGGACCCGAGACTGCCAAAAATTGGATTCTAGAACTAGGGGGCTCTGAGGCTCTTGCTGAAACCATCAAGGCAATTGTCAACGAAGTGACGTTCAAAGGCGCTGGGGTGGAAACGAAGACATCAACGCTCGAAGCGGCAGTTGTTCAGGATGCCGATAGACTCGATGCCCTAGGTGCCATTGGAATTGCTCGCGCTTTCGCATACGGCGGTAGCAGAAGCAGACTTCTATGGGATCCCGAGGAAGAATACGAACAGCATGAGTCGTTCGATGCGTACAAGAAGAATACGTCTTCAACCATCGCTCATTTTCACGAAAAGCTTCTCCTGCTAAAAGATCGCATGCAGACCGTTGCTGGAAAGCAATTGGCCGAGGAACGCCACAATTTTATGGTAACGTACCTCGACCAATTTGAACGAGAGTGGTGGGGCGATAACCGTTAGTCTAACTCAATATCAAGCGAGTACCCTCCCACAAAACCAAGTCCGTTTTGAATGTTGGTGTACACCTGCACGGGCTGCGAGAAAGGGTCGCCACCTCCGCCAAAGAAATTATAGCGCTGGATTGAGCTGTTGTACTTGTACGCGTGTTCATCCAGCGACCTCAAAACAATCGCAAAGCTGTACGAAGGGATCGGTACCAGCGGCTGTTGAACTCGGATGGTGATGGATACTTTTCTACCTTCAAAAAGCGAATTGTTCATGTACAATGCATCCGTATAGTAATAGTAGTCACCATCAGATAATGCTTGCGCAAAGGGACTCGTCGAAGTGATGACGTATCTTGAAATTACCTCATGCGGGAATTGAGTGGTAACCAAGTAGGCAGACATAGAGTAGTAACGCGCACCTCCCGGGTCAGTAAATTCAACCTCATATTCCCAATAGTTCGGTTCGCCAATCATCGTGTCACCTTCTACTTTTCGAATCAATCGTACATCGTCAACTTCCACCTTTACTGGAATGGAGAAGTCCCCACTTACGCTTTCGTAGTTCGTGCGCGATGCCTTGAATTCATACGACTTGCCTTCTTCAAATTGAAATGGGCTTAAGGTGTAGTATCCATCGACATTACTGCCGACAAAAGATCTCCATGCGCCACCTCTTTCACGAATTTGTACCGAGGCATCTCCCAGTGGTTCTGGGTAGCCAACATCTAGAATGTTAATGCTCGTGCTGAGGACTATCTCGGCCGTGTCCAAATCTGGATGGAAGCCATAAGGACCATAGTAATCCTCTGAGCTACTGTTATAGTCTACGGGCGATACCACGATTTGTGGATCGGCAAGTTCACCTTCAAAATCTATTGTGGTTTCACAAGCGATGAAGGGAAGTGCAAGGGCTAATAATGCTAGTTTTTTCATCATCTTAAAATTTGAAGGACCATGAAACAGATGGGAGAATAGGGAAGAGGCTAACCTGTCGCAACTCCCGGCCATCAACAGTATTTTGGAAGTACAGGTAGAATGGGTTCTGACGACTGTAGACGTTATAAATTCCAAATTGCCATATGCTTTCGCCCCATCTAACCTTTTTGGTATGTGTAAAGCTCAAATCCAATCGATGGTAGGAAGGAGCTCGGTAGTTGTTTCTTTGATCGACGTACTCGATTAGCTGACCGGTATTGACATCGACGAACTGAGCCGTTGGTAGCGTCACCGCATTGCCCGTTCCGTACACGAATACTGCTCCGAATGTCCAGGTATCAGACAACTTGTGCGTCAATGCAATGCTGAGGTCGTGTCGACGATCATACGTATAGGGGTAAGGATTCCCGAAGTTCACTTCGTCAAACTGGCGAGTCGATTTGCTAAGCGTGTAGCCAATCCACCCCGTCGTTTTACCGACTTTCTTCTCTAGTAGAAGCTCGAGGCCGTAGCTCGTTCCACGTCCAACCGTGACCTTACTCTGCCAGTCGGTGCTGCCCAAGAAGAATCCTGCACCTTCTTGATATTCAATGAGGTTGGACATTTCCTTGTAGTAGACTTCAGCTGAGAATTGGAGGTCCCAAGGCAGCGACTGTGCATAGCCCATGGCAACTTGCCAGCTTTGTTGCGGACGAATGTTCTCGGTAGCAGGTACCCACAGGTCGGTAGGAAGGCCAGTAGTTTGATTCGTGAGCAAGTGCAAGAACTGGGTCATATTTGCATAACTGGCCTTGATGGATGACTTGTCATTGAGCAAGTATCTAGCGGAAACACGTGGTTGAACCGACGTGTAGTTCTCACTACCAATGTTGAAGAGTGAAGCGTGTACACCCAGATTCACTTTGAGGCGATCGGTGATGTCAAAGTTATCTCGGGCATAAATCTGAAACTCGTTGGCGTATTGAATGGTCGACCCGTAGGTAGTGTCGAGACCAGCACTTGAATCAGCGGAGCTTTCGAACGTGTTGATGCCGGGACGGAACGTGTGATTCACATAGGCTCCACCGAATTTCACTTCGTGATTTGGATGTGGGAACCAATCGAAATCGAATCTCACGCCGTAATCTTCAATATCGGAAAGGTAGTTCGCCGCGAAGAATTCTCTGTAGTCCACACCAGGACCTTCAACCTTGGTTTCTTCCTCTACATCCACATTAAACTTATAACGCGTGTACGTCGCAGTGGTATTAAGGAAGAGGGAGGAATTCACACGCCAGTTCCAACGCAAGCTACTGATCGTATTGCCCCAATCTAGTCCAGATGAAAAGCGATCGGTGTATTTCGTACCGCTGTCGAAATACTCGTATTCATCGGATGCGCTGAATTTATCTAAGCCATTGTAAATAGAAAAGTACAGGTGGTGGTTATCGTTGAAACGGTGGTTAACCTTTCCGTTCAAGTCGTAGAAATAATACCCGACGCTAGTGCCGTCTTCTACAGCGGCGATTAATGGGGCAACTAGGGCGTCGATGTAAGTTCTTCTTGCCGAGAATATAAATGAAGTTCGGTCCTTCCAAATGGGTCCTTCAAAAGTGAAGCGTGAGGAAATCAAGCCAATGCTTCCCTCTCCGTGGAATTCGCGCATGTTACCTTCTTTCATTCTGATATCAAGAACAGAACTGAGTCGGCCTCCGTATTCCGCAGGAAACCCTCCTTTGATAAGTTCGACGCTCTTGACGGCGTCTCCATTGAAGATGGAAAAGAAACCGAAGAGGTGAGAAACGTTGTAAACCGGAACTCCGTCGATAAGTACTAAGTTCTGATCGGGGCCCCCACCACGAACGTAAAAACCACTCGAACCCTCTGAGCCTGACTGTACACCAGGTAGGAGCTGAATGGTTTTGAGAAGATCGGTTTCACCAAGAAGGACGGGGAGGTTTCTAACCTGCCGAACATCTAAGCGGATGGTGGACATCTGTGATTCTTCCTGGATGGGAACCTCGGTTTTAGATTCTTCAATTAAAACTTCCTCGATGAGGTTATCTGGAATCAACTCGATGTTGAGCGGAATGTCAGTCCCAACCAATTTCATACTGATTTCTTGGGGTGTGAAACTGATAAAGCTCACGAGGAGAGAGGCGGTATCGCCGGTGAGGTTCAGGCTGTAAAACCCGTAGTCGTTGGTGCGTGTTCCAATGCCTGAAACGCGATCATATACATAGGCATATATGATTTTTTCACCGCTGCTGGCATCGCTTACGTAGCCATTCACGGTGTGTGTTTGTCCCCATCCATACGCGCTAGCGCACAGAAACAAGAGGAGCAGGGTCTTTCTCATTGATGTGAGTGTAGGTTAAGTTGAATTCGGTGTAGCAAAAGCAGGGCCAAAATACTGCAAGTTAACGTGGTAGGGGAGGATTTATTTTCGGGGGTGTGGGGGCTCGCGCAGAGAAAATGAGAATGTGCGTGGTGGGCAGAGAACGCGGGGGTGCGTGGCGTCTCATCGGATGTGTTCCGCGCAAAATCGCAAAAGGCAAAACCGCAATATTGAAATGATCGTTATGTGTAAAAAACGCAAAACAGATGCGGGGAAGCGCTAGCTTGCGTCGTGAGCGTGTTTGATGTGCTGAATTCCCAACTAAAGGCACAGAGGCTCTCGCGGAGAAAATGAGAATGTGCGCGGTGGGCAGAGAACGCGGGAGAACCACATCACACACATCAGTCAAGTAATTTGCGTTTTTGCTTTTTGCGATTTTGCGAGAACCACATCACGTTTGTGCGGTTTTGCAGCCTGCCCGACCACTGGCGGGAGAACCACATTACGAACATCAGTCAAGTAATTTGCGTTTTTGCTTTTTGCGTTTTTGCGTGAACCACACCAGTCTCGAGAACCACCCCAGTCTCGAGAACCACCCCAGTATTTTCAACGGAAACAGAAGCACGCATTTTCAAGGAATATTAACGCATGCATAATATGCCAAAACAAAACGCCGACGTATCTTTGCCGGCGTAAGTTTCTTCATACTTATAGGCGAGTTTTTGTGTGAGAGGAGTGGTTGTGCGACCCACTCCTTTCTTTTTTTCTTGCCTGCCTCAAATATAGAAGAACTTGCTTCTGAAACCAATTCAGTCGCAATTTTTTTTCATTTCACAGACAAGAAGAACGTGTTGTCCTTTTGTTAAGCTGTGAATGAAGATTCCGACACCTGAATAGAGAACTCCGAGGTCTTCGATTCAATTCGGCCAAACGGTTTCATTTTCAGACCAAAAGACGCTTCACATTTCTTCTCAAACTCGTCCTTTTTTGCTGGGTCTACCGTTACTAACAGCCCTCCACTGGTCTGCGGATCACAGAGGAGCGTTCTCGCTTGATCAGACATCGGACCTAAGTGTTTGCCGTAGGATTGGAAGTTTCTTCCCGTTCCTCCAGGTACTGACTTTGCCGCCATATACGCCTTCCAAATAGCTGTGTTTAATTGTGGAACACTCGGTAAATGGACGGTTGCACCGGTGCCCGACGATTGACAAACTTCGTTCAGGTGACCGAGTAGGCCGAATCCCGTGACATCCGTCATCGCATGGACTTCTGGCCAATGCGCGAACTCTGCTCCAGGTTTATTGAGTGTGAGCATATTGTTCACGGCCCACTCCACGTGTTCAGGCGTAGCGAGGCCTTTCTTTTCGGCTGTGGTCACCATACCTATACCCAATGGCTTGGTCAAATAGAGCAGGTCGCCTACAACTGCGCCTTCATTTCTCTTTACCATTTCGGTCGGAACAATTCCCGTTACGGCTAGTCCAAATATGGGTTCGGGACAATCAATGCTGTGTCCACCTGCAAGTGGAATTCCAGCTTCATTACAAACTTCACGTCCGCCACGAACAACTAGACCCGCGACCTCCTCAGGCAGCTTGTCGATAGGCCAGCCGAGAATCGCAATTGCCATTATCGGTTTACCACCCATGGCATAGATATCGGAAATAGCATTGGCCGCGGCAATCTTCCCGAAGTTGATGGGGTCATCCACAATCGGCATGAAAAAATCTGTGGTGCTAACGATGCTTTGCCCGTTTCCGAGATCGTATACAGCGGCATCATCGCGCTTGTCGTTACCAACCAATAGCTGAGGAAAGTCTGGCTGCTCGCCAACGTTTTCGAGGATATGGTCGAGTACTGCAGGAGAGATTTTGCATCCGCAGCCTGCGCCGTGACTGTATTGTGTGAGTCGAACTGACATCTAACTGTGATTTTCTATGATGTGTTGAGCAACCTCGTCAAAGGTCATCTCATCTTCAATTTTTATTGGATAAATCGTGGCACCGCCTTTCCTTGCCTCCACGAGTGCATGTGAGTAGGTCTTATCGTAATAGTCGAGCGCAAGGGTAGCAGCAGCTTCTAAATCACCATTGTCCACAGACTCAACCGCTTGCTTGTATCGCAACCCACCCAAGCGCTTTTTGATAGACGTGAACGATGCCTTGAACTGGTCAGCCGAAGCATCTCCATATTGTTCAACCAGGTTCTTTGCTCGTCGGTCGGTGGTGACGTTCAGGTCGTAATGAGGAGCATCTTGAATCGCATCGTACAAAGCGTTGGGAAGAACAACTTTTCCAATGAGTCGGCTTTCATCTTCTATCCAAATGGGCTTGCTAGACCTCAGGGCATGAAGCTCTTTGCCGAGTAGATTCATGAAGTGTTCGGTTGTAGGCTGCGGCTTCATCAAAAGATGTCCAAATGCAGAACCTCTATGCTCGGCAAGACCTTCAAGATCGATTACTTGTTCGCCTTTTTGCGCCAGTGCTTTCAGAACCTCGGTTTTACCTGAGCCCGTCATTCCGCTTAAGACGCGCCATTTGGCACCGTTGGAATAGGATTCAATCTTTTGATTTGCCCAACCGCGATAGGCTTTATAACCACCTTTGATTCGCTCTACTTTTAGTCCAGCGGTTTCCAGCAACCACTCCATGGAACCACTGCGCATTCCGCCGCGCCAGCAGTACAAAACGATGGTTTTGTCGTTTGCCATGGTTTTTGCTTCAGTTACGAAGTAGGCGAGCTTCGGACCAACGATTTCTAATCCGCGGTTTACGGCTTTGTCCTTTCCTTCTCGCTTATAAAGTGTACCCACCTCTGCACGTTCATTATCATTGAACAGTGGAAAAGAGTGTGCACCGGGTATGTGTCCCGCTTCGAATTCTGAAGGGGCGCGTACATCGAGAAGAATGAACTCTTCGGAAAAATGATGGTTGGGATTGAATTGGACTTCCACAATCCGAAAGGTACTATTTGGAGAGAAAAACTGACGAGTTTACTTACAATATCAACATCTATTAAATTGTACATTACCGCCAATAGCCAAGAAATATGATGAATAAGCAAACCTATATCCTAACATTCCTTTGTTTCATTTTCGGAATCCAATCCTACGGACAAGGAGTTTTCTATTCTTATTCGATGTCGACATTGAATATAGCTGATACGCTTACGGTTGGCGCATTGAAGTTTCGTGTACCCATTGATGAGTATGAGGGTTTTCAGGAGTTGTGGGTGGAATTTGTAGAAGACTTGGGTGATGATTCTGATGACAACGAGCAGTTGTATTGGACTAGGGAAGTAGAGATCCCAAAGAATAGTGACCGACTCTTTTCTGTGTATACTGAGGTATTGGATTTGCACGATAGCGCTCAGGTGAAAATAGCCTTTGCGGATACGGGAGGATTTATTGTGAGAGCGGAGAGAAGGGAGTTTACCATGCTTGAAACTGCTGGGAAGAAATGGGTACTTCAGGTTTTTACTGAGTACAAGAATCAGGAGTTGGAAGAGAAGGAAGAGGCCCTAGAAGATGCTAGAGATTTAGTGGAGGAGTTGCGAGATGAGATCCATGACAATGAAGAGTTGATTCAAAGTAAGCAGCGCAGAATCCAAGAGACTAAAACGAAGATCGCGGAAGCACGTCAGGCGCTGAATGTAGTAGCGGAAGAAATCGGACAACAACGCCAAACGTTAGCGCGTCTGCCACTTAATGCCGAGCAATCGCGCAAGGATGCGGAGCGCGAAATACGCCGATTAGAAAGCAGGCAGGAGAGCTTACAAGATGACATTCGGGATTGGGATGAGGATATCTTTGAATGGGAAGAAGAAATCAGTGAGCATAGGGTTGAAATAGGGGAGAAGAACATCGAGCTCGATCAAGCGTTGAATGGATTGAGTAGGGCGCGTACGGCGTATGAGGAGTTGAAGATAGAGATTGCGTCGTATGGGGCGCGGTGAGCGGGAAGAGAGGTTCGCGCGGAGAAAATGAGAATGTGCGTGGTGGGCAGAGAACGCGGGGGTGCGTGGCGTCTCATTGGATGTGTTCCGCGCAAAACCGCAAAAAGCAAAAACGCAATAGAACCAGAACATCGGGGTGTTTAGGAATCCTTAGAAAACTTTGCGCCATTAGTTCCGACGAAATCAATCGCCTGCGAGTTAGCCAAATCATCAGACCGAGTTCCTAGATCGTAGGCACGGTGCTTTAGCACGTGCCGCTGGTAGGAAGTCGGATTCGTGGGAGATTCTCTCGCGGAGAAAATAAGAAGATGCGTGGTGGAGAGAGAACGCGGGGGGCGTGGTGGATGCACTGTGTGGATATGCGTGGTGTGGTTCTCGCAAAATCGCAAAAGGCAAAAACGCAATATTGAAATCATCGTGACGCGTACAAAGCGCAAAACAGATAAGGGGAAGCGTCGACTTGCGTGATGTAATTGTTTGATGCGCTGAATTCCCAACTATAGGCACGGTGCTTTAGCGCGTGCCGGGCATTACCAACGCCAATCCCCAGAGGGGATCATTCTATTAGCCTCGCGGCTTTAGCCCGAGGATATGTTTGTGAGGAATAAACCGCAAAGCTGCGAAGCAGTGATCAAATTTGGCGTTTTTTGCTCGTTCCAATTGATTTTTTAATTAGCGTTTTTGCGGCCTGCCCGACCACCGGCGGGTGAACCACATCACGCACATCAATCAAGATCGGTAAACATTTAGCGTTTTTGCCTTTTGCGGTTTTGCGAGAAACACATCACGTTTGTGCGGTTTTGCATCCTGCCCGACCACCGGCGGGAGAACCACATCACGAACATCAGTCAAGTAATTTGCGTTTTTGCCTTTTGCGATTTTGCGAGAAACACATCACGTTTGTGCGGTTTTGCAGCTTGCCCGACCACCGGCGGGAGAAACGCCCCCTCCCAGCCCTACAGCAACGATTTAATCACCCTCAACCTATGCGTATGCGTTCTTTCCTCCGCATTGTAAATACCGCTTTGGTCTAGGCGATCCAATCGCACCTTTCCACTAGCGTGGATAATGTAGTTGTCTTCCAAGAGGATGCCAACGTGGATGATTGAGCCTTCGTTGTTATCGAAGAAAGCAAGGTCGCCTGGTTCAGCCTCTTCTATAAAGCTAAGGGCGTCGCCAATTTTGGCTTGGTCACTTGCATCGCGAGGGATGGCTTCCCCAATCATTCTGTAGACGAGTTGCGTGAAGCCCGAACAGTCGATTCCCATTGGAGATCGACCACCCCACAGATAGGGAGCGTTGAGATAAGAGTACGCCCATTCAACAAGATCTGCCTTGGTTCCACTTTCTTTGAGAATGACTTCAGGTGCTTCGAACGTCACATTGTCAAATGCCACTTTATCACCCGAATGAAGTCCAGGCAAGTATGATCCTTGCACAATGGTAAGATGTCCTGTTGGATTGGGGCTTTGCAGCATGTCGACAGGTGCAGCGGAAACAGGAAGTTTGGCTTTTGAGAGCTCAACGTATTCTTCCTTTTTGATGAGATGGGCTTGCTTGCGATCGATCCATCCCTCGTAGTCGTCATGTGCCAGACGGATACGGTACCACTTTTTGCGTTGGTCGACAATCTTGAAGACCTCACCAAAGAGCATTTGGTTCACCATCTCGCTCAAGTCGGATGGTTCGGCTCTCATTGGCACAATGCTAAGCGGACAAATTCCGTATTCCATGGAAAAATAAAAATCCCGACAATCCGCATTATTGCGGACGTCGGGATGAAGCTAGTAAATTATACGCGTTCGAGCACAACTGCAGAGGCGCCGCCTCCACCGTTACAGATGCCAGCAGCACCGTACTTTGCGTTGTTTTGCTCGAGTACATTGAGGAGTGTAACCATAATACGGGCACCAGATGCTCCTAGTGGGTGACCGATAGAAACGGCACCACCGTTTACGTTGGTCTTTTCTCCGTCAATTCCGAGAAGCTTAACGTTGGCCAAACCTACTACCGAGAATGCCTCGTTCAACTCGTAATACTCAATGTCTTCTTTTTTCAAGCCTGCACGCTCGATAGCCACAGGAACAGCTTTGGCTGGAGCAGTGGTGAACCACTCAGGCTCTTGCGCTGCATCAGCATATCCTTTCAACACGGCAATAGGCTTGATGCCTAGCTCGTCAGCTTTTTCGCGGCTCATGAGTACGATAGCAGCAGCGCCATCATTCAAGGTGGATGCGTTAGCAGCCGTTACCGATCCGTCGGCCTTAAACACCGGACGAAGTGAAGGAACTTTGTCGGCACGAAGGTTCTTGTACTCTTCGTCTTCTGCGAAGATGATAGGGTCGCCTTTGCGTTGTGGTATTTCCACTGGCACTACCTCGTTGGCATACTTGCCAGCTTCCCAAGCGGCAGCACTTCTGCGGTAAGACTCGAGTGCAAATGCATCTTGCTCTTCACGAGAGAAGTTCATGTCAGAAGCACAAAGCTCTGCACAAACGCCCATGTGCTGGTTGTTATATACGTCGGTTAGGCCGTCTTTCACGAGACCGTCAATCATTTTAATGTCGCCAAGTTTCTGACCACTACGACCGTTGAGGTAGTGAGGAACGGCAGACATGTTTTCCATACCGCCGGCAACGACAACGTCATTGTCGCCAGCTTTGATAGACTGTGCGGCGAGCATTACGGACTTCATACCTGAGGAACAAACCTTGTTCACGGTGGTACACGGAACGTTTTGTCCGATTCCAGCGAAGATAGCGGCCTGACGCGCAGGCGCTTGTCCGAGGTTAGCTTGAAGCACATTACCCATAAACACCTCTTGAACGTGTGCTGGGTCGAGATTGATTTTATCCAAAGCGCCCTTGATAGCTGTGGCGCCTAATTTCGTTGCAGGAACGGAAGCTAAACTCCCGCCAAAGCTGCCAATCGGGGTGCGAACGGCAGATACGATTACGACTTCTTTCATGGGGAAAATATCGGTTTTTATACTCGTTTTTAGAGTGAGACGCGAAGGTACGAATTACTTACAGATTGATGGAGGGTTGGAGGTTCCGACTGGAAGGAGGAATCCCGAGAGGTGAAGCCGATTCGGGAGTTGTAGATGTAGAGGGTTAGAGGGTTAGAGGGTTGGAGGGTTAGAGGGTTGGACTTATGGACTTATAGACTGATGGACTTACTGAAATGTTCAGACTAGAAGGAGGAATCCCGCAAGGGGGAGCAGATTCGGAGAGCGTCAGGGTAAGGTGGACTGGAGCAGAAGCATGATTGGTTAGTGGGCTCTTCTGGAAGGGGAGAGGTATTCCCACCCCGGTTTCAAGTTACTGATTGAAAACTCGAAATCGTGAATCTCAGACTACAATTTTGGATGTGGAAATCTATCCGTTTTTAAACGTTTACAATCCGACTAGAGCGACAGGATATTCTGAACTTGTCGGATGGGTGGTGGGGGGATTTAACCCAAGGTATGCCGAGTGAATTCTGTACACATCAATGAAACTCATTCGTACTCAAAGTACGTCGTTTCATAAGGGTAATCCTCTCTTATAACGCGCCCTTGGTTATCGAATTTCCTAGAATAATGCATGGTCACAGTTGTTGGCTCAGCGTCTTTAGAGGGTTGTTGATTGTAAGATGCCTTTTGTACTTGAACCAATCGATTTTGATCATCATAAGAGAATTTTAGCCTCGACCAACGGTTTCCTTCAGTTCGCCAATCTTCCTCAATTCGATGACCATTTATGAATGTTTGCACACCAACTATGATTTGTTCTCGAGCTGTGCTATTGTTTGCGTTTGAATGAAGTTTGCTGTAGGAGTATGCACGAACTGTGTCATTCTTCTCGCTTTGCTTTTCGATATCTACGAATATGGAATCTACTTGCGGTCTGAGACCTTTTAACTTGGAGCCGCCTATCAACCAACCCTGCGAGTTAACAAGGTAAAAACTGGTGTCACTGTAAATTTGAAGACCTGAAATGCTGTCGTAAAAACTTGTGCTAGTACGAATATGCTGATATGTTCTTACTCCGTTCAACTTGGACAATAAAGTGACATTATCCGTGTAACGCTCATCAGTTGTAATCGAAGAATCTTTAGCTGACACTAGGAATCCTTCGCGGTCATAGAAGGATGAAGAATACCAAATGTCCGAGTAGTCATTATGAACGTCATGGTAAAATGAGTTCTCCTTGCGAATGTGCCCATTCGGGTAGAAGCTGTATGAAGATTGTCCCCTTGAAAAATCAGTATTTTCGATTATAGTATACGCATCAAATATGCTGTCCGTAGACTGGAAACAATCTTGAACTCTCTTCCATTCACGGGTGTGCTTAGTATCGTAATTTGGAGGATACGAATACGTCATTGAATTGGTAATCGTATCATTTACTCTAGTTATAAGGTATTCAGTGACCGTATCAGTGCCTCTACAATCTGTTATTCTCACAGCACCTTGACTTGCCGATGGTTTAGATATTCCATCCATTGTAAGGTTGTAGAAAAGTCCAAATCTTGGATTAAGGTCAGACATACGGTGCCGGCTGGATGAAGCCCAATTATAATAAAGGTCAAATCTGATGTAAGGCTCCATGTAGGCACCCCGTTCTGTATAGTAATGGGTGGGAGGTGAATGCATATCTGAACTTCGAGTCATTTGCGCTGAAACCCATGAACTCAGTGCAAAAAAGGAGAGAACGGTGAGAAGAGCTTTCATGTTCCGAAGTTATTCATTCTGTCTCGTTATTACTTACCATAGGCCAGCATCTCTGGCAACAGACCTATTGTATTCCCAACTACGAATTGCTCTCAAACTATCTATGGGCCCCAATTCGACATTCAACGGCACGAGCGAAAGCTCCATGCAATAGAATCTTCTCCCCTGGGGTAATACGTGAGGCGAAGCCCGTCTATTGGTCCAATAGTCTATCAGTCTATAGGTCCATTCACGCTCTACGATCTCCCTCTCCACCACACATTTCTCACTAATTCTCCTTATTTTTGCTGCCCTCGAAACAAGTTTTTGACCCTGAAAATCATACTACATGTCAGCATCTAGAATCATCTACACCAAAACAGATGAAGCACCAGCACTAGCAACATATTCGCTCCTTCCAATCGTGGAGAGCTTCCTGTCTAAAGCTGGGGTTGACATTGAGACGAGAGATATTTCGTTGGCCGGACGTATTCTTGCCAACTTTCCTGAAGCCTTGACCGAAGATCAGCGCATTGCAGATCACCTTGCCGAACTCGGAGAGCTTGCCAAAACTCCAGAGGCGAACATCATCAAGCTTCCAAATATTAGTGCATCCATTCCTCAACTTAAGGCCGCAATCGCCGAGCTTCAAGCTCACGGTTTTGCCGTGCCGAATTATGTGGATGAGCCGTCAAATGACAACGAAGCCGATGCCAAGGCTCGTTACGACAAAATCAAAGGGTCTGCCGTAAACCCAGTGCTTCGTGAAGGTAATAGCGACCGTCGCGCACCAAAGGCGGTGAAGGAATTCGCACGTCGCAATCCGCACCGCATGGGCAAGTGGACAGCCGATTCGAAGAGCTATGTGGCTAGCATGTCAGAGGGTGACTTCTACGGGAGTGAGCAATCTATCACAAACAATAACAGCAAGTTCGCTTCTATTGTATTTGAAGATGAGAACGGAAATACGACCACTTTAAAGGACCGTATTGCTCTTCTCCCTGGTGAGGTTCTGGATTCTTCTGTAATGAACGTTGCTAAACTTCGCGAGTTCCTATCTCAACAAGTTCAAGAGGCAAAGAGCAAGGGAATTCTTTTCTCCGTGCACCTCAAAGCAACTATGATGAAAGTGAGTGACCCAATCATCTTTGGTCACGCTGTTCGCGCCTACTTTGCAGATGTTTTTGCGAAGTATGAAGCCGATCTGAATGCTGCCGGTGCTAATCCAAATGATGGACTCGGAAACGTGCTTTCTGCCATCAAGAGTTTGCCTGCTGAAAAAGCAAATGAAATTGAAGCCGCGTTTAAGTCTGCCCTAGAAAATGGTCCAGATATGGCCATGGTCGATTCAGATCGCGGTATCACCAACCTCCACGTTCCTAGCGATGTGATTATCGATGCATCCATGCCAGCGATGATTCGTACAAGCGGACAAATGTGGAATGCGAAAGGTGAACAACAAGACACCGTTGCGATTATCCCAGACCGTTCTTACGCAAGCGTGTATCGTGCTGTTTTTGATGATTGTAAGAAAAACGGAGCGTTCGATCCAGTGACCATGGGTAGCGTGAGCAACGTAGGTCTAATGGCCCAAAAAGCTGAAGAGTACGGTAGCCATGACAAAACTTTCGAAATGGCATCTGCAGGTACTGTGAAGGTGCTCGACGATGCCGGAAACGTTTTGATGTCACACAAAGTGGGCACCGGAGATATCTTCCGTGCTTGTCAAACCAAAGACGCACCAATTAAAGATTGGGTGAAGCTCGCGGTGAATAGAGCAAGAGCAACGGGTGTTCCTGCCATTTTTTGGTTAGATGAAAATCGTGCACACGATGCTCAGTTGATCTCCAAGGTGAATGAATACCTGAAAGAGCACGATACAAACGGATTGGATATCCGAATCATGAAACCGGAAGACGCAACGATCTTCTCTGTTGAACGCATTCGTCAAGGGCTTGATACAGTATCTGTTACTGGAAACGTTCTTCGCGATTACCTTACCGACCTCTTCCCAATATTGGAAGTTGGAACGAGTGCTAAGATGTTGAGTATCGTTCCATTGATGAATGGCGGCGGGTTGTTCGAAACCGGTGCCGGAGGTTCTGCTCCAAAACACGTTCAGCAGTTTGAAAGCGAGAATCACTTGCGTTGGGACTCGCTCGGTGAATTCCTTGCTATCGCAGTTTCACTTGAGCACTTGGGCAACAACTTCAATAACCCTAAGGCATTGATTCTAGCCGAAGCGCTTGACAATGCGACGAGCACACTTCTCATCAACGGGAAATCCCCAAGCCGAAAGGTAAATGAACTCGACAACCGTGGAAGCCACTTCTACCTGGCGATGTACTGGGCACAAGAATTGGCAAATCAGGATAAAGACGCTGATTTGAAAGCGGCATTCGCGCCAATCGCGGAAGCGCTTGCAAACAATGAATCTGCGATTGTATCCGAGCTTAATTCTGCCCAAGGCGTAGCTATGAATATCGGTGGGTACTACCAGCCGAATGAAGCGCTAGCTAGCGCTGCGATGCGCCCGAGCACGACGCTGAATGGGATTATAGGCTAGGTTTAGTATAACCTGTTTCTCGCAAAAACGGAAAAGGCAAAAACGCAATATCCACATCATCGCTACGTGTAAAAAGCGCAAAAAAGATGTGTTGAAGCGTGAACTTTCGTCATGTACGTGTTTGATGTGCTGAATTGATAACAATAGGCACGGTGCTTTAGCACGTGCCGGGCATAACGAACGCCATTCCCCGTAGGGAATCATTTTATTAGCCTCGCGGCTTTAGCCCGAGGGTATGTGAGGTCGCGATTTCAATTTGGCCATTTCTAATCGGTCCAATTGATTTTTAATTAGCGAATTTGCCTTTTGCGGTTTTGCGAGAACCACATCACGCTCATCAATAGAGTTTAATAAGCCTTTAGCTTTTTTGACTTTTGCGTTTTTGCAGCCTGCCCGACCACCGGCGGGAGAAACACACCACACACATCCACGCCCGAAACCCACCAAAAAAGAAAGGGACGAGCATTACGCTGCGTCCCCTTCCGACCCTGAATTGTAAGCCTCTCTACTATTGACCCTGGCCAAGCGAGTATCCTCGTTCGCCATCAAAAGTGTAGAGGTTTTCCGTTTTTATTACATCTATATTTTTCACGTAGGCTTGTGATAGTACCTCTGCTACTGTTTTCGATGTCACCTCTGCGCCAGATGCGTTTTCAAATCTGCATCTCCAGTGATCTGTACAGAAAGTCTCACTGAAACCTTCCGGCCACACCTTTACGCCGCGGTTGGTAATCATGCTCAACTTGAGTGGACCTTCAATCTCATTCAGCATTCTCGCCAAATCGTTCACGTCTTCTCCTTTCCAGTCAACAAAGACATCTACGCCCTTGAATTCCTTGTTTTTTGGAGCTGGACGCTTGTATGCAGGGAGGTTGAATTGTGCATCAGCCTCATAAGAAACAGCCTTTAGGGCGTTTGGTTTATGTCCCATATGTGAAATCACTGCATCAGCAAATTCACGGGTGCCTACCTTCTTTGTGCTGTGGTTTTCGTTGAAGATGTCAGCCGTATGGATTCCATTTTCAATCGTTGCCAACCAAGCGTTCTCAATTTTCTCGGCAACGTCGGGCTGACCAATGTGATTCAACATCATGATAGCTCCGCGAAGCAAACCAGACGGGTTCGCAATGTTCTGTCCAGAGATGTCTGGAGCAGATCCGTGAATCGCTTCAAACATGGCACATTCCATTCCGATGTTTGATGATCCAGCCAATCCAACAGAGCCAGAAATCTCAGCTGCAATGTCAGATATGATATCCCCGTAAAGGTTGGGCATCACAACTACATCGAAGTCCTCCGGACGATTCGCCAACTTGGCCGCGCCTATATCCACAATCATGGTCTGTGAGTCGATATTCGGATACTCGGCAGCAATCTCTTGAAAGACCGTGCTAAATAGACCGTCCGTGTGTTTCATGATGTTGTCCTTCACGAAACACGTCACTTTTTTCCGGTTGTACACCTTGGCAAATTCAAACGCATAGCGAACGATTTTCTCAACACCTGGACGAGTAATCAGCTTGAGGCACTGAACCACTTCGTCGGTTTGCTGGTGCTCGATACCTGCGTAGAGATCTTCCTCATTTTCGCGCACAATAACCACATCCATATTCGGGTGAAGGGTTTGTACAAAAGGGCTGAGGCTGTTGCAAGGACGTACGTTTGCGTAAAGACCGAGAGATTTGCGGATGGTCACATTCAAGCTCTTGTAACCACCTCCGCGAGGCGTTGTGATAGGAGCCTTGAGGAACACTTTATTTTTGCGGATGGTATCCCAAGCGTGCTTGTCGATTCCACTTGTGTTTCCACTGAGGTAAACCTGTTCACCAATCGTTACTTCTTCGAAATCGATTCGGGCACCTGCAGCTTCAAGAATTCGAAGTGTGGCATCCATAATTTCTGGACCGATTCCATCTCCCTTAGCATATGCAACCTTTACCGCAGTAGAAGTGCCGTTGCCTTTAGAAGGAGTTTGAAGTGATGTTTCCATGTGCTTGCGATTTAAGTTCGTTTGTTACTTCATTCGAACAGCACAAAGGAAAGAGGAATGATTGATATATTTTTATTTATACTTTATATCGTAAGCATAAGCTTTGTTATATGGAATGAAGTGTGTTTCGAGGAAAATCGCTTAATGTGGTTCACGCAAAAACGCAAAATGCAAAACCGCAAAACGTGATGGGTTTCACGCAAAATCGCTAATTAAAAATCAATTGGACCGAGTAGAAATCGCCAAATTGAAATCGCGACCTTACATACCCTCGGGCTAAAGCCACGAGGCTAATAGAATGATCCCCTCCTGGGAATGGCGTTCGTAATGCCCGGCACGCGCTAAAGCACCGTGCCTATAGTTAAGAATTCAGCACATCAAACACGTACATGACGCAAGTTCACGCTTCAACACATCTTTTTTTGCGCTTTATACACGTAGCGATGATTTCAATATTGCGGTTTTGCTTTTTGCGGTTTTGCGCGGAACACATCCGATGAGACGCCACGCACCCCCGCGTTCTCTCTCCACCACGCACATCCTCATTATCTCCGCGAGAGCCCCCGTGCCTATTGTTATCAATTCAGGGCATCAAACACGTAAATGACGCAAGTTGGCGCTTCCCCGCATCTGTTTTGCGCTTTCTACGCGTCGCGATGATTTCAATATTGCGGTTTTGCTTTTTGCGGTTTTGCGAGAACCACATCACGCATATCCACCCAGTACATCCACCACGCCCCCGCGTTCTCTCTCCACCACGCACATCCTCATTATCTCCGCGAGAGCCCCCGTACCTATTGTTATCAATTCAGGGCATCAAACACGTACGTGACGCAAGTTGGCGCTTCCCCGCATCTGTTTTGCGCTTTTTACACGTAGCGATAATTCAATATTGCGGTTTTGCTTTTTGCGGTTTTGCGCGGAACACATCCGATGAGACGCCACGCACCCCCGCGTTCTCTCTCCATCACGCACATCCTCATCATCTCTGCGAGAGCCTATCTAGCTTGCCCGACCAACGGCCGGTGAGGTCACCGCACCACAATCCTCTCCCCAAACACCATCCCGCCACTCTCAACCATAACCACATACACACCTCCTGGAAGCTCTGTGTTGTCAATGTATAATGATCTAGAATCAGGTTCCCAAACCTTCACAACGCGCCCAGTGATTGTACTTAAAACAACACGTTCCATTTTGCCAGAACCTTTATTGTGAACCGTGAAAGAGCCGCTCGTTGGATTTGGGAAAAGGATAAGCGACGCCTCCGGACTGGATGGACTGTGAAGGCTAGATAAGATTTCAGCATAAATTACCTCGTACTGCCAATTGAGTAAGCGCGAATGAGTGTAGTTTACCGATCGACTTACCACCCCATAAGCCTGCCAATAGCGGTTTTTGCGAAATAGTGAACTGCCACTTTCTCCAGGAATTCCATGGCCTCCCAAAATCATCAATGTATTTGGACCAATGGAATCGACAATACCATAGCTGAAATAGAGCGTATCGCCATTGTAGGGTACTGAGTCGAACACAGGGACGTGAATGCTGGGGTAGGAGAACTTGTAATACAATCGATTTGTCAGCGAATCCTCCTCAGCGCTAGAAGTCAAGCCGAGATATCCAGTGAGCTTCCCGAGTTCCTTATCCAACTCCAAAATCGTGATGTCTGTGAAATCGGATAACCAATTGGATGGGTAAAGAGCTCGGACCACCCCGCTACATTTGAAGATGGGATTCATACGACCATTGTCATATGCCGGACAAACGAGTAGTGAATCGAATCGAACGGAGTCCGACCCAAAATCATGCAAACAATGGCTGGCGGTCATGACATGCTTTTCACTCACCATACTTCCACTGCACAACGAAAAGGTATCTCCGCCTTCAATCATCATGAGCTTTACGGCTGTGGACATTGGAAATGAGGTGTAGGCGTAATCTTCAGCAGCTCTAGTCTTTCGACTGTATTGCGCGCCTGATATGGTTGGACCAACAAGTGATTGAGGCATGTTCGAAACCCCAGTGGTATTGTATCCGGTAGAATGAGGATAGCCGAAGGTCCCCAGAGGGTTGGTTCCGGAAACTTGAAGTGTGTCATACTGAGCCGTCTCAAACGTGTATCTCAAAAATGCCCTGGGATTCTGCCCAAAACATGAGAATGTGAAAAAGGAAAGGAGATAGAGTGGGGTTAAGTTTCGCATTATAGGATAGGTTGTTGGGCAAACGTGCTTCTCGTTCAGATATTTCTAAGCCGACCTAAAGTTGAAAAGCGTCAATTTTATTTGCTATTCGCGTTTCTGGGCTCCTGAGAGCGGAATCCCGTACCATCATTGAATAAATTGTCATAGCTTTAAGTAGAACCCTGACATTCCCCATTCAACTGTGCCCTGCATAGAAAACCTAATCAGCTACTTCTCGAAAGGTGGACTGCTTTTTAGCATTCTACTATTTCCTGGCGGCCTCTTCGCCCAGTCTGATATTGAGTATCCCGAATGCTATTCGCATATTCTATCCGAAGTTCAAAGCCTTCATGCGGTTTCGGCCGCTTCATACGAAGATTGTATCCGATCGAGCTTGTTGGCAGGAGATACGGCTGTCGGAGCTCGATTACTTATGAAGTTGGGTGAATCGCTCATGCTGCACGGTAAGCTAGATTCAGCAACTACTTATTTAGACTTGAGTTATGAATTCTACGATTCATTAAACGATGACTGGAATCGGGCTAAAGTTCTCAATCAATTGTCTGTCACGTATTTGCATAAAGGGGATTTTGAAACCTCAAGATCAGTGCTCACCCAGGCCATAGAGCTCGCTCAGCAGCCTCAGTTTCGCGATTCCATTCACCCGTACTTTGGCTTTATGGGGCAAGTGATGGCAACATTGCGCGACTTCGAACAGTCCGATGTATTCTTCAAAAGGGGTGTAGATATGCTTACCAAAGGAAATCGAGATGTTGATTTGAAGGTTTGCTATTACGGATGGGCCGTTTCTAAACTTTCTGCACAGGATAGCAAGAGTGCCGATAGCCTCATTCAATTAGCTAACCACATCCGTGTTCCAGAATCGGAAAGACTGCGCTTAAAAATTATGCAGACGAGAGCAGAAGCGCGATTGCACAATACGCGTGGCGAGTTCAATAAAACCCTGGAGACTTACGAATCCTTGCTTTCTACCACGTTGTCGGATATGTATTACGACGTAAAAGTGGAGGCATTCATGGGAATGGCCAATGCACATACGAGCTTGCGTGAATTCGAGCAGGCCAACGAACTGTACGATTCAATTTTGAGTGATTCAATGCTCTATCAAAACCCACTCTTGATTGAGGGGGTGCTTAGGCGATACGCGACGTTTCTTGATAAAGTGGAAGATTACGAAGGTGCCAGTTGGGTTAAATCCAGAATTATATGGCATACCGACTCGATCTACGACCAGCACAGGTTAGATGAGATTCGCTCCTCTCAACTGCATGATTTAGAGCAGAGTAATTTTGAACTGTTTGATGAAAACGTGGAGAAGTCAAAGCTCATCGACTACTACGTAGAGATCGATAAGTTTTGGCGACGCCTCATTTACATCGGCACTTCATTTATCATCGTGCTTTCGATTTTGGTCTATTACCTCTTTAGAACACGCAAGCAGCTTCGTGAGAGCGAACACGCGGTCAGGCTGAACAATGAAAAACTTGAAGAAGTAGATCGCCAGAGAATTCAGCTCGTCCGCATTCTTGGTCATGATTTACGCGGACCAATGTGGGGGTTGCGAAGCTTCATAGAGCGCATGAATGCTGGTGATATCAGCGAGCAAGATGAGAAGAAGATGCGTGCTCACGCTTTCAACAGTATGCTTGAAATTCAGGATATGCTCGAAGATTTGTCGGCTTGGGCCGAAGCTTCTGCGGGTATGCTTATCAGTAACAAAGAGAATATTGAATTACGAGCGCTTGTGGATTCATTACTAGGGGCTTACCGACTTCATGCGCTTGTAAAGAATCTTGATATCAGAATTGAAATTGATGAAGACCTCGAGGTTATTTCTGATCGGAGGGCACTTTCTACTATTCTGAGAAACCTCATCGAGAACGCTATCAAACATACGGCAGAAGGAACGGTGGTCATACAAGCTGAGAGAAGAGAAGAAACTGTTTCCCTTTCCATTCGTGATACGGGGCATGGCATGGAGGCAGAAACGCTGCACGCATTGAGAGCGCAAAGTGCCTTTAAGCGCACGGAAGGTACGCATGGGGAAGGTGGGACCGGCCTAGGAATGAGTGCGGTTTTCCTACTAGCGCGTGAGGTGGGAGTGCACATTCATATCGACTCAAAAGTGAATGAGGGAACCACGATACAAATTGAACCGTTTCCTGTAGCATAAGGTCGGAGATCGATGGGCTAGGGCTTTAGCAGGATTATTTAACTGTCCCTAGCCGCGGTTAATACTCTAGAAATGACATAACTTTGTCATCCCCCCTCCACTCGCCAATACCGATAGCGCTAACATGAATTACTCGTTTAGTCTACGTGTAAAGGGAGTGTCCGTACTCTTTTCTGCACTTACATTGCAATCACTTTTTGGCACACTACCACAAATGCCAAATCGAAAAGTGAATCAATGGTCCTCGTCCTCCACAATGAGGTCAAAACCCTTTAACACCCGAGCGACAGACCAAGCAGATGGTTACTTGACGTACGTGGAAGGCTATGACACTTTGATGTTTAGTTTCATTCTGGGTTGTGCCATTTTGGGGCTACTGATCTGCATTCTTATATACTGTGTTTGGAGGATAAAGTACAAGCTGAAACAAAAGGAGGTTCAAATTCAATCCAACTTCGCTAAACTCGAGGAGATTGAACGTCAGCGTGTGGAACTGCTTCAAATATTGGGTCACGACATGCGCGGGCCCATCTGGGGATTGAGGAACTATGTGGAAACATTACAGAGGCAAAACTTGGATGTTGCAGAGCAAGAGAACTTGAGGGTTCATGCGGTTTCAAGTCTAAAGCAGGTTCAGAATCTACTGGAAGAATTGATTGAATGGGGAGAGGCGAAGTCCGATTTCTTCAAGGGTGCCGAACGGGTAGAACTCAAACCGCTGGTAGAATCTTTGGTAGAAATATACCGACTAAATGCCTTTGCAAAGAACATTGAAATCTATCAACGAATTGAAGATGACCTCTTTGTGAAATCAAACCGGAAATCACTTTCTACCATATTGAGGAACTTGCTCGATAATGCAATCAAGCATACGAGCACGGGTAGAGTGGCCATATTCTGCGCGGTGCAAGGTCAGATATTGTCGATAAGCATCGCGGATACAGGAGCAGGAATGAGTCAAGAGACGATTCGATCCTTACGAAACAATACACACCAATGTAGCAATGCGGGGACCCATGGCGAAACGTGCTCTGGCAAGGGGCTTCAAACGGCCTTTAAGTTGTGCGATGAACTAGGGATGAAGCTGATGATTGAGTCTGATGTCGGCGTCGGAACAACGGTAACATTGAAATATTTAGTAATTTCTAATTCAGACTAGCTGCCAACCGCACACCACCAAACACCAATGAAACGTGAAATTTAAGAGACTAGGCTTACTAGAAGACCATTTACTTGTGGCTGAAAGTGTCCGGATGCAATGTGAATCCTGGGGATTCTCGGAGTTTATACATTACTCCTCCGCTAAACAGTTATTATCCGAATTGTCGGGTGGTCTTGAATTCGATCTTCTGCTTATGGACCTTGGTATGCCCAATACGGATGTAGAGCAAGTCTTTGCTCAGATTCGGAGAAAGCATCCCGCTCAGAAGGTTCTCTTTTTGTCGGGCACCCGAATAGTTGAGGTGGTAAACCGATTGATGAAAATGGGTGCTCGAGGATTTGTGACGAAGATGGCAGGCTGGGAGGAAGTCGGGTTCGCAATCAAGCTCGTAATGTTAGATGAGGTATATGTTGATTCCAGACTGTACCGGAAGGATATTGCGATTAATGTAGATCCGTTCGAAAGTCTAAGTACCAGGGAACACACGGTATGTTCACTCATCGTAGAGGGTAAAACGTATAAGGAAATCGCGGACACCCTATTTATCGAGGTGAATACGGTCGGAACCTATATGAGTAGGATACACAAGAAGTTAGGTACAGAGAGCAGGGAGGAGATAAACAATTTAGCCTTGAGGTACGGACGGTTTTCTTGATTGCAAAGGGAATCTAGCGAGCTGTAGAAAATTTCCAACAACCCCACACTTTACACGTTGCGTGTAAGTATTGTCAGTAAGTACTGACATCTAGCCAAATAGTTTTGTTGCCAGAGGATGAGCGTAAGATTCGCGGGAAGTGAATCGCTCATTCGAGCAGTACAAACTGCATTTAAAGCGATAAAACTACAAGGCATGCACAGCTCGAATTCTACGGTTAGACGAGGTACTTTTTTCTTTCTGGTTCTCTTATCTGGAATTGTATACGGACAATCGGATTTGTTTGTTTCGAGTGGTGACACGCTGGTAGTCACACCAGGACATATTCTTCACGTCAACGGATCTGCTAGTGGTAGTGGATACATCGACCTACAAGCGGACGCTACAGCGTATTCACAGCTCAGTCAAACGGATGACGTGTCGAATTCGGTTAACCTGATACTTGGAAAGCGAATGGCCAGCTCGACCGACGGATGGCGATACATGGCCTTTCCTTTCTCTGGGACGTTTGCAGATTTGAACTTCAATTCTACCATGCCCTTTATCCATACGGCAAACGATGGGGGTATACCGGCAAGACATAACTTTTTCGCATGGAATTCTACAGATGCAGGTGGAAGCGCAGCCACTGGCTGGGAGTCGGTCTCTTCTAATCATAGCCTCCCAGCGGCTGCATCTGTCTACCTCGCCAACAATGGAGTACACGACTTCTCTCAGGATATTCAGGTGTCTGGGACCCCATTCAATGGAGAGGTAACATTCAGTTTGTACTACACCCTAGACCCCGCGTTCTCGGGTGGAGTTCAAGCTGATGCATCCGGATGGAACTACATTCCGAATCCATATCCTTCGAACCTATCGCTGAACGTTTTATTAAATGCGGCATGCTTTCCCGGGTATAAGGCAGTGCACGTTTGGGACCAAAGTACTGGACAATTTGTAGCCGTACTTCCAAGTGGTGTAGCAATCAATTACAATACGTCGGGTTCGAATAATAACTCAACCACACACATCGCGCCCCTTGAAGGTTTTTGGGTGAAGGCGGATAATAGTGGAAACAGCCTGATCCTCACGAATGCAATGCGTGACGCAGAAGGAACCGCGACAGCTTTCTACAAAAAGGATCCCGAGTTACTTCGATTGAACCTTATTGATAACCATGGTAGAGTCGACCAGGTGGTAGTTTATTTCGATCCAGCCGCTTCCACTTCATACGACCTAGGACTAGAGGCGCTTAAAAGAGTGGGAGATCAGAATGCTCCACAAATGGCGGTGATCGAGGGAGCGAGAGAAATATCTATTGCGGCTTTACCGTCGGGCTCGCACAGTCTGCCTCTAAAAGTTGCAGTTCCTCGAGCCAACATGAACTATTCTTTTGCATTGAATGACGATGACATGGACACCTGGTCATCCGTTGAACTAGAAGATAAGCAGACAGGGCAGCGATACGACCTGAGAGCGCTCAAAACCGCCGATTTCAACTTGGCTTCGAATGTGATCGACGATCGATTCGTGCTTCACATTAACAAATCTGGTGTGGCAATCTCAGAAAGCGAACAGCTTGATGACGAGCTACAGGCATGGCAAAATACAGAAGGATTGCTCCTCATTCAGGGTGGAGCACAAACAGAGGGTACCGTACAGGTATGTAACCTAAACGGACAGGTCCTCTTTACAGAAACACTGGAGCGAGGTCAAGATCTTGTACTCTCATCTTCCTTGGCTCCAGGCATCTATTTCATTTACCTATCCAAATCAAATTCGCAACCACTCAAAGTACTTATTCAATAACCCATTAAACAGAAAGGGAAAAAATGAGAATACTCTTTACGGTGGTTTTAACCATGCTAGGGGCTGCGTGTTTAGCGCAACCTGGAGGTCCAGATACGCCAGCACCTATCGATGGAGGAGTTGCAGTACTCATCGCAGCGGGAGCTGCATATGGTACCAGCAAAGCTCGAAAAAGAAAAGCGCTCGATTCTGAGGCTCAACGTGAATGTTGAAAAGCAGAGTAAGCGCAACGCTAACTATTTAACACTTAATCAGCCGAGAACTAGAAGAAAAGAGGTTGACAAATCAGTAATTAGAAGAAAACATGACTAAGACGTATTTCGCTGCACTCTTTGTAGCCTGTACTTCACTGGCCTTCGGTCAAGTTGGAGTGGGAACCACAAATCCAATGAGTGAATTCTCCGTGCAACTACAACGGAACGCAGATTCATCAATGGACGTAAATGACGGGATTACATTGCTTGACTCGACAGGTACCGTACTTATGTCGCTTTCAGGTGACTCAGATAAGGGTGTTTACCTGAGTATTCCGAATGAAAACCACGATCTCGTGGTGGATAGAAGAAACTTGAATTTCGATGCTGCTCTGGATTCTCGCGCCCTAATTAGCCTGGGTGAAACAGAAGGAGCCAACGCCATGAATCAGGTGAATGACACCTACAATGGCTGGGCGAGAACACGCGCTTTTGAGTTGTTCTACAACGGATCTGTTGGATATGGAATTGGCTTTCACCCGGGAGGGGCAGAGTTCTACAAGTCTGCAGGTGGCACCATTCAGTTTGGATACGAGAATGGCGACAATTTCTACGACATCCTTACAATCGGTGGCAGTTCCAACCCATACATGACGTTTGGATATGGAACGACCGGCCAGGCGAACAGCTATGGGATTTCAACGCCACGTACTCAGATTAAAAATGGCGTATGGACCAACACACATATGGCCGCAGAAGGATACATGTTTGCATCGGCGTTTCATACTTCTTCAGACCGTAGACTGAAGACCAATATCTCTGATTTGGAAAGCGCAATGGCGGTAATAAGTGAGCTGCGTCCTGTTCGATACACCAAGAAAGCGTGTTCCGACCATTCTGAAGCCAAAGAAGAATACGGTTTCATCGCACAAGAAGTGAACGCCCTACTTCCAGAGGTCGTGTCTGGTTCAGAAACCGATACGTCATATTTGAGCCTAAATTACACCGCCTTTATTCCAATTTTGACCAAAGGTCTTCAAGAACAAGAAGCGGTGATCAATCATCAGGCTTCGCAAATAGAAGAGCTACAAGCGGCTGTTCACAGTCTAGAAGAAGCTAAAACACAAGCTGCTGGTCTTTCGCTGTCGAACCTCGTGAGCTTCCTCTTTGGACTCTTCACCTTGTCGATTGTATACGTCATCAACCAAAGAACATCGTACAGCAAACCGAGAAAATAGCTTGTACAAAAGGTTATCTCGGATAAGATTTTAACCATGATGAGAAGCAATTCTCATCAGAGTGGAAGGGGAGGGCCCGTCGCAAGACGGGCCCTTGGTATTTTTAGTATTGCCTACAACTCTTTCGTCAAAGTATGTCGAGCTATCGCAAAATCTTCTCCATTTTACGCCCTTTTGCCAACTCGTCAACCAGCTTGTCGAGGTAACGCACTTCACGCGTCAAGGGGGTCTCAATCTCTTCTATGCGATAGCCACAAATAACTCCCTTGATCAACTCAGCGTTCGGATTAACACTAGCTTCAGAAAAGAAAGCTTCGAAGGTGACCTTCTCGTCGATTAGCGATTGAAGCTTGGCATCGTCAAAGCCCGTTAACCATTCGATGACAGTGTGAAGTTCTTCCACGGTTCTACCTTTCTTTTCAACCTTGGTCACATAATGGGGGTAAACCGAGGCAAAGGTCATTTTCGCAATTCTGGCGTCGTGTTCGGGGGTGGTAGACATGGTTTCAGAGATTCATGTTTGTTCGCGACGAATAGAAGGAGATTTTCCTGCATAGTATTTTAAGAATCCCGAGATGACTGAACCTCTCATTGTAAGTAGTGCAATCTATGTCGAATCCATTCTTGGCTATAAGCTTTCGCATACTGTTTCAATTCATCAATGGAAGTAAAGTTAAGGTAGTAACTCGTATATCCAGACTCTAAATCTCGCCATGTCCAATAGATTAGATAGAACTCCGCAAGTTCAGAGGTCCTATATTCAGTCGTGTATAACTTGCTCAATTCGCCAACTGAATGCCACAAATTTCCGTCGAGAACAATCTGACTAACTAAGTGGAAAGCTACTCTTGCCGTGGCTTCATCTCCTTTTATTCGTTCGAGGTTTCTCTCTTGAAGGACACGTAAGATATATGGTGAAATTTCAAAATAAGTGTCATTTCTAGATGTAGCAGCAAGCATCAGGATATTGTCAGATTCTTCATCTGCTCGGATTAATTCAACGGCCCAATCTATTGCGATGGAGAAGTCGTTACCACCATTTTCAAAGTCAAATGAACGAACTACATTTTGAAGAATCGCGAGTCTGTTTTCTCGTAGTATGTTCACGAGCTTGTCATCTGCTTCGAACTTGATTTTTTGAACAGTCTCTCGAATCAAGGTCGATTTGTCTTTTATGTTTTTGATGAAACGATTAGACAAGTCGCTTACTTCATCAGCCCTATCTACAATCATGAAATGCTCTCCGCCATCGATAAGGTATGTTCCTCTTTTCCTATGCGACTTCCACGGAATTACCTTATCCTTTGAACCGTGAATTCGTATGGTATTCGGTAACGCTTCTCTATTCTTCCACTTTACGAATTGAATAGAGGCCCACTTGGCAAAATTCGAATCAGTGTCCTTCAAGATCTCAATGAGGAGAGCCCTATTTTCTGCGCCAAACAACCAAGCAATCAGTCCCTTTGGTGGAATGAAAGCTCGATTCGGAAGTATGCTCAACAAAGAGGGTAGGCCTTGAAGCTTGAGCCATGCCGGCTTTTCATCACTCTTCTCAATTGAAGAAACAAGAATTAGTTTGACAGGAGGGTGAAGCTTGGCAATTTCGACAGCTACCAATCCACCAAAACTGACTCCCATAAGCATAAACTCTTCACTCTTATCAATGCTCAATGAAATCCGTTGAGCATACTCAGCTAATGGTTCACCTTTGTTTGGTGATATCCAAGCTACGGGAATAAGCGAGTGTTCCAGCTTTAGATGTTCGAACACTCGCTTATCGGCTCCTAATCCAGAGAATGCATAGATTTTCACAGAGAGAAGAGTAAATCAATTGACCTAGTAAAGGTATGTGTTTAGTCAATTGACCCAAACGATGGATGCTATCACTTAGATGCCCTCTCCCAATCAATGCTATACCCAATGCTGATGTTGAAAATCCAAGGGGTGTTTGCAGCGCCGACTTCCTCTGCGAACTCTCACCACCACCAATGATTCTTCAATTCTCTGCGAGCGAAGCCACCTCATCTTGCGGCACGCGCTAAAGCACCGTGCCTATGATCAGCCGTTCATCCACAAGCAAGAAGATTTCCACCGGTCCAGAATATCCCGTGGCAGCATTTCAATCAAAAATGAACCTGCTAAAGCATGGTCCATTTTCCTGAAGCCAGTCTATTAGTCCGTGGGTCTGGTAGTCCAAAGGTCTATCTTCCAGCGGCACGCGCTAAAGCACCGTGCCTATGATCAGCCGTTCATCCACAAGCAAGAAGATTTCCACCGGTCCAGAATATCCCGTAGCAGCATTTCAATCAAAAATGAACCTGCTAAAGCATGGTCCATTTTCCCGAAGCTGGTCT
>NZ_WBVO01000001.1 GCF_008933115.1 Phaeocystidibacter luteus | reverse complement strand
AGCACCGGTCTGTCAGTTCATCAGTCCAAAAGTCCAGTAGTCCATCGGTCCATTAGTCCGTTTAGGGGCCCCAACCCCACCCCTCGTGGCGAAGTTCAATTTTTCTTTGCTGTTTACTCCAATTCTCAGGTGGACAATCGGTGTACAAATGATCATTTCTCGGAGACAAATGGTGGACAGATTCAACCTTTGAAAAACAATCCGTTTGTAAACGTTTGCTCTCCGACTCAATGATTCTCATTTCGTAGCTTGAGAACGGGGAGGGGCTACCAGCCCCTTTGTCAATTTGTAAAGCACCCAACCATTCGACTCATCTTTGCCTTCCCATTTCACATATGAGCCCTCAAACGTCCCTAAGTAGGCTATCACAATCCATAAAGAAGTCCAGTTGTTCCATAATCCCAGGATTCTATTGTGCCCGTCGTGATGCCATCCTTCCAGTCAGCTCATCAGTCCCCCGTCTTCACTTCGCTCATCGAGTCTCCTCACGCCAGTCGGCGCACCATCCTGTCAGTTCATTAATCCAATAGTCCATAAGTCTATTTATCTATAGGTCCATAGGTCCATATGTCCATAGGTCTACTAGTCCCAATTTCAATCCGTCTACCTACCTTTGATCCTTCGCAATTGCACACATTATGATTAGAGTAGGAATCAACGGCTTCGGACGAATCGGCAGAATGTTTACCCGCGTCGCCTTAAATCGTCCTGATATTCAAATTGTACAAGTCAATGACCTAGCCTCCCCTGAGGTTCTGGCACACCTTCTCAAGTACGATAGTGTACATGGCCATTTTCCTGCAGAGGTCCAGCATGCGGAAGGAATAGTCCACATTAATGGCAATCCTGTGAGATTCACCCAATTCACTTCTCCCGCTGAAATCGAGTGGATCGGGGTTGATGTCGTCCTAGAATCGACAGGGAAATTCAAGACTTATTCGGATTTGGAAAACCATCTCAATCAGGAGGTGAAGAGAGTCGTGCTGAGCGCACCTTCGCCCGACGATAAGATTCCTATGGTCGTGCTTGGAGTGAATGAAAGCGTACTCGATTCAAATCCATCCATAATCAGCAACGCGTCTTGCACCACAAACTGTGCTGCCCCCATGATGGATGTGATGCGCAAGTATTTTGGTGTAAAGCACGCCTATATCACCACCGTGCACAGCTTTACAAGCGATCAACGTTTGCATGATGCACCCCATACAGATTTGAGAAGAGCGAGGGCCGCAACGCTCTCAATGGTGCCTACAACTACTGGAGCTGCAAAAGCACTCAGCTCGATATTCCCAGACCTTGAGGGGAAGATGGGTGGATGCGGCATTCGTGTGCCGGTTCCAGATGGATCGCTGACTGATATCACCCTTACAGTTGAAAAAGACACTTCAATCGAAGAGGTGAACGCTGCATTTGAACGCGAAGCCAATGGTGCGCTCGCTGGTGTCTTGGGCTACACTAAAGATCCATTGGTGTCTGCGGACATCATTGGACTAAAAGAAAGCTGTTTGTTTGACGAGCAGTTGACAAGTGTACTGGGCAAGCAAGTTAAGATTGTCGGGTGGTACGACAACGAAGTGGGCTACAGTAACCGATTAGCTGATTTGATAGAGCGAATCAGCTAGCCGAATTAACTTCCCAATGCCTGCAAAGCCTCTTGTACTTTTCTCTCTAAGGCGACTCCGCGTTGGTTTAAAGCGACAATCATCCCACGGTCGTCGATGAGTACCGTAAAAGGAATTTGCTCTATGCCGTAGAATGCTGTGACTTCAGATTCGTAGCCTTTCAAATCGGATACATGGTACGGCCATACAAGTCCGTCTTGCTCAATCGCGGCTCTCCATTCCTGACGAGGTACTGACTGCTGTGAAAGTCCATCCAGACTTACACTGAAGATTTCGAACCCATTCTTGTTGTACTTCTCGTACAAACTTACTAGGTGGGGATTGTTTTGTCGACAAGGAACGCACCATGATGCCCAGAAGTCAATCAATACCACCTTTCCTCTCAAATCCTTCAAGTGAATCATTTCACCATCCGGATTCGGTAATGAAATGCTTGGGGCCAAGTTACCAACCTTCACATTCATACTAGCTTCGCGGCGTGCCTGAGCCATGCGAACCTGACTTCGAATTTCATTCACATATCCGTGGAATGTCTTTGCCAAAGTGTGTGCAGAGTCTGCAGAGGCTTGAATTCCATTATCTACCATATAGAAGTACGGCAGGTCGTACTGTGGTTGGAGAATTTGAGCTTGACCTACCACATGATAGAAAGCAAAGATATTTGCAAGGTCGGTCGAGTCTTCAGAAATAATCGCGGTGAGCTTTTCGTGGTGATCCGTCAATATTGAGTAGAAAGCTGCATCAGCCACTTTGCGGATGGCTTCCTGACTCTCAGGGAGACTGTCACGGTAAGTCGCCATCACATTGTCTAGTGAATCAACCTTCGGCAGTGTTCTGGTCATTACGCGGTGTATGCGGGATATCTTAACGGATGTTTCGTTACCTGCGACCGAGTAGGTGAGGGGACGTGTGCTCACATCAATATTTAGGTCAATTGTATCGCCAGCAAATGCGCGAAAACGCAGCACATTTTGACCGGGAAACTCGATCTGGTAGAACTCTCCTTCACCCTTGGTTTGGATGCTCTTTCCGAATGCGTTATTCTCGAAATTGAGGGTATCGATGACATTGATACTGTCGGCAGTAAAGTGCTGAACAAACGCGATATCAGAGAAAGAAGCCTCTCCCTTCAAGTAAAAGGTTCCGTTTGAACGGTTCGAATTACCACACGAAGCCGCGAGTGCAGCCACAGCGAGTATCAGAATACTATTTCTCATTATTTATCTAAGGTCTCTCTTAACATTTGGCTCGCCACTTTAGGGTCGGCCTTACCTTGTGAGCGCTTCATTACCTCGCCCATGAACAATCCCAGAACGCCTTTTTTGCCGTTTCGGTATTCCTCGACTTTACCGGGATACATGTCCAAAGCTGCCTGCACGTGCTCCTGAAGAGCATTGGTGTCGCTTTCTTGAATCCAGTCGTTTTCTTTGGCAATTGCCTCCGGGTCCGATTCTGGATTGTCAAGAAGGATTGGGAAGATCTTTTGGTTTGCTACGGTATTGCTCACCTTGCCCTCTTCAATAAGTTCAATAAGTTGGGCAACGGTTTTTGCGCCAATCGGGAAGTTCTCGATTACATCCGCGCGGTCGTTTAACCACGCTTTGATCGGACCTTGAATCCAGTTGGCGGCAGCCTTTGGTGTTGCGTTGGCCGCTAAACACTCTTCAAAGTACATGGCGATGCTCTTGTCTTCCGTGAGGACACGCGCGTCGTAGTCTGAAAGTCCAAGTTCGTTTGTGTACTTGTCAAGCAGCTCTTGTGGAAGAGGAGGAAGCGTCTCTCTTACTTTTGAAACGTATTCTTGGGTTACCACTACAGGCTGTAAGTCAGGCTCAGTGAAGTAGCGATAGTCGTGTGCATCTTCCTTTGTACGGAGCACAGACGTCGCACCAGAGCTCGCATCGAAGGTTCGAGTTTCCTGGTAAATGGTCTCTCCGGCCTCAATAGCATCAATCTGACGAGTGATTTCGAAGTCGATGGCCTTTTGTACGTTTCTGAAGGAGTTAAGGTTTTTCACTTCCACCTTAGTGCCAAATTTCTCAGCACCGCGCTTACGAACAGAAACGTTCACGTCACAACGAAGTGAGCCTTCCTCCATGTTACCATCGCTGATATCGAGGTAGCGGACGAGCTTTCGAACTTCGCTTAGGTATGCATAGGCTTCTTCGCCATTTCTAAAATCTGGTTCAGAAACAATTTCTAGAAGCGGTACACCCGCTCGGTTGAGGTCGATAAGTGTGTGGAAAGGATCCAAGTCGTGGATACTCTTTCCTGAATCTTCCTCCATGTGAATACGCGTAAGACGAATGTTCTTAACCCCTTGAGAGGTTTCAATTCGTACTTGTCCGCCTGTGCAAATAGGAGTTTTATCTTGAGTGATTTGGTATCCCTTTGGAAGGTCGGCGTAGAAATAGTTCTTACGCGCATATTCATTCCATTCGCGGATATCGCAACCACAAGCAATTCCTAGGCGGACGGCATATTCAATAACGGCGGTATTGGCTACGGGCAATGTGCCGGGATGTCCAAGTGAAATTGGACTAACCTGCGTATTTGGCATTGCACCATATTCGGTGGCGTCAGATGAATAAGCTTTGCTCTTAGAACTGAGCTGTGTATGGACTTCGAGACCAATGATGGCCTCCCAAGTATTTAATCTTGAATCACTCATTTAGCGCATGTTTTGCGGCAGTGCAAAGTAAGCAAATCCCCAGCAATTTAGCGCGCTTACGAAGCAGTATCCGAATTGAAGTCGGTCACAAAACGCTCAATGGTTCTGGCGACGATTCCCGCGTCTCCATCCAAAGCAATAGCTATATCCTGAACAAGGGTTGGAATAGCTTGTAGTTCTTCATTCTCAGGCCATCTGACGAAGTCTTTGCGTGTGGTGATGATTACGGGTTCTGTGAGCTTTTCGCATGCGCTCGTGATCCTTTGTACATCGGCAAAGGTGAATTCTCTGTGATCTTTGAACTGAATGTGTATACACTCCGTGCCCAGGTCTCTTAAGTGTTGAAGTAATGGAGCCGGTTCTGCAATACCTGTTACTACAACCGCATGAGCAGGGCGTTCTGCAGGTTTATTGTGGACATCAACGAGCTCTTCGTATTTCATTCTACTGAAGCTCAAGGTTTGAATCTCTGTAGGGTTGAGTTCGTTCCGTATACGTTCTCGTTCTTCAGGCGTCGGTTCACCTGGACATTTCGTCACGGTGATAATATCGGCACGGTCAGCCCCTCGAATATCCTCACGAAGGTTGCCTAGCGGAAGTATGAAATCGTCTGTGTACAGATCAAAG
Organism: Phaeocystidibacter luteus; assembly: GCF_008933115.1. GTDB lineage: Bacteria > Bacteroidota > Bacteroidia > Flavobacteriales > Schleiferiaceae > Phaeocystidibacter > Phaeocystidibacter luteus. The sequence goes on along the minus strand of NZ_WBVO01000001.1, from coordinate 837,750 downwards.
TAAGGCGTGAGGAGCCAAGTAAGGCCTGAGGCAACATACCGATGTTGATAGGCATCATCAAGGACGATAAGGCTAGGTTTTTTACCGGAACTCAAGATGGTTTCAATCCCGAAAACTCTATCCTCACAAACCACCACCTTTACTTTTGGGAATCGTTGTGCGATTTGAAGAGGTTCATCGCCCACTTCTTGAGCCTTGCTATTGGGCTTTACTTCTAAAAAACCCTTTGTCTTTCTGCCGTAGCCACGCGAGAGTACCACTATTTTAAATTTATCTTGAAACTGATTCAAGACCCATTCTGTGTGTGGCGTTTTTCCCGTTCCACCAGCACTCAAGTTCCCGATGCAAAGAATGGGAACGTCGAAAGTATGCTGCTTGAGTACGCCAATGTCGAAGAGTGAGTTCCGTATCGAAACGCCAATCCAATAGAGCGGTGCAAATGGAAGGAGCCAAGGTCTGCGCATGCGGTGAAATTAATCCAATTTCTGTTGAATTGAATCTAGCATAACGTCATATTCTTCTGGCTTATACAACAGCAATCCACTTTCTTTTCTGTTCCAAGTAAGCTGACGTTTCGCGTAGTTTCGGCTGTTTTGCTTGATTTTATCAATGGCTTCATCTCTTGAAATGGCTCCATCGAAATGATCAAACCACTCTCGATATCCTACGGTTTGAAGTGCCGTAGTTTCTCGGTATGCATAAACAGATTGGGCCTCCGCTTCAAGTCCGGCTTCCACCATGATATCTACGCGCGAGTTAATTCTCTGGTACAGCAATTCTCGCTCCCAGTCTGGCGCAACCTTGATGATTTTGAATGGGCGCTCTGCCTTCAATCCTGTGCGGAATTCTGAATAGGGCTTCCCCGTTTGAATGCAAATTTCCAGTGCTCGAATAACCCGTTGAGGGTTTTGTAAGTCTACTTTGACCGCATGAATGGGGTCAAGTTCCTGTAAGCGCTGGGCCAAAGGTTCAACACCTTCATTTGCTGCGATGGCATTGAGTTCTTCTCGAATGGCGGGATCTACTTCTGGCATGTCATCAAATCCTTCGAAGAGCGCTTTGGCAAACAGACCAGAACCTCCTACGACAATCTGTACCGGGTTATCGGCGTGAAGAGAAGCGAGCAACTCTAGCGCTTCACGCTCGTATTCGCCGGCAGACAATGGGGTTTGTATGGAGCGATCGGCTATGAAATGATGCGGTGCTCTCGACAACTCATTTGGCGTTGGTCGAGCCACCCCTATGTTCAGCTCACGGTAGAACTGGCGGGAGTCACAGCTCAAAATATGACAACCGAAATGTTCGGCTAGTCGGATTGACCATTCGGTTTTTCCGGATGCGGTTGGACCGAGAACGGCTATGACGGTGGGTGTTGACATCCGTGCAAAGGTCGGAATCAAAATAAAAACTCCCCATCCCGAGAGTAGAAGGATGGGGAGAAAACACTACACGACTCACCCTTAACTATCTATTGGCGTGCAGTTCTCTGTATAGTTGTACGAGTTGAATGAAATCGGATCGGTCGCCATTTAGGTCTTCACCGCGACCCTCGCGAGCGAGCTGGACGATGGCTTCTGGCTCCATTTCGATATTGTCGTCGCCCTGCAGGTACCCCGCGAATGCGGCAACAGCGGATGCAAACTTTTGATCGGGGCTGGTTTCAACTTCTGCGTTGGAAACTGTGAAGATGGCAAGCGAACTGGTTTCTGCTTCGGGCTCCTTGTATCGGAGAGAGATGGTTGCGATTTCATCGTGAATTTCCAACGGGATTTGCTCCTGATATTTCAGATTGTATTCACTCTCTTCGGCTTGTCCCGGTACCACTTCATAGAGCATGGTAACTTGGTGGCCCATGCCTACTTCTCCGCCATCCTTAGTGTCGTCGTGGAAATCTTCATCTGGCATGACGCGGTTTTGATAACCCAAGAGTCTGTATTCTGCTACATTGAGAGGATTGAACTCCACCTGGACTTTGGCATCCTTGGCAACGGTGAAAAGAGTGGAGGAGAATTCTTCGATGAACACTTTTTTCGCACTGTAGAGGTCGTGGAAATAGTTGAAGTTTCCGTTGCCCTTATTGGCGAGTTGCTCCATCGTTCCTTCCCGGTAGTTTCCTTGTCCAACTCCAACTACACTCAAGAAAATGTTTGACTCTCGCTTTTCAGAGATCATATCTATCAATTCATCTTGACTTGAGATTCCCACGTTGAAGTCGCCATCTGTACATAAAATCACGCGGTTGGAGCCTTCCTCGATGAATCCTTTCGATGCTTCGGCATAGGCACGTTCAATACCACCCGCACCGTTTGTGCTGCCGCCAGCTTGCAATGAGCGAATAGCAGTTTCTATGGTTTCAGTTTGATCGCCGGCGGTTGAAGTCAAAAGAGTATTAACTCCTGATGCATAGGTTACTATCGAGATTCGATCTTCGGCGCGCAGATTCTCTGTGAGCATGTAAAGTGATTCTTGGATTAGTCCAAGTCGATTACCACCTCGCATAGAGCCTGAAACATCGATGAGAAAAACTAAGTTGGAAGGAGGGAGGTCTTCTTTTTCGACCCTCTCGGTATTGAGAGTAATTCTCAGAATGCGGCGATCTGCGTTCCACGGGCAAACTGAAAGCTCAGTAGTGACATCGAAGACCTGTCCCTCTTCCGGTTCTTGATATGCGTATTTAAAACTGTTGATGAACTCTTCTGGACGAACGGCATCTACAGGCACTTGTCCAGATTGTTCAATGATGCGGCGTACGTTGAAGTACGAGGCTTTGTCAACGTCCATCCCGAACGTAGAAAGTGGTGCTTGAAGAGGCGACATGAATTCGCTGATGTGTATGGAATTGTACTCTTCTCTATCCTGCACATCGTGCGGATTTGAAGTTGGGAGGATTGTTGGTGGAGTTGGATTATCCCTCCTGACAGTCACTCTGCGGTATCTGTTGAGGTATTGATTCACTTCTTGCATACCGTTGAGGTCATCGCCATATTGAGCTGGAGTTCCAGTAGTCATGACTTCCACCGATTCTACAGCTTCACGTGGTACATTTGATCCGCCTCGAACCTTCACACCGTCGATAAACACTTGATTGGCATCGCTGCGTGTTCCGCGAGCGATTATGGCGGCGTCTTCATCAGACTGCATTACACCGGGAGATACGGTGAGAACAGCCCCCAAATCGCGAGATCTTAATGACTCATAACCTTCACTTGTGATGACCTGTGAAGATGAGGTACGACCTTCTTCAACGAGCGGTCTTTCCCACATGATTACCACCTCGCCGATAGTTGAATTATCCGCTTCTCTTTCAGCATTTAGAACAGTATGCTGGCCTCCTAGAATAACTACGGAATCATATCTCAATTCTGTATAGATGATATCTCTGCGGAAGACAACATTGTACGTTCCTGGAACAATGGGAGCCATAGAGTATTTTCCATCGAAATCAGATAGTGCAGTCTGTAAGACACTGGAGTCATTGATAGATTGAAGTTCCACTAGCGATTGGGGAATCGTTTCGCCGGTTGCTTTATCTGTAATTACACCTTTAAGTGCCCCTGGTTGGGTTTGTGCCTGAGCAAAAGGGGCATAGAATAGCAGCACCAAGATGGTGGTAGCGGTTGCTAGTTTGAGTTTCATAATACAAGGCTTTTGAAATTGATAATCGTCGTTGTTCAGTCGACGTTAATCGCAGCCTTGCTCAAAGTCCCGGGTAAGAGCGTGCTTCTGGTATAATGACGTGGGGGTGGGGGGAAAGGTTGGGGGGGATCCGCCTGTCGGCGGAAAGGTTACCTCGTGCCTCGGTAAAGGTTCGACGCCTGTGGCGGTCGAAAGGATGCCTCCCTGCGGTCGGCAAAGGAATCGCTCCGGCCTTCGGCGGAGGATAAGGCCTCGTGCCTCGGCAAGGATTGCGCTCCGCTGGCGCGGAGGCAAAAGGTTCGACGCCTGCGGCGGTCGAAAGGAGCCTCCCTTCGGTCGGCAAAAGGATCCGCTTACCGGCGGATAAGGGTCCGCTTAGCGGCGGACAAGGGTCGCTCCGGCCTTCGGCGGAGGATAAGGCGCCTGCCTTCGGCATTCGCAATGCGTCCTTCGGCCGCAAGGATTGACGCCTCTGGCGATCAATAAGGCCTCGTTCCTCGGCAAGATAGGCGTAACCATTCGAGATAAGATATAGCCTCGGGTTCAACGCGAATCCAAGTACCACAGGGCTTTAGCCCGTGGTACCAAAAAGGTTTCCTCCGAATGCCACGTGGCTTCAGCCCGTGGCCCATTAGTCTTAACTGTGCTGTCCAACTCCCGCATCGGCTTCGCCTCTCGGGATTTCTCCTTGCCGTCGGAACCTCCTGCTGTCTAACCCTCTAACCCTCTAACTCTCTAACCCTCTAACCCTCCAACTCCCGAATCGGCTTCGCCTCTCGGGATTCCTCCTTGCAGTCGGAACCTCCAACTCCCGAATCGGCTTCGCCTCTCGGGATTCCTCCTTGCAGTCGGAACCTCCAACTCCCGAATTGGCTTCGCCTCCTGGGATTTCTCCTTGCCGTCGGAACCTCCAACTCCTGCATCGGCTTCGCCTCTCGGGATTTCTCCTTGCCGTCGGAACCTCCTGCTGTCTAACCCTCTAACCCTCTAACCCTCCAGCCCTCTAAATCTCCAACTCCCGAATCGGCTTCGCCTCTCGGGATTCCTCCTTGCAGTCGGAACCTCTAACCCTCCAAGCTCCCTAAACAATTCCCCCTCCCACTTGTATTGTAATTGACCCTGGAAATTCTTATCTTTTCAAATCACCCCTAATTCCTGAGCATCATGAGTGAGATTTCCAAAGTTGTTAAGACCCAGAGTGTGCACGACAGCGTGTACGATCGTGCAGAGTTGGTGGAAAAAGAGCTAATTCCAGCAATGAAATTCCCAGTAGAAGAAGTTCTGCTGACCGAGGAGGAGCGCAAGCAAAGAGCCCGCAAAATCCATCGTGCGACGAGTCTTGGTAACTTGGAAAAGCACAAGGTGCACATCGTTTTTGAAGACAACAATGGTCTTAAGAAAACGAGCACAACAATCTGGGCACAGACCGAGAAGAAGATTGTGTTAAAAGGAGGGAACTCTATTCCGGTTCACCGAATTTGGGAAGTGGTGATTTAATCCCACATTCCCTCACCTTCGTGAAGGTCGCCATCGTACTCATCTTCCCCTTCCTCTTCGTCAAAGGCTCCGCCGAAGAGACCGCTATTTTTTGACCCGGTAGTCTCGCCAAAGTCTTTAGACGGTGCCTCTTTGGGAGCATCGCCATACGAGAGAGATACGGTTGGATACGTAGTGCCTTCTGTTGGATCGAGCGTTTGAACGAACTCGATGAAGAACGTCCACATGTTCAGGTAATCGTATACATAAAGTAGACGGTCGCCAGAACGAACGAGAAGGTCTTCTACGTGGATTTGATGCATGGCCGCAGCATCCGGATTATTGCCCATGTCAACCATTGGAATCTCCTCACCTTGAGCCCATTCCTCATCGGTATGATAGTAACTCGCCATTTCTCCATCTGCAATTCCAAAAGCACCCAAAATAGCCTCGTGGAGCTGCAAGAGGGTTTGGTCTGCTAGGATGTCGATATCTCTGAAAATGTCCTCCTCAGTATCGAGAATTACTCTGAGTTTGTGGATTGCGGTCATACTTATACTGCTTTTGGCGTCAAGCCAAGTTCTGTTCCCTTTTCTATCATGTAGCCTTTAGCGGCTTCGTATTCATTTGGAATGATTCCATCGAGAATCGCTTCGCGAATGGCTTTTTTGATCATTCCAATTTCTTTTCCTGGCGGCAGATCGAACGTCGACATAATCTCTGCTCCATCAATCGGTGGTTGCCAGTTTCGGATCCTATCTTTCTCTTCTACCTCCACCAATTTGGAGCGTACAAGCTGATAATTCTTGAGGTATCGGTTCTTTTTGCGATTGTTCTTGGTCGTAATATCTGCTTCGCACAAGATCATCAGAAGCTCGATGTCATCCCCTGCATCAAATAACAGTCTTCGAATGGCTGAATCCGTCGCATCGTCAGAGACTACAGCGGTCGGACGTGAGCTCATGCGTACCAATTTTTGAACGAGCTTCATTTTGTCGTTCATCGGCAGCTTCAATCGCTTGAAGAGTTTTGGAACCATCTTGCTTCCCAAGAATTCATGTCCGTGGAAGGTCCAACCCGTCCCTTTGATGAATTTCTTAGTGTTCGGTTTACCGATGTCGTGCAACAGTGCTGCCCACCTCGCCCACAGGTTTTCCGTATTCTTTGAGATATTATCTACAACTTCCAGTGTATGCCAAAAGTTGTCTTTGTGGGTCTGACCTTCAACCTCCTCAACACCTTTGAGCGAAATGAGTTCTGGCAAGAATTGATGGAGGAGCTTTGTGTTATGCAAAAGAGCGAGGCCAATGCTAGGCTTTGGCGCAAGCATAATCTTATTGAACTCATCCATTATGCGCTCTTGACTAATTATCTTGAGTCTTTTGGCGCTCTTCTCAATGGCTGCAAGGCTTTCAGCTTCAATTTCAAAATTGAGTTGAGTGGCGAAACGAACGGCACGCATCATGCGGAGCGGATCATCCGAATAGGTGATTTCCGGTTCAAGAGGCGTGCGAATGATACCGTTCTTTAGATCTTCAATTCCGTTGAACGGATCGAGTAGTTCACCGAATTCACCTTTGGATAGACCTATGGCCAGCGCATTAATGGTGAAATCTCTTCGGTTCTGATCATCCTCCAGTGTGCCGTCTTCTACAAGCGGCTTTCTGGAATCTGAACGATAACTCTCCTTACGTGCACCTACAAATTCGATTTCCAGGTCGCCGTGCTTGACTTGTGCCGTTCCGAAATTTTTAAAGACGCTTAGTGGATTCTTCCCAGGAAGCGCTTTTGCTACTTTCTTAGCTACTTCGATGCCGGAACCTACAACTACAATGTCGAGATCCTTACCTTTTCCTCGGTTGAGGAGTCTATCGCGCACATATCCACCGATTACATAGCACGACACACCGAGTTCGTCGGCACATTCACCTATCGTTTTAAAGATGGGTGAGCTTACGTATGTCTGAATTTTCTCCGTGTTCAAAACAATCCCTCTGGAAAGGCTTTAGCCGTGTAGGTTACCAATAAGAGCATCCCGATTAAGAGCAGGTATAGGCCGATGTTGGCGCGTTTAATCTTTCGCTTGAGCGCTAGAATTTCGGGTTTTTCATCCTCTTCAATTACGATTGGAAAGAGTAGAGGATAGCGCAATAATGCTTCCCATCTCATTTTTCTTTCGGCTTGGTTCGAGGTGTCGAAAAGGAAAAGGTCAATAATTCGACCTTCTGGCTTCTTGTTCTCCCTACGTATGAGTTGTAGTTGAATACCCACCTTCACAACGTAAATCGCAAGCAAACCGATGATGCCTAAGATGAACAGAAAAAGCACCACGAATTTCGTGAGCATAATGGCGAAAAATTTTGGATCTCTTGAGAAAGTGCAAAGGTAGTGAAAGGAATGGGATCCGCCTATCGGCGGAAAGGATTGCGCTCCGCTGGCGCGGAGGCAAAAGGGTCGACGCCTTCGGCGGTCGAAAGGAATCCGCCTACTGGCGGATAAGGATGCCTCCCTGCGGTCGGCAAAAGAATCCGCCTGGCGGCGGATAAGGATTGCGCTCCGCTGGTGCGGAGGCAAAAGGGTCGACGCCTGCGGCGGTCGAAAGGAATCCGCCTGGCGGCGGAAAGGTGCCTCCCTGCGGTCGGCAAAGGGATCGCTCCGCCCTTCGGCATGCGTATGGCGTCCTTCGGCCGCAAGGATCGATGCCTAGCCTCATGCCTATTGCCCGAAGCCTGTCGCCTCCTATTATCGACCTATCACTCCCTCCGAATGCCAAACTTCTCATCCACCTTCTCGTGCACGTTTTTCTCTTCCTGGCGCATGAGCCAAATTTTGTAGTAGCGTGCTTTTACCCCGTAGGCTTGAAGACTGGCAATGATGAATCCAGGGACGCCATCGAGGAAGCCACCCTTGGCGATGTAATGTTTCCAGAACCGGAACGCCGGTTTTACCCATAAATGCCAAGCGGTGATCTTTCCAGTGCGGTTGATGTAATCTCTCGCCTGCCAATCGGCGTAGCGGTTCAGCTTACGGACAAATGCGTCGTAGGAAACGTAGGTGTTGTGAATGATTTTATGCTCGCACCAACCAACACTACCTTCGGTAATCACCTCGGCATGAACGTGCTTTTCTTGGTACTTGCTGCGGTCGCGATGAAAGAGACGAATCACTTTGTCGCCTTTCCAACTGTGCTTTATGAGGTGCCCAAGGAAGTAGTTCTCACGGTACATCCAGTATCCGTCGTGTTTTGGACCTTCCTTGAGGATTTGCTGAACTTCTTCCGCGAGCTCTGGTGTGATTCGTTCATCGGCATCGAGAAGGAGAATCCATTCGTGCGTCGCCTGTGGTATCGCCCAGTTTTTTTGACTAGCCGAGTTGCCATACTCGCGTTGAATGACGCGCACATCGTGTTGCTTCGCTCTTTCGAGCGTGCGGTCGGTTGAGAAGCTATCTACGATGAGAATTTCATCCGCAAATTTCACGGATTCAATTGCTGCATCAATGTTCTGCTCTTCGTTTCCTGTAGGAATGATGGCTGTAAGCTTCAACATACTCGAAGTTTAGTCGATTTATACGGCAACATTGTATTCTCTCAAGGCATCATTTAGCGATGTTTTGAGATCTGTACTTGGTTTTCTCTTGCCGATAATTAACGCACAAGGTACTTGATATTCGCCGGCTGGGAACTTCTTGGTTGTTGTTCCAGGTATCACGACTGATCTCGCAGGCACTCTACCTCGAATTTCAACGGGTTCATCGCCCGTTACATCGATAATTCGGGTGGAGGCCGTGAGAACCACATTCGCCCCTAGTACAGCTTCTTTCTCTACATGAACACCTTCAACAACGATGCATCGCGACCCGATGAAGCAGTCGTCTTCTATGATGACAGGTGATGCCTGAACAGGTTCTAACACACCACCAATTCCAACTCCTCCGCTGAGGTGAACATTTTTACCAATCTGTGCACATGAACCCACTGTCGCCCAAGTGTCAACCATTGTTCCAGCGTCCACATAAGCGCCGATATTCACATAACTAGGCATCATAATCACACCTGAAGAAACGTAAGACCCATAGCGGGCTATCGCATGAGGAACAACACGTACACCTTTTGCGGCGTAATCGGATTTCAAAGCGATTTTGTCATGGAATTCAAATGGGCCAACTTCAATCGTTTCCATCTTTTGGATAGGGAAGTAGAGGATTACCGCCTTCTTCACCCACTCATTGACTGTCCAGCCATTTTCGCCAGGCTCCGCACAGCGCAATTCACCACTGTCGAGCATAGAAACTACCTCACGAATGGCCTTTTGAGTGTCTGTATTCTGAAGAAGTGAGCGATCATTCCACGCACTTTCGATAACCGATTGAAGTGTGTTACTCATAACTATTAGTTCAATTTTGCCGCAAAGATAATCAGCCTCAAAGGAACGAAGGACCTGTTTGCTTGTCCATATACGCCTGCAGGATTATCACCGCTGAAATTTGATCGACCATTCCCTTTTCTCGACGCTTCATCTTTTTCATCCCGCCATCTATCATGGCTTTTTGAGCTAGAGAGCTTGTGAAGCGTTCATCCTGACGCTCAATCTTGAGGTTTGGATGTCTCTTGAGAATTTTTTGAATCATCTCTTGAATGAAGCCTTCCACTTGGGAATGCTCGCCATGCATGCGCTTGGGTTCACCAATGACGAGAGCTTCGATGTTCTCCTTATTCAAGTATTCATCCAGCCATTTTAGGAGCATTGGCGTTTCAACGTATCCCACACCCTCCGCAATAATCTGCATGGGGTCGGTTTCAGCTATTCCGGTCCTTTTGGTGCCAATGTCAAAGGCGAGTAATTTGGGCATGGGGCGAAGATAGGGAATCCGCCTGGCGGCGGAAAGGTTGCCTCCCTGCGGTCGGCAAAGGAATCCGCCGGTGGCGGAAAGGATGCCTCCCTGCGGTCGGCAAAAGAATCCGCCTGGCGGCGGATAAGGATTGCGCTCCGCTGGTGCGGAGGCAAAAGGGTCGACGCCTGCGGCGGTCGAAAGGAATCCGCCTACCGGCGGAAAGGATGCCTCCCTGCGGTCGGCAAAGGATCGCTCCGCCCTTCGGCGGAGGATAAGGCACCTGCCTTCGGCATGCGCAATGCGTACTTTGGCCGCAAGGATCGACGCCTGCGGCGGTCGAAAGGAATCCGCCTACCGGCGGATAAGGATGCCTCCCTGCGGTCGGCAAAGGGGCGCCCCGTCCATCGACGGAGTACAAGGCCTCGTTTATCGAAAAGAAGAGCTCAACAAGCGTCCGATTTCCTGGTTTTAGCTAGTGGTTTTTAGCTCCCATTTTCATTACCACCCGTTAGAGGAATCACTTCACTCGAAGGTAGGCGGGGGTTCCTATTTTTCGAACACACAGATTCCCTACCTTTGCCCAAATTTCATCAGATTATGATTTTACCCATCGTTGCATACGGTGATCCAGTGTTGAAGAAGCGCGGGGAAAACCTTGAGAAAGGCGACCCGAATTTGCCAAAGTTAGTTGAGGACATGTTCGAAACGATGTACGCCGCACATGGCGTAGGTCTTGCCGCACCTCAAGTGGGTAAATCGCTTCGAATGTTTGTGGTAGATGCTAGTCCATTTGCCGAAGAAGGCGACGAGGATTACGAAGCATTGAAGGATTTCAAGAAAGTATTCGTAAACCCTGAAATTATAGAAGAGGACGGGGATGAATGGGCCTTTTCTGAAGGTTGCTTGAGCATTCCAGAGATTCATGAAGACGTTTATCGTCACGAGTCACTTCGCATCAAGTATTACGATGAAAATTGGGAAGAGCATGAAGAGGAACTCAACGGTTTGGCGGCGCGCGTCGTTCAACATGAGTACGACCACATTGAAGGTGTCCTTTTTGTTGAACATCTATCTCCACTTCGCAGAAGAATGTTGAAAGGGAAGTTGCAAAACATTACAAAGGGTAAAATCAAGGTGGATTACCGAATGAAATTCCCGAAGAAATGAAAATGACTTTCATAGCAATCATCGGAGCCCTTGCGCTTATCGCGTGTGACTCCGAGCCAAAGCGAGTTGACCACCACGCTGAAATGTCGGCTAGAATTGATTCGCTCGAATCAGTATTGAAGGCGGCAGACGGTGACTTGGATGAGCAATTGGCGGATCAAATGCTTCATGCCTACACCGATTTCCAAGCTGCATTTCCAGAAGATTCAATGAACGTGTTCTTCGCTTACAGGGCAGGAGAAATTTCGAGAAATATTCCAGGTAAGGAGTTGTTCGCTGTAGCGCATTACGCCGATGTGCATGAGAAGCATCCAGATCATGAATTGGCTCCTATGGCTGTATTTATGACAGGCGTGTCGTTTGACCAAATGGGAGATAAGACAAGAGCAGCCAAAAGCTTCAATCATTTCATAGAGACTTATCCAGAACACCCGTGGGTAGATCAAGCGAAAGAAATGCTTGTATTGACTTCAGATACGGTAGATTTGGAGTCTGAAGTGAGCGATTGGCTGAATAAAGCAAAATAACAGAACAGCAGATGAATTTAGAAGGCATACTAGCCATTGGAGGTAAACCAGGATTGTACAACTTGGTTGCGCAAAGCAGAGGAGGAGTGATCGTCGAGCATCTTACGACGAACAAGAGGTTGAGCATTGGAGCGCAAGCTCAAGTGAGCGCACTTCAAGACATCGCCATTTTCACTTGGGATGAAGAAAAGCCCTTGGCAGAGATTTTTCAAGCGATGATGGACAAGCACGGCGAAGAGAAATCAATTTCTCCGAAGTCTTCAAGTCGTGAATTGGAAGATTATTTCGCTGAGATTCTTCCCGACTACGACACAGACAGAGTATACCCGAGCGACATCAAGAAAGTGGTTTCTTGGTACAATATGCTCCACGAAACAGGTCACTTGACCATGGAGGCTCCTGAAGAGGAGAGCAAGGAAGAAGAGACTAAATAAAACGAAGGCGAGGTTATCCTCGCCTTTTTTGTCACTATGCATACACGAGAAGAAAAATTAGAGGCTTTCGGTCGATTGCTCACCATCATGGATGAGCTGCGCGAACAGTGCCCATGGGATCGCAAGCAGACCATGGAGAGCCTTCGCCACCTTACAATCGAAGAGACCTATGAGCTCGGTGACGCCATTCTTGACAATGATCTCGAGGAGGTCAAAAAAGAGATTGGCGACCTCATGCTACACATGGTATTCTATTCTAAAATTGGCTCGGAGAAAGGCGCCTTTGATGTAGCCGATGTTCTCCACGGCATCTGTGATAAGCTCGTACATCGCCATCCTCACATTTATGGGGATGTTGAAGTTCAAGATGAAGAGGAAGTGAAAGCCAATTGGGAAAAGATCAAACTCAAGGAAGGCGGAGGGAAGAAGAGTGTTTTAGAAGGAGTGCCACGCTCGCTTCCAGCCTTAGTGAAGGCCACGCGCATTCAAGATAAGGCCAGAGGTGTTGGTTTCGATTGGGACAATAAAGACCAAGTTTGGGATAAAGTTCACGAAGAACTCGGCGAATTTAAAGAGGCGGTGGACGCAAATGACAGGGAAGAAATGGAGGCCGAGTTTGGTGATGTGCTCTTCTCTATGATCAATTACTCTCGCTTCCTGGATTTAGATCCGGAAATGGCGCTAGAGCGAACCAATAAGAAGTTCATTTCTCGTTTTAAATTCATGGAAGCCGCCATCCGGGAAGATGGAAAGTCCATGGACGACATGGATCTTCAACAGTTGGATGTCTACTGGGACAAAGCCAAGCAGGAGACGAAGTAAAACACAACCCCGACGATTATCGCCGGGGTTTTTTGGAAACATCTATTCGATGATAAGTTTTGCTCGGGTAAATTTCCCGCCTTCAGATTCAGTGCTGATGATGTACACTCCTGATGGCAGGTCTTCAACAGAAATCCGAACTTGTTCAGTTGTGTCAAATTCATGCTGATAGACCAACTGTCCGAATTTGTTCACGATTCTTATCGTGTGTTTCTGAGAAGCATCGTCCAATGGAACAGTGACGAAATCTGATGCCGGGTTGGGCGCAATTTTTAGGTCAGCGAAAGTCTGTTCAGAAATTGACGTTGCCGAATCTGGAATATGTGCGCTTACATTAATTCTGATTTGAAAGGCGTTTACCATAGCAGTGCCAGCAAATCCAAAATACCATCTGTTTGCGCCACTGGCTGTAGAATAAAAAAGTGAGGCCATCGAGGGTTGATAGACTGTAGTGTCATTGATAAACTGGATCGGAGTGGCTCCGGAATTTGTTTCGGCCCTTACATACACGTAATAGCCACGAGATACAGACGAATCCATCACAGGAGCCGTGCCGTTTGAGAGCATGCTAAATTTGGCAAAGCCACGCTGGACGTCTGTTGGCGAGATAACATGTTGAACGGTTGTTACAGGAGGATTACTAAACCCGTTAATAAAGCTAAACCCGCCAACCGTATCGTAGATGCTCACCGCTAGCACACCACCGGAGGCGGTGTTAGGACCAAGCCCAACTTCGACACTACCAACATCTAATGAATGATCTAAATGGAAGAAGGATGCCACGCCGAAACCGTCCACCCCAATTAGGCCTGAGCCGACTTCATTATTGAATCCACCAAAATCGGTTGCGTATGTGGAGTCTGAAACAACCATGCGAATGGTATCCTTTTTTGCGGCCCATCGTCCCAGTCCTACAGAATCTGAAAGAACCGAGATTTCGAAATCATAGATACCGTTTTGGCCGAGGAAGAAGGGAGATGTAGTACCGAGATGTGCCAATCCAGGTCCGGGAGGTAGGTTACCCTGTATACTGCTGGTGGGTAGCTGATTGAGCAAATTGCCATTTACGCTATACTTCTTTACCACACCATTTACGTTGGTTTCATTCACGCTGCCATCATTGCGCGCGCTAGTGGTAAATCGAACATCCCAACTGAAAAAGCTCGGAACAAATCCATAAGCAGGGAAGTCGGTATTGATAGAAGGGTAGTGCAAGAAGCTTCCAATAAGCTTCGGTGCAACAGGGGTTAGCTCGCGCGTCTGCGATAGAGCAAGTGTCGAGCTAAACACAATGAGTAAAACCGTGCCCAGTCTTTGAACGAGAGAGGTGAACATGAGTTAGCAGTGTTAAGGTTGTAATATACACGTTATAAAGAACATGTAAGTTGGGTTACCTTCTTCCGAAGACTTTATCCCAAAAAGAGCGTTCTTCTGTTCCCGTGGTGTCTACCTCCTCTTCACCATTGTCAAACCAGTTGTCAATTCTTTCAAGCAAGTCTGGTTCACGCACCTCGGGACAATCAATCGTCAAGGTACTGTCAGATGCCAGGTTGAACGAGCCGGTATATGAATTTCTAAGGCTTGTTCTCTCTATGCTACGGAAGAATTTGGCCCAGATAGGTAAGGCCATGTGTGCGCCTGAGCCGTAAGCGCCACTCCTAAAATGCACGCTAGGATTGCTTGCTCCAACCCATGCTCCCGCTACAAGTTTTGGCGAAAATCCAATGAACCATCCATCAGAGTAGTTCTGTGCTGTTCCGGTCTTGCCTGCGTACTGCGACTGTAGTCCGTATGCAGACCGTGCCGAAGCTGCCGTTCCCGCATCTACAACCCCTTGCATCATGGCTATGAGCGTTTCTACATCAGTACGCTTCATGACTTCTTTAGAAGTCGGGGTAGGAGCCGTGTAGATTACTTCACCAAAAGCATTTTTGATGCGAGTAATGTAATGTGGGCGAATGGCCTTACCGCGATTTGCAAATGTGGAGTAAGCGGTTACCATCTCTAGTAAGGTCGCTTCATTCGTTCCCAGGGCCATGCTTGGCACTTTTCTGATTGGGCTTTGAACTCCGGCTCGTCGCGCATAATCTTGAACATTGTCCATGCCTGCCTCGAGCAAAACTTGTACGGAAACTACGTTTAATGATCGCTTTAAAGCGCCGCTCAGGTTGTAGTAGAGGGAGTCGTCTCCACCTGCATTCGTAGGCGTGTAGTTATCGTAATTGGTGTATGTTTTCGCCACGTTTCGGAAATAGTCACAATCGTCAATTCCCTGCTCCAATGCAGCGCCATACACAAATGGCTTGAAGGTAGAAGCAACTTGTCTGCGCGTGGTGACGTGATCGTATGGGAGTATCTGGAAATCGATTCCTCCCACCCAGGCTTTTACATTTCCGGTTGAGGGCTCTATGGCCACAAAACCACAATGCAGCATGGCTTGATAGTAGGCAATGCTGTCGATTGCGCTCATTTCAACCGTTTTCTTTCCACCCTCAGCATTTAGGTCTACAACCGACATGGTGTGCGGCACGGCCAGTACCTTCAGGATGGAATCGTTTGAGATACCTAGACCATTGAGTCTGCGGTAGGTGCCCGTCTTCAGAATCTCATTTTTGATGATGCTGTTGTTGTTTCCCCAAGGTGCTGAGTTACTCCAATGCGAATTGAATTCAGATTGAAGGCGTTTCATGTGTGTTTCCACAGCATCAACCGCATAGCGTTGTAGGCGGCTATCTAGGGTAGTTTCAATCACCAGACCATCCGTTCGCAAATCGTATTTCGAACCGTCTGGCTTCTCGATACCTTCCAGAATCGATGTGATTTCATCTTCAATGTGATCGATGAAATAAGGCGCAGGGTTATCGTTCTCGAGGTTGTAATAGTTTATCTCCAGTGGAATCTGGATGAGTGAATCCTTCTGCCTTTCTGTGATGTATTCATACTTGGCCATCTGAGCGAGGACAGTATTTCTGCGCTCCTCAGCAAGCTCTGGATTTCTTCTAGGGTTGTACAATGTATTCCCCTTGAGTAGGCCGACTAACACTGCGCATTCCTCAACGTTGAGGTTTTGTGGCTTTTCATTGAAGTAGCGTTGACAAGCCGTTTCGATTCCATATACCCCTTCACCAAAACTCACGGTGTTGAGATAGAGCTCTAGAATCTGCTCTTTGGAGAAAACCTCTTCGAATCTTTGGGCGAGAATCCACTCTTTCATTTTGGCAACTGGCATGGAAAGGAAACTGAAATTCTCTCTGCCATAGGTGTTCTTCACCAATTGCTGCGTAATGGTAGAACCGCCTCCGGAAGAAGCGTCTCCCATCAAAATCGTCTTGAAAACCACTCGGGCTAAAGACCTTCCATCAACTCCGTCATGCTCATAGAAACGCGCGTCTTCCGTTGCAATGAGTGCGTTGATGAGGTATTCAGGAATCTCCTCGTAATCTGCTCCTGTGCGGTTTTGCACGAAGTATTTTCCCACAAGTTGATTGTCGGAACTGTATACTTCGGATGCCAAATAATTTCTGATTGAAGCAATTTCTTCCTTGTTGGCGAGGTGTCCGAATGCACCTGCCCAAACGAGGAGAAATAGGATGATTAATGCTGAAAACCCGATACCTCCGGCCTTGAGTAGCCAGATGAATATTCGCATTTTTCTGCTTCGCTGCTTTTTCTGTTTCGCCATGAATGAGGGTTGTGCCTTTGAACGCGATAGATGTCAGAAAATTCCGCTTATTCGTAGCGCAATGCTTCGATTGGATCGAGACGCGACGCTTTAACCGCAGGGTATAGACCTGAAGCTATGCCCGTTAGGAATGTTAAGAACAAGGCAAAGATAATCCAGCCCCAGGGAATGGAGAATGGGGTACTGAGCGCAAAAGCGGCTAAGTTGCCAGCGCTAATGCCGAGGATTACGCCAAGTAGGCCACCAAGCTGACTAACAATCAGGGCCTCGGTGAGAAACTGTACTACGATGTTGAATCGTTTGGCGCCAAATGCCATGCGTGTTCCAATTTCTCGTTTGCGTTGAGTTACTGAAACAAGCATGATGTTCATCAGATTGATAGCGGCAACGAGTAGCGTGATAAGGCTGAGAACTACCGCGGCAATGTAGACTACTTCTTTGTTTTCGAGAAGAATGGTAGACAGGGCATCGCTTCTAGTTATGGCGAAGTTACTCTCTTCAACTGGCTGAAGTTTACGGATGGCTCTCATGGTGGATGTGGCCTCTCCAATTGTAGCATCGAGTAGCTCTGAAGTGGGTGCCATTACATTGATGCTGTACCCTCTCGAAGGTGAGCCAATGCTCGCTCTGGCTTTGGTGATGGGGACAAAAACTGTTCTGTCGCCTGAAAAGATGGAACTAGAGCCCTTTTCGTCCAGGACACCAATCACACGATAGCGCTCACCACTGATGGTGATAAGAGTATCTACCGCATCATCAAATCCTTCCTCGTCTGTATCGAAGAGTTTCTTGTAAACGTCTTGTCCTATTATCGCTACAGGGCGGCTATTGATAACGTCTTGTTTGTTGAAACCTCGTCCCGCCGCGATGGCATACCCACCTGTTTCTAAATAGTACTCGTCACCTGCCCAAACTTGGACGTTTGGATCTGTTTTTTTGTTTCCGAATTTAATTTCGGCGGTTCCACTTGCGATGTAAGAGAGTGAAGAAATGGCGTCTTTGTATCCGAATCGCTCCACGAAGTCGTTGGCTTGATCCCAAGTAATTGCAGGGTGTTGCTTGGGGCGGTTGCCGGACCGACCGATTTGAATACGCATACCTCGACTTTGAATCGTGAAGGTATTTGCACCGAGCTGGGTGAAGTTTCCGGCAAGCAGACTTTCAAATGAGCTGGTCACGGTAAGCAATGTTACCATGGCCATGATACCAATCCCGATGATGAGTGCCGTTAGGGCAGCTCTTGAGCGTTGGGTTTTCATTGCATCAATGGCGATGCGAAAATTGTCGATGATGGGGAGGTTGGCCATTTGAAGGTTTGTTATATCAAAGCTACGATTCTGGGGGGAAAGGTGAAAGGGGGGGATCCGCCTTGCGGCGGAAAGGAATCCGCCTGGCGGCGGATAAGGGTCGCGCTCCGCTTGTCGCGGAGGCGAAAGGGTCGACGCCTGCGGCGGTCGAAAGGAATCCGCCTGGCGGCGGATAAGGATCCGCCTACCGGCGGAAAGGTGCCTCCCTGCGGTCGGCAAGGATCGCTCCGCCCTTCGGCGGAGGATAAGGCACCTGCCTTCGGCATGCGCAAGGCGTCCTTCGGCCGCAAGGATTGTCGCCTATGGCGATCAATAAGGCCTCGTTCCTCGGCAAGGTCAGCTCTTCAATTACCGCACAGCTTTAGCCTGTGGTATCAAATAAGCTTCCTTCGAATGCCACTGGGCTTCAGCCCATGGCTCTTTAGCCTTAGCTATACTGTCCAGCCCTCCAACTCCCGAATCGGCTTCGCCTCTCGGGATTCCTCCTTTCAGTCGGAACCTCTAGCTGTCTAACGCTCTAACGGTCTAACCCTCTAACCCTCCAATTATCCAAAAAAAAGCCCCCTCACTTTCTGCGCGAAATGAGGGGGCTCGTAGTTAAAGAACTAGAAACCTATTGGACAATCACCCATCTGAGTGCTTCCATGCCGTCAGCTGTTTGAATAACTACGTTATAAACACCTGGAGCAAGTCCGCTGGAAGAAATTTCAAACTCATGCTCGTATTCACCAGTAAGTACACCTTGGTGAATGTTCTCAATCAATGCTCCTCGTGCGTCGAAGAGGTTGATAGCAACTTCTTCAGTATCCTCAATCTCTAGAGAAAGAGTTGAAGTAGCATTGGTTGGGTTCGGGAAGAGGTGGGCGTGGAGTGCATGTGCCTCATGCTCATCTTCGATTTCAATCTTAGTGCTATTGTTATCACATGGTCCGAGGTAGTCTCCATGACCTAAGTGAGCTGGTACAGCGTTAACACTTACACTGATTGTGTGCCATGTCAATCTTGTCTTCTTACGACGAAGGTGACAAAGAACCACTTTGTTCGGGTTGTTAGGATCGCGAGCGTCAATCACATTCACTGTGATGCTCTTAGAAACTGAACAACCGTTCGCATCAGTAATAACACATGTGTACGTCGTTGTCTGCATTGGTGATGCAACTACGCTTGAAGCGTTCGTGCTATTCAATCCTGTAGCAGGTGACCATGCGTAAGTGTATCCTCCTACACCGCCTCCAGCGTTCACTGAAAGGGTAGTAGACTGTGGACCATATCCTAGGAAGATGGTGCTATCAAGTTGACCACTAACCATTTGGTAAGGGAACATAGACTTAGAAGCAACTACCGGAGTTGGTTCGGTGATTGTGTAGCTGTAGCTGTACGTTTCACCGTTTCCGTCTGTAACAATAACAGTGTATGTACCTACGCTCAATCCACTAACGTCCTCTGTCGCTGAGCCATTGCTCCAGCTGAAGCTGTATGGCTGACAAGCTCCAGAAACTGTCAAGTCAATTGCACCGTCGCTTGAACCTGTGCAGCTAACACCAAATCCGTTGTAATCAGATTGAACCGCTGTAACAACGATTGGAGACTTAACTACAGTTACGGTAGAAGTGCAAGTGCTCACATTTCCGTTCACATCTGTCACGGTAAGTGTTACGGTGTTATCACCTTCAGTTGCACAGTCGAAACTCGATGGAGAAACGCTGATAGAAGCGATACCACAGTTGTCGAAGCTACCATTGTCGATCATGCTAGCCGTGATAGTTGCGTTACCAACTTCAGGAAGATCGATAACGATATCCTGACACATTGCAGTAGGCGCGATGTTGTCAACCACTTGAACTTGAGCCGTAGCCGTTGAAGTGTTTCCGTTTACATCTGTTACTGTCAACGTAACCGGCACTGTACCCACATCGGCACAAGAGAAGCTTGTAACATCGATGCTAGTAGAAGCTACCGCACAGTTGTCGAATGATCCCGCATCAACATCTCCTACTGTTAAGCTACCTGCACCATTTGCATCAAGAGATACAACGATGTTGCTTGCCAATACAGCAGTAGGGTTGATGTTGTCAACCACCTGAACTTGAGCAGTAGCGCTAGACATATTTCCATTGTTGTCAATAACGGTAAGCGTTACTGGCACTGTTCCTACATCGGCACAAGAGAAGCTTGTTACGTCGATTGACGTAGAAGCGATTCCACAGTTGTCAAATGATCCTGCATCAACATCTCCTGCAGTAAGGCTGCCTGCGCCGTTAGCGTCAAGAGCCACTACAATATTGTTCGCTAGAACTACGGTAGGAGCAGTGTTGTCGATAACCGTTACTTGAGCCGTTGCAGAAGAGCTGTTTCCGTTAACATCCACAACAGTGAGCGTTACAGCGTTAGCGCCTACGTCAGCACAAGAGAAGTTCGATACATCAATGCTCGTGCTTGCAATAGCACAGTTGTCACTTGATCCGCCGTCGACATCAGCAGCAGTAATGCTACCAGCGCCATTGGCATCAAGAACTACAGTTAGGTTGCTAGCAAGAACTACAGTTGGATTGATGTTGTCTACAACTTGAACCTGGGCAACCGCAGTTGAAGTGTTTCCACTTGGATCAACCACAGTCAATGTAACCGGTACAGTACCCACATCGGCACAAGAGAAGCTTGTTACATCGATACTGCTGGAAGCGATAGAGCAGTTGTCGTTAGAACCACCGTCTACGTCTGCTACAGTAAGATTTCCAGCTCCATTAGCGTCGAGTGCCACAACGATGTTGCTCGCTACGATTGCATTTGGTGCGCTGTTGTCAATTACGTTCACTTGAGCAGTGGCAGATGCACTGTTTCCACTTGCGTCAGTAACCGTCATGGTAACCGGAACCGAAGTTCCTGCATCTGCACATGTGAAGCTGCTTACGTCAAGGCTATAGCTTGTGATACCGCAGTTGTCAGATGATCCATTGTCGATGTCTGAAGCAGTGATGCTCGCGTTTCCGTTAGCGTCAAGTACAACGTTGATGTTGTTCACGCTCGCAGTAGGAGCCATGTTGTCTACAACATTAACCGTCACACTCTGCTGTGCTTGGTTGCCATACGCGTCTGTAGCAGTTACAGTTACGTTAGCTCCGGTAGCAGTGGGGTAGATTGGAGCAGTGAAGTACTTCGTTTCACCTCCAGCTGTTCCGTAAGACCCGTGCCAGATGAACTGAGCTGGAGACATGCTGAACAAGCCGAAGCCCCAAGGACCAAATCCGATATTACCTAGGTAAAGTGGATTTGTGTAGTTGTTCCATCCCGTTGGACTTACCTGCCAATCTGCAGCGTTGGTCACCAAGTTTTGAGTACCGTTTGCGAATTGGAATCCACCAGTGAGGTTGAAGTTGCCAAGGAACATTTCTGGTCCGCCAACGTCAGTAGCCTTCACGTGGATGTAGTAGGTCTGTCCAGCCGCCAAGTTCGTAGAGTACGTGTATGGGATAGCCCAGTTGCTACCTGATCCAATGAATGTACCCTGTACGTTGTCGTCTGTTGAGATGTAGAATTCAAAGAGGTTATCTACTGTAAGTGTACCTGTAAGTGTACCAGGACCACCTGTACCGTTCACAGCTGGAACTGAGTTACAGTCGAACTGAGTTTGGTCAAGTGACAGGGTCACTGCGCTACAGTTGTCGAAATAGCTAGTAACCACATCGCTAGGAGTGATTGAAGCTTGTCCGTTCGCGTCAAGAGCAATGGTGATGTCTTGAGTTGCAATAACTGGAGCAGATTGGTCTGTTACCGTGATAGTGGTCGTGCAAGAACTGCTTTCACCTTTGTCGTCGGTTACAGTGTACAATACAGTGTGAGTGCCTAATCCGAATGGACCCGCTGGTGTGATGGTTTGAGTAATTGGATCTCCATCTGGGTCATAAGAACCACCGTTGAAAGCTTGTGCAAATACGCCTGCTTCACAGTTCTGATCTGCAGCTACACTTTGTGCGTTGCAAATAGCCACTGGTGGTTGGTTACAAACCTTGTTGTCATCTGTAATGGTGATGGTTCCAGATGCAGTTGTCACGTTCCCCGAAGCATCAGTAGCTTCGATTGTAAGTGCAAACGTTTGTCCGAGGTCATCACAATTGTAAGAAGTACGACCGATGATGGCAACCGTAGGAGTTCCGCAGTTGTCACTCAAGCTGCCTGTCAAATCAGCTGGTGAAAGGTTCACTGCTTGATTCGCATCAAGGTTGAAGTTTCCTCCAGCGAAAGTGATGCTAGGAGAAATGGTATCCGCAATTGTAACCGTTACGCTAGCGGTAGAGGTATTAGGGTCTGACTTATCCTGTAGATACATGTAAGCCGAACCACAACATCCGAAGTTGAATGGATTGAGTGCAAGGTCGTTGAATCCGTCACCGTCAAAGTCGGCAACTGTACCTGCTTGCCATCCATAGCTAGTGTTCATTCCAGGAAGGATTTGCTCATCCACAGAGAATGTTCCGTCGCCATTGCTGTAGGCAATATTCAATTTCTCAAATCGACCGATTACGAGGTCCAAGATACCGTCACTGTTCATGTCAGCGCTGAGGTTTGTACCCATGCCGATCGATGTACCGTTGTTGTCATCAAGGTTAGTGTAAGTAGTCGTTTGAGTGAAGTTGCCATTTCCATCACCTTCCCATAGGTAGGCGTCACCACTTGTAGTGATGAAGTCAAGGTGTCCATCCTGATTGTAATCTTCAAACGCCTTAGCAATGCTGCTGCTGCCATTACCGGCAGGCATAGGGTATGAAGTAATGGTGAACTGACCTGTACCATCACCCAAGTAAAGTGTGATGTTGTAACCTGTAGTCAAGAAGTCAAGGTGGTTGTCGTTGTTTACGTCAGCCACAATAACATTCTGACTGTAGTACGCAGGGTATACGACGCGCTTAGTAGGGTCACTACCGTCAAACTTGCCAGTTCCGTCGTTGAACAACACGCGGTTACCGTTCGTGTAGTACAGTGCTTGAACGATGTCAAGATCGCCATCTTCATCGAAGTCACCCACGCCGGTTTGACCACCTTCAGGGTAAGCCGACTGAATGTCATCGTGGAAGCTGAATACTCCACTACCGTTGTTTAGGAAGATCTTGCCAAGCGTCACAACGTCAAGGTCACCGTCGCCGTCAAAGTCAGCGAAAGCACCACCTTGCTGTCCAAAGCCTCCTAGGTTTTGAGCAGTAAAGGCGAGTCCCGTTCCGTTGTTGCGAAGGATTTGCCATCCGTTGCACATGTCAATGTCACCGTCACCGTCTACGTCAGCCGAGAAGTAGCGTGTACCCTGACCAGTAGGAGCAGATGTAACGATGTTGTTTGAGAATGTTCCGGCAGGACCACCTCCATTGTCAAATGCTGTGAAAGTGATTGTGTTCGCACCAAGATCATTGCAGTCGAATGTTTCTTGACTGATTTCGATGCCATCGAGCTGGCAGTTGTCAGCCGTTCCGTTATCCACATCAGAAGCTGCGATAGTAACGGAACCGTTTGCATCAAGGTATGCAGTAATGTTCTGCGTTGCGATTACTGGAGCAAGTGTGTCAACCACATTTACAACAAGAATTCCTGTTGAGCTTCCAGCAGAAACTGTAACTGTGTTTTGGCCCACCTCGTTGCAACCGAAGGTTGACTGAGAAAGGGTAACAACGCCGTTGCCGCCGCATACAGATGTATAGCTTGCATTGATGTCTGCTGGCGTTACAGATGCAGAACCACTTCCGTCTAGATAAACCGTTGTGCTAGCATCAAACGCCAACACTGGAAGTGGAGCAGTAACTGTTACTTGAGCAGTTCCACTTGCAGAAACTCCGTTGTTATCAACTGCGGTAAGTGTTACGGTATTCGCGCCTACGTTGCTGCAGTTGAAGCTTGAGATGTCAAGTGACAAGCTTGCGATGCCGCTCGCGTCGTTTGTGCCGTTATCAACATCTGCCGGAACGATAGAAGCATTTCCATTTGCATCCAACGAGATGGTGATATTCTGAGTGAGAACCGTTGGCGGAGTGGCATCAATCACATTGATGGTGATTGCACCGTTAGATGAAGAAGCTGTGTTGCAGTCTCCAGGCATGCCTCCGTATTCTACAATGTATCCTGAGATTAGACCTCCCACACTGTTTGGATAGTCGTTCCAGAATCCATTCGTAAGGAAGTGCGCATAATCCTCACCGCCTAGGTTGTTTGGCTCTGAACCACCCCAGTTGTTATATAGTCCGTTAAGTGGAGTATAGGTGTAGAATGCACTGAAACCAGAGAACACCAATGAACGCTGGAAGAATGCAGTGCCAGCTTCTGGACCAGTTACCCATTTCCATAGGTCTTCTGTTTCAGCATCGGTTGCTCCCATCCAGCCTTGACCTTGAAGCTTCTGAGTTACGAAAGCATTTTCGTTTGCGGAGGTTACCGTTACAAGGTAGCCTTGCATGCCGTTGTAAGTGAGTTGCTCTGCTGCAATCTTCGCATTTGTCCAAGTAATTCCTGGAGCAGAAACGAACTCGTAGAAGTGGCCGTTGTCTGCGAAAACGATGGTGCCGTCATCGCGCTTTACAGTATAAGATGCAGTCACAGTTTGATTACTTGTACCATTCGGTGTGAAGGTCCAAGTTCCGTTCAAGTTATCCACGATGGTGCCTGAGCTCGGATTCGAAACGGCATCAACTTGAAGCACTTGACCGTATGGGTCTACATCATTCGCGATCAAGTCGGCTTCTGAAATAACAAGTGATTGACCTGTGTTAACATTGAATACATCGGCATTCGCAGTAACAGGTTGTACATCCTGTACGGTCACGTTGGCAATGGCTGAACCTATGTTTCCAGAAGCGTCTAGCACTGTAAGGGTTACCGGAACAACGTTACCTCCGTCATTACAATTAAATGTAGTACGGCTCAATGAGCTAGAAACAATCGCGCAGTTATCTGATGAACCAGCGTCAATGTCGCTCACGCTAATTGTAGCAGTACCCGTTACATCGAGCTGAACCGTAAAGTTGTTTACTGCTGCAGTTGGAGCAATAAGATCAGTTACTGAAACGATTGCCGTCCCTGTTGCCGATTGACCATTGTTATCAGTTACAGTAAGTGTAACTGTGTTAGTGCCAAGGTTGCTGCAATCAAAGCTAGAAACATCTAGTGAAAGACTAGCAATTCCGCTTGGATCAGAAGAACCGTTGTCTACGTCAGAAGGAAGAATAGAAACTTGTCCATTTGCATCAAGATTTACTGTGATGTTCTGCGTAACAACAGTTGGAGGAGTAGCATCAATTACATTGAATGTGATACCAGCTTGTGCGGTTGAATTTGGTGTGCAATCGCCAGGCATGCCACCGTATTCAACGATGTACCCTGCAATTGAACCTGCCGAATTCGGGAAGTCATTCCAAACTCCATTTGAGTAGTAGTGGCCCCAATCTTCACCAGGGTGGAATGGGTTTCCGTACTTAAAGTCGTTCGGCTCACCTTGTGACCAGTTCGCGTACTGACCATTAACTGGGGTTTGAGTAGCCTGATTCCAGAAAACCGTTCCAGCTTCAGGACCAGTAACCCATTTCCAGGTAAGTTCTGTTTCTTCGTCGGAAGCACCAATCCAGCCTTCGCCTTGAAGCTTTTGCTGAACGAAGGCATCCTCAGAGGCAGAGGTAACCGTTACTAGGTATCCTTGCATACCATTATAGTATCTTCCTTCAGCTTGTGATTTCGCTGAACTCCACGTGATACCAGGAGCGCTCACAAACTCATAGAAGTGTCCGTTGTCAGTGAATAGGATAGTACCGTCATCACGCTTTACAATGTAATCCGCAGTAACGGTTTGGGCACCTCCGCTTGGAGCGTTAAAGGTGTACGTTCCGTCGAAGTTATCTACGATTGTACCCGCGCTTGGATTGATGACCGCATCTACTTGAAGGTTTTGTCCAAGAGGATCAGAGTCGTTTGCCAAGAGGCTAGACGCGTTGAAAGTAAATGGCTGGCCAGAATTGACATTGTTGAAGATGTCTGGCACAGCTACAATAGTAGGGAGTGAAGAAACCGTAACTGTTGCAGATGCAGTAGACGTATTACCACTGATATCGGAAACGGTAAGCGTTACTGGGAAAGATTGACCAGCATCAGCACATGAGAACGAAGTTCTGTCGATTGACATGCTGTGAATTCCACAGTTGTCTGTGCTTCCACCATCGATGTCTGCCGCTGTGATTGTTGCGTTACCGGTGTTGTCTAGGCTAAGAGTTAGGCTGTTGGCAACGGCAATTGGGTCAATGTTGTCTTCTAGAATAACGTTTGCTGTGAATACCGTTTGGTTCCCAACATTATCTGTAGAAGTGATAGTTACGTTTGTGCCAGGAATAACTGGATAAATTGGCGCAGAGAAGTAGCGAGTTTCGCCACCTACAGTATTCCAGTTTCCTTCCCAAATGAGTTGTGCAGGCGAAAGTGAGCTGATGGTGAAGCCCCATGGTTGGAAACCAACGTTCCCCACAAAGTATGGAGTCGTGTAGTTGTTCCATCCGGTGGTACTAACTTTCCACTCGGCTGCATTGGTATTCAAAGATTGTGTGCCGTTCGCAAATACAAATCCTCCTGTAAGGTTGAATTTACCACAGAAGAACTCCGGACCACCAACGTCGGTTGCCTTTACGTGTATGTAATAGGTCTGACCAGCAGGAAGGTTTTCCATGTAGTTGTACACTACAGTCCAGTTGCTTCCAGTGCCAACCAGCGTTCCTTGAACGTTGTCATCTGTAGAGATGTACCATTCAAAGAGGTTATCTGCGGTTAGCGTACCAGAAATTGAACCTGGCTGTGCATTTCCAATGTTGTTCGCGAGATCCGTGCAATCGAAAGTCGTTTTCGAGAGGGTTGTTGTCGGATTCGGATCGCAATTGTCAATGATACTCGATGTAACATCCGAAGCTGTAATACTAGCCTGACCATTCGCATCAAGTGCAATGGTCGGATTTACAGGTGTGATAGCCGGACCCGTTTGGTCGGTCACCGTAATGGTAGTAGTACAGGATGCCGTCATGTCAGGACGATCATCACGCGCAACGGTCAATGTTACGGTGTGTGTTCCGATAGGGAACGGTCCCGAAGGCGACATGCTCAACGAAACTGTAGTGCCACTGGCATACGAATTATCATTGATGGCTTGTGGCGATACGAATGCTTGACAGTTCGCGTCCGCCGGGACGGTTACTGCAATACATTGTGCTATCGGTGCGGGTACTCCAAACGCGAAAGCCCCAGCATCTGGGGTTCCTCCCGTGCGTTGGGCGTATCCGTCGAGCGAGAAAACCGACAATAGGGTCACAGTGACCATTGTCAATATCCTCTTCAGAGAAGGATAGAAATGACACATAAACAAGAAGGTTAGGTTTCTAAAAAGAAATAAGTCTCATACCTCCAGTCAATTGTCAAAAAACCACCAGACGCAAAAGCGCCTGGCGGAATGGGATAGGTTAGGTTAGTTTGACCTCAATCCGAATTGACTCGTGACTTTTGGTATAGTAAAACTACCTTCTCGATAATGTGATTTGGAAAATGTGTTGCGAACGGTCTGAAAAATGTTGCGAACGGTAGGAATTAACTTACAACGTTAAATTCCTAACTAAACTTCGATTCCAGCGTTATTTTGATGTCGTCCCACAATCTGCGCGATACAGGAATTTCCTTTTCGTTAATATGTATAGTATGTGAGGACCAGCCCGTTACCTTCTCAATGTTCACCGCAAAGGAGCGATGGGTTTGTACGAACCTCATTTCCTCCATTTCATCAATGAGGTCTTTCAGGGAGCTACGCTTAAGCCATACTTTCTCGCGGGTATGAATCTCAGTGTAGATATTCTCTGCCTTTAAAAACTCTATGTCGTCAGTGTTAATACGGACGTGCGTGTTTCCTTTTCGAACGACAACAGAGGACTGTTCGTCATCGATATTTTCCGCGGTCATTTCGATGGCCACGTATAAGTCCTTTTCAGTGAAAGGCTTTACGACGTATGATCCGGGACGGACAGCCTTAGCCAAGCTCAGGGTTCGTTTGTCGGAATAGGAGGTCAGGAAGAAGAAGGGGATTTGTTTCTCGTAGAGAATCTTCCCCAGTTTGATTCCTTCATCCCCATGTTTGAGGTTGATATCTAGTATGGCCAAGTCGAACCCACCTCTATAGATGCATTCTTCTGCTTTCGCAATGCTACTCGCAGAGGCGACCACATGGTGACCCAGGTCTTCCACCATACCAATAATCGTTTCAGCCAAAATTCTCTCGTCTTCTACAACGAGGATGCGCAGGTTTTCAGCCATTGTTCTCAGTACTATATTTCAGAGTAAATGTGGAAAGAGATTCATTGTTATTGTATTCAAGTTGAATGCCCAGGTCTTCACTCAACACATGAATTAGTTTCATACCCAACGTGGTATTGTTCTTTAGGTCTACCTCTTCCGGCAGACCAGGGCCGTCGTCACTGACGGTTATTTCCCAAGTATTTTCATTTATCACCTTTCCTTTTACTTCAATAATACCCTCTCTATCCTCGTCGAAGGCATATTTAAGTGAATTGGTCAGCATTTCGTTTATGATCATGGCCAGCGGAACGGCCTTATCTATTTCAACAATGATTCCTTCGCACTGAATGGTCCACGTCACATTATCAGTATGTTCCGTGTACATGGTCATCAAGCTTGGGGTAAGCTCTTCTAAGTACGACTGTAAATCAATTTGAATGATGTCATCCGTTTGATAGAGGCCCTTGTGGATGGCCGACATGGCTTGAATTCGGTTGCGTGTGTCGTGCAACGCCCTTTTTGCTTCGGCAGACGATAGCGAGCGCTCCTGTAAATAGATCAGTCCGCTGAGGTTGGCCAGATTGTTCTTTACTCGGTGATGAAGCTCTCTATAGATGATGTCTTTCTGGTCAAGCGCATGTTCCAGATTTTTGTTGGCTTCTGCGGTGAGATCTTTCTGTTGGGCCAATGTTCGGTTCAGACTTTTTGTGCGCCAATAGAACCATGTGATGAAGGACAAACCAATTATACTCACAATGAAGAGCACTACATAAAGCTTGTTCTTAGACTTTTCTGCCTCGTAGTTCTTCTCAACCGCTGTTTTGGCATTGGCCGTGGCCATTAGTTCGTTCCTGGCAGATTGAGTCCCTAGTCGAGCCATGGTCTCCGCATGCTTATCGTCAAAAATCTGTCGAACGAAGGCCAAGCGATATTCGTGGTATTCTCTGTAGGCAGCATACGCCTCCTTGTATTTGCCCTGTAGCTCGTACATCTGGGCCAGACTGGAATAGGCGTCCGCAAGAATTATATTCCAACCTCGTTCCTTTGCTGTCTCAATTACATGGTTGAGTCGCTCAGAGCACGCATCAAAATCTTTCTGAATAATCAGCGCCCTGGCAATGTTAATTTCCGCGTTGATGTAATCTCTCGTATAGCCTAAAGAATCTAGCAGTGATGCAGATTGTTGGAAGTAATCCATCGACCCATCTTCGAGAGCGAGGTGTAGGATGTAGCCGTAATCTAAAAGTGCCCAAGCTTTCTGCCACGGTGTGTTCGCTCTTTCGGCGTATTCGAAGCTCTTCATCAAATCCGCCTTCACTGTTTCGGTCGAATCATCATCCCATAGTTCGGTCCAAATCGCAGCCTTTCTATGATAGAATCTTGAAACATATTCGTCTGGAACCTGATGGTTGACCTGATAAACCTGAAGCTGCTTGATGTACTCAGTAGCTTCCATCCAAGATTCATTTCCTCTATAGTGCTCGGCCAAATCAATGAGTGTCATGTATACTCCAGACTCATTCTCGATTTTGGAAAAGACACTTAAGGCGGAATCAAGAGATAGTACGGCTCTTGCATCCTCAGCTCTTGCACGAAGTACACGCGCATTCAACAAGAGTAAGTAGCCGATTTCGTCCTCCGGAGGATTCTTATCGAAAGTCAGCTTTACGTATCGGAATGACTCAGAATAGTCACCTACCAAGTAGTTCGCAAGTGCACAAGAATATAAGTCAAGCCAGGCATCACTGCTATCGCAAGAAGTAAAGTCCCGGGCATTCTTATGCACCAACAGCCTACGCTCTTCAATCTCAGGTTGACCGAAGCTAGCGAAGGATAACAATAAGGAGAGAATTGTCAGTAGGGTAGGTTTTCTCACACTAGAAAGATAACTCATGAAACCAATTCAATTCAACTTTTTTGAACGAATCGTGAAAATTTTACTCCTCAAGTTTTTTAATTGGATCGAGGTAGAACATCTTCTTCCAGCCTTGAGGGGCGGCATCGATTCTCCATGGATATGGAATAGGCGTAAAGATGGAGTAGTGCAGATGAGGTGCTTCGCCCGCAGCATTGCCCGACGTGCCTACGGTTCCTATTGGAGTTTCATCGCTTACGAGGTCAAATCGTTCGCATGTGATTTGGTCGAGGTGAGCGTAGTAATGCAATCGCCACTTTGGACCGAGAATAAGGACAGCTTTTCCGCCTCTTGACACCTCGCCTTGATACACCACAACTCCGGATGTGGAAGAGTGAATAGGTGTTCCAGTACTGGCGAATATATCTACCCCTTTATGCGTTCCGCTCCTTCCCCACGGGTAATACCAAAACGATTCCGAGTTGTAATCTGCTCTAGTGGCGCCTTGCACGGGCATCGTCACTTTTTCGGGAAGGAGATATCCCATCACTAGAACAGTGAGGATGGTCCAAAGAAGTCTTTTTCGAAATTTCTTAAAGCTGAATTTCATGAAGAAAGATTACCTGCCAAAGTACAACGCCATGGGCTCAAAGTAATTTTCTTCCCAACCTTGAATGTAACGCTCGCCTTCTTTTGAGAGATTTGAATGCTTGAGTATAAGTGTTGTTCCACCGGCTTGCTCCTCAAATTCGAGCTCCAATAATGAATCTTCGTCGCTCTGATCGAAGTCGGATGTTCTCCACGATTGAACAATCTTGTTGAAAGGCTTAAGCTCTAGATTCGTGCCCGTAATATAACCGTCCCAAGCTGTGAATTTGTCACCAACCTTCTGTCCTATAACTGCCTCTCCGCCAGTCATTTTAGTGTGTTCGGAACTCGATAACCAAGCATTGTATAAGGATGAGGGAGATGCCTGAAATTTGGCTTTCAGTGTGAAGTGCATGGAGAGGGGGTTTTTAGTTGGTATCTCAAAAGTAACAACTTCTGGATTTAACCCGATGATGTTAGTAGGATTTTAATCATTGATTTCATGAAGAATTATCATGCGCTTAACCAAATAGAAATAAAGCTGGAAGACCATGAGTCAGTGTCTATCTTTGTGTGATATGAAAGAGGAGAGTCTCCATTACGAAGTACCCGCCGAAGGTTCATTGGCCATATTAGCGCTTGGAGCTGTTGGCGTTCGAGCGTGGCGAAAGGCCAAGCAAAATCAATCTGATAATCAGAAGGATGAAAAAGCCTAAACTCCTCGTCATTGGCTGGGATGCCGCAGATTGGTCGGTTTTAAATCCACTTTTGGCAAATGGCAAAATGCCATCGACAGCCGCGTTAATTTCCCGCGGTTTTCGAGGAAAGCTTGCCTCCATTCAACCTATGCTTTCGCCTTTGCTCTGGACGTCCATAGCTACTGGATATCGTCCGCATGACCACGGAATTTTGAACTTCGTTGAACCGGATGGAGTAGGCGGTGTACGCGCAGTAAGAGGTTCTTCAAGAACGAAGTTGGCATTTTGGGAAATCTTAAAGGAGAATGACATCAAATCGAATGTGATTGGTTGGTGGCCATCGCACCCCGCAGAGGATACTGGGGCCGTGATGGTTTCAAACTTTTTCAACCATTCTCCAGATGACACCCTTTCACCTCTCGATTCAGAAGCAGTATTTCCAAAAAGCCAGACGGAAAACTACGCCGAACTTAGAGTACATGTTCAGGAAATGACAGCACGCATATTGGCGCCCTTTTTTCCTGATGCAAAGGAGATTGACGGTTCGGACCCAATCTTATCCGGAGTGGCAAAGATTGTCGCTCAAACCGCATCCACCCACGCGGCAGCCACAGAGGCCATGGAAAGGGAAGAGTGGGATGTTACTGCGGTGTATTATGATGCTATCGACCACTTCAAGCATCTGGCCATGGAATACCATCCACCGAAGGCTGATGGTGTGTCAGATGGCGATTACCAAAAGTATCATGCAATCGTCGAGGCGGGGTATAGGTTTCACGACATGATGTTAGATCGATTGCTCTCGCTGGCAGGGGATAATTGCCACGTGCTGCTCGTATCAGATCACGGCTTTGCACATGAAGAAGAACGGCAGCGAAAGATTCCAGATCTACCTGGAGGTCCAGCTCAAGAACATCACCCCTATGGTGTGCTTATTGGCGCTGGCCCGAACTGGAAATCACAAACGGTTTACGGCCATAGCCTTCTGGATATTTGTCCAGCAATTCTTCATCTTTTTGGTTTACCTGCATCGGAAGGTATGGCTGGCCGAACGCCACTTAACTGGTGGAAGGAGACCCGAATTATCGAGCGTATTTTGAGATCGAATCGAAATGCGGTTCATACAAGTGGATCAGACGATAGTCTCCTCGAGGATTTAGATCAACTTGGATATGTGAAGCTTCCAGAAGATAGAGCGGAGGCTTTGAGGATGGTGAAGGCCGACTCGCGCTATCACGAAATCACCTCGCTGTTGGATGCTGGACATATTCAAACCGCCCTGCAACGGGCAGAAACACTTTGCCATGATTTTCCCAATGACCCAAGATTTGCTTACCAACGCTTAGGTATCATTTGGATGTTACAGTCGAGCGATATCGATTCAGAATTGGCGGAGATAAAAGGAAAATTCCCTTCTCCGGCTATGGACTATTTTCAAGGTCTTCATGCCCTACAAAATGGATTTCATTCCAGCGCTTTGGAGCACTTTGAGAAATTGGTGCACAGTGTGGATTTGTCTCCAGGAGTTCTTCAATCTGTCGGCAAGGCACTTATACAAGCTGGGAGAATTGATGAAGCGGTAGAGTGGTTGTTGCCAATTCATGACACATATTCGCGTTGGCCAGAATCTTCGCTGCTTCTCGCCCAAATCGAATACGACCGAAATCAGCTAGAACGTTCACTGGACTTCGCAT
Source organism: Phaeocystidibacter luteus (assembly GCF_008933115.1). Lineage (GTDB taxonomy): Bacteria > Bacteroidota > Bacteroidia > Flavobacteriales > Schleiferiaceae > Phaeocystidibacter > Phaeocystidibacter luteus. Next base: position 804,741 of record NZ_WBVO01000001.1, on the reverse strand, counting down.
TAGAGGCAATTCGAAGGAGATACTTTACTCCGGAGGCGCACCTGTTGGTCGCAAGAATAGCACGTCAAATGGGAGAGCTAAAAGCCTCGGAAGCTGGATACCAAGTCTATCACCAACTTGTTCCCGACGACTTGCCTACGATTGTGGAATGGGTCAGCTTACTCAGAGCCCTAGACAAGAATAGGGAAGCGAACAACTTGGAAGCTCGATTACAGAGGGTTCCTGTCACCGTCATCGTTTCAGGAATGCCGCGATCCGGGACTAGCATGATGATGCAGATGCTAGAGGCGGGGGGATTAGAGGTTTATTCAGACGAGGCTAGGCAGCCGGACACGCATAATCCCAAAGGTTATTTGGAAGCTGAAAAGGCGGCACATCTACACATCGATAACCGTTGGCTGAGTGAAACGAACGGGAAGGCTGTCAAGGTAGTTACCCCTCAACTCGAGCAACTTCCCGGTAATCGTCAATACAGAATAATTTGGATGAAAAGGCCTACTTCAGAAGTTGTCATTTCTCAAGAGTTGATGCTGGGCAAGACTAGAAAGGATATTCAGAAGTACTTTCCCTTTGCAAAAGCGCTCGCGTTAGAGCAAACAGAGAATGAAGTATTGATGAAGATGGAGGCTCAGGGAAACATTTCCATCTGCTTGGTGGAGTACCATGACTGTCTAGAAAATCCGCAATCTGTCGCATCTCGAATAGCCAGTTTCCTTTCAGATGTCTCGAGCGAAGAATTGGACATTTCCAAAATGATTGAAAGTGTAGATCCTTCGTTATACCGTTCTCGTCTATAACTCCGTTGGAGGTACCATCAATTTGACGCATCTTTGTGCTCCATGAAAGATCAGAACAAGAAACTTCAACAATACACAGCATTGGCTACAACCGTACTAGGGGCGGGAGTTGCGAATGGCCAGATTGTGTATACCGATATTGCCGATACGACCATCGATACCCACAAGGGGTATTACGATTTGGATATGGATAATGACGGCTCTCCGGATTTCCGTATTCAACAGTACCTCGATACGGGGAGTACAGGATTGATTGACGCGATTATGGTCACTCCATTCGACAGCCTTTACGGCCGCACAATGGGAGAGTTGGAGAACGGTTTTTCCTATCCTTTCAGGTTGGTGCCTGGAGATAGCATTGGCCTGAGCAGTGAATGGCAGGGCAATACAGACGAACAGCGCGGTTACCTGGTTTTTCAATACAATGGAACACCGTATCCAAATTCGAATTGGAAGGGGCCTGTAAACAATGGCTATCTCGGTCTGAGAATCTTTAAGAACACAGGATTCCACTTTGGGTGGGTTCGTTTGGATATCGCAGCGGATAACCGAAGTTTTATTGTGAAAGACTTCGCTTACAACTCTACTGGGAACGAAGGTATGTTGGCGGCCGAGCCTACTATTTCTATTGTTGAGAGAATGCTTGAAGATCTCACCGTAGGCCAGAGTGGAACCACGCTTTACTTAGAAAAGCCTGAGTCGTACGGTGCCATCGAACTTAGAGTTCTGTCTATGGATGGAAGGGAGATGTTGACTGATACTTGGGTAGATACGTACCAAGAGCTTTCTGTGAGTGAACTTCGCAATCAGGCAATATTGGTGGAGTTCACGTACCGTGGAGTGCGTCACACCAAGAAGATTCTTCTTTTGGAGGATTAAACAAAGCCTCTCACAGACTGTTATCCCGACAAATCCAATCGCTGAGATTGTGAATCCTTGAACAGCCCTTGAAAGCAGGCCTTTACACTTGCTTAAGGCGCTTGTATTCGCTATCTTCGCGACCCTTAGAATCACGACTAACGTAAACAAAACCACATGGTATTTGATCTTGACATGATACGCGACTACTATGCTGATTTGCCAGCTAGAGTAGAAGCAGCCCGCAAGGTCTTGGGACGTCCAATGACTTTGGCTGAGAAGATTTTGTATTCCCACCTTTGGGATGGCAAGGCAACTGAAGCTTTCGAAAGAGGAAAGTCTTACGTTGAATTCGCTCCAGACCGCGTAGCAATGCAAGATGCTACAGCACAGATGGCTTTGCTCCAGTTCATGCAGGCTGGTCGTGATAAAGCAGCCGTACCATCTACTGTACACTGCGACCACTTGATTCAAGCTCGTGTAGGTGCTGATAAGGACCTTCAAGAGTCAATGAATAAGAACAACGAGGTATTCAACTTCCTTTCATCTGTTTCAAACAAGTATGGAATTGGATTTTGGAAGCCAGGAGCTGGTATCATTCACCAAGTAGTGCTAGAGAACTATGCATTCCCAGGTGGAATGATGATTGGTACCGATAGCCACACTGTAAATGCTGGTGGTTTGGGCATGGTTGCCATCGGAGTAGGTGGAGCAGATGCTGTTGATGTAATGGCTGGAATGCCATGGGAGCTTCGTCAGCCAAAGCTTATCGGTGTTAAGCTCACAGGTAAGATGAGTGGATGGACTTCCGCAAAAGACGTAATTCTTAAGGTGGCTGGTATCCTCACCGTGAAAGGTGGTACCGGAGCGATCATCGAATATTTCGGCGAAGGTGCTAAATCACTTAGCTGTACTGGTAAAGGAACCATCTGTAACATGGGAGCTGAGGTAGGTGCTACTACTTCTACTTTCGGTTATGATGACTCGATGGAGCGCTACTTGCGTTCAACAGATCGTAACGATGTCGCTGATTTGGCGAACGGCGTGCGTGAGCATCTTACAGGTGACGACGAAGTTTACTCGAACCCTGAGCAATACTTCGATCAAGTAATCGAAATCAATCTTTCTGAGTTGGAGCCGCATTTGAACGGTCCATTCTCTCCAGATATCGCTACTCCAATCTCTAAGTTGGGAGATGTTGCTCGCGAAAATGGATGGCCACTAGATATCGAAGTTGGACTAATCGGTTCTTGTACGAACTCTTCGTATGAAGACCTTACACGTGCCGCTTCAGTAGCTACTCAGGCGAAAGAGAAAGGCATCAAAGTAAAGAGCGAGTTTACCGTAACTCCAGGTTCTGAGCAGGTACGCTTTACTGCTGAGCGCGACGGAATCCTTCATGACTTTGAGGAAATTGGCGGAAAAGTATTTGCAAATGCTTGCGGTCCATGCATTGGTCAGTGGGCGAGAGCAGGAGCTGAGAAAGCCGAGAAGAATACAATCGTTCACAGCTTCAACAGAAACTTCGCAAAGCGTGCCGATGGTAACCCGAACACGCACGCCTTCGTAGGTTCACCTGAATTGGTGACCGCCATGGCGATTGCCGGAACATTGGACTTCAACCCGCTTACAGATACGCTTACAACAGAAAGTGGTGAGCAGGTGAAACTCGACGAGCCAAGCGGAATCGAGAATCCAGAGAAAGGCTACGCAGTAGAGGACAACGGATATCAAGCACCAGCGAAAGATGGTAGCAGTGTTGAAGTTGTTGTAAAAGAAGGATCTGAGAGACTTCAGCTTCTCGATCCATTCTCGCCTTGGGACGGAAAGAATATATCTGGTGCCAAGTTGCTCATCAAAGCGGCAGGCAAGTGTACGACCGACCATATCTCAATGGCAGGTCCGTGGTTGCGTTACAGAGGTCACCTCGATAACATCGCTAACAACACACTAACTGGAGCGGTGAACGCTTACAACAGCGAAACCAACAAGGTGAAAAACCAATTGAACGGCACTTACGGTGAAGTTCCTGCGGTACAACGTGAATACAAAGCTGCCGGAATCCCAACTATCGTGGTTGGTGACCATAACTACGGAGAGGGTTCTTCCCGTGAGCACGCTGCAATGCAGCCACGCCACCTCGGTGTTCGTGCCATCCTAGTGAAGAGCTTTGCGCGTATTCACGAAACAAACTTGAAGAAGCAAGGAATGTTGGCTTTGACTTTTGACAATGAATCTGACTACGACAAGATTCAGGAAGACGATACCATCAACTTCCTAGATTTGGAAGCATTCGCTCCGGATCGTCAGCTTACGCTAGAGTTCGTTCACGCAGACGGATCAAGTGATCAAGTGAAAGTAAATCACACATACAACGAGCAGCAGATTGGCTGGTTCAAGGCTGGTTCTGCACTCAACCTTATCAAGCAGCAGAACGCATAATTGAAAGGTTTATAAAAAGAAAATCCCAGCCGCGAGGCTGGGATTTTTTTTGCTCTAGTGATTCGGTCGCCATCAGAACATGAAGCCAATGCTCAATCGTGCTTTAATCACAATTGGCACCTCATTTCCGAAATGCAGGAAGTTGTAGGTTGTTGAAGGAAAGGCATCAAAATCGTCGACGTAATCAATTACGTCCTGATTGTTCTTAAACTCATCATCGCTTACGGAAGAAGTTCTGAATCCGTACCCAGCACCGATGCTGTAGTCTAGCAAGATTCTTTCACCGAAAACGTACTGCTTACCGTAACTTACGATAAGTGCACCTGCGAAGTTGGAAGTGCGAACGTCTTGGTACTGGTAAAACCCGTTATTGTCGTAATAACCCACCATCTCGTCTACACCATAGAATGAAGTAGCCGCTTCTAGCATGAGGTATGATCCCATCATTCGGTGTGCACGCTTCTGGCGCTCGAGATAATAAGAAGGGCTAGTCATGAACTTATAGCCGAAGTTCAAACCAAGACCTGCTTGGTTAGACTCGTAAGGATTCAGGCCAAGTCCAATGATGTTTGCCGAGGCCATAATCGATCGTCCCGGTCTTAAGTTCTGCTCGTACTCTACGCGGAAGCTACCCATTACAGGGGTGAACATTCCAACCTTGATTCCTCTGCTATACTGCTCCTGGTAAGGAACTGTGCGGAATTCAAGAGGATCGCTCTCGAACTTGTACATTCGACCATTTTCCATGTCGATACGAACGATTTCAGACTTATCTACGGTGATACGAAGATCATCGCCAGTTTCTGAATACGTCACTTCGTGTACTCCAATTTCGTGAACAGTTCCTTCGATGAGGTCACCGTTTCGAAATTCGATAAGGTCTTGTGCCTGTGCAAAATAGCCCAGAGAAAGGGCCATTACTGCAAAAAGGAGTTTTGAGAGTTTCATAAGTATTGGTTTAATGATATACGAATGTACATCAAGAATTTAACCAAAATGTTAACTCACCAAAGAATTAGTAAACGGCGGGTTTTCAGTGCTTATCGAAAAAGGCATCAAGGATGATGGCCAAAGCACGAACGGTGAAGGCGATTGCTACGAACATGAGGATGATGGCCGCTGCAGCCCATATCCAATTGCCCTCGCGCATTTCGGGAGCGCCCTTCCAATAATAGAAGGCAGGTCCAAAGAAGTAGAATGGAAAGGAGATGGCCAGAATATTCAGGCCTTTCATCAATTTAGCTTTATCCGTAGGCATAGGACAAAATTCAGCGAATTGAATGAAGAAAGAAAGGGTTTCCAATTTTATTTTGAAAACCCTTTCGCAATGTGTTATTCGCCATAAAGGCAATCGAGCCAACGCTCTTCGGAGAGATAATATGTCTCATTCGAGAATACTGGCATACTGCTCATAATACACTCATCACCATCTTCATCGATCATTTTAAAATCGTAGTTACCGGCTGGGAGTGTCAATGTAAGTCGGTTTCCATCGGCTAGAATATTACTACCGAGGTGATCGCTTCCCCAATTCGTATCCGAGCTAAGCGAAGCATATACATACGTGATGTCCCAACCACTGTTGTTCACTAAGGTCACTTGATGAACTGCACTAGTAGACTCATCTGGGAAAAGGCAGTCTAGCCATTCTTCTCTTGTGATAGATACTGTTTGGCTTCCTGATATTTGGATATCCTCTAGGATGCACTCGTCTCCATCTTCATCAATAAATTTGAAGTCGTACTCGCCGACAGGTAATGAGAACGAAAAGCTCGAACCTGTTTCCAGGATATCGCTTCCCAAGTGGTCGGTTCCCCAAGTGTCGCTGGAGGTTGAAGAGGCGTAAATGTATCTGATATCCCATCCACTTTCATTGTAAAAAGTGAGGTTTGCTGAACTTGAGCTGCTCGATGAGGTGGTGGTGCTAGAGCCTTCATCAGGGAACAAACAGTTTAACCATTCATCGTTGCTGTAGTTGAGAACGACGTCACCTGAAAGTCTCAGCCCCATTTGGGTGCAGATATCTCCATCCTCATCAACAATCTTCAAATCATAGGTTCCTGCAGAAATCAGGAATGAAATCTCTTCACCCGGGTTGAGCAATTTCGACCCAAGTCGGTCATTGCCCCAATCTTCAGAATCAGAATCTGAAATGTAAACGTTCATAAACGTGTACTCAGAGTTGTTCGCCAACGTAAAGTTGATCATAGGAGTGGCGAAACTCAGTGTGGGTAATACAATGGCTATAACCAGCCAGTTCAAGTAGCGTTGTACTCTCATCACTATTAAATGTTAGGTTAGTTGCAAGTGGGTGTGGTCGCTCCCACCACATAAAAATAACGAAAAACTGGTTTAGAGAGATTCTAAAAACGTGCCAGAATGCTATTTCTAGTTGAAAGGGTTTGGTTTCCACATTCTTATGATCATCAAGAAGGGTACGAGTAAGTAGGGCAAGTTCGTGAAGAAGTAGTACATGGTGTCCGGCTGTTGCACGAGTGGCAATTGACTCCAGCCCTCTGTTGCCCACCAACCGAACATCCCTTCGGACATGTACGTAATCATTCCGTGTGTAAGCGCACCGCCATAAATTAGTCCCGGTACTCGAATGCTGTTCCAACCTTTGACGAAACCAAGTACAAAGAAGATGTAGAGCGGCAGCCAAATAAACGCCGAGATCCATGCGCTCACTCTTACCTGAGGTGGGTTCACAATGAGGAGCGGATCTGCCTTCGCGGCGTAGTTTGTATAGATGAATCGCTCTACCGCGTAACTGCTCTCTGGGTCAAGCTGACCATTAAGGCCGTTGACAGAATCTGTGACAATCGATGTGATTGTGAAGAAGGTAAATGCGATGATGAAGAACCAATCGCCCTTGCGCTGTCTCAGTGGTTTTGGAAGTCGTTTCATTTTGAGAATCTTTTAGGGAGGAGCATTCCTGTATTTGCAACATATTCTTGCCAGCCAGGTTTGTGAGCTTGACGTTTCTCCATCATTGGAATACTGATGAAAACGAACATCAATACCATAGAAAGTGGACAAAGGATCCCTGGCCAGAAAGGCATTCCAGCATCCAAGCCGAATAAGTAGACGGAAACCCACAGTAGTATTTCACCGAGATAGTTTGGATGCCGAGAGTACTTCCACAATCCACTTTTATTCACCCCACCAGAACGTCGCCTTCTGAATTGGTGCATTTGATAGTCGGCTGTGCCTTGTAGCAGGACCGCAGCTAAACCCACTACAGTTGCTAGAATGGTTAACCATCCCACGTGGTACGAAGCATTATTAAACACATAAATGGCGGGGATGAACGCAATGAAAACCATAAGAGTGGGGAAGAGATGAATGCCAAAGAAGTTGACTAGTGGATATGCCCACTTTGACTTTTCTCTTAGTGCTGTATACCTCCAATCTTGATGATGTAAACCTGGCCACGTGTAGATCCAGTTTCCTGTGAGTCGCACAGACCACGCTACAATCACAAACGTGATGAGAATTTCATTCCAATGCAGTTCGTATCCCGAGTTAAGGAGTGGGAGCACAAGGACAAAGTACAAAGGAGCCACGCTCCAATACGCATCATACATACTTGAGTTACGTGCAAGTATAGAAGCGATGAAGATGACGACAGTCATCCATAGTGTCGCATAGAAGATGATATTGTAAATAGGAGGGAGGGGGAGTTCCAACATCGTCAATACCCTGAATACAGGGTTTTGAGGCCAGTTGAATAACTGAATGAAAGAATATGGTGCAAGTATGTACCAGAATAGAACGGTGAGCAATCCAATAAATCTCTTCCCCATGTGTGGTCGTTTGGAGAAAGATAGGAAAGCTCAGGCACTTAATACCCTTTCTTAAACCGTCCGGTCAATTCCTTCCACAATCACCTCACATGCCCTTCGAATTTCATCGTCTGTAATAATCAACGGTGGAGACAACCTTAGTGAGGTGTCGTTGAATAAGAACCAGTCAGTGATCACGCCATGCTCAAGGCAGTATTCAATTACTTTTTGAACGCGTTCGAATGTGTCGAGTTGAACCGCAAGCATAAATCCTCTACCGCGAACTTCCGTGATGAGAGGGTGAACGAGCAATTCTCGGAAGAGCTTTTCGCCTTCGAGTGGACGTTTCCAAAGCTCCTCTTCTTGAATCACCTGCAGTGAGGCTAGGGCAGCAGCGGCCGATACGGGATGGCCGCCGAAGGTTGTAATATGCCCGAGAATGGGATTCTCCTTAAGGCTATCCATAATCTCCTTTCGGCTAGCAAAGGCCCCAATCGGCATTCCTCCACCCATACCCTTAGCGAGCGTAACAATGTCAGGGTGAATGTCTTCAGTATGAAAAGCGAACAAGCTTCCGGTTCGGCCAAAGCCCGCTTGGATTTCGTCTAGAATGAGAAGTGCGCCCACTTCATCACACTTTTCCCGCAGGGCTTTCAGATAGCCAGCGTGAGGGGGAATATATCCTGCTTCGCCTTGCACGGTTTCGACGATGACGGCCGCGGTGTTTTCTGTAATGTGTTGGAATTCAGCAGTGTCGTTGAATTGGATGTGGCGAATACCTGGTAATAATGGACGATAGCCTCTGCGAAATTCTTCATCACCAATGATGCTCAACGCACCTTGCGTACTGCCGTGGTAGGCCTTGTCGAAAGCTATAAATTCTCGTCTTCCAGTGTAGCGTTTCGCCAATTTCATGGCGCCCTCAATGGCCTCGGAGCCGCTGTTTACGAGGAATAAATTATCGAGATTCGAGCCAAGTGCCTGCGACAATTCGTTGGCTAAAAGCACCTGTGGACTTTGGATGAACTCTCCGTAGACGAGGAGGTGCATGTACTTGTCTACCTGGCCTTTGATGGCATCTACAACCTTAGGATGGCGGTGGCCGATGTTGCTCACCGAAATGCCGCTGATTAAGTCGATGTATGCTTTTCCATTAGTATCCCAAATGTGGACACCTTCAGCTCTCTCCATTTCGAGAGCAAGTGGAAAATCTGTGGTTTGCGCCAGATTGGCAAAAAAGAGTTGTTTGATGCTCGCCATGCGGCGAAGGTACAAAAGAGGTTACTCTCTGCGGCCTTCGGAACGACCTCCTTCACGACCTCCTTCTCGGCCAACTCTGCGGAGTAGCTCTCGCTTAAACTCTTCTTCTGCTCTGTAAATTAGCGCTACTTTTTGGGCGCTGAGCACTTCTAGGAACCGTGTGTGGTATTTTTTGCGAATGGCAAGTTCCTCGGCTTCAAGTTCGAAGAAGCGTTCCATCATTTCTTTGAGATCGTCGCTATCCGCATTTTCAATGGAAGAGGAGGATCTATATCTTCTCAAGAGCTGATGTCTTTCCTCTCTGGTTTCTTTGAGTTCTTCGCTCATTTCATTGTGTATGGGCCAAAACTTCTCGGCCTCCGCGCTTGTGAGATTTACCTCTTGGGTGATGTATGCCGTTCTTAACGCTTCGAGGCGTTCACCACGTCCCTGTGGCTGTGCGAAAGCGGTGTAGCTAAAAGCCAAGAACGCGAAACATGTAAGTAGTAATGATTTCATCAGTTCAAGATATTATATAGTTCTTCGTCATTGAGGTCGTCAAGTAGCAAGTCGAGCTCCTCTTCATTCGGGTCTATTTCTACCGTAAAATCGTCCACCGAAGTATACTCCATGAGCAAATCGGTTTCAACATCGATAAGTCCGGAATCATAATATTGGTAAACTTCTTCGGAAGTTACATCGGCAAAGAGGTCCGTGTTCTCTGAAGGCTGGAGTCGGAATACAAGTACAGCGGCTAAAGCTGCAGCTACAGCACCGAAAGTGAAACCGAGGCGCAGAGGAATAACTCTTCCTTTAACCGGGGTATCTGGTATCCCTTTGAGTTTTTTGGCATTCTCAAGCAGGAATTGCTCTGAAATATTTAGTCCGTCGTTCTTTTTCATGACACTTCTTTGATGTCGGAATGACCTCCAGGTTTAAAATTTGAAACTTCAGCCTCAATCTTTTTGACGGCATGGTGATAGCTGGCCTTAAGAGCTCCAACACTCGTATTTGTTATTTGTGCGATTTCCGCGTAGGGCAGATCGTCGAAATACTTCATCTGAAATACCAACCTCTGCTTGGCTGGTAGCTTATCCAATGCGGAGTAAAGAGCTGCCAAAGCATCATCCCCATCGAAAAATGAACCGGCCGTAAGCTGTTCGGTAACAATAGGGTCGGATGTGGTCAGGAACTTCTTTTTCTTCCTCAGGTGCATCAATGCTTCATTGCTCGCTATTCGATAGGTCCACGTACTCCATTTGCTTCCACCTTTGAATGAAGCCAGATTCTTCCAAATCTTGATGAAGGTATCCTGAAGTACATCCATGGCCTCATCTTCATCTCCTACAATTCTTAGAATTATGCGCAGGAGTTGGCCTTGCTGAATATCAACAAGCGCTTCAAACGCTTTGCGATAATCTCCAGCATTGTAGGCTAGCCAGATGCGGTCTTCGTTGTGCACGGCAGTGTGATGCTGTGAAGGGGTAAAGGTTTAAAGGTAGGAAGAGATTTGGAGGTTCCGACTGGAAGGAGGAATCCCGAGAGGGGGGAAGCTGATTCGGGAGTTGGATGATTGGAGGTTCCGACTGAAAGGAGGAATCCCGAGAGGCGAAGCCGATTCGGGAGTTAGACAGCTAGAGGTTCCGACTGAAAGGAGGAATCCCGAGAGGGGAAGCTGATTCGGGAGTTGGACAGAATAGCTAAGGCTAAGAGGCCACGGGCTGAAGCCCTGTGGCAATTGGATGGGCCTTACCGATACCACGGGCTAAAGCCACGTGGCATTCGGAGGAAACCTTTTTGGTACCACGGGCTAAAGCCCCGTGGTACTTGGATTCAAGTTAAACCCGAGGCTAAATCTTAAGTCTAATGGCTAGGCCTAACTTGCCGAGGAACGAGGACTTATTGATCGCCGTAGGCGACAATCCTTGCGGCCGAAGGACGCCTTGTGCATGCCGAAGGCAGGCGCCTTATCCTCCGCCGAAGGTCGGAGCGATCCCTTGCCGACCGCAGGGAGGCACCTTTCGACCGCCGCAGGCGTCGACCTTTCGCCTACGCGGCAGCGGAGCGCGATCCTTATCCGCCGGTAGGCGGATTCCTTTGCCGACCGGAGGGAGGCATCCTTTCCGCCGATAGGCGGATCCTTATCTTCTACCCATCACCTTTTCTGCAGCAGCAATGATACTCGCTTCGTTCAAACCGTACTTTTCAAGTAGTTGATCCGGCGTTCCAGATTCTCCGAAGCTGTCGTTTACCGCAACAAATTCTTGTGGAGTCGGAGTAGAAGTCGCCAACAATTGGGCAACAGAGTCTCCAAGGCCACCATTCATTTGGTGCTCTTCTGCTGTAACAACACATCCCGTCTTGCGTACAGACTTCAAAATGGCCGCGTCGTCTAGTGGCTTGATTGTGTGAATGTTAATCACTTCTGCACTGATGCCCTTAGCCTCGAGTTGATCTGCAGCCTGAAGTGCCTTCCAAACGAGGTGTCCGTTTGCAATAATGGTAACATCTTTCCCTTCTTGAAGAAGCTGAGCTTTTCCGATTTCAAACTTCTCATTGGGATCGGTGAAGTTGGCAACTTTCGGACGACCGAAACGTAGGTAGACAGGACCGTCATAGTCAGCAATCGCAATAGTTGCAGCTTTTGTCTGGTTGTAGTCGCATGGAGAGATAACGGTCATGCCCGGAAGCATTTTCATGAGACCAATATCTTCCAAAATTTGGTGTGTCGCGCCGTCTTCCCCAAGTGTGAGACCAGCGTGAGAAGCACAAATCTTCACGTTCTTGCCACTGTAGGCAATTGACTGACGAATCTGATCGTAAACACGACCTGTGCTGAAGTTTGCAAACGTTCCCGTGAATGGAATTTTACCACCGATGGTCATACCCGCGGCGATTCCCATCATGTTCGCTTCGGCAATGCCAGTCTGGAAAAAACGATCAGGAAAATCGTTCTTGAAGGCATCCATTTTCAACGAACCAGTAAGGTCTGCACAAAGTGCTACCACATTTGGATTGGATTTTCCGAGCTCGTGTAATCCTGCTCCGAAACCTGATCTTGTGTCCTTGCTACCGCTGTCTGTGTATTTCATCTTACTAGAGTTTGACTGTGGTTGAGCCGCCCGGGCTAACGGTAAACGACTTGCTTTTAGAATATAAACTTGACTGCGCCGTGGTTGGCCTGTGAATTACCGTGTAATCACCTGGCTGAAGCGCAAAGGTATGACGTGTTTCTTCTGCTTGGAGTTCTGCAACCCAAATTAGCTCATCTCCTCTTCTTACGTACACTCCTCCAGGACCAGCACTACTGGTTTGAATGAACACCGTTCCCGGAGCCGGAATACTTACTGTGTTTGTTTCATCCTGAGAAATAGTAACTGTCTCATAGATTCTAGGCAACGTAAGTATTTCAATTTCATACGTTCCAGTGAGGTATTCCTGAGTTGTGTTGAAGGTCTGAACGTGTAGTGTTCGAGATTCGCCTGGTCGACGGACGAGCACTTCTGGGGTTTGGGCAGATCTTGACCCGCTCATACGAAGGTCAAGAGTTCCTCTTCCCGCAGGAATGTTGATGTGATTATGCGTTCCCTCTTGAACTTCAACTCCACGTTGGTGTACGGTGGGGACGGTGAAAACGGAAACATCATAGGTCACTAAAGGGTCGAGCACTAGCGTATCTGGATTTCCATTGGCATCGAGCGTATGCACGAAGCTTTCGATAAGCTTTCCGGAAACGGCATCATATACCGCTAAAGGGACATCCGTTTCGATAGGCTGACCATTATCATCGAGGAGATTGATTTGCCCGCTTGTATTATTCAAGGCTTGGCTAATAACTACTCCGAGTACCTTTTTGAAAGTGGATTCTTCGGCGGCGTCAAAATAGTTTCCAACACATTCAAAGGTTGAACGAAACTCTGGGTCTAGTCCAATTCCAATCACAAAAGGTTTCAATGCAATACCGCGTTCTTGAAGCATTCTGGACACCGCGCAGGGGTCTTCATTGCACTCCTCGAGTCCATCTGTTATTAGGATGATGATGTTTCTGCAATCATTGCATGGCGTGAAGTCATCCGCAGAAAACTCCAAGGAACGCGCAATAGGCGTAGTACCTTTTGGGATGATGCTTCTGAGGACCTGCTTGATTCTCACATAGGTGTTGTTCCCAAATGGAACTTCTAGATGAGTATCATTACAGTCTTGCGGTGGAGACGGCTTATTATGTCCGTACACGCGTAGTGCGAGTTCCAAATTCTGAAGCCTCAAGGATTGAAGGCTATCGAGCATTTGGGTCATCAAGCGTTGTGCTACATCGATTTTCTTACCCGTTTCCCAGCGTCCCTGCATGGAACCTGATCCATCGAAAATGAACAGAATGCGGGTCGTTGGCGCATCGTTTTGTTGAGCGAAACCAGCGAGGGGGCTCGACAGAACGAGAGCAAATACTAAACCGTGAATAAAACGCTTCAAAAGAGACTTCTTAGTAGTCGGTCAATGTTGAGGATAGCTGACCAAGAGCATCTGCCAATTGATCATCGTTTGGAGCAACCCCATGCCATTTGTGTGTACCCATCATGAAGTCAACACCTGCACCCATTTCAGTCTTCATGATGATGCAAACTGGCTTTCCTTTTCCTGTGCGACTTTTGGCTTCGTTCAAACCAGCAATTACACTGTCGAGGTCGTTGCCATTTTCAATGGTCATCACATCCCATCCGAAGGCCGCGAACTTCTGACCGATATCTCCCATTGGAAGAACATCGTCGGTAGATCCGTCGATTTGTTGACCGTTTGCGTCGATGGTAGCGATGAGGTTGTCGACATTCTTGCCAGCGGCATACATAGCAGCCTCCCAGATTTGTCCTTCTTGGAGTTCGCCATCACCGTGCAGTGAGAAAACGAGGTGATTGTCGTTGTTCAACTTTTTTGCTTCTGCAGCTCCTATGGCAACAGACATGCCTTGTCCGAGTGAACCTGACGCAATTCTCACGCCTGGAAGCCCTTCGTGGGTTGTAGGGTGACCTTGAAGGCGGGAATCGATCTTTCTGAACGTATTTAGTTCATCAACCTTGAAGAAGCCATTGCGTGCGAGAGTGCTGTAGAAAACGGGAGAAATGTGTCCGTTCGAAAGGAAAAAGAGGTCTTCGCCTTTTCCATCCATATCAAAATTCGCTGCATTGTATTCCATAATCTCTCCGTAGAGAGCCACGAAATACTCGGTACAACCGAGGGATCCGCCTGGGTGACCAGAATTAACAGCGTGCACCATACGTACAATGTCTCTGCGAACTTGAGTGCAGAGGTTCTTCAAATCGTTCATGTCCAAAGTGGGTTGAAATTGAATCTCGGGTGCAAAGATATGCAAAGTGGGCGGTAGGGAATTGGGAAAATGATCCCATTTATGAACGTGATACTAACGACACGGTCAATTCTTTTCTGTTATCTTGCAAGAGCTATCAAATCTTGACAGATGAATTCTCTATCTCTCTCTATTTCTGCCCTTTTCTGGAGCTTGTTTGCCTCATTATTAGTCTTTAGTGCTGATGCTAACGCGCAATGCACAGCGGAGACATTGCCTTATCAGAATCAGTTTGGTAATTGGGCTACCTTTCAATGTTGGTCGACATCAGGAGGTACACCAAACGTTACTGCGACTCGAGCGAATAATAGATTGACAATCAGTTCAACCGGAGGATACCTGGGGAATAAGCCCGTTCACACGCCATATTTCGCAATCACGCACAAGGCTGTCTTGAATTTTACATTGAGACACCAATACACATCGACATCAGGAGTAAATGACTTTTTTCGAGTGTTTGTCCAAAGGCAGAATGACTCCAGTTGGAGTGTGTTGAGAAAGGTGGGACCATCCTTCCGTAGCTGGAGTCCAGGTGGAACCGACAATACGAAATACTTAGAGATCTTTCTTCCTGATTCTCTAGTTGGAGATACGGTGAGGTTTCAGCTCAGATTTGAGATGAGTGTTTCATCGTCCCCTTGGGAACTAGCGAATTTCAGATTGTTGAGGTCAGAAACTGATTCTGTATACAGTTTGCCTTATGCGGAAGATTTCGATGGCAGCGATTGGGTTCCAGACCAAACGCTCAACAATACTGGTATTCCTCAGTTTTCGCATTCGGCAGATTGGAGGTTTCACCCATGGCCTAGCACTGATTTGCGTGCTGTGAAATGGGTGGTAAGAGAGGACTCTACCAATTCTATAGAAACTGGACCTCAAGCCGATAAATCAGGCACTGGGAATTACTTGTACACAGAAGCGTCAATGGATAGTGGAGATTCGGTTTACCTGTATTCTCCCCGTATTGACTTCTCGGGTATCCAATACCCCGAATTGAAGTACAGCTATTACATGCGTGGCTCTGAAATTAAAGTTCTCTATGTCGGCCAAAAAGTTGACGGTATCTGGATTACTGTCGATTCACTAGTGGGAGAACTACAACCAAGGAAAACTGATCCTTGGAGGGACCGATACGTACTTCTTGATTCAACAGGTGAAAGTCAAATACGATTCATCATGGTATTTGATATAGACCCTCTTTCTGCTTTTCAACAAGATGTTGCGATTGACGAGGTTTCAATCACCTCAAATCCATGCCCAATTCGTCGTGATATGGGCGTCACTTTTTCAAACCTCACAGCAACCTCGGTTGATGTTTCATGGAATTCCGGACTCTCTTCAAACAACTTCATTTTCCAGTATGCACCAGCGGGTACTTTTTCTGGAAATAGAACAACTGTTAATCTAAACGCAACGTCTTATTCCGTGAGCGGTTTAACGCCGAATACTGAATACGAAGTCTTTCTTCGAGAAGATTGCGGTGCCTCTGGAACGTCCGCGATTAAAGGTCCTTATTCTTTTTGGACCCCATGCTTGCCAATATCAGCTCCATTCATTGAAACATTTGACGACACTATTATTCCAACATGTTGGAGGACAGAACCTTTGATTGAAGGCAGAATGAATTCGGCATGGATACCAACAGGTCTGTCAAACGCATACTTTCCAGCATATGGTGCTCAAAATCAGGTTGATTATACTGGAAATGGAGGGTATGCCATAGGGGTTGATGGAAGTTCTCCAACACCTTTAGATAGTGTCTTCATTGTAACTCCACTTATTGATGTTTCCAACTTGCAAGTTCCTCAACTCTCGCTTTGGTTATACAGTAACAACACCAATTACCCTGGGGATAACAATAGCTTCTACATAGATTATTATGATGGCGCTACTTGGCACTACGATGTAATAACCTACAGCGGTGACAGTGCCGATTGGGTCAATATCAAATACATCTTGAATCCGCCACAAAATCCGGATAGCATCCAGTTTGTATTAAGGGTAGATATGGATGCCGTGAACCAAACCTTCTACAACGACATTCTCATAGATAACTTTGAAATTTTGGAAGGGGTGAACAATGCCTGTCCTCCGCCGACAAATATCTATGTTTATATACCGGATTGTGGTGTTGCAGAAGTCACATGGACAACGTCGAATCTCAACACCAATTTAATTTATGGTCCTAAGGGATTTGATCCATCATCGAGTGGTACGACGATTACTTCAGTAACGAGTCCACACAGGTTGTACAATTTGGTTCCTGGAGACTCTATTGATATCTATTTGATTGACTCTTGTGCTCTCGGTCGATGGATTGAATATGTAGAAGCGAATGTGGATATCGTTCCACCAGTGGTCAATGACGGATACGTGTATGTATCCAACACCGACTCAACGGTCACATATATGTTTTATGCACAAGTAAATAGTGCAGATTCTATAGAATGGAGATTCGCTGGACTGCCGGCAATGATGGGTGACACCGTGTTTGTGACGTTCGATGACGAAATCTTGAATTATTACAACATCCTACCGCATACGCCTTGTGGACAACCGGTTGTATCACGCTCTATCTTAATCGAAAACATTAGTGTGCGGGAAGAATCTGTGGTTCGCGCCATGTTACTATCACCAAACCCGACGGATGGTGTTATTCAAGCATGCATTCCGAACGCGTCTTCCGGTGAGAGAGCTTTTGCTATTTACAGTCTGAATGGTGACTTGGTGAGGACTACAGGCAAAGCAAACTCGCCTGATGGCTGCTACACTTTAGACCTATCTGACCTTCCGAAAGGAATGTATGTTTTAAGTGTGAAGGATGAATCTGGTGAAGTTTTGAGGGAAAAAGTAGTGTTGAGGTAGCCCCGTGACCTTCGATTAGAGCTTAGATATACCGAGCGCCAACTTCACATGTGCCAGATGGTGATCCCCGTGCCACGCATACATCTCTGCATGCTGAAACAGCTTGTACTCAACATTCCCATCGGGATGAATGAAGACCTTGTTCAATTCCTTCTCAGAAAGGTTTCTGAATAAATAGGTCCATCGCGTGTGGATGGATTCTATCAGATTCAAGCTTACCTCAATCGGTAGGTCCAGAACATCAGGCTGTTCGGTCCACTTTTTTTCATCGTAAGGCTTTATCACTGGTTTAGACTCTGACAATGCCCATTTCGTCCTCACAAAACCGTTCATATGACTGTCAGCAATATGATGAACCACCTGCTGGATAGTCCATGAATTTTCACGGTACTGGGCTTGGAGTTCATCCGCATTCAATCCTTCAACTTGACGCTTAAGTATTGCCGGAAGCCTTTCGATTCTATGAATAGCGTTGGTAAAGATTTCATTGTTGAGTTCCGAAGAAAATTGGGCTTTGCCGATGGGATATTTCATGGGGTGCGCTGTTGGAGGGTTGGATTGTCAGAGGGTTGGAGGGTTGGAGGGTTGGAGGGTTGGAGGGTTAGAGGGTTGGAGGGTTAGACTGTTGGAGGGTTAGATGGTTGGAGGGTTGGAGGGTTAGACTGTTGGACCTTTTAATTTGCGTTGATTTAACGGGGCTTATCAGCCCCTCCCCGGTCTCAAGTTCGAGATTTTATTCAAGACAACCAGACTTTTCAGATGGACAAATCGGGGACAATAGCTATCGTTTAGAATTATTTATGTGAATCCCGCGTTCATGTTCGTAACTAAGCGTTTGTAAACGTTTACCATCCGACTTGTTTCAGCTTTGATGCGTAGCTTGAGACCGGGGAGGGGATACATAGCCCCCACAAAAAATCCAAGCATCCTCCACACATTACACTCCTCCAGTCACTAGCACCAGCCTGAAGCCCCATGCTTATCGGCTCACTTCAGTCGCCGCGCGCCTCACGCTTGTTGCATGTCGCCAACTCCCTCAGCCTATCGCACAAGCCTCGCGCCTGAGCCTGTTGCTTATCGCCTGACGCTTCCAATCGAAGTTTTCTCGCGCCGAATAAGTACCTTTGCGGCCTCTAAATCACGCAACGTATGAAATGTGGCATTGTCGGACTTCCGAATGTGGGTAAATCAACCCTCTTTAACTGCTTGAGCAACGCAAAAGCGCAAGCAGCAAACTATCCATTCTGTACAATCGAGCCCAACATGGGCACCGTCAATGTTCCAGATCCCAGAATATATAAACTCGAAGAGCTTGTAAACCCCGAGCGTGTGGTTCCCGCTACTGTAGAAATTGTGGATATCGCTGGTCTGGTTAAAGGAGCAAGTAAGGGCGAAGGTCTTGGCAACAAATTCCTCGGTAACATCCGAGAGTGTAACGCCATCATACACGTCCTCCGCTGTTTTGAAAATGGGAACATTACGCACGTAGACGGCAGTATCGACCCTGTTCGTGATAAAGAGACTATCGACACCGAGCTTCAGCTCAAGGATCTTGAAACGCTAGAAAAGCGACTCGAAAAGGCCAAGAAGAACGCCAAAGGGTCAAACAAAGAGGCATTCAGAGAGGTTGAAATGATTGAGCGTTTGACTGCATTCATTGAACAGGGAAAATCTGTTCGTTCCTTCGAAAGAAATGAAGAGGAAGCAGAGTGGTTAGACGACTACCAATTATTGACCGATAAGCCGGTGCTTTACCTCTGTAATGTTGAGGAAGCCAATGCTGCAAAAGGCAACGCACACGTCGATGCCGTAAAGGCCGCTGTTGCCGATGAGAACGCAGAAGTTATTCACATTGCCGCTGCCACAGAGGCCGATATCGCCGAACTTGACTCATTCGAAGAACGCGAAATGTTCCTCGAAGAAGCTGGACTTGAAGAACCAGGTGTGAACCGTGTAATTCGTGCAGCTTACCAGCTCCTTAAACTTCAAACCTATTTCACAGCGGGTGAGAAGGAGGTTCGCGCATGGACCATCGATATGGGAAGTACTGCTCCTCAAGCCGCAGGCGTGATTCACACTGACTTTGAGAAAGGCTTCATCCGTGCTGAGGTAATCTCATACGACGACTATGTGAAGTATGAAACCGAAGCCGCAGCTCGCGATGCAGGTCGACTCCGTGTAGAAGGCAAAGAATACATCGTGAAGGACGGGGATGTGATGCATTTCCGCTTCAACGTGTAATCATTTTTCACTTCAAATTACTAGTTAACAGTCTGTAAGCCAAAGCTGTTAAAAAGTTGATTCCCGAGCGCCTTCGGAGGCTTGGCTAATTGTGTATTTTTAGCCCTTATTGAGGATAAAAGCGTCAATTAGCCTAATCACCTATGTCCGAAACTAAGTATACGGAAGACAATATTCGGAGTCTCGATTGGAAGGAACACATCCGCCTTCGTCCTGGTATGTATATCGGGAAACTTGGCGATGGATCATCTCCCGACGATGGTATTTACATTCTTCTCAAAGAAGTTATCGATAACTCTATCGATGAATTCGTCATGGGGTCTGGTAAAACCATTGAGGTTGCCATAAAGGACGGCGTAGTAACCGTTCGCGACTATGGTCGAGGTATTCCACTCGGAAAGCTGGTTGACGTTGTTTCCAAAATGAATACAGGTGCCAAGTATGATTCGAAAGCTTTTAAGAAGTCTGTCGGTCTGAACGGTGTAGGTACAAAGGCTGTAAACGCCCTTTCCAGCCATTTCAAAGTGCAAGCGGTACGCGACGGCGAAACCAAATTTGCCACTTTCGAAACCGGCGCCCTTATCGAAGAGTCTGCACCAGAGGCAAGCTCACTGCGAAAAGGTACCAAGGTTCAGTTTACTCCTGACCCAAGCATCTTCGTGAACTACAAGTTCCGCAGCGAGTATGTCGAAAAGATGCTCTGGAACTATGTGTACCTGAATCCGGGCCTCACCATCATGTTCAATGGTGAGAAATATTATTCCGAAAACGGACTAAAGGATCTCCTTAGCGACAATATCAACGGCGAGATCATGCACGATATCATTCACCTCAAGGGCGAGGATATCGAAATTGCACTTACACACGCCGAGCGTTCCCAGAGTGAACAATACTATTCCTTCGTCAATGGTCAGCATACCACCCAAGGTGGTACGCACCAAAGCGCCCTTCGAGAAGCCTTGGTACGCACGATTCGTGACTTTTATGGTAAGAATTACGATGCTGCCGACATCCGTCAAAGCGTCATTTGTGCGGTGAGCGTTAAGGTGATTGAGCCAGTGTTTGAGTCGCAAACAAAGACCAAACTAGGCTCCAATGATATCGGTCCAGATGGTCCGACACTCCGCACTTTCGTAAACGATTTCTTGAAGAATAACCTCGATAACTTCTTGCACCGAAACGCAGATGTTGCCGAAGCAATTCAAAAGAAGATCGTTCGGGCTGAGCGAGAAAGAAAGGAACTGAGCGGTATCCAGAAGCTAGCTCGAGAACGTGCGAAGAAGGCAAACCTTCACAATAAGAAGCTTCGCGATTGCAAGATTCACTACACGGATAAGGATGAGCGTCACAGCGAAACCACACTCTTCATTACGGAGGGTGATTCTGCATCTGGTTCCATCACCAAGAGTAGAGATGTAAAAACGCAAGCGGTATTTAGCCTGAAGGGTAAACCGCTCAATTGCTATGGCCTGACGAAAAAGGTCGTTTACGAGAATGAGGAATTCAACCTTCTTCAAGCTGCATTGAATATTGAAGATGGCTTGGAGAATCTTCGTTACAACAACGTAGTAATTGCTACGGATGCGGATGTCGACGGTATGCACATTCGTCTACTATTGATAACATTCTTCCTGCAGTTCTTCCCAGAGCTCGTTCAGGAACGTCACCTTTATATCCTTCAAACTCCACTTTTTAGAGTTAGAAACAAGAAGGAAACCATTTATTGCTACAGTGAAGAGGAGAGAAGGGCAGCCATCCTAAAACTTGGATCAAAGCCTGAGATTACTCGATTTAAGGGACTTGGTGAAATCTCACCTGATGAGTTCAAACACTTCATCGGTGAGGAGATTCGCTTGGAACCTGTTCTTTTGGGACCTGGCCAAAAAATCGAAGATATTCTCGCCTTTTACATGGGCAAAAACACCCCCGAGCGCCAAGAATTCATTATCGACAACCTTCGTGTTGAAAAAGACACGGAGGAAAACCTAAAAGAGGTATGAGACTGAATACGATCAAGCGCTACACTTATTATCGCTACATCTACCTAATCTTGATTTTAGCCGTAGGTTTTGATATCCTGCTCATCAATATCGACGGATCTATCGGGAATCAAACACCGGTGATAACAATCCTAGTTCTCGCAATAGCATTGGTATTGATATACCGAGGGAATCCGGTGTTTAGATATGATAGCGATGGAGAGGTCTTGATCTTGGACAGCAAAGAACCCATATTAGGAGGTTTTCTTCGCTCAAATAAGCTCTATGAGTTTCCCAAGCGAAAACTTATCGGATTCCGAATTATTAGATGGCCTCTCCGAAAGGTTTTAATCTTGAAAATCAAGAGCAAAGAGGCAAAGTATAAAACACTCAGAGTAGTTATATCCAGCTTAAAAAGCTCAGAGGTACGCGATTTGGGAAGGTCGCTAGACTCAGTAGCAAAAGCGAATAAGAAGCTCAATCTCGACGAACACGATGATGATTGAAAATGAGGATGGGGTCAATATGAATGAAGACCCAAACAACGATTCACATAATGAAGAGTCTTCCAATCCGGAAGAACTAGAAAATCTCTCAGATGAGTCCGATTCTCAAGAGCGGATCTCGAAGGTTTCCGGTATGTACGAGGATTATTTCCTCGATTACGCTTCCTATGTAATCCTAGAACGTGCCGTTCCTTCTCTCGAAGATGGTTTTAAACCCGTTCAGCGCCGACTACTTCACGCGTTGCGCGAAATGGATGACGGTAGATTCCACAAGGTGGCCAACGTTATTGGTCAGACCATGAAGTATCACCCCCACGGTGATGCCTCTATTGGTGATGCTCTCGTTCAACTGGGGCAAAAAGAACTGTTAATCGATACCCAAGGTAACTGGGGTAACGTGCTCACAGGAGATAATGCCGCAGCTCCTCGTTATATCGAAGCTCGACTTAGCAAGTTTGCACTTGACGTTGTCTTCAACCCAAAAATTACAGATTGGCAGCTTAGTTACGACGGTCGAGGCAAGGAACCCATCCACCTCCCAGCTAAATTCCCGTTACTTCTCACCCAAGGCGTTGAGGGTATCGCGGTCGGTTTGAGCACACGTGTGCTTCCGCATAACTTTAACGAGCTTATCGACGCAAGTATTAAGATTCTTCGCGGTAAGAAAGCGACTATCTATCCCGATTTTCCAACAGGTGGCATTGCAGATTTCACCCAATACAATGATGGTGTTAGAGGGGGTAAAGTTCGCGTACGTGCGAAGATTGCTCAGCTGGATAAGAAGACGTTGCAGATTACCGAGATTCCTTTCGGCACTACCACTCAAAGCCTCATAGATTCTATCGTTAAGGCCAACGAGAAAGGGAAAATCAAGATTAAAAAGATTGAGGATAACACGGCCGAGTTCGTTGAAATCCTCGTTCACTTGCCTGCCAATATTTCGCCGGATAAAACCATTGATGCACTTTACGCTTTCACGAATTGTGAGAACTCTGTGTCGCCTTTGTGTTGCATCATCGAAAATGACAGACCACTCTTCATTGGCGTATCCGAACTCTTGAGAAGAAGTACGGAGCATACGCTAGAAATGCTGAAAGCGGAGCTTCAAATTACACTCAAAGAGCTTGAGGAAGCCTGGCATTTTGCAAGTCTAGAGAAGATATTCATCGAAAATCGCATTTATCGCGACATCGAAGAAGCCGAAACCTGGGAAGAAGTTATAGGTAACATCCGAAAAGGATTGGAACCTCACATCAAACACCTCATCAGGTCGGTTACAGAAGAAGATATCGTTCGCCTCACCGAAATCAGAATTAAGCGTATTTCTAAGTTTGATTCCGACAAAGCAAATGACAAAATCGCTTCCCTCGAGGGCGATATAGCCGAGGTGAAAGACAAGTTGGCCAATCTCGTAGACTATGCGGTCGACTACTTCAAGAACCTCAAGAAAAAATACGGCGTAGGTCGCGAGCGCAAGACTGAAATCAGAACGTTCGACGATATCGTAGCAACCAAAGTGGCCATCGCCAACGAGAAGCTCTACGTTAACCGAGAGGAAGGTTTTATTGGAACCGGTCTTCGAAAGGAAGAGTACGTTTGCGATTGTTCGGATATCGACGACATCATCGTGTTCCGTAGAGACGGCGTAATGTTGGTAACAAAGGTTGATACCAAGACGTACGTCGGGAAGGACATCATCCATGTGGCCGTATTTAAGAAAGGCGACAAGCGCACGGTTTATAACATGATTTATCGCGATGGAGGTCCTAAGGGAACTTCTCTCATGAAGCGATTTAACGTGACTTCCGTAACGCGCGATCGAGAATATGACCTCACTGCGGGAAACAAAGGTTCGCAAGTATTGTACTTCACGGCTAACCCGAATGGAGAAGCAGAAGTCGTAACCGTGTATCTCAAAGCCCTTCAGCGCCTGAAGAAACTCAAGTTTGATGTTGATTTTTCTGAACTAGCCATTAAGGGTAGAGCAGCGAAGGGGAACATCGCTTCCAAATATCCAATCCGCAAGATTGAGATGAAGGAAGAGGGCGTGAGCACATTGGCCCCTAGAAAAGTTTGGTACGATGAAACGGTAAAACGCCTGAACTACGAAGGTAGAGGAGAGCTATTGGGCGCGTTTAGGGGAGATGACAAGATTCTCACCATTTTGCAGAGTGGACATTATCGTCTGACCGGTTTCGATGTGAGCACGCACTTCGATGAGGACATGATTTTGATGGAGAAATGGCGTCCCGATGCTGCCATCTCAGCCGTATATTGGGATGGGGTGAAGGAACGCTACTTCGTGAAGCGCTTCTTGGTTGAAGTGGTGAACGCTGAGAAGAACCTCTTTATCTCGGATTCGAATGGAAGTCATCTCGAGTTGGTGTCGACTTCACCGAACCCAAGTATCGAAGTGATATTCAAGAAGATAAAAGGAAAGCAACGAGATGCGGAAGAAACCAACCTTGCGGACTTCATTTCCGTTAAAGGATGGAAGGCTCAGGGGAATCAATTGACGCCACATGACGTGAAAACCATTAACTTGCTTCCTGAACCTGAGCCTGAAGATGTTGAAGAAGAGGAATCTATCGACGACAATTCAGAAGTTCAGAATGAGAGTAAATCTGAAGATGGAGATGGTCCATCTCAGATCACCTTGGAATTTTAAGAGATGAAAAAACACTTACTCGCCGCGCTATCACTACTTATTGGAGTTGGATCATTCGCACAGAATACTCCTGTCAATACCGTTCTTCTCGGTCAGCGTACCTACACTGCCGACCTAAACGACGTTTGGGGCTATGAAGATGGAAACGGGAATGAATACGCCCTAGTTGGCGTTAGAAACGGTTTCTCCGTTGTTGATGTGACCGTACCTTCAAATCCGGTTGAACAGTTCTTTATCCCTGGGTCGAACAGTACTTGGAGAGATATTAAAACGTACGATCATTACGCTTACGTAATGCATGATTTCTCTAGCAGCCCTTCGAACAATGGTCTTCTAATCGTGGATCTCGACAGCATGACGAATCCGACATTCCAATTCATTTACCCAAAGGCAATCATCAATACAGTTGAAGATTCAGCTACACGAAGCCATAACCTTTGGATCGATGAAAACGGGGTACTCTACATCTTTGGAGCCGATGTTGGTCTAGGCGGTGCGCTCATGTTCGACTTGACGAACGATCCGTGGAACCCGTCATTCTTGGGGATGTATAATTCATCCTACTTACATGATGGATTTGCCAGAGGAGATACGTTGTGGGGAGCAGCACTAGGCAATGGCATGGTGGTTAGTGATGTGACGAACAAGTCTCAACCCGCCTTCAGAGCTCAATGGAACACGCCTAGCACGTTTGCACACAATTGCTGGCCAAGCGATGACAACCAGACGATTTTCACCACAGATGAGGTATCCTCAGGATACATCGCCGCATACGACGTGAGCGATTTTAGCAATGTGTCGGAAACAGATCGTTTCAGAGTTGTTCCGAACAATCAAACCATCCCGCACAATGCCCACGTTCTTGGTAACTTCGTTGTAACGAGCTATTACACTTACGGTCTGCATATTTTGGATGCTCAAGATCCGACTTGGTTGATAGAAGTGGGGAGCTACGACAGTTCACCACTAAGTGGCGATGGCTACGATGGGGCATGGGGAGCTTATCCTTATCTGCCTTCAGGTAATATTCTCATTACCGACATCCAAGAAGGCCTATTCATATTTGAAGCCAACTATACACCGGCTGCGCGTATTTACGCTTTTGTGGAAGACAGTGTGACTGGATTACCTCTTCCTGCTGCTAAGGTTTACCTTCAGGCTGACAATGATTCCGTAGCCCTAGACCCAGTGGATGCCGGTTTCCGCCGTGCGAAGATTGGATCGTTCGGTGATAGCGCGTTCGTATCACT
This sequence comes from Phaeocystidibacter luteus, assembly GCF_008933115.1. GTDB lineage: Bacteria > Bacteroidota > Bacteroidia > Flavobacteriales > Schleiferiaceae > Phaeocystidibacter > Phaeocystidibacter luteus. The sequence continues at coordinate 778,752 of NZ_WBVO01000001.1, read as the reverse complement.
TGCGAACTATCATCCAATTGCCACCACTTTTAACTATCAGGGTGGCGTAGTGGATACCGTAGTATTCAAAATGCTTCCGATTGATTTTTCAGTTGAAGAGGGTGACGTGAACGCATTGTCGCTTGCGCCTAATCCTGCAAAGGATTTCACGTTGATTACCGCACCTAGAGCATTGGCGGATGGCGACGTGAGAATCATGGATATGAACGGTAAGTTACTCTACACAGAAGCGTGGACCTCTAATAGCAATACGCACAAAGTTGCATTGAACTTGCCAGAAGGTTTGTACATTGTAGAAGTACAATCTGGCCAAACTACTTGGACGCACAAGTTGGTGAAGCACTAACAACTATCTAAATGCTTAAAATCGTTCTGAACGTCATATTTATCCTATTTGCCGTTCAGACGTTTTACCTCTTTTTATATGCCTTCGCTTCGATGTTTTATCGGAAAAGAAGGCGCCACGAAGAAACAGCCCATTTTTCATGGGCTGTTCTCATTCCAGTCTACCGAGAAGATGAGGTCATTCTGCATACCGTAGAAAATGCGATTTCTGACACCTCAGGATTATTGGACGTACATATCTATGTGCTCTCTGATGGACTCCAAGACGAAACCAATACGAAGTTGGAGAAACTAGGAGCACGAGTGATTCCCATTGTTTTAGATAAGAGTACCAAGGCCAAGAGCTTGCGAATTGCCGCGAATAGATTGGAGGAGGCGAACTATGACAAAGTGGTTATCCTCGACGCAGATAATCGAATGACGGCTGAGAACTGGAATTTTCTACTCCATTCTGTTTATGCTGAAAAGCCTGTGGTACAGTGCAACCGCTCTGCCTTGAACTCTGATACGCCCATGGCCTTTCTCGACACCCTCAATGAGGCCATTGGAAATTCGATTTTCAGAAAAGGCCACAATGTGCTGGGGATTTCAGCTGCGCTTACGGGATCAGGAATGGTATTCGATTTTCGAGTATTCCACGAAATGGTGAACGGTATTGACGAGGAAATGTCAGGAGAAGACAAGTTCTATGAGCTCTACCTTCTTGAAAATGAACATTTCATCACCTATGCTCATGAGGTGGTTGTCTTAGACGAAAAGGTTTCCAACACCCAACAATTCTCGAAGCAACGTACTCGATGGATCAGCAGTCAATACGCTGCTTTCTTTTCGTCTTCGGCCATGGCATTTGTTCAGCTGGGAATGGGCAACATTGGGTATTTCGACAAATGGCTCCAGTGGGGCTTCCTGCCGAAGTTTATACTCTTCGGCTTGCTATCCGTAATCGCCGTAATAGATCTCGTGTTGAACGGGCTCGGCGCATGGGTTCAATTGTACGTATTCCTAGTTCTCGCATTTATGATGGCCATTCCTAGAGCTTATTATGATGCTCGAATGATCCAGGCCATATTATTTGCACCAAAAGCCATGGTGGCCCTTATTAAAGGAATCCTAGGAATAAAAAAGGACAGTGCAAGAACCTTTAACGTAACAGAAAAGGGGTCAAATCGAAAGTCCGACTGAACGCATCGCCTCGTACATCTTCTCGATGGAATTCTCCCACGAATGGGTGAGGGCGAATTTTCTGCGATCCTCTTGAAGTTCAGCAGAATTGTCATTTAGCGCTTTCTCAAAAGCGGCTAGATATCCATCGGCATCTTCCGCCAAATAAACATGGTCGCTAAACATCTCCATCGCTCTCGTAAGTGTAGCTACTGTCGGCTTACCCAGCGCTAGGTACTCATCAATCTTTCTGGGATAGTTTCCTATCGTCATTGGATGAATGCGTTGTGGATTGATGCATACGTCGAAGTGAGAAACGAATTGCGGAGCATCTGTTGGCTTACATGGCCCGGTGAAGGTTACATTCTCCATCCCGTGAAGTTTCGATTTCTCAAAAGCAGCATCCTGTGGACCTGTGAATACAAAATGAAGATGCTGTGCCCTTTTCGCTAACTCCTCGAGTAGCGGGATATCGAGACGTAGCTCAATGAGTGCACCTACGTATCCAATTATCGGGGCTTGGGTATCTGGAAAAACGCTAGGGCGCTCGTGTGAAATACTGGGATCAAAAGCCGAAAGATCGCACCCCTGGCCAATGTCATAACTGTTGGCGTTGAACTTTGCGCACTCATCTCGCAAGTAGGCGCTATTGGTCACGCATGCATCCGCTTTTGCCATCAACAGTGGTTCGATGCGCGTTCCGTGCTTTTTAAAGTAATCTACCTCGCGAAGGTTGTCTCTTGAATAATAGATGAATCCCGATGGGTTTAACAGCTCCTTCATGTAGTACCCTCGAAACATGTCGGAATCATTCAACAAATAATACGAATCCCAGCCAAGCTCTTGCACAGCGCCTAGTATTACTGCACTCAGCTTGCGATTGTTCCACATGTTGAGTTTGTCAAACAAGGAACCATCGGGAAGAGTATTAATGGATTCCAGAGTGATGCCAGGGGTTAGTTGCCAGAGATTTTCACGAATTTTCTCTAGAGGCTTTCGACTTCCATTGGCCACCTCTTTTCTTCTTTTGAGGAAATCACGGTCCTCTTCCTTATTCCTCAATTTGGTGATACGGTCCATTGGGATATTCACGTAAAGCACCTCGTGACGCTTTGAAATTTCGTAGGCCATATCGATCGCATTGCTGCCGATTTTGGTGTCCATTGGCTGTTGAGCCATAAAAATGAACCGAGATTGAGCCATAAGTCCGTATCTTTTCGATGAATGTATCAAGTTAGCCGAAAAACGGTAATTGACGAAGCAGTTGTGTGTCATAACTTTACAACTCTGATTTAGAGGCCTTTGAAATCACTTATTCACAAGATTCTTCGATTCTCGAAATTTCAGAGTGTGGCAAGCTCAGTCGCTTCCGCTCTTGTTGGAATGTTGGTTTTCGCCTTTTTAGCAAGAACACTAACTTCAGATGTGTTCGGAGATTGGCTGTTTTTTCTTCTCGTATACGGCTTGTACGATATGTTCAGAAGTGGGTTCATTCAGACTTATTTTGTGAAGCACTTCAAGCATGAAGATGAAAGAGTGGATCTGAATTCATCAGCCTTCTTATTGCAATTGATTCTATCGGGAATTGCACTTTTAGTCGTTGGTGTGGTAAGCATCTTGCCATTTGAAGTGAATAGCGCATGGCTTATAGGCTGGGCTATTATTCCAATTGTTTCAATCCCCATGTCGATGGCCCATATTCGATACGCTGCCCGCGCGGATTTCATCGGTATGGGATACTCTCGCGTTCTTTTCCAACTCATCATGCTCATTGCCGTAGCTTTGGTGATGCCAGTGGATGTGTACAGCGTCATTTTAATCTATATCGGATCCAATCTCGCAATTGCTTTGTGGGAAGGTTTTCGCAGAAAGCTTGGAGTGATTTCGTTTTCGAGTTACACACATTTGAAGCCTATGTGGCGATTCGGTAGGTATACGAGTACGACGCTGGCAGCGTCAAATGTGTTGCGTTCCTCTGACGGTTATATTCTCATGGCCTTTTTGGGAGGAACTGCGGTGGCTATCTATGGGGTTGCAGAGCGACTGGTTGGAACGGCGTACATTGGAGTGAATGCACTTATGGGCGCTGTATTGCCCAAATTATCTTCGGCCTATGAAGTAGAGCACCCTGAGAAGTTGATGAAGTTGGCCGAACGTGAAATGGGACTTCTCGTCTGGCTTACCCTTCCGGTAGCACTAGTTTTAATCTTTGCAGCTCCGCAACTCGTGTGGCTCATTGCTGGAGATGGATACGAAAGTTCGGTATGGCTGCTGAGGATTTTTGGAGGGTATATCTTGCTAGTTCCTATCGATAGAACGGCGGGTGTGATTTTAGAATTGACGAATTCTCCACAGAAAAACTTGCAAAAGGTCGGATTGATGTTGACCTTTAATATAGTTCTCGACATACTCGTTCTCGCTTTGGGGTATGATTGGAATGCGGTTGGACTAGTCACTTTTGGGACCCTTTTCGTGGGTATTCTCTATGGAATGTGGCAAGTAAATCGAATATCCAATTTTAGTGTATTCCGCAGTTTGCGAGTTGGTTTGAACGCCATACTAGCCTTTAAAAACAAACATGAGCAATCATGAGAGACCAGCCTATTCCTAACATCTTTGTTGTAGATGATGACAAGGTTATGCGCACCTTGGTGAATGGTATTTTGAAAGATAGATATCAGATTAAATTATTCGAGAACGGCAAGGATGTTCTTTCCTCCTTGTACGACGGGGAGCTTCCGCATCTCATGATTCTCGACCTCAACATGCCAGAAGTGTCAGGCCTCGAAACCCTCAAGCGAATTCGGGAAAGCGCATTTTATAAGGAGCTCATGGTCGTTATGCTTTCTGCTGAGGAATCGAGCAACGAGCGTGTCTCTTGCTTCGAAGCTGGTGCGAACGATTACTTAGTGAAGCCCTTTAACCCCAAAGAGCTGCACTTACGTGTAGATAACCTATTAAGAATCAAAGGGTATATCCTATGAATCTTGCCTATATCGGAGCGGATGAGAGCCTCGTGGCTCACCTGAAGGCGGCCGAAGGTCATCAATCTAGCGTGTTTTCTACACTGGGTGAGTTCATAGATTCTTCTGCTTCAAGTAACCTCGATATCTTGTATCTGGATGCACTCTCAGATGGAAAACATTGGACCGATGTTCTGCCAGTCGTAAGAGGTGTCTTGAGTTCGAGTACCTCAATCGTCCTTCTAGGTAAAGAAGGCTTCAAGCCCAATCCCATGTTGTTAAAACAGGGGGTCGATGATGCGTATGTGCGCCCTTTCGATTCTGAAATTCTCACAGAAAGAGCGGAGTTCATCGTTAAATTGAAATCGTGGAAATCGGACAAAGAGAGTGATGTTGACCTCGTCGGCAGACCAATTAGCCGATCAAAAAGACTGTTTGATATCGTTTTTGCTGGTTCGGTTTTACTTGTGATTTCGCCCATCCTGTTGCTAGTCATTATTGCAATTCGACTTGAATCAAAAGGGCCAATCGTTTACAAGTCGAAACGCGTGGGTACCGGCTACCGTGTATTCGATTTCTTGAAGTTTCGATCGATGTACCCTGATGCCGATAGAAGGCTAAAGGAATTGGCCCACCTGAATCAATATGCGGAGGATGTAATCGTTTCAGAACCTAATACCCTTCCCATTGATGCTGCGGTTCCTGAAAATGTCCCATACCTCGTAATGCCTGATGGAAGCAAAATGAGCGAGGACGAATACAGAGACTGGAAGAGCAGACAGGCAGGATCTGCTTTCTTCAAAATCGCCAATGATCCACGCATAACCAAAGTGGGTAAGTTTATTCGCAATACAAGTATTGATGAGCTTCCACAGCTCATTAACGTGCTTAAAGGAGATATGTCCATTGTTGGAAACCGTCCTTTGCCGCTCTATGAGGCAGAGAGTTTGACTTCCGACGATTGGGCCGAGCGTTTCATGGCGCCTGCCGGAATTACTGGCCTCTGGCAAGTTGAGAAGAGAGGAACATCGGAGATGTCTGATGAAGAGCGCAAACAGCTCGACAATACCTACGCTCAAAAGCATTCGTTGTGGTTTGATATCAAGATCATTCTGCGCACGATACCAGCGTTAATTCAAAAGGAGAATGTTTAGACCCAAGTTCACGATATTTCTATTTACCCTGTTCATTACTCAGGTTGCGCTTGCTCAAACCGAGGCCGAAATAGATTCGGTCGAGGCCCTACAAGCGGCATTGACAGAAGAGCCACCTGAGCCCGAACAACCCGAGCTTTTCACATACATTCCGCCCTTGCACCTACTTATTGATTCGGCTCTAGTTAACAGTCCAGAAGTGGCTTACTACAATTACCGAGCGAAGGCACGTGAGTATGAGGTTTCCATGATTAGAAAAGATTGGTCGGAGAATATCGCGGTTGGAGCCCAATACAACTTTGGTAACCAGGGAGCATTCTTGAATCAATTGTTTCTAGGATATCAGTTTACGGTGGGTATACAAATTCCGCTTTCAACGTTCATTGGGAGGAGCGATCGAATTAATCAGCGCGAAGCAGAGATGTATTCCGAACAAGCCAAACAGCTCGAAATGGAGCGCAAAGTGGAAGAGCAGGTTATTCAGGAGTACAACAACCTCGTACTTCTCAAGCGACTTCTAGAGATTCAAGCCGAGGCCAAAGAGAGTGCTAACCTCATTATGGAGATGTCCGAAGAACGATTTAGAGAAGGTGAGCTTTCGTTGGACCAACTTGGCGCGAATACCGACCTCAAGGCTAAGTCAAATTCGGAGTATGAAAGATTGAGAATTGAGTTCTCCAATGCCTACCAACGTTTGGAAAGACTTGTAGGTGTGCCGTTTAGCCGATTCCAAAATACAGTAGAACCATGACCCTTCGCCAATTGATAAGCTTACTGGGGAAAAACTTGAAGTTCCTGATTATAGGAGCTGTTGGCGTTTCAGCGCTCGTGTTCGTTCTAACCATGAATGAACAAAAGGTCTATGAAAGCAAAACCGAGATTTACACGGGTATTGCGAGTGGTATCTCACTGGACAATGTGGAATCTGCGAAGTCTGACTTCTTCTCAATCAACAGTGAGTTTGACAATATGACGAACGTGATTAAGTCTCGTCAGACTCTCGAGGATGTAGGTATTAAGCTCTTAGCAGAAGAGGCCCTCGGTTGGTCAAAGGGGATGTATCTGGATCTAGAGTATGCAACTTGGGTGCCCGAGGAGATATGGTCAGCATGGGTTACAGATACCAATGCCTTAGCTATCGAGGCGCAAGTAAGAAAATTCAAAGTCCAGGAGCACGGCTCCGAATTACACAAGCAATTGTTCTCTGTGGAATGGAGCCCTTTCAGCGCCCAGGCCATCCAAGCTGTAAAGGTCAACAGGTTAAATAACAGCGATTTTCTTGAGATTCAATACCAATGGTCTAATCCGCGCATCGCACAGAGAACGCTTGAGATTCTGAATGAGGTGTTTTTGGATAGAATGGCTGTTATCAAGAAGCGCCAAGCTAACAATGTAGTTGAGTATTTCAGATTGCAGACGGAGGCGGCGATGGCTCGTTTGAAAGATGCGGAAGAACGGTTGAAGGATTTCCGTATTGACAATAACATTATCAATTACATCGAGCAAACGAAACAACTCGCTGTAATGAAGGAGCGCTTGGAAGATGAGCGCCAGAAGGAAGTGGCTACTTATGAGGCCTCAAAGGCCGCTGTAGAAGAGTTGGAGAGTAAGCTGGCAAACCATAGAGAAATTACCCGCTTTAGCGACGACTTGCTCAGAAAACGTCAGGAATTGACGGATCTCAATACGCAGATTGCTCTTCTTGAGGTGTACTACCGCGATCAGGACGAAGTGGATGAATTGCGAGAGCGGTCTGAGGAACTTCGCGAAGAACTTAGCCACGTTCTGGCGACTCGATACGATTTGGGAAAGAGCACAGAGGGATTGCCTATTGCTCAACTTCTAGATGAATGGCTGATGGCTACGCTTTCGGTGGATAGAAGCGCTGCTCGACTGGAGGTGTTCCAAGAACGCATGCGTTATTTCCGCGCACAATATGAGGAGTTTGCACCGCTTGGTTCGCAATTAGGCAGAATGGAACGAGAAATAGGTGTTCATGAAAAGAACTATTTGGAGTTACTACACAGCTATAACCTAGCCTTAATGCGGTTGGAGAACGAAGAAGTGAGTAGTGGGGGAGCCGTTGTTACCGTTCCGCCAAATTATGCGCTTGATCCACTTCCCACAAAGCGTAAACTTCTCATAATCGTAGGCTTTATCGTAGGAGCTATCATCCCACTTTCCGTGCTCATTCTCCGTGCTTTTCTCGACCGCGCACTTCGTACGGCCAAGTTTGCAGAAGGAAAGATTGGCATTCGGGTTATTGGTGGGTTCCCTTCGTTCGAGGAGGTGGAAAACAAAAAGATCGATGGTAAGTATGCCCTTCAACGTGCCGGCGTAATGGTTGCTCAGAACTTCCTGCCGCGTGCGGTGAACGAACACAAAGTGGTGACCTTCTTCGCCACAAGTGAACACGATAGCACGCCTGGTGTGGTATTGCAAATACGCGATTACCTCAAACAACACGGGCTTGATGTGGCCACCGTAGGATATACGGAGGAGTTCGACCAGCAGATAGCGTCTTCCGACATGCTAGATGCAGCCAGAATTGAGTCTATGATTCAGGATGCGCGTGGCAACGCCTCATTGGTTCTAGTGCTCTTACCACCCTTGCTGAATCAGCCTTATTCTCCACAGTCCTTGTCGCAAAGTGATCAGTTCGTCCTGTTGGCAGATGCCTCTCGCGAATGGTATAATTCAGACGCACTTTCATTGAAGGAGCTCATGGATAAATCGGAGAAAACCCCGGGTGCTGTGTTGTTCAACATGAGAATAGAAGACGTAGAATCGCTTATTGGCGAGGTGCCACAACGCTACAACTGGTTTATTCGGAAGCTTTTGAAGTACTCCCCGAAATAGGCCATCCCTTAGATTGTAAAGCTCTGGCCTTGTCGAACTTTCCGTCTTCATCCCAATACGGTGCACAGAACAAGTAGACGATTCCGAAATAGGTGACAAAGTTCAGCGGGAATTGTGTCATCAAGCTATTGGAGTAATTGGCTAGCAGTATGCCCGCGAAGGTTGCTAGAATGGCCATGCCGATGTATCGATCTACTCCATCTGGCATCTTCCAAACTCTAACCGCACCTCCAAATGCGATTGCCAGGAATATTCCAACAAAGACATTCCTACCAATCAATCCTGTTTCAGCCCGAATTCTGGTATAAAGACCATCTGGCTCAAAGTGAGCAAGCCACGTGTTTGGAGAAAATCGTTTCCCAAAGCTACTCGTAGTTCCGATGCCGCCACCTATAGGTTTATCGGCCAAATAAACCGTCAGCCTCGCCCGGTTTATAAATCGAATTTGAAGGGATGGGTCATCTGAATTGAGCGAGGTTCTCAATCGCGCAATGTCGTAATTGGATTGCCCAATGGTGGTGAATTTCAAGAAGCTAAACGCCAAAACTAGGACCGTAATCCCCGCAAAGAAGATTTTGAAATTCTTACTTACGAATAAGTATACAAGTCCACCTAAAGCGGGTATGGCGATGGCGCCACGCGTTCCACTGATGAGCATGCCATAGAGACAAAGCACTGCGATTCCTCCATAGATGATCCTTCTCTTCATGGAATATGGGGCAATGGCAAGAATCGCGCTGGTTACCGCTGCTTGGGCCATTGCTGCTCCATACGTTCCCGCATCGTAGTAGTAACTGAATACGCGCAGTTTCCCGAATAGGATGTGGGTCTTTGCATTTCCTTCGTCGAGCCACGCTTGCTCCGCGGCGGAAACTCCAAACATCTGTTGCTTAATTCCCCATAAAACACCTAACAGAGAAAGACCTAACCAAATGTGGAGGATGTTGTAGAAGTGCTTGCGGTCTGGAATGAGTTTGAAAGCTAAGATGAGCACGAGCAATTGGTAGAGTGCTATGCCTCGCATGGCGTAGAACCAAGCAGCCATGCTGTGTGCTTCGGGATTGAAAAGCTGAAAGAGGACATACATCATCCAGATCATCAACAAAATAGTGCTCCAATGCATGGATATACGGAGGTCTAGATCCCTGAAATACTTTATGAAAAGTATGATGAGCGCGGCCACCAGTATGACATCAACGAGTAGTCCGTATGGAATTCCGGATGGGACGTACCTACCGAGAATAGGAAGGATGAAACTCAGCACAAATGCCGAATAGAGTAGAATGGCGGGCTTCTTATATCCGAAGTAGACAAAGAAAATTAGAAATGGAAACGCCGCCCAAACTACACCGATTCCCATTCCATTGGTGGCAATAGAGTACCCTGCCAATCCAATGAAGGCGAAGAGGACAATCCAGTCAAACCAACGGAATTCCTTTTTCATTTATGGAAAGCGGCTTCAAATACTTTAGGGTCGCAAGCGTAGTATGCAATCCTGAACATGCGATCAGTACCCAAAACGGATTTGGAGTTTGAAATAATGGGGTTAATCAAGCCGCGCTGCTCATCAAACAAAGCGTGTGACTCGTAGATCTGCCAACGAACTTCAGAGGTGTCTGAAGTACATTGAGTTTCAATAATCAATTCATACGGATGGCTGTCACGAGGTTGACCTTCGCTCGAAACTGTGGGCAAAATGTCATCTAAATCATCTGATTTTATCTGGCCCGAAGCGAGTAGCGGAATGGACGTTCTTGTAATCTCTCCCAGTCGAAATAGCGTGTCTGGAAGTTCGGATTGCTTAAAGACGTAGTAGTGGCAAAGTGGGAAATCTTCCCAATCTTGTTGTGTTTCTGGATATCGAAAACGACCAGAGTTCATAAACTTCAACCAAATGAGCAACGTGTCATTCTGGTACTTTATCGAGCGAAACTCCCAATGGTCGAAATTATCCAACCCTACCTCAGACAATTCTTTACTTTCATCTTCTCTTGCATAGGTTTTCGACCGCAAGGGTATCATATTCAGCTCATTAAACCACTGTCCGTCTAATGAAATACTCCAGCCCACAACACCTTCTTCCAGTATACGCGACGGCTCTTCAGGAATCGAAAGGAGTGGCCGATCTACACGTTCGTCTTGTCCAACGCCGAGCAACGATAAACTCAGCAGCCCTAATGTGTAAAGTGTCCGAAGCATAGTATATTGTATGTGACAATTTGACTACCTTAAAGGTAACAACCTTTTACATGACTGGAGACCTACCCACAGTAAGTATTGTTACTGTCAACTTCAACGGTTATAAGTATACCGAAAAATGCCTTGAAGCTCTCGAGGCGTTATCCTACCCATCTGTAGAAATTATCGTGGTTGATAATGGCTCTACCGAGTCTGCCGATTGGTCAACTCTTCAAGCGCGATTTCCCAATGTGAATTTTCTCTACAGCCGGGCAAATTTGGGATTTGCTGGAGGGAATAATTTAGGTCTCGATAAAGCCACAGGAGAGTTCGTTTGGTTGCTGAACAACGACACAGAACCAGAGCCGGGGTCATTGTCTATGCTCGTGGAAACGATATCAAGTGATTCTTCTATCGGCATGGTTTCCTCGCTATTGTTGTACTTCGAACCTCGAGGTTTGGTGCAATATGCCGGTGCAACAGACCTAAATCCGATAACCATGCGAAATCGCTCTTTGGGATATCGAGAGGATATGCAACCAGATTTCAAGAAGGTGTACCCCACCTCGTACATCCATGGTGCATCCGTTTTAGTTAGAAGTGAGGCCATAGAACGTGTAGGGCGCATGCATGACTTCTTCTTCTTGTATTATGAGGAATACGACTGGTGCTTCAGATTCAGACAAGCGGGTTACAAGATATTTTACGACGGTCGAGCGATAGTTTATCACAAAGAATCAGCAGTGACGGTCCCGGATAGCCCTCTAAAAACATATTACCTCTTGCGAAACAGGTTGCTGTTTATCCGATTGAATTACAAGGGGATGACTAAGTTTTTAGCCGTGCTGTTTACCTCTTGTGTGGCTGCCCCAAAGGCCATTCTTGTCAATCTACTAAAAGGAAAATTTCAGAACGTCCGTGCTGTTTTTCGGGGACTAATTTGGAACTTGAAGCATCCTAGAACCGGCCAACTATGAGAAGAATTGGGATTGAGGCGCAACGAATCATGCGAAAAGACAAGCATGGGATGGATATGGTTGTCATCAACCAAATCAAGCAGTTGATGGCCCATAAGCCCGAAGGGTTCGAATTCTTCATCTACATAAATGGCGTTCGGAACAAGACGGAATGGCCCGATGTAGAGGGGTTTCATTGGAGATCATTCGAGGCATCTTATCCTGTTTGGGAACAAAATTGGCTTCCGAAAGCGGCCTCAGAAGATAATCTCGACCTGCTTCATTGTACTAGTAATACCGCTCCGGTTTATGGAGAAACGCCATTGGCGGTTACCGTTCACGATATTATTTACTACGACATTTACCCCCTCTTTGCCAAAGGCTTCACACCCTATCAGAGGTTTGGAAACATGTACCGGAGATGGAATGTAAAGCGCGTCATCAAAAAAGCAAAGTGGGTCGCAACGGTTTCCAATTTTGAAGCGAAACGCATTGCAAATAGATTTCCAAAGGTAGAAGGTAAGCTGCACACGCTTTACAACGCAGTGAGTGATTCCTTTAAGCCGGCACCTAAAGAGGTCTGTGATACGCTAAGGAGCACGAACAACCTTCTTGAACCTTTCTTTTTGTTCCTGGGAAATACGGATCCTAAGAAGAACACAGCTGGAGCTCTCAAGGCGTTTGCCTTGGCGTTAAAAGATGTTCCAGATATGAAAATGGTGGTTGCTGATCTCGACGAACAGTTCATCAGAAAGGTGCTGGGCTCAGATGCCGACAGGGTAATGGAAAACATCAAAGCGGTTGGATATATTCCCAATGAAGAACTTCATGTGTGGATGACAAGTGCTCGCTTTTTTCTCTATCCTTCTCTCCGCGAAAGCTTTGGAATACCAATTATTGAAGGCATGGCCAGTGGAACACCGGTTATTACTTCAAATACTACCTGCATGCCGGAGGTCAGCGGTGGCGCTGCGCCATTGATTAATCCGTCTGACCCTTCGGAAATTGCCGAAGTGATGCTGAACCTTTGGTCTGACCCAGAAGAAAGACAAAAGTGGATCGCCAAAGGATTGGAACGAGCAAAGGTGTTCTCTTGGCAAGAGAATGTAAAACAACTACTAGAGCTGTATAAATCATGAGTTTCGGACCATTCAACATACCGAAAAATGTGCGCAAGCTCTCTGAATTGAGAGCTAAGCCATTGTCAGAGTGGCCAGAAGACCTCGTGAATAGTGTAAAACTGGATTCACGGCAATCTGAGAATCCAACCGTCAGCATAGTACTAATCGCCTACAATGAAGAAGACGGTATCCTTCCGACCCTAGCGAGTTTAGCATTGAATGATATTGTGGATGCAGAGTTCATTGTAGTGAACAATAACTCAAAGGATCGCACTGCTGAATATGCTCGAGAAATTGGAGCAATTGTCGTCGATGAAACTCAGCAAGGCTATGCTTTTGCACGTCAGGCCGGATTGAACGCTGCTAGAGGTGAAGTAATTGTAACTGGAGATGCCGATACGATTTATAGCGCGGAATGGGCTTCGAGTTTGAGTAGACCATTGCTGAAGAATCCACAAGTAGCGGTGACGTATGGCATTCACGTATTGCTCCCTGAAAATGGAAAGGCAACCGCAGGATTACAATTCTATCAAGTAGCAAAATGGTTGTCGCAACGCCTAAAAGGTATTCGTCGTCCGCATTTGAACTGCGGTGGTGCAAGTATGGCTTTTCGGAAATCTGATGCCATGGCTGTGGGAGGATATTTGAGTGATGCGGAAAGAGGAGAGGATGGCAAATTGGCTTGGCTCCTCAGTGAGAGAGGAAGAATTGTGCGCGTTGGAAAGCGAAGTGCACGCATTTACACGAGTGATAGACGCACGAATCTCGATGGCAGTTTATGGAAGGCCTTTTGGATTCGGTTTATTGGAACCATGCGCTATTTCACTCATTATTTCAAGAAACAAAAAGAGCACTAATGGAGGTTTTGTTTTGGATACTTCTGGCACTTGTAGTGTACACCTACCTTGGCTTTGCCGTTATTACGGCCTTTTGGATTGTGCTTAGAGAACTGTTGTTTGGAAAGCGCAAGCTCGCTGAAAAGGGAGAATTCCTACCGGAAGTTACGCTAGTAATACCCGCATGGAACGAGGCCGATGAAATCGAAGCAAAAGTGGCCAATTCATTGAAACTGAATTATCCAAAAGAGAAGCTTCGCATCGTATTTATTACCGACGGTTCGAATGATGGAACTCCAGATGTGGTCCGAAAGTTTGAGCCAGATGTTGAGTGCATGCACATCGACGATAGAGGTGGGAAATCGGCTGCCGAAAACCGAGCCATGAAGTCGGTAACATCACCATATGTCGTTTTTTGTGACGCGAATACACAGTTAGATCCAGAAGCCATTCAGTACATCGTGCGTCACTATAAGGATCCAAAGGTAGGCGGAGTAAGTGGCGAGAAGCGCGTACTGGCCGCTGATGGAGTTGAGAATAAAGAAGGGTTGTATTGGAAGTATGAATCCACGCTTAAAAAGCTCGACGCTCGACTCTACAGCATCGTTGGTGCCGCCGGTGAGCTTGTTAGTTTCAGAACAGACCTGTGGACGGATTTGGAGAAGGACACGATTCTGGACGACTTCATGGAATCACTACGAATTTGTGCGAAAGGCTATCGCTTCGCTTATGAACCGCTAGCCATCGCTTCGGAATTGCCAAGTGCCAATGTAAAAGAAGAGCTGAAACGCAAAGTGAGAATCGCAGCTGGGGGATGGCAATCTATGTCGAGGTTACCTCAGCTTTGGCGTTTTTGGAAACATCCCCGACTTACGTTTAGCTATGTTTCCCACCGTGTACTGAGATGGTCAATCACTGCATTTGCGCTGCCCGTACTTCTTGTTGTGAACCTACTTCTCTTTAATAGTGGAGAGGTTTTCGAATGGTTGCTGTACGGACAGCTTGCCTTTTATCTAGCTGCACTCTTGGGCTATTTCAGTTCTTCAAAAGGAGTTCGAATTCCACTCGTAGGAGTTTTCTACTATTTCTGTGTGATGAATTACGCAGTGATTGCAGGGTTTTTCAGATGGGCAAAAGGTGGACAAAAGGCTCAATGGGAGCGCTCTAAACGCATGAAGTCGTGAATCCGAATTTCTTCCTCATAGGTGTTGCTAAGGCAGGTACAACCGCCGTTTTCGAAAACTTGAAGAACTCAAGTGATGTGTTCTTTCCACATGTTAAGGAGCCAAAGCACCTTTCTGTTAAGGGATTGACATTTCCTTTCAAGGGACCTGGAGACGATGAGGCGGAGAAGAACATCGTAAAGGAAAGAACAGCGTATTTGAGCTTGTTTGAGGAGGCAAATGCAAACTATGCTTGTGATGCGAGCGTGGACAGTTTTTACTACGCTGACACTTGTATTAATGAGATATCAAAGCTCTGTACTCATCCCAAGATTGTACTCATTCTAAGGAATCCATACGAGCGTATGTATTCTGCATATCAGCATCTGGTACGTGACGGAAGAGAGCAGTTGAGCTTTGCTGAAGCGCTTAAGGCGGAGGAACTCCGCATATCAGAGAATTATGAATTCATTTGGCATTATCTGAATGCAAGTCTATATGCCGATCGACTCGCTAAATGGAAGAGTGCCTTTCCCGACATGCTCGTCCTTCTGAAGGATGACCTAGATTCTGATCCAAACAGTTTTTATTCTACGCTTTGTAATTACCTGGAAATACCAATACCGGAAGTTTCGAATATTCGCTTCAACAGTTCGGGTAAACCCAAGAATGCACTCTTGCATAGATTCTTGAACTCGACTGACAACCCTGCCTTTCAATTTACGAAGCGCATGGTGCGGTCTGTAGTAGGTGGTAGGGCTACTTATTTGTTGAAGAGCCGAATTAATTCACAAAACCTTGTAAAAGAAGGGGTTGTAAGTTCGGATTATGACCTAGTTGTGGGTCGTGTGAATGAGGACATCACACGGACTTCAGAGATAATTGGTCGACGAATGGACCAATGGCTTCGATAAACGGAAGCGAAAAATAACATTTCCCGTTTAGGACGTTTTCCTGCTCATTTTCTACGGATTGTCGAAATGTGTCCGTAATTTAATATGGTACTAACGATGTTTGTCGTGTTGCTGATGAGACCTGCAACCGAGACCTAAAAAACCGACGATCATGAAAAAAGTACTAATCGCATCATTTGCCCTCCTCGCTCTTGCATCGTGCAAAAGAGATGATGTTATCGACGAGCCTCGCGGAACGGCAGAGACTATGGACGAACTTCGCGTTCCGTCTGATTTTTCATTTTCGACCTTTGAAAACCACACACTTCAAGTGAACATCGAAGACCTTGACGATAATCCTATGTCTGGGGTTAGAGTTGATGTATTCGAAGGTGATTCTATTCATGATGATTATTTCATTGCCTCTGGTATCACGAATGCATCGGGAGTATTTGTATGGGATGGCCGAGCAGCTCAGCACTATGAAGACATTACAATTAGAGCTCGTGTACTCGGCATTCCTTCCATAGTGACAACAGCGAAGCAGTCAGCCATGGTGGTTGAAATGGGCGGTTCAGAATATGCCTCTGCAGGTAAGCGTGCTGGAAAAACGAACAAAGTGAGTGGAGGTAGAATCCACCTTTCAGAGAATATGTACTTCATGGATACCTATGACAATCAAGGTGTTCCGAACAACTTAGAGGCAGTGAGCGATGTAATTGATGCAGGAATGCTAGCCGACGTTAACGCGTCCCTTCCTGAATCAGCACCCGTTCCTGTTTACAATGCCCATTATTTGGCTTCTGGTAATGAAACAGATGTTGTTATTACTGAGACGGCCGATGTTTGGATGACTTTTGTGCACGAAGGTGCAGGCTACAGAAACACGATGGCATTCTACGTATATCCGACGAATAACCCACCGCAATCACCATCACAAATCGATACACTTTTCCTTGTGTTTCCAAACTTGAGTTTTGCAGGTAGCGGAGGCGGATTGTTGAGTGGTGATAAAATCTTATTGGGACAATTCCCTGCAGGAACATCGATTGGATTCGCGGTAATTCCAAATGGTTGGAATCCATCGACTCAGACTGTAAAGACGAATGTAACTCCTTACTACAGCAATCCAGATTTTAACCCAGAGGCCTCGGCAAGCTTGCGCCAGCACAATGTGCAGCTCTATGATCAAACTAGAAATCTGATGCTTACGGGCTTTGAGGACATCAATCGATCTTGGAGTTCTTGCGACAACGACTTTAACGACGCGATTTATTATATCTCATCTAATCCTGTGACTGCGATCGACGCATCTAATGTACCTCCAACCACATCTGTGGCTGCTGATGCGGATGCCGATGGAGTGCCAGATGTAGATGATGATTATCCAAATGATGCCGGCAAGGCTTTCGATATGCACTACATCGGAACACTAGGTTTTGAAGACCTATGGCCGCACAAAGGAGATTATGACTTTAACGACCTCGTGATGGGGTACGATATTACGCAGACCACTAATGCGCAAAATCAAGTAGTAGCGATTCATGGAGACATGGCCGTAAAGGCCATAGGTGCCGGTAACACACTGGGCTTTGGATTGATGTTGGGAGATGTTGTAGAGTCCCAAGTTCAGTCTGTTACAGGTGGCCAACAAGGCTCCGTACCTACTAATGCAAATGGAACAGAAGCAGGTCAAACCGATGCGGTGTTGGTGCTGATTGATGACGTATACGACTTCATCGATCGCCCACAAGGCTTGTTCTTCAACACCGATCCTTCTAGACCCGCCGAAGATGCTGTCCTGTTCTCATTCGATGTGACATTCGCTACTCCGGTTGACCAATCGGTATTGGGAGCAGCGCCTTACAATCCATTTATCGTTCCTGGAGGAATCAGCACGGGTACAAGGAGAGAGATTCACCTTCCAGATTTCGCGGCCTCCGACCTACACGATACAGGAGATTATGGGTTCGCTCATGACGACTCAAACCCGTCTTCGGGAAGATATTTCAGAACAGATACCCATTTGCCTTGGGCAATCAATGTCGACGGTCAATTTGATCATCCTATTGAATATGCACCAATCATTGAAGCGTACAACAATTTTGCTTCTTGGGCTGAAAGTGGAGGTTTGTTAAACGAGGGTTGGTTCTTAGACAACCCGGGGAATAGAGATAATTCTAAGATTTGGTAAGACTCAGTGTAAACGGACCGGGTGGTAATTGTAGGGATGCTTGTCTGCTCGGTTCGTTTTTCCAAAATATAGGTTAGGTAGTTTCAGGTTGAAAGTGGCTGTTGGATTTTTTCCTTCAGCCACTTTTACCTTTTATTGAAGAGTGTGAAGAGGAGAGGAGCAACCAAGCCCGCACCCCATACCGCCCAAGGCTGCCAATATTCCAACCCATTGTATCGAAAGATGATGAGTAATCCGGAGCCAATTAGCGTGATTATCCATGAGAGCACATAAATCCCACCTTTAGGAGACCTAGCAATGAAACGAGCCATGAGATAGCCCGTGAGGACCCCACTAGAAATCATAACAAACAACGCCATAACCTGGAACCCTGCAAATTCGAAGGAAATACACACCATAGGTGCAATCGTCAGAATCAACAAATGTGTCCTGTTGTATATAGGAAGAGTGTTGTCTCTTTTCTCGTCGAAATCTAATAGATCGTCACTCATAGAGCTACTTAGAAGTTCGGCTTCAACAAGTACTTCGAGTAGAATTGGTCAATTTTATCAACCGCCTCTTCTGGCGTGTCAACCAGTTGGAAAAGGTCCAAATCCTCTTCTGAGATGTTGTGGTACTTTTTAAGAACCGTCGCCTTAATCCAATCGATTAATCCTCCCCAGAAATCCTTGCCTACCAATACAACCGGGAATTTCCCAATCTTGTGGGTTTGAATAAGGGTCATCGATTCAAAGAATTCATCCAGGGTGCCAAATCCTCCGGGCATAACGATAAACCCTTGACTGTACTTTACGAACATCACCTTTCTCACAAAGAAGTAATCGAAAAGCAAGTTCTTATCCTCATCGATGAAAGGGTTGTGATTTTGCTCAAAAGGGAGTTCAATATTTAGACCTACCGATGCGCCGTTGCCTTTCTGGGCACCTTTGTTACCAGCCTCCATAATTCCTGGTCCACCGCCAGTAATCACCCCGTAGCCCTTTTTAGCTAGGCGTTCCGCGATGTCTTCTGCAAGTATGTAGTTTGGATCGTCCGGCTTTGTTCTCGCCGAACCGAAGATGCTCACGCAGGGTCCAATTCTCGACATGTGTTCGTAACCGTTTACGAACTCACTCATTATTTTAAATATGGCCCAGCTATCGTTGGTCTTTGTTTCGTTCCAGTTTTTGCGCTTGAAAGCTCTTTTGATTCTATCTTCTTCGGTCATGTGTTTTCCATGGTTTAGTTCTTTAAAGTACGCTAAACCGGACACATTGTTTTATATCTCAGAAAAGAAATCTGCTCAGAGCTCGACTTTCAGGAACTGACCAGTAAGGCTGTCGGGATTTTCAATAATCATTTCCGGAGTGCCCGTGGCAACGACTTGTCCACCAGCTCCGCCACCATCCGGACCAATGTCGATGATGTAGTCAGCTTGCTTAATAACGTCCATGTTATGCTCAATGACCAAAATGGTGTTTCCGCGTTTCACAAGCTTCTGTAGAACCTCCATCAACACTCTAACATCTTCAAAATGAAGCCCCGTAGTCGGTTCGTCTAAGATGTACATGGTGTTTCCTGTATCCCTCTTGGAGAGCTCAGTTGCGAGTTTGACGCGCTGGGCTTCCCCTCCAGATAGGGTTGTGGACTGCTGACCTAAAGTGATGTATCCAAGACCTACGTCGTTGAGTGTCTTGAGCTTGTTCTTAATCTTCGGAATCGGTTCGAAGAAGGTAAGTGCATCCTCCACACTCATGTTCAGAACGTCAGAAATAGATTTGCCCTTGTAGCGAACTTCGAGTGTTTCACGGTTGAAGCGTTTGCCCTGACATGTTTCACATGGGACGTATACATCCGGTAGGAAGTTCATTTCAATGACACGGACACCAGCACCCTCACATGTTTCACAACGTCCACCTTTCACATTGAAACTAAAACGCCCCGGTTTATACCCACGGATCTTAGCCTCAGGCAATTGGGCAAACAAGTTTCTGATATCACTGAACACTCCAGTGTACGTGGATGGGTTTGAGCGTGGCGTTCTACCTATCGGACTCTGATCGATATCAATAACCTTGTCAATGTTGCCAATGCCCTCAATTTTGTCGTAAGGCAGTGGTTTCTTGACCGATTTGTAGAAGTGCTGGCTCAGAATAGGGTAGAGGGTCTCATTGATGAGTGTCGACTTACCTGATCCACTCACTCCCGTTACAACGGTCAGCGTGCCAAGTGGAATCTCGATGTCAACATTCTTCAAGTTGTTGCCCTTAGCTCCAAATAGCTTGATAGACTTTCCAATTCCGTCTCTGCGTTCAGATGGAATTGGAACCTCTTTAACTCCTGTAAGGTATTCAGCTGTTAAGCTTCCTGACTCAAGGATGTTTTCGAGCTTTCCTTCGGCTACAATATGTCCGCCATGCACACCTGCTCCAGGACCGATGTCCAAGATATAGTCGGCGGTTTCAATCATGTCTTTATCGTGTTCAACTACCAATACGGAGTTGCCCACATCCCTCAATCGTTTTAGGGAATCAATCAATTTGTGATTGTCTCGCTGATGAAGCCCAATGCTAGGCTCATCGAGGATGTAAAGCACATTGACAAGTTGAGAACCAATCTGGGTAGCGAGACGAATGCGTTGAGCTTCTCCGCCGGAAAGACTTTTAGCCGGACGGTCTAAGCTGAGGTAGCCTAAGCCAACATCCATCAAAAATCCAGTGCGGTCGCGTAGTTCTTTGATGATTTCGGTGGCGATAATGCGTTGGTTATCGCTCATTCCGCTCTCTGCCGTTTGAAGCCATTCCGCAAAATCGCTGATAGGCATTAAGGTGAGTTCGGAAATGTTCCTATCATCTACTTTGAAATGAAGGCTTTCTTTTTTGAGTCTGGCTCCGTGGCACTCCGGGCATGTTGCGGATTCCATGAATCCATCGGCCCAGCGTTGAATGCTCTTGCTTTTGGAATCGTGGTACTGACTTTCGATGAAGTTGAGAATTCCCTCGAAATCGATGCGGTATTTGCGCGTAACTCCGAGCGTTTTACTCTGAACTTCGAAAGTTGTCTCGAGACCATTGAGGATGGCATCCATACCATCTTCGGAGATGTCTTCGATAGGAGTGCTCAGGTTGAAGTTGAATTTCTCTCCAATCATTTCAATCTGATTGAAGATCCAGCTTCTTTTATATTCACCCAGCGGTGCTAATCCACCTGCTTTAATTGAAATCTTTGGATTCGGGATCACCTTTCCCAGTTCCACTCGTTGAACCTTGCCTAAGCCGTTGCATGTTGGACAAGCTCCTTTAGGGCTGTTGAAAGAGAAGGTGTTTGGTTCGGGATCTGGGTATGCAATTCCTGTAGATGGACACATCAAATGTCGACTGAAATATGCCACTTCATCTGAGTCGAGATCCATCACCATCATGATACCCTTACCGTGGTACATTGCAGTGCCAATGGAAGACTGAAGTCGCCCATCCTTTGGATCCTCGAGTTGAAGTCGATCAACCACAATCTCGATATCGTGTGTCTTGTAGCGATCGAGGCGCATGCCCTTGGTGATTTCTACGAGCTCCCCATCTACTCGGGCTCGAACGAATCCTTGTCGTGCAACCTGTTCGAATAGTTCGCGATAATGCCCTTTTCTGGAACGAACCATTGGGGCTAGAAGAGCGATGCGTTTGCCGGCGAAGCGTTCGGCTAGACTCTGACGAATCTGGTCGTCGGTATAGCTCACCATTTTCTCGCCTGTGTTGTACGAGTAGGCTGTTCCGGCACGGGCAAAAAGTAGACGAAGGAAGTCGTAGATCTCGGTCACTGTTCCAACGGTAGAGCGAGGATTCTTGCTCGTCGTTTTTTGCTCGATGGCGATTACGGGGCTGAGGCCTTCGATTTTATCCACATCGGGACGCTCCATTCCGCCGAGGAATTGACGTGCGTAGGCGGAGAACGTTTCGATATATCGACGTTGACCCTCTGCGTAGAGCGTGTCGAATGCCAAAGAAGATTTCCCGCTGCCGCTAAGTCCGGTTATGACAACTAGGGAACGACGAGGCAAGCTCACATCCACATTCTTTAGGTTGTGTACGCGCGCTCCATACACGTCAATTTGGCCGTGTTTAGTGGTCGTTTCTGGGGTCAACGTTTGGGTGTCAGACATGCGGGATTTTTTCAGAAATGCAAAGGTACAATCTACCTCTTGGAAATGAACGAATCTGATGGATGGATGTTCACTACTCCTCTTCTGAAATAAAGCTCTTATCTACAGGTACTTCGATGAGATAGGTTCGCTTGTTTTTATTCTTAAGATAGGCCTCTCTCAACCATGGGTTGTGGTACTTGAGCGTCTTGTAATTGATGCCTAAATCGGTCGCAAACTCTGGGAAGCTAGCAATGGCAGAATCTATTTCTACCGTTGTAGTTTGAATCTGGGGATAGTAATCTTCTTCATCTAGAAGGAAGCCGTATTTCGCGGGGTTCGAAACGATTTCTTTTACAGCAACGATTCGGAATACGTATCGAGCAGTTTCAGAATTCAGTAGGAGATCGTAATAATCATCTACGCCTTGACGCTCGAGCTGTCTAGAAACACCGGCTTTACCCATGTTGTAACTCGCAGCGGCTAGCGTCCATGAACCAAACTCTTCTTTGGCATCTTTGAGATATTTTGCGGCTGCAAGAGCTGCTTTTTCAGGATGGTAGCGCTCGTCAACTTCGTTGTCGATAATGAGTCCGTATTCTTTTCCTGTCGACTCTAAGAACTGCCAGTACCCTGCAGCTCCTGCGGGTGATACGACGTTTTGATAGCCACTTTCGATGAGTCCGAGGTAGACCAAGTCGCTTGGAACGCCTTCGGCTTCGAAGATGGCTTCAAATTTTGGAACCCATCTGTGGGCTCGCTTGATCATCAACAGCGTATTGCTTTGCCAGTATGTGTTTACAAGAAGCTCACGGTCAAGTCTTTCATACACCTCTGGATCATTCAGCGGAATGGATTCACCTCCTAGCGTAAGGTCGGTAGGAATTGACAAGGCGTGGATTCTGTAGTCCTCAGTAAACCCGGTACTGTGATTTGTGCCACCGTCTCCATTGTGCGGAGTTCCAGCAGTTAGGGTGAGGAAGAGTGCGCCTAGAATGATATGTTGATTGCGAATGTTCATCTGCATAAAGTCTTTCTTCTTCTCAAAAATATGAATAATCATGGCTGCTAATCCTTGACCATTGACCGAGTTGAGCTATATTTATTCACAAGAACTATTCCTATGAAGTTAAGATTACACCTAACCATTCTAGCTTGTTCACTCGGGTCACTATCAGTTTTGGCTCAAGACATCAGTTTGCAGGCCTACAACGGGTATCAATTCTTTGGACGATTGAGAACGACAACCGGTGAACTCTATCTCGAGGATAGCTACGCGTTTGGATTTGGTTTGGATTTCGGGTTGAACAAGAGTCTCGGTTTCAACATCATCTACACCTATCAAGGAACCGATTTGAAGTTCGACGAGAGGGGAAGTTTTGGAAGTGAGACGATTACGCGTATGAATGTGAACTACATCATGGCAGGCTCGACTTACCATCTCGAAACGAATTCTAAAATTGCTCCTTTCGGAGGCGTGTTGCTTGGCTTAGCCATCTTTGACCCTGCCAACCCACTGTACGATACAGAAACGTTTTTTGCCTTCGGCGGACAGTTCGGAGCGCGATTGTCATTAACCGATAAATTTGGCGTCAACTTCAGAACACAGCTTTTGGCACCTGTACAAGGCTTAGGAGCTGGATTGTGGTGTGGCGGAGGCGGATGTGATGTCGGACTTAGCGCCGTTTCGAGCATTCTGCAAATGAATCTCATGTTGGGCATCGACCTTAAATTGCACTAATTGAATTCCTTGAATATGAAGTTTTATTCTAAGCTATTGGCCATTGCGGCCGTATCTGTAATGGTGGCTTGCGGGGCATCCACCAAGTTTGTTGGCGCTTGGAGCGCACAAGAACCTTCTGCGAACTTGCCGTATAAGAAGGTGTACATCATTGGACTATCAGAGAACATCCAAGCTCGAACTGCTTTCGAAAATGCAGTTGCCGAAAAGCTTGCTAAAGCCGGAGTAGCAGTGGAAATGAGTACTACGCATTATCCCCCTACATACAGAGCTGATACAGACCAGAAAAGAGAAGAGGTACTTGTGAAAATTCGTGAACTCGGATGCGATGCAATCATGACCATGGCGCTTAAAGACGTGATGTCAGAATCCCGCTATGTTCCAGGAACTCGCTCTTACCCAGCTGTAGGCATAGGGTACTACGGCGGTTGGGGTACATATGTAGGCTACACGTATGGCGCTGTATATGAGCCGGGCTATTACACCGAAGATCAGACGTACTTCTTGGAGACGAACGTTTTTGATGCGAATGACGAATCCCTTCAATGGTCGGCCCAATCTAAGACGTACAACCCAAGTTCGATGAACTCCTTTTCCGAGGATTTCTCGAATGCGTTGACCTACGAATTGACAAAGAATAAGATTGTGGCGTCTAAGTAAAAAGAGGTCGCTTATTGTTTCTTAAAACCCTGCCATCTGCAGGGTTTTTTTGTTGGTGAGAAATGGACCGTGTTTGATGATTTTTTGTAGTAGCGCTAGCGTTTCAATATTAATCCATTGATTTTTAATTAATTACGATTTCCTGCATAAATAAAGCGGAGAATCTAATTGTTTAAATTGTCGAGAATACTGACAAATTCTGCAGTAAATAATGACACGTTAAGTTGAAGGTTTCGGATAGTTTGGTGATGCAGTTAATGCACAGTAAATGTTTAACCAAACCTTTTGTTTAATGAAAAGATTTAAAGAGGCTCTCATTCCGAAAGCAAGAGTAGGTCGCGGGTTGGCTGCGACTGTAATGGTATGTGCCGCTATAGGTGGCGGAACAGCTGGCGTTGGAGTACAATCTATGGGAGCATGGCCCAAGTGGTTAGGAGGTTCCTACGTGAGCACCGTTGGCTGTGAATGCAAGAACTACGCAAATTTTGGAGGCCATTGGGTAGCTTGTCCTGTTCGAAGCTTGTGGGGGATGAACAACACTGGGACATGGTCTACACCTGAAATCCATTTAGACGCAACGTGTGATGATCATGGACATTAAAAGAGTCCTTCTAGCTTTCCTTGTGTCGAGTCATTTACTCTCGGCACAAGGTTTTTCGGTTGTGTTATTGAATGAGGAAGGAGTACCCCTATCTGAGCCTATAGTAGCTAAACTCGATTCCTACGTTTGGATGAGCTCCGAAGATGGTATCTTGTTTATTCCAGACTCTACAGTGTCAATTTCGCTACATTCATTGACATATCGTGATACTACGATTGTGGTTTTTCATGGCGACAGTGTGATGATGAAACTCGATGAGACCGCTTTAAAAGAAGTGGATGTGTTCGCACATGAGGAAGTTAAGTCTATTCGCCATCGTAGATGTCGTGGTGAGTACCAGAGAGAGCCTGGGGATATCAGATTGTTGGGCTATAATGCAGATAGCGTAGTCTTTCTTGATTCTCTAAAATTACGAATCGTGGAGGTTCTTCGCAGCTCCGCTAGGTTTCGAGTGGTGATATACAATGCAGATACGTCAAGGGTGTTTGCTTCTTCGTTGTTTCAAATTGACCCCGACTTGGCAGATGAAGACTGTGTATTGCCTATTCAGTTCAATCGTGCTTTGATGGGGGAGTTCTATTTGGGAGTTCAATTCTTTGAAGAGGGACGGGACCCGTACAATTGGAACAGCCACTTATATCAAAGTAAAAGAGGAGGGTTGTACACCGTGTTTAACAATGGTGTTACAATTGGTTCTATTAGGTTGAAAAGTGGTGAGCGAATTATGACCGCTGAGTATTTTGAAGGTGGACGAGTAAAATGGTGGAAGGGAAGCGGTAGTGATAGGCGACATCGAGCTCCCTACTTCGTCGTCTACTACCATGGCCCCGGCGACCTACACACAAAATTTGATGATTAACCTTCCAATTGAACTCATGAAAAGTGGAAAGTTACTCCTGATTACTGTTGTGATAATCCTAGCCAGTTCCACATTTGCAGTAATTCTAAATAATGGAGGACTCTGGCCTAAATGGTTAGGTGGAAATTATATTAGCGAAAAGGGATGCCGTTGCGAGGATTATGCTAGCAACGGGAAGGAGCGTGATTTCCATTGGCTCATCTGTCCGATCAGAAGCGCCTGGGGATTGAACAATACAGGAATGGAGTCAACTGCAATCATCCATTATGATCTTTCGTGTTTGGAGCACGGTCACGCTAGCAACAAAAGAGAACATAATCATACCAACTGACTATATCACGTGCTAAAAAACAAAACCCCGCGAAATGCGGGGTTTCTTGTTTGGTGTGAAGCCTCTATTACATAGGGTGACAATGAAAACGAACCGTGTCCGACTCAGTGTCACCTTCGTGGTTCACGGCGGCTGATACAATCAAGAGCATATCGCTGTGGTGCATGACATCATTCACCCAGAATTCGCTAAAGTTGATTTCTCCACCATGTGCATGCTCATCCATGTAAAACACAGTTGAATCCATATGAGTATTGATTACCTCTAGCGAATAGCCGTGTAATCCAGGCTCATATGCCACGCTCCCCTCAATTTTTACCGTATCCCCAAGCATGTACATAGCACCTTCTGCGGGATTCATTATAGAGAATTCTACCGTAGGCATTGGGTTGTCTTGAATGGGATCTTCTTGAGTACAAGCAACAAGTGATGCCATTAGACCAATGGTTGCAATTTGGATGATATCTAGTTTCATGATTCTTTCTTAAAAGTGTAAACGAAGTTGATTTGCGCCGTTGGCTGCGCGGTCACCCATCCATCCGCAAACGATTGCGAGAAAGGGATGCCAACAATTCCCCTTACCATAAACTGACGTAGGCGATAGGTGATTCCTAACGTCAGACTGTGAAATTGACCCGAAGTTTTCTCGACCGGAGTTCTTCTGCCATCAACGGAAATGTGGTCGACACCGTCGAGCATTCCGACATATCCAAGCTCGAATAGGGCCAAATGATCGCTTTCGCTGAAGAACTCAAAATAGCCAGAGGTCCCGAAGTTCATCCGCGGACCAAATTGCTCTCCATCAGAGTTCTCACCCGGAATCACAGCTCCGGCAAAAGCATCTACTAACCATCGTTCAGATAGCGGCTTCCACACTCTTGCACCGAAGTTGAGGTCCCAAGACCCCGTTCCCGGCAAGATGGCCGCAGGCAAGTAAAGAGGATTATCTTCCCATTCTCCCGTAGGGGTTTTGAGAGATATTTGTCCATCCATACCGAGGTCACGCTCTTTTTCAGGCTCGATTATTCGGTACCGAACTCCTACTTGAATATCCCCTAAAGAGGATACCGTATTGTACTCGCCGTCGATGTCATAGACATTACTCACCCACGGAATGGATGCCACCACCATCCATTTTGGATGGATGACAAAACCTCCGTTGAGTTGAAACTGTCGGAACAACTCTTGTGACGTAGAAATGGCTTCAGGGTCAAATATTCCTGGATGCCGACTGTGAAATACGGCTTGTTGATAGCCCAAACCAATGGACGAGTCGAAACCATGTCCAACTCCCCAAATCCCTGAGTTTGGTCTGCATCCACAAGCATCACAGCCCAGCGCGGAAGCACTCATAAGTGTTAGTGCTACCGCCATGTGCAATGGCTTCATAAATTTAAAATTGCAGTATTACGTAATCAGCGACTGCAATTATTTGGGAGGGGGAGTAGGTATGTCTGTCGGTTGAATTCCCCAGGTACTTGGCGGATAAACCGTTTCCTGAGTTGGAGCGAAACCCCACTTAGGTGATACGTTGAAATCATCCAACGATAATAAGAACTCCGACAGTCTGTGAATCTTAGGAGATACAGGCGAGTCATCGTCAGACCCAGTAGTAATGGCAATCTCCTTCTGAAGGTGACAAGAGCCATGACATTCAAGCTCTGGCTTGGCTTTGTTCACGCAATACGCCTCCTCAATTGCCTCCATGTGTATCACATAGTTTGTCACCAAAAAAGCCTGAGCTATTTGGGGAAACAACAATACGTGAATCAAAAGGATAGCACCAAGTCTGCGCATGGTGCAAATTTAAACCGTGAAGCGCTCGAATGTTGTGTGTTTCGTCACAAATTTGACTCCCAATCCAACTTATTTGGGATACTCTTTACAAACTGTATTTGTCCGGTGTCGAAGCTTACAATCGCAACTATAGTTTGGAGACCATTTGATAAGATTGTCATCGGTGCCTTTAACTGCGAGTTGTATCTACACGCTTGATGAAAGACGCTTTCCGTGAGGGGCACATTAGGGGCCTTGCACTCTATGAGTATGGCCGGAGTTCCTTTGTGATAGATGAGTGCATCAAAGCGTTTAGGCATACCGTTGATATCTACCTTCTTTTCAATGGCAATGGTAGAAGGTGGATAGCCTAACTCGTGTACGAGATGGCCTAGCAGGTGCTGACGAACCCACTCTTCTGGAGTGAGGTGCAGCCACGTATTACGGATTAGATCTTTGATTTGGTCTCCACCTTCATTCCGACGTAACGTGATGTGCGTAGAGGAGTAAATGAGCTCGGGATAGTCGGGCATCAGTAGATTTGCTCATTGTAGTTTTCGGGGTACTTACCCGTATACTGCTTGTAGGTGTCTTGAAGCACTTGGAAATCCGCTTCCTCGTCATCCGTTGGCCAAAAGGCACCTGCAACGCCACCTATCTTCTTTTCATAGTCTAAGAACCCCATCGAAATGGGAACATTCGCTCCTTTGGCAATGTGGTAAAATCCCTTTCGCCATTTGTCAACCTTCTTTCTCGTACCTTCTGCTGGCACAAGTATCACCATCTGGTCGTGCTCATTGAGCAAATCAATGGTGTGTTGAACGAGGTTGTTTCGCGCCTCTCGGTTAACCCCAAGTGCTCCTGTCCATTTGAACAAAAAGCCTACAACCGACTTAGTGTAATTGTCCTTGATGAAATATCGAACGTCCAGCTCCAGGATCCAGAATCCCGCTAGGGCGAACAGGAAATCCCAGTTGGAAGTATGCGGTGCGGCGACCATAACCGAATGTCCATACTCGGTTTTATCGCCTAAAGCAGAGAGCTTCCAGCCGAAAATGAAGTAAATGAATTTCCCAATCGATTTTTTCAAAGAGTAAAGGGCATTAGATGGTTATTAACTATGACAATATAAAGGCTTTTTATAGCATCTTCCCGACCTTTGAGTCAAACAAAAATCAGAAAAGATGACGACTAGCGAGAACATGATAGGATTAAATGAAAACGATTCCAACGATCTCGGGGCTAAGTTGAACCAATTGTTGGCGAATTTTCAGATTCATTATCAAAATTTACGCGCGGTACACTGGAACATCCGAGGTAGAGACTTCTTTGAACTTCACGTGAAATTTGAAGAGTACTACACGGAAGCACAGGAGAGCGTCGACGAAATTGCCGAGCGAATTCTCACTCTCGAGAGTGTTCCCATGCATACATATCAAGATTACATCGACAATAGTTCAATTCCGGTGGTGAAAAATATTTTCACAGGGGAAGAGTCGGTTCAAGCTGTGGTAAGCGATCTCAAAACGCTCATCAAGCTAGAAAGAGAATTGATTAGCCTAGCCGGCGACAACGGCGATGAAGGTACCATTGATATGTTGACCACCTACGTTGCGCGTCAAGAGAAGCACGTATGGATGCTCAACGCGTGGTTAGGTAAGCCAAAGGTTTAAGACGAGTGAATCGTTCAGAAATATTGAATCACACCCGCCTTTTGCAAGTGATGCAGGAGGCGGGTTCTTTCTCGTTGCCCGGACAAGATGCCCAGTATAGAGCCGTTCCTCCAAATCGGCCTAGAACGAGTTTGCAAGAGGCTCGAGAGAATCCCGATGCCCGGAATGCTGCCGTCCTTGCCTTGCTTCATCCAATACAGGACGAGACGCATGTGGCACTTATTCGACGGAACACTTACCCTGGAGTGCATTCAGGTCAGATTTCATTTCCTGGCGGAAAGGTAGAAGACTCAGACAGCGATTTAATTGAAACAGCTATTCGGGAAACTCACGAAGAAGTAGGTGTGTCAGCCGACAATTACTCGGTTTGGGGTGAGTTGACCCAAGTCTACATACCTCCCTCTAGATTTTTGGTCCAACCCGTTGTTGGCCTAGCAAAGCACGAATTGCAGTTTGTGCGTGAAGAACGAGAAGTAGAGGAGATTTTGCACGCACCTCTATCGCTGTTCACAAATGAAAACTCACTGGTGATGGAGAAGTTGGACGTGGGAGGCTTCAATATTGAGGTTCCTGTATTCAAATGGAACGGACACATCATCTGGGGGGCGACTGCGATGATGTTGAGTGAGCTTGGAACGCTCATCAACTCTATATCAGAGAGTTCCAGCTAAAACTTCCTGCTATCTGAAGATGTGTATCTTTGGCACCTTCAGAACGACCCCCATGAAGTTGAACCCTTTCAGTCAGGATACATTTGGAAATAACCTTCTCATCAAGCGGGTTATCATCTTTTTGTTCGGCTCTATCACGTGGTATCGATTTAATATCGCCAACAAGACCGTGGTGGAGGGAACCGAGAATCTGGCAGAGTTACCACCCAACAAGGTGCTTTTTGTGAGTAACCACCAGACCTATTTCGCCGATGTATCTGCCATGTATCAGACCTTCAACCACGTGAAGTGGAAGAAGTACAATAGAATCAATTCAATTTGGACGCTCCTAGCTCCTAAACTGAACGTTTATTTCATCGCCGCAAAGGAAACCATGAGCGCAGGTATTCTGCCAAGACTAATGGCCTACGCGGGTTCCGTATCCATCAAAAGAAGTTGGAGAGAGGCTGGGAAAACGGTAGACAGAGGAGTGGATCCAAAAGACATCGAAAAAATCCGATCAGCCATCAATAGCGGTTGGGTGATTACCTTTCCACAAGGTACTACACGTCCGTTTGTGAAGGGGAGAAGGGGTACCGCGCATCTCATCAAGGAAATTGAACCTATCGTCATTCCGGTTGTAGTTGATGGTTTCAGAAGAGCCTTTGACCGCAAAGGTTTGCTCATGAAGAAGAAGGGTACAACCTTGAATTTGAGATTCAAAGAGCCCTTGGATATCGACTATTCCGCAGACGCACAATCCATCATGAAACAAATCATGGATGCCATTGAGCAAAGCGATGAATTCAACATCGTGAACCAATTGAGCTTGGTTCCAGAGGAGATTTAACTCATTCAGACTCTCTCTAACTCATTGATACAAGGCGATGTGATATTCGTTACACATCCGCGTTAGTACTTTTAATATCTTGCTACTTCAAAACACAAATACTCGAAATGAGAAAGTTCGCACTCGCCACTTTAGCACTTAGTACGCTCTTCCTTGCCTCTTGTGAGGAACAAAGCCTCGTTCCAGAAGATCAACGCAACATGGACAACAGAAACGTTGAGGCCTGGGTGTTTACCTATTGGGGTGGAGCTGATTTGAAAAAGGATTCAATTTATACCTTGAATGACGCCCAAATCAAAATCGAAAATATCCGACTTGCCTTCTCGAATTATGAGTTTTCTCTTTCCACTGGAGATACAGTAAACGCTGATACATCCTACGGCGTTACATCGCTCAGTAGCGTAGATCACAAAGTGGGGTTACTTCCTGGTGGAACGTACACAGGCGAGCATCAATTGCTTCTTGGCTTCGACAGCGCAACGTACTACATGCCGTATACGGACGCTCCAGACGTACTTCTTCAGAACGATATCTATCGCGGTACCGAAGGGTATAATCACATGGTTATTCGCGGCAAGTATCGACTACTCAATGATACCGTGAATCTCACTCCACACCTTGATTTTTCATACCGACTTGCAGGAGACGACTTCAATATCCTGTTTGAAAAACCAATGAGCTTTTCAGTGACGGCGAACAATCCGGTTACCATCTTCTTTAATTTCAATGTGGATGTGTTGTTCCAAGGAGGATTGTCTCCCGCCATTATCGACGAAATCACTTCGAATCCAAATAACAACGATGATTGGTTAGCCTCTCAATTCCTATTCGGCAATTTAGAGCAAGCCCTCACGTTGGATTAGCATCATGAAAAAGATACTCGCAACACTTGTACTCGCAAGCCTGCTACTCACAGGCTGTAAAGATGATCCTGAACCGGGGTCAATGATGGTTCGTTTCAGTATGAACCAAAATGGAGAAGCTGTTAATCTGAATGAAACGTTCGGAACAGACAGTGTTGCGGCGCTTCGAATCGAAGCTTTGAAGTTTTACATCTCGTCATTGAAACTCAATGGCCATGGTCAGCTTGCTGCTGTGGAAGTCGTAGATTTCTCTGAAGGTCGAGTTGATTTTACCTTTAACAACATTGAAGCTGGAAGCTATTCCGGTTTGAATTTCACTCTTGGTCTTTCCGAAGACCAGAACGCGAGCAACCCGATTGATTATGCTACGGGTCATCCACTAAGCGCCTCATGGGGCCTATATTGGAGTTGGGCGATGAAATACCGCTTTGTCCTTCTCGAAGGGCGCGGCGCTACAGATGGCACTATCGATGGTTCATCTTCGGATTTCTTCATTGCCCTGCATCCCGGTGCTGATGGCCTTTCACAATACGTGAACTTGGACCAAGGAATCACCGTATCAGAAGGCACAACCGTCATTTACGATGTTGCAATTGATGTTGATGAGCTCTGGGATGGTCCAGGTGGATACATCGATTTGCCTAATGAGAATCAATCGCACACCACCCCAAGCGATTATTACTTAGCTGAGAAGTTCATTGAGAATTTCGCTGCCGCTATGCACAAGAGATGAGAATCTTGCTCGGGATTAGCCTAGTACTAGGACTTTCCCAATGTTCCAATCCTCAAGAGTATTTGCCTGAACCCCATCCGATTGATGTAAAGGCTGATTTAGACGAAGCTGCGCAAATTGGAGAGTTTCTATTCTCTTCACCTATGCTCAGTCTAGATTCCACTATATCCTGTTCTAGTTGTCACATTCCACAGTTTGCTTTTGCAGATTCTGCACGAGTGAGCTCAGGAGTTCATGCGCAAGCAGGCTTCCGCAATTCGCCATCGCTTTTCAACGTAGCTTATAAGAAGCACTTCTTTGCAGAAGGCGGGGTAGAGGGACTCGAACGTGCGACTTTAGCACCTATGCTCACCAATTTCGAAATGAGCTTGCAGGCTCCAGAATTGATGAGCCGAATTGCTTCAAACGAGACGCTCCATTCAAATTTTGTTGAGGTTTTTGGGGAGGATTACGACTATGCTCACGTGGTTCGCGCATTGGTCGCGTATCAGTTCACGTTGCGGAGTACCGATTCAAAGTACGACCGCATCATGATGAATGTCGAAACTCCCGACTCACTATGGCTAGCGGGTAAGGAGTTGTTCGAGTCAGATCGGTTAGATTGTAGTCGCTGCCACGCTGGTCCGCTTCAACGAGACACACTGTACCACGACCTAGGCCTTCCGACTGATACCGTCATCGAAGGAGGCCCAGATTACGGACGAGGCAGGCTTACGCACAACCCGGAGGACTTTTTTCACTTCCCAACTCCCTCACTCCGGAACGTTGAACTCACCGGCCCGTACATGCACGACGGTTCTATTCCAACATTGGATAGCGTCATTCGTTTTTACGAGGCGGGAGGAGGGCCTAGAGAAACGAATAGCTTGAGGGTGAGCTTCGAGCTAAATGACCGAGAAAGGGAAGCGTTGATGGC
Source organism: Phaeocystidibacter luteus (assembly GCF_008933115.1). GTDB lineage: Bacteria > Bacteroidota > Bacteroidia > Flavobacteriales > Schleiferiaceae > Phaeocystidibacter > Phaeocystidibacter luteus. The sequence continues at coordinate 745,162 of NZ_WBVO01000001.1, read as the reverse complement.
ATTTTTAACCTCACTCACCGGAGAAGAAGCAAGAAAGCTGAATCTCTCGGGAAATTAAGCCCATCACCTTATCTTCGCAGGAGAAATCTTTTCCACATGCGCGTACATTTTATTGCCATCGGAGGAAGTGCCATGCACAACCTAGCTCTAGCTCTCAATGAAAGAGGAGATGTTGTAACCGGCTCCGACGATGAAATCTTCGAGCCAAGTAAATCTCGACTTCAGAAAGCAGGACTACTTCCAGAAAAAATGGGATGGGATGCGGAGAGAATTACCTCGGATCTAGAGGCAGTGATTTTGGGTATGCACGCGCGAGAAGACAATCCCGAACTCCTTAAAGCCAAGGAACTCAACATCCCAATTTATTCCTATCCGGAGTATCTGTTTGAACGCACAAAGGACAAGACACGCGTAGTGATTGCAGGAAGTCACGGTAAGACTACGATCACCAGTATGATCTTGCATGTACTTCACTATCACGACAGGCATGAAGACTATATGGTTGGTGCCCAATTGGAGGGGTTCGATACCATGGTTTCACTTGAGGCCGATACTGATTTCGCCGTTCTCGAAGGCGATGAATACCTGAGCTCACCCATTGATAGACGTCCAAAGTTTCATTTATACCATCCCAACATTGCGCTACTAAGCGGCATAGCTTGGGATCACATCAATGTGTTTCCTACGTTCGACGATTATCTCGATCAGTTTAGAATATTCCTGACTACGATGGAGCGCGGCGGTGCCCTTGTTTACAATGCAGACGACCCCGTTGTGAAGAAATTGGTAGAAGAAGATAAGACCGAGATCAAGAAGTTTGCATACCACAAGCCATCTTATCGAGTGGAGGGTGGTAGCTGCATTTTGGAAACACCTTTTGGGGATGTTCAGTTACAAATCATTGGCGAGCACAACTTGTTGAACCTTGAAGGTGCGCGTTGGATTTGCTTGGAGATGGGTATTCAAGAGGATGAATTTTATGAGGCTATCGCCTCGTTTACCGGTGCAAGCAAGCGACTTGAGCCCTTGGCTGAGTCCTCCAACGTACGCGTTTTCAAAGACTTCGCACACGCTCCTAGTAAAGTAAAGGCAACCGTTTCGGCAGTTGCAGAAACCTATCCTGATAGCAAGGTTGTGGCGTGCTTGGAGCTACATACCTTCTCAAGTTTGAATCCGGATTTTCTTCCAGGCTACGCTGGGAGCATGGATAATGCTGATGAAGCATTCGTGTATTTCAATCCAAAAGCTGTGGAGCACAAAAAGCTTCCACCACTTGACGAAGAGATTGTATCGACAGCATTTGGAAGAAGCGACATCCAAGTCTTGACGCAGTCTGATGCAGTACTTGATCGCTTGAAGTCTGAGAAGGCGGAATCTACCGTATACTTGATTATGAGTTCGGGTAATTTCGACGGAGCGGACCTGAAGGATTGGGCCGATCAATTGAAATAAAAAAGGCCGGCACATTGGCCGACCTTCAGAGTGTTTTGCATTAGAATTACTCAGCCATAAGCGTGAGCAGCTCTTCTGAGGATTTCATTTCACCCCCGTTTTCAGCAATGGCACGTTGAGCTTGTTCCTTGGCCTCTTCAGTTTCACCAGCGCGATATAGAAGCCATGCAAAAGTGTCAATGTGGTTAGGGTCTACATTATCACCTTCAACGACGGCAGCCATAATCTCGGTAGCTGTCTTGCATGATTCACGATCTTGGCACTCTTCCTCTACAAGGGTCCAAAGTGTGCTATTGATATACTCGTCGCTCACTTCTTGCTCTTCCACTAGGGTGGCTAAGGTTTCTATGAACTCGTTCCACATCTTTTGCTTTCCGTACCAGTCCACCATGTAGGCGAGTCGATTTTCATTCGCGTTAGGGACATTCGATTCTGCCCATTCTAGCGCTGCAAAGAGTGATTCTTCCGTTTCCGCTCCTCGAATCTTCGCGTATAAGATGCTTTCCTTTAATCGGGTTACGTTGCTTTCACCGTAAAGCATCTCATATTTTTCAAAATGCGGTTCAATGCGGGCCATCATAGCGTCATCCATGTAATAAATACCGCGTTGAACAACAGACCATGCAACTTCATCGGTCATGTTGCCATGCTCGTCAAACCAAGCCGTTAGATCTTCCTTTTGAGGAAAGCCCACTTGCGCTAGACGGTAGCGTGAACGGATGAAATCTGGGAACACTGGTGAGCCTTGAAGTGGGTCGTATCCAAGCGTTTCCCAGCCTTCCTTTAGATCTTCTTGAAGCTTATTGAGATATTCTTCCTTGTCTTTAGTGTATCCCATGTAGCGAATTTCCTTAGGGGATTCTGCATTAGGGTCGTAAACCACTACGGTTGGATAACCCATGGGACGGAATCTTAATGCAACTTCGGCTCCAGCGCTTTCTGCGTTGAGCTTCACAGGCACGTAATTCTCATTGATGAAAGCTGAGATTGTCGGATCGACAAAGTTTGTACTATCCTGAACCTTGCACCACACACACCAATCTGTATAGAAGTCGATAAAGAGTGGTTTTTGTTCTGCTTTAGCTTGTGTTACGGCCTCTTCCCAATTACTGGTAAAGTTCACCTCTTGAGCCATTCCGAAGAGGGGGATGAACAATGCGAGTGCAAGTATCTTTTTCATGATAGTGGATTATAGTTCTTCGTCAACACGACCGCATTTAAGCATCATGTCGCCGAAATATGGATTGAGGATGTCTTCCTCTTCCGCAAGCCAGTATGCGCCATCATTGTTGAAGGCCATCGGGCAGTATTGTCTGTAGATTGGACGTCCGTGTCCTTCCTTCTTTAAGTAGATATAGAAGTTGTCTGAAATCACTTCGAATGCTGAACGCTGCACATCCAGGTTTGATGTCATACTTAGAGAGTCGGAAGCGATGCGAATTACGCCGAGTAGTGAGTCTGATTCTGAAAGCTCTACGATTTGCGAGCTTAGTGAGGTAGCTGCCTGTGCACTCTTTTCAACGTCAGATTCAACCAGTGCATTTTTGAGTTCCATATACGCAGTTACTGCGGCCGAAGTTGCGTGATTGTCTACTACAGGCTCCTTTTCAGCCGTGGCTTGTGTTTCCTGCTGAGTGTCTTTCGATTCTGGTTTAGAATTACAGGAGGCCATGAAGAAGGCTAGAAAAGCGAGTGGTAGGAATAGTTTCATGCGTTTTGTCTTTTGCTCAAAGGTAGTGCGCAAGCTTCAATCTAAACGACAATTGGCGCTTCTGTGCTAATTATTATTCCTTCGTTCAACACGAGTTGTTGCTTCTCGTTGTATTGAGCGTTTGGAATAACCTCTGGATAGTCGAATTGATGAAGTTCTAAATCGGACTGTGGAGTAGGGCGCGAGTCGCGCTCAGCGGCAGGTGCTTCTTTGATCACATTACAGTCGGGCGACTGGATTTGAGATTCACATTGGTTACCTACTGAATTCCAACTCAGCAGTGCCCCAATGATGAGGGTACTAGCAAGAGTCAGTTTCATAGCGGTTTTGAGAAGCATGTAACAAGTTTAAAGAATTCCGCTCACTTCCAATGAGTTGAGTGTGTCAAATGCATGTTAAAAGTGTGAATCCACACAATTACTCTTCTACCAACGCAGACTGACGGATGATTTCGTGAACCATTTCATCTAGCTCACTTGTAGCCTTGTGCATGTATTTGATGATATCTGCATTCATTGGGTTTGCGGTGTCTTTTGCGTCGAATAGCTCTAATAATCCAAGAATAGAGCTGACCGGCTTTCTGAGTTCATGCGAAAGGATGAACGCAATCTTCTTGAGGTTTTCATTCTGCTGAATAAGCCTCGCATTGATGGCGCGCTCCATAGTGATATCCGTAGCCAGAGCCATGAACCTCGTAATTTCACCGTTTTCTCGGATTGGGCTTATGCTCATACGCACCCAATACGTGCTTTTATCCTTTCGGTAGTTCAAGATTTCGGTGGTGACGTCTTCGCCATTCTTTACGGCATTAGACATTGCTTCTATGGCTTTTGGACTTGAGTTTTCACCCTGGAGAATTTGCCCGGGCTTGTGTCCAACAAGTTCTGGTAGTTCATAACCAGTAAGTTCTTCAAATGCCTTATTCACCCATTCAATCTTTCCTTCTGGGTCAGTGATAATCAAGCCTACTGAAGAACGACTTACCGCAAGAGAAAGTGTTTCATTCTCCTTTCTTGATTTCACTAGTTCGTCAATATCTTGAATTGAGCCTACAGCCCTGACGGCATTATCCTCTTCGTCACGAATGAACAGACCACGGTCGTTCACCCAAACATACTCGCCATTGGATTTTCTGAAACGATACTGACTTGACCAGCTATTAGAACTCGAGGAAAGAGCTTTGTCGAAGGTTTCAACAGCCTTTTGCTGATCTGCTGGGTGAACCCTTTCGCCCCACCAATCCAGGTCTGTTTCAGTGAGATCGTAACCGTAGGAGGATTTTAATCCTGTGCTCCAAGTCAGCTTATCGCTATTTACCACATAATCCCAAATGGCATCTTTGGTAACTGCGGCGATAATATTATATCTCTCAATCTCTTTATCGAGCGCAATTTTTTGAGCCTCCTGTTCGGTCACATCTTGAGCGAAACATGCTGCACCAATAATGTTATTATCGCTATCGCGGATGGGGGATCCATTAAAGGTCACCAAGTCTACACCTAGGCCTAAAATACTTACATCATAGGTTCCTTGAACATGTTCTCCTCTTAGCATTCTATCGTACGAACTCTTGAATAGGTGATAAAGATTTTCATCCCCTTGCTCTGTGAGTACGGTGTTTCCTGGAGAAAGATCGCCGCCGCCAATTTTCTCGCCAGCATCGCGTATTGACTTGTTGCTTGTTAGAATGATATAATTTGTATCGATTGACCAAATGAAATCACGAGTGTTGTTAATGAGTGATTGGAGATTGGCTTCATTTTTCTCGATAGCCAACTTGCTTTCTTTATTCTTTGAAACATCTCGATACAGCACGGCCATTCCATCATCAAACGGTACTGCGCTAATCTCTAGCCACATGTCGAAGAACGGATTATACGCCTCGTATTGTCGGAGTTGATTGTCAGCAAGCGCCTTTGGAATCTCGATGGAGGAGACTGTGCTCTGCCAGTTCGGTATTACCTCGGAAATAGGTTTTCCAATGAGTTCATCCGGACTTGCTTTCAAGAGTTCAGCAAAAGCGTTGTTTACGAGTTCGACATTCAGCTCTTTATCAAGGATGAAGAAACCATCCTTGATGCTGTTCAAGATTACATTTATTCGGGTTTCATTCTTTTGGAATGCTGACTTAACCGCATCGAGTTCAGCTTCGTCTCGTCCGAGGCCTTGAAGCCCTTTGACCTTTCCGTCTTCATCAAGAATGGCTATGTATTCCCAGGTTGTACGTACAAAACCACCTTTTCCGTCGTGCTTGCGAAGTGAGGCAGGAACCATCCGGCTTGGTGAAGCCATGCATTGCTGGCCTACTTCAATACACTTTTGAATATCATCGGGGTGAACCGTTTCGGTGTAGGACATTCCTACGAAGTTCTTATTGATGTGTTTGAAGGCGTTTTGGTAGGATTCGTTGACGAATTCGTAGATCCCATCCATATTCACGCGGATCAGATATGCACGGTCACTCTTCACTAGTGCGTTGTACAATCGTTCCCGTTGTTGCAGCGCATTTTTGAGTTCTTCGCGCTCAGTGACGTCATGAATTGAGATAATCAAGGCATCCTCACCTTGGTAAACGAGCTCATTGATTTTTAAATCTACCGTATACTTCCTACCGCTTTGGGCAACATGTCGGTCGGTACCTGCACTAAGATCTTTTTCAGAAATTCTTACGGCATCAATCGAGCCTCCAACTAGCTCATTTTTGGGATATTCATAAAACGTGACGGCGGCTGGGTTCAGGTCTAGAATCACGCCATCTTGAAGTCGAATAATGATGATGGGTTCCGGGCTGTCGTTAAAAAGCTTGCGATAGCTCTTCTCGGAAGTCAGGAGTTTGTATTGGTAGTTGCGGACTAGTAGGTAGATGATGACAGCAATGATCATTACGAAAAGAGTGCCCTTAAAGGCAGCGTCGTAATGAAAGTGCGGCTCATCCGATTGGATATACAGCAAAAAGTCACTACCCCAAATCCAAATAATCCCGAAGGCAAATGTTATCAGAGCGGTTTTTCCGGCAGGTCTCATGTTAGGTTGTCGTGAGTCTAACACTGAATTTACGCATTCATTTCCTCACAACCCTTTCTCGTAAATATTTTCTGACAAAAAATGTTAGAAGCGGTAACCTGTTCCAATGGCAAGGGAGGTGAAGGTTTGCACGTTACTTTCGAAAGCGACATTGAATTCTAGAGTGAGTAACCAATCGCCTAGTCTTTGTTCGTAACCCGCTCCGAGAACGGGGTAGAATCCAGATCTACGCTCACCATCTACTGCTACAATAACGCCGTTCTGCTCTTCTAACTCCGTGTAAAAGTGAGATCCATATCGTGCTCCAGCGGTGAATTTAACGTCATATGGCGATTTCAATCCGTACAATCGACCGATGAGATTGAGTCCAACTCCCCAACGCGATGCGTGGTTTCCAATGTAATCCGTAGGGTGATGAAGTGAAGTGTTCAAATGAACGTCGGCCCCAAAGTGATTCATAAAGGAGTATTCATATGCTGCACCAGCGTAGCCACCGACCTTATCGATATCGCTGAAGATGGTCATTCCCAAATCTAAGCGAACAAGCTGGCGGGCTGGAGAGTAATTCAAGCCTTGAGCGAAGGATAGGAGTGAAGCAGAGGAGAGCAATAGAGTGAATAGAAATCGCATATGTTGTGGTTTGTGTCTTATTTGAAACGAAGATAACACTCCAAAAATATGACCAAATAAAAAAGTCGCCACAATGGGCGACTTCCAATCTGTTCAGAGCCGTTTTTCTATCGCTTGGATAGACCTTCACCGCTTTGTACTTCGCGAACTTCAGTTTGCATGGCTTCAGAGTTGTCCTGTCCTTTTTCAACAGCCTTCTCAACTTCTTCCATTGTTTCTTCAACTTCGTTTGCTGGCTCTTCAGAAGACATGTCTTCAGCATCGTCAGCATGGTCAGCGTGATCCGCGTGATCTGCGTGATCTGCATGATCAGCTTCCATTTCAGTTCCTTCGTTTTCAGCCTGCATTTCAGTTTCTGGAGTCGTTTCTTCTCCTCCTTCTGAACCTGCATTGTTACAAGCTACGAGCATTCCCGCTACGGCAAAAATTGCCAACCACGTTTTTTTCATGTGTGAAAAGATATAAGAGTTCATCTCCTCAAAGCTACACTTTTACTTGTAAAGTTTGATTTCTCCGACAGCGGTCTCCAGTATTTTTTCTTTTTTGAAACCACCTGTTTTTCATTATCCCATCTCAACCCTAGTAGATAAATTTCAAATTGCGGATACATTTATTTCTATCTTCGCCAGCGGAACTATGATTACGAAGAATCTAATAGGCCCTAAGGAAATTGACGTCATCCTCAACAGGCTGGCCTGCCAACTCGTTGAGAACCATTCCGATTTCGAGAATACCGTTCTTATTAGCCTTCAACCGCGCGGTTTACCACTACTCTCCAGACTTTCAGATATCCTCAAGTCACAGTACGGCATTTCAGATATTCCTACTGGCAGACTGGATACCACTTTTTATCGCGACGATTTTCGTCGAAGAGATTCTCCCTTAAAGGCAAACCAAACAAGAATCGACTTCCTCATCGAAGGCAAGCGTGTGGTTTTTGTGGATGATGTGCTCTTTACCGGAAGATCTATCCGAGCAGCATTGGATGCAGTGCTTTCTTTCGGACGCCCTTCCGAAATCGAACTTCTCGTTCTTGTAGACCGAAGATTTAGCAGAGAACTTCCTATTCAACCCGATTATGTGGGTCGACAAGTCGACTCCATCGCCTCTGAGCGAGTACTTGTAGAATGGGATGATACAGATGAAATGAACCGAGTTTCTATCGTTCAAAGTAGAAATGATGAGTGAGCTGAGCGTAAGCCATTTACTGGGAATTAAGGACGTCACTGCCGACGACATCCAACTCATTTTTAAAACGGCCGACCAGTTCAAAGAGGTGATTAATCGCCCTATTAAGAAGGTTCCTTCCCTCAGAGATATTACCATTGCCAATCTGTTCTTTGAGAATAGTACCAGGACACGATTAAGCTTTGAACTCGCCGAGAAGAGGCTTTCCGCAGATGTTGTGAATTTTTCTGCATCATCGTCCTCTGTTTCAAAAGGAGAGACACTGATTGATACCGTAAATAACATCCTTTCGATGAAAGTCGATATGGTGGTTATGCGTCACCCTAACCCTGGTGCTGCACAGTTTCTCAGTAAACATATCGACGCAGCCATTGTGAATGCAGGCGACGGAACACACGAACATCCCACGCAAGCATTGCTCGACGCCTATTCTATCCGCGAACGTCTAGGAGATGTCAATGGCAAGAAAGTCGTAATTGTGGGAGACATCCTTCACTCAAGAGTAGCACTTTCCAACATTTTCTGCCTTCAGAAGTTGGGAGCCGAAGTGATGGTATGCGGACCGTCCACACTTCTACCGAAGTACATTCACACGCTGGGCGTGAAGGTGGAAACGGATCTAGACAAAGCCCTTGCATGGTGCGATGTGGCGAACATGCTTCGAGTTCAGCACGAAAGAATGGACATCAAGTATTTCCCGAGCATTCGCGAGTATACGATGCAATATGGGGTAAACATGGAGCGACTAAAGCGCCTAGAGAAGCCTATCACGATCATGCACCCTGGGCCGATTAACCGAGGAGTTGAAATTACTTCTGAAGTTGCTGACTCAGAACAAGCACTTATTCTACAACAAGTAGAAAACGGTGTGGCAATTCGAATGGCCGTATTATATTTATTGGCTAATAGAGGAGTACGTTCCTCAGAAGAACAATCTAGCTGACGCTCAATATGTCTTTCAAGTTCGAAATCAAGGATTCTATTCTCGTCTTCCGTTTTGGGGGCGACGAGTTTGGAGCATCTGATGTAGACCAACTCCGCGCGCTTCTCAAGAAGCAAGAACCTCAGAATTGCTTTATCAACCTCAAAACTCCCGAGGTAATTGAAGACCCCGAAGAACTCGAGGCTGTTCAAGATGAATGGTTTGAAGAGGGACACGCCATGGTTTTCATCATGCGAGGTGCACACCATTTTCTATTCAGTGAAGAATGCATAATGGTGGAATCTCATCAAGAAGCCCTCGATTGGCTTTCAGAAAACGAGGAATAATTTTCATAAAGTTTGGCAAAAGCGGATTTGACCGTCACTTCAGCGCGTATTTAATACGTACATTTGATTAGTTAAGATCGCTTTATGAAAAAACTCTACACCACTCTCTTTGCACTCGGAATAACACTCGCATCCTATGCGCAGTGTACTCCAAACCCACCAACCACTTCCCCAGGTATTTATCCTTCTGCCGGAGGTTCTGTGAAGAACGACACGATTTATGTGCTTCCTTCCGTGAATTTCAACAGAAGCTATTCACACACCCTACATATCGTTGTACCAAGTGATACCACGATTGCCTTTGGAGGCGGTACTATTACGGCAGATATTGATTCCATGCGCGTTTTAGGCGTTCGCAACATGCCCTCTTGGTTAAACTACGCCTGTGACAATGGCAATTGCTCTTGGCCAGGTGGTGCCGACGGATGTTTCATCTTCTCAGGTACGTCACCAAGCGCAACAAGCACAGTGCTCATGGAGGCTGATATTGAAGCCTTCGCTAACCTCGGTCAGTTTGGCTCAATTTCAGACACCTTCTCTGTGTACATTGAACTCACCGTTGATGCCAGCGTGAGCTTGATCGAAAACCTTATCACCGAGCCAGTTGTAGGACCAAACCCTGCACAAAGTCATGTGCGTGTGAAGTTTGAAACGACTACTGCACGTCAGTGGAAGTTCGAGTTGATGGATATCACAGGTCGCGTAGTTACGCGTAAAACAGGTATGTCAACTGCAGGAACAAACAACGTTCAAATCAACCGCGAAAATTGGCCAGAAGGCATGTATCTCTACAGATTCAGTGTAAACGGAAAGGTGCATACCGGCCGTTTGATTGTAAGAGATGGCCTTTGAGTTAATCATTCTCGGCTGCGCCTCAGCCACACCTACTTCAGAACAGTATACAACAAGTCAGCTGCTCACCATGCGTGAGCAGCTTTTTTTGATTGATTGCGGTGAGGGAGTTCAACAGCAGCTTCGTAGGCATAGAGTTAAAACGGGCCGGATCAATCACATCTTCATTAGTCACCTCCATGGGGATCATTACTTCGGACTGGTTGGATTAATCTCTAGCTTTCACCTGCAACGCAGAAAGAAAGAGCTCCATATTTATGGCCCAAAACCTCTAGAAGAAATTATTCATGTTCAGCTGAAGGCATCAAAAACATGGTTGACATATCCTCTTGTGTTTCATGTTACCAATCCAGATAAAGCAGAATTGGTAGCGGAAACGAATAAAGTTGAAGTGTACTCCATTCCGCTCATCCACGGAATTGCCACTACTGGGTTCAAGTTTATAGAAAAGCACAACCCGAGGAGTATAGATAGAGATGCGGTTGAGAAATACGGAGTTCCTAAGCATGAAAGGGCTGCTGTTCAGCGCGGCATGGACTGGGAGAATGAACAAGGGGAGGTCATCCCCAATGCGAAACTGACTGTGGATCCACCGAGACCTCTTTCGTATGCATTCTGGTCGGATACCTGCTATAACCCTGATAAGGTAGAAGAGATTTCGGAAGTTGATGTGCTTTATCACGAGGCTACATTTACTCAGGCTGAGAGAGATCTCGCTACTCAAACCAAGCACAGCACAGCTGGCGATGCCGCACAAATCGCCCATGCAGCACAGGTACGCTGCCTGATTCTAGGTCATTATTCCTCGAGATATCCAAATCGTGATGTACATTTGGCGGAGTCGAAGCAATACTTCCAAAACGTCATTGCTGGACACGATAACATGCGCATTCGCGCGGACCACCAAAGCATAGAAGTTGTTTAAGAACAAGGGAATCCTAATTATCATTCTGACGGTCTTTGTAGACCTGATTGGTGTTGGACTCATAATCCCCATTCTTCCTGTCTATGCCGAAAACCAGCTTGAACTTTCTGAGAGCCTCATCGGAATTATCATCGGGATTTTTTCCCTCATGCAATTCTTGTTTGCGCCTTTACTTGGTGGACTTAGCGATCGCATAGGTCGACGTCCCGTGATTGTGATTACCGCTACGATCACCGGAATTAGTTACTTGGTCTTTAGCCAAGCTACTACCTTACTTTTATTACTAGTAGCACGAGGCCTGGGCGGTATTGGCGGTGCAAACATCGGTGTTGCACAAGCGTATATCAGTGATGTGGTTGCGCCAGAGAACAGAAAGCGAGCCTTTGCATACATCGGTGCCGCATTCGGATTAGGCTTTGTTATTGGGCCTTTCTTGGGTGGAGTTATTTACGAGTCGCTCGGATTCTCATGGGTGGGATACATCGCTGCCGGAATTTCATTTGCCAATGTTCTTTTGGCTTGGAGATTCCTGAAAGAGCCTGAAAATGTGAAGAGAGATGTGAATAGGCCGCTTTTCAAGAACCCTATAATGGAGATCATTCGCGCTTCAAGAACACGCGCCATTGGCGGTTTGATGCTCATTACCTTCGTCTTCATGTCAGCGTTTGCCATGATGCAAGCCATGGCGGCATTGCTTTGGGAAAATATCTACAATCTGACAGAGAAAGAGGTCGGGTATATGTTCGCCTTCATCGGTAGTGTGGCCTTCATCATTCAAGGAGGCTTTATAGGCTGGTTTCAGAAGCGTTTGTCCGATAAGAGACTCTTGGTTTACGGTATCATACTCGTAGGTGTAGGTCTCTCTGGCCTGAGCCTCGTTCCAGAAGAATATTTCATTCCGTACGAGTTCTTCTTCATCATTTGTATGTCTCTCGGAATGGCCTTCTTCACACCAACCATGAGTTCTTTGCTCTCTACTTTATCAAGTAGTTCTGAACAAGGAACAATCTTGAGCGTGAATCAAGGAGTATCATCACTTGCGCGAGTGGTTGGACCTTTTGTAGGAGGACTCCTTTACGAGATTCACTATCAAACTCCTTTTGTGTCAGGTGGAATCACTATGGCATTTATCGCGCTCGCTACGTTCTTCTTCCTCAGTGGTGTAAAAGAAAAAAGCCACGCTGAGTAGCGCGGCTTTTGATTTTGCTTGAAGCGAAGATTTACTTCACTATCATCTTACCATTCATAATTCCTACGTGACCAGGGAATGTGCAAGCGAACTTGTAGATCCCGGCACTTGGAGCTTTGAATTCGATGGTTTCAGATTCTCCAGGACCGATAATCGAAGTGAATGCAATTACATCGCTTTCCTTACCTGGTACCTGGTATCCATTGTCCTTGTGATTCAAGGCTTCTGATGCGTATGCATTAGCGTCAACGCCCTTTGCGAACAACGTCCAGTTGTGGCCCATTTGCTCAACCGGCAACTCTCCAACATTTTTGAGTGTCAAGCGAACGGTCTGACCAGCAGAGGCCTCGATGAGGTCCATGTTGAACTGCATTTGGTCATTTCCTTCGATGGTCACTTCAAGCACCTCGGAGGTTGTTTCCGCCGGAGTGTCTGGAGTTTCTTCTGTCGGTGGAGGTGGTGGTGGAGTAGTTTCTTTCGAGTCTCCATCGCCGCCGCATGATACAGCTAAGGCGCTGATTGCTAGAATGCTAATTGATGAAATTACGTAACGTCTCATATTGTGTGAACTTAGGTTTTGAAACTGCTAAATGCTGTTATAAAGGTAACGTACAACTGCACTTCATGTTCAAAACTAAGCGCTCAATTTTGAGACAATTATCCGTTCATACTGATGAGGAACTCTTCGTTGTTTTGAGTCTTTGACATTCGATCGTGCATGAATTCCATTGCCTCCACTGGAGTCATGTCGGCCAAGTGGCGACGTAAGATGTACATGCGACCAAGGACGTCAGGATTCAGCAACATATCTTCTTTACGTGTGCCAGACGACATGAGGTCGATGGCAGGGTAAATACGACGGTTAGAAATCTTACGGTCGAGCTGCATTTCCATGTTACCCGTACCCTTGAATTCTTCGAAGATCACCTCATCCATCTTAGAGCCGGTATCAATTAGAGCCGTAGCAAGAATGGTAAGTGAACCACCGTCTTCAATATTACGAGCTGCACCAAAGAAGCGCTTAGGCTTGTGCAATGCATTGGCATCCACACCACCCGAAAGTACTTTTCCTGATGCTGGGGAAACGGTATTGTACGCTCGAGCTAGACGAGTAATGGAGTCGAGAAGAATGATCACATCATGTCCACATTCCACCATTCGCTTAGCTTTCTCAAGAACGATATTGGCTACACGAACGTGTCGGTCTGCCGGTTCATCAAAGGTTGATGCCACTACTTCGGCATTCACACTTCTGGCCATGTCGGTAACTTCCTCCGGACGTTCGTCGATGAGAAGAATAATCATGTAAGCCTCAGGGTGATTGGCTGCAATGGCGTTTGCAACTTCTTTGAGTAGAGTGGTCTTACCTGTTTTAGGTTGAGAAACGATAAGTCCACGTTGTCCTTTTCCGATTGGGGAGAAGAGGTCGATAACTCTCGTGCTCAAGGTTCCCTTTCTCGCTGTAATATCGAACTTCTCATTCGGGAAGAGAGGAGTGAGGTGTTCGAAAGCTACGCGATCTCGCACGTAATCTGGCTCACGGCCATTGATCTTGGCGATTTGAGTAAGGGGGAAATACTTTTCGCCTTCTTTAGGTGGACGAACCTGACCTCGTACGGTATCACCAGTTTTCAAGCCAAACAATTTGATTTGGCTTTGTGAAACGTAAACGTCGTCTGGTGAGTTGAGGTAATTGTAGTCGGAAGAACGAAGGAATCCATATCCGTCAGGCATAATTTCTAGTACGCCTTCAGTTACAATGATTCCATCAAACTCGTATTCAGGACGCTTTGGTTTGCGATCGTTCTGATTGCGATTTTGATTTCTGTTCTGGTTTTGATCTTGATTTCGGTTTCGGTTTTGATTCCGATTATCGTTCCGATTTTCGTTGCGGTTGTCGTTGCGATCGCGGCGATCGTTCTGACGGTTACGGTCGTTGTTATCGTTGTTGTTCTGGTTGTCGCGACGTTGGCGTTGCTGTCGGCGGTCGTTGTTTTGCTGGCCGCCTTGGTCGCTATTATCGCTATTCTCCTTGTTCTCGCCTTCTTCAGATGATGGAGCTTGCTTTCTTGGTCGGCGTTCGCGTGAGTTTTCACGAGGAGCTTCAGGGGTTGACTCACTTGGGGTTGAATCAGACTTAGGGGCAGCCTCGCCCGCTGGTTTATCGCCTCCTACAATGGCTTCAATGAGCTCTGGCTTACGCATGTAGCGCGCCTTAGGAATATTCAATGCGATGCCAATTTCCTTGAGTTCAGGAAGTTTCTTTTCTGCTAAATCAGCTTTTGTGTACATGTGCACTCGTTGTAAAACGAAAAAATGTGATGGGATATCAATGGACTCAACCTTCTTACGAATGATGCAGAATGCACGGAGAAGGGGGAGTAAATTTAATTTGTGGAATGGTGTGTCGACAGGGACACCTTGCAATTATACGATAAAATCAGTCTTATTGGTTATTGGCGAACGATTTTTTGACAACTTTGCCATCAAATAGAAATCTGAGAAATGCTACAACGTATTCAATCCGTTTATATGCTACTCTCGGCCCTCGCTATGTCGGCCGGCATGTACTTTCTACCTGTTTATCTCGTGAATGAAACGTCTGTCTACCTCAAGGAAGACGGGCTGCTTCTCATGATGTCTGGACTATGCGCCGGCATCAGCATTGCCAACGTATTCAATTTTAAGAATAGAAGACTTCAAGTCGTTCTCAATAGAATAGCTATCATCCTCTCCTTCGTCCTTTTTGGGCTTCTCATGTGGGATTGGATCGGTCAACCTGAAGATGTAGTTGTAACTGGAAAGCTGGGCATGGCTATGCCGTTGATCAACGTTATCCTAATTGTACTCGCCAATCGCGGTATCCAGAAGGATGAACTTCTTGTTCGCTCCGCAGATCGACTTCGTTAATCGATTTTTCCCCTTGGTCCTAATTCGATAACCTCCAGGTTATCTACTTTGCCGTTCTCAACAGTGAAGCGAAGCATCGTGCGCATTTTGTGAAATCCATGAATGCCCGCGGCTCCAGGGTTCATGTGGAGAAGATTAAATCGCTTGTCCATTTGAACCTTCAGAATATGGCTGTGCCCTGTGATGAATAATCCGGGCTTCTTCACCGACATCAGTTCAGTAATGCCTGGAGCATATCTTCCGGGATATCCTCCGATATGCGTTATCCATACCTTGAGTCCCTCTACCTCGAACTCATTGTGCAATGGCCATTCTGCACGCGCCTTCTGGTTGTCAATGTTTCCATACACCGC
This sequence comes from Phaeocystidibacter luteus, assembly GCF_008933115.1. GTDB lineage: Bacteria > Bacteroidota > Bacteroidia > Flavobacteriales > Schleiferiaceae > Phaeocystidibacter > Phaeocystidibacter luteus. The sequence continues at coordinate 729,659 of NZ_WBVO01000001.1, read as the reverse complement.
CCTTACTTTTGACACTTCTTTGAGGTCGTCGGTAACTCTCAAGTCGCCAATATCCCCAGCATGCCACACTTCATCAGCCTTACTGGCATGGTGAAGAATGCGCTCGTCGAGGTAACTGTGCGTATCCGAAAGAAGTAGTATGCGTTTCACGTCGGGCTTTATGTACTTTTGCACGAATGTCCGAAACTACAAACAAACCAAAGGCGCACAGGTACTTCGTAGAACTTTCGTTCGACGGATCAAACTTCAAGGGGTGGCAAGTACAGCCGAAAGACCGCACAGTTCAGGGAGAATTGATTGAGGTATTTTCGAAATTCTTCCGAGAAGAGGTGTACGTCATTGGAGCGGGACGGACAGATACGGGAGTTCACGCGACGCACATGGTGGCGCACTTCGAACTAGACGCTCGAATTGAATCTACGGAAGATGCGCTGTACAAGTTGAATCGCTTCCTCACTACAGAGATTGCCTTGAAACGCTTGTACGAAGTCAACTTGGAAGCTCATACTCGATTTTCGGCAACCGAACGAGCCTATGTCTATCGAATTGCCAGGGTGAAGAATCCCTTCTCGGTTGGACAAGCCTGGTCGTTTCAGAGAGACCTCAATTTATCAGCAATGAAAGAAGCTGCGGCTATGTTGCTTGAATACAGCGATTTTGCCTGTTTTTGTAAGGCTGATGCCGATGTTAAGACTACCTTATGTGATGTTCGTGCGGCTTATTGGGAACAAGTAGGCGACGAATGGGTTTTTCACATTCGGGCGGATAGATTCCTGAGGAACATGGTACGTGCCATTGTAGGCACGCTCGTAGAAGTAGGAGAGGGGAAGCATACCCTTCAACAGTTTAAAGAAATATTGGAATCGGGAAATAGAAATGAAGCAGGTGTGTCTGCTCCCGCAGAAGGGTTGTACCTTTCTGAGGTCATATATCCCGATTCAATTACGGATAACATAATTCATGGCTGATAAAGTAAGCGGCAAGGCGTTTGACCTTAAATTATTCCGACGCGTACTCACGTACGTGGCTCCATACAAGAAGATTTTCTGGGGAGCATTTAGCATCACGCTACTACTCGGTGCCTTGAGTACCACACGCCCGATTCTTACGCAAAGGGCAATCGATAATTACATTCTTGAAGGCGATGAGGTCGGTTTGCTCAACATCACCCTTTTGATTTTTGCAGTACTTGTTGCTGAATCAATTTTCCAGTTCCTATTTACCTATGCGGCGAATTATCTCGGACAATCCATTATCCGCGATATCCGAATGCAACTCTTCGATCGCATTACACGCTTCAAGCTCGGTTTCTTCGATAAGACGCCAATAGGCACGCTTGTAACGCGCGCAGTAAGTGATATTGAAACCATTGCCAGCATCTTCGCTGAAGGTGTGCTCGTCATCTTTGGCGATTTGTTCAAGATTATCGTCATGGTGTTCGCCATGTTCTGGTTCTTCGATGTGAAGTTGGTATTGATATCCCTATCGGTAGTTCCCGTGCTGTACATCGCTACTCGTTGGTTCCAAAAGGCAATTAAAAAGACCTTCTCCGATGTCAGAAACGAAGTAGCTGCGCTGAACGCTTTCGTACAAGAGCATATATCTGGTATGAACGTCGTGCAGATGTTTAACCGCGAGAAGGCCGAAATGGATAAGTTCAAGGTTATCAATAACCGTCACCGCAAAGCGAATATTCGCTCCATTTGGTATTTCTCCATTTTCCTTCCGCTCATCGAAATTTTGTCGGCCATTAGCATCGGTTTGGCAATGGGCTACGGCGGCTGGGCTGCAATCAACAGCATTGACTCATGGACACTTCAACAAGGCTTCTACAAGATGATGGGGTGGGATACGTCACAATTCAACGATTCGATTACGATTGGTACGTTGCTCGCGTTCATCATGTTCATCAACGCCCTCTACCGTCCGCTTCGTCAGCTTGCCGATCGATTCAACACCCTGCAAATGGGTATGGTGGCGAGTGAGCGCGTGTTGAAGCTTTTGGATAGAGAAGAAGCTCTAGAGCCCGAAGGGAAATCTGAAGTTCACGAGGTAAATGGCCGAATAGAGTTTAAAGACGTCCATTTCGCGTATGTTCCGGATGAACCAGTGTTGCGCGGAGTAAGCTTTAGCGTAGAGCCAGGGGAAACACTGGCCATTGTAGGCGCCACAGGAGCTGGTAAATCTACAATCATCAGTCTGTTGATGGGATTCTATCCATACCAAAAAGGAAGTGTATCCCTTGATGGTACAGAGATTACCGACCTAAAGCTGGAAAACCTCAGATCTCACTTTGCGCTTGTTCTCCAAGATGTATTCTTGTTCAGCGACAGCATTTATAACAACATTACCTTGAGGGAAGATATCCCAATGGAGCATATAGTGGATGCCGCGAAGAAGATCGGCGTGGACGAGTTCGTTCGTCAGCTTCCAGAGGAATACGAGTACAATGTGAAAGAGCGCGGACAAATGATTAGCGCGGGTCAACGTCAGCTTTTATCCTTCCTTAGAGCCTATGTAACCAATCCTCCTATTCTTATTCTTGATGAGGCTACGTCAAGTATCGACAGCCATACCGAGCAGTTGATTCAGAATGCCACCGACCTGATCACAGAAGGTAGAACGAGCATAGTGATTGCCCACCGATTGGCGACAATCCAAAACGCGGATAAGATACTCGTGATGGACAAAGGCAAGGTGGTAGAAGAAGGTAAACACGATGAGCTCTTGGCAAAAGGAGGGTATTACGCCCGACTTTATGAAATGCAATTTAAGGAGCGCGAAGCCTCGTAAATACTAGCTAAATACCAAAAGTGCCTGATTATCAAGGCACTTTTTTATTCGTAGACTTGTTTATAACATAAACTAGTTTATATATTTGCATTGTAATCAAACAATACAACCAAAATGGAAAAGACATTAAAACCAGAAGATAGCCTATCGGTAATTGCTGAGATGGTATCAAAAACGAAACGAAACCTTCAGGAAGGATCGTTCTATTATCTGATGTGGGGCTGGTTAGCGCTAGGTGCCGCTGGAGTGGAATACTTCCTTCTCACTTACATGAAATCTGATTGGCATCCGATTGTTTGGCCGGTTATGGGCGTACTTGGAGGAATTGCAAGTGCGGTGTATTCGAGAAAGGCGCATGCTCGACAAGGACACACTTCATTTATTGAGTCTGCCATGAAAATCGTCTGGATGGCCTTCGGGGCCATGATGGTGCTGGCCATATTGATGGGAGCTACGCAGAATTGGAGCCTAGCATATGTGCTCATCATTGCCCTATATGGTATGGGAACCTTCATTTCTGGAGGGATTCTAAAGTTTCGTCCGCTTATCTACGGTGGCGTTGCATGCTGGATTATTTCAGCTGTATGTATTCTTTGGAGTTCGGAGTTTCTACATTTCCCAACGATGCTCATCATGCTCATGATCAGCCTTGCTGTCGGATACCTCATTCCTGGATACGCCTTGAAGAATTCAGAAGCCAAGAACAATGCTGCCTGATTTAGATCCACTTTTGCACACTCAACTGCGCCTCCAAATTGTAACACTATTGGCCGGTGTAGAGGATGCTGACTTCAACTGGTTGCTCGAGAACACGGGAGCCACGAGAGGTAACCTAAGCGTGCAAATCAACAAACTAAAAGACGCCGAGTATCTCACGGTAGAGAAGGGTTTTAAGAACAATTACCCGCTCACTACCTGCAAGATCACGAAGAAAGGTCGGGAGGCCTTCGAAAAGTACGTTGCGGCCATCACGAAATACATCAAACATCAACAAAAATGAAAAAGCTAACTATTCTACTCATCCTCATGTTGGGGATTCAAGTGACATCAAACGCCCAAATGCAAGAAAAGCCCAGAAATGGCTGGGGTTTTGGCTTCCAACTTACCGAATGGGGCAACGACTTCGGATTTGGGTTCACCCTCAATTCGCCTGAGTATTTCAGCTTCCTGAGCGTAGATCTGACCTACCAACAACAGTTTCGTTCAAACTTCGTAGATGTATCCAATCCGTGGGAACCTTATGGAATCCTTCAACTTGGTGTACGCTCTAAGGGAGGTCAAATTACGGACTGGTTTCACCTTTATGGCTTCGGACGTTTGAGCTACCTAGCATGGGGACCCGAAGATTGGGAAACAGGTGCCATTAGTGGCAGTGGTGGATTTGGGTTCGAATTCAATACGCACGTATCTGGACAATCACCCGTGAGCTACTTCATCGAACTCGGAGGTATAGGAGGGATGGAAGTCGCAGCAGATGAACCCTCCATTGCTGGAGGATTCAATTCTACTGTCGGACTTAGAGTCGTGTTCTAATCTACGTGAAGGTATTCAACCTCTGCTTCACGCAGACTTCTGTTGAACTCCGGGATGTCAGTCTCAATGATACGATGGTAAATCTCCATCTGCTCGTCGATCTGCGCTCGGAGTTCAGCTTTTACATCGTACATAGGTTGGGTTGGACGCTGCAAGCCCATCGAAGCGAGGCTTCCTAGGTGCCCCCACTGATTATTTAAGCGGATTGGATAATTCAACGGGTCTTGTGCACTTCTATTTTTAGTTTGATAGAAGGTTTCCTCAATGGAAGTCAATTCTTCCTTAATGGATTCTCCACTTGCGCTCAATTCTTCGTCTTCAATATTCTGAAGAACCAGATCCATCTGGCTTCTCAAAGTTCTGATATCCTCAATGGTCTGATGCATCAACGTCATTTGATCGCGAATCTCGAGTAGGAATTCGAATTGAGCCTTTAGGTCATCTCGATTAGCCTCCCAGCGAGGATCGGCCTCGACCACCGCTTGAACATCTACGGAATCTCCATTCATATTGAATCGGAATGTGTAGGTATCAGGAATAGCCGTAGGGCCATCCAAGAAACTCCACCAGAGGATCATTCCTGGAATTCGCTTAGCACCCTCGTAGGTGAGGTCCCATTGGAACTGTGCTGCACCTTCTTTCGGACTCCATTTGTTCTCATTCTTTTCTGCATCACTGCTGTATTCTCGAACGAGTACTCCATCACTGTCCATGATTTTTACAGAGTAAACCGCATCACCCGTATCAATCTTGTTCAAGAAATACGGAATGACCACACCTGGATATGGATTCTGACCAACTGTGCGCTGCGGTTGAGCTCTACCACCTTCCATCAACCAACTTCTATTTGGCGTGTATACAGTGAAATTGTTTGATTGAGCATCTTCTGACCATTGATGAAGCGGACTCAAATCATCGAGAACCCAAAAGCTTCTTCCCTGAGTTGCGGCAATAAGATGCTTGTCTTTAAGCGTTAAATCGGTGATAGGAACAATCGGTAGATTCAACTGCCAAGCTTTCCAACTCTTTCCATTGTCAACGCTGAGGTAGAGACCGTTTTCTGTTCCTGCGTAGAGCAGGCCTTCTCTGTCAGCATCAGCTCTCACCACACGAGTGAAATGTCCTCGGTCGATTCCATTGTCTATTCGTTTCCAACTCTGACCATAATCTGAAGTATAGTACAGGTATGGTTGATAATCACCGAGTTGATATCGTGTCCCTGCAACATAAAGTCCCCCTTCGTTGAACGGATCAACTTCAATACTATTGATGCGCATCCACTCGGGCATCCCAGAAGGAGTAACGTTTTCCCAATTTTCACCGTTATCGCGAGAAACGTGGATTAAGCCATCATCACTTCCCGCCCAAAGAAGACCCTTTACGGCAGGAGATTCCACGGCAGCGAAAATGGTACAGTAGTATTCTACGCCTGTGTTGTCTTTCGTAATTGGACCTCCACTTGATACTTGCTTTGCGCTGTCGTTTGTGGAAAGGTCTGGTGAAATTACTTCCCAAGAACGGCCTCCATCGGTGCTTCTGTGCAAGTGTTGAGATGCGGCATAAAGTACATTTGGGTCATGTGGGCTGTAGAATACCGGGAAATTCCATTGGAATCGGTACTTCATGTCTTCTACACCATGTCCAAGCGGGTTGAGCGGCCACACGTGGATGGTTTGCATGGCCTCCGTTCTGTGATTCATTCGCGTAAGGAACCCTCCGTACGAGCCTCCCACAACTACGTCGTTGTCATCAGGTTTAACAGCGATGTGTGCACTTTCACCACCGGCGGTCGATTCCCAATCATCTTCAGAAATCACCCAACCCGTGCTGCGATGTGCAATTCGGACAGTTGAATTGTCTTGTTGGGCGCCATAAATTCTGAAAGGGAAGTGATCGTCTGTGGTTACTCTGTAGAATTGGGCGGTAGGTTGGTTCATGTAGGTAGACCAGTTCTCTGCCGCATCGTAACTCACTTGAGCGCCGCCGTCGTCTCCCACGATGAGTCTATTATTGTCATCCGGCGCAATCCATAAGTCGTGGTGATCGCCGTGTGGTGTACCTTTTCTTGCAAAGGAGTTTCCGCCGTCGTTAGAAACATGGAAACCTACATTCATGACATATACGCGATCGGCTAAATGCGGATCAGCATAAATTCTGGTGTAATACCAGGCACGCTGACGTAGGTTGCGGTCGTCGTTAACCTTGGTCCAGTTTTCACCGCCATCGTCACTTCGGAAGAGCCCTCCGTCCCGTGCTTCCACCATGGCATAGAGTCGTCCTCTCTGCGCTGGACTTGGCGCAATGCCAATAATGCCGAGCATTTGCTTCGCGAAACCATTGTTGTCGGAAATGCTTTCCCAGGACTCGCCTCCATCTGTACTTTTCCAAAGAGCAGAACCGGCTCCGCCGCTCGAAAGCGACCAAGGATTGCGTCGGATCGTCCAAGTAGTGGCATAAAGATGTCTAGGATTAAAGGGGTCGAAAGCTATATCTACAGCACCTGATCCGGCATCGGAAAAAAGAACCTTCTTCCAAGTTGTTCCGCCATCGGTAGACTTGTAAACGCCACGCTCTTGAGTGTCCTTGTACAAATCACCCATGGCTGCGACAAATACCGTATTTGGATCGGTAGGGTGGATGCGAATTCTTCCGATGTGCTTGGTGGCGGGAAGTCCGGCGAACGTCCACGTTTGTCCGGCATCGGTACTCTTCCAAATTCCATCACCGCTGCTCACGTTGCCGCGAACGGTTTCTTCACCCATTCCCACATATATAATGTTGTGGTCTGATGATGAGACGGCTATCGCTCCTACGGATCCTCCGAAGAAGTCGTCTGAAATATTTTCCCAAGATCCACCTCCATCTGTGGTTTCCCACACTCCACCTCCGGTAGAGCCAAAATAAAAGTGTTGAGGTTCGTTGGGAACCCCAGTTACGGCGCAGGAACGGCCGCCTCTAAAGGGACCAATGTTTCGCCATTCCATTTGGCCAAGGCGATCTATTTGAAGATCTTCTGTGCTTTGGGCAGAGAGTAAAAAGGGCGCGCACAGAGCGAGCACGCCGGTTAGTAGCTTCCGCATGAGTAGGTTGTGTTAACTTAATACGATAGAAAGGTACAAAACAACCTACGGATGCTACAGTTCTATTTCCCAGGCAATCGCCCCGCTTCTTTAAGGGCTTTATGAAGGAGGTATTCGATTTGACCATTAGCACTTCTGAATTCGTCCGCGGCCCATTTTTCTAGGGCAGCGTGGACGTCGGGATCGAGACGAAGGGCAAATGCTTTCTTCTTAGCCATAGCTTAAGGAGTTGCTGTGGTTGCGAATTTATCTGCTACACTTTTGGCTTTCGCGGCATCGTTGAGCGTGAGCACAAGTTGGTAGCTTCTTGCTTTGAAATGAATTTCCATAGCTGGGCCTTCTTTCATAATGTATCCTCTTTTTCCAGAGAAACTACGGCGATATCCCCATCCTCCGAAATCCGTCAAGGGATGAATTTTTCTGAAAACCACTTTTTCTACTTCTCCCCAAGGGATAGTCTTTTCAGATACTACAAATGGGAAGAGTTTATAATGGATGCCTTCAGGATTCATGCGAAGATGAAGGGGAGACCGAAGGAATAAAAAGTACAAACCTATTTCCAGCAACCCTACACCGATGAGGGCCCAAAAGGCCTCTTGACCTTCGCGATAAAACTCTCCGTCTCCAGAAAGATATTGACCGATGGCCTCATGGGAGGTCCCCACTATGGTGAGAATCGAAACCAGGAACGTGGTTACGATTAGGATGGCCACCCATGAAGGTGGCCTTTGTACGGATGAGTAGGTTGTCATTAATAAAGAGATCCAGTATTTACAACGGGTGATGCTGACTTTTCGGCGCAGAGTACAACCATTAAGTTGCTTACCATGGCGGCTTTTCGCTCATCGTCTAGCTCCACAATTTCTTTCTGACCAAGCTCCTCTAGAGCAAGTTCGACCATGCCTACCGCGCCTTCCACAATTCGGCGGCGTGCGGCCACTACCGCTGTGGCCTGCTGGCGTTGAAGCATCGCTCCAGCAATTTCTGAAGCATAGGCTAGGTGCGAGATTCGCGCCTCCATTACCTCAATCCCGGCGATGGCGAGACGTTCGGTGATCTCGGTCTCGAGAACATCGTTTACCTCTTCAATATCGCTACGCAGACAAATTTCCGACTCTTCATCGTCGAAATTGTCATAAGGGTAGGAGGTAGCTAGTTTGCGGATGGCTGCATCCGTTTGAACGTACACAAACTCGACAAAGTCGTTTACTTCAAAACTCGCTTTGAACGTATCGCGAACACGCCACACAAGTACAACCCCAATCATAATGGGATTACCGAGCTTGTCATTCACCTTGATTGGCTCACTGTCGAGGTTACGAGCTCTAAGTGATACCTTCTTTTTGACCATGAGTGGGTTGACCCAAAACAGACCGTTGGCTTTGATGGTGCCTTTGTAAGCACCGAAAAATGTTAAGACGGCTGATTCATTTGGATTCAATACAACGAAACCAAATAGGAATACGAGCCATACAGGGATGAATGCCAAAAACCAGAACTGACGATTCACTCCCATGTAAATGAATGCCCCGATGAGGCAGACTTCTATGAGAACCATTAACCAGCCTATGGCGGTGCTTGAATTGCGTGTTTTTTCCATGATTATTTTATAATGATATGATTATGATATCAATATAAATAGAATATTCGACACCCGCAAGTTTTCTAATTGTCTAAACATCAATGTTCTAACAAATAATAATGATGTTGTAACATTAATTGTGAAATCTATTCTATATTTGGACTGTCAAAACAATTCAATTTTGAACCATTAGAACAATGAAAGCACTTAAAGCACTTGCGATTGCAGCCATGGCCACATCGATGGTAGCATGTAACAACGCATCAGAATCAGAAGCTGAAACTACATCAGCACAGGAAGTAGCTCAAACCGAGGCAGCAGCAGTTTACGCTGTAGCTCCAGAGAGCGCACAAATCAACTGGAGAGGTTTCAAAACCAATGTAGATTGGGGTCATGATGGAACTATCCAAATCACCGAAGGTGAGTTTCAAGTAGAGAACGGAGAGCTCGTAGGCGGTTCTTTTGTGATCGACATGAACACTATTCACGCTACGGATTACGAGAAAGACAGCGAAGACTACGGTAAGCTCATCGGCCACCTTTCAAGCGACGACTTCTTCTCAGTAGGTACTTACCCAACTGCTAAATTTGAAATTACTGACGTAATGGCGAACACGGATGGAGAGACTTCTCACATCGTGAAGGGTAACCTTACCATGAAGGACAAGACGAACAACATCACTATCCCAGCGAACGTAGAGGTAGTTGATGGTATGGTATCATTCGATACTCCACAGTTCTCTATTGACCGCAAAAAATGGGGAGTTATGTACGCTTCTACAGGCGTAGAAGGTGTAACTAAAGATCAATTGATCGACGATTACATCCTCCTTTCAGTAGACTTGACTGCGAAGAATTAAGTTCAGGTTCAGTGAATTCTGGCTGCGTGTGGTGTTAGTTCCATGCGCGGCCTTTTTTATTTACCCAAGACGTCTTTCAACGCTGCGATGAGTTCTGGATGTTTCCACTCAAATCCGGCTTCCTTCATTCGATCTACCGAGATGTGGGTACTCATGAGTGCAATTTGAGCCATTTGTCCAAGTAATAGCTTCAGAGCAAATGCAGGGACAGCAGGGAAGAAGTAGGGCTTCCTCATGGCGACAGCAAGGCATCTTCCAAATTCGCGGTTGCGCACTTGATTTTCTGCCGCAGCATTGTACGCCCCGGTCATCTCGTCTGTTTTTGCGGCATGAATGAACATCCGTGCTAAATCTTCCATGTGAATCCACGGCATCCATTGTTTCCCACTGCCAAGTGGAGATCCAACGCCAAACTTGAAAGCTGGAATCATTTGTCCCAACGCACCACCTGATTTATCGAGTACAATTCCAATTCGGAGTTTAACCACGCGACTACCCAAGCTAGAGATTCTGTCGACCTCACGTTCCCATTCTGTTACCACACTTCCTAGGAAATCGGTTGCAGGCGAGGCGTCCTCAGTATAAAATTTCTCATAGTCGCTAGGATAGTATCCGACCGCACTGGCTGAAATAAAGCGCGATGGTTTCTGGTCAGACTCAGCGATTGCCTTGTACAGGGTTTGGGTGCCCATCACGCGACTGTCCATGATGTCACGCTTGTTTTTCTCCGTCCATCGCTGTGCAACATTCGCACCCGCCAAGTGAAAAATGGTATCAATTCCCTGGAGTGCGCCCTTTTCGATTTCGAGGGACTTAGGATTCCAGAAATGGACAGTAACACCTTCGGCTGACGCTCCTTTTCTCGTGCTAAGCCAATGGACTTCAACCCCTTGCTTTTTCAGTAATTCGGTGAGTGTTTTACCCACCAATCCAGATCCACCAGAAATCAATACTTTCTTCATAAGTTCGGAGTTATACTAGCCTTTGGAATTCAAACATACGCATCAAAAGTTTGTTCTTTTCTACATGCACGATTTAGAACCGCATTACAATTGGAGGCACTTGTACGTCGCGAGTGAAGACGACCGTTCACCTATGTACGGTCACTTTAATTCCGAGGTGTACTACACGGACTCTATCTATGATTTTGTCATTCACCCACAGTGGGATAACATTGGAAGTGAGACACTCTTTATCAAAGTGTTGTTCGCCGAATATGACGAAGGCTATGCGATTATCGAACTGCTGGGGGAGTGGAATGACGTGTTGACCAACGACATCATGACTTTGAAGCACGAGGTGCTCGACTTGATGATGGATCAAGGGATCGACAAGTTCATCCTCATCGCAGAAAACGTCCTAAATTTTCATGCGGACAGCACCGATTACTACGACGAGTGGCTCGAGGAGATTCCAGATGGATGGATTGTATTCTTAAACGCACGAGAACATATCCTCAAGGAGTTGGCTGATTATGGTATCGACCAGTACTTCCTCTTCGGAGGTCAAATGAATGACATTTCATGGAGAACGAAATCTCCTAGAAAACTCTTTGATCAGATTAAAAAATTGGCAGAGCGCAGGCTCGAGGTGTAATTATTTCACCTTCACCATCCAGTTGTGTGTGTCTTCAACTCGTCCGAGGCGGATGTCGTTGAGACCCTTGCGAATCTTACTCGCAATTCCATCTTCCGGCGTTGGGATATCGAATCGCTCACCCTTGAAACCGATTTGTTGGATTACGCTCACAACGGCTGCAGTACCCATTCCGAAGGCTTCCTTGAGCTCGCCATTACGCGCGGCTTCAACAACTTCTGCAACTTTGATTGGGCGCTCTTCCACGTCGTGGCCCCACTCGCGTAACAACGTCACGATTGAATCGCGAGTGATTCCAGCCAAAATTCTGTCGGTAAGCGGAGGAGTGATCATCTTATCGCCAATGCGAAGCATGATGTTCATCGTGCCACTCTCCTCGATTAGCTCGTGGTTGGCATGATCTGTCCAAATAACCTGGTTGTAACCTTCCTCAATGGCCTTTGCAGTAGGGTAGAATGCACCACCGTAATTGCCGGCAGCTTTTGTGAAGCCGATTCCGCCTGAGGCTGCACGTGTGAATACGTCCTCAATTTTCACTTTAACAGCTCCAGCATAATAAGGTCCAACCGGAGAACAAATGATAGCGAATGTATAGCGCTCACTTGGACGTGCCGCGATAAATTCACTGCTTGAGAAAAGGTAAGGTCGGATGTAGAGTGACTTAACCTCGTCTTGTGGAACCCAAGCCTGGTCAATTTCGATGAGCTTCTTCAAGCCGTCGATAAATACCTCGTGAGGTACCTGAGGCATGAGAAGGCGTTCAGCCGACTTGTTCAGTCGCTCCCAGTTGCGTTCCGGACGAAAGAGAGCAACCTCACCTTCTTGGTTTCGGTAAGCCTTCATTCCCTCGAATGCGGCTTGTCCGTAATGAAGCGCATGAAGTGCAAAAGTTGCGTTAAGATTGCCAAAAGGACGAATCTCTGGTTCTTGCCAAGCCCCGTTCTCAAAATGACAAACCAACATGTGGTCGGTGAAATTCACACCGAATGGAAGGTTGTCGTAATCAATGTTTTCGAGGTTCGATTGCTGTGCAAGGGTGATCTTCATGAGCCTACAATTTGCGGCAAAAGTAAGCATTTGAAACGGAAGTTCTGGTGTGTCACTAACACCGTTCAAAATCTTATCTTTGGCATCCGCACAAATTAATACTGAACTATGAAAAAGTGGATGATGATTCCTGCGGTTGTGGGAATGATTGCTTGTAACTCAGGAGAGGGAACAAACAACGACGAGAATACGTCGGACTCAACGATGGTTGAGAATACAGGAGATGAAATGGCAATGGCCGGTGGAGAGCTTCTTCACTTTGGTGATACCGTAGCATTCGAAGGTGCAATGTCAACCGACGAAATGCTAGCCGTTCTTGCAGAGAAAGATTCTGCTGAAGTAAAAGTAAAAGGCGAAATCCTCGCTGTTTGTCAGAAGAAAGGATGCTGGATGAGCATGCCACTTTCTGATGAGGAGAGTATGCACGTTTCTTTCGACTACGTTTTCCTTCTTCCTACAGGAGGTATCGAAGGTAAAGAGGTTGTGATTGAAGGTAAGGTGAAGAAATCTACCATTGGAGTAGACCATTTGCGTCACCTTGCAGAGGATGCAGGAAAATCTCAAGAGGAGATCGATGCGATCACAGAGCCTGAAACGAAGCTCAGCTTCCTCGCTACTGGCGTAACTATTAAGTCGTAATCATGCGATTTCAAAAGTACCTGATATTGTCCGCTATGGCCGCCTTTATTTCGGTAGCTGTAGCGTGCAATTCTGGCGAAACGAACGCGGAAGAACCGGTTGAAGAGGAAGCTGCTACGGAAGCTTCTTCTGAGATCATCATGCCTGACCCTTCTGAACTTGCTCTTCTCATGCGTAAGATGTTCGACGAGAACATGGCCATGAAAGAGCAAATCATGAACGGAGGCGGAGCTCCAGAGAGCTTCCCGGAAGAGTATTACAATCTTCATACTGCGGATGCCACGGAACCTGAGAAAATCACGGCCGTATATCATGCGATGGGAGATTCATACCTGCAGTCGATGAAAGCTGTAGTTGACGCTCCTGAGGGCGAAGAAGTGAAGTTGTTCAACAACATGGTGAATACTTGCATCGCTTGCCACCAGTCTGTTTCTTGTCAAGGTCCAATTGCAAGAATCAAGAAGCTTCGAATTCCTACCCCGGATGAAGCGTGAGTTAAAAGTAACGTCTGATGGTTCTCCAACTCTGTATTCGGAGAAGTGGGACCAGCACTACCACAGCGTGCATGGAGCATTTAATGAATCCATGCACGTTTTTCTTTTGCATGGCCTCAAAACACTTGATTCTAAAAGTGTATCCATTCTCGAAATGGGAATGGGAACCGGTATCAATGTGTTCCTCACTTGGCGTGAATCCAGAGGCGCAGTTCAATCGATTCAGTTTCATACCCTCGAGGCTTTTCCGTTAGCCAAAGAGGAGTGGAGCCAGCTACAGGTAGGCACAACGCCTCGCGAATTGGAGGTTTTCGACCGCATTCACAATTCAAGCTGGACGTCCCCAACGGAGATTGACAAGGATTTCATACTGCGTAAAGAGAATGCAGATATCCTCGCTTGGGAGCCGAAACGCAATGCGTACGACATCATATATTTTGATGCTTTCGCACCATCAACACAGCCCGAATTGTGGTCCGTAGAGATCTTCCAGAAATGTCGCAGAGCCCTGAAGCCGAACGGAATTTTGGTGACCTATTGCGCGCAAGGTCAAGTAAAACGCAACATGAAAGAGGCGGGCTTTGAAGTGGAACGCTTGCCTGGCCCACCGGGAAAGCGCGAAATGACTCGGGCACGCAAACCGAATAATCCTTCTGAAAAACCTTCGTACACTGTCCGTGTCTATGGGATTCTTGAAAAAGACAATTGTCTTTTGGTTAGTCGTGAACTGTACAAGGGAGTACGCATGTTCAAATTTCCTGGAGGCGGAATGGAAGAGGGGGAAGGCGCAATTGATGCGTTGAAACGTGAATTTGTTGAAGAGTTGAACCTAGAGGTTGAAGTAGTGGATCACCTATACACGACTGATTTCTTCACGGCTTCCACATTTGATCAAGACATTCAAGTCATCAGCATTTACTACTTGGTACATCCGGTAGATGAATCTGAATTGAGCACATTAAACGTTGATGAGCTTGGCACGATGCCTCAAAACAAAAAAGAGTCTTTCCAATGGTATCCACTAGAAAGACTCTCTGAAAATATGTTCACTTTCACCACAGAGCGCGCCGCTTGGCGCCGTTTGGTGAAGTTGAGGTCTTAGTTCTGTACGCTTTCGAAGTAGCGTGAATGCCAAGATTTGGCAGCCGGAACTTCCCAATTTGTTCTGAATTCTCCGAGGTTGGATACGAGGTTGTTAAATACAATCGTCGTTTCATTCACATCACCAGCTTCTACTAAGCCTTTGAACTCATCGAGCTTTACGCTAACCACCAAGTCGTTCTCTGACCTGAAAGCAACCTGAAGTCGGTCCATCAAATCGAGGTTGAGCGACTTTTGGAGATTTTGAATGAGGGTAACGCTATCGTCGACGCTGCATCCCGTAGCTTCCTGAACGGTTTCATCTACGGCAAGGATGATAAATCGGCGGTAGAAAAGGCCGTATCCAGCATAAAGATCTTTACCGTGGGCTTGCCAATCAGAGGTGAAGTTTTCGAGCTCGGCTGATATAACCTCTCTTTCTTCAACCGTCAATGCGCGAGGCGCTTGATAGATCCAAATCCTGCAATGATCAGGTAATTCGTTAAGAGCTACATTCATTTTATAGTGTGTTTTTGCTGTTCATTTAGGCCTGGGCATCTGCCAGTAACTCAGCAACGTCGTATACCTTTACTTTAGTTGATTGCTCCTTGATTTTAACACCATCAGTCATCATAGTGTTACAGAAAGGGCAGCCCGTAGCGATAACGTCTGGCTGAGTTTCAAGTGCTTGCTCCGTTCTTTCAATGTTTACCTCCTTGTCGCCTTTTTCGGCCTCCTTGAACATTTGAGCTCCTCCTGCACCGCAACACAAACCACGTTGCTTGCAGCTTTTCATTTCGCTGAGGTCGGCTTCAAGTTTAGAAAGCACTTCTCTCGGCGCTTCATATTCGTCATTCGCACGTCCCAAGTAGCACGGGTCGTGGAAGGTGATTCGCTTTCCTTTATACGATCCTCCTTCTACTTTCAATCGGCCATCGTTGAGTAGCTTCTTGAGGAACTGGGTGTGGTGCATTACTTCGTATTTGCCACCTAGCTCTGGATACTCATTTTTAAGCGTGTTGAAGCAGTGAGGACAAGTAGTCACGATGCTTTGAACTTCGTATCCATTGAGGACTTCAATGTTCATCATCGCCTGCATTTGGAAGAGGAACTCATTCCCAGCGCGTTTAGCCGGATCGCCAGTACAAGACTCTTCTGTGCCTAGTACGGCGAATGATACACCTGCTTTATTGAGGAGTTGAACGAATGCGCGGGTTATTTTCTTCGCACGATCGTCGAAGCTTCCAGCACAGCCAACCCAAAAGAGAACTTCTGGCTTTTGACCTGCCGCCATCATTTCGGCCATAGTAGGCACTTTCATCGCTTCACTCATAATTATTCGCCGTCTTTAAAAACTTGAATAGTAACTTCTTTATCTACCAAATCACTGAAGGTTCCCTTATATCGGGTAGCTCTCACCAAATGGTTATCAATCCAGTGGTAGTTCCCACCGCGAGGTTTCCCCATCAGTAATCCGTGATACTTAAAACCGTGCTCGGCTAACCACGCTTCAGTTACTTCCCGATTCTCCTCGACACGAGAGGTGAAAAACGTGATGATATGACCTTGGTCGTACCAACGGTTTAAGGTTTCCAACGCATCGGGATATACGCGTGCAGTAGCCATACGCTCAGGCTCCTCATTGGGAATGTCATCGCAAATGGTACCGTCGATGTCAATCAAGTAGTTCTTCACGTCCTCAGGAAGGAGTGGACTTACATGCTGACCATCAACAATCTTCTCTTCTAACTTCAGGTTCTTTGGTATGCTCATTATGCTTCGTCTTTCCAGTTGAGTCGGTCAGCCTGAGCGAATTGCCAAGGAGCCCCGTTATTCTCAACATTTGTCATCATCAAATTGAGCTCTTGTGGTGCTGCAGATTCTTCCATAACAAGGAAGTTGCGCATTTGAACAATGATTGAAAGAGGATCGATATTCACTGGACATGCTTGAACACAGGCATTGCAGCTTGTGCATGCCCAGAGCTCTTCGCGCGAAATGTAGTCGTCGAGGAGGGACTTGCCATCATCCTTAAATTCGCCGTTTAAGTCAATGTTCTTTCCTACTTCTTCAAGTCGGTCGCGCGTATCCATCATCACCTTTCGAGGTGACAATTTTTTACCTGTCATATTCGCTGGACATTCCGATGTGCAACGTCCACATTCTGTACACGAATACGCGTTCATCAAATTGACCCAATTCAAATCGGTCACGTCTTTAGCACCGAATCGCTCGGGTGCAGCACCTGAATCGTCAGCTGAAGGAGCCGCAAAAGGGTCTGCAGTTGGATCTAGCATCATCTTCACCTCCTTGGTAACTGCTTCCATATTTGGGAAGCTTCCCTTTGCCTTTAAGTTGCTGTACCATGTGTTCGGGAAAGCAAGAATAATGTGGAAGTGTTTTGAAATCGGGAGATAGTTCAAGAATGCGAGAATTCCGATGATGTGGAACCACCAAGCGAAGCGCTCAACGATGTGAAGCGTATCTTGCGACATTCCCGAGAAGATAGGGGCGAGGTATTGCGAAATGAGGAATGGTCCTGCCACTGCATGTTCGAAGTTTGCTTCGGTGGCATTCATCGTTAGCAAGGCAAGCATCAAGATAATCTCGATGTACAGAATGTTGTTCCCATCTCTAGTAGCCCATCCTTTCATCTCTGGTTTGGTGAATCGAGGGACTTTGATAACGTTTCTGCGGATGAGGAAGACAACGCATGCTGTGATGACAAGCACGGCGAGGATCTCGAAGAAGTTAATCACCACATCGTATAAGCCACCGAGTGGTTCGGCGAACAGTCGATGCGTTCCCAATACACCGTCGAGTACAATCTCGAGAACTTCAATATTGATAAGGATGAAGCCGGCATATACAATGAAGTGCAGAATTCCAGGGATGGGTCTGGCTTGCATCTTACTTTGCCCAAAGGCTACACGCAACATCGTTTGCCATCTGGCCGATTTGTTATCGGTACGATCGATGTCTCTACCAAGATTGATGTTTCTGCGAATCTTGCCAACTTGCTTTGAAAACCAAAGAATGGCGAGTGCCAGAACGGCAACAAACACAATATTGTCTACGTACTGCATAGGTTGGATATCAGTTATCGGAATTACCCGAATTTTGCTGTTCTCTTTCCTTCTCTAATTGGTCGATTTCTTCCGGAGAATACGCCGGATTAGTGCCGAAGACACTGAATTCGATGTAGCGGTTCGGATTGTATCGAATGTCGAGTAGGAGTCGATCTAAACTCTGAGTAGCCTTCGTTAGGTTGTCGTAGAGTTCACGGTCGTTCATCAGTTGACCAAGTGTGCCTTCACCATTATTCACTTTGGTGAGAATCTCATTCGCTCTTGCGGTCGTTTCCGAAAGCTGACGAATGGTTTCACCCACCTGAGCTTTGGCCAGCGTATCCGATAGGGAAGCGAAGTTAGAGAAGATGGTATCTAGCTTGCCGCTATTGTCATTCAGCGTTTTGGTTAAGCCCGCCAGATTCTCCGTAATTTCTTGAACCTGAGGCATGGCTGTGTTAATCTGTCGAGTAATGCTCTCCAGATTCTCAAAACTCTTGTTCAAATTGTGGAAGGAGGACTTGAAGTCTTCACGAGTTTCTTTTGTCAGGAATCCTTGGAATACAGCCAGGGCAGTATCAAGTGATCCGAGTAGCTTTTCTGTCTTTGCCTTTAGCGGAGCGAGTTGCTCATTCACCGCTTCGGTAAGTCCAGGTTGAACTCCCGTTGGAATGGTGTCACCTGGCTCAATGATTTCGGTGCCATCACCCAATATGATGTCTACCCGCTTATTGCCAAGTACGTCACCAGCAATTACCGCCATTGAATTGGTCGGAATAGGGTATTCTTTGGTAAGTTCGAAAGTGACGATTAGGTTTCCGGAGTAATCTGGAGCAAAATCGATGCTCGAGACGATTCCTACGCGGTTGCCATTGATGTTTACTGGTCGGCCCGGATCGAGCCCTTGGGTGTTGTCATAAACACCATAAACCATTTTTTGGGATGCGAATACATCGCTGCCCATCAAGAAGTTAACGCCCCAATAAAGTGCGAGAGCACAAAAGACGAAAATCACTCCTACCTTAAATTCTCTGGATATCTTCAAAGCGCTGAAAATACTGGGATTATATCCACAATAATACGACTATTGAAGGAGACGCTCAGCCTCTCCAACGGAAATCTTCTCACCTCTGTGGAAAGCAACGAGATACGCATCGTTGAAACCCGCGGCCTTAGCGCGCGCCTGTGCTTCCAACGCATCAGCTTTCGAAGAATACCCGTCCAAGATGTACTTGTAAAGCCGTCCTTCTTTATAGAATGAAACACCTTCTAATCCCCCAAAGTTCTCGGGGTTTTGTTCAACCAGGTTGGAGGAAACCATAATCTGAACGGCAAAATGTGGTGGTGCTGGAGCTTCAATTTCTGGCTGATTTTCTACGAGGGCTGAATCCGGACGCTCCTGAATCACAAGGCCATCCGCAATCGCATCCATATGCAACTTGTAGTCCTTAAAAGCTCTGTAAATTCCAGAAGCCATCAATTCTTGGCCTCTCTCCGAAAGCAAGAAGTCTTCCTCATTTCTATTTGTAAGGAAGCCCAGCTCAATGAGAACTGAAGGCATGGCCGTGTAGTCTAACACATAAAGTACACTTTGCTTCACCCCGCGATCTCTTCTTTGTACTCGCTCTCTAAACTGATCTTGAACCAAAGAAGCGTATTCCACCGATTGATCGAGGTGAGCGCTTTGCGAGAGTCTCCCAAATATGGTGCTAAGAGGCGAATTCGGATCGAACCCTTCGTAGTTCTCTTCATAATTGTCCTCCAAGAAAATTACGGAGTTCTCTTTCCGTGAAACTTCAAGGTTCGCCTCCTCACGTGTGAGTCCCATTACGTAGGTCTCCGTGCCATATGCACTTCTGGCCGTAGCGGCATTACAGTGAATCGAAATGAAGAGGTCAGCACCTGCTTCATTCGCAATGTTACACCTTTCGTGAAGTTCTAGGAACGTATCGTCGTCTCTTGTGTAGATGACCTTGACGTCGGGAAGGTTTTCCTCAATATACTTTCCGAGTAGGAGAGCAACATTCAGAGAAACATCCTTCTCTTTTTTGCGGTATCGACCCGTTCCCACATTGCCCGGATCCTTGCCTCCGTGACCTGCGTCAATAACAACTACGTTCACTTTATCGTCGGCCTCAACACGCTTGTGTTCAAAGCCTAAACTCGGTAAAATTAGTCCGAGTAATACGAGGAGTGTCCATCGTTTCGTTTGTGGTCTGTAAATAGCGTCAGTTTGTTTCGACACTTTGGCGTAGATTTTGACTAGTTTTGACCCGTTTTTATTCGGTCTTACAAAAGTAAAACTTCCCTTGCGGAGCGCACAGGCCCTCATATTTAAGTTATTAACGCTGCTTGTTGGCTTTCCATTGTCAGCTCAAGTCGTTTCACCAGATGATTCAATATCCGTCGCAGTCTCGGATACGAATGCGTTGCCTGGTGACACGCTGACCTTGAATACAGATACCGTGCCGCAATCGGGATCTCAAGCCCTCAAAGATAAGGTCAATTACGATGCGCAAGATTCCATTTCTTACGACGTGCAGCGCGGTACGGCCTATCTCTATAACAAGGCGCATGTCGATTACGGCGACATTCAACTTGAAGCCGGCTATATTGCCATAAACTTCGAAGCTGGAGTCGTTACCGCTTCAGGGATTGTAGACAGTACCGGGAACATAACCCAGAAGCCCATTTTTACCGAAAAGGGAAAGCAGTATGCCAGCGATACCATTCGGTATAACTTCAATTCACGACGAGCACGCATTCAAACGATTACCACCCAAGAGGGCGAAGGATACATCCACGGGAGTCGAGTGAAAATGGTGGATCAAAAGACGTTCTACATCGAGAACGTACGCTTCACAACCTGTAATCTTGGGCATCCTCACTTCGATATTGTCGCTAGGAAGGCAAAAATTGTCGCAGGGGAAAAGGTAGTTACTGGTCCCGCTTTTCTTCGAATAGCTGACGTTTGGACCCCACTTTTTGTTCCTTTTGGTTTCTTTCCAATGCAAGAGCGTCGAGCAAGTGGAATCATTATTCCTAGTTATACGGATCAGCTGGACCGTGGCTTTGGTCTACTTGGTGGCGGTTATTACTGGGCGGTGAATGACTACATGGATTTGATATTCACCGGGGATATCTACACAAAAGGAACTTATGCGCTCAACGTCGCATCAAACTATAATGTTCGCTACCGATTCCAGGGTAACTTGTCCGCTGGTTTTTCCCGTCTCCGCACGGGAGACCCACGGTACGCAGAGGCTGGTCAGTTTAGTGAAACACGGGATTTCCGATTTAGATGGACCCACCGACAGGATGCCAAGGCTCGTCCTGATCTGCGTCTAAATGCCGATGTGAACTTCGCTACAAGTTCTTACTACCGAAACAACTCTCGAAATCCAGAGGACATCCTTCAAAACAGCTTCCGAAGCTCGGTCAACCTCGCCAAAACTTGGCAAGGGACACCGTTTACCTTGAACGCCGCCATCCGACATCAGCAAAATAACGGTCAGCAGACCTTTAGTGCAGATCTTCCCGAAGTTGCTTTTGCGATGAACCGAATTCAGCCATTCGAAAGAGATGGAGTAGGCGAGGAGAGATGGTACGAACGAATCGGATTAGTGTACAACTTGGATTCTAAACTCGAGATACGCGACAGCTTGCTGGCGTATGAAGATCCAAGTCGCCTCCTCGAAAACAACCGGATGCAATACGGTGCGAACAACCGAATCGGTCTTACTTGGAACACTAAGATTTTGAAGTTTGCAACCTTAACTCCATCCATCACCTACGGAGCCGCATTCCTGCCTCAACGCTATACGTATTCTTGGGATTCAGTGAATCAGGTTGTCGATACGGATACCATCGCCGGTTTCAACCTATTGCAAAGAGGATCCATCAGTGCGAGCACAACCACCAAGATTTACGGTCTCTTCAACTTCAATGGTAAATTCTCAGCCCTTCGTCACATTATGACACCTCGTGTCGGAATCTCATACACTCCAGATTTCACAACCGATTACTGGAACTACTACGAGACGGTTCAAGTAGATTCACTCGGAAACACGGAGGATAGGTTCGTTTATCAAGGGTTGTTGTATGCGCAAACACCAGGACAAGGTGGCGGGTCAATTACCTTTGATTTACAGAATAATTTGGATGGGAAGTGGCGCTCAAGCAACGATAGTGTTGGCGAGACGAAGTTTAAGATTTTGGAGCGTTTGAACTTTAGCACCGCTTATAACCTTGCCGCTGATAGATTCAATTGGCAACCGATTCAGGTCGCGGCCAACAATACCTTCTTCAACGGTAAGTTTGGGGTAAACTATCAAGGTACTTTTGATGTGTACGGTATTGATTCTACCGGAACACGTGTTGATGTTACGGCGTGGGAGCAGAATGGAAAACTGCTTCGCAATACTCAAAACACCTTCAGCTTCGATTTGAGATTGAATGGAGGAAAGCGCGGACCAACAGCGCAGTCGACCGGACCTCTTGGCTTGATGGCGAACAGTCCGAACTACTATCAGATTTACGATTACATGAATGTGACTGCGTTGTGGACGCTCAATTTCTCCTACTCGTATCAAACTAGAGTAGTGGCATTGGAGACGAATACTACGCAAACACTCAATGTTACCGGCTCAATTGAACCTACACCAAATTGGCGATTGGGCTTTAGTTCGGGCTACGATTTGGTGAATGGCGGATTGACGTACACGACCATTGATTTAAAGCGTGATTTGCATTGTTGGGAACTCAGCGTTCAATGGGTACCGTTCGGAACGCTTCGCAGCTATACGTTTGCCATTAGAGCAAAGGCTTCTATGTTCAACGACTTGAAGTACGAGCAGGCCAGACGTCAAGGTCAGCTTTAGAACTGCTCTACCCAATTTCGAAGGATCTCTCTTCCGAATTCACTCAGCACACTTTCAGGATGATATTGCCAAGCCGTCCACGGTTTGGTTTTATGGGCTACCGACATGATTACGCCATCTTCTGATTCTGCGGTAATCTCAAAGCAAGACGGTAATGCGGAGCCGAGCGCTGCCCAGCTGTGGTAAAGCCCAACAGATTGTTGAGTTGGAAGTCCGGTATATTCTGCAGCGTTGGTAAGGATGTTCATTTTCATGGACGTGCCATGTCGTACATTTCCCAAATTATACAGTTCGCCTCCTTCGTGCTTTACCATGGCTTGAAGTCCAAGGCAAACGCCAAGAATAGGTTTGGATGAGAATTCCACCTCTTCGATGAACTTCAACAAATCGCCAGATTCATGAGGAAGACCTGGTCCAGGTGAAATGACGAATCGATCATAAGCGCCGAGGTTCTCAAAGTCGATTTGATCATTACGAACCACATCTACCTGAACCTCAGGTATGCGCTCAAGGTCGTGTACGAGATTGTACGTGAAACTATCGTAATTATCGATAATGAGAATCTTCATGGAAGGCGAAAATACCTAAGTTTGAGCAAACTCAATGCTCATGAAGAAAGTCATTCAAACGCAGGATGCACCGGCGCCAATCGGTCCGTATAACCAAGCGATTCAATTTGAGAATACCCTTTACGTATCAGGCCAAATAGCCATTGACCCAAAAACTGGAGAAATGGTTATGGATTCCATTGAAACTGAAACTGAAATGGTCTTGAAGAACTTGGGTGCCGTGCTATCTGCAGCGGGTTTCGATTATTCCGATGTTGTGAAGTGCAGCATCTTTATTTCAGACATGGGACAGTTTGCGAATATCAACGAGGTATACGCAAAGTATTTCGATGGACCGTCGGCTCCCGCACGGGAAACTGTTCAGGTTGCGGTTCTTCCGAAGAATGTCAATGTGGAAATCAGCTGTATTGCCGTTCGATAGTTTGATTAGTTCATAATCAAGCCAAAGATAAATCCAAGCAAGAACAAGGAGGCGATAATCATAAGCAGGATTCCCCAGTTTCTGAAAACTTTACCGAGGTACTCTATTGCGTATTTTGCCTCGACGCCACTGCTTCGTTTTAATGCCTCACGACTTGAACCAACGGCCTTCAAGAGAATGGTCGATGTATAGATGACCACACTCATGACCACAACCGTGATGAAACTGCCGATGTGCTCACCCATGCTTTTGCTCGTGCTTGAAACCGAGTTTAGAAGGTAATCAGTAATGAGAATGAGCATGAAAAGACCGGCGATGACCATGACGGATATAGCCACGATTTGTGCCCATCTTATGAAAACTGAAACATTTCCGCGCAGCTCTTCATTGAGCATATAATTGTCTTCCGGAGTAATTAAATCGTCGTCGAGCGTATTCATGAGAGAAGTAAAATTTGAGTTTCCGAAAATAGACTTCTCAGATGAAATTCTCAAAGCTCTCTGGAAGGAAGGAAATTCAAGCCATATAACTTACCTTCGCATACCGTAATAAAACTGACTCCCATGGATTTTGATTTGATCGTTCTCGGTAGTGGTCCCGGTGGATATGTAGCTGCAATCCGCGCTGCACAACTAGGTATGAAAACCGCTATCATTGAAAAGGAGAATTTGGGTGGCATTTGCTTGAACTGGGGATGTATCCCTACAAAAGCCCTCATTAAGAGCGCCCAAGTATTCGAATATATGCAGCACGCCGAAGACTACGGTTTGTCTGTAAAAGATGCCTCACATGACTTCAGCAAGGTTGTAGCACGTAGCCGCAACGTAGCAGAAGGAATGAGCAAGGGTATCGAATTCTTGATGAAGAAGAATAAAATCGAAGTGATCTTCGGTACTGGTGTAGTAAAGCCAGGTAAGAAAATCGAGGTGACCGACGAGAAGGGCGGAAAGAAAACTGTTTCTGCCAAGAACATCATTATCGCAACCGGTGGCCGTTCACGTGAGCTTCCAAGCCTTCCTCAAGATGGCAAAAAGATCATCGGTTACCGCGAGGCAATGACTTTGAAAGACCAGCCAAAGAGCATGGTTATCGTAGGTTCAGGTGCAATTGGTGTTGAGTTCGCTTACGTGTACAACGCAATGGGAACTAAAGTGACCATCGTTGAATACATGCCACGCATCGTTCCTGTTGAAGACGAAGAGGTTTCAAAAGAACTAGAGCGTACCTTCAAGAAAGCTAAGATTGATGTGAAGACCGGAGCTGAAGTGACTAAAGTAGATACTTCAGGTAGCGGTTGTGTTGTTACTTACAAAGACAAGAAGGGCGAGCAAACCATCGAAGCTGATGTCGTATTGAGCGCTGTAGGTGTTCAAGCAAACATCGAAAACATTGGTTTGGAAGGAACTGGCATCAAAACTGAAAAGGGCAAGATTGCTGTTGACGAATTCTACCGCACGAATGTGGATGGATACTACGCAATTGGTGATGTAGCCCCAGGTCAGGCTCTTGCACACGTTGCCTCTGCCGAGGGAATTATTTGTGTTGAGAAGATTGCTGGAGAGAATCCTGAGCCACTCGATTACAACAACATCCCAGGATGTACGTACTGCTCACCTGAAATCAGCTCTGTTGGTTATACAGAGGCTGCCGCTAAGGAAGCTGGTTACGAATTGAAGGTTGGTAAATTCCCATTCTCAGCATCTGGTAAAGCAAAAGCTGCCGGAGCTCCAGGTGGATTTGTGAAGATGATTTACGATGCGAAGTACGGCGAGCTTCTCGGCGCACACATGATTGGTGCCAATGTAACCGAGATGATTGCAGAAATCGTAGCTGCTCGTAAGCTCGAAACAACCGGACATGAGATTTTGAAGGCTGTTCACCCTCACCCGACTATGTCGGAAGCCGTGATGGAAGCAACAGCAGCTGCCTACGGTGAAGTGATTCACTTGTAGAAGTACTATTGATACTGGAAAAGCTCCGCATTAGCGGGGCTTTTCTTATTTTAGAGACTATGAAACTCGCTCTCCTTTCACTCGCACTCTGCGTATCTACATTCTCCTTTGGACAACGGTCATTCATGGATATGTACTTCAATCAAGTACAACTCCATTTGAACTATTCGAATCCTATTGACGGGAATCCCGCACCAGGAATGGGAATTAATGCCATGCATTACTTCTACAAGACTGAGAAGTACAACCTCTACTTAGATTTCGGATACAACTTAACAGGTGCACGAAACTTAGATTCGACCGCGATTCATTTCAACAGCGAAACCGATCGACTGTATGACGTGACGTTCTATTGGCACACCGTATCCATGTCACTCGGTTATAGACGTTTGATATACGGTCCAATAGGCGGTGATTTCAATGCTGGATGGGGTGTTGGCACTGGAACTTTTAGTGGAGAATATACGAGCGGGGGACAAGTGCGACAAGACCGATTCATGAAGGGCTCAAGCTCAACCTGGCACTTGCAGGCTGGATTGTTCTATTCCTTCCAATGGGGTTCGGATCAGATTACCATTGGCGCAAATTACCGATATGCCAATCCACAAGTAGGGAAAGGATCTGTGGATACTTTTCGGAAATTCTATCCGTATGGCGGTCCAACTTCAAGCTTCAGTTTGAGCTTTGGTTACATCTTTTGCGATCCTCCTGAATCAGATAAGGAAGTCATGGATCCGTTTCAACCTTTTTAATTGAACATGGAGCAAAGAGCAAAGCTGTGGCTTATCTTAGTGTCATGACTGATACCTTTTTGCTCGAAGAAGTTCCCGTGGCCATGCGCCGTTTGAATGACGATGTAAAACCTCTTTGGGGAGAAATGACTCCTGTTCAGATGGTAGATCACCTTTATCATGCGTTGTTGTTAGGACAAAACCGTGAGGACTGGCCACTGAGACAACCGGTAGAAAAACTGCCTGCACTCAAACAGTTTCTCATGGGCCCAAAGCCTTTTCCAAGATCTGCAGATAAGCCTGTCGGTTTTATTGAAACAGAAGTGGATTCTTCTCCGAACCTGAATGCGGCCATCGAGCGTTTCCTCAATGAAGTGCCAAGTTTGATGCGCGCTGTAAGTCAGCCCAACTATCGTATGGTTCATCCTGATTTTGGTGTTCTAAATGGAGAAGAGGCGCTAATGCTGAATCGCAAGCATATAAGGCACCACCTCGCACAATTTGGATTGATGGAAAGATGACCGAATCACAAAGAAAAATATGGCTGCAAGTAAAGCTATACGCACTTGCGCTTGCCCGATTTTTCCCCATCCAATTATTAGCACATCACCTAAAACGAAGCTGGTTGTTTCTGGCTTTCTGGGTGCTACTATTTGGCATGGCCAGTGGTTCATTCTTCAAAACGCTCGGAATTCCATACCTGTTCAGTACACCTGAATACCTAGAAAAGGTAAATCCTCTTTCTTACTTCATCGTTGGGGTCGTCCTTGGCCTGTTCACGATGGCATTTCACATTTCATCCTACATCTTTTATTCTCACAGGTTTCCGTTTTTGGCAACACTGTCAAGGCCTCTCTATCGCTTCAGTTTTAATAACAGCATCATCCCTGTAGCCTTCTTTTTCTTCTATGCCTACCAGATTTTTCAGGAGCTCAATGCCGATGGGATGCACTGGCCGTGGATTCTCGCCAATATTGGCGGAATGTTTGGAGGGGTGGTCACGAGCCTTACCGTTTCTTTTAGTTGGTTTTTCAGCACCATTCGATCTCGTGTGTTTGAAAAGATAGGCGAGCGGCTAGATAAGACACTTCGCCTAGTCATCGTAGAGGAGAAGTCGGCCGACAAACTTGATTTAGAAGGACACCATCGCGTAGTGACTTATCTGAAGAATTTTCATAGTGTACGCTGGGCGAGGGATACGAGTCACTATGCAAAGAGCGACCTACTCCAGATACTCCAACAACACCACTCAAATGCAGCGCTGTTTTTGTTGATTGTAACCGTTGTTATGCTCAGCCTGGGCTATTTCGCAGATCAGCCCATTCTGATGATTCCAGCCGGAGCGAGCATCGTTCTTTTGTTGACCTTCTATTTAATGATTGTTGGTGCTATTTATTCGCGATTCAAGAGCTGGACATTTGGCATTTTGATGGGGGGAGTCTTGATCATCAATTACCTTTCTGGAACTCCATATTTTCAAAAGGATCACTATGCCTTTGGGTTGGAATACGAAACCGATCCTGCCGTTTACACCATTTCTGAGCTTGAAAAGCTGTGCGGTCCACAAGAAATGGAGCGCGATAAAGCACTGCTGATAAGCACACTGGAAAAGTGGAAAGCAAAAACAGGCGAAAGCAAACCCAAGCTGATTCTGTTGAACTCTTCTGGCGGAGGCCTGAGAAGTTCGTTGTGGAGCTTCTCGATGTTGCAAAGGCTTGACAGTGAAACCAACGGCAAGTTTTGGGACAACTGCTTTCTCATCACTGGTTCGTCCGGAGGAATGGTGGGAACCGCTTATTTCCGAGAACTAGAACACCGAGGGGTAAGCGCCTCTGCAATTGGCGAGTTCGATAAACAAGCCTACGTAAACCTCGGGAAGGATATCCTTAATCCGATTGGTTTCTCGCTGATTTCCAATGATTTGTTTTGGTCATTGAAGAAGTTTCAGGATGCGGGAAGTACATACAACTACGACAGAGGTTGGGCTTTTGAACGCCAGCTCGATGCGAATACCAATCACGTTTTCCCGACTCGATGGTCGAAGTATGAAGGTCTGGAGCGCTCAGCACAAATTCCCTGGATGATTCTATCGCCTACGGTGATTAACGAAGGCCGTCGCCTCATGATTTCCAATATCGGAGTGTCGTACTTGATGAGAAATACAAACGAGTTTTCCGATGTAACCTCCCTCGAAATAGACGGTGTGGACTTTTTCAGGTTTTTCAAAAATCAGCGAAGTGACTCGCTTAGAACTACCTCGGCGTTAAGACTTAGTGCAACGTTCCCATACATTACACCGCTAGCGTCCATGCCCTCAGAACCACGAATGGAGGTGATTGACGCTGGAGCTAGAGATAACAATGGATTTGAGTTGTCCCTGCGAGTGATTTATCAGTGCAGAGATTGGATTGAAGAGAACACCAGCGGAGTTGTATTCGTTCAATTGATGGCGAATGAACCGCCGAGCGACGAGATCGCCGGGTCGCCCTATCAGTCAAGATTTGATGCGTTAATTAAGCCCATAGGGGGCGTAGTTAATTCATTCGCCAATTTGCAAGGGTTTTCGGCATCAGAACACTTGAGCTTTGCATCTTCTTGGGTAGATTTTCCGATGGAAATAATCTCGTTCCAGTTAATGACTGAAAATGAAACAGACATTGCCTTGAGTTGGCACTTGACAGAACGCGAGAAAGAGTTCATTTTCAACAGCGCACAATCGGAACGCATTGGGAAGACCATCGATGAGGTCAATTACCTTCTAGGACTTTAACGAACATTCAATTATCACTTTCGCGCTATGCTCGAAGTACGAAACCTTCAATATCAGTATTCAGATGAGACCGAGTTCGCATTAGACGTGCCTTCATGGAGCTGTTCTGAAGGTGCTAGAGTCGCCATAGTGGGACGTTCTGGAAGTGGCAAAACGACTTTCCTCAAATGCTTGGCGGGACTTCTACAGCCTGGAGAAGGAGAGATCTTGTGGCGGGATGAACGAGTGAAAGGAGCAGAGGAGAGGCTTGTTCCTGGTAACGACAAGATTAAGCTGGTTCGACAAGACTTTGGTCAAGATCCACACATGAAAGTTGTGGAAAACTTGAGGAAGTACATTCTTTCTCACGATGATGACGCGCGGGCCGATAGAATCAAGAAATGGCTGAACGAGCTTGAAATCAGCAATCTAGAGCAACGGAAAGCAAAGCATTTGAGTGGGGGACAGCTTCAACGGGTAGCCTTAGCGCAAACGCTTTTGGCAGAACCCGAAGTTCTACTGATGGATGAACCCTTTTCGAATCTTGATCCGGTTCACAAGCATGACTTCATTCCGGCTCTGAGAGAATTATTCGCTAAAGAGAAGATGACCACTATTTCAGTCATGCACGACCCGGTTGACGCCTTGAGAATTGCGGATCAAATTGTAGTCTTTCAAGACGGACAAATTATTGAAAGCGGCACATCAGAGGAGATATTCCGCAATCCCAAGAACCTTGAAACCGCTAGGCTCTTCGGATTGATATCTGTTTTATCCGTGGAGCAGAATAATGCATTCTTCAATCATCCCTTGGATAAAGTGGTGCTTGACAAAAAGGTATGGTTTCGCCCAAACGAGGTTGTGCTCAGCAATGTGAAGGCCAAGTATACGGTCCAACGAAAACTACCTATGCCAGGTGCCAATTGGATAGAAATCGAAATCGACGGAAAGTTGATTGTAGTATCAGAATAGGTACATCATAGATACGCCAGCACTGTTCCACCAAACACTTCCGTGTCCCACTCCTTTTAGCGGTACTTGATAGAAAGGCTTTATCTCCACGTAATCCTTACCAACTGGTACAGCGAAGCCCGCACTGATAATCCAGTGGGCCATTAACGCAGAGTGAGGTACTTCATATTCCACTCCGTGTTTCTCTGTTGGACCATAGTCGTTCTTCACGTATAGATCGTACGTCTCACGCTGAATATAGTACGAACGCAAGCCTGTTCCTATGTTGAGCCAATCAAGTGGATGCCACCTTACCTCAATAGGGAATTCAAACATGTAACAATGTCCGTCGGTCCAGTCGAGGTTATGATACTGTGGAAGCTCATAAGCTAGCTTGTATTCTTCACCATAAGCTGTGTAGCCAATGTTGGCATAGTTCACTCCAATCGAAGCGCTCCACTGCTCGAACGGTTGATAACGGATACCTGCACCTGCCCGGAAGCCTAGACTTGGTGAGTTATTCATTTGGGTACCTCCGTATTCACTGCCAACGAGCACAAATGGACGCCATGTTTGCCATCCTTTGTCGTTTTCTGATGATACGATTTCTCCTCCATCTTCGGAGTCGGATGTAACCGCAAGGGGTGCGTCGATTAACTCTTCAATAGTATTGGGAGATTCATCATTTGGTATGAGGGTAGGCTCCATGGCGAGTCCATCCCGATTCAGAGAAAGGGAGTTGAGGTGCAAGTGCTCAATCGCCTTCCGCTTAGATTCAGCTTGAGAATCTTCGCTTGATGCTCCGTCTGACTGGGCATCTGCAAAGCTGACTGAAGTGTTGCTTGAAGATGGGCCTGAAGGGCTTGTCGTGAGATTGGTACTCTGGGTATTGGTTTGAGGTGAGACCTCGGTTGTGGTGCTTGTTGGTGTTTGTGATTGACTTGATGTAGAAAGGTTTGACGACTCGGTTTGTGCAGCCAAATCGGTCGCATCTTCACTGACTGAATTTGTAGAATTAGGTGCTACGGATATAGACTCATCCGCTGCAGCAGGTGCAGGCATGGTCTGTTCTGTAGTATTTGATGGAGCGGATTGGTGGTTTTCGATATTCCACGGCCACCAAGGAATGCTCACGAGTAGAAGGGTGGATAGTGCATATCCCCAAAAGTTTCCACCGCGTGTAGGCATTTCACGGTCGAGCCTTGCTTCTAAGGCTGACCAATCCTTTTCATTAAAAGGATACTCATAACTCTCCGCTCGATCGCGGAAGAGGTCTTCCATTGGATCGTGCTCACTCATTCTGCCTCCAATTTTTCCAAAGCCACACGAAGATGTGCTTTGGCTTTAAACAAGTTTGATTTCGACGTGCCCACGGATATTCCGAGCATGTCGGCAATTTCTTCATGTTTGTACCCTTCGATGACGAAGAGGTTAAATACGGTTCGGTACGACGGACTAAGTTGCTGGATTAATTTGAGGATTTCCTCATAAGCCAAGTTGCTTGTCACACTTTCTTGTACGCCCGGTTCTGGAGCCAACTCAATGTCACCTGAATCGGCAATTCTCCTGCGTACTCGAAGAAAATCGATAGCCGTATTCACCATAATTCTGCGAATCCATGGCTTAAGCGGCTTTTCGATATCGTACGAATCGAGGTTCTTAAATATTTTAACAAAAGCGGTATTCAGAATCTCCACTGCGTCTTCCCGATCATTTACGTATCGGAAGGCTACACTCATACCATAGCCATAGAAGTGTTGGTATAACTCCTTCTGGGCTAGACGGTTATTGTCGCGGCACGCTTGTATAACGCGGATGAGTTCTGATGGTGAGTTCAACGACACTCGGTTGCTTTTGCCATTAATACGAAGGTAGAATTGAAAAGGTTGCTAACGAATCTAAAATATCAATGGAGGCGATGATAGATAGAATCCGTCAGGTCCTTTTGCTATGACCCAAAATTGTAGTAGAAGCCGATGCCAAGTTGAAACGCTTGAGGGCTGAGTTGCTTTTCCAGTTCAAATTCAGCGATTCCATTTACGTCGTAAATGACCCCTTCAATTTCTACTTCTTCAAGTGAGGTATATTGATACTCTAGCATTACGGATGCGCCAAAGTTTTTGTGGAATTGCCAGTTTGCTCTAATTCCAGGAGCTAGGACGAGGCCTTCGGTGACTGAAGTCTCTGAGATAAATCTCTCCGTAGTAGCGCCTCTTTGAAAGACCATGTCATCACCTGGAACTACTAGGCTCATTCCGCCGAAAAAGAAACTTGGTTCAAGGCTCCACTTCTCGGCAATTCCTACACGATAGGAAATTCCAAACATGGAGCTAAGGGAGAAGTAGCCGAAGTTCGGACGATTGCGATATGCATTGTTTTCGGCGTTGAAGAACTCGGCAAGTGACTCTTCGTACTCTTCATAGTCGAGGCTATACAATCCAGAACTAAATCGAATTCCCAATCCGAGGTCGCCGATGTAGTACTTCACAGTGAGGTCGTTCGAAAAGGAGTGTTCGGAGAACCCGTTTGTTGTATTTATTTGGTCAGACTCGCTAAAGTCACCAAGTACTTGACCGCCATAGCTGTTCAATTCTATTTGCCATGAATTTTGGGCTAGCAACGGCGTGCTAAACAAAACGGATAAAGCGAGTAGGGGTATGGTAAGTTTCATGAACGATTGGTTTTAGTTCAGCAAGATAACAGCAGAAAGAAGGGAATCGTTCGGATTATGGGTAAATACTTTTAGGGAGTAAACTGCTTTCTTTCCCGAGTAATGAAATCTTCTAAGCGTGTTGGGGGGCTTCCGCAAATTTCTAGAAAGTTATGATTGATGATTGGAGCATTTTGAACGCGAGGCAGAAAGTGTAACATGGTGACCACAAACGCGTACCCCAGGCTGGAATTCTTGGCCTTTTGAAAGAAGAAGGTGAATGGACTGACTGGGCGATACGTAATTTGGAGATCGAGTGTTTTCGAGAGTAAGTTCGCTACTTCTTTAAAGTTCAGGTTTTCTTCTCCGGTAAGTTCTATTGCGCGATTCCGAAATGATTCAAAGTCATTAACCGCATAGGCTCCAACTTCGCCAATGTTTTTCACATCAATCCAGTTGAATACGGCATTGGCAGAGGGGAGAGTTATAGTCCTTTTGTTTCTAATTTCGGGAAGCAACGTCGTCGTTAGATTTTGCATAAAGTAACTCGGTCGAAGAAAAACATACTCGAATTGAAGTTTGCGAATGATGGCTTCAATTTTATGGTGTGGAATTACCGAGCTACTCTCTACACCTTGTACAGAGAGGAAGACCACTTTATTAATGCCACATTTCACAGCTGTGTTTAACATAGGAGCAAACACACCTTTCACGTCTGAAATCTGGGGTGGTCTCAATAGAAACAGCACATCCACATCTTCAAAGGCCGCTTCATGCGTGGTCTGGTCTTCAAAATCGAAAGTTATTAGCGAAACTGAGTCGGGAAATTTTCCGGCCGCTTTTTCTTTAGATCGTACTCCTGCATGAATACTCAGGAGTTCTGTATCATGAATCTCATTTAGAAATTCAATGACCGCTTGACCAACATTTCCAGTAGCTCCGGTGATAAGTGCGCGTTTTTGTTTCATTACAAGGAAGACTATTGCTTTGACGGAACGATGCTCAAATTCCCTCCGATAGCTCTTAATACTTTTAGAATGGTATTGAATTGAGGTCGTGCGTTGGGGGCGAGTGCTTTGTATAAACTTGGACGACTCATACCTGTTGATTCTGCAATTTTCGACATGCCTATGGCTCTAGAAACATCCGATAATGCGAGAACTAGATCAGCTGCATCTCCTTCTTCCAATACAGTATTGAGGTACTGGATGATTACCTCTCTATCCTCGAGATGATCTGCAACATCGAATGATTTATAAGTAATCTTCTTTTTTGAGTTCATTCCAGATATTCTTTGCCTTTTTTATGTCTGAGGATTGCCTGGCTTTGTTTCCTCCAAGTAATAAGAGGAGTACAAGGTCATCTATTTCAACAAAGTAGACACGGTATCCTTTTCCTTCAGGTATACGAAGCACTGAAAGATTGCACCTTCAGAGGACTGTCTCCATTTGGATATAAGTTTATCAATTTATTTCGGTGGATTGGAACTTCATTTGAAATTAATTGATGTAGAATAAAATGATAGAATCTGAGGCAGCATTGTGCGTCGAGGCACTTAGAACAGGTCGATTATTAGACTGTCAATTGACTTAGGGGGCGAGACTTAAATCTACATCTGACAAGAAATCTCGAATCAACTCCAAAACAAGCCCTGGCTCATCGAGATGGATATAATGACCACTTTGGGTTGTGCTGGTCATTGTGATGTTCTCATGACCCATCAGCCAATTGTTGTAGAGCTTTTTTTTGGCTGCCATATTTTCTGGCGTCAAGAAACTGTTTTCTCTCCAAGAAGCAACGATATGCACTGGGATGTCTTTTGGGAAGGGCACTTCTCGCATTTTTATCCACGTAGGTTCGAACTCTAAATATTCGTTGTACACACCTTTCGGTTGCTCAGAAAAAAAGGATTCCATGGCCGCCTTCATTGAATCGACCTCTTGCATTGACATCCTCGAACGGATTTCATCGTGTTGGTATTCATGAGATGGGTCGATGAGGAAAATGCCAGCTATGTCATCTGGATATGTGCTTTGATACTTTCGTACGATATAGCTCCCCATGGAATGACCGACGAGTATGATTGGGCCGTCGATTGAGTTCTGTGTAATGAGTTGATGGAGGTCTTCTACCTGATTCTCAACAGTTCGTCGAAGGGTAGTAGAAGGAGATTCTCCGACGCCAAGGCGGTCGTAACTCAGTGTTGTGTATGATTTTGATAAGCTATCCTGTAGCGTGGTCCAATGCTCATTTCCATCGCCAAGGCCGGCTTCGAAGATGATGGTTGGGGTGCCGGTTCCAATCAGTCGTTGGTCGAAATTAATACTAGTATCGGAAGTCTGGATTGTGTTTGAATGCTCGGAAGAGCTCTGATTGCAGGAGAGTGCAAGTGCAATCATAACAACCATGGCCAGTCGGGTACAATTCATTCGCCAATTCTGGAAGAATACAGTATCCCTAGGCCACATCACGTTCCTCAAAGTGCTTGATATTTTCGAGCTCTTGGCGCTTAGTTCTCATTTCTTCTTCGATATCAAAATCATCTTGAAGGCCCAACCAGAATTTAGCAGAGTTGCCGAAGTATTTGCTCAATCTCAATGCTGTATCCGCAGTGATTCTTCGATTCCCTTTTAGGATTTCGGATATCCTGGTTTGAGGTATGGCGATATCCTTCGACAACCGATAAGCCGTAATCTGCAGAGGCAATAGGAACTCCTCTTTCAGGACTTCTCCGGGATGTATGTTTCTTAATTCACTCATACTCTAGGTCTTAGTGGTAATCAATTAGTTCTACGTCAAGGGCTTGGCCATCTTTCCATTTAAATATTATACGCCATTGTTTGTTCACACGTATGCTGTAGAATTCTCTCAAATTTCCTGATAACTTCTCTAGCCTATTTGAAGGAGGTACTCTGAGATCATTTATGTCCTTCGAGTTGTGAAGCATGCGCAATTTTCGACGGGCGATGTTCTGCACTTCTAATTGGGGCTTTTTGATTCTGTGCCCTTCATAAATGTGGATGGTATCCTTAGAGCCAAATGAAGCTATCATACAAACGTGTAACGTTACTAACGTCAAAAGTAAGTAAATGGTTTGATGATGTTCTACATTCCAGCAAAAAAAAAATCCCGCCATCACATTGCTGTGAGACGGGACCTATACTGTAAGTCGAACTATTGCTTATTTAACTTTCGCTACGATTGCTTTGAAAGCCTCTGGGTGGTTCATTGCGAGGTCAGCGAGTACCTTGCGGTTTAGCTCAATACCTGATGCTTTTACTTTACCCATGAAAACGCTGTAAGACATACCGTTGGCGCGTGCACCGGCGTTGATACGCGCGATCCACAATGCACGGAATGTGCGTTTTTTGTTTCTACGGTCACGGTAAGAGTACTGAAGACCCTTCTCAACCGCGTTCTTTGCTACTGTCCAAACGTTCTTACGACGTCCGTAGTAACCTTTTGAAAGTTGCATGAGGCGCTTTCTGCGGGCTCTTGATGCAACGTGATTTACACTTCTTGGCATAATTTGATCATTTTTTGTGAGGCGCGCTCCTGGCGAACAGGAAACTTTTTAATGGGGCGACAACACAGGGTTTAATGAATTTAACCAGCGCAACTCCGGTATTAACCGATAGTGAGCTGCTGCTTAATTGACTTCTCGTCTGCCTTGTCTACCAAAGTAGCATCAGTTAGACGACGTTTGCGGTCAGTCGCTTTCTTGGTCAAGATGTGACTCTTGAAAGCGTGCTTACGCTTGATTTTGCCAGTACCAGTAAGCTTGAAACGCTTCTTAGCACTAGACTTGGTTTTCATTTTCGGCATAATCTTACAGTTTTACGCTCGACTTACAGTGATAATCTTACTTCGCCTTCTTTTTCGGGCCGATGAACATAATCATACGCTTACCCTCAAGTTTCGGCATCTGCTCAACTTTTCCTACTTCCTCGAGGTCCTGCGCCAATCGCAACAAGAGGATTTCTCCTTTGTCTTTGTAAACGATCGTACGTCCCTTGAAGAATACAAACGCCTTGAGCTTTGCACCATCTTCCAAGAACTTATAAGCATGCTTTAGCTTAAACTCATAATCGTGGTCGTCGGTGTTTGGTCCAAAACGAATTTCCTTAACGGTGACCTTCTGAGCCTTCTGCTGAATTTCCTTCTGCTTTTTCTTCTGGTCATACAGGAACTTCTTGTAATCGATAATTCTCACAACCGGCGGATCCGCCTTGTCTGTAATCATTACCAAATCCAAATCTTGTTCTTTTGCTTTTGCCAATGCATCACGCGTTGCCAAAACCTCGGGCTCAGCTCCATCTTGAATGACACGCACACGTGGTACGCGAATCTTTTCGTTGATGAGGTGCTGGTCCTCTTGGCGCTCTCTGCGCTGCGGGGCTCTTCTTGGTCTCCTCAGAGTACTGTAGTTTTAGTTAAACACAAATTCTTATAATACAATTAGTTAGCGTCAAATGCTGCTAACTTTTCTTCAACTTCTTTTGTCACGAGATCAGCAAATTCCTTCACCGACATCGAGCCAATGTCTCCTTCTCCATGACGGCGAACCGAGCAAGTCTCGCTCTCCATCTCCTTCTCACCGACAATCAACATGTATGGAATCTTCTTCACTTCAGCGTCGCGAATCTTCCTTCCTATCTTCTCACTTCTGTCGTCAATGAGGGCGCGAATATCGTAATTTTCAAGCAATTTCGAAACTTTCACGCTGTAGTCCTGATACTTATCCGAAATCGGAAGGATGGCAACTTGCTCCGGCATTAACCATAACGGGAAATTACCCCCACAATGTTCAAGCAATACTGCAACAAATCTTTCCATAGATCCAAATGGCGCTCTATGGATCATAACCGGACGGTGCAAATCGTTGTCACTACCCTTGTACTCAAGCTCAAAGCGCTCTGGCAAGTTGTAATCTACCTGAATGGTTCCTAGTTGCCAGCTTCTTCCCAGGGCATCTTTCACCATGAAGTCGAGCTTCGGACCATAGAATGCAGCTTCGCCATATTCCACAACGGTCTTCAATCCCTTCTCTTCTGCAGCCTCAATAATGGCACTTTCAGATTTCTCCCAGTTTTCATCCGAACCGATATACTTTTCAGTATTCTCAGGGTCCCTCAATGAAACTTGAGCAGTGAAATCATTGAAATCAAGTGTTTTGAAGATGTACAATACAAGGTCAATTACCTTCTTAAACTCATCTTTCACCTGATCTGGCGTACAGAAAATGTGCGCATCATCCTGAGTGAACCCGCGAACACGAGTTAACCCATGAAGCTCACCACTCTGTTCGTATCTATACACAGTTCCAAATTCCGCAAAGCGAACAGGTAAGTCACGGTAAGAGCGCGGTGTCGCCTTGTAGATTTCGCAGTGGTGCGGACAGTTCATCGGCTTGAGTAGGTACTCTTCGCCTTCTTCTGGGGTATTGATTGGCTGGAAGCTGTCCTTACCATACTTTGCATAGTGACCCGAAGTCACGTATAATTCTTTGTTACCAATATGTGGACTGATCACCTGCTGGTAGCCAGCCTTCTTTTGAGCGCGCTTTAAGAACTGCTCCAATCTTTCACGAAGGGCAGCTCCTTTCGGTAACCAAAGTGGTAAACCTTGTCCAACACGCTGACTGAACGTGAAGAGTTCCAATTCCTTACCCAACTT
This sequence comes from Phaeocystidibacter luteus, assembly GCF_008933115.1. Classification (GTDB taxonomy): domain Bacteria; phylum Bacteroidota; class Bacteroidia; order Flavobacteriales; family Schleiferiaceae; genus Phaeocystidibacter; species Phaeocystidibacter luteus. The sequence goes on along the minus strand of NZ_WBVO01000001.1, from coordinate 691,308 downwards.
TCTGTGGTCACGTTGCTTTGCTTGCTCGAGCAATTCAAGGTACTCTGTAAGCATGCTCGCTTTCGGGAAGGAAATCCCGTACACACGAGTTAACTGTGGGTTATTTTCGTTTCCTCTCCAGTATGCACCGGCGATGTTCATCACCTTTACCGACTTGATGTAGCCGGTGTTGGGAATGTGTCCACCTCTACACAAATCGGTAAAGTTGCTATGGTCACAGAAGGTGATAGTACCGTCTTCAAGGTTTTGAATGAGTTCAGTTTTGTACTCATTGTCCTTGTAGTATTCCAAGGCCTCTGCCTTTGTAACAGACCGCAACTTAAATTCCGCTTTTTGACGAGCGAATTCGAGCATCTGCTTTTCAATCTTTGGAAAATCAGCCTCTCCAATAGACTCTCCGTTGAGGTCTACGTCGTAGTAGAATCCATTCTCAATGGGAGGTCCAATCGTCAGCTTAATGTTCGGATAGAAGTGGAGAAGGGTTTGTGCGAGTACGTGGGCAGACGAGTGCCAAAATGCTCTTTTTCCTCCTTCGCTATCCCAGGTGAACAGTTCGAGAGCGCCATCTTCGGTGAGGGGGTCCTCAAGCTCGATGGTTTCGCCGTTGTAAGTTCCGCTGAGTACATTTCTAGCCAAACCATGGCTAATGTCTTTCGCCACATCCATGGCGCTGCTTCCGTCGGGCATTTCACGAACCGACCCGTCGGGTAGAGTAACTTTAATCATCTTAATTCTTCGTTACGAGTGAAGGTTAAGACGCAAAGGTAGTGGTATCTGTAGAGGTGGGAAAGCGATAATATGGACTAAATGCAGATTCTGTCATTATCCTAAATCACTTAGAATTTTTTCCAATTCCGCTTCATTCTTCGTGCTGATTAATTCGACCTCATTTGTTCCTGAACTTGTGAAGTCAATCGTGTTGAGTTTACCGACGAATACGCTGCCATTGTCGATACCCATCACCACGAAGTCTCGCTTTGTTTGCAGGCGAACTTTCTGTGGTTCGCCTGACCACCTCAGACCTAAATTCACAATCGCTCTATCGTTTATATCAATAAGATAGATGCTCATGGAAGATCTTTCCGAATCGGTATGGAAGTTTACCGCGAAGTCATTTGCAGGGACGATCCAGAAGCGGTCGCAATTGTACGTGCCAAAAGAGTTGATGTTGACATTTCTCGAAGCGGATGAATTATTCGATGAAAGTGCCTCTTCTATCTTATCTATCCCTTCTTGTGTAGATACATACTCTTGATAATTACTCACCAAATTGGCTCTTTGCTGAAGTAGAGCATAGAGATATCGTGACCTTTCATTCTGTTCAATTGTGGGCGTGCGTCCAATGTACAACTCGCATTGCTCTCTCAATTTCAAGTACAAATCATCATCAAATTCACCTGTTTCGAACTCTCTTTGAATATGATCGACCATTTCGAGCATCGTAGAATCGGCCCTTCGGAGGGTGAGTGTATAAGCCTTGTACGCGGTCCTTCTCCTCATCCCTTGGATGCGGGTGTAGCTCCAACGCACTTTCGCAGAAACAGCACTATCAGTCTCCATGGTGTTTCCATATATCACATAATAATCACCGTGTCCGCGGAGCATACTTGCAGTCTGAATTTTAATTTGATCCAGGTTCCACTTACTCAGACTATCAACAGCAACGAAATACAACGGGGAAACTGCCGAGAGCTCCGGTAATGGGCGAAACTTCCTGTGTCGAAACGCTCGTAAAGATTGATAGGGATTACCTCGATTGAGCGCCACAGGGAAAGGTACTTTCCATCCCATTCTCATGTCCAGCAACTTTTCCGCATATTTCTCCTGATTAGAGAAGGCAGGAACCCAATGTGACATAGTTGCGTTGTAATGTTTCGAGAGAAACGGTGGGGAAAATAGGACGGAAGCCTGTGTATTGACGCGCGTAAAATTGGTCGTTTGGCTGGTCTGAGCAGAAGGGTCGTCTACCTCTAACCCTTTATTAACTCGAACCCACTCGTTCGTTTGCTCATCTAATTTCCAAAAGTCAAAGTCCTCGTCTGTATTCTTCGTTGGAAACTTGATGCCGATTGATTTTCCCGGTGCAATCCGTACATCTTGTACGGGGTTAATGGAAATCATTCCCGCCGTTTGAAACGTACCATACTCGCCGTTCGGCATCTTGGCGTCCATTCGGATTCCAGACTTCATGATAGCGCCGAGGCTTGTCATATCCTCAATCAGTAAATCGACATGTTCCGTCACCGGCGTTCCATCTTGATGAACGAAGGAGTGTTCGGGAATCGAAATCACCACACCACTTTCGAGTTCAATGGTAGTGGCTTCAACAGCACTCACATTTTGTTCAGTGGGGATAAGATCTGGGAGCATCTCCGAGATGGGGCCAGGCACATCGACCTGGACGGAGGCTAGCGTTGTTGAGGGTACTGGTGGTGGTGTGTGACTTTCGTTCTGGCAAGAAATCACCAGAGCAGCCACGGCGGAGAGAGCTAAATATTTCATAGTAAGGAAGGAGTTGATAGTCTACCTTAATATCAACAAGGATTGTTCCGAAATATTTTCAATTGCAACGTTTTTTCGAATTTCTACTGAATTCCTACAGAAAGGAACATCCAAAATCACTTTTTTCGCTCTCTAAAATGATAAACTCTTTCTCTTATGAATGTATACGTACGCATTATGACTCGGTACGCTGAGTTCGATGGCCGACTAAGACGTCGCGATTACTGGATTTTCGTCTTGATCACATTTGCCATTATGTTGGTTACAAGTTTATTAGGTAATCTGTTTCTCAACGAGAGACAAGCTATGATTCCATTAGCCTTGGTAGCATTGGTTCACTTCATTCCTCTAATAGCAGTTGATATCCGTAGACTACACGATCAAGGCAAAAGTGGGGCATGGTGGTTTATCCGTTTCATTCCTTTAATTGGCGGAATTTGGTTTCTCGTACTTATGCTTACAGAAGGGGATACTGGACGGAATGAATACGGACCAGATCCCAAGGCATTGGATAATTCCTTCGCCATGTCGGATGAGAATATACTTGACAACAAGTTCTAATTCATTTCCACATGCAAAGTATACCCCACTTCGGTGGGGTTTTTTGTTTTCCAAACTTGAGCTTTCTCATGTTTTTATGGATTGATACTCAATACCTTCGAGGAGTACCAAACACCTTAATAATCATGAAAGACAAAGTAAAAAGTGGAGGAGGAGGAGCCGTTTATGGCTTGGGGTTTATTGGAGCTGCTGTGTACTACATCGGTCACGCCACAACCTTCTGGTTCGGTGTGTGGGGCTTCGTAAAAGCCTTGCTTTGGCCGGCTTTTCTAGTGTATGATGCTTTAATGTTTATGGGAGCAGCTCAGTAGCGTACTATGCTTTCGTCCAAGAGATCTTCATTTACTTCTCTACGACTCCAGCGCTTTTTCAAGCTATTGTACAGGAAATATACCGCCGCTGCACCTCCAGCAATCGAGCCTACCAAAACGCTAGCATACGCGCCACCACTTAATTCGCCTTCGGCATCAATTAAGTCGGGGTAGTACATCGCCGAAACCACACCTACTGCAACACCAATGGATATCGAAACACCGTAATAGAGAGCTATTGGAGCGATGAAGTAAATCCAGGGATTATTGATGTTGTGCTGCTTGGCCAGATTATAGAAGCCTCTTCCGACCAATATGAGAACGACGATGCCAATCATAGGTGTAAAGTTTGAATTTCGACTATAGGCCTATTCGTCTGATTCGTCTTGAATCTTTCACTTTGCTTTCGAGGGAGTCATTGTATCTTTGAGGCATGACTAAAGCCGATAAACTCGCTGTTCTCAACAAGGTTTCTGAGAACACACTTATGACCACCCTTGAGATTGAATACATCGATTTGGGTGAGGATTGGGTGAAAGCTTCAATGCCTGTGAACCCCAGAGTTCATCAACCTGTTGGACTTCTTCACGGAGGTGCTACCGTTGCGCTCTGTGAATCTCTCGGTAGCGGAGGTTCAATGCTCTTTGTTGATGATCCTGAGAAGTATGTGGCTGTCGGAATCGAAATTTCGGCAAACCACGTGCGAAGCATCACCAAAGGCATGGTATACTGCACCGGAAAACTCATTCACAAAGGAAGGTCGACACACCTTTGGGAAATGAAGGTAGAGGATGAAAGAGGCAAGCTGATTTCATTCTGCAAAATGACAAATATGATTGTGCCACGTGCGAGCAAGCAATAAGCATAGAGAATATTTGATCTGGAGGATTCCGGGCATGCCTATCCAAGGATGGGAGTTGTCAGGAAGCGATTCGAACTCCAACCCACGTATCGTAGTGGCACCTTTCAAAGGTGAGCCAAAGGAGTATCAAGCTAGTGGACCGTTTGATTTCGAATCCTGTAAGCGTTGGCTCGATAAAAATGAGTTATCGGAGTTAGATGTGCATTCAAGCGCAGACAAGAACCGACATCTGAGAAATGTAGCTCAAGTGGTTGATGAGATAAAGGCGAAAGATCTCCGAAAGGTGGTAATTGCTAGGCGCGAGGTTCTAGAAATAGATATCAACCCCCTCACGGTGTTCGAGCAGCTTTGCGATTCTTATCCGGATGCTGTCGTCCACGCACATCGTTCAAAAGATAGTTTTTGGATGGGCGCTACTCCTGAGACACTCTTAACTACTGACGAACACGCGGTCTACACCATGGCGCTCGCAGGAACGAGAAAACCAGACGGACCAGAATTTAGCTTAAAAGAAGTCGATGAACAGGCTGCGGTGACCGAGTCAATTCGTGAGACACTCTTAAACCTCGGCGCGGGTAAGGTAGGGTGTAGAGGACCGGAGGCTATTCAAGCGGGGCCGGTGGAGCATTTGATAACTCGAATAGAATCCTCTAAACCCAGTACGGGAAATCCTCAAGATTGGGCTGCAGCCTTACATCCAACACCGGCTGTTTGCGGAATGCCACGCGGAGAAGCGTTAGGAATTATCGATGAGGTCGAAGGCTTCAATCGTTCACTATATGCAGGTTACTTCGGTTGGGTTTCGGATGAGAACTCAGGCTTTTACGTCAACCTGCGATGCATGCAGGTTGGTCAAAAGCGCGTAGCTTTATACGCTGGAGGAGGAATCACGGCGAAATCTGACCCCGAGTCAGAGTGGGATGAAACCGTAAATAAACTTCATACCCTCAAGGCTGTTATTTCTTCGGATAAAACATCAGAATGAATTACTCCGATAAACGGAACGTACAAGCACTGCTCGAACTAGCCTACTTTCATGGCATTCGAACGGTAATATTTTCCCCAGGTTCTAGAAATGCCCCATTAGTTTTGGCCTTTCAAGCCGACGAGCGATTTGAAAAAGTCATTATCGCCGACGAAAGAAGTGCCGCTTTTTTTGCCTTGGGCGTAATTCAAGAAAGAAGAGAACCCGTTGCCGTGTGTTGCACATCTGGTTCAGCAGCGGCGAATTACCTTCCTGCTGTCGTCGAGGCATTCTACCAACGATTACCTCTAGTCTTACTCACAGCTGACCGTCCAAAAGAATGGGTAGATCAAGGCGAAGGACAAACCATTAGACAAGAAGGGTTGTACCGAGAACACGTTGTGGCAGAGGCTAATCTCTTGGTGGATTCGGAGAATGTCGCCGATCATGCGTACAATGACAGAATTCTCAATGAGGCATTGTCGATGACCGCGCTCCGAGAAGGTCCCGTTCATGTAAACCTGCCATTTGAAGAACCGCTGTACGGTACTACCACAGAGAAGGTGATTCCAAAAACTATCTCGGTAGTGGGAGGTAGACCACAGTTGAGTGTGGAGGAGTTGCAGTCTGTCATCAATATCTGGAATCAACCCGTCAAGAAATGGGTCCTAGTCGGGCAAGTTCTTCCAGGACCACAATGGGGCAAGGCGATTTTAGAGCTGGCCAAGGATGAGAATACCCTCATTTGGACAGAGTCTACCACTAACCTTCCAGAGGAGGCAACGATTGGACATATTGACCGTGTTATCAATACCATAACAGAGGATCAAAAAGCAGAATTGGTTCCGGATGTGTTGCTCACTTTTGGAGGGGCAATCATCTCTAAGATGGTAAAAGCGCTTTTGCGCAATCATCCTCCAAAAACACATATTCACATAGACGTGAAGTGGCCGCAACCTGATACTTTTAGGGCGCTTACGCATGGCGTCATTGCCAGGCCAGAGGAGTTCTTTAGCCACTTCTTACCTCAACTCAAACCAGCGAAAAGTGGGTATCGCAAACATTGGATGGACATCGCGCAAAGACGTCGCGAGCTTCATTCTGAGTTTGAGAACAGTGTGCCTTTTAGCGACTTCACTATCTATCGAGACACCCTTAAAGCTCTTCCAAAGCATTGGAAACTGCAGCTAGCAAATTCATCCGTAATTCGGTACGTACAGCTGTTTGATGGAGGTAGAGAAAACCTTCATTTCAGCAATCGAGGAACAGCTGGAATTGATGGCGCATCGAGCACCGCGGTAGGTATGGCGTGGGCGAGTGAAGATCCTGTCTTTTTAATTACAGGAGATGTGAGCTTCTTCTACGATTCTAATGCGTTTTTCAATCATGTAGTTCCGCCATCTATGCGAATCCTACTGATTCATAACGGAGGTGGTGGAATTTTTAGAATTATCAAAGGCCCATCTGGTTCTCCAGCTTTAGAGGAGTACTTCGAGACTCAACACGATACGAATGCGGAGGGCATAGCCATGAGTTATGGTCTTGATTATAAGCGAGCTGAGAATGAATCTGATTGGTCTTCGGCCTTAGAATGGCTGCTTTCAGATGGTGATGGGCCGCGGTTACTCGAAGTGCACACGCCGGGCGAGATTAATGCCGAGGTACTGCAGTCGTATTTCGCACATCTCAGAAATGGGGTGAAGTCTTGATTCAACTTCGTACTTTCGAAGCAGAAAATCTCAAGATAAATGGCGATTAAATCATGGGTTGCGGCGGCAAGACTTCGTACGTTACCGTTGGCGTTTTCCTGTATTCTTCTCGGAAATTTCATTGCGATTAGCCAAGGTGCTTTTACCTACGAGATTCTCATACTCTCTTTGCTTACCACCCTTTTCTACCAAGTTTTAAGCAATTATGCGAACGATTATGGCGATGGTGTGAAAGGAACCGATGCGGATCGTCAAGGTGAGAGACGAGCAGTTGCAGCTGGGGAGATTACTCCGGAGCAGATGCGAAATGCCGTTGTTCTGTTTGCCATTCTTGCTTGGATTAGTGGCGCCTTGCTGAGTTATTTAGGAACAGAGTCATTGCCATCCTGGATATTTTATGCCTTTCTGATTTTGAACACGGGCGCGGTGATTTCGGCCATTCGGTACACTGTGGGGGGAACGGCCTACGGTTACAAGGGCTATGGCGATGTCTACGTATTGATATTCTTTGGATGGGTCGGAGTTGTTGGAAGCCATTTTTTGCAAACTCAAGAATTGAATCTGCTCGTCTTCCTTCCAGCTACTTCCGTTGGGTTTCTCGCAATGGGAGTACTAAACCTGAATAACATGCGCGATTTGGAATCGGATGTTACCCACGGTAAGATGACTGTTCCGGTGAAGATTGGACGAGCTAAGGCAAAGACTTATCATTCTGTACTTCTGATCGGTGCGGTTGTCTCCATGGCTTTATATATATGGCTTGGGACTCAGGGTGGATGGGCCTGGTTAGCTATGGCAACTTCTCCCATCATTTTTATTCAATTGAGAAAAGCGAGGAAGGCTGAAACGCCACGTGAATTTGATCCTCTGTTGAAACCGCTTGCCTTGTCGACACTTCTGTTTGCACTTATCTCCGGACTTGCGCTGAACTTCCATTTACTTTAAATCCCACCACATGAAAGCACGTTGGATAAAACATGAATTGATATTCAAACAACCTGCTGGAACGAGTAGGGGTGTCCTCAAAACCAAAGAGACGTATTTCATCATCGCTCGTGAAGAAGGGAAGTATGGCATTGGTGAATGTGGCTTGCTGAGGGGGCTTAGTCCGGATGATGTACCAGAATATGAGGAAAAGCTCGATGAAGTTTGCAAGTACATCAATAAAGGAATGAAGTATTGGTATCCCCGATTGGCTGAATTCCCATCCATTCAATTTGGATTGGAACAGGCGACGCGCGATGTTTTTACGGCTGAACCTCTTTCTCTATTTGACACGTTCTACAGCAGGGGCGAGGAAGGGCAGTCGATAAATGGCCTGATTTGGATGGGGGATGAAGACTTCATGCGAAAGCAAGTCGAAGAGAAAATTGAGGCCGGTTTTCGTTGTTTGAAAATGAAGATTGGCGCCATTGATTGGGATAGTGAGCGGGCAATTTTGAAATCTATCCGCGACCGATATTCTTCATCCGAATTAGAACTTCGGGTGGATGCGAATGGAGCTTTCACGTCAGACCAAGCCCCAGCGATGCTCGATCAATTGAAGAAACTTGATATTCATAGTATCGAACAGCCTATTAAGGCCGGCCAGTGGGATGAAATGGCAAAACTGTGTGCTTCAACGCCAGTGCCGATCGCATTAGATGAGGAGTTGATTGGCGTGCATGACTATGCGAAACGACAGGAATTGCTAGATGCTATCAATCCTCAATACATCATTTTAAAGCCATCTTTTATCGGCGGATGGATTGGAAGTAGAGATTGGATTACTCGCGCTGAAAAAGCCGGTATTGGATGGTGGGTCACATCGGCATTAGAATCAAACGTAGGATTGAACGCGATCGCAGAGTGGACAAGTACACTGGGCAATGAAATGCCGCAAGGATTAGGAACGGGTTCGCTTTACACAAACAACATTGAAGGTCCGCTTTACATCTACAAAGGACATTTGGTGAAAGTGCAGCGCGACTGGGATTTGTCGTTGTTTGACCTATAATCAGCTCACCATTTTTTTAAGCGCAACAAGCGTATTCCAGTTTCGGGTAGTACATCGCTGTCCGAGCGCTTTTTCAACGGCCGTGTTGGTGAAAAACGGCTTCTTTAATTCAGAAGGGTAATGGAGGTAAAGTGCTCGACCATGGTGTGTCAGTGTTTCCTCTTCTGTTAGTTTTTCCGTTACGACCTTAACCTGTGCATCTGTGGGTTGGTGCTGAGTTAGCGTGATATACTTCTTGATTTCCGTTCCTGCCTCCTCGTATATGGAAGGAGCCTTTTCCACAAGTTCCAGCCACTCATCAGCCTCAAATAACATCCCGGGTACTTCGAACCCAGTGACCTCTGTAATAGATTTCTCAAGAGCTTCATTTGTCACGTCTCCGTCGAAAACCACGTTTCCAGATTGGATGTACGTCTTCACATTCTTCAATCCAAGTCGCTCATAGCATTCCCGCAATTGAACCATTGGAATTTTCTTGTGGCCGCCGACGTTGATGCCGCGGAGGAGGTGGATTTTCATTTTTTGGAGGGTTGGAGGGTTGGAGGGTTAGAGGGTTAGAGGGTTAGAGGGTTAGAGGGTTGGACTTATGGACTTATGTTCCGACTGAAAGGAGGAATCCCGAGAGGCGGAGCCGATTTGGGAGAGGGTTGGAGCCGGAACTTGGACTCTTGCCCAAATCCTCAAGCCTTTTGCCTCTGGCCTTTCACAAGATATCAATACGGATCCATAATCCCTGAAGGAGAGTACGACATTTCTCGATAGAACTGACTTGGGTTTAATCGTCCGGTCCAAGTGGCTGAATATACCTCGAACGGTTCTGAGTTCGAATATTTTGAGGTGTAGTCCCAGTCGTTCTCCGGCTCCTTGTCTGGGTCGTATTCCCGCGTAAAAGCCTTGTAGACCCTTATCCGGAATTCCGTTTCTACGCCGCCATCAAACTCAGGGACGGTCCATGTCCATTCTTTGTTTGGCGGCAAGTAAACCGTATGGTAGCTATTTCCACACCATGAGCTCCTGAAATTCTCAATTGGTAACCATTCTCCTTCTCCATTGACAGCCTCAACTACGGTGTAAAGCCGGCTGTCTTGAGCCTCAAAGAAAATAGTGTCCTTGGTGCCGTTCACTAAGGTTACTTTTCGGGCAGAAATACTAGAGTCTCTTTTCCATGGAATCACCTCTTCGGAGCGAATTACTTGAAGCTCACCCTTCAGATCGGAATGTGAAGCTGCCTGATATCCATTGCGAGAATTTCCCCAACCTCCATATCCGCTAGTGCTGCGAAGAGGTGGGCTTCCTACCGTGACCCAGTTTTCGAATTTTGCCGCAATGTTAAGTGGACGTAAGGCTGAGTTTTTGGTGGTGGATGGGGGGTAAACAATGGTTCCGTCTGATAGCACGAATGTCATTTCACCATCCTTCAAGCATCCCATGTAATTGCTGTTATACACGAATATACGGTCGTAGACGGCTTTCGACGTATCTCCTGTTTTCAAATTCCAATAGGTGCGCTTGTTGTTGTCAGATGCGTGGCGAAAAAGCGCCATCTTACCATCCATGATTTGAAAGATCGCTTCATGGTACTCCGAGTTCGGTCCAGTAAGAGTTACGTCTCCATTGCGATTTATCAGAACCCATCTATTCTCAAACTCGACTAGTGCTTTGCCGTTCGTGAAGAGTAGGGGCAAATCCATGCTCTCCAAGTAATGGGGTGGGAGGTTAAATCGCTTGTTTGAAACTTGCTTGCCCTGTTCGTCTAGCAGAATCCAGTGTTGCTGGTTTATCTCTGCAAAACATCGGTCATTCTCCATGTAGGTCATATTCGTAATGGAGTCCCCTAAGGGTTGGAAGTGACCATTATCGTGTAGCAATCCCCAGTGACGCGGACGGTCATACATATCGCGATAAGAGTTTATCGGACTTGAATATTTCTCAAATGGGGTGGGACTTTGTGTATAATGCCGCGAATGATAGAAGTAGAGCGAATCGGGAATTGTGAACTTCATTTCCCCTTCGCTGGTGTAAACGTAGTTCACACCAAGTCCTTGGGAATTAGATTTCTGAAGCACGAAGTAAGCATCGTTGCAGGCGCCTGCCTGTAAATCACCAATTGACATGATGTGCTGTCCTTCGTAGTTGTAGATCTCTCCAGGTACGTCATTGCTTTCATGTCTGACGAATAGACTTGTCCCAAAAGGCCATGTCGACCCTGCCGATGGAGGTAGAATGGATTCGCCGTTCTCATCCAGCACTTCAACTTCTTCGTTATTTATAAGCGCGATGTAGATCCCACTAGGCCGACGATAGATTTGCGTGTATTCTCGAGCTGAAATCCTTTCAAAGTCAGCATTGATGAGGTGGTAGTGTTCGCCCTCCATGACAATGGCCAAGCCATTTGTAAAAGGATATGCATAAACGAATGCTGAGGTATGCAAACGTTCATTTTTGTCATTGATATAGAAGTAGAATCCATCCTGACGCACAGCAGCGATTCCCTCTGTGAATACTTCTGCTAAGTCATATTGGGGCTCAATTGCCCAATCGCCGTGGATGTCGATGTACCCCCACTTTTGGTTCTCGCTACAGGGAAACAGTTTGGGTTGAACAGCGAGAGCTTGAATGGCGCTTGCAAGTATAGCGAGGGTATAAAGGAGGTGAGGTCTCATGGCGATTCGTTTGGTTGGATAACGCAAAATGTAGGCCAGAGGGTTGGAGGGTTAGAGGGTTAGAGGGTTGGACTGATGTGCCGACCGAAGGGAGGCATCCCGAGAGGCGGAGCCGATTCGGGAGAGGGTTAGAGGGTTAGAGGGTTAGAGGGTTGGACTGATGTGCCGACCGAAGGGAGGCATCCCGAGAGGCGAAGCCGATTCGGGAGAGGGTTAGAGGGTTAGACTGGCAGACTGATGTGCCGACCGAAGGGAGGCATCCCGAGAGGCGGAGCCGATTCGGGAGAGGGTTAGAGGGTTAGATGGCCAGAGGGTTAGACTGGCAGACTGATGTTCCGACCGAAGGGAGGCATCCCGAGAGGCGAAGCCGATTCGGGAGAGGGTTAGAGGGTTAGATGGCCAGAGGGTTAGACTGGCAGACTGATGTTCCGACCGAAGGGAGGAATCCCGAGAGGCGGAGCCGATTCGGGAGAGGGTTAGAGGGTTAGATGGCCAGAGGGTTAGACTGGCAGACTGATGTTCCGACCGAAGGGAGGCATCCCGAGAGGCGAAACCGATTCGGGAGAGGGTTGGACGGGCAGGCCAATGAACTTAGAGCCTGCTTCCTGTTCACGACGGCAAAGGAATCACCCCGCTTTCGTTAGGTACCATGTCAAACTCGCCGTTTTTCCATCGTGTTTTCGCGTCTTCTATGGCTTCTTGGGAAGTTGCGACAAAATTCCACCAAATGTGGCGGGGCTCCGGAAATGGCTCGCCTCCAAAAATGAGAAGCAAGCTTCCAGCTTTCACCCCGAAAGTACAACCGCCTTCCTCATTGGAAACGAGCATTTTGCCTTTGTCGACTGTTTCACCACAAGCCTCAACTGCCCCTTCAACTACCGCTATTCCGACTTCGCCGTAGAGTTTGTTTTTAAAGTCAAGCTGACCATCCTCCAGAACTTCAATCTTCAACATGAAGAGTTTGCTGTGAACTGGAACAGGACTTTTCCTTCCGAAGGCCTCGCCGGCTACGAGTTTCAACCGCATACCATTCTCTTCCCAAACAGGCAGATTTTCTTTGGAAACGTGGTGGAACTCTGCCTTCATGTTCTCCTTCTCCTTCGGAAGAGCAACCCAAATTTGAAATCCGTGCATATTTCGGGCACGCCCATCTCTCTTGTCTTCGGGAGTGCGTTCGGTGTGAACCGCGCCACTGCCGGCCGTCATCCAATTTACCGATCCAGGTGTAATTCTTTGAACTGCGCCTGTACTGTCGCGATGCATAGCTTCTCCTTCAAAGAGGTAGGTCAACGTTGATATTCCAATGTGCGGATGCTGAGCAATATCAAGGTAGCTGCCTTCCCCAATAGTTGAAGGTCCCATATGATCAATAAAGATGAATGGTCCCACCATGCGTTTTTTGCGAAATGGAAGTAGACGTCCAACTAGGAAATCTCCTATGTCGCGGGCACGTTCTTCGATGATGAGGGATTGATTAGACATGGGGTGTTGGATTAGTGGGTTAATGGGGGGATAGACTAATAGACTTTTGGACAAATGGACTAATTAACTCAGTAGCTGATGTTCCGATTGAAAGGAGGAATCCCGAGAGGCGCAGCCGATTCGGGAGAGAGTTGGACCGGTTGAAATGAGGTGTATTGATTTAGGATTTGATGAGGCTTGGTCAAATTACAAAACAAACGAGATTTCGACTGGTATTGTTTGGGAATTGAATCTGATTATTGAAAAAGCTGTATTCTGTGGATTCTTGCTCCTCGCCTAAGGCTGAAAGTCTAATGAATCAGGAGCGCTGGTATGTAATCTAGTGGGTAGGGGGCTGGTTAGCCCCTCCCTAGTCTCAAGTTAATTAACAAGCGTCAGAATGAGCGAATCTCAGTAGTCGAATGCGTGATTCACATGATTATCCGTTTGTAAACGTTTGTCCTCCGACTAGCCATTGGGATTTACCGAACTTGACTACTGGGGAGGGGATGGGGCCCCCCTTGAGTTGAGACCCAAGGCATTTGAGCAATTAGAAATCAAATAACGCGCTGCGATTTCCGAAAAATAGTTGTGCTTATTCTTATTCCGTCTTGCGGAAATTATCAGCCTTTAGAGTCATCTCCTTCATCCTATTCCAAACAAATTACAATCCTACCCTTCATTCCAAAATTCTCATACTTTTCAAAAGCTTGTTTGATCTCCGTGAGGGGATATACGGAGTCAACCATGGGAGTAATGATTCCATCTTCACACATCTGCAAGGTCTCTGCAATATCCGTTGAATTAGGCTTGTAGCCGAGTATCTTTAGCTTTTTTGAACCAAATAGGTTGATGATGCTTCCAACCGTGAGTAAACCGATTAGGGAGTTGGACGCTCCTCCAATCGCCGTAAATCTTCCTCCTTTTTTCAGAGTAAGGGCGTAGCATGGCGGGCGGCCTGTCGCTCTGCAATCAATGATGAAATCAAAAGCGTCACGACGCTCCTTCTGGTAGGATTCCACTTTGTAATCAATTACTTCGTCAGCGCCTAGCTCTTTCAGAAAGTCTAATTTTTCAGCGGAATCTATGGCTGTGACTTGCATGTTGGCTCTCTTTGCAAGCTTAATAACAATCGGACCTACACCGCCGCCAGCTCCATTAACGGCAATAGATTTTCCAGGTTGAAGGGCGTCAATCTGACGAATCGCCTGAAGAGCCAAAAGGCCGGCGTGGGGTAGGGAAGCCGCCTCTACATAACTCATTTCAACCGGAATTTCACTGAAGGAAGTTTCACGAGCACAGGCGTATTCTCCAAATCCACCCCAATGGTCTTCAGATAAATCGCCAACAACGCGATCGCCAACTTTCCATTTCGAAACTTTTTTGCCAACCGCCGAAACTTCTCCCGCTACATCTAGGCCAAGTATGGGGTATTTGGGCTTGTTCAGACTAGCCATACGAAGAACATAGGGTCTTCCCTTAATCATTCCCAAGTCGAAGTCGTTAACCGCTGTTGCATGAACCCTGATCTGTACCTCATTATCCGCAGGCTGTGGAATGTCCTTTTCAACAAGCTTCAGGTCGCTCGGAGTTCCATAGCGCGGCATGACAGCTGCTCGCATCTTACTTTTGGTCGTCATAGCTGAATACATCTTCAATTGATTTATCGAACGACTGCGCAAGCTTGAAAGCAAGTTCCAGTGAAGGGGAGTAGTTTCCTTTTTCAATAGCCACAATGGTTTGTCGAGATACACCTACGGCATCGGCAAGGTCCTGCTGGGTCATCTCATCCTTGAGGAATCGAAGCTTCCTAATCTGATTTGTGATTTTTGACTTTGCCATTATACTCCCTTTCTGTAATAATACACTCTAGATACAGCTTCTATCACTTCCCCGAAAACTCCGCCTATGATCAGAGTCATAAAGAAGTGATTTACACCATACCCATTGGCCAACCAAATCAATCCTCCAATAAAGGTGAACGCAAATGAAATCATCCCATTTCGGCTCGACTTCAGCTCAATGATCTTGTCGAATTCATCAACTACTTCTTCCTTGATTTTCCCTCCGTTCGCCATTCCTCTCGCAATTCCCAATAGAATGTGCACAATGATGTGAATCACAATTTGAACCGGAATCATGATGAGAAGGAATCTCGACCAAAACTGCAGGAGCTCATCCGTGTTCATGCCTTCTTGCCAATAATGAGCATGCACGTAGTTGGCGTAGAGTAGCAGAGCAATCACATAGGTTACAAAGTTGAGAAGAGCCTTTTTTTCTTGGTAAGACATGGTGTGTTAGTTTTTGTTGATGTCGTGTTTAGTTGACGCAAAGTTAAACACATTTTACATAAAGTCAAGTAAACTTTACATTTGATTTTCTGGAACATCCCTGACAGTGTTCGATTATATTTTCCAATCGAATACATGATATATATCAACAGCGAAACGAAGTCTCCCTCGTACATTTGAGAAAATTTGAAAGAATGAAAACGGATCTTGAAATCGCTCAAGCAGCGAAACTTCAACATATAAAAGACATTGCAGCGAAGATTGACGTACCTGAATCCGTCCTCGAGCCTTATGGTCACCACAAGGCAAAGCTTCCACTTTCACTGATTGATGATTCTAAAGTCGCCAATGCCAAGCTCGTCTTGGTTACGGCCATGTCACCCACACCTGCAGGCGAGGGCAAGACTACGGTTACCATTGGATTGACAGAAGGTTTAAACCTCGAAGGAAAGAAGACAGTGGCTGCTCTTCGTGAGCCAAGTTTGGGTCCCGTTTTTGGAATAAAGGGCGGTGCAGCAGGAGGTGGACACTCACAAGTTGTGCCTATGGAGGACATCAACCTTCATTTTACGGGAGACTTTGCGGCAATTGAAAAGGCGAACAACCTACTTTCTGCTTTGATCGATAACAATATTCAAGCGAAAGCGGAGGTCAATCTTGGTATTGACGGAAGGACAGTTCGTTGGAAACGCGTAATGGATATGAATGACCGCGCACTTCGCCAGATTACGGTGGGAATGGGCGGTAAGGCAAATGGAATCTTGCGGGAGGATGGATTTAATATTACCGCTGCGAGTGAGATTATGGCCATTCTTTGCATGTCAACTGATTTTGCAGACCTCCAAGAGCGATTGGGAAATATTTTCGTTGGATACACTTTTGACAAAAAGCCAATTTATGCTCGAGACCTCAAGGCTGAAGGTGCAATGGCAGCTCTACTCAAAGATGCGATCAAGCCCAATCTTGTTCAGACGCTACACGGTGTTCCTGCCATAATTCACGGGGGACCCTTTGCTAATATTGCCCAAGGCACGAATTCAATTATCGCTACGAAAATGGCGATGAGTCTGGGTGAATACGTCGTTACGGAAGCAGGCTTTGGAGCAGATTTGGGAGCTGAGAAATTCTTTCACCTAAAATGTCGCGCTTCTGGACTTAAGCCGGCGGCCGTGGTTGTTGTGGCAACAATTCGCGCGTTGCGATACCACGGAGGAGCGTCGCTTTCAGAGTTGAATGATGTTTCTGTTGAAAGAGTAGAAGCTGGTTTTGAGAACTTAGAGAAGCACCTTGAGAACATGCAGTCGTTCGGTGTTCGACCCGTAGTGGCTGTCAACAAGTTTGTGTCGGATTCTGAAGAAGAGATTCAATGGCTTGTGAATAAATGTGAGTCGCTTGGCATAAAATGCAAGGTGTCCAATGGCTGGGCAGAAGGTGGAGAAGGCGTCCGTGAAGTGGCCAAAGCAGTTATTGAAGAGGCCGAATCGGGCAAGTCTAATCTGGAGATGCTTTATGACGTAAATAGCTCCATTCAAGATAAGATTACTACCGTAGCTACAAGGATTTACGGTGCTGAAGGTGTGGAGTTCACGGCGAAGGCAAAGGCTGATTTACGCACAATCGAAAGTTTGGGGCTTTCAAATCTTCCGGTGTGTATCGCCAAAACGCAAAAGTCGTTTTCTGATGATGATTCCAAGAGAGGTCGTCCGCGCGATTTTCGAATTACCATCCGAGAGTTTGAATTTGCGCGAGGAGCTGGCTTCGTGATTGCCGTAGTGGGTAATCTGATGCGTATGCCTGGACTTCCAGCCGAGCCCGCGTCAAATCGGATTTCTGTCAATTCCGAAGGACAAATTGAGGGCTTATTCTAAGAGCTAGAGCCGTTTGAAAACGTAAGTAAACGTTTATCTACGGCTAGGCGGATTTTTGCTGGCTAGATTGGCGGTATGAATGTATATCGATCAACCGAAGCCATCCGCGATTTACTCGACATTGCTGAGATTTATAGCGACAGATGTTACTACCGCGGATTCCCGAGAGAAGGAGATGAGTTTCTTTCAATCGCCCGTAGAATCTACAATCGATTCGAAGAAGTAAGTAAAGGCAATCGCCAAAACGAAACGAGGGCTTGGTCTGCTCTTCATCACACGCTATCTAGGTGTGAGCGAAGAGCAGACCATCTCCGTAAGTTGCAAATCATCGATAAAGAGGAGCTACTCTTTATTCGTGAGTGCATGGAGGAAGTACATAAGTACATCCGCAGGTATTTTGCCAAAAGAGACGCCCCAGATTGGCGCAGAGGCGCTTAGAGCTCTGCTCGTACAGCTACGATGAAGTTTCTTCCAGGTGCCGTAATTCCACTTGAGTAAGGTCGATATCGCACATCGAGAATGTTCTCAATTCCAGCGTTCACTTCGACATATTCGTTGATGCGGAAAGTTCCTTTTAAGTTGACGGTGTACCACGAAGGTGCGTACGAGTTGCCGTTTTCATCGGTAATGTAGATGTTCTTGTCTCTTTCTGAAGGAGCCATGTTTTCTGGACTAATCTCACCGTTGTAATTCACATACGCCTGTGCTCTGAAACGCTCATACCGGTAGCCTACAGAAACATTACTGAAGAACGGTGCTGCATGTCTCCATGGCTCTCCATCGAATGCTTCTCCCTTGGTGTAGTTGGCGCTAGCTTTCACATTCCAATGGTCAGTGATATCTGCGCCAAAGCTCGCCGAAACACCATAAATGAAGGCGCCATCTACGTTTTGAACACTTTGAACTTGCAGTAATTCTCCGTCTACCAGGATGCTGTCTTGACCGTTTACCGTAGTCGGACGGCGATCAACGGCGTTGTCGAGATAACTGTAGTAAGCAACAACTTCGATTTCATAGGATTCTTTCACACGCTGCTGGATGCCTATTTCTGCAGAATAGAGGTATTCAGGTTGAAGGTCAGGATTAGGGATGACCGTAGAGCCGTTGTCGAGTTCGAAGAACTTCCCGATGTCATCAATGTTCGGAGCACGGAAACCTGTTCCTGCGTTGAAGTACACCCTTGATGCGCTTCCGTATTCTTTGGCAATTCCGAAGTTTCCGGTAAGTGCACCCGTATTTAGCGTTGAGGTCGTGAAGGGTAGGGGCAGGACGGATTCACGGAAGTCAGCATTAATGATGATTTGACTGTAACGAGCGCCAGTAGTGAGCGTGAATCTATTGCCTAAGTCCTGAATCCAAGTGGCATAGGCCGAGTGGCTAGACCAAGTTGATCCATTCGGGTACCTAGACTGGATGTCTGAACGCGCACCCGTGGTAATATCCTCTGCATAAGATTCGCTACCAGTCTGGTTGTAAACCGACTCAAGTCCGTAGTATAGGTGGGTTTTCTCTGTGAAGAACTTCTGGAAATCGAAATTCGCACTGTATGCGTTCACGGTCTCAAAGCGATTTTCTCGAATATCCGAATTGAAGTTTCGGTCATGTCTGCTCTCTGTAAATTGTTGCCAAGCCCCGGTAAACTTGAGTTTGTCGAAAATTCCAACGGGCTCAGTGAACGTG
Source organism: Phaeocystidibacter luteus (assembly GCF_008933115.1). GTDB lineage: Bacteria > Bacteroidota > Bacteroidia > Flavobacteriales > Schleiferiaceae > Phaeocystidibacter > Phaeocystidibacter luteus. Next base: position 672,440 of record NZ_WBVO01000001.1, on the reverse strand, counting down.
TAACCCAGTCGTGCCATTTGCCATTCTTGTGGCCCATAGTACCATTCTCCAAAACGAAGGTTACCGTTTCTGGTTTGTGTAAGCCGGTCGTAACGCGGAACATCGCTAAGTCGAGAGTAGTGGTAATCTAGCTCCCAAGTCACGTTTTCATTCGCTCTGTATTTGAGCTTTTGCATCACATTGAACTGCTCGTACCCTGAATAAATTTGCTGATTGGGGTTGGGATTGTTCGCGGTAAAGTCTGATGTGTCACCGCGAACTTGGTAGGTAGGTCGTGTGTAGAATTCATCACCATAACTCCCAATTTCAAGATCGTCGAAGAAGCTCGATGAAATGCTCGTGTAAGAAGAGAAGTTGTGAGTGGCGACATTGAAATCCATGTGGACAGTCCGCTCGTTGTTTGCAGTAGCCGTGCGCAACATGGCATTTGCATTTATTCGGGTTTCTCCTTCAGTAAGAGCGAACTGAGGCTGTAGAGTGGTGAAGTTCATCACTCCTCCCAATGCGTCAGAACCGTACATCACGGAACTGGGACCGAAGATGATCTCGGTTCGTTGAATACTCAATGGATCGACGTTGAGTACGTTCTGAATATTTCCGCCTCTGAAGATGGCGGTGTTCATTCGAACTCCGTCTACTACAAGGAGAACGCGACTAGTGGCGAATCCTCGGATCATTGGACTACCTCCGCCAAGTTGTGATTTTTGGATGAAGACCTGATTGCTCTGTCCGATGAGGTCGGCAGAAGTTTGCGGGTTCTGGAAAGCGATGAGTTGTTGGTCCAGAACTTCAACCTGAACGGGAAGCGATTCAGCTTTGTGTTCCCATTTGACGGCAGAAACCACTACTTCATTAATATTGATGTTTGAAGCTTCCAGACGAATTGTATTCATTTCGTCAAGCTTCAAATCAGCTTTTTGAATCGATAATGTGCGGTATCCAGTATGCTGAAACGTAAGTAAGGCATCAGCTGACCCAAGCTTTGAAACGTTGACCATCCCTTTCTCATCTGTGGTGAGGAAACTCTGATTGTCAACGGATACATACACGTATTCAATTGGAATTCCGTCGGTTGCATCAACAACGGTAACATCTTGCGCTTGGACTGTTGAGCTGATTCCAATAGCAATCGCGAGCAGCCTAAAGGCCTTTCGTAGTTCTGTCATCTTTCCATTCAATTTGGTTCCGAAGTTATCAATAATCATGCCTAGGAGCCAGTGTTGATGCGGTTTTCCATTTATCTACCTACCTTTGAATTATGCAGTTTAATGAGCACTCTGATTTTCAGTTACTTCGAAATGGAATAGCCTTGAAAAGGGGGGATAGCGCCGTTGGAGACCAGGCGCTCGACTTTCTGGATGAATGGCGGAAGGACGACCCTACTATTTCCCTACAAACAAGTGGGAGTACTGGAGTGCCAAAGGTTGTTCAAGTTGAAAAGGCAGTCATGTGGCATTCAGCAACAGCTACCATTGCGGCTTTAGGACTCGCTGAATCAATTCACGCTTTGTTGGCGTTGTCTCCTCAGTACATCGCTGGTAAAATGATGATTGTTAGAGCATTGCTCGGCGGCTGGAAACTGCATGTCCACGATTTGTCCACCGCCATTTTGGATGACTTAAGAAGTGATTTCGACTTCGCCGCCTTAGTTCCTCTTCAGGTGAAAGGTCGGGCAACTCAGCTAAATAAAATTGGAACGACCATACTGGGTGGTGCTCCCGTTGATGCTGGCTTACTTGATGAAATGAATGAGGTAAAAACCAGGGTGTTTGAAACCTATGGAATGACCGAAACGGTAAGCCATATTGCGCTCAAGGAGTTGCGTCCACATACACAAGACGCCTTTCACGCTGTGCCGGGTGTGACTTTTAGTGTTAATGCGGATTCTGAACTGCGTATTCACGCACCTCAGTGGAATCATACTGAGTTACAGACCACGGATGTGGTTTCTCTACTTAACGAGAACACCTTTGTGTGGAAAGGACGCTCAGATTTCGTGATTAATAGCGGTGGCGTTAAAATCCATCCAGAGAAGGTTGAACCGATTCTTTCAAAATTGGTGGGGAAATCAGTTTATGTGACTTCGAGACAAGATGATGCTCTTGGAAGAAGGCTTGTGGCTATTGTAGAAGGAGAAGTTCCTGAACTGTCAAGGGAACTTTTGCAATCATCTGGTTTGAGCGTGTATGAAACTCCTAAAGCTTGGTTGAGTGTTTCAAGCTTTCCGATGACTGAATCCGGTAAAATAGTAAGGCATAAACTCTAGGCTACGAGCTCAATCCCGGCGTGTGAAGCGGTTCCTGAGTAGATGATGCCTCCACGTTTTTCACGCAATGTCATTCCTACCGATCCCGAGATGCTTTCTTGGATAATCCGGTCCATTTTTCCTTTGTTAGGTGCGATCAATGGAGCCGTTTGCGAGGTAGTTACCTCCAGAATCAATTCGTGATTTGGGTTGGAAAACTTGAGTACTCCACCGGAGCTTGACGTTTCCTTTTTCCAGCTGTGCCCCCAGGCGGAGGACCAGAAGAATCTGTCTGAATCAAGCTCCAAGGCCGCCACTCCAGCCGGAACCTTGAATGGCCCTAAAGGCAGGTGAGACGTTGCAGCTGTAAACGCCCCTTGGGCGTCGGACAAGTGGGAAGACTGTAGCCAGCTCCATGATTTAGGAAACGAATTTCCCCAATCCTTTTCGATGTATACATGCGCATTTTCAAAGGAGTAGTCGCTCTCTTTCCATTTAGCCTGACCATGAGCAGGCTTGCGCATGTGAAGAATGTGGTGATAGCAGGGAAGGAACGGAACTTGACTAGCCCATCCCATTGCATTCATGGTATGGAAGTTCTTTCCGAATCCATCGCTATGACTCAGGTCAAAATCTGCGGTAAAATCCAAACCTCGACTTCTTAGGTCGATGTGAATGAGCGTATCTGTGAAGCGATTTGGTCCGATTTCAATGGCGAACTCGTCGCTTGAGGCATGAAATTCCTCAATTGGATAGGGCAGGTAATGCGAGGTTCCTTCAGCTTCAATAAACTGTAAAAATGCTATGGCATTACCGTTTGAATCAATAGAAACCCCGGGTATTACGGCAAAATTCCACGGTTCTTCTCGGGAAGTGATGCGGATATACCATCCTTCGAAATAGGACTTGGTCTTGTTCTTACCTTGAAAGGGACCAGCGTTGTATATCCACTTATTCCACATTATTCAATATCAGCGGGATCCCCTTTTCCTTCGCGAATTACTTCAGGTTCATCCCCGGTTAAGTCAATTACAGTTGATGCGATGTTGTCGCCGAATCCTCCATCGATTACAAGATCTACGAGAGCGTCGTATTTCTCCTTAATCAGAGATGGATCCGTGGTGTATTCTATCACATCGTCATCATCATGTACGGACGTAGTCGCAATCGGGTTGTCGAGCATCTGGCTCAATTGACGCGCAATAGAATTGTCAGGCACACGAATACCGATAGTTTTCTTCTTACTCTTAAAGAGTTTTGGGATGGAATTGTTCGATTCTAGAATGAAAGTAAACGGACCAGGCAGCGCACGCTTGAGTCGCTTGTAGGTTGGCGTGTCGAACTGTCGCGTGAAGTCGCTCAGGTGACTCAGGTCGTAGAAGATGAACGAAAGATCGACTTTATCCAAGCTAGAACCTTTGATTCTGGCTAGTCGCTCAAGCGCTTTTGGTTGCGAAATATCTGCTCCAATGGCGTAAACAGAATCAGTCGGAAAGATGACGAGTCCGCCGTTGCGTAGGGTTTCTACGGCTCTCAGCATTTCTTTCTCTTGTGGATTTTCGGGATATATTTTTACGAGCTCTGCCATGTGGTTGAAGTGTTTGTTCTAAGGTACGAAAATGGAGGGTTGGTTGAGGTTTATTTGGGTTGAGGTGAGAGGTGACAGACGTGAGGCATGAGGCATGAAACGTGAGGCCGTGTCGGTTTCGACAATGGGCCTCGGCGACATGATGACTGTTCTGATTCCTTCGCAAAAAAAAAGCCCTCCAAAAAATGGAGGACTCTTCTATAGTTGAACGAGTTTTGAGCAAGAGCCTAAAGCCTCAAGCCTATCGTCTGTCGCCTGTCTATTTATTCGACTTCGCGTGATCCGCCAAGAACTTCTCCAAACCGATATCGGTAAGAGGGTGCTTCAAAAGTGCGGTGATTGCGCTAAGTGGACCTGTCATTACATCGGCACCAATTTCTGCACACTCGATAATGTGCATTGGGTGACGTACAGAAGCGGCAAGAATCTCAGTGTCGTAGCTGTAGTTGTCATAAATCACACGAATCTTCTCGATGAGGTCAAGACCGTCGGTAGAGATATCATCGAGGCGACCGATAAATGGAGAAACGTAGGTTGCACCTGCTTTAGCGGCAAGTAGAGCTTGACCAGCAGAGAAAACGAGCGTGCAGTTCGTTTTGATGCCTTGATCGCTGAAGAACTTCAACGCCTTAACACCGTCCTTGATCATTGGAACTTTCACAACAATCTTCGGATTGAGTTCTGCAAGGGCCAATCCTTCTTTGATGATTCCTTCGTAGTCGGTAGAAATAACTTCTGCACTCACATCACCATCAACGATTTCGCAAATCGCCTTGTAGTGGTTGATTACATTTTCTTCTCCGCTGATGCCTTCTTTGGCCATTAGAGAAGGGTTCGTAGTTACTCCGTCGAGTACTCCAAGATCTTGAGCTTCACGGATTTGGTCTAGGTTCGCAGTGTCGATGAAAAACTTCATGCCTGATAGTTGAAATTATGATGCCGCAAAGATAGCAAAAGCACCACACCGCAAAAGCGTGATTTTGAAAGGAATGATACAGTTTTGAACAGCTGGATATAGCCTTAAGTCGACCTAACTTTTCTTCGCCTTTGGCAAAGAACCTTTTCCGAAGGGAGACGGACCTTGTCCGACAATCGGCGGACCTCATTCGTTCCACTAATGCCGAACGGAAACCTTCACTTTAGGGCACAAAAAAAGGGCAAGCTCCTCATATCACACCGCTTCGACCAGTTACCCTTGCTTCCTTCCGGACCTGGGGGAGTTCACCAGGAGCTGGTTGTATGAGACTTGCCCGCTGCAAAGGTACGTGAATAATGGAAAATCAAAAAGGAATCTATACCTAATTCTGCTGGGCGTTTGGCTATCTTTGGGGCTATGAAACAGACTGCCTTGAGATTCATGTGGTTGGCACTCATTTCTTCGAGTGCATTTGGACAAGCTTTAGAGGTATATCCCGCACAAATAAACTTCGGTTTTGTGACAGAAGTAGCTCCAGACAGCATCCAAATTACCCTGTATAATTCAACCCGTACCACGTTTACGGTTGACGCAGAGAAGCATATCTTGCCGTATGCCGATGATGCATTCAGGCTTTCTCCCTCCGAAGTTTCTATTCCCCCAATGGATTCGGCAACGGCCTACATCGTTTTCTCGCCGAATCAAAACCTGGATTACGAAGGAGAGCTTATCCTCGCCGATGATGGTCCGGGTGGATGCGCCATTCTTGAAGTAGAGGCGCATGGACGGTTTAGCAATTCGTATTACAACTCGACAGAAGGAAAAAGCGAGGAATTGCTCAAAACAGCGCTGAATACTCTACTAGCTCAAGGGTATGTTACACTCTCGTACAATGCAGCCCGCGATGAGATGTATGCCAACCTAGATAATGTCAATGGAGATGTTGAGTGCGTGTATACCGGACGAACCGCAACCTTCAACGATAGGACAGGCGCTAATGCCAACAACTTCAATTGCGAGCATACTTTCCCTCAAGGATTCTTTAGTCAGAATCAGCCTATGAGGTCTGACATCCACCACTTGTTTCCTACCGATGCCGGAACAAACAGCCGCAGAAGTAACCATCCCTTTGGTATAGTTTCAAATCCGTCATGGACAGGTGGAGGAAGCAAATATGGAAACTCTGTATTCGAGCCACGCGATGCCCACAAGGGTGCTGCAGCTCGTGCAATGATGTACTTTGTAATTCGCTATCAGGATTACGCCAATTTCTTTGCGCCACAGGAATCAATCTTGCTCCAGTGGCACGAACAGTTTCCACCTTCAGCATTCGAAACAGGTAGGAATAACGACATCTACGCGGTTCAAAACAACCGCAATCCTTTTGTCGATTACCCGCAATTCGCAGATCGTATCAACAACTTTGTAGCTAACTCTTCGGCTGATGTGAATTTCGATCTTCAGCTTGGAAACGATACCATCTTTTTGCCTATCAGTCAATCCGGCGAAAATGGAGTGTACATTTTTCGCACTGCAGTAGTCAACGCGGGCAACGAGCCAATCTTCGTTGACCCTCAGGCGTTTGCAACTACTGAATTGAATTACCGTGGCGCGAGCGGGAACCCTTCTACGCTTCTTCCAGGAGAGGTGAAGGAAATCGAATTTACTTTCCCGTATTCGCCAAGCTTCACGGCAGCAGATGGAATCACACTCGAAATATTGACGAATCTTCCATCGGGTAACGTGGTGATTCCTATTATCCCCACGCCATTCGCGCTTTCCGAGTCTGAGAGCTCACGGACAGACTTTGAGTATGCACGACCAAACCCAGCCTCAACTCGGTTCATCCTCGATGAGAGAGTGCAGAACTACGTGCTGCGCGATATCCGTGGAAGAGTGATCGATGAAGGCGTTGGGAATGAGGTGGACTTAAGCTCTTTCAATGCAGGTGTTTATCTGCTGGAATACGAAGGGAAAGACTTCTCAAGAACTGAGCGCGTTGTAGTAAAATAACTATCGACCTAGAAAGTTATATTTGCTTCTTTGAACCTCGAAAACCATAACCTTAGACATCTACTATCATGAATGAACATGTGAAGAAACACTCCGTACAATGGGGATTGATTGTAGCGGCAATTGGCATTTCTTATTATGTTGTAGCGTACTCAGTTGACTGGTCGCTCTATACCAATTGGGTTGCGGGACTACTCATTCTTTTTCTAAACATTGGACTTTTGATTGTTCCAGTGGTGAAAGTAAAGAAAGCCCAAGGCGGATTTTTGTCGTTTAAGGAAGGCTTTTCCGCATATGTGGTGGCATGGATAGTTCAGTCTTTAGTGAGCGTTACATTTAGCATTTTGCTGTTTAATGTTATCGATCCACAAGCGGGTGTCGAAATCAATGAAATGATAATTGACGCACAAATCGAGATGATGGAAGGATTTGGGATGCCAGATCAGCAGTTAGCGGAAGCCGTAGAGCAGCTTGAAGGACAAAATTCATTCTCTGTTGAAACACAAGTTACGGGGATGATAAAAGGGATAGTACTTGGTGCTGTCATCGGCCTTATTGTAGGAGCAATATTCTCGAAGAAGCGTCCATTCCTCGATAACGAACAGCAAGAAGAAACACTTGATGCCTGAATCATCAGTTGATATTTCCGTTGTAATACCACTTTACAACGAGGATGAAAGCCTCCCCGAGCTCCATGATTGGATCGCTCGAGTGATGGATGAAAACAAGTTTACTTACGAAATCCTCTTCATGAACGACGGGTCTACCGATCGTTCATGGGAGGTGATTAAAGAGCTTGCGGAGAAGAATCCCGAATGCGTTCGCGCCATTCGTTTCCGCAAGAATCAAGGTAAGTCTGCCGCCCTCAATGTTGGCTTCAAGCGCACCAAGGGTAGAGTAGTGATTACCATGGATGCCGACCTTCAAGATAGTCCTGACGAAATTCCTGATCTCTACAAACTCATTGCAGAAGATGGATGGGATCTTGTTTCAGGATGGAAGAAGAAGCGTTACGATCCAATTTCCAAGACTATTCCAACCAAGCTCTTCAATTGGGCTACTCGGAAAATGTCAAAAATCAAGCTTCACGATTTTAACTGCGGACTTAAGGCATACCGCGGCGAAGTTTGCCATAATGTGGAAGTGACAGGCGAGATGCACCGTTACATTCCGATTCTAGCTAAGAATGCAGGTTTTCCCAAAATCACAGAGAAGGTGGTGGAGCACCGTGCACGCAAGTATGGCGTCACAAAATTTGGTCTAGATCGATTCATCAACGGGTTCCTTGACCTCGTTACTCTTTATGTGGTTTCTCGATTCGGAAAGCGCCCAATGCATTTCTTTGGAATGATTGGGACGTTCATGTTCGTTATCGGCTTCCTGGCACTTTTCGGACTAATCATCTACAAGTTCAAAGAGCTTTGGGCGAACAACGAGCCAGGTTTGATTGCGGATAATCCGTTGTTTTACATCTTCCTAACTACCATTATCCTCGGTATGCAACTGTTTACCACAGGATTTTTGGCCGAATTGATGTCGAGAAACAGCGCCAAGAAACCGAACTACACGATCGACGAAACCATCGGCGAGTAATGAAGTTTTCACTAATCGTTCCCACTTTCGGTCGCCCAGAAGAGGTCACCGAGTTCCTCGATAGCCTACTCGAACAGAATCACCGTTCTTTTGAAGTCATTATTTCCGACGGTACGCCTAAGGATACGCTTCGTCCAGAGTTACAGCGCTTTGTAGGCAATGATGTGTACCCGCTGACCATCCACTACGAAGAGTTCTTACCCGTAAGTGCCGCGCGGAACGACGGAGCAAAAATTGCGAGTGGCGAATACTTTATCTTTCTGGATTCCGACTGTATTATCCCATCGGAGTATTTGAATCATATCGAGGCCTATTTGCAGGAAAACGATGCCGACATCTTTGGAGGTCCCGACGCTGCTCATGATGATTTCACTATTCTCCAGAAGGCGATAAGCTATAGCATGACTTCTATGCTGACTACTGGCGGAATTCGTGGGAAAAAGTCTCACGTGGGAACCTATCATCCGCGAGGGTTTAACATGGGGATGAAACGAGAGGCCTTCGAAGCAGTAAATGGATATTCTACATTTCGCTGTGGTGAGGATATCGAACTCAGCATCCGATTGATCAAAGCAGGGTATAAGACCGCATTGATTGAATCGGCACATGTTTTTCACAAGAGAAGGACAAGCGTTAAACAGTTTTTCAAGCAAGTTTTCCGCTTTGGAGCCGCTCGTGTGAATATCTGGAAGTTACATCCCGAAGAGTTGAAACTGACTCATTTGTTTCCGCTTGTCTTTTCCCTTGCACTCATCTTTAGCGCACTCGTACTACCCTTTCCAATTATTCGTTACCTAGCAGTACCGATGCTGGTTTACCTGCTTTTGGTTTTTCTCGATTCTACCCTTCAAAATCGCTCATTCTTGGTGGGGTTAAAATCAATCCAAACCACGGTTGTAATGCATTTTGGATACGGCTGGGGATTCCTGAAAAACTATATGCACTGGACCAAACATGGGAAAGGCATGAAGCTGTAACCGATTTTCTAATTTCGGTTTGCTACATTTGAAAAGCTACTTGATACCACCAAACAATCCGAGTCTATGAAAAAGGTCATTCGGACCGTACTACTTATTCTATTAGTCGGTCTAATCCTATATACCCTTTACTATCTCTACGCTAAATCTCAAGAAGATCCAATCGTTTACAATACCGAAACTGCTGCTTATCAGGATATTATCCAGAAAACAGTGGCTACTGGGAAAGTGATTCCTCGAGAGGAAGTAGAGATTAAGCCTCAGGTGTCCGGTATCATTGCCGAGCTCTACGTAGAACCCGGTGATGAAGTGAAAGAAGGCGATCTAATCGCTAAAGTTCAGGTGATTCCGGATATGGTGACCTTGAACAATGCCGAGAATAGGGTGCAAGTAGCTCAATTGAACTTCGACAACAATGAGCGTGAGTACAATCGTCAAAAGCAATTGCACGAGCAAGGTGTCATTTCTGATCGCGAGTTTCAGAACGTTGAGCTGTCGTACACCAGCTCGCGCGCCGAGCTCGAGGCGGCTAAAGACAATCTTCAGATTATTCGCGAAGGTGCAACACAGAAGTCGGGTAGCAGCTCACTTACGCTTATTCGCAGTACGGTGTCTGGGATGATTCTAGACGTTCCTGTGAAGAAAGGTAATCAGGTAATCGAGTCCAATACGTTCAACGATGGAACTACGGTAGCTTCTGTGGCCGATATGGATGACATCATTTTTGAAGGACTCATCGACGAGTCTGAGGTAGGGAAGCTTCAAACAGGAATGGAGTTGGTCATCAGCGTGGGAGCGATTCAGAATGAAACATACCCGGCAGAGCTTGAGTACATCGCTCCAAAGGGAACCGAAGAGAATGGTGCTATTCAATTCCAAATTCGCGCTGAAGTAAATCTTGATGATTCACAGTTCATCCGCGCTGGATATTCTGCCAATGCCGATATTGTTCTCGCCAAAAGAGATTCTGTATTGAGTGTGGATGAAGGACTCGTTCAGTACGACGACGAACAGCCATTTGTTGAAGTGATGGTTGGTCCACAGCAATTCGAGAGACGTGACTTAGAGCTCGGATTGAGCAATGGCCTCCAAGTGGAAGTGATCTCTGGAATTTCTGCTGAGGACGAAATCAAAGACTGGAATAGGAACTAACCTTTCCGATTGTACATCGGGTGGTCTTCAATAGCCGCACGGAGCTTATTGTCGTTCAAATGCGCATAAATCTCCGTGGTGGTTATGCTTTCATGTCCCAATAATTGCTGAACCGCTCTGAGGTCGGCGCCGTTGTTGACCAGCGCCGTCGCAAAGCTGTGTCTGAACGTATGGGGACCAATATTCTTCCTAATTCCCGATTTTTCTGCGAGCTGCTTAATCATGGTGAACACTGTACTTCTGCCCATTCGCTTCCCCCTTTTTGAGAGGAATACAATGTCCTCTTCTCCGTGCTTCGGATTGTTGTGAATTCGCACCTCATGGATGTATCGCATGAGCACTTTCATGGCTACGGAGTGAATTGGAACCAAGCGTTCTTTGTCGCCCTTACCGATGACGCGAATTATTTCGTCTTTCGGAAATAAGTCACTGAGCCTCATTTCAATTAATTCGCTCACGCGCAATCCACACCCGTACAGCACTTCGAGTATAGCCTTGTTTCTTTCACCCTCGTCCGTGCTCAAATCGATATTCGATATCATTTTATCGATTTCAGAATCCGTTAGATAGTCGGGCAGTTTTCTCCCAATCTTTGGGGCTTCTAAAAGTTCGGTGGGATCAGTTTTAAGGGCATCATCATAAACGAGAAACCTAAAGAGTGATTTTATGGAAGTGATGAGCCTCGCTTGAGATCGAGGAGAGAGACTTTGCTGGTCGGCAAGAAACTTCCGCAACACTTCAAGGTCTACCTTTTCAGGCGATACTTTTGCTTCCGTAGACCAGTCTGCCAGCTTTTCAATATCTCTAATGTAGGCTGATAAGGTGTTCTTACTCAAGCCTCGTTCGAGTTTGAGGTACCTAGAAAAATCTCGAATTGCCGCTTCCCAAGTCATGAAAGCAAGATATGAAGCACTATCTTTGAAAGACAACCTATTTGCCATGAAAATCCAAATCATCAACGGTCCAAACCTCAATCTCCTAGGTAGAAGAGAGCCAGAGATTTATGGAAATGAGAGCTTTGTAACCTTTTTCGAAAGGCTCAGAATGCGTTATCCCGAGGTCGATTTGTCATATTTCCAAAGCAATAGTGAAGGTGAACTCGTTTCCCAAATTCAACGTGCTGGATTCGAAGCTGATTTCATCATCTTAAACGGAGCAGGGTATACGCATACTTCTGTGGCTATGGCCGATGCCATTGCACTTATTCCCGCACCAGTCGTGGAAGTGCATATCAGCAACATTTACGCAAGAGAAGAATTTCGTCAGCATAGCCTGACCGCTCACAATTGTGTGGGTGTGATTACAGGACTTGGACTGGAAGGCTACTCACTTGCGATCGACTACTGTCTTCGTTCTGACAAATGATGACTGAGCAAGCTGACTGAAGTTCTTTAGTCCGCCTAAAAAAACCTGACGAACGATGCTTCGTTGATACACGCCTGTCAGTGGCCATGGGAACTGGCCGCTTCTTTCACGCATTATTTTGTTGAACATCCCATAGTAGTGGAAGTGTCCTTTCACGATCGCAATGGTGTGCTTAGGCTTGCGCTGAAGTAGAAATTGAATTCCGGCTAATCCATCAAGAATCAATCTCGAAAAGATGATAGGAAGGATTTTATGTCTGGGGAGGTTTTTGGTAAGCAGTACCAAGTTATTTCTGAAGTTCAGGTATGTCTTTCTCGAATTCAGACTGTCCAATGTGCCTCCGCCAACGTGATACACACAACTCTTAGGTTCCACCCAACATGTGTATCCACTTCGTTGAAATCTCCAACACAAATCAATCTCCTCCATGTGCGCAAAGAACATGGGGTCGAGTCCGTTGCATTCTTGATATGCGCTGTTTCTAACGGCTAGGCATGCGCCGGTAGACCAGAACACGGGCATGGCTTCGTCGTATTGGCCTTCATCTTTTTCGAGGTGACCGAAAATTCGACCGCGACAGAATGGATATCCAAGGCTATCTATGAATCCACCGCTCGCCCCCGCATATTCGAAATACTCTTTATCGTTGTAAGCTCTAATTTTGGGTTGAATTGCTGCTATGGAATCGTCTGACTGGAAGCGCGTCAAGATTGGGGCGAGCCAACCCGGTGTAGTTTCAACATCACTGTTGAGAAGTACGACAAAGTCGTGCTTGATTTCTTTGAGTCCCTCGTTGTATCCTCCCGCGTACCCGGTGTTGGTATTGTTCTCAATGATGCGGATTTCGGGATGGTTCTGTTGAATCCAACTGACAGAATCGTCGCTAGAGGCATTGTCAATTACGATAACCTCACCTTCAGGACTATCGTCAATGACTTTACCGAGAAACTTTTCGAGAAGGGATTTGCCATTCCAATTGAGGATGGCTAGAGCGATGGGCTTCATTCGGCCAGTATTATCGGCGTTCAACGCTGTTTGACGTTCCGCCGTTGATGATGGTGTTGTTGTTCAAACGAGAGCCAAATGGATCTTCGTTGTACTGACTTGAACTGGCGTCGGGATTGGTAACTGTTCCGCCTCGTGCAATTTGTGCTTTCCATTGAGGATCGTACGGTTCACCTACTGCACTTGAGTGAATCAAGCGATAATCTCTACCAGCAATCTGTCGGTTCACAAATATAAACACCTTGTTGGTTTGCGGAGCCCGATTAGGTGCGGTGAGACGGTTATACTGCCAGATTTCATACGGATACGTGTTGTTGTCAAACGCACGCTCTTCAATATTGCTAGGATCTCCATACTGAAGCCTTACACGCCCCATGTCGGTCTGATAGCCTCTGAACGTTCCTCCGCCATAGGCATCGTTCATCAGTTCAACTCGAGTCATGTAGTTTACAAAGGCTTCCTCTGTATTGTTAGGCGCATGTTGATTCCAAAACCCGCTTACAAACCGCTTGAGTTTCGTCGTATCTCCTTCTTCAATCAATGAAGCGGCTTGTAGTCGCTGTAAATCATCTTCGATAGGGAAGAGGCAATCCGCCAAGAATCGCCATTGCTCAACACCTTTGAATTTGTCGAGGAAATGCGCCGGAGCTGAATTCTGCAATACACTAATAAGTGGTGCCGCCATTTTCTGATTGTTCCTGCCAAAGAAGATGGAATCGCGTGAAACCACAGTGCTCCTTGCATCTTGAATTTGAAACTTGAATATGTAGTTGCCGGTAGGGAGTTGGCGGAGGTCTATTCGTTTTGTGATAGGTTGAAACGGCACGGCATCTAGTCGAATAAAGCCATACATGCCATCGACCATTTCTCCGTTTGTGGCGTTGTAAATACCGAACGTGGCGATGTGTCTTTCTACAGAGTCGGGCTGATAAAACTCCGTGTAAAATTGCAGAATTGAATCTTGAGTGGGGTAGTAGGCACGACGGCCCAATGATCTAGGAAAAGCCGGAACTCCGTAACGGATCCAATCTTCTGAAGGGGCATCGAGTTCTGTGAACATGAATCGAGAACACGTTTTCTGCGTAGGGGCAGCGATGGTTACGCTATCCTCAACTTCGATAGGCTCCATGCTGCCATAAAGGTCTTCGTATATGATTTGCACCTTCCAAGTTCCCTCTGGAACGGAGATTCTAGACAATCCTACAAGTGGTATGGAACCAGTAGTGTCAGTTATCACTCCTGTTGTGAGAGCTACTTTATCGAACGCAACAACGTCATCACCATCTAAGAACATGGTTGTGATTTCGAGGGCGCATTCGAAGCCTCCATTGCGGGGAGCAAATACAAGCGATCTACCTTCAGCGTGGTAGTAAACCTCCAAGAATGGTCCAGATTCGGGATGCCAGAATTGCTGGGCCGAAAGGTTCAAATAGGGATCTTTCGCCAAAGCACTAATGGACAGACAGAAAAGGAGTAGAAGTGTAAAGCGCTTGTTCATGTGCTAAAATTACGAAGAATGTGCTGTAGTAGTTGGTGATTACCGTCATTGCCACCGAAATCTGTCAGAATTGACAGCATATCCTTAACCTTTAGTTTTCATGGAAGTTTCGAATTATTCGCGTAATTTGAAGGAAACTGTGTCGCATGAAAACGGTTTACTTAGTTCGCCATGCCAAGAGTTCGTGGCAATATGAGGATATCGACGATTACGACCGCCCGTTGAAAGGGCGAGGAATCCGCGACGCTCACCTCATTTCTCAATGGTTAGATACCGAAGCGGATCGTCCACAGCTGCTCATAAGTAGTCCGGCTACCCGAGCGCTACATACGGCTATGATCTTCGCTCGGACCCTGAGTTTTCCTTTGGGATCAATCGACGTTGAAGATGATCTCTACATGGCTTCAAACGAAACGGTGCTGAGCATTATTCGTGGACTTCCTGAAAGTATTCACAGTGTGATGTTCTTTGGTCACAATCCGACTATAACCAATTTTGTGAACCGCTGTGTGGATCAAAGAATCGACAATGTTCCAACCTCTGGGGTAGTGTGCCTGCACTTCGAAGAAGAATCGTGGAAGGAAGTAGACGATAGGGCCGAATTGCTTTACTTTGACTACCCGAAAAAGCGGAAGAAAAGCAATTCATGAGCGACGTAAAAAGGTATGTAAATCGCGACCTAAGTTGGTTGCGTTTTAATGCGCGAGTGCTGCAAGAAGCGGCAGATACAGATGTACCCCTCATCGAAAGAATGAGGTTCCTCGGTATATTCTCCAACAACCTAGACGAGTTCTTCCGTGTTCGATACGCCTCCATAAAGCGTATGAATACACTCAAGGGGAAAAAGGTGAAGGAACAACTCGGCGGATGGTCTCCACAGAAGCTACTAAAGGCGCTTACAGAAGAAGTGATTCGACAGCAAGAAGAGGCGACACGAATCTACGACGAGCTCATTCTGGAATTAGAGAAGGAGAACGTTGTCATTCTCAATGAGCAGAACCTTACTCACGCTCAGCAGCGCTTTGTCCGTAAGTATTACGTTGAGAAAGTAAGTCCCTCTGTTTTCATTCTATTGTTGAATGATCGGGAAGAATTCCCAGAGCTACGAGATAAAAGCATTTACCTGGCTATCAAGCTCATTAGGAATGCTGATCCAGATAATCCGGTTTATTCCCTTATCGAGGTTCCGTCTGAATTGATTGGTCGATTTGTGCTTTTGCCTAAATATGGCAAGAACTACATCATGTTCTTGGACGATTTGATTCGATTCAATCTGAAGTACGCTTTCTTCATTTATCCATTTGATAAGATTGAAGCGCATACCATTAAGATTACACGGGATGCGGAGCTGGATTTGGACAATGATGTGTCTAAGAGTTTCCTCGAGAAGATTGAAAAAGGGCTGAAAGCCAGAAAGATCGGTGACCCTGTACGATTCGTATACGACAAGGAGTTACCGCGCGATTATCTGACGTTCTTCAAGGAGAACATGGAATTGGATAGCTACGACAGCTTAATTCCTGGTGGCAGGTACCACAACAAAAAGGACCTGATGAAATTCCCCAATGTGGGAAGGAGGGACTTGGAGTATCCGAAAGTTGAACCGGTCTATCATCCGGACCTTGACATGGAGCGTTCCATTTTGCAAGTCGTACGACAGAAGGACGTTCTTATTTTCCTTCCATATCACACGTTCAGCTACTTGATTCGATTCCTGCGCGAGGCGGCCATTGACCCACAGGTGGAAAACATCAAGATTACCTTATACCGCTTGGCGGATCAGAGCCGAGTAATCAGCGCACTCATAAATGCGGCTAAGAATGGTAAGAATGTGACAGTGGTGATTGAGCTACAGGCACGTTTTGATGAAGAGGCCAACATTGAATGGACGGAGAAACTTCGTGCAGATGGAGTAAACGTGATCAGCGGTGTTCCGGGACTAAAGGTGCATAGTAAAGTGGCCTTGGTCCAACGTAGAGAAGGTAAGAAGCTGGTCGATTACGCCATAATCGGCACAGGAAATTACCACGAGGGTACGGCTAAAATTTACACAGATTATCACTTGATGACGGCTGATAAACGCATCACGAAAGAGATCAGAAATATTTTCGAATTCATCCGTGCGAACTATCAGGTATTCAAGTATGAACATCTGATTGTGAGTCCGCATTACACACGTGAAAGGTTCATCAGTTATATTGATAACGAGATTGCCAATGCGAAGGCAGGTAAACCAGCTTCGATGTTCTTGAAGATGAATAGCCTGTCGGATTACGATATGGTTGAGAAGCTCTACGAGGCCAATAATGCTGGGGTGAAGATTCGATTGATTATCCGCGGTATTTGCTGTTTGATTCCGGGAATTCCTGGAATGAGTGAGAATATTGAGGCGATAAGTGTGATCGATCGCTTCTTGGAGCATTCAAGAGTATATATCTTTGAGAATGGTGGTGATACTCGATGCTTTATTGCGTCGGCCGATTTCATGACAAGGAATTTGGACCACCGATTGGAAGTGAGTACACCGATTTACAGCAAATCTGTATTGAGGGAGATTCGCGACCACATGGAGATTCTATGGAAAGACAATGTGAAAGGCAGAATTCACAACGCAGAACAGGACAATACATACCGGAAAGTTCCGGGACCTCGGATCAGATCACAAACGGCCATGGCAGATTATGTGGCTCAGCAATTGAGACGAGGAGGAAGGCAATAGTACATGAAGTTAAAGAAGTTAGCGGCCATTGATATAGGATCGAACTCCATTCGACTCCTCATTACGAACGTAATTCACGAGCCATCGAAGAATTACACGTATTACAAGAAATCGAGCATGACACGTCTGCCGATTCGTCTAGGTGCCGACTCTTTCACAAAAGGGAAAATCTCCGAGGCCAATCGAAAGCGCATGCTTGAAGCGATGGTTGCGTATCGCGCAATTATGGATGTGCATGGAGTACAAGACTTTCGTGCCTGTGCTACGAGTGCCATGCGCGAAGCAAGTAATGGCGATTTAGTTGTTGAGCAGGTCAAGAAGCAAACGGGTATTGAAATTGAGATCATCGATGGGATGGAGGAAGCTCGACTCATCTTTGAATCAAAGATGTTTGATAGACTTGAGCCAGAGGAGGACCGATTTCTTTACATCGACGTCGGTGGTGGATCTACCGAGCTAACCGTCTTAGAGAACAGAGAAATCGTTGTGTCAAGAAGCTTTAAGATTGGAACGGTACGCCTGCTCAATGAGATGGACGATCCAGCGGAGTGGAAGGAGATGAAGAAGTGGATTGAAGCGAATGTGAAACCAGGCGACGATTTAGCCATTATAGCTTCTGGGGGTAATATCAATAAGCTTCATAAAATGAGTGGTCGCAAGCTCACAGAACCACTTACCATGCGCTACCTGAATAGTCAGGATAAGCTTCTTTCATCTTATACTAGAGATGAAAGGGTTACGGAGTTGGGGTTGAACTTCGACCGGGCTGATGTAATTGTCCATGCGCTTCGCATTTATAAGACGGTAATGCAGTGGAGTCACGCCAAACATATGTACGTGCCTAAAATTGGTGTGAGTGATGGTATTGTTCGCGATCTCTATCACAGAAAGTACCGTCGCAGAATTGAAAAATAGGCGTGATAGATTTCACCTATCAACCTTTAAATAGCATTGATTGAAGTCGAATTACCTTTGTCTTGTAAAAGAAAACAAGCAAAGCAATGGTACATCAGGTTGACGATAAAGTATTCGACGAGCAAATCAATAAAGGAGGAATTGTAGCTGTAAAGTACTATGCCGATTGGTGTGGTTCATGTAAGCTCTTCTCTCCAAAATTCCGCAGAGTTTCTGAAGAAGAGGAGATGCAGGGAATAACGTTTTTGGACGTTAATGCCGAGCAAAATGAGGCTGCACGAAAGAGAGCAGGGGTAGACAACCTGCCATTCTTGGCGGTCTTTAAGGATGGGGAATTGATTGAAGGCAGCGCGACCAGCAAAGAGGAATATTTGCGCAAGATGATTGATAAAGCACAGCAGTCATGAAAATCCCAGCAATCCGAAAGTTGGTAAAGACGTATAGCTTGGAGGAGCTACTTCAAGCTGAGGCTGATATACTAGAAGAGAAAACTCCTTCGATTGAAGTGGAAGGAGACGATGAGGGTGAACAATTGACACACCTAATCGGTTCCATAGAAATACTAAGAAACATTGACAATGGAATGAAAGAGTCGGAAGCACTGCGAGCTTTCACTCTGAGGGTTAGGAACTCCATTAGTTAGTAGGTTGTTTTTCATAGCTGAAATCCCCGCTCACAAGGCGGGGATTTTATTTTTTGACAAGGTCAGGTCAAACTTTGGCCTTCAGTCTCACGCCTGAAGCGCGCCGCCTTCCGCCTGCGGCCTATGTGCAGCAAGCATGACGCTATCGCCCTGATGCACATCGGATGCCTGATGCCTACTGCCCACGGCCTGCAAGTCTGAAACCTCTCGCCGAAAGCTCGTAACCTACGGCGCGAAACTGAATGCCTGATACCGAGCTTCGTTTCGGGGACTGAAACCCCGCCCCAGTCTCAAGTTACGTCTGTTGGTCGATATGAGTCGTGTGTTTTACGTTTACAATCGGCTAGATTTTCACAATGATCGATGTCCACCAGATGTCCCTTTCAGAAGTACACGCTTGTTAATCATTTATCCGAACTTGAGACCGGGGAGGGGCTAACCAGCCCCTATAGCCCCAAAAGATTCGTCATCCAACACAACTGACTTCTTGCAGGACTTTCTTGCAATTGCGCCGATGATTCCCATCATTCACCTCATAGGCTCTGACTAGCGAGACTTTTCCTTACAGTCAGTCCCGAATCGAGCGCGTTTTTCGGATTCGTCTTTCATTCGGCACACTAGTCAGACCCTCCAACCCTCTCCCGAATCGGCTCTGCCTCTCGGGATTTCTCCTTTCAGTCGGAACATCAGTCTGCCAGTCTAACCCTCTGGCCCTCCAACCCTCTAACCCTCTCCCGAATCGGCTCTGCCTCTCGGGATTCCTCCTTTCAGTCGGAACATCAGTCTGCCAGTCTAACCCTCTGGCCCTCCAACCCTCTAACCCTCTCCCGAATCGGCTCTGCCTCTCGGGATTCCTCCTTTCAGTCGGAACATCAGTCTGCCAGTCTAACCCTCTGGCCATCCAACCCTCTAACCCTCCATGCCCCTCTATCCCCACTTCAACAAAATCTATCACCCATACACTTTGATGTTTAAACATTGTTTATATATTTGTTGTAACATTGATTCAAGGGAATTAATCTAAATCCAATAGATATGAGCACTATGAAATGGACAATTGACGCATCACACACCAACATTCACTTCAAGGCGAAGCACTTGATGATTACCACCGTTACTGGCGAGTTCGGTACCATTGAGGGATCAGTAGAAACCGAAGGAGAAGATTTCTCTACCGGTAAGTTCTACTTCGAAGCCGATGTTGCTAGTGTTAGCACAGGGAGTACCGACCGTGACAATCACCTTCGCAGCGATGACTTCTTCAATGCAGAAGAGTATCCAAAGTTGACCTTCAGAGGAACAGAGATCAGCAATGTAAGTGGCAATGAGTTTGATTTAACTGGTGACATGACCATCCGCGACGTGACCAAGCCAGTTACCATTCGCGTTGAAGTGGGTGGAGTAGCAGTAGACCCATGGGGTAACACCAAAGCAGGGTTTGCATTCAAAGGTTCTTTGAACCGTAAAGATTTCGGTTTGAAGTTTCACGTAGTGAACGAAGCGGGAAATCTTCTCGTAAGCGACGAAATCAAGTTAGACGGCGAAGTACAACTCGCTGCTGTGACAGAAACCGTTGAAGCTTAGAGTTCATCACAAACAGTTTCATAAGGGTTGAGAAGGTCGGCATTTTGCCGGCCTTTTCTCATTTTGGACTCTTGCTCGTGGCAATCCATTCGAAATCTTCCGATCTCGGAAGTACCTCTAAACCATTTTCTATGGCCTCAGGTGGAAGGGTCAATTTTCGCTTCACCGTATCCATCCATGCTCCATTCAAGGTTAAAACGGCGCAAAGGGTGCCGTCCGCTTTCATGAACCGATGTCTGAAAGCAAAGCGCTCCAAGTCCTTCGACAATCCAATTATTTCAAAGTCCATGTAAATTTCGTCTCCAAAGTGAATCTCTTTTCTAAAGACGCATTCCTCCTTGAATAGTACTGGACCTACCTTCTCCTTGGCAAAAACTGCGAGGGTTAATCCAATTTTATTTAGGACCTCAGTTCGCATTTGTGCGCCGAAGTCATAGTACACAGAATGACGGAGGTGGAAGTTCGGGTCAATATCGCTCCAACGTAAGTCTAAGCGCTTCTTCTCACGGATGATTTCAGACATTTCTCGTAATTTGATTTCAAGTTACGCAG
Organism: Phaeocystidibacter luteus; assembly: GCF_008933115.1. Taxonomy (GTDB): domain Bacteria; phylum Bacteroidota; class Bacteroidia; order Flavobacteriales; family Schleiferiaceae; genus Phaeocystidibacter; species Phaeocystidibacter luteus. The sequence goes on along the minus strand of NZ_WBVO01000001.1, from coordinate 651,675 downwards.
GCTTCACTTCCTAACCAAGCATAATATGTTTCGAGTGTCTTTTCTTTTTGTTCTAGCCTTTGCAACACTAATCTCCTGCAAAGATGCTTCGAAAGTTAGTGTTATCGTTGAGGTTGAGGGAGTCCCTGATTCAGCAACCGCCTTTATTACCGGTAATTCTGATGCTTTGGGAAACTGGAATCCTTCGCAAGTGGAGCTGATAAAAGACGATAGTTTTCACGTTGTTCACTTTACGCTGGACACTTCAGAGGTAGTGGAATTCAAAATCACACTCGGGTCATGGGAGACGGAGGGACGCCTTGGCGACGGATCAGCACCTCCAAACGTTTCGTTTAAAGCGGATAAAGACACGATCATCCATTTGCGTTATTCATCATGGACAGCCCCGCCCGTAGAATCTACCGTTGTGGGGGTTCTAGATATCATCGAATTACCGTTTCCGAATGAGGATTTTCCAACGAGGAAAATTCGTGTTTGGAGACCTTATGCCGCTGATTACAAGAGGTACAGAACACTCTATATGGCAGACGGACAAAATTTGTTCGATGCGGCAACGGCAAATATGGGAGAGGAGTGGAAGATTGACGAATCGATGAAGGAGCTGAAGGATTATAATATGTCTATCGTTGTCGGCATAGATAACTCACCTCTAAGGATGAAGGAATATCTGGACACCCCCGAGGGAGAGGTGTACCGCAAATGGGTAGTAGAAGTTGTGGTTCCTTATGTAGATGAGCATTATTCGACAATTCCCGGTGCATTTAACCGGCTATTGGGTGGATCGAGTGCTGGTGGTACCGTGAGTCTGCTTCTTCATCGAAGAGAATCTAAAACATTCGGTGGAGGTGCGTTGTGTTTTTCTCCAGCCGTGTACTATCAAGGAGAGGAGACTCAAATCGACTTAATCCCCTCATTTAGAAGTAGCAATAAAGCTCCCATTTATTTTGATATGGGAGGTTTGGGAGTTGATTCCGTTCTAAAACCGGGGCTTGATATGCTCACGGATTCACTCGATGCTTTTGGCTGGACAGAAGATAATAAGTGGTACAAGTACGAGTACTTTCCAGAGGATGACCACAACGAGATGGCATGGCGAGGTCGATTCAAAGACGCGTACACTTGGTATAATCAGACGTTAAAGGTCTACATGAAGGCGGTACATTTTACGAATGCTGCGGAAGATAACCACTGAACGTGGATTTAGCAGATTACTCGGCTGCCTTCAAGAGGTCCACATCACGTTAGTCAAAAAAAAAATCCCAACATCTCTGCCGGGATTTTTTATGAGAATTCTATCGCGTCGCGCAATTGCGATAATTGGTGTTTCTCATTTTCAACACCTATATAACGCGGCGATTACCCAGATGGTTTGGGTGGAGATGTCAAATTTATCCTAAGGCCGCCGTTGCAGCGTCATAGTTCGGCTCCGTTGTGATTTCGGGAACGAGTTCCGTATACACTACTTCGTGGTTCTCGTTAAGCACAACTACTGCACGAGCGAGTAGTCCAGCCATCGGTCCATCGGCTAATTCCACACCGTAGTTATCCATAAACTGGGTGTTGCGAATTTGTGATACACTTACTACGCCTTCAATTCCTTCAGCACCGCAGAATCGGTTGTGAGCAAAAGGAAGATCACGTGAAACGCAGAGCACGACTGTGTTGTCAAGCTTCGCGGATTCTTCGTTGAACTTGCGTACACTTGCTGCACATATTCCAGTGTCGACACTCGGGAAGATATTCAGGACAATCTTTTTCCCTTTGAAATTATCTAGAGACACATCGCTGAGGTCCATTTGAGTGAGCGTAAAATCAGGAGCCACAGTTCCCACTGTTGGAAGTTCTCCTTTCAATTGAACCGGATTGCCTTTTAATGCTGTTGTTGCCATAGTTTCATTTAGTTTATATCGAAACGTCTTATTCTATTGATTGTTCTCGAATTCGTCAATCGCTTTCATCGCCAAAGTTCTGCCCGCATCGATGAGCTTTTCGCCCAAGTAGAAGTCAAATGTGCTGGCTGACTTTCTTGGTATTTGAATGAATATTTCGGGCTTAAATTGCTCCATAGCCAGTTGGGCCACGCGGTCTTGCATCATTTCAAAAGAAGCATTCAGAATGCCTAAGTAGTTCTTTTTTACGTGACTAGTGTCTTTTTCGCTTTCACCGTTAAACGGCCACCAATCACCGATTCTATCCTTAATGGATTCCAAGAATTTATTTTGCTCCTTGTCTTCTGTAGGTTGCGACTTCGGGTTCGCCATAGGAAGTTCATCGTCCACTAAGGCATTCAAATCAACCGCCACCATGATATCGTCATCCGTACGTTTTACTCTGTTGACAGGGAGGGGATTGACCACACCACCGTCTACCAGGATTCTATTGTCCTGCATCACGGGTGTCAGCACCGATGGAATTGCCACGGATGCGCGTATAGCCGACCATAAGTCGCCTTCTGTAAAGACGACCTCTTCTTGGTTTTCAAGGTCAACCGCCACAGCGCTAAAGGGAATCTTTAGATCTTCAATTTTCTCAACGCCTACAAACCGCTTCATTTCTTCGAACACTCTTTCGCCCTTGATGAAACCGTGGGAACTAAGCGTGAAATCCATCAATCCGAATACCTTTCGGCGGTCTAGGGATATGATCCATTTCTTGTAATCTTCCATAGACCCTGCTGCATAGACACCAGCAATTACGGCCCCAATGCTGGCACCGGATATCGAAGTGATTTTGTAACCTCTCTCTTCTAGCGCTTCTATCACACCTATGTGAGCTAGGCCTCTGGCACCGCCACTTCCCAGAACTAATGCGACATTCTTTTTGGTGGAATCTGACATGGAATTTTGTTTGAGGAAAGATAACAAGTTATATACACTGAGCTTTCAGTTGAATCAAAAAGATTCTCCTAACTTGAACATAAATTTTCGAGTATGAACGCACAAGTTAAGTCGCTCGGGCGATCTAAAACAGAAAGAGAAATCAAGGTGATTACCCTTTCAGCGGGAACTTCATCTGCTGAAATTTGGACGCACGGCGGCCGATTACACAAGCTCGAAATTCAAGTAGGGAAGAAGCTGCAAAGCATTGTGGTTTCTCCCTCAGATCCCGTTTCGAAACCATCTTTTGCTGGTGCTTCAGTAGGACGTGTAGCAAACATCATCAAACGGGCGCAGTTCGAATTTCAGGGTAAGAAGTATTCCTTAGAGGATAACTTCAATGGCGACCATATTCACGGCGGTACGAGAGGATTTCACTCGAGAAACTGGGAGGTCGCGGATATTCGTCCAGATCAAGCAATGGTGCGTTTGTATACCAGAATTAGCACCGAGGAGGATAGTTATCCTGGAATGTTAGAGGTGACATTGACCTATCGACTGGAGGAGAATGCGCTTCACACAGAATTTCGTGCACAATCCTCGCACAATACGTTGTTCGCTCCAACACTGCATCCATTTTTCAATCTTTCTGGTGCCCGAAATATCAACGATCATAAGCTCACCATTCCGCTACAGTATTTCCAGAAACTCGAAGATGGGGTTCCAAAGGGTAGGCCCGTAGCGGTGAAAGGATGGAACGACCTGACCAAAGGCTCGAAGTTGGAATCTATCCTGACTGGGCCGCGAACGGATATCTTGAATCTTTGCTGGATTAGAGATGGATTGCCTAGTACCGAACACCTCTGTAGTTTATCAGCTGGTAACGGTGTGAATCTCCATATACACAGCAGCATGCCCGCCTTGCAAGTGTACACTAGCAACACCATGAAGGAAGACGGGCTTCGTGCCTTCTCTGGGATTGCGTTGGAACCCGAGTATCCACCTGATTCGGCAAATCGCGTGATGAAGAACCGCATTGGTCTTTTCGCTGGCGATGCTCGTATGGAGCGTATCATTTACAAATGGGATATAGCCAAATAAAAAATCCCCGCCACTAGGGCAGGGATCTATTCTGAGACGATTGCTCCTTTGAGCTATTAGTTCTTGCTCAAGTAGTCTGCAATGCCGTCATGTGTGGCAGTCAAACCTTCAGAACCTTTGTTCCAGTTTGCCGGACATACTTCGCCTTTTTCTTCGAAGAACTGAAGCGCGTCGATCATGCGAAGAGCCTCATCTACGTTACGACCCAATGGAAGGTCATTCACCAACTGGTGACGAACAACTCCCTCGGTGTCAATTAGGAAAAGACCGCGGTATGCAACCAATTCTCCTTCAGCTACAAGCTCGTCGTTCTCGTTGTATCCCCACTGACCTGCTAGTACGTCGTAGTTGTGAGAGATAGTCTTGTTGGTGTCAGCCACGATTGGATAAGTGATACCTTGGATACCACCATTGTCCTTTGAAAGCTGCAACCATCCCCAGTGAGACTGCTCAGTGTCAGTAGAAACGGCAATTACTTCAACATTACGGCTCTTGAATTCGTCAAGCTTAGCTTGGAAAGCGTGCAATTCTGTTGGACACACGAAAGTGAAATCTTTCGGGTAGAAGAAGAGCACTACATATTTGCCACGGAACTGTGAAAGAGAAAAGTTCTCTACAATCTCTTCACCGTTGATTACAGCGGCAGCGTTAAAATCAGGGGCTTGTTTTCCAACTAGTACAGCCATGATAATCTATTTACGGGTTATAAATTCATTTTTGCTGACACAAAGATACGCCGACTCTATGTCCATTTCATCATGCACACATTATTTGTATCTATACCTTGATAAGGTGTCTTGATGAAGTCTCGAATAAGTCTCGAGTATGTCTTGACGCAACCCTAGTGCTGTATAGTAATCCAAGCTAGCACCGCACCTGTAATCACCACAACGAGCTTTCTCACATTGAATTTGTGGTCTTTGCTCGACTCGTACAAGATGGTCGTGCTTACGTGAAGGAAAATACCAATCACAAAGGCATTGATCTCCGGCATCCATTCCTGAATGCTCGGGAAGTATGACATGGTAATGCTTCCCAATGGAGCCATTGCAGAGAAGAGGAGCATCGAAGACCATAGTTTCATCCCGGATACATTCGCCTCGCGCAGCAACAAGTACAGCACCATGGCTACAGGAACCTTGTGTAACGCTACAGCGATGACGAAGCCACGCAAGCTAACATCGTCCATTCCGAAGGTTGGAAGACCTTCTAAAAAAGCGTGTACAAAGAGTCCGACGAAAATTCCAACAGGAAGTGCCCCTCGCATGACGTCGCTGCTGTGGTGGTGACCATGTTCAACTCCGCGAGAGAGGAAATCCATTAAGAATTGAGAAATGAAGCCAATCAAAATGAAGAGGCCCGGCATGTGACTATGCCCTTCGTAAAGCTCCGGAATCAGATGAAGAACGCTTACAGAAAACAGGAATGCCCCACTGAAAGCAAGCAAAATACTCGTTCCCAAGCTGGCATTCTTTCGTATGACAGAGGCGAGAAGTACTCCAACCCAAACAGAGAGGAAAAATACGAGTGCTGGCATCAATTCAAGTTCTGGATGTGTCGTGTAGACGTGCAGTCGTGCTCGGTCTTACGACAGAAGTGCGAATATAACACCCTTTTTGCAATGGAGTTGCGTTTTCAGATTCAATTAAAACTCGAACCAAGGAGTGAAAATCTTGAGTAACGCGAAAATGATGATGCCAATCAAAATATAGCGTATGTATTGGTTGGCCTTGGGATGATATAGGACATAGCGGGTTCCGAACCATGCACCAATTGATGCGCCGATCGCCAATGCTATGCCGGGAAGCCAAACAATATCTCCAGATAAGAGGTAGATGATGAATGCTGGAATAATGAGGATAAAGGCCAAGAGTAGTTTGATGATATTGGCATCTTTAAGGCTGAATTTGGCGCTTAGGACTAAGGCCGCGAGCATCATGATGCCAATCCCCATCTGAATGAAGCCACCATAAAACCCAATGATGAACATCAATATCCAGTTTAATGGAGTCTTTCTTTCCTTCTTGGCATCCGTAGAAATGAGCCACTTTTTAGGTTGAAGAACCAATGTTCCCAAGAGGAGAATCATAAAAATTCCAATGATGATCTCCAATGTACCATCATCGATTTCAACAGCCAGCAATGCGCCACCAATAGAGCCAAGAATGGTTGGTAAAAAGTACCAAGAACTGTGTTTGAGAAGTATGAGGGTGCGCTTAGAGCGCTTTAAGCTAACGAGAGAGGTGAAGGTTTGAAAGAGAACGCCAATACGGTTCGTCGCATTGGCAACCGTAGCGTCCATACCTGTAGTGAGGAGCAAGGTCAGTGTAATAGCCGAACCATTACCTGCTAGGGTGTTGATAATTCCAGCTAGAAATCCTCCGCCAATAAACAGGGGCCAATCCCATCCTCCAAAATCCATTGTGCAAAGGTACATTGGAAGTATGGATGGCAGAACCTGTTGTTGGCAAAGAATAAATTATCACATTATTTCTTAGATCGAGTGGTCTCTTGAATGCGAAGCGGTCTTTCTGGTTCCGAAAGCTCTTCTTCACGAACTTCAGTAGCTCTTTCCATAACTTCCTCTACTTCGGCTGAACGCGGAGCAGTTGGAGCCTTCGGCGGAGAAACTACAGTTGGAGAAGTGGTGCTCGCTTTCGGAGCTCGGGCAGGTGTTGCAGGCTGTGCAGGTTGCTCTGGCTGCTCTGGTTCTTCAACTTGCATCGTTCTTTGAGCAGGTAACGTATTCGACTCGCCCGTTTCGTTCGACTGTGCGAAGGCAATCATTCCGCTAAAAAGCAAGATGCCTGTAATCATTGTCTTTTTCATAATTGAGTTTTTTGTTGATGCTACACAATGTTCTTGCCAAGTGTTAGAAGCTCACTTTATTCGCGAAAGATTGCCCTTCACTTTCTGGACGGAAGATGTAGTAGCGTAATTGAGTTGATTTGCCATCCGCACTGAGCGTGTAGTTGGCGTTGCTGACATTGTCAATTCGATTGGAAAACTCCATCACCACATTGTAGCTCATGTCACCAAAAATCATCGATGGATCCATACCCTCCATATCGGGATTGTCCATCATTTCCGATTTCATTTGAGCTACATGAGTTTGCTCCGATGTCCTTTCAATAGATCTCCCGTTTTTCTTGTAAAAAACAGGTCGTTCTGAAATTTCACCTTCCTCCATAATATGCGCGATGCCCGCATTCAGTGCGTCAATATCATCAAAGTCGAAAAGCGTTCGTACTACAAAGTTCTCTTCGTCAGCCTCAACTCGAGCATTCGAAACACCACGCACTCCTTCAAGTTTTGCTTTTTGCTCTCGGATATCTTGCTCAATTCCTTCCATTGGATTTTCGGTACCAGCTAGGCTATCTGGATCCATGCCCATTGCAATCATCATCTGCTTCATCTGGCCCATGTCAATCGTCAGGGAAAAAGTTCCACTGTAATCGCTGTTAAATTTGGCCTTCTCCGTGATTTCAATGCAGCTAGAAAGCCCAATGGCTAGTACAGCTAGGAGGGCAAGTTTGAATGTCTTTTTCATATTGATTAGTGTTTTTACCAAAGTACTAAATGTTCATTTACAGCTGTTTATTGCCTAACTCAATTAGGAGTGGAATGATGTCTAATGCTCTCTCCTTATGAATGGCGTGCGTTGCTTCCATCTGCAAGTGAACTGATTCAGGGTGTTCGTTTAGATAGTCTTCGTGATACTCCCAAAAGTCCCACTGAGTTGCGGATAGTATGATTACTGGGATGGTGTCCGGAGCTGCCAAGCCGCGGACATACGCTCTGTTCGAAAGGTAAGCGTCCCATTCGGCAACGTCTCCTTCAGGTGATTCCGACATTGCCTCGTCTCCAAACGAGATGAAGTCTTCCATTTCTTCGTCCGTGTATTCGTCGTAGAGTCTGTCCGGACTTGGGTCTATTAAAACTAGCCCCACGACTTCTTCGGGATAGGAGTCCGTGAAATACCTACTGACATAGCTTCCCATAGAATGTCCAACAAGTAGGTAAGGTGGAGAAAGTCCGCGTTCCGAAAGTTCGCTTCTCAACTCTTCTACCATTTGAGGAATGCTTCGTGGAGCATCTGTAGGTAGTGATTGACCGATTCCCGCGCGATCATATGTGAATAGGGTGAAGGAGCCTTTGAGGGAATCGATGTATGAATCCCATTCGTCATGCGTTCCGGCCATGCCACTTTCAAAAATGATTGTGATTTCGCCTTTTCCAGTGACCTCTGAGTAAATACTGTCTGCTTGGGAGTAGCCAAGCCATGGGAATGCAAGGAAGAATATCCATTTGAACATGACGGGAAAGTACGCGCTATGTCGATAGCTCATTGTTATCGTCATGCTAAAATTACTGTTCCATCGCTTCGTCGAACTTCTTTCGCAATTCGGTAATGGGTTCGATTTTATCTCCAGCTTTGGTAATTACTTGCAGTTTTAATGAAGGTTCCCCAGGCTCATCATCTGGTGCGGCCACCTTTACAAAGGCGAATAGTGAAGAGCTCTCGTTTTCCGAGCATCTTGAATCAGCACCCACAATTTTGGCCCCTTCCAAGGCAGCCATGAGTTTTTCGGCAAGGCTTCCTTCTGTAGAATTGAAGTTCTCTTCCATCTTCTCCAAGACTTCTGGTCCAAGTAATATGTTCCCCTGAATGGCATAATTCTCACCTACGATGTGGTTTGCATAATCCATGTTCTGAGCACCCGTATAACCTTCCGATTGTGGCTCGCCATCTACAAAGGCGACTATCCCATATTGGCGAACCTCGGGAGTGTCGTTCACATCATTCAAATGCAACCAAGTAATCACTTCAGTGGGAGTAAATTCCTGTTGTAAAAGTTCCTTTGCGTTCGCTTGGTTTGTAGAGTCGTAGTAGGCTTGGGTGTTCATCGCAAACATGCCAGGCATCAACACACCTAGAAAACTGGCGTCTTCAATTCCGTATTCTGCGAGATCCACACAAGAGGCTCCTGCAGCTCCCACTTCACCTGTTTCAGGGTCTATAGCAACAATAGAAAAAGTATCCTGAGCAATGGATGCTGCACTCGCTAGGACTAGCAGTAGGAGTAGTTTGAGTCGACGCATGTCGTATGTGTTTGATTTTGAGTACCTTGTCATCAACTAACCGCCACCTATCATGAAACAATTCCTCGCTCTTTGCGCTGGGCTAGTCTTGTCTACAGGAGTACTAGCACAAATCGATTCATCATTTGCCGCCATTCTTCAAAGTGAAATTGACTCCAGAAGAACGGCTGCCGGTATCACGGGTATCGAATTTACAATTATTCTAGATGGAGGTTGTAGGTGGACCACCACCTCTGGTTTGGGTACTTCAGGAAACCCAATTGATACTAGCCTCTATTTTACAATTGGAAGCGTTTCGAAATCAATGACCGCCTCGCTTATTCTTCTCTTGCAGGAAGACGGCTTGTTGGATATTGATGATCCCATCGGCATGCATATCGACACAGATGAGTTACTCTATGTGGATAGTACAGAAACCATCAGACAACTTTTGAATCATACCTCAACCATTTCCAATAACTGGGGAGACAATCCCACAACACCATTATGGCAGGCGGTATGGGCGGATAGAGACAGTGTTTGGAGTTGGCGAGATGCCTTAGACTCAGTGTACATGCTTCCCAAGGTTTCCAACCCTAATCGCGATCACAAGTACAACGCGTTCACAACGTACTCGATTTTGGGGATGATCATCGAAGAGGTTTCAGGAAACACTTACGAGCAAGAAGCGCAAACCCGACTGTTCACGCCTCTGGGGATGTCAAACTCAGTGATATTCACAAATGGCCTGAGTATGAGTCAGCTGAATGGTGTGTATGCCAACGGCCAGGATCGAAGTACTTGGTCGCATACTTCATACCTAACAACTAGAGGCGGAGGTGGCTCCTGGGCTGGAAATTCAAGCGATGCTGCTACATTTATCCGTGCGCTGCACACCGGACAAGTTATTTCTGCCTCAAATTTGGCTGACATGCACACGAAGGTGGATAACGCACCTGTGGTTCTTCCCGGAACTTGCAACGGGACCGTTGAAGTGAACTACGGTTTGGGAACAAACATTTGGGAATTTAGGGGGGCAGATACCTCCATCTATTATGGTCACGGAGGAAATGGATTGGGTATGAATATCCTCATGCACAGTGCAGACTATGGGTATACCATGGCCATACTTGGAAACGATTTCGAAAAGGTGAACGAGGTAGGCCTCATGTCCATCGAGCTTGGTTGCGTTATTGAAAATGCATTGAGCAGTTACTCCTGTAGCATTGGCAGTGAAGAGTGGGAACAGTCGTTCTTTATGGCGTATCCTAACCCGGGGTCAGATGTCCTCAACGTGAACTGGGGTACAGAGATAGAAAGCGGCGAACTAATAATCCTTTCAAATTCGGGAGAAACGGTGTATTCATCAACTGTACATGGCATACGAACTGAAATCAACACCGCTGGTCTTCCAATGGGAGTGTACATCATTCAATTAAATGATGGTAAGCATATTCGAACTTCAAGATGGATTAAGGCTGAGTGATAGATCGTACTTCTGATGCTGTTTTAAAGTGCTTGAAATTGTAGTACATCAGGTTTAGAAGAATGCCAAACACGATGGTCATTCCCCATGTTTGTGGATGCTCCCATGGCACAAAAACACGGTGTAACACATCGTACAGCAAGTTGCCCGGTTGATGAATGATGTCCCAACTGTTCCACCTTTGGTATCTGCCTAAATAGACTCCGAATGCAGTTATAAACAGCAAAGCAGGTATGAGAAGCTTGGTGAATCGAGCACCGATTTTATCAGCATAAATTCTCTCGAGCTTGAGCAGGCTTTTGAAACCAAATAGTATTCCCACCCATGCGTAGGTGAGAATCATGGTTAGATCGTACCAAATGGGTGCTGAATTCAAATGTCTGAGGTGGAAAAGGTCAGTCAGAATGTACGGGGCATTCGGAAAAAAGAGCAACCAAAACATGCTGAATATGACCAGTGGAGCGCGACGTTGCATCCAAGGTTTACGTTCCATATTCCAACTGATGAACCAGGGGATTCCTGCCAAGAAGAGATTCCAATTCAAGAAGATGTAACCTGCCGAACCTGTGTAGAGCATTCGCGCAATACTCAATGCAAAGCAAAGCAGAGACAATAAGGCAAAGGCCGTCCATTCGTTTCGAATATTCATAAGTTGAGATAGTTAGAGTCGAGGGGTCAACGTGAACAAGCGGGGTTTTGTGTATTCATCTTTCACATTGACAGAACTTTAACGTCGAGTGACATCGTCTGCGACTATCGTTGATTACTTCACAAAGTATGTCGAACTTCGCTATCTGATTCCCAGAATATGAAATTGAAGATATCTACGGCAGATCAGCCGCTCATCGCCAAGACTCCTTTTGGCCTAGAAACCGTGCTTGCACGTGAACTCAAGCAATTGGGTGCACGGGATATCAAGCCACTTAAGCGCGCTGTTCAGTTTACAGGCGACCTGGGATTTATCTACAAGGCAAACCTATGGGCGTCAACCGCTTTGCGAATTCTCCGTCCCATTGCCTCATTCGATATTCGAAGCCAAGATGACTATTACCGCAATCTGAAGAGCATCCCATGGGAGGATCTCTTCGACTTGAAAAAGACGATAATGGTAGATACAGTCATCTATTCAGATCATTTTTCCAACTCCCACTTCGCTTCCTTGAGAGCTAAGGATGCAGTGGTCGACAGGTTTAGCGAAAAGTTTCGTCGTCGTCCAAGTGTAGATAAAGACTATCCCGAAGTTGTTATCTCCATTCATCTTATAAAAGACAAGTGTGAGGTGTTTCTGGATAGTAGCGGACGTTCTTTGCACCGTCGCGGTTATCGCGTAGCAGTAGGACCCGCACCAATTAATGAGGTACTCGCAGCAGGTTTGTTGCGCCTATCCGGTTGGGAAGGGCATTCAACACTGTATGATCCAATGTGCGGCTCGGGTACCATGTTAACCGAAGCAGCGATTTTTGCTGACAATATTCCGGCAAATATCTACCGTAAGGATTTCAGCTTCATGCATTGGCATGACTATGATGCTGACCTGCATGCAACCATTGAGGAGTCTGCACTTAATAAGGCGAGACCTTCAAATGTGAAGATATTGGGGTCGGATCAGGACATGAGCATGCTCACCAAGGCTAAGATCAATATTGAAAAGGCTTTGTTTCAGGATAGAATTGTGGTTTGGGATCAAAATTTCATCGGTTCAACCAAGCCGGAAGAAAATGGACTCCTTATCTTCAATCCTCCGTACGATCAAAAGCTCGTTTCGGATAATATTCGCTTGTACAAACAAATTGGTGATACTCTGAAGCAAGGGTATGATGGATGGTCCGCATGGTTCATTACATCCGACTTAGAAGCGCTCAAGCATCTAGGTTTGCGCACCAAGGCAAAGATTAAAATGTACAACGGCAAGCTTGAATGTCGACTTGTAGGGCTAGACCTCTACAGCGGCAAGTAGGCTGCTCACAAAGACTATCAGAATGAAGAAAATCGCTGTAATGACTTCTGGAGGCGATGCCCCAGGCATGAATGCTGGTATCAGAGCTGTAACTCGAACTGCACTCCAGAAAGGTTTGGAGGTAGTGGGGATTTACCGCGGATATCAGGGCATGATTGAAGGCGATTTTATTCCACTCGACCGATTTCGTGTGAGTAACATAATTCAACGCGGCGGCACGTTTTTGAAAACCGCCCGAAGCGAGGAATTCCGAACCGTTGAGGGTAGGGCTAAGGCCGCAGCTCATTTAAAGAAGGAAGGAATTGAAGCGCTCGTGGTGATTGGTGGAGACGGTAGCTTTCGTGGAGCCGCAGCTCTTCATGCCGAGCACGGGATCCAAGTAGTCGGATGTCCCGGTACGATTGACAATGATCTTTACGGCACCGACTATACCATTGGGTACGACACTGCTGTGAACACCGCTGTTCAGGCCATCGACCAAATTCGCGATACGGCGGATAGTCATAATAGACTCTTCTTTGTTGAGGTGATGGGGCGTGACGCCGGTTTCATAGCCCTGCGTACGGGTCTTGCTTCAGGTGCAGAGTCCGTGTTGGTGCCAGAAACCACTACGTACATCGACGAACTCATCACAAAACTTGAAGAGGGGCGAAAGTTGAAAAAGGCGAGCGCCATCATTATTGTCGCTGAAGGTGATGATGAAGGAGGGGCGCTGGATATTGCCAAAAAGGTGAACGAGAAATTTGACGCCTGGGAGACTAAAGTTACTGTCTTAGGGCATATTCAAAGAGGAGGCTCTCCTACGGCTTTCGACAGAATCCTAGCTTCTCGTATGGGTAACTCAGCCGTTGAAGCTTTGCTGAAAGGAAGCACGAACGTGATGATTGGTCAACGCAATAATGAAATGGTCGAAGTGCCATTCACACAAGCTTCCAAACACCACGAGACTCTCAATCCACATTTACTCGAATTAGTGGAAATCCTCTCTTGATGTACGCAGACGTCATTCTTCCTCTTGCGCTTAATCAAACCTTCACCTACGGAATTCCTGTAGAGTGGGAGGGGCAGATGGAGCGAGGGCGCCGTGTTCTCGTGCAATTTGGACAAAGGAAGCTTTACGCTGGTATAGTTTTGCGTATCCACAACGAACAACCAGGTTATGATGTGAAGCCTATCCTCGAAATTGAGGATGAGATTCCAATCGTAACCGAACTTCAACTTGAATATTGGAGGTGGCTGGCAGAGTACTACATGTGCTCTATGGGAGAAGTGATGAATGCCGCTCTTCCGGCAGCGTTTAAGATGCAATCTGAAACAAAGGTGAGTCGCAATCCCGAGTTGGAAGTGGACGAAGCCGAATTGAAAGACGATGAGTTTCAGGTTTATGAACTACTTCTGGAACTCGATTCGCTGCGTATCTCCGACCTAGGTAAAAAGCTGAATTGGAAGAATCCAATGCCCGTCATCCGACGGATGTATGCTGAGGGCTATGTCAATCTCGATGAAGAAGTAAAGGGAACTGTCAAATCCAAAACCGAAAGAAGATATAGGTGGCCAGAAGGCTATGGCGAGGAGTTGACTCAGGATGCATTCGACCAACTAAAGCGTGCAAAAGTCCAAAGCGAATTGTTGCTCGCCTATTTCAAGCTGAACACTGATAAAGAGAATCCATGGGTCAGAGAAGCTGACCTTCTCAAAGCCACTGATTCAAATCGTTCTCCCCTTAAAGCCCTAGTCGAAAAAGGATGGTTGGAAGAAAAGGTTTTTCCTGTGGAGCCAGAGAGAATAGCCGCGGTGGAGAGCGCGCCGACACTTTCAGATCAACAAGCCTTGGCGGTACAGAACCTCAATACGGCCTGGGAAGATAAGATCACCTCACTGTTGTACGGAGTGACTTCGAGCGGTAAGACAGAAATCTACTTCCATTACATCCATGAGTGTATTGAAAAGAACCGTCAATCGCTATTTATGGTTCCCGAGATTGCACTCACCGCCCAAATGGTTAAGCGACTGCAAAGCCATTTTGGAGATAAGGTAGTTACGTATACCAGCCGTCTTTCTGACCGAGAACGCTTGGAGGTTTGGGAGCGAATGCTTGACCCTGAGCGGCGTCCTCTTGTAATTCTGGGCGCGCGTTCCAGCGTCTTTCTTCCTTTTACTGATCTGGATTTTGTGGTTGTTGATGAGGAACACGAGTCATCCTACAAGCAGTTCGATCCCGCCCCGAGGTACCATGGTCGTGATGCCGCTATTATACTCGCGCATTACCACAAGGCTCGAGTACTTTTAGGTTCGGCAACTCCATCTATTGAAAGCTACCAGAATGCAGAGGAAGGCAAGTACGGTTATGCCGAACTCACAAAACGCTATAGCGGCATTCGACTCCCGGTGGTCGAGGCCGTAGATATTCGCAAGGAGACCATCCGCAAGCAAATGCACGGGCACTTTAGTCCGCGACTACTTGAGGCGATCAAAGATCAGTTAGAACAGGAAAAAAAGGTTATCCTCTTTCAAAATAGACGAGGTTTTGCGCCGGTCGTGATTTGTCAAAACTGTGGACATTCTGAGCAATGTGTTAATTGCGATATCACATTGACCTACCACAAGCTGAGTCACCAATTGCGCTGCCATTATTGCGGGTACTCCATTCACCCGCCGACCAAGTGTAAGAGCTGTGGAAGTGTGGAGTTGAAGATGCAAGGGTTTGGAACAGAGAAGATTGAAGAAGACCTTCAAGTGATTCTTCCAAATGCTCGTATCGCTCGGATGGACTTGGATGCGACCCGAAAGAAGAACTCATTTCAAAAGCTGGTAGATCGATTTGAAAAAGGGGAAATAGACATACTCATTGGTACACAGATGGTTGCTAAAGGTCTCGACTTTGAGGATGTTGGGCTCGTTGGGATATTGTCAGCCGATAGCCTGCTGAATTACCCGGAGTTCAGAGCTCACGAACGTGCGTATCAGTTGATGAGTCAAGTAGCTGGTAGGGCAGGAAGGCGAGAGGAACGCGGGCTTGTGCTGATACAGAGTTTTCAGCCTGATCACAGAATCATCCAACAGGTTACCACATACAGTTTTGAGGAGATGTTTCGGGAGCAACGCGCCGATAGAAAGCAATTCCATTACCCTCCTTTCTATCGTTTGATTCATATCGAAATGAGGCATGTCAAAGTAGAGGTGGTAAGTGATGCATCGGATTTCTTAGCGGGCAGACTGCAAGGGATTTTCGGGAAACGAGTTCTCGGACCTGAGTTCGCTCCTATTGCCAGAGTAAGGGGGCAGTATCACAAACGCATTATTCTCAAGATTGAAAATGGACTTTCATTGCCAAAGGTGAAGAAGGCCTTGCAGACGGAAGTGAAGCGCCTAGATTTCCACAAAGATCACAGAAAGGTGCGGGTTTATTTTGATGTAGACCCCGTGTAAGCGTACTCAGGCGTTTGGTTTTCACTAAGGATGCCTATGACAAACAATCCTTGCGATAAGCTGTGCATCAATCCCATAATTGGCTCTCCTATAATGAGCGGTTCAACGAAAAAGTGATAGGCGTAGATTCCGTCTGACACTAGGTGAATGAACACTGCGATTATGCAAAGAATGTAAGAGAAGTTGTTTCGGAGTTTCATCCCAGACACTACAACAAACAACAGGGCATCGAGCGCCACATAAATCCCAATTGGAATGAGCAGTTCCTGCGGAATGGTTTCCTCAATCAGCAAAAAATACCCGATGCCGTAAATCACCACGATTAGTCCGACGTACGCCCTGCGTTTCGCATAGCCGCTTCGCCATTTGAAGAAAGCCCAAATGAGAAAAGACAGGCTAATGATGGCTCCAACGGACGTTAGTATGGAAGAGTAAGTCTCCGTGTGTAGCGTGAGAAGGTCGGTAATTGCGTACCCAATCAAGGCGATAGAGAATAATTTGTAGTCACTTCCCACTCGATTAAACCAAAAAACTAACAAAACCAGATGAGGTAGGGCGTGCGAAGCGTAGCCCACGAGCCCTCCAATCTCCACAAATACGACAAATGCTACGAGTGTAGCTATAATGTAGAGTACTATTGGAGTATAGTTAGGCCGCATTCTTGGTTGTCAATGGCTCTTTGTAAAGGCGAGAGAGTGCTGAAAGGATGAGCAATAAAATTCCGAAAGAGTAGGCCGCTAACGGAATGTCTACGAGTAGCCACCATGTCGTGATGGAAGCAATCATCCCCGCTTCTAAAAGTAGGTTTGGAGTTTGTCCATTTGCCTTCATTCCAAGGGCGAAAACGGTGAGTATGATGGTTCCAATTCCTGTAAGGACTTGTGCTGTGGACAGTTGATTCACTGAAAATAGGAAGAAGGCTACGAAACCGAGTACGACGACGAATTGAAGTAGAGTGATTAGAGTAATAGGCCAACTTAATACGGGGTTGTACTTTTTGGCTTCGGTGATTTCAGGTGCGTATTCTCTGCCTCCCAGACGTTGAGGTCGCCATCCTGGAGGCGCAAAAAGGAGTTGAATAGACTCTTTCGTGTTGAGACCTTTCAACTCCTTACCTAGGTCCGAAAAAGGCTTCAAGTGTGCTACAATTGGATTGAAAGAGTTCACCGGTTTGGTAATGCCGTAGGTGGGACGTTCCTCTTCGGCTTGAAAGGTGCCAAACAGTCTATCCCAGACGATGAGTGTGGCTGCGTGATTTTTATCGATGTACTTTGGATTTCTGCCGTGATGTACCCTGTGGTGAGAAGGGGTGTTGAGGATCCACTCAAGCGGACCCAGTTTGCCGATTTTCTCCGTGTGAATCCAAAATTGATACAAGGTGTTCCAGGCGAGAATGTAGAGGAACCAATCCGGTGCAAACCCGAGCAAGGCCAAGGGTAGATAGAATGGAGAGGTGAATACCTTTTGGACCGCTCCTTGCCTCAGTGCTACGCTCAAGTTGTAGTCTTCGCTTTGATGATGGACTACGTGTCCGAGCCAAAGCAAATTGGTTTCATGGCTGATTCGATGTGCCCAATAGTAGAGAAAGTCGACTGCGATGAAGAGTACAACCGCGTATATCCATGTTCGCTCAATGTCGAAAATTCTGAACTGATACACCCAAGTGTAGATTCCAACGGTGAAAATCTTGGCCAGAACTCCTGTGGTCTGTTCGAATATTCCACACGAAATATTTCCATAAGCATCTCCCAATCTGTAGCTCCGTTTTCCGGTAATCAGGTCGGCGATTAGCTCAATGAGAATCAGACCAAAGAATACGGGAATGGAGAGAACAATTGGGTTGATGTCCATACCTTATAGTTTGGTTGGTCTACCAACGCCGCCAGTGCTTTGTGGCTTGTAGTACTCTTTCGCCTTTGGCATCCAGCCATTCAAATCGGAAATGCGTGTTTCATGATTTGGGTGGGTAGAAAGAAACTCAGGAGGTTGTGCTCCGCCTTGAGCATTCATTCGTTCCCAAAACTTAGGTGCTTCTTCGGGGTTGTATCCCGCCATAGCCATGAAATAGAGTCCGAGCTCGTCCGCCTCTGTTTCGTGCAATCTAGAGAATGGAAGCATGGCGCCAAACTGAGCACCAAGTCCGAAGGCGGTAAGCGCAAGCTGTTGGGTGAGTGCGGGTTCGTTAGCAAGGGCAACGGATAAAGCTTGTCCGCCAAACTGGGTGGCCAATCCTTGCGACATGCGTTCCGATCCATGACGGGCAATGGCATGCGCAACTTCGTGACCCATCACTACGGCTACTCCGGCATCATCTTGACAAACTCCAAGTATTCCCGTGTAGAATGCAACCTTTCCTCCAGGCATACACCAAGCGTTGAGCTGGTCGCTATCTATCAGTTTGAATTCCCATTCGAATCCATCTACCACATCTTCCATTCCCTCGTCCTTCAAATAGGATTCAACTGCGGTGCTGATTCGCACTCCCACGCGCTCAATCATGGCGGTTTGGGAAGCGTTGTTCGACAATTGGCTTTCGGCGATTACTTGATTGTATTGCTGAAAGCTCATGGCGTGCATTTCACTGTCGGACAGTAAGTTAAATTGCTTACGCCCTGTTAGCGGAACGCTACTACATTGTGATAGAATGAAAGCAACGCTTAAAAGAAGGAGGTACTTCGTCTTTATCATAGTTGTTCTGGTGTTTGAGCTGGAAATTACGAAATATCTGCTGTCAATTTAGGCAGCTCAAAAACGGTGTTTGCGACATTTTGTCTTGCGAAATTCGTTCAAAGTGTCAAAATGACGGTGAAATGAAGTGGTTTTTGAGGTGGTATGTGAATTGATTTCAGGGCAGTATCTCAAACGATATTAAATCAAAAGAACACTAGATATGAGAACCATGCATTTTCCAACAAGAAACACATCAATGAACTCACTATTCGATGAGCTCCTCAATGATTTCCCGACCAATTTTCACTTGAATGAATCTTGGACACCAAAGGCTAACATTCAGGAGAAGTCTGACGAGTGGAACATTGAATTGATGGTACCTGGAATGAAGAAAGAAGACTTCAAGCTTGAAGTTGTTGAGAACAAACTCATCGTAAAGGCGGAGCTTGAGAAGTCCGAAGAAGACAAGACGTACAAGTACAGAGAGTTCAATGTGAAGTCATTTACTCGTTCATTCAATCTTCCGAAAGGACTGGTTGATGAGGACAAGATTTCTGCGAAGTACGACAGCGGAATTCTTTATGTGATGGTGCCTAAGCGTGAAGAAGCGAAGGACCGCGGACCAAGGGTCATCGAGATCCAATAAGAGGATCCACTCTATATAGTTGCGTGAAGCCCCGACAACCTCGTGTTGGTCGGGGTTTTTTCATTCTGAATACATTCCAACGAAGGTGGTATCCGCATTCTTGACCCCTCTAAACATGCCCGAAGTGTTGAACGGCATCGTGTAGTTTCCGTTGGCGTCAAGTGCAATGAGACCACCTGCTCCGTGCTGTGCATTTAAAATGTTGAAGAGAATATCATTGGCTGCAGCGGATAAATCTTCTCCGTGCTTCACTCTCAAACTCAATTGTCCGGCTACACTATGGCGAATGAAGTACTCTCCATGTCCGGTACAGCTCACAGCACAACCCGCATTATCTGCATAGGTTCCGGAGCCAATAATCGGACTATCGCCAATCCGTCCATATTCCTTCATCATCATTCCCCCCGTGCTAGTTCCTGCGGATAGATTGCCATCGGCATCGAGTACGACGACGCCTACCGTTCCCATTTTATCTGGAACTAAATCGGCATATTGATTCGCTCTTCGATGTGTGATAAACAGCGAATTATCTACCAATGGGAACCCCATTTTTTGTGCGTATTCTTCAGCGCCAGTGCCACTTAGCATGACGTGTTTCGATGAATCCATAACCACCTTGGCGAGCTGAATAGGATGTTCAATGTGCTTCAAACCTGAAACCGCCCCGGCCTGAAGGTCTGATCCCCGCATAATAGAGGCGTCTAGTTCTGCTTCGCCTTTGGCTGTGACTACCGCGCCGACACCGCTGTTGAAAAGAGAATCAGATTCCATCATAGAAATCGATCTCGCTACAACTTCTTCGGGTGCAACACCCTCGTTTAGCCATTTGTAACCACTGTCTAAAACTCGTTGAAGCGAACGCTCATATGCGGCTTCTACCTCGTCAGATAGCCCCTCCTTAGTAATAGTTCCGGCCCCTCCGTGAATTAATATCGTGGGTGACGGTGAGCTTGGAGCTTTGTTTTCGGTTTTGTTTTCTGGCGAATTACAGGACACCAAAAGAAGTAGGGGAAGGAGTTTGGCGTATCTCATCTTGTGAGGCTTATTTCAATGCATTCCAAACGGGGTCGTTTGGCGGTTCTGCATCGATTTGGATTGGTGTGTTTTTGATTGGGTGGATGAAAGATACGGATCTTGAATGAAGATGAATGCTTCGGTCCTTGTTAGGTCGGTCGGCGCCGTACTTCACATCTCCCTTGATATGGCAACCCAGATTTGTGAGTTGCGTTCGTATTTGATGGTGCCGCCCCGTTTCAAGATCTATTTCTAGCAGGTGATAACGGTCGCTTGATCTCAGATACGAATAGTTGAGAATCGCTTGTTGTGAACCCTTTGTGCCTTCTGGTACAACGTAGCTCTTGTTCTGCTTTGGATTCTTGCGAACCCAATCTACGAGTCGACCTGATTCTTTTGTGGGTTTCTCCTGAGTTACGGCCCAGTAGGTTTTGGAGATTTCACGCTTCTTAAAGAGTTCTGTCATCCGGCTCAAGCCCTTGCTCGTCCTTGTGAAAATGACTATCCCCGAAGTTGGTCGATCGAGCCTGTGTGGAATGCCAATGAAGACTTTTCCAGGCTTATTGTATTTTTCTTTGATGTAGTCAGCCAGGTATTCACCCAAGGTCTTATCCTTGGTTGCATCGGCTTGTACAATCTGTCCAGCTCTTTTATTGATAATGACGAGGTGATTGTCCTCATAAAGAATATCGAGCTTCGCAGACATCAATACGATTCTTTGTCGTTCGGGAATTCGCGATTCTTAACATCGGTAACGTAATTCCCCACGGCTCCTGTGATTTGATCATACAAGTCGAGGTATCGGCGAAGGAATCTCGGATGGAATTCGTGGGTCATCCCCAGCATGTCGTGGAGCACGAGTACTTGGCCATCCACATCGGGACCAGCGCCAATTCCAATCACAGGGATGTCGAGTGATTCTGCAACTCTCTTGGCCAAGGCGCTTGGGATCTTTTCGAGAACCAAGGCGAAACATCCAGCTGCCTCGAGCGCCTTAGCGTCCTCCAGTAATTTTTCAGCTTCCGCTTCCTCTCTGGCGCGAACGGTGTACGTTCCAAACTTATAAATGGATTGAGGAGTCAAGCCTAGGTGTCCCATTACTGGAATACCTGCCTTCAAGATTCGTTCAATCGAGTCTACAATTTCAGTTCCCCCTTCGAGCTTTACGGCATGTCCGCCACTTTCCTTCATAATTCTAATCGCAGAAGTGAGCGCCTCTTTGGAGTTTCCTTGGTATGAACCAAAGGGGAGGTCGACCACAACAAGCGCGCGGTCGATCGCTCTTACCACAGAGCTTGCGTGGTAAATCATCTGATCAAGTGTGATTGGAAGCGTGGTTTCGTGTCCAGCCATCACATTCGAAGCCGAATCACCAACAAGAATCACATCAATCCCGGCACTGTCTACAATCTTGGCCATTGTGAAATCGTACGCCGTTAGCATAGAGATTTTCTCTCCATTGCGTTTCATTTCCTGAACAGAGTTCGTGGTGATCTTCTTGTAATCAGATTTTGCCGTTGACATACACTAGGGGATTAAAGGAATAGCGAAGGTACGCAGTACAATTGGAACAGTTTTACATTGAGGCACCAAACGATTGGTGAGATGCGTGCGTTATCCATACCAAACCTTACCTTTGGCAATTGACAAAGCACGCACGAAATGAAGAGTACACTCTACTCACTCCTTAGTTTGACCGTTCTATCCATATTCGCAGTAAGCTGCGACAATGAGTTGGACGTCAACGCCCCATTCGAAGAGACCACCGTTGTTTACGCCACTTTAGATGCAAGCACATCGGTAAATTATATCCGAGTTACCCGAGCATATTTGGGTGATGAAGGAATCTTTGGAGGCAATGATTTAGCAGATAGCCTTTACTACGATTCCCTGGACGTCCAGCTCATTGGACGCAACCAATCCGGCAATATCGTCCAGCAGGTAACTGCGGTGAAAGACCCGAGTATCACTCTAGATACTGGCTTCTTTACAACACAAGGGTACACTGCCTATCGCATTAACGGCAACCTCAATGAAGACTTGGTGTACGAGGTAGTGGTTACACGTCCGGATGACAACGCTCAAATTCGTGCTGAAACGCAAATGGTGCAAGACTTTGCCATTACTCAACCTAGGTTCCCTACGGTGAATCCGGCGGGTATACGCGGACAAGAAGTGGCTTGGGATCAAGCGGTGAACGGCCGAGTGTACAATGCAAACATGCACTTGAGGTATGTAGAATTCCCTCGTAATAATAAGGCCGATAGCTCCAGACACACTGTGACGTATTCATTTCCGTATGTAACGGGAGATAATGAAGATGGCATTGGTGAAATCTCGTCCTTCATAACTCTAGATCAATTCTATGGGAACATTGCTGCCAAGCTGGTTCCGCCTACGGGAAATCGCATCAGAATTGCGCGTAGGGTAGATGTAGAGGTTGTAGCGGGTGCCGATGATTTGGCAACATACATAAACGTTAGTCAGCCTCAGAGTGGAGTGTTGCAAGACCCACCGCTCTTTACAAATGTTCAAAATGGCGTGGGTATCGTTAGTTCGGTTCGCAGAAGCTTCGAGCTCAACAAGCGCCTGGCAAATGCCTCTCTTGAGGAGTTGGTGTTTGGAGATTATACATGTGATCTGCGATTTGGCAAGGTGACAACATCCGACACATTGTTCTGTCAGCCTTAGTGGCATTCTGACAACTTGTCGTCACAACTACACAAAATCCTGACATATACGTCGGGATTTTTTGTTTTTAGCCCGCTGGCATATCGTTTGACAATAGAGGAGTGTCTCACGACGAAGAAGATTAAAGATAAAATCAAAATAAGCACTGATGAGTAAGATTATTGGAATCGACCTCGGTACGACAAACTCCTGTGTCGCAGTAATGGAGGGTAACGAACCAGTAGTTATCCCTAACAGCGAAGGGAAGCGCACAACCCCATCGATGGTTGCATTTGTCGACGGCGGCGAACGAAAAGTTGGTGACCCTGCAAAACGTCAGGCCATCACAAACCCACATAAAACCATATTCTCTATCAAACGCTTCATGGGTGAGTCATACTCAAGCATCGCAAGCGAGGTTAAGAGAGTGCCCTATAATGTTGTGAAAGGCGATAACGACACACCACGTGTCCAAATCGACGATCGCATGTACACTCCTCAAGAGCTTTCAGCAATGATTCTTCAAAAGATGAAGAAAACGGCTGAAGACTACTTGGGTACTACCGTTTCAGAAGCAGTTATTACTGTTCCAGCATACTTCAACGACGCGCAGCGTCAAGCGACTAAAGAAGCCGGCGAAATTGCAGGCCTAAAGGTTCGTCGTATTATCAACGAGCCAACTGCTGCTGCTTTGGCTTACGGTATCGACAAGAAAGGTCAAGACTTGAAAGTGGCCGTATTCGACTGCGGTGGTGGTACGCACGACGTATCTATCCTCGAGTTGGGTGACGGCGTATTCGAAGTGAAGTCTACCGATGGTGACACACACCTTGGTGGTGATGACTTCGATCAGCGCGTAATCGACTGGTTGGCTGACGAATTCAAGAAAGAAGAAAGCATCGATCTTCGCGACGACGCCATGGCGCTTCAGCGTTTGAAAGAAGCAGCCGAGAAAGCAAAGATTGAATTGTCCAGCTCGTCTAGCACCGAAATCAACCTCCCATACATTACTGCTACAGCTAGCGGACCGAAGCACTTGGTGCGTACGCTTAGCCGTTCTGAATTCGAGCGTTTGGTGAGTGACCTTGTAGAGCGCACAATTGAGCCTTGCCGCACTGCACTTAAGAATGCAGGGATGAGCACAAGCGATATCGACGAAATCATCCTAGTAGGTGGTTCAACACGTATCCCAGCTATCCAAGATGCGGTTAAGAAGTTCTTCGGTAAAGATGCTTCGAAAGGAGTTAACCCTGATGAGGTAGTTGCCATTGGAGCATCTATCCAAGGTGGTGTACTTGCAGGTGACGTAAAAGATGTACTTCTTCTCGACGTTACTCCACTTTCACTAGGTATCGAAACAATGGGTGGTGTATTCACCAAGTTGATCGAATCGAACACGACTATTCCAACTAAGAAGTCTGAAACCTTCTCTACAGCGGCTGACAATCAACCACAGGTAGACATTCACGTACTTCAAGGTGAGCGCCCAATGGCGAAGGATAACAAGACAATTGGTCGTTTCCACCTAGATGACATCCCGCCAGCACCGCGCGGTGTTCCTCAAATTGAGGTGACATTCGACATTGATGCGAACGGTATCTTGAATGTTTCTGCGAAAGATAAGGCGACTGGCAAAGAGCAGTCTATCCGAATCGAAGCTTCAAGTGGCTTGTCACAAGATGAAATCGAGCGCATGAAGCAAGAAGCAGAAGCAAACGCTGATGCGGATAAAGAAGCAAAGGAGAAAGTTGATAAGCTCAATGCAGCTGATCAGATGATTTTCCAGACCGAGAAGCAGTTGAGCGAATTCGGAGATAAGCTTTCAGAGGGCAACAAAGCACCAATTGAAACTGCTCTTACAGAGTTGAAAGCAGCTCATGAGTCTCAAGATGTTGCGGCAATTGACGCTGCGATGGAAAAGATCAACGAGGCTTGGAAGAACGCTTCAGAAGAGATGTACAAAGCTCAGCAAGAGGCTGGTGGCGACGCCGCTGATGCAGGAGCTGAAGGCGCATCTGCTTCGGGAAATGACGGTGACGACGTGACCGACGTAGAATTTGAAGAAGTGAAGTAAACCTTCCGCTTTTTTAAACATCATAAGGGCCATTCGCCAATGCGGCGAGTGGCCTTTTTTGTTAACGGAATGATAAATGTGTTTGATTTCCGTTCACATGAAGATAACTTCGTTGCAAACGAAACACGCCTTATGAAAACTGCAAGCCTCTGGCTAATCGCCCTGATTGGCCCGATATCCGCTTTTGCACAAGATTCTCTCACGACAGGACACATTGTCTATGAAGAGATTACCGACATCTCCGATAGCCGGTGGGTGCAAAACCGTCCAGATATGCCGACGGAAATCAAATCGAAGTGGGACGTCTACTTCAACCCCCAAAACGCACATTGCTCTTTCCATCCAGAAGAGGAGGAAGACGACTTTAGCACAGGCGGAGTCCAATTCCGCAGAATGCGTTGGGAACCGAAAGATGTTTATTTCCTCGATTTTCTCAACCGAAGATATCAGCACTACACCGACTTCATGTCTAAGGAATTCCAAGTCCTAGATACCCTTTCTATGGAAGGC
Organism: Phaeocystidibacter luteus; assembly: GCF_008933115.1. Taxonomy (GTDB): domain Bacteria; phylum Bacteroidota; class Bacteroidia; order Flavobacteriales; family Schleiferiaceae; genus Phaeocystidibacter; species Phaeocystidibacter luteus. The sequence goes on along the minus strand of NZ_WBVO01000001.1, from coordinate 626,220 downwards.
TGGAAATTTACCGGTAAGCAAGGGATCGTACTTGGCTTTCCATGTATGGAAGTCAAAAAAACGGAACACGATACGGTAGACATTATCGCTTGGTTCACGCCTCGGCTTCCTGTTTCAGCAGGTCCCAAAGAATACGTAGGCTTCCCAGGCGCGGTTCTTTATGTGAATATTGATGATGGTAAAACCACCATTTCAGCTGTAAACGTTCAAATGGGAAAGGTTCCCGAAGAGGAACTCGAAGTACCAGACGATGGAGAGGAAGTCACGCGTGATGAATACAAAGCCATCGTAGAAGAAAAGACCCGTGAAATGCGACGCAGATGGGGAAGATAATCAACCTGACCAGACACAAAATCATGAAAAAACTATTCCTCACCCTCTTCGCAACGAGCCTCGGACTTATATCCTCCGGGCAAACTTTTACGGGAACTGTAACAGACACAACGGGTGACCCGCTCATCATGGCCGGTATTGCCCTTCTCAATCCGGATGACAGCACAATGGCTAGCTTCGGAATAACCAATGACGTTGGTTATTTTGAGACCACTCCAGTGGGAGACGGCGAATACATTTTCCAAGTTTCATTCTTGGGATTCCAAACGTACAACCGAGATGTAACCGTGGGAGAAGGTGGCACCGCTTCCAATCTGGGAAATATTCAGATGGCTCCAGAAATGAATAGCCTATCCGAAGTTGTTATCAACGGACAACGAATTCCTGTTCTCATCAATAAGGATACAGTAGAATACGACGCTTCCTCATTTCGCGTGAGGGCAGATGATAATGTAGAAGACCTATTGAAACGACTTCCCGGAATCGAAGTGGATAGAGACGGTTCAATCACCGCACAAGGTCAAGATGTGGAGCAAGTTCTCGTTGACGGAAAAGAGTTCTTTGGAGGTGATCCTACTATCGCGACTAGAAATATTCCTGCCGACGCGGTAAAGTCGGTACAAGTATACGATCGACAAACTGACGATGCCATGTATACGGGAGTGGACGATGGTGAACGGTCGAAAACAATCAACCTCGAATTAAAAGAGGACAGAAAAAAGGGCTACTTCGGATATGCAGAAGGTGGAGCTGGCTACGCGGACGACCGAATTCCATTCACGGGAAAGACAGGTGTGCACAGCTTTACAAATACCACTCGTGTATCCGTTCTCGGCAACTTCAACAACGTAAACGACTACGGATTCAGCTTTGGCGATTACCGTGATATGAGTGGAGGCGGAGGTATGGGCCGAGGGGGTTACATGATCACTGTGGATGGCTCAGAATCTATTCCGCTGAACTTTGCTGGTCCAGATGATGGACTCTTCCTCTCTGGGGCTACGGGTGTGAACTTGAACTGGGATCCGAACAGAAATCACCGGTTTAACGCCTCGTATTTCTTCACTCACCTCGATAACTTCACAACCACGACAGAGAATTCCAGAGAGTTTGCCGGCGATACTGAGATTACTGGTTTCCGTGAAAGCGAGGACAATTCGATTTCTAACAGCCATTCATTCAGCATAAATCACCGATCTGATTTAGACTCCATGAATAGGGTAGAAGTTAAGGCCAGCGGTCGTTACCAAGTGGGCTTCTCTGGCTCAACCATCTACGAGCAACGCACAATTGACGGTATCGGAACCCTTCAAGAATCTAATCGTCAGACCAATTCTGAGGACGTGAATACCGCCGCTAATTTGGGCGTGAACTACATCCATAAATTCAACAATGAAGGTAGAATTCTCGCTTTGAGAACTTCTGCGGTGTTTGAGAATGTGGAGAGCGACGGTACTTGGGAGAACTACAATCAGTTTCCTTTAGACAATGAAGTCGATAGCTTGTTTCAACAAAGAAATGACCTTACGAGTAACACGCGTTACAACGGTTCGGTAGAGTACACTGAGCCTTTGGCCAAGAAGCATTTCCTCACTGTGAGTGGTAATTTCTCCGTTGCAGACGAACAACTTGATCGAACTACATTCGACGTATACTCTGGTGGTTTTCAGGATATTTACTCGCCTAATTTCTTTCTCAGTGAAGGCTACCAAGGTGGTGAGGTCGCCTACAAGTACACCGGCGATGTTCACAATGTGAGCGTGAGCTTGAGAGGAACAAACTATTATCAGTCAGCAATAGAAGAACGCTTTGAAACGACCATTCCTCAACGTTCGTTCTTCTACCTACTTCCGGGAATTGATTACAATTGGTCCATCTCAAACTTCAGTAGAGCATCTTTCAATTATAACTCGAGTGTGCAAATGCCAGAGTTGACACAATTGTTGACGCTTGAGGACATTACCAATCCACTCGTAACGTTCATTGGAAATCCAGATTTGGAGCCACAGTTTCGTCAGAGTGTATGGATGAACTACGGCTTCTGGAACAGTTTCGATGGAAGTGGCTTCTTCGCATACTTAAGCGGGGGTAGAACAGATAATGTGATCTCCACAGATCAAACCATCGATTCGCAGTACGTTCGAATTTTCCGTCCGGAGAACTTTTCTGAACCCGCATATAACTTCAATTCAGCAGTCAATTACCGCTTCTCAATAAGCAAGATTGGTATCGACATCAGAACCCAAGCGAACGGTAGCTATCGTACCACTCCGAGTAAGATTAATGGAGAGGTGAATATGCAAGACAACTCCTCCGTAGGTGGAGAACTGAGTTTCAGAAACTCGAATAGAGAGGTAATTGAGGTGAACATTGGTGGTAGGCTGAACTACAATTGGAGTACGTATTCCCTTCAAACACAGTTGAACCAGGAGTATTTGAGTCATTCTTACTTCGCCAACTTTGAATACTCGGTAAATGAACAGCTTGAGTTTGAAACTGGCGTGGACATCCAAACTTACACCAACGCTCAGTTTGCGGAAGACCAAGTTGTACCGGTTTGGAACGCGAACATCAGCTACAACCTCGTTAAAGATGGAACGGCTCAGCTTCAGCTAACGGTGTTTGACATCCTAAACCAAAACAGAGGGGTAAGCCGATTCGGCAATCTCAATTCAATTGTTGAGCGAAATACAAACTCTCTTGGGCGATATGCCATGGTCACCTTCCTCTATAAATTCAACAGCGGCTCAGCTGGTGGAGGCGGCGGAGGTGAACGTCTTGGCGAGCGCGTGACTATAACTAGATAACTTCTAGCACAATATTTGGGACTGTTCAGACTTTGACTCATACAAATGGTTGAAGTCTGAACAGTTCTCTTATTTTTGGGCCATGCGTCGCTTATACGTTGTCATCCTACTTTTACTCACCCTTGCATCTAGTGCTCAAGACCCCGAAGTCTTTCTGCGCGAGAAAGGTTATTTAGTGCGTGGCATGAGCTCACTGAACCTTCCTGCCAACCGTAAGGGATGGTGGGGATTATCGCCGGCCATTGCTGTCAAGTATGGATTGGATGTGAGCGAAGGATTCGATGCGCGCATGGACCCATACTTTAGCACAGAAGCTGCTCAGGAATGGTATGAAGATTTACTCGAGCGATTCGAAGACTCTCTTCTAGCCGATTATGCCTTTGTGTATGGACCCGCTCCGGCAACGCGATTGTCCTTCGATGCGGTAGAATTCATCAAATGGAAGAAGACCATTGAGGATTGGAAATCCATGGAAATGGATGAGCTACCAGACTTTTCAGACCAAAAGGAGATGGCGGTTTCTGGCTCCTTCTATTGGTCGGATGTACCAGCTGTGATGGGGTGGAACGCGGCGGATAAGCGGTTTTTTGAAGTCGCAAATCCCGGGATTCAAAACGACCATTTGGAGATTGATAGAACGGCAGTTGTGCGAATGAACCCTCTGCCGACAAAAGATCAGTTGGTTCAGTTGTTCGAATTGGCAAGAGTTAAGGATAGTACGGCGTTACAAGGCTTGATGGCTACGCGTAACCGCATTGAGAACGATATTCCCGATCCATCAACTCATACAAGAATTACCTATCGCGTTCGCTCAGGAGACTACCTTGGGGTGATTGCCAATCGCTATAAAGTCGGACTGAGTGATGTGAAGAAGTGGAACAATCTCCGATCGGACATGATTAGAGTTGGTCAAGAGCTCGTGATCTACGTTCCGCGAGGAGTAGATACACGAGTGGTTACCGCACAGGCGGCAGAGCGTCGGGAAGGGCAAGTTCGCTCGGATGAGGAAGACCGAGAAGAAGTTCAGTACAAAGTAAAAACTGGAGATACACTCTGGTCGATTGCGCGGAATTATCCCGGAATTAGCGCTGATGATATCATGAGATGGAATGGCATTGATGAAGGAATTCGCGAAGGTCAAGTGTTGTTGATTCTCGTAAAAAGCAGTACCGCCCAATGATTCGTCCTCACATCACACTTCTTTTTTTGATAGCTGTAGGGATGCTCTGCTTTGGGTTGATGTTTATTGTGCCCGAAGGAGGTGTGAAAGTGGCAGGCGTAACTGTCCGATATCCGACGTGGGACGAGTTTGTTCAACAAGACACCACGCAAAGAGTGGATGTGGAAGCGATTATTCGGGCGAGCCACATGACTAGAATCGATACCGCGGGTCAGGCTAAATCTGAAGAAGAGAAAAAAGCGCGCGAACATCTAATGAAGACACTCGAACTGAGAAAAATTCAGTTCGCGAGTACAGATACGATTCGTCTTTCAAAGCTTCGTGCCGCTCTAGAAGAAATACGTGATAATGGAGGAAAACTGCGTGTCTTACACTTCGGGGATTCTCAAATAGAAGGGGATCGAATTACAAGCTTGATCCGAAACGAATGGACAAAAGCTTATGGCGGTGAAGGGCCAGGCATGTTGGATGCAATGCCTTTAGCGCCAACTTTCTCAGTGAATCAAACTCATTCTGATAATTGGGCCAGGTACGCAGCGTTCGGAAAGCGCGATACGAACATCACCCATACTAGTTTTGGATTACGAGCGGTATTGTGTCGGTACACGCCACCTCAAGGCGACAGTACAGCCACTGATACCACCATGGGATGGTTGGAATTCAAGCCGTCAAACATGGCGTATTCACGAGCGAGAACCTATCACCAGATGCGCTTGCATTACCGCAATCCAGATGCTGCTTTCCGTTTGACGGTCTATGCCAATGACACGCTGCTCACAGAACAAATTATTCAGCCTGGAGCGGAGGCGAGGGTGCGAAGTTGGACATTCTCTAAAACTCCCGAAAAGCTGAGAGTAGAGTTTAAAGGCAAGGTTTCGCCTGACGTTTACGGCGTTTCACTTGAAGGTAATTCGGGTATTGTAGTCGACAACATTCCAATGCGCGGAGCTTCCGGCGTCATCTTCACGCGGATGAGTAGAAGTCACCTCAATAAAGTTCTGAGTCTTGAGCCCGTAGAGTTGATTATCTATCAATACGGAGGGAATACGGTTCCGTATATCAAGTCAAAAGAACAAGCGGCGACATACGCGCGCAGAGTACGAAGACAGATTCAACGATTGAAGCAATTAGCTCCTGACGCAACGATCTTGATGATTGGGCCGAGCGACATGAGCACGAAATCGGGAACTTCTTTTGTGACCTACGAAGCGGTTCCATGGGTTAGAGACGAGTTAAAAGCTGTAGCCATGGCCGAGAACGTTCCATTCTGGGACATCTTTGGGGCAATGGGAGGTTTAAACTCTATGCCAGCTTGGGTTGGAACCAATCCACCATTAGCAGGACCTGACCACGTTCACTTTACGCCAAAAGGTGCGAGACAGGTGGGAGAGTGGCTGACCACAGCTTTGAGTCGCGAACTCTTTCCAAACCATGTCGAGAATCCAGCCGATTCAGTATTAATTCCAGGAACACAAGTAGATGAGAATTAGACTGATAGCGCTTTCTTGTTTGCTAAGCCTCGCTTGCCTAGCTCAGTCGGTTACCCAAGCCAAATATCCGTTCATGCACTTGGAGAACAATGTGATTCTCACACCGGGTGATGACGATAAGCTTGAGGCCTTTTTTGAGAAATTAGATCAGCTTGCTTTCGAAGGTGAAGGGCAGATTGACGTACTACACATGGGCGGTTCTCACGTGCAAGCCGGTATGCTTTCAGATGCAATGCGGACAGGTTTGCATGCCATGAGTCCGGGTTTAAAGGGGAGTAGAGGTTTTTTCTTTCCATTCCGTCTGGCAAAAACGAATGAGCCTAGAAACTTCAGCATTCAATCGAATGTGGAGTGGGAAGGTTTCAGATGTTCCGTGAATAATCACGAGGCGAGATGGGGCATGAGCGGTATTGTTGCGTCTACCACCCGAAGAAATGCAAGGGTTGATATTCTTGCTTTTGATGGTGATACTGGTCGATACAGATTCTCTAAGGTTCGAATTTATCATCCGTCTGGCGATTCGCTTTTCTACCCGGTTGTTGATTCTCAGAAATTTAAGGTGGATACCATCTTCTATGATGAGCGCGGATTCACCGAGTTCAGTTTGATCGGTGATTATCGTTCATTCACATTTACCCTGGCCGGAAAGGAAGAGGCTACAGAGTTCATCTGGCAGGGAGTTCAGTTCGTCGATGATTGGCCAGGAATCAGTTATCACGCACTTGGTGTAAATGGAGCAAGCACGAAGAGTTATTTGCGATGCGTTGATTTCAACAAGCAGATGAAGGCAATCGCGCCCGATTTAGTTGTCTTTGGAATAGGAATCAATGATGCCTACATGAGTGAGGAAAGGTTCGAACCGGAGGTCTTCAAAGCTCGGTACGATTCTATAATGGATGCCATCGAGGCTTCAAATCCCGAAGTATTGTTCCTCTTCCTCACGAACAATGACAGTTATTACCGCCGCCGCTATCCGAATCCAAATGCATTGGCTGTGCGTGATGTCATGCTCGAGTTGGCTGAAGAAAGAGATGCCATTTATTGGGATCTCTTCGAAGTAATGGGCGGATTGGGAAGTATTGACCTATGGGTAGATCAAGGATTGGCACGAGGTGACAGAATTCACTTATCTAGAGAAGGATACGAGCTTCAAGCGGAGCTCTTAGTATATGCCATTGAACAGAAATGGCTTGAACACTTACGCGAGGATTGATGGCTTGGGATAGCATTTTAGAATACTTGACCTACAACGATGGTCGTCCACTACTCTTCACGGATATCGTGTTTTGGGTATTCTTTGCAGTGGTGCTTACGATATATTCTTTCGTACACAAGGAGCGGGCCCTGCGCAATGCGTTTCTCTTCCTGGCGAGTTTATACTTCTACTATAAAACCAGCGGATTCTTCTTCACCATCCTCTTGTTCTCCACCGCTGTAGACTTCTTTATAGGCCACGCTATATACGGTGCCAATAAGAAGTTGCACAAGCAGTTATGGGTAGCCTTGAGTGTTACTGTGAATCTTTTGGTGTTGGGCTATTTCAAGTATTCCTACTTCGTGGTAGACTTCATCAATTCCAGTTTTGGGACAAGCCTTGAGGTTTCGAATTTCTTCGCAAGTACAGCGAATTCGTGGTTTGGAACTGATTTCGTCGAGAAGAAGATCCTTCTTCCTGTGGGGATTAGTTTCTTCACATTTCAGACCATCAGCTACAGTGTAGATATCTATCGCGGACTCATAAAACCAGTCAAGAACCCCCTTGATTTTGGGTTCTACGTTTCATTCTTCCCGCAACTTGTAGCGGGACCAATCGTGAGAGCTAGTGAATTTATTCCTCAGCTATATCAGGAATATAAATTGACTAGAGCCCAGTTTGGGACGGGCGTATTCTGGATTCTGAATGGCCTATTGAAGAAGGTCTTGCTGGCGGATTACATCGCCGTAAACTTTGTGGACCGAATTTTCGAGAATCCAACTATGTACACAGGATTCGAGAATATGATGGCGCTCTTTGGGTATTCACTTCAGGTATACGCCGATTTCTCTGGTTACACTGACATTGCCATAGGCATAGCCTTGCTGCTTGGATTCCAGCTCCCAGTTAACTTCAATTCACCCTACAAAGCTTCGAGTGTAGCTGAATTCTGGAAGCGCTGGCATATTTCATTGAGTACTTGGTTGAGAGACTACTTGTACATACCGATTGGCGGTAATCGAAAGGGAAGTATTTTCTCGTATTCGAGCATGTTTACCATATTATTTACGGTTAGTCTTTTGGCGTCTTCGTGGGTAGTGCCTGTTGTTTGTGCGGCTGTTGTTGCTACGGCAGCGGTTCTGTCTCAGGTTAGTCAGAAGTTCCGCCATTGGATGGAGAACAACATCAATATCATGCTAACTATGCTCTTGGGAGGGTTGTGGCATGGGTCGAGTTGGAACTTTGTGATTTGGGGCGGTCTAAACGGACTAGGCCTCGTGGTTTATAAACTTTGGAAGAAGATTAGCCCTTGGGGAGACAAGTCGAAATGGTACTTCCGTGCTTGGGGAATTGTACTCACTTTTGTCTTCATCACATTCACGCGTACGTGGTTTAGAAATGAGAGTTTCGACAATGCCTTGATTATGCTGAATCAGATTGGCGGATCGTTCAATTTGGCGCTTGTTCCAGAAATCTTAAGCGGATTTTGGAACGTGTTCTTGGTGATGGGCATTGGGATGATTATTCACTGGTTCCCTTCTAGTTTCAAGCTTTATTACAGAGAACTGTTTGTGAAGAGCCATTGGGCAATTCAAATCTTTGTGAGCTTCTTCGCTTGTATTGCCGCTTATCAGGTGCTGTCGGCCGACTTACAACCCTTTATTTACTTCGCCTTCTAGAATCGCCTCGTGGGGAGGTAGGATTTGAGGTGGGCGCAGGGAGATGCCTGCAATTTCCTCGATGGCTTGGTTGTTATCCGTGAACTCTACGTAGTAGTTGTAGGTCCTAAGAATTCCTCGAACGTAATTTACTGGCTCCTTTCCTCGACAATATCCATGTTCAACTACAGGGTCATTGTAGTACTTAGGAAGCATCTTGTTTTCGAGCATCACCTCAACGTTATCGTACCACACATCAGTTTCCAGCTCATACTTTTCAGCTAGATTTCGAGCGTCGATAACATGACCAAGGCCAACGTTGTATGATGCGAGGATGAACTTCTTGATATCGGTTGTATCCGTCATCTTTCTCCTCCAATACTTCTCAAGCCACAAAAGGAATCCTGTGCCAGCCTCAAGATTGCGAGAAGGCGTTTTCAATTCATGGGGTTCAACACCAAATCGTTTTCCTGTATTTGGCATCACCTGCATGAGGCCAGTGGCTCCAAAAGGTGACTGAGCATCAGGATTAAATCTTGATTCTTGATGAATCAATGCAGCGAGCATTCTCCAATCCCATCCCATTTTCTCGGCTTCAGACTGAATCATTTTATCGAATGCCGATATTCTACCATTTCGAATTTCTCGGATGCTTTCGTTTCGACGTGGATTGTTGGAGAAGTAGCGGTTATAGATGATGTTGTACTTCGAACTGTTCACCTTAGACTCCAACCATGTGTTGAGTGAGGTGAGAAGTGTGTCATTGCCTGGTGGTACTGCCCAAGCAATGGCTTGAGTCAATGAGATTGGCGTGTTGATATCTAGATTTGGATAGAATGCTTTGTGCATGCGAGCGATGTTCTCATCGGCCACGGTGAGGTCGATTTCCTCTTCGGCAACCATTTCAATAAGCCTGCTGTAACCTACATCTGAAGCTACTTCCACAACTTCTACCTGAATGCCGTTTTCTCGAATGATGTTGTAAAGTCTTTCAGCGAAACTCGTCGTGCGATTCACATGTACTTGTCGACCTTCGAGTTCGAGTATGTGGTCCACTAGCCATTCTTTGCGCGCCGCTCTTGAGCGTCGAGCTTCGGGAGTAAGACGTTGAACGAGTACTTGTCGCGTGTAATGCAGGGGAGAGGAGAACTGAACTCTTCTCAACCTTTCTCCTGTAATGGTCAGGTTTCCTGCAGCGAGATCACCGTTTCCAGCCAACAGGCTGTCCAAAATATAGTCGAAGTCGGGTATGATTTTCACGTCTAGCGACAAGCCGTGGTCCTTGCAATACCAGGTGAGGATGTCGTAATCGAAACCGCGAGGCTGACCTTTCATGATGTAGTAGCTCGCCATGTTGTTATCCATTAGAACGGTCAACGTTCCAGGCACCTGGGTCAGCGGCTGTTGAATCGAATCTCCTGAATTATCGGCTAAAACGACGGCATCGTCCGAGGGCTTCTCGGTACATCCCCAAAAGGAAATCGTCGCAATTGCGCTTATTACGATTAGGTATGGTAGTGATGTTTTTTGCATCATACCCAATATAACAAAGACCGTTTCACATTGAACGTCAGAATGTTCCGTCTTTTAAACAATGCATAGTGAATAACCTCGCTATCTCAGGTCAAATCAAAACTTTATCTTCACGGAATGACCGAGCCAGAAACGACCAACAAGACCGGTTTCCCTCTTCACTTTAAGAAGGTGGCACTTGCCATTGCTCTTTCTCCTAGGGCAGAAGCACTGCTGTTTGAAGCAGTTCGAATTGTAAAGATGCTGGAGGCTCAGCTCGTTCTAATCCACGTAGGTGAATTGAGTTCGGATACCAAGCAGAAGTTAGATGATTTGGTTACCAGAGCTGGCGGTCAGGAAGTTGCTCCGAAGTTTGTAGCGAAGAGCGGAAAGCCTGTAGAGGTAATCCTTCAAGCCTGTAAAGATGAAAAGGTTGAGCTGCTTCTAGCGGGCGCGCTACTCAAGGAGAATTTGATGCGTTACTTCCGCGGATCTATTGCACGACGACTTGTGCGAGAGACTTCGTGTTCCATTCTATTAATTACCAATCCTAAAAAGGAGAGTGAACCATGCTCTAAGATATTGGTAAATGGCATCGCACATCCGAAAACTCCGGATTCAGTAAAGACGGCGATTTATGTTGCGGGTAAACTTCAGGCGAATGAAATCATCATTGCGGATGAGGTGCCTACACATGAAGTTCGTGTGAGGGTGAATGATGATAGGGGCTTGATCAGAGCTGAACGTCAGCGTCGCCTTATTGTAAGGGAGGAGAGAAAGAGATTGGCAAAAGCGCTTCGTGAAGTTGAAATTCCAAAAGGCTTAGAAATAGAACAGCGCGTGTTATACGGAAAGCCCGGCTACAGCATCGGTCACTTTGCGGCAGATCAAGGCGTGGATATGCTTGTGATGAATTCTCCAGACTCTACATTGGGCCTTCTCGATAGAATCCTAACACATGATATTGAGTATGTTTTGAGCGATTTGCCATGCGATTTGCTCATCGTTCATACCACAAAAAGCATGACCGAAAAGCATAATTCATGAGCGCAGGAACAAGCATTTGGAAATACTTCAAGAAAGATGCATTTGCGTCGATTCTCGTTGTGCCTGTTTCATTAATGATTGCGCTCGGACTCTCAACCGTGGCCCATGCACCTACCGAGTCTGCCATCATAGCGCTGGTAGTCGGTGGAATTATCACTTCAATTTTTGGTGGCTCATTTGTAAATATCTCCGGAGCGGGAATCCATTCGGCAGCCGTTTGGATGATGGGTGCCATCGTGTTAGGCAACGGAGAGTTTGGACATGGTTACAAATTGATGCTCGCCTCAGGTGTGATAGTCGGTCTATTGATGATAGTCATCGGCCTTTTGCGACAGACACAACGTTTGGACATTATCCCTATTAGCGTAAGACGCGGAATTATTTCTATGCTTGGGGTTTGGATTCTGATTAGCCAGATTCCGCCGCTACTGGGAGAAAATGCCTATTTATCCTATGATTCGTTAGGCGCCATTTTAGCTACATATCCAGAGTTGCTCGACAAGGCAGTGAATGGAAACATGGATTACTGGATATCGGGTGTCGGGTTGATAGCCTTGATGTTCATGATCTTTTACAGCTCCTATCAAAATAGACTCATTCGCATGCTACCTGCTCCCTTGTGGTTGTTGATTGGTGGTGTGATATTCTCTTTCTACCTACAAATCATTGAAGGAAATGCCTTCTTGGACCATTTGAATCAGCAAGTTCATCTGAATCAAATTGGCTTAGATTGGATTCATTCACCCGATTGGGCCATGATTGGACAGTTTAAGTTTTGGGCAGTTACATTGGGCTTATTGATGGTTACGTTGAATGAATCGGTAACAAATCTTCGAAGTACTGACCGACTGGATTTACTACACAGACGTAGCGATATTAACTCGGAAATAACAGCGCTCGGATTGGCTAGTGTTTTGAGTTGCGCCATTGGCGGATTGAATGTAACAGCTACCATCGTTCAAAGCTCAACGAATATTCAACTGAAGGCCATGTCGAGATGGAGCAATGTGCTCAATGCCATTGGGCTTCTCGTTTTGGTAGTTGCTATTGGCGGTTATCTTGAAAACCTGTTACTTCCATTTGTTTCAGCCATGATGCTCTATGTGGGATATCGTATGGCTGCGCCGTCTCACCTTCGCGCTATCGCGGATATTGGATGGGAAGACCTGCTCGGATTAACCGTAGCCTTTGTTGTAGGATGGATTTATGGAATCTTCTATGGCCTGTTAGCAGGTATTATCTTGATTTTCATCCTACAACTCATCACTTCGGGCAAAGCGGGTCTGATACTCCGTTTTGCCTTCAGGCCTAACACGCTGTTGTATCAGGAATCTGATGCCGGATACCTTTTGAGTATCAAGCATTATGGCAACTTCTTGAATCTAGGGCGCATACGTGAGAAGATTGATAGTGTTCCATCTTCATCTGAAATGATTGTCGACTTTTCTCTCGCTGAATTTGTCGATGAGAATGTACTTCGACAGCTTGAGTATTATGAGGAGATTTTCTTGAGAAGGGGAGGACGCTTCGAAATTGTGGGAGTAGATGACTTGCGAACTACCGTGCATCATCCTTTCGCCTCATGGATGCCGTTTGGAGCCGCTCCAACAGATGAAGGGCCACTTTCAAACCGCCAAGAAGCCCTTGCAGAGCTCGCGCAAGAAGCTGGCTTCAAGTACCGACCACAAGTATTGTACAGTGGTCAGCCGTTCTATGCCTTCCAGTATTTCAGGTCGGTTCAGATTGAAGGGCAACGCAATAGAGTTGAAGGAGAGTTGGACGGAACACCGTTTGTGTTGGCCGATGTAGATTATCACGAAGGTGAGTTTATTGCTCGGGGGACATCCCATTCCACGATGATGTCGATGGAAGTAAAGTGCAAGGTTCCTCAATTCGTTTTGGATAGAGAGAGACTCTTGGATAGAGTGGCATCACTTGCTGGATTCAGTGACATCAACTTTGAAAATCATCCGAAGTTTAGTGCGAAGTTCCACTTGCAAGGCGCAAATGAGCCTGCAATCCGGAAATTCTTCTCTGACGATTTAATTGATATGCTCAATGAAACCCCTTATTATCACATAGAGGCAAGGGGGCAACAAATCTTGATTTTTGAGAAAGAGCGTTTGGCTGGGGCTAATGAGATAAAAGGATTAATTAGCTTTGCGTCCGAATTAGCAGCATTCCTCAAAAAGTCGGAAGAATGAGCATGTTAGGACTTAAGCTACCAACGGATCCGCGTTGGGCCAACATTGCAGAAAAGAACGTAGAAGAAATCCTCACCGACCACGCTTATTGCGAGCAAAAGGCGGCATCTACGGCCATCTCACTCATTATTGGATATCCTGATTACCCCGAGCTTGTAAGCGCTATGGCGGCTCTTGCTAGGGAGGAAATGAGCCACTTTGAAATGGTTCACAAAAAGATTGTGGAGCGTGGATTGGATTTAGGTCGCGAGCGTAAGGATGAGTATGTCCATCAAATAATGGAGTTCTTTCCAAAAACAGGAGATAGAAGACAGCGCCTCGTCAATCGTCTGCTAATTGCTGCCTTAATTGAGGCGCGTTCATGCGAAAGATTTAAGGTGTTATCCGAAAACATAGAAGACACGGATTTGGCGGAGTTCTATCGCAAATTGATGATTAGCGAAGCCAACCATTATACGATGTTTCTGAAATTTGCACGCGATATCGGTGGAAGAGAGAGTGTAGACCCGAAGTGGAACAGCCTCTTGGAGTATGAAGCCGAGGTGATGTCAAAGCTTGGAAAGAAAGAAACGATTCACGGCTAACACGCCACAACCCATAATTGCATAACCATGAAGAATACAGCACTAACCGCTGTTCACGAAAAATTGGGCGCCAAGATGGTCCCATTCGCTGGATACAACATGCCGGTTCAATACGAAGGTGTAATTGCCGAGCACAACAATGTTAGAGAGCACGTAGGAGTTTTCGATGTGAGTCATATGGGCGAATTCTGGGTTCGTGGCCCTCAAGCCCTCGATCTTATCCAGAAAGTAACCTCAAACGACGCGGCCAAGCTCGTTCCTGGGAAGATTCAATACAGCTGTTTGCCAAACGACAAGGGAGGTATCGTAGACGACCTGCTTGTATACTGCGAAGATGAGCAGAACTTCATGCTTGTTGTCAATGCTTCAAACATCGAGAAAGATTGGAATTGGATCTCCAAACACAACGATTTCGATTGTGTAATGGAGAATACGTCAGATGATATCTCGCTACTAGCCGTTCAAGGTCCAAAGGCGGTGGCAGCACTCCAGTCGCTTACCGACATCAACTTGGCTGATATGAAATACTACACTTTTGAAAAGGGTGTATTTGCTGGGGTTGACAACGTTATCGTATCAGCAACCGGATATACTGGAGCTGGAGGTTTTGAAATCTACTTCTCGAATGCTGATGCTGAGAAAATCTGGAATGCTGTGTTTGAGGCTGGTGCTTCGCAAAACATCAAGCCTATTGGATTGGCTGCGCGCGATACGCTCAGACTTGAAATGGGATTTTGCCTTTACGGGAATGATATCGACGAAACCACTTCTCCAATCGAAGCGGGACTAGGTTGGATTACGAAGTTCACGAAAGACTTTATCAATTCAGATGCCTTGAAAGCGCAGAAAGAGGAAGGTGTTACGCGCAAGCTTGTCGGATTTGAGCTTGTTGACCGTGGCGTTCCACGTCAGGGTTATGCAATTGTTGACGGCAATGGAAACGAAATGGGCATTGTAACCTCTGGGACGATGTCGCCAAGCACAGGTAAAGCCATTGGTATGGGGTACGTCCCGACCACGGCGGCTGCTCCAGATACAGAGATTGGTATTGCGGTTCGCAACAAGGTCCTTAAAGCAAAGGTGGTTAAACTGCCGTTCTACAAGGGCTAAACGAATCAACTTAACATTTGAGAAACCTGTCTTCGGACGGGTTTCTTTATTTTAGATCATTATGACCTATCGCTTCTCTCTCTTAGCCCTTCTGTTTACAGTACTTTGTACGTCATGCCAATGCACTCGCGATATCGATATCGAGGGGCAAATTCTAGAATCGTGTGAGAACCCGGTTGGTGTTGAGGGTATCCACTTAGAATTCGAGCATGGGGATGGCAGGGAAGAGGCAACGACTGATGCCAATGGTCGATTTCACTTTCAATTCACGGTTGATCGGAGCGATTTCAATATTTGGGGTGGGAGCTTACCACAAATTAAGTACACCACGGATTCGACTTATGGCAGATTTCAAGTTCCAGAATCAGATACGTACGACTATGGCAAGATCTACTTGAATCACTACGAGGAGGTTGCTCTAGAGTTTACAGGAATTCCAGATTCGGTCGATTTACAGCAATTTGACAGCGTTTATATAGCAGTAAATAGCGTTCATTCTAATGCGAACGTCTTCCCGGTTGATGTGAATAGTATATCAAATGGGTACATAACGCCTCCATACCTCGTGAGGCTGCAACCCGGGGTGCTGACGCTCACAATCTACTGTCTGGATGCGAGCACGTCACAGGTTGTTTTTCTTGGAGACCTAGATTTCGAAGAGATAGGATTGAGATGTTTCGATGAGCCGATCTTGATGAGGATGGAGTATTTGGAGCCTTGAGGCTTTACCCCGAATTTCATAGGGGTAGAGGTCTCTCGCAGAGATGCAGAGGAGTACGAGGTGGAGAGAGTTCGCGGAGGATGAGCTTAGCGGATGAACGCGTTGGAGTTCACCGGCCGGTGGTCGGGCAGGCTGTATAATCGCGAAAAGTAAAACCGCAATACTAAAATCAGCGGAGTGCGTAAAAAGCACATAAACAGGTGCTGGAATTCCCTAGGTGTGCCATTAAGTGGAGTACTGCTCGAAACATCATGATGACATGCAAGTTATGGGGCGCATGCAGGGGTAAGGAACGAGATTGGGAGTCAATCCTGACGCTGGCCTTCTGCCGTCTGCCGCCTGCCGCCTGCCGCCTGCCGTTGGACGCTTGCCGTCTTAGCTGGGGCCCCTAACCCCACCCCTGTGGCGAAGTTTCAAACTTTTATCGAATGGAGAATGATTCTCAGTTGGACAAATAGGGGACACACGGTGGACAAATCGTAGACACCGCAATAAGGAGGATAATTAGCCGAATGTAAACGTTTACAACACGACTATATCTGGAAAGGTGCTGTAGCTTGAGAACGGGGAGGGGCTAAACAGCCCCCTGAATAAAGTCACCCAGCGACATGCTTCCTTGACCCAACGTCTCAAGCCCAATACCTCAAGTTATTCCCATGACGTGTACCGCCTGGCGCCTGAAGCCCGATGCTGCCTTAGTAACGGCAAAAGGTGAATGCTGGCCCAATTGTTTCAAGAGGCTTTAATGAAAAGAACTTGGTGATAACCATTCAGAAATTGACTCACTCTGCCTTAAGCCTGAAACCATCTCCTGTCCAACCCTCTAACCCTCCGAACATCTAAAAATCTAACCCTCAAAAAGTCCAATAGATCCGCCGCTTCACCACTTCCAACCAATCCCCGTCGTAAAGACATAATCCGTTTCATTACCTGCTACCGCCGGCTGATTGTCATAGTTGACCGTAATGCCCGCTCGAATGTACAAGTCATCCAAGAAGAGGTCGTCGTATTTGGCATCGAAACGAAAGTCTGTACGTAAGCGACCGCTTTCCGTGATGCTAGGGTAGACTATCACGTTTGTAAATAAGTTGAGGTCGCCTATGTCGTACAGGTTTAACTCCGTACCAATGAATGCTTCCCAAGAATTTCGATCTGCCGCACCGCTGCTCTCCGCGAAGCGCTCACGTATAGATGCCGCACCAACGCTTGCTCCCCAATACGCGTGATTTGATCGGATAAAGTAATTACCCACACCAATCTTACTATTCGTTCGCAAGTCAATCGCCTGTTCCGTATTCGCTAGAAAGGTGATGTCGGCGGATAGGAACCAATCCGAAGGTAAATAGTATCTAAACCCAGCACCTGCATCGTTTCGTCGGATGTCAGGCGTAGAGTCCTGTCGGGAGAGAAGGGCATTGTAGTAGAAGTCTACCGACCAGTAATCTTGGATGTATCCAACGCGACTGTTCAGTGTTGTTTGATTCTGGTTGTTTGCTTTCGTTAGACTATATCCAAAGTCAATATTGGCATACAGCCTACTCAAGAAGCCATCGTCTAGGTTGTTGATATAGACAATCTCTTCAGGCTTTACGACATAGGTCCCACCTTCGATATCACGTATAGAAATAGAGCCGTCAGGAGCCGACATGAAGTATCCACTCACTCGTCGACCATCGCTCAACATGATGAGGTAGCGCTCTGAGGTCTTGATTCGCTTGATCTTCTCCCATTCAATCTTAAAATCACTGTCAGAATAGTCGGTTTCAATCACAACAACTCCACGATCCATACTTTTTACTTCACCGACAATCACATCGTTGTTGTTGAGAACAAGTGAATCGGTTTGAGCTACGGAAATAATAGAGTAGAAAATGCATCCAAGTGCGGCTAGGTACTTCATAATTGGGTGGTTTGGAGGAGAAGTTAGGGAAAATGGTTGGGTGGATTGATAGGTGGGAGGACTAATAGAGTGACAGACTAACAGACTTATGGATTAATAGACTTATGGACAAATGGACTCTTGGACTGATGGACGTGGTTTGGTTTACCCGCTGCTAGGCTGTTTGCCCATGCTCTAAGAATAATAGTGCGGCTTGTGAGGAATAAAGCGCCAAGCGACATAGTCGTGATTTCAATTGGCGTTTTGCAGCTTGCCCGACTACCGGCGCGAGAACTACAGCATGCCGATAATAACTCTTGCGTTTTAGCGGCTTACCCGCCTGCCGGTGCGGGAGAAACACATCGCATAAAAAAGTCCCCACCTCGCGGCAGGGACTTCTGAGCCTGGGCTATAAAAGCCTTTCTTCTATGCTTAATAGTAACGCTTGCGACGAACCTGCGCAATGTACTTGCTGAGGCGAATCACCTGACGAGTGTATCCGTACTCGTTATCGTACCATACGTACAACACCATTGAGCGGTTATCGCTATGAACGATGGTCGCTTTACTGTCGTAAATAGACGGACAAGAGTTTCCGATGATATCGCTAGATACGAGTTCGTTTGAAATGCTGTAGTTGATTTGCTCAACCAAGTCACCTTTCAAAGCCGCATCACGCATGATTTCGTTTACGTCTTCTACTGATGTATCCTTCGAAACGGTGAGGTTCAAAATTGCCAATGAACCGTCTGGAACTGGAACGCGAATAGCGTTTGAAGTAAGCTTCGAACCAAGACCAGGGATGGCCTTGTCAACCGCCTTACCAGCGCCTGTTTCAGTAATAACCATATTCACGCCAGCAGCGCGACCTCTACGATACTTGCTGTGCATGTTGTCCACCAAGTTTTGGTCGTTGGTGTAAGCGTGAATGGTTTCAATGTGACCTTTTTCAATTCCCAACTTGTCGTTGATCACCTTCAATACTGGCGCAATTGCATTGGTAGTACAGGATGCTGCCGAGAAAATGTCTACGTTATTCGGATCGTGATCCTTCTGGTTAATTCCGTGTACAATGTTCGGAACACCTTTACCTGGTGCAGTAAGGAGAACTTTTGATGCTCCCTTCGCCTTAAGGTGACGACCAAGAGCAACTTCGTCGCGGAATGCGCCGGTGTTGTCCACAATCAATGCATCGTTAATGCCATAGGCTGTATAATCGATGTCCTCAGGAGCATTGGCAGAAATCATATTCACCATGCGACCGTTGATGATCAAAGCCATATTCTCAACGTCAGCCTCAACTGTACCTGGGAAAGTACCGTGAACAGAGTCTACACGGAGCAATGAAGCACGCTTTTCAAGTGATTCAGGAGTTTCGCCACGAGTAACGATGGCGCGTAGACGAAGCTGCTGACCGCGTCCCTCTTGAGCGATGAGCTCACGAGCGGCAAGACGACCAATACGGCCAAATCCGTAAAGAACCACATCCTTCGGTTGAACTTCAGAGGCATCTTCGCCGATGAAGTCTCCCATTTTGTTGGCAACAAATGCGTCTTTTGAATCAAAAGATGAACCTTCCTCAACCCATTCTGCAGCAAGGCGACCAATGTCGAAACGTGCTGGGCAAATGTTTGCATTGAGAACCGCTGTTGCAAGCTCCAATGTGTCGGTAAGTGTGATGTTTTTGCCAACAACCTTCTTTGCGTAGTCGTGGAGATTCAAGATCTCACTCGGACGCTTATCGATAAGCTGGTTGCGGAAGAGTACAGTCTCAACACCTTTGTCGTAGAAAAGGTCACTGATAACCTTAATAAATTCAGTTGCGGATTTCTCCATGCCGATTCTTTCTTGAACGGCGGTTTCGTATGCGCGTGACATGCTAATGGGTTTAAATGGCACGAAAAACTGGCGCAAAAATACTTCGCTAATTCGGTTCGGGCAATTTTGTGTAAATAAATAAACCCCTCAAAATGAGGGGTTTAAAATCAATTATAAGGTGTAAAATTTACACTTAGTCCGGTTTTACATTCCAAACGCAAAGAAGTCTGGTTTGCCGTTCGGATGATATCCCTGAATCAAGAGTCCATCTCCAGGTTTAATTTCTGCCACTACTGCGAGTATATCTTCTTCTGAATCAACTCTCTGGTTGTTTACTTTGGTAATGACAAATCCCCTTGGCACTCCTGCCTTGGCGAGTTCACCAGTACCTGGATCCGTTACAACAACTCCATTTCTAAGCTTAAGCTGACGCTTATCCGCTTCACTCAAACCTCTGAATGTGCCACCAAGTTCATTGCCTGTCTCAGGCTCGGCACGAACTAAATCGGTGTTTCCACTGCTGTTTGTCAGCGTAAGGTTCAATGATCTGGAATTTCCACCGCGATCAACGGTAACTTGTACCGCATCACCGGGACGTTTACTTCCAATCACTTCTAGGAGCTCACTCGTACGAGTTACTGGTCTGTTGTTAATCTGGGTAATCACATCTCCGCGCTCCAACCCAGCGTCTTCCGCTGCAGATCCTTCGACTACATCAGCAATATAAACGCCTGTATTGAGGTCTAGATCGAATTGTTCGGAAAGCTCAGGGGTCACGTTTGTGATATTCACCCCTAAATATGCGCGTTGCACCTGGCCATATTCAATGATGTCATCTACAACTTTTCGTGCCAGATTACTCGGCACAGCGAATGAGTATCCCTCAAAGGAGCCGGTATGCGTGCTAATGGCGGTATTAATTCCAACCAAATCTCCATTGAGGTTTACGAGTGCTCCACCTGAATTTCCCGGGTTCACCGCTGCGTCGGTTTGAATGAAAGATTCAATCGCACTCTGTTCATCGATAATATTAATGCTTCGGCCTTTTGCTGAAACAATTCCCGCGGTGACTGTACTGTTTAGATTAAATGGGTTGCCCACTGCGAGCACCCATTGCCCAAGTCGTAGGTCGTCCGAATTCGCAATGGTCAATGGTTGAAGTCCTTCGGCCGCGATTTTTAGTACGGCAATATCTGTTGTAGGATCCGTACCAATTACCTCTGCCTCATATTCACGGTTATCGTTAAGCATCACTTCAACCGATTGAGCATTGGCAATAACGTGGTTGTTGGTAACGATGTATCCGTTTTCCGATATGATTACGCCAGATCCTGTACCTTCTACAATGCGCGGGGTCATGTTGCCCTGACCAAAACCAAATCCTCTAAATGGACTCACATAGTAGCCTTGTTCTACGGCAGTTTTGACGTGTACTACACTGTTTACTGCCATTTCTGCCGCTTCTGAAAAACTGTCCCATTGGATGGGTGCTCCATTGGCAGTTCTTATAACAGATGGCGTTTGATTTTGCTGGATAACTACTTGTTGTGGAGAATCGACAAGCTGAGTATATCCTACTACCGCTGCAGCTCCGCCCGCAATGGCTACGGCAAGAGTGCTGAGTGTTTGCTTCATCTTCATATTCTATCTCTATTGTTGATGTTGTCTATTTTCTCAAATCTCACACCAAGTTAACAACTCTTAGCCCCCATGGATTGTGGATTAACAAGATTTTAACCTCGGATTCTATTCCGTAACTTCGCATTATGAAATTTCAGTTCGAAAAATATCAAGGTACGGGAAATGATTTTGTGATGATCGATCATCGAAAGCCCTTTCTCGTTGACCTGACTACTGAGCAAATCGCACATATTTGCCATCGCCGCTTTGGCATCGGCGCAGATGGTTTCATTCTAATTGAAGAGGACGATGAAGTAGACTTCAAGATGGTCTATTTCAACAGTGACGGACGAGAGTCGACGATGTGTGGTAACGGCGGACGATGTTCCGTAATGTTCGCGCATACGCTGGGCATTGTTGGAACTGAGGATATTGTTTTCCGCGCTATAGATGGATTGCATCACGCTAGTATCGAAGGCGATATTGTCCACCTAGGTATGAACGATGTTTCATCCATTTCAGAAAAGATTCGTGGAATTTGGATGGACACAGGTTCGCCACATCACGTGGAGGTCGTTGATGATGTCGACGATTACCCCGTGCACAAGAAGGGCCGAATCATCCGAAATGAGATTTATGGAGTAGAAGGCTCAAACGTGAATTTCATCGAATGGAATGATCAAAAGCTCAAAGTTCGAACCTATGAAAGGGGGGTAGAAGCGGAGACTTACAGTTGTGGTACAGGGGTGACGGCTTCGGCGATAGCATTACATCACCTTGGAATTGCCCAGAAAGATTCAATTGAGGTTTCCACACCAGGTGGCGAATTACGTGTATCTTTTGAGTTCAACAACGGGGTCTATTCAAAGGTGATTCTAGCAGGACCCGCTCAAAAAGTATTCGAAGGATCTTGGACAAGCTGAATCTCACTAGTACATCGGAACGATTGGCATTCAGAGCATTAGAGCCAGAAGATCTTTCATGGCTCATGTTGTTGGAGAATGATCCAGCACATTGGCTCGTCGGTGAGCGCCAGCTTCCACTTTCTAGATCCACCTTTAAAGCCTACATCGAAAATGCCTCCGAAACACTCCAAGAGGCTGGTCAGTTTCGCTGGGTTATAGAACTTCGCGAAAGCAATACTCCAATTGGATTGCTAGATCTGTACAATTACTCTGAGCGTAATCAACGTTCCGCAGTTGGTGTTTTAGTGCATCTCGATCACCGAAACAAAGGATACGCAAAGGAAGCCCTGAATTGGTTATCAGACTATGCTAGGGAAGTAGCCTTTCTGCATCAATTGTATGCCGAAATTCAGTCAGATAACGAACACTCTATAGACCTCTTTACGAATGCAGGCTATGCTAAGACCGGAGTTCTAAAAGATTGGCTGAGAAGGCGCAATGCATTCGTGGATGTCGTTCAAATGCAACTTATCCTATGAGGCGAACCGGTCTTGTTCTTGGGTTAATCCTAGTTCTAACCCTCACCTTATATCAGTGTAACTCTCCGGAAGAAAAGCCGGAAGTGAGTGATTTGATCTGGCTAAACCATCACGATACCGTATCCTATGTCGGCATGGATGCCTGCTCCGGTTGCCACGGTGATGTACGACACACTTTTGTGCATACCGGAATGGGAAAGTCATTCGACCATGCTACTCCCGGAAAGGCCTTTTTTGATTGGGACGGCTCTGAAGTGATTGTCGACCCTCATTCTGGCTATTCATATCAACCCTATTTCGTCGATAGTACACTGTTTGTGCTGGAGTTTAGAACAGAAGGTGGAGACACCGTCCACAAAAGAAGACAGCGGGTCGACTATATCATCGGAAGTGGTCAGCACACCAATAGCCACATTTGGAATTCAAATGGTTTCCTTTATCAGGCTCCTTTTACCTACTACACACAAGAGGGAAGAGCCGATTTGCCGCCAGGATTTGAAAACGGCAATAACACGCGATTTACTCGAATCATCGGACTTGAATGCATGAGCTGCCACAATGCGATGCCAACGGAGTTTGTCCTCGGTTCTAATAATCGGTTTAATGCAGTCCCAACAGGAATCAACTGCGAAAGATGTCATGGTCCGGGTGAGTTGCACGTAGCCGAAAAGCTCGCAGGAAACATCGTAGACACTTCACAAGGTCCTGATTATACCATCGTAAATCCCAGAAGACTTTCTGCCGATCTTCAAATGGAGCTTTGCCAGCGTTGCCACCTGCAAGGAAATGCAGTTCTGGCCGAAGGGAAGTCATTTTTTGATTTCCGCCCAGGAATGCGCTTGTCGGAGGTCATGGATGTCTATCTACCTCGGTATGACAACAGTGAGCACTCCTTCATCATGGCAAGTCACGCCGATCGATTGAAGTTGTCTGATTGCTACAAAGCAGGCGACGGCTCCTTCAATTGCATTTCTTGTCATAATCCCCACGTTTCAATTGCTGAAACGAATACGCTTCAGTTCAACAAGACGTGTAATTCTTGCCATACATCTGAGAAGTCGAATTTGTGTACGGAATCAGAGCTAGAGCGTTTGAAGGTTGACGACAATTGCGTTCAATGTCACATGCCTTCGAGTAGTTCGGAGGACATTCCGCATGTAAGCGTGCATGATCATTGGATTAAGGTTCCAGATGCCGGCGTAGAAATTCAAATAGAAGATCAGATGGAGCGTACGTTGCTCGCCTTGGTTGCCATCAACAATTCGCAACCATCAAACCGAAGTAAAGCAAGGGCCTTCTTACAGCAATACGAGCAATTTGGTGGTGAGGTGTCATTGCTCGATTCAGCCTGGACCTATATTCGGGAGTTGGAAGATTCAGCGGCTATTACTGAGCTTGTTCACTTATACCATCTTCGGGGTACTTCGGGATTGTTAGTTCAAGAAGTTGAGAGAAGGGGCCCTCAAATCGTACTTGGACAGTTAAATCAACAGACGTACGACAACCGCCATGCTTGGACGGCTTATAGAATAGGCGAAGCATACAACTCCGTAAATCAGGCGGATTTCGCCCGGATGTTCTACCGAAAAGCAGTGGCACTAGCTCCAGATGTGCTTGAGATTCGAAATAAACTTGGTGCAGTTTCCCTCAAGCTGGGAGACGTAGAGGAGGCAGAAAAGCAATTCAAGTACATCATTGATCTGAACCCGTACTTATCTGATGCAAACAGCAACTACGGCTATGTTCAGTTAATTTATGGTGATACCACCATAGCACTTGAGTACTTCGAGTACGCGTTAAATCTGGATCCAGACTATGAACCGGCACGCCTTAATGCCGTTTCTGCATATTATGCTCTCGGTAGGTATGATGAGGCAAAGCGGGCCTTGAAACCATTAATCGAGGCCTATCCAAATAATCAGCAATATCTAGCCGTTTGGGAGGACATCAACCGCAAAGAATGAGTTAATTTGCGGGCTACAATTAGCCGTATGCGAAAAAGAATATTCCTCTTTCTATTCATATTCCTCCTCCTAGGAGGTAGCGTTGTTGCTTGGTTCGGATACCGTCTCACTATGAAGTCGAACTTCGTAGGCCATCCCATTGAGTTTATTGTGGATGAGAACACGGAACTCATAGACATCGTACACGCTATAGATAGTGGATTAGTTGACCCTGAGACTTTCAAAGAATGGGCGACTTTCAAAGAACTCGGCACTCACCTCAAATATGGTCGTTACGTTTTCGAAGAGGGGATGTCAAACCGTGAAATGGTAAACCGACTTATCGGCGGGCTTCAGACTCCTTCTCGACTGCAGTTTCACAATGTGAAGAATATGAATCAGTTGGCCTCGGCTTTAGACAGAGATCTGCAACCGAGCAAAGCCGATTTTCTCGAAGCACTCACCAACGATTCACTTTGGATTGCCAACGGAGTAGAAGATAAGGCGCATAGGATGGCGTATATTCTACCCAACACATATGAGGTGTATTGGACTGCATCCGCGGAAGAGGTCGTTTCTAGACTGTTGGTGGAGCATGGAAAGTATTGGACCGATGAAAGAGAGGAATTAGCTCAAAGCAAAGGACTTACACCAATTGAAGTGTCCATCCTAGCATCCATAGTTCAAGGAGAAACGTATATGGAGGACGAGATGCCAATTGTGGCCGGCTTGTACCTCAATAGATTGAGAAAGGGAATTCGACTGCAGTGTGACGCGACCTCCAAGTTTGCTTGGGAGCAAGACCACCCAGAGGATTATCCGGTTAGACGTGTACTCAACAAGATGACTGAATACGACCATCCATATAACACATACCTGATTGATGGACTTCCTCCAGGGCCAATTTCAATCCCAGAGATTGTAGCAATTGAGGCTGTCCTCAATGCCGACAAAAATGAATTTATCTTCATGATGGCCGACTTAGATCGACCAGGCTACCATCGATTTGCCAAAACGCTCGCTCAGCACGAAAGAAACATTCGCGATTATCGCAAGGCGCGCGGCCGATGAGGAAAATCATAGCCATATCATTGATTTTATGCAGCTTAGGAGGTCAAGCTCAAAGTTTTTGGACACCTTCCGACACGCTTAACAAGCCTCGCTTATACACGCTCGTTGGAGTAGGAGGTGGGCTGGCAATCGGTTCACTTGCAGCACTTTATTCTACCTGGTATGCAGATTATCCGCAATCTGGTTTTCACGGTGTGAATGACTTTGGAAACTGGAGAGGGATGGACAAGCTAGGTCACGCTATGACCACCTATGCCATTGGACATAACAGTTATGCCGCCTTGCGTTGGTCTGGCGTAAGTGAAAAGGAAGCGATTTGGTATGGAGGTTTAACAGGCTGGACATACCTGGCGGCTGTTGAGGTGATGGATGGGTTCTCTGATGAATGGGGATTCTCAACAGGTGATTTCGCCTTCAATACGCTTGGCGCCGGCTTGTTTATCGGACAGCAATTGGGATGGGGTGAACAAAGAATGATGTTGAAATTCAGCTATCACCCAACCGAATTTTCGCAGTATAGACCAGAATTGCTGGGTAATGGTTGGACAGAAGAATGGTTGAAGGACTACAACGGTCAAACCTATTGGTTGTCCGTTAACCCACGAAGCTTCTCAGATAGCGAAGATGGCTGGTGGCCTACTTGGTTGAATGTCGCCGGGGGGTACGGTGCAACAGGAATGACGGGAGGTTCTACAAATGCAATGTTTGATCCTAATGGCAATCCCATTCCTCAGTATACGCGCGGATCGCAATACTATTTGAGCTTAGACGTGGACCTCACGAAAATTAAGGTCAAAAGTGATTTCTGGAAAGGCGTGTTCCGAGTGGTAAGCATCATCAAGATTCCCGCTCCAACTCTGGAGTACAGAACGTCAGATGGAAACTTCTATTTCCACCCGATTTACTTCTAAACTAGGATTGAGTGCTACTCGACAATAACTCTTTCGGTGGCAATCGAAGCACCGTTGGAAAGGATTTGTAGCATGTAAACTCCTGCTGGAAGGTCTGACACATTCAAACGTGTCTGGGTATTCTCAGCTACTTCCAAATCGGCCACGGTCTGACCGGCGATATTCATCAAACGAACTTCATACTCTTCCGTAAGCTCTGGAAGTGTAATGAAGGATGTAGCAGGGTTAGGCGATGGAGACCAGTTTTCGAGTAGTTCTTCATCGATACTCACGCCATATTCCATGTTTACTGTGAAATACGGGAAGATGAGGTCAGGATCAACTGGATTGTCAATCATGCCAGTCAACTCTGTGCTGTTGATTTCAATAGGGCCGTTGCCATTTGGGTTCCAAGGGAACGAGCTATTCGAATAAAGGCTAACATCCACCTGTGAAAGGTCGAAAGACAAACGATAAGAGTGCCCAGTTTCGAGTATCACACCAACCGCTTCAAAGGCATGTGTGCTAGCGGTTAACTCGTTCGGATATCCGCTCCAAAGCATTGTTCCTTCTGCATCGTAGATTTTGAGATATGCACTTCCGTTCGCACTGTTGGAAGCTGAGTTATCCCAATTGATGTTGTGTATTTTGCTCGGAGAACCGGTCCAGGTAAAGTTCATTTCGAAAGTGCCGGTAACTTCGGCATCAATGGTAGATGATGATTCTGGATACAGGTTATAATCAACGCGTGTACCAGCGTCTTGAGCTTTTATCAGAAAAGGCGTAATTGCCAAAGCAAGGGCAGTTACTACGCCTCGTATTGTGAAGGTGTGCGACTTCTTCATACGAATGTGGTATTAGGCTTTGGAACAGAAAGTTACAAATAAAATCTTTTTCCACTAGCCTCGTATGTAGAAGTCACACACACTTACATTGTTAATAACGTCTGTAACCGACTGTTAGTCAATGTTTCGGAAAACGATATTTCCTTCAAATTCATCCACTAAGATTACGCTATCATTTGTGATTTCTTGTGAAATGATGCTTTTTGACAATGGATTGAGCACTTCTCGTTGAATCACTCGTTTAACCGGACGCGCACCAAACTGCGGATCGAACCCAATTCTGGCAATATGTTGAATGGCCTCCGCTGAAAAGTCAAGTGTAACATCCTTCTTTGCAAGCATTCGCTTTAGTCCGTCCAATTGAATTTTGACAATACCCTCGATTTCGTTTTCATTAAGTGGAGTAAACGTCACGATTTCATCCACTCTGTTCAGGAACTCTGGACGCATATGTCCTTTTAGGAGGTCCAGAATCTCGGCTTTTAAACTCAGCATCACTTCTTCCGAATTCTCAGATTGGTAGTTCGCAATCCGCTCTTGTATCAACTGTGAGCCAAGGTTGGATGTCATGATGATGATCGTATTCTTAAAATTGACCGTGCGGCCCTTGTTGTCGGTAAGACGGCCATCATCTAGCACTTGCAATAGAATGTTGAAAACGTCAGGATGCGCCTTTTCTATTTCATCCAGCAAAATCACGCTGTACGGCCTCCTGCGAACGGCTTCGGTAAGCTGACCACCTTCGTCGTAGCCCACGTATCCTGGAGGCGCGCCGATGAGTCGACTTACGGCATGGCGTTCTTGATATTCGCTCATGTCAATCCTTTCGAGAGAATTTTCATCATCGAATAGGAAGGAGGCGAGCGTTTTTGCAAGCTCTGTTTTGCCAATTCCAGTCGGACCTGTAAAAATGAAAGAACCGATTGGACGCTTGTCATCACCCAAGCCCGCTCTGCTTCTCCGAATGGCGTCTGATACGGCTTGAATTGCCTCATCTTGCCCCACAACGCTCTTGTGAAGTTCATCCTCGAGACGAAGAAGTTTGGAGCGTTCGCTTTCTAGCATTTTGCTCACGGGAATGCCGGTCCATTTGGAGACTACTTCGGCAATATCTTCGGAAGTCACCTCTTCTTTAATCAGAGTATCCTGAGTGGAACGAGCCTCGAGTTCGGTTTCACTTTCTTTCAGCGTTTTCTCCGCTTCTTGAATCCTTCCGTATCGGATTTCGGCCACTTTGCCGTAGTCGCCAGCACGTTCGGCCTGCTCAGCCGCAAGCTTGAACTTCTCGATATCCTCCTTTGCTTTCTGTATTCGCTCTACGATTTCAACTTCGCCTTCCCATTTGGCAGCAAGTGCGTTGCGCTCTTCACGCAGGTTGGCCAGCTCTTCTTTGATGACGGCAAGTTTCTTCTTGTCATCCTCGCGTTTTATGGCCTCTTGCTCAATTTCAAGTTGCATTATTTTTCGATCGAGAACATCGATTTCCTCTGGCTTGGAGTTGATTTCCATGCGAAGTTTCGAAGCCGATTCATCGATAAGGTCAATGGCTTTATCGGGCAAGAACCGATCTGTAATATATCGCTGAGATAGCTCGACAGCAGAAATAATGGCTTCGTCCTTTATTCTCACCTTGTGGTGAGTTTCGTATTTGTCTTTAATTCCACGAAGAATGGAGATAGAGCTTTCTGTATCTGGCTCTTCAACCATAACCTTCTGGAATCGTCTTTCTAAAGCCTTGTCTTTTTCGAAGTATTTCTGATACTCATTGAGCGTGGTTGCACCTATGGCTCGCAGCTCTCCTCTCGCCAAGGCTGGCTTTAGTATGTTGGCCGCGTCCATGGCACCTTCGCCGCCTCCGGCACCAACTAGGGTGTGGATTTCATCTATGAAGAGGACGATTTCGCCATCGCTTTGTGAAACTTCTTTCACTACGGCTTTAAGTCTCTCCTCAAATTCACCTTTATACTTTGCTCCAGCAATGAGCGAAGCCATGTCAAGCGAGTGTAGAACTTTCGATTTTAGATTCTCAGGGACATCCCCACTTACGATTCTGTGAGCGAGACCCTCCGCGATGGCAGTTTTACCTACGCCTGGTTCACCAACAAGAATTGGATTGTTTTTGGTTCGGCGCGAGAGAATCTGAAGAACTCTTCTGATTTCCTCATCTCGCCCAATAACCGGATCTAGTTTGCCTGAATCCGCGAGTTCGTTAAGATTCAGTGCATACTTGCCCATTGCGTTGTAACTGTTCTCTGCGGAAGCAGTTGTAGCTTTATCGCCCTTGCGCAATTCCTCAATGGATTTATCGAGGTTCTTTTCGGTGATACCCGCATCCTTTAGCATTCGAGAAACCTGGCTGGAAGTGGCGACAATTCCAGAGAATAGGTGCTCAATTGATACGAAGTCATCTCCGTTCTTCTGAGCGTGCTTTTGTGCCTTTTGAATGATTTCATTGGCTTCGCGGGAAAGGTAGAGTTGACCTCCTTCTACGCGGGGAATTCCTTCCAATTGAGCGCGCACGGCCTGAACAATGGGATCAATAGATACGCCCATCTTCTTGAATAGGAAGGGGAGTACTTGTTCGTCAACCTCGTGAATACCTTCAAAGAGGTGTAGATCTGTGATACTCTGATGACCTTTATCCGTCGCTAGAGCTTGTGCAGCTTGGATGGCCTCCTGAGACTTAATTGTGAATTTATCTAGTTTCATTTGTGTACTGAATTGTACGGAGTGCACATCAATTCAAGTTCCAATTGAAGAATTGGTTCAATAATCCGACTTTTTGTCTTAGCCCACTGTTGTTGAGTGTCTTATAGGCATATGAAAATAAAAAAGGGCGCCAATTTGGCGCCCTTTAGTGTTGAAAATGGAAACTCTTATTCGTGAGTTACGATAAACTTGACATTCGATTGAACACCGTTCATATCGATGGTCAAGATGTATACACCACTGGTGTATTGTTCTGTATCAATGTCCAATGTGTTCTTACCCATGCTGAACTGCTCCGTGCTTTCATAGAGCGTTTGTCCAACGAGGTTGTTCACACTGATTTTAGCTTCACCGCCAATTGAGGTAATTACATCAACGAAGGTGTAATTGTCAGCTGGGTTAGGGTAGAGGCTAACATCCGTAAATACTGGAGCATCGTTTTCATCAATACTGATTGGACCTGTTGAAGGAGCGTCAGTAGTTGTATTGAAACAGAAGTCATCGATTGTCCAACCAGCACCCTGAATGGTGTAGTCAGCAGCGAATCTCCAACGGAATACTACTGTTCCAGGAGTGTCAACCTGGAATGTTGCTTCTGAGCGAATCCATGAGAACTGTCCAGACCAACCGCCGTTCAATCTGTCTAGCGATGTAACGTGGTTCGTATTGTACCAGGTTCCGTTAGGATTCACACTACCTAGGGCATACCATGTAATACCTCCATTGAAACTGAATTCAATGCCACCACCATCGTGGTACTGTTCGCCGTTCATTTGGTGCCAGAAGCTAAACTTGTACGTCGTGTCTGGTGTAAGAACGAAGAATGGCGTATGCAACGAGCTTTCTGTCAGGAAGTTGTAGTTCGAATCTAGATCGGTTGACCAAGCGTTTGAACCAGAGTATGCGCCAGGCAAGTTCGGATTCGTAGGGTTTCCTTCTTCCCACTCTTGATCTAGCTGTTTGTTGAAGGAGTGTAGCGCAACAAGTGGTGTCTTGCTAGGGTCTTCAAAATCGTTACAGTAAGAAGAAGAGTCAGCTGTAGGTACAACCTCGTCTAGAACAGTTACTTGGAAAGAGTACAAGTCATCTGCAGGACGGTTATCTGCTTTAGGTAGGCTATCGTAGTCGGACACTGGACGTGAAGTTTCTACTTCGATGGTATACACGCCAGGAGCCATTGCCGGAGTTTGGAAACTGAACTCGTGGTTCACCACGCGACCTTTGAACCAGTTCGCTTGAGGTACAGTATCCCACTGCGACCATCCTAAATTATTGATGTTGAAGCGCACAAGACATCCTTGTAGAACTTTCTCACCCGTGTTCTTGATACGTGTTACAATCGTTGCAGGCTGATTAGGAACTACCAGATACTCTTTCGTATCTGCCCAAATCGGACTTACCGAGTTCTGAGGAGGAACGATTACATCAAAGTCATCGATACTCCAACCCGTACCACCGTTCGTGTTCGCATCATTCTTCATGATGTAACGCAAGTAGAGTGGGTTGCTGCGGAAGTTCCAGATGCTCAATGGGAATTCAGCAAGTGTCCAAGGCTGAGAGCCAGTCCATGCCTCTCCACCACCAAATGATGGAACTGAACCGTCACCGTACCAGTTCAAACCTACTTGAGTAGATGAGAATCCGAATACGTTCCACTGACCGAGGAAGAAGTACTCCATTCGACCAGCATCTCCACTTGAGAAGTTGTAACGGTGACGCATACGAAGGATGGCTCCTACAACCGTATCGAACTCAACCAATGGCGGTACACGAAGTACTTCCGTTTGGTTCTGGTAGTCGAATTCATTGGCTAGGTTCCAAGAGTTAGCACCAGAGTAAGCGCTGTTCCAGCTACCTTTCTGTGGCGTTCCGTGTTCCCAAGCGAATAGACCGCCTTGAGAGAACCAACCTTTAGTGTTGTATGTACAGCTATCGAAATTGTCGCTGTATGGAATCGGAATAGGGCGGAATCCTACACCGTGACGATATGAAGTATCGTTGAATGAGTTGGCATCACCCGTCATTGAAGTGTACGCCAACATATCAAACCCACCGAAATAGTAGGTCGGTTGAGGCATAGTTACTTCGGTTACTGAGTGTGCTGCAAGTGGACCAGGAACCGTGAGGTTCACAGTGTTCGTCTTGCTCGGGTCACAAAGGTCAGTTACAATTACTGTAACTGGTACGTTACTCACTGGAGACTCTCCAAAGTTTGTAACCTTCACTTTGAGATCAGGCTTAGTCGCAGCGGCTAAGTTTACAGCCTGGTATCCTGGAGATGAAATGATTGAGGCACCTACATCGGTTTGGCCATCTTCATCCCAAAGGAGTACGTTGTCAATTGCAACGTCGGTCTGACTGCCTGTACCGGTAGATTGTACAATGAATCTCAAGCGCACGAGACCACCTGCAAATGTGGTAAGGTCAACTTGATGGAATCTCCAATCATCATTCTCATCCGTTTGCTGTGTACCGTTCACCACACCACCCGGTGCGTCGAACCACTGCGTGCTTCCATCGAGCTGATATTGAACCTTGAGGAAGTTCACGTTAGCACCATACATATGGTACCAGAATGAGAAGCTTGGGTTCGTCATGTTCGTCATATCGATACAACGATCAAGCTCGTAGCGCGCAAAGTGCGTACCTGGAGTTCTAACATCGGTGTAGAGGTAATTCCCGTCACCCGACATGTCGTATCTAGGACCTGTGTTGAAGTCTTCAGTCACCTGATTTCCAACAACAAAGGCAAGGTTCGCGCTTGTAGTAGGAGGGAGAACTAACCAATCTGGGTTACCATAGGTACCAGGGTTGGAAATTGTACCTCCACCGTACTGCCATCCACCACCATCGAAGTCGATCGTATAAGGGAAAGTGTTGATTGGTTGAACGTGCTCGATGAAGAGTGGTCCAATAGTATCGTTGGTTCCGTCAACGTCACCTGGAACGTTAACCCAAGCGTAGATTTCAAAGTTGCCGTACCCACTAAGGTCAGCCTTTGGTGTATAGATATGAGTAAGGATGTCACCCAATGCCATGGTATCCGTAATCACATCATTGTGAATAACCGGAGTACCACCGTTAAGGCTTACGCTAAATCCGATAGGAATGCTGTCCTCTTCTAGACAACCTCTAGAGCGTAGCGTAATCTCTACATCTTCAGCATTTGAGTATGAACAGAGGCCATTAGTAGGCTCTCCGAACGTCATCATTTCGAAATCAATCGGATCTGGTTCGTAAACGCTGATGTCATCAATTGCGATATCCTGCTTGTCGCCAGAAGAACGGTTTACACCGAGGAAACGGAAGTTGATTGTCTGACCAGCGAACTGTTCAAGTGGAATGATGGCTGTTTGCCAAGGGCTAGTAGAGCTAGCGTTTTGCTGACCTACTAGGATGCCTACAGCATTTACGTATTGTTGAGTGTTCATTCCGGTTGATGTATCCACGTCAACACGAAGTACACCACGCAGACCTACATTGAGGTCAGATCCGTACATGTGGTACTTGAACTCAAGTACAGAGCATGAGTTAGGTGGAAGGTCGAAACAAGGGGTAACTACGGAAGTAATACCCACTGCTGCACCACCTGCTTTTGGAGAAGAGGCCTCTGTGTATAGGTAGTTACCAGACCCCGTTGTACCATCGCCATCAGGACCTGTGTTGGCAGTACCAGTTGAACCTGAACGTACACTCCAAGCGTATTGCGCTAGGTTTGGAGTAGGAGAAACCTGCCAGTTACGTCCACCTGGAGGTGGTCCGGTTGGCCAAGTACCTCTGTGTGCAGATCCGGTTGAACCTGTACCAGAACCCGGAGCCCAAAGCGCTGGGTTTTCAAAGCTTTCTGTGAAAGGAAAGTTAGCAACGATATATGGGAAGCTGTTAGAAGTCGTAGTACCACACTTCAACGGTGGAGCTGGATCAATCCAAAACTTAGCATATGGGTTAGCAGCGGCTTGATCAGGGAAAATCGCCGTGTTCGGACAAGCGCAATCCTCCGCGTACAATTTCCATTCAACCGTATCGCCTACGGTCAGACCCATGATTGTGTAGGTGTACTGAGAAGCAGCAGGGCAGTTAGATGCACCTGTCATAAGTACTGTGGTGTCAGCTGAACCATTGATTCTGTATGTAAGCAATACGCTGTCAACACCAGCACCGGCGTCGCTAACGTTCACTTCAATCTCTTGGTTAGCTTGGTATCTTGGACCAATAGGCTGGCGAGAGCCAGTGGTCGTCCAGTCTAGAACCGGTGGCTGCAATTCGCAGGTAGAACCGATAATTTCAATGTTGTCAACATACCAACCGTTGTAGCTTGTGGCATTCGGGTTCACATCTACGAGTGACCAACGGATCTGACACTGGGTGTAAGGTGTACCCGTGCTCACCATGATGTTGGTAAGGTCGAAGATTTCGTGCGCCCACCAGTTGTTGGTAGGTGTGGTGTTGTTGAACGGATCCCAATATGGCTGAGCGCCAGGGTTTGCGTAAGAAGCTCCGTTAAAATACAACGTTGAAGGATAACCCGGACTGTTCCCAAGGTAGGCAGAGCCTGGAAGGAGCGTCCAAGTAGTACCTCCATCAACCGTGTATTCTACACGACCTTGTTGAAGGAAGTTCAACTTACATATTTGATCGAATTCAAGACGAGCGTTCGTCAAGTTTGCAGTAGAGAACACAGCCGTATACAAGTACTTTGTCTTGTTTACAGTTCTCTGTCCCTTCATGCTGTTCGGCGACGAAACCTGAAGAGTTGAATTCAAACTCCAGCCACCTGTAGTCACTGCTCCCGAAAGGTTGTCTTCCGTCTCGGTCGTAGTTGTTACAGTGGTAGAGTCAAAGTTTTCCTGAAAGAGTGTTACGAACTGAGCGTGCGAAGTTGTTCCTAACAGCAGCAGCCCCAGGAGGGGTAACCATTTTTTCATACTAAGCGATTTAATGCGAGTGTACACCACAGCTAACAAATATAGTCATCTCATTTAGTCTGACACATTGCTTTTATCGACAGTTAATAACAGATTATTTAACGGCGACCTCAAAGGCCTTTTTGTCGTTGATATATCCCGAAAGGATATCACCTGTTTCAACCTTACCGACTCCAGCAGGAGTGCCAGTAAATAGGAGATCTCCATGTCTCCACGTGTAGTACGTCGAAAGATGAGAAATGAGGACATCAACCGGGAAAATCATTTGACTGGTATTTCCTTCTTGACGTGTAACCCCATTGACTTCCAGTCGAATATTCAGATTCTGTATATCTCCACCGAGCTCTTCTAATTCAAAGAATTCCCCTATTACCGCGCTTCCATCAAAGCCTTTGGCCTTCTCCCAAGGCAGTCCTTTGGATTTCAATTCGGATTGTAAATCTCTAGCCGTAAAGTCTATTCCAACCGTAACTTGAGTAAAGTACTTATGTGCAAACTTGGGAGCGACATGCTTACCCATTTTGCTCATTTTAATAACAACTTCGAGTTCGTGGTGGACGTCTTGACTGAAGTCGGGGAGGTAGAAGTCACGACCTTTCTGTAGTATGGCAGAGTCGGGTTTGCCAAATACTACCGGTTCTTTAGGGACTTCATTCTTAAGCTCAGCGGCATGATCGGCGTAATTCCGGCCAATACACAGTATCTTCATAAAGCAACGTCAGTTTTGCGGCGGGAATATAGCGATTCACGCTCACTTACTCATTCTGCGAAGCTTTATGTTCGTGAGGATTTTCTTGGTGTATAGCGGGAAGTCAGAGTTCAATATCCATCCAAAGTATCCCGGATCTCTATCGAGTACATCGTCAACAAGCTGACCTTTATATTTTCCAAAAGTGAATTTTTCCTTGTTGTTTTCATCAAATGCAATGAATCCAGCAAAGTCTGCAACCTTCTGTCGGTTAGAGAATTCGCTCAACCAATTCATGTCGTTCTCTAACTCTTCATATTTGTCGAGTTGCGACTTTAGTACTTCGTAAGTAGCCGTCACGTCGGCCTCCGCACTGTGCGCGTTCTCTAAGCTTTTCCCACAATAGAATTTGTATGCCGCACTCAATGTGCGCTGCTCCATCCGGTGAAAAATGTTCTGCACGTCCACCGCAACACGCTTCTGCATCTCGAAGTCAATGTCGCTTCTCAAGAATTCTTCAGCCAGCAACGGAATATCAAACTTGTTGGAGTTGTATCCTGCCAAGTCACTGTCCTTGATCATATCGTGAACACGATGGGCCAGCTCTTTGAAGGTCGGGGAGTCATTCACCTTTTCATCCGTAATGCCATGTATTTCTGCACTTTCTGCAGGAATCTTCATTTCCGGATTAACAAGCCAAGTCCTGCTCTCCCTTTCACCATTCGGATAAATCTTCAGAATGGAAATCTCTACAATCCTATCCTTTACAACGTTAGTTCCCGTTGTTTCTAAATCAAAAAAGCAGATGGGTCTGTTGAGTTTTAACTCCATAAATGTGTGTGGTAATTATTCTTCTTGATTTGCAGCTTCGTTCTTCTCATCTTCATCTATCCAGCCCCCTCCAGCGGCGCGATACAGGTCGAGATACGCACTGAGTAATTGAGCTTGAGTGGTTGCCAAGAAGTTTTGAGCCTCAAAGAGTTGTCTCTGGGTTTCAAGGTATTCCAAGTAACTTGTCACTCCTTGGTCGTATCGCATGTAGGATAGATCTTGAGCGGCCTGCGCGGCGTCTACGTGAAGCTGTCGGGCAACGACTTCTTCCCTTAATGTTTGAATGTCTACTAACGATTTTTCGACCTCTCGGATGGCGTCTAGTACAGTTTGTTCGTAATTAAGGAGCGCGATTTTGGTGTCATTTTCTGCAACATCCACACGACGCAAATTCTGTTGCCAGTAGAATAATGGCCCTGCCAATCCGGCACCAAGGTTCCATGCTGCACCCGAGCCAAAGGTTGTAGGGTCTCCAGCTGCTGCCAGCGTACCTGTGAGGGAAATGCTCGGAAACAATTCTGCCACGCGAACACCAATAATCGCATTGGCCGAGATGAGGTCTTGTTCCGCCTGCAACACATCAGGTCTGTAGCGGAGCATTTCACTAGGGATTGCAATGTGTACCTCTTGTTCGAAGTTCTGGTCTTTTAGCGGTAAGCCCGATGGAATCTCCTGCGGTGGAACACCCACCAAAACGGATAGTACCTGTTCAGTTTGCTGACTCAAACGCTTGTATAGAGGAATGGAGCTCGCACTAATTGCATATTGAATTTGAGCCTGATTCACATCAATTTCGGGAATGATGCCACCCTCAAATCTATCCGTAATCAAATCTAAAGTGCTATCGCGCAATTGCGTTGTACTCTTTGCAATTTCAAGCCTCTTGCGGTACTCTAACAATTGGAAGTAGGTTGCGGATACCTCGTAAATCAATGAGATTTGAAGTGCGCGCTGGGCGAATATGTCGGACATCATTTGGGCACGAGCCGACTCGTTCAAGCGACGGTATTTTCCCCAAAAGTCGAGTTCCCAACTCATACTTGCTCCTGTAGACAACACCGTTATTTCATTGCCGAGAACTTGTCCGTTTGCGAAATTGCCACGTGTAGCCTGACCGAAATAATTAAATTTTGGCAGTAGTTCTGCCTTCTGAATTCCCAGTACATTTCGTGCCCGTTCTACGCGTTCAGCTGCGATGAGAGCACTTCTATTGTTCACGAGTGAAAGGCGAATCAGGCTGTCCAGAACTGGATCGTTGAAGTAGGTCCACCATTCGCGAGGAACGGCCGTGGAGTCTATTGTAAAGCTTTGGTCAACGACTTGCCAGTCTACCGGAACATCCATTTCGGGTTGCTCATAATCCGGACCAACCTTGCATTGGACAATCACCAGCGTCAAAAGCAGAAGGAGTATGTTTTTCATGTTTCTCATGCTTCCTTGGCTTTTTGTTGATCACGCTTTTGCTCGTATTTGAACGCTTTGCCGATGAGCACAAAGAACGCAGGATAGAAGAGGACTCCCAAAGCCGTGGCCAAAACCATACCTCCCAAGAGCGCTAGCCCCATCACTTTTCTCGCTTCGGCGCCTGCCCCGCTTGCAATAACCAACGGCAGAATACCGAGAATAAAGGAAGCCGCTGTCATCAAGATTGGTCTAAATCTAAGTCGAGCCGCTTCGATAGCCGCTTCAATAAGTGACAGACCTTCGTCAAATTTGATTTTGGCAAACTCAATAATCAGGATGGCATTTTTCGCTGCCATGGCGATGAGCATCACCAGACTGATTTGGGCGAAGACATTAAAGTCATACGCGCCAGTGATTAGTCTTCCAAGATAAAGGAATAGCATGGCGCCCATAATCGCGAATGGTGTTCCCATCAAAATACTCAAGGGCATGCTCCACGATTCGTATTGAGCACTCAAAATGAGGAATACGAAGAAGAGTGAGAAGGCGAAGATTACGGCAGTAGATCCCGCGGCCTTTGCCTCTTGATAACTCATCCCGTTCCAAGAAGTGGACATGTCAGGTGGAAGCACTTCGTCCGCAACCTCCATCAGCGCATCCATAGCTTGTGCTGAAGAATATCCCTCAGCCGGCTGCCCTGTAACTTCTGCAGACCGGAAGAGGTTGAAACGATTGGTGTAATCTGGGCCGTACACTTCACCCACCTTGACGAGCGCCGATAGTGGCACATCCTCACCGGTGGCATTCTTCACGAAGAAGAGGTTGAGCCCATCTGCGTTTTGTCGGTACTCGGCTTCCGCCTGCACGTAGGTTCGGTAGAGGCGACCAAACCTGTTGAAGTCGTTCACATAAGCACCACCTAAGAAGGCTGCAAAGGTGTTCTGAACATCTTCAAGCCGCACACCCGCTTGTAGTACCTTGTCTCTATCAATGGTGATTTTCTTCTGCGGAACGGAGGCCTGATACATCGAAACGGCCGATTCAATCTCCGGTCGAGCGATAGCGGCCTTGATGAAGTTGTTCACATTCGCCCCTAGATACTCTGGCGTATTGCCTGATCGGTCTTGTAGCATGATGGAATAACCACTGCCATTACCAAGGCCAGGAATGGGAGGTGGGCCGAAGGCGTATCCCTGTCCGTCATCAATAGCGAAGAATAATTTTCCGTTAAGTCCGCGCGACAAGCGCAGCGCGGTAACCGGTCGGTCTCCCCAATCTTTCAGCTTTACAAATACAAAGCCTGAGTTTGGTGCCATGGTACCGGACAACATACTAAAACCACTCACAGCGGTAACGTGTTCAACGGCAGGGATTTCGGCGAGAACATCTTCAATTTCCGCCATCGTGGCATCCGTTCTTTGAAGCGATGAAGCCATTGGAAGTTGAAGGTTGACGAAGATGTATCCTTGATCTTCCTCTGGAATAAATCCACCGGGAATTTGTCCTCCTAGAATCACCGCAGCAACTAGCACAACGCCCGTGTAGAGCAAGCTGCGCTTGAACTTTTTGGTAAATGCACTCGCGATGCTCGTGTATCCGTCTGTGCTCTTATCAAACCAATTATTGAATCCTCTAAAGAACGGAGCTAACAGTCCTTTCGGTTCTTCTGGCTTTTTGAGAATGATGGAACATAGGGCCGGGGAGAGTGAAAGTGCATTGATACTAGAGAAGACCGTGGATACAGCCACGGTTATGGCAAACTGTTGATACAATTGACCCGTGATTCCAGCAATAAATGAAACAGGTAAGAATACCGCGACTAGCACGAGTGTGGTTGCAATGACCGGAACGGTAACTTCCTTCATCGCTTGAGAGGTGGCCTCTTTCGGGTCCATTCCTTTGCCCATATTCACCTGAACGGCTTCTACTACTACAATTGCGTCATCTACCACGATACCAATCGCCAGTACAAGTCCGAGCAAAGACAGTGTGTTTATGGAGAATCCAAGCAGCGGGAAGAAAGCGAAGGCGGCCATAAGTGAAACCGGAATCGCCAGGGTTGGAATTAACGTGGCGCGTGCATCCTGAATAAACAGGTATACAACGAGTACTACGAGAATGAGTGCTACGATTAGCGTGATGATAATCTCTTGAATACCCGCGGTAATTGGAGCAGTTGAATCGAGTGCGATGGTATGAGACACGCCTGGAGGGAAGCTGGCCGACATGCGGTTCATAGCTTCGGTCACCTTTTCAGCAAGTTCAACTGCATTCGTTCCAGGAGCCTGATAAACCGCAATGGCTGCACAGGCATCGCCATTTAGTCTTGAAACTGCATTGTAGCTTTCTACTTCGAGTGCAATTCTCGAGATGTGTTTCAGTTTAACCTGTGATCCATCTGCATTTGTACGAACAACGATTTCTCCGAATTCTTCTTCGGTTTGAAGACGGTCAGGTAAGCGCACAGTATACGTGAACTCCGTTCCGGGAGGTGCTGGCTCAGCGCCGAACTTACCACCTGGTACAATCACGTTCTGCGCTCTGATAGCAGATTGAATTTCCTGTATAGTAATGCCGAGTGCGGCGAGCTTATCGGGACGAACCCAGATGCGCATGGAATAGTTACTCGCACCCAGTACGTCAACTCGACCAATACCTCGGATACGCGAAAGCTCATCTTTGATGTTGATGAGCGCATAGTTGCCCAAGAAGTTTTGGTCCATAGATGCATCCGAAGACGTGAGACCAATAAGCATGAGGATGTTGGGCATCGACTTTTGAGTCGTAACGCCAAGGCGCTTCACCTCCTCTGGGAGTTTGGCGGTTGCTGAGGACACACGGTTCTGAACGAACACCGTGTTCATATCTGGGTCTGTACCGATGTCAAAGCTTACATCAAGCGCCATGGTTCCATCATTGGAGTTCACGGACTTCATGTAAATCATGTTGTCAACGCCATTCACTTGTTCTTCTACGGGAGCGGCCACACTTTGCTCGATGCTTACGGCGTTGGCGCCAGTGTAATTGGCACGTACCTGTACAATAGGTGGGGTGATGTTTGGATATTGCTCAATCGGCAAGCCAAGAATACTCACGGCGCCGACCACCGTCATCACGATGGCAATGACCATCGCCATAATGGGGCGTTGGACAAAAAAGTGGTGCTTTTTCTTCTCGCTCATAACTCCACGCCGTTAACGGATGTGAAAGTGGTATCCTTTGGAACAAGCGCAGCACCGCGCTGTGCGGCTTGGATTCCCTCGAGAATAATGCGTTCGCCTTTCTCAAGTCCGCTTCGAATAGTTACGAGATCGTCCCATTCTGAACCCAACTCGACAATCCTTCGTTCGCTATGTCCCTCATCATTAATTACATATACGAACTTTTGACCTTGAAGATCGGCAACTGCGCGAGAAGGAATTGCTACAACTTTGTTGATTCGCTGCTCGGTCACACGTAGACGTACAAACTGACCTGGACGAACAATTTCGTCTTTGTTAGGGAAGATGACTTGAGCACGGATGGCGCCGGTGGTTCTCTCCACGGCGCGATCAAGGAAATCAAATCGCCCTTGAACGTCGAGGGCTTCACCGTCCGAAAGAATGATGCTATAGGTAACTCGGTCTTCATATCCCGAGTTTTGAATTTCTTGGCGGCGACGTGCTAGAATCAAATATTGAGATTCGGGCACAAAAAATTCAACACGGAAAGAATCGATTTCGCTTACAGTGTTGAGAATAACTGGATTTGGAGAGCGTCCTACGTATTCGCCAACGCGAGCTTGAGTTTTTCCTATGATGCCGGTGATTGGAGCAGAGATTTGTGCATATCCCAATTCGATTTCAGCTAGGTCAACCTCTGCTTTAGCAGCTTGAATCTGAGCTTGTGAGGCATCGTAACCCGCAACGGCGGCATCGAGGTCGCTCTTACTCACGGCACTGCGCTCTGCAAGTGGGCGAATTCTATCGAGATCGTTTTTGGCCCTTACGCCTTCAACTTCTGCTTGTGCGAGCCTACTTTTCGCAGAGTTGAGTCGGGCTTGATAAGGAAGTG
Source organism: Phaeocystidibacter luteus (assembly GCF_008933115.1). Classification (GTDB taxonomy): domain Bacteria; phylum Bacteroidota; class Bacteroidia; order Flavobacteriales; family Schleiferiaceae; genus Phaeocystidibacter; species Phaeocystidibacter luteus. Next base: position 584,259 of record NZ_WBVO01000001.1, on the reverse strand, counting down.
GGTCAATAGAGTAGAGTGGCTGCCCTTTTTGAACTACTGTACCTTCTGAAAACGAAATCTCTTCAAGAAAGCCTTCCACACGGGCTCGAATAGGAATATCGTTGATGCCGTAGACCTGACCTGGAAACTCGGTAACGAATGGAATGTCAACTTCCGAGACGGTGATTACAGGAACGGGTTTTGGTGGCGGACCTTGCTGTTCATCGGACTTGCAGGCTGTGAGTAACAAGATGGCCGTGGCGGCAATAGTGCCACTCAAGTAGGAAAGTTTGGTCATGATAAGGGCATAAAAAAAGGTGCGCTGGAAGGCGCACCTCTAATATATTAAAACCACTACTTACAATTCGCGATTTGGATCCCATTGTTCGAGATAGTCGGCTACTCTGCGAACAAACATTCCGCCTAGGGCTCCATCAACCACGCGGTGGTCGTAAGAGTGGGATAGGAACATCTTGTGACGAATAGCGATCATATCTCCTTCTGGAGTTTCGATAACTGAAGGCTTCTTCTGGATTGCACCCACGGCCATAATGGCAACTTGTGGTTGGTTGATGATAGGCGTACCCATCACGTTTCCAAATGAACCTACGTTTGTCAAGGTGTACGTACCATCCTTTATTTCGTCTGGTGACAACTTGCCGGCACGAGCTCTGGCGGCCAAGTCATTTACTTGCTTTGTAAGACCAACAAGATTGAGCTGATCTGCATTCTTGATTACAGGAACGATCAAGTTTCCTGTAGGTAGAGCAGCCGCCATACCGATGTTGATAGGCTTGTGCTTCACGAGTTTATCTCCGTCTACAGAAACGTTGATGTTCGGGAAGTCTTTGATAGCCTTCACAAGCGCTTCGATGAAGATTGGAGTGAAGGTAATTTTCTCACCTTCTCTTTGCTCAAACTCTTTCTTCACCTTATTTCTCCAATTCACAATGTTCGTCACGTCGGCTTCAACAAAGCTTGTAACGTGTGGAGAAACGTGCTTACTCATCACCATGTGTTCGGAGATAAGTTTGCGCATGCGATCCATTTCAACAATCTCGTCGCCAGGGAATACTGGAATAGTTCCCTCGTACTTCGGCATTTGGCCACCACCCTTAGCAGGAGCTGCTGCAGGAGCAGATTTAGCTGGAGCCGGAGCAGCTGCAGGAGCAGGAGCTGAACCGCGATTGTCGATATACGTGAGAATATCGTGCTTGGTTACACGACCTTCTGAACCTGAACCTTCGATAGAATCGAGTTCAGATTGTGGAATACCTTCTTTTTCGGCAATGCTGCGAACAAGTGGGGAGTAGAAACGACCATTGCTTTCGCGAGCAATAGAACCGGTCACTTCTTGAGCCTCGCTTACGCGGGCTTCAGCTTGTGCTGCGGCTTCCTTTACTTCGTTAGATGCGTCGGTCTTGGTTTCGGTTTTCGGAGCTTCTGATGCAGGTGCATCGGCGCCGTCAGTTTCAATAATGGCAATAACCTCACCAACTTGAACGACGTCGTTCTCCTCAAATTTCTTCTCAACGAGTTTTCCCTCTACTGGAGAAGGGACTTCGCTGTCCACTTTATCCGTGGCAATTTCAAGTACAGATTCCTCGATATCAATCGATTCACCTACTTCTTTTAGCCAATTGATGATGGTAGCTTCTGCTACACTTTCGCCCATTTTGGGCATGATCAATTCATACTGAGCCATAGGATGCGTTATTTTTCGCGACTGCGAAGGTAAGAAAAAGGAAGGGGAGAAAGAGGGATTTTCCTTCAAGCATAGACGGAATGTTCCGTATCAAGCACCCGTTCGAATGAACCGAACAAGCGTTCTAGCATCTGTATTGATATCAGCCGTGGAAGCATATGCTTCATCCACCTCTTTTTCTAAGCCGTTGTTGTTGAGTTGTTTGATGGGGATAACGCCCATCTTCAACGTAGGAAGTCCCTCGCCATTTCCGGCATATCCAACCCACGTTTTTGCATGTATCAACACCGCAAAACTATTCCACCAAAGCTTGCTCAATCTAGGCATCCAGATGGCTACGGGTGTCAATATCCACAGAAATACAACAATGGATAAGTCAAACGTACGCTTGCTTCTGCGTGAATCCGCCGATGCAAGGGCATACTTTTTCAAGCCCACCGTTTCGCCTTGAGTATGAATACTGTTACTTCCAATAATCCAGCCCTCACTCGGATAGGCGATTTGAAAATGATACCCCCGACTCGAATACTTCCGAATCAATTCGATGATCCGAGAATAGGAGAGGTGTTCAGCATCAAATATCACCTCGTTCAAATCAAAGGCTTCTAGCATCTGATCTAGCTCATTTTCATCAATGCTTTTCAGCAAATCAACTCGTCTTCCTGAATGGCTGAGAATCGACTTAATCACTCCAAAGGATTCGGACTTTCCAACGAAACCTGCTCTGGTTTGTCCAGTTTTCCAAAAGCCAAGTCCGAGTGAAGGGAAAAGGCTCAATCCGAATCTCAAGAAAAGCACTCCAAATGCCATCCATGCTGCGCCCAAGAGAATGAGCGCTCTTGAAAATCGCACGTCGTCAGGGCTTAGGGCATACATACCGAATATGAGTCCAGTTCCGAGCACAAGGCCCATCAAGATTCGGTTTAATTGAATGGGTTTTCGGTACCCGCCCAAAAAGAGCAGACCGATTATCCAGAGCGCTCCATACAGCGGAGTAATGCCCCATTTATAGTAATCTGGATAACTTCCTCCTTCGATAAATCTGTGGTTGGATTCCCAATATTTAATGATGACCTGCATTCCTCCCGTGAAGACGAGCAGGTCGATGATGGGAAGACTAATCCTTTGGACAATTCGTTTTGCAACGCTCACGCCTGCACGGAGGTAAATCGCCAATCGAATAAGCAGGCTAAACATGCGCGCATAGCCCTTTGACAGATGCTTTCGGGCGAAAATGAGCATGGCATTGTAGAAGAGGAATACGTAGTTCAGACTTCCCTTTTTAGTGCTCTCTCCTTTGTAGTGGATAATCGAAGGTTCGGCCATATAGTGAACCTCAAATCCTGACTTTTCAATGGAATAGCTGAGGTCGATATCTTCTCCGTACATGAAGTACGTTTCGTCGAGCCCTCCCGCCTTGTTCCAAGCTTCGCGTGACATCAACATGTAAGCGCCGGCTAGAATTTCAACGCGGTGGTTTTCATCATTGGACAGATGGCCCAGGTGATAACGCGCGAATTTCTTCGACTTTGGGAAGATGGAACTCAACCCAAAGATCTTGTAAAAAGCCACCCATGGTGTGGGGAGTCCGCGTTTTGATTCAGGTAAGAAGATGCCAGCTCCATCGAACATCCGTATGCCCAATGCGCCGCATTTTGGGTGATCCGACATGTATTCGAGCGCTTGGCGCAAATTGTCCTCGGGAAGGATGGTGTCTGGATTCAAAAGCAAGATATAATCGCCCTTGCTTTGATTTGCAGCTTGATTGTTGGCGACCGCAAAACCTACATTCTCTTTATTCTCAATCCGATGAACCCAAGGGAACTTGTCGGAAACCATCTTCATAGAATCATCACGCGAGTCGTTGTCAACCACCCAAACATCAACGTCTAATCCTTCCATGGCGCGTTCTACGGAACGTAGACATTGCTCTAGAAAGTGACGAACGTTGTAGTTTACAATGACGATCGAAAGCTTCAAGGATAGGCTTTTAGTAGTGGGTTTCCATAACGGGAGACTAGGTCGTGACCGTATCTCTGTTCGTTATAAACTTCTGCTTCGGGGGTGAAAAGTATGGACTTTCCCTCACTTATCGCCTTTTGAATCGTTTCCGCGTCGGCATAGTAGACGAATTCTACGCCTTCTGGAAGCTTTGGATTCTCATTCTCTAGATAGTGCATTTGGAGAAATGGGAACCACCATCCGGTAATGACGAGGGTGGGTTCTTGAATCTGTCCGATTTCACTCGCTAAGAAGAGCGTTGTTTCCACTTTATTCTCAGCCTTAAGTTGCGGGTTTGGTAAGAACAACTGTATTCCCATTTGTTGACTTCCTGCGCTTACAACCACATCGGCTCTTGACTCAGGAATGCCGCGTAGGTCATCCACCAAATCGGTTCCAAGAAAGAGTGGGTTTATCAACATCAATCCAAAACCAATGTACGCGAAGGCCTTTTTGCTGAAACGCAAGACGGTTGCCCCCAAGAGAATCGTAAACGGAAGGAGAAATACACTTTTTTCAGGAAGAAAGAGGAAGAGTCCGAGACTAAAGGCCAAGGCAATGGCATAAGGGAACTGAGATGGTTCGCGTAGCCATTTGATTGCATTTTTGATGTTCAAGCCAGCGATGGCGATTAACAAACCGAAGCTTCCTAAGATGCCCCATGTTCCTACAGTTCCTTTGTATAGGACTTTAAGCAGTGGTGGATACAGCAAGTCGTACGTGTCAAAGAAAGCCAATCCGTATTCATTCCAAACAGGGTAGTAGAACAATCCCGTAAGTAGGAAGGATGATATGGCGAATGCAACCGCTTGTTTCCAATCCCTGCCGAGCCAAATCATGAAGAAAAGGGGCAGACCAAAAACGAGGTTTGGAAGTCGGAGTCCGGCCGAAATCGCCAATAGTAAGGCGGCCAGGAACCACCGCTTGGAATCGCCATAGTACCAGCTCATGGTCAAAGTGCCCAGTGCTAGAGTGTATTCCATGGTTTCTCCAAGTGCAATTGCCGTAGCCGGAGTTAAAAACAATCCAGCGAGCAGAATACCCTTGAACTTATCGTCGCAATACTTTTCAAAGACTCGTTTGGTGAATATGGCAGAAACAAACAGCCCAATACCGATGAGGAAGGGCCAAAATATATCGCGCACACTCCAAGTATACCTCAGCGCATATTCAAATATTGGATGTCCGGGTAGACGTGAGAGTTGGTAGGTGTCCGACTCATACGCGAGGTATGCCGTATGAGCAGCGGTGTAGCTGTCTTCCTCCACACCATACCAAGGTTTGAGCGCTAGAATGAGTGCAATCCAAACGGCTACGATATAGATGTAGATGCGGGCGTAGGCTTTCACTTTGAGCGCAGACTTTGTTCGTAGGGAACCCTGTGTTGAAGAGATCTTCCAAGGGTGATTTCATCTGCATATTCTAGGGCATCGCCAACGGCTAGGCCACGAGCAATGGTCGATACGGAAATCTCTTTTTCGCTCAACCTCTTGTAAATGTAGAAGGTGGTGGTATCGCCTTCCATGTTCGAGCTTAAGGCAAAGATAACCTCTTCAATATTCTCATTATCAATCCTTTCCACAAGTGAGGTGATGTTCAGTTCGGCTGGTCCAATTCCTTCCATGGGCGAGATTAACCCACCTAGAACGTGGTAAAGGCCTCGATACTGGCTTGTCTGTTCGATAGCCATCACATCACGGATATCTTCAACGACGCAGATGAGGTTTTCTTGTCGTTTGGTATCAGCGCAAATGTTACAGATTTCGGTATCGCTGATGTTGTGGCACTTTTTGCAATAAACCACATCGTCAACTAAGTGTCTTAATGATTCCGAAAGCTGATGCATTTCTTCTGGGTCCTGCCGAAGCATGTGAAGAGCCAGGCGAAGGGCGGTACGTTGCCCGATGCCGGGGAGCTTGGCGATTTCGCGAATAGCGGATTCTAGAACTTTAGAGGAATACTGCATTGAAGCAAAGATAGGCGAGTGGGGGATTTAACCTCCAATGAGCGGGAGAAATTCGAACAGGCATGGATTGTCAAGCTGTTTGGGAAGTACAGTGTTCGGGATAGTCTCTATCCCATAAGAACTGGGTTGTGAGAAGAGAACTTGTGTCGAGTTCATCGAACGCATTTTCTCGGAGTACACTGTCCGGAACTTGATCCAGAACATGTGAGATCTGGGCATAAGAAGTCTGAGTCAGTGCAAAGAGCACCAACCACAGAAAAGTAATCCTTTTCATAGGTAAATTAAGGTTTGATTAAAAAATTAGAAAGCGATATTCACCTCTACGGTGTCATGTATCCCTGTCTGAACAGGAATGAGTTCATGCTTGATTTGGGTTCCACTGACATTGTAAAATACATCTATGTCTTCTGTCCCACTACCATATATTCTTGAAATCGCAAAGGTATCACTAGCAAGGCTCATGCTGTAAAGTCGTTCAGATCCTGATGGTTTTGCAACGACTATCCCATGATTCGGGTCCAATTGATCATAGTTAATCTTCACCCACGCGTGTGGAACTGGATATAGATTTATTGAGTTTGCCTCATCGTCATTTAAATTGCTATTCGGACTTCCTAAAAGCATGCTGAAGTATCCTTCTTTTTCGGCATATACAATGAGGCTTTTGGATACATCCTGAGTAACCGTCAAGTCGAATCTTCCTTGTGAATCGGCCGTTGTAGAGTCCAAATCGATATACCTAACATTGAATGTTGAGCTAATTCGTTTGGCTATTTTAACCTTGGCACCTGGAACTGGAATATTCGTGTTGATGTTGTACACGCGTCCTGTTGCTGAGGTGACGTGGTCACTGTTACACGATGCAAGCAGACCTAGGGTGAAGAGAAAGAGAAGAACTTGTTTCATGGTTATTGGTGTGTTTGATTCGAGAGTGAGAAAGCGTTATTTCAGAGTTGATTCCATTCGATTCGAAAATATGGAAGGGATTTGATAAGTAAATTACATCGAATAATCAGATTTAATAATAGGTTATAATCAAAATACGTATTAGCACGTATGATTTCAGGTAGTTTGTGAACCGTGAAATGTTTCTTTTCAATGCTCCCAATCTTCTCCTTCGCATCAACCTCCATATTCTCGAACCCGATCACATGCATCTTTCTAGTGGATCGTCGCTAACAGATTGAATTTTCATGATATGAGCTCGGCTTTAGATAAAATAGGGAGCAGAGTGATGATTAAGAGAGTGAATGAGAGTTTCATGTAGAAAGGTTGGATCTCAATGTTAACTGAATTACACTCATCTGCTTTCCTATATTTGACCTCATAAGCGCACTATATGTCACCACTGAGTATTTTGTTTCTCGTTCTGGGCTACTTTGCTATCCTACTGTTGATTGCAAGGATCACTGGGAAGAACGACAGCAACGAGACTTTCTTTACCGGAAATAGAAACTCACCATGGTTCGTGGTGGCTTTCGGAATGATCGGAGCATCCTTGAGCGGTGTTACATTCATTTCCGTACCGGGATGGGTGGCTGATTCCAAGTTCGCATACATGCAGATGGTTCTTGGCTATTTCGCTGGCTATGTGGTTATTGCGCATGTTCTACTGCCACTGTATTACCGATTGAATCTAACTTCGATTTACACGTATCTGAGAGATCGGTTCGGAAATTCGACCTATAAAACGGGTGCTGTTTTCTTCTTGATTTCCAGAATAGTCGGCGCAAGTTTCAGACTATTCTTGGTCGCGAACGTTCTGCAATTGGCGGTATTCGATGCTCTTGGAGTTCCTTTTGCGGCAACGGTGTTTGGTACCATATTGCTGATTTGGGTTTATACCTTTAGAGGCGGCATCAAAACGATTGTCTATACCGATACGCTTCAGACACTTTTCATGCTTTTGGCAGTCGGACTTACTGTTTACTATTTGTCGGATGCCTTAATTCCTGAGGGCACCTCTCTGGTGGATTATATCTCTGCTCATCCTGATTCACAGGTTTGGTTCTTTGGAGAAGAAAAGGGTGGCTTTTGGAACTCTCTCTTTAACGGTGCTTCTGGACAGCATTTCCTCAAGCAGTTTCTCGGTGGTATGTTCATTACCATTTGTATGACGGGTTTGGATCAAGACATGATGCAGAAGAACCTTACTTGTCGCTCTCTGAAAGATGCACAGAAGAACATGTATGGCTTTAGCATTTCGTTGATTTTTGTCAATCTTCTATTTCTGTCGCTCGGTATTCTGCTGTATGACTACGCCGCAAAAATAGGAATCGATGCTGCGAACGACGACCTGTATCCTGCCATTGCTTTGACAGAAGGCCTACCAGCTGTGGTGACGGTGTTCTTCATTATCGGATTGATCGCCTCGGCTTATTCTAGTGCGGATAGTGCGCTTACCTCATTGACAACCTCATTCTCTGTGGACATCCTCGAAGTGGATACGAGTTCGAATGACCGTGAAGTGAAGGCACTGAGAAGAAAGGTGCACATCGGTATGTCACTCGTCATCTTCGTGGTCATCATTCTGTTTAAGTACACCGCACCTAAGAATGTAATTAGTGATCTGTTCCGCGTAGCCACATACACCTATGGACCTTTGCTCGGCCTTTATGCTTTCGGACTCATGAATAAGCGGCCCGTTCGCGATCAACTCGTCCCAATCGCCGCAATAGCCAGTCCGACACTCGCCTATGTGATGTACGAGAACTCCGAACGTTGGTTCAATTACACTTTTGGCTTCGAATTGCTGCTGCTCAATGGCGCATTTATGATGTTCTTGCTTTGGCTGTTGAGCCTTGGGAAGATTGGGGAGCTTGGGCGAAATGAGGAAGTGTTGGACTTGGAATGAAAGGGTCACCCTCCTTCGTCGGGTAAAAGGGTAGCCTTCCTGTCGTCAGGCTAAAGGATCCGCCTGCCGGCGGAAAGATGAGGCTAAAAGAAGATGTATTGGTTTGGAATGAAAGGGTTACCCTCCTTCGTCGGGTAAAAGGATAGCCTTCCTGTCGTCAGGCTAAAGGGTCCGCCTGTCGGCGGAAAGGCGAGGCTAATCGAAGATGTATTGGTTTGGAATGAAAGGGTCACCCTCCTTCGTCGGGTAAAAGGATAACCTTCCTATCGTCAGGCTAAAGGATCCGCCTATCGGCGGAAAGGCGACGCTAAGAGAAGATGTATTGGGTTGGTATTGAAAGGGTTACCCTCCTTCGTCGGGTAAAAGGGTAGCCTTCCTGTCGTCAGGCTAAAGGGTCCGCCTGCCGGCGGAAAGGGGAGGCTAAGAGAAGATGTATTGGACTGCTAGTAAAAGGGTTACCCTCCTTCGTCGGGTAAAAGGATAGCCTTCCTGTTGTCAGGCTAAAGGATCCGCCTGCCGGCGGAAAGAAGCCACCCGTTGGCGGAAAGGGTCAGGCTATCGACGGAAAGGACCCATCTGCTGGTGGAAAGGATTCGGCTATCGGCGGAAGGACCTTGCTACCTATATGGTAGTATTCCAAACTCTTCAGATAGATATACTCTTCCTAAACCTTCGACTTTACGTCTTTCCCCGCTGCAAGCGGGGATCCTTTCCGCCGATAGGCGGATCCTTTTACAGCCGATAGGCTGTAATCCTTTCATTTGACTTCAGTCAAATGATCCTTTCAATCCTTTCACTTTCCAGTACACCGTATCTCCTCCCTCCACAATTCCAGCCACATACCTGATGCTGCCCATCGGGTCAAGAAGCGAGAAGTGGTTGACCTCCCAGATGTCTACTTGCTCAGCCTTAGAAATAGCTAGAATTTCCATGCTATCAGCGTCGTGAACCAAATAGCGAACATTTGGTGCGGAATTGAAGTCGGTGAACAGCCACAGGTCACCTGTAGATTCAACGTGCCACGTAGAATCCAGATGGTGAGTATTCACAGTGCAGTCTGTAATACTTGGGTGATCACTGGGGCCCAGGCTATAGAAAATAGCAACGCCGAACAGTAGTCCTAAGGCGATGGTGACTATAGTTTTACCCGACATCCTATTGCGGGAAAATACCTTGAAGAATTGGACCTAAACCGGAGAAGAAGAATTCTACAGCAATAACCATCACGATGAGGCCCATCAGACGCATCATCACTGTGTTACCCGTTTCTCCAAGAAGCTTGATGATCTTACTTGAAGAGAATAAAATGATGTAGGTGAGGAGCATTACACCTGCTATAACTGCGATTAATGCGACCTTTTTGATCGTGGTATCCGCATCTTCCATCATCACAATGGCGTTGGTCATAGCACCTGGGCCGCAAATCATAGGGATGGCTAGGGGAGTGATGGAAATGTCGTTTACATAGCTCTTTACTTCTTCATCCTGAACCTTCACTCTGGCCAATCTAGCTTGAAGCATGTCCATGCCCATGAGGAAGAAGATAATACCGCCAACAACTCTGAAACTGTTCACCGAAATACCAAAAAAGCTAAAGAGCAATTGTCCGCTAAATGCAAAAGCTACAATGGTGAAGAAGGCTACAATAGTGGCCTTACGAGCCGTTTTCGTTCGGTTGGCCACATCCAAATCTTTGGTCATGGTCATGAAAATCGGCATCGTTCCCAACGGGTTAATCAGCGTGAAGAACGATGTGAAAACGAGCAATGCGTAGCTAAGTGTTCCATCCATACTGCGAAATTGCAAAAAAGGAGTGTGATTCAAATAAACCGAATAAAAAAAGCCGCCTCATTTCTGAAGCGGCTTCATTCTATTCTCAGTATGAGATACTATCGCTGCACGACAAATCTCATGCTATGCATTTGATTCTCTGTCTGAGCACGAAGGAGATAAACTCCAGCTGGCAATGTTGAGATATCAAATAGAATTTCTGATTCATTCACACGGATTGATTCACTGATCAACTCCTTTCCAGAAATGTCGTAAATGCTCGCATGATCTACACCAAGGTCGCCATTCGTTGCATACAAAGCAATCTGATTGTTTGCTGGGTTCGGAGCGAGTATCCAATCTGTCGGCGTGTTTTCAATCACACTTACATTAGGTATGTTCTTCACAACCGTATCAGGACCGCAGTCGTTTTCAGTAATCAACATGATGTTGTACGAGCCTCCCACAGTGTAGGAATGAAGTGGGTTTGCAGCAGATGAGGTGTCCCCATCGCCGAAGTCCCAGTAGTACGTATCAATCTGTCCGCTACTGATGTTGGACGAGAACTGTACGTCTAGTCCATTCGTATTTGTTACGAAAGCGTAGGTGTAGTCAGCCGTTGGCTTCTGATTGATTGGCCAAACGACATTCGAACTAACCGTTCCACCAGCATTGGTAGCTGTCATTTCAACCAACTTAGAACCACCGAAGCTGTAGGTCACATTATGCGGACCAGCACCTACGGCCGTGGCAGGTGTAGCTCCAGATCCAAAGTCCCAAGATACGGACGTACCCGCTGTCGTGTTATACGAGAAGCTGTAGGTTCTAGCCAAACAGCTATCTACCAAGTTAGCTGTAAAAGCAGAACTAGGTGGAGTTACACTCAAGTCGTACAACTGGATATTATCAAGATATAGAGCGTTACCACCATCTGTAATGTTGATAAACCTAATCTTGACACTGTTTCCAACATAACTTGATAGGTCAATTGTATCTCTCTTCCAGAATCCACTTCCCGTAGGAATAAATTCGGTGTTGGTGTTGAAATTGAACGTTGTTAATGCAGTACCTGTCGCATCAAACACGGGTGCATCCCACGTATTGCCGCAATCTGAAGAAATCTGAATCTGCAGACGGTCGTTTTTATTCGTGGTAGTACCGATGTACGATAGGTCGTAAACGAGCGCAGGAGAGGTTACCGTTCCCAAATCGATGGAAGGTGAAATGATTCTATCCTGCTGACCATTTGAACCATACACGAAGTTGTTTACGCGCACTGCCATCGTAGCATTTCCATCATATCCAATGCAGCTCTGACCTTCCCAGGTGGTCAGGCCATCTGGGTTTTCGAGTTGCCATCCTGCAGGAAGGAATGGTCCCTGGAAATCTTCCACGTAAGGAAGAGGTAAGCCATTGCCTACGATTACGGCAGACTGAGCAATCACTGAATCTGCGCCATTCACATTACTTGCAACAAGCTTGATGTCGTAATTGCCCAAAGCACTAAATACAACTTCTGGGTTCTGGCTTGTCGCGCTTGTTCCATTCACAAAGCTGTGTGTACCTGGTGTGATCGTCCATGCCCATCCCGCAGGCACGTTCGTGCTTTGATCTGTAATTTGAACCACCTCTCCAGAGCATGGCGTAGGGTTGCTCACACTGAATGCAGCAACAGGAGCGCCAGCAGCTTGAGTGATAGAGAAATCGTCAATTGCCAAGTCACCTTGATAATCGCCCGCTGTTGAGGCTCTAAAGCGAACAGAAACGATTTGTCCCTGCCAAGGGACTAGGCTCAAGTTTTCACCAATCCATTGGTTTCCTTGGTTTCCGATAATCGGCGTAACCACATCCAGATGCCAAACCCCATTGCTGAAGATATCCACGTGAAGTTCACCGATATCACCACCATTCATATGGTAGAAGAATTCCAACTCAGGAAGGGTGATCGTAGAGAGGTCGATACAAGGTGAAACGAGATATGCCCATTTGAAGCTACAGCCTCCACTGGCTTCTAGGTATAGGTATTTACCCGTATTGTTTCCTTGCGTATTGTCGAAAGACGGACCTGTACCGCTCGATGGTGTGCTTCCGTTGTTTGTGCGGAAATCAATATCATCAAACCCACCATTCGTAAGGTTATTCCAATCGTCGAAGAGGTTACAAACTCCCGCCTCGCAGTTCGTCGTTGTGGCACATGAAGTCCATGCATCAAAGTTCTGGGTGTATGGCGCTGATTTAGTTGTGCCGCCGTTGTTTACATCGTATGAAACGAAGGCAGAGTCGTTATAACGGTTGCCATCGTCTGCAATAAAGTTCCAAGCCTCAAAGGTGTATGAACCGATGCTCGATGTATTGTACGTCGTCGTAAAGGTGTGGTTGATCGTTCCTCCAGAAGGAATCTGCGTATAAACGGTATCCCACATGGCAGTTCCGCCATTAAAGCTAATGGCCAATGGAATTGAATCGATCGCCGTGAGACCAGGGTTTGAAATTGCAACCGTTGCCTGAATTGTATTCAAGTTGTGGCAATCACCAATCACCCCGCTTTGAGGAGATACGAACTCGATGGCTACGTCAGTATTCACCAAGCATCCTTGTAAACCAGATTCTTTCTTGCGAGCAATTGCGCGCTGTCCGGCAGGTTGACCTGCAGTTGGGACTGCTGCCACTGACCACCAAACTTCTTGAGTAGGAGGGATGCCCGTGAAAATCTGGAAGGTATCCGTTGTTCTGTTGATACTGTCCATGTACTTCTGTCCAAGCGCGTAAACCTCGTATTCAGCAGCTCCGGCTACTGGGTTCCAACTCACAATAAAGCTATCTGGACAAGCCTGCACTAATCCAAGGCGATTCGGAACGTCAATTAGAGTAACAGGAGAGTCAACCATGTCCGTTTGTGTTCCTCGAGTGATTCTCACGAGTAGATCATTCGTGGCGACATTTGGAAGGTTATTCCAATCCAACTGACGCGCATTTGCGCCCGCTGTGCCAATCGTGCTCCATGAAGTGCCGTTGTCGGTACTGTATTCAAGAGTAAAGCTAGTCGAACCTACTGAGGCGTCCCAGTAAATTGTGGTTGGGTTCGAAGCGTCAATAGCTTCTCCTCCAAATGGATAAGTCAATTCTACTGCGTCAGGTACGAAGCTGTACACCACATAATATTTTTGTGGACCTAGTGGTACATTGGTTCCGTTTACAACGAACCAGTATGACCCTGCAGAAGGAGACGCTACTGTTACCTGCTCTGCATTATTCATGGTATCCGTTGCGCGAACTGCATTTTCGTTGAGCAGTGTAGCATTTGGAGTTGGATCAAGTACCCATGGCTGATATACCGTTGAACCCGGCGCTCGTAGTGTAGCATCAAGATCGTTGACAAGTGCACGCGCCGCAGCTGGTGTCGCGGCAGGATCGGTCCAGTAAAGCATTACACGTACTTCTGCTGTATTCGCAGGAACGTTGATTTGAAAGCTGTCTGCTTGTCCAGTCGTTACCGAATCTGTGAAGAAGTTTCCAGTTTCGATATCGCGAATAGAACGAAGCAAGTTCATTCGGCCGTAACCGTAGATGAAATCTGGACCAGGGTTGCCAAGGTCATCAGCAGAGTTCATCAAGAAAGCTTTCTGCAATCCACCGTCTGGCTCTGAGCCATGAGAGGAGACAAAAGCTTCAAACATTTGTGCCATACCACCGGCAATACCAGGGGCTGACATACTCGTACCCGTCTTAAATGTGTAATCGTCTGGGTCGGTTGTGGAGTAAACCGAGGTACCTACACTTGCGATATCGGGCTTCAGGCGACCATCGGCTGATGGACCGCGTGAGCTAGAAGGCGCAATCGCGTCAGTAGAAGTGATGTTTGCCGTTGCAATAACGTTTTTACCGATTTTATGTCCACCTGTAACGTTACCCCAACCAGCACCTGCGCCGTAACCACAGTTACTAGACCCGCTGTTTCCGGCGCTGAATACGTGCATCAGCTTCGGGTTTTGGATGATGTCCTCATCCATTTGCTGCGTGAACGCGGTATATCCAGCATTACATCCGTTTGAGTAGCTTGAGTTTGTGATACGCACCGCATGTGATGCATAGTCGGCATCTACATTGTTCAAGTTTCTCGGATAGCGATAGTAGAACATGTCTGCACCTGGGGCCATACCGGCGGCAAGTGGATCAATGTTACCCGCTCCGAAGATTGTTCCAGCCACGTGGTCACCGTGGTCACCCGAACTGGCATTCGTATTTCTTGCGATGATACGTCCAGAGTAATCGACGTGTGGACCAATGTCTCCGTCGTCACCTAAACCTACAACAACACCAGAGCCGTCGTAAGCTCGACCACCCGAGTATCTTGTATTTACTGCTCTAGAGCGTGCAGATCTTGTTGCGTTGAAGTTTTCTGGAGATCCGGGATCTTCACCTTCATGCAAAAAGGCTACGGAAGGGTCTGCTGCGATAGTCAGACGATCGTCGATATCGATGATGAGCGTAATCGTGTTGTTTTCAGGGTCATACGAGACCACAGAAACGCCCTCAGAACTCATGCGCTGTGCGATGGCGCTAGTGTTCGAGTACTTTACGAGTCCGGCTACAACTTCAATTTGTCGATCTCCGCGCCAAACATAATCTGGAACATTTAATTCTCTCAATCTGTCGGATATCTTCATTTCCGCTGAGAACTTCTCGACTGCGTGAAGTGGAAGAGAACCAAAATCGTTTAGCTCTGTTCCATTTGGCAATAGCATGGAGTAAGCGTTGATGGGAAGGTAGTTGATGATTTCACCAACATTGTTTTCTAACC
The DNA here is from genome assembly GCF_008933115.1 of Phaeocystidibacter luteus. Lineage (GTDB taxonomy): Bacteria > Bacteroidota > Bacteroidia > Flavobacteriales > Schleiferiaceae > Phaeocystidibacter > Phaeocystidibacter luteus. The sequence goes on along the minus strand of NZ_WBVO01000001.1, from coordinate 569,183 downwards.
ATTCGCGTTCTTCCTGAATGAGAGGTCGGCTAAACTGCACAATGCGCAGCATGGTCATCGATTCCTCTTGAGTAGCAGAAAGCGAAACAGAGGATTGCTGAGGATTTAGGGAATAAGTACCGCTATTCAGGAGTAACCTAGGCTCATTTTGCCCAAATGCAGGCTGAGCCGCTAGGCCTAAGGCCAATAGCGAGTACGTGTAAAGCTTCTTCATCTATACAATAGATATAGTTAAACGTGCGAGTGTTTCGGCTAAGTTAACGAATATACGGCATGACATGTTCGAAATTACATTCACTTTGTGGTTGTGTTTGGTATCTTCACCACTTAATCAGGGGAAATTTTATGCGCATTAAATTCACGCTGACCGCGTCTGCACTGCTTTTCACGTTTGTGCTTCAGGCTCAGTCATCTGCAGAAATTCAGAAGAAGTTTCAACGCCTTAACAGTTTCAAAAAGGTTCTCTATGTAGCGGCTCATCCCGATGATGAGAACACCAGGGTGATTGCTTGGTTGAGCAACGGCGAGAATGCGTACGTGCGCTACTTGTCGCTAACTCGAGGTGATGGAGGGCAGAACATGATAGGTACCGAACTTGGTCCACACCTCGGTATTCTTCGAACCCAAGAACTTCTTGCCGCAAGGTCTATCGACGGTGGAACACAAGCCTTCTCCAGAGCTGTGGACTTCGGCTACTCAAAAACAGCGGATGAAACCATTGAAAAGTGGGACAAGCGTCTCGTCCTAGGCGATGTAGTTTGGGCCATACGTAAATTTCGTCCTGATGTGATTGTTACGCGTTTCCCACCAGACGCAAGAGGCGGACACGGGCATCACACCGCCTCGGCTATGCTTGCTATAGAGGCATTCGGACTTGCCGGAAGTGATACCGCATTTATGAATCAGTTAGAATGGGTAGAGCCATGGCAGCCTACTTCCATTTATTGGAATACGTACAGCTGGCGCTGGGATCCGAATTTGGATTCACTCGCAACGCACGACCCCAATTATTTCAAATCTGACATCGGCGGATACGATCCGATCATGGGCGTTTCGTATAACGAGATTGGCTCACTAGCAAGAAGTCAGCACAGATGCCAAGGGTTTGGGGTGAGCATTATGCGCGGCGAAACTTTCGAATACTTTCAGCACCTCGACGGTGAGGTCCTAGAAGGTGATCTTCTAAGCCATATTGAAACTTCATGGGAAACCATAGGAGCTTCGGAGAAGATCATATTGATGAGTAAGGCAATTCAAGAGCAGTTCAACCCTGCTGATCCCGCTGCGAGTTTACCGGCGTTGGTAACCTTGAGAAATGAAGTGGCTTCCTCTGATATTGAAGACCATTGGAAAAGCATAAAGATGCGCGAGTTGGATGAGTTGATCGCCATGTGCGGCGGACTATTTGTTGAAGCCGTTGCGCATGAATACGTTCTGCCAACGGGTGGGGTTCCTCAAATAAAACTGAGGTTCATGCCGCGTACTACGGATGAAATGGTGCTTACCCAAGTGAATTTCAAAGTGATTGATGGCATGGGGTCTGCATATCTTAAGCAACCACAGCCACTGCCACAAAATGAGTATTGGGAAATGGATGTGACACCGTCAAATCCACAAAAAATATCCCAACCCTACTGGCTTAGAGCGCCTTTTGGAACTACCTATGAAGTTGATAATCAAGAGTTGATTGGACTTCCTGAGAATCCGCCCACAATTGTGATGCACTTGATGCTTGAGTATCAGAATATGCCTTTTGAAGTTGTGGTTCCTGTGGATTACCGTTGGAGCGATAGAGTAGATGGAGAGCAGCGACGTCCGTATATCGCATCTCCTATGGCCACGGCAACTTTCGATAAAGATGTTGAGATTTTTGCGAACTCCGAATCGAAGACCGTACGGGTAAGAGTAAAAGCATTTGATCCAAATTTCAGTACATCCGTGAAACTCGATGTACCTGAAGGATGGACGTATACCCCTTCTAGCATCCCGCTTTCGCTCACAAACCTGTATGAAGAGAAGGTTGTGGCCTTTGAGGTTACTCCACCTGCCAATGCAAGTGAAGGGGAAATCAGACCGCTTATGGATCGCGTGAAATCGCCTGTTCAAGAGTATTCAGAAATAGAATACACGCATATACCTACTCAGTCTGTTTTTGGAGACGCTTCAGTACGCGTAGTGCGTCTTTCCCTCGACATCAATGCTGGAAATATAGGATACATTCAAGGAGCCGGCGATGAGGTAGATATTGCCATTGAGCAGATGGGATTCACGGTCGAGCGTTTGTCGGAATCCGATTTGGCCTCCAAATCATCTCTAAGTGAATACAAGGCCATCGTGATTGGGATTAGGGCGTACAATGTTCATCCTTGGCTGTTGAATTATCGCGAATCCTTGATGAACTATGTTAGCGGAGGCGGAAACCTCATTGTTCAATACAACACGGCCACGAGAGACTTGCTCACCTCTGATCTCGGTCCATATCCATTTGCATTGAGCAGAAGCCGAGTAACAGAGGAAGATGCCGAAGTTGAGATTCTAGTAGAGGACCACCCATACTTTACCACGCCAAACGAGATTAGCTTTGACGATTTTGAAGGCTGGGTTCAGGAAAGGGGACTTTATTTCGCAGGTGAATGGGACGCTAAGTATACTCCGCTAATTTCATGGCACGACACAGGTGAAGATGATCAAATCGGTGGCTTGCTATTTGCGGAGTTCGGCGAAGGAACATTTACCTACACGGGAATTAGTTTCTTTAGAGAGCTGCCCGCAGGTGTTCCTGGAGCATTCCGACTACTAGCCAATATTTTGTCCTATGAGTAAACCACTATTCAAACAATGGAGCCAGGTCTACGCTCTAGTGCTCGTCGCACTACTGGTAGAAATCGCATTATTCGGCTTTCTAACCTATTTCTATAACTGATGCATTTAGTTGACTGGTTAGTTCTAGGCGGAACACTTGTACTGATCGTGCTCTTTGGAATTTACAAGAGCAGGAATCAAAACTTGAATGGATTCCTTCGTGGCGAAGAGATGTCATGGTCGACCATTGGCCTTTCCATCATGGCCACTCAGGCATCGGCAATTACCTTTTTGAGTACGCCTGGACAAGCCTACGAGGACGGCATGGGCTTCGTCCAATTCTACTTCGGCTTGCCCATAGCAATTGTCATTATTTGCGCCTTTTTCCTCCCCATATATTATAAGTTGAAGGTCTACACGGCCTATGAATATCTAGAGGGGAGATTCGATCTTCGTACCCGACTTCTAACCGCGTTGTTGTTCTTGGTATCTAGAGGGCTTGCGGCTGGAATTACGATTTATGCTCCGGCAATTATTCTTTCCAAGATTATGCAGTGGAACCTTCAGATGACCATCTTGATTGTGGGCATTCTTGTGGTTCTGTACACCGTAAGCGGCGGTACGAAAGCGGTGAGCATGACGCAACGCTGGCAGATGACCATTATCCTCGCGGGTATGGTCTTGGCCTTCGGAATCATTGTTTGGAAACTTCCGGACTCGATGAGTTTCACCGACAGTATTGATTTAGCGGGTGTGTTGGGAAAGATGGAAATCATCAATACAGATTTAGACTTTGAAAACCGGTATACGATATGGTCTGGCTTGACAGGAGGACTCTTCCTGGCCCTGAGCTATTTCGGTACGGATCAGAGTCAGGTTCAGCGCTATCTTGGTGGTAAATCCTTGAAGGAAAGTAGGATAGGGTTGATTTTTAACGGGCTCTTTAAAGTCCCAATGCAGTTCTTTATTCTCTTGGTGGGGGTGATGGTTTTCATTTTCTATCAAGTGAATATTCCGCCCGTAGTATTCAACACGGCCGGTATTGAGAAGGCCGAAGAAATGGGTTTTGGAGGTCAAGTTGAGATACACGAAGAACGATTCCGAGATATACAGATGCAGAAGCAAGAAGCCGTGGCTAAATGGCTCAATGCTGACGCAGCGCATAGGATGGAATATGAAGAGGACATCCTTCACTTCGACCATGCAGCAGAAATTGAGCGCCGTGAGATGAAGCGCTTCTTGGAAAGGGTTGATGAGGATATTGAAACGGAGGACAGCGACTACATCTTTCTCACGTTTATCATGGACCATATGCCGATTGGCATCGTTGGGCTATTGCTGGCGGTGATTCTTTCGGCGGCGATGTCATCAACCGCAGGAGAATTAAATGCGCTTGCGAGCACAACGGTCGTGGACTTCTACAACCGGCTTCGATCCCCTAAATCAGAAGATGAGGAAGAGGAAGAAATCAATGAAGCTGCTACGTTAAGCGTATCGAAGCTGTTCACAGCTCTTTGGGGAATGCTTGCCATAGTTATTGCACTTTCGGCACAATTGGTAGACAACTTAATTGAGTTGGTTAACATTCTTGGATCCCTGTTCTATGGAACCATCTTGGGAATCTTCCTAATCGCTTTCTTCTTTAAGAAGATAAAGGCAAAAGCGCTTTTCCCTGCAGCTGTTATTGCGGAGCTGACGGTACTTACGGTGCACATCCTCAATGTGATGGACGTAATCGAATTGGGATACCTCATGTACAATGTGATAGGTTGTGGGGTTGTGATTGGTTTGGCAATCTTACTGCACATGACCATTAGTTCAGAACTAAATGATCCGATCGAAGAGTGAGCTGGTTTACAGAATTGTGGAAAGGTAAGGAAGAGCCAACCGTGGGACTATGTCTTTCGGGAGGAGGCGCCAGAGGTGTCGTTCACATTGGCTTGTTGAAGGCTCTAGAGGAGCACAAAGTGCCCATTCATGCTGTTTCTGGAACGAGTATGGGGGCTATTGTTGCGGTCATGCATGCTTCGGGAATGAAATCGGACGACATGCTTGAAGCATTCATCAACCTCCATATTGAAAGTCGGATTTCGAAGTTTGAATTGCTCAGAACCGTATTCAGCAAAGGATTAGGAGGACTCTATGAAAGACTTCATGAGACCGTGGGCGTATGCAACTTTGAAGAACTGAAGATACCATGTTCGCTTACCGCTAGCGATGTGAAGGGCGGCCAACCGGTTATTTTTACGAGCGGGGATGCCATTCATGCGGCTCTGGCAAGTGCGACCATTCCCATCATTTTTCATCCCTATGAGATGGATGGGAAGGTATTCGTGGATGGTGGACTATTCAACAACTTTCCGGTGGATCCATTGATAGCTTCTTGCTCTCACATTATTGGATCGCACGCGAACCACATGGGCGCGGTTGACGAGATTGATGGAACAGCTGCATTGGCTGATAGAGTTTTTCGCTTAGCCATCTTTCAGAACGTTCGTTACCGAATGGATTTATGTGACGCGCTAATAGATCCGCCAAAGGCGAGATCTTATGGAACGTTGGATTTCGACAAGGTGAAATTGAAAGAGCTCTTCGACATTGGCTACGAGGCTGGTTGCTCGGAAATCGATGCCATTAAAGACGCCTTGAAGTCTGAGAGCGAGAAGAAGGGCAAGCGTGACAAGTTTACCGACATCATTCAAATCGAGCAGTTGGGCATGTCATAATGCATCACCATTCTGCCTCTTTGTCGGAATTGCTTGATTTCCATGGCATTTCCTCTCATTGGCCTTACCTTTGCCGCTCTTATTTGAAAAAAGAAAACGGATTATGTCCACAGTAAAAGCAAACGACAAAGTACGCGTACACTACACCGGCAAATTGAACGACGGTCAGATCTTCGATTCAAGCGTAGACCGTGAGCCATTGGAGTTCACAGTTGGCACTGGAATGATGATTCCTGGGTTTGACAAGGCGGTTGAAGGTATGGAGGTAAACGAGAAGAAAACGGTTACTCTTAAGCCTGAAGACGCGTACGGCGAAGTAAATAAAGATTTGTTCCACAAGGTTGAGCGTTCACAGCTTCCAGAAGATCTCAAGCCTGAAGTAGGCCAGATTTTGGTTGCGGGTTCACCAGACGGACGTGAAATGCAGGTGACAGTTCAAGAAGTAGAAGAAGAGACTATCACTATCGATGCTAACCACCCATTGGCTGGTAAGGATCTTACATTCGACATTCAAATTGTAGAGATTCTCTAATCTCGCAGTTTTCGAAATAGAAAAGGCGCTCGATTGAGCGCCTTTTTTTATGTCTAATTTTCCAAAATCAAGGAATCCACTTGATATCGGAAAAGTCTGGTTTTCTCTTTTCGAGGAAGGCGTTTCTTCCTTCCTTGGCCTCATCTGTCATATAAGCCAAACGAGTTGCCTCCCCAGCGAATACTTGTTGACCAACCATTCCATCGTCGGTAAGGTTGAAGGCGAACTTGAGCATTTTGATGGAAGTTGGAGACTTTTCGAGGATCTCTTGTGCCCATTCGTACGCTGTGTCTTCTAGTTCGTCATGCGGAATTGAGGCATTGGCCATTCCCATAGCAACCGCATCATCGGCCGAGTAGTTTCTGCCCAAGAAGAAAATCTCGCGCGCTTTCTTTTGCCCAACCATTTTGGCGAGGTATGCAGAACCATACCCACCGTCGAAACTGGTGACGTCTGCGTCCGTTTGCTTAAAGATAGCGTGCTCTTTACTCGCAAGTGTAAGGTCGCAAACGACGTGGAGGCTATGTCCACCACCAACTGACCAACCAGGAACAACGGCGATAACGACCTTCGGCATGAAGCGAATAAGGCGTTGAACCTCGAGGATATTCAAGCGTGGCATTCCGTCATCGTCTACATACCCCTGATGCCCACGGGCATTTTGATCGCCTCCGGAACAGAAGCTGTATACACCATCCTTCGGGGAAGGACCTTCAGCGCTGAAGAGCACGACGCCAATGTTGGTGTCTTCGCGTGCATCAAGAAAAGCTTGATACAGTTCTGCTACAGTCTTTGGTCGAAATGCATTGCGTACTTCGGGGCGGTTGAATGCGATTCTAGCAACCTTACCAGACTTTTTGTACGTGATGTCTTCAAATTCTCGGACGGTGGTCCAATTTGCCTTGCTCATATTCGGTTTGTTCTATTCTGTGGAAACCCGCGTGGGCGGAGTGGTGTCAAAGATAAATTAGATAGATAACGTGGCCTATCGCTTGATGTTCGCTTCGTAGAGGTCAATCCAATCTTGTGGAGTCATTTTGGTGCACAGTTCTCCAAAGAGGTCGTATGGAATGTGCTCGGTTTTTTTGAGTCGGACACAGCTTTTCCCCATATCGAGCTTAGTAGGAACGCGCTTGGTATATTCCTCTTGAAACCACTTGATCAGTTTTGGATCTGCATAGACCCCCATGTGATACACGGCGATAAAGTTCTTTTGGGATGCAATGCTCAAGAAGGGGAGAGGTAGCTTTGTATCGCAATGATAACCAGCGGGATATAAACTGTGAGGAACTACCCATCCTGGCATCCCGTACGATAAGGTTTCCTCGAAACCGGCAGGGATGTTTTGGTTGATTACTTCGCGGAGCTTTTCCATGGCGGCTTTGCGCTCTTCTGGAATGGCCTCCATATACTCTTCGATGGAACTTACTTTATAATTCATTCTAATCTCGATTATAGGTTGATGTGTTTCTAGGTCTACCGGCTGTCCAGTATATGAATAGACTTATCAAACTGAAGAAAAGCAGAAAGAAAACCCACATAAATCTTTGCGTTCCACTGAACTGCTTCTGCTTGTTTACATCATATATCGTGTAAAATACGGCAAAGTAAGCGAGAACTAGAATGATTGTCATGATGACACCAGTACCTGAGACCACAAAATCCATAGTCGAATGAGTTTAGAGCGAAATCAAAATTACTAAAGGTCAGCAGGGCTCAAAAGAAACGGAGGAGGAGATTCGATGGAAATGAGACTTCCAGTCTTTGGATGTTCGAAAGAGTATCGACTTGAATGCAATGCGATGCCAGTATTTTTCCATGAATGCCCACCATAGATTTCATCGCCAAAAATGGGATGTCCATTCGCACTTGCATGCATTCGAATTTGGTGAAAACGGCCAGTTTTAAGCTGAATGGTAAGGAGCGTTTGATCCGATAAATGAGCACTGACCTTCCATCTGGTTTCCGCACTCTGACAGTCTTTTCCCGCGTCTTTACAGATTTCGGCACGCTTTCTATCGGTCGATCTACGCAATGATTGGGTCCACTTTCCAGACCCAGTCAGTTGGCCACTGACTAGGGCCATGTATTCCTTTTGAACAGACCTATTTCTTATTTGCTCGTTCAGCGATTTGAGAGCCATTGGGGTCTTGGCAAAAACGAGAACACCAGAAACCGGACGATCCAGTCGATGAACGACGCCTAAGCCGGTTTTCATCTTTGGCTTCTTTTCGAGCAAGAGTTCAGTTTGACGCACCACGCTGGGATTCCCAAATTTGTCGGGCTCCACCATTAAACCAGCAGGCTTATTTACTGCTATGAGGTAAGGGTCCTCATAGAGGATATCTGCTTTTGATATGCTGTTCAAGACTCGTATTGCTTGGCGGCTTCGCGAAGGTGACTGTAGATTTCAGTTGCCAATGAGGTTGGCTGAATTACCTTCACCTTGGCGCCCATCATGAGAATTCGCTGGACGAACTCATAATTTGGAATCACCTTTACCTCGAATACGGTTTCTAGTTTACCATCGCGAATGATTTTCTGGCTTCGATGAAGCGGAAGTGTCTTCAGGTATTGCGCTTGCACCGGTTCGCAAGAGAAGCGCACAGTTTCCACCTTATCTCTGCTGTGGTTTAATCCAACCACATTTCTAAATCGATCACGAGGATCTCCTTCTGGAGGGGTGAAAGACTGATCGCGCACCTTCAGTTCTTCGATTCGATCGATTCCGAAGGTTCGGTCTTCGCCGTTCTGTTGCTGACCAATCAGATACCATCTTCCTTGATACTGTTTGAGAAGAAGGGGCATTAGTGAATAATGCTTCACCTGATCGGTTTCAAACTTTCGGTAATCGAATCCAACCCATTTATGAGACTTCACGGCCTTCACAAGTTCTGGAAGCCAGCGCGTACCGGCCCACTGGCCTTCGTGCTCAAAACTGAGATAGGGCGAAACCTCTTTTTGCTCTTGCAGAGCTTGACCCACAATCTCCGAAACGCGCGAAACTCCGATGAATTCAAGGAAACGATCTGTGGCTTCTTTACCTCCCTCTGAAATGAAGTAGGCATCCTTTCCTTTGTGAAAGAGGATATCAATATCGAAGGTGTCACGGATGTCGGTAATATCCTTTTGAAGCGACTTCACCGTGGCCTCAAATCCACGGTCAACCAGTTTCCGACTTATTTGAATGCCAGTCGCAAACTCAAGGTTAACGATGGTTTCTATGATCACGGCGTAGCGTGGAAGGGAAGCGTTGAGGTTCATGGGGTAAAAGTAGGGAATTTGGAGAGGCGTATGGAAGGTTAGAGGGTTGGAGGGTTGGAGGGTTAGAGGGTTAGAGGGTTAGAGGGTTGGACGCAGAGCTTGACCTTTCCTGAAATAGAGTGACGCTAAGCCAGCCTCAAGCCTCAAGCCTGAAGCCTGAAGCCTGACGCCTGAAGCCTGAAGCCTGAAGCCTGACGCCTGACGCCTCAAGCCTGACGCCTGTAGCCTCCCGCCACGATAAATCACGCATTAATTTCCAATTTGCGTTTTGCGATTATGCAGCTTGCCAGCCATCCGCCAGTAGAAACACCACCCTCAGCCACTAATTCTCTCACCGCTATTTCACTATATTCGTTCTATGACCATGAAAGCTAAACTGGAACGGATAATTTTCGAGTCCGATACTCCCTCTGGAAAAGCATTTGACGTAATCCTCATTTGGGCCATTGTGGCCAGTATCCTAGTCGTACTGCTCGATAGCGTTCAAAGTCTGAACGAAAAGTATCACGACCTCTTCCTAATTCTGGAATGGGTGTTCACAGCGCTCTTCACCATTGAATATATTCTGCGCGTGGCCATTTCAGAGAAACCCAAAGGTTATGTCTTTTCCTTTCTCGGTGTAATTGATTTGATTTCGGTTCTTCCAACGTATTTATCGTTGCTCGTAGCAGGACCACAGTATTTGATCGTGATTCGTGGTCTGCGAATTTTACGCGTCTTCCGTGTCATGAAGCTGTACCATTACAGTCGCGATGGCATGCTAATGATGCGCGCACTCATTTCCAGCAGCCGTAAGATTAGCGTGTTTATTCTGAGCATTCTCATTCTAGTGACCATTCTTGGTTCCCTGATGTATGTGATAGAAGGGGAGGAAAGTGGATTTCAGGATATCCCCAATTCTATTTACTGGGCAATCGTAACCCTTTCAACTGTGGGGTATGGCGATATCTCACCTGAAACTCCACTGGGTAAAATGCTCGCCTCTGTCATCATGCTTTTGGGATATGGAATCATTGCCGTTCCAACTGGCATTGTAACCTCTGAGTTCGTCTATGCTAGGCGAGACGAAAAGAAAGACCTCAAGGGGCCCATTTGTTCCAATTGTGGGGCCGAAGGGCACGTTGAAGATGCAAATCATTGCTTCAATTGCGGAGCAAGCCTCAAAATAGAATCAACCAAAGACTCATGATTGTAACCACAACAAACTCAGTAGAAGGCCGGAAGATTTCGGAATACAGAGGCGTTGTAGCAGGTGAAACCATCATCGGCGCCAACTTCTTCAAAGACATTTTCGCAGGTATTCGCGATTTCGTAGGCGGCCGATCTGGTTCCTATGAAAAAGTACTTCTCGAAGCTCGAACTACAGCACTTAGGGAGTTGGAACAGCGAGCGGCGCAACTTGGAGCAGATGCGGTCGTAGGCGTAGATATCGACTATGAAGTAATCGGAGCGAATGGAAGTATGTTGATGGTCAGCGCCTCTGGAACAGCAGTAAAACTCGAGTTTTAAGATACCCGTGTTCCGTTATCAACCGGGCGCTCTGGTTGGAGAAGTACGACTTCTGTATCGGCGTCGTCTGACGAGGGTAGGCCAAGTACCAGGCATTCCGATATTACCTTGCCCACCTGTCGTGGAGGTAGGTTTGTCACGGCTATAATCTGCTGTCCAATAAGGTCTTCCGCATTGTACAATCGCGTGATTCGTGCAGAGCTTTTCTTGATTCCCAAAGGGCCAAAGTCAATGGTGAGTACCCAAGCCGGAACATGCGCTTTTGGCAACGGCTCAACTTGAGTAATCGTTCCCACATGTAGTTCTGATTCGAAGAAATTATGAATATCTGTGGTGCCCATCAGAATTGTTCATTGAGCTTTTCAAGGATGGTGTAAACGGCCGGACAAACCGATGCATTTCTCCGTGTAAGATTCAAAATCTGCTGCTGCTTGATTCTGTCCGTATGTGGATATTCTCTGCAGGCTTTCGGACGTACTTCATAGATGCTGCACTTATTGTCATCTTCCAAGAACCTGCATGGAACCTGCTGAAGAACAAAATCATTGTCCTCATCTACCCTCAAGTACTCCGACTCGAACTCCGCAGGCTTCATTCGTAAATGCTTGCTGATTCGATCTATGTCCTTTCGCGTGAAAAGAGGTCCTGTGGTTTTGCAACAGTTCGCACATTGGAGGCAATCGGTGCATGCGAACACCTCGTCGTGAAGCTCATGAATTGCCTTGTCGACCTTTTTCCCGTCAGCCTTGGCAAGTCGGCGCATCAATTTCTGATGCGGTTTCCGCTTGGCACTTGCCAATTGTCTCAAGTCGGGAAGAAGTTCGTGTGACATACTATTCGCCGAGCATTTCTTCAATCAAAGCTTCTGTTTCCACAGAGTAAGGCTCAAATTCGCTCGTTCCTGGTCCGCTGAACCCGGTATGAATTCGTCGAACATTACCTTCAGAATCTATGAAAATTGATGTTGGATAAGACATGAAGTTTTCAATCATGGGCAGGGTAGTGGCGATGCTTTCTGGATTAGCCAAACCTCCATAAACAATGGTGTACGGGATGTCGAGGTCTCGAATCATTTTTTGAATCGCAGGTTTTGCCTCTTCCAATTCAGGTTTGTACTCGTATGTGATACCGATGATTGTCAAGCCTCGTTCAGCATACTTTTCGTGAAGTTGTTTGAAGTAGCGAGTTTCATCCATACAGTTAGGGCACCAAGATCCCATAATTTGAATAATGGTTGGTCCATTTGTACTCTTACCATCAAATGTGAAGTCCTCCCCATTTACAGTAGGAAGACTGAACGAAATGCCTTCGTAACCGTCTTTAATGAATGTTAGCTGCGTAGGATCTCGAAGTTCAAAGTCATCATTAGGAATAGCGGTCCAAGGCTGAGCATAGGTTTTACCACTGTAGTGTGTTCCGCTTAGCTGTTGACCGTCATATACGGCGTCGAAGAAGTAGGCATGAGTTCCATCAAAACCAGATAGTTTAAGATTTCTGCCGTCAAACATGCCTTGTAGAAAACGGTAATCTCCGGTTTCAGTTAGAAATGTGCCTGTTGCAGCTCCGTTCGGCTTCACGTGAAATTCACCGATGGCCGGTTTTTCATTATCGGTCCCTGAACGCAAGGTGACTTCCCATTTAGCGGGGAGACTTATTTCACTTTTCCAAACCACGTTATTGAATCGATATTCGACTCCTTTACTTGCCGTGAAAGGCATGCGGTAATCATCCGCGTCTAACTTTTGCCAGTATCCATTCCACGTTTTAGTATCGCGGTGCACTTTGAAAACAGTTTGGAATACAGGTAGATACAGTTCCGTAGTATCACCAACCTCAACTATTGAATCGATAATCACCTTTTCCTCGCCATTAGTAATAGTCACCAGATCATCTTCTACAACGAAATTGAACGGTAATTCGGTGCTGTCATTCATTTGAAGCACTCCACGCCAAGTTACGGCCGTGTTATTCGCCTCTTGAATGGGCGCTTTTGATGAGTCCGAGTTATTTGAGCAGCTCAGTACAAGTGCAGAGGCGAAGAGTATGGTTAGTGCTGATTTCATCATTTTGCTTTTTATTCCGTCAACAACAAATACGTTTCCTCCACGGCATCCTTACGGGTCTCATTATTCAGGAACTCAGGTGTTGGCATGGTCACGGGGTAAGAAGGGTACATTTGAAGAATCGTATACTCAACGCCACTCTCGTCTAATCGACGCTTACCGCGTTCATCTACGTAGATATAAACTCCGCTTTTGAATCCTCCTTCTTCAGCCACATGTTCCTGTGCGCTGTTGAGTATGAATCCTGTGAAGTATGCCATGCTAAATCGGCCACGCTTGGAATCAATGAAGAACTCGTCTTCTGAAACATCGTATCCTTTCAACGTCTTCGCTACTTCATCTGTAGGCTGATAGTCGGTCAAATTTGGGAAGTAATGCCCATTGATGAACGCATATCCTGTTAACGCGGCAATAGAGCTCGAAAGAACGAGTCTATCCAGGTTTAATCCTTTGAAGAAGAAGTAGAGTGCCACAACCATTCCTGTTCCAAATACAAGCCATAACGACCAAGGCACATCGGGGAAGACGTAGAATCCAATCAACAAGCCGATAATTGTTACCACGGTGATACTCAGTCCTTGAAGAACGAGCGCGGTGTTGTACCAGCCTTTCGATTTCTCGTAGGCAATTCTTAGGGTGAATTCAGAGGTGAAGATGGCCGCAAAAGGAAGTACGACATAGATGTAATGCGGCAGCTTGTACTGCGAGAGACTCAGAGCTATTATGGGCAAGATGAATCCTCCGAGGGTGAGCCATTCTTGCTTCTTTTCTCTCCTCAGTACACTGTTGATGGCACCTACAACCCTCCAGAAGAAGGCCCAAACTGCCAAAAGGGACCAAGGGAAAAAGCTCCATAAGAAGGTGTGCACAAAGAAGAACGGTCCGGCATTGTTGTGCCAAGGGTTATCCCCAGTAATTCTTCCGAAACTCTGATCCCAATAAAAGAACTTGAGTCCGCTCAGGCTATCCTGCGGTACCAATCCATCGGGTGTCGGCATGTATACGACCTTCTCCGGGTGAGCGTCGAACTGCGTATACAATCCGTAACTCATTGGGATGAGTAAAACGGCTACAAGCAAAATTCCAAGTACCCACTGGTATCGGAACAAATCCTTGTATTTCTGTCGTCCGATGGTATAGCTTCCAAGTGCCATAAGCGGGATGAGAAGTCCTAGCGGACCTTTTGTCATCATGGCTATGGCAATGGCTATGAATCCCCAAATCAAATCCCGCTTTCGCTTGTAGTACAAGTAAGCGGTGAGTTTCCAAACGGCGATTACTACTGCTGAGGTGAGAATAGTGTCGGTTCGTACGTCATTGTTCATGAGGACGAAAGCCAAACTACTCATCAGCATAAGTGCGGCTACAAAGCCAATACGCTTGTTATACAGCAGGTTACCTAGCTTATAGGTGGCGATTACTCCAACCGCGCTAAAGAGTACACTGCCTAATTTGAAACTCCACGCGGCATAGCCGAACAAGTAGAAACTAGCTGAGTTCAACCAGAAAAGAAAGGGAGGCTTGTCAAGGTAATCTCGCCCTTGTTGATATACTTCCAGAAAAGAACCGCCTTCCACCATCTCTCGACTGAGAGCGGCGTATTGGGCTGAATCAATCTCGAGAATTTCGACAAACAACCCGAGAAGATAGACTAGTCCGGTTAGGATGAAGATGAGGTTTACAGCCCATCTTTTAAATAATCCCATAGGATAAAGGTGAGGTTTGAAGTCAGGTTATATCGACAAATCCTTCAGCATACGGTCGATGATGCCGTTCAGTTTCGTCTCCATTTCGGTCGAAGAACCACCGGTCCAATCGCGTTTTACGGAGAAATAAAACTTAATCTTCGGCTCAGTTCCCGAAGGACGAGCTGTCGCGATATCGCCATTCTCATTAACAACTTGGATCACATTGCTCTTCGGTAAGCCGGTTGGTTTTTCCGTTCCATCCACCAAGTTGCGAATGATGCCTTGCTGATAGTCTTTTAGTTCTACTACTTTTCTTTCGGCAAGCTCTTTTGGTGGATTTGCGCGTAGGTCTTCCATCATCTTCGCGATGGCTTCGGCACCAGCCTTTCCTTCTTTTTTGATTGAAATCAATCGCTCCAGATAGAATCCATGCTTCTTGTGAATTTCATCGAGTAGACCTAGGTAGCTCGAACCAATGGACTTTGCATAGGCTGCAGCTTCGGCAATCATTACAGCCGCAGATATGGCGTCTTTGTCTCTGACGAAGTCACCAACCATATAGCCATAACTCTCTTCGCCGCCCACAATGAACTTCTTAGCGCCTTCATTCTCACGAATCAAATCGGCAATCCACTTAAATCCTGTAAGGCAGCGCATAGATTCAACTCCGTAACCCAATGCGATATCCTCCATCAAGTTACTCGTTACAATGGTCGTTGCAGAGAACGCGTTGCTAGGAAGTTTGCCCTTAGCGTGAAGTTGACCAAGAATATAGTCCATCAGAACGGCACCCGTTTGGTTACCGTTTAGGAGTTTCATATTTCCCGCGTGGTCACGAACAGCAATACCAACGCGGTCCGTGTCGGGATCGCACCCAATCACCAAGTCGGCTCCTTCACGGTCGGCTTGTTTTACGGCCATGTCGAGCGCAGCGGCTTCTTCGGGGTTTGGGGAATCAACTGTTGGGAAATTTCCATCAGGTTCGGATTGATCTACAACGAGACTAACATTCTTGAATCCAGTGAGTTTTAGTGCTTGTTCCATCAGAACTACACTGGTGCCGTGGAGCGGGGTGAAAACAATCTTGAGTTCATCTTTCCCGGCATTGCCAATGGATAATTGCTGTACTTGCTCTAGGTAGGCGCGGTCAACAGATTCGCCGATGCGCTTAATCATTGCGTCATCATTCGAGAACTGAACTTGAGATAGTTCTACGTTTCTCACTTCTTCAATGATGGCCTTGTCATGCGGAGGTACGAGCTGACCTCCATCATTCCAATAGACCTTATAGCCGTTGTATTCCTTGGGGTTGTGCGAGGCGGTGAGAACGATTCCAGCGTGGCAATTCAGATGTCTGATGGTGAACGAGAGCTCGGGAGTCGGACGAAGGCTCTCGAAGAGTCGAACAGAAATACCATTGGCCGCAAACACCTTTGCCACATCGAGTGCAAGGGTGTCGGAATTATTCCTTGAATCAAAAGCGATAGCTACCGAAATAGTCTCGTTTGGGAACTGTTTTCTGAGGTAGTTCGACAATCCCTGTGTTGCTTGCCCGAGGGTGTAACGATTAATGCGGTTTGAACCTACACCCATGATTCCGCGCATTCCGCCGGTTCCAAAGTCGAGGTCTTTATAAAAGCATTCAACCAGCGCGTCGTGGTCGGTGTCAATCATACGTCTAACCTCGGCTTGAGCTTTGCCATCAATGGGTTCGCGCAGCCAAGATTCAGCTTTCTTGAGGATGTTCGGATCCAAGGTCATAGGGTGTGTTGGATTTTATCGTTTGGTAAGAGAAGAAGCGTAGGAGAGCTCTGATTCGATTTGTGGGTCGCCCTTATACTCAATGTCTGATGCCCCCATAGCTTCTACTTCAAGCGTGTCGAGCACATGAACACGAGCCGAACTAGCGCCCATCGTTTCAATTTCCATGCGGTTCACGATGAGTTCAAACGCCTCGATTTCGGAAGCGCCCATAAGTTCAAACTCGGCAGATCTCGCTTTACCGCGCAGGGTGATTTCGCTTGCTCCGGCAGATTCTAAATCGAGACTAGAAACATCGATGGAAAGATAGATTTCGCTTGCTCCACTGGTAGAAACGGTGAGGTTGGTGGCGTCAATCGTGTTTTTTGATTCAAGCGTAACTGCACCTGAAATTTCAATGTCCGACAAGTTCTGAACGGTTATGTAGATGCGAGTTTCATCGTCGTCACTCGACCATTCCCACATGTCGTTGTCGTGAGCGATACTCAAGGTGCCGTCTTCAACTTCAACTTCAATATCGTCGAAGTTCTCGGACATGGCGATTACTTCGCAAGAAGGGCCTTGGCGAAGGAATACGGTATAACTTCCAGAAATTTCAATTTTGGTGAACTCCTCAGTAGTGAGCGTTCGTCTTTCTTGAGCCATCCCCAAGGTGGTGAGGAGAACGGCAAAGGCTAGGGTGAAAAAATGTCTCATGGTTAGTCCATTTTTGTTGATGGACTAATTTACGGAACTACATTTCAAAACGCGCGTTATCGAGCCTTTCTCTTGCACAAATCCACCATTTTCACGGCGGCAACGGCGGCTTCTACGCCTTTGTTTCCATGTTCTCCACCCGAGCGCGCACGGCTCTGTTCGATATTCATATCGGTGAGTACGCAGAAAATGGTTGGGGCAGAGTAGTGATGGTTGAGCTCAACAATGCCTTGTGTTACGCCATGACAAACGAAATCGAAGTGCTTGGTCTCGCCTTGAATGACTACACCAATGGCGATCACTGCATCGACCTTGTCGTTTTCCAGAATGAGCTTTGCGCCGAATGGCAATTCGAAAGACCCTGGAACGTTTTCTCGAACGATGTTATCTGGAAGAACCCCTAGGTCAACAAGTGTTTCGTATGCCCCGTTGTAGAGTCCTTCGGTGATCTCTTCGTTCCATTCAGAAACAACAATGCCGAAGCGCATCTGAGACGCGTTCGGCATTGTGTTTTTATCGTAGTTCGATAAGTTCTTATTCGCTGTTGCCATTAGCTCTGTGCTACTTTGGCTTCACAGTAAGAAATGAACTTTTCAACGTCTCTCGACTGATCTGCGTTAGGGAATTCTTCTCTCATGCGGTTGTAGTACTTGAGAGCAGTCTTCCAGTCTTTCAACATTTCAGCAGTTTTTGCTGCCTTTTGAAGATAGATTGGGGTAGTGAATTCATTTCCAGAAAGACCAGCAGCCTTCTCGTAGTATTCTAGGGCTTCTTCTGGCTGGTTCAGCTCGTGGAAAGCATCGCCAATAGCTCCTGTCGCGATAACGTTCATTGTTCCGTCATTGCTAGAGAAGTCTTCCAAGTAAGCGATAGCATTCTTGTAATCTCCAGTATTCAAGTAACAAACACCCGCATAGTAGTTTGCAAGGTTACCTGCCTTTGTGCCACTGAATTCGTCAGCTACCTGAACAAATCCCATGTTACCGGCATAACCGTTCAACGCTTTATTCAATGAGTCAGCCTCAAAATATTCTTGTGCAGGGAATATTGCTTGCTGTGCTTCGAGTTCAGCTGGTTCAACGATGTATGACTGATATCCGAAATAGAGGAGGATAACAGCGATTACCGCGCCGATAGCGATACCTACGGAGCGCAGGTTGTTCTCGATAAACTGTTCAGCTCTTGAGATGCTCTCTTCAACACCTTCAATTGGGCTGTGTACTTCTTGGTTTTGTTTCTTCTTTGCCATGTATAGTCTAATTGACAGACCGCAAAAATACCATTTTTATGATACCGTCCAAGTTCTTGTGAACCCAGTCTTTCTCGTACTTTTGAGTCCATGAATACGGCCGTCATATCAAATCTCCATCTGCTTGATTTTAAGAACTATCCGGAAGCGAACCTCGTGTTCTCTCCCAAAGTGAATGTTTTTGTTGGCGATAACGGTGTGGGTAAAACCAATGTCCTCGATGCCATTCACTACCTCGCCGTCACCAAAAGCTACTTCAATCCGGTTGATTCTCAGAATATTCGACATGATCAACCTTTTATGGTTATCGAGGGGGATTTTGAATCAGATCAAGGGAAAGATCACATCTACTGCGGGGTTAAACGCGGTCAAAAGAAGACATTCAAGAAGAATAAGAAGGACTACGAAAGACTCGCCGATCACATTGGGGAAATTCCACTCGTGATGATTTCTCCGGCCGACAGAGATCTAATCCTTGACGGTTCAGAAGTTCGGCGCAAGTTCATGGATGGAGTGATTTCACAGAGCGACAAGCATTATCTCGACGATCTGTTATCCTATAATAAGGCACTGACTCAGAGAAATAGTCTCCTTAAATATTTTGCAAAGAACGGTGTATTCGACCCTGCACAGCTAGAGATATACGATGAGCAACTGATCGAGCGTGGACATCGAATTCACCAGCGTAGAAGCGCATTCATGGAGCAGATGAAGCCAATCATGTTGGAGGCATACGCAACCATTGCTGGTGAACAAGAAGACGTCAGCATCACATATTCATCAAAGTTGAATGAGATGAACATGGACGAAGCTTTGAAAGCTTCACTTCAAAAAGACAGAGTTCTTCAGTATACATCTGTAGGGATTCACAAAGACGATCTCGCTTTTTCACTTAGATCTTATCCGCTCAAGAAAACGGGGTCTCAAGGACAACAGAAGACTTTTACCATTGCATTGAAGCTCGCCCAGTTTGACTTTCTAAAGGAGATTACTGGGAGAAAGCCAATCCTTCTACTAGATGATATCTTTGATAAATTAGACGAGAAAAGGGTGGAATCCATCATTAGTATGGTGAACGACCATCGTTTCGGTCAGATTTTCATTACCGACACCCACGCCGAGCGTACTGGGGGGATTGTGAAGAGAATTGCCGAGGAAAGCAGAGTCTTTAATGTGACATCGAACGGAGAAATCGCACCTTTGGAGGAATGAAGAGATCAAACGAACAGAGTTTAGGTGAGGCCATCAAGGCCTTTGTAAAGAAGCATGAACTTTCAGGCAAGCTGGCTGAAGCAGAGATAGTTGCGGCTTGGTCGAAGGTGCTTGGCCCTGCAATCGACCGAAGAACAACCCAGATTCGTTTGGAGGCGAATGGCTTGGTCCGCGTGAAGTTGGATTCATCATCACTCAGGCAGGAGCTTTCAATGAATCGCACAAAACTTGCCGCCGCGCTGAACGAATCCATCGGCAAGGAGTTGGTAAAGGACATCGTCTTTTCATAATTCTGAAATCTCATTGCGTTGATTCTACGTTTCACCATAGCTCTACTGTCCATCTTCTCAATATCCGCATCGGCACAATTCGATACGCTGTGGTTGAAGAATGGACAAATGCTCTACGGTGAATTCAAATCGATTGATATTGGAATAATGACCTTCGACGCCGAGGTTATTGACGATGTGGAGGTAAAACACTACGAGGTTGCAACCTTCAAGGCTACATCCAACTTTTATCGAATGCGCACCCTGCAAGGAGGGGAGCATTTTGGGTGGGTTCTTCCGGGAGACACTGGAGAAGTGGTCATCTATGATCTCATTGATTCCCTTGAAATTCCATTGCGCGAGTTGGCTTACTTAACGGGGTATGAGGAAGATTTTTTGGAAAGATGGAGCGGCCTCATTGGCGCGGGGTATTCCTATACACGAAGCAGTGATATTGGTCGATTCAACTTTGACTTAAACATCCATTACAAAGGGGAAACGACAGATTTAGATTTTACTGGCAGCGCCATTTTCACGAGTGAAGATGGGATCTTCCTCAGGGAAAGGGAGGAAGCGAGCTTCGTAGTCAATCGCTATGTCTCTCAAAAATGGTCGGTCTTTGGACTCGTCACCTATCAACGGAATGAGCAACTCGGATTGCTCTATCGATATCAGTCGGGTTCGGGTATGACCTATTCCCAATACATCACCAACCAAATGCGACTTGCGCTTGGTGCGGGTGTGGTTTACAACACGGAAGAGAACTTCGAAGGTGTAGATCTACAATCCTGGGAATTACCCATTTTCACCAACTTTCGCTTCTTCAAGTATCGTGACCCGAATATCAGCCTGATTTTTGAACAATCCGTGTATGTGGGGCTCACTGAAATTGGACGTATTCGTCACGATGGCGAGCTACGCCTGAGATGGGAAATCATTGACGACCTTTCGATTGATATCAAAGTTTATGACAACTACGATAGCCAGTCGCCTTCTACCGGGCAAGCCGCGCTTGACTACGGCATTGTTTCAGGCATTTCATACTCCTTGTAAATGAAGTTCTGGCGCACATTTCTGTTGGTTGTCCTCCTTTTGTCCACGTGGACAGTTCGTGGACAAATCAATTATGATTCGTGGGCAGACGTTCAATTACACTGGGGTGATGATGAGGTTCAGCAAGTGGCGGAAATGAGTATCCGCCATAGGTGGAAGTATATCGATTTTACCCAGCAGCTGTTCAGGTATTCCTATCAGCACACGATTAGTGATACGTATAGAAGAGATAGGGGAGGTGCTATCGTTCCAGCTTCCGTCAATTATCAATTGGAGTTTGACCTTGTGGAGCTTCGGTACTTCGATGGATGGCGATTCCGAGTTGCGAATGCTTCTAACATGGATATACATCTCTATCTCAGAAATGAAGTTCGGGGCTTCTTTGAATGGGAGTCAGGAGAATATGACGGATTTTCCATTGCCGATAGAATAAGGGTTCGACCAGAGTTAGGTTACACCATTTGGCGTTCTAGATCAGGCGAACGGGTTTTGGGCGCTTCATTTGATGTCGAGTTTCTCGGAACCTTGGTGTATCACCCTCAATTGCTGTGGGAGTATGATTTGGTGAATCGCTATCGAGCAGGATTGAACTTCAGGATTTCCCCGAAGTGGCAATTGGAAGCGACCTACACCTTGGAGCAAAGTCTGGATGGTGGTGCTGATCGCTCAATGGGAAGGATGGCGGTGAGTTATTTCCTTTAAAACGAAGAAACCCCGACGAATCGCCGGGGTTTCTGCTAAATACTCTGTTCGATTTTACATCCACATAAATCCAATTCGGATGCCCCAATAGGCTTGTGAATTCAAGTTATCGCGCTTAGCGAGGAAGTTATAGTATCCAGACAACTGGAACTTCGTGCTGTAGTCCATATCGAAATTGATACCCACTTCAGTACCTACCGTAAACGGCCACTCTTCATTGTTGAATCTGAAAATACCAACGTCAGTAGTTGACTTGGCCCAACTAATTCCGCCGGCAGCTGCTACGAAAGGAACGTACTCGCTAGAATTCTCAAAGAGGTAAGTGTACTTCAAGAGAATCGGAATAACATTGAGGTAGCGGTATTGATTCCCTGTAACTGTTGTAGAACCAATGGTTTCGGTAACATTATTTACTTCGTCATACAGTGTTACCCAGCCCGTTTCAATTCCTACAAACGAGTTAGAGTGAACATCGTGACCGAATTCTAGGTGATATCCGATCCAGCTAGTGTTATTAATACGCTCGCCGGTATTGGCGCCAGCGCCCCAGCTTATTGGGTATGACATTCTCGTGTACGTCTGAGCATTGAGCATACAGCCGAAAAGGAGAAGTGCGAAGGTGAAATATCTTGCTTTCATGATTTACGGCATTAGGTAAGGTGATTGATCAAATGCTTGGTCGATTGCACCCAAGATGCGATCTCTGTTCGAAAGTGGGTTACCAGAAGCGATTCCGTTGGCAAGGCCCATCCAAACTACGTCGAGTTCGTCAGCCGAATCAGCATCTTCTAGGTCAACCATTTCAATTACCAGTGTACCGATGTCGTAGCTATATGAACCGCCACACCAGCCGTAACCCCAGCCATATCCAGGGTACCCGCCGTACCAGTAGCCCCAGCCGCCCCACCAGCCCCAGCCGTAGCCTGGGTAATAAGAGCAATATGTACCTGAAGCTGTTACCTTCAGTAAGGATACTCTTACCAAGAAGTTTGGAGGAGTAGTGGAAGGCGTGTTCGTGGTGTCGTACTTCTCGTAATTTCTATCGAGTAAGTTTGAGTTTACACGTGCGAGGATATCATCATCCAGAGCACGGCTGAGTGCTTCATCATCATCGCCGATGTGTACAACTGAATCGATAAGTGCATAGGTCGTTTTACCCGCGAATTCGAAACTAGGTTCGAAGTGGGTCATAACGATGTCTAAATCTCGCGTGTTCTCTGCTCCGCCTGGATAGCAACTCGTGAGGATGAGAATTGAGGCGACGCTCAATCCGGAGAGTAATTTTCTCAACATCTTGAATAGTTAATTGGAATTGACTCCGTGAATGTAAGGAATCCCAGCAATACTGGGCTGTATAGAAACAAAAAACTCCGACCATCTAGCCGGAGTTCTATGTTTATGATGCGAATTCGCTTAGTAACGCTCGCGAGCAGAGAAGAAGAAGTTTCCTTCAATCTCAGCGTTTTCGTCACTGTCAGATCCGTGAACCGCATTAGCTGCGATGCTAGTTGCGAACATCTTACGGATGGTTCCTTCGTCAGCCTTAGCTGGGTCAGTGTTACCAATCAAAGTTCGGAAATCAGCAACTGCGTTGTCCTTTTCAAGGATTGCAGCTACGATGTGACCGCTTGTCATGTATTCTACCAATTCACCGAAGAACGGACGCTCTTTGTGCACTGCGTAGAAGTTACCCGCGTCACGACGGCTCAATTGAGTCATTTTCATTGAAACGATGCGGAATCCCGCTTCGTTGATCTTTGCCAAAATAGCACCGATGTGTCCGTTTTCAACAGCATCAGGCTTAATCATGGTGAAGGTTCTGTTACCAGCCATAGTACTTGTGTCGATTAAATCGTAATTCGGCCGCGAAATTAGGCAATTACAACGAATCTCACACGTGAAAGTGTTAAGGAATCAACATTAATCCCAATCGTGAATGATGTTCAACGCATCTTCAATCATCTCATTAACAACACCACTAGGGTCTGGATGGAATTCGCCATTCATTCTATTGGCCAAAAGTGCTGAGATGCTTACCGCATCGTGACCCAAGATTTGTGAGAGACCATAAAGTCCTGCCGTTTCCATCTCTAGATTTGTAAGCCGGCCTCCATCCCGAAAAATAAAGTCTGCGAATCTTGAAAACCTCGTAGCCGTTGGATTTGAAAGTCTAAGTGCTCGCCCCTGTGGCGCATAAAACCCCGGCATAGTGAGTGTATGCCCGCGCTTGTACTTATTCTCTGGGAAGTGTGCCGCAGCTCTTTCAGAGTAAATCGCTCGATAGGGAAGAGGTAAGCCCTCTAAATAGTGTTGAAGCAGCTCACATTCCGATTGGTCATTCGGTAGACCTCCGTAAAAATGGAGTAAATCATCATACCCAAAGGCCGATTCAGAAAGGAGCCAAGTACCCAATGGGATGTCTCGTTGCAAAGCACCTGACGTACCGAGACGGACAAAAGTGAGTGAGGTGTGCTCTTCTTTTACCAAGCGAGTTTTCAAGTCGATATTGACCAGCGCATCCAACTCGTTGAGAACGATATCGACATTGTCCGTTCCAATGCCGGTCGATATAACGGTTATCCGCTTTCCCTTGAAGTAACCTGTGTGGGTGACGAACTCTCGGTGTTGTCTGACGAGCTCGATGGAGTCAAAATGGTCACTAACCTGCTTTACGCGGTCTGGATCGCCCACGGTAATAATGATAGGTGCAATATCTTCCGGTAGAAGATGTAGGTGATAGACTGAACCATCTGGGTTCAATATCAATTCTGAGGGGCCTAATTCGTTTCGTTTCACACGTCCGAAAATACGTATTCGTAGGCTACGCGAAAAGTTCTACATTTGGTGAATGTTCAACTCAGCAAAAATTGACCATGAGTACTAACACCAATAGAATCTTGGTGCCAATTGGCTTCTCAGAGCAATCTATTCAGGCACTTGATCACGCGGTATCTATCGCAAAAAAAACCAACTCTGAAATTACTTTGCTCTCAGTCCTAGAAGACGCCGGCCTTTTTGCGCGTTTGTTCGACAGCGAAGTAGAAAAGCAGAACGAAAGAATGAAGTCTCAAGTAGTAACCAAACTTGAGGAACTCATCGAAAAGCACGCTGGTTCAGGTGTGCGAATGACACACATGACCGCTCAAGGAACTGTATACGAGGAAATTGCTGAGGTAGCAAAGATGTTGGACGTAGACCTCGTAGTAATGGGTACGAACGGTAAGCCTTCAAACGCTCGTAAAGCGGTTCTAGGTTCTAACGCCTACCGCGTTGTGAACAATGTTAAGCCACCGGTATTGACAATCAACGGAGGTATCTCACCTAAGCCTATTGAGCGTATCATCTTCCCTCTTGTTTTGGATAGAAGATCTCGCGAAAAGGTGGGGCCAGCACTTCACTACTCGCGCATTTTCGGAAGCGAAATTCGCATTGTTGGTGTATCCAAGAATAAGGAGGAAGCTCAAAAGCTTTCTGCCAACCTCAAGCAAACCATAGCATTCATTAAAGATGCAGGAGTAAAGGTTGAAGGCGAAATCATTCGTGAAGAGGGCAAAGGTGTTGCCGAAGCCACTCTCGAATATGCGTCTAAAGAAAAAGGCGATTTGATCATCATTATGGAAGAAGGCGATCAAGGACGTAACCTGCGTTTGAGAAGCAGCGATGTAGAAAAAATCCTCTACGCAGCTTCAATGCCTGTAATGAGCATTACGCCATCTAAAGTAGCTTACGAAGCACAGTTCTCGAACTTCTAAAGGAGTTTCGAATAAATGAAAAACCCCATCCACCGCGAGGTAGATGGGGTTTCTTTATTTAGGACATTTCTACGCTTGTGCTGACGGAATCTTTCGTGTGAAGTACATCAGTACGCCCAGCGCGATGAAGAGTATCAGTGCTCCAATCAGTAGTGCGACGTCTTCTAGTTGCATTACCACAAATAGGAATCCATAGGTAAGTACCAAAGTTGAACCTAAGGCAATAGTTGGATTCCTCTTCTTATATATACTGTGCGCATACCAAGTAATCAGTGCAGTAGTCATGATCGAAGCAATCAAGTAAGCAGGAGAGAAGCCGATACGCTCCGAGAATGCAACGAGTAAGAGATAGAAGAGTACAAGCCCAAATCCAACCATCAAATATTGAATCGTGTGAACTTTCAAATTCACTACAAGTTGAATCAGCAAGAACGCGATGAAAGTCAAGCTGATAATCAAGATTCCATATTTGGCTGAACGCTCCGACATCGTGTAGTGGTCTACCGGTTTCATAAGCTCCACACCGAAGTTGTTGTACAGAATCGAATTGTCGTAATCGTGGAAGATTCGGGCATAGCCTCTGTTCATTTCTAATACCTGCCAAGATCCGGCAGATTGACCTTCACCTACTTGTGGTGTTTCTGAGGTTATGTAATCGCCGATGAACTTTGGATGACTCCAGTTTGAGCGGATTTCACCGTTTGTAATGGAGCCAAGTGGAAGTAGCCCCAGTGAGTTTGTTCCATTGATAGAAATGGATCCTTGAAAGTTGATTCGACCTCCTTCGAAGTTTTCAATATTAGCTACAAGCGCTTCTCCGCCAATGAATTTACCCTCGCTTCGCGGATTGAATTCGAGTGACTCACCGTTGAAGAGGAGTTTTGGTGTGGTTCGTAAGCCCTTAACGTCACTTACCTTTAACAGAACCCTTGCACGGTCCCAAAGTATCACACCGTTGTCTTTGCCGATAGCCTTTAATATGTCATCCGTTTCGATGTGTCCGCGGAAGGCGATGTCGGCTTGATAGAGCGGAATACTGTAGATCCCGCGCTTGCGTTCTTCAGCTTTTACGTCAGCCTTATAATCCAGTTGATTTGGTAAGACTACAATGTTGTTGATGTAGTATTTGCTCTCGTTTTCATCGGGATTGGATTTCTCCAGTTGCACTGGGATAATGAGCGCTGGGCCACCGATGGTCTGCGCATTACCCCATTTATAACTGACTTCCCGTATGGCTTCGTTGGAACGACTTTCACGTTCGCGAATGACATCTTGCACCATGGCGAGAGGAATGAGGAGTAGTAGGATGAGCACGCCTACAAAGAGCACACGCGCCGAAATGGATTCGCGAATCCACTTTGAAAAGGTTGAAGCTGGACTTGATTCTGACATAGTTCGTGTAGTGTTAAGTTCGCGGATTTAACGCAGTGGATTCATTTTTAACATTTTGAAGCTCTACCTTTAACAGAATCTTGGCTCATTTAATTGTAGTCCACATCCTGCGATTAGACTGAACAATGAAATGTAGCTTTGCACGGATTAACAGCTCCCGCTATGAAAACCCTCGCAATCATTCCCGCTCGATATGCCTCAACTCGTTTTCCCGGCAAGCCGCTCATCGATCTCGTTGGAAAATCAATGATTCGTAGAGTGTACGAACGAGCTTCAATGGGAGCGGATCACGTTCTGGTAGCTACAGACGACGAGCGCATCATCGAGGAAGTGAAGAGCTTCAATGGAAACGTGATTATGACGGCCTCGCATCACACAACCGGCACAAACCGTTGTTTGGAGGCTTATGAGAAGTATTCAAGGGAATCTGGGGAGACTGCTGAAATCGTAATCAATGTACAAGGAGATGAGCCTATGCTCAATCCCGCTTCGTTGAGAACGCTTATTCATCCATTCAACAATCCGGAATGCGAGATGTCTACACTCGTTCGTCCAGTTACAAACACCGAGACCCTTTCCAATCCCAATAATGTATTCGTAACCTTAGACCAAAATGGAAGGGCGTTGTATTTCAGTCGACACCCCATTCCATATGTACGCGGGGCCGAAATGGAGGAGTGGCTAAACAAAGCCGATTTCTACCAACACATTGGGTTATACGCCTTTCGACCACAAGCCTTGCGCTCGTTTGCTTCAATGGCTATGGGAGACTTGGAGCGCGCAGAATCTCTCGAGCAATTGCGCTGGCTCGAAGGTGGGAGAAATATCTTCTGTGGAATCGTGAACGAAACATCCGTCAGCGTCGACACTCCGGAAGACGCCGACGTCGTTCGTGCACTTTTGGAAAGCTAATTATAAGTTGAAAGCCGACTTGATGTCGTCAACGCGGTCTTCTTTTTCCCACGTGAACAACTCAACTTCGAGTTCTTTCACTTCGGTCTGACCACTATCTGGTCTTTCAAACTTCTTCTTGATAACCTGCGCAGCTCGTCCCATGTGTCCGTATGCTGCTGTCTCACTGTAGATAGGCTGACGAAGCTTTAGGTTCTTTTCAATCAAACCTGGACGAAGGTCGAAGAGCTCTGTTACTTTCTTTGCGATTTCACCATCGGTCATGTTCACCTTTGCAGAACCGTAGGTGTCGACAAATACTCCTGTAGGTTCAACTACACCAATGGCGTAAGATACCTGTACAAGCATTTGATCAGCTACTCCAGCTGCCACCATGTTGCGGGCGATGTGGCGCGCAGCATAAGCCGCAGAACGGTCAACTTTAGATGGATCCTTACCGCTGAAGGCTCCGCCACCGTGGGCGCCTTTACCCCCGTAAGTGTCGACGATAATCTTACGTCCCGTCAGACCAGCGTCGCCGTGTGGACCACCAATCACGAACTTGCCAGTAGGGTTGATGTGGTACTGAATGTCGTCATTGAAAAGCTCTTGAACGTGAGAAGGAAGTTGGGCTTTCACTCGAGGAATGAGAACTTCCTTGATAGCACGCTTAATGTCGTCGTTCGTCACGTCCTCATCATGTTGCGTACTTACAACGATGGTCACGATTCGCTGTGGGGTGTGATCGTCAGAATACTCTAGAGTTACCTGTGCTTTCGCATCTGGACGAAGCCATGTCACTTCTTTGTTTTCTCTGCGAATGTTTGCCAATTCGCGAAGTAGGCGGTGACTTATGTCGAGCGCAAGTGGCATGTAATTGTCGGTTTCGTTTGTAGCATAACCGAACATCATACCTTGGTCGCCTGCGCCTTGTTCTTCAAGAGCTCCGCGATCTACACCTTGATTGATGTCGCTAGATTGCTCGTGAAGGGCAGAGAGCACACCACAACTGTTCGCCTCAAACATATACTCGCTCTTCGTGTATCCAATCTT
Organism: Phaeocystidibacter luteus; assembly: GCF_008933115.1. Taxonomy (GTDB): domain Bacteria; phylum Bacteroidota; class Bacteroidia; order Flavobacteriales; family Schleiferiaceae; genus Phaeocystidibacter; species Phaeocystidibacter luteus. The sequence continues at coordinate 540,569 of NZ_WBVO01000001.1, read as the reverse complement.
TGTGATTACTTCACGAACAACTTTTTGAACGTCGATGTACGTATCGCTTTTGATTTCGCCGGCGAGCACAACTTGACCCGTGGTTACGAGGGTCTCGCATGCTACCTTTGAATGTGGGTCGAACGCCAAGAAATTATCAAGGATGGCGTCACTAATTTGATCGGCAATTTTATCTGGGTGTCCTTCTGAAACGGACTCTGATGTAAAGAGATAGCTCATCTTTCTCAATCAATTTTTGCAATTGTATTCTGTGGTGAGATTCGAGTGAGCAAAGAGCCGCTAAGGGCGCTGCTTTAGCATTTTTTAAAGTGGTTGCAATCAGTCAAATCTCTCCACGCGGACGACAAATGTAACAGATAGGCTTGAATATGGGAAGTCGATTTTTAAAAAACTCCTATCACCCGCGTAGCTCGATATATTTCTCATGAGCTTCTTCGGCTTCATCCTCCATGTCAAGACGATTGTAGATGAGCGAAAGCGTGTTCCAGATCATGGCTTCTTCAGGGCGAAGTGCCGATGCCTGTTGGAAGTATGGGAGCGACTTTTCGAGCAAGAATTCAGCTCGCTCCTCGTAATCGTCCTTGTTCTCCTCGTAGGTTTCTTGGTCCATATCATCGAGCTCCCCATAGATATCTGCCGCCTGGTTGAAGTAGTACACGGCCAAGTTGTACACAGCGTCGAAATACTCGGGATTTACCTCAATGGACTTCTTGTAGGCTCTGAGCGCTTCTTCCATGTTCCCCATATCCTCGTTGAGGTAGCCGAGATTGAACCACAGGTTGGCGTTTTCGGGTTCGGTTTCCAGTAACTCGAGCAGACCTGCCTTGGCGGTTTCAGCTTGACCGGTTTGAATGAGCAGGTTCACTTCGTGTTTCATGAACTCCGTTTCATTTGGGAAGCGTTTTCGGGCCTTGCGAGCCCATTCGAGGCTTGCATCCAGATCGTTGTAAATGTTCTTGGAGTAGTAAATAAGCGACAAGTAGATGTCGGGATTGTTATAATCCAATTCCGTAAGCGTTGTGAAGCTTCGCATTACCTCGTCGTAGTTTCCCATTTCCTGCGCGGCAATTCCGGCATAAATGTATGCCGTAGTATCCTTTGGATTGATGATTTGGGTTTCTCGGAAACGTTTGATGGCGAGCTCGTAATTTCCGGAGGAGTATGCCGTAACTCCTTTTGTCAGAGCACCGTTTCCGAGTTGGGTGAGTGCGAGTTCTGCCAGAGCTCCAAAGTTTGCAGGTCCGAGTTCGATCGCCTTGTTCAGCGCATCCACAGCTAGAGGCAGGGCTGAATCCGGATTGGATAATGCTTCGGAATCATTGGAAGTGTAGATATCCCCATAGATTACTCCGTAGAAATACCACGCTTGCCCGTTGTTCTTCGTCGCATCGTTGGTTACCACCTGGTCTATGGAGGATTTTGCAGAGCTGAGATCACCCATTTGATGAAAGGCTTGTGCCTCTTTCATTAGGTCCTCTTGGGAAAAGCCGGTGAGGGAAAAGGTGAGAAGGAGTAGGGTCGAGATATACTTCATAGGAAACGAAATGAAGGGAGAAAGTTACTTAGATGGTTTATAGAATCAAAGGCGAGTACTAAGGGAGGTTGATCAAATAATTCTCTACAAACTGAAGATTAGTCGCTTCGAAATGAAGGGGATATGAAATCAACTCTAAAATGATGTTCTGAGATTCGAATTCTTGAAAATCGCATAAATACCTTTGAAAAATGAACGATATTCGCATTATGAACTTCAAGGAATTCATCACTATCGATCCCAATAAGCGGTTTGGTCGTCCTATTATAAAAGGGACCCGTATTGGTGTGAATGATATTCTGAATTGGCTTGCCAACGGTATGACGAAATCCGAAATTCTTGAGGATTTTCCTGAGCTATCAGAGGAGATGATAGATGCCTCATTGTTCTACGTTTCTTCTCGCTAGGAGTATTCATAGAATCCGCGGGCTTCAAAGTTATTTTCTTGTTCTCATTTGGAACTTCCAAATTTTTGTCACTTACTTTGTGGCATCGTTCTACGACATATTGGCTTATCCAGAAAGGTGGAGGGACATGGCCCTATGAAACCTTAGCAACCTGGTCTATCGACTAAGGTGCTAATTCCTGTTCCCGCAACAAAGAAGCGGGAAATAGATGAGTGAGTGGAGACTTCAGTGCACATTTCGAAATTCGAGAAGTTCTCTCCTGACACATCGGGAGGAACTGATAAGCTGTACTTGTATTTGCCCCGGCAGATATGAGCTACGGCTTTTGGTGTTTCCCGGCGTCACGTTTGATTCGCATTTCTGGATGCCGTTGTCTTCACTCAAAAAAATGACTAGAAATGCGAAGAGAAACGAAACTTATTCATCAAATCTCAGGGTGTGGCGAAACTGGCGCCATCAGCACCCCTATTTATCAAACTTCCACCTTCGTGCAAGACGCACCTGGCGTCAACCGAGGGTACGATTATGCTCGATCTAACAACCCAACGCGAGCGGCTCTGGAATCATTAATTGCCGAGCTCGAAGGAGGTTCAAATGGCTATGCATTCGCAAGTGGCCTCGCCGCTGTGGATGCGGTGGTCAAACTTCTATCTGCCGGAGATCACATTGTTGCAGTAGATGATATCTACGGAGGCTCGTACCGAAGTTTTACCCATATCTACGAAAAGCTTGGTATTGAGGTGTCTTACGTTGACACTAGCGACCCCGTGAATGTGGCAGAAGCCATCCGTGAGAACACCAAGTTAGTTTGGCTTGAATCGCCCACAAATCCAACGCTCAAGGTGTCGGACATCAGCGCGATATGCGAGATTGCACACAGGAGAAATGCACTCGTAGTAGTCGATAATACGTTCGCATCGCCCATTTTACAGCGACCCATTGAGTTCGGTGCCGACATCATCATTCACAGCGCCACAAAGTACCTCGCTGGTCATAGCGACGTTATTGCTGGCTTGGTTGTTACCAAGACGCCCGAGCTTGGCGAGCAAATCAAATTTGTACAGAATGCCACTGGCGGAATTCTAGGTCCTTTTGATTCGTGGCTTACCATCCGAGGCATTGAAACAGCCGATCTCCGCGTGAGAAAGCAGTCGGAATCGGCACTCAAGATTGCACGATGGCTGCAAAGTCAACCAGAAGTCGATATCGTAAACTATCCCGGACTCGTGACCCATCCAAATCACGAAGTAGCCAAGAAACAGCAAGAAGCTTTCGGAGGGGTAATTTCGTTCTCATTGGTAGACGACACTCAAGATGCGGCCATCGAGTTCGTGACCAAAACCGAACTGTTCCAACTTGCCGAAAGCCTTGGAGGCGTTAAGAGTTTGCTTTGCCACCCCGCAACGATGACGCATAAATCGACCCCAAGAGAACACCGTCTTCAGGCGGGTATTCACGAAAGTACGGTTCGATTGAGTGTTGGTATTGAAGCGGCAGAAGACCTCATAGAAGATTTACAGAACACCTTTGTTTCACTCCAAAAATCTGAACCATGTCTGGAAAAAGCCTAACACTCGGCGTGTTCGGATTCGGTTGTGTAGGTAGCGGTCTCTATGAAACACTTCGCCAATCGAATTTTAAAGGTGCCAATATCAAACGGTTCTGCATCGCTAACCCAGATAAAGAACGTAGCGCTCCAAATGCCTTGTTCACTACCGAGGCCGATGAGCTGCTGAATGACCCTGAAATAGACGTGATTGTTGAGCTGATCGACAATTCGGAGGCAGCCTATCAGATTGTCACCAAGGCCTTGAGAAACGGAAAAGCAGTGGTTACCGCCAACAAAAAGCTGTTAGCCGAACACCTCCAAGAGCTCATCGCGCTTCAAGATGAAACCGGCCAGCCCATTCTATACGAAGGTGCAGCTGCGGCAAGCATTCCTATCATTCGGAATCTAGAGGAATACTACGACAATGACCTTCTTCGTGAAGTTTCAGGGATTCTAAACGGGAGTACAAATTTCATTCTTTCAGCTATTGAAGACGGGGGAACGTTTGACGCAGCGCTAGAATTGGCCCAAAAGCTAGGTTTCGCTGAGTCCGATCCTACGTTAGACGTCGACGGATGGGACGCAAAGTTTAAGCTCACCATCCTGCTTGCGCATGCTTTCGGCATTGTGGTCGAACCTTCTGACATTCCACATGTTGGAATCACACGAATTAGTCCCCAAGTGCAACGTATAGCCAATGAACGACGTGAACGCGTCAAGTTGGTGGGTAAGTGTTGGCGTGAAGACAAGAAGGTCTTCGCCCACGTCATTCCAACGTTTGTGACTCAAGAGGATGAGCTAAACCAAGTGGAGAACGAAGTGAATGGAGTAGTAGTGGAAGGCGCATTTTCGCAGCGACAATTTTTCAGAGGAAAAGGCGCAGGTAGCTTTCCAACTGCGGCAGCAGTGCTTTCGGATATATCGGCACTGACCTATGATTATCGCTACGAATACAAAAAACTGAATCGAGAAAAGGACTTCGAATTCGTCAACGATCACAGTATTTGGGTTCATGTCAGCGGAAATAATAGGGATGTTCTGCCACTTTACGCCTTTGAAGAGGTGGTGAATACGTTCCGCTCACCTGAGCATTCGTACGTTGAAGGAAGAATCGGGCTTCGCAACCTGATAAACCTCAGTAAAGAAGGGAATTGGTCTGCAGTAGCATTATCTTCAGCGGCTGTTTCTCAATTTGAAAAACAAAACAACTTAGAATTAGCAAATTGATGAGTTTGAATTCTGAATTATCGCGTATCGCGAAGGAGCGAATATTGGTGTTAGACGGTGCCATGGGCACCATGATTCAACGCCATAAACTCGATGAAGCTGGATACCGCGGAGAGCGGTACGCCGATTATTCGGAACCGCTTATGGGGAACAACGACCTGCTGTCTATCACTCAGCCAGAGATCATCCTCGATATTCATAGGAAGTATCTTGCCGCAGGAGCAGATTTAATTGAAACCAACACCTTCAATGCCAATCGCATCTCTCAAGCGGATTATGGATTGGAAGATGCCGTTGTTGAAATTAATGTTGAATCAGCCAAGCTTGCCGTTCAGGCGGCGAAAGAATATTCAACGCCAGATAAGCCTAGATTCGTGGTTGGTTCCATTGGTCCAACGAACCGTACGGCATCCCTTTCACCGGATGTCAACAATCCGGGTTTTCGCGCTGTTACCTTCGATGAACTTGTGGAGGTTTATTCCGAACAGGTGGAGGCACTGATAGATGGTGGAGTGCACTTGCTGATGGTAGAAACCGTTTTCGATACACTCAATGCAAAGGCTGCATTATTCGCCATTCAATCGGTATATGATCGCCTGGGTGTTGAGCTTCCTATCATGGTTTCGGGGACCATCACAGATGCTTCGGGGAGGACGCTGAGCGGACAAACTGTGGAGGCCTTCCTCATCAGTTTGGAGCATGTGCCACTATTCTCTATTGGATTAAATTGTGCTTTAGGTGCCGAGCAGTTACGACCTTATATTCAAACACTTGCGGAAAAGGCTCCGTTCTTAGTAAGTGCTCATCCAAACGCTGGCTTACCCAATGCATTTGGTGAGTACGATGAATCTCCAGAGAAGATGGGGAATCAAATTAGCGAGTTTATCGACCGCAATGCTGTGAACATTATTGGGGGCTGTTGTGGTACGACACCTGAGCATATAGCGACCATTGCAAGACTTGCCCAACAGGGTGAGGTAAGAGCTCTTCCTCAAAACTCCGAAGCACTCTAAGTATGGCTAATCTCAGACTATCAGGCTTAGATCCACTCGAGCTTACGCGTGAGTCCAACTTTATGAATGTTGGAGAACGAACCAACGTAACAGGCTCGCGCAAATTCCTGCGTCTCATCAAGGAAGATAGATTCGATGAAGCGGTTGAGGTGGCTCGAGATCAAGTAGAGGGTGGAGCCCAGGTGTTGGATGTCAATATGGACGAAGGCATGATCGACGGCGCGGAAGCGATGACCAAGTTCCTCAATTTGCTTGCTGCCGAACCCGACATTGCCCGAATTCCGATTATGATTGATTCCTCGAAATGGGAAATTATTGTAGCCGGATTGAAATGCGTTCAAGGAAAGTCAATTGTCAATAGCATTAGCCTTAAAGGTGGTGAAGAAGAGTTCATTCGCCAGGCTCGTTATATCCAGCGAATGGGTGCGGCCGTGATCATTATGGCCTTTGATGAAAAAGGGCAAGCCGATACATACGAACGCAGGATAGAAATTTGCGAGCGTGCCTACCGCACCTTGGTGGATGTTGTAAACTTCAATCCTTCGGATATCATATTCGATCCCAATATCTTCCCTGTAGCTACCGGAATGGAAGAGCATCGCCGCAATGCCTTGGATTTCTTCGAAGCCACACAATGGATAAAGGAGAATCTACCAGGCGCAAAGGTGAGTGGGGGAGTTAGTAACGTCAGCTTTTCTTTCCGGGGCAACGACGCAGTGCGAGAAGCAATGCATTCCGCATTCTTGTTTCATGGCATTCGCTATGGAATGGACATGGGGATTGTAAACCCTACACAGCTCATTGTTTACGAGGAAATTGAAGAAAATCTTCGCAAACACGTTGAGGATGTGCTGTTCGACAAAGATGAAGATGCCGCCGAACGGTTATTGGAGTTTGCTCAAAGTGTAAGCGGTGAGCGGAAAAAGTCGGAGCGCGACCTCTCATGGCGAGAGGCCCCCGTTGAGAAACGAATGGAGCATGCCCTTGTCAATGGAATAGGGGAATTCATCGAAATCGATACACGTGAAGCGCTTGCCGAACTTGACTCGCCCTTGCGCGTCATTGAAGGTCCGCTTATGGACGGGATGAACGTGGTTGGCGACCTCTTCGGCTCCGGGAAAATGTTCCTGCCACAGGTTGTGAAGAGTGCACGGGTAATGAAAAAAGCGGTTGCTTGGCTTGAACCGTATCTACTTGAATCCATGAAGGCAGGTGGACAAGCGAATAAGGCAAAACCGAAGATTCTACTTGCAACGGTCAAAGGGGATGTTCATGATATCGGGAAGAACATCGTGAGCGTTGTTCTTCAATGTAATGGCTTTGAAGTGGTCGACCTCGGGGTGATGGTTCCTCCTGAAAAGATTCTCACTACAGCGCTAGAGGAAAAAGTAGATATTATCGGATTGAGCGGACTCATCACTCCATCGCTCGACGAGATGGTGTTTCTCGCAAAAGAGATGGAAGCGAGGAAGCTAGATCTCCCACTCCTCATTGGTGGAGCAACGACTTCAAGGGCGCATACCGCTGTGAAGATTGCACCAGTATATTCTGGACCTGTAATTCATGTGAACGATGCCTCGCGCAGTGTTCCAACAGCTCAGAAGCTTCTGAGCACAGAATCATCAAACTATCATGGTGCCATTCGAGAGGAGTACATCAAACTGGCCGAGCAATATTCAAAGCGACAGCAGAGTAAACCCATCCTCTCACTGGAGGAGGCCAGAGCAAATGCGTTCATTCTCGATAGAACCGGAAAGGCGTCAAGGCCAAACAAACTAGGCGTTCATTCCATTACCACGGACGTTCGCACCCTTCGTCAGTATATTGATTGGACTCCCTTCTTTCAAACGTGGGACCTTCATGGCAAGTTTCCTCGTGTATTGAAAGATGAGGTGGTAGGTGAGCAGGCGTCGGCCTTGTACGAAGATGCGACCAAAATGCTCGATCAAATGGAACGCGAGCGATGGGCTAGTCCAAGCGGCGTATTTGGCTTGTTCCCTGCGCATCGGATCGATGATGACGTTATGGTAGAGCATAATGGTGAAGCGATTCCGTTCCTTAGCCTTCGTCAACAAAATGCCAAAGCCGCAGGAGCTCCAAATTTCGCATTGGCTGACTTTATCGATACACAAGACGATTATATTGGCTGCTTTGCCGTAACCGCAGGAATCGAATTGGCCAAACGTGCTGACGATTTTGAGGCAAGGGGTGATGATTACAACAGCATCATGCTAAAGGCATTGGCAGACAGAATTGCTGAGGCCTTCGCTGAATACTTGCACGAGCGCGTACGGAAAGATTACTGGGGTTATGCGTCGGACGAAAACTTGGATAACACCGATTTGATTGCGGAGAAATACCGCGGCATTCGTCCCGCACCTGGATACCCGGCTTGTCCGGATCACCTTGAGAAGGATACTATTTTCAAGCTGTTAAAGGCAGAGGAATCGACGGGAATTACGCTTACAGAACAAAAAGCGATGTACCCTGCGGCCTCCGTTTCAGGGTATTACTTCGGCCATCGCGATGCCAAATACTTTGGATTGGGAAAAATCGGGAAAGATCAAGTGGAAGATTACGCAGCTCGTAGAGGGATTGCTGTAGAGCTGGCAGAACCTTGGTTGGGACCAACATTGAATTATTAGAGATGAGAATTAATCAACATATAGAAGAAGCTCAGAAGAAGGATAAAACCCTATTCACTTTTGAAATTCTTCCCCCGCTGAAAGGACAGACTATCCATGACATCTATGGGAACATTGATCCGTTGATGGAGTTCAAACCGCCTTTCATCAATGTGACGTATCACCGCGAACAAGTGGTGTACAAGCGACTTTCCAACGGATTGCTAGAACAGAAGGTTGTGCGTAAGCGCCCGGGGACGGTAGGAATATGTGCCGCTTTGATGAACCGCTATCAAGTTGACCCTGTACCTCATTTGTTGTGCGGTGGCTTTTCTAAGGAGGATACAGAAAATGCGCTCATCGACCTCCACTTTTTAGGGGTAGAGAACGTACTCGCCCTCAGAGGCGATGGAATGCAGGATCAAATGTACTTCGTTCCTGAGGCAGATGGCCATACCTATGCCTCCGAGTTAGTAGGCCAAATCGTGAAGATGAACAAAGGGGAGTACCTCGACGAGGAACTCGCTAATAACGCAGCTACCAACTTTAGCATCGGCGTTGCAGGCTATCCAGAAAAGCACTTTGAAGCACCGAGTTTAAACGTTGATATCAGTAACCTCAAGCGAAAGGTAGACGCAGGAGCCGACTATATTGTTACGCAGCTTTTCTTCGACAATTCCAAGTACTTCGAATTTGTCGATAAGTGTAGAAATGCAGGTATCAATGTTCCAATTATCCCAGGGTTGAAGCCAATTGCCACTAAGAAGCATTTGAGTATGCTACCACATCGATTCCATGTCGACTTGCCAGATGAGTTGGCCATGGCGGTTATGCAGGCAAAGGACAATGCAACGGTTCGACAAATTGGAGTGGAGTGGGCTACCCAGCAAGCTAAAGAGCTGAAGGCAGCTGGAATTCCAGTCATCCATTTCTATTCCATGGGCAAGAGCGACAACATTTACGCCATCGCAAAGGAGCTGTTCTAGGAGCTTGAAATGGTTGGAATTGCTATCTTCAACGCAACCAATCATTCCTATGACAGCTACAACGATGAAGTGTGTGACCTGCGGGCATACACAAGACTACGGTCCCGGCGAAACGTATTGCTCTAATTGCGGTCAAAAACAGCCCACCGGTCGCTTTAGTATACGTCACATTTTTAAAGACGCCTTTACCGTATTCCTGAACCTTGAACGCGGACTTATACCGAGTACGAAGTATCTCTTCGTGAATCCGGGCAAACTCGTTCGTGGCTATTGGCGAGGCCAAACTCGGTCCTACACCAATCCACTTCGCTTTCTATTCGTAGCCGTAACGCTGAGTACGTTGACCACCATTGGTACAGGTGTTTACGACAAGCAGATGGAGCAAATGAAGGAGATGAACGCGGGTATGTTTAGTCCGCAAGTTCGCGAGGGAATGACCGAAGAGGAAATTGCGCAACAAGCAGAAATCCAGGAAGCTACGCAACGGTACATTCGAAAATACTTGAATCTATTCTCGTTGATTATGACACCGTTTGCAGCGGCCGCTCTTTGGATATTACTTAAGGATACCGAAGTGTATTATGGTGAACATATTATTTCGGCCTGTTATTACATTGGTCTGACATCCGCTTTAGGCATACCGCTCACATTCCTTTCATTGGCCGATGTTCTTGGTCCATATGAGAATACGGCCATCTCGTTGGGATTGAGTACCGTGTATGGAATGTACATGCTCAAATCAATTTATAAGATTCCGTGGTGGAGGGCGATTATTACTACGCCTGTCTTAATGATACTCACAGCGATTCTGATGACCGTTGTACTCATCGTATTCGGATTCCTCATTGCCTTGATTTTCTAGATATGGACGTAGCCGTTGATTTGGTAGTGTTTGCCTGGCATAACGCAAGTTGGAATGTGCTGCTTGTCAAAAGGAAATACCCACCCTTCGAAGGTCGCTGGGCAATTCCTGGCGGTTTTGTAGAGAATGATGAGGATTTGTCTGATGCCGCCCTTCGAGAGCTAGAAGAGGAGACTGGTGTTCAACTTAGCGGCGTTTATCAAATTGGAGCATTTGGTCAGCCTAAAAGAGATCCTCGTAAAAGAGTAGTGAGCGTAACGTATTGCGCAGTCCTCCATAGAATAGCTTCTACTCAAGCAGGGGATGACGCCGCAGAAAGCGTTTGGCATCCAGTGAATCAACTTCCAGAGTTGGCGTTTGATCACGATGTAATTCTGAAGGTTACTACGACAAAAATGCAGGAGTATTACGCATTGAAAAAGGAGCTCCCTTCTAGCGGACCCCTTGAAGAGGAGGCCGTTGAGGCATTCAGTGCAATCGAATTGTAGGGATTGTTTAGACTTCCGCCTTCAGCGTTCTTCGTTGTAGACTTAGATAACCGGCATATCCTAAGGCTGATACCTGACTGATTAGCCCAGCAACCATTAGAATGTTGGCTCCAGCCATTTCTAGGAATCGCATACACGCACCCAGAATCAATTCACCTGTTCCCGATAAAGTAAGTAGGAGTAAGATTCTGTACGAGCGCTTCATAGGTCTAATTCTTAACGATTCTCTCAGTGTAAATGGCCTCTTCGTCCATGATAACCTCTAAGATGTAAACCCCAGAGGATAAGGTGGCTAAATCGAATTCAAGATAATGTTTTCCACTAGTAATCCTAGAATCTTCGATTAATATCATCTCCTTGCCATTGATATCGGAAATTCTAGCTAGAATGTTGCCTTCTCTTGGACTTTCGAACACCACACCAACAAACCCAGTAGTTGGATTTGGGTAAGTCATGGCTTGATTCGGTACTTCAAATGGAACAACATATTCTCGAACTAGTTCACAACCGCGATCGTCAACAATATTTACGAGCAATGTATCTCCACCGCATGCGGTTTCAGTTCCAGAGCTTGTCTGACCATTCACCGTAATCGTGTAGGGTGTAACTCCTCCGCTAGGGGTAATGTCCACCGTTTGCGAGCATCTTCGGTTACTCGGATTGTGCACCAGCGCTACCTCCAGCTTCGTGCTATCTGGCGATGTCAACTCGGCAAAGTAAGCGGTATTGCTTCGCGTGCTAGTTCCCATAAAGCCGGCTACGTATACCTTACCGGGACGGTTATACTGAGTTTGAATGCCAAAGTAATCACCCCAACGATCTCCGCCGGTTAGTCTTTGGACATAGCCCTCTCCCGCCTTGATCTGAAGTACATCTGAATAGTCGCCATCATTGGAGTAGTAAATGGCGCTCATTCCTGCGAAGTGGGTAGGAGAGGTGTGGTTGAAACCAATAATCATTTCACCGTCACATTCCTCATTACCAGTCCACGTAAGGTTCGGATACCCATAATCTCTCACCGCATCGCCGATAACATTGGCAGTAATGCTGCTTTGTGCTGATCCTGGCTGATGGATGGTGCCATGGTAAATAGCAGCGCGTTGGTTTGTGAAATTGCGTGTTGTACTGACAAATTCGATGTTGCCGTTGGGCATACGAATCGCTCCCAGAACTCGTCCATCATTGGTTTGAAGCCCATCGGTAGGGTCATTCGGATCCGTGTCTTGCTGACGCCCATTTGGCGGTACGCCGTATGGAGTATCGCTCTGACGAACACGAATGCGAAGGTCTTCGGGTTCATTTAAATCACTGTGTAGTGACAATACAAAGATGCTATCGTTTTGAATGTCGAAGTTCCGGTTCGACAGGAAGTAGGCGGTATCAATTTCACCATCATAGCCCTTTACGCAATGTAGGTTTCTGATGAATCGGTTGCCAAACTTTATGTCGTGATGAAGTCTATTCGGCATAACCGTATCACCCGCGAAACCTGCTTTTTTGTCCAATTGCCAAATAATAGAACCATCGAATCCAACTTGCCATGATACATTTGGAATGATGAGGTTACCGGTGATGTATAGGTGGTCTTCCGTAATGCTCATGGCAGGGAAATCTGTCCAACGGTTATTGTTCAAAGGATTGCCGGGAAGTATATAGGTGTACCACGGATCATTTGGGTCGTTGGTAGAGGAGAAGCAAACGGCAATCTTGCTGTTTGAGGGAAGGTTGTTCTTTAGGAAAACCAGAATGAATCTATCAGCATCCTCGTCATACATGAGCTTTGGATCGAATCCACGATCGTTTCCTGCATCTGGACCAACGTTGTCCAAATTGACATAGCTATTTACAATATGTACAGTATCGTTGGGAATGTCATAAGCCCATAGGAATGAATTCACGGCCCCGAGCATCATCCCACCATTGCTGATGGCAAGTGCATTATCGTTTGGAATTCCGGCGTAAAGTGGTCCGGTTGTGCCAATTGTGGTAAACACGCGGTACATCTCTGTACCCCAACCTAAAATGGGCTGTGGCGCGGTTCTTTTAAAATCCGGAAGGGGGTTTACATCCGTAAATCTAAGTGCAGCTTCTTTCTTGATTTCATTGAGCTGAGAGCGCCAATGCATGGCGTCTGGTGCTTCCAGCGATGTTACCCTAGCGTTGAAGCTTGGTTCGATTTCGCGGGGAGTGAAATCGTCTGTTCGCTGCACGTTGAAACTTGTACTTTGTACAGACACCTGTGCGAAGAGGGATAGTCCGATACAAGTTCCAATAAGCGTTGCGTAAAATTTTTTCATTTCGTGTGAGCCTTTAGCCAAATATAGGAAATAGGCTCGTGTGAATTTGGAAGGATGATTGAGCAGACAACGAATCTCTTATTACCTTCGTAATGACCATACCTAAAACCCCCTCCATGGCCAAGTACTTTATCGCATTCTTGTTCGCTTCATTTTTATCGAGTGCGCAGACGGATTCTATTTCGCTAACCGTCCCTTTTAGTACGGATTCAACCTCATTAACTGCTTGGAATGGCGAGCGATATGTTCCCATGTTTTTGAAAGGTATTAACCTGGGAGTGAGTGTGCCGGGTACGTTTCCTGGTGAGTTAGCGGCCACCACGCAAGACTATCAGCGTTGGTTTGAAATGATTCGAGCGGCCGGTTTCAATGTTATTCGAATTTACACGCTGCATTATCCTCGATTTTACGATGAAATTACGGCTTACAATGAGAAGCATCCAGATAAGCCATTGTACTTCATACAAGGGGTTTGGCTAGAAGAGGAAATTCCGAATTACGACCATAACCTTTACTCGTTGAACCCCAGCTTTCATGCAGAAATGATGGCTAATGTTCGCGCTGTTCACGGCGACACTTCCATTCCGCAAAGATTTGGGAAAGCGTATGGTGATTTCACAACAGATGCGAGTAGATGGTGTATGGCCTATTTGATGGGGAGGGAGATCTATCCAGAAGAAGTACTCAACGCAAACGATAGCAGACCCTCAACAACGTCATACAATGGGCGCTTTTTGAGCATACAAAACACGTTTGCAGCGGAGGTTTTCTTAACGGCGCACATGGATTCTCTCATTCAATTTGAGTTTGATGAATACCAAACCATGCGACCTATTTCGGTGAGCAGTTGGCCAACACTCGATCCCATTCCTCATCCCGAAGAAACATTTAGAAACGAGGATACCGCTCAGGTAGACTTCTCTATTGTTGATTTCTCGAATGCGCCAGCGGGATTGTATATCAGCTATCACGCCTATCCTTACTATCCCGATTTTATCAGTAAAACTGCTTCCTACCGAGCTTATTCGGATGCATACGGTCAGAACAGCTACCTCGGCTATTTGCATGATCTCAAGTCGCACTACCAGAATATGCCTCTGATTATAGCCGAGTTTGGTGTTCCTTCAAGTTGGGGAGTGGCGCATTATTCGGCTAGTGATATGAATCATGGTGGACATACTGAAAGGGAACAGGGTGAACTCGGTATGCGCATGCTCAAGAACATCTATTCAGCAAATTGCGGTGGAGGATTCTATTTTGCCTGGATTGACGAATGGTTCAAACAAACCTGGATTACGAATCCATACGAGACTACACCTTCCGCGCGAATCATGTGGCCAAACTACACCGCTGCTGAGCAAAACTTCGGGCTAATTGGTTACCTCGACACTGCCGCACAATGGGAGTTTATTGACAGTTGCGCTGCGTGTCCGATTACAACGGTTTACGCCAAGCCAACAATAGGTGACTTCGAAGTGTACCTCGAAACCAATCCAGTGTTGGCAGAAGGCGACACGCTCTACGTGGCTTTCGATACTTATGGAGATGCCGAAGGGGAAAGTGTACTTCCAAACGGCGACACGCTGAATATCAATGCCGAGTTCTTGCTCGAAGTGATAGACGGTGCAGCCAAGCTGTACGTCATGCGCTCATATGACCTCTACGGCATTTGGCATGGCATATCAGATCCAGATCAGTTGTACCGATCTGTGCCTAGTCAATCCGGTGACTGGCGTCTCGTGCGATGGAAAAACAACCAACCCGATCAGGATATTCAGTACATCGGAAACCTCGACATGACGGATAGCTTCCGCGGGCAGAGTAGTAGGGATGCCGTTATCATTGACACAAACGAAATCTTCATTCGCATTCCATGGACGCTCCTTCAAGTTTCCAATCCTACTCAGCGGATTGTAATGGATGACGATCGCAGTACCGCTGTTACGGAGTACGATACTACAGATGGTATTCACCTAGAAGTTCGCTTCGATGGAGATATCCATAACACTTCCAATCGCATTACTTGGCCAACCTATGTACGTGTCACCCAAGTAGAGGAAATCGAAAAGCGTAGCTATACTA
Source organism: Phaeocystidibacter luteus (assembly GCF_008933115.1). Lineage (GTDB taxonomy): Bacteria > Bacteroidota > Bacteroidia > Flavobacteriales > Schleiferiaceae > Phaeocystidibacter > Phaeocystidibacter luteus. The sequence continues at coordinate 525,500 of NZ_WBVO01000001.1, read as the reverse complement.
TCATGCAACAAGAAATGCCTACCATGGTAGACTTCTCGCTTGCAAGGACGGACGAGTACGATGTGAACGGACGTCTAGTGGTAGACGTTTCAGAAGGCGTTTTAGCCAATGACGAACAACTGAATGGAGGAGAAATGGAGGTTGTGCTAAAAGACGCACCGGCTCATGGTCTACTTCAACTCAGAAGCGATGGTAGCTTTGAATATCAGCCAGAGCCCGATTTTCTGGGAGCCGACATGTTTACCTACAGCGTATTCTCCTTGGGCGATATGAGCGAAAAAGTGACCGTTCACCTCAATGTGCAATCGGGCAGCGACCGCGAATTGCTGCGTGTAGGTCCGGTTCCGACAACCGACGTTCTGCACGTCTATTCAGACATTCTGGTGGATGAAGTGATTGTTTCAGACATAGACGGAAGGATAGTGATGACATATATCCCATCTAATGCCGATTTCGACTTGAATTTAGCCAACCTTGCGAATGGGGCGTATGTGCTTCAGTTTATGGTAGGAGAGGACGCATGGGTGCGGAAAATCACCGTTCAATAATCTTCAAACACCGCCATTTTCACGTTTACTAGGCTGTGATAAATGGTGTCGCCCAACCCGGCTGTAGTATTCACATTCCCGAATTGGTAAAAGGATGCCGATTTTTCAACGTCCGTGAAAAGCTCATACAACTCGAGATTTCCTTCTGAAACATCGTAGAAAAAGTAGTCGTACGTAATAGGCTCACCAAGGTAAAGCTCTTCGTAATACGCAATGTCGTTTATCAAGCTGATTGCGAAAGTGGTATCCCCCTTAAAGCCATAGTACCTCCGCATATAGTCGTGTTTTGGTGCAATTTTCCTCAAGAAACGACTCTTCTCAGGATGGTTTGAATTGTATTCGATTTCAATCTGAATTCCTGGGTCGGGTGATTCCCTATCAAGATTCAAATCGGCCATTTCGAAGTACATCGAATCTTCAGCCTCGTAGAAATACTCCGTCATGATCGTGGCGAGCTTGCCGCTACCGGGTTTGACGGAGCTGTTGATAACCATTCCCCTGGCTTTAATCCAATCAGGCTGTGGTTCGAAGTAGCCGTTCTTCCAGCCGATGTACCCTATACCAGTCAGAATGATAGCTAGAAAGATGAGCGCGAGAGATTTGGTACTCATTTACGCCTGAATAACTCCTGGGTTGTACGGTTTTTCGATCGGAGCTTGGTTAGCCGCTTCAATCCCCATGCTAATCCACTTTCTCGTGTCTAACGGGTCGATAATCGCATCTACCCACAAACGAGATGCGGCATAGTATGGAGACATTTGCTCATCATACTTCGACTTGATCTTGTCGAGAAGTTCCTTCTCTTTTTCCTCTGTAAAGTCATCGCTCATGCGCGACTTCTCGATGGATAGAAGAACCTTAGCGGCTTGATCGCCGCCCATTACGGCGAGTTTTGCATTCGGCCAGGCAACAATTAGACGTGGATCGTAGGCCTTACCATTCATGGCATAGTTACCTGCGCCAAAGCTGTTCCCAATGATTACCGTGAACTTCGGAACTACACTGTTGGCTACTGTATTCACCATCTTCGCTCCATCTTTGATAATTCCGCCGTGTTCAGAACGGCTACCTACCATGAAGCCAGTTACGTCCTGAAGGAAAACAAGCGGAATTTTCTTCTGGTTACAATTTGCCACAAAGCGAGAAGCCTTGTCGGCTGAATCGCTGTAGATTACGCCACCGAATTGCATTTCGCCCTTCTTGCTTTTTACAATTTCGCGGTTGTTAGCTACGATGCCAACGGCCCATCCATCCATACGAGCATATCCCGTAATGATGGTTTGGCCATATCCTTTCTTGTATTCTTCCCAAGAGTCAGCATCAACCAGTCTTTTGATGACTTCGATGGTCTTGTAGGGCTTACTATCGCGCGGAATCAATCCATAAATCTCTTGCTCGTCTTCGGCAGGAGCCTTCGGTTTAATTCGGTTAAATCCTGCGTCTGCCGGCGTTCCCATTTTATCCATGATGTTGCGAATGGATTTCAATGCTTCCTTGTCATTCGGCATTTTGTAATCCGTCACACCACTGATCTCAGTATGGGTAGTCGCTCCACCGAGCGTCTCATTGTCGATATCCTCACCAATAGCAGCTTTAACCAAATAGCTTCCGGCTAAGAATATGCTACCTGTTTTATCCACAATCATGGCTTCATCGCTCATGATTGGCAAGTAGGCTCCACCCGCAACGCAAGAGCCCATGATAGCGGCAATTTGTGTTATGCCCATGGAACTCATCACCGCATTATTGCGGAAAATACGTCCAAAGTTTTCTTTATCAGGGAAGATTTCATCCTGCATTGGAAGGAATACACCGGCGCTGTCGACCAAGTAAACAATAGGAATTCTATTCTCCATCGCAATCTCTTGAGCGCGGAGATTCTTCTTACCGGTAATAGGAAACCAGGCTCCGGCTTTTACAGTAGCGTCATTCGCTACAACGATGGTCATTCTGCCCTTCACGTAGCCTAGTACTACAACTACGCCACCACTCGGACAGCCCCCGTATTCCTCGTACATGCCTTCGCCAGCAAAAGCACCAATCTCAATCTGTGGACGATCCTCGTCGAGGAGGTGAGATACGCGCTCGCGAGCCGTGAGTTTTCCCTGAGCGTGTTGTTTTGCAATTCGCTTTTCTCCGCCGCCTTTCGCTACTTTCTTCCAACGTGAATACATGTCGGAAACTAAGAGCTTAAGCGTGTCTTCGTTTTTGTTGAATTCCAAGTCCACAGTTTCTTCTTTTGTTAGGTTTTGCTTCGTCTACTTACACTTTTCGATAGTCCAGGTAGACGCGAGTTCGTAAAGACCAGTCTCAAGGTTTACGTTACTCATCAACATCGTGAAGACGTTCTTGTTCTCCTCAGGAGAAACATAGATGAGCTCAGGGTAGTTGTCGCCGTTCAAATCGCCAAACCAGTACATATCAGGCATACCACATTCACCCATGGAAGGGAACAGCGGGGTAATATCTTGAACGATTTCGTCACGAGGGCCTTGAGTATTGATCTTAAGGGTATAATCTTCAATGACAGGGCACGCACCAACTTCAATCACTTTTCCAGTGGCAGAAACGAATACGTTAGCTGCGCTAGGCTGGTTGTAGTAGGCGTAGGTTTGGAGTTGCTGTCCAGGGTACAGTTTAGAAGGAGCAATGTAGAATCGATCGGGCGCGAGCTGGTAGGGTCTCGTAGTGTCCAATCTTCGGTTAATGCCAAACAAGAAGTGTGAAACTTCTTCCGAGCTGTTGCGAATGTCAAATTCCATTCCGCCACTGCCGAGTCTGCTTCTGCTCACCAGAATTTCCAAGTTCACTCGCTTAATTCTGTAGTTGCCCATTTGTTCGTTAGGCAAAACGGCGTACCAATTCATGCTTGGGTCCAGAGCGCCAATGTCTCCGCAGTAGTTGTAAGCCTCGGTTACCATTTGCATTTTGATAGGCGGCGGACCTTGTTCTTTTGGCTTTTCTGCAGGAGTGGTTCTTGTAGGAGTAGTGACTGCCACAGTGGGAGCAGCTACTCGCTTTCCACCTGGCATTCCTGCATCAATCCAGGCAATAACTGAATCTTGACTTCCCTTAGTGGGGAGCTTGTGGAGGAAACCAATGAGGCTATCCATGCGCAGATCGTGCTTTCTCAGCGCCGTGGCCAATCCTCTAATTTGTCCTTGATCTAAGCGGCCACCAGAGGGCATTTCGTCTCGCTCGGTTCTTTCCCAAACAAAAGGGGGAACTTGAGGTACGGTGTCAGGCTTCGGCACAACAGCTAGTGCACTATCTGAGATTGTACTGTCCGGAGTTGAAACAAGGGCGGTGGAATCTACTTTTGGGGTGCTAGGTGTGTCCACACGGGTAAGGAATCCGTCAAACATGTAACCTTCATTGCCTTTGTAGTTCACCCTTCGCCAATGTCCATCTATCTCTTCGAATGTGGCTGCACCAAAGGTTTCATCACAGGCTGTAACCACGCTGTCGTGCATGACGTAGGTTACCACAGGCGTGCCCGCTTGAGGCTGTGAGCGCATCTTCATTCCCGATTCTGCAGCAATGATGTAGGTGCGAGTGTATTCACAATCGACCTGCGCAACTGAAAGCACAGAAATTGAAAGAAAGAGAAGTGTAAGTAGCTGTTTCATTGGTGCGCTAAGTTAACAATCATCAAGTGTTAGTGGAAGGGAGATGAGGTCATTCTTGAGAGAATGGAAAAAGCTTCGCTTGTCGCTGTAGAATGTCATAGGCCAAAGGACCTTCATTCATGAGTAAATCAAGCGTGCTCAAATTCGATTGAAACCCATGTTTGTGCGAAAACACTTGTCGATATTCTACTCCATCGACTGCCTTTGAAGGCTTGATGGACATCAGCTCCAAAGGTTGTTCTGATGAGTCAGCCGGCGCATCACAACGCAATTGTCCACACATCCAATTCATCGCTTCTTCAATTCGATCAAGTAGGAAATCATGTTCCTTCAAAATGATACGCGACAACTCGTCTTCAATTGCTTCAAAAAAAGAAGCATTCCGATACGCAGTTTGAAGGGCGCGCCACTCTTTCTCGGTCCAATTGTTTCGACGTTCAAGCTTGATATTGCTCAAACTCGATTTGTCCGATGAGTGATCTATGGGAGCGGAGAGGTCCATTGTTCCGTTGGGACCATAGATTCGGTACCTATTACGCCATGAACCTTTTTGAAATGCGGCAGCCGTATTCCAACTCGCCTTTTCGGAAATCAACCATGCCATGTACGACGTAGGAGGGAAGAGGGCGGGATAGAATACGGCTGGCTTCATGGGTTAGGCCTGAGCCTTCTTCTTGCGACGGTAACGTCCAATGAGGGTCCAGAGAACCACGATTATACCAAATGGAAGCAAGTACGAGAATCTCTCACCCGAACCATTCACAGTGGTGAAGACGCGCTCATTTCTGATTTTCTTAGCACCCGGAGCGTATTTATCGTAACTCATCCAAATAAACACTGGCTTACCTACCAAATGAGTTTCAGGTACGAATCCCCAAAAGCGGCTGTCGAGTGAATTGTGACGGTTGTCTCCCATCATCCAGAAATAGTCTTGTTTGAAGGTGTAAGTAGAGGCCTCTTCACCGTTCAGCACGTACTTACCATCAATCTGTTCGAGGGTGTTGCCCTCGTGAACTGTAATAGCCTTGTAGTAAAAGTCGAGATTCTTCTCATTGAGCTCAATCGTAGCTCCCTCTTGAGGAATCCAAACAGATCCGTAGTTATCAATGGTCCATTTATACTGAATCGGTTCATGGATGTTATTGTTCATAAACATCTGACGTGCAGATGCTTCCATGATTCGGCTTTCATCAGGATTGAAGGACGAAGGATTTCCGTATTCAAGAATCACAGGTTCCATCTGCTTTGCAAAACCAGATTCGCGCATGGCTTGAGCGTTCTCTTCTGTCATTGTGAACCTCCATTTGCTCGCCTGTGCCGATTGTTGAACGGTACCTAGTCCAGGTTGAATATCACTTGGGTCAACCTCAAATTTTTCACGTAGGTATTCAAGTCCGTTTTCATTCAAAATGAAACCCTGGTCAAGCTGCACATAATAGCTAATCTGGCGCTTGGCTCGGTCTGGCAGCTGATTTTCAACCCCATTAATGAATAGAACGCCGTCCACAATTTTGATGGAATCTCCCGGAGTGCCTACGCATCGCTTTACGTAGTTCATCTTTTTGTCGATTGGATCGTGATCTGAATCGGCCGGATAGTTGAAAACTACGGGGTCGTTCAATTGTACCTCAGTGAACTTTGGCAAACGAACGTATGGGAGTTGAACGAGATCCGAATACGATTTCCCTCCAATCAACGGCAATTCGTTGTGAAGTAGTGGAACGGTGAATGGCGTGATAGGAAGTCGAACCCCGTAGTGCATCTTGCTCACAAAGAGGAAGTCACCTGTGTAGAGAGACTCTTCCATAGAGCCAGTCGGGATCGTATACGATTCGAAAGTTGTAGATCGGATGAGGGTAGCAGCGACCACCGCAAAGAGGATGGCGTTGACCGTAGTACCGAGGTTTTTCTTAATCCAAGAATCGTCACGCTGACCATAGTTTAGCGGCTGGGTATAGTTCAAATACCCGAGGTAGAGACCTAGAGTGACAACAGAAAGAATCGCAAATGTGATTTTTCTGAAGTTGAACATGTGTAATAGCTCATACGTAAGAATGATGGCCATTACGTTGTCTACCACAGGAACATAGTAGATGAAAATCCACCATTTTGGACGCTCCGTGATTTGAAGAAGCACATAGGTGTTGTAGAAAGGAACAAAGGCTTCCCAGGCTTGTCGACCTGCGGCAGTGTAGAATTTCCATGTGATTAGGCCGCGGTAAAGGGCGAGCCCAACGAAGAAGTACAAATACATCATAACGGTGTATGCGTAGAGGGGTTAGTTCAGTCCAAGTACGTTATTCATCGTTTGAATTCCCGGGTTTTCAAAAAGGAATTCGGCAGCTATAACGGCGCCAAGGGCAAATCCATTGCGATTGTGTGCCGTGTGTTTTATTTCAATGTCATCAATCTCCGATGAATAGTTGATGACATGCGTTCCAGGTGTAGGGTCAACTCGCTCCGCTCGGATTGGAAGTTCACCTTTTTCAGCATCCTCATTTTTCTCAACGAGTTTCCAAGAGCTGAGCGAATCGCTATTGTCAATTAAGTCTTCAGCTAAGGTAATCGCCGTACCACTAGGAGCATCGAGCTTTTGTGTGTGATGTACCTCAAGCATCGATGCGCGATAGTCATGCGGGTTCATCAAGTTCGCCAGATGCTTATTTAGAGCGAAGAACAAGTTCACACCTAACGAGAAGTTGGATGCGTAAAGGAAGCTTCCGTTCACCTCTTTGCAAAGCGCTTCTACTTCGGGTTTCTTTTCGAGCCAGCCCGTAGTCCCAGAAACAACCGGTACTCCAGCCTTTAAACAAGCAGTGATGTTTTCAAAGGCCACGCTTGGAAGTGAGAAATCAATGGCGACGTCAATGTCGTCTAGGTCAGATGCGACAAATCCTTCACGTCCAACCTTTAATGGTACAGAATGACCTCGTTCGGTGGCCATTTTCTCGATGATCTTACCCATCTTTCCGTATCCCAGAATCGCGATGTTCATGGCTAAAATCTAATACTTACTGATGCTCCATAAATCAACCCATTAAACCGCGGGTCTGCCGCTAAGGTAGGTTCCCAGTTCAAAGAGATGTCATCGGTTACATCAAAATTATACAGGTGAGCATCTACATTGGCGTCAAGAATCTGCAGTCCGTAAATCGCCACCGTAAATATGATGCTCAAATCTCGGTATCTCCGATAGGAATTTTGAATCGTGAAGAGCTGATTATCAGAATAGATACCTTCGTAAATGTCCGTTTGGGTGCTGTCCAGGCGTTGATCGATAATCTCCGACCAAATGTTTAGCTGACGGTTGTTCTCATAGATGTAATACCCGCTGACAGCAAATCCTGTGTAAATGATTGGCACCTTCCACCATCTACCGTTGTACACCTGGCCAGCTCCGGGCAAAGCGACGCTGAGCCATGTAGCTGTGGCAGGGGAGTGGCCAGTATCTCTTGAAACATATTCTGAGGTGTCCTTCAGCGACTCGTCATCGCCTAGTCGAAATAAATCTTGACTCGCTTCCATGCTGGGGAACTCCTTCACAGTGTCTTGCTCAACAGTAACCTGAGCGTGGCCCTGAAATGACAACAGCAGCACTAGGGCCGCTGTTAGCATGAAAATATGATTGGCTTTCGCTATCAACGGTTGATTAATTCAATGATTCGTTCCAGATCTCTATCTGAATCGAACTTGATAACGAGGCTTCCCTTTCCTTTAGCATTTCGCTTTACGTCAACTTTAGCGTTAAAGTATCCTGCAAGCTGCGACTTCAACTCGAGAATCTCGTCGGGCGTCTCAACCTCGCTAGTATTACTTGCTCTGGTTGGTTCTTTAAGCTGACGTACGCGATCTTCAACTTGACGAACGCTTAGGTCGTTCGCGATGATATCGCGGTAGATCTTAAGTTGTTCGTTTTCGTCTTCCACATTCACAAGCGCTCGGGCGTGTCCCATGCTCAGCATTCTATCGCGAATACCGGCTTGAATCAACGGTTGAAGCTTGAGAAGGCGAAGATAATTGGTAACTGTCGAGCGCTTTTTCCCAACGCGATCCGACATCTGCTCTTGGGTGAGGTCGCATTCTTCAATGAGTCGTTTATAGCTCAAAGCAATTTCGATGGCATCGAGATCCTGGCGTTGGATATTCTCGACAAGCGCCATTTCGAGCATGCTCTGGTCATCCGCGATGCGCACATATGCTGGGATGGAGGTGAGTCCAGCCATCTTCGATGCACGAAAACGACGTTCCCCTGAAATCAGCTGGTACTCGTTAAAGCCAACCTTTCGTACGGTGATGGGTTGAACGATTCCAAGTTCCTTGATGGAATTGGAAAGGTCTTCCAAAGCACCTTTGTCGAAATGAGTTCGAGGTTGAAATGGATTGACTTCAATGCTATCAATATCAACCTCCGCAATGTGACCAACAACTTCGGGTGCGCGTTCATCTTTAGCTGAACTCACATTTGTAGATGGGTCTTTGAGGAGGGCGGAAAGTCCTTTTCCGAGGGCTTGCTTCTTCTTTGCGGTCATCTTAAGCTTCTGCGGTTGCTTTTTGGGCGCTGCCGTTTCGCGACAGGAATTCGCGGGCTAAATTAAGATAATTCACCGCACCGTTACTTGTTGCGTCGTACATGATAATAGATTCGCCGAAACTCGGCGCCTCACTCAAACGCACATTGCGCTGAATTATGGTGTCGAAAACCATCTGCTGGAAGTGATTCTTCACTTCGTCAACCACCTGATTTGAAAGTCTCAAACGCTGGTCGAACATGGTGAGGAGCAGCCCCTCAATATCCAAATCCGGATTGTGAAGCTGTTGGACGCTCTTGATTGTATTCAACAATTTGCCCAAGCCTTCAAGTGCAAAGTACTCGCACTGAATAGGAACAATTACCGAATCAGCAGCAGTTAGCGCGTTCAGGGTAATCAATCCTAGCGATGGTGCACAGTCAATCAGCACTACGTCGTAGTTGGCAGCCACTCCTTTAAGCGCGCTCTTGAGCATGTACTCACGGCGATCTTTATCTACCAATTCGATTTCAACTGCTACCAAGTCGAGGTGAGCTGGTACCAAGTCTACATTTGGGGTCTCCGTTTTGAGAACAATATCCTTTACATCGGCTTCGTGCTCGATAGCTTGATATGTTCCTAATTGAATATTGTCGGGATCGAAGCCCAAGGCCGAAGTTGCGTTAGCCTGAGGATCTGCATCAATCAATAATACCTTCTTTTCCAATACACCCAGTGCTGCAGCGAGATTCACAGCAGTGGTTGTCTTTCCTACGCCACCTTTTTGATTGGCAATTGCAACGATTTTACCCATTCTCGGTTATGTTTCTGAATTTTGTCCCCGATTTCGTCCTGTGAAATAGGCGTGTGAGGGGAGGAATCGCAATGTCTTTATAGACGAGTTAAAAGTACAAAAGTCATTCGTCAGCCTCGGGTAAGAATAGCCTCACGTTGACGAATTTTATGAACAGTTTTGATGATTACTATAATCTGCGCAACCAACCGTCCGAAGAATCAAACACTTAAGGTGGTTGAAGTATATAAATCTCTAATCGAGGAGCAAGGTGAGGAGGTTTCAGTCTTCCAAATGGCCGAGCTTCCATCTGATTTTATCGTTACCGATACCTTCGGAAACCGAACCGAGATTGTATCCGAGCTTATTCAAAATAAGATTGTACCAGCCGACAAGCTCGTGGTCATTTCTCCCGAGTATAACGGAAGCTACCCCGGGGTTTTTAAAGCTTTCTTAGATGGTGTGAGTCCCAGTATCTGGCATGGGAAGAAAGCCGCTTTAGTTGGCGTAGCGAGTGGAAGGGCAGGGAACTTGAGAGGGATGGATCACCTCACACATGTTCTTCACCACCTCAAAGTAGAGGTCTACTCAGCCAAGGTTCCGATCTCGAAACTTGATGATCTGCTGGATGACGATGGTTCATTCGTCGATGCCGATACGGTCCAAGTGCTGCGAAATCAGCTCAAGGGTTTTCTCAAATTTTAAATGTCCTCGAACTTTACATCACTGAATTGCTTCACCGTTTCCTCAGTTTCCGAGTCGTTTTCTACAACTTCAGCTTGAGCAACGTGATAATTCGGGTCATGTGTGTCTGAAATTACTTCAGTGCCTTTTCGGCTCACAATGTAGTCGGTGACTTCTTCGAGAATTTCGCAAAACTGCGCGAAATCTTCCTTGTAGAGGTAAAGCTTGTGCTTCTTGTATTGTTCCTGTCCGTCAGGACCAACCTGCTTCTTGCTTTCAGTGATGGTGAGGTAGTAGTCGTCAGCTCTGGTTGCACGAACATCGAAGAAATAAGTGCGGCGACCTGCGCGCATCACTTTAGAGAATATTTCTTCTTTCCCGTTCATTTTCTTGGGATCCATCATCAGTTGGGTGTTTCATAGGTTATCTGACCAAATCTAAAAAAAGATTTCACATAATCTAACACCCCCAATAGCTGTCAACTGATTGGCCATGGCTTATTGCTCCTATATTTCAGGCAAATAAGCGCTGAAATAATACCTCAAAAAAGGTGATTTATACCTGCTCCTCCGCTTCGGTTTGTAGCTGTTGGTCGTACATTTTCTTGTACGCTCCTTCAAGCTCCATGAGTTCAGTGTGGCTGCCGCTTTCAACTACCTCGCCATTGTCTAGAACAAGGATCTGATCTGCGTGCTTAACACTCGATATTCTATGGGCAATGATTACCGTCGTACTGCGGTTAATCATTTTAGCCAAGCTATTTAGAATGATATCTTCAGTCTCCGTATCCACAGCCGACAAGCTGTCGTCGAAAATCAATATTCTAGGTTTCTTAATGATAGCTCGGGCAATCGAAACACGCTGCTTTTGTCCTCCAGAAAGGGTAATGCCACGCTCGCCAACTCTCGTTTCGTATCCGTTAGGGAAATCGATGATGTTGTGGTGGACATGCGCATTTTTGGCAGCCTCCTCAATATCTTCCTGCGTGGCATTGTCCAATCCAAAACCAATATTGTTCCCAATGGTTTCAGAGAAGAGAAAGCCCTCCTGAGGAACATACCCCAACTGATTTCTCAAAGCGTCAAGGTTGATTTCTTTCAGATCAACCCCGTCGACCGTTACAGAACCTTCGGTTGGATCAAATAGTCGACCTATGAGTGTAGCGATGGTCGATTTACCAGAGCCTGTTTTGCCGACAATCGCCAAGGTGTTTCCTGCTTTAACTTTGAAGTTTACCTTGTTCAAAGCGCGAATGCCGCTGTCTGGATAAACGAAGCTGACATCCTTAAACTCTATTTCGCCCGTGTATTCTGCGGCTTCAGGATTCGAATTGACGATTTCTGGCTGGGTAGACCAAAACTCATTGATGCGCTCTTGTGAGGCCGCCGCCCTTTGTACGATACTCGTTACCCAACCAATAGAAGCTACGGGCCATGTGAGCATGAATACGTAGTAAACGAACTCTCCGATGTTTCCAACCGTTATCGTTCCCTCAATCGCTTGCACACCTCCGACGTACACAGTGATTACTGTACTCATGCCTATCAACAATAGCATAACCGGCATGAAGAGGGCGTTGATGCGATATAGACGTTCATTCAAACGATGGTATTCGTCTGCTTCAACCTTGAAATCTTCGTACTGTTTCTTCTCTTGAGCGTAGGCTTTTACGACACGAATCCCAGAGAATGTCTCTTGAACGTAGGTGCTTATGTCGCTCAACTTTGCCTGTACTTTTAAGCTTCGCTTATTGATCATGTCGCTCACCTTATATATCACATACACTAGCACGGGAAGAGGTGCAAGAGTAAGAAGGGTGAGTTTTACATTGATGCCTAGCATGATGGTGATGACGATAACCGTCATGAGTACGGTGCGCACGGTGTACATTACGCCGGGACCGATATACATTCGAACACGACTAACGTCTTCGGAAATTCGGTTCATAAGGTCGCCCGTGCTGTTTCTCTTGTAAAAAGCCAGACTGAGCTCTTGGTAGTGCTTGTACACATCATTCTTAAGGTCAAACTCAATGTGACGTGACATCACAATGATGGTTTGGCGCATGAGGAAGGTGAAGAAACCAGAGATAAGGGAAGAGCCAATGATGAGCAAACCAAAGTTGACAAGTTGACTCGTAACGCCGTCCCAATCGGCTTCGCTCATACTACCAGCCGATTCTACCGTTTCATTAATCTTATCAAGCGCTTCGCGGATGGCAATGGCCGGATAAATTTGAAAGAGGACAGATGCAATTACGAAGAGAACACCGAGTGCCAACAACCACCAGTAACGGAGGAAATATTTATTGAGTGCAGCTAATGATTTCATGAATGTGTTCGTGGTGAAAATTGCTACCTTCGCAGCGCTTAATTGTGAAAACAGATACAACCGTTCTTTTACACTTCGGTTCAAAGTTACAACATCGCAAGTCGATAGACACGACTAATCCGAGTTAAGAACGGCAGATGAAACCCATAGTCGAACTTATATATCACGTGTTATGATCGTTCAGGAACCTTCTAAATCAACTGCGAACCTGCAAAGTGTGTTCGAAAACGACGCATTCCTCGGCCACGAGCAGCTCGTTTTTTGCAACGATGAAGAGACAGGACTTAAAGCTATTATCGGAGTACACAGCACCGTTCTCGGCCCAGCTCTAGGCGGAACCCGTATGTGGAATTACGCCAACGACGCAGAGGCTGTACGCGATGTTCTACGCCTTTCTCGAGGCATGACCTACAAAGCATCTATTTCTGGTTTGAATCTCGGTGGCGGTAAAGCCGTTATCATCGGCGATAGCCGTCAGCATAAAACCGACGAAATGATGCAGAAATTCGGTGAATTTGTAAACCGACTTTCTGGAAACTACATCACCGCAGAGGACGTGGGTATCAATACGCACGACATGGAGATGGTGAAGATGAAAACCGATCACGTAACAGGTATTCCAGAGTCGATGGGCGGAAGTGGAGATCCATCTCCAGTAACGGCTTACGGCGTATTCATGGGAATGAAAGCTTCTGCAAAGTACCGTTGGGGCAGCGATGACTTGGGAGGTAAGAAAGTGCTTGTGCAAGGTGTTGGACACGTTGGAGAGACCCTTGTAAAGCATTTGACCGAATCAGGCGCTAAAGTCATGATCAATGACATCCACGAAGATACTTTGGAGCGTATTGCCAATACGTACAATGCTGAGATTGTTAGAGAGAATATCTACGATTTGGATATGGACATCTACGCTCCATGTGCGCTCGGTGCCACGGTAAATGACGACACCATTGGTCGCTTGAAAGCAGAGGTTATTGCCGGAGCGGCCAACAACCAATTGGCTGACGAAGTACGACACGGTAAGTTGCTTCAAGATAGAGGCGTAGTTTATGCTCCAGATTTCTTGATCAATGCAGGAGGACTCATCAATGTGTACTCTGAAATCGCCAAGTACGATCGCGCAGAAGCCCTTCGCAGAACGGAAGATATCTACAATACAACGCTTCGCATCCTCACCGATGCTGAAACACACGGAATCACTACCCACGCTGCAGCACTGAAGCTTGCAGAAGAAAGAGTGGAGGCCAAACGCAAACAAATGAGAGGCTAAGTCCTCCCCAAACCAAACAAGCATGCTAACGCGCCGACATATTCGGATCAAAGTTCTTCAATCGCTTTACGGTCTCTCTCAAGGGCCAGACGCAGACTTGCGCCTAGCTTTGAAGGAGCTCGATAAGAATTTGGATAGAATCTATGAGCTCTACTTGTACGAGCTCAGAATCTTCATCGAAATGCACCGCCTAGCGGAGGAGCGCATCGAGAAGAATCGCAATAAGTTCCGTCCGACAGAAGAAGACCTCAAGCCGAACATGAAGTTTGTGAATAACAGAGTTTTGCGCGCTTTAGCGAACAATGCTCCGCTTCAAAGAGAGTTTGAAGACCACAAAGTTCATTGGGGTGAAAACCGCGAAATCTTGCAGAAGATTTTTACCAATTTCAGAGAGAGCGAAACCTTTGAACGTTACATGAATAGCGGAAAGGACTCTTTGAAGGAGGACAAGCAACTTCTCAAGATCTTTTATGCGGAGTTCCTGACGAACAATGAAACTATGCACCAGTTGTACGAAGACATTTCGATGCACTGGGCAGACGATCTCGATGCCGCTCAAATGTTTGTGGTGAAGACGTTCAAGTCATTCCAGGAAGTTGATGGGGTAGTTTTCTCTAAGATTTCGTTGAACTCTGAGGCCGATCCTAAATCTGCTGCCGATCTACCTGACGGTTATGATTTATCATCTGCAAAGCTCACGGTAAGCTTGTTTAAGGATGATGACGATGCCGAGTTCGGTGAACTCTTATTGCGTCATACGGTTAATGAGGGAGACGAAAATGAGAAGTTGATTTCGTCGAAAACTAGAAACTGGGATACCGATCGTATTGCAGCCATTGACATTTTGCTCATGAAAATGGCGATTTCGGAGATGATGCATTTCGACCAGATTCCGGTTAAGGTTACGCTCAATGAGTATATCGATTTGAGCAAAGAGTACAGCACACCCAAGTCTGGACAGTTTATCAATGGTATTCTCGACAAGCTCGTTTTGCAGCTTAAGGATGAGAAGAAGATTGTGAAAGTTGGTCGAGGATTGATGTAGCCGTATATTTGATGTCGGAACAATAAAAACAGAAATTAATATGAAATATAGCTTCGGAACATTGGCACTTTTGTCGGTATTCGCGTTGGCGTCATGCGACAATGCTTCTAGCAAAATCAAGGATGACAACACAGCTGCTGTGAATTACAACGATTCGGAAGAGGCTGGCATTAGCGCGGCTGACGTAACAGCTTCTGGATCTCCTGCTTTTGAATTCAACGAAACCACGCATGATTTCGGCGACGTTGAAGAGGGCAGAACGGTTCAGACCGTGTTCACGTTCACAAACACAGGTGATGCGCCATTGATTATCAGCAACGCTAAAGGAAGCTGCGGATGTACAGTGCCAGAATGGCCACGTACTCCAATCCAGCCTGGTGAAACAGGGGAGATGAAGGTGAGCTTCAACTCTTCAAACAAGAGTGGTATGACTCAAAAGCGCGTGACTATCACGGCTAACACCACGCCTCCAACAACCGTACTTAATATCAAGGCGAACGTAATTAACGGCGCTCAATAAGAGAGTAATCTCTAGAATATCTCAAGAAAAGAGAAAGAATGAATTTATCAGCTATGTTCCTTCAAGCCCAAGGTGGCGGCGGTATGCAAACCATTTTGATGATGGTCCTCATGATCGGAATCATTTGGCTCTTCTTCCTTCGTCCACAGGCAAGAAAGCAGAAGGAGGAGACGAAATTCCGCGATCAAATCAACAAGGGAATGAAAGTCGTGACCACTTCAGGTATTCACGGAAAGATCCAAGAAGTAGGAGACACGTACATCATTCTTGAAGTTGATGGCGGCCGTATGAAACTCGAGAAGTCTGCCATTTCTAAGGAACTGAGCGCTCAGTATCTTCCAAAAGAAGACAAGAAGAGCGACAAGAAGAAGTAAGCTTCACCAAAGCGATTTGAAGAATCCTCTGCCGGTTGGTGGGGGATTTTTTTTGTGGGTGATGCTCGTGGGATGTGGTTATAACGAGATGTATTTCTACCGCCGGCTGGCGGGCAAGCTGCAAAATTGTGTTTCTCGCAAAATCGCAAAAAGCAAAACCGCAATAGATAAAGGCGTGAGACGTGAGCCATCAGGCTTGACACTCTCTAGAGTCGACGCAGTCTCTGCGTCTGACCATCTAACCCTCTGACCCTCTCCCGAATCGGCTTCGCCTCTCGGGATTCCTCCTTGCAGTCGGAACTTGCAGTCGGAACTTGCAGTCGGAACTTCCAGTCGGAACTTCCAGTCGGAACATCATCCACGCAGTCCATGAGTCTCTTAGTCCAAAGGTCTAACCCTCTAACCCTCTAACCCTCTAACCCTCTAACCCTCTAACCCTCCCATAGCCCATTAGTCCAAATTCTTCCCTATTTTCCCACCATGGCAGCACCCAATAAAAAATGGAAGTCTAAAAGAGCCCTGTGGCTTAGTCGATTCGGCTTTTTAGTGCTGTCGTTTTTCCTGTGGTCCTTACTCCAACTTGGTCAGAATAAGTTCAGAACAACCGTTGAAGTGCCAATCCTTCTCATCGATACACCCCACGATAGAATGATCTTGGATCCTCCAAAAACAGTTTCCGTGGTGTCGAAATCCGGTGGACTTTACGCCCTGCGTGAAATGTGGAAGTCACAAGATCAAATTGAACTGTCTTTTAAGGCCTTCGAAAGAGGAGGAACCACCGACTTGTACTTGTCGCCAGAAGCTTTTTCCGAGGCTACCACAGACGATGTGCCTGGACATGTCGAATGGACATTATCTGATACCTTGTGGATTCATACCAGCACGCTCCAGCGCAAAGCCCTGCCAGTAGTAGCGCGGCTCGATCTTCAGTTTGAGCATCCCTATTACAAGCATGGTGCTCCGGAAGTCAATCCAGATACCATATTCTTATTCGGACCTCCTGAAGTTCTCGATACCATGTCGGTTTTCAAAACCCCAGTTTTTGCTATGACTGGGGTAGAGGAGGACGTAAATATTACCTGGGAAATTGTAGCTCCCGAAGGTGTGCTCAGTCCGGTTGAAGAACTCGAAATCGTTCAAAAAGTGGCTCCTTATACGGAGAAGTGGGTTGATGTAGAGCTTAATAAAGTGGGAAGTAGACTTTCATGGAAGCCTATTCCTAACAAGGTTTCAGTGAAGTGCAGAGTGCCTCTCGATGAGTATAGTCGACTTCAAGGAAGCATGATTCGAGCCGAAGTAGAACGAATCTTATCCGGCGATGCCGAAGTACCCGTGAAGTTTGTTCACCATCCAGACTTTGCCGAGATTGTAGACTGGGCCCCACGCTATGTCGAAATAATCGAAGTCGAATAATGTCGAAAGTGATACAAGTTGGATTGACCGGAGGTATCGGAAGCGGAAAGAGTACCGTAGCAAAGATCTTCGAAGCTTTCAATATTCCCTGTTATTATGCCGATGATCGGGCCAAGTGGTTGATGGAACACGATGATGAGCTTGTTTCAGAACTAAAAGGTGCATTTGGCGAAGAGTTGTATACCGAAGGACGTTTGAATCGCCCGTGGTTAGCCGAACGCATCTTCAATAATCCGGAAGAGAGAAAGACCGTCAACGCCCTCGTTCATCCTGCAGTGGGGCGAGATTTTGACAAGTGGAGCGCAGAACAGGATTCACCTTATGTGTTGAAGGAAGCGGCAATCCTGTTCGAAACGGGCGGACATGTCCTGTCAGATTTCAATATCCTAGTTACAGCACCAGAGGACCTGCGTATTCAGCGCGTGAAAGATCGAGATGGATCTACCACAGAACAAGTGAAGTCTAGGATGGATGCACAATGGTCTGACGAAAAAAAGGCGGAGCTTGCCGATTTCATTATATTGAATGATGAAAAGCAACCGCTCATTCCTCAAGTAAAGAACATTCATGAAGCTATTCTCCGCAAGTCAAATTAGAGAGATTGATCAGGCAACCATCGAAAACGAGCCAATTTCGTCAATCGATCTTGTAGAAAGAGCTGCCAGTACATGTTCAGATTGGATTATTGAAGCGTATGATCACTCCGTCTCCTTCCACGTTTTCTGTGGTATGGGAAACAACGGGGCAGATGGATTGGCCATCGCGCGTCACCTCGCGCTCGCAGGGTATTCCGTACAAGTTTTCGCCATTGCGCACAGGAGTTCAGGTACTTCAAATTTCACCAGAAACATAGAGCGCTTAGCCGAAGTTAAGCTTGATGTTCACTACGTCAACGCCAAGAAGGAAATGCCCGAAGTTGACGAAACCGCCGTTGCCATTGACGCCATATTGGGCATAGGCCTCGACAAACCGCTCCGCGGCATTTTAAAAGATGTAGTTCAAGCCATTCAAGAGGGATACGACCATGTGATTAGTATTGATGTTCCCACCGGTTTACCTTCCGATCTCGATTCAACTATAAAACTTAGCGAATGTGTCGAAGCGACGCACACGCTCACGTTTCAGTTTCCCAAGCTAAGTTTCATGGTGGCTGGATTGGGTGAATACACAGGCGATGTCCACGTGATGGATATTGGCCTCGACGAAGAAAAGATTCATGATATCGACACCCCATATCACTTGACTACAGGGTATGACGTTGTTGGAATTCGACAAGATAGAAAGGCCTTCAGCCACAAAGGGGATTACGGTCACGCCTTGATTGCAGCCGGACATAAAGGAATGTTAGGCGCAGCCGTTCTAGCCACCAAAGCTTGTTTGAGAAGTGGCGCTGGATTGGTCACCACCCATATTCCTAGCATGGGGTGTGACGTTCTGCAAATCAGCGCTCCGGAGGCAATGGTGCAGCTCGACCATAGCGAGACGTCAATCACGTCCATTCCAATACCCAAGAGGATAACGGCAGTCGGCATTGGACCAGGTTTAGGAAGGGAGAAGTCCAGTTTCAATGCACTCACAGCCCTGCTTGAAGATGTTCAAGTTCCTCTGCTCATTGATGCGGATGCCTTGCACCTTATGAGCATTACAGATTCTTGGTCGAAGTTGCCAGCCAACTCAGTATTAACACCCCATGCCGGCGAATTTCATACGATGACGGGTGTAGAGTTTGGGGATTCAATTTCTCGACTTGAAGCCGCGCGAAGATGGGCTAAAGATCACCATTGCATAGTTCTACTTAAAGGTGCCTATTCCGCCATTTGCGACTCGAGCGGTAATGTTTACTTCAACGGGAGTGGTCACCCTGCCATGGCAGCAGGAGGTAGTGGAGATGTATTGTCGGGGTTGATAACCGGCCTTCTTGCACAAGGCATTGCGCCACTTAAGGCCGCGATTCTCGGTGCTTGGCTTCACGGTAGAGCAGGTGAAGAAGTTGCCATTGATAGAGGAGAGCACGCGGTAGTCGCATCGGATCTGATCGATTATTTATCATAAAAAAGGCGACAGATTTCTCTGCCGCCTCCATGAAATCAATTCACTCGATATTAAGAAGCCGTTGATGAACAGGTCACCTCGTTGGTAAGCGTGACGTCGTTTAATCCTTCAATGGCTTTAAATCCTCCTTCAACATTCGTAAGGTTGGTGTATCCTTCTGCTTCAAGCATGGATAATGCAATCACCGATCGATATCCACCTGCACAGTGAATGAAGGCGTCGTTTTCACGGTCTAACGTTCCCATTTCTCTTAGGATGTCATCCAAGGGGTAAAGTAGGGCGTTTTCCACATGACGACGGTTGTATTCACCTGGCTTGCGAACATCTACTACATTCTTTTCACCGGCAGAGAAGCGCTTGTTAAACTCGTCGGCAGAAATCGATTTTGAAGACTTGGTATCAAAGCCCGCAGTACTCCAAGATTCGATACCTCCATCAAGGTACCCAACAGCGTGATCGTAACCCACACGGGCCAATCGCTTCACTACTTCTTCTTCGCGACCTTCATCGGCCAAGAAAACAATTCTGCGCTTTAAATCGGTAATCAAAGCGCCAACCCACATGGCAAAGTTACCATCAATGCCAATAAACATGCTGTTTGGAATGTGAGCCTCCACGAATTTCGCAGCACTTCGCGTATCTAATACAAGTGCTCCAGCCTCCATATCTGATTGCACATCACTCGCAGATAGCGGACGAACTCCTCGCTTCATGATGTCATCAATAGAGTCGTAGCCAAACTTGTTCATGCGGGCGTTCTCAGGGAAATACTGCGGCGGTGGCGCCAATCCTTCTGTCACTTCCTTTACAAACTCTTCACGAGACATGTTTTCTCGTAGCGCATAGTTGGTACGTTTCTGGTTTCCCAAGGTATCGACCGTGTCTGAGGAAAGATTCTTTCCACATGAAGAACCCGCGCCATGTCCCGGGTATACCGTAATAGAATCTGGCAAAGGCATAATCTTGTTCCGAAGTGAATCGAACAACATGCTCGCCAAATCTTCTTGGGTTAAGTCGGTTTTGATCGCAAGGTCTGGGCGGCCTACATCTCCTAAGAAAAGCGTATCTCCAGTAAAGATTGCACGTTCCTCATCGTTTTCGTCGATAAGAAGGAATGTGGTTGACTCTTGTGTATGACCTGGGGTGTGGAGGACTTTCAGGGAAACATCGCCAATCTTAAAAACCTCGTTGTCTGTGGCTTCGTGAGCCTCAAAAGTTGGATTTGCCTTTGGACCGTATACAATGGTGGCTCCGGTCTTGCGAGCAAGGTCAAGGTGCCCTGAAACGAAATCTGCGTGGTAGTGTGTTTCGAAGATGTACTTGAGTTTCACGCCATCGCGTTCGAGTCGCTCAAGGTATGGCTCGCTCTCGCGAAGCGGATCGATAACAGCGGCTTCTCCGTTAGAAGTGATGTAGTATGCTGCTTCGGCGAGACAATTAGTATATATCTGTTCTACGTTCATATAGACTCCTTTTTCAATTTTGATAGGACAAAGATGCGAAGCTTGGCTTTCATGAAACGTGACTCAAATCACGATTCTAGAACCTCCACACGGTTGCGTCCAAGGGTAACCATGCCGTTTTTCTCCATTTGCTTCAATAAACGACTGATTACTTCACGACTAGAATGTAGGTCGTTGGCAATCTCTTGGTGACTCGCTTTAATGACATTGTCGCCACCCTGATTGTCGATACGCTCGTTAAAGTAGCGCATCAAGCGCTCGTCCAGTTGCTGGAAGGCTATGGCGTCGATCGTTTCGAGCAACTCTTGAAATCTGTCGTGGTAAATGCGCATAACGAAGGCCTTCCATTCCGGAAATTCTTCCATCCATTCGTCCACCAAGTTTGAAGGGATAGCCAGAACTTCGGTGTCTTCTTCAGCAAGAGCTTCCACTTCGCTATTCGTTTTCCCCATACAGCAAGTGAGGCTGCTAGCACAGGTTTCGCCAGCGCGTAGATAGTAGAGTAGGAGTTCCTTATCCTCATCATCTCTCCTCATAATACGCAGACTTCCGGTGAGAAGAAGTGGAATGAACTCAACGGGCATTCCTCGGTCCATTACATAGTCGCCTGCAGCGTAGGTTCGGATGGTTCCTCTGTCGGCCAACACATTCAAAAGTCTTTGGTCGGTAAACAGTGGAAAGATGGAGGAAATGGTTTGTGGATCTGCTTGTATCACGTTGGAAAACGTTTATTGGATTCTGTGGGGTTCGCGATGAGCCGAACATTAAATGTACGTAAATCGCATGGGCGATTAGCGACAAGTTACCAACAGATTTGGACCTCATCTTGTTGATACTTACCCTTCAAAAAATTGTGATTCGGAATAGGGGTTCTTTATCTTTTGACAAACGAATAAATCTATGCCGACTAAAACCACACGGGCGAAGAAATCAACAAAGAAGATTTTTGTGCTCGATACATCTGTGATCCTTTTTGATCACAATGCCATTCTCAACTTCGATGAACACGACGTTGCCATTCCGATTACGGTTTTGGAAGAGCTCGACGAATTTAAGAAGGGGAATGATACCAAGAATTATGAAGCTCGGGAATTTATCAGATTCCTAGATAAGAAAGCGGGAACCGAGAAGGTGAACGAGTGGATTAATCTGAACGGTCCGAAACGAGGTAAGTTCAAGGTGGTGATGTCGGTAACCGGCGACAAAGTAGATGCTCAAAAGGTGTTCGCTTCGCACAAGATGGATCACCGCATCCTAAATGCTGCGCTGAAGCTAGAGAGCGATGAGCCGACTCGTTCCGTGATCCTCGTTACGAAAGACATAAACCTACGTCTGAAGGCAAAAGCTTTAGGGTTAAATGCGGAGGATTATCAAACGGGTAAAATCGAGGACATCTCGAACATCTACACGGGTAAAGAGCAAATCAATACGTTCCCGCAAAAGGTGATTGACAAGCTTTACGCTGATGGACATATTCAGAGAGATAGTCTTACGAAGCTGACAAAGAAGATCAAGCCGGTAGATAATAAGTTCTACATCCTCAAAGGAACGAGAAGCAGCAGCCTAGCCTTTTTCAATGCGCATTCTGAATCTCTTGAACATATTGAGAAGAAGTCTTTCTATGGCGTAAAACCTCGGAATGCGGAACAAACCTTCGCACTTCATGCTATTCTAGACGACAACATCAAGCTGGTGACGCTCACTGGAGTTGCGGGTACGGGTAAGACGCTATTGGCGCTTGCAGGTAGCCTTGAGCAACGGAGAAACTTCAAACAGATCTACTTAGCCCGCCCGATTGTTCCTCTTTCGAATAGAGATATTGGATTCCTGCCAGGAGACGCAGAGCAGAAGGTGAATCCATACATGCAGCCGCTCTGGGATAATCTGAAATACATCAAGAATCAGTTCTCCGAAAGAGATCGCCAGTACAAACAAATTGAAGACATGGTGAACAGCGAGAAGATTCTCGTCACTCCACTCGCATACATTCGCGGTCGAAGCTTGTCAAATGTCATTTTCATTGTGGATGAAGCGCAGAACCTCACACCACACGAAATCAAGACGATAATTACACGTGCGGGTGAAAACTCAAAGTTCATTTTTACTGGAGATATCAATCAGATTGATACGCCGTATCTCGATGAACAATCAAACGGATTGAGCTATTTGGTAGACAAGCTGAAAGGCACACCACTATATGCCCATATCACACTGGAGAAAGGGGAGCGAAGTGAATTGGCCAATTTGGCAAACGAACTCCTCTAGTTCTTCTGAAGAAAATCAACTATCGTAGTTGTGAGCTCTGAATGCAAAGGCAAATCTGGGCGTCCGTAATAGCTTAAAGCAAGCATTCGGGCGCCCGGTGCTTTTCTGAGCATATGGCCCATGCCTTCAATGATTACATACTCAGCATCTGGGTTACATTCGGCGAGGCGATCACCCTCTTCTTGTAAGACTTGAATATCCGTGGAGCCGCCAATGATTAACACCGGTTTCTTTGCAGCAGCAATCGACTCACAAGGGTCGAATGACATCCACGATGCGAGGAACTCCCTATTACCTGGAGCGAACAAAGAGTTCACTGCGAAATGCGGAGATTCAGGAAAGTATCCGTCATGAAGACTATCGAGTGCTACGCCAATTTTACTGATGTACGGCTCAGGGATTTGCTGAGCGTATTGATCCTTTAAAACTTCGTTGATTGGTCGGCCTGCCCCACATAGGCTAATCACACGCTTGACATTTACGTTCTTGGCAAGCTCTAATGCGGTCAATGCTCCTTGTGAGTGCCCAATCACGGTAATGTCGCTATAACCACTATCCACCGCTACAATGACCCAGTCACTGGCAAGGCTGATGAAATCTTCAAACCTCACATCAGCAGTTTCAGATACGGATGAGGCCGCCGCATTCATCTTGTCAGTTGTGAGGACGCTGAAACCGTGCTTATGCAACGAATCCGCCAGGTACGCCAGGTCATTTCCCTGCATACTCCCAGAATTTCCGTCTCTATCTATCGCTCCCGAGCCTGGAATCACAATCACGACAGATTTAGCATTGGCTATTCGCCATTCGCCGTGGAAAGTGCCATTGGCGTTGGAGATCTCAACGAGTTGACTGTGGCATAGGGTGCTGGCAAGTACAAGTGCTAGGAGGGAGGTCAGGTATTTCATGACCACAAGATACGTTACATCCAGAGGTATAACGAAATGGCAAGTATGGTACCGGCAGTTAGTCTCAAATGACTCAACCAATGTGTCCTCTGTCCCTTCTTCTCCACATATTTGAGTCCGAAGTTTGAAACACTCTGCATAATTGCGCTAAACAGAAAGAGCTCCGACGATATAGGTATGCTGTATAGGTGCAATGCATATACCCCTAAGGTGAGGCCGATGCCAATGCCGCCAACGAGCGAATAAATAATATAAGCGATACCCGTTTCTTCTTGCAGCGATCCGTTGATCAAGCTGCGGAATTTTGAACCTGCAAATACTATAGCTCCAAAGTAAAAGTAGAGGGCGGCAGTAAGCAGGAGGGACATGCTCACGTATCCAATAGGAAGCTGAACTCCAAACACGAGCAGAAGCGAGAGCACTGCGGTACTCGCTAATAAGATGAGCTCGATGACATTTATTCTGTGAAGTGTCAAACTGTTGGGTGTTAGGTCTCAATCAAACGTACCCTAAACAACTTGACAACCAAAACCTTAATGAACAAGTGGACCTTCTCAATACACCAACGACTAGCTTTACAGGTAAATGGATACTCCGGCGCGAATCTGATAGAAGTCTAGGAATCCATTGTAATTGTAAAACGTGCTCGACGATTCGCCTGTAAAGAGGTTGTAGAACTCCTCCTCGTATTCCCAGTCGTACCAGTTTCGGTTGAAATCGGCAGCGATGAATACCCCAAACTCATCATTGAAGAAATATCTAATCGACAGCGCGGCATTTATTCCAAGTCCATTCGAGATTGGATTGTCGAGTACATAGTAGGAAAGCTCGTGATAATTGTTGGTGTTGAGTTCTTTGAGCGTGGCTCTTGTCTGCAAGTTTGGAATAGCGGTAATGGACATCCCCGCTTTCATGTTTATGGCGAAACTTCTTTTATTGATTTGATAGCCAGCGCCGAATGACCAATTTACGGGGCTTCTATCGGCATTGATTTCGTTTCCCTCTGAATCTTCAGAAGAGAGTTGGTCCATTTGTTTCACCACAAAGTTCGGGTAGTAATCAGGAATTGCATCGCGCAGTTGTTCTTCTCTATCTGCTATTTGAATATAAACACTGCCACCCGCCCAAATGAACCAATTGTAGCCATGCTTGAATCCGTATTCAAAATTGAAATGAAGAGTGTGATAAGGGGCTTGAAAACCAGCTAAATAATCCGAAGGGACGCCCTTTTTAAAACTGCGAAATGATTGTGTGTATCCATATCCAAAATCCAATGAGCTAACCGATGAAAAGTACACGTAGTGTTCTCGCTCTGTGTCAGATTCGCTATCACCATCGCCCCAAATGTCGGGTAGCTGAGCTTGACTAATTATAGATGTCAGCAGTAGTGAGATAAAGAGGCGTTTCTTCATTTCAAATAAATGGATGAAGTTGTTGCGGAGACCACGGTACTGTCTTGCATAATCAGTTCTACTTCAAAGCTATGGTTACCCTTTATGGCGGGGGCTTCCATCAACAGTGCTCGTACTTTAATTGGGGTGACTGACGCAGCATTTTGTGGGCGTAAAAATGAATTAATGGGCTCGTATTCATGACCTAAATAACGGTAGAAAAGTGAGGTGACTTCATCCCCGGCGTCGTATGTGGTAGAGAAATCATTCACGGTGTAAATATGCACTTCAGTAACCGGATTTCGATTCTCGAAGAATGCATCTGGACAATTACACGAGGCGGCGAAAGCCGAATTCATTAAAAACGAATGAGAGCAAATATCCTCTTGAGTGATGTTCAATGTGATTTCAATAGCGTAGGCATCGGCCAATACGGTATCGCTGGCGGTGGCGGGAGATCCGCCGGCATTATCGATTGAGAGCAGGTCGATACTACAAATTTCGAATGTACCCGTTGGGGCAAAATCGCAATCGCAATAGCAGCCATACAGCACTAGGTCGGCCAAAGACAGCAAGAAAATAGCGAGCAAAGCAGTTTTGAGTCTCATTGATGTTGGATTGATGAAGGGGAAGATAGGGAATTGGGGGGAGTTGGAGGTTCCGACTGGAAGTTCCGACTGCAAGGAGGAATCCCGAGAGGCGAAGCCGATTCGGGAGAGGGTTAGATGTTTAGATGGTTAGATGGTCAGAGGGTTAGAGGGTTGGACTTTTGGACTCATGGACTGCGTGGCAGATGTTCCGACTGGAAGTTCCGACTGTAAGGAGGAATCCCGAGAGGCGGAGCCGATTCGGGAGAGGGTTAGATGTTTAGATGGTTAGAGGGTTAGAGGGTTAGATGGTCAGACGCAGGGACTGAGTCGACTCTAGAGGAGTGTCAAGCCTTAAGGCTCACGTTTCACGCCTTTATCTATTGCGGTTTTGCTTTTTGCGATTTTGCGAGAAACACAATTTTTCTGCTTGCCCGCCAGCCGGTGGAAGATCCACACCGAGCAATCTAATCCTTAGAGTTAGATTAGGAACCACACCCAATAATCTCCTCCAGCATATTTCGTCCTACCGGTTTAGATATAAACCCTTGAATATGAGGGTGGTCCTTCGCCTTTTGAATGTCTGATTCTATAACAGAACTGCTAACCATATGAACTTGGGTAGAAGAGAGCAGTCTCGTATGATTGGATCCAAGCGTGTCGGCGAATTCAAACCCATTCATTATGGGCATTTCGAGATCTAAAAAGATGATTGATGGCGCATCAGATCCTTCCGCAGTACTGAGGTATTCCAGTGCGCGAATGGGTTCGGTAAAATCGATAACGTCCACATCTGGACATGCGTTATTAATTGCCCGTTTTAGGATGACGTTGTGTATTGGATCGTCATCCACGAGTAAAATGGTCTTCATAAAAAGGGTAGGTCTCAGGTCTCTCACCTCTGGAACTCCAAAGGCGTATCGAAAATAGGGAAAGGGTGGGAGAAAACAAATAGGGGGAGGTTCCGACTGGAAGTTCCGACTGCAGGGAGGAATCCCGAGAGGCGAAGCCGATTCGGGAGTTGGACTTTTGGACTTTTAGACTCATGGACTGCGGTGCAGATATTCCGGCTGAAAGTTCTGCTTGCAACGAGGAAGCCCTGAGAGGCGAAGCCTATTCGGGAGAGGGTTGTAGGTTCCGACTGCAGGGAGGAATCCCGAGAGGCGGAGCCGATTCGGGAGAGGGTTAGATGGTCAGAGGGTTAGAGGGTTGGACTCATGGACTGCGTGGCAGATGTTCCGGCTGAAAGTTCTGATTGCAGCGAGGAAGCCCTGAGAGGCGAAGCCTATTCGGGATAGGGTTGGAGGTTCCGACTGCAAGGAGGAATCCCGAGAGGCTAAGCAGATTCGGGAGAGGGTTAGATGGTCAGACGCAGAGCCAAAGTCGTCTGTTGGAGAGTTTCAAGCCTGATGGCTCACATCTCACGCCTTTATCTATTGCGGTTTTGCTTTTTGCGGTTTTGCGTGAACCACACCACACCACACCGTGAACCACGCTACGCAATAAACCAAAAAAGGCCCTCCATATCGGAAAACCTTTTTCTAGTAGCGAGTGCGCCGGGCGTCGCAGAACCCGTGTCCGCCAGCCGGCGGATATGAATCCTGCGCTCATTTCGCGCAAATCATTCTGCGCTGAGGGTTGGAGGGTTAGAGGGTTAGATGGTCAGACGCAGAGCCAGAGTCGACTGTTGGAGAGTTTCAAGCCTGATGGCTCACATCTCACGCCTTTATCTATTGCGGTTTTGCGCGAATCACACCACACCGCGAACCACGCTACGCAATAAACCAAAAAAGGCCCTCCGTATTGGAAGACCTTTTTCTAGTAGCGAGGACGGGAGTGTTAATCCACGCTTTTTAAACCCTAATCCCTTGAAAATCAGTCGTGTAATTTTTGGCAAAATTTGAAAATCTGTGCCATTTTGGTGCCGATATCTAATTAGGTAGAAAACCCAACGAGGTCTTCAATAATCTTGGTTTTGGCTTTCTTCTCACCGTCACTTTCAGGTTCCCAATACTTCTCAATGAACACTTTCATACGCTCAAAAAGCACTTTTTGTCCATACAAAAGGGGATTGCTTTCGTCTACAGGAATTTCATTCTGATCCTGCTGGAAAAAGTGATACATCGATAGGCCAAAATCTCTGCTGATGTTGGCCAGCTGTTGTGCATCGAGTTGGGATTCACCTTCGAGTATGCGTCTTAAACGCATATAACTCATGTCGTATTTCTCCGCAAACTCGCGCTGGGTGTAGTCTGAAGCTTTTACAAACTCCGCAAAGAGAGGTGTGTTGAAACGCATTTCTGGTTAAGTTTTAGCATCGAAACGATACTCGTTGGTATTTTTTCCATACTTTTGGAAAAATTCAAAGTTTAGTCAAATGTACAAACCTAAATCAAAGCGAGTCCAAAAGCGTGCCAAGCAAATATTCGAAGACTTCGTTGATGGGCTGGAAAACGGAAAGAAGAGTTCTGAATTGTACAAGCTGCTTGCAAAGAAGCATGATTACAGCTTGGACTACATACGTAGGATTGTTCCTGTACACGAAGCACATCAGGCTTTAATCGAGCGCTATGAATCCGCAGCAAAAGCAAGCTAAGCTGCGTGAATTTGGGATGATTGTCTGTCCCGGATGTGGTCAGATTACCTCTGTCGACGATCACTGGTGTTCCCAGCACCATACTCAACACCCTCAAACTGTAATAGGCTATGGCGATTCCATTAAGCACCGACCAGCTCACATATTTGATACAGTCGATTTCCCATTACAGGGAAAAATTGTTGTTCAACATTCAGGAATGCCCAGAGACCTCAAAACTGAGCGCCGAGAACCTATGTATTGGGGAAGAGCTCAAAGAGGTGTTTCAAAGAGAACTCGATCGAAGAATGCTAAGTCAAAACGACCAGCCAAACGATTGTGCAACCCCTGCGAAACGTATGCAAAATGACTGAGCAAAAGGCACTGGAGGTTCTCGCTGAGCATTTTCAGCATTTTCGCTCTCGAAGCCGCAATAAATGGGCGGTTGAGCGTCTTTCAAATGCTATCAACACTCTGATAGATGCCGCAGAAACACATGCAACAACGATTCAATTGAACGATTTGCTCACGGTACAAATGCGCAGGCAAAATGAACTCTGGATTAGAAGGATCGAAGCTTTTGCTCTCACCTACGGAATCACCACCACCGAGATAAACTCACTCGGTTTTTTGAATTGGGATGAGGCATTCATCAAAGTCTATATACAGGACTTCATGAACCAGCAAACCACTGATCTCGAAATCCGCGAAGATGGTACCTACCTGGTCACCTATATAGCCCCACCATATCGGTTCGGGCTTTTAGTCCACTCAACCTCTCATGTACCTACAGAGAGAAGAAAGAAAATTGAAGAAATCAGACTTCCATGAGGAAAGTTAGTCCAGATCTAGAGAACGCAGAAGCTCCAGAGAATCACAAGTACACCATGCCTGAAGGTGTTGCATGGGAAGCTGTATATGAGGATGTACTCAAGTACCAGGCTTTCATGGCCCATGGTGTCATATACGGTAGAGAAGGGAAGTACGAGCCTACAGACGATGAAGAGAATCCAAAGTCTAAGTATTGGTTTAAGGCAATCAGCAACTTCACCTTAGAGATCATTCAGCATATAGAGAACGACCGGGCTCCGAGTCGTTTAATTCGTTTGGAAAATCTCGATCACCGTATTCGAACCGTGGACGTGCCTACTTCTTGTTTTACAAGCGTATCCCGGTTCAAAGATGAAATAGGGAAGTTCGGCAACTATCGTTTTTGGGGCCGCACAGACCAGTTTGAGGCCTTGATGGGTATAACGATGGACCAAATGGGTGATGGCCGCTTAATCGACGTGTTAGGTTGGCAAAAAGAGGGATTTTTCGCATTCAACAACTGCGCGGTTAATTCATCAGTCATTGAATACGACGAGAGAGGCTGTTTTGAGTATAAAGGCGTGCAGTATTATGTACCCAGCGCCAATGAGATATATGAGGATGACGATAACAAGTTTCTTGCACAAAAGCTTCTGGTTTGCAAAGAGACAGATGTTACGTTCGAACAGTTTAGTGCTCAGATACTTCGCGTGTTTGGGCCTCAGTCAATTCATGCAATCCTATATGGAATTGCAACGCTTTATGCGGATCACATTCTAAAGTCCTTTACTCAATGGCCGCTCCTTTTCTTCTTTGGAGAGAAGAGTACCGGTAAATCAACCCTTGCTGCAGCGATTCAAGGCATATATGGAAACCCTGCCATGCAGGAGATTACACTTACCGGTAACGCTACAACCGAGAAAGCCGAAATCCGCAAGTTTGCAGAGTTTAGGAACATCATTATTCGTCTGGAGGAGTATCAAAACACGCTAAAAGACGACAAAGTAGAATACCTGAAACGCATCAGTGATCGAAGGGGGTATTCGGCCGGCACAATCACAGGACGTTTTGCCACTACATATACACCTATCCATTGTGGAGCTATTGTCACCGGGAACCATTACCCTATCAACAAATCACTTCTTTCTAGGCTCATCGTAAGTGAATGGGAGAAGCCAGCTGGAGCGAATCCATATACAGACCAGCAAGAATCAGACTTCCAGGAAATCCTAGAATGGAATGAAGAAGGGTTTAGCGGCATCGTTCAAGAGCTTTTGATGCTTCGCAAAGCCTTCGAAAAGCAATTCACTAAATGCATTCCAGCTGCTAGGAAGGATATAAAGAATGCACTCAAAGATGTGAAGGTTGACATCGATGGTCGAATGATTAACAACATGACCATACTTCTAGCTGTACATGACGCCGTTTCAGACTCTCTGAAGCTTCCATTCAATAGAAAGGATGTCATTGACATCTCTACTAAGGTTTTGAAGCGTCAGGCCAAGAGAATGAGTAAATCAGGGCCTGTAGCTACCTTCTGGGAATGCTTTATTCAGTCTATCCCGAATATGATAGGAGAAACTGAATTCATCATACAAGAAAATCATCTTTTCTTCTACATGGGAGCTGTACACACGGCGTACATGAAACAACACTTCAATATTTATCGAGAGCCTGGAATAGACCAGTACAGTCTTCAAGATCAGTTGAAGAACGATCCTTCCTATGTAGGGCGTGTGAGCAAGCGAATTGGCGGAAACAAGTCGAGCGCTATGCAATTCGATATCACCAAGCTACCGCATGAGGATATGCGCCGAATCATCATGAAGTTCAAACTGTTCACCCCCTCTTATACTCACGAGTCAGACGAAAAAGAATCAGATGAGGCCTTTTAAATGGTGAGACATTGAGACATCGGCAGTCTCTATTAGTATAAGTATTTGATTAACAAAGTCTTAAAATAACAAAAGTAATGTCCCAAACCCCGTCCCAACCCTGTCCCAACCCTGTCCCAACCCCCTCCAGACCGGTGGTAAGGTATTTTGGTGGCAAATGGAGGCTGGCCGATAGGATCATAGAGTGTTTTCCAAAACACCACGTATATGTAGAACCTTTCGGTGGGGCTGCTTCTGTATTACTTAGAAAGGAACCAGCTGTGGTGGAGGTTTACAATGATCTCAATGACGACATCGTCAATCTATTCCAAGTTTTAAGAGACCCATACAAATGTGTAAAGCTTCAAGACCTTCTGCGGTTAACGCCTTATGCAAGGGAGGAGTGGTCGAGAAGCTTCGAATCCAAGGACAACATATCTGATGTAGAACATGCCCGAAGAACGATTGTCACGTATTCGATGAGCTATAGCGGAGCTCGAGCAAACAAAAAGTCTTCAGCAGCTTTCAGAACCAACTCTTCAGGACATAATCGCCTGGCAGATTTGTTTCAGAATCACATCGAAGATTTTACAGGGTTTTGCAATCGTCTTAAAGGGGTGATTATCGAAAAATCTGATTACCAGAAGGTTTGCATGGCTCATGATTCGACTAGGACCCTTATATACTTTGACCCTCCTTATCCTAAGACTACTCGAACAAAAGCTACGGGCCGGTATAAGTATGAGCTTCTTTCGATTGATGAACACAGGGAACTATTTGAATTCGCGAATGGCTTAAAATCCATGGTCATTGTGAGCAGCTATGACTCACCAGAGTACAGAGAGTGGTACGGAGCAGCTGGGTGGGAGATGAAATCATTTAAGGCGGTATCAAACGCTGCAAAGAAGGGAGCCTGTTTACGTGACGAAGTGATTTGGATAAATCCACATGCCCAAAGGATGAACGCCCAACTAAAGTTGTTTGAATCATGATAAATCCTATTCGATTTGGATCGGCTTGTTCAGGAATTGATGCCGCCTCGGTTGCCTGGGGCGAATTAGGTTGGAAAGCTCAATGGTTCTCTGAAATTGCCCCTTTCCCTAGCGCCGTACTTAATCACCATTATCCAGAAGTTCCTAATCTGGGAGATTTAAACCACATTCATGAAACCGAAACATTCCAACAAACAGATATCGATGTTCTCGTCGGGGGAACTCCGTGTCAAGACTTTAGCATCGCCGGACCTCGAGGAGGCTTGGATAGCGAAAATGGTCAACTGGCCCTCGTCTTTCTGGGAATTTCTAAGAGAAAACGCCCCCGGTGGGTGGTCTGGGAGAACGTTACCGGTGTATTGTCCGAAAATGAAGGACGGACATTTGCCACAATCACCAAGGAAATGGAAAAAATCGGGTATGGGTGGGCCTATAGAGTCATGGACGCTCAATACTTCGACGTGGCCCAGCACCGCGAGCGTGTGTTCCTTATCGGATATCTTGGAGACTGGCGACCTGCCGCAGCGGTACTATTTGAGCGCGAAAGCCTGTCAAGGAATTCTAAAAAGGGCAAGAAAGTATTCGAAAGAAATTCCAATAGAGCTAGAGAAGGCGTTAGAACGTACCGCTATCTCAACTTCAAAAGCGGAATAATTGAAGACAATAAGTGTGCAACACTTAGAGGTAAAATCGGATCGTGTGATGAGCGAAATGAGCCTGCATACGTAGTTGAAAATGCTCACGTGTTTAAGGTTCGTTCCGGCAAGGTAGATGGTGGGGGAAAGGGCTATCTCGGAAGTGACGAGCTTGCGTTTACTCTTTCAACTGCGAATGATCAAAATCTCTATTTCGATTCAGTACTAAGGAGATTGACTCCTGTCGAATGTGAGCGGTTACAGGGCTTCCCAGATAACTACACCAACATCACCTATCGTAATAAGCCAGCAGCCGACCTTCCTAGATATCACGCGCTAGGGAACTCAATGGCTGTGCCGGTCATGAAGTGGATAGGAGAACGCATTCAACTAGTAGAGAACATAAAGAACCAATCTAATGAAAAGTAAGTATGAAAATTCTGCGCTCGGGTCGTGGATTAAAGCGAATGGAGATGAATTGAAGCCGTTTAAGGCTCCTATGGACTATCTGGTTGCTGCAAGCGGAATATTTAAAAAGAAATATTCGGATGCAATTGACGTGCTAATAGACTCTGGCATTTATGCAGGCGTAGAACGAAATCCTGCAGCTACAAGCATCATAGACTCTATGTTGTTGGTCTTTCGTGATGAGCGCGAAAGAAAGATTGATATCAATTTTACAATCGTGTTTATCTCAAAACGAATCTTCGACTGTAATGCAGAGAACTTGCTAGAGTGCAACGTACATGGTCATGGTGGTGCGAAATTAGAAGATAGTGCTGATCTACTTAGAGCCGTCTGGAAATCGCTTCAAGATCTAGAATCATGAGTGTACTTGAAGTAATAGGTATATGCTATTTCGCAATGTCATTCATTGCAGTAATGCGCTATAAGAGATTCGAGAGAGAAGCACTGAACTTTGCTAATGATTTCATCCAAGCTCATGGTAAAACTTTCAAGTTTGGTAGATGGGTATTCTTTCTATTGGTCTTGATAACAGGTCCATTCTT
Organism: Phaeocystidibacter luteus; assembly: GCF_008933115.1. Classification (GTDB taxonomy): domain Bacteria; phylum Bacteroidota; class Bacteroidia; order Flavobacteriales; family Schleiferiaceae; genus Phaeocystidibacter; species Phaeocystidibacter luteus. The sequence continues at coordinate 491,823 of NZ_WBVO01000001.1, read as the reverse complement.
GCTAATCAATTCACTTCCTACCTATATCGAAATAGTAGTGCTGTACTTAGATAATCTGAGCCTTAGAGCACGTATATATGTGCTTGAGAAGGTATTAGGTGAAGAACTGGTGAATTCAATAGACGAGGACGAAGAAAAAGACACTGTATTATGAATATCAACGTAAAGACCAGGTATTATGACAGTCTTCCTACCCGATGGCCTGAGAAGATGCTGGCTTTTGCTTTTGAAGGAATAAGAGATCATTGGAACTACCAAAAGTGGAAAAGGGTGATTTGGCACGAGAACATCGATTTTGATTTTCATAGGTCTTCATCGAATTATCCATACAAGATTCACCACATGATTACGGATAGCACTTTTATTGATCTGGATGAACCAATTCAGTTTGTGGTGCATGGTGAAACTGATGAAGAGTTCCAGTTCATGCCTGAAATTAAATTGGTACGTGTTCAGAAGATAATCCTGTTTTATGAATCACGGGAAATCTGCATCCTCTCTAAGGATAGGAAAACAGTTGTGCTTAAATCTTCTGATCCAAATTACCTCGAGTTCATCCAAAACGAGGGATTTAACACAGAAGAGCAATTCTGGAATTTTTTCGGTTTTACATGGGATAACCGATACTTCCACTTACTCCATTGGACTGGTAAAAGCTACTAACGAAACATATCGACAGTTATGGGAGCAAAGAAAAACACGTTCTACTGTAAGAAACACTCAGGAGACGCAGCCTTCTCAATTGAGGAATGGAATCACGCCTTAGAAGAGTGTAATCGACTAGGGATTGAGGGCGAAGAACGAGATAGAATTCTTCATCCTGAATTGTTCACTTGTGATGTACAATGTTTCGATTGCCTAGCTGAAGTAGGTAAAACCAGAAAGCGAACTCAAAAGCTATTACAACCCCACGCCGCCGGGGACGAGGCGGATAACAACTTAATACTATGATAGCATTTCACCCTGTAGGAGCTCTGGCCGTTTTCTTCGGTGCCTGGGTTATCTATGAATACGCACTCCCGAAGATTAGGCCTGTTAAGGGACGCATTACCAGTCCTTATGGTGAAAGGGAACACCCAATCTCGGGGCAATGGCACTTTCACAACGGTACTGACTATGCAGGTGATGTGGGTGATCCCATTATTGCTCCAGAATCCGGAGTTGTGGAATCGGTTTACACACACGATCGAGGTGGATTGTCCATGATTGTTAAGACGATTACGGGTAAGAAGTTGGGTTTCGCACATCTCGATGAAGCCAAGAAGAAACCTGGTGACTATGTCATCAAGGGAATGACCATTGCGACGGTCGGCGACTCTGGAAATGTCACCGGTCCACATCTGCATTTCACTGTCAGAGACAAGGACGGTGGCTATGAGAATCCAGAAGAATACTTGTTTTAACTAAACTTTGATGTCATGTTTAAGAAAATGAGAATCAGCGTTCCAGCTATGCTTTGTTACATAGTATGGCTGATACTGATGTATTCAGCATTGGTAGTTATTGCGGGCGAATTCAATCCTTTGGAATGGAAACTAATCGTTCGAATCGCATTCAGTGTTTTAGGGATATTCTGCGGATTCATCTGGCCGCATTGGTATCTGGAATGGGAGGGTAGGTTAAGAGAACACAACGAATCGTAAAGTTTATACGTTATATGAACGTACCTAATAACTTTACTATGTCTCTCTCAAACCTACGCCAGGTTCAGGACCATCCTGAGACCGAAGAAAAATTGGCGCTCTTAAATCAGATGTTCGAAGGCTATATGATTGGAAACGATTTTCAGAACGCCTCAGAACGAAGTGCAACATTCCGCCTTTACTTAGAACTTACAGAAATGCTGAACAAGGCGGACAATCCTAATTGAAATGAGTTTCGAAAAAGAAATACAGGACGCCTCTGGTGGGTGGCCACGCGCTATTCACGGAGGTACGGTATCACTGGATATCATGGTGCTTGAGAAGTTTCCAGATGTTAAGGGGTTAGTGCTTCAGAAGCAGGTTCATTCCTTAAAAATGGAAATCTGGGGGCATCCCGATACGGGACTAACTATTTGGAAGGTTGAGGACTGCGTTTATTGCTATCAGTCTAAAACCGTGATGTCTGGAATCTTCGAATTACACAAGGTTCATAGCCAGGTCAAGCATATGAAGTTTGAGGATATCGTTTCCAAACGCTGAAAAAAATTTACCCGCCAAAGTCTAAAATAGATACTCGTAAGTATCGTTTTTGTTACATTTGATGAAACTCTGGAACGCATTTAGTGAAAAACGCATGAGATTAGACCACTTGTCAGCCCTGGACTTACGCATTAAAACGCTTCGAATCCTTGAGAAAAACGAAGGGGAACAATTGGATTTAGATCAGATTGCTCGAGCGCTTGTCGATGAGTCTGCAATTAACTCTGAATCTCTCGAAGATCGTGACCGCAAGAACTTTCGAAATCGACTTCGAAGAGCGCTTAGAGCATTACAGAGATATGGCGAGGTTCAGCGTAAATGTGTGACAACTACGATCAACACCAAAAAACACACGTACTCCTATGTTCGGAAAGGGTAAAGACATGCTTGCTTCAATGATGAGCAGGAAAATGCTCAAGGCTGGATTGCCTATGGTGCAAAAGGGCATTAACGGGCTGTTTGCAATGGCCGAAGAATTCCCGCTGGAAGAGGGGGAAGCGCAAGTTGGAGCCCTGGCAATGAAGTTCAAAGGTTCACTTAAAATATTGGTAGTCACCATCGCTGAAGACGGAATGAGCTTCATGCGAGTACTAAAGGTGATTGACCTGAGCGAGATTCTTGCTACAGGGAATCTTGATGACTTCGATTTCTCAAAGATTGGGATCAAAGAGAGTGACGTAGAGGATATGATGCAAAAAGCTACAGACGATGACGACGAAGAGTGATTCGACAGGTACAAAACCTCAAGAGCAACCGAGCGCAGGAGTGCCTGTTGAGCAATCGACAACCGCTCCAGCTAATCAACCAGAGCCTAAAAATGCGACAAACTTCGAAGACCTTCAGGACCGATTCACTGCGAAAGAATGGAAGGTTATAGAAGATCACTTTGACGCTAAGCTGAACGCGACGATAGAGAGAGAAAGTAAGCTGAATGAAGAGGTTTTTCAACAAGAGCTCGAAAAGAAGTATTCGGAAGGGTTTGAAGACGGTAAGAAAGAAGCTGCTTCAAATGCCATTATCATTCCAGCGACACCAGAGCTTATTGCCTACTTCGAGAAGTTGGCCGACGATCACATGTCGAGGTTTGACAGTCAAGAGAACACTTGGTTTGAACTAAATACCCGAATGGTCGGAGTGATTTTGAACGATTTACGCAAAGACTAATGGACGAAATCATAGATGAAGTAGAAAAGGTTTCGCTTGACGATATCCTGAACTATCAAAGCGGCAGGAAGGAAAAAACGTCACGACCTCCGGCTCAGGAGTCTAACGATAACCTTGAGTCTGACACAGAGACTCTGGGAGAAGACCCCAGTCGCCAGGGGGTGTTTGCAGCGGCCGAAGCAGCGGCCTCAACAGAGAAAGAGAAACCCGGGAAAGAATCGACCTCAAATGCCGGTGCCTCTGACCCTAGTAGAAGTGCGCTTCTTCAAGCCCGATTCGTTGCCAATGTCATTGACATGGGTGCTTCGAAGGGCTTGCAGGCCGTTGCCAAACACGAAACTTCGAAGCCGTTTAAGGCTGAAAAGGAAGATCAAGATGAATTGATCGATCAGATTGCCATTTACATCGAGCAAACCGGAAGCCAGCTTTCGCCGATTGCTATGATTGTGCTCCTGATTGTCATGATATACGTAACCAAAATCCCTCAAGCGCTACAGCTACGTAAAATCAATACCAGAAGACAGCGTGAAACGGATGCTAAGGATCAGTCTGGATTTCAAAAGGAACGTCCTTCCTCTAGCGACACGACTTCGGATGAACCCGAGGTTGTTGAAGCAGAGGAAGTGACGGACCTGGATCTTGAGCTCGAACGCGAAATGCAGGCCATTAATATGGCGGCCAGAGCCGAAAATCTTCCAGAGTTTAAGAACTACAAACCTCTGCCTGGTTTCTGTAAGTACGAGTGGATGATTAAGGGAGAAAAGGTAGAGGCACAGGAAGGCCTGATGTTCGCCAATAAATCAAACATGGGGCGCTGGAGCCAGCTTATCGGCAAGTATAGGCGTGCGAATGTTCCCCTTCCTCGAATGGCAATTCTCGATTAGATATGGCTGATAACTTGAAAGACTTTGCGAAAGGCAGTCTATTCTCTGTATTACTAGGAACCAACGGTACTGGAAAAAGCACGGTACTGCGCAAGATATTGGACGCGCACCAGGGTAGGGCACTCGTTATTCCCGCGAACCAGCACGAAAAAACCTTTAGCGATTTACCGCTAATCACACTGGATCAAGTGGCCACGTTCGAAGGAAAAGCTAAATACATGTGCTACAAACGTGAAGACTTTGATGAGCTCGTACCACACTTGTCAAACATGCTATTGATATCAGACGATTTTAGAAACTGGCTTTCTGGGTATAGTCCGACGGATAGGGTTCGGAAGTTCTTTATTGATCGTCGGCACATCAATGTAGACATATATTTTGCGGCTCACGGGTTCAGTCAAGTGCCTGTGGAAATATTCACTTGGATTGATGTCTTCTTTCTATTTCGGACCAGAGACTCAATCAAAAGAGGTAAGGATCGGTTGATGAACCCTGAAGCACTTATTAAGATTCAGGAAGAGGTGAATCGAGAAGCCCGAAACAACCCATTTCACTACGAAATCATTAAAAACCAGTAGATATGTTGGAATTAAACGCACGCACCCTGCATTTGGAGCATTCGGAATGCTTGATTCACAAAACAAAGGACGGGGAGAAGTTCTACCAGTTCAAAAAGAAGTTTGTCATCAAGGCAGCTTCGCAGCACAACAAGAAGGAAATGACCATGCACGGTCAGGCGCTAGATATTCTCCATGCCAAGAAGATTGACGGCAAGAACCACTATCGCGTTGTCAGACGACATGAGTGGGAGGCAATGGCTGAAGAAATCCGCAAGGAAATGGATAAGACCAAGGCTGATGACGCGAAAGGTGAGAACCAATAGACCCTGCGCAAGGGTTGAAGTGAGTTAGAGCGTAGTTTTTCAAGTTAGGTTAGTTGGTTTGAAGCCCGGGTATGACTCACGCCCGGGCTTTTTCATTAGATGACTTAATCAATGATTGAAGTTGCTTTTTTGAAAGTAGACCTGTGACCGTTGAGTTTGTTGATTACGATGGACGTCGAATCGGAAAGTTGAAACATGAAAAGATATTCATGTGATTCACCTAGATAGTACAAATCACCACCAGATTCAATACTGAAATTCTCACTTTCATAAGTATAGTACTTTGAGTGTACTTGCTCTTCAAAAATCTTGATTAGCTCATTCGTCCTATTTGAGTGAACAATACTGAAGGCTGAAAAAAGCATCATTACAGCAACCACGAATCCATATTTGCGGGTGTAGTCAATTTGGTCGTTGTTAAAGAACAGCGTCATCAATAGCCCGAATGAAATGAATAAATGAAGAACTATTCCCCAAGTATCTTTTTGTTGTAGTGTTCCTTGCAGATAAATGAAGAAAGAGCCCGCTGCGAAAACTACCAAAAAGAATATCCACATGCCATTCAACCATATTCTCGCACCCTGTGACAGCTCTTTTTTCTTACTGTGGTCATTTTCATCATCAGCCTTTGATTTACTAGTTCGAACGTTGAAGAGAAACACTACCGTAATAATGGTGAATAACAGAGCCATTATAAAGATCCCCAAAAGATCGAGCATTGGAAGCAAATATTCAATTGGGGTGAGATAATGATGTATCTCGATATTGAAGTAGGAATAGTAGTAATTCATTTGGGCATGTGATATAGCCACCAGAAACACATACGTCAAGGGAATTAAGGACTGTAATGAGGGTATTCTTGATTTTGGCTTCTTTTTTGACATCCGAATTGTGGTTAGTGAACCCAAAATTATCACTTTTTGCATCCACATCAGCAACTAATCTAAGTTATTGATAATCAGCGCATGATTGATGAGATAGTGTTTCCTCAGTCTCAAAACGATACTTCTGGGTTTGATTTGCTATGCTGAAGATCTCATTTCTATACACTTGTCGCCCTGATTCGCGCAACATATTGCAATTCAAGTCAATACAGTCGCAATTTTGAGACTCAATATCGCAATGAACGATGTCTCATAAATAACGAAGATTATGACCAAGGTGGCAAGAAACGGCGGAGCCGTGAAACCAATGCAGGTACGAGAGATTATTATGCCTGCCAATCGTGCCCAGGCTATGGAAAGCCTCGTGCATGCACCAGAGGTACGCACCGCTCCAGGTGAAATTCCGCAGCTTGGTGGGGTGGGCACATCGGCGGTTTCTACCCCGATGCAAAACCCTTTTGTATCGACCCTGCGCTTTACGCTGGATAACTCCGCGACAGGTGCGACAACTGCATACATGATTGGTGACCCTCTCGGTATGGTTGCGGCCATTCTAGGAGGTGCATACACTGATCCTGACGGAACGAGTGCCCCGTCTTACACGGCATTCCAGCGCTCAATTGAATTGAGCCCAATCATCACCAAAGGTTTTAACTACACTGTGAGCACCGGAACGAGTGCCCAGTTTAGCGAAGACTTTAAGTACGGTCGCGCTGACATCGGTGGAGGATTTAGTTTGAATCCGATTTACCCTGAGACCGCTCAGCGTAACACGCAGCAAAACGACAAACTTCTGACGTTCAATCAGCCGTTCAAGTTTGATAAGAGCTCTGGGCTCCTTATCAATGTTGCGGCGAACACTACGGTTGTTCTGACCTTCTTTGTAGGGTCTGAATTGAATGTGATTTAATCGCATACGTCGATCTCCTGAAGCAAAAGGCCCGCCTGAGTCATTGGGCGGGCCTTTTTTACTAAAAAGAAGTTTCCATGTCACAAGCAACTGCAAATAAACTCAGCACTGAACCGCTTTACCTTCTCAAGGTGATTGTATACAACAATCCCGCGAAGATTCAGGCGGCTATGCTCGGGCTCGGCTTGACAGGGGCGAGTTTAGACCCATCTTCTCTCCTCGACTTAGTTTTAGAAGTCGGCCCATCACTTTCCGATGGGGATTGGAATTCAATGTTTGACTTTGGTCCCGATCCGCTTGGATGGGAAGGAGCCGAAATCTTGGACTCCTTCAATATTGTGTACGGGGAAGAGCTTTCAAAGGACCATTCAGTAGAGCCCGTATGGAGCGATGTGTTTAGCGAAGAGCTTGGTTTAGTGATCGACACGTTTAGGGATTTCAATAGCCCTGAATTAGACGAAGAGGGTGAAGAGGACGATGACGACGCAACACATTCAAACGGCGCTAAGAAGCCGTGCGGTTGTGGAAAGAAGAAAGGGCCAGATTGGTTTGTAATTCTCACCTCTCTGGCAGTGGTGGTTTTGGCTTGTGTACTGATTAAAAACTGGAAATAGTGGACGAAAAGGTAAAAGATACTGAAGGCGTTGACTGGGATCAAATCCTACGCTATGGAGGCCAAGTGTTGGGAGGGGTGTTTGGAACGAACAACTCTCAGCAGCAAATGCCTACCCCACAGCGTAACCAACGCAACTATACCGGACTCATCTTCGGTGGGTTGGCAATTGTGACGGTAGTCATTGTCGCCGTGGTGCTATTAAAGCGCAAGTAAGATGGGATTAATTGAGACCATCACAGCTGGCTTAGGTCTTGGTAACCAGGTTTTGGGAAACAAGACTTCCGGGTACACTCCGATGTGGGGCACTCGCGACAGAGATAACGCTATGCTTTGGACGGTCCTCATTGTACTGATGTTATCAGCGCTCTTAGTAGCTCTGATCTTTATTCGAAAGAAGTAATGTCTAATTGCGGTCGATATAAAAAGCGTTGCGATAACATGAAATCTGGATGGTTCCAGGCTTCATGCCATACATGGGCGGGCGGTGTTACTGCACAGTGTCAGGAATGCTACCAACAGGCTCGAGCACAACAGGATTTGTGCGAACGGCAGAGCTACGAAGACGATCGCTTTGACACTCAGCAGGGAGTGTTGCTGAATAGTTTTGAGAAGTATGGAGCATGGGTAGGGGGCGCAATAGTCGGGCTTCTGATTCTGTGGTGGATTTTGAAAGATTAAGCATGAATAAGCTGAACAAATTTTTGATCGTCCTTCTGATCGTCGGTGTACTAGCCGGCGCGTACTTCATCTACAAACGAGTGAATGAAACTCGTGTAGAAAAGCAGAAGCGCATTTTCATGCGTGAATTGAACGCCTGGGCGAGTAAGATCTACAAAGCTCGAAGGAATTTGATTCCAGGGTGGGAAGGTTGGTATATCGAAGATCCACGCGATCGAGTAGGGCATACCAGAGAACGTGCAAAGAATGAGGCATTCTATCAAATGACTCAACACAATATTGATTTAGTCCCAGATGGGTATGTGATTTACATCAACCCTGAAACGGACTTGTATGAATTAATCGAAGAGTAACCATAATACACAGTGTATCATGAAAATGTCAGGAAAAGTCTTCTTGTTTTTGTTTGGAGCCCTATTCCTCGCAATTGTAACCGGGTCAATGACCTACGCTTACGTTGCGCCAAAGGTGAAGGCTCGTAGAGCTAGAGCTGCCAACCCTGAAGAGGAACCAGCTACGACTGCCTAAATCAGGAAGCTATGAACCAAAAGCTTGTACAAACAATCGTCATTAGTCTATTGGTGGGGATTGTCTCAACGCTTCTGGTCGAGTGGATAAAAATGCACTGGTTTAAAAAGAACCAGGCAGATGTTTAACCCTTGAGAATTGAACCCATGAAAAAGTGGTTGATTATCGGTCTCGTACTAGCTGCTGTTATTGGCATCGGAGTGTACGTGGCACGATCAAAAAAAAAAGACAAGAAGTAGCCGGAATAAGAACGGGCTCAAGCTCGACATTCCCCTTTCGCTACGGTCACTCACCAGCGCCGGTAGTCAAAGAGCTCCAAGGAAAGCTCAACGCGCTGGCGTTAGCGCGAATGGACTTTATGAATATTCTGGCAGTGGATGGGGTGTTCGGTCCTCTCACGGACAAGGCCCTGGCTCCTCTGGGCATTTTGCCGAATGGTGAGTTAACCCGGTCAGAGTACGACCGTGTAATGTCATTGTAAATGGAAAACGGAATTTTCGGAAGCGATGGAATACGTCACCATGTGACGGTAGATCAGCTCTCTCTAGTAGCACTAGGGGTAGCTGTTTTTGTCGGTGTAATGATCGGCACTATTGCAGGTGTTGCCATTGCAAGTAAGTTCAAGTAAGCTCTGATGAAGTTTGATATCACAGATTTAAAAGAGAGAGCGCGTCGCGCTTTCGACTGGATCTCCTTCTCACCCGAAAAGAGAGGGGATCGTTTCATTTCTGATTATCAAAGCATCTTAGAGGATCGTATCAAGGCACTACAAGAAGCCGGTGCTTCAGATGCTGAACTTGAGACCTTCTACAAGCGATATCGCTCGAAGGTGCAAGACGTAATAAGCGCGAAATCGCGCACGGCCAGCCCAATGATTACCGGTCCAGCTAAATTTCCAACCGATCGAAATAATAAGGCTTTGGATGTGGAAATGAAGCGACACAACGAGCTTCATGACTTCATAGATAAAGCCCTCTCTAGGTTCCAGAAAGGGAAGCGCAAAAGAGAAGGGTATTACCTGCCAGATGCCGAGCTAAAACGACTCGAATCTGACCTGGCCGAGCGCAAAGAGGCTCACAAGTTAATGAAGGAAGTCAACGCTGTCCTTCGTTCAAAGAAGGATGTGAAAAAGCGTCTTCTCGATCTTGGTTTGAAAGATCAGCTTATTGATAGCCTTATGAACCCAGAAAGAGGGAATCGCCGAGGCTACCAGCAATTCGAGTTGAGCAACAACCTTGCGAATATTAAGCGAATAGAGGGAAGGGTTAAACTTCTCAAGAAGAAACAAGCCGCCGCCAAATCTGAGGGCGGCAATTCTGTTTCATTCGATGGTGGTGAAGTGATTCTAAACTTTGCTGATGATCGAGTACAGATTCGCTTTGATGAGATTCCTTCAGCTGATGAAAGAAAGAAGCTCAAATCAAACGGTTTTAGGTGGAGTCCGAAGAACAAGGTTTGGCAGCGTAAGCTCACTAGAGCTTCAATTCATGGAACGAATTCAGCCCTTTCTGAAACGGACCTTTCTTCCAAAACCTTGAATGAACTCTATTTTGAGTTGCTTCACGGAAAATCTGATACGAAACCTACAGAGCCTAAACCAGAGCCAGCTAAAGAGCCCAAGAAAGAAGAGGGTGTTGGCGATCAGCTTGAGTTATTCGTGGACGGAACTCGAGAAGAGGTGAAGGAAGTTCAAAAGGAAATTGAGCAACATTTTACGCTAACCCCAAAACAGGTTCTTGAATATGGACATCGTTTGAACAAACTACGAAAGCCAAACAGTCAAATAATGGATGCTCTGGCCGTCAATAAGAAACGGTTACCACTAACCGCTGAAGGGTTGTTTCGGTGGGCTCAAAACCCTGGACGGTATGACATCCCTGGTGTAGATGCTCCAGCATCGACGAAGCCAAACGTTACACCTCGCGTAGACAAGAAGCTCATGGAAAAAGCAAATAACACTGCCGGGTCATTCTGGCAAAGAATCTGGAACGGATGAAAGCAATAGGTACAGCTGCACAAGGCGTAGTCACTAAAGTGGGTGGATGGTTGAAGAACCCTTCAATTATCACGCTCATCATTGTATTTGTGATTATCTATTTCATCTACAAAGCTGGAAAGAACAAGGGGGAAATGGCAGCTAATGAACCTTCATTCTGGGACAAACTTTGGGGAAATGACGAAGAAAGCCAGGTTGAAGTTCCGATTTACACAACTGGAGGAGGCTCTTCGTCTGGAGGAGGCGGCAGCTGGTCACCAAAACCACTTACAGATAGCATTCACGTTGCTTATGAAGAGCATTGGAATCTATGGGGTAATGGAGATCGGATAAACGAGTTGTGGGGTCGATTTAACACTTTAAGTGATTCGCGCAGGGTCATGGTTGTAAACGACTGGAATCAGCGCTACATGAATACTGATCGTGCAGGGTGGGGTACAGGAGATTATGGCACGCTCAAACAGACTATTGAGAGATATGCAGATGACCTCGTACCTCAAGCTGAAATTGCACTAACCTGGATGACCGGTGCGGGCATTCAATAATACCTAAAGAATGAGTGGCTACGTAGTACAGAATGCAAAAATCATTTCCTTCCAGCAAACTGGTGCATCTGCACCGCCTTCCGAGCCAATTTCAAACGTGCGAAGGGGACAGGTCTACGCTACTGGAGGTGCAAATGCGGCTATCCAAATTAACGGCGTAACAATCCCATTACCTCAAGAGGTTCTGTGGCCTATTGAGTCGGACAGCTCATACCTAGAAGTTACCGAGGTTGACCCTGGAGGTGGTACAATCTACTTGATGTTCATTGATTAAACCCAAATGGAATGACTACTGCGGAACTGTTACAGAAAATTTTTATCGGTTACAAGAAGACGTATACCGATCCGCGTGAGTTTTGGGATGTGCTCAAAGAACTCGCTTCAGGAACCGGAAATGGTTCTTTGGTTGTTGTGTCTGACATCGCATCGATGCAGGGTTATGGTGTTGGTACAGATCAAAATGCAAATACACTAATCGTCGGCAATTTTGATGCTACGGGCGGCGTATTCTATTATACTACAGATGTTCTAGTTCCCGATGGTGAAAATATCTATGAAGCAACAGGTAGAGGCTCTGGTTACTGGGTTCGGGCAGTACGGTCAGGGACTGGTAATTTGCTGACGAAAGAACCTATCACGACAGATGCAAAAGGGGTGTATGATAGTGAAGACTCACTGTCTGCCTTGGCGCTCGCGACAGATCACATAGGTGTATCAGGGCCAATTGCGTCTTGGGTTGAAGACGGCTCTTTTAATGCGAGCTACGATACTTCCTTATTCTCATCACTTCTCGCGCTTGGCTTTCTTTCAAACGCAACAGGACAAAGCGCCAACAACATTGGTCATTTCGGGAACGCACTCGGCGACAACTCTTTCACATTCGGAAGCTCTTCCAGAGCAACCGGACAATATGGTTTTGCATTCCAACAAGCTGACGTAACTGGAAACAACTCAACAGGCTTCCAAAGTTCCGATGTGACGGGAGAATATGCATTTGGTATCGGTCGAACTGCTCTTGCTCATGTCGATGGATCAGTCGGGTATGGATATGGACTTGCTGCAAGCGACGCGAACGTGAATAAACCCACCGTAGGACGTTGTATGCTTATCTACAATACGCCTGATGCTACTCCGATTCCTTTAAGTGAGGGGGTTGGCTTATCGCCTTTGATTCTAAGGGATAACAGTGTTTGGGAATTCCAAATCCATGTAGGTGCGGTCCAAGTAGGAACGTCGAACATGGCAAAATGGAATCTTCGCGGTTGTGTAAAGCGCGATGTCGGTGCGGCAACCGTGGCAATTGTTGGAGTGACCGACAAAGATGTGTTGTTCAATAACCTTAGCACTGCGGATGTGAATTTAGTAGCAGATGTGGTACGCGGATGTTTGAATGTAGAAGCTACGGGGCTGGCCGCTACGAGTATTCGATGGACAGCTGAAATTGTATGGAGTGAAACCCTGAAAGTATAGTTATGGCCACTACACAAATCATAAGAGCACTCAGATCGGAGCTGACAGCACTTAACAAGGTGTATCCTATCGGTACATCAATCGTAGAGACAGATTATGCCTTAGCTAAGATTGCGGACGGGGTAACGGCGTACAACGCATTGCCATACGAGGGTAGTGGTGGAGCTGGTGGGAACCTTGAAACAGCTGCGGCCATCACATCTGCACTTCAAAGGGTGCAAGATGCAGACACAGCTGCTAACTCTGCACTTCTACTTTCAACAATATATTCTGGTGAACAATATGGCCAGTTTGCCGCTGCTGGTGACACTTACGTAGTACGGACGAACTTGATTAAGTCCATTGCTGGAGGTGCATCTTTTACAAACGAAGAAATCTTTATCGGCGGAGTGGCCGATTTCAATATTCAAGTACCGGACGGCATGACGTGTTTTTATGAAGTGCGTTTACGAGCTGAGCTGTCAACAGGTGTAGGGCCGGAAATAACAGTTCGAGATAGCATTATTGAGGGCGCCATGAGTGTCACCTCTGGTGGTGCAAATACGGGCGCTTACTCTTCAGAGCGGAACCTTGTTGACACTACAACGGGGCTGACGTTCAACGTGTCGGCTGATGCGGTCACCAATCCGAATGAAATTCTACTTCGTGCATCTTTCGGGAGTGCGTTTAACAGCTGCCGAATTTTTGGATGGGTGCAACTCATGTTTAATCCTTACATCGATGCCTAAGAAGTACAAATACTTCTCCGAGAATGATTTCGCGAAAAGCAAGATCATTTTAGTTCCTTGTTCAATCAAGGACATGCGTCCTTCAACGCTTGAGCGATTAGATGAAGCACGCGAATACGCCGGGATTCCTTTCAAAGTTACATGTGGAGCTCGATCGTTGGAACACGAACTAAGTAAAGGCAGGGATGGAACAACATCACACCTGGTAGATCACGACAAAGAAATACTGTGTAAGGCGGTTGATTTAAAACTGTCGAATTCGAGCAAAAGAATGATTGCCCTTCGTGCTCTTTTGCGTGCAGGGTTCTCTCGTATAGGTGTGTACTCATGGGGGCTACACGTTGACGATGATGAAAACAAACCTCAAAATGTAATGTGGTATGGAGGCTATTAGATTTAACCTGAAAGACGGAAAAGCATTTACTGATCCATTCGGTGTATCTCATGCTGATGCGGTAATGGTTCCAGGGCATATCATTAACAACCTTGCGGCCAAACGGCTAGAGGTTGTTTTTGTAATCTATGCCAACCCCGCTTCGGTATATGTGAATCAACCATTGGCCATAGGCTTCAAGGTTGAAATCAATAAGGACGGCCGACCGAACCATACAGACGAGAAGGGCAACATCATAGAACATGGTATTCCTTCGTACAGCGAAGCGCTTCAGATGTTTGACATCACGGATGATGGCATCGTTGTTCAGACGCAAGAAGCCGTTGAATGGCTCGTAAATGCGAGTTACGTTCACAAAAAACCGCTAACGGAATTCTGGGAAGTAGCGTAGCTATGAGTTGCACTAGGACGCCTTTATATCAGCCTTCAATTACACCTGTGAGTGATCGAGAATACGTTCTTGACACTACCTACGTAACGACCTTCGATTACTTGGGGGATGGGAACTTGTGTAGGTTGACGATTGATCCTGGTTTTCGTTATGATGGTGCCAGTGTTCCAAGGCTTCTATGGAGTATCAGTGGAATTCGCCCAGACGGACTGAATCGAGCGGCATCCCTGGTACATGATTACATCTATGTGAATAAAGGACACATTCACTTTAAGCAAGTGGAGCTTTGCTGGCATGGTGAATGGTGCAGCGGCCAGAACATTCAGATTTCAAGATCTAGATGCGATCGAATCTTTTTAGAGCAGCTCAAGGAGGCTGGCGTTAAGTGGGTTCCTCGGAATCTTGCGTACACCGCAGTTCGTGCTGCGGGTTGGTTTTTGTGGATGCAAAAGAAGCGGAAATGAATCAGTTGGAGAAAGGAAGTGCAGCTATGGGCGTTTTTCAAAACGTTCTAGGAACTATTATAGCTGCAGCAGCCGTTGGGATTTTCGTGTTTCAATCAAGAACAGATTCGAACATAGCTGTTGTTAAGTCCGAACTTGAAACCATTCATAGTGACATAGAAGAAATAAAAAGAGGTGTAGTAACTACCGAGCTCTTTGAATCGAAGTCAGAGGAATGGAATAGGCGTTTGGCTACTATTGAAAAGAGATTACAAAGCGAAGGTTAGTAGGTAGGTTTGTGTTCATGTCGGCGTCAATTAGGTAACTAGTTGACGCTTTTTAGATTAATTAAATGAAAAAGCCCGCCGATTGGCGGGCTTCAATATTATGCGGCAACCAATCCAGATTGCTTGATTTCTATTAAATGCTGATCAAGCTCTTTTTCAGCTTCCTCAATCTCTTTGATTTTCTTAAACATTAAGCCTACGTCTCGCAGTTGAGCAAATGTTCCCGGGTGCTTTTGCTTAACCTTCTTACTCAATTTATAGCCAGTAGTTCTATTCAAACTATGTAGAAGGTGGTAAAACACAGTAGCCTGCAATTTTACGCTTCTAGGGCAATAACGCTCGAGCTGCCTATAAGCCCCCCTCATAGCTTGTATCATTCTAACGTAGTCAATCATGAGCTCAGGTGGTAGCTGATTCCTCAAGTTGTTATCAGGATCTTTGCTCGGGCCATGTAAAAGAGCCTTAGACATCGATAGAGAAATCTGTTTGTAGTTGGAAGGATTTCGCATCATGACTGTTTGAACACGATAAAAGCGCTTAACCCAATCCTCTCTCGGGTCAATTCTGCCATTCGCAATCATCATCGACAAAATGTGCCTTGCTTCACCAAATGTCGATTTGGTACGAATCTCTCGACTTCGAATACTAACATATCGATATCGTCTGATCTGCAAGTAGACTAACGGGATCATTCCTATGATAAAGAGCATCATGCCCATCATCACGATAGTGTAAGTTGGTTCCATTTTGGGTTTTCAATGAGAGGTTCAATTTTCACTTCCAGAATTGCCACCATTTTTTTGAATTAACTCGCTCTTCATGTGGAGTAGGGTTCAATAAATAGTCAACTTCTTCTTCGGACATTCCGAGACTTATGTAATGCAGTTTTCGCAACTTCAGAGCCTCGTCAGCGATTCTATCTCGCTGGGCGCGCATATCTTCATAAGCTTTGTCTTGCTTAGACTTAGTAAGTCTGCTAAGCGAGTAATAGCTTAATAAAATTATCACAACAAAACTCAGCACGATATAAGCGGTGGTTTTCACACCAAATGCATCGGACAACAGTTTTATAATAGGCTGAATCCAATCAAAAGATGAGTCATCAGCCTGGAGTAGTAACGTTCTCAAGATGTCATATGTTTCAATTGACCTTATCTCTAAATAGTTACTCTTGCGCTTACGCAAGGATAAGTAAAAATGGAAGATTAGGCTGTAAAAGTGGAAGAATTCGCACGTGAAACGCACTGAATGCGACAAAAATATACCCGAGAGTATCGTTTATGTGCTTAAATAGGCAAGGATTAGGCCATTACATGGTGATGAAATGGAGGTGATTTATGTGATACCTTTATCATCAACATCACTACTCAACGACTTTCGAATAATGGAACCCACGAATGAATTGGAGTTTTACGGCATTTTGGCGAACATAGCATTGTTTGCAATTGGAATATATGTAGCAGTCTTGGTAAGCAAGACTCAAGCTACAATGCAGAACATTTCTGATCAGAGGAATGCGGAATTTCTGAGGCAACAAAGTGAGTTGGCACATCGGCGGGAATTGATAAACGAGGTGGTAAAGAATGCCTCTAGTCTCCAAATGCAAATCTTGATTCTGCATTTCTTTATCGAGCAAGATGATGCTGAAAAAATAGCTATTCAATGCAAGTTGTTGAACTCCTTAGCTCATGAAATTAATGTGAATCTCGATCTGGTAGAGAGTGTAGTAGGGGCACAGCTCTTAACAAATGTAGACAACCATGGTACCTTAACAGACATTATTGTGTTCACTACGGATTTGATTTATGAAAAGGAGATACGTGATGCAATAAATGATGATTTCATTAAAAGGTTCAATGGTTATTTAGATGAAGTAAAGAAGCGGTTAATGAAAGATGCAGCTCAAGCAGGTAGTGAAGATGCTTCAAATTAAAGAGGGCCGCAAATTGCGGCCCTTCTTGTTTCACTGCTTTTGGAACCTCATGACCTCTTCGGCCAGAAGCATTTGTGAACATCGACGTAAGGCGTCCCGGTAGGGGGCGAGTAGGCGTATCATAGCCTCTTTATCGTCTGATCCCACCTCTTCATTCTTAACTATAGATTCTGTAATCATTTGCCAAAGAACTTCGCTCACTGGCTCGGTTTCAAATGTTTCGCTGGCAATCTCGGATGCTACCGGCTCGAGGATGAATTTCATTCTGGCCGTAGCGACTTCCTCCAGACTTCCTTTCATGGATAGTATCTCTTGAATGCGCTTAATCATGGCACACCCCCTCTCCATGGCCGTTGATTACAGCTCGTTCAAGATTATACTTCAGTGATGAAAGGAGCTCTTCAACCGTTAAGCTCGAGAGCTCAGGTCGGGCAGGACGTACCCCGTTGGTACGCCCGAAGAGTTTAGCCCAAAACTTTGCGGTTAACATATTGCAAACGTTTAGACATGCGAAGCCCCGGTCAGGTGTGTTAACCCAGTCGTAAGACTGAATGCCGTGCATTTCTACACAGCGCACCTTCGGGGCTTCTATCGTAAATAAGTGTAGTCGAGATTTCTCACAACTGGGTTAACGATTCAAATATAGGGAAAATTCAAATCCTAACCGCCGAGACCTGGGGGAAAGGCAAAAAAGAGCCCCGGTGAGGTGCGTCATACCAGTCATAGGACTGCATACCATGCCTTTCAGCACAGCTCACCTTCGGGGCTCTCCTGGTGAAGATAACACCTTGTAATGTATCAACGGTCCACCGGTGACGATCGAGTGCCTTAGACACCCTCATTTCCATTCAGGCATATATAGATTCTATCTATCACTCACTCCCCCCTTCCCCCACAAAAGAAAAGCGGAGTTGGTGTTAATTCGACGAGGGTTGGGACATCTACCCCCCTTTGAAAGAGGGTTGGGACAGGGTTGGGACAGGGTTTTAAGCGCGTAAAAGACTCAAAATGATACTTTTAGGTCTAAAAAATCAGTTTGTCCCAATGTCCCAACCATTTTCAGTCCTTGTTGGGGAATTTGTTTGAGAAATATAGAGGCTAATTATAAACCTTGGCTATATCTGAGCAGTTCAGGAGCTGCATTCTGGTTCTCTTTCGGGGTGTATTTGTCGGTCACGGAGATGTCGTAATGTCCTGCCTGGTCACGAACGACTATGGTAGGCACACCCATTTGCAGCATGTTGGTAATACCGGTGTCTTTGAGGCTGTAGAACTTGTATGCATTGGAGAAGCCCATTTGCTTTCTGAGCTTTACCCAGGTGTCAGATATTTTCTTTGGGCTCAATTGATTGGGGCCCGGCTTGAATCCATTAGCAGAGAATAGGTAGTAGTGGGGGCGAGCTCGTTTTACGTGATCCTCTAAAATCGACACTAGATCCTGTGGAATGGTGGTAACTCGATCGCGTTTGTTCTTCGTGTCTTCAGCAGTCACGAACAGCACTTGTTTATCTAGGTTCAGGTGCTCAACCTTGATTTTGCAGAGTTCGGTTCGCCGTACGAAGGTATAATAGATGGTCATGCAAAGTGCGTGATAGCCTTGGTCTTGCTTGGTTTGGTCAAAAATCTGTTTAAGGATATCGCGGGGAATAACCTTTCGTTGCTTGATGGATTCTGGCAGCTTCGGAATGGAGTCAGCCGGATTGGAAGGCAGGTATCGCTTCTGTACCATATAGGCACATAATCGATGGAAAAATGAGAGGTAATTGTTTCGCGTCCGAGACGAATTACCTCTCTCTTCCATAATGTGTACCAGGAAATTATCAATGACCGTACCTGTGAGGCGAATAGCTGCCTGCGTCATTGACTTCTCACCGTACCACAAACGAAAGTTCTTCAAGTACGATTTATAGGCTCTAATTGTATCTGGCCGAATGGCGTTTTGCTTCTCGAGGCTCAATTTCTCCTTCATGAAATTGGTGAATGCCTGATCAAGGGAAATGAACGTAAGTGAATTGTCATTCCCAATGAACGGATTCCAGCCTGAAGCAAGTTTGATCGTCAAATCTCGGCAGAGGTCCAAAGCCTTTCGTTCTCGCTCTTTCAGGTCCTTAATTCGATTGAATTTGTATCGGACTTCTTTCAATTTTCCCGTCTCAGGGTGTCGAACACGAAACGAAACGTACCAGGTTGAATTTCCTTTGTGGAGTAGGGCCGGTGTAAAATCGACCATAGGTACGAGAGGTGAGAGCTTTTCGGTCATAAGTAAAGAAACTCCGAACTCCCGTAAAATAGTATGGGCTTAGTGCCGTTTTAGTGCCGTTTGGGGTAACAAAAAACCCGAAATCCCAGTGTTTGTAGGGGTTTCGGGTTATTTAGTAGCGAGGACGGGAGTTGAACCCGTGACCTCAGGGTTATGAATCCTGCGCTCTAACCAACTGAGCTACCTCGCCGTGTTTTGAGGGTGCAAATATAATCGGGATTTGAATTGTGACAAGGGGTAAGAGACTTTTTATTCAAGTTTGAAGTGAGCGATAAATTTCTATATTGCGACCCGTCAATTTGACCAACCCAAAGACGCACGATTCCTATGGATGAAAAGATAAAGTTCGAACTCGAGTATCCCGTAAAAGCTTCACCTGCAATGCTATTTCCTTATTTGTCTACACCTAGTGGACTAAGCGAATGGTTCTGCGATGATGTAAACTCTCGAGGCGAGGTATTCACATTCTTCTGGGGCGACTCCGAAGAAGTGGCGAAACTCATCCGAAAAAAGCAAGATCGTTACATCCAATTCCGCTGGATGAATGACGAAGATGAAGGAATGAAAACTTACTTCGAGTTTAGAATCGTGGTCGATGAACTCACCAAGGATACCTCTCTACTCGTTACCGATTACGCTGAAGAGGACGAAGTAGAAGAGAGTAAGCTCCTCTGGCAAAGTCAGATTAGCGACCTCCTCCACACAATCGGTTCATGATGTCTAAGGGCGGGAGAGTCTATATCGGCCTTACCGTTCTCTTCGCATTAGTATGCCAGACCTTTCTCATTCGCCTAGAAAAAGGTAGCATTCACCTTTCAATGGATGCGTGGCACACAAATGTCGACCCTACCTTTTTTAAGTATATCACACACCTCGGCGACGGCCTCGCTTTCGTGGCGGTAGTTCTTATCCTCCTTGCTTTTAGAAGAAGAGGTGCCATGGTTCTTTCGGTCGTAAGTACTGGAGTGGCCGTGTTGCTACTTGTTGGAGTGCTAAAGCAAGTTGTCTTTCCTGGTGTAGATCGACCTTGGGGTTTCTTTGAAGAAGGAGCATTACGAATCATTCCCGATCTCAAACAACACACTCACAACAGTTTCCCAAGCGGACATACCACCGCAGCTTTTGCCCTTTACGGTGTTCTCGCATTTTGGTTTAACCGACGCTGGATTAGTGTACTCCTCTTCTTGCTCGCCTTAACGGTAGGGTACAGCAGAATCTTCCTAAACCAACACTTCTTGATTGATGTGTTCGTGGGCTCCATGCTCGGAACGGCAATCGCATGGGTCAACTACTGGTTGTTCAGTAAAATGACCCACCCTCGTATGAGAGACCGGCTTTTTTAGGCAAAAAAAAACGCGTTAAACTTTAACGCGCTTGTAGTTCATATTCACCTTAATGCGGTGCAGTGGATTTTCTTCATAGAAGTCTCGAATGCGAGCTGCAATTCTCAAAAAGTCCTTTTTATCTTTTTCGTTGAGAACTTCTAAAAGATTCTCATTTGCCTTGCTGAAAGCTTCTCTAATCTCTGGAAGAACTTCCTCAGCCTTAGGTTGAAGAATTACGTGCTGCTTCCTTCTGTCGTGATCGTCAACCTTTCTCTTAACATACCCAGCTTCAGTCAAGTAATCTACAAGGCGAACAACGGCCACCTTGTCAACTTCTAATAGCTCGGATAATTCGGATTGGGTGAGTGTGGATTCTGCTCTGTCGAGGAGGTAAAGTGCGTAGTAATGTCGCTCGATATCAAGGTGTTGCAAGCGATCAGTTACTTGTGCAACATATTCCTTGGAAAGGTCAAAGAATATCTTGCCAATAACGTCATTCATTGAGTGGTGCATTTGTGTTGTGTTTTTGCGGGTGCAAAGGTAACGCTTGAAACGAATTTCTATTGCATGACCCACATTTACTCTACATAGATATATACGAACTGAATAGGCTTTAGGTTGGAGAAATTTTCTTTGTAACTTCGAATTTCTGCCACTTGATTGTCGTTCTACCCTGAACGACCACCTTTACTATGATAGAAATCACCGACCTCCATAAATATTACTACACTGGTAATAAGCCTCTTCATGTGCTAAAAGGCATAGACCTGCACATCAAGGAAGGGGAGCTAGTTTCCATTATGGGATCTTCCGGTTCCGGAAAATCAACCCTGCTAAATATCCTCGGTATGCTCGATGGATATGAAGAGGGCGTGTATAAACTCGACGATGTTCTCATCAAGGATTTGAGCGAGAAGACCGCTGCCAACTATCGCAATAAGTTTCTCGGTTTCGTCTTCCAGAGTTTTAACCTCATTAGCTATAAAACAGCCCTAGAGAATGTGGCAATGCCGCTCTATTATCAGGGTGTGAAACGCTCCAAAAGAAACAAGAAGGCAATGGAGTATCTCAAATCTGTCGGACTTGAAGATTGGGCCGATCACTTGCCTAGTCAGCTTTCTGGTGGGCAAAAGCAGCGCGTTGCCATAGCACGTTCACTGATAACCGAGCCTAAGGTGCTTCTGGCCGATGAACCTACCGGTGCACTCGATACCACAACATCCCACGAGGTGATGGACCTTTTCAAAAGCATTCATCAGAAGGGGATGACCGTGGTAATCGTCACCCACGAAAATGATATCGCCGCTATGACCAATCGCGTCATTCGCCTGCGTGATGGAGTCGTTGAAAATGCAAATGAGACCGTAGAAGCCATCTAGCATGTTTGATTTAGATAAATGGCAGGAAATATTTGAAACGATACGGAAGAATCCACTCCGTACGATTCTGACAGGTTTCTCAGTAACCTGGGGCATCTTTATGCTCGTTCTCTTGCTAGCTGCCGGTCAAGGTCTGTCTAACGGAGCAAAGTTTGCCTTCGGAGACGACGCGATGAACAGCCTCTGGATTTATTCAGATGTTACCAGTATCGCTCACAATGGGATGAACGTCGGTCGTAGAATTCAGTTCGAAGACGACGATCTAGAGTTTGTGAAAGAGCGATATGACGCTGAAATTGATCAATATACGGGGCGATACTCTCTTTGGGGCGCTCAAATAAATTATGCCGAAAAGTACGGGACGCATCCGATGAGGGGCGTTCACCCAGGTCACCAAGAGTTGGAGCAGACCAAGATTGTAACGGGACGTTACATCAATCAAATGGATATTGATAACATCCGTAAATCGGCGCTCATTGGCAAAAAAACACTGCCGCTGTTTTTCGGCGAGGAAGATCCTCTAGGGAAATGGATTCGCATTAACGGAGTGCCATTTCAAATTGTGGGAGTCTTTCAAGATATTGAGAATGAGAGAGATGAAGAAAACTTTTACGTTCCGATAACCACGGCTCAACGAATATTCAATGGAGGCCGTCGCATTCAACAAATCATGGTTACGCTCGACGAAACCGATCTGCAGCACAGCTTGATGGTTCAAGGTGAGATGAGGTCTGATTTGATTCAAAAGTTTGGTGTTCATCCCAACGACGAACGTGCCATTTTCATCCGAAACCTTCAGGAGCAATTCCAGAATATCCAGAATGTATTGGACGGAATCCAGGCGTTTGTGTGGCTCATTGGAATCATGACCATCATTGCCGGAATTGTAGGAGTAAGCAACATCATGGTGGTGGTTGTGAAGGAGCGAACGAAAGAAATTGGTATTCGCAAAGCACTTGGTGCCACCCCTCGGTCCATTGTGGGTCTGATCATTCAAGAGTCGGTGTTTATAACCGCCGTAGCGGGATATATTGGCTTGGTGCTCGCAGTCGTGGTCGTTGAATTCATCGGTGGCAACCTGGTAGGTTCCTTCTTCCGAAATCCTGAAGTCGACTTTGAGATCGCCATTTACACCACCGTCCTACTTGTTATCACGGGTGCGCTTGCTGGTTTAGTACCAGCGCGGAGAGCAGCCAAAGTTCAACCTATTGAAGCCCTAAGAGAAGAATGAGCATTTTCGATTCAGACAGATGGGCGGAGATTTGGAATACGCTCAGCAAAAATAGAACGCGGACCATCCTCACTGGTTTCGGTGTGGCATGGGGAATTGCTCTGCTCATCATCATGATGGGGTCGGGGAAAGGCCTAGAAAACGGCATTACTCGAGATATGGGCAATGTGGCCACAAACAGTATGTTCTTGTGGACGCAGCGCACGACCATGCCGTATAAAGGATTTCAACGCGGACGGTCTTTCAACCTGAAGAATACGGACGTCGAGTTGATTAAGTCACGCGTGAGTGCAGTAGAGCTCGTTTGTCCACGCACACAACTCGGAGGGTACCGAGGCTCGAATAACGTGATTCACAAAGACAAAACTGGGGCATTCAATGTATACGGTGATGTACCGGAGTATTGGCAGATTGAACCTAAGATTCTCGACTCAGGCCGCTGGCTGAATCAAGCTGACGTCGAAGAGAGTCGGAAAGTATGCGTGATTGGCAAAAGGGTAGAAGAGATGCTCTTCGAATATGGAGAAGAGGTCGTAGGCAGTAGCGTCAAAATTAATGGTGTGTATTTCTCCATTATCGGCGTTTATGAGTCAGCCAGAAAAGGTGATCAAGCGGAGGGAGACCGGCAGTCGATATACATTCCTATTTCAACCTTTCAACGTGCCTTTAATTGGGGAGATAATGTGGGGTGGATGAGCATACTCATGAATCCAGATGCAGATGCCGACCAGGTTCAGGTAGAAGTGAAAGAAGTGCTTGCACGTAGGCACTCTGTTCACCCAGAAGATTTAGCCGCCTTTGGAAGTTGGAGCATGAAAGGCGAATTTGAGAATATCAAAGGCCTATTTACAGGTATCCAAGCGCTGTCACTCTTTGTGAGCATCTTCTCGTTGTTGGCTGGCGCCATCGGTATTAGTAATATCATGCTGGTTGTGGTAAAAGAACGCACGAAGGAACTCGGGATACGAAGAGCGCTCGGTGCAACACCTCGACAAATCATTTCGCAAATTATAAGTGAATCCTTGATTCTGACCGTGATTGCCGGATCCATAGGTATCATCTTTGGAACATGGCTTATGGAGGGGATTGACATGCTCATCGGTGAGAATGTAGATACTTTCCTTCACCCAACAGTTCGGGTAGACGTGGTTGTCTACAGCCTTTTGATTCTAATCGTCTTCGGAATTCTAGCTGGATTGCTTCCTGCCTATAGAGCGGTTCAGGTAAAACCGGTGGAGGCGTTGAGGACAGAATAGGGTGAAAGTTCCCCCGCCTTGCGGCGGTGAAAAGGATTCCGCGCCATTCGGCGGGGAAAAAGGGGGGGAAGTCCACTAAAGCATAAGAAACCCCCTAGTCACGTACCAGACGGAGTCCAACTAGCCCCAAGTCTTTTACCTCCGAACTATAGACATAAAAAAAGGGTCCCCGCGCTATAGGGACCCTTTGCACCTTTGGTAGTTGTTCACGTGCTTCATTCACGTTTAGGTGCCTGCGCTACTCTCCAGTAGCACTCGCTTTACACTTGATACGTTCAATGTAGGAATTTTCTTTGAACTTTCGCTATGCGGAGGCAATATTTTCATCGAGTAACTGGTCATTATGTTGATTCACCGATGGTTTTCGTAGAATAATCGCGATAATCAAGCTAATGATAATGCCTGGTGGTAATGGTTCAATGAGGAGGGTGACAAGGAAGTTCGACAATGGATTATCGTACAAAGCAGAGAAGCTTTCCATTTCTTGAAGCTGGGCTTCCTTCTGTGCATCGGTGAGTTCTGGGTTGTCTTGAATTGACTTTGCGTACATGTCCATCATAGCTTCAACCTGCTCTGGATTATTTTCAGCATAATACACCCAGCCAGCTGAATAGATCATACCACCAACTAGTACAATTCCTAGTCCTGCGCCCCAAGCTTTCAAGAAACCCCATTTAGCTTTTGATTTATCTCGAAGCTGACGAACTCCAAAGAATCCAGCGCCAAACGCAAGAATCATAGAAGCGTAGCCAATGAACTGACCACTGTCGAAGTCCATTTCACTAAAGTCCTTCTTCATAATGACGAGGAAAAACACTCCCATCATGATAAGTCCGGCAATTAGCCCCCAAGTAAGTATTGTTTTCAACATAGTATTATGGTTTTGTTTGATGGCGAAGTACCGTATCTCGTGTCGAGTAGGCCTCATACCAAAGTATGAAATCCCATAAAACTAAAGTATGATTAGGCGATTAAGCCCAGTTCTTGGGCTTTGCTGACTGCCTGAGTACGTCGCTTCACGTCGAGTTTCGTGAACAGGTTCATGTTGTGTGTCTTCACCGTGCTTAGACTAATGTGAAGGGCATCGGCGATTTCCTGATTGCTCAAACCTGTAGACATAAGTTGAAGGATTTCCATCTCACGCGGACGCAAATCGAATTCTTCTGGGGATGTCAAAGGTTTGGAATGCGACGAAGGCTGTTCTTTCGGACGGTTAAAGCGAAGTCCAGCCCATATCCCAAAGGCTGTGAAGAGCAGTGCCATTCCGAAAAGGGCAAGATTGGTCCAATCGGTAGAACCACGCCAGAGACTTTCTAAAATGGCATACGCAAGCAAGAGAATGCCCATCAGTGCGCCGTATTTCAAGATCGTCTTTACCATTCGGTAAATATAAAGGTGACCGTTGTACATTCGTGCATATTCCTTTCCAATATGCCCAGAGTATCTGTGTTGATGTGCGCCTACAATGCCTTTCCTTATATCACAGAGGCGGTTGAGAGCGTATTGGCATCGAGCTATGTCGACTTCCAGTTTGTCATTGTAAATGACGGCAGCACAGATGATACAACTGCGTATTTAAGATCCTTGGCAGATTCGCGAATACATTTAATCGAGAATGATCGAAATATGGGTATTGCACGGGCTGCGAATGTCGGTCTGATGCACTGCTCAGGTGAATACATCGTACGATTTGACGCGGATGATATCATGCACCCGCACAGAATAGAGCGCAGCGTGGCATTTCTGAATGACCATCCCACAGTAGGCGTAGTAGCGTCAAAAGTTGAACTAAGCGAGGCGTCGTTTCAACAAGAGGGTTACCAGCTTTATGTAGATTGGACGAACAACTTGATCACCAATGAAGCCATGTATTCATCGCGATACCGTGATTCCCCGATCGTGAATCCTTCGGCATGCTTCCGATTTTCGTTGATTGAGAAGTTTGGAAACTACAAGACGGATGTTCCAGAAGATTATGAGTTCTGGATGCGACTTTGGTCAAATGATGTGGAGTTCCATAAGTTGGAAGAAGTCCTTCTCAACTGGCGAGATCATTCAAGGCGGCTTACACGAAACCACAAGGATTATGATGACGCTTCCTTCCTAAAAGTGAAACTTGAGTATTTCGCAGCGGAATGGAAGAAAGTTGGAAACGGACGTTCACTTTTTCACTGGGGTAAAAACAAGAACGCCGCCCGCTGGCAGGCTGGACTTCATTCCTATGGTATAGAATCAAAAGCATTTATTGATTTTGAAGACGGCACTTGGAAAGGCATTCCTGTTCATCGTATTCAGTCAGCTCTTGCTGAAATAAACGCGTTCTTCTTGGTCCACGTTCGCGATCGAAAAGGAGGGAAGCTTATTCGGAAAGCCTTAGAAGGCGCAGGTTTTGAGGAGGGGGTGGATTTTTATTTTACGTAGGCCTAGCAGGCAATAGGCGATAGGCGATAGGCTTGAGCCTTGCCTAAAGTCGACCGTTGCTCTGAGTCTATCCCTCTCCCGAATCGGCTTCGCCTCTCGGGATTCCTCCTTTCAGTCGGAACTTCCAGTCGGAACATCAGTCAATGAGTCCGAAAGTCCAACCCTCTAACCCTCTAACCCTCTCCCGAATCGGCTACGCCTCTCGGGATTCCTCATTCAGTCGGAACTTCCAGTCGGAACTTGCAGTCGGAACATCAGTCTATGAGTCCAAAAGTCCAACCCTCCAACCCTCTAACACTCTAACCAATCTCCAAAAAAAGAGCCCCACTCTCGCAGGGCTCTCCAATTTATGTATCTAACTGTACTTATTTCGGCTGACTGATAATATGTACATCTCTTTGAGGGAATGGAATTCCGATGTTCGCCTCGTCGAGTGCTTCTTTGATTGCTTCGAGGTTATCGAAATAAACGTCCCAATAGAGGCCCGTGTCTACCCAACAGCGAACGGAAAGATCTAACGAGCTATCCCCTAGGTTAGTAAGCTTTACAACAGGTGCAGGGTCTTTGTCAATTCTCTCGTCTTTAGCTAGTAGATCAAGAATGACCTTTCGAGCCTCCTTTACACTTGCATCATATGCGATTCCAACCGCAAAATCTACACGACGCTTCGGCTGGCGCCCGATGTTGATGATGGTGTTATTTGCCACTTGACCGTTAGGCATAATAACCTCTTTATTTGTAAGTGTGTGCACCGTTGTGTGTAGCACATCGATTCTAGCTACAGTGCCAATTTCACCCTGTGCATCAATTACATCTCCGACCTTAAACGGCTTAAAGAGAAGGATGAGCACGCCGCCTGCGAAGTTTGCGAGGCTGCCTTGTAGTGCTAAACCAATGGCCAAACCAGCGGCACCCAGAACTGCAACGAAAGAAGTTGTTTCAATTCCAACGCTACTAGCAATCGAAATCACGAGCATAATCCAAAGCAAGAAACGGAGGATGCCGGTGAGGAAGCCGCGCAGACTTTCGTCGACGTTACGCTTCACCATAATCTTCTTAAATGAACGTGTTGCGAACTTGATGACCCAAGCACCGATAATTAGCGTGATGATAGCGATAGCTAGGCCTGGAGCTGCTGCCAAGGCCCAATCCACGGCTTTATCTGCAAAGTCAAATGCTTCTTCGCCTTTGGCAATTAGTTCGTCTGCTGCTCCTGTTACCACATTTGTGGTTTCAGTTTGCTCAACAACCTCAGTTCCTTGAACAACTGAGTCTTGTACTTGATCTTCCATAGGGGGAATCGGTTTAGGTTAAATTCTAAAATATTGATTGATGTTCGATATCTGATCCGGATTGCCCACTACGTAGACGATATCGTCAAGTTCAATCATGGTTTCCGGAGTCAGATGGGTAAGATAATGATTACCTCTTTGAATTGCGAGTAAGTTTATCCCAAATCTCTGTCGTAAATTGGACTCATCCAGGCGCTTTCCTACGACATCATTCTTCACTTGTGAAACTTTAAGGCTGGCGATTTCCATTTCGGGAATCGTCAGGCTGTTTCCAGGTTTAATGCCACCTGCCGAGCGAAGCATTTCGTAATTCCCCGAGCGAATCTGCTGGGTGAACGATTCAATTTCATCAAAGGGGATCAAGTATTTGCGAAGAACCTTTGTGAAGATTTCAATCGAAGTCTCGAATTCCTCAGGAATAACTTCGTCAGCTCCAAGCTTTATGATTTGGTCAATTTCCTTCACATAGCGTGTCCGAACAATGATGTACGCTGTTTCCGTGTACCGTCTAATGTTCCGAATGATGTTCCTTGTAGCATCTTGATCAGAAATGGCGATGACTACCACGCGAGCTAAGTGAATGTTCTGAATGCTCAAGGTCACCTCGTCCGTGGCATCTCCAAAATGAATGGGATGGCCATTGCTTTTACCTTCAGCAATAAGCGTAGGGTCGAGCTCTAATATGGAGTAGGGGATGTCTGCATTACTCGCAGCCTTAGCCACATTTTTTCCATTGATACCGTATCCGATAATGAGAAGGTGATCTTTCAACTCTTCATTGTTCGAATGAGCCGATGCGCGTACCTCCGCAATTCTATCCAAACGTTGTCGTACCGGTTTAGGAATGGCAAGCCTTAGTATTCTATCTGAAATGTACTCCTCATATTTCATCACAAATGGCGTTGCCGCCATGGTGAGAATGGAAACTGACAGGAAGTATTGATAGGTCGAGTCTGCCAGTAAGCCATAGGCAATACCGGTAGCGCTCAGCACAAAGGCGAATTCCCCTACTTGAAAGAGCGTCATCCCCGACAGAATAACCGTTCTAGCAGGATATCGAATGGCACTCGTGGCAATAGCCGCAATGATTCCTTTAACGACGAAAGTTGCGATGGATAGTAGAATAATCCAATGCACGTTCATCAGGAAAAACTTGACGTCGAGGAGCATTCCAATAGACACGAAGAAGAAGCTGATAAAGATCTCTCTGAATGGTAGGATATTCGCCGTGGCTTGATGACTATACGTTGATTCTGAAATGATTAAGCCGGCAAAGAAGGCGCCTAGTGCAAGAGAAAGTCCCACTGAATAGGTCATCCAAGCTGTGGCGAAACAAATCACGACAAGTGTTAGGATAAACAACTCTCGATTCTTGGTTCGAACAACACGGTCGAGAATCCAAGGGACGATATATCTCGCAAGGACGAGGGTAATCGCTATCACGGCCAGAACTTTGAGTACGAGTACGAGAAGTTCATTTACCCAGTTCTCGCTTTGTCCCGCTAACATTGGGGTCACAAGCATAAACGGAACTACGATAATATCCTGAAAGATGAGGATAGCTACGGCCACACGCCCATGTGGTGAGTGAACAGCCCGCTGCTCTTGAAGGAGTTTTAAGACGATAGCAGTGGAGCTCAAGGAGAACAAGAATCCAAGGAATATGGCATGGGTAAGCGGTAGGTCGATTAACGTTCCAATCAACGCTACTGCACCTATAGTAAGGAAAACCTGAAGTGCACCGCCAAGAAAGACCGTTCGCTTAATCTGTGCGAGTTCCCCTAGCGAGAATTCAATTCCAATCACAAATAGGAGGAAGATTACGCCAATTTCACTCATGAGCTCAACGTCGTGAGCTGAGTGCACGAGTGACATCGCAGACGGACCCACAATGATTCCGGCGAGAATCAATCCGAGGATGCTGGGAAGTCTAAACCGCTGAAATAGGAGAATGAGGGGCACAGACACCCCAAGAATGATGACAATATCGGTTAGAAGCGGTAGCTCCATCGGTTCAGTTTGGTTATCTCCAAGACCCTAGGGCTGGAAGGTATACTTTATAGCGGACGGCAAGCACGCGAACACTTGCAATTAGTGAAGCAGAAATGATGAGGTTTAGTTCACGCTCAACATGAAATTTATTCAGGATAAGATAGGAAATGGCCCCAATCATACATGCGCTGGCATAAATTTCCTTTCTGAGGATTACCGGAGTAACGTTGCTGAGGGTGTCGCGGATTACCCCACCCATTACGGCAGAGAAAATTCCCATGATAACGGCAACTTCATCTGGAGCACCGAAATACAGAGCTTTTTCAACACCAAGTACCGTAAACAGACTGATCCCCATAGTGTCGAACAGGAAGAGCGTCTTCTTCAATTTGATTACCCATTTGAAGAAAATGATGGCTGTGAGCACACCGGCGAATACGGAATAGAGTACGTAAGGGTCTCCGATCCAAACGAGAGGATGACTGTCCAGAATCAAATCTCGAAGTGTACCTCCGCCGATAGCGGTGAGAAAACCTGTGAAGCTTGCGCCGAATAGGTCGTTCTCAACATCGGCTACCGCAAGTGCACCCGAAATGGCGAAGAAATAGGTTCCGATTAATTCAAGTACGTATTGCGTGCTCATTTTGCGAAGGTAGGAAGGAAGTTATTCGGCGCCTATAAAACCGACACGATTTCCTTCGGAATCGCGCATTACTCCCATGAAACCAACCTCGTCGCTCACTTGAGTAAGCGGGACGATAATGGCTCCTCCTGCCGACTCGACTCTGCGAAGGCAATCGCTTACACTATCTACGTTTAAATAAATGACTGGTCCGGTTTCCCCGGGGTGATAAAAGGCGGGTAGACAGGCTAGAGCGCCTCCTACTTCATCTGGCTTATTGGGGAATAAGGAGAGGATTAAACCGTTGGCCAAGTTCATTCTCTTGAAGTCGATATGTAGAACCTCTCCGTAGAATTTTTCGGCTCTATCGATATCCGTAACGGGGATTTCAATCCATGCTGGTAGGTGTGCCATAATCGCGATAGCTTTCTACCAAAATAAAAAACGTCCCGCAATTGCGGGACGTTGTATCAATTCGAACAGTATGCGGCTTAGTATCGAGGTCTTCTTTCTCGGCGCTCTTTTTCGATAGCTTGATTCACTCGAAGTGGACGACCGTTAAGATCAAATCCGTTAAGTGCTTCAATTGCGCTGTTTGCGTCAGTGTCGTCATTCATCACAACGAATGCGAATCCACGACTACGACCGGTTTCGCGGTCTTTAATAACGCGGGCAGACTCAACGTCACCATACTGGGCGAAGAGATCCGCCAAATCCCCATCTTCAACTCCGTAAGATAGGTTTCCAATAAAAATGTTCATAGAACTAAAAATAACAATGAGCGCCAAAGGTAATTTAATTCCCGTTATGTTGACGTTAATGGAAGATTATTAGAATGTTGGGGGTGGAATTGCGGTGCAATAAGGCATTCTGAGAATGCAAGGCTCCTACGTCGCAAGATTGCTGCGCATTAAGACATTCTGTGAATGTAAGGCTCCTGCGTCGCAAGAATGCTGCGCATTAAGGCATTCTGCGAATGTAAGGCTCCTGGCGTCGCAAGGTTGCTGTGCAACAAGACATTCTGCGAATGTAAGGGGTTAGTTGATGCTTAGGCTTGGGTCTGACCTTACGAGCGAAGCGAGTCTTGCGCGGAGCGCCTTATCCCGCTGAAAGCGCGGATTCTTGTTCGACGAAGGAGAACCTTTGCCTGACGAAGGAAGGCATTCTGCGAATGTAAGGGCTCCTGGCGTCGCAAGGTTGCTGTGCAACAAGACATTTTGCAAATGTAAGTGCTCCTGACGTCGCAAGGTTGCTGCGCAACAAGACATTCTGCGAATGTAAGGGGTTAGTTGATGCTTAGGCTTGGGTCTGACCTTACGAGCGAAGCGAGTCTTGCGCGTAGCGCCTTATCCCGCTGAAGGCGCGGATCCTTGTTCGACGAAGGAGAACCTTTGCCTGACGAAGGAAGGCATTCTGCGAATGTAAGAGGGGTACCGCATACTATTAAGGTTAAGTCTTACGAGCGCAGCGAGTTTTGCGCGTAGCGCCTTATTCCGTGACAGCGGAATCCTTTTCCCGCGATAGCGGGAACCTTTCCCGCGCCAGCGGGACCCTTTCTCCGAGGAACGAGGAGAACCTTTCTTTTTCCTAGCTTTGCTACATGTTCGTATCTCGAGAAACTCAGGAGAGGTTAGATAACCTCGAACAGGAAAACTCAGATCTCCGAAAGCAAATCGGAGAAATGGAGAATTCAAAGCCCAATACCACACCATTGCGAACGGCAATGATCATTGGTTGGGTTATGTTTGTGTTGGCTACCGCTCTAGCCATCTACCTTTACGAAAACCCTATTGAGGTTGAGAAGACGGATACCGTAGAGATCGTTACCGCTTCAGGTCCACAAGATTGGAATGTGATTCCGGATTCAAACATTGTCTATACCGTACAGATTGGCGCTTTCGCTGAGTTTGATATTAAACCATATGCGGCCGATCTTGAGGGCGTGTATATGTTCGAGAATGATAACCTTCAAAAGGTGAGTCTCGGTACTTTCTCCACATTCAACAAAGCCCAAGAGTTTTTAAGCAAGATGTCTGAAATGGGACTAGAGTTCGCCTATGTAGTTGCATACGAGAATGGTAAGCCAATCGGACTTATGCACGCGGTGAAGAAACAAGCTAGTGAAGAATAGAATCTGCTTGCGTGTGTAACCGCTATCCTTATTTTTGTCTACAACTGAATTGATACAATCCCCATGAAAATACTAGAAGGAAAAACCGCTATCATCACAGGTGCCTCAAAAGGTATCGGTAGAGGAATCGCCGAAACATTCGTTAAACATGGCTGCAACGTAGCCTTCACCTTCTTGTCGTCTGTCGAAAAAGGCAAGCAAGTAGAAGAGGAGCTAGCCGGTGGCGATGTTAAAGTCAAAGGGTATCGCAGCGATGCTTCTGATATGGCCCAAGCCGAAAAGCTTATCGAAGATGTTCTCGCTGATTTCGGTCAGATCGATATCGTTATCAATAACGCCGGAATTACCCGCGACAATCTCCTCATGAGAATGGGTGAAGATGATTTCAACGAGGTGCTTCGCATCAACTTGAATTCGGTATTCAATATGACAAAAGCCGTTCAGCGTACTTTCCTCAAGCAGCGCAGCGGAAGCATCATCAATATTAGCTCGGTTGTTGGAGTTAAAGGAAACGCTGGTCAGGCCAACTACGCAGCCTCTAAAGCTGGCGCTATTGGATTCACTAAATCAGTTGCTCTCGAGCTAGGTTCACGCAACATCCGTTGTAATGCCATCGCTCCTGGTTTCATCGAAACGGAAATGACAGCTGTTCTCGACGAGAAGACCGTACAGGGCTGGAGAGATGCAATTCCATTGAAGCGCGGCGGATCGCCAGAAGATGTGGCCAACGCTTGTCTATTCTTGGCATCCGACATGAGTGGATATATTACAGGACAAGTATTGAACGTTGATGGTGGAATGCTCACCTAATTTATGACGTTTCAATCTCCATATGCATTTGGATTTATCCTAATCATCCTAGGGGTGGCCGCTTTGGTCACCTTTTTTGCTTACCGCAATTCAGGATTCGATAAGCCATTCAACATCGTGCTTCCAGCTCTGCGATGGATTGGTCTTACAGCTGTTGGACTCCTCTTATTGAACCCAGTGATTAGAGATACCTCAGTGACGGAGGAGCGTCCATTGTTAATCTGGCTTCAAGATGAATCGGAATCGGTAATCCTCAATGAAGATTCTGCCGAGTTCGTCGAATCCTATCAAGAGTGGGCAAATACCTCCATCAATCGTTTAGAAGAGAAGTACGATGTGCTTCAGTACGGATTTGACAAGGAAGTGACCGCCGCCTCGGGTGTTTTTGATGGCACAGCTTCAAATATCGAATTAGCCGTAAGAGAAGCTCTACTTCGATTAGATGGTAGAAATGCCGAGGGAATTGTACTGGCTACCGATGGCATTACGAACAGTGGAAGACCGTTGACCTCTGTTCAAACCAATCTTCATCCTATACATAGCATAACTTTAGGTGATACATCGGAGTATTTTGATATTCAAGTTGTTAGATTAACGGGGAATAAGGTTGCGTATACGGGAAATACTACGCCTATTCGTTTAGATTTTGAAGTACTTGGTGGCACAGCACGTTCTGTGAATGTCGCGTTGAAATCAGGCGGCATGCAGGTCGCTCAACAGCGTGTTTCCGTCAATAATCAACGAGGTTCAACGACCTTCGAGGTATCGTCGGATTCATCTGGAATAAGGGTGTATTCCGTCGAGATCGAAGCGCTCGAAAACGAATCCAACTTCGCCAACAACAGCAGGACGATCGATATCGAGTTTACGGATAAGAAGAAGCGCATCCTACTAGTAAGCCAGTCACCCCATCCGGACATTGCGGCTATTCGACTTCCGCTTTTGGAGGACGAAGCCAATGAAGTTGAGGTGATCTCCATGGAAGGTTGGAGCGAGGCGAACGCTCCCAAGTATGACTTGGTTGTCTTTCATGGAGTGGTTCCAAATGGCGAGCTCGCTGAGTTTGTTGAAATAACTGACGTCAGCATTCTGCTTATGACCACGGTTCAGGCGCCATTTATGGAGTGGGAGGTGAGTCTCAATCGCTTGTCTGGAGCTCCTATGCTTGACCGTTTTGCCGATGTGACACCGCGAATCAACGAATCTTTCGGTTCTTTTGAGGTAGATCAAAGTTGGGTGAGGAAGCTGCGCTCCTACCCACCGCTAAATGCTGAAATTCACGGTGAGTCGAGCTTTGGCTTCTGGACTCCTGTGCTCTTTGCAGATTTTGGTAACGTTTCTACACAGACACCTTTGGTAGCGCTTTCTGAGAAAGAAGGCCGTCGTTTAGCCTGGTTAAACGGTGAGGGATGGTGGAGGATACGAACCTACAGTTATGCTGAGTTTGGCACGCATCAACCTTATGACAAATGGATCCTAGGGCTTTACGACTGGCTTCTAACCAAACCTGGGGCAGATAGATTAGAGGTTGAGGTTCCGCGAAATGCAAGAAGGAATGAAGCGATTCGCTTTGTGGCACGTCCAAAAGACGAGGCGCTCAATCCTGTGAAAAATGCGTCGGTGAAGTTTACAGTTACACGCAATGGCGAACCTGTAGCTGAGCAGAATATGGCTGAAGCAGGTACGGGCCGGTATGTAAGCCAGTTGGAGTCATTGAGCCCCGGAGACTATCGCTATCGAATATCGACAGACATTGGAGGTGAAGTGTTGTCAGAAGCGGGTGTATTCTCCGTTTCAGATATCAAATTGGAAGAACTCGACACCCGCGCTCGATCAAAGGAACTTGCAGCCATTAGCGGTAATTCTGGTGGTGTAAATGTGCACTTCTCACAACGCGATAATCTGATTGATCAACTGATGGACAGAGAAACCAAGGTTGTGTTGCACGAAAGTGAATCAACAGAATCGCTACTTTCGAAATGGTGGCCTTATGTTTTAATCCTGCTCGTCTTCACAGCTGAGTGGGCATTGAGAAAACGTGAGGGCAGGGTATAAAAAAAGCCGATGAATCGACTTCATCGGCTTCTTTGTAGTTCTATTTCACGTCTAGTTCAGACGTTCCGCTAGCCAATCTTGCAATTCTTGTTCGCGAAGATCTTTGGCTACGATTACGCCGTTTTCATCCAACATTACGTTACTCGGAATAGAGCGCACGCCATATTTGGCTGCAGGCTCACTGTCCCAGAACTGAAGGTCGCTCATGTGCGCCCAAGTTAGATTGTCGTCGTTGATAGCTTTTACCCATTCTTCCTTTCCTCGGTCAAGCGAGATGCCTACTACAGTAAAGCCCTTGTCTTTGTAAAGCTCGAAAGCTTTCACCACGTTTGGATTCTCCGCACGACATGGTCCACACCATGATGCCCAGAAATCCACCAACGTATACGAGTCGCCAAGTTGCTCTGATAAACGCATGAGTTGACCTGTGGTGTCAGGTTGTGCAACATCCACAAGTGGTTCGCCGATGCGGACTCTTTTGAGAACCTCTACGCGCTGCTTGAGCTCGGATACCATTGGGCTCTTTCCGGCAGAAACTGGGATGTTCTGATAAATTGTGTCGAGCGTCAATGCCTCAGCTGAGTGTAGTTCGTTGAGGGCGATAAATGCACCGAAAGCACCATTTTCTTTGGCGATATCAATGAGTGCGCGCTGGTGTTGCGCCATCATTTTTTCGAATCCTTGAGAAAGATTGACGATCATGATGCTATCTCCCATCATGCTAGCCTGCTGAAACTCTTGATTGAGCTGTTGGCTATTCATCTGAAAGTTCATCTTCTCGTTAAAATACCCGTTCAACGCTTCGGCAAACTCTCCATCAGCATACGTGTGCTTTGTTTGAGCACCTTCTTTCGAAGCGTTTATTGTGAGATTACCGCTCTTCCCAAATACCAAGAATCGCTCACGAGAGTCAGGAAGGTTGATGAGCATCAACGTTGGGTATTCAAGTGAATCGACATCGAGTGTAACGGTGCCGTTTACAAGAGTTTCGGTATCTGCTTTCTCAAACCCTTTATCTGTACTTACTTGAAGCTCTACCGTTTGGCCTTCAATATTCGGATAATTAAGTGTTACGTGGAATGCAGTTTCCTCAGCGGAAGGCTGAGAACAAGCGGCTATCAATGCGATAGGCGCCAAGTATAGTAGCTTCTTCATTAATTGATGTGAATTTCCCCAAAATTAGTGGTAGTTCTTTCATCACACAAACGCACGTGTATCTTTGTGGACCTAGCA
Source organism: Phaeocystidibacter luteus (assembly GCF_008933115.1). Lineage (GTDB taxonomy): Bacteria > Bacteroidota > Bacteroidia > Flavobacteriales > Schleiferiaceae > Phaeocystidibacter > Phaeocystidibacter luteus. The sequence goes on along the minus strand of NZ_WBVO01000001.1, from coordinate 454,899 downwards.
AAAAGAAATTACGTATGAAATTCAAATTTCAACTCGCCTGTGCGATGATGTCCATTTCGGCCATTGCAAGTGCGACGGAAGGAATGTGGCTTCCTTACATGCTGTCGGATCGCGAAGCAGAGATGCGCGAGATGGGTATGATGATTAGCGCAGAAGACATTTACAGTATCAACAACGGCAGTTTAAAAGACGCCATTGTAAGCTTTGGTGGATTCTGTACAGGTGAAATCATTTCCGATGAAGGCCTCGTGCTTACCAACCACCACTGCGGCTATGGAGCCATCCAATCGCATTCCTCAGTCGAGCACAACTATCTCGAAAACGGGTATTGGGCAATGTCTAGAGACCAAGAACTTCCAAACCCTGATTTGCACGTGCGCTTTGTGAAGTACATTGAAGATGTGACCACCCTCATACTTGATGGCGTCGACGATTCAATGAGCGAGGAGGAGAGAGAAGCTAAAATTGCAGAGAATGTCGAGAAGCTCAAAGAATCTCGCAGTGCTCAAGCCGACTATGAGTATGAGGTAAAGGAGATATACTACGGAAATCAATTCATCATTGTAGCATCCGTACGTTACAACGATGTTCGTTTGGTAGGTGCACCACCAAGCAGTATTGGAAAGTTTGGAGCGGATACAGACAACTGGGTGTGGCCGCGTCATACTGGCGACTTCAGTATGTTCCGTATTTATGCCGACAAGGATAATCAGCCTGCGGAGTACAGTGAGGACAACATTCCTTTCGTTCCATACAGAAGCTTGTCTATTTCTTTGAAAGGTACACAGCCAGGTGATTTCACGTTCGTTTATGGCTTCCCTGGTAGAACCGAAGAGTATCTGCCTTCAATTGCCGTTGAGCAAATGATGCACGAGTTGAATCCAATGAAGATTGCGATTCGCGATATCATTCTCAAGGATAGAAAGATGTACATGATTGAGGACGAGTCAATCGACATTCAATACGCTTCAAAGTACGCTTCAACTTCGAATGCGTGGAAGAAATGGATTGGTCAAGTTCAAGGAATCGAGCGTACACATGGTATTGATTCAATTAGAAGGGCGGAGGCGAGATTGCAGTATGCCTTGGCATCTGACGACCTCCTCTGGAATGAATACGGACACATTCTTCATGAAATGGAAGTGGCCTATACAGAAGCATTGCCGGTATTCAAGCAACGCGACCGATTTATAGAGATGGCCTACTTGGGCAATGAGGCGATGCGTTTCATTTGGGGAATAAGACCGTGGTTACTAGCTGCTGCTAGAGAAGATTCTACAGCTGTGATTGAAGGAAGTGAAAAGGTAGCGCAAGCACTTCAAGGCTTCTACAAAAATTACAGTGCTAAGGTAGATTCAACAGTTGCATTTGATCTATTCACACACTGGATGTCTACTGCCGAAGTAACTCCAGAATTCCTAATCGAGAGCTTCGCAACTGTGGATGGGGTAGATGTTTCAAAGATGTACAACGCCAATTTCTATTTGAGAAATACGGAGGCCGAACGAGTGTTGCAGCTTCTTGAGGAGGACCCTATGGCGTTTGCTCAAGAGGTATTGTACTCTGATGCATACAACATGACCAACGGTGCCTTCGCGCACTATATCGATAACGTAAGTCCTGCTTACCAAGCAGCTCAGGCTAAGATTTCCCGTTTGCAAGCCGAATACATGGCCTCACAAATGGAGGTAATGGATCCTTCATCGGTATATCCAGATGCTAACAGCACGATGCGCATCACTTATGGTTCGGTGGATGGTTTTTCTCCGGCTGACGGTGTGCGTTACAACACCCATACTTACTTAGATGGAGTGATTGCAAAGTACGTACCTGGAGACTACGAGTTCGATTTGCCAGCACGTATGATTGAGCTCTACGAGCAAAAGAACTATGGGGACTATGCCGCGGCAAACGGTAAGCTTCCGGTTTGCTTCATAGCATCGAATCACACTTCTGGAGGAAACAGCGGTTCGCCAGCCTTGAATGCCAATGGAGAACTGATTGGATTGAATTTCGACCGTGTATGGGAAGGTACCATGAGCGATGTTTATTTCGATCCTTCAATCTGTAGAAATATCATGGTAGACATTCGATATGTGCTATGGGTAGTCGATGTTTACGCCGGTGCTGGTCACCTTGTAGAAGAGATGAATACTATTCAGTAAATAAAGGGCTGACAAATTTCAGAATTGAGCTTACGTTGGCTACTTTTGCCGTGCCTCAAAAATGAGAAATTACAACCATGAGCGTACTCGTAAATAAAGACTCCAAAGTAATCGTGCAGGGTTTCACCGGTAAGGAAGGAACTTTCCACGCAGAGCAAATGATCGAATTCGGTACCAACGTTGTTGGTGGTGTAACTCCAGGTAAGGGTGGACAATCTCACCTTGACCGTCCAGTTTTCAACACAGTTGAAGATGCGGTAAAAGAAACTGGAGCTGACGTATCTATCATTTTTGTTCCGCCTGCTTTTGCTGCAGACGGTATCATGGAAGCTGCTAATGCTGGTATCAAAGTGATCGTAGCGATTACGGAAGGTATTCCAGTTGCGGACATGATTAAGGTGAAGGATTACATCTCTGGAATGGACGTGACATTGATCGGTCCAAACTGTCCAGGTGTTATCTCTGCCGGTCAGGCTAAGGTTGGCATCATGCCAGGCTTTGTTTTCAAGGAAGGACGTATTGGCATCGTTTCGAAGTCAGGTACGCTAACCTACGAAGCAGCTGATCAGATCGTAAAGGCCGGATTGGGAATCAGTACGGCAATCGGTATTGGTGGTGATCCAATCATCGGTACAACAACTAAAGAGGCCGTTGAACTTCTTATGAACGATCCTGAGACGGATGGAATCGTTATGATTGGTGAGATTGGTGGAAACCTAGAGGCTATTGCAGCGAACTGGGTTAAAGAGAATGGAAACAAGCCTGTAGTAGGTTTCATCGCTGGTGAAACTGCACCTAAGGGTCGTACCATGGGCCACGCCGGCGCTATCGTTGGAGGAGCAGAGGATACGGCTCAAGCCAAGAAAGCAATTATGCGCGACTGCGGCATTCACGTTGTAGATTCGCCGGCTGAGATTGGTGTTAAAATGGCGGAAGTAATCGGTTAATCCCGATTCAACCTGATAAAACAATCCCCTCTGTCTAACGGCAGAGGGGATTTTTTTTGTCTTAATGTGCGGAAACTACGTAGTAATTCGGGTGGAATTACGGTTTTACGGTCGGTGGATTGGTCGGAATTTTACAGTATTCAACCAATAAGCCTAAGCCATTATGAGAGAGATTGAATTGTTACTCGGTTCCCACAGCCACGTTCTGATACCTGATTGTATGGACGCGCTGCTAATCGAAGTAGAAGATCAAGATAGTTTCGACCATCCTCTCTTCATTGGATAGGCTTTACTACAACCAACCTAACCTGACCAATTCAGGTTGAAAGTGACCGCTTCGTGCGGTCATTTTTATTTTAAGCAGATTCCTGACCCCAATCGGCCGTGTCCATTACGTACGGTTTAAAGTATTGCATCGAGGTGTAGCTGAGCACTATACAACTTGCCAATCCTTCAAATAGAATAGCTATGCCTGTTTGGAATAAACTCAGCTTACCACCCCAGATTCCGCTATCCTCCGCTAGCTCAATGAACTGTGGGTCGATGATAGAAGCGTACAGGCTTAAGAATACCATAAAGAACACAATCGCCATTGCGCTCATGCGTATCCCAGAGAAGAATCCACTGAAGTACCCATGATTCCCATCCTTGAGAAACATCTTTCTGTGCAGCGAAAAGGTTCCGATTAGTACAATTACGAAATTGAAGAGCCTCAATTCGTGGTGCTGTTCTAAGCCAGCAAGTTTCATCAGCATAAAAAATCCGATGAGACCAGCAGCTGTTTTCAATGCGTAGCTCACAAGGTCTCGTATGTTCATAACTTGGGTTTTAAAATGTTAGTTTATTCATTAACAGCTTTTTACCCAGTATTGTTTAAAGGAATCCTCTTGTGCGAACTTTCTGAGGCGTGCACTATTTCAATTTTAATCCCGCTTACTTTGTAGTACCAACATCATACAAACCAAAGCACACTATCATGTTAAGCGACGAAAACCTCAGCGAGGATCACGCTCATATCTTACCCGAGCTTCAGGATGTTTTCTTCTCTGAAGAGGAAGTACCTCAATCGGCAGAGGAGGATTTTAATTGAGCAAATGATAAATCCATGATTTCATATTGATCCCAACCGGAGTAATCAAAATGCCACCATTCGTAGTTGTAGACTTCAAATCCGAATTCCGTCATCACCTTGCGTAAGAATACTTTGTTATACTGGGCTGTAGAGTCGGGCGACTCTGTGGTTTGATGGGCCGCCGAACTGAAGTCGTCGTACTTCGTTGGCATCTGCAGTTCACGGCCTGTTTTCAAGTCGTACAACGAAAGGTCTATCGCACACCCACGGTTATGTCTACTTCCCGAATATGGAGAGGCCACATAGTTGGTGTCTTTGTAAACTTGGTAGAATTTAACTGTTGCGGCATAGGGGCGGTACGCATCGAAGATGATGAGACCTAATCCATGTTTCGCTAAAGAGTCCTCTATCTGCGATAGCGATTTAGCAACGTCAATTCTGGTCCAGGCAGCCGCTTCAGGATATATAATTTCACTAGTAAAGTTATTCGCCGTGGCGTACCGGATATCAAAACGCGCCAAATTGAGCTCATTTTCTAAATCGACAAACCGATTAGAAGGCGATTTTTGGATGGATTTCTCATATTCTTCGACATCGCTCACGGGGGCGATACCGTAGGGATATTTCGGAGTTTCTGAACAAGATGTCAAAAAAATGAGCAAAGACGCGAACAGTAATTTGGCGTGCATAACTAACAGTTTTTCAGAAAAGTACGGCATGTGTTAAAATTCTGCCATTTTGTTTTTTGTGTGAATCACAAATGAGTTTGGTACGTAAATTGGTACCCGGTAACACAAATCAATTTACACAGGATGTCATGAAAAAACTACTCCTACTCACTTTGCTTCCAGCGATGTCTTTCGCTCAAGCTCAGAAGTCTCCTTCTTGGTTGAAGGCGGCTGATGCCACTGCATCAAATAACAAGGCCTTTGTTTATGTTTTCAGCAACTTTTCATCGGCTTACTCTGACCTAACCAATCAGGACTTTGTTTTAAATGGCGATTGGGATGATCCTTACATTCCAGTAGCACCTGCATTCCCGCTAACCACACTTGGTGTATCTGTGGATACCGTGTACATGGACTTTGGTTCATTCCTTTTCGGCAAGAGCAATGGTTCTAGCGACGAGGTAGTTTACAGCGCTATGTCAGCCGACCTCGTAAACCTCGGTGGCCTTACCGGTACTGGACTTTCACCTATCAGTTACGTTACTGAGGGTACTGCTCCAAACAGAATCTTCAAGTTTGAATGGAAGAATGCGGGATTCTACGATGAACTAGCGTATGGAACCAACAACAACTACATCAATCTCCAAACTTGGTTGTACGAGAATGGTACAATTGAGTATCACTTCGGTCCAAACATGGTTTCTGCCGATTTCAACGACAGCCTTTACTTTTACGAGTCTCTGATCAGCGGTGTGGCGAAGTACAATTCTAGCACATTCGACATTGAAGATATTCACATGTTGGAAGGCAACCCAGCATCTCCAACGATGATCGATTCAGTAGATCAACTTACAAGCTGGCCAGCAAATGGTACGGTTTATCAATTCGCTCTTCCTGGTGTTGGAATCGAAGATCAGCAAACCATCACCGTAAAACTCTATCCAAACCCTGCTATCAACGAGCTCAGAGTTCAGGCAGAGCCGAACCAAGTGTTCGACGTTGTTCTCCTCGACATGAGCGGGCAAATTGTTAAGAGAGGTGAACTTTCTTCGCAGACAGCTTTGAGTATTGCCGAGCTTCCTGCCGGTGTGTATCTCACCAAGCTAGTTGAGCGTGGAAGCGGTCAAACCCAAACACTTCGTCTTGTGATTCAACAATAATCACAACGCGAAAAAGATCTCGTGCCCCTTGCTCTAAAAGAGTAGGGGGCTTTTTTATTCCAGACCTAAGTCTTTGAGGATTTCGTCCACCTTCTTCTCCGTTTGATCAAGTCTCTCATAACAGTATTTGATGAGCTTGGAAGCTCGCTCAACATTCGCAGCAAGCTCATCAACACCGATTTCACCAGACTTCATATTCTCTAGAATCTCCTCAAGTTCTTTCGAGGCGCTCTCATAGGTGAGTTTTTCCTGCTTAGCCATTGTTTCTTTCTATGTGTTTCACTTCAGCCGTAACTCGGCTATCCGTTGTTTCTATTCCTATTTCTTCACCTTTTTTCAAACTTGTACCCTTGGTGACGATTGCACCTTCTCGCAGTAGGTAGGTGTACCCACGCTTGAGAGTGGAGGTCGGACTGTAAACCTCAATCAGCTCTTCAAGCATTTTGAGTTTATGTTGATTCCTAACGCGTATTTCTCTACTAAAACGATCGAGCTGAGCTAGTTGCGCGTCCGCCGTGTGTCGAGATTCACCAACCAATTCCCTAGATTCAGAGTTGATCAGATTTGTCATCATAACGAGAACCTCTCGTTTCAACGTGGAATACTTCTCGGTGTAACTCTTAAAATTTCGCGAGGTAGTTTCAAGCGAATACTTTGCCGAGCGGGTATACTCCCTTGAATAATGAGTGAAGAGTGAAGTCAGTTCGTTTTGCCGAGATCTTTGACGTTCAAGGGTAGAGCGGTAAATCTCCAATATCGACTGATAGTTTGTGGAAACTTCGACTTCAAAATCGCGTGCACGCTCTACAATCCAGGCACCAACAGCCGATGGTGTTTTTAGCGATTGTGCGGCCCACTCATCCATGACCGTTCGGTCCGTTTCGTGCCCAATGCCCACAATCACTGGGATGCTGCACTTGGCAAGTTGAGCATTCAACGCATAATCATTAAACGAATCTAAATCTAGCGCCGACCCTCCACCGCGAATGATCACAATGGCATCATACAATTGTAAGTCGATCGATTGGAAGGCCTTAACGATGGAGCCGGCGGCTTGTGTTCCTTGAACGGATGCGGGATAATGATCTAAACGAAATACGAATCCGTAGCTGTTCTTGTGTAGTTGATTCGACAAATCCGCCAAGCCCGCGCTGTTCTCAGCTGCTATGAGCGCAATTCGCTGAATGACGGCAGGTAGGTGAAGTTGTCGATTGCGAAGTAGAAGTCCTTCTTTTTGGAGGCGCGCAATCGTTTCTTTTCTCCTGCGCTCCATTTCTCCCAGGGCAAAGTTTGGGTCGACATCCACCACATGCAACGACAAACCGTAAACCTGATGATAAGTGATTCTGCATTTGCACAGTACCTCACGTCCATTCTCAAGAATGTTACTCAGGTTCAGTTTGTTGGTAAGCTCTATACTATCAGCCTGGCCTCGCCATAGAGCGGCACGAGCACGAGCAATCACCACATCATTCCGTTGCTCTACGAGGTCGAAATAATGATGGCCACTACCGTGACGTTTGTACGAGCTGATTTCGGCTTTGACCCAAACTTCATGGGGAGTGATTTTCTCCTCGAAAAGCTCGGTGATCCTTGCTAATACTCGACTTAAGCTATGTCCTGACGGTGAGTTTACACTCATTCTTTACCAATATAGCCGAGGTGCGTGTGTTTAAAACTGTCGGGGTACTTCAAGCCATACCCCATGAATCTATCCATAGAACTATGTCCAAATAGTATGATTCCCGTAAACAGCGTCCAGTCGCTCAACGTGTAGAAGCCAATCGCAGCAACTACGAGTGCCACGCCTTTATGATGAAACAGGTTGTAGAAAAATGCACCCATCTTCGTGTTTATGAGATATCCGAGCATGCCAATATCTGGAAGCAGGATAACGGCCCAGAACATCCACCAATCGTGACCTAAACGAAGGGTTAGGAGGTAGGCAAATACAAACTGAATTAGCTCTTCGAGGCGTAGTTGAGTTTTCATAGGGGCAAGGTTAAGAAATATGCTTGTGTTCGGACTCAATTTGGAATATCGTAAATTCGAGACGAATTCAACCTTAACTAGAAATTTATGAAAGCTGGAAGAATAATTTTGATTGCCGTTCTGGCAATCGTGATTCTGGGCGTGGCATCGTTCATGATTAAATCCGACTACGCAGTAGATAGAACCACCACTATCGACGCACCGAAGTCCCAAGTTTACGCTACTCTTAGCGACTTTTCACAATTTACGAAGTGGGATCCATGGTCAAAAATGGACCCGAACATGACCGTAGAGTATTACGGCGACCCTGGTACAATTGGCCATGGTTACAAGTGGAGTGGAAACGACTCTGTGGGAACCGGTTCGATGGAAATCATCAACATGGGTGAAAATACCATTGAAATACAATTGTCCTTCATGGAGCCGTATGAGTCTTCATCTCCGACAAGCTACACTATCACTGAAACCGAAGAGGGAACAAGTGTTACGTGGAGCATGACAGGAGAAGTTCCAATGGCTATGAAGATGTTTATGGACATGGAAGCAATGATTGGCAACGACTTCGACAACGGTCTTTCGAACTTGAAATCGATGATGGAGTCAATGGAAGCTGCTCCTAAGTACACGATTCAGTCAGTAGATATGCCGAATATGACGCTTGTTGGTATGCGTCAGCAAGTGAAAATTTCTGAGATGGACGCTTTTTGGTCTGAAGAGAATATCGGCGGACTTTATGCTGCGCTTGGCCAAGCTGGCGTACAATCTGGTCATCTTGTAGGTGTGTACTATTCTTGGGATGAAGCCAATGACATGAGTGATCAAGCTATTGCCGTTGTGGTTCCAGAAGGTACTACGGTAGAGGGGTATGAAACGATGATGATGCCTGCTGGAAGCGCGGTGAAAACAACGCATCACGGTAGCTGGGATAACTTAGACAAGGCGCACATGGCACTTGAAGCACATTGTGTAGAGAATGACATCCCAATGGGTGTTGCCATGCACGTTTACACTGTTTCAGGAGAGGATGTTCCGGAAGAGGAGCAAGTAACAGAGATTTACTATCCAACCCCTGCAGCCGAAGGAGAAGTGATGTAAGATCACGACCTCACGAAAACTTGAAGAGCGCCCATCGTGGCGCTCTTTTTTTGTTTGTACGTTTTAAAATCTAGGTGTTCAATTACGTCGTATGTAGAATAAACACTAGAATGAAACGTCTTTTACTTTCCACATTTATACTGTCGGTATTCCACACGTCTGCTTCCGAAATTCATTGGGAGGAGTGGTCAAGTGACATATTTGAACGCGCCGAGCAGGAGGGTAAACTCGTTCTACTTCATTTAGAAGCAAACTGGTGTCACTGGTGCCATGTTATGGAGCGCGAAACGTATTCAGATGAAGAAGTGGTGGAATTCGTCAACGCTAATTTTATAGCGGTTCACGCAGATCAAGACGACCATCCCATACTCGGAAATCGCTATCGCGCATACGGCTGGCCTGCAATCATTCTATTTAATACAGCAGGGGCCGAAGTCAATAAAATCGCGGGCTATCGAGGTCCAGACCGATTCATGAGTATTCTGAAAAACGCAGTCAACAACCCCGTAGAATTGCGTCCCCGTTCTCGAGATTTCAATCCTAATGTTTCTGTGTCCGAGCAATGGCAGAATCGATACCTAAACACATTGGACACTGTCAAGGGCGGGTATAAGAGTGCTCAAAAGTATGTTGACGAGGCGCTTTTCGATTGGTCGATGCTCCAGCCATATGCCCATGTGAGCGCGAAATGGCTTGAAGTATCTATGCGCGGTTCATTGGAGTTGATTGACCCTGAGTGGGGTGGAGTTTACCAGTATTCGGTTCATTATGGGTGGACAGATCCACATTATGAAAAGCTAATAGAGAAACAGGCTCGGTACATCCGGCTTTACGCTCAATGGTTTCAGCATACAAATGATACTACCTACTTGGAGGCCATGCGTGACGTACTTAAATACACTGATGAATTTCTGAGTGCAAACGACGGTAGGTGGTTCACGGCTCAGGATGCTGACTTAGAGAAGGGAGTTAAGGGCCATGAGTTCTTTGCCCTGGATAGTTTATCGAGATACAGAGCGGGCATACCTGCGATTGACTCTAACATCTATGTAGAGCAAAATGGAACGATGATATCTGCCTGTGTATACGCATGGGCTGCTACGGGCCAAGAGCGCTATTTAGAGCGTGCCAATAAGTGTCTTCTCGCTATGGAAACAATGAAGCGCAATGGGCTCTATCAGAATGGTGACGGGCTACTAACGCTTAGAGATCAATTGAATATGCTAGAAGCTCTTGTGTTGCTATATAGACCTGATAGTCAGGAGTCTTATAAGGTTCAGATTGAATCTCTTATTGAATCAATTCACGATACCTTCTACGAGGATGGTCACTTCCTTCCGTGGGTTGCAGAGATGGGCTTGGAACCTGAATTTGATTTGGAATTGCAGTGCAGAGCAGTTGCTATCTTGAAATCGGCAAACTCAGTGATACAAGACTCAAAAATCGAAGGTGTTTCTAAGCTCATGTGTGAGCAAGTCTGGGAGAATGTACAAGCGCCAGAATTGTTATCCTCTCCCTATTCTATGCCTGAATGGAAGATAGCTGAGCGAATGATGGAACAAGAAGTTGGCACGGTCTACTTGGCGGGTTCTGCAGAAGAACGTCTAAGAGGAAGGCGAGTAGCCATTTTACTTCCTGATAGAAATTATCGCATAGTTGAAACCGAGCTCAACAACCCAGAACTAGAAAGTTACAGTCAGGTTCCGGGAGTTTACTTGTGCAGAGACGGCCGTTGTCAACAGCCAATTCTTTTTTAGCCTGTGTAAAACACCTCTAAAGTTGTATTTTTCGATATGCGAAAACTACTACTGACCGTCCTCCTTTTGGGATTTGGAGTGTTGCATGCACAGTCACCCTCTTCAGATTCTTTGATGTACCCGAACATCGTTCGCTGGAATCTAACACCCTTTCTAGTTTCTAGTCCACAGAGTATTGTGTTGGGATATGAAAGGGTTCTTTCGGAAGATCAGTCCTTTTCTGTAAATGTTGGACATGTCCAGTTTCCGCTAGACCTAAATTGGATAGACAGCACCTCGGAGTATGTTGGCACTGAGCGGAATACGGGCTTTAGTTTCGCTGCGGACTATCGGTTTTACTTCCGCGATAGAAATGCAGATCCGGCACCATCTGGTGTTTACTGGGGGCCGTTCCTAACGTACTATTACTTTGATCAACGGCACCGATTCAATTATTATGAAAACGGAAACCCGGAGGATGTTGTAGTGAACAATAGTATTCATGCTATTGCTGCAGGTGTAGAGCTTGGGTATCAGTTTACCTTGGGTGATCGATGGACCATTGATTTGATATTTATCGGTCCAGCTTACGGATTTTACGGAATTAAGGGGGAAGTAGATGGAACCTTCCCGAACTCAGTTACCGAAGGTGAGGTTTACCAGAGAACACGTGACTTCCTGATTGACAGCTATCCAGACTTGATTAAGAGCTTTGAAAATGGTGAGTTTTCTTCTTCTGGATTTGGTGGCACATGGGGCTTTAACTTCCGATATGTGCTGCAGGTTGGATATAGATTTTAGGAATTAACAATGGCTATTGAATAACCATGGTTTGCAGATAAACACTCGACGTGGTGAAATCGTTACATTTGCGCATTCAGATAAGGCCCAGTGAGCACTCCTGACAAGTATATAGACATAAAGAAGGTGATCCATAGCAAGAACCCAAAGCTTGCTAAGTGGATGCCAGGATTCATTCTACGCTACATCAAGCGAATCGTTCATGAGGATGACCTCAATCGTGCTATGCGCGACTTTGGACACCTTCATGGCGTTGATTTCGTGAACGAAGCGGTGAACCACGTAGGAATCAAATTGATTACTAAAGGGCTTGAGAACATTCCGAAAGAAGGCGGGGTTATCCTTGCTGCCAATCACCCGTTGGGTGGTCTTGATGGTATTGCCTTCATGGCCGCAGTAGGAAAGGTGAGGAGCGATATGCAGTTTCTCGTAAATGATATCCTTTTGAATGTTGAGAACTTCCAACCCCTCTTTATACCGGTTAATAAGCACGGCGCCAATCCTCGTGCGGCACTAAAGATTATTGATGAAGCTTATGCTTCGGATAGTGCAGTCATGGTTTTCCCAGCCGGCTTGGTTTCAAGGAAGATAGAGGGTAAAGTGCAAGACTTAGAGTGGACAAAGAGCTTCATCTCAAAGGCGATGCAGTACAAGCGAGATGTGATTCCAGTGCATATTGACGGAAAGAACTCAGCTTGGTTTTACAATCTGAGCAGATTTAGACAGAAATTCGGAATCAAGGCCAATTTAGAGATGTTCTACTTGGCGAATGAGATGTACAAGCAACAAGGTCAAACGATAACACTTACCTTTGGCAAACCTATACCTGCTAGTACTTTCGATAAATCGAAGACACAGAACGAATGGGCTAATTACGTACGTGAAGAGATGTACGCATTAGCTGGCAACACTGAAGATAAATGATTGAAATGGAGAAGATTGCAGATCCTGCTGAAGTTTCAGCCGTAAGAGCTGAGCTCAATGAAGGAACCTTTCTCCGTTATACCAATAAGGGGCAAAATGAAGTGCACCTCATTACGGCCAAAGATGCGCCGAATGTGATGCATGAAATTGGTAGACTAAGAGAAGAGGCCTTCCGCGCTTCTGGTGGAGGAACGGGACTTGCGCTCGATATCGACCATTACGACACTTCTGAATTCCCATACAGCCAAGTCATTGTTTGGAATGAAGAAGACAGCGAAGTCATGGCGGGTTACCGCGTTCTCGACTGTCGCGAAATCAACAAGCAAGCGAAGGGGATGGACCTTCTAGCGACCAATCACCTCTTCAATTTCTCAGACAACTTCGTTAAAAATTACCTCCCACAAACGCTAGAACTTGGACGTTCATTCGTTCAACCTAAGTACCAAAAGGGTCAAGAATCTAAAAAAGGTCTATTCGCACTAGATAATTTATGGGACGGATTGGGCGCTGTGATTTATCGCAATGAATCCATCAAATATCTGTTGGGTAAGGTGACGATGTATCCGACTTATGATCGAGATGCGCGCAATGCGCTACTTGCTTTTCTAGCAGTGTATTTCCCTGATAGAGATAATCTTGCGATGCCTATCAATCCATTAGTTGGAGAGTCAGACTTGGCACCTTGGAAAAAGCAGTTTGACGGGAAGAATTACAAAGAGGCATATCTTCTGCTAAACACATTCATCCGTAGCAAAGGACTCAACATTCCACCGTTGATCAACAGCTACATGAACCTTTCGGATACGATGCACACCTTCGGGACGTCCATCAACGATGAATTTGGTGATGTAGAAGAAACCGGTATCCTCATTATGACGCAGGATATTTACGCCCCTAAGTACGAAAGGCACATCCTTTCTTATCCACAACATTCTGAATACGGGAAGCCTCACTGGATGGAGTAATTTCTTAAATTGGTGGTACAACAAAACCGCTGACCATGAAATTCCAATCCACCATTTTGATGCTGTGTATCAGTCTTTTCGCGCTTGCTCAAGAGTCTGAAAAGAAAGGCAGATTCATGTTTGTTGAAGCCCGAGGTCACAGTGGTATCCATTTTTATACGGGCGAATCCCTAGAAAGTGCTTTGTCAAGCGGCTATGGTAGCCTTGAAATTCGTGTGGGTTGGCAAACAGACGGCACACAAGCATGGACCGGAGCTTACGGCTATCCTTCTTATGGCTTTGGTTGGTATTCAGGAGCGATAGGGAATCCCGAAATTCTAGGTCAGCCCAATGCCCTCTACGGGTTCCTTAGCTTTCCTATTTCAATTAACCGTCGGCATACCTTCATTAGCGATTTAGCCTTTGGTTATACGTATGACTTAAACCCATACGACCCTGAAAATAACCCGCTTAACGATGCTATTGGTGCGCGAGGTGCGGTTTACTTTAACTGGGGATGGGGTGGAAGATATAACCTCAACAGGGAGTTGGATTTGACCTACGGAATTGACTTTACACACTTCAGTAACGGACGCTCATTTCAACCTAACTACGGCCTCAATATGATGGGGTTATTCTTGGGTACCCGTTATCACTTCAACACCCAACAAAACGAGGTGGATGATGATATTCGTCCCGAGCTTATTCTTCCCGTTCGTCCCGATTATCCAAACGAATGGCCGGATTACTCGAATACCAGTGAGCATAACGTTCTCCTATACACAGCGATAGGAACTACTCAAAATGGCGAAGATGCCGGTACGAGTAACCGCTACTTCAACTCGTCCATTACCCTTGAGTATCAGTACTTCTTTAACATGAAACACGCCGTCGTTGGCGGTTTAGACTTCTTTTACGACGGAAGCCTAGTGGCCTTTGATGAAGATCCAAACATGTTCGGATATCACCTGGGTTACGACTACAGAGTATGGATTTTCTCGATTCGTTTGCAAGCCGGAGGATACTTCTCTGCACCTGAGCGCAAAGGAGGATTCTTCTTCCGACCAGCAGCCAAGTTCGATATCTATGAAGGACTTTATGCTCAGGTAGGACTGAAAACCCTAAACGGAGGTGCAGCTGACTGGGTGGAGTTTGGAGTAGGGTATGAGCTCTGGTAATCCTTAACAATTAGGATCGTCTACCGCGCAAGAATCAGCCGATTCCTCTTGGGTTGGAGTAGCCTCAGCCGCAACCTCTTTCAAGACGTTCTCAAACGTGCTGATGGGTTGCGCTCCTGATACCGCATACTTCCTGTCAATCACAATGAAAGGAACCCCGCTTATTCGAAAATCACGTGCCAGTTGCACATCTTCCCTAAATCCTAGAGCAGCTTTGTCTGATTCTATTGATGCTAAAACTTCCTTTCGGTCTAAACCAACTTCTACTGCCAAATCAGCCAATACGTCAACATCGTTAAGGTCCATTCCTTCAGTGAAGTATGCGCGTAAAAAGCGTTCCTTCATTTCGAGCTGTAATCCGCGCTCCTTGGCGAAGTGCATTACGTAGTGCGCTTTTTCGGTATTGGCTACAATGGCCTTATCGAAATCGAAGTTCAGTCCAACAGCGGCAGCTCTTTCTACCACTTGATTCGTCATGTTTTTCACCTGATCGGGCGACATCCCTTTACAAGCAGAGAGGTAATCATAAAGAGTTTGTCCCTCACTTGGGCGTGCATGTGGATCGAGCTGAAAGCTCTTCCATTCAATTTCAACCTCATTTTTGAGCCCGGTATTTTCCATCGCAATCTCCAAATGTCTCTTTCCGATATAGCAGAAGGGACAAACGACGTCAGACCAAATTTCAATCTTCATGCTGTGCAAAGTTTGATGCAAAGGTACACTTTCGTGTTTAAACATTAATCATTTCAAATCATAGAAAAGCCCTACCGGAGCAGGGCTTCTCATGAGTGTTGTTTCGAACTAGCCGTTGAAGTTGTAATAGAAACCCAAGTATAACATACGGCCGAATATTGGACCATATACACGATTGGTTTCAAAGCTTCGGCTTTTCGTATTGTCGGCGTTTAGGATGGGGTTTTCTTGTCGATAATCGAGGAGGTTTTCAACCCCTGCATACACGTCCCATTCTTTGCCAAATCGTTTATTCACTTGAAGATGAACCATGGAGAAGGATGGCGAATAATTGTCAAGCGGTTCACTATAGTATTCCGTGCTCAACAATCTTCTAGATCCATACCAATTGTACGTGGCATCGAACTTCCAGCCACTCTCGTCCAAATGATATCCAAGGTTCAAGAAGCCTCTGTGTGTTGGTACACCAAAACTTTGGTCTTCTCCGCCTGTAAATGCATCTCTCGCATCGAGGTATTTGTATGCTACGCGAACCTCCAGGTTTTCCAAGGGCTCAAAGTCCAGTTGGGCGAGGAGGGAAGTGCTACGACTACCTTCAGCGAAGTAAACGGAGTATTCATAAGGACGCAGATCGTAATCGGCGATCATCTTATTTTCGAACCACGTGAAGAATCCATCTACGGATACCGTAGCGCCTCTATCGAAAAGTAGGAATACCTGCGAAACACTAGCACCTACGTTCCAAGCACGTTCTTGTTGAATAGTGTTCGATCCCAAGATGGCAAAATCTCGACCACTCGCTAAGCCGCTTATGTTCTCTGTGATTACGTTTGCCGTGCGCATACCTCGTCCACCGCCAATCCTCAACGTCGTATTTTCAGTAGCTTGATACTTCACGTTCATCCTCGGCGTAATCAAGGTTCCGAATAAGTTGTGGTAATCTACACGTACTCCAGAAACAACAGTCCAAGGTCCGTCTCCTGAATAGGTATACTCAAAGTAGGCTCCAGGAACAACCTCAGTTCTTTCGGTATTATAGAAGATTTGAGACAATCCGCCAGCGGTATCTAAGTACTCAGATATATTGTCGTACTGCAAGCTAACCCCCGTTTTGTACTTGTGGAACGTATTGCTGAAGATGTCTTGGTAAATACTGTTGAAGTACGCTGTGTTTTGGCGAGTAAGAAGTAATCTGTCGCCAAGGTTCGCTTCCATATTTTGGGAACTCACGTTGTAAACGAGTCCCAAACTTCTATAGGGAGCGGCACTTACCCAGCCGTTTTTACCGAATAGCTCATACCGTGTTGTGTTTTGTTCGAACAACCAAGGTGTTACTCCTGGCTCGTCGAAAACATCTTCGGTCTGCCCACTAGTCCGTGTGTCGCTGGCGATATTGAAGCCAATTTGCCCGCCCCATCCATTGTTCAGAAGGTATTTCCAGCGGTTGTGGAGGTTGAATTGTTCTCCTGTAGCCATATCAGCAAATCCATCTCCATTTCGATCTTGAGCAAATGGAACATTGCTGTAGTGAACGAGTGTTCCCATATCTACCTTATCGGAAACTGGAGTGTTTATCCACGCGTTCGTTTCAAAGCGAGCACCTTGATTAACGTATCCATTTAACATGAAGTCAAACTCTTGGGACGGGTGTTCGAATTCTACATTGATTTGCCCGGAAACACTCTCATAGCCATTAACAACCGAGCTCAACCCCTTGGTGAGTTGAATGGATTCCACAAAAGGTCCAGGAATGAGGGATAGCCCCATATTCGAGTTAAGAGCTCGTGCAAAGGGGATGTTTTCGCGCTGAATGAGAACGTACCTTCCGGCTAAGCCCAACATCTCAATCTGCTTAGTTCCAGTAACGGCATCCGTAAAGCTCACATCTACAGAGGCGTTCGTTTCAAAACTCTCACTCAGGTTACAACAAGCTGCCTTACGAAGCTCTGAACGATTGATGTTCATTTGCATCTGAGCCGATTCGAGGTCAATTCCTGTTTCCTTACCGCGTTCGGTAATCGAAACCTCTTCAAGTTCTGTGTTCGTGAGGAGGTTGAAATTGATTGTACCCTTTCGTGAAATGACCGATTTGTTCTGCGTTCCATACCCAGAGGCGTGTACCATGAGCATAGAAGCACCCGCGGGCTTTTCAATGGAATACTCTCCATTGGGGTTTGTAGTGGTAGTCACATCCGTCCCGTGCCACATGACTATAGCTCCAGGTATAGGTTCACCTGTAGCGGATTCGGACACAACACCTGTGATTTGGGCGTGCACGCCTAATGTCGAAAAGATCAACATAGACAGCAGCCCGAGCAACTGCTTATACATGTTCAAACCTTTATCGATTATTGGCGATTGCCAACTTTCTCTTCGTGAGCGCGAACTACTTCTGGATCTCTGTATTTACAGCAGTTGTGAATACTGTTGTACGCCTCTTCGGAGGCTGTAGAGTACTCCGTGTCGTAACCTGCCTCATTAATGGAAGTGTTGATGTCTTCCAGACTAACTTCCGAAGCGTCATACGTTAGTTTAAGCTCTTTTGTTTCGCTAGACCATTCCGCGCTTTCAACGCCGTCCATGTCGCAAGCACCTTCAATAGTGCGTTCGCACATACCGCAAATGCCGTTTACGAGAATGGTTGTGTCTTGAGTTTGACCAGAAACTTGTGTGGATAGTAGGAAAGTTAGACCTACTGTGAAAATGAATGAAAATTTCATGAGATGATGTTTTTGATTAAAAATTGATTCGTTGGTGGGGAATCAATTCTCACAAAAGCCATCTGTCGTAGCGTTCGCAAATCTGCCTACCCGTAAGAGGAGGGGCATTCGAACGTGGAATGAAATAATCGGGGTGGTTTTCGACGTGTAGGTCGAATGGTAGGCTTTCCCATGTAGCAATAGCTACAGGTTGTAAATCAGAGTTTTGTGGGGTAGTAGAGTGGTCGTATCCGTTGAACGACTTCATTTCGAAATCGCATGAATTCCGCTTGAGTTGAAGTTCGTTAGAAGTGTGTAAATCGACCGGGCAGCAAGGGGTGAATTTCTCACTAAAGCTACTCTCCATAAGCTCTCCTCCGCAATAATGTCCATTCCATGTAGCTGGACTTGCCGAGGTTAGCATCGTGGTTGCTAACAGTAGCGCTAGTATTTGTCTAAGAATTTTCACGAATACAAATGTACAAATCTTCAAAATGGACTAAAACCCCAAAAAGTTAAGATCAAGCCAATTTTAATGAAACACTGAACTTGCTGCCTTGTCCTTCGCCTTGACTTTCCGCCTGAATGGAAGCGCCTTGGTTGGAAAGAAGGGTTTTAGTTAGATACAGTCCTAACCCCATAGAAGACTCTCCTCGTGTGCCTTTCATATGGTCATTGAACGAACGATTGAATAGGCCGTTCAGGGTTTCTTCAGACATCCCAATGCCGGTATCTTCTATGCTTAAGAGATAGTGTTTACTGTAATCTGGCCTACCAACAATTCGAACCTGACCACCTTCCGGTGTGTACTTTAAGGCATTCGTCAGCAAGTTGGTGAGTGCCTGGCGCAACATGTTCTGGTTTGCCCTGACGAGCTCGTTTTGCACGGATACGGAGATATTGATACGCTTGTTTTTTGTGCTAGTAGACAAGCTTTCGACCACCTCTTTCACTGAATGAAGGATAGAAACATCGCCCATTTCGTCATAGGCTGAAATGTTTTCATGTTTCTGAATGGCCAGTACGACATCAATAAATGCCAATTGGTCGCGCATTAACTGTTGTAATTCCTTTAGCCTTAATTCCTTCTCATTATCATCTAGTTCAGGAAGCACCTCCAGTAAGCCAATCGCCGCACCAATTGGACTTCTTAAGTCGTGTGAAAGAAGCATGGAAAGATCTTCCTGTCGAATTCTACTGTTTTCCAACGATCGAAGAGCATCCTCTGTCAATCGCATCAGAGAAGAAACTTCATCAGCACCAGAAGCATTCCAATTCGGGAGCTTTCGAGTGGCTTTATAGCGCTCCACATCCGAAGCAATTTGACGAATGGGTAGTGTTAACTCTCTTAAGATGAAGAGTGTTAATATGCTAGATAGAAGGGTTACCCCAACCACAATAAGCACAGCTAGCCATGGCCTTAATGCCAAATCAGTAAACTGAATGGTTACGATTAACCCAATGACAGGGAGGTGTATTCCAAGAAAGGCTACCGCTAAGAACTTAAGCGGGTAACTTTTACGGAGCGTGGAGAGAGAATTCAATTTGTCATACAACGAGGCCATAATTATCTCTTTAGGTGTGAGATATACGAGAGAAAGCGAACTATGGATTTCAGAAATATCAGATCAGATTCGAGCCAAGCTTCACCAGCTTGGAAATCGATCTTTTAAAAGCGCGGTGCAACCACTGATCAGAATCGATCATTGAATGATTGTGTTCCTTCTTGTGGGCAAGGTCTTGAAATTTGTTGAGGAGAATGGTGAGTTCGTCATCCGAGAAAACGGAAAAGAACTCACTTCCGCTACGCAGCTTGTTTTTTCTAAATAACCACTCCTTTACTATCGTTCCCTTCGCATCTAGCGGAGGGGTGATAGCAGCTTTGAGCACGCTCTTGTAAGGCGATAGCACCGAGAAACCGTAATGGTCCTCAAGAATTTTAAAGGGGGTCATAAATAGGTGGCCAGTAGGGGGTTGCAGGCGTAAATATGCTGAAAGGGCTGACCAATCCCAAATTTGAACCGTTGTTTTCATGTTATCTATATAAAAAAAGGCGCCACTAAGACGCCTTTATGTATTGTATAGAATCGTGGGTTAAAGCGCGAATGTCATTCCGAGGGTGGCCGACATTAAGTAGTCGTTTGCGTCGGTGATTCCTTGAATACCGTCGAGGTAATCTGTTCCAGCCGCTTGTCCAGTTAGTCTAAAGTTGATACCCATCTTGTAGTTGAAGTAGTATTGGAACCCTAAAGTGCCAGAAGCCAGTGGCGCAACTACGGTTTGAGTTGGGCGATCGATATCTGTTTTCTTCACGATTACGTCCGGCGGGTAAGTAGAGCGGAATGATGCGAAGTGCGCACCCAGTCCTGCTTCAAAATACGTGAGGAAGGCTCCCTTCATGAATCTCATGTCGTCTCTGCCTGTCATGATAAGGCGCATACTTAGCTGTGCTTGGTATGCCATCCCTTCAACACTATGACCCGAAAGCCAGTTCTTGTCTTCCATGTACGTGGTGTTCATGGAATACGTGTTGAATGAGCCGCCGAATGACATGAAGTTACTCTTGTTCGCTCTGGTGTGGATAGCTGCGCCAAAGGTTGGACGAAGACTGTTGAAACCAATAGCGCTCTCTTGCATTTCTCCTTGTACGAATGAAGTACCGCCATATACTTCAACTTCTGTCCAACGTTGAGCATTGGCTGTAAACGAGAGGGCTACGAGAGAGAATAGAATTGCGGCTGTCTTTTTCATAGTGGGTTGTTTTGGATGTGCACAAATTGCTAAAGGATTGATAAACAGAGCGACTGTTCTTTCTTACAGAATTTCCTTACACATCCATGTACGGATGAAACGGGAAAATCAGTTTCATAGATGATTAACATCGTATCTTTCACCTATGAAAAGATGGTTTCTCTTTGTTATCGTTGGCTCGATGAGCACGATTTCTCTTCATGCTCAAAGTGAGGATTCTACATTTATAGCGACATCAGAATCAACAGTCCGCAATTCCACCGGAAATATTGTTGAAAAACTTGATCAGACTACTGTGACTCAAGGCAAGTTGTCTCAATTCATGACTTTGGATGACAGAACGCTATCCTTCAGTCGAGATCATGCATCTCATACCAGTATTTGGCCACAATATTCCGTCGTAGAGGAGAGAGAGGTTGTCAATGGAGCAAAGCTATCACCTTGGTCTAATGAGCCGCTCTTTGATGAATATCCAACCGCATGGTGGAAGCGAAAGCTTTTCTACGAACATCTCATCTTTATGTCTGGCGACGATTGGTGGATTAGTGCCGACCCAGTGTTGAACCTGGATGCAGGTGTACAATCCGGTATTGCCGACGGAACGATTAGCTCAAATCAACGCGGTGCTCGTTTAGCAGGAGGAATCGGGCAACAGTTTAGGTTTGAAACCATGCTCATTGAAAGTCAGGTTTTTCTACCAGAGTACTTAGATAGTTATGTGTCCGCAAGAGGGGTGATGATTGGTCAGGGTATAGCCAAGCCTTTTAAGACAGATGGATGGGATCACCGATGGGCCTCAGGAAATATCGCCTATACACCCAATAAGCACTTCACCTTCATGCTCGGTCAAGGCAAGTTTTTCTATGGTGAAGGGTACCGCTCACTTTTGTTGAGCGATAATGCATTGAACTATCCATATTTCAGAATTGAAACCACTTTTGGTCCATTTAAGTACATCAACCTTTGGACTCAGATGTATGACACTCGCGATGTTGTAAACCTCAATCCTGGGAACAGGCGTAAATGGATCTCTTCCCACTACTTGAGCTGGGATGTTACCGAAAAGCTCAACCTGAGTTTCTACGAAGCCATTGTTTACGGTTCAGATACCACGAATGGCGGACTTGATGTCAGTTATTTCAACCCGATCATTTTCTATCGACCAATAGAAGATCAAATCGATAGCCGCTTAGGGAATGCACTTTTGGGAATGAACGCATCCTATAAGTTCGATGGGGGACATACCGTATATGGTCAGTTCGTTCTCGACGAGTTCAATCTTTCCGCTCTCAGAGAGAACAATGGAAGTTGGTTGAATAAGTTTGGATACCAGTTGGGATACCGATTCGACCACAACATCACAACACATGATCGCTTGAGTATCCTTGCCGAATGGAACGAAGTGCGTCCGTTTACCTACACACACCGCAACGTGCTCACCAACTATGCGCATTTCTCACAGCCGATAGCACATCCATTGGGGTCCGACTTTTCAGAGATCGTACTGCGTGGAGCTTGGTATCACAAGAGATGGACAACGCAATTGCACTTCTCGTATGCCATCAAGGGATTAGCTATTTTGGAGAATGGCGTGTACTACGGAGAAGGAGCAGACCTCTGGGTTGGATACGATTCGCGTAGTAGTGATGACGGTTTCGGTCCACGCAATGATCCTTCCACGACAATTCTCAATGCTAGAGCCACCATGGCCTATACCATCAATCCAGCTTGGCAAATGGATGCCTTTGTCACGCTGGGCTTTAGAAGTGGGCTCGTATATCCATACATCGAACAAGGTCAATTGTCTGGGTCGAACACCTGGATTTCAGGCGGCATTAGAACGACAATTTTCCGCACATATAGCGACATCTAATTCCGTCAGAACTTTCCATTAAGGCATGTCTGACGGAAAAACCGTGCGACATGGTTTACGGAGGGGTCGTTACTTGCTGGCAGTACTAAACATTTACTGCCATGAAAAGACAATTACTGTTCGGTGCTATTATCTCAATTTTGGGAATAGTACCCCTCCAGGCTCAAGAATTCGGTGTTTACACTGGCGTTCAAGTCGTAAGAGGAGAGCTCACAGAGTATAGTTTTACTCCAGCATCTATCACATCTATTAATGCATTTTGGGACATTGCCGAAGCTCCACACTGGAGATATGGAGGCGAAATCCGATATGCTTCTATGTCTCTCACCCCATCCATAGATAATGGTTGGCTTCAGGAATATCGTGCAGAAGGAAACGACTTCTCTGTGATGATGAGCATGCGATACTACTACAATACTCCGGCGAACTTTTACAAGCGCCGTCGCTCCTTTCTCATTTGGTCACACTTTGGTGTTGGCTTTCACGCGATGAACTATCAGAGCACGGCTTACGGAGCTAAAGGATTCGGATCGTCGAACAAGACACAACTTTCGGAAACGCGTTCGGCTCAAGCCGGTGCGCTGGAGTTTGGAAGCGGAATGCAGTACTATTTTGATGACCATTGGTCAATCACCCTCGTTGGAGGCGTTCAGTACACTGGGAATGACTACCTAGATGGTGTATCTGGAATTGGAGATGGAGAAGACTGGCCAGTTTACGCTATGCTGGGTGGGTCTTATCGACTCTTCTAAAGCTTTTTCGTGCCAATTCTATCGCAATTGGTTAGCCCTGAGGGGGGTGAAGGGAGTTAGCTCAGCTGGCTCCCTTTTTTTCATTCTTTTGTCGCTCCATATGGTACAGGTATGGAATCAATAGCATCATCAGTACTGGGTTGAGCACGATTCGATGAACGTTCGCTACCATAGACGTGTAGCCATCCGGCGCATAGTATACCAGTAGGAAATAGAGCGGAAGTAAAACGAGCATTCCAAAAAGCAAGAGTCCAAAGGCAAACTTTGTGTACCTCTGGTTTTGAAATATTCCGTGGATAATCATGATGCTGAACAGGTCGTTCAACAGGTATCTCACCGATTTATTCAAAATTACTTCGCCAGCGGGGAACGAAGTCAGGTTCTCTGTAGTGTCGTAGAACACCCGATGCTCCCCATGCAACCATGCCCATACGTTCAATTGATGCTTGAGTACATATACCGTGCATAGTCCGAGGAAGCCAAGGATAAGCACTTTCCAATTCGGACGAATGAACTCAGGCAGTAGTTTCATCTTCCTCAGTTTTCACGGTACCGCCGTACTTATTCACCCACCAAACCCACAGTATGAAAATGGCTCCGTATAGAAAAGCCGTGAAAAGGTACTTATGGAAGAAGTGAAAGCCTTCACCTCCATAATCCACATTTAAAACACCCAATAGAAGAATCCGCGTGATATTCGCCACATGAATAAAGGCTAATCCCATGGGGATGAACCATATCAAGGCTTTCCATCTTCCTCCAAAACCAATAATGAATGCGAGGAATATGATGGCATTGCTAATGGCATTGCAGCCTTCCTCTACACTTACAGCGTAGGTGTCGTTGAAGTACAGGGAATCCATCGTTTGCTCATCCTCAGTTGGATAGGTGAGGTGA
The DNA here is from genome assembly GCF_008933115.1 of Phaeocystidibacter luteus. Lineage (GTDB taxonomy): Bacteria > Bacteroidota > Bacteroidia > Flavobacteriales > Schleiferiaceae > Phaeocystidibacter > Phaeocystidibacter luteus. The sequence goes on along the minus strand of NZ_WBVO01000001.1, from coordinate 430,552 downwards.
TGGTCGTACAAGATTTCTACTTCATACCCGAAGAGCTCCGCGGCCGTGGCAGTTTGATGGACGATATACCTCGTAATCGGATCCGTTACGGGAGGCTCAGCCGTATCGTATTTGTGTATGAATACGGAAGAGTACAAAAAGGAAAGACCCAACCAAGTGAGTCCGAACCGTAGTAAAAAGTAGATTACGCCTTTCATCGGGTGAAAGATACAAATACCCGAAAGCAATTAGAGGGATTTCAACGTGTCACGGTCGCCAGATACTCCAATTTGATCGATCGGCCCTCTTCAAGTCCAAATCATAACAGTCGATAGAACGCGCTCGACGTGCTCCTTTCTTGCAGAAAGACGTGCCCTTGAAGTTGTAAATGATGCCGATTTCATGTGTGCCTGCCGTATTCTCCAATCCCAAATTTGGCAGCGTGAAATCGTAGCTGTACCCTAACGTCAAGTTACCAATGGTGTACATGAAGCTGAGAATGAACGAATCGTAGTCGTTATCTACCATGAAGACATGCTTCTTTCGGTAGGCGATACCCATCATCAAATTACTCATCACATCGTAATTCATGTTCAGCGTATTTGTGCGCAATACCTGCTGATGATCCATAACCCACCCAATACTGAGGTAATGCGGGTTATTGGTAAACTTACTGGTCTGGAAGTGGGTGTAGAAATAGCCTGTATATCGAGGAAGTAGGCGAGTTTCCATGTTGAAGAAGGATTCAACCGGCTGATTGATGTGGAAGGCCGCAACGCCCATGCTTGCATAACTACCTCTGTTCCCAAACGCAAAACGGAAACGGGTACCAACCCCCATGTCGAAGACAAAGTTGCTGACCTCGTTTTGAGGGTTAACCTGACTTTGATTTACATACATTCCTAAGTAAGGGTCTAATTGATCAGAGAAAACAAGGTCATCCCAATTCAATCGGCGTTGTCCTACCGCTAGCTGCAATCCAAAACTCAGGATATACTTTTTGTTTCGAGTGGCGCGCAAGCTTCGTCCGAATCGTCCAGGTAAGTGAACAGCTACCAGACCTGCAACATTGGTGTTTCGCATATAGCCTTCACCCTCGGTGTCGTCAAACAAACGAAGGCCTAGTCCCAAGTTCCAATTTGGACAACCGCCCTGAATGTAAGCCATGTTCGTTTGAAACCTACTCGGTACACGTGTCCATTGTGCGCGGCTGTTCAGTCCAACACTCAAATCGCCTTTACCACCCGTAAACGCCGGGTTGAGGTAAAGTTGGTTGATGTTGAATAGTGAGAATGCCGGATCCTGTGCCTCAGCGGAATACGCTGCGCACACGGCCAACACAAGGAGGGCAGACTTAACGTATGAGCGTAACTGTTCCAAATCTCAATACTCTTCCATCATCATATCGCTTACCAGGCCAGATGTAACCGTCAATAAATACGGCTTGTATCTTCCACACATAAGCACCTGAAGGTAGTTCATCTGTACCTTCATTCATAAAGGTGCCATTCCAAGGTTCAGTTGGAATACCTTCTTCTGAACTCAATTCCGTGGTTTCAAAAACCAAGTTACCGTACGCATCAAACACTTCTAATCGGTATTCTGCGATGTTGTTTCCTTTAGGCAAGAACACGTTTCCATCTCCTACATTCAGCAAGTCTGGAGCAAAGGCGTTCGGCACTTCTAGTCTGTAAGCAAGTAGTTCAACCGAGTAGCAAATACTATCCGGACATCCGTAAGGGTTATCCACAAGTAAGCATACTTCAAACTGAAGATCTCTCTCGTATCTCAATCCACGGTAGCTGTGAATCGGATTCTCCTCTAAACTTGCCGTGCCATCTCCAAAGTCCCAGCGATAGGTAGTGTTGCCATCAACTAGCGTCGATTGATTGAAGAATTGCACCGTTCCATCACTATTAATCTGGAAGGTAAAGTCGGCCACAGGCTGAGGATACACCGAAATTAGATTGGTTACCGTGAACGTGTCAGTACACCCAAAGCTGGTTTCAACAACAAGACTCACTGTGTAGAAGCCAGGATCGTTGTACGTATGCGTAACTCCGCCTACCTGAGTTGTAGCAGTGGTTCCATCTCCGAAGTCCCAATAGTACGTTTCAATTGAACCCAGTGGGAAGTTAAATGAGCTCGAGCTTGTAAAGGCTACAGTTAGAGGAGCACAACCGTAGGTAGTATCTACATTAAAGGAAGCCGTAGGGTAAGGCGAGACGATGACCTGTGAGAAGGCGGTATCTGTACATCCAGCGTTGCTTTCAACTATCAATCGTATGTCGTAAACACCTGGGTTTGTAAACGTAAAGCTTGGGTTCTCAACCGAATCGGTAAGCGAACCTGGGTTGGCTAAGTCAAAGTCCCACAAGTAGCGATCAGCACCCACGCTGTTGTTTACAAAATCAAAACTCTGCGGTGCGCCACATGAGCCTGTGGATGTTTTAACCGTATCGAACGCTGCAGTAGGAAGAGCGTTGATTACTGCCTGATAGGTAATGCTGTCAATACAGCCGTTCGAGGTAGTATGCACCAATGTTACATCATACACTCCAGGAGCGGCATACGAATGCGTTGGCTCATAATCCGTGCTGGTATTACCATCACCAAAGTTCCAAAGCGTTCCAGAAAGCGGCGTTTGAAGAGTGTCCGTAAGGTTGTCAAACGTAAATGGTTGTTCATTCAAGCAAAGGTCTACAGGAACGAAATCTACAACTGGACCAGGGTGAACGACGACGTTTTGTACAGCGGTATCTGGACAACCATCAGTGGTGTTGACAATTAACGTGACGGTATAGACCCCTGGATTCGAGTATAAATGTTGAGGGTTGACAAGGAAACTCGTATTCCCATCGCCGAAGTCCCAACTGTAAGAGCTGATAAAGGCCGAGTTGGCAACCGTATTGTTGACAAAGGTCGTTGAGTCACCCTGACATACATCGTTGGCCGTGAATTGAACGTTCGGGGTTTCGTATACCTCAATGGTAACAAAGGTTGTGTCGAACGTACAGTTGTCGTTGGCAAAGAGGGCCACGGTGTACGTGCCCGGCTGATTGTAAGTGTACACGATTGTATCTCCAACCGCTGGTTGCGTGCAATTGCCCGTAATTGTGTCATAGTCCAAACACCATGTAAAGTTCTGAGCACGGAAACTGGCGTTGGCGAATGTTACGGTCAGCGGCGCACAGCCTTGGCGCGGACTAGCGTCAATAAATGCATTTACCGTTGCCCGTCTCACCGTTATATTCACCGATGTGCTATCGATGCCGCATGGGTTGTAAACGTATTGACGAACGGTGTAAACTGTGTCTAAATTCGGACCCGCATAAGTGTATTGGTGCGTCTGAGCTCCCCAAATAAACGTCGTGTCGCCATTCGGTAGAATGAGTGGAGTTCTGTACACCGTATCAATAGTGCCGTCGCCATAATGAATCACCACGTAATCTGGACTGCCATTTACCTGACCGTCGAGCTGGAATTCCACCGGCATAGGTGAACAACCGATGAATTGATCTGGAAGTATACCAGCGCTTGGGTTAGATCTAACCGTGGCGGTTCTTGTAATCGTGTCAAATCCACAGCAGTTGCCAACCGTTAGTTCGATGTAATAGGTCGTGTCTCGGATGTTGCTCGGTTGGAAGGTTGGAATGTTGCCGGAACCGCTGGTGTTTGAAGTGTGTAGGATTACTCGATTTCCTGCATCGTTAATCGCATATACCACCCACGCGTGAGAAGTGATGGTACCCGTACTTTGATTCGTTGCATTCACTTGAAGTGGACCACAACCGTAGTTTGTGTCTAGAACGAAATCAGCATTCGGCGGTGTTTGAACGTAATATGTTTTGACAAGCGTATCTCTACAACCGTACTCAGTTTCAACAATCAACTGAACGTCTACAAAACCCGAGTCGATGAAGGTGTGAATGGCTGTATCGGTAGAATAATCTGTAATTCCATCAGCATTCATATCCCATTCCCATGCAGTGATATTTCCTCCAAGTGGGGAAATAGTCGATAAATCAAAGAATGTGGAAGGTAGGTTAACGCAAAGTGTGTCGGCTCCACAGGTGCCATTTGCGTCGAAATCTGCAACTGGACGAGGACGTACTATCACGGTGTCCGATACAGTGTGGGTACATCCTCTAGCATCTGTAATGGTAAGGGATGCTACGTAAACACCAGGGCTAGAGTAGAGGTGTGTTGGATTTTGGACAGTATCCGTCTGGCTATCGCCAAAGTCCCAAGCCCAGGCCACAATACTTTGCGTACCCACGCTTTGATCATTAAATACAGTGGCTTCGCCGCCGCAGACTTCCGTAGCCAAGAAGCTCGCCACTGGATTGGCCCAAACTACCAGATTTTGCTCCGTGGTATCGCTACATCCAGATCCAGAAGTTACAATCAGCTGAAGCGTATACGTACTATCAAATGCATTACTCGTATTCGTAAGTACGAGGTTCGGGTTCTGAGCATTACTCACGAGTACACCATCTAGATACCATTCATGCGACACACCCGCAGTTGAGGTGTCGGTAATAGCCACATTGAGCGGAGCGCAACCGCTATCCGGCGTTGCAATAAAGCCAGCTACTGGATCTTCAATGGTGGAGAAGGTCACTTCCGCTGTATCGTCCGCACATCCGAATGGCGAGGTGGTAATCAGTCGAACGATGATTGTATCCCCGTCATTTAGCAAGGTGTGGCTCAGCGCGAAAGGTCCGTTGTAGCCTGCCAAAACGGTACCCGTATTTGGATCAACCACCTGCCAGATATACTGACTATTTGCGTCTGGGTAAAGTGTGATGTTTACCACGGACGAATCAATCGTAAATGGAGCACAAACCGTAAGTGGGCTACCTGAGAATTGAGCGATAGGATCCGGGTGAACCGTAATAGTGTCATAAACGGTATCCACACAACCAAAGGCGTTTGTCGCAATGAGTCGAACGACAAAACTCGTATCCGAAGTACCGTTGTTCGTGTACGTTGTAGTAGGATTTGTCGCAGATGAAACCTGACCGTTGCCAAACACCCAGCTGAAGGTCATGCTGCTTGTGTCCATCCCCGTTTGATTTGGGGTGGAGATGTTGCTGAAATCAACTGTAAACGGTGAGCAGCTATCGCTCAAGGCAGTTGTAAACCCAGCAGTTGGTGTTGGGTAAATCGTGAATGAGGCTGAATCGTAATCGGCACATCCTCTGCTGTCAATCACAGATTGATAAACCGTATACACGACTGAATCTGAAGTGCTAGCAGGGAAGGTGATCGTTGGATTCGCCGCCGCAGGATCAGAAATGACAACTCCAGTACTAGGAATTACACTGTAACCATAGGTGATGGCTGTCCCACTTGCGATACTACTCACGGTTACGGATGAAGGTCCGCAATCATTACTAGGAATGGAGAATCCGGCGGTAGGACGGGCATAAACAGTGACGTTTTGTGCAGTTGAATCAACACAACCGTTTGGAGAGGTTATCACCAACCAGATAGTGTATGTCGAATCAAAGGTTCCTTGAAAATCTGGGAACACGAACGAAGCTAAACTGTCATTCCCATTAAAGATCTGAACCGAAGGAGAACTCGCTCCCCATTGGAAGGTCGACCCCGTTTGCGCTCCACCCGTGAATGAGGCCGAAATGCTATCTGGAGCACAGAAAGGAGTAGGTAGGTTGAAGGAAGCATCCGGATTTGGATGTACCACGATGTTTTGCTCCGTTGTATCTGAACAGCCCGAGCCAGAAGTGATAATGAGCTGAATGGTGTAAATCGAATCCACATCATTAGAAGTATTGTTCAGAATGATGTTTGGATTCTGTTGATTGCTAAAGAGCTGACCATTAACGTACCAGTTGTGCGATACGCCTACTGTGCTGGTATCGGTAAAGGAAACGTTCAAAGGAGCACAACCCGAATCTGGACTTGCCACAAAGCCGGCCACAGGAGCAGCAATCACCGTAATGGTTACATCCGAGCTGTCCAAGCAGCTAGTCGCCGTATCCGTCTGAATAAGTCTATAAGTAGTGGTAATTACCGGCATCACCGATACAGTTCCAGAGGTAGCGAACACCGGATTTCCCGGAATGAACCATTGATACGTATATGCGGCATTGTTTGATGTGCCGATAGTGATTGAATCGCCTATACATATGGCAGTATTTGGACCTGCATCAACCGGAGGAAGTGGATTGATTGTGATCGTAACCGTATCGGTGTTCACACATCCCGTGGCTGTGTCCGTAACCGTGAGTATGTAATCTAGCGTGATCGCCGACGCACCGGTATTGGTGATTGTCACAAATGGCTGTTGAGCGTTAGGGTCGCTCAATCCGGTAGTTGGCGTCCATGTAAAGGTGGAAGTTCCAGGAATGTTCGCTTGTAATTGTACGGAATCGTTGGAACAGTAGTCTAGATCAGGACCAGCATCCGCAACTGGTAAAGGGTTCACGAGTACATATACATCTAATGTATCACCAACACAATTGGTTGGAGCAGGACCCGCAGCATAAATCTGATAATGCACATATCCTGGAGGACCGAAGTTATTCGTTAGGAAGTCACCGATATTTCCAGTGCCGTTCGAACCTCCAGAAATCGAATCATCCATCGATACGGTAACATAGTCGAACGTCGTTCCCGCAACATCTGCTGTTGGGAAGAATGTAAAGAGATCACCCGAGCAAATTTCGAAGCTATCAATCGGGTTTGTGATGTTTGGAATGGGATAGACAATGACCGTAAGAGTAGTGGTGTCACCTTCGCAGTCAGTGGGGTTCGGGCCAATGGCGTACAGCTCGTAAACAACTGTATCTATCTGATTACTAGCGTTGAATAGGGTGTCTTCTATCGTTCCTGTTCCTGTAGCATCGGCACCAGTTATACCGCCCGATTGAACGAGATTCCAAAAGATTGAAGAAGAAGCAACGCTTGAATTTGGAATGAAGAGTATGCTATCGCCTGAGCAAATTTCGCGCGTGAAAGGACCACCAAGATCTGGACGATCGTTTACCGTAATTGTAATAGTATCGCTTAGTTCGCAGCTTCCATAGCCTGTGGTGTAGTACAAGTCAAATGTGCCTACCACATTCGGTATGAACTGGTTGCCTGATAATATTGAAGCCGGGCCGTTTGTGGTCCACACGCCACCAACCGGCACACCCGAAAGTGGTATTGTATCAGAATCAATACAAACTATAGTGTCAGGACCCGCTACCGGCGGTACTGGGTCGATTACTGTGATGAGAACCGTATCCTCGTCGTAACAGCCATTTACATCCGTGAAGCTATAGATCAATTGATGAGTGCCAGTACCCGCGACGCTTGGATTGAAACCATCTGGGGCAACCACGCCGGTACCTGTCCAAGTGCCGCCTGGAGGAGAATATCCTTGAAGCGTTTCAACTACATTGGTGTTACAGTAAATGGTATCTGGACCTGCATCTACATAAAGTATGGGTTGATAAACGGAAACGTCAATCGTGTCGCTCGACGTACAGCCAAGAGAATCAGTTACGAATAATACGAAGGTTGTATCGCCGAAGAGCCCTGCAACGGTCGGGTCTAATCGGGTAGAATCGTTGAGGATTCCACCTGGTGACCAGTAAAACGAGTACGGAGGAGTTCCACCCGAGATGGTACCTAGCAGGTCGATAGAATCACGTGCACAGACGGTTATGTCTGGCCCTGCATCGACTATAATTTCTGGGTTTACTGTCACAGTCACTGTTGTGTCGGAAGTACATCCCAAAGAATCGGTTACCGTAACTTGATACGTAGTAGTTGAGGTGAGATTAAACAGTCCAATGGTATCCGTTGTGGCAGAGAACCCGCTAGGCGGAACCGTTTCCCATTGATATGTGTATGGCGGATTTCCTAAAAGCACACCTACACCGAGCACTGCGCTTTCGTTGTAACAGATGGTCGTATCTGGAGAGATGTCCAAACTTGGACCTGTCCTGAAGGATATGAGCCTACATGCTGAATCAATTCCACATTCGGTTTCAACCACTAAGCAGACGGTATAATCCCCTGTATCGGTGAATGAAACAAGCGGTCTAAGGTCATTTGGCCCCGTGCCTCCTGTATAGCTCCAACCTGTGGCTGGGAAGATGTGCCAGCGGTATTCAATGAGGTTGGAATTGTTGAGGTCAACTTCTGCGCCGTTGTTTGGTATGCCTCCCGATGGATTGAGATTGATGGTGTCTAGTTCACAGAAAAGCTGATCGGCAGGCATATTAACAACGGGCTCAGCTCCAACGACAACAGTGGTGTCCCAGAATACGCTATCACAATCATTTACAGCGTAGTAGCTTACTGTGTATGTTCCCGAAGTATCAAATCGGAATATCGAGCTATCGCCAGATAAGGTCGTGCCATTGATGTTAGACCATGCGCTATCGGTTCCATTGACCACAAAGCCAGATACGGTAGGGAAGCAAGACGTGAAGAATTGCGAATTGTTCCACATGGTCAGTTCCATAGGAGCACAGGTTCCGTTCGTGGCGGTTTGAACGTTGATATCTGGATCGTCGCCAACGCAAATCTGGATGCAAGCCGTATCGTTTCCGCACGGGTGCTGAATGGCTACGCATACTTCGTAGAAGCCGGTGTCGGTGAAGGTCACGGTTGGGTTCGGACCATTGTCACCGGTGATTGTCCAACCTGTAGCAGGTGTTACAATCCAATCTCTTGTGTAGGTGGCAGAACAGTTTCCACCTGAAACATAGAATGCAGAATCAGAAAGGTCGGTAAGCTGAACGGATTGTCCAACACACACCGTGCTATCGTTTGCCTGAAGGTCGATTTCAGGTGCTTGTGAAATTTCGATGGGACTTGCCAAGGCTTGGGTGGTGCCACATGGGTTTGTGGCGCGAATCCGCACGTAGTAAGAGTTCGGGTTGCCAAGAAGGTCAGTGGTGCCACATGAAGTGGTTGTATAGGTATAGCTGACGGTATCAGGTGGAGGGTGATTGAAAATCATAACCGTTCCATCGCCAAATTCAACTTCGTATGTCGTTCCAGGAGGGTTGTTTGTCGTATTCAGAATCGGTACGTCTAGCGTAAACGGAATACAACCTTGTGAAGAACCAATACCAATTCCCACGTTGGGGTTTTGACCGTTGAAGAAGTTGTATGTATTGGTATCCGAACAACCATTTGCTGATGTTACCGCTACGGTAATGGTGAAATTACCGAGAGCGGTGTAGGTGTGACTTGTACCATTGGGAAGGGTAGCGCCTGTGTACGGTGCAGAGCCATCTCCCCAATCAATGTAATAACTCGTATTTGTAGCTAGGGTGGTGGAGATGTTGTCGATAGACAACGTGTAAGTAGCTGATCCACCTGCTGCAACGCAGTTTGCAAAAGGGGTGAATGGATCCTGATCGGAAATCGACGCATCTGGGCCAGCCGTTAATGTGAAGTTCGCACAAGCCTGTGCAGAACATCCTCCCGGCTCCGTGTAGGTGTAACAGATTTGATGTGTCCCTGGACCAGCCGCTTCTGGGTCGAATATATTGTTTGTCACCCCCGGACCACTGTAAACGCCACCTGCCGGAGATCCACCTGTGAGTAAGAATGGTGCGTCGGACGAACACATGTTTGTGCTAGGTGGGGTGTAGGTCACTGTAGGAACGTTGTTAGAAACAATCACCCAAATAGTGTCCGAAACAATCAAGGCCCCATCTACTGCCGTAACGGATGCATAGTAAGTCCCCGCTGTGATGTAGTTAACATTATGCGGACCATTGCCTCCTCCTGAAGTTGGATTGCCTCCGGGGAATGACCAAATTATGATGGGATTATTGAAGCCAAATTCTAACGACTGATAGGTAACTATAGTCTGCTCACAAATTCTCAGCGTATCATTGGTGGCTGCAGGAGTAGATATAGGCAACAAGGTCTGTCCAAATATCGCCGAACTCAAGCTGAGCGAGACGAGTAAAATGAACCAGCGCAAGGAACGATAGGTGGTGTACGTTCGAGCCGTTAGCATCTTAAAAATAAATTCTTAGGTCTAGGTCTGGCGTTGCTCTCTCAAACAACTCTCCGAAAGTAGGAAAAGTAATTTTGGAATATGCCGAAAATCAGACAAGTCCTACATGGAAAGTTAAGTGTTTATATCTGATTTACAGGCATTAAACGATTTGTTGACCTCTTAACCAGATCAGCAATACACACCTGTACTTGTCTGAGAAGCGTTATAAATCGTGGTTTTCCGCAATATCGGTGTAAAAAATTCCGTGTTGATCGATGTCGAAATCAATCAACTCCCACCTCAAGAAAGTGGCCAAAATCTTACGCGCTTCGGTGGGGGAGATGCCGGCAGTTTTGATGAATTTGGATATGGTTACCCTTTCACCAGAATTGATTAGATCGTAGAGCTTGCGATGGACATCGTTATACTGAGCCAATACTGCAGATTTTGACCCTTCAGCCTGCATTTTCCAGCATTCGATTATGACACCATTGGCTGGATGATTCTCATCGTCCTTTCTAAAGTAAGCCCATTCCTTCTTTGTTTCATCGATTGCGTAATGGGGACGCTCTGAACTGGGCTCGACTTCAATTTCAAGAACCTGCTTGCCATTGACGTCGTGAATCGTTGCGGTGAATCCTACTTCTGGTGTGGTGTACATCTGGCTGGCAGATTCTATTACGTGGTATTCTTCGTCACTTCGCACTCCCGCAATTCTGCCGTTATCTTTCACGCCAATGAGCAATCTACCGCCGTCTGTGTTGGCAAACGCAACGAGGGTCTTGGCAATTTTGCGCGCATCATCTACCCGGAACTTGAAATCCTGTTGTTGATGTTCACCTTCTTTTATCAGCTTCTCGATATAATGCATCGGTAAATACAGCGTTGAGGGCTCAAATGTAGTTTGTCGGTAACGGATTCTCAATATAACTGGCCTTCGAGTAAACTGTTCGACGTAATTCTACGTATATGCTTTAGATGAAGGAGACAAATGAATGGATATCAGAAAGCAGCGTAGTTTGGGAAGATCCTTCGATCTGCTCAGAAGAGATGAGATTGAAGTCTATCGAACCAGAATTGCGCAGATTCGCAGTTGAGACATGCCTCATGCTGCCCGAATCGGCCATGGAGCCTTTCCTGGCTTTTATTGAACTCATAGAAAACGACAACTGGAATTACCGCAATGTCATCCAATTTAGGAGTGTGGTCATCCGAATTGTACATCTGCTTGAGCCACTGCATCTCAATGTGCAGAATTCTCATATCGATATGACCAAGTGGTATATGATTGAGGATTTTTCGGAATCGTGGAAATCAAAAATCGAAGATGTGCTCGAAATGTGGAATGGTGAACTACAGTTCTTGATGAACTAATCGTTCGGGTAAACGTCGCGGTAGGCTTCGTTTTGTTCCAGTACTTTTCTAGAGAACGGACAGATGGCATTGATTGTGAGATTGTTCGAACGGGCATCTTCTACCGCATGTTCTAAAAGCTGGCGTGCGGCGCCCTTTCCTCTCAAAAAGGGCAGAACCTCCGTATGGTGAAGGATTAGTACGCGCTCCAGTCGAGTAAACTTCATGTAGGCTTTAGGCGAGCCGTCTATCACAATTTCATACTGACCCCTGTTTTCTTCAGAGAGGCTTTCGCTGATCTTAAATTTGTCCATCTTTCATGAAGGGTTCCATCTCGTGTTCAATATCCTTTCTTAGCTCCATCAGTTTCTTTGCATAGAGCTCCATGTGCTGTTCTTCTTCTGAAGTAGGTGTCCATTTTGGCACTTCCGCCGGCTCATTATCGTCGTCAACCGCAACAAAAACAATCACACAATGGGTTGTTTTTACGCGCCTACCGGTCTTTGGGTTCGCCGCATGAATATCAACGGCAATGTGCATAGAGGTTCTGCCTGTATAGATTATTCGAGTATCAACCTCAACAATGTCACCTATTCGAACAGGCTTGTAGAACCTAATTCCGCCAACGTAGACGGTTACACAATAATACTTGCTCCAGTTAACAGCCAGTGAATAGCCAGCTTGGTCAATCCATTTCATGACGGCTCCACCGTGAACTTTGCCTCCAAAATTCACATCAGAAGGTTCGGCTATGAAACGGAATTTGAGTCGTGCGTCTTCCGCACTTGGGAATTGTATGCTCATATTCATCTAAGGTATTACAAAAGAAGGTCAGGGTGAAACGTTTCGTTTTGTAAGAATTTACTTACCTTCAAGTCAGCCTATTACAACCAATACCACTGACCATGAAACAGTTCTATCTCCTCGCGTTAGCCGGGATGCTATCCGCATTTCAGCTAAATTCTCAAACCTTATCAGCCCCCGATCCTCAAGGAGTCTTTGGAGGAAGGGTTCTTGCCATAGCTCAGGCAGACGACGGTGTTAGCCCCACACGGATCTACTTTGCTACCGAAAGTGCCAACTCATTATTCTACGCAGATGTGAATTATTCCGGCGGAAGACCAGTATTTGACAGTGTACATCCGGTGCCTTCTGCTGATTGGGATGATGGCTATGGCAGCAATATTCAGCAAGTCCAAGCCTTTCATACCACCATGGAAGTTTTTTTCTTAGCCATGGGTACGGTGTATAAAACGGATCCTTCAGCTACGAGCGCTACCATGGTGCAAGGCATGGTCAAGAATTTTATCATAGAAGGAAATACCTATCTAGCAGTTCTGAATGGTGCCATGCCGTCGAGCAACGACTCACTTGTTTGGGGTTCGATATCAACGTCAGGAACACTCACAATAGGAGGAGGGTTAGATTTAACACGGCAGTTTAATGGTCCGCCGCAAATGGTGGTAGATCCTACAACCATGTACCTGAAACTATTCGAACCAGGGGCTACCCCATATCAACTGTCTATCAATCAAAATATCAATTCATTAACGCCTTCAGCAAGTATAACCTCAGCAGTAAACCCAGCTCCGGTAGACCCGAATATTGAATGGATGACTTTTGGTGTCTCTCCAACTGGAGCGTGGTACGTTGCTGGTGGTCCCGCCTTTGGAACGCCTCCGAATACCGATCGTAAGATTGGCATCTCTTGGGATAACGGCGCTACCTGGACCACAGGAGACTTTAACCTGCCTGGCCCTCCGGGAGGTGTGCCCGGACAGAATTTTCAGTTCACGGCGGTAGGCGCACTGCAATACGGCGTATACTGTGGTAGAGCGTATTCAGATTCTATCGGGGCTCCGGGCTCTTGGACAGAGATCGGGCGACTCTTCACGGGGAATAACAACAAGGCAAACGACGGGCACGTACTAATCGATTCAAGAAGCCAATCCACAGTTTACCTCACAACCAATGTTGGTTTCGGCGTTTCTCGGTATGCGGCCGATTCTGTTTTCGGAGCTAACGAAGGACTTACCGCGGTGCAAGTAAATGGAATCGATATGACCCCTAGTTTCGCCACAGGCTACGTTGCTAGTAAGTCCGGAATTAGAAAAGTGGAAGCTTTTAAAAGCGGAAGTCCGATATGGACAGACCCCATATTTCCGCAGGGCGACGGTTCGCCTTACTTCAGTGTAGCAATGGATCCAACCGATAGCAATACGGTGTATGTTGGGAACGGAAGGGTGTATAAAACCACGAATGGTGGCGTGAACTGGAACCTCGTATTCGACCCAATGATGGGTGGAAGTCATGGCGCAACGTACAACTACCCCAGAGTGGGTACGCGAGTAACAGGTCTTGCCGTTTCTCCGGTAGATCACAATATTGTTTATGCCACGTATGAACTCGAGAATATCGATGATGGAGGCATTTTCATTTCGACCGACGGCGGTGCCACGTGGACGCAAGAGCTTATTGTGGCTGGCTCTCCAGGTAAAGATGTGGATGCAACGGATGTAGTGGCTCTCGATGAAGGCGGGAAAAGTGTGTTTTACGTATCGCTTAAATCGGATCCTATGACTTCAGGCTATTCGGGTGTCTACCGAATGGAGGAGTCGGGTAGTGGTACCCGTACCGTGACCGCAGAGTCGGCCTTTGGGGCGACAGATGCCGTTCTTGATTTAGAGCTGACGGACAACGCAGATACAGTTTTAGCATTGTACTACACAAGCAGTACAATTAATCCGCCTGTTCGTGTATACATGAAAGATATAGCGACTTCGAGTTGGAGTTTCGTGGTGGGACCAAATGGACCGACGCCAACGGCTTTGACTTCTGGTGGCGGACAACTCTTTTTAGCGTTGAACAATGAAATTCATAGTCATCCTATTGACAGCATCTTAGGGCCATGGAACCTGGCGTATGCTTATCCAATAGGTACGAGGATTGAGAGCCTGTTCTATGATGAGCTCTTAGTTGGAACAGGTACAGGTCTTTACGCACAAGACTTTACGAATAATGTATCTGTCATTGAAGTTGAACCGACTGAGGTAGTCGTTTATCCCAATCCAGCGGAGCGTATGATTCACTGGGATGTAGAGGACGACGTCACCCTCACAAATCTTATGGGCCGAGACTTGGTTCAATTGAGGGCTTCAGCGGAGTTGGACGTAAGCCAACTCCCCGCTGGAGTCTATATTCTCAGAGGGGAAAAGATAGGCGTACATCGCATAATCGTTCGCTGATAGCGGTACGCTAATCATGTCGAAGGGCGAGGTAGAATGATCTATCTCGCCCTTCTCTTTTATTCTAAACGGTGGAAATCTTACTTAGCAGCAATCAAGCCCTCGTCAATCATTACTTGAAATGCATCATTCAGACTTTCCTTTTGAGGTCGGAATTCAATTCCCAACTCTCTCTTGATCTTGGAGTTGTCAGCCTTCCACTCAATATCCACGTTGTTTTTAATGAACTTTCTAGTGAACAGCTTATTCGCCATAGGGCCCACAAGCATGAGCAGCCACTTCGGCATCGGGCGCTTAGGAAGAGGGTAGTTACCGTACTCTTCAGATAGGATTTGCCCCATTTCAAGCAAATTGGTTGAATGCGCTGAGGTGATATACCGTCCTTGAGCTTCCGGCATGAAACCAGCGTTGTAGTGGGCTTTAGCCACATCTCGAACATCAACCATACCAATGCCAAGTCGAGGGGCGCCCATCTTAAGCGTTCCGTCACCAATCTGTTTCATGAAATCAAATGTGGCAGACGTCACGGCATTCGCATTGAGAGGTGGACCCACCACTAGACTCGGGTTGATGGTCACTAAGTCCCATTGGTTTTGCGACTTTTGAATTTCCCATGCCTTTTTTTCTGCAAGTAGCTTTGAGTATGAGTATGGCTGATAGTCCAAACTAGCCGTGGTGTTCCACACTTCTTCTGTAATTCTACCTCCAGGGGCGTTGTGCGTGTCAATTGCATCTGTGTAAATCGCTGCACAACTGCTCGTTACGACAACACGCTTGACAGAAGGAGTATTCTTGGCGGTCTCTAAGACATTTGCGGTACCCTTTACGGCAGGATCGATGAGATCCTTCTGAGGGTCATTATAATTTGTGATGAAAGGTGAAGCAGTGTGGTACACCAATTCACAGTCCTCCATAGCTTCTGCGTATGAGCCTTCTTTCAACAAATCGCTCGCGAAATATTTGATTTCACCTTTTGAGTTTTTGGCAAGCTCATCGAGGTGTGCAACCTTCTTCTTGTTCTTTGGGTCGCGAACAGCCGCATGAACGGTTATGCCGTTGTCCAGCAGCTCTTTCACCAACCAGCCTGCCACGAATCCAGTGGCGCCGGTTACTAGTACAGGTTTACTCTTGTCTATCATGGTTATCTTGATTTCGTGATTACGGGAACAAATGTATTGGAGGCGCTACCCTACAAGTAACACCAACTACCGTTTGTACAACACAAAATCGCGATACGGGATTCTCTACCTTTCTTTCAGGTAGTTGTAGATGTATTCAGCGCAAATTCCAGCACCGGTTTCATTCCAATGACGGTCGAAACCATAGTTATAAGGAGCATCGCCAAAATCAATCTCTATATAGGGCAATCCTTGGGCCTTAGGGTAAGAGGCGTTAAGCCTACCCGTTTCGTAGAGTATGACCACATTGTCTGAAAGTCCAGATAGCACGTCCAGCGGTGGTCCAGCGGATTTCATACATTCGATACCTCCAGCCAAGCCGACTTTCTCTAGCATTTTCTCCGCGTTTCTACCTACTTCAGAAAAGTTTCTTGAAAGGCCTTGATTTCGGTTGAGGTAGTAGGGGAGTTGCCACTCGAATCCTTTCGGTGTATTGGGCTTTGCCTTGTGACCCATTCCCACGAAGCTGGGCAATTCAGCGAATAAATCGGATTCGTTCAATAACACAAAAATAGCGTCATACCCACGGGCTTCTGCACGTTTAGTAAGAAGCTCGTAATCCTTGAGATTCGCACCAGATCTACCGTACTCATGCACGACTAGTTCCGTGTTCGATAACTGCTCTAATTGGCGACCTATAGAGTTTTGATAATCAACCCTTAATCCTTCGATGTATGAATCTCCGATGATAGCAATATGGACAACGGATGAGTCCCAAATACCGTAGTCTATTGCACTGTTGTATCCCTGCGGATTTATCCAGAATTCAGCATCAATTTCACCTCTGCCGCCCGAGCGAAATTGTCCTGTTTCTCCGGGTTTCAGCATGAAGTTTCCATCCACATTCGCCTTGGGTACGGAATGCGTTGCCCAACCCGTTGCTTGTAGCACAATCTCCAAAATGAGGAGTGTTATAATCAATAAAGATGCTATGTGAATCAGAAACCGCTTCATCAGAACTGGAAGTAAATGAAGGATTGTGCGGAATCGATAGGGATGCTGAGAATTATGGCGAGGATCAACGCCACATCAACACAGGTCCGAGCCCAAACGCGGCTTGAATAAAGATTGATTTTTTGAATTGACATTCCGTATTCAATGAATACAAATAGAATCAAAAGCACAACCTCAAAACCAAATGGCTGATTGTCATACGGGTTTAGTGAGAGTACATCTCCACCGCTAAAGGTGAAAATCTGATAAATGTAATCGCCTGCAATGCCTATAGAAGGTGCTCTGAAGAAGATCCAGGCGATACAAACCCACGCGAAGGTCAATAGCACCTTGCCAAAATCAGCAGGCGCCATCATCCAGGCGGTAACAGGCTTATGTTCAGATAGGTGTTTCCGATTTGTTCCAATGATGAAGCTCGGGATAAAGAGCATTGCGTGAATGCCACCCCACGCGAGGAAAGTCCAATTTGCACCATGCCAGAATCCAGATACTAGAAATACGATGAAAACATTTCGAATGGCTTTGTTTTTATCAACTCTAGATCCACCTAACGGAATGTATAAGTAGTCTCTAAACCAGGTAGATAGCGAGATGTGCCAGCGACGCCAAAACTCCGCGATATTCCTAGAAAAGTACGGGAGGTTGAAGTTTAGCATCAGCTCAAATCCAAGTAATTTAGCTAGACCTCGTGCGATGTCGGAATAGCCGCTGAAGTCACCGTAAATCTGAAAAGCAAAGAAGACAGCGCCCAGAACAAGTGTTCCTGCTGACATGGAACCGTAATTCTCGAAGATGTGATTGACGCTCGGCGCGAGTGCATCGGATATGGCGATCTTTTTAAACAAACCCCATAAAATCAAGCGAATTCCTTCCGTTGATTTGGCATAGTCGAAATAACGACGCTTGAGCATTTGAGGGAGTAGGTTGGAGGCGCGCTCGATTGGACCTGCCACAAGTTGTGGAAAGAACGATACGAAGGCCGCAAACGCTATGAAATCTCTAGTTGGCTCTAACTGACGACGGTACACATCGATGGTATACGACATGGTTTGGAAGGTGTAGAAGCTAATCCCAACCGGAAGAACGATGTCCAGCGTCGACCCGCTAAATTCCATTCCGAAGTATGAGAAGGCGTCTGCAAAGCTGTCAACGAAGAAGTTGTAATACTTGAAGAAGCCCAGCATACCTAGGTTTGCCGCCATGCTGATTCCGAGGAGTAGCTTGCGAGTTGACGGGGTATTGGTCCTCTGCAACTGCAGTCCAACTGCATAATCGATAATCGTGCTAAGGATGATTAGGCTGGTAAAGCGGATATCCCACCAAGAATAGAAGAGGTAGCTGAATGTGAGAACAATGAGATTCTGCCACTTGAGTTTGAGCGGTTGTACAAGCCAGTACGCCGCGAAAAACACAGGAAGAAATAGTACAAAATCAATCGAGTTAAACAGCATGGCTGCCTGGCTTGTCTAGTCGTTCAGTTGGCGAAAGTAGAGTATTTATGGGGAATTAATTGAACTTTAGATCTTCTGACAGTGCTGAGGAATGCTCTTGTTGAAGGCCTGTCTAACCGATTGAAACAAGCTGTTTTTTGCAGCATTCGGAATCTTCCTCCCATCTAGTTCCACAATTGGTGTTAGCTCTCCCATAGTGCCAGACGAAAACAGCGCATCGGCGGAGTAGAGTTCGGACAAGCTCAAACGAGCCTCCGTAATTGAAATAGCATTCTCCCTACACACTTGAATGACGTGGTTTCGGGTGATGCCGGGTAGACATGCATCGGCATGTGGCGTGAAAACTTCGTCTCCTTTTATCATGAAGATGTTCACATCGTGAAGTTCGGCAGCAAATCCATTCTGATCGAGCATTAATGCGGCATCAACACCGGCGGCTATCGCTTGTATTTTGGCCTGTATGTTATTCAATAGATTATTGTGGTGAATCTTGGAATCGAGGAATTGGGGCGCATTTCTGCGAATCGCCGAGGTGATTGCGGTGATACCCGCCTCGTTGTCGAATACGATCTGCTTGTGTTCAGCCAAAACGATAAGTGTGCTGCCATTTTCGTTCACCCTAGGATCCATACTGCTAGTTACTTTTTCACCTCGAGTGAGTGTCAATCGGATGTGGGCGTTATCCGTCATCCCATTAGCGGCTAGTGTTTCCGAAATGGCTTTGTGAATGAACGTTCTTGAAGGAATGTCAGCAAAGGCTAGCGCTTTTGCGGAATGGTCTAATCTGTCAAGGTGTTTATCGAGATGCAAAATGCCTTCTTTGTAGACTCTCAGACCTTCCCAAACTGCATCGCCTCCTTGTACGGAGCTGTCGAACACACTCACTTTCGCCTCTTTTCGAGGATACAATTTATCTCCCACCCAAACTTGAATGTTCGCATTGATTGGATTGTACTCTTGTTTCATAGTAAACTGTTTTCGAGAAGTGATTGATAGTAGGGAAGTGCTCGTTCGAGCAGTTCTTCGCCGTGAGAATTCAATTGAGAATAGTTTGATTGAAAGGGTGTGAACCCCGTGCTTTTATGAGCATTTGAATACCAATACTGCGCCCAACAACCGTCGTACGCTTTTGGTCCGGCAGACCATGAAAGCATCTTGTCGTCCATTGGAATATCAAGGGCTTCACAAAGCGTATTCAAGCTTTCCCGCGGATTTTCAGCTAACCGTTCAGTTGGAATTACAAATGCGGGTAGGTCGGCATTTTTGTATTGTTGAAAAAGCTTCCATTCCTCTTCTAGACCGATATCCTTCAGAGAGGGGAGTGGTATTACCTTTTGAAAGGATGCGATGAGCTTAGCTGGATCACGCACTAGAAAGATAGCCTTCGACTCTGGTAAAGGCGGCAAGTTCATATCAGCAAAATGATGGGCCATGTCCTTCACATACACATGTTTACCATCTTGATTAAGCTGTGTAATTCTTTCAGCAACCGTGGCTGGATCCGTCGACTGTGACTTCAAGATGTCCTCCCGTCCCGGATGTGATAAATCTGGATTCACGTTCAGGTAGGAAGCGTAGAACGGTTCATCTAACGGTATAATGTCAGTGCGCTGAGCAAAGCTGTACATCAGGGCTGTACTGATGTTTCGTGGACCAGAAATGGAATGTATAATCATTCTTGAACTGAGGTAGAGGCATCATCATCATCGCCGTTTAGCCAAGCCACAAACAGTTTGTAGCCGATGGAAACAATGATTGCGCCGGTGAATAAACCGATAAATCCCGACATGAGGAATCCGCCGATAACCCCTAGGAAGATGACAATCATAGGGACAGACGCGCCCTTTCCAAGAAGAATGGGCTTGAGAATATTATCCGACGCGCCTGCGAGTAGCAAGTAGACGGTCCACAGCGAAGCTGGAACTGGTCCCATGTTCGAGTAGAGCCAAAATGCGGCCAATAGACTGACAGGTAGCACGGGGAGTTGAAGGATGGCGAGAACAAGCGCGACGAGCGTCCACGCTCCAGCGTATGGAACACCGGCAATGACCAAACCCAGACCCACTAATATCGCTTGAATAAAAGCGACGCCGATAACACCTTTAACCACACTGCTCACTGTTTTGGAAATGATATTCGTGAATTCCTCCCCTTGATCTCCAACGAGTTTGTGGAAGAACTTAACCGAAGTTTGTCGTGTACCTGGTGTTGCCAATAACACACCTGCAATTAAAATGGAGATGATGAGGCTGATGATACTTCCACCAATGCTGGCGAGTCCTTCTACGAGGGTATAACCAAAGTGTCCGATTTGATCGATGTACCGGCTTGTGAAGCCTTCCAAATTTTCGGAGGCTTCTGACCAAAGTCCAAACACTTTATCGCCAACAACTGGCCATTCTCCAACTTCACTTGTTGGTGGAGGAATTGTCAGCGACCCAGCGTCAATACTAGCTTTGAGCTGTTGTACTCCATGCACGAGCGATTCCATGAAAATCCATGACGGTATAACAATGATGAATAGTCCGACCAATACAATGACGATGGAAGCTCTTTTCGAATTATCTCCCATTCGTTTTTTAAGGTTGAGATGTAAAGGGCCGGCTGCAATAGCTAGAATAACACCCCACAGAATGACCCCTGCAAAGGGGTAGAGGAGGCGGAGGCACCATGCGATAAGTAATAAGAGGAAACCAAGTCTAATCGTGATTTCAGCCACACTTTTAAAGCGCTCATTTACGTCAATGTTGTTCTTCATTGGTGTATCGGATTGCGTAGGTTAGGTCGTGCTCATCTGCAGTGATAAGCAAGTTGCTTAAAGATACACTTTAGGAATGGTGGGGGAAAGGGTGGGAAGAAGAGGTTGATTACTTTCCGATACAGAAATTCGCAAAGATGTTCCCCAAGAGGTCGTCCGTTGTGATCTCACCGGTGATTTCGCCTAAGTGTGCGAGCGCCTGACGAATGTCGAAGGCTACGAGGTCGCCGCTTAGACCTGTGTTTAGGCCTGTTCGAATACGGTCAACGTCCTCCTGTGTTCGAAGCAAGGCTTCGTAATGGCGCGCGTTGGTAATGACAGTATCGTTGGCATTCAGACCTTTCATGTCAACCGTTTCCAAGAGGAGCTCTTCCAATTCCTCAATGCCAGATTTCTCCTTGGCAGAGAGCCTAACATCTACTGGAAGGGAGTCAATCACGTCGGTTTCAGAAAGCTTATCCGTCTTATTGGCAATAACAACCACGGGTTTATTGCCCGCTTTAGCTTTAATGGCATCAATACGATTGAGTTCTTCTGTCGTGTCAATATCGTTCGAATCAAAGAGGTAAAGCACAACTTTTGCCTGCTCAATCTTTGCGTAACTGCGCTCTATCCCAATGCGCTCTATTTCATCGGTTGCTTCTCTAAGGCCTGCGGTATCGATGAACCGGAAGGTCAGGCCACCGAGGTGAATTTCATCCTCAACCGTATCGCGCGTAGTGCCGGCAATATCACTAACTATCGCACGCTCTTCTTGGAGTAAGGCGTTGAGCAACGTGCTTTTTCCAGCATTCGGTGCACCGACAATTGCAACGGGGATTCCCTCCACAATGGCATTTCCGAGAGTGAACGATCCAATCAATCGGACAACCGTCTTTTGGACAGCATCTAGCAATTCATGTAGGCGGTCTCTGTCTGCAAATTCGACATCCTCCTCTCCAAAATCGAGCTCAAGCTCAATCATGGAGGCGAAGTCAATAAGTTCTTGTCGCAACTTCGAAACTTCCTCACGCACGCCTCCACGCATCTGATGCATAGCCACTTGGTGAGCGGCCTCACTTTCACTGGCGATAAGGTCACCCACAGCTTCAGCCTGACTCAAGTCCATCTTGCCATTGCCAAATGCACGCATGGTAAACTCACCGGCACGAGCTGGGCGAGCACCCTTTTTGATGAGCAGTTCCATCATCCTGCGCTGGATGAAAGTCGATCCGTGGATGTTAATCTCTATGACATCTTCACCGGTGTAAGAGTGAGGGGCGCGGAAAAGGGAGAGAAGTACCTCGTCTACGAGCTGGTCGCCATCTACAATCGATCCGAAATGAAGCGTTTGTCCCTTAGCGTCGAGCAGTGACTTGCCGGCTTTCGGACTCTTGTAAATCGAATTTGCAATTTCAATGGCCTTTGGGCCGCTCAGGCGAATAACGCCGATAGCGCCCATGCCTGGAGGAGTTGCGAGTGCACAGATAGTATCTTCGATGTACGACATGCCGCAAAGGTCGTTGTTTTGATGCGATTGACAATCCTACTTCCTATGCTCGGCAATGATGGGTCCAAGGAGGTAGTCCAATCCATTCGATTTAATCTCTAGTACCGTCTGGAGGCGCATTCCCAGCTTGCCTTCGGGAAAACCTTTACGCGCAAACCATTCCAAATAACTTACGGGAAGTTCATTCAAATAGCGACCTGCATACTTGCCGAAGGGCATCTTATGCGTGACAATTTCTACTAGAATTTGTGGATTCACAGCTGCTGACCAAGTAGGAAGATGGATGGAAGTTTATCTAGATTGGGCTTCTCAGCTCTCCATTCCCCAATGGTCCTTGTCGCAATGTTCTCTTGCGGAGCTGTGATGCTTGAGGCAATACAGAGCAGGGTAGCATCATCACACACAGCTAGAATGTCATCGAGTAGCTTGTGGTTTCGCAAGGGCGATTCAATCATGATCTGCGTTTCTCCTTTGATGGCTTTCTTCTCAAGTGCTTGAATCTTCTTTTTTCGAGGTGCTGATTCAGCAGCCAAGAAACCATTAAATGTGAAGCTGTTGCCATTTAGGCCAGAGGCCATCAGAGCAAGAATGATAGAGGATGGACCGATAAGAGGTATGACGCGAATGCCCATTCTATGCGCTTCGAGAACAAGATCGGCACCGGGGTCGGCAACCGCCGGAATACCTGCATCCGAAATCAGTCCTACGGGGTATCCTTCTAAGCAAGGTTTGAGTAGCTGTGGAATTTCAGTTCGCTCCGTGTACTGATTGTAAATCTCGAAATGCATGCTTGGCTGCGATTTCGGCGGATACACCTTTCTAATAAACTCGCGCGAAGTCTTTTCGTTCTCCACAATATAATGGTCGATCGAGTCAACGACTTTCTTGATGGAAAGTGGTAAAACTTCGAGTGGTTCGGTTTCCGCAATTCGCGATGGAATGAGGTAGAGCGGAGCAGATGGTAGGGATTCTTCTACGGAGTTATCCATGTTTTTGAACGATGGCCAAAGCGGCTTTAGTGATCATTTGGTATACGTCTTCGAAACCTCTGTCACCCCCGTAATATGGGTCTGGAACTTCCATACCCTTAGGGAATTCGTCTACTTCATTTAGGAGGAGGGAAACTTTAGACACATCGTGCTCATCTCTTGCGAGCTGCAAGACATTCTTTCGGTTTGAATCGTCCATCACGTAAATGCGGTCGAAGTTGTCGAAATCCTCAACGCTAAACTGTCGGCCAACGAGTTTGTCGATTCGAACCTCGTGCTTACGGGCGGTCAGAACAGCTCGCGGATCGGGGTTCTCGCCAACGTGATAGGCGCTTGTTCCGGCAGAGTCAACCTCAATATCAGTCCCTTGGGCATGCTTCCGCAAGATTCCCTCAGCCATTGGAGATCGGCAAATATTGCCCAAACAAACCATTAGAATTTTCATGAATCAGGTCTATTGTCGTGAGGATGGAAGGTAAGGAAAGAGGATGGAAGGGGCAAGGTCCGCCTGCGGCGAAAAGTGCTCCCTTTGGTCGCGAAGGTTCACTGCTCTGCCATTCGGCAGACCGTCAAAAGTTAGCCTTCCTTCGTAAGGCTAGAGGGTTTACCACCTGGCGATGGTAGAACGCTCAGGATACATAATGGGCGACGTTTCATTCGATGGATACTGCGATGTATTGTTGCTTCTACTTCGGTTGAACTACCCCCTTTTCCCGCACCAGCGGGAATCCTTTTGCCCTTGGCCGCTAGGCCCAGGGCAATCCTTTCCGCCGGCAGGCGGATAAAAAGAAACCCCTCACATCTCTGCAAGGGGTTCTTCATTCTTTCGGGCCAGGTGTTTAAGCTAGCGTGAGCTTTTTCTTTAGGTCGTCGACGTACGTGCGGAAGCGTTTGTCGGTCTCCGCCAAGTTGTTTACCGTGCGGCAAGCGTGAAGTACAGTAGCGTGGTCTTTGTTTCCACATTGCGCTCCAATCGTTGCTAGTGAGTTCTTTGTAAGTTGTTTTGCAAAGAACATGGTAAGCTGACGTGCCTGCACGATTTCGCGCTTGCGGGTCTTCGATTTCAACAGTTCCATAGGCATGTCGAAATAATCGCATACCACCTTTTGGATATAGTCGATTGAAATTTCGCGCGTGGTGTTCTTCACGAACTTGTCAATCATCTGCTTGGCGAGCTCAACCGTAATCTTCTTTTTGTTCAGGCTGGATTGTGCCAATAGTGAGATTAGAGCTCCTTCCAATTCGCGCACGTTGCTATTGATGCTGTACGCGAGATATTCGATTACGTCGTCAGGCATCTCAATGCCGTCCGTAAATAACTTCTTGCGAAGAATGGCGATTCTTGTTTCGAGGTCTGGTTTCTGGAGGTCAGCACTCAAGCCCCATTTGAAGCGAGAGAGTAGGCGTTGCTCCATGCCTTGAAGATCAACCGGTGCACGATCGGAAGTAAGCACTACTTGTTTTCCGTGTTGGTGTAGGTGGTTGAAGATCTCGAAGAATACGTCCTGTGTTTTTTCTTTTCCACTAAAGCTCTGTACGTCATCAATGATGAGCACATCGATCATTTGGTAGAAGTGTACGAAGTCGTTCTTGGTGTTGTTCCGGATTGAATCAATAAACTGCTGGGTGAACTTTTCAGCAGATACATACAATACCGTCTTTTCGGGGTAGCGGTCCTTAATCTCGATTCCGATTCCGTGTGCGAGATGTGTTTTGCCTAAGCCAACTCCTCCGTAGATGAGCAGGGGATTGAATGATGTTCCTCCAGGTTTGTTCGCTACGGCAAATCCAGCCGAACGCGCCAGGCGGTTGCAATCTCCCTCGATAAAGCTTTCAAACGTGTAGTTGGGGTTGAGTTGTGATTCGACGTGTACCTTCTTCAGTCCGGGAATGACAAAAGGATTGCGAATTCCGTCATTTCCGCCGATCTCCACAGGCATCGACACCTTCGGATTTTTGATCGGTCCTCTGTTCGTACTCGGAATTTTCACCGTGTGCGGATTGCTGTTTCCGTAGGTGTTTTCCATAACAATGCTGTAGACCAACTTAGCATCATCTCCGAGCTCTCTCGTAATGGC
The DNA here is from genome assembly GCF_008933115.1 of Phaeocystidibacter luteus. Classification (GTDB taxonomy): domain Bacteria; phylum Bacteroidota; class Bacteroidia; order Flavobacteriales; family Schleiferiaceae; genus Phaeocystidibacter; species Phaeocystidibacter luteus. The sequence goes on along the minus strand of NZ_WBVO01000001.1, from coordinate 405,096 downwards.
CGATTTCAACAACTTGATGTAATGCTCCTCAAGCCATTCGTAAAAGAATTTACTAGGCACCTGAATGGTGAGCACCACACCTTGAAGCTTTAGGGGCTTGATAGGCAGGAACCACGTCTTGAAAGCTTGGCTATTGATGTTATCTTGAATGTAGTCAAGACAACCCTTCCAGACGGTTTCAGCGGTTCTGTCCATCGATAGAAATTAGGTGGTTAGTACAGTAATTTTTAGGAGCACACATTGTCTTCGGTCAAGGATCTGACCCGTGCTTGCTTCCACGGACAAATGTGTGAACAAAAAAGTTATTAAAAAAGCGAAATTGTACTTGACTTTTAAGTTTTTTAGCCACATCTTCTGGCACTCACCGCCCCGCCGCAATCCCAGTGTTTTCGCGGGAACTCATTAAGAATCAGACGCATGGTTACAATTGAAACTTCGACTCGTGTTCGCTACAGCGAAACCGACCAAATGGGGGTAGTTTATTACGGTAACTATGCTCAATACTACGAAGTTGGACGCGTTGAGTTATTGCGAAATCTAGGCATGAGTTACCGCGAATTGGAAGAGGCCGGAACCATGCTTCCCGTCCTAAAATTGGAGTGCAAGTATATCCGCCCAGCCAAATATGACGACCTCCTAAGAATCGTCACCATAATCGACGAAATGCCTTCGACCCGAATAACGTTTAAACATGAAATCTATAACGAGGAAAATGTCCTTCTTAATATAGGTCTAGTGTCCCTCGTGTTCGTAGATATTAAAAGCGGACGACCACAGAAAGCTCCGCAATCTGTGGCCGACATTTTTTCTCCGTATTTCAAGTAGGGATTAGTTCAATCGAACGAGCTTTTGTCGATGTGATCTTCCCTGATCGTCCGTAAGCTGTAAGATGTACGTGCCTGTGCGAAGGCCAGAGCTGCTGTACGTCCATCGCTCCGTGCCGCTTTTAATGGTGCCATGGCTGATAATTCTGCCCGACATGTCCATCATGTAGTAGCGATAATCACGCTCGCTATTCAAGTGTACATCTATGTTCTCACCACGCGCAAAGCCCGTTGTATTATAGAATAGCACCTCTTGTCTATCGTCTAGTTCTGTCAATCCAATTGGGTTCGCCGGTAAGATTCCGTGATTTACAAAGGCTTCCCAAATAGGCTGAACGTGTTGCCCTCCATACAAGGTGCTGTCCGCATCTACCACAGCCATCGCTGCTTGAGGCATTGTCATTCCTGAGGCATAGCTGTAAACTCCTTGAAGTACAATCTTATCCGTTACCTCCCTGCCGAGCTTGCCCCAAATCTCCATCAATGCAGAAGCCCAAATATCTGTGTGCGTGTAGATGCTATTGAAGGAGAGGTTCTGGTAATTCTTGTTGTTTACGTTCGATGCAAATCGGCCATTCCAATATTCATTATGTCCATCCCAAGAGAATACTCTGTCGTAACCAAATGGTGAAACCGAGCGGCTGTAACTCGCTGCTAGATAGTCGCCTAGAGCTTCATCGAGGCAGCCTCTTTCCGTGCCTGAATTCGAACTCGGACTTGCACTGTGGCTGATGGCATGACCGTATTCGTGAAGTACCACATCCGCGTCCTCCGCATCATCTACACCACCTTCTCCAAAGCGCATACTCGGTGGATTCGTACTTCGGTTAAAAGAAGATTGATCCGCGCCACTCCATGCATTCGCATCTACATTGATTTGATATCCACATAAGTTGAAGCCCAAACTCTGCATGTAGAACTGATACTGAGTAACGTGGTAAAATGCATTGACTTGTTCGAAGGCATCTGTTGAGCGCGAGTAGTGGAACTGGGGACTAGACTCCGTCGTAATTGCGGTCGATGGTGAATCGAAGTCACTAATTTTTACATAGGCGTTCTGTAACCTAAATGTGCCATTGTTGTAATCGGCAACCACGTCGCGCTGAACGCGCAAAGGGTCTAGGTTCGAGCTATTTGCATCGCCTTGATCTTTGTATGGATCCGCATAAACTGATGGAACCATCGTCAGTGGATCTGGATCAAACACCATCACGCTCACGGTAGTATCTATGTAGAGGTTCAAATCTCTCTTCCAAAGCGTATTTCCTTCTGCTGAGTTGACGAATTCCTCAAACTTCAAACCGTCGGCAACAACCTGACGAACAGCGGGTTGAAGCGTTTGTCCATTGTAGAACCACACTCCCCTGATTGGCTCTCTCAAGAAGTCTTCTGAATTCAACGGTGCTGTTGATTCGAGTATTGGAGTACCCTGTGCCATCGAAGTGGGGAATACAGTTGCTGTAATCAGCCTAACACGGTTGGACAGATCGATATGCGCAACGAGCTCAGTCCCAAAGACTCTTTGACCTTGAATAAATTGAGCGAAGTGATAGTGCGTCCCAGACGGGCTCTGAGCTGTAGCTACCAACTCAAATGTAGAGCCATTCGTTTGTGGTAACTTGTTGAAAAAGTGAGTCTTAATCTCGCTCACTGCATCATTTTGAATAACAAATCCACCGTACCATTGGACAGCCTCTTTCTGCATGAGTGGGTGAGAATAGATGCTCTCATCATGCGAATGATTGTGCTTTTGACCTAGGGCCGAAAAGCCGATGAGGAGCGCAAATGCTGTGGTAAGGTGTAATCTCATAATTCGTAACAGTCAGAATTCACCTACAAACTTAACGTTTTCTAGGGTTTCTATGTTGATTTTCAACGACTCATAGTTCGCTCTTCGTACGCTAAATTCAAATTCACAGTCGTATTCCATTTTCCTTTGCTCGATTCTAGCTTCATGCTGCTCGAGCTGGTATAGAACCTGACTCAAGTGGGCGTAATCGGTGGTTATTTTAGCGGAGTATTCAAGCTCACGTACTATTATAGAAGCGCTATTTATGGCCATTTCCGCAGCGGTTCGGTAGGCATTGATCAAACCTGAAACACCAAGCTTCGTCCCACCGAAATAGCGAACCACGATTGCACCAACGTTTATCAACTCAGCAGATTGAAGTGCGTGTAGAATAGGTGTTCCAGCCGAATGTGAAGGTTCACCGTCATCATTCGCTCTATACTTCAAATCATCTGGGTCAAATCGGTAGGCGAAGCAATGATGCCGCGCCTGGTGATGTTCAGTCTTGATCGTTTCCATCGCCGATTTGAAGTCTTCTTCACTCTTCATTGGGAACACGTAACCAAAGAACTTGCTGCCTCTGTCCTTAAAAAGCGAATCAGCCTGTTTTTCAATCGTTCGGAAGGTGTCTTCGATCTTATCACTCATTGTGCCGACATCAATATAATCGCCGCTGCAGCGCTAATTAAGCCAATGGCTCTCCATTTAGTAATACGCTCATTAAAGAGCAGAAGTGCCGCCAGGGCCGAAAGCGCTACTACGCCCACGTTGTTGATAGGGAAGAGGACCGCACTTGGGTACTCTCCGCCTAACGCTTTCATTAAGAAGTAAATACTACCGTAATTCGGAATTCCCAGAATCAATCCCCATATCCAGCTCTTAGCACTCCATTTTGCACTTTTCTGGACGTATATCTTATAAATCACGAAGAGTACACCAAGAACTCCAGCAATGCCAAACGCCGAACTTGTGAAGTAGCTCAAATGATTCTCGTGTACCACGCCATTCTCAATAATCTTCAAGAATGAATCGAGCAGGCCACTTCCTATAAACAGTATCGTGAGGCCTACCCAACCCGAATTATTCCTCTGTGCATCACCCGAAGGCCGATTAATTGCATATACGGCGAACAAGGCCAAAAGGATTCCTACAACTTGAGGAATGTCGATATAGTCATTCAACAAAAGAATCCCGCTTAGAATAGGGATGACAACCGACATTTTCACGGTTACGGATACCACATTCACACCGTGATCTTGCGTAACCTTCGCCATCAGTTGGAATAGGGTGATAAACATGATTCCGATTACGAATGGCCAAATACTCCATTCGGTGTACTCTATGGATTCTTGAGGCAAGGGTAGCCATCCTAAAGTGCCAGCAATGAAGTAGTTGGCTACGATGGCCTGAAGGTTGTCTACACGGTATTTCGAGAAGAGTTTGAAAAGAATAAAGATGATGGTAGAGCACACAATGCTCAGTAAGATGTACATCATATCCTCGTGAATCTTTTCCAGTTATCCGCCCCAACTTGTTCTTCCCATTCGAGTTTCGCGTTTGATAATTGTGGGGCAGGGGTGCCGGAGGTGAATTCAGTTGGACCAACAAGTAAAAAGGCCTCATCCCAAAGATTCTCCGCCACAAATTGATTGAGTGTTTGAGCGCCACCTTCCACAAGAAGGTGAGTGATGTTCCGTTCGTGAAGGCCGTGAAGCAACTCAATCACAGAGTTCGCATTCCACGCTTCAACCGGTTCGCTGTACCCGTGCTGGTCTGCATTACGGCCTACAATCCAAGTAGACAAACCGTCCGAAATCACCTTTGACTTAGAGTCGACTGGTCGGTTTGCCCAAACCACGCGCTGTGGGTTGCTTCCTGGCCATAGTCTCGTAGTGAGCGACGGATTGTCTAGTGATACCGTTTTTCCACCCACGAGTATCGCATCTACTTCAGCTCTGAGGCGATGCACGCGTTGTTTCGACTCTACTCCTGTAATCCATGCAGGTTCCCCAGCTGAACGCCTATCTGGATCTGGCGCGATAAAACCATCGCTGCTTTGAGCATACTTTAGGGTTACATAAGGTCGCTCGGCGCTATGAAAGGTGAAAAAGGCTTTGTTCAGCTCGGTACACTCATCACTAAGAAACCCCTCTTCAACGCGTATCCCTTTATCCTTCATCATTTCGATACCCTTTCCGGCAACAGCACTGTGGGGATCGCGAGTGCCAATCACAACATGTGGAATGCACTCTTCGATTATTCTTAGCGCACAAGGCGGGGTTCGGCCAAAATGTGCGCAAGGTTCGAGATTCACGTAGATGGTGGCATTGACGAGTCTTGAGCGATCTACAACCGAATTGATGGCATTGACTTCAGCATGAGGCTCGCCAGCCTTGTGGTGCCAACCTTCGCCAATGATTTCGCCATTCTCGACAATTACGGAACCTACCATCGGATTCGGACTCGTCTTTCCTCGTCCAAGTGCTGCCAATTCTAGACATCTCCGCATGTAGATTTCGTGATTCATGGCTCAAAAGTAACATTGTAAGAGGATTTGACCATCAATTTCAAGATGTTCAAGAGGATTGCAAATATCTTTGCTACCTATGACAGGCAGGGAACTTCAAATGTTCTGGAATGATTCTCTTTCCAGTGTTTATGAGCCATCAGAGGCCCAGCAATTATTGCGAATGTGGCTTGAGGATGTCCACGAGGTATCTCGGATGGAGTGGATCTCAAGTGCCGATCGAGAAGTTCATTTTGACGTAGAGAATGTTCTTGAGCGCCTACAAAAGGGAGAGCCAATCCAGCACATTATTGGATTCGCGTATTTCATGGACATGAAGTTTCAGGTGAATTCCGATGTGCTCATTCCTCGTCCCGAAACCGAAGACCTCGTCAGATGGCTCGTAGATCACCTTCCCGAGGGCAGTCGTGTTCTCGACATAGGAACGGGGAGTGGCTGCATTGCCATTACGCTCAAAAAGTATAGGCCAGATCTCGAATTGACCGCATTGGATGTGTCTGTTGACGCCCTTAAGGTGGCCCGCAATAATGCCAAAGAACTAGCTGTTGAAGTCCGTTTTATCGAACACGATATTCTCTCTGGCCTGCCACCGGGAGACTGGGACGCAATCGTTAGCAATCCTCCATATATAGAGGAAAAAGAACGGCCTGGAATGTCAAAGAATGTGGTTGACTTTGACCCTAACTTGGCATTATTCGTTCCAGACGGGCGGCCAGAGCTGTTCTATGAAGAAATCTCGAAAGTGGCTGCGAGCATGCCTTCCAGACCTTGGCTTGCGTTCGAATGTCACATCAACCATACCCAGAAAGTAGCCCAAATCATGCGTGATTATGGTTGGAAGGGTTTGGAGATACTCGACGACATAACAGAAAGACCTCGCTTCGTAATCGGTCGTTCATAAGTTGAAGCTGAGAATCTTTGAACCCAACTGCGAAATGCGGAAATTTATCCGCCTTAAAGTACCCTTTGATGTCAGCAGCAAAGCAACGCATAGATCAGCTTCGAGAAGAGCTCGAAGAGCATAATTATCGCTATTACACGCTTGATAATCCGTCGATTAGCGATTTCGAGTTTGATAAGCTGCTAGAAGAGCTCATTGCTTTAGAAAAAGCCAACCCCGAATATTTTGATCCAAATTCGCCATCCCAGCGAGTAGGAGGGCAGATTACAAAGAACTTCCCTACGGTTGTTCATAAAAGACCTATGCTCAGCCTCAGTAATACGTATAGCCGCGAGGAGGTGGAGGATTTCATCCGCAGAGTTAAATCGGGACTTGAGCGAGAAGACGTCGAATTCGTCTGTGAACTGAAGTACGACGGAGTGGCCATCGGTATTACCTACGTGAATGGTCAGTTTAATCAGGCCGTTACACGTGGCGATGGCACGCAGGGAGATGACGTATCCACCAATGTGCGCACGATTCGAAGCGTCCCAATGAAGCTCAGAAGCTCTGATTTACCGGAGGAGTTCGAAATCCGAGGGGAGATTTTCATGCCGCTTGAGGCATTTGAAAAAATGAATGCTCAGCGCGATGCCGAGGGCTTAGATCGTTTTGCAAATCCTCGTAACTCCGCATCAGGAACCCTGAAAATGCAGGATTCATCGATAGTTGCGAGCCGAGGTCTCGATATATTCCTGTACTACGTCCTCACCGGAGACAAGCGTTTTGAAACCCATTATGAATCTATTCAGGCAGCCAAAGACTGGGGATTTAAGACTCCAAGTGAAGATTTAAAGTATATCGCCAAGGCGTCCAATGTAGATGAGATCTTTGATTTCATCGGCTATTGGGATGAGAACCGCAAAAACCTCCCGTTTGAGATTGATGGTGTTGTCGTAAAAGTCAATCGCTACACCGACCAAGAGGTGCTCGGCTTCACGGCGAAATCGCCAAGGTGGGCCATGGCTTATAAGTTCAAGGCCGAAAAAGTACGCACACAGTTGCTTGAGGTGACGTATCAAGTTGGACGCACGGGAGCGATTACGCCTGTCGCAAACCTAGAGCCAGTACAGCTTGCAGGAACAACAGTGAAACGGGCGTCTCTCCACAACAGCGATCAGATAGAAAAGCTTGGACTGCATGTAAACGACTTCGTCTACGTAGAGAAAGGGGGCGAGATTATTCCGAAAATTGTAGGTGTTGATGAGGGGGCGCGTGATCCTGAAGTGGCTCCAGTTCTATTCATTACTCACTGTCCAGAGTGCAATACAGAGCTCGTTCGTCAAGAGGGCGAGGCACAACATTATTGTCCAAATGATGCCACCTGTCCGCCCCAACAGCGTGGCAAAGTGGAGCATTTCATCTCAAGAAAAGCCATGGATATTGATGGTTTAGGGGCGGAGACCGTGAATTTGTTGTTTGACAACGAGCTAATTGAGACTGCTGCAGACCTTTATACCCTCACGGCAGATGATCTTCTGCCTTTAGATCGATTTGCCGAGAAATCGGTGGAGAACATGCTGAGGGGCATCGAGGCTAGCAAGTCCGTTCCGTTTCCTCGTTTCCTCTTTGCATTGGGGATTAGATATGTAGGTGAAACGGTGGCAAAAAAGCTTGTCAAGGCCTTTAAAAATTTGGACAATTTGATGTCGGCTTCACGTGAACAATTACTCGAAGTCGATGAAATTGGAGAACGAATTGCAGACTCGTTACTCTTTTATTTTCAAGAAGATAAGAATCTAGAAGTCATTGAAAGATTTAAATCTTACGGCTTGAGTGTTGAGCTTGAAGAAGCTGAAGGAGCAACCGATACACTAGCTGGGAAAACATTTGTAGTGTCGGGCGTATTCGACGGTTACGAGCGCACTGAGCTAAAGCAACTCATTGAACTTCACGGCGGTAAGGTCGCTTCGTCCGTATCCGGAAAGACGACCTATTTAGTTGCAGGAGAAGGAATGGGACCAAGCAAGAGGGCCAAAGCCGAAAAGCTAGGAGTAGAGATTTTGGATGAAGCAGGATTTAATGCGTTGATAGGAGCATGATTATCGGCAGAAAATATTGGTTTAAGAAGGTGAAATCGCAAGCCATCGAAAGGCTAAGTTTCAGGGGCTGGGAAGAAGTTCGAACGATTGCCGTTGTGGTTCTACAGGAAGATCAAGAGTTGAGCGCTGTCCTTGACAAGGTAGCAGATGCTTGGCATCATGATAACAAACAGGTGCAGGTACTTCGAGTATCTCGAATGAAAATGACCAAGAGCAAGGCCTCCTTACGCGAGCACAACACGATATATTGGAATGAAACCAATTGGAAAGGAATCCCCAATAGTTCAGAATTTAATGAGTTTGTCAACCGCCAATATGATGTGGTTTTGCACCTTTGCAAACAGAACGACGGACTTCTAGAGTTTCTGCCGTATCTCTTTAAAACTGGGATACTTGTCGGTCCATCTAATGTTGATATGGATGCATTTGACCTGCAGATTCAACTCGAGAATAGAACATGGAAGGAAGTGTTCCAAGAAATTGAAAACTGGCTAAAGAAGATTAAAAATGTCGCATAAATTCACAGGTACAGGCATTGCGCTTGTCACACCATTTAATTCAGATGGAAGTGTTGATCACGCAGGTTTAGAGAATGTAGTGAAGCACTGTATCGCAGGAGGAGTGGAGTATCTCGTAGTTCTTGGGACTACGGGTGAGAGTGCGACGCTCAATACGGAAGAGAAGTTTGAAGTAGTTTCTACCGTGATTCGCACAAACGCTGGGAAACTACCCGTTGTGATGGGGTTGGGCGGAAACAACACTGCGGAAATCGTAAATCAGATTGAAAGTGGAATTCCCGAAGGAATCGACGCTATTCTATCGGTAAGCCCATATTACAACAAGCCTACACAAGAAGGTATTTATCAGCATTACAGCGCCATTGCGGAGGTTAGCCCTGTGCCAATCATCCTGTACAATGTGCCTGGGAGAACGTCTTCTAACATCTCTGCCGAAACCACAGTGCGCTTGGCTCAGGATTTCGAAAATATAGTCGCTGTAAAAGAGGCTTCAGGAAATATGGAGCAGGTGATGGAAATCATCAATAATAGACCAGATGGTTTTGCCGTAATAAGTGGAGATGATAACCTGACCTTCGGCATTATTGCTCATGGCGGAGATGGCGTAATTTCGGTAAGCGGACAAGGATATCCTGAGATTTTTACTGAAATGGTGCGCGAAACGTTGGCTGGTAAGCTTGACGAAGCACGCGAGAAGCATTACCAACTTTTTGAGGTGACCAGAATGCTATTTGCAGAAGGAAATCCTGGCGGCATTAAGGCAGTGTTAAAACAAAGAGGAATTTGCGGAGATACACTCCGACTTCCGCTCTGGCCCATTTCTAACGATTTGTACATGAAGCTTGAGAATGAAACGGCTCGCTTGACCAAGTAAGCCTTCTCATTTCTTCATTTCTCATTAACCTCGAGGTAAGAACAGGGGTATACTTTTGTTCAAACCTCGAGACATGAGAAAACGCTTACTCGAAACCGTGGTAATAAGCGATGTTCACCTAGGAACATTTGGCTGCCACGCCAAGGAGCTTCATCAGTATCTGAGAAGCATCAAGCCCAAAACCCTCGTACTCAACGGAGATATCATCGACATCTGGAACTTCCGCAAAAGGTATTTCCCGAAGTCGCACATGCGCGTGCTCAAACGCCTACTCCACATGGCTAGTAAGGGGACAGAGATCTATTATCTGACTGGGAATCACGATGAATTGCTAAGGAAGTTCGCAGATTATGACCTTGGGAATATTCACCTGAGAAATAAACTCGTCATGGATCTGGACGGCAAGAAAGCCTGGATGTTCCATGGAGATATATTCGATGCAAGCATCCAGAATGCCAAGTGGATTGCCAAACTTGGAGGATGGGGTTACGACTTGTTAATCCTCATGAACAGAGCCATGAACTTCTTGCTCGAGAAAATGGGTAGAGAGAAGTACAGCTTGTCGAAAAAGATCAAAAACAGCGTGAAGAAGGCGGTCAAGTTCATTTCTGATTTTGAAGATACAGCCGCTACGCTAGCGGTTGATCAGAAATACGACTACGTCATCTGCGGCCATATCCATCAACCACAAATGCGCGAGGTTGAAACGAAGAATGGAAAGACCATGTATCTGAATTCCGGGGATTGGGTCGAGAACTGTACCGCACTGGAATACAACAAAGGGAAGTGGTCGCTTTACCAGCACGATTTGAGCACAAGGCAACAAGACGAGCGCGATTCACTCATTGATGCAAGTCCAAAGGCTATCTTAGCTGAACTACTTAAAGAATCACAAGTAATTGCAGCGAACTAAGGTCCTTTATGCGATTCAAGGCACTGGAAATGGCCATGTTTCCCGTGCACGCGCGCTCTATCCTAAACTCATTGAAGAATTCGATGTAGACCTCGCCTTGGTAGGAGGGAACAGCGACGTCGATTTACCGTCGGCTCCCGTGTGGACAGGCAAGGGAATATCCATGGAATATGGAGGCGACGGAAGTGTGGATATCCTGAAAACTCTTGTGAGCAACAATATTTTCAAGGTATTCCGGGAAGTTAGAGAGATCCCGGTGGAGCAATACGATTTCATTATCAATGATTTTGAGAGTATTTCTCTTCGAGCAGCTAAGCGGAGAAAAGTTCCTGTTCTAGGACTGAGTCACCAGGCTGCTGTGGCCAACCCAAAGTCGCCTAAGACGAAGAAGGTTATGCCGATGGGAAAACTGGTGTTAAACAACTACGCCCCGGTAAGGGACAGTATCGGTTTTCACTACCAACGGTATGCAAATGACATCCTGTTGCCCATTATCCACGATGACATTCTTCATGCCTATTACATGCCTGGAGATAGGGTAGTGGTCTATCTTCCCGCCTACTCAAAAGCTGAGATTTCAGAGAAGCTATCCTCGCTTCCGTACAAGTTCAGCATCTTTCATAAATCGATCGAATCTGAGCAGGAAATGGGAAATATTCGTTGGAACCCTATTTCAGGCAAAAAATTTTCAGAAGAATTAATCTCCTCAAAGGCGGTTGTTTGCAGCGCCGGATTCGAGCTTCCTTCAGAGTGTTTACACCACGGAATTCCACTGGTTGTCGTTCCAATTGCGGGTCAGTATGAACAGTGGTGCAACGCAGAAGCGCTAGGTTTAATGGGCGTTCCAGCGCTTGAGTCGCTCTCTTCGAGTAAGTTGGAAAACGCACTTGCGAAAGCCATTGCTCAACCAGTTAAACCTCAACATTATCCCGACGTTCGGGGTGAAGTTATCCATCAAATTAAAAGTTGGTGGGAGCGAATGCGAAAATGACCCTTTACACGTTGGTGTATTCTCATTACTTTTGCAGGATGTTTCGTAAAAACGCACTTATTATTTTACTCTTGTCGAGCGTGCTAATGCTCACAGGTTGCTCTGAATATCAACGTGTATTAAAGAGCACAGACTTGGATTACAAATACACCAAGGCTGTGGAATACTACGAGGAAGGTCAGTACAACAAGGCACTTCCCATTTTTAAAGAGTTACGTGAACTCTACCGCGGAACAGTGAAGGTGCAAGACGTATACTATTATTATTGCGCCACGCTTTTCGGAATTGAAGACTATATCCTAGCGGGATACCACTTTAAGTTCTTCTACCAAACCTTTCCGTCGCACCCACGTGCAAACGAAGCTGCGTATATGACCGCCAAGTGTTACTACTTGGAAGCTCCGAAATGGAGTCTGGATCAGGCATACACGTACAAGGCGGTTAATGAATTACAGTTGTACATCAACACACATCCTGGTTCTTCATACATTCCAGAATGTAACGACATGATCGATGAATTGCGAGGTAAGCTCGAAAAGAAGAGCTACGAAATCGCATATCAATATTACCATACACGCCAGTATCGCGCTGCGCTTACGGCGTTTGCCAACACGCTGAACGATTTCCCGGACACGCCGTATAGAGAAGAGGCGATGTTCTACAGAATGAGATCGGCATTTTTGTTGGCTGAGAACAGTGTTCTCGACAAACAGGCAGATCGCTTCAAAGCAGCGAGAACGGCCTATTTGGATTTCGTTCGTACCTTCCCGGACAGTGAGTTCAAGGATGATGCAGACGAGACTATGACAAAGATTGAAGAGTATTTGAACGGTAAATCAGTTTCTTGATGGATTACAAGAAGAGTCAAGCCGCGCGCACGACTGTAACGCGCAATTTGAATGAAATCGACGCACCTACGACCAACATTTACGAGTCACTCGTAATGATTGCTCGTCGCGCCGACCAACTCAATGACGAGATTCGCGAAGAGCTTCACGAAAAGTTGGAAGAGTTCGCAACTCACACAGAGAACTTAGAGGAGATCTTTGAAAACAAAGAGCAAATCGAAGTTTCTAAGTTTTACGAAAGCCTTCCTAAACCAACTGCACTCGCACTACAAGAGTGGTTGGAAGGAAACGTATACGTACGTTACCCAGAAGACGTAAAGAAAGTATTTTAAGTAGCTCATGCTGCGCGGAAAGAAAGTCCTGTTGGGCGTTACCGGCAGCATTGCGGCCTACAAGTCGGCTCATTTAGTTCGACTCCTTGTAAAGGCGGGTGCTGAAGTGCGTGTTGTTCTCACGCCTACAGCATCCGACTTTGTTACACCCCTAACGTTGTCAACTCTTAGCAAGAATCCCGTTTTGGATTCTTTCACAAACGACGATACAGGGGCCAAGGTGTGGAACAATCACGTGGAGCTCGGTTTGTGGGCTGATTTGTTTATTGTCGCTCCAGCGTCCAGCAATACCATGAGCAAGATGGCTTCTGGACAATGCGACAATCTGTTAACCGCTACCTATGCATCGGCAAAGTGTCCCGTATTCATTGCTCCAGCTATGGATCTCGACATGTACGCACATCCTGCGAACCAACAGAATCTTTCCAAGCTCGAATCGTTCGGAAACCACATCATCCCTTCCGAATCTGGCGAATTAGCCAGTGGTTTAGAGGGCAAGGGACGTATGGCAGAGCCTGAGCATATCGTTGCTTTTGTTGAAGATGCACTCGCACAGGATAAACCGTTGTACGGCAAACGTGTGCTTATCAATGGTGGACCAACCTACGAAGCGATTGATGCAGTACGCTTCATCGGAAACCGCAGCACCGGAAAGATGGCCTTTGCCTTAGCACAGGCCGCGCTGGAGCTTGGCGCTGAAGTTAACCTCATTATGGGCCCCTCACATTTAAATGCAGCGGACCCGAAGCTAACGATCACACGGGTTGAATCAACCCAAGAGATGCACGATGCCGTGATGAGTGGTGAGGCGAATGCGGATATTATCATTCTTTCCGCCGCCGTTTCTGATTACAAACCGAAAGTTCAGATTCGTGAAAAGCAGAAGAAATCTGCCGACTCATGGAATATCGAACTCGAACCAACTGTAGATATACTCTCGGCTTTAGGAGCGAAGAAGGCTAACGGGCAGTTCCTAGTTGGATTTGCCCTAGAAACGCAGAACGAGGAGGAATATGCACTCGGTAAACTCAAGCGGAAGAAGCTCGATATGATTGTGCTGAACAGCCTCCGCGATAAAGGTGCAGGGTTTGGTCACGACACAAATAAGGTAATTATATTCGACGCAGATAAGAATAGGACTGAAGTTCCGTTGTTGTCCAAGCGCGAAGTTGCCAACGTAATTCTAGAAAAGATAATTGAACGCTATGCTTAAAAAGGCCATCGCCTTAATTGCTGTTTTCTTCACAGCCCTCTCACTGCAAGCTCAGGAAATTCAAGCCACTGTGCGCGTGACAGCTCCTAGTGTTCAGATTACGGACAAGTCCATTTTCACGAATCTTGAAACTAGGCTTACCGAGTTCATGAATGGGCGTAAATGGACCGAATTAGAATATCAGCCGGAAGAGCGAATCACATGTACGTTTGTGTTCGTTATTGATCAGTACGACCAGCAGAGCGGCCGGTTTAGTGGTCAGCTTCAGCTGAATTACAGTCGACCGATCTATAACAGTACGTATCAATCACCCGTACTAAACTGGATTGACCCGTATATCCAGTTTACCTATGTTGAAGGATCTCCGATTGACTATGTTGAAAATCAGCATTTGAGTAATCTCACGTCGATCCTCGCATTCTACGCTTATGTGTTCATTGGATTGGATCACGACACCTACGCGCCGGGAGCAGGAGAGCCTTTTTACGTTAAGGCTCAGACTATTACAGCTGCTGCGCAAAATGATAACTCGGCGACTGGATGGAGATCATTCGACAGCAATAGGAACCGTTATTGGATGGTCGATAACTTGTTGAACCCAGCGTTTGATCAAGTCTCAAACACGCTCTATCAGTATCATCGCCTGGGTTTGGATAAGATGTATGATCAGGACCAGCAAGAAGCGGCTAAGCAGGCTATTAAGAACAGCTTAATGGCTTTGAAGGATGTCTATCAGCGTCGACCAGGATCATTCCTCATTCAGCTCTTCATGGAAGCAAAGAGTGATGAAATCATTTCCATCTTCTCGAATGGACCATCTATGCAAGTATCAGACTTGGTGGAGGTACTTCAGCAGATTGACGGGCCGCGTAGCTCGGATTACGACGCTATTCTCCAGGCTGGGAATTAAATAGGTCCATTCGAACGCCAACAGATAACTGCCTATATACGTTGTCCCAGGTGTCGGGAACCGCGTTCCCGAAAATTGGGTCTATCTCAGAAGCAATGTTGATGTAGAATCCATATCCTTTTCGAGGAGTGAAATTTATATCCACGGCGATGACCGCTCCCCGAATCCGTAGATCATCTATGTCTCCGTTATTTTCAAACCATAAATCTGTGTAGCCATCGAGGTACAGTAATTTTGGAACCAATTCCAGGTGTTTGGATTGAACAGCATACCCCACGCCGAACTTATACGTCTCCAGCATTTCATCGCCAGTGATATTTCCGCCATTATAGACGATTGTAGTGTGCTCGCCAAAATTCATATCGACAGCTAACACAATTCTCTTAATTCTAAATTGAAGTCCGATATTCAAGCTTCGTGCACGTGAATTGAACTCGGGCGAGCTCTTGTTATATTGTAGCATTGAGTACCCCATCCGGCCATCAACACGCCAAGGTTGGATATTTTGACTTGGAGTTTGAGAATGTGCAGTTATCGTAAAAAAGATGAGGAGTACGACGAGATTCGAGATGAGCTGCTTCATGAGAGAATAGTTTATACAGATCGAGATAAATCTGTGGTTTGATGACTGAATTTAATGAATTAAAGGAACTCTGTTGAATATCACTTCACACTCACATTTCATTTTATCTTTGTTCTTCTCACTTTGAGTTTGCATGATTACACACCTACACATTCGAAATTACGCGCTCATTTCAGAGTTGGATCTAGATTTCACCTCTGGGTTTTCTAGTATTACAGGTGAAACTGGTGCGGGGAAGAGCATCCTTCTCGGCGCTATGGGTTTAGCTTTGGGAGATAGAGCAGATCTCAAATCGGCACTCAATTCCGATGAGAAATGTGTGGTGGAACTCACGGTGAATCTCACAAACTATCAGCTTCGTTCTTTATTTGAATCGCTCGACCTCGATTACAGCGATGAGACCATCTTGAGAAGAGAGATTCTTCCATCTGGAAAGTCTAGAGCCTTCGTCAATGATACACCCGCGCGTGTCTCTGATTTAAATGAGGTAGCCCAAAGGTTGATTGATATTCATTCACAGAATGACACGCTCCTTCTGAGAGACACTCAATTTCAGCTTTCGTTGATTGATCAACTTGCAGAGAATGAAGTTGAACGTGATGCCTTTAAGCTTGCTCATACCAATTGGAAAAAGGCCGTCAAGGCGCTTGAAGAGATTGAGCGTGAATTGACCGGTGGCCAAGATATGGACTACCAGAAATTCTTGCTAGACGAGCTCATTGATGCCCGATTAGAATCTCCGGAGGAAGAAGATGCGATAGAAGAGGAGCTACATCGATTGCAGCATGCAGAGGAAGTTGCTGAAACCATGGGCGATTCAGACCGATTGATGAGTGCTGACAATGGAATAATGAATCAGTTGGAAGGATTGATTCAAAGTATGACGAGTGCTTCGAAGTACGATTCTAGAGTCCACGATTTGCTGGAGCGTGTGCGAAGTGTTCAAATTGAACTTTCGGACATTCAAGGGGAGCTTGAACGCATAGCTTCGAATGCGGATTTCGATCCAGAGCGATTGCAGGTTTTAGATGACCGAATGAGCTTAATTCAACATTTGAAGAGTAAGCACAGAGTATCGCTTTTGTCGGACTTAATTGACGCCAGAGAGGAGATAAGCGCTAAAGTTGATCTCTTTGCCAATATGGAAGAGCGGATTGAAGAGGCCAAATCGGAATGTGTCAAAGCTGAACAAGCTATGGCGGAGGCCGGAACTGCACTCACTGAATCTAGAAGCGAGGTTCTGCCAAATATTGAAACCAAGATTGGTGACTTGCTAACTGAGCTCAATATGCCGAATGCACGGATTATGATGGCTCTCGATGCGAGGGATCAACCTGGCCCGACTGGATATGATGAAGTTAGTTGGACATTTAGCGCCAATATGGGTCGAGATGCTAAGCCTCTTCACAAAGTGGCAAGTGGTGGCGAGCTTTCACGAGTAATGTTGGCTCTAAAAGCCATTATGGGAAGCTCGAAGCGACTTCCGACCATCATTTTTGATGAGATAGACACCGGAATTAGCGGAGAAACTGCAAAAAGAGTGGCCACTATTCTAAAGAGAATGGGCGCCGAAATGCAGGTTTTGGCCATTACACATTTGCCGCAGATTGCTGCCGCAGGAAAGTCTCATTACTTGGTCGAGAAAACTGAAATTGAAGGAGTTACAAGAACTCAAATACGAATCCTCAATCCAGACGAAAGAGTGGAAGAGGTGTCGAGAATACTGAGCGGCGACGCCGCGAGTGACGCTGCAAGGGCTAATGCTGCCGAGCTACTTTCACTCAATTAGGGTGGGCAATTCACTATCTTAGCCGAATCGAACAACGCAATTAACTTATCCTACGATATGTCAAACAACTTGTTGAAAGGAAAAAGAGGCATCATCTTCGGTGCATTGAATAAAGAGTCAATCGCCTGGAAAGTGGCTGAACAATGCCATGAGCAAGGTGCAGAATTCGTTCTAACAAACGCTCCAATCGCCATGAGAATGGGCGAAATCAACGAGCTTGCAGAGAAGACGGGGTCTAAGATCATTCCTGCCGATGCAACAAGCATGGAAGATCTTGAAAACCTTTTCAAAGGTGCAGTAGAAGAGTTGGGCGGACCGCTTGACTTCGTTCTTCACTCCATCGGAATGTCGGTGAACGTGCGTAAAGGAAAGCACTACACTGAGCTCAACTACGATTGGTTGGAGAAAGGCTGGGACGTTTCAGCAGTATCGTTCCACAAGGTGATGCAAACAGCATGGAACCTCGACGCAATGAACGAGTGGGGGTCAATCCTCGCGCTAACTTACATGGCGGCTCAACGTACATTCCCGGATTACAACGATATGGCCGACAATAAGGCCTATCTCGAGTCAATCGCTCGTAGCTTCGGTTACCACTGGGGTGTTAAGAAAAAAGTCCGCGTTAACACGATTTCGCAATCACCTACGATGACAACCGCGGGTAGCGGAGTTAAAGGCTTCGACGGATTTATCGCTTACGCGGAGAAGATGTCACCTCTTGGCAATGCGACCGCCGACGAATGCGCGTCATACTGCGTAATGATGTTCAGCGACCTCACCAAGAAAGTCACTATGCAAAACCTCTTCCATGACGGTGGATTCTCGAATGTAGGGGTTAGTGATATGGTGATGGATGAGTTTATGAAATAGGGTGTCTAGACCTTTGGATTAATAGACTAACAGACTTATAGATCAATGGACTTATAGACCGTTGGACTGTTGGACTGAAGTGTTGACAGGGAGACTAACAGCACACTGGATATAGAAAGGCATGAGCGAAAGCTTGTGCCTTTTTTTATGCTGGAGTATGGAGGGTTGGAGGGAGAGACTTCCTCGATCCTCGGAAGTAAGGCTACGCAAGGTGCTTCGCACAAGACTTCCTCGATCCTCGGAAGTAAGGCTACGCAAGGTGCTTCGCACAAGACTTCCGCGTTTCTCGGAAGCAGGGCTACGCAAGGTGCTTCGCACAAGACTTCCTCGTTTGTTGGAAGTAAGGCTACGCAAGGTGCTTTGCACAAGACTTCCTCGTTCCTCGGAAGTAAGGCTACGCAAGGTGCTTCGCACAAGACTTCCTCGTTTGTTGGAAGTAAGGCTACGCAAGGTGCTTTGCACAAGACTTCCTCATTCCTCGGAAGTGGGGCTTCGCAAGGTGCTTCGTATAATATTGCATCGTTCCTTGGAATAGTCAATGCGAGAAGTAGTTCAGTCCACTTACGACCGAAGGGAGTTTTACTTTCGAAGAAAGTCTTAATGCGCAGCATTCTTGCGACCAAAGGGAGCATTACATCGCTCGCGATGTCCTTATCTCAGATTTTCCGTATCTTGTTAAAGAACAGCCCCTAAGAACAATCATCATGCATCTACGAAACGAAGAGCTCACACTGCTCTACAACGCCAACAATTCGCGCGACCGGCAAACGCTGGCCATGGCGATGACCATTACCTCACACATCAATAAGCAAGAAGTCAATTCTGTGAACATCTCTGGGACCATGTTCAGATTGATGGTTGACCGGTTGCAGACCGACCCTAAACGCCTGTTGAACAAAGCCGACTTGGAGTATCAAAGAATCCATAGAGGGAGTGAATACAACACAGCAATTTGGCTTGAGGCAATCAAGCGTAGACCAGAGCTTCTTAGGGCACCAGTTGCCATGTACCGAGGCAAGGCAATTATCTGCGATACCCCGACGAGTATTTTTCGTCTTGTTGGTCCTGCTAGCGCTACGGCTTAAAACTCAGACTTCATGTGGAACTTGATCTTGTCGAATTTCTCCTGCGCCATTTGCAAGCCAAATTGAGAATCGGCCAAGAATACAAGCTTTCCAAATTTATCCTCCGCCAAGTAACGCTGCTTTAGGCGTTTGAACTCTTCGAGCTGACCTTCGTCAGAGCTTTCAATCCAACATGCCTTGTAGGCCGGAAAGTTCTCGTAGGAACACTTCGCATTGTATTCATGCTCTAAACGATATTGGATTACCTCGTATTGAAGCGCACCTACGGTCCCAATAATTTTACGACCGTTTTGAATCAAGGTGAACAGCTGGGCAACGCCTTCGTCCATCAATTGATCGATGCCCTTGTTCAACTGCTTGGCCTTCATTGGATCCGCATTGTTGATAAAGCGGAAATGTTCAGGTGAAAAGCTCGGGATACCAGTGTAATGAAGGTCTTCGCCTCCCGTAATGGTGTCGCCAATCCGGAAGTTGCCGGTGTCTGGTAAGCCCACAATATCTCCTGGGTACACCTTGTCAACAATTTCCTTCTTAGAGGCCATAAAGGTGGTAGGGCTCGAAAACTTGAAGCTCTTGCCCAAGCGGACGTGCTTGTAATTCGTGTTTCGTTCAAATAGACCAGATACGACTTTCACAAAGGCAATTCTACTTCTGTGATTCGGATCGATGTTCGCGTGAATCTTGAAAACGAATCCTGAGAACTTGTCCTCCATTGGATTCACTACACGCTCTTCTGCAGCCTTAGGTTGTGGGTTTGGCGCGATGTCGACGAAGCAATCGAGCAATTCTTTGACGCCAAAGTTGTTGAGAGCGGATCCGAAGAATACCGGACATAGGTCGCCCTTAATGTAATCTTCTTGAGAGAACTCTGGATAAACTCCGCTGGCGAGCTCGACCTCTTCTCGCAAAGTCGCTGCAGACTCTTCTCCGATATGCTGGTCAAGTGATGCATCTTCGATATTGTCGAATTCAATGGATTCAGCAATCTTCTGCTTGCTGTTGGCGCTGAACAACTGCAGATTCTTTCCGTACATATTATATACGCCTTGGAAGCGCTGTCCCATTCCAATAGGCCATGAAAGAGGGCAGAGGTTCAATCCAAGCTTTTGTTCTACCTCATCGAGCAAGTCAAAGGCATCCTTACCCTCACGGTCGAGTTTGTTGATGAATACAATCATCGGTGTTTGGCGCATTCGACAAACTTCTACGAGTTTTTCGGTTTGAGCCTCTACGCCTTTGGCAACATCAATAACTACGATTGCGGAATCAACCGCTGTGAGCGTTCGGTAGGTGTCCTCAGCAAAATCTTGGTGACCTGGAGTATCGAGAATGTTGATCTTCTTACCACCATATTCGAATCCCATAACGGAAGTAGCTACCGAGATTCCACGCTGCTTCTCGATTTCCATGAAGTCAGAAGTAGCGGTCTTCTTGATCTTGTTGGACTTCACAGCTCCGGCCTCCTGGATGGCGCCACCAAAGAGAAGGAGCTTCTCTGTAAGTGTGGTTTTACCTGCATCCGGGTGGGAGATGATGCCAAATGTTCTTCTACGTGCTATTTCTTCCTTAAATCCCATGGATAATCTACTCTACATGTTCGGCCGGCAAAGGTAGGGAATAGGCTAGTTCTAGCGACATATGAAAATATTCACATGATGTTAGCACATTTGTTTAACTTTGTGGTTATATCTTTTAAACAGATGTAGTATCCATTCATGGAGAGTAAGTACTCAATAAAAGATTTAGAACACCTCACTGGCGTCAAGGCCCACACGATTCGTGTATGGGAACAGCGCTACGATGTGGTTACTCCCGAGCGTACCAGCACGAATATTCGTTATTACAAGGATTCCGATTTGAAGAGACTCCTGAACGTTGCCGTGTTGGTGCACAGCGGTATGAAGATTTCTAAGGTTGCGGCCTTGTCTGATGCCGAGCGACATACGCTAGTGCTAGATTCCTCGAAGTATCAGGGCAATTACGAAAGCCAGATCAATGGGCTCAAGATTGCGATGTTGGAATACAACGAGGTATTGTTCGACCGCATCCTTACGAATTCAATAGCAGCTGTTGGCTCCGATGAAACCTTCACCAAGGTGGTCGGTGGCTTTATTCAACAAGTTGGAATCCTCTGGCAGACCAACACCATTAGTATCTCCCACGAACACTTCGCTTCGAATCTCATCAAGCAAAAGCTGTATGTGGCCATAGATAGATTGATGGAAGGCTCTACACAAGAGGAGGGGAAGACCTTCCTGCTTTACTTGCCAGCAGATGAGCTGCATGAGCTCGGACTACTATATCTGAACTACATTCTAAAGAGTAGGGGACACAGAGTGATCTACCTAGGACAGTCTCTGCCGCTCGATTACATCACCGAGGTATTGGACAAGGTTCACGTAGATGCGCTAGTGAGCATTTTCACGACCAACCCATACGAAGGGGATCTTCATCATTATTTCGAAAAGGCTACCGAACTCATTGGTTCTAAGGAGTTAGAATGGTACTGTGGTGGTCGCCAAGTGCAGTTCTTCGAGAGAAACGGTCTCGATAAGCGCTTCATTCTCTGTAAAGACGTAATGGAGATGCGCACGGAACTCACTGCTAATCAGCATTAAGACATATTGTTTAACTGTTTGAGCAAAAATATTCAACAAAATATATTGATGTTCCAACAAATTGTTTAACTTTGACTTGCTTTTGTTAAACAAAACTACAGACGTCATGTCAAACGCAGAGTTCGGGTCGCTTATTAATGAACATCATCAGTTTCTCAAGCAGTTAGCCCTCAAGCTAACCAAGCGCTTGGATGATGCAGAAGATCTTATTCAAGAAACGTTTTACAAGGCCATTAAGAATCAGGACAAGTACCGCAACGGTACCAACCTGAAAGGGTGGTTGTACACCATTATGAAGAACACCTTCATTAACAACTACCGCAAGAAGAAGAACCAAAACACTTTTGTTGATGAAACGGACAACAGTTACTTCATCAACTCAACCGTATCGACCAAAGATGTGAATACCGACAGCTTGGTTGATCACGAATTTGTGATGCGTCAGATAGAGTCTATTGAGAAGAACTATCTCGAGGCATTTATGATGCACTATAACGGCTACAAATACGAGGAGATCTCTGAAATCTTGGACATCCCTCTAGGCACTGTAAAAAGCCGTATCTTCTTGGCAAGGAAGAAAATGATGGCCAAGCTTAAGGACTATCGCATCAAATAAACCATGAACAAACCATCAGCCATAGTAATCGGGAGCGGGTTCGCCGGGCTTTCCGCAGCTACAACGCTTGCCGATAAAGGCTACGACGTTACGGTATTAGAAAAAAATGAGCAAGCCGGTGGACGAGCTAGAAAGTTCAGTTCACACGGCTTTACTTATGATATGGGACCAAGTTGGTACTGGATGCCCGATGTGTTCGAAGACTATTTCGGACGCTTCGGCAAGAAAGTATCAGACTATTATGAGCTCGAGAGACTCGACCCTTCGTACCGGGTCTACTTTAAAGATGGTCCCGAAGATCTACCCGCAGATCCTGAAGCACTTTACGCGATGTTCGATTCAATCGAACCGGGGAGTGGGGCGAAGTTAAAACAGTTTTTAGATGAAGCGGCCTACAAATATGAAGTAGGAATTAAGGAATTGGTGTACAAGCCAGGTCGCTCCATCATGGAATTTGCAGACATGCGGGTGTTAAAAGGCCTCGTCCAAATGCACCTGCTTACTTCCATGAAGGCCTACATCCGCAAGTCTTTTTCCAGTCCCAAACTCATTCAATTACTCGAGTTTCCAATTCTCTTCCTCGGCGCGATGCCGAAGAATACACCGGCTTTGTACAGTCTGATGAATTATGCCGACATGGCCCTGGGCACATGGTACCCAAAGGGCGGCATGCACAAGATTGTAGAAGGAATGGTGAGTCTGGCCGAAGAGAAAGGTGTGAAATTCGTGTACAACAGTGAGGTGCTGCGTTGCCATTACGAAGGAAACAGTATCTCGGAAGTCGTGACCATTTCATCCAATTACAAAGCGGATGTCATAGTTGCCGCTGGCGATTATCATCACATGGAGCAGCGCGTACTTCGCAGAGAGTCACGTGCTTATTCCGAAAAATATTGGGATTCAAGAAAACTCGCTCCAAGTAGTTTGCTTTACTATTTGGGCTTAGACCGAAAGGTAGAGGGACTCTTGCATCACAATCTGTTCTTCGACAGTGATTTTGATGTACACTCTAAGGCTATTTATGAAGATCCACATTGGCCTGAAGACCCACTGTTCTACGTTTCAGCTCCTTCACTCACAGATTCTACAGTAGCTCCGGAAGGAAGCGAAAACATGTTTATCCTGATTCCGGTAGCTCCAGATATGAAGGAAACCGAAGAGATTCAGGAAAAATACTTCCAAATTGTGATGGATCGATTGAAGTCACATACTGGAATTGATTACAGAGACCACGTCGTTTTCCGAAGAGACTATGCCTATTCGGATTTCGTGAACGACTATCATGCCTTCAAAGGCAATGCATACGGATTGGCAAATACGCTAAGTCAAACGGCTATTTTAAAGCCTAAGATGAAGAGTCCTAAGGTGCCAAACCTTTACTACACCGGACAATTGACTACTCCGGGACCTGGTGTTCCACCAAGCCTGATTTCAGGTCAGGTTGTTGCCCAAGAGATTGAAAAAGACCAATTAAAGCGTACAGCATGAAAGCCTTGTTTGACCAACTGTCTTTTCGCACGAGTAGGATTGTAACCCAACGTTACAGCACATCATTCACCCTTGGTATCCTTGGGTTGAAGAGCGAACTCCACGATCCAATCTATGCCATCTATGGATTCGTTCGTTTTGCCGATGAAATTGTAGACACCTTTCACGAGTATCCTAAAGAGAGATTGCTCCAGGATTTTAAACGTCAGACTTATCAAGCAATAGAAGATGGAATCAGTTTGAATCCCATCCTCAATAGCTTCCAATCGGTTGTAAGACAATACAACATTGACCATGACCTTATAGAGACCTTCTTGCGCAGCATGGAGATGGATTTAGATCCTACCCGCGAGTACGACAAGGAGATGTACGACACATACATTCTTGGTAGTGCCGAAGTTGTAGGGTTGATGTGCCTTAAGGTTTTTGTAGACGGAAATGAGGAGCGTTACCAGCACCTGAAGTCGTCTGCCATGAAGCTGGGCTCAGCATTCCAGAAAATCAACTTCTTGAGAGACCTAAGCGCAGATTTCCATCAGTTGGGCAGAAGCTACTTCCCAGACGTTGATTTGGGCAACTTTGACGAGGAAGCTAAACGCAGAATTGAAGCTGATATAGAGGCGGATTTTGCTGCAGGCTTCGAAGGAATTAAACAATTACCTAAGGGTTCGCGTTTTGGAGTATATATCGCTTATGTGTATTACTACGCACTCTTCGGTAAAATCAAAAGAACGTCCGCATCGGTGGTGTTTAAAGAAAGAATCAGAATTCCGAATAGAAGAAAGTATCGACTGTTCGTGAGTTCTTACCTTCGCCACAGTTTTAATTTGCTCTAATAATTCAAATACATGGCAGAACTCGTTATCCTGGTCGACGAGCGTGATCAACAGCTCGGACTGATGGAGAAAATGGAAGCCCACCGCAAAGGACTACTTCACCGAGCATTTTCAGTATTTATTCTCAATTCTAAGGGCGAGATGATGATTCATCAACGCGCCCTTCACAAGTACCACTCAGGAGGATTGTGGACCAACGCATGTTGCAGTCACCCTAGAGATGGCGAAACCATTATTGAAGCGGGACACCGTCGTTTGATGGAAGAAATGGGATTTGATACCGACCTAGAAAAGGTTCTAGAGTTTACCTACAAGGCCGAGCTAGACGGAGGCCTAACAGAACATGAGTACGACCACGTGATGGTCGGGCATTTTGAAGGTGAACCAAAACCGAACCCTTCCGAAGTCGCTCAATGGAAATGGGTGAATGTTGATGATCTGAAGAATGACATCGAAAAGAGACCCCAACGATACACTGAGTGGTTCAAAATCATTTTCGATCGATTCATTCAATCTGTAAATGTATGAAGGTTACCGTAAGTAGACATGCGCACTTTAATGCCGCGCACCGCTTGCACAACCCTAGCTGGTCGATGGAGCAAAACGATGCTGCCTTCGGCAAGTGTAACAATCCGCATTATCACGGTCACAATTACGAGCTAATCGTATCAGTGACCGGTCCAATTCAACCTGAAACAGGCTACGTAATGGACATGAAAGAGCTCGCGGATCTGATTGAGGAACACGTGGAGAAAAAACTCGATCACAAAAACCTCAACGAGGAAGTCGAGATTTTCAAAACGCGAATTCCAACAGCAGAGTGGATTGCCGTTACCATTTGGGAATGGCTGCGTCCACACATCACGAACCAATTATCCTTAAAGGTGAAGTTGTATGAAACACCAAGAAATTTCTGCGAATTCAGCGGCCCGCAAGAGTAATCACTCTATTGCCGACGAGATTTTGCAAATCGTAGATAAGTCAGGCGACGACCACGTAGGTACTTCGAAGGAAACCCCTTTGCGTCCTGATGCATTTGATATCTCAGATGCCGAGAAAGTGGATTTAATTGAAGGAAAGTTCAGAGACATTCTGCACATCCTCGGAATGGACCTCAACGATGATAGCCTTTCAGGTACACCGCGCAGAGTCGCTAAAATGTACGTTCAGGAGGTTTTTCAAGGGTTGAATCCAGCAAACAAGCCAGAAGCAAAGCTTTTCGACAATAAATATCAGTACGGTGAAATGCTCGTTGAACGCGATATCACCGTCCAGAGCTATTGTGAACATCACTTCGTACCCATTCTAGGGAAGTGTCACGTGGCCTACATCTCTAGTGGAAAGGTTGTTGGTTTGAGCAAAATCAACCGCATCGTGAAGTATTTCTCTAAGCGCCCACAAGTGCAAGAGCGATTAACGGAGCAGATTGCAGAAGAACTCAAGAAAGTACTTCACACCGAAGACGTAGCGGTCTATATCGATGCCGAACACCTTTGTGTTTCAACCAGAGGAGTTGAAGACTGTGGTTCGAGCACGGTAACAACCCACTACAGCGGGGCTTTCGAGAAGAAGTCTACACGCAAGGAGTTCTTACAGTACGTAAAGGGCTAAGGCTCAGTGCAGTGAAAAAATGAACATTTCATCTGTTTGGTGAGAGGTTCTTTTCATTGTATCCTTGGACTACACTTGACTCACAGAAATACTTCATGAAAACCCTTCGCAAGCTTTTTAAGCCTTCGTGGAAACACAAAGAGTTTAATCCTGAAAAGGAGATAAAAGCCCAGAACAATACAACGCCAGACTTGGTTGAAGAATATGATTCAGCCCTCACCGAAATCGAATTGCGCGACAGATAAACGCGTGAGATAGAGTAGGGCAAAAACATTCCTCCTCTATGAGTTCTGTAGCTCTTTTTTGGCATCGACGAGATCTCCGTATCCATGACAATGCCGGACTTTTTAAGGCGTTAAGCGCCGATACTCCCGTTCAGCCTGTCTTTATCTTCGATTCGTCCATTCTCGACAAGCTCGAGGATAAGGATGATGCTCGTGTATCATTCATTTACAGAGAAATTCAACGGCTAAAGTCAGAGTACGAGCAGCTCGGCGCCTCTTTACTAGTAAAGTACGGCGATCCGCTTAAAGTCTATGAAGAGCTTCTCCAGGAGTTTGACGTAGAAGCGGTTTTCACCAACCGCGACTATGAACCCTACGCCCGAGAACGAGACAAGTCTATTCATCAGTTTTTAAAGAAGAATGATGTTGACTTCATCGGAGCCAAAGACCATGTCATCTTTGAGAAGTCTGAGGTTGTAAAGGACGACGGCGATCCGTATCTGGTGTACACTCCATACAGTAAGAAGTGGAAAGCTGCCTTGCAAAGCGATTCGTTTAGGGCCTACGACACGTTAGATTTAGCTGAAAATCTGCATCAAACAAAGCCATTTAAGCTATTGGAATTGAGTGATATGGACTTCGTTCCGTCTACAATAGAGATTCCGGCTAGGCAGTTTCCCGAGAAGATCATTGATGGATACGACGAAACGAGAGACATCCCATCGATTCAAGGAACCTCTAGACTGAGCGTGCACTTACGATTCGGTACCATTTCCATTCGTGCGCTTGCCAAATTCGCTCAAGAACACAACGAGAAGTACCTAAACGAGCTTATTTGGCGCGATTTCTATCAAATGATTCTCTTTCATCATCCCGATAGTCCGGATACGGCAATCAAGTCCAAGTATGACAACATAGAATGGGAGCACAATGAAGAGCATTACGATGCTTGGTGTGAGGGTAAAACGGGCTACCCGCTAGTAGATGCCGGGATGCGCGAATTGAACGAAACCGGATTCATGCACAACCGCGTGAGAATGGTTGTGGCAAGTTTCCTCACGAAGCATCTGTTGCTCGATTGGCGCTTGGGAGAAAGGTATTTTGCCCGCAAGCTGCTCGACTTTGAATTAGCTTCAAACGTAGGAGGGTGGCAATGGGCCTCAGGCAGTGGTTGCGACGCCGCACCTTACTTCAGAATATTCAATCCCGAATCTCAGTTGGAGAAATACGATAAGGATTTGAAGTACGTGAAACGCTGGGTTCCCGAGTATGGAACCAGTTCGTATCCCGAACCTATCGTCGTTCATAAGGAAGCTCGTGAACGCGCGCTAGACCGCTACAAATCAGGGTTGAATTAATCGTAAGACTTACTTGCCGCCTTTCTCTACATCCTCCTGAACCTCAAATCCAAAGAGGCCATTTTCCTTGATGATGTTGTCTACATAAGCAGGTAGAGCACCTTCCCAGCCGTCTTCACCCTGACGAATCTTCCTCAAGACTTCTCTGGAGAAAATGTGAAGAATCGATTCATCGAAGTCGTCAATATCAACGATACGACCGTTGTAGATCAAATAATCGAAAATCGGACGGAAGCGAGGGTGTACCTTCAAGTTCTTGCTAGTCGTAAGCTTTGACTTGGCTGTAGGCTTGAACGGATATACGTAAATCTTGATATCCTTTGAGAAAATCTTACCGAAGGCCTCGAGGATTCCGCCATTCAAATTGCGGTAGTATTTCTCATTGAAGATTTCCTCCAGGTTTGGAATACCCATGATGAGGCCCGATCTGCGCGGTGTGAATCGACCGAAGTAATCGACTAGTTTGTAGTACTCCTGGTAATTCGAAATAAGTACAGTCTGACCTAAAGAACAGAGGATTTCCGCTCTGTCTAGGAAGTCCTGCTCATCGATTTCACCTTCGGAGAGTAGGTTGTTAAGCGTGATTTCGAAGAGAACTACGAGTTTATCTCGTTCTACCTTGCGTTCCTTTACGAACATGCGGTAGCCCTTCTTAATCATATCGATATTCACCTTAGTTACTGGGCGGAAAGATCCGCGTAAGGCGAGCACGTTTTTCTTGTAAAGTACCTCGGCTGGAAGAAGGTTGTTCCCTTCAGGTCCGAAGATTACAGCGTCTGTAAATCCATTCTTGATGAGCTGAAGGCTCATGAGGCGGTTGTCGACATTCTCAAAGTCTGGACCCAAGAAGTTGATCATATCAACCTCAATAGCATCCCTAGAGATATTGTCGTAAAGCGAATGAAGAAGTTCACGTGGATCATCCCAAAGGTGGAACGCTCCATGAATGAGGTTTACCCCCATGGCACCAATGGTCTCCTGCTGATACTTGGCCTCGTTTTCATGCATTCTAATGTGAATGATGATTTCGTTTGGCTCCTTCTCAGGCGAAGTCTGGAAGCGCAATCCCAACCATCCATGACCCTTAAAGGTCTTTGCGAAGTTGATGGTGGCAACCGTGTTGGCAAAAGCGAAGAAACGCTTATCTGGATGCTTTTCTCGATCCAGACGTTCTGTAATCAAACCGTACTCATGGTCGAGCATCTTTCTCAATCGCACTTCCGTCACATAGCGGTTGTCCTTCTCCTTACCGTAAATAGCATCGGAAAAGTCCTTATCGTATGCCGACATGGCCTTTGCGATGGTTCCGGAAGCTCCTCCGGCTCTAAAAAAGTGACGAACGGTTTCTTGACCAGCTCCAATTTCGGCGAATGTGCCGTAAACATTCGGGTCAAGGTTGATGCGAAGCGCCTTTTGGGCGGGGTTGAGGACAATGCGATCCATGTGTGTTGCTTAGTACAGTCGTACAGAGTCAAAGGTAACGAGAATGTAAGTGTTTGTCGAGAATTTTGCATGTATTTTTGACCTATGGAATTAATTCTCACCGGCACAGGAACTTCTCAAGGTGTACCAGTAATTGGCTGTAAGTGTGAGGTTTGTACTTCCTCAAACCCCAGAGATCGACGGTTTAGGTCAGCCGCCATTTTCAGAGATCGTGCCTCCGGTTGGGCCGCTGCTATAGATTGCGGACCTGACTTTAGGCAGCAAATGCTTGGAATTGAGCAGGATAAGCTAGAACACATTTTGATGACTCATGAGCATATGGATCATGTGGCTGGTATTGATGATGTTCGAGCCTACAACTTTACCGCTGGAGTTACCATGAATATTTGGGCTACGGAACGAGTACAGAACCGGCTAAAACAACAATTCTCCTACGCGTTTCACCATGAACCATATCCCGGCGCGCCAAGAATTAATTTGAGAGATCTGCCCAAATCGGAATTTAGCCTGAACGGTATAGCTGTGATACCGCTTCCTGTATGGCATGGCAGTTGGCCTGTACATGGCTTTCGAGTTGGAGATGTTGCCTATATCACAGATGTAAATGGCATTGATAATGAAACTCTGCAGAAACTAACTGGACTAAAATTTCTTGTGCTCGGAGTTTTACATCACGAACCGCATCATTCCCATTATCACTTGGACAAGGGCATAGAGGTGGCGAAATCAATTGGTGCTGAAATGACCTATTTCACCCATATTTCCCACAGAATGGGGTTAGAAGCTGAAATGAATGCAAATCTTCCCGACGGAATTCAGTTGGCACACGACGGACTCAGAATTCCTGTGACCCTATGATTCGGTCTTGAAATACTCTCCTTTGTTGAAAATCCCAAATGCGCGTCCTTGAAGTGGTTTTCCGAGGAAGGGTTGGTTGTACGCTAAGCTTTGTGAGTCGGCTTTATTGGCAGTCCAGCTTACCTTCGAATCGAATACGGTAAGTTCGGCCGGTGCACCTTCTACAATTTCAATCGGACCAAGGTTATACGCCTCGCGTGGTCCGTGTGAAAGACATTGAACCCAAGTCTCTAACGTGATTTCTTTGGAGAGCTCTGCGCCATATAGACCAAAGGCTTGCTCAATGTAGGCCATCCCAAAGGAAGCGTGTTGGAATTCGCATTTTTTACGCTCGACGTCCATAGGGTTGTGATCTACCGCGATGGCGTCAATTGTACCATCGTTCACTCCGCGGATCAGTGCTTTGCGGTCTTCTTCGCTTCGAAGTGGCGGTTGGACTTTATAGAAGGAGTCATACTCGTGAAGGGCAGCATCGGTGAGAAGTAAGTTGTAGAGATTTACATCGCACGTGATATTGAGGCCGTTGGCCTTGGCTTGACGAATTCGTTCTACTGAGCCTGCCGTTGATATTCTCGACAGGTGAAGGGATCCTTCGGTGTACGCACAGAGTTCTATATCGCGCGCCACAATGAGTTCTTCACTCAAGTTGGGAATGCCTTTTAGACCGAGATAAGTTCCTGTATGCCCCTCATTCATTTGGCCATCGTTCGCAAGCTTTGGTTCGAAAGGAAAGTCGACGACTGGCATTTGGGCTGTCTTTGAATAAAGCAGCGCCATTTTGAGGAGGTTCGGGTTGGTGACAGGGTTGTGATTATCCGAGAAGGCTACAGCTCCGGCTGAGAACATGTCGAACATCTCCGTCATTTCCTCTCCCTTCATATCGCGAGATAGCGCGCCGATAGGGTATAGGTTGACCGGGAGTACCTGTCCCTTGGCGTAGATATATTCGATATCGCTTTTGCTCTGGATTACAGGCGAAGTGTTAGGAGTCAGGCAAACTGTGCTGAAACCACCGCGTAAGGCGGCCATCGAGCCAGATTGCAGGGTTTCGCGTTCTTCTTGTCCCGGATCTGCGAAGTCTGAGTGCATTTCAACCCATCCTGGGGAAATGGAAAGACCTTCTAAATTGACTTCTTCTTCATCATTCTCTGCTTCTAAAGCCTCGCCAATGGCGGTAATTTGCTCGTCCACAATTCGAATATCAACAGTCTGGCCGTTGTACGGAGAGCGCGGATCTACTACCTGCGCTTTGCGAAGAAGAATGCTTGTCATGACCGCAAATTTAACTTTTTGGTTGTCGCCAGAGAATCATTTCTAAAAGAAGAACACCTACCACGGCAAGAATCCACCATTTTGAATCCTGTCCTTCGCCCTGCAAGCTTGCAAGTACCTTGGAAATGTCGGACTTGTTATCAATTTCAGAAATGGTGTGTTCGTATCCTTTTTCACTGAGTTTTCCTGAGAGTGCATCGCTTGTAAGTAAAGCAGGGTTGCTTTCTGCAGAAGAGGTATTCAAAGCGATTGTTTCAATAGCCGTATTGTCTTTCCACAGGATTGCAAAACCAGGGTCGAGTTCTGTTGCGTAAAGATTGATTTCGGTTCGGACACCCATACTGCGCTGTTGGGGAATGACTTCTACCGAATCTTGTTTCAACATAACTACCTGATCACTGCCAGATTCCTCATGTTCAATTAAGAAGCTAGTCGCAGTCCCGAGCTCAAATGAATACCATTGAGGCTGACCTTTGAAAATGGCCATTTGATAGAGTAGTGGGACATACAGTTCACTCCAGCCATTCTGATCGGCAACGGGGTGGGCATTCCACTGATAAATTTGTCCAAATCCACGTTGATACCTCACGAGGCTTGGGCTACCAGAGGCAGACTGCAATAGATTTGTTCCACCTTGAATTCTATAGTCATCCGCGATCGGGAAGTGCGTGTCGAGCGTCGGTAATTGAATCCTCTTTGGGTCTTCATAAAAGACTCCATAGTAGAACGCATCGCCATAATTCACCTCAATGTTCGAGATGTTCACCGTATCTGCTTCCCCGTATTTACTTATGTTCAAGGTTGATAAGTCCTGTTCTGAAGGCCCGAACGGTAGGATGAGTGCAGAGGTGCCACTTTCAATTGCTTCATTTAAGCCACTTGCCAATCCACTTGGCCAAGCTCCTCGGGTGCGATCCAGCACAATCAAGTCGAAATTAGAAAGTCTGCCGTATGGAATTTGAGCGTAGTTCACAGACTCAAGCACAACGGCCGAATCATTGATAAGCTCAGTTAGAGGGAGGGTGGCAGAACTAGCATCGTAAATGTGAAGCATGCTTAACTCCGATCTCACGTTGGCAGTGAGGAAATACGAGTCATCATAATTGATGGCATCGTCCTGAATCCTCAACTCTATAGTCTGAACATGATTGGAATTTACTTGGAATGTGATGCTAGATTCCAAAGAAGACTCAGCTTCAACCAAATGTGATTTTGCGCCACGCAATTCGCCGTTCACCCATAGCTCTGTCGGAACATCAGAATCTTCATCACCATAGTTCACAAGGGAATAGCCAAGTTCTAAGGCCTGATTAGGAAGGATTACGGGCGAATTCACCCAAGCTGAATCTATAGTCAGATTCGCCGCTCTTCCCACGGGTTGAATGAGGACCGGCAGTAATTCTATTTTGAGGTCCGATTCATCGAGGTCATCCAAGGTGACTTCCTGGGCATCCGTGAGCATGTAAACCTGCGCTGTATCTGTGATGCCGTAGGTAGAAATTCTACGCATGACATCCTGCCAAGTAAGTGAATTCTTCGACGGCTGGATTCCACGAACCGCTTTTCGAGCCGCAGTCGCGTTTAGGGGGATGGCATCAGCACCCTCACTACTTGCAGAAATCACGTGGAAGGTGGCATTTGGATTCTGATCGATGATGTTATCCGCGGCTTCAAGGGCTACAACCCACATCGGACCTGTGCTCGCCTTGCGCGTCATGCTAGGAGAGTTGTCTACGTAGATTACAACTTCGCTTCTTTGCTTCGAAAGTTGATCTCCAGAAGGGATGAAAGGCAGAGCAAACGCCAAAGTGAGCAACGACCAAGCTAATATTCGAAGTAGCAGAATTAGCCAATGGCGTACTCGCTGTTGTTTTCGGGCCGACTTCTGCACGTTCTTCAAAAACCGAATGTCGCTGAAAAACACGGTTTTGTAACGCTTCAGTTGAAGAAGGTGAATGATGATTGGGATTGACACCCCCAACAAGCCCCAGAGCAAAGCAGGATTAAGAAATTCCATGTAACAAACTTAAGGGGCTGTGGTGTCTTTAGCAACGGGCATAAAGCCATTGGACGTTAAAAAGTGAATAGTGGTGTCCGTCAATTCTCGAACTACTGAGCTATAGCGACCGTTGGCAATCACGTGTGAGTTAGCCGCTAGTTCAATGAATTGCTTATTCGGAACGTCCAATTGACTATAAAATTCTCGCATGTGCGGAACGCTTACCGCATCGTCTTGCTTTTCTTCACTTTCGTACCAACATGCCACCATCACCGGTACATGAATTGACCTCACAGCCTCTTCATCAAATCCAGTTTCTACTAATTCTTGCATTTCTGGAAGTGACTCTACCCGGTAATAGCGGTACCAGAATTTCTCGTAGTAGGGGTCAGATATCTGCAAATCCCTAAAATTGGAATTGAGAACCATTCTTGCGATTTGCTCACCCCAAGGGTCGTTAAGTAAAAATGCTGCGCCATCATTGGGCATCACGTTCGGAGAATAGTACACCAGCGCCGCGATTCGTGAATCTAATTGGGCTAACCGCGTGGCGAGTGCTCCGCCTGTAGAAGTGCTCACTACAATTACCGAATCGCCAATGGCCAAGGCCTTTTCGAGACCTCGAACAGCGCTGTGCCAGGCAGAATCGGCTCTGAATTCCATTAATGGATTATCTGTAACCAAACCGTGGGCGTACAGTCTTGGTGCTACCAGGTTGTAGCCAAAATGCTCGTACAATTGGGAGTGGACGGGGTTTCCTTCTTCTGGACTTGCGCTGAATCCGTGTAGGTAGAGTATTGAATATGGTGTGGCTTGACCTGAGAAGCGAAGCAAAGTCTCATTTCCTTCTTTCACACCTTTTGGATCTAAGTTGGACTTCGTGAGAAGGTTCTCAGCGTCGATGTTTCGAACAACTGTCCCCGAATAATTCGGAGTATCGGGTGTTGGTCCCGATAAATATACCACCACCAGGATGACGAGAAGGAGAAGGAAATAATGCTTGGCTTTCATTAAAATAGCTTGGTAATAACTACATCAGTGAGCATGTAGTGAAACTCTAAACCGGGATTCACATTGACTTGCAGTGTGCCCCGAACGGAAATTACATCATCTGTTTTTAGCTGGGGAGGTGTGTCCGTGAAGGTCAATCCCATCACGGTTTCGGGGCCTGCGCCTCCACAAAAGAAACAGGAACTAAAAGCGAACGCTGAGAGGACGTAAACTTCTCCTGAAACATCGAGAGGAATTACGTAGCCCGTAATTATAACTTCTTGATTGTCAAGCGCCAATATCTCTTCTGAGAACTCGGCCTTCAAACTCCATTCGCTTCTTTCCCTATCATAGAATTCGACGAAATCAACATCTTCTAAATCAGCCCACTTGATAGTCGTCTGAGCAACGGATGAAACGCTGACGCATAGGCAGAGTAGTAGGGTTGAAATTCTCATCCTGCAAGTTCAGTGTTATAGAGCGTGAAAAAGAAACTTCCAGGCTTGGCCTGGCCTAGGACGAGTTTTCCTTTCAAAATAACGTATTGATCCGTCAGCAGATGTGGCGGCGAACTATCGAAGAAAAGCTGAATAACCGTTTCGGGACCTGCATTGCCGCAAAAGAAGCATTGCTGCAAGGGAAACTGAGAAAGCACATAAGTCTTCAATTGAACGTCTACAGGAACGATGTAGCCAATTATCAAAACCTCTTTGCCATCCCAAGCCTTCAACGCTTCCGGGTATTCTGGATTTACAAACGCCCCATCTTCATCAATGTCGTAACCTGTACCCGTAAAGAGGGTCCATTCCAAAGTCATTTGAGCGTTACTCGAAAGGCTGAGTAGTAAAGTGAATAAAATGAGGTATTTACGCATTCTTTAAGTTCTTGTGAATGGTGGTTTTGAAGATACGAATGACAGGTGGAATGGCAATAATCAATCCAAGTATAATAGCAACCGCAAGGAGCTTGAAGTCGGTAGAATTCATCACTTCAAATTGAAGCTCGAGGCCATAATCCACCGCAATCGTAGGAGACAAAGCGTATATCGTAAGTTTGATGAATAGCATACCTACTACCCATGCGCTTCCAAGGAGGAGCAAGGTTTGAGTCCAGATGGTGAGCGCTAGTCGGAACGGGCTCAATCCAAATACACGAAGTAAGGTGTGATCAAATTGTTGAGCACGCACCGTTTCGTGGATAGTAATCCCAATACTCAAGCCGCCAAGAAGCAGAAATAGTGCGCTTAGGGCGATGAATGCCGACTGAGTATTCCCGAGTAGGGCGTGGATTCGATTCACTTCGATACTCGGCAATACGGCTTGGAATGTTGATTTTGAGTTTATTAACCTTGGCAACTGAAAGAGTGCCATAGGTGATGTAGTTTCTATAAGCGCCGCAGTAATCTCCTTGCTTTCCTCGTCAGAATGGTGAACATGCCACACGCTTGAAAGACTGGTGAGTAAGATGCGATCCGCAACTGTGCCTGTATTCTCGTAAATACCAACTACCACATAGTCCTCTTCGTGCTCGTGTCCGCTTTCAGCGTTGCCGTGCTGACCGTGAAACGTGCTTCCGACTTTCAATCCCAATTCCGCAGAGAGTGCTTTAGAGAGAGCAACCTCCATTTCATTCTCGGGAAGCTTGCCTTCTGTCGGGTTGAGTGAATAAAGATCCGACCAGCTTGCGTC
Organism: Phaeocystidibacter luteus; assembly: GCF_008933115.1. GTDB lineage: Bacteria > Bacteroidota > Bacteroidia > Flavobacteriales > Schleiferiaceae > Phaeocystidibacter > Phaeocystidibacter luteus. Next base: position 369,047 of record NZ_WBVO01000001.1, on the reverse strand, counting down.
GGCCCCAAGTATTCTTCGTCCCTTGTACACGTCGCCGTAGGAAATACGTGTAACGCGCTCAATCATTGGGTTTTGAGCGTATTCGTTGACTTCCGAAAGAGAAATGTTTCCGGTTGGATTATCGATATGGTAAACGTTCGCCAGTAGGCCTTGTAACGGCGATCCTTTGGCACACCAAATTTGGTCGATAGAGGAGAGGTCATTTACAAGCTGGGCGTCGGTACTCTTTTCAAACGTGAAAAATCCACTTACTAAGGCCAAGCCGATGCACACCATAGCCCATTGAATGAATAGTCTTGATCTGCGGGTCCAAACCTGTAGAAAGCCTAGTTTAAACGTGTTCATCTGTCTCATTTTCCAAAGTTTATGGTGTTGGAAAAATGCGACTTCACTCTGTTGTCATGCGTTACGATCAGCACACCGATATTTAAATCGGCTACGAGTTCATCAAAAATGGACAGTATAGATTCGGTGTTAACGTCATCGAGTGCACTGGTGGGTTCGTCTGCCAAGAGGAATGAAGGGCGGGTAGAGAGCGTGCGAACAATAGATAGACGCTGTAATTCGCCTACGGAGCACTCTTTGGGCTTCCGATTTAATAAATGGTCGACATGAAGCCTATTGGCTAATTCGGCAATGTGATTGGAATCGAGCTGGTGTTTCTGTGCAAAGGCAGGTAGGCTAAGGTTGTCGGAAACGCTCAACTCATTCAAAAAGTGGTTGTTTTGAAAAACTAGACCTACATTTTGGGCTCTCAGTTTGTCTCTTCTTCTTTCGGATGTACCTTTTAAACTCGTTTCTCCGTAGTGAACATCGCCTTTTTGAATGGCTAAGATGCCAGATAAGAGCTGGAGCCACGTACTTTTGCCAGAGCCGGAAGGTCCAATGGCGGCAAGTACTTCACCGCGATTTATTCGACCGTCAGGAAACGAAATCGTATTCGTCTGGTTATATGAATAGGAAAGTGAATTCCACTCGAGTTTATCTATCATGAAAACAAATCTAAAACAAGAAAAGGTCTTAGTACTAGGTGCACACCCAGATCCTTCTCGGTATGCCTATCGCGCAGCGCATATGTTAAAGGATGCAGGGCATGATATTGTTCTAGTGGGACGTAGAGATGGATCGGTAGCTGGAAGTGAGATTCAACGCGAAATTCCATCCTTTGCGCCCGGCGAAATCGACACCGTAACACTTTACGTGAACCCTACCATTCAAGAGGGTTATAAGTCTGTGGTTGAGGCACTTCAGCCGAATCGTGTAATCTTCAATCCAGGAACAGAGAATCCAGAATGGATGATAAGCCTCAAGGCAAAGGGGATTGAGCCAGATGTTGCTTGTACACTCGTTCTCTTAAGTACTGGACAGTATTAAAAGAACACGACAATGGCCTTGTACAAGGCGTAGGCTCCATAAATTATTTTGAGTCCTGTTCCGGCAAGGAACCCTATAAATGATCCAACGGCGGACTTCATGGCGCGGTCGGAATTTCTTTCATGAATCATTTCGCCTACGAATGCACCAATGGCAGGGCCGATAATAATTCCGATTGGTGCGAAGAACAGCCCGAGAATCAATCCGACGGTAGAACCTCGTATCCCAGCTTTCGTTCCTCCGAACTTCTTTGTGCCCCAAACGGGAATGTAATAGTCTAGAGCCGTTATGACGCCCGCTATTATGGCCATCCAGATTAAAAATGTATTGGAAAAATCTACGGTTTCAGAGAAGGAAATCACGAGTAATCCTGCCCATCCGAGGGGTGGGCCAGGTAGGATAGGCAAAATACTTCCGGCAAAACCGGCCAGTAGAAGTGAGAACCCTAAGATGAAAAGAACTATGTCCATTTGGGGGTATTTTTCAGGGAGTAATGATGTGAAGATAGTGAGGAAAATAGCTCGTTCCAGAGGCGATTGTAAGAGAATTCCGTAGAAATCAATATATTTAGCTGATTTTCAGGAATCAACCACCTACCTACCTATTGAACTATGCTCCAGAACCGAAAAGGAGAGGAATGGCGTACGCTTGTATTCGAAGCGGACAATGCACCCAAGAAGAAGTACGCGGTTTCGAACTACGGAAGAATTGCTGCTTTTGTGAGCGATCTGAAAGATGGTCGATTACTTAAAGGAGGCATAATCGGAGGCTACCCTTCGATGAAGATTCGAATTCACCGAAAAGACAAAACGCATTACATCCACAAGCTCGTGGGTGAGTATTTTGTAGATGGATGTGAGGGCGATAAAGACCGACTCATTCACCTCGACTACGACAAGCGAAACAACCATTTCTCCAATTTAAGATGGGTGAATCGAGAAGACTACCTCGAACACCAGCGCAAGAATCCCGCTGTTATCAAAGCTAAAAAGAAACAGGCTGAATATTTGCCCGAAGTAGGGCACAAGCTGAGTTCAACGGATGTCATGCGCATTAAGAAGAAGATTTGGGATCCCTCGCGCAAAACGAGACTTCGAATGATAGCCAAGCAATTTGGTATTTCAGAAATGCAACTCTATCGAATTAAATCCGGCGAAAACTGGAGTCACGTTCGTGTTGAAAACGAACCTGAACATACACTTCGAAAGAACAGATAGAGTCCGTACATTTCGGTGTGTTTGCAGTAGTAGATGTTGAAACGACCGGAGGGTACGCGGATAAGCACCGCGTGATTGAAGTTGGGATTGCTATCTCAGACGGAGAGCGCATTGTAGAGCGATACAATCAGCTTATTAATCCCGAAAGAAGCATACCTCGGCACATTACTCAACTCACAAATATTCGTCCTGAAGACGTTCAAGATGCACCAACTTTCAAAGAGGTGGCATCTCAAATCTATGATTTGTTGCAGGGGAATGTGTTCGTTGCCCACAACGTCAATTTCGATTATTCCTTTATTAAGCGAGAATTAGACGAGGCAGGATATACCTGGCAAGCTAAGAAGCTGTGCACCGTGAAGCTGACGCGTGCCATTGTTCCAGGTTTGAAACGGTACAGCCTGGGCAACCTTGCCGAACATTTCGATATCGTAAACCCAAGCCCCCACAGAGCTCTAGCGGATGCGGAAACCGCCGCTGATATTCTACATAGGCTCTTTGAAATAGATAAAGATGCGATTGATCGAACTCTCAATCAGCGCAATGGGGTGTCGCAACTTCCCATGAATTTAGATCCGGAAGTGTTTCATAATCTTCCTGAAACACCTGGTGTGTATTACATGAAAGATGAGGCGGGAAACAATCTGTACATCGGAAAGGCGATCAATATCAAGCAACGCATCTCTCAGCACTTTACAGGAACCTCCGGATCGAAACGTCGACAACGTTGGATACGTGAGATTTTCAATATTGAAACCGTCGAAACTGGTTCTGAAGCATTGGCATTGTTGCATGAAGATCACGAAATACGGCACTATTGGCCACCGTATAACGCTGCTCAAAAACACCCAGTGGCGAAATGGGGCGTTGTGAGTTACAAGGATAGAAAGGATACCTACCGCTTTGCAGTTCAGCGCGCTGAGAAACGAGTGGATGTCCTTGCGCATTTCTACAGCTATACTTCGGCTCAACAATACTTGGCCGAAGCGGTGAAGGAATACAAACTCGACCCCAGATTAAGCGGATTGGGCTGGGAGGGAGATGTTTCGAGAGAAGATCATCAATCTAATGCAGCCAAATGGCTCAGTGAGGTTTCATCAGAATCAATAAGCGCGGTTCTGATTTATCCGGGGCCCACTCATAATGAGATTGGATTTGTTCATATTGAAGAAGGAAGGTACGCAGGTATCGGTACGGCATTAAAAGGAGCGACAACAGAAGACATGCTGGAGAAGAAGTGGCACGCTCATGAGAGTCCTACCGCTCAGCAAATACTCGGATCACTTTTGAGGTCGGAAGACGTTGATATCCAGTCGATATAATCGCTTTCTATGTGGTATGTATCGCGCTCTATGTGCTCGTTGAAATAGCTAAATATGTCATATCTTTGTTATAACATTGATTACCAATATAACTAGAAAGGAACATCATGGAAAAGGTAATTCATAGATCATCAGATAGAGGCCATGCGAATCATGGCTGGCTCGACACCCATCATACATTCAGTTTCGCAAACTGGTACAATCCAAATCAGATGCATTTCGGTGTACTTCGCGTTTTGAACGATGATATCGTCGCGCCCGAAAAAGGATTTGGGCAACATCCACATGCCGATATGGAAATCGTGAGTATTCCATTGCGAGGAGCATTAACCCACCGCGACACCATGGGCAATGCACAGGCGATTACGACGGGTGAAGTACAGGTGATGTCCGCCGGTACAGGCTTGCAGCACAGCGAGTTTAATGAGAGTAGGGAGGAAGAGGTGAACTTTCTTCAATTGTGGATTTTCCCTGAAAAGAGAGGCGTTGAACCTCGCTACGAACAGAAGAAATTCGAGTCAGAGAATCGTGTAAACGGATGGCAGCAGGTTGTTCGTCCACGTGAAGAAGATGGCGATGGACTTTGGATAAACCAAAACGCCTACATGCACTTAGTTGATCTTGAATCTGGCAAGAGCTCTGATTACACGGTGAACAGCTCCGGAAATGGCGTTTACTTCTTTGTAATTGAAGGTGAAGTTGCCATCGGCGATGAACAACTTAACCGGCGCGACGGTATTGGTATTTGGGACGTCGATTCAATTTCTGTTTCAGCATCTAAGGATTCACAGATCCTCGCTATCGAAGTACCTATGGAATTGCCGAATTTCTAATTTGAATTGATATGAAATCTACCATCCTACTTGCGACCTCGATTTTAACTGTGTTTTCAGCTCAGTTGACGTATGGTCAGTCGTGTTGTGAGGCCAATTCATCCTTTGTCGCTATGGCTGAGGATCCAGAATTCGTGGAATCACACGAGCTACCCGCCAAAACTGTAGAGCATGCAGAACACGGCGATGTGGCAGGCGTATGGGTAGATTTTGAAACGGATGGCGAAGAAGCCAGAGGTTATGCGGTTGTCACGAATGATGACAACCGCTGGATCCTCGTTTTCCACGAGTGGTGGGGATTGAATGAGAATATCCAACGCGAAGCGGAAGATTGGGCGAATAGTTTAGGCGTCAACGTTCTTGCAGTCGATTTGTACGATGGGAAAGTTGGAGCTACCCGAGAGGAAGCTTCCGCATTAATGCAATCTGCCAATGCTGAACGCATACAAACTATCATCGCAGGTGCATTTGACTATGTGGGCGATGATGCTATGGTTGGCACAATTGGATGGTGCTTTGGCGGAGGATGGAGCCTTCAAGCGGCCATCTCTGGCGGAGAACAAGTTGTGGCCTGCGTAATGTATTATGGTATGCCGGAGAAGGACATCGAACGATTATCGGAATTGAATGCTCCTGTACTTGGAATATTTGCGGCAAAAGACAGGTGGATTAATGCGGAAGTTGTTGAGGAGTTTGAAGAAAACATGGAGGAGGCAGGAGAGGAGCTCACGGTAGAGGTGTATGATGCGGATCATGCCTTTGCGAACCCGAGCAACCCTGGCGTTTACGATGAAGAAGCTGCGCAAGATGCACGACAGAAGGTGTTTAGCTTCTTTACTTCTAAGCTTTAAACTAATCATCAATCCTTCTGTTGTAGGAATATGACGGAACAAGAGATAGATCGCATTATTGAGATGGCCTGGGAAGACAGGACTCCTTTTGAGGCGATAGAATATCAGTTTGGACTCAAGGAGAATGAAGTCCGAGAGTTGATGAGGAAACACATGAAGGACTCGTCGTTCAAAATGTGGCGAGAGCGGGTAAAAGGCAGAGCTACAAAGCACAGAAACAAACGTCCCTTTGAAGAAGGACGATTCAAGTCAAGCAATCAGCGATTCTGACATAAACTGACACAAAACAAAAGCCCCGACGAAATTCGCCGGGGCTTTTCTATTTGGGGGAATGACAATTATTCTGAATCCTCGTCTTTCGTAGCCTCTTTACTTTGTGGCTTCTCAATAACGATGGTGATTTCGTCGTTCTTCTTGTCGAAATCAATCTTCACGATATCGCCTTCTTCAACTTTCTTGCTGATAATCTCCTCTGCGAGGCTATCCTCAATATATTTCTGAATGGCGCGTGCAAGTGGACGAGCACCGTAGGCTTCGTCGTATCCTTTATTCGCAATGAAGGTCTTGGCCGCTTTCGAAATTTTCATTTCGTAGCCCAAGTCGCGAATTCGTCCAAACAACTTGGCCAATTCCAAATCGATAATCTTGTGGATGTCCTCCTCTTTCAATGAGTTGAACAATACCACGTCGTCGATACGGTTCAAGAATTCAGGTGCAAAGGCCTTTTTGAGTGCCTTCTCAATGATGTTCTTGGCGTTGTCATCTGCAGACGATGAGCGAGCTTGTGTACCAAACCCAACACCTTGACCGAAGTCCTTCAATTGTCTACTACCAATATTGGAAGTCATAATGATGATACAGTTCTTGAAGTCGATCTTTCGACCAAGGCTGTCCGTCATTTGACCATCATCCAATGCTTGTAGCAATAGGTTGAAGATATCTGGGTGCGCTTTTTCGATTTCGTCGAGCAATACAACGCTGTAAGGCTTTCTGCGAACCTTTTCGGTAAGCTGTCCACCTTCTTCGTAACCAACGTATCCCGGAGGCGCTCCAACAAGTCGGGAGAGTGCAAACTTCTCCATGTATTCGCTCATGTCAATACGAATGAGCGCATCTTCTGAATCAAATAAGGTGCGAGCCAGCTCTTTAGCAAGCTGTGTTTTACCTACACCGGTAGGACCCAAGAAAATGAATGAGCCGATTGGTTTATTCGGGTCTTTGAGTCCGGCGCGGTTTCTCTGGATGGCTTTCACCACCTTCGCTACGGCGTTATCTTGACCAATCACACGACCCTTGAGGTCTTCGCTCATTCGAGTCAAACGCTGGCTTTCATGTTGAGCAACGCGTTGTACCGGGATTCCGGTCATCATCGCTACAACTTCGGCAACATTCTCCTCGCTAACAACTTCACGGTTTTCTTTTACGTCGGCTTCCCATTGGCGTTGCGCCTCTTCGAGTTGTTGTTCTACACGCTTCTCGTCATCGCGAAGCTTGGCAGCTTCTTCATAGCGCTGCTTTTTAACAACTGAAATCTTATCCTCACGGATTTTCTCTAGTTCTTTTTCGAGGTCTAAAACATCCTTAGGGACTTTGATGCTGGTAATGTGAACGCGCGAGCCCGCTTCATCTAGAGCGTCAATTGCTTTATCCGGAAGGTGTCGATCGCTGATGTAGCGCTGCGTAAGATTCACACAAGCTTCAAGAGCTTCGTTTGTGTAGTTTACGTTGTGGTGTTCCTCGTAACGATCCTTAATGTTGTTGAGGATTTGAACCGTTTCTTCTGGAGATGTTGGTTCAACCATTACTTTCTGGAAACGACGCTCGAGTGCACCATCTTTTTCGATGAACTGTCGATACTCATCAAGCGTAGTTGCGCCCACACATTGGATCTCTCCACGTGCAAGGGCAGGCTTGAACATATTGGATGCGTCGAGGGAACCCGTGGCTCCACCAGCTCCAACAATAGTGTGAAGTTCGTCGATAAAGAGGATGATGTCATCGTTCTTTTCGAGTTCGTTCATCAGGGCCTTCATTCGCTCCTCGAATTGTCCGCGGTACTTTGTGCCGGCAACAAGCGAAGCGAGGTCAAGTGTAACAACGCGTTTGTTGAACAGCACTCGGCTTACCTTCTTTTTGACGATTCGGAGGGCGAGGCCTTCTGCAATGGCAGATTTACCTACACCGGGTTCGCCGATGAGTAGCGGGTTGTTCTTCTTTCTACGTGAAAGGATTTGCGAAACGCGTTCGATTTCCTTTTCGCGACCAACAACGGGGTCGAGTTTCGACTCTTCGGCGAGTTTTGTCAAATCGCGACCGAAATTGTCGAGTACGGGAGTTTTAGTCTTCGCTTCTCCTTTCTGACGAGAACTTCCGCCTTGGTAGCTTCCGCCACCTCCAGGTTTGTTTTCGAAATCGTCGTCATCATCACCAAACGGCATTTCTGCTTTTGGGTCAGACGGCGGAGAAGGGTTATCTCCTTTATCTAAATGATGAGCTTGAAACTCACCTTTAAAGCTTTCGTAGTCGATGCCCATCTGTTTGAGTAGTCGAGTTACAGGATCGTCCTCATTCCTCAAAATACAGAGGAGTAGGTGGGGTGTCCTGATGATATTGCTTTGGAAGATTTTGGCTTCCAGGAATGTGGTCTTGAGAGCCTTCTCCGCTTGGCGGGTAAGGGGGAGGTTCTTTTTGGAAGATAATTGTCGAGCCGCGGAAGGCACTGATATATTTTCAATTTTCGTCCGCATATTGCGGATGTCCACGCCTAAATCTTCTAAAATTTGAACGGCCGTCCCTTCACCTTCGCGAATCAAGCCGAGCATCAAGTGCTCGGTGCCGATGTAATCATGCCCTAGGCGAAGAGCTTCCTCTTTGCTGTAGCTGATAACATCCTTTACTCTCGGTGAAAAATTCTCGTCCATGTGTAATAATCTGCTGGTGTGTGATGTGTATGTATACAACGAAAGTTGTGCCAGCTTGGTTTAAATCAAATGTACCGTTTCGGTCCTTCAAACGGAAATTAAAAAAGAATGGAGTTATAAACACGGAAATGTGTAAAAAGTGTAGTTTTTTCGCGCTTTCAACCCATGGGGTAACGAACAGTAAACCCTATTTTTGAAACTTGTCGAAAGACTGTATTGTGTCCAATGTAAACTGACATTATGGCCGAAGGAGAAAGGATCATACCGATAAACATCGAAGAGGAAATGAAGTCCTCTTACATCGACTATTCAATGTCGGTGATTGTTTCGCGCGCTCTACCAGATGTGCGTGACGGATTGAAGCCAGTGCACCGCCGTGTTTTATACGGTATGCACGAGTTGGGCGTGTTGTCTAACCGCTCGTATAAGAAATCAGCTCGTATTGTGGGTGAGGTACTTGGTAAGTTCCACCCGCATGGTGATAGCTCTGTTTATGATACCATGGTGAGAATGGCCCAAGACTGGTCACTCCGCTACACGTTGGTTGACGGACAGGGTAACTTTGGTTCCGTTGATGGCGACAGTCCTGCCGCCATGCGATATACCGAGGTTCGCTTGAAGAAGATTGCTGAGGAAATGCTTATCGATATCGAGAAGGATACGGTAGACTTCCAGCTGAACTTCGACGATTCCCTCAAGGAACCAACCGTGCTTCCTACACGCATTCCGCAGCTCCTTGTAAATGGAGCATCGGGTATTGCGGTAGGTATGGCGACCAACATGGCGCCGCACAACCTTACAGATACGATCTCTGCTACCATTAAGTATATCGATAACAACGATGTTGAAATCGATGAGCTTATTGAGTCCATCAAAGCACCTGACTTCCCAACGGGGGGTACGATCTACGGATACGAAGGTGTACGCGATGCATACCATACAGGTAGAGGTAGAGTAGTACTTCGCGCGAAAGCCAATATCGAAGAGGTGAATGGCCGCGAGTGCATCATCGTAAATGAGATTCCGTACCAAGTGAATAAGGCCGACATGATCAAGAAGACGGCCGACTTGGTGAACGATAAGAAATTGGACGGTATCGCCGATATCCGCGACGAGTCGGATAGAAACGGTATGCGCATCGTTTATGTACTTAAGCGTGACGCTGTTCCAAACGTTGTTCTCAATAAACTATTCAAGTACACGTCACTTCAGTCGTCGTTCAGCATCAATAGCATTGCATTGGTGAACGGACGACCTGAGATGCTCAACTTGAAAGATCTCATCAAACACTTCGTAGACCACCGTCACGAAGTTGTTGTTCGCCGTACCAAGTACGATCTTGCTCAAGCTGAAAAGCGTGCTCACATCCTCGAAGGCTTGTTGATTGCAATTGATAATCTCGACGAGGTTATCAAGCTAATCCGCGCAAGTGCGACAGTTGATGAGGCGAAAGACGGATTGATGAGTGAGTTCGGACTGTCAGAAGTGCAGGCGAAAGCCATCCTCGAGCTTCGTCTACAGAAGTTGACAGGTCTAGAGCGTGACAAGATCAAAGAGGAGTACGCCGAATTGATGGAGAAGATTGCTTACTTGAAGCGCATTCTCGACGAGCACGACTTGCGTATGTCAATCATCAAGGAAGAACTCCTTGAAATCCAAGAAAAGTACGGCGATGAGCGTCGCACCAACATCGAGTATGCCGGTGGTGATGTGAGCATCGAAGACATGATCCCTGATGAGGAAGTGGTAATTACCATTTCAAATGCAGGATATATCAAGCGTACTTCGCTTACAGAGTACAAGACGCAGAGTAGAGGTGGAGTGGGTTCTAAAGCCGCTTCAACTCGAGATGCCGACTTCATTGAATACGTCTTCGCAGCGACGAACCACCAGTACATGTTGTTCTTCACAGAGCAAGGAAGGTGTTTCTGGTTGCGAGTGTTCGAGATCCCAGAAGGAACCAGAGCGAGCAAGGGTAGAGCTATCCAAAACTTGATCAACATTCCTCAGGATGACAGTGTAAGGGCCTTTATCAACGTCTTGAACCTGAAGGACGAAGAGTACATCAACAACCACAGCATTGTGATGTGTACGAAGAAAGGGGTGATCAAAAAGACATCGCTTGAACAGTACAGTCGCCCACGTGTAAATGGTATCAATGCCATCGGTATCCGCGAAGGAGACCAGTTGTTGGAGGCTAAGCTCACTGACGGTAACTCTGAAATCATCATGGCCGTTCGTTCCGGTAAGGCAATTCGTTTCCACGAGTCTGCTGTTAGAAACATGGGACGTACTGCTTCGGGTGTGAGAGGTATGACTTTGGCGAATGACGATGACGAACTCGTTGGAATGGTGTGTATCCAGGAAGGTGAAGGCGATATCCTCGTTGTGAGCGGAAAAGGATACGGAAAGCGCTCATTGCTAGAAGATTACCGAGTTACAAACCGCGGTGGTAAGGGTGTTAAAACCATGAGCATCACGGATAAAACAGGAAACCTTATTGCGATTAAGGGTGTTACGGATGAAGATGATTTGATGATCATCAACCGCTCCGGAATCATGATTCGCATGGAGGTAGAGCAGTTACGCGTAATGGGTAGAGCAACGCAAGGCGTTCGTCTAATCAACCTCAAAGGAAAAGACGAAATCGCAAGTGTGGCTAAAGTGCCAACGAGTGACGAAGATGAAGCGTTAGAAGATGTGGAAGGAGTAGAAAATGAAGGTGGAGTAGAGGGCGAAGGAGAAGCTGGCACGGAAAGTGCACAAGATTAATTCCGAGACCTGTAGAACATTCTTTATTTTTGCAAAACTTTGAAAACCACAGAAAACAAGAATATGTATTCAAAAGCACGTTTATTGGCGCTCGTTGGATTCATCGGATTGAGTGCGACGTCTTTCGCACAGCGTCCTGAAGTAACCAGCGCAGCAATTGCGGTTGATCGTGGAGACTTGGCTGCAGCACAGCAGCACATCGACGAAGCGAAGGCTATCGTTGACGAAAAAGGCCCATCAGCTGTAAGCGAAAGTACTCTTCAGAAGTACTACTATCGCCGTTCTGAGATTTACTATAAGATGTACGCAGCTTCAAAGGATATCACTTCTTTGAACGAAGCCATCGAAAATGCAACTGCATTGTTGGCCTATAACAAGGCTGTTGATGATGATGACTACACAGATGACATTATGGAATTGCTTCCTACAATGTTTAGTGATATGTCGCAAACAGCCGCAGTTTACTCGCAAGATGAGGCTACTAGAGCGGATGCGTACAACATCTACAACGACCTTTACAATTTCAAGAAAACGGATGGAGTAGGTCAAATTGATACTACATCATTGTACTACATGACATTGCTTGCTTCACAAATGAAGGACACGGCTCGCACCATTGAGCATTACAAGCAATTGTTGGAAATGGGGTACAAGGGACGTCAGTGGACGGCCATGTATGAAGGTCAGCGTACGCCAATTGAGAGCAAGGAAATGCTCGACATCTATTTGGAGCGTGAAATCGTATCTGATCCTGAACTAAGCCCATCTATCAACGAGGAGCTTTGGATTCAAGCTATCTACTGGATGAACATTTCTGGTCGCAAAGCTGAATTCAACGAGTATTTGGCAAAAGCAATGGAGCTTTACCCAGATAACTCAGACTTGGTGATCTTCCAGCTTCAAGACTACTTGGACAGCGAAGACTACGATGGAGCATTGGCCAACTTGGAAACACTTCGTCAGGCTGACCCAGGAAACGCACTTTACTTGTACAACATGGGATTCATTCACCACGTTTATAAGGAAGACCGTGACAAAGGGTTGGAATTCTACGACTTGGCAATTCAAGCGGATTCAACGCACAAGGACGCGTTGTACCAGGCTGGTTTGGTATACGTAGAGTATAGCAACGTTAAGGCTGACGCAATGAACGACGTACCGAGCAACAAGCAGCGTGAGTACGACGCATTGAAAAAGGAAAAAGAGGATTTGCTCAAGAAAGCACTTGAATATTTCTTGCTTGCAGAAGCTCAAGATCCGGAAGATAAGACGACACTTCAATCTTTGGCGAAAGTATATTACCAGTTGGGTAATGCAGAGAAAGCGCTAGAGTACAACGAGAAGTCACAATAAACGAGGCACTGAGTAAATGTCTCAAAGGGGAGTCATTCATTTGATTCCCCTTTATTTTGAGAATATCAATTGAACATAATATTAATTATAGGAAAGTGTAGTTTGACAAACAATCGGTCATATGGGATCTCTCAGTTATCTTTAATGCTAATACAGCGCTCGCATGAAACACATTTTCGCTCTTCTTTTTATTAGCACACTATTCTCGGGCACAATCAAAGCCCATCAAGATTTGATTTGGACTTTGACTGATACGAGCCATGTTGTTCAGTTGAAATCTGGCTTTTACAATTTTAATTTGACGAAACTGGAAGTTTTTAGTTCACATTTAAAAAATCTACTTCGTGAGAATGATCAGCAGGATTCGGTCTTCATAATTATCAGATTTGACCATATATACATTCCGAATTTTAGCGAGCCGTTTTCAAAGTTGAAATTTTTAGATAAAGTCCAAACAGACTCACTTAGTGCTAGTCGGTACAGTTTCCCAGAAATGAATCTTGGCTCAAAAAGGATTTGGTTAGTTCGCATCGCACAAGAAGAATTCGATTATTCCTTGATCCTGGCTCAAATTGAGTACTTGCTTAATAACCAAACCAAGCTAGAGTCACAGCGGAGTACTCTTGAAAGTTCATACCTCGAATTCAACGATATTTTGCCAAAGCCTACTATCCATGATGCTTTTAACCAAAAGGGCTTTCATATTCCAGTTCGAAAATTCGTAATAGCCACCACGGTGCATTTCTTACCTGCGGATCATAAACTGGAAAGCAACCTCATTGAATATCGAATTCTCGACTCTGAAGAAAAAATCATCTACTCTTTTGAAAATGCCTTGTACACTGAATTGTTCGGCGATAGTCTGTTGGCGATTGTAGAGACAAAGAATAAGATTACAATTGTCAATCTAAACAAGAACCGTCATATATCCGGTAGAATTCCTCTAGGAGGATACATGAGTTTCTTTCCTCCAAGAATCGTATTAGCTGAGCAGAACTCTATTCATTATAGGTTCATTATCACGCAGGAAGCAGCTAGTGAGTTTGACTGTGATGGAGATTCAGCTCTATACCCAGAGTATGTGGAAATAACATTTGATGCAACCACGCTGGAGTCAGAAATCATTGATGACATCGACCCATGCGGCCAATAGGCAAAATTCCCTAACTTCTCTCTCAAACCCCACAACCCATGAAACACCTCTCTACCCTCCTAATGTCAGCGTGTATTGCCGCTTCTAGCGCGGCATTCGGGCAAAATGCGTTTAATTTCGACGGTGTCGATGACTATGCGACCGCCGCCAATGCTTCTGGCTTTGTAGCCGGTTCTCCTGCTATTTCACTTTCTATGTGGGTCTATCCCACCGCTTCAGCACCCACCCAGCACGGCGGCATGGCCGGATTTAGAAACGAAACCAGTGACGATTTCTTCATTCTGCAATTGCAAGGAACCACGAACATCGAGGCGCGATTTCGCAATAGTTCTGGAACACATTTCACCATCACATATACGTCCGGGATAAACGTGAATGCCTGGAATCACTATGTACTTACCTATAATGGTAGTCAGCTAAAACTGTATCACGACGGATCTTTAGTAAGCACGGTATCTGCCAGCGGCACACTCGCCTCCTCCACTACTCCATTCGGTATCGGACGCACACCATTTGGCGGTGGAGGCTTCCATTTTCAAGGCGATATGGACGATGTTGGACTTTGGGATAAAAGTCTGACCGCCGCAGAGGTTACCGCCCTATATAACGGTTGTGGTTACGATGTGACGGACCAGAATCTACAATTGTGCTATGAGTTCAATCAAGGCACTGCGGGCGGAAACAACGGCTCAATTACTTCATTTATAGATAGTAAAGGGAATGCAAACGCGAACATCCTCAGTGGTGCGCTTTCTGGCGCTACATCCAATTTTGTGACTGGTGTCCCAAGTTATTCCTACTCCAATATCTCCGAAACCCTTTGTGAGAGCTACACTTCTCCCACAGGAATGATCTATGATTCCACGGGAACTTATTTTGACACCATCCCAAAGGCGAATGGCTGCGATAGCATCATAGAAATCAATCTCACCATTAACCGTCCCGATACAAGTGTTACCGTTTCTGGCGACACCCTCTACGCCAACGAGTCAGGTTCGCAAGTAACCTACCAATGGTTCGATTGTGATTCAGGTTTCGAATTGATTGGTCAAACCGCGCCATTCTACTACCCTTCCGCAAATGGTACGTACTCTGTAATTGTGACCAAAAAAGGATGTGAGGACACCTCGGGTTGTCACACTGTGTTTGTGAACGATATTGGCATAGCGGAAGACTTTGCCACCGGAATCGATATGTATCCGAACCCCGCAAAGCATTCAGTCACTGTAACATCTGAGTCCGATCCTATAAACAAAGTTGAGATATTAGACTTGACGGGCCAATTGGTTCATTCTCTTCATGATATGGAGGAAACTTCGGTTCGATTGAATGTTTCAGAGCTCTCTTCGGGCGTTTATTTGATAAAGGTTTACAATTCAAGCAAGGAGCTAAAAGTCAGTCGATTGGTGATTGAATAAGGCCTTACACGAATTCAGCTTGTTAAATCCGACTCTTATTGGGGTCGGATTTTCTTTTTGGCGTCTCCTCTACTCTTTTCTCTCCAAAACTCTCCCTACCTTTGCACCCTCAAAACAGTATTGGTCGTGATTACAGTCAACAACGTATCTCTTCAATTCGGCAAACGCGTTCTTTTTGACGACGTTAACCTCAAGTTCCACGGTGAAAACTGCTACGGAATCATTGGTGCTAACGGTGCCGGGAAGTCGACATTCCTCAAGATTCTCTCTGGCGAGCAGCAGCCAAACTCTGGTTCGGTTTCTCTAGAGCCCGGTAAACGAATGGCATTCCTAAAGCAGGACCACTTCGAGTACAATGAATGTCGCGCTATTGATACCGTAATGATGGGTCACGAGCGTCTCTGGCAAATCATGCAAGAGAAAGATGCGATCTATGCTAAACCGGATTTCTCTGAGGAAGACGGAAACAAGGCCGCTGAGCTCGAGAATGAGTTTGCCGAAATGGACGGTTGGAACGCTGAGCCAGATGCAGCAGCGCTTCTTTCAGGTTTGGGTATTGATGAAGCTGATCACTTCCGCTTGTTGAAGGACCTCGACGGTTCACAGCGTGTGCGAATCCTTCTCGCTCAGGCACTATTCGGGAATCCAGATGTTCTTATTCTGGATGAGCCTACGAACGACTTGGATATCAAGACGATCACGTGGTTAGAGAACTACCTACTCGACTTTAAGAATACGGTGATTGTTGTATCTCACGACCGTCACTTCCTAGATACCGTGTGTACTGTTATTGCTGATATTGATTTCGGTAAGATCAACCTATTCACTGGTAACTATACCTTCTGGTACGAATCCAGCCAACTTGCGCTACGTCAGCGTTCAGCAGCAAACAAGAAAGCCGAAGCTAAGAAGAAAGAGCTTCAAGAGTTCATTTCTCGATTTAGCGCGAATGCCTCGAAATCACGACAGGCAACTTCTCGTAAGAAGCTTCTTGAAAAGATCAACTTGGACGACATCAAGCCGTCTTCTCGTAGATACCCTGCCATCATCTTTAACCAAGAGCGCGATGCAGGAAATCAGATTCTCGATGTAGAGAACTTGAGCTACAGCGTAGACGGAGAGCCGCTTTTCACAAATGTTAACTTAAAAGTTAATCGCGGTGATAAGATTGCCTTCATTTCTGATAATGGCTTAGCTACCACATCATTCTTCAGAATTCTGATGGGTGAGATCAAGGCAGATAAAGGTGAATATTCATTTGGACAGACTATCACAACGGCTTATTTGCCGAATGAGAACGAAGAATACTTTAACAGTAAGGAAAACCTCGTAGACTGGCTTCGTCAGTATTCTGAGGAAAAAGACGAGGTGTACATCCGTGGCTTCCTCGGAAAGATGTTGTTCTCTGGTGAAGAGGTATTCAAGAATGTTTCGGTATTGTCGGGTGGTGAGAAAGTTCGTTGCATGATTTCACGTATGATGCTCGCTCAGGGTAATGTTCTCATCCTCGATGAGCCTACCAATCACTTGGATTTGGAATCTATTCAGGCATTCAACAACGCGCTGAAGGACTTCCCTGGAACGGTACTCTTCACGTCGCATGACCACACCTTTGTAGAGACTGTTGCAAATCGCGTTGTGCGTCTTGCTCCTACTACATTTGTTGATAAACTCATGTCGTTTGATGAGTTCCTAGCCATGGAAGCAGCTCAAGAACAACTTGCTTAATGCTCGAACACTTTACCAATTGTCCGTTTTGTAATGCTGATATTTCGGTGCTGATAGACCCCTCGGTACCGCAACAGAATTACATTGAGGATTGTGAAGTGTGCTGTCGACCTTTAGAAATCAACTTGACCATTGAGAATGGTGAATTGATGAGTTTTGACATTCAGGCATTGGAGCAGTAAGAAGTTTCTGTTCAACTTTCATCCATTCTTACAGGAAGTAATGGCACGATTTCTGAAATTGCATGTGTAAATCAATGCAATTACACGATGAAACGCATTCTACTACTCCCAATCCTTGCACTTAGCTTAGCTGTTGTTATGCCGAGCTGTAAATCGGTTGATCAATACGGTGCAGAACAAGAGACTCCATTTAGAGGTTCGGATTACGAATCTTCGCGTAGATATTTCCGAGCTGTAGGTAAGGCTCAGAGCTCAGACGAGCGAATCGCCAAACGCAAATCGGACATGGATGCACGCACACAGCTTGCGGCTATGGTGGATGTGACTATCCGTGAAGTTGCAGACGATTACCTAAGAGAGTCAGCTATGGTAGATCGTGACGAAGTGATGTCGCAATTCCAGTCCCTCGCTCGCCAGGTAATGGATACGCGTTTAGCAGATGTGCGTAAACTCGATGAGAAGACGTACTTCAACGGTGAGAAATACACTGTATTCGTGGCTTACGAGATTCACAAGAATTCGATGTTCGACATGCTCGAAGATCAGATTGAACTTGAGGCAGAGCGCGACGAAGCGGTCGTAGAAGCCATGAAGGACATTCTAGAAGAAGCTAAAAAACAGTCCGACGGCTAATCGAATAGACCCATTTGTCGGTCCTTCAATTTTGTAAAATGCTCGCTTGACAAGGCGGGCATTTTTTTATGCTTGAAATACTTCGTTTGTCCCACCGCATAGGCTTGCCTCATAGTTTCGGATACTCTTCCTGTCCCCGACATCCGGATTCCGTACCTAAAGGCATTTACTTTTCCACCATGTGTGTCGCGTATTGTATTCATCACCTTTGAGTGCCTGTCCGGATAATGCTCCATCAACCATTCGCTGAAGATGTCTCTCAAATGCCCGTTTAGTCGAACTGTAATGTACCGCGCTTGAAGGGCTCCCGCTTCTGACACTGCTTTCATCAATGGAAGTAGTTCATGGCTGTTCAATCCTGGAATCATCGGAGCGATCATGGCCATGGTGGGTATTCCCTCCTCTGATAGTTTCTTTATAGCAGCTAATCTCTTGTAAGGTGCACTGGCCCGTGGCTCTAGCTTTCTCTGTAAGGAGGCGTCTTCTGTGGTTACTGAGAATGCAACCCGAACGAGGTCGTGCTCCGCCATCTTCTTGAGTATGTCAAGATCTCTGAGTATCAATGCGTTTTTCGTGATGATGCCAATAGGTTGTCTGTATTCCCAAGCTACCTCGAGCAGTTGTCTTGTTAGTTCAAGTTTCCTCTCAATGGGCTGGTAGCAATCTGTATTCCCTGAAAGCATGATGGCATCGCCTTTCCACGAGGGAGTATTTAGTTTTTTGCGCAGTAATTCTGCTGCATTCGCTTTGTATAGAATCTTGCTTTCAAAGTCTTCTCCACTGTTATACCCCCAGTATTCATGGCTGTTTCTAGCGTAGCAGTACGGACAACCGTGTTCGCAACCTGCGTATGGATTCATCGACCAATCCATGGATATGTCGGGACTACTTACCGGATTCACAATGGATTTTGGATGTGTTGGAATCAGCATAGTTTTCACTTTCTGTTCCGCTTCTTCGGGAAGAATCCAGTCGTCTATCTTCTCGTATAGATTTGTTTCAAATCGATTATGTGGTTTTGTTGAAGTCCCTCTCCTACTCATACTGCTCTCTTTTCTAGCTTGTTTTCCCACTCGTCTTCTTCAGAGAATCTAGGGTCTGGTATCAAATCGGCTTTGACACAGCTTTCTACTTCTAAACTGTAGAATCCAAATTCCTCTACCACTTTGCCTTCCAGGATGTAGACACCACGACCTCTAAACGGATACTTTGCCACAACGGGAGGAAAATGCACGGTGTCAAAGACATGTCCCGTTCGATCTAGGAAAGTCCCAAAGTGCATTCGCTTTCCGTTTACAGTTTTGGTGTCCTTGCGAGTGACGAGGTAACCGTAAATCCTCACATTACGACCGTCATTACTCGGCAGGTCGGATGCCAGAGTTAGTGTGTCTGGGTCTTCTTTGAGCAAATGGAAAGGATTGCTCAGCGGGAATCCCAGCAGTTCTATTTGATCATACACTTCCTCGAGCTTGGATTGATGCAGCGCTGGAAGCGTGTAGTTCTTGCTTTCCGGTCTAAACATGCTCGGGGTCTCCTCTACGGGTGGCTTCTTCTCGAGTTTGAAGTGTGCTTCCCAAAGCAAGGCGCGTTTTGACTTGCCTGTGAATCGGAAGGCGTTGATTCGAATGAGGATGCTCACCTGTTCGATACCGATAGGCACACGGTCGATGAAATCATCGAAATCCAAGAATGCACCGGCTCTATCGCGTTCCTTGAGAATCTTCAAGGCGGTCTTGTCTTCTAGCGAATGAAGATGCATAAACCCTAGGTAAATGCGCTTTCCCTTGATGGTTGTGTGGTAGTCTCCGTCGTTGATGCAGGGTGGGCAAATTTCTGCTCCGGCCATGCGTGCTTCGTGGACGTAGAACTCGGTTCGGTAGAATCCTCCAAAGTTGTTGATTACCGACACCATGTATTCCAGCGGGAAGTGCGCCTTTAGGAATAAGCTCTGATAGCTTTCCACTGCATACGAAGCAGAATGTCCTTTCGCGAAGGCGTATCCAGCGAAGCTTTCAATTTGTCTCCAAACTTCGGCCGATTCTGACTCTGGATATCCCTTTGACTTACAATTGATGAAGAACTGCTCCTTTACCTTTTGGAACTCTTCACGGGATCGGTATTTGCCTGACATGCCGCGGCGCAGCACGTCTGCTTCACCAAGAGATAGCCCCGCATAGTGGTGAGCAACACGAATCACATCCTCCTGGTACACCATTACACCAAAGGTTTCAGGCATAATCTGTAACAGTATAGGATTCGCGTCCTTACGGCGTTCTGGGTAGCGGTAGCGCAAGATGTACTCTCGCATCATTCCAGACTTTGCTACACCTGGACGAATGATAGAGCTGGCCGCCACTAGTGCTAGGTAATTGTCGACTTTTAGCTTTTTCAAAAGCATGCGCATGGCTGGCGACTCCACGTAAAAACAACCAATGGCCTTGCCGTTTCGAAGCAAATCCTTCACACTCTCATCCTCCTTGAAGCGCGGTATATCGTGGATATCTACTTCTGAAGCTCGTTCCGGCTGGTTTTTTCGAATAACCGCAAGGGTGTCTTGAATTTTACTCAACCCACGCTGACTAAGGATATCGAACTTGTAAATCCCAACATCTTCCGCAACGACCATGTCGAACTGCGTGGTAGGAAATCCCTTAGGAGGCATGAAGGTCGCAGAGTATGCCTGCACAGGCTTTTCGGTAATGAGAATTCCTCCAGCGTGAATGCTCAGGTGACTTGGGAAGCCTTGTATATACTGGCTATACTTTAGAACTGCACGCACAACCTGATCGTCGGTTCGCCCTCTACTGAAGTGGCCTTGGGACAGGTGGTCAATTTCATGTTTTGGCAATCCGAACACCTTTCCGAGCTCTCGCACAACCGCCTTAAATTGGAAGGTGTTGTAGGTTGCCAAGAGTGAGGTGTTTGGGAATCTCTTGAAGATGTAATCCGTCATGTCGTCACGGTCCTTCCAAGAGAAGTCTATGTCGAAGTCTGGCGGATTAACTCTGTAAAGGTTGATAAAGCGCTCGAAGTACAAGTCGAGCTCCATTGGGTCAACGTCCGTGATTCTCAACAGGTATGCAACGACGCTGTTGGCGCCACTGCCTCTACCTACGTAGAAATAGCCTTTACGCCGAGCGTGGTGCACAATGTCCCAGTTGATGAGGAAGTACGATACAAAGCCCTTTTCGCGGATGATGTCAAGCTCCTTTTTTAGGCGCTCCTCCACGTCTTTGCCCGCCTTTGGGTAACGATACTCTAGTCCGTCTTTGCAGAGCTTTACAAGTAGAGCGTAATCCTTTACTGATGAGCCGGTGTATGACGTTTGGTTTTGTGACTGTTGTTCTTCTCCGAAGCCAAAGTACACGTTGCATCGCTCTAGGATGTTCGAACTGCGGATGAGCCATGCGGGCCTGTTAGCGTATGCATCCTTGAGGAATGTGACGTCTGAAATAATGTCAGACGCCTCAGCTACCTGCTTCGAAGCCAGTTTACTCAATAGCGTGTTTTGATCTACCGCTCGAAGAAGTCTGTGCGCGTTGAAGTCACGCTTGTGGCGGAATGTAGCCGTTGCAAGCGCAACGAAACGGCTCTCTTCCCAGTCGGATTTACGCCAAGTGCTTCGGAACATTTCGTGGGGAGCGATTCCGATGTACTCATTTGATCTAAGCGCCCTCCTCGGTGCATTTCTCAAAGGGTAAATCACCACAACTTCGGAATCATCCCAATGCGGTGCTTCCGAAGGCATTTCAATCTGACCGTGAAGCACGGCGGTTAGGAGTTCGTTGATCTTCTGGAAGCCTGTATTTGTAACAGCTAGAGCAATGAACTGCTGCTCTACTCCCTTCCTGAAGTCGATACCAACAACTACGTGGATGTTGTACTTCGAGGCTAATCGAAGAACCTGTAGCGAGGCTGATGTGCTGTTGATATCAGTCACCGCAATACGGTCGTGTCCTAAGTCTACCGCGGACTGCAGGAGCTCGTCGGGCGACATCGCACCGTATCGAAAACTGTAATATGTATGACTATTTAAAAGCACACCTATGACTTTTGTGTCTCTTGAATTCTCTCGTTAATTAAAACAGGGATTGTTGTCTGCCCTTCTCGTCTCTCCCGCGCTGTCGGGCGCGTGTTTCGCCCATTCCTTCTAGCCTGAGCTCTTCGTAGATTTCATAATCGTACTCCTTGAACACTCGTTCCCCTGTGGGTTTTAGGAGTTCAACGCCTTGTGCTCGAGGGTTCTTTATTGCCGGGTCAATCGGGTAGGCGTTCATTCGTTTGGCGTCGTACGGTTCGAGCATGGCCGTGACGTCTTGAATCGGCAAGTCGTTCGATATCCAATCGCTTTCCTGGTCGGGCTCCAGGATAACAGGTGATCGATGGTGACCAATCTTTTGCATCAGAGGGTTGGCGACAGTGGTGAGGATGGCGAATGAACGAAGTATTTCCCCCGTATCTGTGTTAACCCATTCGTCCCACACTCCCGCAAAGGCAAAAGGACGCCTCTCTCTGAGGTAGACTACGTAGGGCTTGCTGAGCTTTTCCTTCTCTGGGCCTTCGATGAATGCATCGGCGAGCACTAGGCAACGTCGGTCGCGAATAGATTTGCGAAACATTGGCTTCTGAAGGATTCCTTTTGCCCCGGTATAGCTAGGGTCGTTCTCCTTGTTGTGGTCTCCCTCAGACCTGGCATTGAAAACATACATCGGTTTCTTTGCCCACTGTGGGGTAAAGCCAAACTGAAAGTGCTGAATACTGTTTGGGGATTCATCGGCAATCACCGGGGCTTTTGAGCCAGGCCCGACATTGGCATTTACGCGCCACAAATCAGGTGTAGCAACTTCTGCATTGAAGCGCTTTTCAACGGCTTTCACCTTGCTAACTGTAACGTATCTACCACACATATCTACCGATTTATCCGTTTACAAACGGGTTTAACTGAGTTGTTTTTAAGTCCTGAAATACAGAAATTTACATTTTACACATAAAGAATATCTATCAGCGTTTTACGCCCTGCGGTTCGCCAATAGGTTCGGTGGATCGCCGTTGAACGGGTTCGTCATTCTTCCAATGGTTCGCGCCTGCATTCCGGCTGCTCGAATAACGGATCGGTCGCCGTACTTATCTCTCATTTTATCCATTGCTTGATACAGCTGTTGTATCTCCACATTGTCTTCAAACAGGTTCATCTGATGTCCTCCACTTACGAGGTGACTCATCCGCACCCCGATTAGTCGAACAAGGAGTCTGCGGTCATACAGTCGTTTAAACAACTCCTTTGCTTTTGGGATGAGCACGTGATCTGCCGCAGTGTACGGGATTCGCGCTTGAAGCGTATGCGTGTTGAAGTCAGAATACCGCACTTTCACTGTAATACAGGCCGTTAGCTTCACTCCTCTACGCAACTGAAACGCTAGATTCTCTACCATAGCCATGAGGATGCTCTCAAGCTTAACCACATCGATAGTATCCTTGTCGAAGGTTCGTTCAGTAGAGATTGACTTCCTCTCTGAATACTGGATAATAGGCGTTGTATCCACTCCCCTAGCCTTCTCCCAAATGGACCTGCCGTGTTTTCCAAGCACTCTCTCCATCATTTCTACAGGCATGTCTTGCACAGTGTGAATGCGCTTAACGCCCAGATGACGCAGGGTTTGGTAAGTTTTCTCTCCCACCATTGGGATTTTGCGAACAGACAATGGAGCTAGAAACGGACGTTCACTTCCAAAGTCGATTTTCATTTGATTGTTAGGCTTCGCTTCTCCTGTAGCAACCTTTGAAACGGTTTTGTTTCCCGACAATCCGAATGAAATTGGCAGTCCCGTCTCCGTCATGATCTGCCGTCGGAGCTCCGAAGCAAACTGATAGCACCCAAAGAAACGGTCCATCCCAGTTAGATCAAGGTAAAACTCATCGATTGATGACTTCTCGTATGCCGGCACATTCTCCTTGATAACATCTGTAACAAGGTTCGAGTATTTTGTATAGTTCGCTGAATTACCGCGTATTACAACAGCTTCAGGACACATTTCTAACGCCATTTTCATAGGCATGGCAGAATGAACGCCAAACTTTCGAGCCTCATAGCTACATGAAGCTACAACCCCTCTGTCACTTGTGCCACCTATCAGAATGGGACGGTTGTTCAATCGACTATCCATTAAGCGCTCAACCGACACAAAGAACGTGTCGAGGTCCATGTGCGCAATCGATCGCTCTCCGGATGATCGGAGAGAAAATCGCTTGCGCGGTAATTGAGCTCTATGTGGAATCTCCTCCATTAATTCATCTTCCTTTTAATGTCTGTAACATCAGACTGAATGCGCTTTAACGACTCTGCTAACACCGAGAGGTCTGCATTGACCAGCCCTCCTTCCGGAATTTCGAACGACGTAAACCCTACGGCCTTCCAAACTTCAACCACGTCGTAAACAGGCACCTCATAAGTGTCGTACTCAGGGTTGTCCGACTTCAACTTGAACACGCCCTTGCTCAACTCGTTGATTATACGCTTATACACGACGCCTTCGCTCCTAGTCACCAGCACATAACATTCGTCGTTCCGCACATCGCTCCAGTCTTGGACATACGTACAGATGATGTATGAACCTGGAGGAACTGGAAGCATGCTATCTCCTTTAATTTGGAAAACGCGGTAGCTTCTGTCATTCGACAATTCGGGGAATGGAAGATCGAAGCGCGGCAATTGCTCGATGTAATCCACATCGCCGTATCCGTTTAAATATCCAGCTGAGGCCTTAACCGGCACGAGTGTGCTCATTTCTCGATCCGTTTCACGATCGATAGCAATAGGTAGAATGCGAAGTGAAGACCCCGTAGAGTCAGGCTTACCCGACTTTGCACCTCCTTCAGTCGAGATGTCTACCCGTACTAGAGTATCCACATCAACCTCAAAGAATTGAGAGAAGTGAAGAATGGTAGCGAGTTTAGGCTCACTCCTGCCTTCTTCGTATGCGCCAATCAACGAGCGCTTTAGTCCGACTTTCTCCGCAAGCTGAGCCTGTGTAAGCGACTTCAACTTGCGGAGGTGTTTTAGGTTTGATGCGAGGTAATGCATATATCTATCTTTATCACTTTGCTAAAATAATAAGAATGACAATATTTTTAGCAAAAGTCAAAAGAAGAAAACAAACCTTTCTTTTAATCCTCAGTAAATCAGTAAGATAAATTTTATCAGACCGGCTGATCTGCCATTGCGTGTCCGGCTATCCAACCACCTGTCCAGGCCGCTTGAAAGTTAAACCCACCCGTAATAGCGTCGATATCGAGTACCTCTCCAGCCAGGAATAGATTGTCGTGCAGCTTGCTTGAGAACGTTTTGAAATCAATCTGAGAGAGGTCTACCCCTCCTGCAGTGACGAACTCATCCTTAAAAGTGCTTTTGCCAGAAACCACGAATTCAGCTTGACTCAAATGCGTGACGAACTTCCGAAGAAGCGGTTTTGAAACGTCTGACCAAGTAGCGCGCTCTGGGATCTTTGCTGCGACACAAATGTTCTTCCAAAGTCGCAACGGCAGGCTGAATAAGGCATTGCTATGGATTCGCTTGCGTTGTTGATCTGGGTCTTTGCGGAAATCATTCATCACGTCTAGCAATGTTTCCTCATCTAACTGAGGCACGAAGTTTACGCGCAGAATGAATCGGTACGAGGTGTCGTGAAGCTCTCGAGCTCCCCAAGCGCTCAAACGCAGAATAGCTGGTCCGCTAAGTCCCCAATGCGTGACCAAAAGCGGCCCTTCAGCGGTCATGTCAAAAGCCGGAAGAGAAAGCTCCACATTCGGAACGCTTACTCCAGCTAGGCCGTTTATTCTAGGGTCTTTAATGTTGAATGTAAACAGCGAAGGAACGGGCTCCACGATCTTGTGTCCGAGTTTCTTAAGGCTGTCCCACATCTTCTTACTTCCTCCGGTGGCAATCAGCACTTTATCTGCTTTAACCACGTCCTTAGACTCCAATTTCACGAGCCATGAATCGCCTTCGCGTTCGATAGATTCAACCCCTGACTTGGTGCGAACAGATACGCCTGCGCGTTCTGCAAACTCGGTTAGGCAATCGATAATCGTTTGAGAATCATCTGTTACCGGAAAAACGCGGTTGTCATCTTCTACTTTGAGTTCAACGCCGTGGTCGCTAAACCACTCCATTGTATCGCCGGTAGAAAAACGGTTGAATGGTCCAAGGAGCTCTACTCTACCGCGAGGGTAGAATTCTACGAGGTCATCGGGGCTAAAGCAAGCGTGTGTGACGTTACAGCGACCTCCGCCAGAAATCTTCACCTTGCCCAAGACATTTGGTGTTTTCTCGAGGATGATCACTTTGCTAAACGGATCAGCCTCTGCGCACGCTATGGCCGCAAAGAATCCGGCAGCACCGCCACCAACTACAATGGATGTTTTTTCACGCATTCCGCAAAGGTAATGCAGAGAGAACGTACTATCTGCGTAGAAGTTTGAATCCGAAGTCTCTTCCGAGCTCCGATCTTGAAAGTCGAATCCAAACCATAGCGAGTTGCTCCATTAAAACGTACACTTCGCTCCCGCCGAGGTCGTAGCAATCGGTAAAGCCAATGTCCTTAGCAAGCTGACGTGCAACCTCTTTCGAGTACGAATCATTCCCCGCCATAAACATGTCGAGCGATTGGCGACCATAAGTTGGTCTCGCCATGTTATTCGCACCGGTAGTGTTAAAACATTTCACCACATTTTTGCAATTGGTCAGTTCTTCCAATGCATGAGTGGTTGTTTCAAACGGAGTTCGCTTATTCATGATGGAGTTCATGGCGTCTATGAGGACCTTGTTTTCGAGGTCACCCATGTGTTTCACCATTTCATTCAAACCTTCGGGCTTAAAGCAAGCGATTACAACATCTGAATCGTCAACCGCGTCGGCAACGCGCTCCACGGAAATTTGAGGATGATCTGCAATCCACTCTTTAGCAGAGTAATTCTCGAGATCTCGCACTCCAAAAGTGACTTTGTATCCAAAAGATGAGAATGCTGCGGCTAATGCTTTGCCCACATTTCCAGTACCTAGAATCGCAATACTGTTAGGTTTTTTCACTCGCATGGGTCGAAGGTACGTTTTGTAACAATAAATTCGAATAGAACACTTATTTTTGACGCCGAGTTTAAATTTGAACTGCCCAACCAACCACTTATATCTCTCCAAATGACTACGTTAAGAGACTACTTGCTCAAGTATTTCGATGAGCATCCATTCCTAGAAGAAGCCCTTCACGAGAATTTGTTGAATGTTTCTGCCCTTGCGCGTCAGCTTATGCCTGATTTAGAGGAGCACCTTGGAAAGGCTCTTAAAGAGGGAGCGGTAATCATGGCTATTCGTCGATTGGACCCTCCCGGATCGTATCGAGCGAAGCACAAATTAACGCAGTACATTAAGAGCTTAGGCGACATCGTAGTGCGCTCAGGTCTTGTGGACTACACATTTATAAACTCTCCTTCACTCGTTGAAGCTCAGGCGGTCTTTCTGCAAGAGCTCACTCAAATGGGTGATGTGTTCCACACCTTCTCTCGTGGTGTAGAAGAAACTACGGTGGTTGTTTCAGCGAAATTGGACTCCGTTGTGAAGAATTCCTTCAAGAAGGAGCGCATGGTTCAAAGCCGCTCACCGCTATCTTCTATTACGGTGAAGCTGCCGCAAACAAACACAGATGTACTTGGCTTGTATTACTACCTCTTCAAGCAGTTGGCGCAAAATGGCATCAACGTGATTGAGGTTATTTCTACCACAAACGAGTTCACTGTGATTGTGACCGAGAACGACTTGAACCGCGCCTTCCAGGTGATTCACGGTTTGAAGAGAGATTAGTACCCTTCGTATCCTGCATCGATGTGAATACAGCCTTCGTTATCAATTTCGAAGGTATACTCGTAGCACCTATACTTTACGGTTGATTCGTTGACAATAACTCCGGTGACGTATTCTGGAATGAATCCTTCACTGTGAAGTAATCCATAGGACACTTCGGTTGCTCCGTTGTTGTAGTAATGTGATAGAATCTTCCAATTTCGGCGCAATAGACGATGCGTAGACCTCATGGTCCTTGTCACGTCTCCATACTTATTGTTGTGATACGAACTTCTGCACGAATCGTCGCAGTACTTCTTATCCACTCTCCCGCGTATGACGGTTCCACAATTCTTGCAAATGCTGCTCATGTCGATTGATTTGGTTGTTTGGTTACATCAATAGTACTGCGCAAATCGCAGGCGGAGAAGCGATTTTGGTCGTAAAATGCGACCGCCTTGGTCGTACAATCGTACTTAAACGTTTACAAACGTTTGTATCCGTTTATCAACGGCTTGATGGTTTTGGATTGAGGATGTTTGCCTAAACCAAAATCAATAACAAATGAATTCATTGACAAACAGAGTAAGTCTCATTGGAGCAACCGGTAAGGATCCGGAAGTCAAAATCTTCGACAATGGCCAAAAGAAGGTCAGCATCAGGCTTGCAACTCACGAATACTACAAAAACAAGGATGGTGAACGCGTTGAGAAAACCGAATGGCACCAAGTGTCATTCCGGGGAGCGCAAGCAGAATTTGCAGAGAATTACATCAAGACCGGGCAGAAAATAGCCATAGAAGGAAAGCTTACATCAAGGTCCTATACGGATAAGGACGGAGTAGTGCGCTATTTCACTGAAGTTGTGGCGCATGAGGTAGTTCTGCTTTCACATAAGAAAGAAATGTCTGAAGACTAAAGCCTCACTCCATTTTCAAACTCGATTTCCTTCACTCCTCTGGTGAGCGTGAAAGTGGCCACCTCGTCGAGGCGCGGTGGTCGCTCACCTTGCTCAAACCAGGCTCCTTGTGCATCAATAGATTCTAATGCGCAATGATTCGACAAGTCGCCGATGTCTCCAATAACTCCACTAAACGTGAGTTTGCCGGTGCTTACATCGGGGAAGTAGTTGTACTTGATGCCGATATCAACTTTGGTTTGGGCGTCTGAGCCAATCTTTACGTCTTTGACGAGTACATCCCACTGCTTGTCGTCGTTGAGCGGAATTGACGTGTAATCAGACTTTGCGTATTGGTCAATCTCAAGGCCATCATAGGCAAGTGCGAGCAATGCTTGAAGAAGCAAGTAGAAGTTTAGCTTTCGCGCTTTGTTCCTGTTTGGATCGTTAGGGAACGCGCCAGATTCTATAAGGATAGTAGGTATTCCGAGTTTCTGAACGTTCTCACCGAATGCAGTTGGATAGAATTCATCAGTGTATCTACCTGCTCCAGGTGCATGAACCTCTTTTAGGGATTTCTGTAGGTGTGCTATCCAGTTCATCGCTTTGCGACGGGTTGGATTGATGGACCTTTCGTAATCTGCGGAGGGCGCTAGAAAGCTTATCACGGCTGAATCGGAAGTCTTTTCGAGGTGGAAGATATTGCGCTGATCATGCAGATTGAACGCCACCTCGGCGCCAGAACGCTTGATGCGGTCCATTAAGATTTGTGTCTCGACAGCTTGCAATGCTACAGCATCTCGATTAGGGTCTATGTTTAGAGCGGTTCGTCTCGACCATCTCTCAGCTCCGTCAGGGTTAACCATGGGTATCATCCGAAAATGTATGCGAGATTCGAGTTCCTTGACCCATGCTTCTTCTGTATACATTTGTAAATACAAAAGCAAATCGTGAATTGCAAATGTTGCAGTGGCTTCGTTGCCGTGCATCTGTGACCAAGCTATGAGACCCCTGCTGCCTTTGCCCCAGGTATACTCCTCTATACTGCGACCTTCGAGTGACGCACCTATGTCTTTACAATTGTAATTCACATTTGTAAATAACATTTGTTTACTCTTATGGGTAAGCCATCTGTCATCGTTAAATGACTGATTTTCCCACCAATTAAAGGCATGTTGTAGTACTTCTTTAGAAGACACGAGAGAAATAGTTTGATTATTCACTTTAGGTTTACACTATCCGATTACTTTCGAAAGCAAATACCTCTACAGATGACCAAGATACGCCAACTATTAGTACTCTGCCTCTTCCCTATCCTAGGAATGGCTCAATCAAATGACTACATCTTTACGATTGGCGAGGCGACGCACAGATCTATACATTATTCAATTACGCCTGTGAATCGCAATATTGAAACGATAGAGGCTCTTGTGGTTGAAGCGGCTACCAACGATACCCTGTACTTTGAATACGCTGAACCAGGCAATTCGCCGTATGATCGTGACGTGTTCAACTATGTATTTAGTGGATTGAAGGTGAATACAGAGTACGTGATCGTTGTAACCGCATTTGATTTGAACGGTGAGCAGAGGATTAGCAAATACCCGGTAACAACATTACAGGACTGGGTTCATGATGGTGCGTATCCGCAGATTTCATTTGTAACTGGTAGTTGCGCTTATATCAACGACCCAGAAACGGATCGTCCGGGTAACGGCTATGGAGGAGGTTATGAGATATATGATGCCATGCTCAATGAGGATGTGGATTTCAATCTCTGGTTAGGCGACAATCTCTATTATCGCCCCTCAGATGTAAGCGATGATTCTGGCCTATCCTATCGCTACAAAACATCGTTTTCACATGGCGGAAAGGCTAAACTTTTGGCCGATAGGCCAAATCTTGCGATTTGGGACGATCATGATGTTGGTCCCAATAACAGCACCTCGGCTTACATAGACCTTTCATCAACCATCGGAATCTTCCAATCGTTTTGGGCGCGAAGAAGATATGGAGCGCACTTTGACCATTCCCATAGTGTTGACAACCGCTGGGTTTCTCAATATGGAGATGTTGTGGTAATCGGACTAGACAATCGTACGTATCGTACTAGCGAGCATTCAAATGAGCCCCAAATCCTCGGTAAAGATCAAATCGACTGGTTCTTGAATACAATCGAGATGTACAAGCGCTCAAGCTTCATTATTGTAGCATTTGGTGGTCAAGTGCTCAACAGCGCTCAAGTATATGAGAATTACGCTCAATACCCTGAGGAGTTGAGCTATCTAATGGAAGGCATACAGAGAACGGGGTATTCAAACCTCGTATTCTTCACAGGTGACCGCCACCATTCGGAACTAAGTCGTGTTGACCTTGACAGTGTTCGAATACTCGATTTTACGGTATCACCACTCACTTCAGGAATATCAACCGTAGCGGAGGGCGAGCAGAATGACAACAGAGTTGGAGAAGCAATTATTCAACGAAACTATGCTGTGGTGGAAATCACAGGCGGACGTGGGGAGCGTACTTTAAAGGTGACTTACAAGGATGTCAACGGTGATGAGATTTCTTCACACGAATTTAAATCCATGTAACAATTGTTATTTACATTTGTGTCATGGAAGAAATTACAAAACGAATCAGTGAGATTATCGAAGAGCGTGGAATGACAAATGCAGCATTCGCAGATGCTATAGACATAAAGCGCCCCATCATCTCGCACATTCTATCTGGCCGAAATAAGCCCTCTCTTCACGTCGTTTTGCAGATTTTGAAATCCTTCGAAGACATCGATCCTTCCTGGCTATTGCTCGGAAAGCAGGCTCAGCCTCAGGTTGTGCCTAGAAAAGAGGCTGTTCAACCAACTGAGAATCGCGTAGAAGACATCATATCAATTCCCAGCCTGAAATCGGAGAAGGATCACATGCCTTCTACTCTACTCCTAATCGAAGGAGATGAGTTTCGAGTCATTCAGAAAAAGTCTTAATCCCAAGAGAGGTAATACGGCAAGTGCATGTGCTCAGGTTCATAGTACTCACTGTTCGTGTAAATGAAGTACAGCTGAGCATGTGGATTATTTGCAAAAGCTTGATCTGATTCGAGTTTCTCTTCGAATGCTTCCTTGAGATCTTCGTTTTCTTCTAGCAGTTTTTTGGCTGTGTCTTCAAAGACATACTCGCTATAGTGTTCTTTTTGTTGCAGATAGGCACTGAACATATTCCAATGCGCGAAACTCGATGGCGCCAGTGGATGTAACACTTCCTGTAAGTATCTCCCTTGCTCCTGCTTTGTTGAAATGCGCATGTACTTACCTGCAGGAAGCACTCTTCTTGTCAGGCTTACATCCAAGTTCTCTAATCTGACATGCCCTTCATACGGTCTCTCTGCCAGCGTGTAGCTGTCAACATGAAATTGCTTAACCGGTAAATTTGGATCTGCAACTGATGTAAACTCTTCCATTTCGATTCCAACCGCAGCAAACCTTTCTAGCATTTCCCACTGCCCTACCGGTATGTAGTAGTATTCAGGAACCACGATAGTTAATGCCGGCTTGAGTCGGTTGAAATATGGCACGCGAACTTCCTCAATCTCATTTTCGTACTTCAGACGGTCAAATCCGGTGACATCACTTACTTCAAAACCAGCTTCAAACACCATAAAGTCGAGCGTATCGGCTTGTTCTTCATCAATTTCCCAATCGATTACTTGACGATCTTTCCACTCCGCTCTGGCTTGCGCTCTTGTATCAGCAATTTCAAATTGAAACTGACCTCCCAATTCTAATGTAGCTTCTAGGAAATCGCGTGTTGTCCTCACTCGTACATCATAAGGTTTCAACATGTGGGCCTCTGTTACAAAGGCTACCGACCCATGTAAAGCGGCATAGCCTGTGGTGTACATCGCGCCTTCAACAAACATTGGGAAACCTTCATTAGGAGTCCTTCCAAATACATTTATATATGGAGAAATCAACGTACCGCGATCCGTAACATTCGTATACAGTGAATCTTCAAAACGCTGTACTACACTCTGCATTGGCTTGGGATACTTTTGCCACGGACTAGCGATTAGGGTCATCTCGTAGGGATAATCGGCTCCATTAGTGGAATGGGTGTCTACAAAAACCTCTGGGTCGAAACGCTTGAATAGTTCATAGAGGGCTAGTGTGTTTCTTGTATCCGCCTTCAGTAAATCCCTGTTCAGGTCATAATTCCTGGCGTTTCCTCGAAAACCTTGGGAGTTCGGGCCATCTTGATTGGCTCTCGTATGCGGACGTCTATTTAACGATCCTCCAATGTTATACATCGGCACAATCACAATCATTTCGTTGGAGAGATCATCAAAGGGCTTGGACAAATAGTCATTGATGAAATGCAGAGAAGCATCAACCCCGCAACTCTCGCCTGGATGTATACCGTTGTTAATCGCCAAAACCCATCGGGTTGCTCTAAGTTGATCAATATTCTCTTCCGAAACAGCTGCATTTGTTGCAATTAACGCATGAATTGGGAATCCGGCATCGGAAATTCCTAGTTCAATGAGCACACATCTTTCACTGGAGTCGGCCAAATTTTGATAGTGCCCAATAAGCTCTTCATATGTGAAAGTTTCATTTTCTAAGTGTTTTTGCGGGATGTTAAGAATCTGAGATTCAGCACAAATAGACATCAACACAAGTGCGCTAGAAACAAATACTTTGAACTTTGTCATGGTCCGTGGTGTTTTTAGAAGAAAACTAGTCGAATGTACACATTGAAGCGGACACAGCGTTTGCCTATTTCGATTGACGAGGCATGGAAATTCTTCTCCTCTCCATCGAATCTCCAAGAGATAACTCCAGAGGACATGGGGTTTGACATCATAAGTGAGGTTCCAAAGGAGATGTATGAAGGCCTCTTTATCCACTATAAAGTTTCACCCTTGTTGGGAATTAAGCTCAATTGGACAACAGAAATTACGCATATTCGCGACCGTCAATTTTTTGTAGACGAACAGCGCGTGGGGCCGTATAAAATTTGGCACCATGAGCATCATTTTAAGGAAATTGATGGTGGCGTTGAGATGACGGACATCGTTAGCTATCAGCTACCTATGGGTGTTTTAGGAAGAATGATGCACCCACTAATTGTGAAGAATCGACTGAATCAGATATTTGATTACCGATTCGAGATTATTGAAAAGAAGTTCGGAACTGTAAAGCCTGAAGCTAAGTAGGCATGGGTAAAATTCTCTTTGGGATAGACTTTGGAAGCAAGCTTGCTGGGACCACTGTGGTTTCCATTTTCAAGCAGAATAAGATCTACTTCATGGAAGTGGAAGAAGGTGTCGATGCCGATAGTTTCATCATGAATGCTGCGCGACACTTCAAGCCTGATATTGTTTTCATTGATGCCCCACTCTCACTACCTGGGCGTTACAATTCTGTTCCAGGGTGCGACGATTACATGTTTAGAAAAGCCGATATCGAAGTGAAGGCCATGAGCCCGATGTTTCTGGGTGGTTTGACAGCTCGCGCGATTCGACTCAAGGACGAGTTAGAAGCGGAAGAAATTGAAGTACGCGAGACGTATCCTAAGATTCTTGCCCATAAATACGATCTCAACAATTTGGGATACAAGGGAAAGACACATCATATTAACGTTTGTCGATCTAAGCTCCAAGAGGCTTTGAATCCCAGAATTTTTATGGATTGCCAGGATATTAAAACCTGGCATCACCTCGATTCATTGCTCGCACTTATGTCAGCTATGAATTATGACATGGGTTCTTCCGTAACTTACGGGGATGAAAACGAAGGAAGCATAGTGGTATGAGCGAGAAAGATATCAATCCAATCGACCCAGATAAAATCACCGAGAATCCATCTACTCTCCCCTACGCACACACGGTTGGCGGTGCCAAAATAACCGTACCCGACTTAAACCGAAATCGTAGTCGCGCGCTCGAAGCGATGGATCACCAAACAGATCAACAGCTCGACCAGATTCGTGAACAGATTGAACTTCTTGCCGAACAGGCAAAGAAAATCCAACAGCGCAAGGAGTTGAGTGAAATTATCTACGCTGCGCAAATGGGCTTCAAGCCTGAAATCAATCACATCTACCATCTCTATCTAAAAGAGGATCAATCCTACGTACTCTCGATGATTGGCCCCGATGAATGGCCGGGTGGAATGAAGTATGAATCCTTTGTATACACACTAAGGCTTTTGGCCGATCACACCTGGGATATCGTCGAAACGTCAAATTAGTGTGAAGGTGCAACAATGCACCCTAGTCAGCGGTTATCTCTTCAAACTCAATAACCATGGCTACGTCAGCACAATCCAAAAAGAAAAAAGTAACGCAAGAGTCTCTTCGTGATGCATACGTTCGTCACTACTGCCTAGAAGGGGCCAGACCAAACTCCGTATTCGCATTCTGCGATAATCAGGGCATTACAGAGAAAGACTTTTACGACCATTTCACCTCCTTTCAACAAATTGAATCTTCCATTTGGAAAGATGCATTTGACAGAGCTTTCGAGCAGGTTTCAGATGATGAATCGCTCAAAGAGCTAAGTGTAAGAGACCGTTTCTTGACTTTTAGTTTTGCTTGGGTTGAAGTTCTAAAGGAGAACCGCTCATTCTTTCAGTTAAACTTTAAAGATCAATGGTCACCATTACCAGGTGAAACCCTCCGCAACCTGCGTTCGCATGTCAAGCACAGCCTAAAAACATGGGTTATTGAAGGCACTTCAAACGGCGAAATTGAACGTCGATTCAAAATGAGTGACCATTACGATGAAGCCCTTTGGATACTCACACTCTTCATAACAGGATTCTGGCTCAAGGATGAAAGTGCTGGGTTTGAAAAGACCGATGCAGCCATCGAGAAGAGTGTCAATCTCGCTTTTGATTTATTGAGTAAAGGAAGTCTTGATTCTGCACTCGATCTTGGCAAGTTCCTATTTCAAAATTTCCGATGAAAGAACAAGAAAAGATACCTACCAGTAGAGGAGCACGCACAGGTAGATTTATTAAAACCGGTGCTCAAATAGGTGGGAACTACCTGAAGCATTATGCCAAAAGGCTTGTAAATTCTAACACGAGCAAAGAAGAACTACACGAGGCGAATGCGGAAGACATCTATGACACACTGAGTGAGCTTAAGGGGTCTGCATTGAAAGTTGCCCAAATGATGAGCATGGATAAGGGAATACTGCCCGATGCCTATGCGAATCGCTTTTCTCTTGCCCAGTATAGCGCTCCACCTCTTTCCTACCCTTTAGTTCTGCAAAGTTTCAGAAAGGCAGTTGGAAAATCTCCAACAGATGTGTTCGACACATTCACAAACAAGGCGGTTAGTGCGGCTAGTATGGGACAGGTTCACAAGGCAACCATTGGTGAGCACGTTTACGCTGTCAAAATTCAATATCCAGGTGTTAAGGACAGTTTAGATAGCGACTTGAAGATGGTAAAGCCGATGGCTGCAACGCTATTTCAATTAAACTCAGGTGATATCGAGCATTATGTGAACGAGGTTGCGACAAGAATGAAGGAAGAATGCGACTACGAGCTCGAATTGCAGCGAGGTTCTGATATCGCAAAAGCATGTGCACATCTGGAGAATATTGAATTTCCCAAGTACTATGCGGATTGGTCGAACGACCGTGTACTTACCATGGATTGGATGAGAGGAAAACACCTCAAAGAGTTTTTGGAGACCAATCCTTCAAAAGAGACGAAGCAAAAAATTGGACAGGCCATCTGGGACTTCTACAACTTTCAGATTCATGAGTTGAAGGAGCTTCACGCGGATCCACATCCAGGCAATTTCTTGTTACGAGAAGATGGAACTGTTGGAGTGATTGACTTTGGGTGCGTGAAAGTGCTTCCAGAGGACTTTTACAACAGTTTCTTTAAGCTGACTACTGATGAGGTGCTACAGAATCCGGATCAACTAAAAGCCGTCTTGGTTGAGTTGGAATTCTTCAGTGAGAATGACCCGGAAGATATCGTGGAGTTCATTACTTCTACGATGACCGAGTTTCTTACGTTGTTGGCGAGACCGTTCAGGGAAGATACATTCGACTTTGGAGATGATTCTTATATCCGTGAGGTATTCGAAATGGGGAATCGCTATGGAAAGGACAGCAAGATTCGTAAACTTGGTGCTGGACGTGGTCCGGCGGATGCGATCTATTTGAATCGAACTTACTTTGGGCTTTACACCCTTCTCAATAAATTAGGTGTTGAAGTACGAACGAACACCACAGCATGAATTACTGCCCAAATTGCGGCTCAGATCGATTAAAGCGGCTCATCCCTGAAGGCGACCATAGACTTCGAGAGGTGTGTGAGAATTGTGGGACTATCCACTACTCCAATCCCCTGATGGTAGTAGGTTGCCTTGTAACTCTTGACGGCAAGGTCCTGTTGGCAAAGAGAGGCATAGAGCCGCGTAAGGGATATTGGAACCTGCCTTGTGGTTTTATGGAGAACAAGGAAACTGCTGAGGTAGGCGCTTTGCGGGAGGTTGAAGAGGAAACGGGATTATTCGTCACTATTGAGCGTCTCCATTCAGTTTTTAGCGTAGTTCATGCGAATCAGGTTTACTTAATTTTCAAGGCAGAAGCTGCGGGTGATGATTTCACCCTGACGCCAGAAAGTACTGAAATTGAATTCTTTGAGCCAGACGAGATTCCATGGGGAGAGATTGCATTTTCGAGTAATGAACACGCATTGAGAAGTTACCTTGACTCGCCCACTTCATCCACCGTACATTTGGGGTCTTACATCCGAAATATATGAGCGATTCGCTTCCACTCCATTACGTAGACCTCAAGCCCAAGAACCTTCCAGAGTCCGGCAAAGCGCCTGTTATATTAATGCTGCACGGGTATGGAAGTCATGAAAATGATTTGTTCGCCTTTGCCCAGGATTTAAACGATAGACATCATGTAATTTCTCTTCGCGCTCCGCTTCGGTTGGGCTTTGGCGGATTTGCTTGGTATGAAATCAATTGGAATGCGAGTGGTGATAAGTGGACGGACGTAGATGCTGGTTTGAAGAGCATTGAAACCTTAACCTCGTTCATCGATAGTTTGGAAGAGAACTTCGATGTTGACGCCAGCGACATAACACTAATGGGGTTCTCTCAAGGGGCAATTATGAGTTACGCTTATTCGTTTCGGCACCCTGAAAAACTCAAGGCTGTAGTGGCAATGAGTGGTTACATTGTGAGCGAATTAATGCCTGCAAAAGCTCCGTTGGGAATGGTGCAAAAGCTACCCTACTTCATCACGCATGGTACTCAAGACGGGGTGATACCGGTGAGTTGGGCTCAACAAGGTGCAGATTACCTTGAGAAGCTACAGATACCACACACCTTCAGAACATACGCTATGGCCCATGGAATCAATCCACAGGCCTACGCGGATGTCAAAGCTTGGTTAGTCGAGAATGTTGGGATCGGCGCTGAGTGATTTCCCCTTCTGATAGATTTTCTGCCATTGGTAGTAGCCGACAAAGCTCATTACCGTGTATACGACTGAAAGGAGTCCATATAGCTCGAGCCCTCGGTCGTAGTACAACCACACGCTGAATCCATTCAGGATAATCCAATAAATCCATCCGGAGAGAACTTGTTGTGCTTCCAGGAAGGATGCTACAAAGGCGAAACCCGTAGAGAACGCATCGAGCATTGGGCGCTCAGCGTCTGTGTACGTTTGAAAAAAATGTCCAAGTCCAAAGGTTGCAGCAATGCCAATAGCAATGGCAACGAGGTGCTTCTGTAGGGGCCAAAGGATAGGTTGAACTAAATCATTCTCATCGGCATTCCTACTCCATTTTATCCAGCCATAGACACCAATGAGGACGTAGAATCCGTAAAGTATGGCTTCGGAATACAGTTTACTTTCAATAAAGAGATAAATGCTTAGGCCGGAACCTAGGATTCCAAACGGCCAGCACCAAATTGACCTGCGGATGAGTAGAACCAGGTACAGTACGTTTAGCACTACTCCGGCCCATTCCCAAATGCTTATTCCCAACCATTCCATGCGGCAAAGAAAGCAGTAATAATGGGCTTTTACATGGATAGGGGTAAAAAAAATGAGGCTCCTATCGAGAGATAGAAGCCTCACCAACCAAACTAACCTAACCAATCAACCTATGAAAACTACCCTAGATTGATATCCTTTCGGATACCTAACTAACGCAATTGAGGGGCAATTGGTTTTCTTCTACAGGTGAAAAATGTGTTAAAACACCTACCTGTTATTTATGATAACGGAAATCCTCTGACTTCCTTACAGTTCTAAAGGATTACCCTACAAGCTCTTGCACCAATGCTGCAGCCTCTTTGAGCTGGATCGCCGAGTGAACTTTAAGTCCGCTTTCGTCGATCAACTTCTTCGCTTCTTCAGCATTTGTTCCTTGAAGACGAACGATGATAGGCACAGGAATATCGCCGATGTTCTTGTAAGCATCTACAATACCTTGAGCTACACGGTCACAACGAACGATACCACCAAAGATGTTTACCAAGATAGCTTTCACACCTTGGTCACGAAGAATGATACGGAATGCTTTCTCAACACGAGCAGCATCGGCAGTACCACCTACGTCCAAGAAGTTAGCCGGGTTACCCCCTGCCATCTTAATGATGTCCATGGTTGCCATAGCAAGACCTGCACCGTTAACCATACAACCTACGTTACCGTCGAGCTTTACGAAGTTCAAACCAACTTCACCCGCTTCAACTTCAGTAGGGTCTTCTTCGCGAAGGTCACGCATCTCTGCGATGTCCTTGTGACGGAAAAGTGAGTTATCGTCGATAGTCACCTTTGAGTCAACTGCCAAGATCTTATCGTCAGACGTCTTAAGAACAGGGTTGATTTCGAAAAGTGAAGCGTCGATTCCTTCGTAGGCCGTGTAAAGAGACTTTACGAACTTCACCATTTCCTTGAAGGCCATGCCGCTTGTACCTAGGTTGAAGGCGATACGACGTGCTTGGAAATCTTGAAGACCTACAGATGGATCAACTTCTTCGGTAAAGATCAAGTGAGGTGTCTTTTCAGCAACTTCCTCGATGTCCATACCACCCTCGGTAGAATACATAATCATGTTGCGACCTTTTTGACGGTCGAGCAAAACAGACATGTAATACTCTTCAGGTTCGCTATCGCCAGGATAATAAACGTCCTCTGCGATTAGCACTTGGTGAACCTTCTTACCCTCTGCAGAAGTCTGCGGAGTAACGAGGTTCATTCCAATAATATCATTAGCTCTGTCACGAACTTCATCCAATGACTTGGCAAGCTTTACACCACCGCCTTTACCGCGGCCACCTGCGTGTACCTGAGCTTTAACAACCCACCAAGATGTTCCGGTATCTTCAGATAGCTTCTGTGCTTGAGCAACAGCCTCTTCTGACGTTGTAGCTACCAATCCACGCTGAACGCGTACACCGTAACCAGCTAGAATTTCTTTCCCTTGATATTCGTGAAGATTCATATTGAGATTTCGCTTTAGGTTGGCGCAAAAATAGGCCACACCCACTCAATATCCTAACCGAATTGACCTTAATCAATGTAGTGTTAAATAATCCGACAGAATAGCCGTACGTCCTATATTTGCAGGCAATGACAACAAGAGCTATCCTTTTGGGGATTGGTTTGATAGGCACTCACCTTCTTGCTGGTCAAACGGACCCCAAAGTATATACCATACAAAAGACTTCTACCCCTCCTATTATCGATGGACTCGGTGATGACGCGGTATGGAATGATGCCGAAATCGGAACGGATTTCCGAATGCTTGAGCCCGAAAATGGACCTCTAGAACCGCTCGACAGAAAAACCGAAGTAAAGCTGGCGTATGACGATGAGGCGATTTACGTATTCGCCCGGATGCATGACCCGCAGCCGGATTCCATTCTCAGGCAACTTTCTGCACGGGACAATTACAACGTGAATACCGATTGGTTCGCGCTGTTCATCAACCCCTTTAATGATGGTTTGAACGATTTCAGTTTCCACATCACTGCCGCAGGCGTCCAAACCGATGGACGAAATACGGATGACGGAAATGACCGGAGCTGGAATACAGTTTGGGAGTCTGAGGTAAATATTGACGAATACGGATGGACGGTAGAGCTTCGCATCCCCTATCAGTGTTTGAGGTTTCCTGAGAAGCAAGGGAATGACTGGGGTCTAAATGTAGTTCGATACGTCCGCAGAACCCGCCAAATGTATACCTGGAACTTTATCGACAGGTCTACTTCTACCTATGAATTGCAAGCGGGGTTGTTAAGAGGGATGGTGGATATCGACCCTCCAGTAAGGCTCAGCTTCATGCCGTATTTATCTGGTTATCAGAATATGTACCCAGATGGACAGAGTCAGTCGGCCAACGTTGGAATGGACCTAAAGTATGGCATTAGTGAGAGTTTTACTTTGGACGCTACGCTCATCCCCGACTTTGGACAAGTGGCTTTCGATCAGCAATTTCTAAACATCGGTCCATTTGAGAATCAGTTTCAAGAAAACCGACAATTCTTTGTTGAGGGAACCGAGTTGTTTTCCAAGGGTGACATGTTTTATTCTCGCAGAATTGGTGGAAACCCAAAGAACTTAACCAATGCGGATGCTTCATCGCTCGACAATCTAACACAGGATTATACGCGATTGCTCAACGCCACCAAGGTCAGCGGCAGAACAAGTGGAAACCTTGGCATTGGTGTATTGAATGCCATCACCGACAATAACTATTTGGAAGGACAGGATTCACTCGGAAATGAAGTTCGAATTCTCACTGAACCTCTTACGAATTACAACGTGTTCGTGCTCGACCAACGAATCAATCGAAATAGATCGATTAGCGTGGTGAATACGAATGTGCTTCGAGAAGGAAACGCACGAGATGCCAACGTTACGGCTCTCATCGCAAACTTGAACAACGACGCCAACTCCTACAATTTTTACGCTCAGGGAAACATGAGCGCCATTTTTCAAGGCGATTCAAACATTACCGACTTTTCTACAGCTATTCAAATTTCAAAGATTGATGGCAATTGGCGTTGGGGACTAAGTCAAGAGTATGTAGGTGACGAGTTTGACAAGAACGACTTGGGTTTTCAAGCGAGAAATAATCTAGTTCAGCACTATTTAGAGGGTAGCTATCAGGTGTTCCAACCGGTGGGCCACTTCAATAGATATCGTATTACGTTGGGAATGGGACACCGTATGTTAGCGTCGAACGGGGCCTTTGAAAATTTCGTCTTTGAAAGTGATTTCTTCGCCGTTACACGGAACTTCTTTGCGTTTGGAGGTGGTTTTTCAATCAGACCTGTGGAGTCGCAAGACTACTTTGAACCAAGGAGAGAGGGCTATCGTTTCACCTCCCCTAGGAGCGCATTCTTTACGGGATGGATTTCTTCAGATTACAGAAAGCCCTTCGCTATTGACTCGAGAATCAGCTATGAGGCTTGGGATGAATATGGCTATAGGTTCTATTTGATTGGAATAAAGCCAATTGTTCGAGCTAGTGATCGATGGACGTTTTTCTACGACTTCGTTCCTCGCGTTGGATTTAACAACGTAGGCTGGGCCACGAGTACAACGGATTCTGTAATCTTTGGTCGACGTGACATAACCACTGTAGAGCAAACCTTTGGATCTACATTTACCTTCACTCCTACCATGTCGCTGTCGTTAAACTTCCGCCATTACTGGAGAGCTCTGGAATACAAGGAGTATTACAATTTGAACCCTGACGGAACGCTGGATCCGCTTACAGATGATTATGGCAGAGACTTGAACTTCAACACTTTGAATGTTGACCTCAAGTTTTCATGGTGGTTTGCCCCAGGAAGTGAGGTCGTTTTACTTTATCGCAACAGCTTGATTTCTAACGAAGAAATAGATGGAAGGTATTTGGAGAACTTCCGAGAGTCACTCGAAACTCCTAGCACGCATATCTTTTCAATTAGGTTGACCTATTTCTTGGACTACGCTACCTTAGCCAGATGAGTAAAGCCATCGTTTCTGCCACCAACATCCACAAGAGCTTTGGAGATGTTGAAGTCCTCAAGGGCGTTGACCTAGAAGTTCATGCCGGTGAAATCGT
Organism: Phaeocystidibacter luteus; assembly: GCF_008933115.1. Lineage (GTDB taxonomy): Bacteria > Bacteroidota > Bacteroidia > Flavobacteriales > Schleiferiaceae > Phaeocystidibacter > Phaeocystidibacter luteus. Next base: position 326,448 of record NZ_WBVO01000001.1, on the reverse strand, counting down.
GAGTATTCGTGGTACTTCGGGAGCGGGCAAGACTACCCTTCTTCAGGTTTTGGGCACGTTAGACCGCATGGACAAAGGCGAATTGCGCTATGGAGAAACGCGTTTGGACGCCATGAAGGACAAAGAGCTCAGTCAGTTTAGAAACCTTCACATCGGCTTTGTATTCCAGTTTCATCATCTCTTACCAGAGTTCACGGCGCTCGAGAATGTGTGTATGCCCGGTTTCATTGCCGGTAGACCAGATGCCGAGGTTCGAAAAAGAGCGGCTGAACTTCTAGAAATCCTAAATATTCAACATCGTGCGGACCATAAACCCAGCCAGATGTCGGGTGGTGAGCAGCAGCGGGTGGCCGTTGCCCGAGCTTTGATCAACAATCCCGATTTGGTTTTTGCCGATGAACCAACCGGAAACCTGGATAGTGTTCACGCCGCGGAAATGCATCAACTCTTCTTAAGACTTAGAGATGAGTTCAATCAGAGCTTTGTTATCGTAACGCATAATCTTGAACTCGCACAGCTTGCAGACAGGAAGCTTGAGATGAAGGATGGAAAGATGTTGTAGTGACTCGGGCTGAACTCAAAGATTATCTCGACGATTGCGTTGATCGGTACAACAGACCTGAATTCATTCAGGATGATCCGATTCAGATTCCTCATTTATTCACAAACCCGAGAGATATTGAAGTAGCGGGGTATCTAGTGGCTACTATTGCTTGGGGGCAGCGGAAAACAATTCTCAACAATGGACATCGATTGATGGATATAATGGGACATGAACCCTACAGTTTTGTGATGAATGCCACTGCGGCTGAGCTTGAGGAACTGTCTTTTATCCATCGAACATTCAACTCAGAAGACCTTCGCTTTCTAATTGAAGGATTAAGGGGAATCTACTTGAATGACAAGACTTTAGAAACGTCTTTTTTGCCGAAGAGCAACGAGTATAACCTCTTCCCTGCGATAAGTCGATTTAGAAGTGAATTAATTGGCAAGCGTGAGGTAGGAAGAAGCGGCAAACACATTGCAAACCCTGAAAAGGGCGCAGCCTCTAAGCGAATTCACATGTTTTTGAGATGGATGGTCAGAAATGATCAACGCGGGGTTGATTTTGGCATTTGGACAAATTTGTCTCCTTCTCTACTCTCTTGTCCGCTAGATGTTCACACCGGAAATACTGCTCGTTCATTGAAATTGCTTCGACGTAAGCAGAATGACAGGCGCGCAGTTGAGGAATTGGATGCTCAACTCAGAAAATTCGATGCTGCAGATCCCGTGAAATATGATTTTGCACTTTTTGGGGTTGGTGTAGATCCTTTGGTTAAATTTGAGTAGAATCAAACAACTTACCCATGTTCAAGCAATTTGCACGCTATTGGTGGCTCTTGACCGTATTCGGAGCGCTACTTATTGGATTAGGAGGAATGATGCTCGTAAACGATGAATTCGGCTTGGCTGAACTTCTTCGTTATTTGGCATTTGTCTTAGTTGGCATGGGAGTCTTCACCGCCTTGGTGAATGTGGCTTTGGCGAAAACAAACTCTTCTGACTGGAGGTGGTATGCAGTAGCTGCGGCTGAATTGATTATGGGTATTGTTATCCTTATGAATGGTGAATGGGCCGAGGCAAAATTCATCATGATGATTGCCATTTGGTCACTGATCATGGGGCTTTACCTACTTTACGTTGGATTGAAAGAAAGCTCGAGATCCGTTGTGGTATTACTCTCTGGCGTGGTATCCGTAATATTTGCAGGCCTTATTCTTTTTGACTCAGTGGATGACAGCCAACTGCACTTGTTAGTAGGTCTTTACGCCATTCTGTTGGGTGTATACCTAGGTAACGGAAGCTTGAAAATCCGCGGATATAATCAAAAAGTGCAAGCTGAAGCACCATCAAAGCCCGCTGAACAAAGCGATAATGCACAAGTAAGCACTGAGAAAGACGCTTAGAACTTGTTCAGCATATCATCATTCTCCCAAATCTTCTTGTTGGGAACCTGACGGCAATTGTCAATGATAGTACGTGCGATTTTCCTTGGGTAAATTCCGCGGTATTTACGTGGTAATATGGTGTTTATCAAGCTGAAGAATCCTTTTGCGATCGACTCCCCTATTCGCATCTCATCCCTGTCGCCCATAATTAAGGATGGACGATAGAAATAGGCCTCTGGAAATACTTCTTTGACGTCTCTTTCCATCTTGCCTTTGGTGGCATTGTAAAAGATTCTACTCTCGGGATCAGCTCCCATGGCTGAAATCACATGTACCGTTCTCGCGCCTGAGTCCTTTGCTTGAGCAGCGATGTGCACTGGCATATCATGATCAATCTGATAGTACTTTTCTTTGTCAGGTGTTTTTGCCTTCGTTGTTCCCAGTGCAATAAGCACATTGGCATCCTCAAGTTCCGTCGACAATGGAGAGATGTCCAATAAATCCGTGTGAACGATCTCCCGAACGCCGTCAATTGCAGAACCTTTTCTGCGAACCACGGCCAAGGTGTTCGCCTCTCGTAAGAGCTCCTGCAGTTCGGTCCCTATTACTCCTGTGGCTCCAAAAATGATGTACTTACTCTCCAAGTCTTTGAAAATCTATCGTTTCCCACTCCCATCCATCTTTGGAGTAGTGTGTTTCTCTGCTAAAGTAGTCCCAGATATAACTGGTAGCAAAGAGACCAACAGCCCACCAGATGTTATGTTCTTCTAAATCGGGACGATATCCGCTCAGTAGGTTATTGGTGACATTCAAGCCAATTACCCCAGCGGCAGCAATTCTCTGAGCTACGCCAAAGGTTCTGAAGAACGGCTTGTAGATGCGGATTGCCTCAATTTCACTGAGGTAGATGAGATTACCGTCGACATAAATAGAAGAATCGCCTACGCTAGTCAGGTAACCGCGATATACTTCATCTTCGCCATAAATGAGGACTCCTATTTCGCGCTGGGTCTGAATCTTGTCAACTTCTCCCTTTTGGTTGCTCATCATCAGGTATTGCTGGGCCTGAATCGTCATTGGGAGAAGTGCCAGAAGGGCTATCAGTGTTGCTTTCTGTATCATCCTTATAAATGTAGCGAACATCTACTTGATAATTGGTTTTCCACAAATCACCAATTCTATCTACGATTTCGTCCTCTTCCATCTCAAATTCCGGTGTCGGCTCTTGAACCTCCGGATTTATAGGTGCATAGATGAAAATTAGTGCTGAAACGAAACCTGTAATTGCCCCAGCGAAGTGACCTTCATAGGAGATACGCTCTTCGATTGGAAACACCCCCCACCATAGACCTCCATAGAGAAAGGCAATCAATAAACTCAAGCCGAGCAAGTAGCGGTTTAATCTCAAGATTCCGCTGATGAATAAGAAAACAGCGAGCGCATAAACTGCACCACTCGCCCCAATATGTGTTGATCCAGCTCTACCAATAAAGAAAGTGAGAATAGCCGGGACAATGATGCTGATAAGCATCACCTTTATGAAGTGCGTTGGGAAGAAATATCGGAGAAGCGAAAGAAGCACGAACAGGGCAACGGCGTTATTGAAAAAGTGCTCAAATGAGCCATGCAGAAAGAAAAAAGTAAAAATGCCGTACCAGTATTTCGGTTCTTGAGGATGAAGCCCAAAACGTGACCATTCTAATTCAAACCCCTCGTTGATAGCGAAAATCAGAAAGAGTATTAGGACAACGAAAGCAGGGATTATGGTATATGTCCAAAGAGGTTTTCTAGGGCTCATGGTGTTCATTGTGGAAAGCTAATAATTCGACGTGAAGTGCGTGTGATTCCTGACACACAATTGCGATTTTCTTCCACTCTCCTGCATCATTTCTGCTACTTTTGATTCAAATTTCGAAGGTATGTCAACCCACACCCCACTAGCGGAACGCATGCGACCTAAAACGATTGAATCGTACATAGGTCAGAAACACTTAGTTGGAAACGGAGGAGCATTAGTTCCTGCTTTGGAACGAAAGGTTCTTCCTAGTATGATTCTGTGGGGACCTCCAGGGGTTGGCAAGACTACACTGGCCTTTCTGCTTGCAAGTGCGGCAGATGTAGGCTTTCACACGCTTAGCGCTGTGAGTTCGGGCGTAAAGGAAGTACGCGAAGTGATTGCCAAAGCTGAGAGTGGCGGTATGTTCCGCACAACACCACCTGTTCTGTTTATCGATGAAATCCATCGCTTCAGCAAATCGCAACAAGATGCGCTTCTGGGAGCTGTCGAAAGGGGAATCATCACGCTGATTGGCGCGACTACCGAAAACCCAAGTTTTGAGGTGATACCCGCGCTTCTCTCTCGAACACAGCTATACGTACTCAACTCATTGTCAGAAGAAGAGCTAGTAGAGATTATTCAGCAAGCGTTAGACGTTGACCCGGAATTGAAGAAGTACAACGTTCACTTGGATAGCACAAAGGCGCTTCTAAGGTACTCTGGAGGTGATGCTCGTAAACTTCTGAATCAATTGGAATGGCTTGTTCAGCGCTCTTCCGAGACTGAATTGCACATCACTGATGAGTATGTTGAGCAAACACTTCAGCAACGCGGCGCGCGCTACGACAAGGCCGGTGAACAGCACTATGACATCATTTCAGCTTTTATAAAGTCAATTAGAGGTAGTGACCCTAATGGCGCTGTGTACTGGTTGGCCAGAATGATAGAAGGCGGCGAGGATCCTAAGTTTATTGCCAGAAGGCTACTTATAAGCGCTTCGGAAGATATTGGTTTAGCTAACCCTACAGCTTTGGTGATTGCCACAAACACCTTCATGGCAGTAGAGCGTATCGGCATGCCGGAGGGACGCATACCGCTCTCACAATGCGCGATATACTTGGCGACTAGTCCGAAAAGCAACGCTTCTTACATGGCGATAAACAAAGCCATGAGCGAGGTGCGCAAGTCTGGTGACCTCCCTGTTCCACTTCATCTCAGAAACGCGCCGACAAAGATGATGAAAGACATGGGGTACGGTGCCAATTATCAGTACTCTCACGATTATGCGAACAACTTTGTAGACCAGGCCTATTTGCCTGATGACTTGGATGGTACCGCATTCTTTCAGCCAGGAAATAGTGAGCGTGAGAAATCGTTGAAATCATTCTTGGAGAACCGCTGGAAGAAGCGGTACGACTATTGAAAATGAGAAACCCTCCAAGCTTTTGAGGCTTGAAGGGTTTCTTCGATTTGTGTATATGTGTGTCGGTTAGAATCCGTCGAAGTTCTGCGGGAAACTAATGTTTGTTCCGTCACAGCTAGCGTTGAGCATCAACACGTTGTTGCAGCCATCGCTATCGAGGAAGTCTACGTTTACTGAAGCTACTTCAGCCTCACCAGATGTAAGGCTTACATCTACACTACCTTCGGTTACCAAATAAGTACAAGAACGGTCAAATACCATTGGTGATGGGAAAGATGTTGCAAAGCTGATGAGCTGGATATTGTCATCTCCGTTCGCCGTTCCGAAAATTTTGAAACGGTCATCGGCAGTGCTGTCGATTGTTTCGTAGCCCGCCTCCCACTGCATAGTGAGGTTTGCGCTGTAATCGTACTGGTTGCCGATAGAGAAGTTTGTACTGGATAGATTGATGTCCCAAGGATCTTGGCCACCGTTGTTACCATTGTTTACAAGTGAAATACTACCTGCAATCAATGAGTCGTTCACGTGATAGTTTTCCAAAGAGAGGTTGATAGAACCGTTAGCTTGGAAGTAATCACCTGAGATATATCCGCGGATAACACCACGACGAGTTTTGCCGTCGTTCGTTACCACGTTGTTTGATCCGAAATCGATTGTGATTGAATCGTTAGTGCGCGTTACAGTTGCGCCGTCAATTGTAGTAGAACCGTTTACTTGAAGGTTCTCATTACGCATTGCTTCGTCAGTACGTCCAACGACGTTCATGAAGTAAGAGGTGGTTTCTACGAACGCATCACCCATACTTAGGTCTTCTTCAGTGAGTCCACAGAGGGATAGGTCCTCACAAGCTGTAAATGATCCTAGTGCAGCTACGGCTACCATTGATCGGATTAGGAAACTTTTCGTGTAATTCATAGTCACGTTTTTAATGGTCTTTGGTCGGTTAATCGTTGTTTTCTTGGCTTTCTGAATTGTCGGAATTTTCTTGCACCGGTGGCGAAGCTACTTCAACTTCTTCAATTTCAAGGTCATATCCGCGTAAATCTTTACGATACAGTGCGATATTCATTCCAAAACGGAAGTTCGCATGGTTCAAATTCTCGCCAGTTGCGAGATAGATATCGTCCGTCATAATGTACAATTGGATAGGTCCAAGGTTTGCCGAGAACCCTACTCCAATGTTCGTATTATCCCCTTCAATTAGCGCATAGCTAGCATAGAAGCTAAACCACTTGCTCCAGTTACCTATGTAGGAAACACCGAAGTTTTGATACGTTCTTCCTCTCCATTGGTTCATTTGGTAGGTGCCCGCGAAACCGTGCTTACGGGTAATATCATATCGAACCCCAATGGTGTAGTTGCTAGGCAATGAAGTGGTAAACGTTTCGCCTGTAGTTTCTTGAAATTCCAGAGCTTCAATGATATCATTCAGCAATGAATCGCCATTGATACCGCCACCTTCTGAGCCGTAGTTATAATCGGCACCGTCCCAGGTAAACTCGCCTTTACTGCGATATGTAGTGGTGTTCGACTTCCAAGTAATCGAGCCGATATCGGTTGCTGCAGCACTAATTTCCAGGCGAGGTAGGATTTCATAACTCACCCCTAGGTCGAATGCCCAGCCTCTATTATCGCCAAAGAGTACCCCCATTGGATCTAAGCCAGCACCCGTGTTCTGGTAGTCAATGGCCGCACCTATATTCGCTTCAATATCAGTATTGAAAGTCCACTCGTCAGAGTTTAACGTCGCATCAAGATCAGATTTAGCCAAGGATGCATGCCCAACCCCCTGCAGCCACTTAAAACGACCACCTACGCGAAGCCTCCCATCCATCAATTCGTGCTGATAGCCGAGATGGTAATTGATATAAGAATTTACCTCTGTGAAGTTGTCTTTCATATTCAGGGTGCCTCCTACTTGATCTGAAGCAGATCCGTAAACGGCTAATTCGATGAAATCAATGGGGTACTCAAAATTCACATAGGTCTTTGATTGTACGCCGAGTGACCAGAATCCGTTGCCGGTTCTGAATCCCACATACATCAAATCAATACTTTGACCAATAAGGAGTCTGTCACCTTGTTGTATGTTGTCTAGGATGTAATCCACCGATTCTTGACCGTCAAGGTCTGGCCCTAGAGCAACATTTAAATCGAAAGATGGATTGTGTACGGTTGTAGCAAGAGCGGATATTCCTGGAACTCCAACTACTGCTCTGTACGGTTGGTATGCTGCTGGGTTTGCGAGCATGAAGTTTCCAACACGATCAAAGTTGTACTGTGTGATATTCGATTGAGCCACAGCTCCTGCTGCAACGATAATCGACAATGCGGAGGTGTATACTAACTTCTTCATTACAGATCGTAATTGAGTTTAGCATCTACTCCTAACTGAACCAGGATGTCGTAGTCCTCGTATAGTTTTACTGTTGTATTGCCATTGTTGGTGGTATTCAACGTAATGGTCATCACCAAGCGATCTGCTTGGAGAAGTCTATTGATCTTATCGCCAGAGAGCACTTCGTCCTCATCTGTAATCTGATATCCTGTGCTTCTTCCGTTTCCATCAACTGGGGCGGCATCGAATAAATCGAGAAGCACGCTGTCAGTAAGTACATCGTTCTGGTAGAACTGCAGTTTCATATCTGCATCGAAAGGAAACTCGTTTTCAACGTGGAACTTCAAGGTCAATTCCTCAACTGCATCCGTTTGCTCGGTAAGACCGCCGAAGTCTAGGTTCCCAATCTCTTGTTGGAAAATGAGGTTTTGCGTTCTCAAGGCAAGAGGAAGGTCGATTCGAAGACCAACCTGCATTTCACCGTCGGCAGTGATAAAGTTGTCCGTTCCGGTTTCACCTTGCGGATTCATAATTCCTGCACCACTATATAGAATGGTATTGGGAACGTTTGCAATAAAATCAACAATGTTACTCGTGGTACGGTCGATCAGAATATTGGTTGTGTCGTAATTACCAATGACAGATGGCCCTGTAATATTGATGGCTGCGAGACCAAGAGATTCAAGTTGGCCTGCGGTACTTACGCCATCCAAATCTAAATCGAGTTGAAGAGGAAGTCCAACATTTGAAGAAACAACCAGCTCAATGGTCGGATCTGCCAGGTAGAGTCCATTCAGGAAGTTTTCGAAGGCCTCAACTCCAAGTTGGAAGTTGCCAGAAGGAACGGCTACTGTACGTTGACCAAAATATCCAACTGCTCTACCTACAAGTAACTCTTCGTACGTGAGTGCTAGGTCAACAGTTTGACCCGCCGTAGCGCCACCGTTGCTGAGAATATCAATCTCAAATGAGAGGTAATTCTCGGTTAACCCATTGTTGGAAAGGTCGATATCCAACCCAGCTACGTCAACGGTTTGCGAGGAAATACCTGGCGTTGCAGTCAGGTTTATGGAAAACGTTTGTCCCGAAATATCCGCGTTGTTGATCGTTACAGATAGATCAACTGAATTGGCTGTTGGGTTATCAACCTCAAGCTTTAGGGATCCTTCTCGAATTCTCAACTGCTTGAACTTCGCACCGCCAATGGTGCCTAGTGAAGTGCTGACATTAAGAGAAGGAACGTCTAGAGGAACGGTTGTTTCTAATGGGTCCTGACCAGGAATGGCGGCGAAATCGTCAATCGCGAACCCGAAAACACTGTCGCTTTCATAAATGAGTCGCAACCCGCCATCAGGGTCGATTGTGAATAAGGTGTCTTCTGCTAAGACATCCTGAAGGCTAACGCGAGAGTTAACCAGCGGAATCCCCCATTCCCCACGGTAGGTGTAATTTGTAAACTTATCGGTATCAATTTCAGGCATACACGATAAGAGCACCGCCGCGGAAAGTAAGGTAGTTAGGTAGGTCGTTACTTTCATGAGACATGGTTAGTGGTGTCCACGAAAATAAGTAAAAACTGAAAGAAAATACTTACAAATTCAAGATTGTCAGTTCCGTTCTGCGGTTTTTAGCACGCCCCTCCTCGGTAGAGTTGTCGGCAATTGGACGCGAATCGCCGTATCCACGGGACTCCAAACGCCCCTCGTCTATACCATTAGCTATCAGGTAGTCAACTATAGATTGTGCGCGTTGCTTGCTCAATTCTTTATTATATGCTGCTCCTCCGATGTTATCGGTGTGTCCGTCAATCGACAATTTAACACTTGGATTCTCATTCAAGAACTGAACGAGTTTCTCTAGTTCTGTGGTGGAATTATCCGTGAGCTCGTATGAGTCGTATTCGTAGAAGATATTGCTCAACACCGCAGCGTCGCCCACCTTCAACTTTCTCAATTGAACCAATAATGACTCGGCTGTTGCTTCGGTTTGATCTTCGAGAGAGAAGTTTTCAGAATAAAACATGTATCCCTTTCCATTCACATTCAAGGCATAAGAAGAATGGCTTGGAAGACTTACTTGAAACTGTCCTCGTCGGTTCGAAACATCGGAAAGTATGACTTCGCCGGTCGATAAATCCACGAATTCAAGCTTAGCTTGCACGGGGCGATTCGTTTCATCGTCTACCACTACTCCACTAATCCAAGCTACCGGGGTGGCTCTAACCTCCTCTGGAAGTTCGAACATATAGAGGTGTTGTCGATCTTCCATTCTCCCTCTATCGGACGAATAGAACGCCGTTTTACCGTCTGGCGCAACAACTAATGCTATCTCTCCTTTGTATGTATTGATGGGATATCCGAGATTCTTCACATCTCCCCAGGTTCCATCTGGTTGGAGGGTTGCCATGAACAAATCGCTTTGTCCCATGCCTAGGTGCCCCTCGCTCGCAAAGTACATGGTTCTCCCATCGAAGTGAATGAAAGGAGACTCTTCCTTCGCTGGAGTATTGACCTCGCCTTCAACCTTCTTAGCCTCTGTCCAGCCCTCTTCCGTGAAATTTGAATAGTAAATATCCATCGTCCCTCCACGGCTATTGCTACCGCGGACGAAGAAGAGCGTTTTTCCGTCAGGTGAAAGTGCCGGTTGCGATTCCCAGTACCTGGTATTAATAGCTTCGCCGAGGTTTCTTCCTTCGCTATATGTACCGTCTTCTTCTCTAAAACTTATGTAGATATCGCATGATCCAAAGCCACCTTCGCGGTCACAGCCCGTGTAGAAGATGTATTCTCCATCCGCTGACAAGCACATGGCGCCTTCGTTTCCGCGTGTGTTTAGTCTTCCTGGAAGCGGTTGGGCTTCCGACCAATTTCCCAAACTATCCCTCTGAGTGAAGTAAAAGTCTTCGTCAGACGGCATTTCATTGAGGTTCCGTGCCGTAAACATGAGCGTATTTCCATCTGCTGTAATCGCAGGGAAATACTGCATATGCAGCTTATTCACATGTTCACCCATGTATTGCGGGTCGAACTCAACCGGATTTCTCACCCTTTCTGCTGCCCATGCAGCTCTATCGCGTAGACCATTAGCTTGTGAAACGTAGCGGGGGTTTGCTTGAGGTGAATTGATATATGCGGTTAGAACGCTGTCGGCCACAGCATACTGACCGTATTCTAGGGTTGCACTACCCCATCTAAATAGAACAGCAGCATTGCCACTGTTGGCGTAGGCCTTTTTATAGGATTGAATCGCTTTATCGCCCTCCCGAAGCATCATATGTAAATCAGCCTTTAATAACCAAGCTTCGGCATATTCGGGAGAAGATCTGAGGGCACTTTCTAGATCATCCATCGCTTCTTGGTAATCTCTGTTTCTGATACTCTGCTGAGCATCCGTAAAATAGTTTCTTGCACGTCGCGACTGCGCCTGAACCGTGCACTGGCAAAGAATAAGAAGGGATAGAGATAAGAGTATGCGCATCTGAAAATTGCTGATTCAAATTAAAGCGGACACCGAAGATAGGCTCATTATTTCTGATTGTTGATAATGAACGCTTGTAAAACGGTTTCCTTCGATATGAATTGCTATTTTTGTGCCTTTGTTCTCATAAGTATATGGACGATACAGCTTTCGAGCAGGTAAAACAGGTTTTCACCGACTATCTAGAGGCGAACGGTCAACGTAAAACGCCTGAGCGTTACGCCATATTAAAGGAGATCTACGCGAGCGATGATCACTTTGATATTGAATCGCTGTACATTTCAATGAAGAACAAGAATTACCGTGTGAGTAGAGCTACGCTTTACAATACTATTGAACTCCTTCTTCAGTGTGGTTTGGTGCGTAAGCATCAGTTTGGGCAAAACCAGGCACACTACGAGAAGTCGTATTTCAACCGTCAGCATGATCACGTTATCTGCACCGACACAGGAGAAGTAATCGAGTTCTGCGATCCACGCATTCAACAAATCAAGGCAACTATTGAAGAGGTTTTCGGAGTTGAGGTAGATGGGCATTCCCTCTATTTCTTTGCGCGCAAAAACGCGTCGAAACCCGAAGATGTCAATTCAAACCCCACCGAATAAGTTCCACGCTTTATGGCAGTAGATATCCTCTTAGGTCTCCAATGGGGAGATGAGGGAAAAGGAAAAATTGTTGACGTTCTCACTCGTCAGTACGACATCATCGCTCGTTTCCAAGGCGGCCCAAATGCTGGCCACACACTTGAGTTCGACGGTATCAAACACGTTCTTCACACCATCCCTTCCGGGATTTTCCACCCAGAAGCGATGAATATCGTAGGTAACGGCGTTGTTATCGACCCTGTGATTTTCAAGAGAGAAATGGACGATCTCAAGAAGTTCGAAGGCGACTTCACTCAGAAGCTGCTCATTTCAAGAAAAGCACACCTTATCCTTCCCTCTCATCGCATGCTCGATGCTGCCTCTGAAGCTGCAAAGGGCAAGAAGAAAATCGGAAGTACACTCAAGGGTATCGGGCCGACGTACATGGATAAAACAGGTAGAAACGGTTTGCGCGTAGGCGATATCGAGCTGCCAGACTTCAAAGAGCGCTATGACAACCTAGTTGCGAAGCACAAGGACTTAATCGCACTCTATGATTACGAGTGTGATCTTGATAGCATGGAAGCTGAGTGGTTTGAAGCGGTTGATTTCCTCCGTTCACTCAAGCTTGTAGACAGCGAGCCATACGTGCACGATGCCATGCGTGCCAACAAGAAGATCTTGGCCGAAGGAGCGCAAGGAACGTTACTAGACATCGACTTTGGAACGTATCCGTTTGTAACCTCTTCAAATACAACTGCCGCAGGTGCATGTACCGGTCTTGGTGTTGCACCTAACCAAATTGGCGAAGTATTCGGGATTTTCAAGGCATACTGCACACGTGTTGGTAGCGGCCCATTCCCTACCGAACTTGAAGATGCCACTGGCGAAGAGCTTCGTGCAAAGGGCCACGAGTTTGGCGCTACCACTGGTCGTCCACGTCGTTGTGGATGGCTCGACCTCCCAGCATTGAAGTACGCGATTGACATCAACGGTGTCACTCAACTCTTTATGATGAAGGCTGACGTGCTCAGCGGATTCGAGACCATCAAAGTATGTACGAAGTACAAATACCGCGGCGAAGAGGTTGAGCATTTGCCTTACAAAATCGAAGATCATCTTGTTGAAGCGATTTACGAAGAACTTCCTGGCTGGAGTGAAGATTTGACTTCTGTACGCACAGAAGACGAAATGCCGGAGAACTTGCGTTCATACATCCGTTACATCGAGGAAAAAACAGGAGTTCCTGTTAAAGTTGTTTCGGTTGGACCAGATAGAACGCAGACTATTCATCGATAAATCTTTCGTGAAACTCACGTACACATTCTTCTTTCTGTTTTTGTCGACCTTCATTTTTGGGCAGGCAAAACAGATTGAGATTCTCAATACCCGAACTTTAAAGAAGTCACGTGGCCAAACCAAAGAGTTTGTCCGTTTGATTGGTGATGTTCGAATGTCGCATGAAGGGGCGTTGATGTTCTGCGATTCCGCGCATTTCTTCCCGAAGTCGAATTCCATCATAGCGTATCAGAACGTACACATCAACCAGGGTGACACACTTCATTTGTATGGAGATAAGCTGAATTACAACGGCAACACGAAGCAAATCGACATTCGAGGAAATGTACGCCTCAGAGACCCAGATTTAGAACTGACAGCTCCTTCGCTGCAATTTGACAGAAACACGAATCTGGGCTATTACACAAATGGGGCGAACATTATTGGTCCGTCTCAAAAGCTCTGGAGCCAGCGTGGCCTTTATAATAGTAACAACGACATGCTTCAATTCAAGGATAGTGTCGTTTTAGTAACCGACAACTACACGGTTCGCTCGGATACTATGTTGTATCATTCTGAATCTGAACAAACCTGGTTTTACGGTCGAACTGTAATCTCAGGAAAGAACGGCGACATCTACTGTAAGAAAGGCTATTTCAATGCCCTGAGAGAAACGAGTTGGTTTGTGGATAGCGTTTTCATCTACAACGAATCGCAACTCATTCGAGGGGATTCCATTTTCTATGATCAAAAGAGAGAATTTGGAAAAGTATACGACAACGTACTTCTCAGGGATACTGCGGAAGGTTACGAAGTTACCGGCGCCTTCGCGCATTACAAGGAATCTAGTAGCTATGCATTCGTTACTGGAAATCCTATCTACAGTCTGAATGTTGATGGCGATACGTTGCACTTGAACGGTGACACCCTTCTCACCTATCGGAACAATGACACAGCGGAACGGTTTTTGAAAGTTTACTACAACGTGAAAATTTTCAAATCAGACTTCCAAGGCCGATGTGACTCTCTATTCTATTCAGAGATAGACTCGACATTCCATTTGTATGAGTCCCCTATTCTATGGACTGGCACCAACCAGATGACCTCAGACAATATGGATCTGAAGTTGCGCAATGGCAACATGGATAGCTTATTCATGACCGGAAACGCTTTCTTGATGTCTGAAACCGAAGAAGTTCTATACGATCAGATCAAGGGAAAGAACATGTATGGGAAGTTCGTTGAGAATGAGCTACAGCGCATATTTGTTTCCGGAAATGGTCAGACCGTGTACAATGCCTACGACGAAAATGAAGTACTGCTAGGAATCAACCGAGCAGATTGCAGTGATTTGGAAATTCGCGTTCAAGATAACAAGATTGACCGCATCATTTTCCTTGTAAAGCCTGATGCTACGCTCTATCCGGTGGAAGATATTCCTGAAGGAGAAAAGCGACTTAAAGGTTTTAGACCAAGGTATGATGAGCGACCAACTCGAAGCGACATCTTCCAATGAAAAAACTACTCCTAACTCTCGCCATCCTCTTTTCATTTGCTGGCACGGCTAAGCCAGACTTCATCTATGTTACCTCTCTAACACAGTGGGAAGAAGTTTTAGCACTCGCCGAGGCTAACCGCAAGATGATTTATGTCTATTACACTAGTTCCGACGACTGTGAGCCTTGCGACTTTATGGAGAGTTCAACCTTGGGGAGAGACGTAGTTGAAGACTACTTGAATGAGAATTACTTGAGCATTTACATCCGAGAGGGAACTTCATTTGCCAGGAGCTTTGCGGCTGGCTTTGATATTGGGAGTGTGCCTTCTTCCCTTTGGATGACGGGATCTGAATTCGTTTGGAAAATGGAAGCTGGCGTCATGGAGCATGAGAAATTTATGCGTGCATGTGACAAAGTTGGGTTTCTTACGCAGAACTACGGATCTATCATGCCGTATGCCATGCGCGGTGGTGACACCCTTTCCGTGGAAGAATGGTTCGATCTCTTTTATATCGCTGGTGCGAACCAACCTCAATATGAAACGAGATTAGTGAGTGCATTTCGCAACTCTTTGAACCTTGATTCCTTGAAATCGGATCGATACTGGCCGTACATCATGACGTACGTGAGCGACCTCACCTCTCCCCTCTATCAATACATCAAAATTGATTGGGAACAAACGCTTGGCGAAGAGTTCCCATGGCAAGCGTACTATGATAGACTTTACAATTTCAATTTAGAGATCGCCGTAAGCACGATGGATAGTAGCATGGTTGAAAACATGGAGCTACAACTTCTGCCAACCGTTGTTCGCGATTCTGCTGATCCGGAGAACTTGCTCGCCTACAATAAACTCTTGCTTTGGCAAGACTATTACCTGGGCCTCAACGATTTTGAGAACTACATTCGGGTCACCGATGAGCAGATCATCAAATTGGAGCCAACGGACGAGCAAATGGTTGAAATCATCCGAACGCACACTTCACTTTCCAGATCTGATTACTCCTTAGACAAGGCAACGGAGTGGTTAAATGCGTGCATCAAGATGAAGCCGAGCGTTCAGTTGTACATCATGAAAGCCGATGTGCTCATCGTTCGAAATAAAAGGACTGAGGCACTGCAAACCCTAGGTGATGCACAGGAGATGAGTCCGACGGAAGAAGAGCAAGAACTCATCGACTTGCTCTTGTATGTGATTCATTCGACCTACTAAACGTGCTTGTCTAGTATCTCTTTGAGATTAGGCTTGAAATAGTTTGGCCCCTTCATCACCTTACCATCCTCGCGGTAGATCGGCTGTCCATCTTCACCAAGCTTGGACATATTGCTTCTTTGGATTTCGTCGAAAACTTCTTCGATTACGTTTTGCATACCATGACTGAGAATGGTACCACACAGGATGTAGAGCATGTCGCCTAAAGCATCTGCGATTTCCACGATATCGTTGTTCTGAGCGGCTTCTAAGTATTCTTCATTCTCTTCTCTCATCAATTTATAGCGCAGCAAATACTGATCAGTAGGGATTTCACCCACAGGCGCTTCGTTTTGAGGAATCTTGTAGGTTTCGTGAAAATGGTGGACTGCAGAAAGCTGTTTTTTCATAAAAGTTTGAAATAGGCTGATCTTTATCAGCAATTGGATGTTCTTGGCAATGTACCTTTGAACCCAAGGTAATAAGAGATGGAAAATATCACTACAGGACATTGGATTTTTGCAGCCATTTTCGCGGTTGCTTTTGTTTTCTTTTTGATTTGGTCGTACCGCAAGGACTCGAAAACGCACGACAAGTTCGGGATCGGGGGAAGTCGCGTACTTCTAGGAATCCTCATGGTGCTCATCCTAATCTTCATATTTAAAAGGGTCTTCTTCTAATGGCACTCTTTGTTTCTGCAACCGATGCGTTGCAACACGTTAAGCCAGAACAAAACATATACATCCACACTGCAGCCGCTGCCCCTCAGGCTCTGGTTCATGCATTAGCCGAACGGGGTAGTCAGCTTTACGGTAATAAGATCTATCACCTTCACACGGATGGCGACGCTCCTTATGCCGAACCGGAGTTTGCAGGTATTTTCGATGTGTATTGCCTCTTTATCGGCGCCAATGTTCGCAAGGCCATTTGGAATGGCCGAGCACAGTTCGTTCCGTCCTTTTTGAGTGAGGTTCCGGGAATGTTCAGGAAGGGAATCATACCATTGGATGTAGCCTTGATTCAGGTGTCGCCTCCAGATGCGCACGGATTCTGTTCATTGGGAGTGTCAATTGATGCCACCAACGCGGCTTGGAGAATGTCGAAGCTTGTCATTGCCCAGATTAATCCCAAAATGCCCAGATCTCACGGAGATGGCCTCATTCACCTGAATGACATTGACTATGCGGTAGAACACGAGCAAGACCTTCCAGAGCATGCTCCAGGCGTAATATCAGCAGAAGAAGCGCTCATAGGCGAGAACATCGCTGGAATGATTGAGAATGGCTCTACGCTGCAAATGGGCATTGGGTCAATCCCCAACGCCGTTTTAGCCAAATTGGGCAACCATAAAGATTTGGGAATCCATACCGAGATGTTCAGCGATGGTATAATACCACTTGTTGAGTCTGGCGTTATCAACAACAGCCAAAAGCGCATTCATCCGGGCAAAATTGTGAGTGGTTTCGCTTTCGGAACTCGGAAATTATACGACTTCATTCACGATAACCCGATGGTGAATATGTTGGACATCGCATACGTCAACGATGTATCCGTGATTCGTAAGAATCCAAGAGTAGTTGCAATTAACAGTGCCATTGAAGTGGATGTAACGGGTCAAGTTTGCGCCGACAGTATTGGCACTCGATTCTACTCTGGCGTGGGCGGACAAATGGATTTCATACGAGGCGCATCACTTTCCGAAGGTGGTAAGCCGATCATCGCCCTGGGAAGTCAAACCAATAAAGGCTTGTCGAAGATTGTGCCTCAACTCAAGCCTGGCGCGGGCGTTGTGACCACACGTGCCCACGTGCATTATGTTGTTACCGAATACGGCGTGGCAGATTTGTATGGTAAATCTATTCGCGAACGAGTGGATGCGATGATTAAAATTGCGCACCCTGAGCATCGCGAGCAACTCGAAAGAGAAGCCTATGAGCTCTATCACGCCTAGATTTTGTGCAAACACACCATCTGCTTACCTTTGCTTTAAATATTGAATTTTATGAGCCGTCGTCAGAACCTTATTCTCGTAGCCGTTCTACTTCTAGCCGCTGCTTTTACTCGCTTGATTCCACACCTAGGCAACTTTACTGCCGTATTCGCTGTAGCACTGCTCGGTGGAGCTTGGCTCAAGCGTGCTGAACTTGCCATTCTAGTTCCACTTGTGGCTGTTTTTGCAAGCGATGTTGTGCTAAACAACACGGTTCACGCTGCATATAACGACGGATTCACACTGTTCTACCCAGGCATGGGATTCACCTATGGATCTTACATCGCAATCGCAATCTTAGGTCGTTATGGGATGAAAAGTGCTAAACTCAACAAAATTGGAAGCTTTATCGGTTACGGTGTAGGTTCAGCTTTTCTCTTCTTCTTGGTTACAAACTTCGGAGCTTGGATGGGTAATCCTGCACTTTATACCCAAGACTTTACTGGCTTGATGACGTCATACGCCGCAGGTATTCCATTCTTGAAGGGCTCAATCTTAGGAACGTTGGCATACGGAACCATTATGATTGCTGCCAAAGAAGCAATTACAGCACGTATTACTTCAGCACAAACAGCGTAAATGCTTAGCTATTGGGAGAAATCAACCGTAGCATCGCATTGCGACATTATGATAATAGGAGGAGGTCTAACAGGCCTCCTTTCTGCTTTTCATGCTTCTCGTAAATTTCCAAAAAGACGAATACGCATCATAGAGCGTGGTCCGTTCCCTTTTGGAGCATCCACAAGAAATGCGGGTTTTGCTTGCTTTGGGTCACCCTCCGAAATCTACGAAGACCTTCAGGTTGATGGCGAAGAACTCACCCTGCAAAGAGTCGAACAACGTTATCGAGGACTGCAATTCTACCTTCAGAATTTCGCTCCAAAAAGCTTTGACTTTAGAATGACTGGCGGATGGGAAATCTTTCAAAGTTCAGAGACAGAAGTCTTTGATAATCTGAATGATAAGCTCGAATACCTCAATCACATTCTCAACCCAATAGTTGGCGACTCTACCTATCAAACGGATTCAAGCACCTCGCGATTTGGAATGGACGTACTCCCCCATTCCTTCTTGAATAAGCACGAAGGGCAACTCCACCCTGCCAAGCTTTGTATTCTGATAGAAAAAGCGCTCAGAGAGCGCGGCGTAGAGTTCATAAATGGTATTGAAATTACAGCTATCGAAACGGTTCCTCATGTTGTGGCAATCGATACATCTGGCGTTAAATGGACTGCAGAAGCATGTATCGTTGCAACGAATGGTCTGACCAAGCAATTATTACCGGAAGAGAACATCTACCCGGCGCGAGGCCAAGTTCTAATGACGAGTGAAATACCCAACTTGAAGCTGGAAGGCACCTTCCATCTCGATCGCGGGTATTGGTATTTCAGAAATGTTGGAAAACGAGTTCTACTCGGGGGTGGCCGTCACCTCGATGTAATGGGAGAACGAACATCAGACCGTGTGACTAGCGAGAAGATTCAGAGTGAACTGGAGCATATACTTCGGTCTACCCTCCTACCAGATTCCTCTTTTGATATAGATTACAGATGGGCCGGAACAATGGCCTTTGGTGCCGAAAATGAGAAAACGCCCCGTATAGAGGCGCTTTCTGATAATCTTATCCTAGCTGCCAGGCTAGGCGGAATGGGCGTCGCCATGGCTCCAATAGTAGCCGAAATGGCGATAGAAAAGCTTAGTTGAACTCGAAGTTACCAGGAATAATCCCCACGTTCAAGGTGTCGAGCATAGCTCCGGAAACAACATCCATTCTATACACCTTACCCTGGCTTGCATAGTCTACTGGATCGGCGATGTAGAGGTCTAGATTACGTGGATCCAACCCAATGGCGTAACCGTTTGCTCCAGTAACCATCGGAGTAGATGGTAATTCAGTGGCCGTGTAGCTCATTCGGTATGGATTTCCACCATAGCCATTGTCCAAGAAGTACATCTCCTGCTGAACAGGACCTGTGCATAGTCCGGTTGGACGTGGAGCATCGCCAAATTGGAAGGTGTCTTGCACTGCGCCAGTAGTTGCATTCAAGCGGTACAGTGAACCAGGAAGGTTGTTAGATGGGTCACCCCAATCTGTATATCCTCCGCAGAGTACCCAAAGCGCTCCGTTGGCGTCGATAATCATAGAATTCGGATTGTAACCCACATAGAAGGTGTCTACCGCCGCATTTGAGGTGATGTCTATCAGCACTACAGTGGAATCAAGGCCGAAACCGCCACTGTTGGCAACGTATAGTGTATTGCCATTGAGCAACATTCTTTCGGGTCCGTTTCCAGTGCTAATGCTCGCAACGCCTGAGGAGTTCGAAGCATTAATAATCTCCACCGTATTAGTTCCCCAATCTGTAATTGCTACAATGTCCTCTGAAATGCCTTGCGCATAACGAGGGTTGGTCAAGCCAGTGATGGTCATTTCATGTTCCATCTCATCAGCTTCTACCACTTCTACTACACCACTGTTATTTACAACGATGTACAAGTATTCATCGAATACGTGAACGCTGTGTACAACGTTTCCAAGAGGTCTACCTACTTCACTTAGAAACAAATCGTTTGTTACACTCTTGTCTGACAAATCATACCAACTCAAGGTGCCATTTCCTCCTTGGAATGGGCCTTCATTACTGATGAACACCCCGTTGTTGTACTTATCGTCTGAACCAGAATCATCGTCGTCATCGTCGTCATTTGAACAAGACAACAACATTGGACTTAGCCCGATAAGGAGCCATAGTTTAATTCTCATTTGATTGAAATTGAATGGTTAAAGAAAATGTGCCTTGGATTCCAGGCATGGGATAAAATCTTTGAAAGTATACTTCACTATTGGTCACATTGCGGCAACCAACACGAGCTATAGCTGAGAATTTCTTGTATTCGAATCGTTTGCCGATTCCTGCATCTACATTGACAAAAGGATCTATGGCCAATACTTCTTGATTATCCGAAGTGGTGTGAACCTCTCCGTAGTATTGCGCGTCTGCATAGAAACTCCACGACGCGAAATTCAGCTTTAGTCCTGACGTAGCCTTGTGCTGAGGGGTGTAGATCAGCTGGTTTCCTATTGCCGGGTCACCGGTCCGTTCACTTTCTAACACGGTGGCTCGTGTAAAACTGTAATTACTAGTGAAGCTCATCGTAACCGCTTGTATGGGTAGGGACAATTCAAATCCCGCAGAAGCTCCATTGCTAGCCACTCGACGAACATTTTGGGGTTCAAAAAATCCTCCTGTAGGCACCCATTGAATGTAATTATCGATCTGTGCGGTGAAGGCAGAAGCCTTTAATTCAAGTTGGGTACGATTGTAGTTTAATCGTTTTGCCAGCAATAACTCCGTTGTTCGACCGAACTCTGGCTTCAAATTCGGATTGCCTCCCGGCGTCCAGAATAGATCATTCAATGTTGGGAACCTGAAGTGGCTCCTGTAGTCTACTTGCGCAGACCAGCCGTATTTGCTCCATTTAGCCTCAACTGTTGGAATAAAAGGCGTGGTCGTATTTTGATGATCGACACGTCCGCCTCCACTGAATGTCCAGTCTTTGTGCGGGTTGTAAACGAGTATTGCTGCACCTCCAATTCTGTTAATATTACTAGGATTCTTGCTTGTACCTTTCACATATTGATAGGCGTAATCCAGGCTAGAAATCAACTTTAACTCGTCAGAAAAGTACCAAGTGAAATCCGTTTGTGCATAGGAAGCCACGGCGATATTGGTATCAGAGATTACGGTTGACGTGTACCGTTGGTCTTCGTAGTACCCGCTAAGTCTAACTTTCAGGTCCCAACGATCTCCACGCTGGTTCCATTTGATAAAGGCACGGGCATTCTCATCTGTTTGCCGAGCCCCTTCCGTGTATGACTCGCTTATGCTTCTAGGAATACCTCGATCCATATCAGAAACCCAAACACCCCATGAAACAAGGCCCCCGCTGTAAGTATACTGACCATAATACTCGGCATGTAGAAGAGATTGATCTGCTCCCAGTCGACTTCTTTCCACTCCGTATAAGTCGGTATACAAATAGTCCTGCGGGCCCCTAGTATTGGATATCACGGCTCGGTGTCGAAACTTCTCACCTTTATGACTTGCGGTGAAACGTTGATTATACAAGCCTGAGGTTCTGTAATCGAAGTGTTCTTCTATCCTCCAACCCATGGGAACGCTAGGGTTCTCGAGATGTATGCCACCTCCCATGTATCCAGAGCCGAATAGTGTTCCTCCTGCTCCACCGTCTAGAAGAACAGCGGAAGAAGAAGGTATGGTCGATAAATCCGTGAGCCCGAGGGCTGGTGAATTTAAGGGCACTCCGTACCAATATACCATGGATTGTGAGGGACTAAATCCATGTCGACTTACCGTTGAAGCCAGGCCTGGCCCATAAGAACGTACGTAAATAGACGACTCGGAACGAATAGACTCACTGAGGTTGACGTCGGCATATGGACGAATTTCCAATGAATCGACGCGCATATCCTCGTTAAAGAGGGCGTGTTGTAGCCTAGAAGAAATAATGGTAACTGTCTCTAGCTCATTTTGAGCTAACAGCGATGTTGTGCAGAGCAATGCACACGAGATGATATGTAACTTGCGATTACCTTTCATACCACTACTCTTTCTTCCCGAAGAGACATGTGTCCTATGGTTCTCGGCAGGTCTTCTGACTCATCCTTTTGAAAACGCCTTCCCGGAATATCCAGTGGCTAGAGCTGTTTTCAAGAATTTACGGATTTACAGCTGCGGGTACAGTTTCGGATTCTCACCGAATTCCCTTTTCATCCCGAATAGTCGGGACACCGTGAACGCTGCGAAGGTATAACTAAATTCCCGGTTCAGGGAAATGTTTTTAAGGCTTCGTTGTAGGCGGTTTCGAATGCTAGGCCGTTTACGCCGGTTTCAATCTTATTCTGCGCGGCGTAATTCAGAAGCTTTTCGGTAGGCATGTTGCCCACGAGGTCATCGGCGGCCATTGGGCATCCTCCAAAACCTTTGATTGCTCCATCAAACCTTCTACAACCAGCCTTCCACGCGGTGTCTACTTTTTCATGCCATGTGTCGGGTGTGGTATGTAAATGTGCGCCAAAGGTCACTTTAGGAAAACGCGGAATCAAGGCACTGAACAAATACTCAATGCTATCTGGATTTGAGGTTCCAATCGTGTCACTCAAAGAAAGGACTTCTACTCCTTCTGAAACCATCTTCTCAGCCCATTCCTCAACGATATCCACATTCCATGGCTCGTTGTAAGGATTTCCAAACCCCATGCTGAGATAGACAACCAGGCGCTTGTCATGCTTTCTAGTCAGTTCACCGATTTCTTTCACAATGTCGAATGCTTCCGACATCGATCGGTTTGTGTTGCGTTGCTGAAACGTTTCAGAAAGTGAAAAAGGAAAGCCCAAATCGTCGATTTGCTCATTTGCACAGGCCAACTCTGCTCCTCTCACGTTCGCAACGATGCTGAGAAGTCTAGTGTCTACGCCATCTAAATCGAGCTTGTCGAGCACCTCTTGTGTATCTCTGAGTTGAGGAATCGCTTTTGGAGAAACGAAAGAACCGAAGTCTAAGGTGTTAAATCCAACCTTGAGCAGACTATTGATGTAGTCAACCTTGCGCTGAGTGGGGATAAACGGATGTATGCCTTGCATGGCATCACGCGGACATTCAACGATGTCCATGTGCGAATCGTGCGATTTTTTCATGGGTAAGCCTTGAGCCTTTGGCCGCACGAAGATACCAAATCGCCAATCGAATTAAAAGCGTTGTTACTTCACCAAGCCTTTGAGAATTCGCTTTACCATGGCCGGACCTTCGTAGATGAATCCTGTATATACTTGTACCAAACTAGCACCGGCTTCGAGCTTTTCCTTCGCGTCTTCCGCAGTGTAAACTCCGCCTACCGCGATAATAGGAAATGCGCCTTTTGACAATTCACTGAGTCGACGAATTACAGCTGTACTCTTCTCTCTCACGGGCTTGCCGCTCAGTCCTCCTGCTCCGATCGACTCTACAATTTCAGAAGACGTTGTAAGGCCCGAACGATCTATGGTCGTATTGGTTGCAATTACGCCGTCGATGCCAGAGTCTTTCACAATTTCCACGATGTCTACCAATTGGCCATCAGTGACATCGGGTGCGATTTTTAATAGAATTGGCTTGCGTGCAGCCTTCTTGGCATTTCGCTGTTCTAGCGTGTTTAGCAGTTGAGTGAGTGGCTCTTTGTCTTGAAGTTCGCGGAGGTTAGGTGTGTTGGGAGAACTTACGTTTACCACAAAGTAATCTACGTAGTCAAAAAGTGCCTCAAAGCACTTCACGTAATCGTCGGTTGCATTTTCGTTTGGCGTGACCTTATTCTTACCGATGTTTCCGCCAATGACCAATCCGGGTTGTCTCTTCTTAAGTCGGGCCACGGCCGCCTCTACTCCTTCGTTGTTAAAGCCCATACGGTTGATGAGGCCTCCGTCCTGTGGTAATCGGAACATTCTCGGCTTGGGATTTCCGGGCTGTCCAACCGGCGTGAGTGTTCCTATCTCAATAAAGCCGAAACCGTACTTTGAAAGCGGCCCAAACAACTTGGCATCCTTGTCAAACCCAGCGGCTAGTCCGACAGGATTAGGAAATTTTATACCGAAAACCTCCGTCTCCAACTTCGGATTAGAATACTTGAAGCTAGATCCAACAATTGCGTTTACCCCAGGAATTGCGTGCAAAAACTTCAACGAATTAAAGGTGAAGTGGTGCGCACTTTCAGGATTGAGAGAAAATAAAAGGGGACGAATGATGGACTTGTACATGTCGGCTAATTTGAGCGCAAAAATACATCACTCAACACCGGCGAGCAAGGTTATTTATAGGCCTTTGCTCTATCAATATCGCGCTTCATTTGCTTCTCCTTGAGCGTATCGCGCTTATCGTGTGTTTTCTTACCCTTAGCCAAGGCGATATCGAGTTTTGCCCAACCTCTATCGCTTAAATACATGCGCAAGGTGACTATTGTAAGTCCCTGATCTTTCAGCTTTTTGGAGAGTTTGTCTAACTCTCTTCTTGAAAGAAGAAGCTTGCGGTCGCGCAGTGGGTCATGATTGAAAATGTTCCCGTGGTCGTACTCCGCGATGTGCATGCCTTTTACGTAAAGCTCACCCTCACTGAAATAGCAATAGCTATCCACCAGATTGGCTTTACCCTGTCGGATCGATTTGATTTCGGTTCCGACGAGTTTTAAACCAGCTGTGTAGGTTTCAAGAAGCTCGTAATCGTGTCGAGCCTTTCTATTCTTAATGAGGACATCATTTTTCATGCGGACGCAAAGGTAGTCAATGGTTATTCCTTATCCGAGAGCATAGGAACAAACCTGAAATCACCGTGTACGGCACGTGAGAATGACTTCTCGTCCTTGCGCGTAATGCAATACATCCTTTGCACCTCTCCTACTTCACCTACTGGAATTACCAGTCTGCCACCTACTTTCAATTGAGCGAGTAACGCATTGGGCACATTTGGAGCTGCGGCGGTGACAACAATTGCATCAAAAGGTGCGTAAGTTGGCATTCCTTTATACCCATCGCCAAACTTAAGTGTAGGCCGGTAGCCCAACTGTTGAAGCAGCTCTCGAGTATGATCGAAGAGCTCTTTCTGCCTTTCAATACTGTAAACTTTCACTCCCATTTCGCAAAGTACGGCGGCCTGATACCCTGAGCCTGTGCCGATTTCAAGAACCTTATCACCTTCGCCAACACCTAACAAATCCGACTGGAAGGCAACGGTATACGGTTGAGAGATGGTTTGATTGGCACGAATTGGAAATGCTTGATCCTTGTACGCAAACTGCTCAAATGAACTGTCTACATACAAATGACGTGGCACTTTGCCGACTGCCTCCAGCACTGCTTCATTCTCAATCCCTTTCTCTTTCAGGATTGAAACCAGTTGGTTGCGGAGACCTTGATGTTTGGGAGTATCTTTTCTCATGGTAGTTTCGCAGGCACGAAATTAACAAACAGCCGTTCAAATCACATTCAGAATTTCTGCCATTCGCTCTGCCAATTTGCCTTACCTTTGGCAGCAAACACCTCGAATTATGCCCTTGAAGATAGGCGTCCTCGGTGCAGGACATCTTGGAAAGATTCACATCAAATGTATCGGATTATTACCCGAAACCTACGAGATGGTTGGTTTCTATGATCCGAATGACGAGGCAGCTGCCGCTGTGGAAGCTACCGGCCTGAAGCGCTTTCCCACTATCGAGGATCTTGTTGATGCAGTGGATGTAGTTGATATCGTCACTCCCACTCTATCCCATTTCGATTGTGCAGTTAAGGCCATTCGAAAATCTCGACACGTATTCGTTGAGAAACCGATTACCCATACGTTGGAAGAAGCTCGACAGCTTATTAAGCTTTCAGAAGAGGCCGGAATCAAGGCCCAGGTGGGACATGTTGAACGGTATAACCCAGCCTTTGTGGCGGCCAGACCGTTTATACAATCACCAATGTTCATAGAAAATCACCGTTTGGCGGAGTTCAATCCTAGAGGCACTGACGTGTCCGTAGTGATGGATTTGATGATTCACGACATCGATAGCGTGCTATCTGTGGTGAAGTCTAATGTCCGCAGAATTTCAGCGAGCGGTGCTGCAGTGGTAAGTGACACCCCAGATATTGCAAACGCGCGTATTGAATTCGACAATGGCTGCGTAGCCAATTTGACTGCCTCTCGCATCAGCATGAAAACCATGCGCAAAACGAGAATGTTCCAAAAGGACGCCTACATTACGGTAGACTACTTCGAGAAAACGGCTGAGATTGTCCGAATGAAGACCTTCGACGAAAGCGAAGAGAATCCGTACGCCATGGTGCTCGACCTGCCTGATGGCGGCAAGAAGCAGATATACTTCGAGAATCCAAAGATTTCCGAAAGCAATGCGATAAAGGACGAGTTGAAGTCACTTGCTGATTCTATCCTTCAAAAACGACCTACAGAAGTTCCGCTAGAGGACGGCTATAGAGCATTGGAAGTTGCTCATCAGATTTCTGAGCAATTAGAGAATGCACTAAACGTTATCAGCTAAGTATGAAGAATTTCGTGATGTTCGTTGCCCTTGCGGGCCTCCTCGCCTCTTGCGATCGTGAACCAGCCATCGTGCCCTCTTATCTGCACATCGACGAGATGATTGTAGAATCAAATTACCAGGTTCATGGCTCAGCGTCCTCAAAAATCACAACCGTTTGGGTTGAGGTGGATGGCGAATTCATTGGTGTATATGAATTACCCGCCGTTGTGCCAGTCGCAAAATCGGGGGTTCACGACGTTAGATTGCACCCAGGCATTAACTTGAATGGAATTCAAAGTCTGCGCAACATCTACGACTTCTACGACGAATACCAAGAGCAAATCAACTTCGTAACAGATGGCGATGTTTGGCCCAATCAATCTGGAGACAGTATTGCACGCGTTTCGTACAGCAACGCTTCCTTCATAACCTACAAGCCTATCGAAGACTTTGAGGGAACTACCCTGGCATTTGAGCGCGCTCAAAGAGCTGATACAGGTTTGATTCGCACTTCGGACCCTGACCTTATTTTCAACGACCCAAGTCTGAATGAAAACAGCACACAGAGTGGGTATGCGTTTCTTCCTGACGAAGATTTTCTGTTCGAAGTAATCACAACAGAGGAGTATACTGACCTTCCAAAGGGTGGAGCGAACGTATATCTAGAGATGAACTACAGAACAGACGCTGTAATAACCGTTGGGGTTTACCGCCGCATACCTGGTGGTCAGGTAGATCAAGTGCCGGTCGTTAGCCTCTTTCCTTCCGAGGAGTGGAATAAAATCTACATCAACCTAGTGACGGAAGTCAGTGCTGTTCCAAATGCCGAAGGATTCCGCCTATTCATCGGAGGCATCAACGTTGAAGGAAACGGAGAAATGGAAGTTCTCTTCGACAACATCAAGCTCATTTATTAATGAAGAAGAATACGCGTAAGCAGGTTGCACTCTATCTGCTGTTCGATGCGATTTCCGCATTGACCGCTTACGCCGTACTCTACACTTTTCGAAAGGAATATATTGAACCTGAAGTGTTTAGTGTAAATAGTTTAGAGTGGGACAACATGTTCTACATCGGACTATTCACCACTACTCTCTACTGGCTTCTGATTTACATCTTGCTTGGTTTTTACCGCGACATTTGGAGGAGATCACGACTAAAAGAGATCTTCCAGACCTTAGGATCCAACGTGCTCGGTTCAATCGTGATTTTCTTTGCGCTCATTTTAAATGACATCGTAGAGAATTATCAACAGTACTACGAGTCATTCGGTGTTTACCTGAGCGCCCTATTCATCCCCACGGTCACATTTCGTTTCATCTTATCAACCCGCACCAATAGAAGGATACAGGCTAGAAAGATTTGGTTTAACACCCTGCTCGTAGGATCTAACGAAAAGGCGGTAAAGCTGTACAATGAGATCCGCAAACAGCGGAATACAACAGGACACCATTTTGTAGGATTTGTATCCGTACGAGAGCGAATTGAATTTCTGGTTGAAAAAGATCTCCCCCTACTCGGCAACTACAAAGAGCTTACGCGAATCATCGATGAATACGAGGTAGAAGAAGTACTCATCGCCATTGAATCCAAGGAACACGAGAAACTCGAGGCCATTATAAATATACTTGAGGACCACGATGTACGCGTGAAGTCTATTCCCGATACGTACGACATTATTGTGGGTAAGGTTCGACTCGAATCCTATGGGATTCCACTGATTGAAGTGAAGCACGAGATTATGCCTTTGTGGCAACGGATTGCAAAGCGAGCTTTTGACATATTGATTTCCCTTCTACTACTTTCAATCTTCTCGCCCATCATGCTCTTTACGGCGATAATGGTTCGCCAGAGTTCGAAGGGCCCCATCTTTTACCGTCAGCAGCGGATTGGCTTACACGGACACCCTTTCCACATTATCAAGTTTCGAAGCATGTATCAAGATGCTGAGAAACACGGCCCACAACTATCTAGCGATGAGGATGATAGAATTACACCTTGGGGGAAGGTTATGCGCAAGTATCGCTTAGATGAACTTCCGCAGTTCTTGAATGTTCTTATCGGTGAAATGAGTATTGTGGGACCTCGTCCTGAACGTCAGTATTACATCGACAAGATCAAGTCGAAAGCACCACACTACAAGCACGTGCACAAAGTAAAACCCGGCATTACGTCATGGGGAATGGTGAAGTTCGGATATGCTTCAACCGTAGATGAGATGATTGATCGACTAAAGTTCGACCTCATTTACATTGAAAACGTCAGCTTCTTCAATGATTTGAAGATTCTCTTCTACACCATTTTGATAGTTTTGCAAGGCCGCGGAAAATAAGATTGACCTATTTTAAATTAGAGAGATGAAGAATATTACAGTGATTGGAGCAGGAACCATGGGTAATGGTATTGCACACGTTTTCGCTCAACACGGTTACAACGTTCGACTTTTCGATATCAAACAAGACAGCCTAGATCGCGCGCTTGCCACAATTGGCAAGAACATGGACCGTCAAGTATCCAAAGAACTCATTTCAGAAGACGACAAAAATGCCGCTCTGGGAAGACTCACCACTTCTACGGAATTGAAGCCTTCTGTTGAGAACGCTGACTTGGTTGTTGAAGCAGCTACAGAGCGTATCGACATCAAACTCGACTTGTTTCGTCAATTAGATGAGCTAACACCTGCCGCTTGTATCCTCGCTACAAACACTTCTTCCATTTCCATCACTAAGATTGCGGCCGCAACGAAGCGCCCTGACAAGGTTATTGGAATGCACTTCATGAACCCAGTACCAGTCATGAAGCTGATTGAAATTATCCGCGGATACAGCACTTCTGATGAAACCACGGACATCATTGTTGATCTTTCAAAGAAGTTGAACAAGATTCCAGTACCGTGTAATGACTACCCAGGATTCGTTGCAAATAGAATCTTGATGCCAATGATCAACGAAGCAATCATCTCACTCCATGAAGGGGTTGCTGGTGTAAGCGAAATTGATTCTATCATGAAGCTCGGGATGGCTCATCCAATGGGACCTCTACAGTTGGCCGACTTTATCGGACTCGACGTGTGCTTGAGTATCCTGAACGTTCTGCACGAAGGCTTTGGAAATCCGAAGTATGCTCCGTGCCCATTACTCGTAAATATGGTTACCGCTGGTAAACTCGGCGTTAAATCCGGAGAAGGATTTTACGACTACAGCGAAGGTCCGAAGAACGCGAAAGTGTCTTCACAGTTCGCTTAATCGACATAAAACAAAATTTAAAAGCTGCCTTCGGGCGGCTTTTTTTATGGAATTAGACGAATTGGCAACTGTGAACAAGTCGTATTTCGCTTCGATGTTTATCTTGCACGACTTCTAAACGAAAAACTCCGCAAACATGAAGAAAATGCTTATCCCAGTGTTGGGATTCATTAGTTTGACTGCCTTTGGTCAAGACAACTTGGTTAACCAAGCAAACCAAGGAAATGCCGCTGAGGGGCCAGGGTATGAATTCGAAACCATCATCGACCTTGACGCCACTGCCGTAAAGAACCAAGCGAGCTCAGGCACCTGCTGGAGTTACGCTACAAGCTCTTTCGTTGAATCAGAAATGATCCGCATGGGTAAAGACCCAATCGACCTTTCTGAAATGTTCACGGTTCGTCAGGTGTATATCGACAAAGCTGAAAAGTACGTTCGCCTTCACGGTCACCTGAACTTCGCACAAGGCGGCGCATTGCCTGATGTGATGTATGTCCTTGACAAATACGGTGCTGTTCCACAAGACGCATACCGAGGTTTGAACTACGGTACTGAAATGAATGAGCATGGTGAGCTAGAATCAGCGCTAAAAGGCATCCTTGATGCGGTCATCGAAAATCACAACCGTTCAGGTGTTACTCCTGTTTGGAAGGCGGCATTCACTGCCTATCTAGACGCCTATTTGGGAGAATTCCCTGCGGAATTCGAGTACGACGGTAAAAAGTACACTCCGCGTTCATTCGCCGATGAGGTGGTTGGCGTAAACCCGGCTGACTATGTACAGTTGACATCTTGGACCCACTACCCTTTCGAAACGGAAGTACAAATTCAGGTTCCTGACAACTGGACTTGGGGAAGTTCCATTAACGTAGAGCTTGATGAGATGATGTCGAACATCGACAACGCCCTGGAAGAAGGATATACAGTTGCCTGGGCTGCAGATATCGAGCGCGGCTGGTTTAGTCTGCGTTCTGGCCTAGCACTAGCGCCTGACAATTGGGACATGCTCACCGACGAGGAGAAAGCTGCTTGCTTTGAGGCTCCGTGTCCACAGATGGAAGTAACACAGGAAATTCGTCAGGCTGCATACGACAACTACGAAACTACGGATGACCACGCCATGCAAATCACCGGTAAGGTTAAAGACCAGAATGGCGACATCTATTACATTGTAAAGAACAGCTGGGGAATTCGCGATAACGATTATCGTCCTGGATACCTCTATGTTTCAGAGGCGTACGTTCGCTATAAAACTATTTCTGTGATGATGCACAAGGAAGCGGTGACATCTCACGTTGAAGACTTGATGGATTAATATAATACATCAGCCTTGTTATGGGAGGGAGCCGAAAGGTTCCCTCTTTTTTTTTGGTCAATACCGAATTCCTGCGCTCTTAAAGATGAATCCCATCAACCAAGCCGGTCCTATGAGCAGAAACTGGAGATCTTTTAAAAAGCTAGGCTTCTTCCCTTCCACTTGATGGCCATAAAACTGTCCGATCCAAGCCGCAACAAAAATAATTAGCGCTGTCGCCCACATTGGAAATGGCAACACTCGAAGCGCTTCCACACCAATGATGCACAGTATGGAGAATGCGGTCATCGCGATTCCCATTGGAACGGAATGGCGGTAATAGAATATCAATACAAAGATTAGGATGAGTGTGCCCCAATTTGCGAACCATGCCATGGACTCTGGCGCTAGGTTTTGTAAGGTTTGGGCGGGTATAGACGACACTAATGCTAGAATCGAAAAGAATATGCTCGGAACACAAATCCAATGGATGAGTTTATTCAAAGGATTCTGATGACTTTCAGAATATTCGGCGAACCATGAATCGAGTGTTCTCATAACGAAGTTTTTAGGGAAGTTCGAGCATTCTTCAGACATTTGCAATCTCAAAATAAGGAGGAAACAATGAGTGCAGATCGCGAAGCGAAGTACGAAAAGCTGAGACAACAGCTCAGCGACTTGGAAAAATGGCCATCGGTGTACATGTTTAAGTTCATCGTGCCGGCCGATAATCAGAAGGTGGCTCAGGTAGAAGCCCTCTTTAACACTAAGGAGTCGCAAGTTTCTATGCGTACAAGCAAGAATGGAAACTTTGTGGCTATCACTGCCAAGGAGATGATGATGTCACCGGAATCGGTTATCGAGAGATACCGAGATGCAGAGGGCATTGAAGGCCTTATGTCGCTATAATGCAAAGCCTTAGCGAGTAAGGACGATATAATCTTTTAAGAGAGTGCGGAGGAAATCAGTATGTTTTTTCTCCGCCTTTTTTATTTCTAGCACTTCCACTAGCTTGTTAGAAAGCTCAACAATGGCCTTTTGATGTCCTTCATTTGGACGAGATTCGTAGCGTACCAATGTACGTTTTAGGAGAAGAGCTTCGTCTTCCGAAAGCAGGCGCGCTCTTGGATACACAGGTTCATAACTGTCCTTTGTATCGAGCTTCATCACATGCGAGAGTGTTACCGATTGTTGCGCATTTCGCTCGCGAACAACGATAGTTCCTCCTAACACATCCCCAAAACGCTGGCGATAGCGACTTGTAGAAACCATGAGCAAGGCGAGGCTGCCCGCGCTCATTAGGATATCAACGAGTCGCATAAACCAGCGCGACAGAACCTCGTCGACACCAACCGGCTCGCCATCCATCCGCATTACGCGAATTCCCAAGAGCTTCTTTCCTATCGTTTGTCCATTCCAAATCAACTCCATAATCATCGAATAAAAGATGATGAATGGCAAGAAGATGAAGTAGATGAAAATCTCGTAGGTAGTTGAATTATAACTGAATAACTCACCTATGGTGTAGGTGATGAGAAACAGTAGGACCAGAAAAAACACTTGATCGAGAGCGAAGGCCGCAATTCGTATTCCTGCTGGGGCCAACTGCAATTCCAGCTTTACGTTTTGCGGGGTGAGAACATCAATAGTTTTCATAAGGGGTGAAAATAGAAAACCTCTTTCATTTAATGTTGACTCAACGAAACGAATTTCTATTTTAGCCTGACCTCTATGAAAGAAAGTCAATTCGTAAAAGAAAACTCCGCCCGCTGGGCTCCTCTCGAAAAGTCTGTTGAAGCTCTCAAAAAATCTCGCAGAAAAAAAGGACTAAACTCCTCACTCGGTGAAGATTACATCCAACTAACGGATGATTTAGGGCATGCGCAGACATTCTACAGAAGGAGGTCTATTCGCTTATATCTCAATAATTTAACATCTGACATCTACCGACTCATTCACAAAAATCGTGAATCGAAGAAGAATCCGATAAGTCAGTTTTGGTTGAGAGAGATTCCAAGCATCATGTACCATGGTAGAAAGCAGTTTTTACTCGCCTTTGCCATCTTCGCGATAGCCATCGTTATCGGTGCATTTTCACTGGAGCAAGATTCCGCCTTTGCTAACGAAATCTTGAGCGAAGGCTATGTGCAGATGACAGAAGAGAACATCGCGAATGATGATCCTATGGCGGTGTACAAGAAGGCGGACAGTTTCGACATGTTCACGCGAATCGCCCTAAACAACCTGTGGGTTCTCATCTTCTGCTTTGTCATGGGGCTTTTCTTCGGAATTGGTTCCATTGGTGCCTTGATGACCAATGGAATCATGGTAGGAGTATTTCAGTATTACTTCATCCAGAAAGGATTATTCATTCCTAGCTTCCTCACCATATTTCAACACGGTACCGTGGAGCTATCGAGCATCATACTCGGCGGCGGTGCAGGACTGCTACTAGGTTCCGGATATCTATTCCCAGGAAATTACAGCCGATTACTATCCTTACGACTGCAGTTCTATCGGGGCATGAAGGTGATCTTAGCCCTTGTTCCCTTTATCATCTTCGCCGCTTGGGTGGAAGCCTATGTCACGCGACATGACGATATCCCAAACATTTACAGGCTGTTGTTCATATTGACGAACTTGTTCATCATGGTAGGCTACTTCGTTTATCTGCCTTGGAGATATGGCCGCAAATTGCAGCGAGTTGAGGATAGGCCTACAGATCAGGGCATTATTGCTAGCAAGCCGATTGACGAGAATGACATTATGAATGTGGGTGAAATATTCCAGGTTTCAATCCACTACTTCTCAAAATGGCTGTCCAAGTTTATTTGGATTCCAACGCTACTTGCGGCGGGGACAATAGCCTACAGTTATCTCACAGAGGAGCTCTGGGAGAATGTAATATTGGAAACTTCGAATGCATACATCATCATCACGGCTTCCATCATTGAAGCTGTGATTTATGGAGTTGAGAACACGATCGAGATTTTCTTCTTATCCTCTGGGAATCCAATACTTAGCTCGATTTTCTTCGTTACATCCGTCTCCATTGTCCAAACCATGGTGCTGAGTTGGAAGTACAAAGGAACTAAGAAGTGGCATCAATCTGCATTACTTTGCCTGGCCAACGCGATTGTTCTTCTCGCCATTAGCAGCTTGTTAAGTGTGCACGGTGCATGGATTGTTGTGGTGTTGTCTGTTGGCTACCCCCTATTAACATTGACTATGGCTAGGGCGTACATTGGCAATCTTGGTTATTTACAGGCCTTAGGTAAGGCTTTGGGAAGCTTCCTTGAAAACTTCGGTAAGGTATTCGGTTGGGTGATGATTAGTGGATTGTCGCTCGTTCTCGCAATCATTCTAATTCAAAGCGCCCTAGCCAGTGTCCTACTCTACTTTTTGAATTCTTTCACTGCATGGAATCAAGGCGAATCGCTGATTTCTCTGGGTGTTCTTGCATTTCTAGCGTTCTTAACTGTTTTGCTCGTTTTGGCAAGTGCGCAATTCGGTGGAGCGTTATTGACTGAAACGTTGGATGAACAAATTACTGCCAAGAAATTGAGAGAAAATATCGCAAGTATTCCACCACGTAAAAAGAGATATGGTATCGATGAGGCTGTATAAGTATCTCTTTATATTCTTAGCGGTAATCGCTTGTAATCCAAACTCTTTTGCTCAAGAAGGACTCAGTAAAGAGGCCTACGATGAATTGCGCGAAGACTACGACTACTCGGATATCGAGCCAAAGCCTGAACGTGAAGAGCGTCAGCGGCCGATTGAAGAGCTGGAAGTGGATCCACCTACATCGAGCTGGTTTACTAGGAATGCTTGGCTGAGTACTGCGTTAGCCGTATTGGTCATACTTGTTGTAGTTTACTTGATTTGGCTTTATCAGCAGCGAATGGATAATGCCAAGGTTAGTGAATTGAAAGCAGCTACTTCGGTCGAGCATGCTGAACAAGACCTTCTTAATGTCAGTCTCGATGAACTACTCGAAGAAGCAAGCGCAGAACAAGACTTGAGGATGCTAGTTCACTTGAACTTCCTGGAGTTACTCAGATCCCTGCACAATCAGAACCACATAAGCTGGGAACCATATAAGACAAATGGCCAGTATCTGTTGGAGATAGTGAATGATACGGTTCGTCAAGGTTACGCTGAAACCGTTGTCGTTTTCGATCGTGTGTGGTACGGACACAAACCCATAAACTCTGTTGGATTTGACCAATGGATGAACCGCGTAAAATCATTGCAGAATGAAAAATAATGCGGTCATATACGTAGTTCTCGCCCTTGCAGTGGCAGTCATAGCTTACTTCTTGTTGCGAAGTGAAGACCATTGGTACTATGGGTTAGACAAAGAAGGTGAAACGCCGTACGACTTGGGAATGTATCACGAGCTGATTGAGGCAAGAAATGGTACAGATATCGAGATGCAGATTGGTCCGATTGAGGATTGGAACTGGGATATGGATTCAAATAAGCTCGGTACAATCGCCTTTGTGAACCGTCAGCCCTTCTTCGACTCTATTCATGAATTCGTTTTGGATAGTATGGTTACGGCTGGACATGTTGTGGTGATGTATGAGTCGACGTATTCTGTACGAATCCACAAACTCATCACTACGGGGTCTTCGTTTGATAAACGTGATACTGCCGTTGTTGACAGCTTTACAGTGGAGAGTAACCTCTTCCAACCAGTTCAAGCCTTGAACTTCTTGCCATTGTCCGTTTTGGAGAATACAGGAGAAATCCATGCAGTGAATGCCAAGACCAAGTCAGCCTCAACGTTTAATCACGCACAATCCAACGATACAATTGATGAGTTGCCTCAAGCATTGGTGCGCTATTCAGTTCACAAGAACATTCTAGACACGCTTTACCCAGAGTATGAAGTGATTACACATGTATCCGATTTTGAAGATGAAATCATCGGATGGAAAGTTCCAAGAGGAAACGGGTATTACATCATTCTACTGGCAGCCCCGCACTTGACAAATTACTGCTTGAGTAATCCGGATAATTTCCAATATGCATCGGACTTCACAATGGAGTTGCCGAGTGGATTCTATTGGTTTGACGCCTACAGGCCTAAGTATGATAAGGATAGGAATCCGAACAGCTCTGATCAACGTTCGCCAATTACATTCCTTCTATCCTATCGATCACTCCGTTGGGCGTGGTTCGTACTTGTGGGATCGTTAGTCGCCTTCTTGATCTTCAGAACTCAGCGAAGACAACGTGTGATCCCTATCATCAACCGACCGAAAAATCAAACGTTAGAATTTGCCAAGAGCTTGGGAATTCTTCAATCAAAGTCAGCAAACAATCACGCCTCACTTGCGCTCGAAATCAAGCTTCAATTTGCCCAATGGTGCAAAACGAGAATGCGCAGAAATGGCAAGATTGACAATCAGCTTCGGGACACGTTGAAGGTGATGCTGCCTGAGCACAGTGGTGAGATTGAAAGCCTGTTCTATCTTTTCAACAAGGCAGAACTTCACCCAGAAGATTTCAATGCTCACGAGTTGAATAAAGTCTATTCCGTAACCAGATACATTTACAATCATGTCTGAAAACGAAACCAACCCAAACGAGGGGTATAAACCAGATGAGCGTCAGAACGCGCCAAATATCCCCGGATCTGACAGCAGTGAACCAACTTCATCTGCAGCCGAGGAAGCGAACACGGCCTCCACTAGCCATACGAGTTCTTATTCTGTTTCAGAACTAGAAAGGAACTTGGTTACGATGAACAACCGGTTGAATTCGGTACGAAACGAGATTCACAAGCTCGTCATTGGTCAATCCGAATACATAGACCTACTACTTGTTGCTATGCTTAGCAATGGGCATGCCTTAGTGGAAGGTGTTCCGGGAATCGCAAAGACGCTTACATCGAAGTTACTTGCCAAGGCTACGAGTCTCGACTTTTCGCGTATTCAATTTACGCCAGACCTCATGCCTACTGACGTAGTGGGCACGAACGTATTCGTCATGAAAGATTCGAGCTTCACGTTTAAGCAAGGACCAATTTTCTCACAATTTGTATTGATTGATGAGATAAACCGTGCCCCGGCGAAGACACAGTCTGCCTTATTTGAGGTAATGGAAGAATATCAGGTAACGATTGACGGGAACACCTACCCAATGACGGAGCCCTTCATCGTATTGGCTACTCAGAACCCGATTGAGCAAGAGGGAACATACAAGCTTCCAGAAGCTCAAATGGACCGTTTCCTTTTCCGTGTTCTGATGGAATACCCTAGCGAAGTTGAGGAAATTGAAATGCTTGATCGTTTCTCTGGAACTAAGAATGCACGAGACTTAACAGAGGTACAAGCCGTAATCTCGGGCTCAGATATCGCACAGTTTAGAAGCTGGGTGGAGCAAATCAAGATTGATGCACCTTTGAGAAAGTACATCGCTCAAATTGTGCAGCTAACCCGTAATCACCCAGACCTTTACTTGGGTGCTAGTCCGCGTGCATCTCTTGCCATCATGCGCACATCTAAGGCAGTTGCCGCAATGAAGGGACGTGATTTTGTTTCTCCAGACGACATTCAAGCGGTCCTCTACCCTGTGCTAAACCACAGACTATCTCTTACGCCGGAACGTGAAATGGAAGGTGTAACGCTGAAGGATGTTCTTCAGGATATCATTGAGAAAACAGAAACTCCAAGATGAGGAAGTTGAGTATCCGTAGTTATTCCCTTCATCCTAAAACCTTCTGGTTCATGGGAGGAGTCATTGCACTCTTCATCGTGAGCTTCATGGTGGATTGGTTTTTCAATGTAGCAGCCGGCGCATTCCTAGCCGTGTGCTTACTCTTGATATGGGATAGCTTACGACTGTACTCAATAGGTAAAATAACGGCCGAAAGAAAAGCGGCGAAGATCTTGAGTTTGGGAGATCGAAATCGGATTGCACTCAAGATTCACAATAGCACACCAAGAGTGATTCGCATGAACATCATCGATGAACTCCCTTTTCAACTGCAAGAGCGAAACTTTTCAATCAAAGGAACCGTCGATTCAAACGACAACTTTGTTGCGACGTATGAAATAGAGCCAAAGACTCGAGGATTGTATGAATTCGGCAACACGCTCATCTATGTCCAGAGCCCATTGGGGTTTGCGGAAAGAAGGTGTACGTGCGAAACGAGTCAAGATATACGCGTCTATCCTTCTATCATACAAATGAAACGTTACCAGCTCGCTTCCATAGAGAAGTTGCAGCAGTACCACGGTGCGATTAAGACGAGAAGAATAGGCCATAATTACGAGTTCGAGCAAATCAAAGCCTACGTGGAGGGTGATGATTACCGAAGTATCAATTGGAAGGCCACAAGCCGTCTAAATGAGCTAATGGTCAATCAGTATACCGATGAGCAAGCGCAACCCGTATACTGCTTGATAGACAAATCAAGGCAAATGAACCTGCCGTTTAACGGGATGACTTTGCTAGACTATGCGGTAAACTCATCGCTCGTTATATCAAATGTTACGCTTCAAAAGCGTGATAGAATTGGTCTTGTGACCTTTGGTGAGAAAATAGACACCATGATGAAGGCGTCGAACAACCCTAGACAACTTCCTCAGATTCTAGAATCGTTGTACGCCGAGCAGCCGAATGAATACGACGCGAACTATCCGCTGTTGTACAAGGTGATGAACAGTTTGGCGAGAACCCGCTCCCTACTCTTCCTCTTTACAAATATTGAAAGCAAGCATCACTTAAACCGATTACTTCCGCAGCTCTTGCGCCTTCACAAGCGACACTTGTTGGTCGTTATCTTCTTTAGAAATGATGAATTGGAAGAATATGCAGGGGAATCCGCCGAAGACACTATTGACATCTATAAGCGCACTGCGGCGGCAAAACTCATCGCGGAGAAGCAGGTATTGATTCAATCACTTCAGCAGCATGGCATACACGCTATGTTGAGCCGTCCGGATGAATTGACTATTGACACCTTAAACAAGTATCTTGAATTGAAGGCCAGAGGCCTGATTTAGGTATTTTTGCGCCATGTCGATCAAACGCATAGCACTTAGTGGAGGTCCCGGAACTGGGAAGACTAGCCTCATTCATGAGTTAGAGAAAAGAGGGTACCCTTGTTCCCACGAATATTCTCGGCACATCATTCAACAATCCTTAGATACGGGATCTCGAGTGTTGCCGTGGGATGATCTAGACACTTTTAGCGAGGTAGTAATGCAGGGCCGCATTGAGCAATACGAATCAGCTCAGGGCCAGCTTCACTTTTTCGACAGAACGATTATCGACACAATTGCCTACCAGGAAGCTGATAAGCTTGTGGTAAGGGAAGAATGGAAAAAGGCAGCAGAAGAGTATCGCTATTTTGAAACGGCATTCATCACTCCACCTTGGAAAGAAATATACCACGCAGACGAACAAAGGCGTGAATCGTTTGAAAAGCTAGAGCGACTCCATGAATTTGTTGTTAAAACGTATTCTGAGTTTGGCTACAACGTTGTAGAAATTCCGAAATTCAACGTTGAAGAACGCGCTAATTGGCTTTTGAAGACGATTGAATAACTCGAGCAACATACACAACACACTCAAAGAACATTTCGGTTACGATAAATTTCGACCAGGTCAGGAAGAAATCATATCCGAGGTGATGCAGGGTAATGATGTTATTGCACTTCTGCCCACAGGCGGAGGCAAGAGTATTTGTTATCAGGTACCGGCTCTAGCCAAAAACGGCGTGTGTATCGTTGTTTCGCCGCTCATCGCCTTGATGAAAGACCAAGTCCAACACCTTAAAAGGCGTGGCATTTCTGCGGAGGCTCTCGTAAGTGGAATGCCACATGCAAGCTTAGATCGTGTGCTAGATAATGTTGTTTACGGCGACATAAAGTTCCTCTACCTCTCTCCTGAACGACTCAAAAGCGAATTGGTCAGAGAGCGAATGAAGAAGATGAACGTCAATCTCGTAGCCATTGATGAGGCGCATTGTGTTTCCCAGTGGGGGTATGACTTCAGACCACCCTATCTAGAAATCGCTGAGATTCGGGAATGGTTGCCGGGCGTGCCATTTATGGCGCTTACGGCATCGGCAACTCCAAAAGTGATTCTCGACCTAGAGGAGAAGCTTCAACTCGACAAACCAAAGGTTCATCAGAAGAGCTTCTACCGCCCGAACTTATCGCTCAACGTTGTGTGGACCTCGCATCAAGAGCAAGAGATTCTGAATCAGTTGAGCGCCCATCCAGGGACAGCAATCGTTTACATTCGAAGCAGGAAGCAAACTACCCAGATAGCTACACGCCTATCAGCGATGGGTATTTCGGCCATATCATATCATGCTGGACTAACGCGTGAGGAGCGTGATAGTCGGCAAGCCATGTGGATGGCAGGTGATGTTCGCGTGATGGTTGCTACCAATGCCTTTGGGATGGGAATCGACAAGCCCGACGTGCGGTTAGTCATTCACCTCGAACTCCCCGATAGTCCAGAAGCTTATTATCAGGAAGCTGGACGCGGCGGAAGAGATGGAGAACCAGCTACTGCAACCATGATACTGCTTCCCAACGCAAGTGAGCGGTTGGGAGAGCGAACCCGCAGCATGATTCCAGACCTTGAGTTCACCAAACGCGTTTATACTGCTTTGGCCAACCACCTTCAAATACCCATTGGCAGTGGAGAAGGCGTATTTACTGGACTAGACATTCAGGAGTTTGCTCAGAAGTATGACATGGATGTGCGTCAGGTCTTCTCCTCTCTTCTATTGTTAGAACGATATGGCATGATTCGTTTGAGTGAAGGATTCAAGCCGAGAAGCATCGTTCACATCACCATGAACTCTAGGGCTTTGTATGAATTTGAGGTTCAGAATCCGAGATTCGAGCCACTGCTCAAACAAATGCTGAGATGGTATGGCGGAATATTAACCGGGCCTACAGCTGTTGTAGAGCGAGATTTGGCCGCTGCGATTCAATTGCCGGGCAGCTCGGTATCCAAGCAACTTAAGGCGCTCGAAGCTATGAATGTACTTGAATACCGCCCAGCGGTGGGTGGGCAAGGCTTAGAATGGACGATGCCGCGGATGGAGAGCAAATATCTCCCTATTAACCGCAAGGAATTGCTGAAACTCCAAGAGGAGTCTATCCGCCGAATGAATGCAATGATCTACTTCGCAGAACACAGAACGGAGTGCCGTTTTGCCTTGATGCTCCATTACTTCGGTGAAGATGGACTTGAATGCGGAAAATGCGACACCTGTACACAACGCGGCAAGGTTGCTACGAGTGGTAACCCGATCACTGCAATTAAAACTGCCCTACGAAGCCGGTCGTACACACTTTCAGAGTTGGAGTCGGAGCTTTCGAGTTACAAGGCCCAAGACATTAGAAAAGTACTTGCCCTACTCTTGGACGAAAAGATTGTTTTGCGCGATGAGATTGGACGTTATTCAATTCGCAGCCGCTAACTTTGCGGTATGAGCGCACGAATAGTATACATGGGTACGCCGGAATTCGCGGTAGCACCTCTTGAGGCCTTGATTGATTCTGATCACGATGTTGTTGCAGTAGTGACGGTTCCAGATAAACCAGCTGGGAGGGGAAGAAACTTGAAAGCCAGCGCGGTTAAGGAGGCTGCGTTGAGGCATGAAATCCCGGTTCTTCAACCAGAAAAGCTCCGTGATGAAGACTTTCAGAACGAACTGCGCTCATTAAACGCTGATATTTTCGTTGTAGTAGCCTTCAGGATGTTGCCAAAATCCGTTTGGTCGATGCCACCTAAAGGCACTTTCAACCTACATGCCTCGCTTCTCCCGAACTACAGAGGTGCTGCCCCTATTCATTGGGCGGTAATTAATGGTGAGGAAGAATCTGGGGTAACTACCTTTTTGATTGACGAAGAAATTGATACTGGCAACATCCTACTCCAATCTAAAGCTGAGATTGGACCAAATGAAACCACAGGTGAATTGTACAATCGATTAATGCACTTAGGAGCGCCCTTGGTTGTACAAACGGTGGATGGTCTCATGCAGGGTAGTTTAGAACCTATCCCTCAGGATGAAGAGGCCGCCATGAAGCCGGCTCCGAAGTTATTCAGGGAACACCAGTATTTGGACTTATCTAGAACAGCTCGTGAATTGCACAATCAGATTCGTGGACTCACCCCCTTTCCTAGTCCGCTTTTAAAGCTGCAGTTTGGTGAGAATCACATCGAAGCAAAGGTGGCAGAATCTGGTGTTGAAATGGAGACCATCGGAGAATTGGGTGAACTGGTTTGGGACGATACTCAGTTGAAAATACAAACGTCAGAAGGAGTATTGACCATTGCCAAAATCCAATGGCCAGGAAAGCGACAAATGTCGGTTCGTGACTTCAAAAATGGATTCGCGGAATGGAAGTCTATCGGAATCGTCGGGAAGCCTTGATTTTACTGGGACGGCCTTTTTGCAAGAAAATTCAGTCAGGTTTTTCAACAATTTCTCGGTTTTATCAACAAAATGGTGCTTTAATCGCTCTGAATCTTGCATGGGCTCTGCATTCGTCTATATTTGTAAGGCATTCAAGCGATATATGTTTAACCTAAATTAGATTCGCCATGAACAAAGCTGAATTGATCGACGCGATGGCCTCAGACGCAGGCATTTCAAAAGCACAAGCAAAAAAGGCTCTTGACTCATTCACTTCTAACGTTGCAGATTCACTCGGAAAGGGTGGCCGTGTATCTCTAGTAGGATTCGGTTCTTTCTCTGTATCTAAGCGTCAAGCACGTGAAGGTCGTAACCCACAGACTGGTGCTCCGATCAAAATTGCTGCTAAAAATGTAGCGAAGTTTAAGCCAGGTGCAGAGCTCAACGACAAGTTGAACTAAGCCTAAGCTTACAAGAAAAAATTAGTCCCGCTTCGGCGGGACTTTTTTTTTGCATCTATTGTCGTTTCTCGCTACATCGCAAAAGGCAAAAAGCTAAAGTGCGTTTGTACTGCTGAGTCTGGTTGTTCTTTCAAAAGCTAAAAGAAGCATGCGCTTCAAAACAGACTACTCACATTCTTAAAACGCCCTAGTTTACAACAGTTTGCGTTTTTGCTTTTTGCGATTTAGCGAGGAACAAATAATCAAATAATCATTCCAGCTGCTACCGTTTCAAACGTCGTTTCATCAATGAGGATGATTGACCCAGTGTGACGGTTTCTTCTGTATGAATCTGCGAAAAGTGGACGTGTTGAACGAACCTTTGCTCTCACAATGTCATTCATCTTCACGTCTTTGTCTTCTTCATTTCTGTGCAACGTGTTGATATCCACCTTGTAAACAATGTCGGTGATCATTGCACGTGCTTCATTAGAAGTGTGACGCAGTATGTACTTCGCGCGTGGACGAGGTCCATTTGGATTCAACCAGCAGAGCATTACATCTAGATCTTGCGTATTCTCCGGTTGGTTATTCGGACGTACAATCATGTCGCCGCGACTCACATCAATATCATCCTCGAGATTGATAGTCACGCTCATTGGAGGAAATGCCTCAGCAATTTCCCCTTCAAGTGTCATGATACTCGAAATCTTAGAAGTTAACCCGCTTGGAAGCACCATTACTTCGTCACCCGGCTTGAACACACCGCCCGCAACGCGACCAGCATAGCCACGGTAATCGTGATACTCATCAGAATGCGGACGAATAACCGTCTGAACCGGGAATCGGCAGTCGATATGATTCTCGTCACTTCCGATGTGAATGGTTTCCAAAGTGTGTAGCAATGTTCCGCCTTCGTACCAATTCATATTCTCTCCGCGATTCACAACGTTATCGCCATGAAGCGCTGAAATTGGAATGAAGCGTACATCTTTCACATCAAGTTTGGCCGCAAATTCTTCATATTGCTGCACGATTTCCTCGAATCGCTCCTCGCTGTAATCGGCAAGGTCCATCTTATTCACACACACAATAATGTGCGGGATTTGAAGAAGTGATGCGATGAAAGAGTGACGTTTCGTTTGCTCTAGGACACCGTTACGTGCATCCACAAGGATGAGGGCAACATTTGCAGTAGAAGCACCGGTAACCATGTTACGCGTATACTGAATGTGTCCCGGAGTATCGGCAATGATGAACTTGCGCTTCGGAGTAGCGAAGTATCTGTATGCCACATCAATAGTAATCCCTTGCTCACGTTCATCTTTAAGACCATCGGTAAATAAACTGAGGTCGACGTGATCGAGCCCCTTCTTGGTGCTCGACTTCTCAACCGCTTCTATTTGATCTTCAAAAATGCTCTTGGAATCGTAAAGCAAGCGACCAATTAGGGTTGATTTTCCATCATCTACGCTACCTGCAGTAGTGAAGCGTAGCAATTCCATATCTAGATAATTCGAAGTTTCCACTTGTAATTTCTTTTGAAGATTGATTTAGAAGTACCCTTGACGCTTGCGGTCTTCCATACTTGTTTCACTGCGCTTG
Source organism: Phaeocystidibacter luteus (assembly GCF_008933115.1). Taxonomy (GTDB): domain Bacteria; phylum Bacteroidota; class Bacteroidia; order Flavobacteriales; family Schleiferiaceae; genus Phaeocystidibacter; species Phaeocystidibacter luteus. The sequence continues at coordinate 281,905 of NZ_WBVO01000001.1, read as the reverse complement.
TCGTCTTCACGATTACCACGTTCGGTCATTCTAGTAGAAGCAACCTCTTGGATAATCTTAGGAAGGTCATCGGCTTCAGACTCGATACCACCGGTAATCGTAATATCACCGAGTGTTCTAAATCGAATCATCTTCTTCTGCGGAGTTTCGGTATCGCGAACTGTGATGTATTCAGAAACAGGTAACCAGGAGTTGTTTCTCCAGATTACTTCGCGCTCCTTGGCATAATACAGCTCCGGAATCTCGATATTCTCTAGCATGATGTACTGCCAAACATCCATCTCGGTCCAGTTCGATATAGGGAATACTCGGAAGTGCTCCCCCATTCTCTTTTTACCATTAAAGATGTTCCAAAGCTCAGGGCGCTGGTTCTTTGGATCCCACTGACCAAAGTCGTCACGGTGTGAGAAGAAGCGCTCCTTTGCACGTGCCTTCTCTTCGTCTCTGCGCGCTCCACCCATGGCCGCATCGAAGTTGTTGTCTTCGATTGTATCGAGAAGCGTAGTCGTTTGAAGGGCATTTCTGCTTGCATTCGCTCCAGTTTCCTCAAGAACGCGTCCGTCGTCGATTGACTTCTGAACTGAACCAACAACGAGATTCACGCCCAACTTCTTGATGAGCTCATCGCGGAAAGCGATGGTCTCAGGGAAGTTGTGTCCGGTGTCAATATGCACCAATGGGAACGGAATTTTTGCTGGGAAGAAGGCTTTCTTGGCCAAGTGGGTAATCACAATTGAATCCTTACCACCCGAAAAAAGGATAGCAGGGTTGTCGAACTGTGCATACACCTCGCGAATCACGTAGATCGCCTCGGCTTCCAGCTCCCTCAAGTGTGTTAAGTGATAGTTGCTCATTTTCAATCGATTTCGTCGGCAAAGATGCAAAATCTTGCCTGTTCTAATTCGTCTATTCTTAGTTTGATTTATTCAAATAGTTCAATACGTCTGTGACGCTTTCCTCAAGCGATTGCACGTCTGTATGCAGGTGTATCTCAGGATTCTCTGGAGCTTCAAAAGGAGAAGTAATCCCAGTGAAATCGGGAATTTCCCCAGCTCGAGCCTTCTTGTACAGACCTTTTACGTCTCTTTGTTCACATACTTCGAGCGGACAGTCAACAAAGACTTCTATGAAGTTCTCAGTACCCACCGTCTTTCTCACCTTATCTCTATCGGACTTGAAGGGCGACACAAATGCTGTGAGAACGATTAGACCCGCATCAACCATCAAGTTCGCCACTTCTCCTATTCTGCGAATATTCTCTTCTCTTCCGCTTGCAGAAAAGTCGAGATCATTGTTTAATCCGCGACGAACATTGTCTCCATCTAGAATGTAGGTGCGTAAACCACGGGCGTGAAGTACCTTCTCAACCGCATTAGCCACCGTGCTTTTTCCTGAACCCGAAAGCCCAGTAAACCACAGCACCTTGGCTTTGTGACCGTTGAGCTTCTCTCGCATTTCACGGTCGATATCGTGAACTTGGGGTATTACAATTACTTTCGACATACTCAAAGAATTTGGTATCGAGTGGAGAGGTAAGCCAATATGCCCACCAAGTAGATTAGGGTCAAAGGGGCTCCTACTCTCATGAAATCACTGCTTTTATATCCGCCTGGTCCGTAGACCATCAGGTTCGTTTGATAGCTCACAGGAGTTAGGAATGAGGCAGATGCGCCATATGCCAATGCTAAGTAGAATGGAGTGCCGTCAAATCCAGATTCTGACACTATAGCCGCAACGATTGGAAATGCTACAGCAACAGCCGCAACGTTTGTCACAAAGCTCGTGAGAACAACGGTCAGTAGCATAATGGCGATTAATATGGCTAGAGGGCTAGCTCCATTTAATAAGCCAATCATATTCTCACTAATCCAAGCAGCTGTTCCCGTATGAATAAGGGTGGTGCCAAGCGCTACAGCGGAAACGAGTATGACAAGCAAGTCGGAGTTTATATCCTTCCGAAGGTCTTGAGCGCTGAAGAATCCGAAGCTGGCAAGTAAGACCAGTACAACAAGGAGAAAGCTGAATAAATCGAGTAGACCTGTAGCCATTCCGATGACTCCGAGCAAAGCTCCTAATCCAACGAATACCTTTCCTGGTTTGCCATTTCCCTCGATCTTCTCCATGAAGGATACAGTGTAGAGGTTTTTGCTGGATTGTATTTCGGTCTTAAAACGAGAACCAGTGGTTAGAAGGAGTAAATCTCCATATTCAAGTTCCACATCACCTATTCTCCCTCCTAGTCGGCGTCCATCTCTGTGAATTGCAACGATGGCCGCATCATATCTCTCTCGGAAATTGGTATCGCGTACCTTCTTACCAGCCAAGTCACTCGTGATAGGAATGAGCACCTCCACTACTTCCAAAATATCGGTCGTGGCGAACTTTTCCCGCTTAGCGATTTCAAAACCATTCTCCCCCTTGAGCAATTCAACGATTTCGTCAACCTCCCCGGCGAAGTAAAGCATATCGCCTGCTTCCAAGATCTCCTCTGGTGTTACAGGTGAAATAAGTTTTCCATGGCGATAAATTTCCACCAAGAAGACACCATCGAGATTTCTCAACCCCGCATTGGCAACAGATTTACCAACCTTGTCGCTATTGGCATGAAGAACAGTTTCTACGATGTATTCTCGTTTGTTCGATTTAAAATCTTGAAGCACATCCTTGCGATCTGCTAGCAAACGGTGCCCAAATACCGACAAATAGAGCACACCCAAACCTGTAACGATTAAACCAGGGATTAGGAAATCGCCAAAGCCCAGCTTCGGAAGATTGTTAGCCTCGAGAAGTCCATTTAACACAAGGTTCGTTGACGTACCGATAACGGTAATCGTCCCACCTAATGTGGCCGCATAGCTCAATGGAATCAAGAAACGCGAAGGAGAAAGGCTTCTCTTTCTAGACCAATCGTACACATATGGAATCATGAGTGCGACAATTGGTGTATTGTTCACTACGGAAGAGAGTGCGGCAACAGCGCTAGTCATTGCCACGAGGAACCTTCGGGGTGAGGAAATCGTTCTAAACAATTGATCCATCAAACCGAGCAAGTTGAAGTGCTTGCGCAGTGCTGATGTGATGAAAATAAGAAGAAAGATCGTGAGTAAACTCTTGTTACTCAGTGAGCTCAGGAGAATATCCATGGGCATGATGCCGAGCACAATGAGCAGAAGGGTTGTCCACCCAAACACCAATGTTGGCTTAAATCGCTGAACGAATAAGCTGATGGTGATGACTAGAAGCGCACCAAGAAGGATGTAATTATCTAATGTCGCCTCCAATTTCTATTCTATCTATCGCCTGAATTATAGATCCGTTCAATGATATCGACCACCTTCATCCCTTCGAGCACATTTGTGGTGATGGAGGTGTTTCCAGCGAGCGTATCGATCACGTTCTCAAACACATATCCATGATTTGCGGCAGACCCTTTGTATGGACCATAGTCATTTGGTGGATTGCTCGGAGCTAGTTCGGGCATTTCGTAATCCTCAATGTGGCAGTGTACTACTTCGTTCATGTATTGTCCAGCAACTTTAACGCTGCCCTTCTCAGCTATGATGGTGAGCGAGCTTTCGAGGTTTGCGTCCCAAACACTCGTGCTGTATTCCAATGATCCTTTTCCTCCTTTGACAAAATCGAATTGAACGATTCCGCTATCCTCAAAGTCAATCGAATGACTGTGATTGTAATTTGAGAATCTCGATGTGATATTCTTAATATCGCCAAACAGCCAGTACATGATATCCACAAAATGACTGAACTGAGTGAAGAGCGTTCCACCATCTAGCTCCTTAGTCCCGTGCCAGTTATCGCTCTTGTAATAGCGGTCATCACGATTCCAGAAACAGTTGATGGAAACCATATAAATTTCTCCGAGCACGCCGCTAGACACAATTTCCTTGAGCCATTGAGAAGGTGGAGAATATCTGTTCTGCATTACTCCAAAAACCAACTTGTTCTTGGAGAGTGCGGTATGAGTCAGTTCTTCGGCTTCATGCGTATTAAGCGCTATCGGCTTCTCAACTATAGTATGAGCTCCCAAATTAATCGCTTCAATAGCCTGCTTTGCATGCAATCCATTCGGTGTGGCAATGCTAACCACATCAATATTTCCAACAGCTTCAAACGCCTCTGCTAATGACTCGAAATGCGGAACACCTTCAATTCTACTATCGGGATTGACATCCACAGTCGCCACCAGGTTTGCGTTCTCTGTGCCTTGAATAATTCTAGCATGACGTTGACCGATACGGCCTACCCCACACACTAAAAAGTTAACTACTGACTTACTCATCTGACTTATATCGTGACAAATGTATTAAAATCTATTAAATCTATAGGGTTTTAGATTCAAGGAGCTAACCTCTCTATTTTCCAACCACTTACGGATTTTGAAAAGCGCAACCTATCATGCAATCTACTCGATCTCCCCTGCCAAAATTCGATTTCTTCAGGGACAAGCGAATATCCACCCCAGAACTCCGGACAATCAGGCCCCTCCTCACCATACTTGGCCAAATTAGCCTGCACCGTGCTTTCCAGAGATGAACGTCCATCTAGAACTCTAGACTGTGGTGAACTCAAGGCACCAACTTGACTTCCTACGGGTCTTTCCTTAAAGTATTTGGAATTTCGCTCGTAAGACAACTTGGTAACGCGTCCAACCACTCGAACTTGACGTTCAACTTCGGGCCAGAAAAACAAGAGATGTGCAATCGGTTGATGCTCGAGATCTTGCCCCTTCTTACTTTGATAATTCGTAAAGAACTCAAACCCTCCGTTCTCAATGCCCTTAAGTAGCACAATGCGTGCATCAGGTCTTCCATCTAAGCCTACGGTCGACAACGTCATGGCCGTTGCGTCTGGCCTACCCGTTTCACTCCGGTCTGCAAACCAATCTTGAAACAAATCGAATGGGTTGCCGGGCACTTCGGATTCTAACAATTCGCCTTTTGTATAATCTCTTCGGTCTTTTCTGAGATGTGAATCTTTCATCTTGTAAAATTCGTCGATTTCAGTTGTTTTTCAATACTATGCACCCTAATTTGGATAACATGGAAAAACCGATGTCCGGAAGCATATTGATTGCCGAACCCTTCTTGGGAGACCCCAACTTCGATAGAAGCGTGGTTCTCCTAACCGAACACGGTGATGAAGGTACGGTAGGATACGTACTTAACCGACCGCTAGACGTGAAAATTGAGGGGTTATTGCCAGATTTTCCGGAATTCCAATCGAGGATTTACAATGGAGGTCCGGTAGAGCAATCTAACCTCTACTTCTTGCACAATCGTCCCGATTTGTTCGAAGGGGCCATCAAGGTTTCAGAGAATATTTATTGGGGTGGCGATTTCGACAGGTTGCGGGAAGTCGTGAGTCTCGGCCTATTGGGTCAAGATGAAATCCGCTTCTTTCTCGGCTATTCCGGTTGGGGCCGAGGTCAGCTTGAGTCTGAATTAGAAGAGCAATCTTGGATGGTCTTATCCCCTAGCGCTTTGGACATTTTCCATGCAAACCCGGAGGAGATGTGGAAGGAAGTAATCGCTCAGCAAGGTGGCGACTATCAACTATGGGCCAATGCCCCATCCGATCCGCTATTAAACTGATTCGTTCAGTTTAGCAATAATCTCTTTGGCAACTGTATTCGTGTAGGACTTCTTCCGATATGACCCCACCCACTGTATTCCGCGCATTGAGTTCGTCATCCAAACCTCGTCAGCTCGTTGCAAATCAAAAGGACTAAATCCTTTCTCTACCACTTCAAAACCCCACGATTGTGCGTTTCTGATAATGTGCTTACGCATTACCCCGCGAAGCGCTCCCGATTCAAGCGGCGGTGTTTGAAGTACACCGTTCGTAAGCATAAATACGTTGCTCGATATTCCTTCCACAATATGCTTATCCGAATTGATAAGAAGCACATCGTCGAGATCATTCTCTCTTGCGAAAATACCGGCTAGTGTATAGAGCAGTGAATTGGTAGTTTTCAAATTGCTCAACATACTTTTAGGGACCTCGTGATCCTTGTAGACATCAATTGAGAGACCGTTTTTGTTGAGTTCGAAATCGGCATCAGGCCAAGCCTCAGCTTGAATGATGTACCCCATGGTCACATTTTGGTCGGGGGTATACTTCCCTTCAGCATCGCGGTAGATTGTCAATCTGATGCGAGCAGCGCCATGTTCTAGATGGCTCGCCTTTAGCGTTTCGAGCATCTGCTCTTCAATAAACTCAGGTGACCAATCCATGGGGATTTCCATTCTCAAGATGCGCATGGAAGCCATGGCGCGGAAATAGTGATCCTCCCAGTTGACGAACGTCGTTCCGTTGTATTTCACGGTTTCAAACAGTGCATCTCCGTATTGAATGGGTCTAAAATCGGCGCGAAATGGAACCGCATCGATGTCGAGAATTTCTCCGTTGTGATTGATCATGGCGCAAAGGTACATTTAGCGCATAAAAAAACCGCCTCTCGCGTGAGCAAGAGACGGTCTTTCATAGGCTGGTTGTATATCAATATACGGTTAGGCGAGATGTGCCGGTGAGGCTTCCACTCTTCACTTGGATGATATAAACGCCAGGATTCCAACCTTCTGTGGAAATTCTGAAGTCGTCTTCATCCGGGTTTTGAAGCTCGATTACGCGACCTGCGATATCGAGAATTCTGATTTCTTCAATCACATTGTCACTCTTCACACGGAAGTCGCCATTTGTAGGGTTCGGGTACATTTCGAAATCTACAGTTACAGGCTCAGCAATGCTGATGTCATTTGCATCCATCACTGCTTTCATTCCTGGAATGATGAAGTTCATAACCGTATCAATGTACGCAAGACTCTGTGCCTTGTTATTAGGGTTTGTTTCGTTCGCTCCTAGCGGATCACTTGGATCCCAGAAATCCCAAGGGTTTGCGTTTACAGCGAAAGGCAAGTTCGGATCAGCCGGCTCGATACCGATTGGGTAGATACCGCTATATCCTCCAGGGTTAGCCGCGTGGCTGCGAGAAATCTGCCATTCTACAGAACCGCTGAACGACTCTCTCTGGAACACATAGTTGTTGAAGTTCTCGTTTGCCATTTTGATAGCGCGGAAGCTACCTGCAACTGGAACCACATCCCAGAACTGACCGTTCACTGGTACGCGTACCATACCTGAATCATACGGCGCGTAGAAGTCATTCACGCAGTGTACGCTCAACATTGGAATTTCTCCTGGCTCAAGCCAGTTCTCATCACCAAGGGCACCGCCTAAGTTGATTACGAGATTTACATTATCAGGCACACCTGCAATGTTCTCGATGTTTCTTCCTGGATCATTAAAGTCAATCGTTGGAAGTCCGTTCGGATTCGTACCTGTGATGGTCGCTGCTCCGCCAAATCCATTCCAGTCACCAACAACGGCAGTATCAACATACGGATCACCGATGTTCACTTTACCACCAAAAATTCCAATAGTATCTTGATACTGGAATTTAGCTGGAGCTGCAACCTCGGCGTAATTGTCTAGTGTAGCGTACGCAAAAGTGATATAACCACCAGAACCTTGACCCAAGAGCATGATCATCTCTGTGTCAATCTGGAATGGATCACCTTGCAATGCTGATGCACGCATGTATCGAACTGAGTTCTTCGCATCCTGTACTGCATTGTAAACTGCAAGAAGGTTTGAACCGCGACGAAGGTCAAGATTTGACGTGTTGTCTGGCTGCCATCCTAAACGATACGTCGCCGAAACAGCCACATAGCCTTTCTTCGCAAGTCGCTTGCAAATCTCTACAGCTGCACTATCCGTTCTGGCACCCATCGGTGAAACAAGTCCTTTTGGAAGGAAGGAACCTGTGTGATAGTACATTACAACTGGACGATCCTGCTCGGTATCTACAGACGGATCCGGCATGTAAACGTCCAAATAAAGTGGGATTACCTGCGGCCCACCGAGGGACTGCGGTACGTAAGCGCTAAAGTTCACCCCGTACACGATGTCGGATTGAACCACAATATCAGCGTCCGTAAATACGTCATCGACGTATCGCGTCTGGGCTTGGACACTGAATGCGCCGGCCATAAAGAGACCGGCAAGGAGTAGTGACTTTTTCATATGCAAATGCAGTTTTAAACTTCAGTTAATATAGCGAAAAATTGGTCTTTATCTGTTTGGTCCCCAACTATAGAGCAAGGAGATGTAAGCAAGTCTACCCACACGTGGACCACCATACACCTGGAATACTTGATTGTTGAGGATGTTACTCGCGCCGAGCTTGGTTGTCAAGTTCCAACCCGGAATAATGTAAGTGACTTGAGCATCGAGCAAAGCGTAGTCGTCGATGAATCCGGTAAACTGTGGAGAGCCCTCAAACAGGAACCCTTGAACCCACTTGTACGTCACATTGAATCCGAACTTGTGGTCTTTGTATTTCACAGGAATCTCACTTCCTGAAAAGCTGACGTTGTACTTGTGTTCTGGGGTGTTAAAAGCTGGGATGATCGGATCATCCGTAGCCGTATTCAATACGTTCCATGTGTAATTCCCAGCTAAGCTGTAATTGTCCCAGAAGTAGTAATTCAAACCGATTGAGAATCCTTGCGTGGTTACCAAATCGCGCGCATTCGTGGCAATTCGGTATACGTCTATATCCGTCACATTTGGAATTTGATCTTCGTTGATATCGAGTGCAATCTGATATCCGATGAAGTCTTCGTAGAAGCTGTAGTAGTAGTTTGCATCCACGTAAAGTGATTTCCACAACGTGGTTCTGTAGCCAAGTTCTACGGTGCGAACGCGCTCAGGTCGAATTGGGTCGATTGTAAAGTAGTCGAATTCGTAATTGGTTCTGGATGGATCTCCTGGAGGAGCAATGGAAGGTAGCGATAGGTAATCCTGAAAATCGTCTGCTGTGATGAGAGAGTCATACCCGTTGAGGTTACCTATGAGTCTAGCAGGACCTACATTATAATAGAGGTATTGATCTTGAAGCGTTGGATTGCGAATGGCGGAAGACACACTAAATCGAATGATGTTGCGCTCATCCGCGTTATAGACCGCTGAAACGGCTGGAGAGAAGAGGTAATCGAAGTTCTGGTTTTTATCCATTCTCAAGGTGGCACTCACCTTCCACTGCTCTCCGTTGAAGTTTCTTTGCCATCCGCCATAAAGACCATACTCCCAGTTTGAAATCACTCTGCCCGCCGTATCGCTGAAAATAGTTCCGTTAGAATTCGGTCGGTATAACCTCCCATTTCCACCAAGCGTAAACTGGCCAATATCATTGGGGTCAAACTTATACTCAGTTTGAGCATGGTAAAGCGACGATCGGTCTTCAAACATACTCCCTCCTTCAGCAAAGGAAGTTGTAGTGATATAGTTGAACAACTCGTCAAATGCCGCCGTTCCCGGTGTAGCTCCTTCGGATTGTAGGCTGTTGCTCAGACTGTTATGCCAATCCGTAATCTGTCCGCGGTTCATATCAACGAAATCGATCATTGCGGCATCATACTCATCCTGCGGCAGGTTCTCATCAGGGTAACCAGGTAGACCTCTCACTTGATCGGCGTATACCGCACGCCATGCGCCGGCATACTGACTACTCCAAGCGAGCCCGCTTCTCAAACTGTCCTGCATCCGTAATGCCGTAAAATATGCGTCATAACTATTGCCGGCATCCTCATTCGTAGAGTAAAGTCGCACGAACCACTTATTCTTGTCTCGCACCTCTATTCTATTCTGGAAGAAAAGGATATCCTTAAGACTATATCGGTTATCCCCTTGGTATACCGTAGTTCCCGTACCAAAATTGAAGGCATAAATGAGCTCAACATCTTTCGTCGGCTTATAGTGCAAGCTCGTTCCTAGCTTGAGATTTCGGGTGTTGTAGTCTACCAAGTGAATCTCCTCAATACCTTCTCTATGGTAGGTGCCTAAGGCCGGGTAATCTTTAGAGCTACCTGGAGCTACGTAACCGCGTTCATCGCCATAGCGGTTCACGGCGTCGTATCCTCCAGGGTTATTTTCTGCAGAAGGCGATTCGTCAGTTGCGTCATAATTGGTGGCCTCCCAATCGTCTGCAGACAAGTAATACATATTGATTTTGTAGGCAAACACGGGCTCACCGTCTCTATCTCCGAAGGCATCTGCCCAGCGGAGTGCGTATTCGTTTAATCTTCTCTCCCCTACTTTAATGCTGAAATCCAATCCTTGGAAAATGAATGGATCCTTGGTAGTCATAGCAATCACACCGTTAAAGGCGTTGGGACCATAAAATGCCGAGCTAGCACCTGCTACAATATCAACGTTCATTACATCCAGCTCGGAGGCACCGAGGAAGTTGCCAAGGCTGAAATTGAGTCCTGGAGCTTGGTTATCTACATTGTCAATCAACTGAAGGGAACGAACAGGTGAGGTAGAGTTGAATCCACGTGTATTGATCACCTTAAAACCAATACTCGCAGAGGTAAGGTCTACCCCTTTAAGGTTGCCAAGGCCGTCATAAAAACTGGCACTTGGAGTTTCCTGGATGGCTTTGAGGTCGAGTGCCTCAACTGTTAACGCCGACTCTGCTTGTCTTTCGCTTAGTCTCCGCTCAACTACGCTCACTTCGCTGATCATTTGTTGATCGATTTCCATTCGAATGCGCAATGGAGCATCAGCAGAAGAAACAGAAATAGTTTGCTTCTTGTACCCTAGCGCCTCTATGACAATCTGGGTTGGGAGGTTCACCAATCGAAGCGTGAACTCACCATCGAAATTCGTCACAGCCGGACTCGTTTGCCCAACTTCGAGGACTGCAATAGATGGAATAGGCTGATTATCAGAATCATCGATAACAACACCAGTAAGCACTTGCGCTTGAATTCCAGCTGTGAAACTAAGTGCGAAACAAAGAAGGAGTAGTCTTTTTGCCATAGGGGTCTTTCAAATCGGTTAGAAAGCTAGTCAAAAATTTCATCTGAAACTAGTTCTAGCGAAATGAAATATCCACTAATTCATTATGCATGAATGGGACACCCCCCTTAATCTGCTGATGTTCCCATGATTTTTTTCAAACGGGTGTTCAGAAGTGGCGGTGTTACTAAGGTGGTGAGAATCACCACGATAATAACAACGGCAAAGAGTTCATCATTCAGTACTCCCACTGCTTTACCGATACTCGCGAAGATCAAACCGACTTCTCCCCTTGGCACGAGGCCAATCCCAACCATTAATCTGTCGTACTCTTTTGACAAGAATATGCCCGCAAGGAGCTTACCGATGATGGCGACAACAGTTAATAGCAGACCAGCCCAGAGCACATCTAGATCGCCGAAAGCCATAATATCTACTTGGAATCCCATCAATACGAAGAACACCGGGGCGAAGATTCCCTCGAGTGGGCCGATAAGGTGTTCAAGAGTAAGACCTTCTCTGTTGTACTTCTTGAATAACTCATCGCGTAAAACCAATCCTGCGCAGAATGCTCCCACAATCGGAGCCAAACCAATAGCGCTGGCTAGCCACGCAAACAATAGTAGTAAGGTGAATGGAAACAATAGGAATGTGTTCTTACCTGCAAACACGGCGAAGTATCGCACAACGTGCTTGAGAATGTACCGTTCGGCCATGAACACGAATACTAAGAAGCCAATAGCTTTTGCAACAATAACTACCACCTCTGTAAAGTCGATATGACCTGAAGTCACCAGTCCGCTTACTACGGCGAGGAGTATCAAGCCCATGATGTCATCAATCACCGCTGCACCGAGAACGAGCTTGCTTTCCTTGAGATTCAAACTGTTTGTATCCTTAAATACTCGAGCAGTAATACCAATCGATGTGGCTGCAAGGGTTGCACCTATAAATATGGCCACATTCTGACTCTCTACCGATGGAATCATGTATTCGGCGACGAGATACCCCAAGACGAATGGGAAAACTACACCTAGGGTGGCGACGGAGAAACTGACACTACCCATTTTGAGCATTTCGGAGGTGCTGACCTCTAATCCAACCATAAATAGAAGGAGCAGAACGCCTAGACTCGAGAAAAGCAGGGTATAATTTGCGTTGAGGAAGCTATTCAGGAAATTGTCGGCTGTCATTGCCTCAATAATTCTTTCCTGGACATCTGGATCAAGATCCGTTTCGTTGTGCACGTAATTCACCACAGCATCATCGAATTCAGCTTCGCGGGTTGAGGTCTCTTGAATAATCTCCCGCATTTCATTCTGATAACGGATGGTGGTTACCAATCGATTGTTCATACTAAACAACAACGCTCCTACGGCTATGCCGATGATCAGTTCACCTAGTACCTCACTCTGCTTGAATTTACGCGCAATGAATCGACCCGTAACGGCCGCAATGAGGATGAAAAACATGGCGAGAAATTCCCGACTGAATGGGTCGTCGTGCCCTCCGCCGTCTTCAGATGCCATTGCTAATGTTGAAACGAAGAGGGAAAGGAAGAAAATTCTGGTTCTCATGTACAGTTTGTCAGTTTCACAGTTTGCGTTAAGATAAGAATCCAACAAGAGAGGGCAAAGAGTGTTTAAAAATTCAAAGATGATTGTCCTTTACCCCTACTGATTCGATTGCGATGCCTTAAATTTGTGGCCCTGTTCAAAAAATGATCACCTCATGCTTAGCAAAGTCATTCGTCTAGTTCTTACTGCTGCACTCTTCGCATATGCCGTTTACGAGTTTATTGAAGGGCACATTGGGAATGGTATCATGCTTACTCTTCTTGCTGGATTGGTACTCTTCACCTATTTCCGCCACGAGCGCATGCTACTTGCACTTTGGTATATGAGAAAGCAAGATATGGAGAAGGCCCAGAAGCAGGTGGATAGCATCAAGACTCCAGAACAGTCGTTGACGAAAGGTCAGCAAGCTTATTGGTACTATCTAAAGGGACTCATGGAGGCTCAAACCAATATGAACAAGTCGGAAAGCTACTTGAGAAAAGCCTTGAGCAAGGGACTTCGCATGGATCAAGACAAAGCCTTGGTTAAACTACAGCTTGCCGGAATCGCAATGTCACGCCGACGTAAACGTGAAGCGCAAACCCTACTCACTGAAGCCAAGAAGTTGGATAAGCGGGGTATGCTTGACGATCAAATCAAGATGTTCAAGCAGCAGATGAAGCGTATCTAATTGCGCGCATTATCTTTATCGGATATGCGAAAGGCGCTATCCCTTTTTGTTCTCGCTCTCTTGTCAAGCTCGACCTTCGGTCAGCATCTGACTGAGGATATCACCGTTCGCGTTGAGCAACAAGCCTCTTTATTCGCAGTACTACACCGTGTGATTGGTGACAGCGTAAACGACTTACAATACTTTGATGATCTCAATGCCTGGCGGGATGAATCAAGCATTCTTCGTCAAGAGTTGATTCACGAGCAGAATCTCGATTTACATTTTGCCAGAAAAGACGAACTCGGTTCTTTTTTGTTCCTTTCCGATTCTACCCTTGGAAGTTCGCGAACCCTCACCTATGCCTTTACCCCACCAAAGTGGGGATTGGCAGAACAAGGACGTAGTCAGACCTTCTTCGGAATGAACCGCCCTTTTCATCGGTTCTATCAAAATGTGAATTCAGACCCAGCGCCCGCAAACACATATGGATATCATGCTTGGAATGATAACCCTACACATCTCATTATCCAGAATCCCGAGGGGCTCCACTTCGTCGTTCCAGGTCTGCCTGGTGTTCAAAGGGACTCGCTGATCGAATCAAAAGACGCCAGAACCTTCTTCATTGGCCTTCACCTATCCGAAATTGAGCAAGACCTAGGTGGTCGAAAAGCTCATTGGATTTTCGAGGATGACTTTCCCATCCTTGCACAATCGGATGTGCTGGAAAAGGCCGAAAACTACTTTCAGAAGTTCTACGAATATTCGCTACCTGAAGACCTTAACATCTTAGTATTGGATGAGCCGGGTAACTTGAGATCCACCGGGAACATCGTTATCCTAGAATGGACTCTGGACCCCATGGAAATGGAGCTCGATTTAATTCAACAGTTAGTTGAATTATTCTACACTAACGAGCTAAATGTCAATGAGTACAGAGACCCTTGGCTTTCAGAAGGCGTGGCGCATTATCATCGGTATGATTATCAATCGATTCACTACCCAAACAGCAAATTGTTCGGGGCCTACGCGAGTACATATGCAGCGCGTTTTTTAGACGTTGACGAACTCAAGCCAACCTACCTACACACCTGGTTGTATTTATATATGGCTCGCCAGGGGTTGGATCAAGCCATCTCCGATTCAGCATTGGCTTTTGCTCCCTTTAATCGTGAAGCTGTCGTTAAAGGCAAAACTGCGCTTATCATTGGGACATTACGTGGCTATGTGGGGGAACGGGCTTTCATAAGAGGTTTGCATAGAATGACGAGTCCGGACCAGATTCCCGAGAACGGGCTGACACCGGAAGATTTTATCGCGCCTATCGCCTACTATTCAAACAGAGACACCGATTGGTTTTTAGGTGACATATATCGGACGAGCAAAAGCGTTGATTACAGCTTAGACGATGTAGACCAATGCAGTTACATTGCTACTGCAGAAATCACAAACTCTGGCGAAGTAGCTATTCCTTATTCCACATTAGGGTATGATGAAAATGGAGAACCAGTTATAGAAGAGTGGTACGATGGTCACCTTGGAACCGACACGATACAGCTTCATCTTGAGCAATATAGCGTTGTTACACTCGACCCAAATCAAACCATCCCGGACCTGAACAATAAGAACCAATGGAGGAAACCAACGGGCCTATTCCAGCGAATTGCTCCAGTTCGCCTCCAGTTCTACACAGGGCTGGATCAGGCCAATAAAACCCAGATTTATTGGATGCCTACGGTTAAATTCAATGCATACGATGGGGTTTTAGCTGGTATTACGTTCTACAACAAGAACATCATGCCCAAGCGTTGGGAATACAAGATTGGTCCCGAATACAGCTTTAGAACAGGCCAACTTACAGGTACGGCATCGCTACGCTATTATCGACCATTCTCATCGGGGTGGCTTCACGCCTTGGAGGCTGGAGTATATGGTCGTTATTTCCATTACGATGAAAACCTTGGGTACGGAAGAATAAGTCCAGGTGTGAACTTCCACTTGCGAAAGAGCCATCCTCGGGCGACGGTACAGCAGACCATAAAGTTACGTGGTGTTGGAGTGGATAGAGAGCTTAGACCAGAAGATCAGGAACTCTCCAAATACATTACGAATGCTCGATACTGGGTGACTGATTTGCGCTACATCCGAGAGCAACAGCACATTTTGCACCCTTCGTTGCTGGAAATTGACCTTCAGGTAAGCGATAGATTCTCGAGAGTTGGCGTCTCCTATCGACAGCGTTTCATGCTCCCAAACCGCCAATGGCTGGGCATTCGCGGATTTGCTGGTGCCTTCTTGCACAATAACCAGCCAGCTGGACAACCGTTCTTCAGTTTCGGTTTAAGTGGCACACAAGACTACCTCTTTGATTACAGCTTTATCGGGAGATCCGACTCATCTGGAATTTGGAGTCAGCAGTTTTTCGTGACCGACGGTGGATTTAAATCGGCCACAAACGTATACTCCAGCACGTGGATGACCTCATTGAGTCTCAACGTTCCAATTTGGAAAGGCATAGGTGTCTTTGGCGACGTAGGCTACTCGGGGTATCAAGACCAAGTATATTGGGATTATGGCATTCGATTGGCCATTGTACCTGACTTTTTGGAAATCTACTTCCCGCTACAGAGTAGCCTTACGAATCATGTCGAGTCATTCAATTATCCTACACAGATTCGCTTCATATTGAATGTGAATCAAACCGATATCATTCAGCGCCTTAGGCGAGGTTGGTACTGAGAATCAGGCCAATAGTCGCCATGCGGAAACGAGGCCAAGATTACGTATCTTTGCACTCCTTGCATAAATACGTTCTTATGTCGGATACCATCCAAAAAGCATCCCAAGAAACTCAATACAAAGAGTTAGTTCTAGACGACTTCAAACTTGCTATTCTCAGCAGAGAGGCCAGTTTGATTGGTCGACGTGAAGTGCTCACCGGAAAGGCCAAGTTTGGCATATTTGGCGACGGAAAAGAGCTCGCTCAAATAGCTTGGGCTAAGGCATTCAAAAACGGAGATTTCAGAAGTGGTTACTATCGCGATCAAACATTCATGATGGCGATTGGTCAGCTTACTGTTCGTGAATTCTTTGCTAGCCTTTACGCCAACACGGATTTGGAACTTGAGCCTGCTTCAGGGGGACGACAAATGAACGGTCACTTCTCTACGCGCAGCCTAGACGAGAACGGCGAATGGAAGAACCTCACAGAACAGAAAAATAGTTCTGCTGATATCAGTCCTACTGCGGGCCAAATGCCACGACTTCTCGGTTTGGCGCAAGCCAGTAAAGTCTACCGCAATGTTGAGGAGCTAGCCGGCGCTGAAAAATTCAGCATCAAAGGGAATGAAGTAGCATGGGGAACGATAGGGAACGCTTCGACAAGTGAAGGTTTGTTCTTCGAAACCATCAACGCGGCGGGTGTTCTTCAAGTGCCTATGGTCATCAACATTTGGGATGATGAATACGGCATCTCTGTTCATGCAAAGCATCAAACTACAAAGCAAAGTATCTCCGAAATCCTCAAAGGCTTCCAGCGCGACGAGAAAGGAGACGGATATGAAATATTGAAGGTGAACGGTTGGGACTACCCTGCCCTAGTTGAAACCTTTGAAAAAGCGGGCAAAATTGCACGTGAAGAGCACGTACCAGTAATGGTTCACGTGGTAGAGATGACCCAACCTCAAGGTCACTCTACAAGCGGTAGCCACGAGCGCTACAAGAGCCCAGAGCGCTTGCAATGGGAGAAAGAGCACGATTGCATTGTGAAATTCCGCCAGTTTATTGAGGAAAGTGGTATTGGCACGAGTGAAGAGCTCGATCAAATTGAGAAGGAAGCCAAGAAGCAAGCTCGCGAAGAAAAAGCGGCAGCTTGGAAAGACTTCACTTCTACCATCAAGAATGAAATGGCAGAAGCGATTGAATTGCTCCATAGCGTGGAATCTCTTCATTCAGGAATTGAAGGGATTATCAGTAACCTCAAAGGTTTGATGGACCCGCTTCACAAAGATGGTGTAAGCGCAGTCCGACGCGCATTGTGGTTGTTGCGCAATTCGGATAGCGATGAAAAAATGAAACTCGTTCGCTGGTTAAATGGCCAAGAAGCCATCAACCGCGACAGATATAGCACACACCTCTACAGTGAATCTAGCAGCAAAGCGCTTGACGTGAGTGAGGTAGCGCCTGAATACGGAGAAGGCGCTGAAGAAGTGGATGCCCGAATCATTCTACGAGAGAACTTCGACCATATCCTTGCTAACCGTCCAGAAGTGCTCATCTTCGGAGAGGACAGTGGAAAGATTGGTGATGTAAACCAAGGCTTGGAAGGTTTGCAAGACAAACACGGTGAGATTCGCGTAAGCGATACCGGTATCCGCGAAGCCACTATTCTCGGCCAAGGTATCGGCATGGCCATGCGTGGCTTGCGTCCGATTGCGGAGATCCAGTACCTGGATTACCTACTCTATGCCCTCCAAATCATGAGTGATGACCTTGCTACCGTTCAATACAGAACGAAAGGTGGTCAGAAGGCACCTGTAATTGTTCGCACACGCGGACACCGTCTAGAGGGTATTTGGCACAGTGGGTCTCCGATGGGTACCATTATCAATAGTCTACGCGGTATCAACATTTGCGTACCTCGCAACATGACTAAAGCAGCTGGCTTCTACAACACCCTATTGGAGAGCGATGAGCCTGCATTGATTGTAGAATGTTTGAATGGGTACCGATTAAAAGAGACTCTACCTAGCAATATAGGTGAGTTCAAAACTCCTTTGGGAATCCCAGAGGTAATTCGCGAAGGAAGCGACGTTACCCTAGTAACCTATGGCTCTAATTGCCGAATTGCTATGGATGCTGCTGAGCAGCTAAGCGATATGGACATTGAGGTTGAGGTGATCGATATTCAAACACTTCTGCCGTTTGACATAAACCATTCTATTGTTGAGAGACTTGCGAATACGAACCAATTAGTGGTTCTTGACGAAGACGTAAATGGAGGAGCAAGTGCCTTCATTCTTCAACAGATTCTAGAGGAGCAAGGTGGGTACAAATTGCTTGATGCTAAGCCTAAAACCCTTACCGCAAAGGACCACCGTCCGGCATATGGAACAGATGGTGATTATTTCTCTAAGCCTTCTGTTGACGACGTTGTAGAGGCTATTTACTCTATGATGAGCGACTTACGTCCTGCGGATTATCCGAGCATTAGATAATCGTAAAATTCACTCGAAAAAATATTTGCCAATCCCTTTGACGAGTTATGGAAATGGCGTAATATTGTTGAAGAGAGAGAGATTAAACTTTTATTTGCGTCCTGAGAGAGAGAGCGAAGCACGCAGAGAGTGGAAAGACCCCCGCCCGGGGGTCTTTCTTTTTTGGTACCTACCACATTCCCCTACCTTTAGCTAAATTCGCAGCATGCGCATGTTTCCAAATACCGTGGCCGGTGTAATTGAGGCCCTTGAAACCAGTTTCGGCATGGACATTTACGCCGACAAAGTGGTAGAACGCTTACTTCGGCGAAATAAAAAATGGGGCTCTCGAGATCGATCTTTCGTGGCCGAGCACACCTATGAAATCGTTCGAAATTGGCGCTTGCTTTGGTGGTTGCTCGATGAAGAACCCTCTACAAAAAGAAAGACGCTTTGGAAGCTTGTGGGTGTATACTTCATGTGGCGTGGAATTGAACTACCAGACTGGCCTAAGTTTGATTCAATCCGCGATTTCAACATTGCGGACCGACTTGCCTCCCTCCCATCCGATGTCGGAATCATAGAGAGTTTTCCAGAGTGGTTTGATGAAATGTCCACCGCCCAATTGGGAGATCAGTGGCCGGCAATTGCACACGAGCTCAACAGTCCTGCCTCGGTTATCCTCCGTGTCAATACCGCTAAATCAAACCGTAAAGAGGTGTTGAGTATCCTGGAACAATCAAACATTTCGGCTAAGGCACTAGACAATAGCGAGATAGCTATTGCGCTAGAAGGTCGACCTCGACTGAACCACATTGAAGCCTTTCAAAATGGGTTATTTGAGGTTCAGGACGCCGGCTCGCAAGAAATTGGTCCTTATGTGGAAGTTGAACCCGGCATGAACGTCATTGATGCTTGTGCAGGCGCTGGAGGTAAAACACTGCATATGGCAAACCTCATGAACAACCATGGATCTATCGTTTCCATGGATATAGAGGATAGAAAGCTGGGTGAGCTGCTTAAAAGAGCAGAAAGAGCAGGGATTGATATCGTAGAAACAGATCCGATTTCCGATCGTCGAATTATTGATAAATACGAGAATTGGGCAGACAGATTGCTACTGGACGTACCCTGCAGCGGTACAGGCGTGATTAAACGAGATCCCGATACAAAGTGGAAGCTCAAACCCGAGCATCTCGAAAGAACCATTGAGATTCAACGTGACATCGTTGATCGATATGAGAAAATGCTCAAGCCAGGCGGCAAACTGATTTATGCGACTTGTAGCATTCTCAAGTCAGAGAACGAAGATCAGGTGAGGGAATTCCTCAGCCATCACCCCGAATACGAGCTTGAAGACGAGCAGCGTGTTAATCCATCGGAATTCTCGGACGGATTCTACATGGCGCGAATGATCAAGAAAGGCTAATCAACAAACCTAGAGCCATGTTTAAGCGAATTACTGAACAACCTTCGCATTACAACGACCTGGAGCAGCAGAGCACACGTGACCTACTCACGTGGATCAACCAGGAGGACCGTAAAGTTCCAGAAGCCATAGAACCTATCATTCCGCAGATTTCTGAGTTTGTGGACGAAGTGCATCTGCGTATGATGAAAGGCGGACGACTATTCTATATTGGTGCGGGAACATCCGGACGATTAGGAGTGGTTGACGCTTCTGAATGTCCACCAACATTCGGCGTACCTCATGGATGGGTGGTTGGATTAATTGCTGGAGGCGACGGTGCCATGCGCAAGGCGGTGGAATTCGCCGAAGACAGCGAGAATCAAGCCTGGAAGGACCTTTCTGAACACGAGATTGGCGAAAATGACACGTTGGTCGGAATAGCCGCAAGCGGAACCACGCCGTATGTTATAGGTGGATTGCAGAAAGCTAGAGAGAAGAACATCCTCACTGCGTGCATCACATGTAACCCTGGAGCTCCAGTTACCGAAGTCTGTGATCACCCACTAGTTGCAGTAACAGGACCCGAGTTTGTTACGGGTTCTACCCGAATGAAGGCAGGAACGGCTCAAAAGCTCATTTTGAACATGATATCTACCTCAGTAATGATAAAATTGGGAAGAGTTGCGGGCAACAGAATGGTTGATATGCAATTGAGCAACAATAAATTGGTTGACAGAGGTACGCGCATGGTAATGGAAAGTACCCACGTAGATTATGAAACAGCGAATGCAGCACTTCAAAAGCACGGCAGCGTAAGAAGTGCTATTGAGGCGCTTTCATAGGTAGATAGAAGGAAAAGCTAGACCCCTTACCCTCTTGCGATTTCACTTGTAGGGTTGATTGATGGTAGTCGACAAAGTCTTTAACCAAGAATAGTCCTAAGCCAGTACCCGACTCATTCTCAGTACCATCAGACTGAAGATAGGTGGAAGCTTGGAAGAGTTCATCAATTTGATTTTGACTCATCCCTACTCCATCGTCGCTTACTTCTACGAGAACTTTATCCCCATCTGATTTGAAGCTCAAGCGAATTTCACCTCCTCGGGAGGTAAACTTAATTGCGTTCGTGAGAAGATTAAGAATGATGCTCTTGAGCATGTGAGAATCGGCCCAAACAAAATCGCCTTCGTTGACACTAACCTTTAACTGAAGACCTTTCTGATGGATCCCAATCTTCACGATTTGACTAATCGAATCCGCGAAGCTCTTGAGGTCGACTTGAACGGGTTCAAAAGGCATTACACCTTGATGTGTTCTACTCCAATCGAGCATATTCAGCAAAAGGTCATGCATATTGTGCATGCTCAGCTCCATAAGCTCAACCAATTCTTTGGCTTCGGCGGCGTCATTTCGCTTCAGACTCTCTTTGGTCAACTCAATCAATCCCATAACTGCATTGATTGGGTTCTTCAAATCGTGACTAAGTACAGAAAGGAACTTATCCTTCAAATCACTCAAGCTCTTCATTCTAGCCTCGCTCTCCTTGGCATTTTGAATGTTTTGAATGATAGAAATGAAGTTACTTGGCTTATCCTTTCCATCCCAAACGGCGGATACGATCACATCACACCAAATTGCTTCGCCAGACCTGGTTAAATAGCGTTTCTCGATTCTGTAATGACTTCCCTTAGTCGCAATGAGATGATCAAAGAGTTCCTTTTCAGCTAGTCTATCTTCTTCGAGTGTGATGAGTGGCATGTATTCCCCCCGAATCTCCGACTCTTCCGCGTACTCCAACATTTCGCAAAATGCTGAATTTGAAGCCACTATCCTTAAATCAGAATTACAAAGTACAAGTCCGCCTTGTGCGTTGTAGAAGATAGAACGCAGTCTAGATTCGCTCTTCTTGAGGCGTGTGGCAACGGATTGCTCCTCCTCTACGGGCATAACCACACCTAGGTAATGATATGGGGTTGAATCTTTTACTGTGGCAAGTGACACCTTCAACCACTTGATTTGGCCAGAGCTCACTTGCCGTCTGAATACGTATTCGTGTGTTCCTGATTTTCCTGACAGGAACTCCTCATGCGCCTTTACCGTAAACTCTTTATCGTCCGGATGCACAAAGTCCTTCGGGCGCTTGCCGATGAGTTCAGAAGCAGAATTGTAACCCAATAGATCTGCCAGTGCACGGTTAGCGTATTGAGTGACGAACTTATCTGTGGTGGCGATTACTCCCATCGGGAGATCGTCAAACTTCTGCCAATCGGTATCGAATGAAATATCTCTGGTTTGAAACTCACAGAAGACCTTTCCAACTACAAAGGAAACAGTGCCGGCAACGTGCATGGCTCCGTCGATCCAATCAATGGATTCTGCTTTATTAGAATTCCTAACGCGGATAATACTCGACTGAACGGCCGCTGGAAGGTCAGCAATGGTAAGGGAATCGCCGGATGACGTACGAAAGAGTTTTGAATCTTCGGGGTACAAGGACAACGTGTCGTCTGGATCAACAGACAACCAAATCGCGGAGCGAGAGGACCAATACAATCTGGATAGGTCAGATCCGATTTCTGGTGGTGTATTCAACGTTGCTTAACTTTCCTTGCGCAAAGACTCGAAAGTACGAGGATATTCGGACATATACTATTGAATTTTTGCTCAACCTTATTCAACCTCAATTCATTACGATGAAACTAACGGCTCTAACCTACGTCCTTGGCTCAATTATACTCCTCTCTTCTTGTACTGATTCATCGACAAGTAGACCCGATCAATTCAGTATTCGCGCACTTGATGTGGTGGGAGATTCAACACTTTGGATTGCATCTTCGAATGGATTCTGGGCGAAAAGTGTTAACGGCGGAACCACATGGGATTCTGGGTTTATTGCTGGATTTGATGGAGAATTAAGAGACATTCACGCATTTGATGACAAACGAGCAATCGCCATGGGCATCGCTAGTCCGGGCATTATTTGGAAAACTGAAGATGGAGGAAACACTTGGTCAAGCGTTTTTAGATATGATCATCCGAGCAACTTCTTCGACCAATTGGAGATCAATGAGCAAGGCCAGGGAATCATAGTGGGCGATCCTATAGACGGCAAATGGACCATTGTTGGCACAAATGACTTTGGCGAGCATTGGGTTTTATGGGACGAACAACATCGATATCCAGCTGATTCAGGAGAGGTTTCCTTTGCCGCTTCAGGCAGTGCGCTCATCGTGGAAAAGAGAAGCTTTGCATTTTTCACCGGAGGTTATGGAGCACGAATGCTTCATTCATCGCGAGAGAAATCATTCAGATTGTATGAGGATACAAGTGCTACAGCGGGAATTTATTCAGCCACTCGATTCAATGACAGTACCGTCGTTTTTGTGGGCGGCGACTATAGGTTCGAGGAAAGCACCAAACACAGTGCGGGCACAATCTATTTCACCAACTCAGGACCGAAATTACGCTGGCCAGACCATACTGTAAACGGTTATAGGAGTTGCGTGAAGCGCATGGAAAGTGGACTTTTAGTGGCATGTGGACCTACGGGGATAGATGCTTCATGGGATGGATTGAATTGGACTCTGGTGTCGGATGAAGGATTCCACGTACTTGCCGTAAATAATAAAGGTAACCGAATCTGGGCCGCAGGCGCTTTGGGAACTGTTAGGGAAGTAACTGGCCTGCTACCGTCAGATTCGGCAACCACAAGGGACAACACAAACGTAATTGGTTTGGAATGATGCCCAGTTTTAAGAATTGAGAAGTGGTGCCCTATGTAGGACACCACTTCCACCCCTAAAGAGTGTAGTTGGATTATCGTGCAAATGCTCCAACTACGAGATAAGTTGTAAGATCCGTAGTGCTGATTTGCTGCGTTGGATCGTGTACTACAAAGAATGCTTCGTAAGAAGAAGTGATCTCTTCGTAAGACATGTTCGCAGTCTGACTTACAGTTACGTCTCCGCCGTTTCCTGCTGCCATCTGTACAAATACATCGGCATTTGGAGATTCGTTGTACGGAGTATTATTCGGCGTGGTGTTTGGATCCGCTGCATCGTGAGCATGAATCATATACGTTTCACCGTCCAAAGTATTCATCAACGTAACCGTGATCTTGCAAGAAGAGTTATCAATCTCTTCAACCTCCATCATAGCAGAAAAATCATTTGGATGTGTTCCGCTGTAGCTGCTGCTAAATGCGTAGTTGTAAGACATTGTCATTGGATCGTCGTCCATCATGTCGTCGTCATCTTCACTACAAGCTGTGAATGTAAAGGCAGCAACCATTGCTAGTGTTACTTTACCGAAATTCTTAAAGAGTTGTGTTGTGGTAATCATAATGTGTTATTTAAAAACCGTTATGTCTCATCTACGCACTAGGCATGTCTTTGGATTTTACAATTCTGAAATTATTTTTCAAATCGCTGATAATCAGAGGACTTAAAACCTGACTTTTATCATGTCGCATGGTGACCATCATCACCATTAGAGCCAAAAGATGGGGGTACATTTATCCTGATAAACAAAACGAATGTGCCATGAAAAAGACAGTGATCATCGGAGGCAACTTTGCCGGGTTCACCGCCGCTTTGGAGTTGAAGCGCAAAGGTGGGCAACAACATGAGGTTCTAGTAATTGACAAGAGTCCCCTGTTCACATTCATTCCTTCTTTAATATGGGTTCCGTTCAAAAGACGTGACATGAAGGACATTACCATCCGCAAGGATGAGATCTTTAAAAAGAAAGGAGTCGGCTTTATGCTTGCCACAGCGCTTGAGGTTGACCCAGACAATAACTTGGTAAAAACCAACAAGGGCGATGTGTACTACGATGAGTTGGTCATCGCTACTGGTCCGAAAGTGAAATACGACGTTGCTCCTGGTGTTAGAGAGCATGCCCATTATGTGGGAACGCCGAACGGCGCCATGAAAATCCGTAAAACGCTTGAGGAATTTGCCAAAAACCCAGGTCCGGTAGTAATTGGCGCTACGCAGAGCGCCGGATGTATGGGTGCTGCGTACGAGTTCCTTTTCAACTTCGAGCAGTGGCTACGTGAGAAGAAGATTCGTAAGAAGGTAGATCTACACTGGGTAACACCGGAGACCTTCCTCGGACACTTTGGAATTGACGGAATGACCGGTGCCAAGACGATGCTCGAGACGTTCATGAAGATGTTCAACATTCACTTCCATACCGAAGTGGCTGTGGACAAAATGGATAGCGAAAAGGTGTATCTGAGCGACGGTACCGAACTTCCGTACAAATTCAGCATGATGATGCCTCCGTTCGTAGGGGTCGACTTCGTAACGAATAGTCCTAAGCTTCAAGCCACTGCTGCTGGATACCTTCCGGTAGGTGAAGACTATCGTCACCCTGCCTATCCTAATGTGTGGGCCGCAGGCATTGCAGTTGACGTGCCCCTTCCCTTCACTCCCGGTAAAGTTCCATTCGGTAGCCCGAAAACGGGTTATCCGAGTGATGAAACCGGAAAGATTGTAGCAGAGAATATCGTTCGTGTTCACAAGGGAAAAACAGAGCTCAAGAAAAAAGCTTGGGGTAAGATTCCTGGATTATGTGTCATGGACGCAGGTAAGAAAGAGGTTTGGATCATCAGTAACCACCTTTTTAAACCACGCAGCTTTGCCATTATGGTTCCAAACGTGATATATGATTTCGGTAAAGTGCTCTTTGAAAAGTACTTTATGTGGAAGACGAAGCATGGTTACTCTTATTTACCGTAGGGGATTGAGAGAGTTGGTTTGTTTATCATGTGTTCAGGCCTCCGTCCACGCGGAGGCCTTTTTCTTTTTCGCAACTTTGAACAAACACCACAGTTCAGAATCTCTATCTTGAATAGCCATATACCTATAGCATGAACGTCAAGAACCTACTCCTACTCTTCTGCAGTACTGCCCTCCTATCATCCTGCGGATTGTTTTCTTCAAGCTCCCTCATTCGCAAAGCTGAATTGGTGAATGAACCAGTGAACGATACCATTCACGCCAAAAACATCATGGGCCTGTAC
The DNA here is from genome assembly GCF_008933115.1 of Phaeocystidibacter luteus. Classification (GTDB taxonomy): domain Bacteria; phylum Bacteroidota; class Bacteroidia; order Flavobacteriales; family Schleiferiaceae; genus Phaeocystidibacter; species Phaeocystidibacter luteus. Next base: position 256,164 of record NZ_WBVO01000001.1, on the reverse strand, counting down.
ATCGTGTATGTCAAGATTGATGACCACGAGGAACCCTTAGAGTTCATTTTTGACACAGGAGCTAACCTGACAGTAATCAACAAAAAAACGGCGGACAGACTTGGTTTAGAGGTTTCGGGCGATTTGAATCTAGGCGATAGCCAGGGGCAGAGAAATCGAATTCCTCTGACGATGATTAATCAATTGAAACTTGGCGAAGGCGTCTATGAAAACGTGATCGCTGCGGTTATTCAGTTTCCCGAAAACAGTACAGTGGAATGTATCGCGACAGATGGAATTCTCGGCTATCACGTGATTCGACAAATGCAGTGGGCGATTCATCCGGGTGACACTTTGCTTGTAGGCTCTACAGAAAGCTTGCTTGGTGACAGAACATACGATGCCATTCCCATGGCTGGCTGGAAAGCTCCGCTCCTTCAAGTAAACTTCAAGGGTATTGGATACAGGAATGTACTATTTGATAGTGGCTCAACCGGGGGATTAGATATTGAACAGAAGTATTTGTCCAAGATATCAGACTCCATTCCGGTGGTCGTCGAAATCGACGGAACCTCGCAAGGTGTGTTTGGGAATAACATTGACACAGTAGTTACGGTAAGAAATACCGCTATAGAAATTGGCAACTCCTCTGTACCGAGCGATGTCGACTTTTCGCAAACCAATAGCCGGAAGGTCGGCATGCGCACCATGGGATCCTATCACATGATTATTGACGGCCAAGCGGAGAAATTGTACTTAGGTGAAATGGAAACTGAAAACAGTCGAACTCGCTCCTTCGGACTGATACCAGGTATATCAGATTCAACACTTTACGTATCAAGCCTTGAAATAGATGGACAGGCGGCAGATAAAGGGATACAGTTCCTTCAAGCGCTGGAATCGGTAAATGGTGTAACGGCAGCGGACATCAATAGTATGGAATGCGGCTATCTAAACTTCATTCTAGAAGTTGTTCGGAATGCGGAACAGATTGAGCTTGTAACGAAGAACGGTGACCGCATCACTCTCGAGCGGGAAGAATCTGAAGCGAAAATGCTAGACTAGTCTACTCCATCGAATTACCCGGCTTCACGACGAGTTCAACCTTCGTATTCGACCAAATCATGGACATAATTCCATTGTCGATGTCGATAGTAAAAGTATCGGTATGCATCACTTCTAAAGGTGTCGCTTTGGCGCGAACAACGTCATACTGCTCTTCCCTAGCCGCTTCTCCGGTCATATCTACGCCCCAGAAATAGTCCTTGGAGTTCCAAATGACGGTCCATTCATCCTGATTGGGGATAGTCCAGATGGTGTACTCTCCCGCTGGGAGATTGTTTCCGTTTACAACGATATCAGACGCCGTACTGAACTTGGTAGGTTCGTTCGCTCCAGTTCGCCAAACAGATCCGTATGGAACCAATCCTCCAAAGATTAAGCGCCCACGCACTTGCGGACGCGAATATTCAATTTCAATATCCAACCCATTCTCCTCGTATGAAACGATGTCTAAGGGACTCGCCTGCGTCGTTTGATTCAGCATAAAGAAATACAAACCAACCATTAGGACTGCAACAGAGGCAACTACTAACACAATGATTCTAGCGGCTCGTTTCATAATTCACAATTGAAAATTGATTCTGCAATTTATCAAAAAGCCCATCTAGTTGGTATTAAATATTGAACATGAATTGATAACTTGACAACTGAAACCGACCCTCTCATGCGAAAGCATTTTCTTCGTGTATTTCTGTTGACCTCAGTTATTGTCCTGACCGTCACCTCCTTTGTATACCGTTCTCACTACACACGGAAGAAAGATCACCTAGCCGAAAGAATACGTCACGATATTGAAATTGCCGGAAACGAGATTGCCGACAATGTCTTTCAGTCGGGTCGTGGTTTGTTGAGGATATCGAGGCAAATCCACAGTGACCCTGATTTTATTCCCTCTCTCCTAGAACGTTCTATGCGGGGCTTCATCGATTCTCGTCAAGAAATCAGGAGCATCCGTTTTTTGAATCCGGAAGGAGTTGAACAGATACGATTTAACAGGATTGATGATCAAATCATAAGCACTCCTGTCGATCAACTTCAGGATAAATCGCATCGCCCCTACTTTCAGGAGAGTTTAGACCTGCAGTATGGCGAAATGTCGCTTTCCGAAATAAGCTTGAATAGGGAGTTTGGTGAGCTTGAAACGCCATACAGACTTGTAACTCGCTTTGTGACACCGATCTTTTGTGGAAAAGGGATTCTGAGAGGTTACATCGTTGCGAATATTGATTTCAACTCGCTGGCATACAGAATCAATCAACGCTTTGGAATCCAAGAAGGGGTTTACATTGTACGCTCTCGGGATAGTGCATTGTATTTTAAAGATGCCGTCTACATTAATGAGCAAGCAGATTCCATTACTGCTCGAATTGGGCTCGGTAGTACTCCGCAAAACGAGGTTACAGAAATTAATGAAGGTCTGATTGTAAGCCGCACCGCACTCGTTCAAAAAGAAGCATTCCAGGGTCGGATTGTACAGCTCGGCATACAACGGCTACAATCCAATATTACGGACACGGAGATGTTCATCTGGATACCTTCTGAATCGTACTTCGGAAGTGTGCATGAGAACATCATGTACATCCTGCTCCTTCAGACCTTCTTCGTACTCACAGCGGCCTTCTTTGCCTACAGATGGGCGAAATTTAGGGTGACGGAGGAGATTACATTTAGTGAACTCTTCAAAGCAAACCGATTATTGAAAGAATCGGAAGACAAGCTCGCGGAAGCCAATGAAGAGCTTTCCAAACGCCTAGCCTCTCAGGAAGAGGAAATTGAAGACGTGCAACGGCTACTCACCGCGATGTTCGACTCAAGCATGCATTTCGCCGGTATCATGCGTCCCGACGGAACAATCATCAACGTGAATAAAAAAACACTCGACACCCTGGGAGTTAAAAAATCTGACGCCGTAGGCAAGAAGGTTTGGGAATTCGAAGTGTTTGGTGATAAGGACATTGTGAAAGAAGCTATGACTTACGCCATTGCGAAAGTGAAGAGTGGTGAAACAGTGGCTTTCGAGACCGTAATGTTTAGTAGAACAGGTGATAAACACCGAGTAGCGTTCAGTTTGAGTCCGCTTTACAACGATGACGGCGAGATTACACACCTGATTCCCGAGGGGTCAGATATCACCGCTCTTCGCGAAAAAGACAAACAATTGCGAGGTGTGGTAGAGCAATTGGAGAATCGCAATAAGCAGCTCAAGGAATTTAGTCACATCGTTTCGCACAACGTGCGCAGTCCAATTGGCAATCTCAACCTTCTTCTCGACATATACGACGATGCAGAATCACATGAGGAGCGCGCCGAAATCATGGAGAAGCTCAAGCAAGTTAACTCCAGCTTGAACGAACTACTAGAGGAGCTCTTGGAAACCGTGAAAATATTGGATCACGACGAGATCGAGAGTGACATGAACAGCGTTGGCGATGCGATACATCAAGCACAGAAGCTATTGAGCCGACAAATAGAAGATGCTGAAGTTCAATTTGAAGTGAACATTGAGCACCCATCAGAAGTGTATTATCCAAAGGTATATCTGAGCAGCTTGCTTCTTAACTTAATGAGCAATGCTATCAAATATCGCTCGGATGAGCGCCGTTTGAAAATTGAAATATCCACCAGAATAAATGAGGCGGGAGAATGTGAACTAAGATTCGCCGACAACGGTTCTGGAATTGATATGAAACGCTACGGACACAAAGTGTTTGGATTGCACAAGACGTTCCATCGCAATAAACCTGGAAAAGGATTGGGGTTATTCATGACCAAAACTCAGGTAGAATCCAGTGGAGGATCCATAAAGGTGTCGAGTAAAGTTGAGGAAGGCACCACCTTTATTGTTACCTTTCAAAGACCAGTAAATATCTAAGCTCTCCTGTATGACTGATTCAAAAAAGAAAGAAATCATTTGCCTGATAGACGACGACAAAGTTTATCAATACACCGCCAGTAAGTCCATCGAAGCTTCTAGTGTTGTTAAGCGAGTTCTTGTTTTTGATGATGGAGAGCAGGCTTATACCTATTTGGTAGACAACCTGACATTGAGAGAGAATCTTCCCGATATCATTTTCTTGGATATCAACATGCCATATATGGACGGATGGGAATTCATGGAAGAGTTCGTAAAACTCAAACCAAAGCTCTCAAAAACGATCACAATTTACATGGTGAGCTCTTCTCTACAGGAAGATGACATAAACAAGGCAAAGTCGCTTGAAAGCATCAGTGAATACATCATCAAGCCCATCTCAAAGGAGCGTTTCAAAGAGCTTCTTACCTAGCCTTCTTATCGAGCCTTCTTATCGAGCCTTCTTCCGAGCTAAAGAAATCTTTTCGTGCTGTTCAGGCCATAATGAGCCCTTCACTTTGGCCTTTTTTCTCAGGTATGATTTCAGGGTCCAATACAAGATTGACAATACTACCATCAAGACTATTCCCCAAACATTGGTGTAGTTGGCCGGAATGATGATGTAATACACCAAGAGGTTTATTACCAGCTGAATACCTGCATACAAGCTACTCACAGCGAGGTGCGGCCATCCCACTTCATTTACGAGCATGTGGAACAAAAACGTTCGATGAGGTTTAAGCGGATTGAATCCATGGAAAACGCGGTGTAGGACGGAATATCCGGCATCTACAACGTAAACGCTCAGGAAGAGCAAATACTGCCACTGACCGGTCTTCAGGATTAATGCAGCCATTGCAAAAGCCGTGGCATAAGCCATGGTAATACTTCCTACATCTCCGGCGAATACCAAGGCTCGGATTCTAAAGTTGTATATCCCAAATACAATTACGGATAGCATTAAGAACACGAGAAGTCGCATCTCAATGAAGCGAAGATCATAATTGATAAGCACAAGCGTCCCTAAGTTCAACGCTGCATTGATGGCCGTAATCCCATTGATGCCATCCATAAAGTTGAAGGCATTAATCCACCCAACGGCCACAAAGAACATCAAGAACAAGGCAGCCCACCCATAGCCACCTGTATTGAGGTCGTAGATCATCAACCCAACCGCAACAAACTGAACCAACAATCGATGGAAGGCCTTCACATTGCCTAAGTCATCCCAAAACGAAACGACGGCAAGTAAGAGCGTTCCTAGAAAGAACTGTGGATGAAGGGGACCGTTGATCAGAAAGAATACGAGAATCGCAACTGGAAATAAGATTCCTCCCCCCCTGAGAACTGTAACGCTGTGGTTGCTTCGATATCCGGGTTCATCAACAATATCGTACCTGCGAGCCAATCGAATGTAAAGCTGCATCACTAGGATGAGCAGAAGAAAAACGCCTGGATAAATGAGGTATTCTGTCTTCATTTCCCAGATACTTTGTGGTAAAGCTCTTCTTGTCCCTTCCAAATCACCTCTTGGGCGAATTGTTCTTTAACGCGCTTTAGTCCAGAGGTTCCGTGTCGCTCACACAATTCGGGACTTTCCATATAGCTTCGAATAGCCGCTGAAAGCGCTTGCGGATTCCTGCCTTCGATGACACGCCCAGATAGATTGTCGGCCGTTGTATCCCTCAATCCAGGAATATCAGCCACAACAACAGGTTTGCCCATGGCGGAGGCCTGTAATACTACATTGCCAAACCCTTCTCGATATGAATAAAGAACGTGCAGGTCTGATGCCGCAAACACAGGCTGTATGGGATCCATTTGTCCGAGAAAGTGAATTCTTGGGTTGATCTTCATGGCAGAGAGAATGTCCGCATCAATTGGATCACTTTCCTCTGCTGGTCCTGCAACCAGCCAATGCAATCTCGGATCATCAATCGTTGTAACTGCACGATACACTTCCTCTATCCCTTTATCCTTGGTGACCCTACCCACAGTAGATAATACAAAGTCATTCTGGTGAATACCAAACTTCGCTCTGAGCTCGTCGCCCTGCTTTTGGTTGTGTTCATCGAGTTTAAAGGAATGGGTATCCACGCCATTGCTGCTGCCACTCCCAAGAACATGTGCCTTGCTTTGCTTCAATATTCCAACACTTACGGCGTGTTCTCTTAAACTTGGACTAATCACAATTACTTCGTCTGCCATTGTACACGACAGTCTCTCCGTGAACTTAACCACTCGCTTCTTCAATCCGGTCAGCGTATCCGAGCGAATGCCTCTGAGCGTAAAAATTACGGGCAACTTTGGACGTAGAATCTTCGCCAAGGCGAAAAGAAAACCTGTCTTGGGCGATCCGACATTAATCACGTCAGGTTTTTCCCGTTTCAGAATTCGTAGAAGCTGAAATAGGGACTGTAGGTCGGCAAAAGGATTTATTTCGCGTGCGAGTTGTATGGGAACAACGCGTCCTCCCTCCTCTTCAGCTAGTTTGTCCACCAAGGGTCCAGGGGTGGACAAAATGAGGACATCCCATCCTTTCTCGGAAAAATGGCGAACCGCACCGCGTAAATGAAAGGCGGAGAACTCGTTATTGATGACGAGCATCAGCTTCATTCTACCCGTTATTATCTGAATTGTGAGAAAGGACGCCTACGTAGGTGTCACCTTCGCCATCGACATTCTCTTTAATCGGTTTGGCAGGAACACCGGCCATTATCATCCCCTTTGGAGTATCTTTTACCACGCTAGAGTTACTGGCCACAAGGCAACCTTCGCCAATTCTAACTCCGCATTTAACAGTAACATTGGCTGCGAGCCAAGATCCAGATCCTATAGACACTGGGGCAAAGATGTTGTGTCCCGTATTGAAAGCACCGTCTTTGTAAACGTGCTGCGCCGTGCTAATCACGACATTCGGCCCGAACAATACATTATCGCCTATTTGTATTCCCGCCTTGGCATTGAGCCAAGTACCGCGTGCAAAGTACACGTTGTCACCAAGTTCCAGACCTTGTGGTCCGTTAATCGTCACTCCACCTGCGAGCGTGAAATTTTTGCCGGCTTTCTTGATGAATGGCGAAACAAGCAGACCTCTTACACGAATAGTGAATTTATTATCAGGCAACCATGCGGTGATAAGTTGCATAAACCACAGCGGCAGAACGTAACGTATTTGAATGAAAAGCGTTCGGATGGCTACTTGAATTGAGGTTGTTCGCTAGAATATGAGGTAAAGATAAGACTACTGCACGGTCATTCCATAAAGCTCGAATAATCGTTTGTCCATGTAGTCGACAGTAAATGGTGACCTGGCCAGTTGATTGCGAATTTGATCCATTGATATTGGTTTGCGATCAAAGGATTCGATGGCTTCCGTCCACACTTTGACACCCTCATTTATTGGCAACAAATGCACATTATCAAAGTAGGGTGCAATTTCACGATGAGGCGCGATATCGCTTACGAAACAAATGCATCCGAGTGAAGCGGCCTCAATGATCACCCCACCTAAACCTTCGTACAGACTCGGAAATAGGAGGATGTCAGAGTTTAACATCCTCGAACGTACATCCTCACAGTTACCAGGAAGCGATAGAATTTCAGAAACTTCATTCGCACTCCATTTTACGCGTATCTCTTCTAAGGTCTGAGCCTCTGGAAGGCATTCTACATAATCGTGTCGTCCACAAGCCAGCAAATGAAAAGGTACATTTAGGCTTCTTGCAATTTCCCATAAGAATGCATGATTCTTTTGAGGATGAAACCTGCCCACATGTAGGAGTTGAAGAGGACCTTCTATATTCACCCTTTCTTCAGGTAAAAGATTGTAGCCGTTGTAAACCACACTCGTTTTCTCGCGGAGTGCCGTGTTAGACAACGACTTACGCACTCCATCAGATACAGCAAAACCTGGAGTACCATATTTAGCAATCATCTTTTGGAGATGAAGGACCATCCTCTTCTTTAAGGGATTGGACGGCAGGTGCTGCATATTGTGCCAACTGGCGAGGCGACATTTGACACCTACCTTTTGAGCAATTCTTAAATATACACCCGATGGGTATCCAATATGTGAGTGTACTATATCAATATTTTCACGACGTAAGAATACTCGAAATGCCTTAAACCCATTGATAGACTTAGGGTGATGATGAACAACTATTCCGACGGATTTCGCTTGTTGTACCATGGATACTTCCCCAATGGTGTCCCCAACAAGCCAAAAATACATTTGCCCAAAACGGTTTTTGTTACGTTGCATGGACAACATAGCCACACGCTCAATTCCTCCTGTATTGAGGCGACTTATGATGTGAACGATGTTCGGTTTCTCGCTCATTCTGTATGCTTTCGCAATTGTTGGTACACTTTCTTTCTCCGGGGCACAAGAATCGATTGACCAAATTCTGCAGCCTTTTTGGTGTTTCTCTCACCAATAGTTGGCCAATCCTCTTTCATGGGAATGAGTCGAGCTATGACATCCGCAGCAGCTTTTGGCTTGCCAATGGGGAATCTGAACTCGTCTTCAATCAGTTCATCGATGCCCCCAATATCAGTCCCAACGCATACTAGGCCGCGAGCCATGGCTTCAATCATCGAGCGCGGGACGCCTTCTGAATAAGACGGCAAGCAAAAGATATCACAGCCATCAAGGAGCTTCACCACATTGTCAAAGCCCGTTATTTGATTGTGGAAAATGATGTCGTCAAAAACGCCTTTTTCCCGAGCATGAGCCTTGGCATCCGCTTGCAGAGGTCCCGTGCCGACAAAGTGAACTTCGGCCTCTATTCCTCTATTTCCGAGCTCTCGAAGAATATCAATCAAATAGGTTTGGTTCTTTTGGCGAACAAAGCTGGCCACCTGGATAATCTTGAGCTTCGACCCTACGCGATGTGGCTTGGGTTCCGATCTCAGGTATTCTTCATTCAATCTAATAGAGGATATCGCCTCTGTTTCAACCCCCGCAGGTGGAGGAAACTTCTTTTGTAAGTGGTATTGACTCACATAACTTCCTGAAACGGCTGAATCGCTGATGGCCTTCATACGACGCATGTGAACCTTGCCCACTTGTGTCATTGTGAATCGTTTTGCTGCGCTATCCGTCACCGAAAACAGCGCATCCATCGGATCTCCTATAAATTCGAACATATGCGGTTTCGGCGCTTCCAGACCTTGATTCAACACGTGAACATTCCATGCGGCTGTTGCGGGAATACGGTAACAAATCGCATCGGTGGATTTAATCAGCTCGATGTGCTTCTTGAAATACTTCTTTGAATCGAGGAACCACCTCATTCCATGAATGTCTGGTGTGCCGTGAAAACTCACTCCTTCGCCCGAAGACTTGACCAAACCTTTAGCCGATTCTACACTTACCATGCGGCAGAGCACGTCGACGTGGTCAAACACCTGCAAGTAGGACGTGAAGAAATCGTACGTGAAACCAAAGTTATCGAAGTACTCTCCTTTGTATTCGAAGTATACGTGATCGGTGACGAGAAGAAGCTTTTTATCTGGCATTCCGCGAAGATAGCGGATTCGGTTAAAGTTGAATTCTAGCTATTCGATACATTTGTTTTCAAATATTCCATCGAATGTCAATTCTTGTAACCGGTTCAGCCGGATTTATCGGTCATCATGTAACACAAAAGCTCCTCAACCAAGGTCACCATGTGGTGGCGATTGACAGCTTGAATTCTTACTACGACCCACAGTTGAAGTTCGATAGAAACAAGGCTCTTGATACTTCTCAGGGGCAATACGAATTTTTGCAAGTCGATTTAGCCGATCGGATTACGCTTCGAAAGATTTTCGAGAAGCATCGATTTGATTTTGTCATCCACCTTGCTGCCCAAGCAGGCGTGCGCTATAGCATAGAGAATCCACAAGCCTATATGCACTCTAACATGGATGGCTTCTTCTCCATTCTTGATTTGGCCAAAGAGCATAAGCCGAAGCACTTCATTTACGCAAGTAGTTCATCCGTGTACGGTATGGATTCTAAGCAACCGTTTAATGAAGATGAAGCTTGTGACAACCCAGTGAGCTTTTACGCCGCCACCAAACGCAGTAACGAATTGATGGCAGCAGCCTACTCCAATCTTTATGGGATGGTGACTACAGCCCTTAGGTTTTTCACGGTGTATGGACCATGGGGGCGTCCTGACATGGCTCCTATCCTTTTCGCGAATGCGGCCATGAAGGGCGAGGGAATCAAGGTCTTTAACAATGGGGATCAAAAAAGGGATTTCACGTACATCGATGATATCGTAGAGAATGTCGTCCGCATAATGGACAATGAGAAGAGAATTGCGGAGGGCGGACATCAGATAATGAACATTGGCAACGGTTCTCCAGTAAATCTCATGGACTTTATTGGTCTGATTGAGAAAAGCTACGACATCGAGTTAAACAAGGAGTACCTACCTGCGCAACAGGGAGATGTGAAGGTAACTTATGCCGATACAACGAAGTTGGAGAGCTATACTGAATTCAAGCCAAGCACTTCATTAGAGACTGGAATTGCCCGTTTTGTTGAATGGCACAAGTCGTATTACGGAGGTTAAACCGCAGCATCTCTTTTCGCTCCTTTTAGAAAGGAAAAGAGATAGCCTACGAACAGGACAGCTTCAGAAAGCACTACCGCTTGAAGCACTTCCACCACGCTTTCATGTCGGAAGTAAATCGTGAGAAACAACACCGCGAAAGCCAAAGCTTGAGATGGGATCTTAAATCGATGATTCCTGAGTGCGTTCATTCCGCCACCAAAGAAAGTATACCCGAAAGAAAGTGTACTTCCCGCAAGTATCCAGAGAAGTAGGTCAACATACTCGGAATATTGATCGCTGAATAGAATTGGCAAAACCCAACGACCGGTGAGCGCGAAAAAGCCCATCAAGACTAGGCCAATACCAAGCCCCCCTACAACTCCTTTAAATACCAGCACAACTACATCTGACCTGCGATTCTGTTTCAATAGTTCGCCATACCTGCCCTGAAAAGAGGTTGAGAGTGCAACAATGACTTGGCTTCCCATCATTCTCAAATAGAAAAGTGTACCCACTACTCCAATCACTTCCAATCCAAAGTACTCCTCCACCATGAGTCGGGGGTAGTTGATGTAGTACTTCTCTAGAATGGCGATGAAGAACATCGGAATGGTCAGTACAATCAGTTCTTTGTAGCTCAGGGGGACGCGTTCAAGCTTTTTACGCAAGGGAAGCGACCATCTGTAATCAAACAACAAAAAGACAAGGACGCCTGTAGTTACATAAACGATTATCAGATGGAAGAACTCAGGCTCGAAAAGGAGAACAGTGACTATGACCGCTGCAAAGCTCAATCCAGATCTTAACCACCGTGAGATAGCCACTTTCTTCAAGCCTTCTGTCCTGTGATACAGTCCATAAACCAGATTCGTTTGGTTCTCAATTACCTTGAGAAATCCAAGAGCCATAATGAACCAAAACAACTCCGATTTCACGAGATAGGCGGCTATGGCCACAACGGCAATGGATATCGCGTTCAAGTACCTTCGATAACTCCAATATGATTCAAAATTACCTGTTTCTGAACCTGTTACAAACAAACTCCTCAACTGAAGGTCGAATGCTAGGGTTAGCGGAATGACGAATGCATTTGAATAGTGGTATATCCCTACCTCGGCATCTGAATAGAATTTGACAAATACTGCCAAGGTGAGGTACTGGAAAACGACATATCCCGTATTTCCTAGTAGGGCAAAAAAGAAATTGGAACGTAGGCCTGACTTCGGTGAGGAGGTATCAGACATTTTGACTACTTATCGCCAAGATTAGCATCCAAACTTTCGTAAACCGAATTGTTTGATTTGAACTCGGGTACCATAGATTTCATGATGCTAACGAGTTCCATTGGATTGGCATCAACCAAGGCTTCTGAAAGTGAATCGAGTTGGGCAACCACGTTGTTGTAATCGTGCTTTCTAACGCGGGCTTTCAAGATCTTTGCGTGGTGCGTGCCAAGTGTATTCTCGTTTGTAGCAAGAAGTTCCTCGTAGAGCTTCTCGCCTGGACGAAGCCCAGTTTCAACGATTTCAATATCTCTACCAAGGCGGAGTCCGGATAGGGCCACCATCTTCTTAGCGAGGTCGTAAATCTTCACACTTTCACCCATATCGAAGACGAAGATCTCTCCCCCTTCACCCATTGCGCCTGCCTCGAGAACGAGATTACAAGCCTCGGGTATCGTCATGAAATAGCGTGTGATATCCTTGTGGGTTACTGTAATTGGGCCACCGTGCTCAATCTGCTTTCTAAAGATTGGAATAACCGATCCGTTCGAACCTAGTACGTTTCCAAAGCGAGTTGTTACAAACTGTGTTTTACAGTTTCCGCTATTGGCGAGCGCTTGGGTATAAATTTCGGCGATACGCTTGCTAGAACCCATTACGTTCGTTGGGTTCACGGCCTTATCGGTACTGACCATCACGAACTTGTTTACTCCAAACTCGCATGAGAGGTCAGCCATAATCTTAGTACCAAACACGTTAACCATTAACGCCTCGTATGGGTTATCCTCCATGAGAGGTACGTGTTTATAGGCTGCGGCGTGGAATACAACTTCTGGGGTGTACTTCTTAAAGAGGGCTTCCATTCTCATGAAATCCTTCACATTCCCAACAATGAACTCACATTTCGCGAATGATTCTGAGTAATTGGTCTTGATATCGAACTCGAGTTCATACAACGCAGATTCAGCCTGATCAAGATAAATGACTTGCTTCGGACCATAGTACAAAATCTGACGTGCGATTTCAGCACCGATGGACCCAGCGGCTCCTGTTACGAGAACTACTCTATTGCGAATTTCACGTTCGATATTCGTGTTGTCCAGTTGAATAGGCTCTCGTTCGAGCAGGTCTTCAATACGAACCTGACGAAGCTGGCGTGCAGAAAGCTCTCCGTTGATCCACTTTTCAGCAGGTGGAACAATTTTTACTTGAAGTCCAAGCTTTACCGCTCTATCCGAAATTTCACGTAGCTTAACTTTAGATAGACCTTGAATCGAGATAACGATTTCGCTGATGTCGCGTTGCTCGATAAACTTCACTTTCAGCACCTTATCGGGGTGTAGTACAGGAATTCCTTCAAGCGACTTCTTCACCTTGCTTGGGTTCTCATCCATGAAGGCAACCACATTCACATTGCTGATAGGGTCAGATAATAGTGCGTTACGCGTAATCATACCTGAAGCACCGGCTCCGAAAATGACAATATTTCTATTGGTCATACGGGCGCGCTTAATGGCGGTAAGGTAGATACCTTTGATAAAGAATCGGCTTCCGATCAGGAAGAATAGTACGAGAAGGAATTGAATGATGATTACACTTCGTGAGAAGTTAAATACACCGGAATAGTCAGAGTGAAAGTAAGAGAAGTATGCGGTGATAAAAAGAATACCACCACTGGCAATCATGGCGCCTTCAACTAAGCGCACAGCATCGTTCACACCTGTGTGTCGGATGATACCTGAATAACTCTGTGTGAGAAGGAAACCGATGAAATAAGCCATCGCCGCAATGATGGTTTGGGCAGGGATATCCTGCTCACCCATTGCTGTAAAATCGAAATTGTGGCGCAACATAGTAGCTACTACGAAAGCCACGGCCACCATGAAAATATCGAAAGCGAGTACGACCCATCGCGAGAGGAACCGGTCGCTGTAATTACTGAGGAGTTTCCTTAGCATGTCGGTTATTTGGTCGTTCCAAATGTACATAATTTCTTCTAGTGCCTTTGGAATTATGTACGAATCAACCCACTAACCGGATTTCTTCAGATGGGAGAACGACCTATTCCATCAGTTCAACTCCTTTTGCAACGAGCTCACCTTTTTCATTTTCTTCTACTGTAAAGCTTACTCTATCACCCTCAAACAAATCGTTGAAATCGACATTGTTCAAGTTACTGTGATGGAAGAACAAGTTATTGGGCTCAAACTCTATGAAACCATAGCCAGTCTTCAAACTGAGGATGTTTCCTTCATGTGATTCACCAGGTAGTGCATCCGAATTCTCCACGGAGGTTGATTCATACGTACGTGCTTCACTTTTCTTCGGAGTTTCTCGCTCTTCAACGGGTGGCAAAACGAAGATACCTTGAACCATAGAGTCATTATCTTCTATCCCCTCCTCCACTAAGTCGTGCATTGCCAACGGATATGCCGACTCCTTTATAAGGTCCTGAGCTGTGCGAGTGGTGAGTGTTTTACCTTCGTCATTCGTGAACTCGAAATCCCAGCTGACTAGCACTACTCTCGTCCCCAGCGTATGTAACTTCTTTACGAGAGGAACGTAATCACCATCGGCGCCCACGAGAACTAGGACATCCAACTTTTTTTGAAGTGCTATCTCGTATGCTTCCAGCGCAAGCATGAGGTTTAACCCTTTGTCGGCCGTCCTGGTATTAACATTCCCTCGAATCGGAGAGTAGTGTGAGGTTACCCCTTCGTAAGCCAACACATCTTCAAACACCCGGTCGAAATAAAGCTGATTGCCCTTCTCATTGGCCTCACCAGCTGTGAGTCGGCCTTTAAAGAAATGAGCGTCTACAATCTTGCACAACTCGAATTCCGACGATTCGGACAGGGCTATACGTCCTTTGAAAAACTCGTGAAGTCCGCCTATGCTGAGTCTGCTCTTCCGGCTGTGCACATAGTTGTAATAATTGCTTACGTGTGTAAAGTAATTGCCGTCGTAGAAGACCCCAATACGAGTTAATTTGGACATGGTAACTTATGTTCTTTGTGGAATGATACAAAGTTAACTCGTTCAAAAGGACATTGTTTCTTTCTCAGAGAGTGAATGAAGGCTATTTTTGAGGAAGTGAATCAATTAATCGGCATGCAGCATTTTGACCTTATTGTGATTGGTGGTGGGGTGGTTGGCCTTGCAACAGCCTATAAGTGGCAAATGGCTAACCCGAACAAGACAGTTGTTGTACTCGAGAAGGAGCGCAAGCTCGCCCAGCATCAAACGGGTAGAAATAGTGGCGTGATTCATAGTGGGATATACTACAAGCCAGGTTCATTGAAGGCTAGCACGTGTTTCGACGGTTACGCTCAAATCGTGGAGTTCGCTAAGAAGTACGACATACCACATGACCTTTGCGGTAAGTTGATTGTGGCCACAAGTGAAGAGGAACTCCCACAGATCGATAGAATATTAGCAAGAGGAAAAGAGAATGGACTAAGTGGATTGAAAGTCATTGGTCCGGATGAAATCAAAGAGATAGAACCCTTTGTAAATGGACTAAAGGCGATTCGAGTTCCGCAGACGGGAATCATAGATTACGTCGCCTTTACCAACAAGCTTGGTGAGCTTATCACGCAAATGAACCCCAACAGTGAAGTCCTAAAAAATCAGCGGGTTATTCGCATCAGAAAGGACGCTAGGGATATCTCTGTGGTGAAAACGACAGATAAGACATTCACCGCGAACCAGGTAGTTGCATGTGGAGGATTGGAAGCGGATAGACTTGCCAAATTGGATGGACTAAGTCCATGCATGCGAATCGTTCCATTTAGAGGTGACTATTACGACTTGACTCCATCGGGAGAGCACAAGGTGAAGCATCTCATTTATCCTGTGCCCAATCCAGAGTTTCCATTTCTTGGGGTTCACTTTACTAGAATGATAGCGGGTGGGGTCGAATGCGGGCCTAATGCCGTTTTCTCATTTAAGCGTGAAGGATATGGTAGAACTTCATTTGATTTAAAGGACACGTTATCTGCTTTGAGCTTTGGTGGTACGTGGAAACTATTCAAAACACACTGGCGCTACGGTTTGGGAGAGTACGAACGTGCTTTTTCGAAAGCCAAATTTTTACAAGCCCTTCAAAAACTGATACCGAGCTTGACAGATTCTGATATCGTCCCAGCGCGAGCGGGTGTCCGCGCCCAGGCGTTGTCACCTGATGGTAAGCTGGTTGACGATTTTGTAATTGAAAAGGGAAATGCTGCCATACACGTCTTGAACGCACCTAGCCCAGCAGCGACGGCAAGTTTGGCGATTGGGGATGAGATCATGAAGAGATTAAAAGGACAACCCTGATTATGCTTCTATGATAGCATTGCTTTTCGCATTCTCGATTTTGAGTATTCGTCGGTTTTCCGACTTGAATCATGAGATCCTATTCTGGCTTGCGCTCGTTGTGACAAGTCAGATTTTGGGATTTGGGTTTGGTGTTGGTCCGATTCTTTCCGGGGTAATGCTCTCAGCATTCTTCATCGTGCGCATCGTTCGAGGCTCTTGGGCGACAGGGAGAGAATTTATCGTTCAGTTGTTCATGGCCCTTCCGTTCCTTTTGGTGGCGACCATGCCCACACGGTTTCTAGACGCTGGAAGGTACTACAACCAGACAGTAAGGTGGTTTATTGAAGGCATACCTCTGGGCTTGGCTAATTTCGATCTGTATCTTATCCAAGCTTCTGGTGCGCATAGTATGGAGGCGATGCTCACCTCAATCACCATTACTGGCTATGATGTACTCGTTCCGTTAGTATCCACACTTTTGATTGTTAGGAGCGCTAGTTCTTGGGACCATAAGATTCCTCGCCTGATTGCCTTGTTCATCATATATGCCATTCTCGTGCAATTCGCACAGACATCTTCACCAGATTTATTGGGGATTGCGCTGATCATAGCTCTATCAGCCAACGGAAACCAGCGGATCGCGAATAGCACATTGGCCATAGGTGCTGCCGTTCTGCCAGTAATAAAGCTGGCATTCGTCCCTGTCTCGTTATTATGGCTAATTCTCTTCCTCCTCAAGAATCAATACAAATGCGCTTTGATCATCACAGCGGGCGGCATATTCTGCGCAATGAAGATCTTTTGGGTAAGCGGATGGTTACCACTTCTAGGAATCATGGAGGTTCCCTGGCATATACAGATGTCGGACCTTGAAATACTATCGGAGGCCACCAGCGGGGATGTATCAGGTAACAGGGGAAGCTACATCATCTCCGGAATGCGTTGGAGGTATCTAGATGCCGCTGTCATTGCTGGATACCTTGCGATTGTTTTGGTGAACCGCAAGAATCTTGCTCGCTATGATTTCATTGCGCTTCTTTTGACAGGTATCGTAGCGCTAGTTTTCATACCGCAGGCAAGATTCATTTTGCCTCTAGTGCTGCTGACGTTACTTAAAGTTAGTGGAAACAGCATACCAAATATCCACAGCTACAAACATGCAATGTTCGCACTATTTATAGGCATGATTGCCATCTTACCCCACTATCCCACTTGGATCAATGATGAACGTGTATCCCACTTTCTGGACTTTAGCGGGTACAAGAATATTCGCTGGTTAGTTCCTAGTTCAAATTGGAGGATTGAAACGTTAGAAATGGAGAGCGCGGACGGTTCATTTCAATACCATAAACCGGCTAATGATTTCCAGTGCTTTGACGGAGACTTTCCGTGTACGACATATTCTCCCGACCGAGAAAATGCAGAGTTGTCTTACAATGAAGCGTCAAGAATGTTCTTCTGGAAGCTCCGAAATGAATAGTTAAACGTCTGGATAGGAGTTCTTTAGCCTCTGAGATTCAACTTAGAAACTCTTATAAGCCTCTTTAAACCACTCGAAAGTGATTTCTATCCCCTCGTCTATCCTAAACTTTGGATCGTATCCGAAGAGGTTTTGAGCCTTTTCAATAGATGCGAGACTATGTGGCACATCTCCAGGTCGAACTGGTCCAAAATCAGGATCAATATCTACCTCAGCGGCATTGCGAACTGCCGTCCACAAATCAAGAACGGTAGTTCTATCTCCAACCGCAATGTTGCAAACCTCGTGATTTGCCAAATCTGGGGTATGCAACAGCGCCCTTACATTGGCTTGAACGGCGTTTTCGATAAACGTGAAATCTCGGGAATACGTTCCATCGCCATTGATTCTTGGAGACTCGCCAGCAACGGCACTCTTCATAAATAATGGTATGACCGCTGCATATGGATTGAGTGGATTCTGCTTAGGTCCGAAAATATTGAAGTATCTCAAACCGATGCAATGAAAGCCGTAAACCTTACTGAATACATCTGCGTAGAGTTCGTTAACCCATTTGGTAACGGCATAAGGAGACAATGGCTTTCCTTCTTCTCCTTCTACTTTAGGAAGTTTGGTACTATCTCCAAAACTGGAAGAGCTAGCAGCATACACCATTCGTTTGAGGGTAGATGATTCCTTTGCGGCAATCATCATATTTAAGTGTCCGCCAATATTCACCTCATTGGAAGTAGCAGGATCAGACACTGACCTCGGCACTGAGCCAAGTGCAGCTTGATGGCTTAAGTAATCAATTCCTTCGAGGGCCTTTTTACAAGTTTCGATATCTCTAATATCTCCCTCGACAAACTCGAAGTTTGGCAGTTCCAAGAACTTCTCGATGTTTGAGTAATAACCATTGGATAGGTTATCAAGAACCCGAACTTTCTTGGCTCCGGCTCGCAACAAGTACTCGGCAATATTAGATCCTACAAAGCCTGCTCCACCCGTAACTAAGAAGGATAAATCTTCAATACGATCAGAATCGTTGTGATAAGCATGGTTGAAAAGCAGGTTGTTGTACATAGGTTCTTGATGTTAGGTTCGCAAAGATAAACACCATGAGGAGCTACCGCCTACGAGTTCGGGAATTTTCGGAATTCTAATTTGACTTATCCCTCAAAAACTTGATCTAGGACAGCAACGATGCGATCCCAATCAGAATCCGTCATGCTCGAACAAGACGGCAAGCACAAACCATGTGCAAAGAGATCTTCTGCTACACGATCGCCAAAAAACTCAGAATTTGAATAAACAGGCTGCAAATGCATCGGCTTCCACAGGGGTCTCGCCTCGATATTCTCTTGTTCAAAAGCGAGTCTTAGGGTCTCCCTATCTATGCCCTTGTTTTTAGCAGGGTCAATTAGGATTGCAGACAACCAGCGGTTGGCAAACACCCCTGCTGGTTCTACCTGAAACTCTATGGAGTAGCCTTTATCAGTGAGGTTCTCAAAGTAAGTCACATATTTAGAAAACACAGAGCGACGTTGTTTAATTCGTTCGTTGAGCACTTTCATTTGCCCTCGCCCGATACCAGCCAGAATATTGGATAATCTGTAGTTGTATCCTACCTCAACATGTTCATAATGTGGTGCGGGTTCTCTAGCTTGGGTGGCCAAATATCGAGCCTTTGCGATATGCGCTTCATTATTCGAAACGAGTGCTCCTCCTCCACTCGTTGTTATAATCTTGTTCCCGTTGAACGAGTAAACTCCAAGCTCTCCGAACGTTCCCGTGTATTTACCGTTGTACGTTGAACCGAGCGATTCTGCCGCATCTTCAAGGATTGGAATCGAGTATTCTTCAGAGATAGCTTTCAGTTCATTTAGCTTAGCCGGCATACCATATAAGTGTACTGGTAGGATGGCTTTCACTTTGTGAAGTTCTCCTCTATTCTGAATGGCTTCAATGGCTTTTCTGAGATTAACTGGACACATATTCCATGTATCCGGTTCAGAGTCGATAAATACGGGCGTAGCCTCAGAATACATCACAGGATGCGCGGAAGCGCAGAAAGTAAAGGATTGAACCAAAACTAGGTCACCTCTTCCAACACCAAGTAGCTTTAGCCCTAAATGCAATGCAGCTGTACCGGACGACAATGCTGCAGCATGACCCACCCCGTTGTATGATTGTAAATCTTCCTCGAAGCCTGTAACATTGGGACCCAAGGGTGCAATCCAATTTGTGTCAAACGCCTCAGCTATGAAAGACTGTTCTTCTCCGCCCATGTGGGGAGCTGAAAGCCAGATTTTAGTTTTGCTCATGGAATTTTATTGGTTTTGCTGGAATGCCTACAGCCGTGCAATTGCTCGGGATAGTCTTGGTTACGACAGACCCCGCTCCGATTAAGGTGTTGTCGCCTATATCAACAAGGTTAATGATTTTGGTTCCCGTACCCACAAATACGCCACTGCCTACATTTACCTCTCCAGAGATATTTGTTGAAGGCATGAAAGATGAATAATCTCCAATTGTAGCATCATGCCCAACGGTGCAGCTCAAATTGAGAATGACGTGGTTTCCAATAACTGTATTCACTGTAATTATACAGCCAGCGCACACGATTGAACCTTCGCCAATTTTGTTTTCGAATTCTCCTCTCAATATGGCGGACGGATGAATGAGCGTTGGGTATGATACGTTCGAATTGGTAATCTTTTCATGGATTATCTTCTTTGTCTTGCAGTCCCCAATGGCTAGAACAAGTCCGACATTACCCTCGTGGGAATTGAGTTCTGCCATTCCCCCCAATACAGGATGACCATTTACAAGCGTGCCTTTTTCAACGCCATCATCAAAATAGCCAATGAAATTGAAGGTATCAGACTTTTGGTTGATGTCATCAATCAATAGAGCAACCTCTCGTCCGAATCCTCCTGCACCAAAAATTGCAATGTCTTTCATAATCAATTATTCTTTTCCTGTGAATGGAGCCATAGTGGTTGTGGCGTCACTATTAACACCCTTTCGGTTGAGAACCTTCACAATGGTGAGTAGCAGAATTTTCAAATCTAGTAGAAACCCGATGTTATCCACATAATACACATCCAATTCAAATTTCTTGGTCCAAGAAAGGGCATTTCTGCCATTCACTTGAGCCCATCCCGTGATACCCGGACGAACTTCGTGTCTTCTACTCTGTTCAGGGCTGTACAATTCTAAGTATCGTACAAGTAAGGGGCGTGGTCCTACAAGGCTCATCTCGCCCTTGATTACATTAATCAACTGCGGTAACTCATCTAGCGATAGACTGCGAATTATGCTTCCTAATCTGGTGACCCGCTCATGATCGGGCAATAAATCGCCATTTGCATCTACCGTGTCTCGCATTGTCTTAAGCTTAATCAACTTAAAAACCACCCCATTCTTGCCCGGCCTGCTTTGGGTGAAAAACGGCTTCCCGTCATTCAAAACATACAAGGCTCCGATTATCAAAATCAGAAAAGGTGATGCAAGTAGCAGTACGATTGTAGCTACGACAAAATCACAGAACCGCTTAAACAGTAGGTATGCCTGCATTCTTTAGATGTTTTCGATACTCAGCGAGCAGCCCATTCCAAATTACCTTTTGATCATATCTATCCTCAATCATAGGTCTTGAATTTGATGCCATGTCTCGTAATAGCTCATCATTTTGCAATAAAAGTTGCATTGAATCATGTAGCGCATCCGCACTTTTAGCAGGAATGATTAATCCATTCTTTTCATGTTCAATAATTTCATTGCATCCATTGATATTAGATACAATCGAGGGCAAACCCATCGCCCCTGCCTGCATAGGCACATTCGGAAAGCCTTCGCGATAGGATGGAAATGCGAGGAACTCGCTGACAGCCATGTACGGCCTTACGTCATTCACAAAGCCGCTAGTGAGGATGTTGGAATCATTCTGAATCAAATCCATGGCCCAATCCGACAGTGGGTCACGATCAAACTCGTACGACCCTACCAATAGTAACTTGATTTTATGATGCTCCACAAGCTTGAGGTAAGACTCCAGCAATTCCTCGATTCCTTTGTCCTTCACAAGCCGTCCTACGAAGACTATGACACGGTATCCCTCTAGCTTATATTTCTCGCTCAGTTCTGCACTCGCTTTCATAACCTCGGGAAGTCGATCGAATCGACTCACATCAATTCCATTGCTACTTCCATTGGCAATCACACTTACTTTTTCTGGTTTAGCCAGCTTATTATCGAGGATAAATGCGCGCATTTCGTGTGAATTAGAATACACGTGCGTTGCGAGGCTGTAAGTCAATTTTTCAACGAACTTCAACACTTTTCTCTTCGCACCAGTAGACTCCATCCAAGGAATTCCGGCTACGGTGTGTAGTCGAATAGGTGTGCGAAGAAAATAGGATGCTGCCATACCGATAAGTCCGGCTTTTGGCGTGTGCGTATGAACAATGTGCGGTTGAATCCTCTTGAGAACCCCTCTCATCGCGAAAAGAGATTTCAAGTCGTTTATTGGAGCCGGTTCCCGTTTCATATCCACTCCATGAACGGTCGCCAATTCCTCATTAGCTACGCGTTCAAGCTCTTTATCCTTTGATGAAACGGCATGCACCTGAAAGAACTCCCCCATGAACTTGAGTTGTCCACGCAACAATCCTATAAATGAAATTGGAATGGTGGTAATTCTAACAAGTATAGGTTTGTCCATGAAAATTGTATTTCCTTTCGTAGTGCTCATTACCAGATGCTCCATTTGGGGATTCTGAGAGCCACCGTTCAGCAGTACAATATTAGGTCAATTGGTAAGTATCAACAAGCGATGTAGGGTGGCAATTCGGAAATCGCAATCATTTACCCTCTGGACTTACGGTCAAGTACTCCATAATCTGCTCCATGAACTTGCCAGGTCCTCTCGATTGAAGCTCTCTTTCAACTTCTTCTGCATTAAGGGGTGGACCGAGGAGGGCCTGATTCATTTGATTTAGCAATCCATCAACATCATCGGTAGGAGCTACCCCGTGCAAGGGCAATTCATCAACGCCACCTGCACAGTTTGTAGACATCACATGCGGGTTCAAGGCCAACATTTGAAGAAGAACGTTTGGATACCCTTCAATTCGCGAAGACATGACACACAATCGGGCGGCTTTCATGTAAGGGAATGGATTGGCAACGTGACCTAGAAAGTGAAGACGCTCGGCAATACCTAAGGATTCTCCTAATTCCATCAATTCCTCTTTCAAGTTGCCGTCTCCGAGAATAACGTAATGCAAATCAGGATGCGTTTTCGTCAAGGTTGCAAATGCCTTGATGGCTATATCGTACCCTTTAGCGTGAATGAGGCGGCCAACACCAAGTATGAATTGGAAGTTAGGAAGGTCTGCGGGGTGATCTGCCAATTCACGAACCTCAACTAAATCAATAGGATTTGGGATAACCTGATGATTGAGGTTGCTCAGCTCTGGTAATGAATCCTTCAATTGAGTGAGCATCCGTTTAGATTGATGAATGACCAAATCTGAATTCCTATACCCTAGCTTGTAGAAGGTGGTAAAACTCATACGCTTGAGTCCCTTTGGATATCGCAGAAAAACGGAGGTTGACTCCCTGAGGATTAAGTACTTGGTTTTGAGTACGCCCAACTTTCGGAGTAAGCCAAGGGCCCCGTTCACATATACCTGACTTGAGAAAACAAGGTCGAATGTTCCGCCAAAACGATACGTGAGAAGAAGTAGCAGTCCCACGTAAACGCTACCGGTATTGAGATAGGAGATTCGCTCTCCGAAAGAACTCCAAGCATTTGTTCTTGCTCGAGTAAGAATTAAAACACGCACATCATGACCTTCCTTGATGAGGTGTTTTGCGAGAGACTGCTGAACTCCCTCTGCCCCCCCCATATCATCTGATGGCAATACAAACAGGAATTTACGCATGAGCGAAATCTATTTGCTGTGCTTCGTTTCTCTTCTTATTCGTTATAAAGAAGATGGCGAAATAAAGTGACCCCATTAAGAATCCGTCGGAGATTAAGATGGTGTCTGTGAAGGATCGAAGTAAAATGGGAAGCAGTAATACCAATCCAAGTTTGTAGTACTTATATGAACGTCGAATTAGTTTAGCCGTCATCACGAAAAACACGATGGCAACGATCCCGAATCTCGAATGCATTGACAAGTAGGAGTTGTGAATGGTTAGATTCTGTTCTTCATAAAGCCTGTTATAGTTAACCCCAAAGAACAACGACCGCCATTCTCCAATATCTGTAAGAAACTGGCTAAAGACAATAAGTCGACCTTCTTCCGTGAAGCCTTGCTCCTGGAACTTTTCGGAATAATCAAGAATTACATCAAGCAAGTATGCATTGATTAGATAGAGAGCAATGGCAATGATGACTACCGCTCGAGCACCACGTTTTGGAGAAATGTAGTCGTGCAAATAAGCAAGGGCGAGCAAGAGCCCAGAAGACAGAATTGCCGAACGTCCTGTGGATACAAGACAGAACACGACGGTCAACCCAGCTGGAACTAATCCAATGGATTTGTCATCCTTTGAGCGGTCTTTCTCGATATAATACATCGATACAAGGAACAAGGTCACTACGGAAATGTGATTGTAACTACCGTTCAGCCAAACCTTGATGCTCACTCCATTTACGATGAGAATGACAAAGTAAAAGGATAGGATATAAAAGAGACGCTTGAAGAATACTTTCCTCCTAAAGAAATATGCTGTGTAGATTCCAAACCCAATGAAGCCTAAGACGTTGAATATCACAAGAAAGTTCAACGTTTGCCCCTTGAATACCCCTGCCAGAAGCGAACCTAAGAATGCGAAAAAGACGCCTAGATTGATGTTGCGAACGGCTCGCTTGGACAAGAACCCAAGCAGCCTATTGTAACGCATCAATCCTACGAATAGAAGGAGTCCAATTATCTGCGTCCCTCTGTTAAAGACAATCTCACTTATCCCCAAAGGAAGCTGTTTGCCAACTACGAGAGCGACAAACATAAAATAGAGCCATACAACAGCTTTTGACAGCTTTATCATTCAAACGAAAATATAGGCATGAACTCTCTGAGCAATGATTTCACAGACCCAGCATACACTGTAACTCCCTTATTTTCTTGAAGGAATTCAGATTGAATCTTTAATATTTGGGCAATGCTCATCTCTGAGGCAGATTCCCTTTGAATGAGAAGTGTACCGGATTCTTGGCCCGTTTCTACATCCTCATTAGTTTCTTCGTAAAAGTACGGTCCTTGCAAGTCAATACCTAACAACACAACCTTCCTGTACCCTAGTCTGGCTGCGATATCAATCATCATGGAAATGGATGCCTTGCTTTGAACGAGCACATCCATGTCACGTTCAACCTTACCGCGGTTATATAATTGATGAAGCCCCTTTCTCAATGCGGCTTCGCTGGTGGAAGGTAGGGCTGATTCCATAATAACTTTGGCGCCCACCTCTCGAGTCAATGTTTTGATTTTATCCTTGGCCCAGTCGAGTTTAGATGAGGATATCAAACCTTTAATTGCGACAGGGACGTTTTGATAAGTTTCCTTGCGTTCTATAAGTTTAGAGGCTAACCCCCTATCGTCTTTAGCCAGCTCGATGAAGTATAAATCTGGCACGTGCTCCATCAGAAAGGAAAAGTTGAATCCGATTGAGAAATTAGAGGAAATCATCTCCCATTCACTCTTGTCCAAATCGTTCACACTTGCTCCTGACCCCAAGATGAAGCAAGTATCTCCTTTCATTGGAAGAGTTTTTAATGAAAGTACATCTTCAGCAATTTGAGATGCCTTTAGCTCCTCGAGAATAGACGCATTCGTTCTCTTCTTACCGTTGTATAGGACGCGTGCATATAGTCCTGGAAAGATGTCTAGCACTCGATGCAAGAGAACCTTTAATCTGTACATTATCTAGAGAGTTTTTTGGCTAGTTCATCCATTCCTTCATCACCAGGCAATGAATTGTATCTTCTTGAGAGAGCATCAAAGTCGAATTCACCATTCATCTTTGGCGACAATACCGAAGATATGGCTGACTCGAATTGTGCATAATTTGGTTCTCGAATGACGAACGGTAAATCACTTGGTATTCTGAATTTGGCGGAATAATCGTAGAACTGACAGAATACTACTGGTTTATGTACGGCCAACGCTTCGAAAGCAATTGTGGAATAATGGCTCACAACAGCAGTAGAATTCATTATTGTTTGATACGACGTGAATTCTCCTGGAACATTAGAAACGTATTCAATAGAGTATGAACCGTTTAAGTGAGCTTTGAAATACTCTTTTTCAAGCTCTGTAGCCTCAGGGGTTGGCTGTGGACGAAGTGCTACGGCCAGCTTAAGGCCCTCATGAGAAGATAGATAGGTATTGAGGTAATCCACCATCTGGGTGAATATTCTTTCCGCCACTCTTCGGATATCTGTGCAGGTGTTTTCTTCCCAAAAGTGCTGATACTGACTTATCAAGACCAAGTCATATTTCTGCTTTGCAGACTTTTGGAAATAGCTACTTCTGGTGAAAGCATTGAAGTGAATGGAGCCGATGACACTTACCTTGGCCTCAGCGATTCCTACTTTGAGCAATTGACTTTTGTCGAATTCCCCCATCACATAAAAATGTGCTTCACTGCTTTTGATATCTTCTAGGAAGCGATCGTGAAGTTGATAGGTCACGAAAGCATCAAACTTCACCCGCGGATGGAGTTTAGACAAGGCTGCAAAAAACCTGTTCGTGGCCCCGTAAAGTGAAACAACTCGTGACGCACCACTAGCCGACAAAATACTGGAGTAATACGCTAAGAGTACCCTGTGCTTCAATGAAAAGCCGGGAACAGAGCTTGTCTTAAAGAGTAACGTCCATATAAAAGACACCCAACTCTTAGGCGACACATATAAACTTGATTCACTTTCGGAAAAGCGAGTGTTTAGCTCGAAGTACTCCGCATCTTGAAGAAGTAGGTCCTTTAGAACCTCACTTCTAAACGGGTCAAAGAGCACTAAGTTGGAGCGCTTAATTCCCTTGAGCTTCATTTAAGGTGAGGTTCAAGTAAGTCACATATCTCTCTAAGTGCTCCGTTGCCGCCATTGGCTTCAGTGATGTGATCTGCCGCTGCAATAGCTTTGGGATGACTGTCCGCCACCGCAATGCCTAATCCCACGGCTTCGAGACACGGGATATCGTTAATATCATTTCCTACATATGCAACTTCATCGAGTGAAATCGACATCTCTTCGCAGCGATTCTTCAGAAAGGTCAGCTTATCGTCCAACTTATAAACACACTCAATCCCAAGCTTTTTGCATCTGGACTCGAGCACATTGTTTCGTTCCTTGGATAGAACCAAGAGAGGTAGACCTAGCTTCTTGACAGTACTTAACCCCATTCCATCTCCTCTATCGCAGATAACAGCTTCCGTTCCATCCTGAAAGACGATCACCTTGTTGTCCGTAAAAACTCCGTCAAAGTCCATTACGAGCAACTTGATGTTACTCAGATGCTCTGTTGGAGAATTGAGTTTCTCACTGCGGATAATTGACTCTATGATTCTCCAATCATCCATATCATCGATTTCCCAATACGTTTCTACCCTCATTGGATAAAGCGCGTAAGGGTGAGAAATTCGACACTTTGACTGAAGCAGCGATTCCTTTGTGGTGATGTAGAAACTACCATTCTCGACGAAACCCGGCCTGAAATCTTGTCTTCGCGGACGGTTTTGTGGATCGTAATTCACGGGGTTGCCATGGCCGTTGTCATCTTCCGTCCAATAAAATCGCGATTGCTCAACTACGGATAGCAAGCCTCCGAAATCTCCACCATTAAACTTGGTGCATGCCGACTGAAGATCATTACTGGTAACCAAAGGAGAAGTCGCTTGGATCAGAATGAGTTGATTAAACTCATATTTTCCGGCAAACTCGAGCATAACGGATTCAGTACTTGCGGTATCCGTAGCGGATTCCTCAGATCTGTTATAGATCATCAACTTTGCAGAATTGGGAAAGAGTGCTTTGCAGACAGAAGCTATTTCTTCGCTGTCTGTAGCCACAGCAACTACATCTATGGAATCCGTTTCAAGCGCAGCTCGTAGCGAATAATAGATGAGTGGCCTTCCAGCCATCAATTTAATGTTCTTTCCTGGAATGCCTTTACTGCCCCCCCGAACTGGGATAATGGCAACACAATTACCCAAATCTTCCATCGGTATACTCTAATTCTAAATCATCATTTACTTACCATATCCAAATGGATGGCCGTACTTCTCGATGATTTCATTCATTTTTTCAACTGTTTCAGGAAGAAGTTCTTCTTTGAAAGATCCAGTCTTTGCCTTTCTCACTTTAAGGCTATCTCTGTCGCTTCCGAATGAATTCATCCCACTGACAGCTTTAGACTTCTCCAACTTTCTCATGTTATCGGCCTGCCCCTCTGAAACCACTCTTTCTAAGTGCGCTTCGTTGAAGTGGCGAATACCTATAAACTCAAGCACGCGAGTCAGCTCTCTTTGAGTCTCCACAAGCAAATCTTCGTACTGCACCAAACAGAAATTTGGATAGAGATGATGCGTTTGTTCGTAAAGCTTATAATAGCTGAGAACGCGTTCGATTCCGTACACCGGGTCGAGAACAAAATCATCAATTGAGCCAGAAAAGAATGTCGTTTTAGATCGCTTATTAACCTGATGGTAATAAGAGACAACAACATCACGTGGATCTCGAACCAAGAAGATACACTTGTCGTAGGGAGCAATCGGCGCCTTGCGATTGAGCATAGCCTCAGGGGTTGGGTTCACCGTTCCTGATTCCTTGATTAGATAGGCATCCTCATGCGTCCACACTACTTCTGGAACGAGCGATGATAGCATTCGGATCTTCTCTAAATCGACTGAGTAGTTCTCCTCTCCGAGGTCGAAATGAAGGACGAAGAATCTATTCAGGAGGAACTTAAGCCAAGTCCCTCCTGTCTTAGGATAGGAAACAAAGAATACCTGCTCTGAAGTAGACTTCAGGAGGACACTCTTTGCTTTTTTGACAATCTTCTTAATCATCCTATTGTTCTCTCCACTTCAACTTGTCTCTCTGAACTTGCTCGATAGGAAGAATTTCCTTGCTCTTGTAAGTTAGAGCCTTGAACACATTCTTCACGTCACGAGTAAGCTTTCTCATGCCATCTGGTTCGAGTGAAGCAGAGTGATCTGTTCCCTTCCAGGTTCTGTCTAGCGTGTAGTGACGCTCAACATACTCAGCACCCAAGGTGATAGCAGCAATGTCAGCAGCGATTCCGAGGTGGTGTCCAGAGAAACCAATAGCCTTCACATCCTTTTCGAAAGCTTCTTTCAAACGAGAAATTTCGAGAAGACAGATATCTTCAAATGGCACTGGGTACCCAGAAGTACAGCTGTAGATCACCAAATCCTTCGCTCTACCCTTCTCCTTGAAGAAATCGACAACTTGTTGTTCTTCTTCGTGAGTAGTCATACCGAATGAAAGGTGAACTTCCCCTTCGTACTCGTCTGCCAACACACCGAGAAGCTCGAAGTTGTTGTTACATGCAGAAGGAACCTTTAGCATTCTTGGGTTGAGCTCAATCATTTCACGTGCTGAAGTAACATCCCATACAGAAGTACTGTATTCGATATTCATATCATCACAAAATTGCATAAGCTCTCTGTGCTGCTCTTTGTCGAATTCAAGGAATTCTCTGTGTGCACCGTACGTGTCACCGAATGAGTTAATCGGGTTCGGGTGTGGTGCGTTGTATTGTTCTTCTGTGAGAAGCTCCTTAGAATTTCTCTTCTGAAACTTCACGATATCGGCCTTACAGAAGGTAGCCGCTACAGTTACGAGCTCTTTTGCAAGCTCCATTGAGCCCATGTGATTGCATCCAATTTCTGCAATAACTACAGGTGCTTTTTTAGAATCCATCTTAGATTTTTTTAAGGTTAATGAGTTCGTTCTTAGTTACAATTCTTGATTTAATTAATGCCATCAATATCACCACGACAATCCCGCATTTGATCAGAAACATCACAAATGCATTGTCGATTCCCGCTTGCTGGATAGACAATACTGACACATAGCCCAACACAATGAGCGCCAAGGCACCGAGCACCTTTGGAGCGTGATAGTTGAGCGAGGTATATCGTCTTGAAATGACGAGAACCAATACAAACATGAGTAAGTATGAAATACCGGTTGCCAAGGCTGCTCCGAACCCTCCCATAGATGGTACCATGAGAAAATTCAGACCTAGATTCACAATCGCGGCAATGCCCGTAATTAATGGGATTACCTTGGTTGAGTTATTGAACAGAATTGACTTAATCGGTACAAAGTACGCGGCCTTGAACAGGAGACCCACTGCAATAAGCGGAATGATGGCAAGTGATTCCTGATAGGCGTCTGAGCCGATGAACATGAAGACCTCATCCATGAAGATGACAATCAAGAATGAAATGAACATAATCGCCACCAAGAACAACTTGGCGATTTGATTAATCTGTGTTTCACCCTTTTCAGTACCAGCCTTCGAGAAGTAAAACGGTCCCCATGCCTTATCAAATGCCAAAGCCACAAACAGCATGATTGATCCGAGCTGATACGCAAGGCTGTAAAGACCAACTTCGGTCATATCGTGATATCTCTCAATAACATACCTGTCGGCAAGGTTGAGTATGATAGCAGCCAGTAAATGCGGTACCGCTGGTAGTCCATAATTAACAAGCTCCTTCAATCTGGATCTCGAAAACTGTTTCCAGAGGTTTACACCGCGGGTCACGAAGAAAAGTCCAATACTGCCAAAGACGGCAGTTGCGAGCAAGGCACTGGACAGCTTTCCGATAACCCCCAGATCAAACACTACAATTGCCAAAATGGCCCCTCCAATGTTCAGCAGAAAGAAAGAGAAGGAATGAATGCCATAACGTACAGACTCCCCTTTTGCCCGTAGGACATTCAAGTACAACTGATTACAAATGGAGAATATAAAGGTTACAGTAACAATTGCACCGTACGGATAGAAGCTAATGTTGTTAAAACCTACGTCGAACAACCACGGCCCTAATCCGAAAAGGGCAATCACCAGAAATGCGCTTACACCGAGTATGAAAAGTACTGCAGAGGCTATGTACGACTTAAAATCTCCCGATTTCTCAGCTATAAAATGAAAGCGGACTAGTGCCCCACTTTGTCCTAAATCGCCTAGAATTACGAGAAGTGCTAAAACAAAGGCCATAACAGAAAGTAACCCATACTCCTCAGGTAAGAAATATGCGGTATACAGTGGGATAAGCATGAAACCAGTCGCCTTCTGTAGAATATCATTCACGAAGTAGACGGCTGAACTCTTTGCGAATCCACCTGAGCCTTTACTCTGCAATATGCTTTTCAGTGATTTCACTCTTGGTCTGTGCCTGTGCCCATTACATTATGACGAAGCTTCCACTCTCCGTTGTCCTTCTTCCAAAGGTGTGGTGAACGGAATTTGTCCGCCAAATCAGTCTTGAAGTACTCCGGATCGATATCCAAGTACGCCATGATCTCGTCGAAATATCTGTCTGGGAACTCACCGTCAAATCGATTCACCAAGGCTACCGCCTCTTCTCTCGTAATGTGACGGTTTCTGATTTCCTGAGAAGCATCATATGTCGTTCTACCAATACCGAACTTGATGTACGTTGTATAGTAGTGCAAGTCATCAATCTTATCGTCGATACTATTGTACTTGCTGTACGTACCTTGAGTACGGAATGGTCTAGCCTTGAAGCCCGTATTTTCTACCGCGTAGTAATACACTTCTTGAGGAGTCCACTTGAGGTAATATCCCAAGTAGTGCACTTCAACCTTAGACTTCTCGAGTTCCTCAACAGAGGCTGGAAGAAAGGCCTGGATATCCGACATCTTCACGTCATAGTCCTGCATAATCTCCCCTACCGAAAGTCCACCGAGGTAGATTTCATCAAGGTGAGAATAGCTGTAGTACGACTTATCTCTAAGTGAAGTTTCGTTATCCGCAATTGGGTTGCCATATTCAGCTTCATTTTCTCCGTAGAAAATGAGATTGATACCATATTTAGCAGCAATTTTCGGTGCGAGGTTCTTCTGACCTAGGATGAAGGTTTGGAATGGGTGAAAGAGGTTCTCGATGGAAAGCTTGGTTAGAAGCTTCATCACCTTACCGTTTCTATTCCAAGAAATATTGTCGAATCCGCTATCAATCCAATTCTTCCAGTTCTTGTACCCATAGTCAGTATAAAGAATTGGAGGCCAGGTTACAGTCAACGGGTTCATTCCGTACTTGTACTTGAGAATGTGAGCCTGATAGGCACTGTCTTTACCACCAGAACCAGGAACCAAACAATCGTAGCTGCCGTCTTTGCTTCTGTGTTTATCGAGCAATTCTACCAGCTTAGCTTCTCTTTCTTCCCAGTTAATGCTTTCCTTTTGCTCTGCAGTTCTACATGCATCGCAAATTCCTTCCTCATCAAAATTCATAGTGTCCTTAGCACTGTTGATGGTGTGCTTGAACTCTACGGTCGAGGTTGGACGTTGATTACTCATGACGCAGCGCTTACAGAACTTCACTTCTGACGGCAGGCCGTAGTACGTTTCGAGTTTGTTTGAATCGCTCATGGCGTAATTGTAAATATTAGATTAGTTTGTTCTGAATTGCCCAATTTCTGTAGATGCTCAAACCAGCTTCACCGCTTTTTTCCGGGTGGAATTGCGTTGCAAATACATTGGGTTGTGAAAAGACTGCAGAGGTATAGCGAATACCTCCGTAAGTAGTTTCCGTAAGTGTATACTTTGAGTCTTCCGGAGACGCATAGTATGAATGTACGAAGTACATGAACTGCTTGCTTTCCAAGTCGCACAACGGAGAATCTGCCCAATTAAGTCCAGCAGTTTCTTCAATTTCGTTCCAACAGATTTGAGGAACTTTGTATTTCACTCCCTCAACTTCGGTTTTGAACTTTTTGATCGTCCCCGGGATAAGTCCCAAACCTTCCATGGTGCCGAATTCTTCGCTCTCTGTGAACAGCAACTGAAGTCCGAGGCAAATGCCAAAAATCGGACGTCCTTCTGCAGCCAAGCTTCGAAGTGGCTCTACCAACCCGAGGTCGTGCATGTTTTGCATGGCTTCCCCAAAAGCACCTACTCCTGGTAGAATGATAGCATCGTACTTGTGAAGATCCTCACCGCTTGAGCAAAGCTCTGCGTTGATTCCCACTTTCTCACAAGACTGAATTACGCTGAAGAGATTACCCAAATGATAATCTACAATAGCTACTTTCTTCTCGCTCATATCCTTACTCGTATATTTTTTTCCTTCATGCGCTCCTTCAACTCGCTCAAACCTGTTGGAACGAATTTATGAAAGCCACGTTTCTCTTCGAGGAACCTGGTGTTACCTTCACTTGATGATACGTTGTGATCAATCTTTTGAATGGCTTCGTAATGTAGCACTGACGCCACCGCCACCGCATCTGCATTAGTTGCTTCGATCATTTCTACCACATGGTCTGCATGCGCTGGGCCACCATGTGCAACAACCGGAATAGTCACAACTTCATTAATACGCTTGATGAGCTCATGGTCGAAGCCTTCGCCCGTTCCTTCACGATCTACAGAAGTCACTACAATTTCACCTGCTCCGGCCTCACAGACTTTCTTTGCCCATTCAATTGCATCAACTCCAGTATACTCCCTACCGTTGTCCGTATATGCTAGGTATCTTCCATCTGATTCTTTAATAGCCTCGATGGAAACCACAATGGTTGAAGAGCCGAATATCTTCGAAGCTTCTTCGATAAGCCCCGGGTTATTAATTGCAGCGGTGTTCAAGCAAACTTTATCTGCTCCGGCTCTCAAAACGGATTTAATATCCTCGATGGAGCGAAGTCCTCCTCCTACTGTAATTGGGATAAAGATGCTCTTTGCAGTTTCTGAAATGATGTCGTGCAAACTGTTTCTACCGTAAAGGGAAGCAACCACGTCCATGAAAATCAACTCATCCGCTCCGTTTTCGTAGTAATACTTAGCGAAATCAGATGGTCGACCAAGCACGCGAAGGCCTTCAAGGTGAATACCCTTAACCAAGTTGGGGCCCTTAATATCGAGCCTAGGAATTACTCTAATTGTTTTCATTCGATTGTTTCAGATAAAACTCAGCGATATTCCAATCTATCAATGTGTCGATGTCAACACTCCTAGAGTCAGGCATGACATACTTGACAATTTTCTCAAATCCCAATCCATTCAAAGCTTCAAAAGCATTGCAATTGAAGAGGTAAATAGATCCGTTATAGGCATAGACAGATGGAGCATCTTGTCTTCTTGTTACCCTATTCTCGGCGTCAACAAATCCCTTCAAGTATCCTTCAGAATCCTGTTTAAAGAGATTGAAATAAGGGTTCTCCTTTACTTCCTTCACACTTACAACCATGTCACAGTTGCTCTTCTTATAAAGCTCAACCATTGTTCTAAAATCCGACTCCAATCGGAATGGAGAGGTTGGTTGAAGTAGAACTATTTCACTGAAATGAACATCTCTTTCTTTGTAGAAATTGATGGCATGTGAAATGACGTCCATCGAAGAGCTCGTATCAGTAGCGAGTTCTTCAGGTCTCACAAATGGAGGCGTAACGCCTAGGTTCTCGCACACCTTCAGTACTTCTTCATCGTTTGATGATACACAGAGCACATCGCCCTCCTCCGAACATGTCTGAGCGAATTCAATGCTGTATTGAATGAGCGGCTTTGTGCCAAGAACTTTTGTGTTCTTGCCAGGCAATCCTTTGGATCCAGCACGTGCTGGTATCAGAAATAACTTCCGAGTGCTCATAAAAACAGGTGTTTTACATCCTCTTGAGCCTTGATGAAGTCTTGGTGCTTGCCAATGTCCAACCAATAACTAATCAATGGATAATGAACTAATTCATTCTCACCAATCATGGATTCCATTAAATCTGTGGCGTTGTAATGCTCGTTTACAGGAACCAAATCTTTCAACTTCGCATCGAGCAAATAGATTCCCCCATTTGAGTAATAGGTATATCTAGGCTTTTCTTCAAAGCCAGATACACGCGTACTGTCGGTGCGAAGCACTGCATATGGAACATTCACGTTGTAAGGAATACTTGCAACGGACATTCTCGCCTTACTCTCAATGAAATGGTTGTAAAAATCCTCAAAATCTATATCGGTGAGAATATCCGAATTCATCAAGAGGATTGTCTTCTTGGAACAGTTCTCTATCAAAGAAAGTGCACCAACAGTACCCAGCGGCTTGTCCTCCTCTATGTAATGGATTCTGATTCCCTTTGATGACCCATCTCCAAAGTACTCAGTGATTTTCTCCTTGAGATACTTCACACTGATATAGATATCCTTGACACCATACTTGATCAAGCGATCGATGTTGTGCTCTATGATTGGCTTGTCACCAACTAGCAACATGGGTTTAGGAATGTTCTCCGTCAGCGGACGCAATCTTTCTCCTTTTCCACCTGCCATCAAAAGCGCAGCCATAGGAAGCGCAGCCTTCGTTCGCGTCAAATCTACGAAGTCAACGAGTTCTTCGGATTTGCTAAGCACGGGAATTAATTCAAGCCCAAGCTTCGCATACTCCTTATGTAAACTGCTATTGTTGCTGTCTTCAACAAAGAACTTGAAGTTCTTATTCATGTACTGTTCGACCGAATCCGAAATCTCCAGATTGTTCAACAATCCACGTCTGATATCCCCATCAGTGATAGTTCCTACGAGCTTACCGTTGTCATCTGTGACGAATAGATTCAGTACCGCGCCATCTGGCAATGTGCTAAGTGAACGCAAAGCATCTCTTGCCGTGCTAGAACTACTGATGATGTGAGGCTGAAATTCAGTTCTCATAGGATTCGTTTGAGAATGTCGCGAATAGACTGCGCTACATTGCGACGTTCATAGATATTCTCTCCTTTATAGCTGTACCCTTGACTTTCGATATACTCTACTTTTTGCAGAATACGATTCGAATCAAAAGGTGTGTGTAATACATTCTCACCGCATGCTCTTCCTTCTTGTCGGTTACCGACATTCACGGCATACTTACCAAAGGAGGCCACTTCAATAATACCACTTGAACTGTTTCCAATTACAAACGAACAGTGCTTCAATGCTGTGAAATAGCTCTTTTTACCCAATGATTCAATGATGAAAAGATTTGGTTCATTGGCGAGCTGAGTGCTGTACTCGGCTCTAATCCGTGAGCCGTGA
Organism: Phaeocystidibacter luteus; assembly: GCF_008933115.1. GTDB lineage: Bacteria > Bacteroidota > Bacteroidia > Flavobacteriales > Schleiferiaceae > Phaeocystidibacter > Phaeocystidibacter luteus. The sequence goes on along the minus strand of NZ_WBVO01000001.1, from coordinate 220,445 downwards.
GTATCAAGGTTCGGAGGACCAAGGATTACCTGATACTTCTTTAGCAGTTCTTTGATGGATTTGATCCACTCAGCCACGTGTTCATCAATAGAGTTGAAGTTAACCGTCTCAGGATGATACGTTGCTACAACCGTTGGTTGATCTAGATCTATACCCCACTTTGCCTTGAATTCCTCCACTGTGTCGAGCTCTAAATCCGAGAGACCATCTAAACTGAGAGAGCCAACTGGATAAATATGCTTTTCAGAACCTACAAGTGCCGAAACACGCGCAGCGTAAGGCTTGGTTGATGTGAAGTGTACTGTCGAAGCAAGTGTTATACAATCTCGATATACATTATCAATTGCTCCGAGGGTCGTTTCTCCGCCATGTAAGTGACCGATAGGTATACCAAATGGCACCGAGGCCATTACCGCCGCATACATCTCGAAGCGGTCACCCAAGGCCAGTACTAGATCCACCGAACCAGACAAACGAGCCCATACATCCGCGAACTTCATTGCCGTAAGCGCTGTGGAGGTGGAATTAGCAAGTGGATCGTCGTTTAGTAAGATAGAGTCTACTTTCTCAATCACTGTAAACCCATCACGTTCAATGTGTTGCAATGTATATCCAGTCACCTCCGAAAGATGCGAACCGAAGACAATCATCTGCAGGTTGAACGCATTGTCAGCAGCCAAGACATCCAATAATGGTTTGTAGATGCCATAATCCGCCCTTGAGCTGGTAAGAACTGCTATGTTTTTTACTGCAGAGCTCATTCAGCCAGGTTTGATTCGTGCAAAGGCTCGAAGGCCTCAATTGTGTCAACTACCTTCTTCCCTACTACATTTTCCCATTCCATAGGAGACATTCCAACAGCTGGACGAAGTGGAATCAAATCTTCCTCCTTGATAACTTCGCCAGCCTGAAGTTGACGGCGCACGTGAATACTCTTACGAGCAGGAATTATATTCTGAGACTCGCTTTTTGAGACGGCCTTTTTTCCTGTTCCAGAAATGGCTAGTTCAATATTGCGAATACCCTGTACCATTTGCTTCAATTCATGCGGTTCTAAGGAAGCACTATGATCTGGTCCAGGTAAACCTCTATCTAGTGTAAAATGCTTTTCAATAACTGTCGCACCGAGAGCTACGGCCGCAATAGGAACTTCAATTCCCATGGTGTGATCAGAATATCCAACGTTTACATCAAAGGTATCTTTGATATGGTTCATTGCCAATAGATTAACATCCTCCATCGGCGTCGGATACTGCGTATTGCAGTGGAGAACCGTGATATCACTTTTCGACATCCCCGCTTGGGTAAGTACATTCAGGGCTGCCTCAATATCGTCCATTGACGACATTCCTGTAGAAATAATAACTGGCTTACCAAAAGAAGCAAGCTCTCGCAGATATGGGTAATTGGTGATTTCACCGCTTGGCACTTTGAATTGCTCAAAGCCCAAGGAATTCAAATACTTCAATCCTTCGGTGTCGAACGCAGTAGAAAAAAACTGAAGCCCTTTCTTCGAACAATGCTCGATAAGCTCATTGTGGTCATCGTCGGACAACTCAAGCTTCTTGAGCATCTTGTACTGAGACTGATCGTCATCAGGAAGACTATCCTGCTGATAGTTAGCCTTCTTCGCTTTTGGACTTACAAGTGTATCGGCTTTGAAAGTCTGAAACTTCACTATGTCCACTCCAGCTTCAGCCGCAGCATCAATGAGCTGAAGTGCCTTAGACATATCACCGTTATGGTTCACCCCAGCTTCAGCAATAATGAGCGTATGTTGTTTGTTCTTCTTCATAGTGCTTATAATGGTCTGGCTGGATTACCCACCCATTTTGAATTGTCTCCTAAATCCTTGGTGACTACGCAGCCAGCACCGACTATGACATTATCACCTATGGTAACACCTTCTTTTATCACCGAATTAGCACCTATAAAAGATTCTTTTCCAACGCTTACATTCCCGGCTAGAACTGCTCCAGGAGCAATGTGCGCCCCGTCACCAATAATACATTCGTGATCGATTGAACTGGAAGTATTTATAATGCAATTCTTTCCAACCTCAACAAGTGGGTTGATAGATGCGCCTCTAGCGACAAAACTACCCGAACCGATAGTCGACATTTTTGAAACAGAAGCTGCGGGGTGAATTACTGTGCTCAAGTCACCTCCCTTATCGCTCAGGAACTTGGCTATTTTAGTGCGTATGGAATTACTTCCTATACCAAGAATGAATGAATGTCCACTGCCGTTATAGGCAAAGTCTTCTGCCCCTTCAAATCCTAAATAACTCAAATCAAATGGATTATGAGTGGACTCCTGCCTTTCCGTATATCCAGAAAGCTTCAAGCCCATCTCAATAGCAGCTTCTGCCACTACATAAGCGTGACCTGAGTAGCCTACAAGTATGTACTTAGACTCTTGCATTGCTAGGGATATTTACGATTCGAGCTTCCAAGTACTCTGAATTCTTCTGGTCGTCTTTATAGCAATGCTCAAACATTGGCATTCTATGCATCAACTCCCAAATAGGTCTTGTCATAACCCCATTGGAGTTAGTATACTCGAGGAATGCATTTCTCTCTTCAAATGAGTTGAGTTCCACACTCATTAACCAATAGTTCCACTCGCTTTCTGCAGGTGGTTGATTCAATTTGAGTCCCATCGCCTCAAATGAGGAAACATATGCGGAAAACAATTGCTTCTTGTGCTTCAATATATCGTCAAGCGATTCCAACTGCGCGCTTAGCAATGCCGCATTCACATTCGGCATTCGATAGTTAAAACCTATCTCGTCATGTCTGTACTCCCAGCGATGTGGGACTTTCGCCGTAGTTGTTATGTGCTTTGCCTTCGAGCCTAATTCGTCATTCGTGGTCAGAATAGCGCCACCACCACCGGCGGTTACAACTTTGTTTCCATTGAAGCTCAACGCACTAATTTCACCAAAGCTCCCGGCAGGCTTGCCACGATAAGAGCTTCCCAAAGCTTCGGCCGCATCTTCAACGACAGGAATATTGTACTCCCGACAAACACGGATTAATTCCTCAATACGAGTCATAAACCCGAAGGTGTGCATTGGCACACACGCGGAAATCCGTCGTCCGGTTGATTTGTTGTAACATCCGTCCTCGCGAATCTCTCCGAACTCTTCCAAGAACGCGCGTACAGAAGATGGGGACAACCCCATTGTATCGAGGTCAACGTCCAAGAAAACAGGTAGGGCACCTAGGTATGAAATGGCGTTGGCTGTGGCAATAAACGTAAGGGATTGAGTGATGACCTCAGTTTCCCTCATTACACCAGCAAGTTTTAGAGCGGTATGAAGTGCTGCCGTACCGTTAACGACCGCCACGGCTTTCTTGCAACCTGTTAGGCTTGCGAGCTGCGTTTCCACCTTGTCAACGAATGGGCCAACGGAAGAAACGAAAGTAGAATCTACCGTTTCTATCAGGTACTCCTTTTCCTTACCGTTAAACACAGGCGGGTGCAACGGAATGAAAGACTCTGCTGGAATGAGGTCCTTCACCGCTGTTACAAACTCTTTTGCCTTGCTGTATACCGTATCGCTCATTGCCTAACCCTGAGATAGATTTACATTTTTTGATCAAGATATTTCCCTTTCTCTTCGTGTTGAAAATCTGGGATCATCTCGTGAAAGAGTGCTACTATTTCGTCTTTAGACCATTCTCCTTTGGCTCTTAAATCCGTAATCACCGCCTCAAAGTGGTCCAATTTATCTTTATCAAATCCTAGTTCGTTTTTGATGACACCAAGGTTCACAAAGGTGTCCAGATCGAGCTTCTCATCGCCCGTATAAAACTCCTCATAGGGCTTTTCGCCAGTAGTGTCGCTCTTGGTAAACAAACATGGCCAAGCTTTGTCACCCTTCACTTTAGCTGACGCGAGGCTTCTCGCTTCATCTTCTGATGAGCATAGTTGAGGTTCAAGGTTACGATCGTGGAGATAGCGTTCAGCGATTTCGGAAAAACTCACTAAGCCAAAATCTTCGGAAAGCTGTGGGAAGAAAATATCTCGATTTTCTCCAAGTAAGCATGAGACCATACAAAGTTCACCTGCTTCCTTTGGAATCACGAAATATCGCTTGACATCATTCGGTGCTACAATAGGTTGATTCTTCAGGATTCGTTGATTGAATCCGTGTAGCAATGAACCGTCTGAGAAGGCAACGTTCGCAAATCGGGCTGTAGAAATAGGAAGAAACTGACTGTAATAGTTCAGGAATAGCTCCATGATGCGCTTAGACGCACCCATCATATTCACTGGGTTTGCAGCCTTATCCGTAGAAACGCAGAAGTATTTCTTCACTCCGCACTCCATACTTTGTTTGATTGTCTTAACCGTATTGAGGACATTAACCTCAATCATTCTCATAAGTGTATATGGATCCTTCTCACTTCTCACATGTTTGAGAGCTGAAAGATTTAGCACATAATCGTACTTCCCATCTGCCTGAATGAAGGCATCATACTGCCAAGATCCTATATCGAGTGCGAAAGTTTGAAAATCACCATCAATATAGCCGAAGGAACTACGGATGTCCCTAACCAACTCAACCAAATTGTTCTCGGAGATGTCGACAACGTGGAGCTTTTTAGGATTTCTTTTGAAGATTTCCTTAGTCACGGCCTGACCTATAGACCCAGCACCACCGAGAATTAAGAATGAGCTTCGCTCGACCTGACTTGACAATTCGCCTTCGCAGTTATCGATATCAGATTGAAACAATTCAGATTCTCGTCCGATGATGGAAAGAATTCTATGCTCTTCCATGGATAGCTTTGTTTGGTTTATGCTCTACAGTTAGAGTCTTGCAGTGACTGAACTTTTCGGAAGGAATGCTTTAACGTCGTAGATAACTCCGTCAGCTATTACGTGCTTCTCTAGTGAGATTTCACCAAATTCCTTGTGTGCAACCGCAAGAACGATAAGTGAGTAATCCGTTGCATCGATTGAATTAATCAAGTCAATACCATATTCTCCCTTAACTTCCTCGTTGTCAGCCCATGGATCGTAAACATCAACATCCATATCGTAAGTCTTCAACTCATGATAAACGTCGATTGCTCTTGAGTTACGAATATCAGGGCAGTTCTCCTTGAACGTAATTCCAAGCATAAGAGCCTTAGCTCCAGCAACCTTGTGTCCCTTCTTCAACATCCACTTTACAGCTTCAGTGGCCACGTAAGGCCCCATACCGTCGTTCAGTCTGCGACCAGCAAGAATGATCTCTGGGTGATAACCTACTTCTTGCGCTTTCTGAGCGAGATAATATGGGTCAACTCCAATGCAGTGTCCACCAACTAGACCCGGCTTAAATTGAAGGAAGTTCCATTTTGTAGACGCCGCTTCCAACACTTCATGTGTGTCAATCTGAAGTAGGTTGAAGATTTTCGAGAGCTCGTTCACGAAGGCAATATTGATATCCCTTTGGCTATTCTCAATAACCTTAGCGGCTTCAGCCACTTTAATAGAGCTCGCTTTGAACGTACCTGCTACAATAACCTCTTGATATACCTTGTCGATATACTCGGCCATCTCTTCAGTTGAACCTGAAGTAACCTTCTTAATTTTTGTAACAGTGTGTTCTTTATCACCCGGATTAATGCGCTCTGGAGAGTATCCAGCATAAAAATCACGGTTGAAGATCAACCCTGTATTCTTCTCAATGATTGGGATACACTCGTCCTCCGTAACTCCTGGATAAACGGTTGATTCATAAACGACAACATCTCCTTTGTCAATGACCTTAGCGATGGTCTCACTTGCCTTGATCAAAGGTGTAAGGACAGGTCTATTGTGCTTATCTGTAGGAGTTGGAACCGTGATAATGTAGAAGTTGCAACTCTTCAAATCCTCAAGGCTACTAGAATTGAGTAGACCATTACCTGTTTCAGGTAGGCTATCCACAAGTACAGACTTGAGGTTCTCCGAATCAACTTCTAGTGTTGAATCAATTCCCGTATTTAATTCCGCTACACGCGCTTCGTTAATATCAAAACCAACAGTAGGAAACTTCTTTGCAAACTCAACTGCTAAAGGCAATCCTACATATCCGAGTCCAATAACTCCGATTCTTGTTTCATTAATGGATTTTCCCATCGTATAATCTATTAAACGCGATTAAAATCGTCTTCAATTCGTACTATGTCGTCCTCCCCAAAGTAGCTACCTGTCTGAACTTCAATAAATACCAACAGTTCAGAACCTTCATTGGCGATTCGGTGCTTCGCTTCGGTTGGAATGAAAATGCTTTCACCAACGTTCAGTGTATGTACTGTTCCGTCCAACGTCACTTTCGCTTGCCCTCCTACTACGGTCCAATTCTCCTCTCTCTTAAAGTGATATTGATACGATAGTCGAGCGCCTGGCTTTACTTCAATCCTTTTCACCTTGAAAGTTTCAGACTCTTCAAGAATGAAATAGCTACCCCAAGGCCTCGTTTCAGATGACGACTTGTTCATTAGTTATTCTGGGTTAGTTTGACGTTGTTTTTTTCTATTCTCATCGCTCCAAATCAGCAATTTAGAATTTGAGGATTGAGATTTAAAGTATTCTGAGATTTCAGAAGAGCTCAGACATACATATCTGATTCTCTTGTTCAGCATTTTCTCCGCTTTAGAAATCAGAGAGGCGATGTATATCCGGTCTAGTTCCTCACCAACGAGAACTAGGTCAATGATGGACGAAACCTTGCCCTGAGCAAGATCGCCTTCGATATACACTTCCTGAAGATTGCCTGTCCGCGCTACGATGTTCTCGACGATAGCATCAATCCCAACATACTTCTTGAGTATATTTTGGATATCGATGAACATGGAGTGATTTCGATTGGCCTTGTAGAATCTCTTTCTGCCTTGAAATTCGCTGGATAATAAGCCAGCATCTTCAAACCTATTGAGCTCAACGCGAATGGCATTACTACTCTCACCGAACTCGCTAGCCAATCCTTGTAAATACCCACTGGTACTGGGGTTCAGGAATAGCTTAAGCAGGAGCTTGAGGCGCGTTTTTGATGTGATAAGTGTATCTAGCATGCAAGATTGAACTCTTATTCAAGTAACAAAATTACTCAAACATCCTCAAACATGCTAAACTTACAGTTAAGAAAGTATTAATCTATTTACGTCGGTTCCGTTTGAACAGTCTGGAAACCAAACCAGAAGACTCAGTAGGATCATCACCGAAGTATCCATAGCCATAGCCGTAGCCATAGCCGTAACCGTAGCCATAGCCGTAGCCATATCCATATCCTGAACGAACTTGGACGTCATTGAAGACAACGTAGATGTTGCTCAACCCTCTGCTGTGAATAACCTCATTCATGGCCTTCACTAATCCCTTGTCGGTATAGTTCTGGCGAACCACAAACAAGTTGAGATCGGAATGTTTGAACACTTCGAAAGTATCAGCAACGATTCCGATTGGTGGAGTATCGAACACGATATATTCGTAATCCTTCTTGAGGTCTTCTATCAGCTGATTGAATTTAGGAGAGATAATCAACTCGCTCGGGTTCGGTGGAACTGGTCCGGCCGAGATGATATCCAAATTCTCGCTGTGTGTTGTCTTTTGGATAATATCTGCGTAAGCACAATCGCTGGAAAGGAAGTTAGACAAACCAACTTCGTTGCTCAATTCAAAGTCATTAAAAATTCTCGGCTTTCTTAAATCGAGTCCGATTAGAATTGTCTTGTGGCCACCCAAGGAAAGAATAGAAGCCAGGTTAATACTCACGAATGTTTTTCCTTCACCAGAAATACTCGAAGTAACTAGGATGATGTAAGGCTTCTTGTTTTCTGTGTTCACGTACTGCACACCCGCTCGAAGTGAGCGATAGGACTCTGCCATGGCAGATTTAGGTGACTCGAGAACCACGAGGTTGCTCATCTTGCTGTTGTAACCTAAGCGGCCAATGACACTTGCCGATGTAGCGGTCACCAAATCGTGTTCGTTGCTAATCTTTGTACGGAAAAGATCTCTCAAATAGATAATGATAATCGGAATGACCAATCCAAGAACAAGTCCAATCGCATAGTTCAATGTCGACTTTGGCGCAATAGGAGATTTCGAGGTACGCGGCGCGTCGATAACCCTTTGACCTGGCTGAACAGATGCCTTGGCAATACCAGCTTCGGCGTACTTCTGCATCAAGTAGGTGAAGAGCTCATTGTTTACCGTATATCTTCTTTCGATTTGAAGATAGTCACGCTCTAACGAAGGAAGGTCGGATATCTCTTCATCAATCATTGCAACGCGCTTAGTCAAATCTTGAATTGACATTTTGGAGCCTTCGATAATGTTGAGAAGGTTCTCACGCAATGATTCTCTAGCTACATTAATTTGAGCGTTAATTCTGCGTACAATCGGGTTTGCCTCCGTCGCACCAAGAAGTGCAGCATTTCTTTCAGAATACAGTGTTTGGAGTCGCTCTACCAAGCTAATCAACAAGGGATCTTCAATCCCCATTGTACTAGGAGCAACGATTTCTGTGAAGTCTTTTCTTGAATCAACTCCAGCTAAAATGTACTCGTAGTACTGCTGGCGGGCAAGCTGTTCGCTGCGTTCTTTATCTAGCTCATACAATCGATCTGCCACTGCTTGTCCGCGCAAGGATAAATCAACCACGCGCTTGTTTAATCTGAACTCTTCGCGTTCTCCTTCTACTCTACTCAAGCTATCCTCAACCCTTTCAAGCTGGGCAGAGATAAAGTTTATTGTTGCTTCAGCTTGGTGGGTCTTCTCTTCAAGCCCCATCTTGATGTACTCGCTAACTAACGCTTCAAGTAGCACTTCGCTTTTATAGGATTCGGCTCCGTCAAGCTGAATATCAATGGCACTTGCATCAATGGCTGTTGGCTCAACTCTCAACTTGTTCTTGTACTCAAGGAGCACTTTCTCAAACGCTAGGAATCTGAAAGATTGAACAGTAGGTTCCGAAGCTTCATAGTCAAGAAATCGCAAAGTAGGCTTAAGACGAAATCTTCCGCCTTCCCACTCTATCCATTCATTCAGTTTAGTTTCGAAAGTGTACTCTTTGCTATCTATTACCGGTCCATTAATCACTTTGTATTCCGAGAAATCGTAGTACGTAGGAGCATCGGCTATATCAATAGACAGACGAATATCTCCACCTTTGTTTAGAATTTCAACGGTATACTCCGAGCTAATAACTTGACGGTGCGAAGAGTCAATCTCTACCGTGTAAAGTCGATCTCTATAAATCTCACCACTTACGAAACGACCACTGGACTTGTAAGAAACACCGAAATCAAGGGTATTGAGCGTTCTTTTGAGTAGCTCATAGCTCTCGAGGATCACCACCTCATTCTCAAATTTCAGTCTTGGGTTGTAATAACCAATGGCGCTCATCACTCCTTCTACCCCCGTGCTTCCACCACCACCGCCATCTTTAACCAATACGGTAGTCGATGTTGTGAAGATTCTGGTAGTATATCGATTCACTGTGAAGGCTATCATTAAACAGAACAGCGCGGACACAATGAATAGCGGCCAGTAATTCAGATACTTAAAGATAATTGACTTGATATCAAATGACTCGTCTGCGTTACCAGAGGCGGAGCGTGATTGTTTCGATTGCTCAATCATTTCAATCAATTACTTAAGTTTCTAATAGATACTGCGATGAGCAGAATAGAGCTGATTATCGATAGCGTTTGTATGAACGTACTGATACCCGTTTCTCCAAAACCCCATGATCTTTGAGGAAGTGGTTTGACGTTGATAATGTCATTCGGTTGTACAAGATAATCAGGGTGCTCTAGCACTTCTACATCGGTCAAGTCAAGGTCAAACACTCGAACTCCTTCCGGATACTGACGAATAATCTGAACTGATTTTCTCTTACCGTATATCGTTGAACCACCGGCAATTGCCAGAGCTTCGAAAATATTTGCCTGATTCTGGTAGATCGTATACTTACCAGGACGAATCACTTCTCCGATTACGCTGAAACGGATTCCGCTGAGCTGCACATTGACAGAAATCGCCTCATCTTGGAAGTACAACAAAAGCTTGGCCTTAATGGCAAATTTTGCTTCTTCTACCGTCATACCTTCAACGAGTACATTCCCCACAACGGGAAGGTCTATGACGCCATCCGAGCTCACAGTATAGCCTGTCAAATAGAAATATCCGTCACCCGCATTCTGAACGTTAGAAACTCTTGATGAATTAAAGGCATTAGCAGTACGCTCTTCAAAGCTCCGCACCGTAACATTCAAGATGTCATTCTCTTGAATGAAATACTTCTGTCTCTGAATCTCATAGAACAGTGAATCTCCCTCTTGCCCTTCCGGAACCTGCAAATAAGTCAAGTCCTTCTGCGGAATACAAGAAGTTGTAAACAAGCCCAGTAAAATGATTGCAGGGAGAAAGCGTAAGAAGCCCCATTTTTTCGGCGCCTCGGATGCACGTAGCTCTGGCATCTGGTTAGGTTTCAGATTCAACAAGCCACAAATATAGGAAGGTGAGTGTTAATGGGGTGTTATTGTGGGGAAATCTTTTAGGCTGGTCGTGCGGACGGGCGCTCGCAGAGAATTAGAGCAGTGCGTGATGGAGAGAGTTCGCAGAGGAGTTTGGCTGTGAATAACAACTGTCCCCTTGCTCCCAAGTGAATTTGGGGAACACTTCTTCGCTGTAGCCTCGGATATCATTCTACTAGTGCGGGGCTTTAGCCCGTGCGCTCTAAGAACACCAGGATTTGTGCCCAGAAGCTCTGGCACAGAAAATAAGGAACTAACGTGATGGAGAGAGTTCGCAGAGGAGTTTGGCTGTGAATAACAACTGTCCCCTTGCTCCCAAGTGAATTTGAGGAACACTTCTTCGCTGTAGCCTCGGATATCATTCAACTAGCACAGGGCTTTAGCCCGTGCGCACTTGGGAGAAACTGGATGTGGAGCGTTCGTAAATATGATTCAGCTAGTCCAGGCCTTCAGCCCATGCCCACTTGGCTTACACTCGCTAACTGGCGCATGTCTTGCGACCGCAGGGAGCCTTGCCGACGAAGGAGGCCTTTCAACCGCCAAACGGCGGATGACTTGATTCAGCCGACAGGCTGAAGCTTTCTCCACTCAACTTATCGCCAAAATAAACCCCTCTCCATGCACATTCTGAATTTCTATCGTTCCGTCTTCCGACAAGTACTTGCGGAGTTTGGCAACGTAGACATCCATAGAGCGGCCGGTGAAGTAGTTCTCATCCTTCCAAATTTTCACCAATGCTACCGACCTTGGTAAAAGGTCGTTTTTATGTCGAGCCAAGAGCTCTAATAACTGAGACTCTTTCGGGGATAGTTTCCGCTCCTCATCTCCTAAGCTCAATATTCTCAAGCGCGGATCGAAGGTGTATTTACCAATCGAGTACTTGTCTCCTTCTGCCTTGGAGTTGCCAGGCTGACGATTCAACACGGCTTTGATCTTATATAGCAGAACTTCTGTATCAAATGGCTTGGTCAAATAATCATCTGCACCCAACCGGAATCCTTCCAACATATCCTCCTTCATACTCTTGGCTGTCAGAAAGATAAGCGGCTGATTTGGCGTAGCCTTGCGAATTTCCTTAGCCGTAGAAAAGCCGTCACGCTTCGGCATCATAACGTCCAAAATGCACAGGTCCCAGTTACCGTCGGCAAACTTCGCCAGGCCATCGTCGCCATTCACGGCCAACTCAACTTCATATTCATTTAGCTCTAGGAAGTCCTTCAACATTGGACCAAAAGTTTCATCGTCTTCGATGAGCAGGATGCGCTTCATACGTCTGTAGGTTTGAGATTTTCGAACTTACGACCAAATACGGCAATGGCGAAAATGTTAAAAGGAGTTTCACACTTTTTTATCAGGTTTTTCGTGGTGGAGACCTCACACAGAGAAACAGAGGACTCAGAGAAGGATGATACTTAATGGAAACCTCTCACAGAGAAACAGAGGTCGCAGAGAAGGATGATACTAAATGGGAACCTCACACGGAGGCGCAGAGGACACAGAGAATAATGTTGACTTGTGGGTATTCTCTAAGTCTTAGTGAAGGAGTCACTTCAAATTCCAATTGCTCCTTAGGTTTAGCATACCTAAGATTCTTGTAATCAAGAAAAACTCTGTGTGAGATCTTCACTTACCAGCCACCTCTCGTAACGCCTCTTCCCACGTCACATTCTCCCAGCCCGTTCCGCACAACACCGACAAATCCATCACCGAATATGTCGGGCGCTTTGCCTTTTGAGGGTATTCCTCACTCGTGCATGGAGCTACCGTGCCAGGCAGGCCGTTCATTTCGCGGATGGCCAATGCAAATCCATACCAAGTTGTACTTCCCTCATTCGAGAAGTTCATGGTAGTCTTAGTGCCAAGCCCAAACCCGTCCTTGGATCGAATAAATTCAATGATAAATCGTGCCAACGAGAATGCTGAAGTCGGCGTTCCATGCTGATCGTTCACAACTCTCAATGCCTTACCCTCCCCCAATAACCGATTCATGGTCAAGTAAAAGTTTCGTCCAATTGAACTGTACAACCAACTGGTTCGAATAATCAAATGCGAAACGCCCGACTCAAGAACAGCCTTTTCCGAATCCAGTTTGGTTAGACCATACACGCTTTCTGGAGAAGCATCTTCGATTTTTCTGGGTGTTTCACCTGGACCTCCATAAACGAAGTCGGTGGAGATATGAATCATGAAAACACTGGATCTCGCACAAGCTTCTGCAACAGATCTAGTTTGATTCACATTTACCTTCCGTGCTAAATCAGGCTCATCCTCGGCAAGATCTACAGCCGTGTAAGCCGAGGTGTGCACGAGGTGGGTAATTTGATTGGAAGATAAATAATCGGATAAGCTGTCAACATCATAAAAATCAAGATCAGATGACGATGCCAAAATGAGTTCTTCTTGGCGGGCTGACTCCCATTCTCTTTCAATGCAAGAAGCTAACTGCCCCTTACCACCTGAAACCAGTACTTTCATTTTAGATGTGGTTCGAGTTCAGAAATCGACATCAATCGGCCATCCTTTTCTGAAAGCTTTATATCCATTCCTTCAATTGGCCACTGGATGCCAATGGCTGCATCATTATACATCAAGCCTATTTCATCGGCGACCGAATAATGATTATCACATTTATAGGTGAAAATGGTATCGTCTTCAAGTGTAACAAAGCCATGGCCAAAACCTCGGGGCACGTAGAGCATTCGGTGATTCTCAGCCGTTAATTCAACACCAAACCATTGTTTGTAGGTCGGTGAAGAAGGTCTTAAATCAACCGCAACGTCCCACACTGCGCCAGCAACAACTCGAACCAACTTGGCTTGTGCTGCACCACCTTTCTGCATGTGGATTCCGCGAAGAACTCCTCTGCTCGACTTACTCTGATTGTCCTGTACAAAGTGAGAATTCTGCCCCGTTAGCTGTTCAAACAACACGTCGTTGAACGATTCGAAAAAATACCCTCTGTGGTCTCCGAATACAGTCGGCTCCAATAAAAAACAATCCTTAAGCGGCTCGGATAGTACCTTCATGAAATTCTAGCTTCTTTACGACAAAGCTAAGGTAATAATGAATGTACTTCCCTGCCCCGGAGTACTCTTTACACGAATGTCACCACCGTGTTTACTCACTATTTCTTTGGCATAAGCCAAGCCTAGGCCGTGTCCTTTTACCGTGTGTACGTTCCCCGATTCGGCACGATAGAATCTATCAAAAATATGCTCTCGCACTTCCTTGTTCATTCCAATGCCGCGATCCGATACACTCAGCTCAAGGTGCCCATTTCTGCCTATGGCCTGAATTGAAATTACTGGCCGCTCCATGGAATACTTGATGGCATTGTCGAGAATATTGATTAGCACATTGGACATATGATGACGGTCTACATCTACAAAGAGACCCGGCTCAACATTCATCTTCATCTCTCCTTCCCGACCTTCAATTGTAAGCGCCATGTGTGCATAGGCATCGTCCACCCAATCACTAACTTCTACCTTCTCTCGTTTGAGTTCAATCTCATCTTTGTCAAGCAACGACATGCGAAGAACTTGCTCAACCTGTTTGTGCATTCGGGCGTTTTCCTTGCGGATAATATTGGCGTAATGATTCAGCTTGGCACTGTCATCCTTCACTTTCGGAGAGTTCAAAGCGTCTATGGCCAAATTGATTGTAGCCAGCGGCGTTTTAAACTCGTGAGTCATATTGTTGATGAAGTCGTTCTTGATTCTATTGATCTTCTTTTGCTTCAACATCTGCTTGATGGTTGCCCAAAATGTAGCTACAACACCAATAGTAAATAGGGTACTAAGTAGTAGCATCATCCAAAGACTTTGAAGGATATACCCTGTAGTATCGGGAACTTGAAGGAGTAAATACCTTGGCGACCCCCACAAATCATTTCTAAAAATGGGCACTTTGAATGCGGCGGAATCGCTATCAAATCCGTCGCTCTTCAAACTGGTAAGAAAGTCGCCTTCGCTAATGGCGTATTGATAATCAATCTCTACTCCCTTGTGTTTTAGCTCCGCGGCAATGATTGAATCGATGTCCTCATTCTCAAACCTCGTATCAATTGGAACCCAATCTCTCACCGAACTCCGCACAAAGGTTTGAAGGACCGTATCCATCGTGAGTACCTTCTCTTCTATCCGTTGCATCTGCCCGAGAAAGAGACGAATTCGTCCGTCTCGTGTACGTTGTCCTGATCCTTCTTGACTCACCTCCACTCGGAACGGTCCGCCTGGTGCATAATATGTAGTATCTGCCTGAAAGCTAAACGTATAAAACCCCGTGCTGTCAATTCTTTCTCGTTCGAGTTCCGCCTCTCCTACATAGCTCACACGGTCAGAAGCTACGGCAGAAATAGGCGGTGATGGTGGCGCCGGAGGCTCTGTGCTATCAATCTCGAAAATACTTGGGATCTGCTCTTGCAGCCAAGGCTTAAACTCCGTTTCGTCGTCTAACAGACGCATGGCATCCACCCCTTCAATTTGCTCACCTGCGTTGCGCATAGCCTCCATCACATCGCTTCTAAATCTGGCTTTTCTCACCTCTACTGCATTCGTAAAGAGGTAGACCTGCACCGCAATAGAACCCAATAGGGCAACCGAAATCAGTGAAATTAAAAGTCGTGAGTTTCCGCTTGTCATGGTTTCAAAAATACGCGGGAAATGGGAGACTCGTGGGTTTTAACTTGTCATTAACGTGGGGAGGCCTCACACAGAGACACGGAGGGCACAGAGTTTCTCGCAGAGAAATTCAGAGATGAGCTGGGTGGGGAGAGTTCGCGGAGGGGGTGGGCTTTAGGATATCAGGTGCCCATTAAATTGCGTGTTACTCGATGGAACACTTCCCCGCAGTAGCCTCGGATAGTATTCAACTAGCACGGGGCTTTAGCCCGTGCGCATTTAAGACACCAAAGTTTGTGAACGGAGGCTCTCGCAGAGAATTTCAGAGATGAGCTGGGTGAGGAGAGTTCGCGGAGGAGGTGGGCTTTAAGACATCAGGTGCCCTTTAGATTGCTACTTTCTCAAAGGAACACTTCCCCGCAGTAGCCTCGGATAGGATTCAACTAGCACAGGGCTTTAGCCCGTGCGCATTTAAGACACCAAAGTTTGCGCTCGGAGGCTCTCGCAGAGAAATTTAGAGATAAGCTGGGTGGAGAGAGTTCGCGGAGGAGCTGGGCTTTTGGACATCAGGTGCCCTTTAGATTGCTACTTTCTCGAAGGAACACTTCCCCGCAGTAGCCTCGGATAGTATTCAACTAGCACGGGGCTTTAGCCCGTGCGCACCCCCGCTTGCTTCCGTCAATCGACGGAAGCCTTGCCGACGAAGGAGGCCTTTCATCCGCCAAACGGTGGATGACTTGCGACCGCAGGGAGCCTTTCCGCCAGAGGCGGACCTCAGTGAACTTCCCCCTCACTTCCACGTTATCTCCCAAAAACCCAACAAATGAATTACTTGATTGTCGGAGGAAACTCCGGTATTGCCAATACAGTTGCACAGAATCTCTTAAGCGATGGTCACAACGTGATCACATGCGGACGTGAAGAATGGAAAGGCGATAGCCATGATAATCACACGCATCACGTGCTTAATGGGGTTACGGAAGTAGACCAGATTGAGCTTCCTGAAGAGTTGAACGGACTACTCTATGCGCCGGGGACTATCAATCTCAAACCCTTTAGAGGATTGAAAGACGACGATTACCTACACGATTTCGAGGTGAACGCACTTGGGGCCGTTCGCGCAGTCAGACACGCACAGAATGCACTCAAGAAAGGTGAGAATGCATCCGTCGTGCTCTTCAGTACCGTCGCTGTAACACAAGGAATGCCGTTCCACGCCAGCGTTGCTATGTCAAAAGGCGCCGTAGAAGGACTTACGCGAACGCTTGCCGCCGAATTTGCCCCAAAAATCCGAGTGAATGCCGTTGCACCATCCCTATCAGACACACCTCTTGCCTCTTCTCTTCTGAGCAACGACAAACGCAGAGAGTCTGGAGCTGAGAGACATCCACTGAAACGAGTTGGAACGGCAGATGACATCGCCAATGCAGCACTTTACCTGCTCAAAAACGACAGCTCATGGGTGAGTGGACAGATTCTACATGTAGACGGTGGAATGAGTAAACTCAGAGTCTGATCAAATGAATTATCGTCAAGCCGATATAGCAGAATTAGACAGCCGATTCAGAGCCCATCTCATCAATTCCTTAACCGGCTTTAAGTCAGTTGCGTTGTGCGGAACGCGCAGTGCGAATGGGGTGACTAATCTGTCCATCCTCAGCTCTGTAGTCCACCTAGGTTCAAACCCTCCACTCTATGGGATGATCTTCAGGCCTGAAACGGTTAGACGAGATACCCTCAACAATATCCGCAGCCAAGGTGTATTTACGCTGAATCACATTCACGAGGACTTTCTCTATGAAGCACATCAAACCTCAGCGAGTTACGCCGAGGAGGAGAGCGAGTTTGAGGCGACCAACCTGACTCCAGCCTATCTGGCAGACGTGGATGCCCCGTTTGTGAAGGAATCTAGAGTCAAGCTTGGCATGAGATATGTCCGAGAAATTCCGATTGAAGAAAACGGCACCCTCATGCTCATCGGAGAAGTGATTTACATTGAACTTCCGGAGGA
The DNA here is from genome assembly GCF_008933115.1 of Phaeocystidibacter luteus. Taxonomy (GTDB): domain Bacteria; phylum Bacteroidota; class Bacteroidia; order Flavobacteriales; family Schleiferiaceae; genus Phaeocystidibacter; species Phaeocystidibacter luteus. Next base: position 203,289 of record NZ_WBVO01000001.1, on the reverse strand, counting down.
GATTATGGCCGAAGATGGTTATGCCGTTATCGCTGACGCTGGAACGCTTACCGTTAGTGGATTGGATGCCTACCACGCCCCTATGAAGCTCGCCAGACTTACATATGCGAAGCCCGATAAACCCGTTGAATCAGCCGATTCCTTCTATTCTACCCCTCCAGCCCGTTGAAATCTATCAACATATACTGGTTTAAACGCGACCTTCGATTTTCGGACAATGCCCCTTTGGCCGAGGCGCTTCAAAGCGACAAACCTCTGCTTCTACTGTACATCATTGAACCAGAGTGGACGCAGCACCCGACATTTGATATTCGGCATCTGAGGTTTGTACTCCAAAGCTTGATGGATCTTGAATCGAGATCAGGCGAGGCTTCCATTCTTATCAGTAACCAATCTGCGTTGACCACCTTCGAAACTATAGCCGAAGCCGCGAATATTGATCACGTTTTCAGTTACGAGGAAACGGGATTGCGCTGGTCGTTCAAGCGTGATATTGAAATGAAGGCGTGGTTTAACAAGAGGTCGATTACCTGGAAAGAGTTTCCCTCCAACGGTGTAGAGCGCGCTCGAAAGAACCGAGAAGGATGGCAAAAACGATGGTACAGACTCATGAGTAGTGAGCAGTCCAAAATCAATTTGCAACAACTGAGAGAAAGGGTTCTCTCACCACCTGAATTAGGGTTAGAATCACACGTGAACATACGTGAAAAAGCCCATGAAATAAGGGATTTAAGTTTTCAACCCGGAGGTGAGTCTTACGCCCAAAAATACTTGAAGAGCTTCACCAATGAGCGTATCAATGGATACAACCGAAGTATTTCAAAACCCAGTGCAAGTCGAAAACATTGTTCACGGCTATCTCCATACTTGGCATTTGGGAACATGAGTGTTCGTCAGGCTTACCAGGCCGTAAATTCATTAAACCACAGTAAGCGAGACGCTGTAGCGGTGAAATCGCGCTTCAGATGGCATTGCCATTTCATTCAGAAATTCGAAATGGAAGATCGGATGGAATTCGAACACCTCAACCGCGGGTATGCCGACATCAAATTTGATCATAACGAAACATTGCTTAAAGCTTGGGAAACCGGAAACACGGGATATCCCTTAATTGATGCTTGCATGCGTTGTCTCCACGCCACGGGTTACGTCAATTTCCGAATGAGATCGATGCTCGTTTCTTTTCTCACCCATCATTTAAATCACGACTGGCGAGATGGAGTGCATCATTTGGCAAGACTGTTTCTCGATTTTGAGCCCGGGATTCATTACGCTCAATTTCAAATGCAAGCTGCAGTAACGGGAATACATACCATAAGGATCTACAATCCCGTAAAGCAATCTCAAGATCACGACCCCAACGGAGAATTCATCCGCAAATGGGTCCCAGAGCTCGCACAGGTACCAAATCATTTCATCCATGAACCGTGGAAAATGACTCCGTTTGATAAGATTGATTTACCAGACTTCGATTACCCTGACCCTATTATCCATCTTGAATCGGCCTCAAAAGCTGCACGTGAAAGATTATGGGCTCGAAAGAAAGACGAAAAGGTTAGAGCTAACCGCAAGGACATACTCGATCGACATACCTAAGACTTCCTGACAGTCGGCAAACTGAACAATGGCGGCGTATTCGCGTTACACCAGTGTGAACAAGCCAACGAAAATCTGTCCCGTATGCAATCGTCCCTTTACTTGGAGAAAGAAATGGGAACGAGACTGGGAATCAGTCAAATACTGTAGCGAAAGATGCCGTCGATCTAAGAACAAACAACCTCTGTCAGCGTGACAAAAGCCAAAGAAGTTCGGTTCCTGCTGGGCGATCAACTCAACATTCGTCACTCTTGGTTTGGCAAATCCGATGAACAGGTGCTTTACCTGCTTATGGAAGTTCGACAAGAAACCGATTACACCACGCATCACATTCAAAAAGTGTGTGGCTTCTTCGCGGCCATGCGAGAATTCGCTGAAACACTGAAATCTAGAGGGCATCGCGTTCATTATCTGAAACTTGTGGACAAAAACAATCAAGGTGACATCTCCGCCAATATCAAGAGAATCGTAGATGAATCCGGAGCGAAATCATTCAAGTATCAAGAGCCCGATGAATTCCGATTGGACGCGCAATTGTCTGAACTTTGTAATGAACTTAGTTCATCTGGAATAGACTGCGAATGTTCGACTACCGAGCACTTTTACACGGAAAGGTCTTTCCTGAAGGATTTCTTCAAGGGGAAAAAGACCTACTTGATGGAGAACTTTTACCGGCACCTTCGCAAAGAGCACGACATCTTGCTAGAAGCGGGTAAGCCACGAGGTGGAAAGTGGAATTATGATAAAAGCAACCGCAAATCTCTACCAAAGAATCACACCCCTCCTGCTCCATTAAACTTCGAAAACGACGTAGCGTCTATCCTCGAAGAATTAGAGGCAAGTGATGTAAAAACCATTGGAAGCATTCGTGATTCTCAACTGAACTGGCCTATTTCTCGCACACAGTCGCTCCAGCTGCTCGATTATTTTGTTGAAAATGCACTCCCATGGTTTGGGGATTATCAAGATGCACTCACCACTGAGAGTTGGGCCGTTTACCACAGCAGACTTAGCTTTTCAATGAATGTCAAGCTTATTTCTCCCAAAGAAGTGGTCAATAGAGTGCTAGAGCAATTCGAACAGCATTCCGACTTAATTGACATCTCCCAAGTAGAAGGGTTTGTGAGACAAATTCTTGGTTGGAGAGAATACATGCGTGGCATTTACTGGGCCGAAATGCCGGAATACGCTTCTCTCAATGCCTTAGATCAGGACAGAAAATTGCCTTCGTGGTTTTGGACAGGTGAAACCAAGATGAAATGCCTCTCCCATTCCATCACGCAAAGTTTAGAATACGCCTACGCGCATCACATTCAAAGATTGATGGTCACTGGCAACTTCGCCCTGTTAGCTGGGGTACACCCTGATGAAGTTGATGATTGGTATCTCGGAATTTACATGGATGCCATTGAGTGGGTGGAGATTACCAATACCCGTGGTATGAGTCAGTTTGCCGATGGCGGTATAGTTGGCACCAAGCCTTACGTTTCAAGCGCCAATTACATCGATAAGATGAGCGATTATTGCGATCAATGTGTATACGACAAGAAGGATAAGACCGGTGAAAACGCTTGTCCTTTTAACAGTTTGTATTGGCATTTCTACGCTCGAAACGAGTCCACACTCTCCAACAATCCGCGCATCGGGATGATGTACCGAACTTGGAACAAGATGTCACCCGAGAAAAGAGACGAACTACTAAAGAAGGGAGATTCTCTTCTAGAAAATATCGAAGAGCTCTAACATGAATCGAACAGTACACTGGTTTAGAAATGATTTGAGATTGGATGACAATGCCGTTTTCAATAGAGCTGCTGAGGCTTCTGATGAGCTCGTGGGCATATACATTTTCGATGAAATCAACTTCGAGCGTGGAATTCACGGAGGTCAAAGGATGCACAGTAGAAGGGCATTTTTCCTGTGGCAATCGGTAATGGAGTTGCGCGAGAGCATGCGAAATCGAGGATCTGAATTGTACGTATTCAAAGGCAATCCGGTCCAAATCCTAAAAGAACTACACGAGCTCTGGAGCTTCACATCGCTCAGCTATTCGAAAAGCGTAGGATATGAAGAACGTGAGAGGGAAGCTGATGTAGAGCGAGAACTCAGTGCCAATGTTCAAATTCATGCGGATTGGACGCACACGCTGATCAACATGGAAGATCTCCCCTTCTCCATCGAAAAATCTCCGGACGTCTTCACGCCTTTCAGAAAGAAGATTGAGAAGTATCACGAGTTTACACCTCCTGTGGATGCACCAGATGTAGTACCCAGTTTTACAGGTGAAATTCCAGCGAAAGCTCTCAATTATTTCGAGGAACTTGATCTTGATGATTTTGAAACCGACGACAGAGCAGCTCTTGATTTCAATGGGGGCGAGCTTGCCGCCCGAAGCAGAATTGAACACTATTTTTGGGAAACCAAATCCCTTCTTGAATACAAGGAAACACGCAATGGACTCATTGGCGCCGACTACAGCTCGAAGCTCAGTCCGTGGTTAGCAAATGGATCGCTTTCACCTCGAAGGGTATACAGTGAAGTGAAGCGATTTGAATCGGAGAATAAATCAAACCAAAGCACCTATTGGTTAATCTTTGAGCTCTTGTGGCGGGATTACTTCCAAATTGTCGCTCTTAAACATGGAAAGAAGTTGTTCGCGGAAAACGGCTGGAAAGGCACGCCAAGAAAATGGCGTCAGGATGAGAAGCTATTTAACAAGTGGACCGAAGGAGAAACGGAGGATGATTTCGTGAATGCCAACATGAAGGAGCTGAAACACACAGGTTTCATGAGCAATCGCGGTCGACAAAACGTGGCTTCCTTCTTAACGCATCAGTATAAAATTGATTGGCGATGGGGTGCCGCTTACTTTGAAGAGATGTTAATTGACTACGACGTGGCCTCCAATTGGGGCAATTGGTCGTACGTTTCAGGAACGGGAAACGACCCTAGAAAAGACAGGGTATTCAACACACAATTGCAGGCAGACAAGTATGATGCACAAGGCGAATACCGAAGTCTTTGGCTGGATTGAAATCGCTGCGCACAACAATATTGCTAAATTTGAAGCCTGAACAACACACATCATGAAACGAATAGTGCCCATTCTCCTAGTCGCTCTTGGTTTAACCGCTTGTGAAAAAGCGCGAGAATTGACGCAATTCACCATTGAAACGAATACCGAGTTTACCATTCCAGCGGCAACGGGTATCAACCTTCCGATTGATATCATCACGCCTGATGTGGAGACCAATTCGTCGAACACCTTCGAAAACAACAATACGCGAGCTGACCTAATCGAGGAGGTTCGCCTAGATGAGTGCGATCTTACTATCACCGCGCCGGGCTCAGCAGATTTTGACTTTTTGAAGTCCATTGAAATCTTCATTAAAGCTGAGAACGAGCCTGAAGTGCTACTGGCTGAACGACAGGATATACCAGACTCCGGCCTAACGGAGCTCTCCTTGGATGTGACCGGTGCGGACCTGACCCCTTACCTGAAGAAGAGCGAATACGACCTGCGCGTGAAAGTGGTAACCGACCAAGTTCCGGGTAGTGACATTGATATCAATATTGAGTCGATTTTCTTTGTAGACGCCAAGATATTCGGACTCTAAATGAAGAGTCACGAAGTATTAGAATCACTTTCAGAGAAGTGGGCGAATCAAATCCCCGGAGGCGTGCTAGAAGGCCAGGAAGCTATTGATTCTCAGTCAATATCCATTCTTAGCCAGATGGCCGAGAAAATGGAGAATAACTACCCTTATGCTTCTCCGCTGTATGCAGGACAAATGCTTAAGCCACCTCATGTGATTGCAAGAACGGCTTATGCTTTTGCTCAGCAAATCAATCCAAACAATCACGCACTGGACGGCGGGCGCGAGAGCTCTTCGATGGAGATTGAAGCCGTTGCCGAAATTGCCCGAATGTTCGGCTGGAACGAGCATTTAGGTCACCTTGCCGGTGGCGGAACCATGGCAAATTTGGAAGCTTTGTGGGTAGCGGGGTCTATTCATCCTAATAAGAAAGTGGTAGCATCACAAGCTGCGCACTACACACATGAGCGGATTACTTCAGTCTTGAAAATTCCATACGCCTCCATACCAAATAGAATAGATAAGCCTGTTCTGGATACACTGGAATTGGAGTCCATGCTAAAGGAAGGCAACATTGGAACGGTGGTAGTAACCGCCGGAACTACCGGCACGGGCCACGTTGAGCCGGTAGACGAGGTAATTCGATTGGCGAAGAAATATGGTGCTCGTGTACACGTAGATGCGGCCTACGGAGGTTACTTCAGACTCGTTGTGTTCGATAAGCCATCCATCCAAAGTGCATTTGATGCGATTACCGAAGCCGACAGCATTGTAATTGATCCACATAAACACGGACTACAACCTTACGGCTGTGGCTGTGTACTGTTCAAAGACCCGAGTGTCGGGAAGTTCTACTTGCACGATTCACCCTATACCTACTTCACCTCGGAAGAGCTGCACTTAGGAGAGATTACACTGGAATGCTCAAGACCTGGTGCTGCTGCGGTTGCGCTTTGGGCCACTCAGAAACGCTTTCCGCTGAATGTGGGAGGCGAAATGTCCGATGGACTTAAAAGGTGCATCGATGCGGCCAATGCCTTGCACAGCGGTTTAGAATCGACCGGAAATTGGCTGCTTCCGTTTGAACCCGATTTAGATATCCTTGTGTATGCACCGCGTGCGAATTCAATTTCAGAAATATCGAAATTGAGCGAAGAGATCTTCGATGCTGCAGCGAAGCTAGACCTCCACCTCGCTTTGTACAAGATGGATGCTCGTTATATAGTGGACGACCAAATGGAACGAGATTCAGAAATAGTGACATGCTTGAGATCCACGCTTATGAAGTGGTCTCACAAAGACTATATACCTGAAATTCAAAGGCTTCTTGAACAATCACGTGTTCAAAACTCGTAGCCTTCGTGGAATTTTCCTACAAATTGTATTCTGGGTTTGAGGTAATTTAATGACTACCTAATCAACAAGCCCATGACTACCCTCTTGCTCATTCGACCCAAACACTTCGGATTTAATCCCGAAACAGCGCAGAGTAACTCGTTTCAAAAGCGCACCTCTGACCAAGATGTACACGAAAAAGCGGTTGATGAATTCAACCGGATGATTCACGTCTTAAACCTCCACGCGATTCCGCATATCGTTATTAATGATACCGAGCGTCCCATCAAACCTGACGCTATTTTTCCAAACAACTGGTTCTCTACGCACCGAAGCGGACGCATTGTCCTCTACCCCATGGAGGCCGCGAACCGAAGAACCGAACGCCGAGAAGATATCATATCGCGACTCAAGGAGGAATTCGAATTCACCCAAGTAATCAATTACAGCGATAGAGAACAGGACAATGTCTTCTTAGAAGGTACAGGAAGTCTCGTGTTCGATAGAGTACACCGATATGCCTTATTATCTCGATCATCGCGATCCAACTTGAGTCTGGCCGAAGAGGTCTGTCATGAACTCGATTACAAATTGATTTCATTCACCGCGATCGATCATGAAGGTATTCCCGTTTACCATACAAACGTCCTCGTGTGCATTGGTGAGCGATTTGTGGTGTGGTGTCCGGACATGATTTCGGACAAGTCTGACCGCCTTACACTCGAAGCTTATATCACCAAGACAAAAAAGGATTCCATCGAGATTACAAGGGAACAAGTGAAGTCTTTTGCCGGCAATATGCTCGAGGTGAAGAACGAAAGTGGAAACAATTGCCTGTTGATGTCCTCAACGGCAAGACGCTCATTGACCACCGATCAAATCTTTGCGCTTAGGAAGCACTGCGCCCTCCTTCCGATTCCAATTCCCACCATTGAACGAATAGGCGGAGGAAGTGTGAGATGCATGGTAGCAGAAGTAGTTAACTAGTTGAAATTTACTGCCGTATCTGCGGATTTTTGCGCCGATGTGTCGGACAACTGACCATTCGGCAGTCTGTCAGTTTTTGTCAAAATTTATTCAGCACACGACCATACCTAATCGTAAAACACTGATTTTCAATTAAATATTTTTAAACAATTCCACCACATTCCCGTTAGGTGTATAGAAATGTCGCATGGAGTTTGCACCCATGACAGGCAATTGGGAAGAAAGTGTCAGAGCACCTGACACAAAAATTTTAACTAACCATAATGAAAGTGCTAGTTATCGGAGCCGGCAACATGGGCTCCACGTATGCAGAAGGTATGATAGGCTCACCCCTTCTAGGAAGAAAAAACTTAATGATTTATGACGCGGACCCGGGCCGCCGCGAAGAACTTAGAAAGCAGGACGTGTACGATGTGCATGACCGCTTAGACGCAAGCCTCCCACAGGCAGATGTGGTATTTATTGCTGTAAAGCCTTACCACACCGAAGAATTGTTCGAGGAAATGAAACCTCACATCAATTCTGATCAAATTTTTGTGTCTATTATGGCAGGCGTGACGCTCGACTACATGAGCGAAACACTAGGCGTAGACAAAATTATCCGCGCAATGCCAAACCTTCCTGCTCAGGTAGGAAAAGGAATGACCTCCTTCACAGGTACAGAAGGCGTGAGTCGAGTTGAACTCCTCACCATTGAGAATCTCTTGAAAACAACGGGTAAAGCTATCCATGTAAGCAGCGAACGCTTCATTGATGCATCTACCGGAATTTCAGGTAGTGGTCCAGCTTATATCTTCTATTTCATGGAATCGATGATGGATGCCGCCCGCGATATGGGATTCTCTGAGAAGACAGCCCGCATACTTGTGAGCAGCACTTTTGAAGGTGCTACCGAACTCTTCAATCAGAATAACATTTCTCCAGCCACTTGGATGAACCGAGTAGCGTCTAAAGGAGGAACAACACGTGCAGCATTGGATAGCCTAGCGGATAACAATGTACACGAACTGATTCATGAAGCTGCATTCGCCGCATTCAAGCGCGCCATGGAAATTGGCGAAGAATCTACCGCTTCAGCAGAGTAATCCTCCCCCACATTTCATATCACCAAACCAACAATCTGCGAAAATCGCAGTCCGACAACCGTCGGAAGTTTCTTCGTAATCCAAAATAGATGGAGACGAAAAGAGTGGTTATTAAAGTCGGCACGAACGTAATGACCAACAAAGACGATCGAATCGTGCGCCCAATTCTCGATAATCTAGTAAAGCAAATCGCTGAACTGTACGAGAGAGACATTCACACTATCCTAATTTCCAGTGGCTCTGCCATTGCAGGCAAAGAAATCTTAGGAGATTGCTCCATTGAGGAGCCAAGCATTCGTCGACAGGTTTTTAGCTCTATCGGGCAACCTAGAATGATGCGAATGTACTATCAACTGTTTCACGACTACGGACTTACCTGTGCACAGGTTCTCGCAACGAAGCGCGACTTCAATCCAGGAATCCACCGTGAGAATATGATCAATTGCTATGAAGGCCTCATTAGCCAAGGCGTTATTCCTATTGCAAATGAGGATGATGCCACTTCGGTTACACAATCGATGTTCTCTGATAATGACGAACTCGCCAGCCTTGTAGCAGAGCTCACTAGAGCGGACATGATGATCATTCTAACAGATATCGATGGTTTCTACACCGGGCATCCGGATCACGAAGATTCTGAAATCCTGCCAGAAGTGACTCCAGAACAGGATATCGAAAAGTATATCCAAGATTCTGAGAAAGACGAACATCAGGGTCGCGGAGGCATGGAGTCCAAAGTGAAAATCGCCAAGAATACAGCCGCCAAGAATATTCCAACGTATATCGCCAACGGTAAGTTGGACAACGTAATTCTCGACATCATTGACGGGAAGGAAGTCGGCACAGTATTCAGAAATGAAGTTGAACCAGCAAACGCATAATATGGAACTTATTAGTACTGATAAAAAGAATGCCGTGCTGAAGAGTATGGCGCGAATACTCGACGAAATGCGCGGTGAAATCATCGCCGAAAACAAAAAAGACCTCGACGCTTTTGATCCAAATGATCGAGCTATGTACGATCGCTTAATCGTCAACGATGCTAAGGTTGACGGGATGATTAGCGCCGTGAATCAAGTGCACGATATGCCAGATCCTGTAGGAAAGGTGTTGGCCGATCGTACCCTGGATAATGGTCTGCATATCCAAAATAAAACTGCCCCATTCGGCACCATTCTCATTATTTATGAATCTCGTCCGGATGTAACCATTGAAGCTGCCGTACTCGCTTTCAAGGCGAACAGCAAGATTCTTCTAAAAGGTGGTAAAGAGGCGAAGAATTCCAATATCATTTTGGAAAAAGCGTGGCATAAAGCACTCGAAGAAAACGGATTGAAAACCGATTGGATTCGACTCATGACACTCCCGAGAGAGGAAACCCAGGCCTTCCTTCGCAATCCTAGTGAGCAGTTGGACCTCATCGTACCTAGAGGCGGAGAACGTCTCATCTCATTTGTTAAGGAACACGCTCAATGCCCAGTGTTGGTGAGCGGTAGAGGAAATAACTTCCTATATGTAGACAAAGAGGCCGATTGGAATAAAACCCTCGAAGTAATCTTGAACGCAAAGACTGACAAGATTTCGGCATGCAATGCCCTTGACAAAATTCTCATTGATGAGAACCTTCCCGAGTACAAACAAAAGGTTGTTGAGCTCAATACCATACTTCGCGAGGCAGGTGTAGAAGTTTTGGCCGATGAACATGTAGCTGAACTCGATTCTGACTCAATCAAGGTTGAGAATGAAGACACCTGGTACGAGGAGTTCCTAGCCATGAAGAGTGTAGTTGCAACGGTGGACTCACTGGAGAATGCCATTGAAACGATTAACAAATACTCAGGTGGACACAGCTCGACCATTATGACTTCGAATAATGATCGTGCGGCCAAGTTCATGGAACAAATTGACAGTGCAGCGGTGTACCAAAACGCTTCTACGCGTTTCACAGATGGTGGAGCGATGGGCGTAGGTGCCGAGCTCGCTATTTCAACAGATAAATTGCACCACAGAGGTCCACTGGGCCTCGATCAGCTCGTAACGAACAAATATTACGTTTACGGCGACGGACAGGTGCGCTAATATTTCTTCCCCAAGAGCGGAGTCCCGCGTTGTATGCGGGATTCCACTCTTAATATCGCTATATTATTACAAGTCAATACTATTAACCAAAACTCATTTATTATGCTTCTGAAGAGAATCGCTCTTCTTTCATTCTTCCTTCCCCTATTCACTTATGCCCAGAACGGGCGCGTATCTGCCGACCTCTACGGCGGTGTATACATGCCATTTCCAGGAAACATTGCGGCTGACCTCGACGGTGAAACGCACCGTGCAAAGTTCGGTTGGCCAGAATTAGACGGAAACCTTTATGTTCGGGTATTAGACGCCCAGAGCGGCGATAAGAGCTTCATCGATATTTATGGAGGTGGTACGTACCGAAACATGTTTGGACTAGAAGAGCTAGCTGATGGTCGTGATTTTGAAGGCGACATGAGCATGCGACAATTTCGCGTGGGTGCGAAGTTTTTCGACCTCGTTCGTGTGTCCTATGTGTATGCTGGAATCAATGCCGCCGGAGTTTCTGAAGGAGTCTTTCAGACCTTTACCTACGGCGGACCGATGGTGTGGCAGAACGGTTATGACATCGGTTTGGAGGCCAAGCAGGGTATCAACTCTGTAGGGCTGTATTTCCAGAGTTCATTCAATCCGCCTGCGAGTACAGATGAGCGCGCAGTTCAGTGGTCAATAGTAGATGCGAGAATTCGTTCAGAACTCTTGAAAGGTGAAACTGCTTCGGGATTCGTGCAGTTGAACTTTGGATATGACCAAATGAGCTATGACAACCGTGAAGCTTCGGATAACCGAAACCTGGATTACACCGGCTTCCGAGTAGGTGCAGGTATCGGTGTAGCTTTCTAAAGTAAACAGGCTAGGCGCACGACTTACACGTGCCCATCAACAATAAATTCCCGCTATCAACTGAATACCCTTGTGGTAGGTTGATATGCGGGATTTTTATATCCTCTAGGCAAACCGTGTCGTTGCAACGTTCACATTTGAAGTGAACGTGATTATCGTGATGGTGGTCACCGCTGCACTCGGTTCCGCAAAGCGCGTACTTCTTTACCGTGTCGTCATCAATCACTTGATGGATGATTCCACTTTCTTCTAGTGCAGCAAGAGTGCGATAAAGCGTAACTCTATCGGCTTTAGGCATGGCACCTTCCACATCTTGATGGCTCACGGCTTTTCCTTCGTTGAGGAAATACTGCATCACTTCACGACGAATAGCCGTGGTGCGCAATCCATGAGTCTTCAAGATGTGGTTTAGGTCTGCCATATATTATTCTTCTATGTCGAGTTCTACTTCAACAATAGTGTGGTTGCCTTCGATGTCAACAGCTTTAATCATGAGCAAGTAATGACCTGCCTCTTCTGTTGCTGGAATGGTAACACTCATATTGCTGAGGTCAAAGGTAGTAGGATCATCAGTAAATTCCATCTCATCTTCCGCTACTTCATGAAGATGTTCATCATCGTGATCATGTCCGTGCTCGTCATGCTCGATTTGAAACAAAATCAAATGGATTTCTTCGAGTCCTTCCACATCTGTAACGGTACCCATTGGGGTAATGGTTTGGCCTAACTGATAAACGTCTTCATCCACCGGAGACGTCACGTTTACAATAGGCTGACTTCCATTCTCGATTACGATTTCACGCTCTTCGAACTCTCCTTCATTACCGTTATCATCAAGAACCCTAAGCACAACATGGTACGGTCCAGAAGCAACCTCCGTCGGAATCATAGGGTTGTCTGAAACGGTCACTGTGGCACCGGAAGTGTTTAAGATTTTCACATAGGTCCACGGATCAACTTGCACTTTACCGTGCTCGTGTCCATCAAAAACTTCGTGAATATCAATCTTAACCTGAGAAACGCTTTCGTTATCTACAGCGGATACATCAATCGACAACTGCGTTCCAGCTTGCACGGTTATTTCGTCATCAGATCCATTGATTAGAACCTGCGTCATCTCTGGCGCCTCCGTATCAACTTGCTCTTCTGAACACGCTACAAAAGCGAGTGAAGCAATCGCAATAGGAAGGGTTGATTTCAAAACTCTCATTTGGAATGGGGTATAATTTGTTTTCGCAACTATGTTGCAAATATAGTATACCTAAACATTTCTGCAACTATGTTGCATAAATGTTCTTTCACCCTTAAAATGAATACTTTACTTGGAGAATGAAGTTGATTCCCTGTTCAGGCAAGTTCAGAATTCGATATCGAGACAGGTGTCTGAGGTAAGATTGGTTGGTGAGGTTTTGGATTCTGACGCTCACCCCCCATTCGTTGCCATTTGACAGTACATCTGAGTAACCTGCGTAAATGTGAATGAGGCCGTATCCTGGCGTGGTTAACTCATTCCTGGCCACCCTATCCTGGGCCGCAACGAACTGAAGTTCTGAACCTACACTCCATGAACTACGTTCTCCCGTACGTTCAAACTCAGGAATGAATGTCACACCCAAAGGTGGTTGGAACGGCAACGGCAAGTTGGTCTCCGTGCTTGTGGCACTCACATATTCACCTATCAATGTGAGATGTAGTAGATAATCATTCCACGCTTTTGAACCTAAGTAGATGTCATAAGTAGCCGAAACTTCACCGCCAAATTGAACCATCGCACTTTGTTCATATTGGTACAATTGACCTGCATCCGGCAGTGGACTAAACCTTCCCGAAGGGTTGAGGTAAATGAAATTGCTGTAATATCCTCCGAAACCCGTCATCTTAATGGAGAGTGGTTCGAAATTCAAGAAAGCATTCAACTCACCTACATACCCGGATTCAGGATCCAAGTCCGGATTACCCACTTCATGTCGGAAGGTGCCATGATGGACGCCATTTGAAGCGAGTTCATTCACCGCTGGAAGTCGGTTTAAGTAGCTAACATGTCCATTAATTCCATGATTACCAAGTTGTTTCGACAAGCCTAATGTCACAGAAGGTCGAACTTGAAGAAGCGTAAAGGGTGCCACCCTTTCCACCAATGAGTCGGGCTCAGCATAGTACGGTTGTGAATGACCTTGTACATTGGTATTGGCTCCATCTAAACGTACTCCGGCACTATAGTTCCAGTCAGATGTACGCCACTTCATCAAGAAGAACGCACCAAACTCATTGCGATCGTACGCTGGAATAAGAAACTCCCATCCCGAGATTCGATTGGCCTTGTTTTGATAATTCAGTCCCCCACTTAACGAATAGTTATCTTTTGCATATTCAGTTGAATACTTCGCTTCTATGGATGTAAGGTTCAGACCTAACGCAAGTGTATTCGAACTGTCGATATACGTTAGACCATGTCCGTGAGGTTGAGATCTCTCCCTTCTGATGTTTTCTTGTATTCCGATGTTCAAGGTATGCGTATAATACCCTCTACTTACCTGATAATCAAAAATATGCTTGTAATGCCTAGTCTCTTGATTTGGAGTTGCAACGTTCCTTTGATCACCTATTTCGCCAATATCAAATGCTCTTGGAATGCCCGTCGCTCCTGGAAATAGCCCCACAACCTGATCAAATACGGAAAAGGTATAGGTGAGATATTCATCCGAATTGAACATATATCTGACATCCGCCTTAAAATTGAGTTCTGTACCAGCCGTATTCTTCAGAATCCCATTTGGCAAAGGGAGAATGAAACCATTATAAATGAACTGGTCATCCGGCACGCGATAATCTGCAAAATCTTGAACCGAAGCCCGAGCACTAACTATCAATCGCTGATTAGTACTTCGATAGTTTAGAAGTCCAGACCCTCCGTAGAGCCGGTTGTTCGTTTTCCCTAAACCTTGTATCGTTCCAGAAAAGCCGGTCTTGATAGATTCCCACTTTGGGTTGATTCGCACAACTCCCGTAAGCATTCCCGGGCCTTCAGCTATAGCACTTGGACCAGAGATTACCTCTACTTCATCTACGCTGAATTGATCGATTTCCAGTCCGTGATCCATTCCCCATTGCTGTCCTTCCTGACGTATGCCATTATCAACAACCTGAACTCTGTTGCCAATGAAACCACGAATCATAGGCTTGGCTATTCCCACGCCTGTGTTCACTGCATGTACTCCAGGCAAAACATCAATGGCCTCAGAGAGCGAGTTTCCTGCTCTTTCACGAATATGATCATCGTCTAAGGCCGCTCCGCTTGATCTGAATTTAATGTTCCCAGATGTGAGGGTAGATCCAACATCAACGGGCGGCAATACACTGTAAATCCGCTTTACTTCAAGTACGTTGATTGAATCTGGATAAACTGTGAAGTAATCGACTTTTGGTCCCTCGGGAATTCCTATACCCGACGTCTGAACGACTTTAATGAACTCGGATGAATTTGAACTTTTGAAGGAGTAAACAAACCTACCATCGTATTGAGGAAAGGCAACCTTTCTACCATCAGATAGCTCCAAGTAAGCACTAGTCACCTCTTCCTCATCCTGATCTACAATAACCACTTTGTAGAGCTGCTCTTCCTGAGCAAAAGTGGTTACCGCTATACAGAATGCAGCGAAAAGGTATAGAATTCTCATTCTCGGAAAAGCGCTATCAACTGATCGAGTGTATACATCTCCTGCTCCCCACTCTCAATGTTCTTCACCTGCGCTACACCATCAGCAATCTCACGGTCACCCATAATCACCGTGTACTTAATACCTTTCTTCTCGGCATAATCAAATTGCTTCTTGAACTTCGCAGAGTCCGGATAGCATTCAACCGAAAATCCTGCGTTTCGAAGTTCTGCAGCCCACTTCTGTGCAACAGCCATCTCGGCATCACCCATATTAAAGAAGAGCGCATCAGGTGACTTTGAAGTGTCTTCTGGGAACAAGTTCAATTCCTCCAAGCAGAGGTAAATTCGATCGAGACCAAAGCTCACACCCATACCCGAAAGACCCGGCATTCCGAAGATTCCGGTAAGGTCGTCATAGCGGCCACCGCCACCGATGGAGCCAAGCTCAACATCTTTCGCCTTTACTTCCAAAATAGCGCCCGTGTAGTAGTCTAGCCCACGTGCAAGCGTAAGATTCACAACGAGTTCCGCGGATGATAGCGAAAGTGCATTTACTTGATTGAGGACGAAGCCCAGCTCTTCGAGACCCTTCTTCCCTACTTCCGAATCACTCAAGAAGTCTTCCAAGAAGTTCATCACCTCCTCGTTGTTTCCACTCATAGAAAGCAATGGCAAGAGCTTCGAAGTTCCGTCAGACGGAATACCGCGCTCTACCATTTCTTCTACTACTTTATCAGCTCCAATCTTATCGAGCTTGTCAAGCGCAACCGTAAAGTCCGTAAGCTTTTCAGAAGCTCCAATCACCTCGGCGATACCGGCCAAGACCTTGCGGTTGTTCAAATGTATTTCCGTTTTCAAGCCTAGTTTGCCAAATGCACGGTCGTACAGTTGTACAAACTCTACCTCCTGCCAGAGCGAATCGCTTCCCACCACATCGGCATCACATTGCCAAAACTCGCGGAAACGTCCTTTTTGCGGACGATCTGCACGCCATACAGGCTGCATCTGATAACGCTTGAAAGGCATAGCTAACTCGTTTCTGTGCTGCACAACATAGCGGGCAAATGGAACGGTTAGGTCGTACCGCAAAGCTTTATCAGCTATAAATGACGTCCATGCATTTGGATTGTCATTTGAACGAACGTCGGCAGGAACTTTACTCAAGAAGTCACCAGAGCGTAAAATCTTGAAGATGAGTCGGTCTCCCTCTTCACCATATTTACCTGTTAAGGTTTCAATATTCTCAAAGCTAGGTGTCTCAATAGGCTGAAAACCATAGCCTTCGAAGGCAGAGCGAAGTACCGACATGATGTAATGTCGACGGTTCACCTCTTGCGGATTGAAGTCTCTTGTACCTTTTGGAATACTCGGTTTTACGGCCATTTCTCGAATAAATTTCTGCAAATATAAAGCGCTCAGTGGCCGATACAACCTATTTGCCAGCTATCGCTTTCGGGATTTTGACGTTGCAATACTCAAAACATTTCGAAAAACGCTCTTCTTGTATGAGTTCGCCGTATTCAATCGAGTTGTTCATGCTGTTCTCCAAGATGCTTTCATTCGAATATGCCAACGATGCCATACCATCGAATCCGTAGGCTTCCATTATCTGGCGCGCCACACACCTAGACTTGTCCGCCTTTTCAATACTAGGGAGTGCCTCAAAGCTATCGTCGAAGAGGACCATTAGTCGCAACTGAGTTTGATCCAGATAGCGCTCAATGGTTCTGTCGCTTGGACGGAAAAAATCGATTTCGTGATAGTCACAATCTTCCGCATTGTACCGAAGGATGAAGCTATCGCCATCCAATACAGGCATTCCGTTATCGCTTCGGTTGTGATTTCGAACGTGCTCTACCCTTTCGGAACCGTAGAAAACTTCCTCGCCCACATAAAATTCAAAATGAACTTCGTAGTGCTCTTGGTGGGTAATAGTGGCAATGGTTTCTACAGGGTTCGAATTGATCTTGTAGTCGCGGTAGGCGTCATACGCCTCCACAATGCCCAGATAGATAAAAATCAAGGTCATAATGATGGCCGCGGCCAGTTTGTATTGCCGTGCCTGCTCCCTATCCTGCTTTTCCTTCTTTTGTTTGATTTTGCGAATGAGCTCTTGACGTCGAAGTTCGGCTTTTCGCTTCTTCTCCTCTTCCTCCTGCGCTTTCTTTCGGAGATTGATGAAATTGGCCTTTGCGGGTTCGGGTCTACCCTGACGATCCCACGCGACAAGGCGTTCATGCGCCATGGCAATTTGAGAAAACCTCTGTTCCGAATTGGGTTTGGAAGACGAATCGGGATGCCACTCCTTGGCTAGTTCACGGTAGCGCGATTTGATTTCCTTGAGCGTTGCACCGTAAGGCAAGCCCAGGATGTTGAATGCTTCAGAAATGCTCAACTTTAACCGCGCCACATTTTGGAACTTTGAATGTGAAGATACAACAAGGACAAGTTCAGAACGAAAATCTCGCCCAAACCTGTCCTTCTATTTGTGTAACGCGATGGATTCTGAAATCTCAGCATCCAAGCGAGTATATGTCTAAGCCTTAATCAGGCTTAACGTCTTATCAGTATGCAAAGAGCGGTCGCCCTTGCATCATCTCATTCACATCGTTGGCAACGGCCTCAAGGTTGGCCTCATCCTCAGGATTCTGAATCACTCGGTCGATAAGCTCAACTACTTTCTCCATATCAGATTCCACTAACCCACGTGTGGTAATCGCAGGCGTTCCAACGCGGATACCACTCGTTACGAAAGGCGATTTATCGTCAAACGGCACCATGTTCTTGTTCACAGTGATCTCGGCTTTAACAAGCGCATTTTCAGCCAATTTACCGGTCACATTCTTATTTCGAAGATCAATGAGCATGCAGTGGTTGTCGGTTCCACCTGAGATAAGGTCGTATCCTCTACTCACAAATGCTTCTGCCATAGCTGCAGCATTCTTCTTCACTTGAATAATGTAATCTAGGAAGCTATCAGAAAGTGCTTCGCCGAATGCTACAGCCTTGCCCGCAATCACGTGCTCCAAAGGACCACCTTGCGTTCCTGGGAATACCGCACCGTCGATCATAGCACTCATCATCTTGGTTTCGCCCTTTGGAGTTTTGATGCCCCAAGGGTTCTCGAAATCTCTCCCCATCATGATCATGCCTCCACGCGGACCTCTCAAAGTCTTGTGTGTGGTGGTCGTCACAAAATGGCAGTGTGGCATTGGGTCGTTCAGAACGCCCTTCGCTATCAAGCCCGCTGGGTGAGACACATCGGCGAGGAGCAAAGCGCCCACTTCATCTGCAATCTCACGGAATTTTGCATAATCTAAATCGCGTGAATAAGCAGATGCACCGCATATAATCAATTGTGGTTTCTCAGCCAGTGCAGTCTCGCGAACTACGTCGTAATTGATGCGACCCGTTTCCTTTTCCACTCCATAAAAACATGTCTGATAAAGCTTACCAGAGAAGTTGACTGGCGAACCGTGGGTAAGATGACCACCGTGCGAAAGATCAAATCCCATAATCTTATCACCAGGTTTCAAAATGGCCAGGTAAAGGGCCGCATTGGCTTGAGAACCTGAATGCGGTTGCACGTTCACATACTCGGCGCCAAACAGTTCCTTGGCTCTATCGCGAGCGAGGTTCTCCACTTGGTCAACCACTTCGCAACCGCCATAGTAGCGTTTGCCTGGGTAACCTTCGGCATATTTGTTCGTGAGAACAGATCCCATCGCTTCCATGACTTGGTCGGAAACGAAGTTTTCAGAGGCGATAAGCTCTATGCCATCGGTCTGACGTTCACGTTCTTCTTGAATGAGGTCGAAAATGGTGTTATCTCTTTCCATATTATGTTGTAATCTTGCATCAAATCGCACAGCAAACGCTCAAAAGTAAAGGAAAATGATCAAAGCGAACGACCCAAATCGCCGCAGTTGGATCAACGTAGAAAGTGGTTCAGATTTCCCAATCCAAAATATCCCTTTTGGTGTCTTCATTCCAGAGGATGATATCATCACTATTGGTACGAGAATCGGCGACACTGCCGTTGACCTTTCTGCCATGCAGCAACTCGGATATTTTGACGAAATCAACCTCGACGAAGACGTATTTCTTCAAGATACCTTAAACGATTTCATCGCCCTTGGTCGTGAAATTAATCGCGATGTGCGCGACAGAATCGCCGAAGTATTCGACGCCGATAACGCCGAATTGCGCGATAACGATGAGCACAAGGCAAAAATCCTCTTCCCCGTAAACGAGGTGCAAATGTTGATGCCGGTATTTTGTCAAGATTACACCGACTTCTACAGCTCGCGCGAGCACGCCACGAACGTTGGAACCATGTTCCGCGATCCAAATAACGCCCTACTGCCTAACTGGCTTCACTTGCCTGTTGGTTACCACGGGCGCAGCAGCACGATTGTAATTTCTGGTGAACCCGTTCATCGTCCAAAAGGACAGCGCATGCCACCAAATGCAGATAAGCCAGTATTTGGGCCATCCGTTCGCGTTGATTTCGAATTGGAAATGGCATTCATCACAGGCGAAGGCAAGCCAATGGGACAATCCATTTCAACGGCCGAGGCAGAAGAATACATCTTCGGGATGGTTCTCTTCAACGATTGGAGTGCACGTGACCTTCAAAAGTGGGAATATGTGCCGCTCGGACCATTCCTGGCGAAGAACTTTGGGTCTAGCATCAGCCCGTGGGTTGTAACTATGGACGCACTCGAACCCTATCGTGTAGCAGGTCCTGTGCAAGAGCCGGAAGTACTAGATTACCTCAAGTTCGAGGGCGACAAGAATTACGATATCAATCTTGAAGTTGGCATCGCGCCAGAAGGAAGTACTGAAACTACCGTTTGTAAGTCAAACTTCAAGCACATGTACTGGAACATGGTACAGCAGCTAACGCACCACACGGTTAACGGATGTAAGGTGAATGCAGGCGACATGATGGCTTCGGGAACGATTTCAGGTCCTACGCCAGATAGCTACGGCTCTATGCTCGAGTTGTCTTGGAATGCAACCAAGAGCATGAAAATGGCAGATGGCTCTGAAAGAACCTTTATCGAAGATAATGACACAGTGATCATGCGCGGATACTGCGACAATGGTAAAGTGAGAATCGGTTTTGGTGAAGTGAGCTCTAAGCTACTTCCAGCGATTGATTAAAGATCGAACCGATTAGATAAGAAAAGCCCCGAGGCATTTGCTTCGGGGCTTTTTCTTTTGTGTTGATATTCGAAATTACTTCGCAGATCCGGCAAACTTCCTTTCTACCGAAACCACACCTTCGACTTTCTTGAGTTTGTCCATCACGTTATTGAGGTGAACGCGGTCTTCCACAACAACAGTAATGTTCCCTTCGAACACTCCATCCTCTCCGGATATTCCAATGGATCGAATGTTAACATTCAAGTCGTTAGAGATGATCTGAGTGACCTTATTGACGAGGCCAACGGTATCGATCCCCTTGATGAGAATATTGGCAATGAATGAGCTTTGTTCATTCTGTACCCATTTGGCACGAATGGTTCTGTTAGCAAACTTGCTCTGCATGCTAATCGCATTCGGGCAGTCGGAGCGGTGAACCTTGATACCTTCGTTCGAAGTGAGGAATCCAAACACCTCATCCCCTGGAATAGGGTTACAGCATTTGGCGAGCTTGAAGTCTAGCTTTTCTTCATTTGGACCAAAAACGAGTGTTGAGCTCTCTGTCTTTACGGTTTGCTGCGATTTAGGCTGACTAGGCTGACGACGGATTTTGCTTCGGAGGTATTGGTAAATGCCACCTTGCGTATCCTTTGCAAAATCCTTCAGCATCTTATTGTCCACAATGCCCATTCCAGCCTTGTAGAACAGCTCTTGCGGGTTCTTGTATCCGAAGTGATTGACCATTCGCTGAATATTGCTTTCGGTCATTCTCACCTTGATGAAGTTCAGCTTACGCTCTAGTACCGCACGGCCTTTGTCCACCATCTTGTTGTAGTCGTCTTTGAGCGACTGCTTGATTTTAGAACGTGCCTTTGAGGTTTTCACATAGTTCAGCCAATCTTCCTTTGGCTTCTGCTTTTGCGAGGTAATCACCTCCACTTGGTCGCCACTCTTCAAATTGAAACTAAGCGGAACGAGTTTACCATTCACCTTGGCGCCGAGTGTGTGCAAACCAATATCTGTATGGATGTCGAAGGCAAAATCCAGCGGAGAGGCATTTTTCGGAAGGTTTCGCATATCTCCTTGCGGAGTAAACACGAAAATCTCGTCGCTGAAGAGCTGCATTTTGAAGTTATCCACGAACTCAACAGCATTCGACTCTGGGTTCTCGAGCAGGTCGCGAACGCGTGACAACCATTGGTCGAGATTATCGCTTGTCGCCCTATCCTCTTTGTACTTCCAGTGAGCGGCATATCCTTTCTCAGCGATTTCGTCCATTCGCTTAGATCGAATCTGAACCTCCACCCAGTGTCCATCTGGCCCCATCACAGTGGTATGCAACGATTCGTACCCGTTTGACTTTGGAGCAGAAATCCAGTCGCGCAAACGATCCGGATTGGGGCGATAGAAATCGGTCACTATAGAATAGACTCGCCAACAGTCGGCCTTCTCTCTTTCAGGCGGACTATCAATGATGATTCTCATGGCGAACTTATCATATACTTCGTCGAAGCTCACACCCTGGTTCACCATTTTTCGGCGAATAGAATAGATGGACTTAGTTCGTTCCTTGATGGTGAATTCGAGGTCTTCGCGCTTCAGTGAATCTCTGATTTTGGAAGAGAACCGCTTCAGGTATTTCATCTCCCCTGCTCGACTTGCCTTGATCTTCAAAGCAATATCTCTATACACCTCTGGTTCAGTATACTTAAGTGACAGGTCTTCAAGTTCTGACTTAATCGTATACAGACCAATTCTATGTGCTAATGGAGAGAAAATGAACAGCGTTTCGCTTGCTATTTTGAGCTGCTTGTGGTGCGGCATGCTCTCCATTGTCCGCATGTTGTGAAGGCGGTCAGCAATCTTGATGAGGATTACCCTCAGGTCATCAGAAATTGTGAGCAGGAGCTTTCTAAAATTCTCGGCTTGAGCAGAAATATTCTGATCGAAAACGCCAGACATTTTGGTGAGGCCATCGATGATTCTGGCTACTTTCTCCCCGAACATACGCTCGATATCTTCCAGCGTATAATCGGAATCTTCCACAACATCGTGTAGGAGTGCTGCGGCAATGCTAGTTGGTCCGAGCCCAATTTCGCGTGCCACGATAATCGCCACCTCGATAGGATGCAGAATGTACGGCTCGCCGCTTTTGCGTTTCACGCCGTTATGCGCATCCAATGCGAGATTGAATGCCTTGCGAATCATCTTCTTATCCTTCGCATCTGCCTTGCCCTCCGTAGAGCGCAATAGCGCGCGATATCTATTGATGATTTCGGCCTTATCCTTATCGTTCTGTATCTGTTTGGTGTCGTCCATGTAATGGGAAATGGGAGCTTAAAACAAAGCTATGAAATTTGGTGCTGCGCACAAGGTCCACTTCCTATCGTCAGTGTACAATACTCCCAACTCTCGTTGGTAGTAAGGCTCGTCGCTTCCAGCTCCTCACAAAGCTAAAGCTTCAATTCCTTTAGCGATGGTAAAATAGATGGGGGTGATCCTTGGTCCTATCTGAAACAACCAGGATTCGATTACTCGCAACTTCTTAAAGGTGCCTATTAATTCATTTTGGATATCAAATGCACGGGCTAAAGCCCTGTGCCATTTGTCTCTGGCCGAATCCTCAATCCAAAAACCGGCTTAGGCGTCAGCCTCCTTGCCGAGGTACGAGGCCTTGCATCCAACTGATAAGTTGATGCCTTGCTCTGAAAGAGCCTTCTTCGTGCTGCGCACAAGGTCCACTTCCTGTCGTCAGTGTACAATACTCCCAACTCTCGTTGGTAGTAAGGCTCGTCGCTTCCAGCTCCTCACAAGGCTAAAGCTTCAATTCCTTTAGCGATAGTAAAATATATGGGGGTGATCCTTTGTCCTATCTGAAACAACCAGGATGCGATTACTCGCAACTTCTTAAAGGTGCCTTTTAATTCATTTTGGATATCAAATGCACTGGCTAAAGTCCTGTGCCATTTGTCTCTGGCCGAATCCTCAATCCAAAAACCGGCTTAGGCGTCAGCCTCCTTGCCGAGGTACGAGGCCTTGCATCCAACTGATAAGTTGATGCCTTGCTGAGGTACGAAGCCTTACTCTGAAAGAGCCTTGCCTCGAAGAGGCTAAGGAATCCCCAAATACTTATGCGTCTGCAAACTCACCTGCCACCTCGGGTTCTTCATAATGTACTCCGTGATGTCGAGCATTACGGTGTCTCTCCTACTCCATTCGGGTTGAAGGAAGAGTCGGCAGTTTGGGCTCACCTTGGCGGCGTGCTCTTCGGCCCACTTGAAGTCGTTTTGATTGTAAATGATAACCTTGAGTTCGTGGGCAGCTTCGTAGAATTCGGGCTTGGGAGGCATGGTCTTCTTTGGACTTAAGCAAATCCAATCCCAATCGCCTGAAAGTGGATATGCTCCGGATGTTTCCACATGAATCTTCATGCCTTTAGATCTGAGCTCGCTGGTAAGAGGGGTCATGTTCCACATAAATGGTTCACCACCAGTTACCACGATAGTATCGCTGTATTCGGCAGCACCATTGGCAATCTCTCCAATGGCTGTTGGCGGATGAAGTTCCGCGTTCCAACTCTCTTTCACGTCACACCAATGGCAACCTACGTCGCATCCGCCAACACGAATGAAGTACGCGGCTCGACCAGTATGTGCCCCTTCCCCTTGGATGGTATAAAACGCCTCCATGAGAGGAAGCATTTGTCCTGCTTCAACAAGTGCTTGTTGCTCGTCAATCATGACGCAAAGGTACAATGAATACAGTGGGTAAACTAGGGTTAACAGGCTTGTAATAATGCGGTTAAGAATCGCCCCCTATGGAGCGCTAAATTCTCACACTCTTCACATAAGTTAAATGCAGCCCTAACCTCTCAGGATGTTAATCTTCGGTCATTTGCAGTGTCAACAAAACCAATAAAACACCAGACGGTATGACACTCAAGAATGCTCTCTATTCGACTTTCGCCGCTGTAATCTTCAGCATGAACGCTCAGGCAGGGCCTGTGACTCCGGTTACGAACGACGTTGTTCCTTTCCCGGATGAGATCAAATCAGCTATTTGTTCAAAAGACGGTTCAGATGTACGTGGACGCGCCACAGTACAATTCCACATCGACGCCACAGGTCACGTTGTTCTCGAGGAGGTTGAAGCCTCAACCGTGGGACTTAACAATCACATATGGAACACAGTGCACGGCATGGAAACGGCTGACACTTCGTTGGTTTCAGGGAAAATGTATACGGTTACGTTGGACGTGCAGTAGGATCTGCAAGCCTGATGTACTTAAAGAAAAAGCGTCAATCGTATTCGGTTGGCGTTTTTTTATTTCGAGGGTTAGAGGGTTAGAGGGTTGGACTTATGGACCGTCAGACTAATAGACTGAATGGCTGAAGTTCCGACTGGAAGTTCCGACTATAAGGAGGAATCCCGAGAGGCGAAGCCGATTCGGGAGAGGGTTAGAGGGTCAGAGGGTTGGGCTTTTAGACCGTCAGACTAATGAACTAACAGACTTATGGACTTTTAGACTCATAGACTTTTGGACTTACGCACTCCTATTTTCTTTGATTATAGCGTTTTTGCTTTTTGCGATTTTGCGAGAAACAAGAATCAGGAGGGTTGGATGGTCAGAGGGTTAGACCACAGTTGAACTAATGCCAGCCTCAAGCCTGAAGCCTGAAGCCTGTTACCCTCTCGCTGCCTGCAACGTATTCTGCAACAACGCTACACGCGTCATCAATCCGACGCCACCAGGTACTGGAGTCAGCCAACTCGCCTTTTCGGATACACCTTCAAAGTCAACATCGCCAGTTAGACGATAACCACGCTTTCGCGATGCGTCTTCTACACGGTTAATACCCACATCAATCACAACAGCTCCAGGCTTTACCATGTCTGCTGTAAGGAAGTTGGCTTTGCCGATCGCGGCTATGATAATATCCGCTCGCAAGCATTCCGCCTTTAAGTCGGCAGTACGGCTATGCGTTAGGGTTACCGTTGCATTTCCTGGGTTGGCGTTTCGCGCCATCAAAATGCTCATTGGAGAGCCAACAATGTTCGAACGACCTATAACCACACAGTGTTTTCCACTCGTTTCAATGTTATAGTGCTCCAACATCATAAGGATGCCATGGGGAGTGGCAGGCAAGTATGTTGGGAGATTGAGCGCCATTCGTCCCACATTCTCAGGGTGAAATCCATCCACATCCTTTTTGGGATCTATCGCAAGTGTAACTGTTTTCTCGTCGATATGCTTTGGCAAAGGAAGTTGAACGATAAATCCGTCAAGCCCCTCATCATTGTTGAGCTCTTCTACCTTCGACAGTAGATCTTCTTGAGAAATATCTTCTGGCAGTCGGATGAGTGTTGACTTGAACCCAACTTCATCACAATCCTTAACCTTACCGTTGACGTAGGCAACACTCGCGGGGTTTTCTCCTACCAAGACAGCTGCGAGGTGCGGGGCTCGATTGCCAGATGCTTTGAGCTCCGATACTTCCTTCGCGATCTTTTCTTTGTAGGCTGCCGCAGTTACCTTCCCGTCAAGTAAATTCATATCCTAGTCGTTTAGCGCATTCCGCGCATCATGTTCATCATGTTACGCTTACCACCTTGGCTCTGCATCATCTTCATCATTTTGCTCATATCGGCAAATTGCTTGAGAAGCTTGTTTACTTCCGTGATGTCGCGTCCCGCTCCACGAGCAATGCGCTTTCTTCGAGAACCATTGATTACGCTTGGATTCGTGCGCTCTTCCGGTGTCATAGAATGAATCATCGCTTCGATGTGCTTGAAGGCATCATCGTCGATATCGATGTTGCGCATCATCTTGCCCATACCCGGAATCATGCCCATCAAATCCTTCATGTTACCCATCTTCTTGATCTGCTGAATCTGATCCAAGAAATCGTCGAAGCCAAACTGGTTCTTCGCGATTTTCTTCTGCATGTCGCGTGCCTTCTCTTCATCGAACTGCTCTTGAGCGCGTTCAACCAAGGAAACGACATCACCCATGCCCAAGATTCTGTCGGCCATACGGCTCGGATGGAAAACGTCGAGCGCATCCATCTTCTCACCTGTACCAACAAATTTGATAGGCTTATCTACAACGGCTTTGATGGTAAGTGCAGCACCACCACGTGTATCACCGTCTAGTTTCGTTAGAATCACACCGTCGTAGTCCAACACATCGTTGAACGCCTTGGCGGTGTTCACGGCATCCTGACCAGTCATCGAATCGACTACGAAAAGGGTCTCATTCGGCTCAACTGCGGTATGGACTGCCTTGATCTCGCGCATCATCTCTTCGTCAATCGCCAAGCGACCCGCGGTATCGATGATTACGAGGTTATGTCCGTTTGCCTTTGCGTGTGCAATGGCTGCTTTAGATATCTCTACCGGATCTTTGCTCTCTTTGTTGGAGAAAACATCTACGCCAATCTGCTCACCAAGTACGTGAAGCTGGTCAATCGCAGCCGGACGATAAACGTCACACGCAACGAGCAAAGGCTTACGTGTTTTCTTTGTTTTGAGATAGTTCGCGAGTTTCGCTGAGAAGGTCGTTTTACCAGAACCTTGCAATCCCGACATCAAGACTACCGCTGGCTTTCCTTCGATTTTGAAATCGGCAGCCTCGCCGCCCATGAGACTAGCCATCTCATCGCGAACGATTTTGGTCATAAGCTGACCAGGCTTGAGGCTCACGAGTACGTCAGAACCGAGTGCCTTTTCCTTTACCGTATCGGTAAACTGCTTGGCAATTTTGTAGCTCACATCGGCGTCCACCAAGGCACGGCGGATCTCTTTTACCGACTCGGCAATGTTGATTTCTGTAATCTTGTTTCTGCCCTTCAGAATGTGAAAGGCACTATCTAAGCGATCGCTAAGACTCTCAAACATAAAATTGGCTTTGCAGAATGAACGGCAAAGGTAAGGAATGACGAGCACAGAGAGAAGTCGATTTTAAACCTCCTACTCTCCGCAAAATCCTACCAAAAACCGATATAATTACATGCGCTCTGGAACCTCGATACCAAGCACACCAAGACCTCTTTCAATGATACCTCCTACCGTGTCCGCCATCTTCAAACGGAAGGAAGCTTGCTCCGGAGTTTCCGCATTCAAGATGCTGGTATTTTGATAGAAGCCATTGAACTGTTTGGTCAAGTCGTAAACGTAAGCCGCAACAATTGAAGGACTTAGCTCATCAGCTGCCTGCTGTATAGTCTTCGGAAACTGACTCATCGATTTGATCAACTCGCGCTCCCTATCGTCCAATTCGTAGGCATCGTAATCAACTGCGGGCAAGTCTTTCGCCTTTCGCTTAAGCGACTGAATTCTTGCGTAGGTGTATTGAATGAATGGTCCGGTGTTTCCGGCAAAGTCGATAGACTCTTCCGGATTGAACATCATGCGACGCTTTGCATCAACACGTAAAATGAAGTACTTGAGGGCACCTAGTCCAATCTTGCGGTACAATTCCGCTTGCTCCGCCTCATCAAGCCCATCAACCTTGCCGAGCTCCTGAGCAATGTCTTGCGAGGTTGAAATCATTTCATTCATGAGGTCGTCAGCATCTACAACGGTCCCCTCACGCGACTTCATTTTTCCAGAAGGAAGGTCCACCATCCCGTACGACAAGTGATAGAGCTTTTCGGCCCATTCGTAACCGAGTTTCCCGAGAATTAAGAAGAGTACCTTGAAGTGGTAATCTTGCTCGTTTCCAACTACATAGGTTAGACTATCAATATTGAAATCGGCAAAACGCTGAATAGCTGTACCGATGTCTTGCGTTATGTAAACACTCGTACCGTCTTTTCTCAGCACGAGCTTTTCATCTAGACCTTCGTCGGTCAAATCAATCCACACAGAACCGTCTTCGCGGCGATAGAACACACTGCTTTCCAGCCCGCGCTCAACGTCGGCCTTACCTAAAATGTAGGTCTCGCTTTCGTAGTAGTTTTTATCGAAGTGGGCACCAAGGCGTTCGTAGGTTTCATCAAAGCCATCGTACACCCATTGGTTCATTGTCTTCCAGAGCTTCACAACTTCATCGTCGCCAGCTTCCCATTTTTGAAGCATTTCTTGGGCTTCAATCATGAGTGGGGCTTTGGCTTCTGCCTCTTTGGCGTCCATGCCAGATTCCACCAATTCTTTTTGTTGAGCGCGGTAGCGTTTGTCGAACTCAACATAATACTTACCAACAAGCTTATCGCCTTTCATTCCAGTTGACTCAGGCGTTTCACCTTCGCCAAACTTCTGCCAAGCGAGCATGCTTTTGCAAATATGGATTCCGCGGTCGTTCACAATCTGAACGTTCACCACATTGCGACCGCTTGCCTTCAAGATTCTCGATACGGACGTGCCAAGAAGTATGTTTCTAACATGTCCGAGGTGCAACGGCTTGTTCGTATTTGGCGAGGAATACTCTACCATTGCGGCCGGTGCGTTAGGATCTGGCTGGGTGAATCCCCAAGCCTCATGTTCAGCAATTTGCCTAAAGGTGGCTGACCACTGTGCTTCGCCAATAACGATATTCAAGAAGCCTTTTACCACGTTGAATCCTGCTACCTCACTCATGCGAGCCTGTAGTGCAGAACCGATTTCAGCTGCGGTATCCTCCGGTTTTTTTCTACTAGCGCGAAGGTATGGGAACACCACGAGGGTAACGTCTCCTTCGAATTCCTTGCGGGTTTCTTGGAGATCAATTTGTGGTACATCAAGGTCGTACAGCTCTTTGAGAACGGCTTGTACTTCTGAGGCTACTTTTTGACGAATATCGCTCATTGAATATCGATTGATCGATGTTTACTTTCTCTTTTCTAATGCTTCCACGGTGGCTTTAAGGCAACGGAAAGCAGCTTCACCCATGGCATTCCCTTTATCATCTAAAAGCGGATTCACCTCTGTGAACTCCATACATGCGACCTTTTCATTGGCAGCATAAAGTTGCAAGAACTCTGTCGCTTCAGCTTCGGTAAGCCCTCCGGGAACTGGAGTACCTGTGCCGATGGAAACTTCTGGATCCATACTATCTACATCGAAAGTCACATAGATGATATCGCAATCCTTCAATCGCTCGAGGGATGCTTCATAAATAGCCTTCACTCCTTTCTCACGAACATCTTCAGTTCGGTGAACGGCCATGTTGTATTTATTGATGAGGTGAACCTCAGGCTCTTCTGAACTGCGAAGTGCGATGAACACGATATCTTCTGGCTTCACTCGCTGTCGAGATCCTTTCATTTGATCCCAGCTGCGCAGCGCTGTACCACGCACATCGTTGATGGCAGACTCCTTATTGTCTTCCGCAATGGCTGTGGCTAGTGGCATACCGTGAACGTTGCCAGAAGGAGAGGTATATGGAGAGTGAAGATCGCTATGTGCATCAATCCAAACCACTCCAAGTCTCTTACCCGGATTAGCTTGAGCAACACCGGCAATCGTTCCACCTGCGTTGGAATGGTCGCCTGAAATAACCAGTGGGAAATCTTGATCGTCCATGGTTTCTGCAACCTGAGCTGCAATTCTGCGGTACATCTTTACAACCCCTTTGATTCGCTTGCCATAGGGATTATCTACATGTTCGAAGAGCAGGTTGTTGGCCGTTTCGACATCAATCGGTTCATATCGCTTAAAGAACGTTGGGTCCACATGAAGTGACGCCGTTTTGATCGCCTTATATCCCAAGCTTGCGCCGCGTGTTCCTGCGCCGAGCTCAGATGGAGCGTTAATCAATTGAATCATAGAGCCTTCTTTGTCGGCAAAATTGGATGCCGTAGTTAGTGGCGCAAAAGTAGGTATTATGCGAGACTGGGGAAAGGCAATTGAATTGATTCAACCAGTGTGAAAACTAAATATGTAACTATCCGTATTTCAATTTATCAGTCTTCCTCTCAAACTAACAGCTCCTTGATTGGTAGAATAATTGAAGGAAATTCTATCACTTTCCTCAATCAACAAATCGCCGTCAAGCCCACCTATCGAATTCCGAAAAAACAAGCTATGATCAATTACACCCACTTCTCCCCTTGGAATAATTGTAGTATCACCCGACGAAAAGAAATTGATTAAATACAGATCTACAGACTTACTACCTGTATATCCATATGGCGCTAATGAACCATCATCCAGTAAGTATCGGAAAATGAAATCTATAGAATCTGTGCTGGACTCTTGAGCGAGACGCATCCATTGATTCAAGACCTTTGTTTCTTCATAGTACTCAATCACATAGAAAGCATGAGTTACAGTATCAGAGGTTACACCTGGATAACAAGTCTCATCTTCTGGAAATTCAATGACATGTGTAACAGTAAAAGTTAGAGGACGTTGAATCTGTGGATAAGGGAAGCTCCTCAGTATTGATTCCCCTTCTAAGGTATCTGCTCCAACGTACCATGTGTGTATAACATCTTCACTTTGATCTACTGCCGAAAACTGAACCAGTGTACCGATTAGCACACTATCAACTTCTATGAACTCAGCGAAGCTAGGCCTGGTGAAAACTCTATCTGAAGCAGTAAATTCAGCGGAAGGACTGCTAACATTATAACAAGGATCATAGTTTTCACACGCTGGGTCGGCGGGATTATAGCATGTTTCATCTCGACAAGCATGGAGAACGCACATACTTAGTAAGAGAAAGAGGACATAGGAATGTAGACGCATTATTTGAGAGGGTTGAGAGTGGAATGCAGCAGCAAGATAGTCAAAGTACTGTTCACAGATTGCGATTTCAAGTCTAATATTCTATCTACATCCCATTGTGCAAAACCCATCTCAACCCACCGTTCTTCAGACCGCAATTATTTTACCTTTGATGCGTTCCGAACATCCATTATGGCCAAAACCAAGAAGCAAACAAAGAAGACCAGCAAACCCAAGACTCCTCTTTTCGAGGGCTGGAAAGAGGCTGCGAAAGATAGAAGCGTACACGTTGTTGTAGGTCTAGCCCTGATTTTCATCGCGGCTTTCATGACCATCGCCTTCATCTCGTTCCTATTCTCATGGGACGCCGATCAAAGTCAATTCCAACAGTCTTTCTGGGAGTTGATGGGTAATCCTGAGTACGAGGTAAGCAACATTCTCAGCAAATTAGGTGCGGCGCTCGGACAAGTCTTCGTTTTCAAGTGGTTCGGAATTGCCGCCTTCGCAATTCCCATTTTCTTGGGCGCCATCGGGCTTAAAGTCAGCTTCAAGTTCAGTCCTTACCCCCTACTCAAAATTTTCCGAGTAACCGTATTCCTCTCCCTTTGGCTCTCGGCGTTTACCGCGTTTTTAGCTGGGGTTGAACATACAGTCCTCTCAGGAGGTGTCGGTTATTACGTTGCTACCTTCCTTCGTTCCTGGATGGGTATGCTAGGCCTCGGACTGCTTTTCGTGTTTACACTCATCGCATGGCTCGTTTTGGTAATGAAGGTGACTCCCGACAGCCTAGCCGCTGGGGCGAAGGCCATTCTTCAAAAGTTATCTCGACCAAAAACAGAACCTATCGCAGAAACAACCGTCCCTACTCCTACTCCTGCTGTGGAAGACGAAGTAGCGCCAGAAGTTGATTTTGATCAGAACGAAGAGACGGAAGAAGAAACGGTTGAAGAACCACAACTCAAGTCGGAATTAGAGATTAAAACGCCTCAGCCAGAAGCAGAAGTAGAGGTCGAAGCCAGTAATACGGAGCCCGAGCCAAAGCCGGAGCCAACTTCGAGCGAAGGTCCAGAGATGGACGTAGAAGCCGCCGTGGAGGAAGAATCACTTTCAGAGAAGGAAGTGAACAAGAAGGTGAAAGAGTTTGGTGAATACGACCCTAAGCTCGACCTATCTCGTTTCAAACTTCCACCTCTCGACTTGCTGGTTGAACATGGCGATGGAAACATCACGATTGATCAAGAAGAACTCGAAGCGAACAAGAATAACATCGTCAACACGCTTCAGAACTATAAAATTGGAATTGAGAAGATTAAGGCGACCATCGGACCAACCGTCACGCTTTATGAAATCATTCCGGAAGCGGGTGTACGCATCTCCAAGATTAAGAACTTGGAAGATGATATTGCGTTGAGTTTGGCCGCTCTCGGCATCCGTATTATCGCGCCAATTCCGGGTCGAGGCACAATTGGTATCGAAGTGCCAAACAAGAATGCAAGCGTCGTATCCATGCGCGCCGTGCTTACTTCAGAGAAGTTCCAAAACACCAAGTTCGATCTTCCTGTAGCACTGGGCAAAACCATCAGCAATGAAACACTTGTAGCCGACCTCGCAAAGATGCCTCACCTCCTCATGGCCGGTGCAACAGGTCAAGGTAAATCCGTTGGATTGAACGCCATCCTTGCGAGTATCCTCTACAAGAAGCACCCAGCACAAGTGAAGTTTGTACTTGTGGATCCTAAGAAGGTGGAACTCACGCTGTACAACAAGATTGAGCGTCACTATCTCGCCAAATTGCCAGATACTGAGGACGCCATCATTACAGACACCAGTAAGGTGATCAATACGCTCAACTCGCTGTGTATTGAGATGGACAACCGTTACGAACTGCTCAAGTCTGCAATGGTTCGAAACATCAAAGAATACAACGCGAAGTTCATCAACCGAAAGCTCAACCCAGAAGAAGGTCACCGCTATTTACCGTACATCGTTTTGGTGATTGATGAGTTTGCGGACTTGATCATGACCGCCGGTAAGGAGGTAGAAACCCCTATCGCGCGTCTAGCTCAGCTCGCACGTGCTATCGGTATTCACTTGATTATCGCCACTCAGCGTCCATCTGTGAACGTAATCACCGGTATCATCAAAGCAAACTTCCCAGCGCGTATCGCCTTCCGTGTGACGTCTAAGATTGATTCTCGTACCATTCTAGATGCTGGCGGTGCTGACCAACTCATTGGTAAAGGGGATATGCTCTTTTCACCAGGTAATGAGCTCATTCGACTTCAGTGCGCATTCCTCGATACACCGGAAGTAGATGAAATCACAGAGTACATCGGAAATCAACAGGCCTATCCCGAGGCGTATCTACTACCAGAATACGTCGGTGAAGAATCGTCAGGCGGCGGTGGCGCTTTGGCAGATGAAGACCGCGACGCGCTATTCGAAGATGCTGCCAGAATTGTGGTAATCCATCAGCAAGGTTCTGCTTCCCTACTCCAGCGCAAACTCAAGTTGGGCTACAACCGTGCGGGTAGAATTGTTGACCAACTCGAGGCAGCCGGAATCATTGGTCCGTTTGAAGGTTCGAAGGCACGACAAGTTCTTGTGCCAGATGAAGTATCTTTGGAACAGAAATTGAACCCGGGTAGTGCAGACATTGAATCCTAAGATTATGCGCCATTTTATTTTGAGTGCGGCAATGGTATTGTCCACGCTTTCTTTTGCACAAACCAACGAGCAGGCCAAGGCCCTTCTCGAAGAAGTCAAAACGAACCTCTTGTCCTTTACGGATCAAAAGATCAGCTTCACCAGTATTATTGAAATCCCAACGCAGAATCCCGATAATCCAAAGATGACACGCGAAAGCTCGGGTACGGTTACTATTGTTGGGGAGAACTATAAGGTTGAAACAAACGGACAGACCATCTTGCTGAATGGAAACCGTGCCTACGTGATTGCTCCAGACGACCGCGAGGTGACCGTTCGTGTTTTGGAAGATGAAGACATGGCCTTTACCCCGAACGGCGTATTAGCGCGATTCGAAAACGGCTCTAGTCTAGCCATGGCAGGGAAAGAAACCATTGATGGAAAAACCATTCAGTACGTGAAGGTTCGTCCGAATGGCAGCGAAGAAATCCGCGACATTGTCATCGGTATCGATATGTCTACAAAGCGCATTTACAGCTATACCGAATATGGCACGAATGACGTTGTCACCAAGTACATCATCAATAATTATGAGGTGAACACGGGAGTTGATGCTTCTGAGGTTCGCTTCGACCGTTCGAAATACGAAGGATGGCGCATCAATGAACCGCGCCGCCGACGCCGATGAAAAGACTCGACCGATACGTACTCTTAAGTTTCGTCAAGGTATTTATCCCCACCCTCCTAGTGAGCGTGTTCACCTTGATGATGCAGCTCTTGTGGAAATACATCGATTACTTGGTAGGCCGAGGAATCGAGTGGTACTACATCGTTGAGCTGCTTTTCTTTTGGTCAGCACAGGTTGTACCCATGGCGCTTCCCATCGCCGTTCTACTAAGCTCTATCATGACCTTTGGCGGTTATGGAGAGCACTACGAGCTCGCCGCCATGCGATCTGCCGGCATTTCGCTTTACAGGATCATGCGGCCGCTCATCATATTGATGTGCTTCATTGCTGTAGGGATGTATTACTTCTCGAACGACCTCATTCCCGTCGCCAACTTCAAGGGAGAAAACCTCCTTATCAACATCAGTAAACAAAAGCCCGCATTTAACCTGATGCCTGGCGTGTTTTATGATGGTATCGAAGGATACGCGATCAAGATTGGAGCGAAAGAAGAGAACAGCATTTCCGATGTGTACATCTACGATTTCACTGGTGGCGATCGTCGTCGCAGCAAAGTGATCATCGCCGAGTCTGGAGAAATGAACCTCATCGAGAATGATAACTATCTCGAATTCAAGCTCTACAACGGCGCAACGTACGAAGAACTCACTCCTCAAGCTCGTCACGATCGAGACGACGGGCTTCACGTCAAATCAGAATTCGAACAAACAACGCTGAGGATTTCCATGCTCAGCCTCTCTCAGGGGGACATGAACCAGGTAAACCGGAGGAAACATTACAGGATGTTGAATACCGATCAGCTACTGGTCACCTACGATTCACTCAGCCTTCACTTCAAGGGACGTCAGAACGACATGGCCGAAATCATGTCGAAGAAGTACTGGTACTCTCAAGCAAATGTGGACACTTCCTTTACAACCACGAGGGGTCCTAACTTCCTGCAAGACATCCCGGTATCCTTGCGGAGAAGAGCTGTGGAAAATGCACTAAGACTTGCTAGGAACAATCGAAGCCAGTACATGGATCAGCGAGAAGAGTTTGATTATCGCTTGAAGTATATGGCTCGACATCTACTCGAGTGGCACAAGAAATACGCGGTGAGCATTGGTTGTTTAATCCTCTTTTTCATTGGTGCTCCGTTTGGTGCAATCATTCGAAAAGGCGGTGTCGGGCTCCCCTTTGTGGTGAGCATCGTCCTCTTCCTCGTATACCACGTGCTCATTACCATATTTGGAAAAATGGGCGAAGCCGGTGATCTCTCCGCCTGGCTAGCGGTTTGGCTTCCTTCCATCATTCTCTTGCCGATTGGAATTACATTGACGGTAAAAGCGGCACGCGACTCTTCTATTCTCGACGCTGAATCTTACCTTCGCCCAATTCGTTGGCTAACACAACTATTCAAGGCACGGAAGAAGAAGAATGAAGAGAGTTCTACTCCTTTGCAATAAGGTTCCATTTCCACCAAGAGACGGCAGTACAATCGCCATGGCAAGCACAATCAGAAGCTTGATCCATGCTGGGGCTGAAGTGACCGTACTCGCTCTGAATACAGCAAAACACAAGGTGGTCGACTTTTCGGCTGTTGACAAACCCGATGGTGTAAACTGGAACATCATTGATGTAAACACCTCCCCTTCCTTTACTGGCCTGCTATCAAACACACTATTCTCCACTAATTCGTACATGGTTACCCGATTCGACCGCAAGGACGTTCGCAGAAAGCTTCGTCGAATTTTAGAGAGCGAAGCATTTGATGCGGCATTGATAGAAGGACTCTTTATGATGCCCTATTCAGACGAGTTCACCGAGCGCAAGATCCCCGTATACATGCGCGCTCACAATGTGGAACATCAGATTTGGGAGCGTCATATTCAGCGCGAGAAATCGGTTTTGCGCAAGGCCATATTGAAGATTCAAAATCGTCGCCTCAAGAAATACGAAACCTCATCTTTATCCGAAGTAAAAGCGGTTTTACCAATTACTGATGTAGACGCACAGTGGTTTTTGAAGTCGCTAAATGAGTCTCAGGTTTACACCTTGCCATGCGGCATTAATCCCGAAAGTTACCCGAACTATCCTTCATCTACTCCGGATGTTTTTCACATTGGCGCAATGGACTGGTTACCCAATGTGGACGGTATAAAGTGGTTTGCACAGAAGGTATGGCCTGAGTTGATGAAAATCAACCGAGAAAGTTCCTTTCACCTAGCTGGCAGACAATCAGATACGCTCGGAATTCATCGTCCTGAACTCGGTTTCTTCGTGGAGGGACAAGTTCGCTCGGCTGAGAAGTTCTATGAAAAGCACGGAATCTTCGTAGTGCCTCTATTATCCGGTAGTGGTATGAGAATTAAGGTGTTAGAAGCGATGGCTTATGGAAAGGCCATCATCGGAACCACCATAGCCGTAGAAGGTATTCCAATAGAATCTGGAGTGCATGGCATCATAGCAGACCAGCCGCGTGAGTTTGCCAAAGCAATAGACAAGCTCATCGTAGATTCTGAGCTCAGACTAGAGCTAGGCAAGAATGCTCGCAAATTGGTTCAGGAAAAATACGATGAACACGTGCTAGGAGTAAATCTCCTTAACTTCATGGCACGATGAACGTCGCCCAATACATCTTTTGGATTTCATTCCTCCTCATTTTGTGGAGTTACATTGGCTACCCGCTCCTACTCTATCTCATGGATGACGAAAGCGATACGTCTCCAAAGTGGGATGACGACCTTCCCGTCGTGGATGTGGTATTCGCAGCATACAACGAGGAAGCCGTGATTGAAGAGAAAATCAAGTCCATCTTCGAATCAGATTATCCTTCAGATAGAATTAACCTGCACATAGGAAGCGATGCGAGCACAGATCGCACAGATGAGATAATCACTTCCCTTCAAGCGGAGCATCCCAATTTGCACCTCCATAGAATGCCGGGTAGGACTGGGAAATCGGGAATCATCAACCACCTCGTTAGCGTATCAAATGCGCCCATCGTCCTGGCTTCCGATGCGAATATCTTCTTCAAATCAGACATGATTCGTCAAATGGTCAATCAACTCTCCGACGAAGACGTAGCACTCGTAGGGGGCACGATTGTCTATCGTGATATGCGCAAAGAAGGTATCGCTGAAGAGGAAGAACTCTACTTGAGCTTTGAGAATCAAATAAAGCGCAGAGAATCGAACATCTGGGGGTTTGCACTTGGAGTAGAAGGCGGTTGTTACATGATCCGAAGAGACTACTTCGAGGAAATCCCGCCGCTCACCTTCATGGAAGACTTCTTCATGACCATGAGTACCATTAAGCAAGGTGGAAAAGTGATTTTTGATACCAATGCACTTTGTACGGAGGATGTATCCGTAGATAAGAGCGAGGAATTCAAGCGTAAGGTGAGAATATCGCTCGGAAACTTCCAGAACCTCAATCGATTCAAAGGGATGATTCTCACCGACTTTTGGCCGTTGGGATTCGCCTTCCTCTCGCATAAAGTCATCCGATGGATTACGCCCATCTTACTGATTTGCACATTGATATCCTCGGCCATTCTCGCATTATTCACACCACAGTGGATTTACGAAATGGCCCTGTACATACAAGTCGTATTGTTGATTCTAGTCGGAATCGACACCCTTTTCCCGTCCTTATCCTCGAGAAGTTCACTCATCCGCTTCGTAGGTCATTTTTATTTGATGAACTTTGCGCTCTTAAAAGGATTACTTATTTACATCCAAGGAGTTGAATCCAATGTCTGGCAACCAACAAAGCGAGCACAAAAGCGCTCTTAACACCATAGAAGAAGCCATTGCTGATATCAAGAATGGCAAAGTAGTAATCGTAGTTGACGATGAGGATCGCGAAAACGAAGGCGACTTCGTAGCCGCAGCCGAACTCGTGTCTCCTGAAATGATCAATTTCATGGCGACTCACGGTCGTGGGTTGATTTGCACCCCGCTTATCGATACACGATGCGATGAACTCGGCCTCGACCTCATGGTAAACAACAACACCGATCCATTGCACACGCAGTTCACAGTGAGTGTGGATCTACGCGGACACGGTGTTACTACGGGAATTTCTGCGTCAGACAGAGCGAAGACAGTTCAGGCGCTTGTGAATAGTGATACAAAACCGGAAGACCTCGGTCGTCCTGGTCACATTTTCCCGTTGAAGGCCAAACCAGGTGGTGTTCTTCGCAGAACGGGCCATACAGAGGCCGCAATTGACCTTGCCAGACTTGCAGGACTATATCCCGCTGGTGTTATTGTAGAAATCATGAATGAGGATGGCACCATGGCCCGACTTCCACAATTGTTGGAGATTGCCGCCGAGCACAACCTCAAAGTAGTATCTATCGAAGATTTGGTAGCCTACCGAATGCAGAAGGAATCACTCATCTCGAAGAAAGAAGAGTTTGTGATTGATACTGATTTTGGACAGTTCACCTTGCACGCATTTGAGCAAACCACCAACGGTCAAGTACACCTAGCCTTATCAAAAGGGAATTGGGAAAAATCAGAGCCCGTGCTTGTTCGCGTTCATTCCGCTGGTGTAGGCAACGACATTTTCCACCTTCTCACTCAATCACCAGGAGTTCAGCTTGAAAAGGCCATGCAAGCGGTAGAACAAGAAGGTAAAGGTGTTATCGTATACATGAACCAGCGCCAAATGACAGGTTCATTGCTCGACAAACTTCGCTCGTACAAGGAATCACTCGATTCTGGCTCTGAGCCGGCAAGAACAAATTCGTTTAGCAAGGATGCCCGCGACTATGGAATTGGGGCCCAGATCTTACACGAATTAGGCGTATCGAAGGTTCGATTACTCACAAATAATCCGATTAAGCGTGTTGGAATTGTAGGGTACGGACTTGAAATCGTGGAAAACGTTACCATGTAACTATTCCTCGGCGGCAGGCTGTTCTTCAGTCCCTTCGTTCGTCTCCACATCGTCGTCATTCTCGTCCGTGTCTTGCTCCGCCTCTACGTCACGTGGTTTGTAGCCGAATATCTTTTGCACTAATTCGTCCCAGGAGTCGAAGTCTGCGCGATAGAATACGCTCACCCCTTGACTGTACGGTGAAAGTTGGTCAAGTGCCGGATTGTTTTGGTTGCTTCGGTTGAAGGCTTTTGCTCTGAATCGACCGTCTTCAGTAATCTTGTATTCGACTTCAATATCGCCCGTAACAGTCTGTTGTGCGGCTCCAGTATTATCTCCTGAGGGGATATCTACAGCGGTGTTCACCCGGATTCTGTCATCAATAAATGCCTTTGAAACTGAAACCTCCCATTCACTCCCTTCAACCTCTGGTTCATTGAATGTGTTGTAAGACAAATTGATATCGGCAAAATCCCCAAAAACAGAATTCGCCGCCCAGTTAGACATTACGTTCGCGAGCTGATTCACACTTTGCTGGCCAACGTCTTCCACAATGCTGTTTTCTGGATTCCAGAAGCTGTTGGTAACCAAGAGCGAGAATGCATTCTCCGTAAGCTTATCCTGATCATTCAAGCGATTTTTGATTTCTTCCTGCCAGCTCGACTGCACGTTAGGAACCTCGATGTCAAAAGTGATGTTTGGGTTCATAAGTGGGCCAGTAAGGTGCATGATGAGATTTACGCGAACCCGTTGTCCGTTGTAGCCATTTCCTGGGGTGACCATCCCAGTGAGGGTAGTACGCGTAGTATGAATGGCCTTGAGGTCTATCGTTGCATCAAACGGATCGCCCGTCCAGTTCAATGTCGACCCTTCCTGAATGATGAAGTCATTTGCGACGATATTCCGCATGCGGAACTTGTACAACCCTTCGGTTACCTGATAATTCCCTAGAATAGAAAGATCGCCCGCCGCACTGAGGTTAATCTTGATGAGTCCACTACCCTGGCCCACAATCTCACCACCAACGGCTTCATCCATCACCAATCGAACCTCAGCTTCGGGTTTCATGTTTGCATTTACAGTGATGCTCAATCCACCAAGATCGTCCACTTTAGCCTCTCTTCGGAAGCCGAATGCTGTAGAATCTACCGATTCCGTCGGGTCTACAAACGTGATGAAATCACTTTTACCTACTTCTGTTGGCGAGGACAGAGGAAGTTTAAGCGAGGTACCTTCTTCCGCTTCAACATCAATTCGAAGGTTCATTTGATCTGTCGGACCAACAATCTTCACGCGTCCAGAAGCATAAGCCTTTCCAAAGAAGAATTGGTTTTGACCTTCCTTCAGGTCCATTCCCAACATATCCTGAGCCTCAATGTCCAAATCGAAAGTGAGATCACTTAGGTTTCTGTGATTGATGAAGCCAGATGCATATCCCGAACTTCCTTCCTTCGTATCTCGAATCTTCACTCGATCGAGAACGATCCTGTCGCTAGACAAGTGAATAGTTGGGCTCCCCTCGAAGTTGTAGTCCGTTCCTAAGAAAGGGATGCCGAATGCAGCGTTTGGAAGCTCTAGGTCCCCATCAAGCGTAGGTTTATCCAATGTGCCAGCCACTCGTATCTTTCCTTCTACGGTACCTCTAAGATTATCGAGAATCCCTTGCATGTAGGGGTTAAAGGCATTGAGACGGAATCTACTGAGGTCGATATCCACCAACAACGGTTGGGTTGAATCTTGCGCTATTCTCCCCTCAATTCCCAAGGTTTGACGTGTTCCCAAAGTAATTGAGCCATTCAACTTCTGGATGTTACTAGCGATATCCCAATCGACATTGAGCGCTAGGGTTCCTAAATCGTAGGAGTTCAGT
Source organism: Phaeocystidibacter luteus (assembly GCF_008933115.1). Taxonomy (GTDB): domain Bacteria; phylum Bacteroidota; class Bacteroidia; order Flavobacteriales; family Schleiferiaceae; genus Phaeocystidibacter; species Phaeocystidibacter luteus. The sequence continues at coordinate 162,242 of NZ_WBVO01000001.1, read as the reverse complement.
TTTAGACTGTCAACATCTACATACCCAGCCATGCTAGGACTTCCAAGCAGGTCATTCAGAATGATGGTTCCGTCTGCGAAACCTTCAAAGTAGGTGCCTTCTTGACGAAGCAGGTAATTGAGTATGGATAAGTTGAGATTCTTGAGTCGAGCTCGCAGTACTTCATACGGCTCCTCAGATAGATATCCATCCAAGTACAACTCTCCATTTGTCCCAGTCAGCGCATAGTTGACGAACTCGATTCGCTCTCCGTCAATAACCAGCGTATTCTCGGGCGCCATTCTAAGTGTGTCAATCCCCACATTGAACTGAGCAGAGTTCCAGTGAACCTTGAAGCTCGATTCAGTTGGCATAACGACGTACCCATTGAAGTGAACATCAGAGTTTACGGAGTCTTGAATGACCCCTCGGAGATCGAGCGTCGCACTGTCACCATGTACATCAGAATTGAAGGCGATGGATTCTGTTTCATAATCACCATCTCCGAAAATGCTGCGGATGTTACTTCTCACTTTATAAACTCCATCGCGCCCCCTAACACGAATTGCAGTCGTGTCGAAATACGTTCCATACAAGTCCATTCCTGGGCTCGAATAATTGAGTTGAATACCCAGGTCATTCGAATTCAACGAGCCTGAGAGTCGCGTACCGTAGGCAAATCGCACCCCTGGCACCAAGAGCTTAGTGAGGAGGTCCGTTTCCTTTAGCGTGATATCGTACGTACAAGAAATGGGCGATGTAAACGACGGTTCGTATTCGAAATGCTTGTTAACATTAGCAAAGGCCATCAAGAGCGGCTCGTGAATCTTGAGCAGCTTATACTCTCCTTCGATGAGTACATCCATGAAATCGGACGAAAGTTCGTTTCGAGTGATGCTGCCAGCATTGCTGCTCACCAATTCGACCTCGTCATACTGGAATCTTTCCGTTCCCCTTCTGTACGTGATACTGTCGAGTTCAACCTTACCCTGCCACCATTCGCCATTGTAAATGCTGAAATCTGCAACGACTTTAGCTCCGAAATAACTCACGGTATCGCTGATTAGTCCAACAGAATGAAGATCCGTAGAGTCTACAAGCGCAACGAAATCGAATGTAGCCGTATCACTTCCAAAATCAAGCTCTCCGTCGAAATCGACGTTCAAATTTTTATCGTGTATATCGAACTTACCCGTGAACCTGCCGTCTACCACATCTCCCAATACATTGATGTTGCGATACGAATAGCCGTTGTAATCCGCTCTGGAGGCAGAGACATCAATCGAAGCGTTTACAGATTCAGCGGTTAGGCCCCTTCCAGATACTGATCCAGAGGTGGAAAGGTATCCCAATTCGGGATTGTCAAGTAAGGTTGCAAGGTCGAAGCTCTCTAGGGTTAACCGTCCATTGTAGGTCACTTGATCAAGGTCGCTCAAGTCTTTAAAGGAAAGGTTTACATCGGCAAGCCCCAGATTCGTAATAATCTCCCCATTCGTGGTAAAATCGGCCAAGGTCCCTTCGTAGTGTCCCGATAGGTCAATATCCGTAAACTTCTGGGCTAACTCGGGAATTTCACTGTCGATAAATTGAGCTAGATACCTCGACAAATCCGAACCGTTAGTCTTGCAGAAACCTACATATGCATTGAGATATAACTTCTCGGGTTCTGTGCAATCAACCAAGCTCACATCGCCGAAGAATTTGGAATTTCCCACGGCCACATCCACTCGTGAGGCCTTTAAATCGTTGACCGTTCCTTCCACGGATCCTTTGAACTCGAACTGATCGAACTGTGGGAACTGCGGGATGTATGAACGAAACTCGTTGGACGAAACCACACCCTTTTCAAACTTACCCTTGATTCGAACATCGTCTAGGAAGTTTGAAAAGTCGCCCATGTCGCGATACTCCAATCGCGCCCAGCCAACAACTTCCGAACTATCCGTTTTGAAGCTTAGGTCGGTAAGCTCCATATACGTTTCCTGGAGGGCCGCATAGCCTGAAAACTGATGTAGACTAAACCTGCGGTCATCGCGGTATTCGAGTCTTTCAATATCGCCGCTTACATTGCCACCGTTCAGTTTAAAGTCGGAAACACGCACCTCGGCGTCCTTGAAGTCTAGCCATGTACACTCGTCACATCCCAACGGATGCTTAGCGTATGTAAAATCAGAAATTTTGATGTCGTCGAAGGTCATCTGGAACGGTACCTCAGACGTGGTTGTGTCCTCCGAATTAAAGTTCTCAAGCCACATGGCGAAATTGAACAGTGAATCCGTCTCATACTTTCGCATGAGAAGCTTGCCTTTGTCCAATTCAACATCCCCAGCATAGAGATGATTATTTCTAAATCCAGAAAACTCGAAGAGAATGTGTTGGGCATAAATCATCGTATCCTGACGATGGTCTGGAGCGTAAACCCCTTTCAGCACCACACGGTTAGGTAATTGGAAAGATGCAGATTCGATCTGTACTTCAATACCAAACTCTGATTTGAGATAGGCCGTACCCTCCTGAGCTAGACGCGTCTGAACGGCTGGTATAGCCAGAATAAATCCGCACAGGACAATCAGGAGTAACAGTATCCCGAAGGTCCATTTGAACAGCTTCCAAATGCGGCGAAGTATTTTCATAAAAAGCGAAGACGCGGTGCTTAACTCACAAAGCTACAAATATCGAGCCTGAAGCACTTAAAAATTAACGGATAGAGGCAGATTTCCTTGTGCTAAAATCCCTACTCATTGCATTAACTTTGCAACATGAAGAAAAGGGAACTCATTCTCGCTATTGAATCCTCATGTGACGATACGGCCTGCGCGGTAATGGAAGGACGAAAGGTTCTTTCGAACGTGGTGGCCAATCAGAGCGTGCATGCTGAGTATGGTGGCGTAGTTCCAGAACTTGCTTCACGAGCGCACCAGGCGCACATTGTCCCCGTAGTAACCAAGGCCTTAAAGGAAGCCAAAGTAAGTAAGCAGGACCTCGAAGCCATTGCATTTACTAGTGGTCCTGGACTGATGGGCTCTTTACTTGTGGGGACCTCCTTTGCTAAGTCACTTAGCATGGCACTTGGCATTCCGCTTATCGACGTCCACCATATGCGCGCTCATGTATTGGCACACCTGATCGATGGTGATGACATGCGCAATCCAGAATTCCCGTTTTTGTGCCTAACTGTAAGTGGGGGACATACCCAAATAGTTCGGGTTGACAGTCCATTGGAGCTCACGGTCCTGGGAGAAACCATAGATGACGCAGCTGGAGAAGCGTTTGACAAAACGGCCAAACTCTTAGGACTTCCCTACCCGGGTGGACCCGAAGTTGACCGCAGAGCACAAATGGGCAATCCCGATTTTCTAGCGTTTTCGAAACCGCAAATCGAAGGCTACAATTTCAGCTTTAGCGGTCTGAAAACAAGTGTTTTGTACACCCTCCAAGCCAAGCAGAAAGAAGATCCTGAGTTCGTTCAGAATCACATGGACGACATTTGTGCGAGTGTTCAAAAAACCATTATCGAGATACTCCTGAAGAAACTTGTGAAAGTGAGTCGTGATACGGGCATATCACATATCGCAATAGCAGGCGGGGTTTCGGCGAATGTGGGACTTCGCAAAGCATTAGAAACCACGGCAACAGAAGAGAACTGGTCGCTTTACCTCCCTCCTTTTGAGTTTACTACGGATAATGCCGCGATGATTGGAATCGCTGGATATTACCTTTGGAAGGACGGACATTCGGCAGATTTGGGAATTTCTGCCAAAGCTCGAGTGAATTTATAGTTGAGTTCACCTTCTTTCAATTCCCCTTTTATAAGTTTGACGAAATAGCTGTTTTTTATGGCTCCAAAATCGAAAGTTACTATCGGACGTGTAGATGTCCTCTCCCTGCCTGAGTTTGATCTCGATGCGCTAGAATGCAAGATTGATACAGGTGCAGCGCTTTCTGCAATTCACTGTCACAGCGTAAAAGTTGTTGAAAAAGACGGTGAAGAAGAGCTGTGGTTCAAGTTATTAGACAAAAAGCATCCACAATACCAAGGTCAGTACTACAAGACAAAGCACTTCAGAGAACGAAATGTCCGCAATAGCTTCGGACAAGAGCAAAAGCGGTTTAGCTTCATCACGAAAACTCAGATGATGGGCAAAACATACACGTGTGAGTTCACGTTGGCTGACAGAGAAAAGATGAAGTATCCTGTGCTCGTTGGGCGTAACTTGTTGAGACAGGGCTTCGTTGTAGACGTGGCAAAAAGCAACATCTCTCTAAAAGAATCCTCTAAGAAATCTACCAAATGAACCTCGTAATTCTATCCGCCAATAAGAACCTGTATAGCACAAAGCGACTTGTTGAAGCCGCTGAGGCTCGTGGACATACCGTAAGCATCATCAATCACACACGAACGTATGTGGTGATGGAGAGCGGAAACCTGGATATCTACTATGGCGATCACGTCATTTCTGATGTTGATGCCATCATTCCTCGCATCGGAGCATCAGTGACCTATTACGGTTCCGCGATGATTCGTCAGTTTGAAATGCGTCAGGTTTTCACCACCGTAAGTAGCCTTGCCTTGGTGAGAAGTAGAGATAAACTTCGCGCTACACAAATCCTTGCCCGTCACGGAGTAGGCATCCCTAAAACGGCCTTTGCAAAACAGCCGAATGACGTTGATTCATTGATTAAACAAGTTGGCGGCACTCCTTTGATTGTCAAGCTTTTAGAGGGGACTCAAGGTCTAGGTGTTGTTTTGGCCGAAACGCGCAAGGCAGCCAAGAGCGTAATCGAGGCTTTCTACGGACTCAATGCGAATATTCTCGTTCAGGAGTTTATTGAGGAAGCAGGTGGTGCCGATATCCGTGCCGTAGTTGTTGGTGGGAAAGTTGTGGCCGCCTATAAGCGTCAGGGTAAAGAAGGAGAATTCCGAAGCAACATCCACCGAGGCGGCAGTGGCGCCAAAGTAAGATTGACAAAAGCGGAGAAGGATATGGCTGTTAAGGCCGCCCGCGCGCTTGGTCTTCACGTTGCGGGTGTAGATATGCTGCAAAGTAAGCGCGGTCCACTTATCCTCGAGGTAAACTCAAGTCCTGGACTCAAAGGGATTGAATCTACTACGGGTGTTGATGTGGCGTCTATCATTATCGAATACATCGAGAAGAACTACAACAAGTCTCCTGGAGCTAAGAAAGATAAGGTAGGCGCGTAATGCAATTGTTTTACGGACAGGTTGAGGGAGATCGTGTAGTGCTTTCAGAAGATGAAAGCAAGCATGCCATACGTGTACTGCGAAAGAAGAGTGGTGATATCCTCTCTGTAATCGATGGCCATGGTGGATTATACACCGGCCCTATCGTAGAAGAGCATCAGAAGCATTGTGCCATTCAAATTGACGAGCACGTAGAGAATTGGGGAGAAGTTCCGTACGATTTCCATCTGGCAATTGCTCCTACAAAGAACATGGATCGCCTCGAATGGCTATTGGAAAAGTCGGTGGAGATTGGAATTAGCCGCATCTCTCCTATTCTGTGCGAACATTCAGAGCGCAAGGTTTTCAAGCCGGAGAGGCTCGAACGCATCCTGCTTTCAGGAGTTAAACAAAGCTTGAAAGGGAAAATTCCACAGCTGGACCCGCTCGTCAAGTTTAATGACTTTATTGGTCAATCGCGCAGCTATCCGACTTACATCGGATACTGTGGCGAAGGAACAAAGACACCTCTGATTGATCAAATGCGGACGAATGGCAGCTCCGTTTGTGTGATGATTGGCCCCGAAGGTGATTTTAGTCCAGAAGAGTTTCAGAATGCACTCGCGGCTGGAATAACTGGAATCACACTGGGAGATCAAAGGCTTAGAACAGAAACAGCCGCTCTCGCGGCTGTTCATACTGCGCATATTGCCACACTTCTTTAAGCGTAAATGAGTTCAGGGTCGAGTTGGATTTCCTGAATGAACTTAGTTGCTGCCGCCATATCGTTGTGAAGCACTCTATCTATTTCCACAAAAGGAACGTCTTCACGGAACATACCTACAAAAGATTTGAGGAACTCGCTCGTTTCGCCATCTCTGAAAGCCAGAGCTTGAGAGGCGTTCATGAGTTCAACGCCCAAAATTCTTTCGAGGTTCTCTACAACTCTATAGCACTTGGTTGCGGCATTCGATCCCATAGAAACGTGATCCTCCTGCCCATTTGAAGATTCAATACTGTCGACAGAAGCTGGAGAGCATAGTTGCTTATTCTGAGAAACAATGCTCGCAGCTGTGTACTGCGGTATCATAAATCCGCTGTTCAATCCCGGTTTTGCTACTAAGAAAGGAGGCAAACCTCTTCTACCTGAAATCATTTGATAAACGCGGCGTTCGGAAATATTTCCAAGCTCTGCCAATGCGATTGCTAAGTGATCAAGGGCGAGCGCCAAAGGTTGTCCATGGAAATTGCCCGCTGAAATAATCACATCGTCGTCTGGGAACACATTTGGATTGTCGGTTGCCGAATTGATTTCGGTAGTTACCACTTGTGTTACGTACGCGATGGCATCCTTAGAAGCTCCATGCACTTGAGGCATGCAGCGGAATGAATACGGATCTTGAACATGCTCCTTAGCGCGTTCAATTAACTCGCTACCCGCGAGAAACTCACGGATGTTCTTTGCCGTTTTTAATTGTCCGGCATGAGAACGAATAAGGTGTACACGCTCATCAAATGGCTCTTGTCGACCATCGTAGGCCTCAAGACTTACCGAACCGATAAGATCTGCTAGATAGCTGAGCTTATGTGCTTGCATTAACTCCCATGTGGCGTATGCGGACATAAACTGAGTTCCGTTGAGCAGGGCTAGCCCCTCCTTACTCTTCAAAGCAATTGGTTCAAGGTTGAGCGCATCCAAAGCTGATTGGGCATCCATACGCTCCCCTTTGTAAACTACCTCTCCTTTTCCGAGAAGGGGAAGTGACAAATGTGCAAGTGGAGCGAGGTCACCTGAAGCCCCGAGCGAACCTTGTTGGTATACGACAGGCAAAACATCCTCATTATAAAAATCGATGAGGCGTTGTACGGTCTCTAGTTGAGCTCCAGAATACCCAAAACTCAAGCTCTGAACCTTTAATAAAAGCATTAAGCGTACTACATCGGCTGGCACTTCATCGCCTAGGCCACATGCGTGGCTCATTACCAAGTTTTCCTGTAGCTGCTCTAATTCACCCGTGGATATCTGAACATTGCAAAGTGAACCAAACCCAGTGTTGATGCCATAGATTGGTCCCGATTCTCTGGACATCTTTTCGTCGATATAAGATCGAGCCTTAGAAATCTTCTCTACGGCAGAATCGCTCAACGAAAGTGACATATTCTCGAGCAGAATAGACTCAATGAGCTGAATGGTCAACGGCTTTGAACCGATTGCAAATGTTTCTCTCATGGGGTGGTTGAATTTCACCGCAAAGGTAGGATTCCAAGTCGATTTTTACTCAGATGCTTCACGATGGTCGATTTTATCTCGTAGTCCTATATAGAATTCATACTTTCGGAAAGCAATTTTCCAACCATGGCTAAGAAGAACGAAACTAAGCAAGCGAACTCGGGAAGCATAGTGAATGCAACTTGGGCACCTTACGCACTCCTCTCTCTATTATGGCTCATTGTATTTGCGGTTACGTACGACACCAAGATTGATTTAGGTGGAGATAATGCCGCATATTATATCCTTGGCGATTCGATTGCGAGTGGCAAAGGATACACCAACGCTCATGTGGTTGGTGAAGTTCCAAATAACCACTTCCCCCCTGGATATCCTTTGATTCTGTCCTTCTTTATGATGTTTTCATCTAGCATTGGCTTTTTGAAAGTAGTGACAGGCCTATTCTTCTTGGGAACGGTGCTTCTCAGCTTTAGGATATTTAAGATTATCACCGAGAATAGTAAGATGGCGTTGGTCGTGTCCATCTTTATCCTCCTTAACGGCAATATGATTCAATACGGTAACATCATGATGAGTGAGGTACCGTTTATGTTCTTTGCCACACTCACTCTGCTCTGGTTCATGAAATCAGAACAGAACGACAACTTCCTGCGCGATTGGCGTTTTTGGGCGATGATTGCAGTTGCCGCATTCAGTTTCCACATCAGGACCGCAGGCATTGCATTGATTGGCGCTCTCTTACTCTACCTTTTGTTCAACAAGAAATGGCTAAAGTTTGGCGTCTTCGCCGGTTCGTTTATCGCCCTCGCCACTCCATGGATTCTTAGAGGTCGTGCTGTTAGTGGCAACGGCGGCGGTGGATATATCAACCAATTGCTCAGTGTAAACCCATACAGAAGAGAGGAAGGAGTGGTAGGCATTAGTGACTTGTTCACGCGCATGGCTTACAATATCGAACGGTACATCAGTGTAGAAATACCGCGTACGTTCTTCGCTCAAATACAGGTGAATTATAGCGTTTATATGCGATGGCTGACCGGCTCTGAGTCTACCCCTGAGAATTACGTCCCAGAGACTAATTGGTTGTTGGGATTAGTACTTGTCGGTCTCGTAATCTTCGGAGTTTTCAAGCTTAAGAAATACCGCGCCTTCGTAGCGGTTTACCTCCTCGGCTCGGCCGCAATCTTGCTCTTGTGGCCGCATGTGTGGTTTGGAACTCGATTCATCATGCCTTTGATTCCGTTCTTGCTACTTGGCGCCGTGTTGGGTGTAGATGAAATCATCAGGGCGACCAAAATCATCAAGAATCCGAATCCGCTTATCTATCTAGTCTTTGTAATTGCTTTCGCTCCGGGCGTCCAGCAAGAGAAAGATAAGGTTGACCGAGTTTACCCAAACAAGTACGGTGATTTCCTAAAGATGGCCGATTTCGTGGATGACAACCTACCTGCTGACGCTGTGGTTGTAAACCGGAAACCAGGCCTGTTCTACCTTTATGCGAATCGTCAATCCATTGGCATACCTTCTACATTCGATTATGAAGAAATTGAAGCGAGGTTCGATTCAACCGGCGTGACGCATATCATCATCGATGCTATGGGATTTGCCGATGTGAGTAGATACTTAGTTCCCTACATTCAAGACAATAAGGAGAAGTTTGGTCAGATTCACGTCATTCAATCGCCAGACGTCTATCCAACCATTCTGTTGGTTTACTATCCCGAAAGAGGCTATACTGGAGATTGGGAAGTGATTGAAGGAGATCAGGTAAAACGTCAAAGAACTGGAAAAGGAGTTTACCGTTTCAGCGATGGTCGTATATTTGACGGCTATTGGAAAAACGGCATCCGAGAAGGCGAAGGCGTTATGAGGTTCCGAGACGGCTCAAAGCTCACTGGAACATGGAAAAACGACTCGCTTTCAGGTAATGCCACACTACTAAACATCACTGGGGATACCCTACTCTTCGGCACATTTGACGAAGAGGAGATTCCATCCCTTTTAGAAGCGAGCTCCGAGTAATGAGTGTAGACTTTAAGAAGCTATCAATTGTCATCCCTGCGTACAACGAAGGGCCAACCATCCACTTGATTCTCGATAGAATTAAGACCGTTGAACTACCAAATGGCATTGAGAAAGAACTCATCATTGTGAATGACTGCTCCAAGGACAATACAGAGGAGTCGATTCTGAAGTACAAGGAGGAAAATCCTGAGCTCAATATCCAGTATTACAAGCACGAAGTAAACAAGGGCAAGGGAGCTGCATTGCATACCGGCATCGAAAAAGCTACTGGTGAATACCTTATTATTCAAGATGCCGATTTGGAATATGACCCGCAAGAGTACCACCTCGTTCTAAAACCGGTACTTACCGGTGATGCTGACGTAGTTTACGGATCTCGGTTTATGGGCGGCAATCCGCACCGTATCTTATTCTTCTGGCACAGCATCGGAAATAAGATGCTCACGTTCTTGTCCAACATGCTTACAAACCTCAACCTAACGGATATGGAAACATGCTACAAGCTATTCCGTACCGATATGGTTCAAGGATTGAAGCTAAAGGAAAAGCGATTCGGATTTGAACCCGAGGTTACAGCTAAGATTGCACGAATCCCGAAGATTAGAATCTACGAAGTAGGCATTTCATACTACGGTAGAACCTTTGAAGAAGGCAAGAAAATCAACTGGAAAGACGGTTTCCGCGCGATCTATTGCATCGTCAAGTACAACATCTTCAGCAAGTAAGACTGCGGACTTCCCTATCTGTCTTGAGTTCTAGAATGGAATACCGTTCTAAGTCTCAGGCTGTTGGTCACCACGCTAACCGACGACAAGCCCATTGCCATACTCGCAATCATAGGACTTAACAAGAAACCATAGCTCGGGTACAACACCCCTGCAGCAATGGGAATTCCAATGAGGTTGTAGATGAATGCCCAGAATAGATTCTGACGAATGGTGTTCACGGTATGACGGCTAAGTCGAATCGCATCAGGCACACCATTAAGGTCGTCACGCATCAAAGTTATTCTGGCCGTATCCATGGCGATATCCGTACCACTTCCCATGGCAATCGATACATCTGCTAAAGCCAATGCTTGTGCATCATTGATTCCATCTCCTACCATGGCTACGTGCTTACCAGCCTGCTGAAGAGCTTCCACGTAATCGTATTTATCATCGGGCAGAACTTCGGCCTTAACATGATCAATTCCTACCTCTCTCGCAACAGCAGATGCAGTGGAAATATGGTCGCCCGTCAGCATGTGTACCGTAATCCCCTTGCGAATCAGCCTCGCCACGGCTTCGAATGCCTCGGGCTTCACGGGGTCTACAATAGATATCAAGGCCATTAAGTCTGTGCCTTTTGCAAAAGCAACTACAGATTTCCCATGCTCTCCTTGAACAACCGTCCACGCTTCCGCTTCATCGGTCCAAGTCACTCCTTCGTCAATAATCCAAGAGGGCTTACCAATCTTGTAATCCTGACCTTCAACCGTGGCTTTTGCCCCGTGACCTGTTACGCTTTCAAACGCTTGTACAACAGGCTTGGCGCTTTCGGGCACGCGTTCATTTCGAATATGGGTAACAATGGCATCTGCTAAGGGGTGCTCCGAAAGTGACTCCATGGCTTCGAGCGTTGACCATTCCATCGTTTCTTCAATCACCAGGACTTCCTGAACCTCGGGCTTACCTCGTGTAACGGTTCCCGTTTTATCTAGTACCACATCTGTAATTCGGTGCCCTCGCTCCAACGAGTCGGCATCTCTAATCAATATCCCGTGGCGCGCACCCGCCCCTACTCCAGCCATAATCGCAGTAGGAGTCGCAAGTCCCAATGCACACGGACAAGCAATCACGAGCACGGTAATGGCCGATAGTAATGCATAGGTGAAGGCTTGGTCGATTCCACTGAAATACCAAACGAAGAAAGTGATGATCGCCAGGACAAGTACGATTGGAACAAATATCCCAGCGATTCGGTCAACCAACCGCTGCACGGGCGCTTTGCTACCCTGAGCTTCTCGTACGCGTTGAACAATACGTGAAAGTACGGTCTCGCTCCCCACTTCCGAGGCTCTGTAAGTCAGCGTTCCCTTCTGATTGATTGTCCCAGCTACGACTCTGTCCCCCTTAATTTTTGGTGCGGGCACAGGCTCACCTGTGAGCATAGACTCATCAATATAACTCTCGCCATCTTCTACAAAACCATCCACAGCTATTCTACCGCCTGGTTTTACGCGAAGGAGGTCACCGGCCATCACATCTTCTACAGCTATAATTGTTTCAGATTCTCCATCCACCAATACAACTTCGTCAGGTTGGAGATTCATGAGCCCCTTAATGGCATCAGATGTCTTTGAAGTTGCTCGAGCTTCGAGTAATTTCCCTAATAGAATAAATGAAATGATTACCGCTGCCGCTTCGTAGTACACATGTGGTTCTAGACCACTGCCAGTCATCCACTCTGGGAAAAATGTATTTACTACGCTAAACAGATAAGCAATCCCCGTGCTCACAGCAACCAGGGTATCCATGTTCGAATAAAGGCGTCGCGCTTGACGAGCGGCATGGATGAAGAAAGTCCTTCCAAACCAAAGCACAACTATAGAGGTAAGTGCAAACTCTGCGTAGTTCGTCCAACTCTGCGTTGGAATAACCATGCTGAGTAAAACGACTGGTATAGTGAGAAGAATGGCGCCTATGCTCTTCTTCTTCAAATCTCGATAATGGTCTTCCTGCATTTCGCGTACTTTCTCGTACACGTCAGACTCCCCTTCTGCATTGGCATCGGGAATCACTAGGTCGTAGCCAACATCTTGAACTGACTTCTGCAGGGCTTCAAGTTTTGTTGATTCATCGAAGTTTACGTAGGCTGTATGGTTGGCAAAATTTACGCTAGCATCTACCACACCCTTCGTCCCCTTCAACGCTTTCTCAACATTCACTGCACACGCTGCGCAGCTCATTCCTGATACGGGTAGTGTTTTTTTAGTGCTCATAATTCTTCTTCTGTTCCACTAAGGTCGTAATGATAAAAGAAAAGGCACACTAGATTGTTCATTTCTCTCTAGTGTGCCTTTTCACATAATCTCTTCCTTGCGGTTATTTGACCTTAAATCCAGCCTTTTGAACAGCTGAACTCAATTGTTCTTTATCAATTTCACTTGCGCTGGTTACTGTGGCATTGTTCTTCTCGAGCGATACCTGAACCGATTCCACACTCGCAAGGGCAGAAAGCTCACGTGTCACATTCGCCACACAGCCTTCGCATTTCATTCCTTCTATTTCAACTACGTTCGTCGTGCTCATTTCATTTCACCTGAAAAATCAACAATCTTTTTGATGATGTCAGCTTCGGTTAGACCTTCCGCCTCTGCTTTGTAGTTCTTGACAATACGGTGACGCAAAATTGGCTCTGCCACTGCGCGTACATCTTCTCTATCCGGCGCGTACTTGCCACGGGTTGCGGCATATGCCTTTGCCCCTAGAACCAAATATTGAGAGGCTCTCGGTCCGGCACCCCAACCTAAATAGTCTTTCACAAAAGCTGGCGCATCTGGGTTATTTGGACGTGTATTCGATGCAATCCTTACGGCATATTCCGTTACTTGATCGCTTACAGGCACACGGCGAATCAAAGATTGAATATCCATGATTTGTTGCGCGTTTAGCACGTGCTTCAACTCTGGTTTGTCGTCGCCCGTTGTTCCCTTCACAATCTGAACCTCTTCAGCAAACGAAGGATAATCTACATGGATATTGAACATGAATCTATCGAGCTGCGCCTCTGGTAAAGGATAGGTTCCCTCCTGCTCGATTGGGTTCTGTGTAGCCAAAACAAAAAACGGGCTCTCCATTTTGAAGGTCTGGCCCGAACTCGTTACGGAGCGCTCCTGCATGGCTTCAAGCAAGGCAGACTGCGTCTTTGGCGGAGTACGGTTAATCTCATCAGCCAAAACAATATTGGCGAATATCGGACCGCGAATGAACTTAAAGTGTCTGCTTTCGTCGAGCACCTCCGCTCCAATGATGTCTGAAGGCATCAAATCTGGCGTAAACTGAATACGCGAAAAAGACAACCCGAGTACTTCGGAAATGGTGTTCACAAGTAGCGTTTTCGCCAATCCAGGCACCCCCACCAAGAGTGAATGACCTTTGCAAAAGATGGATAAAACTACTTGGTCAACAACCTCTTCTTGTCCGACAATCACTTTCGAAATCTCATCGCGCAGCTTTTTGTACTGTACAACGAGGTGGTCTATGGCTTGGATATCTTGACTCATCGGCGAGAGCTTGCTGTGCTTTCATTCTCCCAATTCTGTTCGAATGTGCAGTTGTAGTAGTTGTTGTTTACTCGAATATAGGTCTCCGCGATCTTTTCATTGATCCAATCTGCCATTTTCTTGCTCTGCTTCTCTTGAAGCGCGATTGAGCGAAGGCGACCATAGTCAGAGCGCATGTTTGCCCTGTGTGGTTCTGTTTTGGCATTGATTCGAATAATTCTGAAAGCCTCTTTCTGTTCTTCATCACGCCAAAGGGACGGATCCGAAATATCGCCTTCTTCCAATCCTTGGATTGCGTAGAACATAGCCTGATCCAAATTGGACACATCCCACTTGGTGTCTCCCGTCTGCGGATTCATCAGCATACCGTTGTTGTAGCGTGTACCGTCATCTTCTGAATACTCCTCTACAGCCTCCTCGAATGTGATTGCTCCAGAAACAATTGCCGAACGAATGCTGTCCATTACATTACGCGCCTCGTTTAGGTTCGCGTCACTGATTTGAGGCGGGATGAGAATGTGACGAAGGTCTAGCTCCTCACCTCTCTTTTCAATGAGCTGAACGATGTGATAGCCATAAACTGTGCGGAATGGCTCACTAACCTCTCCAGGCTGAAGGTTGAACGCTATTGCTTCGAATTCTTTCACGAACTGGCCTCTTTTGATGCCTTCGTAAAGACCACCATTCTTGGCAGAGCCGGGATCTTTAGAATATAGAATAGCCATAGTTGAGAAACTACGTCCGTCGGCGATACGCTGACGAAGCTCGTTCAGCTTATCAATGGCTTCCTGTTCGGCTTCGGGATCAACCGCCGGGTAAACCACAATTTGAGCTAGCTCCACTTCGGTGTTGATGAGCGGCAGTGAATCCTCAGGGATACTGTTGTAGAACTCCTGAACTTCGGTAGGCGTAATTTCTACATCCTTTGTGATGGTGAATTGCATTCTCTGTGCAGTAAGCTGATTACGCATGAGGTCGCGCATTTCTTCTCGAATCACAACTACGCTCTTACCATAGTACTGTTCGAGTTTCTGAATATCGCCACCAAATTGCTGTACCAGCGCTTGAATACGTCGATCGATGTTCTGATCTACTTCGCCCTCGTCCACAAAAACACTGTCGATTTCCGCATGGTGAAGCATCAACTTCTCCATGAGCAAATCTTCTACTACTTCACACTTGGTGATGGTTAGTCCTTGCTGTTGGTATTGTCGCTTAAGTGCTTCGAAGTTTCCTTCTACTTCACTTTTGAGGATGATATTCTCACCCACAACTGCAATGATGCCCTCAGCAACTGTTCCACCTGTTCCCGGCTGAGCAAAAGCAGCCGCGGAGAAGAACAGACTAATTATCGTCAGCTGAATATATCTCAAAGTCATTCTTTTCATATGCGTCATTTACTATTCGTGCTTCCATGTTCACGATTAGCTCTTGTTTTCTCTTGTTCAAGATGATATTTCGAATCGTCTCTTTCACGTATGGCAACGGAGAAACATCATCTGCTATTTTATACTTGAGGATTTCAACGAAATAAACCCCCGTGCTATCCGAAATCTCAACGTACTTATTGTTTCGAATAAACTGTTGCTGATTATACGTTTGAAGTGGGATGAATTTCGCTAAATCATTATACCTCACCCAATTGGTATCCTCAAAACTAGAGGATCTTCCATATTTGAACGCATAATCCTGAAGGGCCGTTCGGTTGTCTTCATCATCGCTTCTGAACCACTTTCTTACATCCGATACGTCTGGCGCATCTACATTCAGAACGAGATAATTGAGTTTAAGAATGTTCTCCTTCAACTCAAACTCCGATTGATGCGCGTCATAGTACTCCTGGATCTGTTCAGGGGTAACCGCAGTATCAAGGTTCTCACTCACATACCGTTGCTGGTAGGTGAATTTTAAGAGGTCGCTTCGATACTGCTCAACTAGCTCATCAAAATCCTTTTCTTGATCAGCCAAGTTGAATTCAGCTTTCTTGATAATCAGCTGTTCCTTCCCCCAGTTGTTGATGTACTTTCTTGCCCATGTGGCACTGTCTTCCGGCGACATTCCGCTAGGCATTACCTCTCGGATATCCTCTGCATAGAGAACGGCGTCGTATACACGTGCAACCTTAGCGCCTTTGTCCTCTTCGCCAAAGGCAAATTCACAACTCGACAACGTCGAGGCAGCTATGACGATATAGAGAACTTTTCGAATCAAAGCTCTGATTCCAATTCTGTCATTACACTTTCATTCACTTCAACGCTGTACTTCGCGCGAAGTTCGGCAACCCATTCGGCCTCTAGTTCTTTTTGATAATCGCTAGTCACCAAACCTTTGATTTCATCCAATGGACGAATTCCTTCCGGAAGCGTCTGCACTACAAAAGGTACAATCCAACGATTGTCTTCCTGATATGTGAAGACATTTCCTTCGGCAGCCTCATCAATCTTTTCATCCTTACCTACGAGCACTTTCAGCGTATCCATACCCACAGTGAGCATGCTCTCCTGATTGTATTTCTCGAGAATTTCTGCACCAGAGGTGTTTCCACTTTGGAGGTCGGCTATTATCGCGTCTGCAACCTGGCGTGTAGATACTGAGAATCGTACGTACTCGTGACGTGGACCTACGCTATAGTTTGCCTTATTCGCTTCGTAGAAATCAGCCAATCCAGCGCTATCCTGGCTGGCTTTATCCCAAACCATCTCTTTGGTGAGGTCGAAAAGAAGAATCCCTTCTCTGTACTCCTGAACGAGGAATCTGAATTCCGGGTACTTGTCTGCCAAGTGCTCTCGTTCGTAGGCTATGAGCTGATTCTTCACCCAGTTGGTCAAGAATCCATACGCATCTGATTTGATGGACTCGCTTCCTTCAAAACGGCCTTGAGCTCCCGTCAATACTTCAGCAACTTCAGCTTGTGAAATTTGGCGGTCCGCAAAAGAATAGACCACTTCGTCGGTTTCATCTTCGAATTCTGCAGCGGACCATTCTCCTTCTTTCACACCTTCCTCGTATTCTTCAAGAACTTCCATCAGATTGTCTTCATCTGTGGTGAAGTTGTACTCATTCCTGAGTTTATTCAAGAATACCTGTTGCCCCAGATTTGAGCGAGTATCGCGCTGAATTTTTTGAACGAGTTCAGCTTTTACAGACTCGAATGTACCGAGGTCATAGCGATGGATACGCTTCACAATGTGCCATCCAATTTTTGTCTTGAATGGAGCGCTAATCTCACCATCAGCCTCAATTCCAAAAGCAGCTTCCTCAAACTCTGGAAGCATTTCTTTCATACCAAACGCAGGAAGCACTCCTCCCATAGAAGCGGTTGTTTTGTCGTCGCTTAACTGACGAGCGAGTTCGGCAAAATCGCTTCCATTCTGAAGCTGCTCGTAAATCTCATCAATCTTTGCCTTTGCAGCTGCTTGCTCCTCCTCTGTTCCATTTGGGTCAACGTGAGCAAGGATGTGCGCTACCTCGATCTTACCTCGTGAAGGGCGTCTATCCGTAGTTTCAATGAGGTGATACCCAAATTGGGTGCGGATTGGCATTGAGATTTCATCTTCATTAAGACGATAAGCTGCCTTTTCAAACGGATACACCATGTTGAAAGCAGTGAACCAACCCAGGTCTCCACCTCTCTGTGCTGAATAGGTATCGGTACTCATGGCGCGAGCGGCACTTTCAAATGTGCGCTGACCGTTGAGAATCTGCTCTCTAACCGTTACGAGTTGGTTGTACACGCGCAAGGTGTCTTCTGGAAGGGCGTTTGGAGCCACGTCAAGCATAATGTGACGTGCACGTACATCCCATGCGAGGTGATTAAAAGCCTCACGAAGAACTTGTTCGTTAACTTCTTTAACTGTCATGTATGGACGAGCAAGCTGCTCGCTGTACGAGCTGAACTCGCGTACAAAACGGCGGGTTGTGTCCATCCCGAGCTCCTCAGCCTCGTGAACTTTCAACTTAAAATTGATGTACAGATCTAGATATTCTCGCGGAGTTTTAGGGTCAATTTCCCTACCTACGTCCTTGTTCTTGTTATAAACGTATGAGAACTCTTCTACTGTAACGGGCTCACCTTCAACGGTGAACAATATTTCTTCTTGAGCGAAGCCGTAAAACGACAACCCTACTGCGAGGGCAAAGAGGTGTTTCTTCATAGTAACTATAATTCTTGAAGGGTAGCAAATATAAGGAATGAGCGGCGGAGGAGCATGTGAAAGAAATCCTAATTCCAATAACAAAAGACCCCGCCGAGATGGCGGGGTCAATTTCAAATGAACAGCTAACTAACCTATTATCGTAATAGAGTGATTGAACCTCTATCTTCTTTCATTTTTCCTTCTTCTGATCTGTAGCGAACAATGAAGAAGTAAACACCTTCTGGAGAGTCTTCTCCCCGGAATGTTCCGTCCCATCCTTCCAGTGGATCCACACTGTTGAAGACTTCGTTCCCCCAGCGGTCTACAATGACAATGCTGTAAGAACTCGACTCTTCGAAGAGCATTTGTGGCGACCACACGCGATTTGAAGGAATGGCACTGTTCGGATTGAACGCAGAAGGATAGAATCCTCTGGAATCATGATCGGCACATACTTCGTTTGATTTAGAAGTCATTGGACCACCGTTTTCGTCGACGAACCCAAGTGGGTTGTTGGATTCTACAGCTGTCACGTAGTAGCAGAAGATTCCATTTCCATTTCCAAACTGGCGAATATTATCCGTGTATTCCGATTCCGTAATACCCGTCTCTACTTCCACCCAGTTTCCTGCGTTCTTCTGCTTTCGGAACACACTATAAGTGGTATTTCCGCCATAGGTTTCGTAATCCGACCAATCCAACTGATTTGTGAGATTGTCATTTGGCGTAACGTTGAGGAGAATATTCGTTCCATAGTTGGAAACGGTATCCACCGTTCCACAAGACGTTTCACTGCGGATTCTGTAGAAATATCTCGCACTCTCCGTATTGGCCCCAAAGTCGGTGTACTTCACCTGGTAAGGCGCTGCGGTTGGTTTTGGAACTACACCTACGGTAATCCATGGCCCGAATTCATCCTCCGAACGCTGAACCTGGTATTCATCCACATCCGCATTGCGATCAATGAAGGCCCAAATCTCCACAGCTCCATCAATTTGTACGGTAGCTCGTGCCATGTACTGAAGCTGCGATCTCACAACCACACTGGAGTTGATACACTCGTCGTTCGAGGTTGACCTCAGCGTACCACTCGTATCCTCAGCAACAATGTAGTAGCAGTACCCTGTTCCCGAAGCTAGATTCTCATGCAGGAAAGTAGTGTCGTCTCCCGTATTCGTACCCATTAGTACACCCATGTTTGTAGGGCCTCCAGGAGGAGTAACATCCGCGTAGATGTAATAGGCTCCAACCTCTCCTACCCAGTTCTTGTAGGCATTCCATTCCAACCTCATTGTGGCTTCACAAGGGTTCAAATCTCCCGCCAATAAGATGTTGTTATGCGTCAAGACCGCAGTGGTATCAGCCGTATTTCCACAACTGTCAATGCTAATCACTTTGTACTTTTCAACTTGGACATCCGGGTTACTTCCAGGAATGGCGTATGGCGTAGGTGTACCGACCGGCACAACGTCCGCTAGTGTCCATGTTCCCCCTACTTGTTGAAGAATATGGTACTCTACCACATCACCATAGTTCGTAGCTGGGAACTCTATTAGAGTCTGACCCGCATCATTCGTAACGAAGGCGATATCAAGCTGATCCTGGTTGTTCAAATCTCTAAAAGTATCCTGTGCTGTAAATGAACCACAGGCTCCACCCAATCTAATTTGATATTGAAGTAATTCTTCGCACAAGTTAACCGTGTCGTTAAAGAAGGTGTCTTGCGTTGCAGTAATCTGTTGCCAATTTCCCGAACCTACTACTTG
Source organism: Phaeocystidibacter luteus (assembly GCF_008933115.1). GTDB lineage: Bacteria > Bacteroidota > Bacteroidia > Flavobacteriales > Schleiferiaceae > Phaeocystidibacter > Phaeocystidibacter luteus. The sequence goes on along the minus strand of NZ_WBVO01000001.1, from coordinate 142,657 downwards.
ACGCCATACTTCATAGTTTGTGCCCAATGATGGGTCGCCGAATGGATCCGTCCACTCAAGCTGAGCAACGAACGGACTCGCCACAGGGAATGGTGTCATCTTCAGGTTGATGATGGAAAGCGTATCCGAAGAGAATGACTCTTGTCCACATCCACCGAAGGTCTTCATATAGTAGTAGCGCTCTGAACGGTCTGGGTTTACATCAATATAATTGACGGCCGCGAAGTCATTGATTGTATCGTACGGTGAGAAATTACCGGCCGAGTCGCCTCTAAACACCACGTAGTAATCGAAATTCTGAGCGGTATCTGCCGCTGTCGGACCCACAAATGGAAGAGTAACTTCGTCTGTTATAGGATCATACGCTAAGCAAGAATTCGATAAATCTGGTGGTACCGGGGCCGGACTGACCACGTTTATTCGAGCGGTAATTAGTTTGAAGGAAGGTGCGGGACAATAACTATCCTCCATTTTGAAGTAGAATAGATATTGGGATCGCGCAGCACCACCAGCAATAGGATTGAAGCTCAGGTGATTACAGTCTGTTTTCCAACTAAACTCAACGTTGTTGGTAAGCGATGAAACAAAGCTCGATTGTGGAGCAATAGGCTGAATAGTTGCACATGGAGGATTAAACAAACATGTGCTAGGGTTATTTAGCGGCTGACCGAGGTTACCACCTACACCAATGAATGTAATCTGTTGAGGAATAAAGGTTGGCGGTAGTACATCGTCATCTTGTGATTGCAATCTGAAATAAATCGAATCACCGGCATTGACAGTCATTTCGTAATACAAGGTGTCACCAGATTGCAATACGGGTGTCAGCTGAGGTGCCGGAAGTGGATCATTAATCACATCTAGTGTAGGAGGGTCGTTTAAAGGACCAGTACATCCGAGTAGGATGATTGGTATATCTCTAAAAATCTCCGCTACTTTCTGACCATACTTATAGGCCGTCACCTTCATACAAGTAGCGTATTTACCCGTGAGCGAAGTATTTATATCTACTTGACCTGCGTTCTGTGCAAAGTTCGTTATCCCTGGTACCGGATTATTAAAGCTATAAGGAGCATTGAAGGTCACAGGGTTGTTTAGACCATTGTTCAAAGGCTGAGCCCAATCGAAATAAAGTGAATCGAGTTCTGGATCGAAGGCAAAGTTGTTGTACGAAAAAGGATATCCAGCACAAGTGGTCACCTTTGGAGCCTCGAGGAATTCTGGAGAACTGTCAAAGCACGGGTTGGCATTTCTATTACCTGTACCATCGTTGTATGGGAACATCCACGCACGTAAGTAGTAACAAGGAAAGCCTTGAAGATTGGTCATCGCTGGACGGTTACAGCTCGTCCATGCAAAATACCAACCAGCAGAAGGCGGAACACCGTTTAGCGTAACCGGATTCGATTTGAAGAAATACTCGGAGATAGACCCTTCGTCTTGGCCTGCACAAGTAATTTGACTCGTTCCGCATCCATTGCCAACACCTGGAGAAACGTCCTTAGGATAGCCAGGTTGAATAGTACAAGTGATGCTGCCAATAGGGTGATTGGTCTGTAAGTTTGCTGACGTAGGGTTCCAAGGAATACCCGTACAGTCTCGATAAATCCGTGCATAGAACACGTACTGTCCGTTTGATTGGCACTCCCACCAAATCTCCCCACCGTAGAGGTGAGAAGCTTCAGCGCTGATGGAAGCTATAGCGATGAGCACAAGTGTGATTAGCCTTTTCATAGTCTGATGGTAATGAATTTTACCCGAATGTATACCACGAAAACCTAGGCTCAAAGCGATTTGGACGCTAGCCAGTAAAAGCAAAATTTCGAGAGTAATCGCTCCCTCAGCAACATGTACAATTGGCTTACTGAAAACGATAGTTCCATATTTCCAATACTCAATCAGAAGACATGGTGACCATATAATCGGACCCTCTTCCACATTGCGAAGGAGGTGTTGGAACGAATCCAACTTACGGTTATCTCCAAAAAAGAAATCCCCGCCGAATGGCAGGGATTTCCAATGAAATGAGGATTGTTTCTATTCGATCAGTGTGAACGTTCCTCGTACTTCTTGTTGCTTGCCTTCTTCGGCTCTGTAGCGAACAATGTACTGGTACACGCCCATCTGGGCAGCTTCACCTTGATAGCATCCGTCCCATCCAGCGTCTGGATCAGTAGTACGGAATACTTCTTGACCCCAACGGTTCTGAATAACGAGTAGGTACTGGTCTGGATCTTCAAAGAGGTTCACTGGTTTCCAAACACGGTTCTCAGGAACAGCACTGTTTGGACGGAACGCCTTAGGGAAGAATCCACGTGCGTCGTGGTCGATGCAAAGCGAGTTCGAGAATGAAGTCATTGGACCTCCGTTCTCATCTACAAACCCAAGTGGGTTGTTTGCTTCAACCGCAGCTACACGATAGCAGAACTGTCCGTTGCCTTGAGCAAATGAACGAATGTTATCCGTGTACGCTGTATCACCAATTCCGCTTTCTACAAGAACCCACGCGGCTGCGTTTTCTTGCTTGCGATAAACATTGTAGCTCACAGTACCCCCGTAATCGCGGTAGCGGTTCCAACGAAGTTGGTTCGTGAGGTTATCGTTCGGAGAAACCTCTAGAAGAAGGTTTGTACCGAAGTTAGATACTGTATCGATGCTTCCACACTCGTTCATACTACGGATGCGATATACGTAGCGTGATGCGTCTGTATTTGCACTGAAGTCTGTGAAGCGAACTTGGTATGGAGCAGCTGTCGGCTTTGGAACGATACCAATGGTAATCCAAGGTCCAAAGTCATCTTCTGCACGCTGAACCATGTACTCATCAACGTCAGCATTTTGGTCGATAAACGCCCATGTTTCTACAGAGCCGTCCACGTTCACCGTAGTACGCGCCATGTATTGGAGACGTGATCCTACAACGATACTAGAGTTGATACACAACTCACTCGATGTACTTGTTGTTGTTCCAGCCGTGTCCGTTGCTACAATATAGTAGCAGTACTGTGCGCCTGAAATCATATTCTGATGAACGAATGTTGTATCGTCACCCACATTGGTGCCGATGAGCACACCTGTTTGAGGTGCTCCAGTTGGTGGAATGACATCAGCCATAATCTGATAGTTATCCACACCGCCGTCCCATCCAACGTAGTTGTTCCACTTGAGGACCATAATTCCATCGCATGGATTTAGATCTCCATCGAGGTACATGGTTGTGTGTGCAGGCACGACGAGGTCGGAGCTCTGGTTTCCACAACTGTCAAGGGAAACGACTTTGTATGTTTCTGCTTGCTGACCGGCTGTAGATGTAGGCACGATGTATGGCACTGCAGTACCCACTGGCACTTGGTCCACGTTAACCCAACCTACACCTGGTTGTCTTTGAAGAATGATGTATTCTGTTACATCGCCATAATTCGTAGCTGGCCAAATCAACTGAGCTTGACCACCTGTTACGGTCGCATAACCAATATCCAATTGATCTTGGTTGATTTGATCGGCGAAATAGCCGGAATCCACAAAGGACTCACAAGCGCTGTCGATACGAATCTGATAATCCAAGAGCTCTCCACAGAATGGAACGGTGTCGCTAAAGAATGTATCCGTAGTAGTAGTTACCATAGCATAGTTACCAGAACCTGAAACGGCACGCCATACTTGATAGGTACCATTGTAGCCGTGGTATCTTGGCTGGTTCCAGTTCAAGTTAGCCACGTATGGATTCGTAGCAGGGAAAGGAGTTACGGTAACATTAATAGCAGAAAGTGTATCTGATGAAAGTGACTCTTGATCACAACCACCGAATGTTCTAACATAATAGAAATTGTTCCCCGTAAGTGGTGTTTGGTCGGTGTACGACAACTGAGAGTAGTCAGTAACCGTATCATACGGAGTAAACGGCGTACCATTTCCGCCTCGGAAAATTACGTAGTAGTCAAAATTCTGACCTGTATCTGCCGGAGCAGGAGCTCCATAATCGAAGGTAATCGAACCGTCGATATTAGCTGAGATACAAGCGTTAGTCATGTCCGGCGGTACCGGAGCTGGACTTTCAACCGTAATTCTTGCTGTAATCAACTTAAAGGATGGTGCAGGACAACTGTTATCCTCCATCTTAAAGTAGAAGAGATACTGGTTTCGTCTTGACCCACCGGCACTAGCTTGATAGGACAAGTGATCACATGTCGTCTGCCAGTCGAATTCCACGTTGTTCGTAAGTGAAGAACTGTAGCTCGACTGCGGTGCTATTGGCGTTACCGTAGCACATGGAGCTTGGAACAGACAGTTCGTTGTGCTGTTCATCGGCTCGCCGAGGTTACCTCCTACTCCGATAAACTTAATGGTTTGTGGAATGAAGTTCGGTAGGAAGTCATTGTCCTGAGACTGCATTTTGAAGTGAATGTACTCACCAGCAGTTACGGTCATATCCCAGTAAATCGTATCACCACCATTCACTACTGGAGTAAGCTGTGGTGCTGGAAGCGGATCGTTAATTACATCAAGTGAAGGTGGATTGTTACTCACACCCGCACAACCTACAAGTACAATAGGAATGTCACGGAAAATAGACGCAACGCGCTGTCCGAACTTGTAAGCATCTACACGCATACAGGTAGCATACTGCCCCGTAAGCGATGTATTGATGGTCACCTGGCCTGCATCCTGAGCAAAGTTTTGAATACCTGGAACAGGGTTGTTCGTTGAGTAACCGCCAACAAAGGTTGCAGAAGTAGTTGCTGCAGTGAGTGGTGGTGCCCAATCGAAGTGAAGTGAATCCAATTCTTGGTCAAATGCAAAGTTGTTGTACGCGAACTCATATCCGGTACAAGTCACAACTTTAGGAATCTCCAAGAATCGTGGTGATGAGTCGTAGCAAGGGTTCGCGTTTCTGTTACCAGTTCCGTCGTTATACGGATACATAGTTGCGCGAAGGAAGTAACCAGGCTGACCTTGAAGGTTGGCCGTAGCAGGTCGACAACAAGAAGACCAGCTGAATGTCCAACCCGCTGCTGGCGGCACACCGCTCAATGTAACAGGTGTCGGAGTTCTCCAAACGGCTTCTTCAATCGCACCCGAACCTGGAGTTGTGGCAGTCGCACAGTTGATACTTGATCCACCAGCGCAATCAGGCGAGGCATCTCTTGGATATCCCCCAACCACATAGTATGGGTCACTTACGTCAGTAAGCGTAGTTACAGTCATACTTCCAAGCGGACCACCATTGATGGTTTGGTTTCCCGATGGCATGGAAGCACCACTACAATCTCGGTATAGACGAAGGTAAAAATGGTACTTTCCAGCTTGTGGACCGGTTGTGATACAACGCCACCAAACTTCACCTCCCAATAGGTGTGAACCGAAGCTCTGCATAGAGAACATCAGTCCAATCGCTACTAATAATAACTTTCTCATCATCTAATTCATCGATGTTTACCCGCTAAAATACCACTTTGAGTGTAAGTTTTAGAACGGTTCATGTAAAGAGTCTTAACAATTTATTCAACGCGAACTTTGAGGATGTTAATGCGAAAGACAGGTATCTGAGCAATCTGTCAATATAAGAGGTAAGCCCCCGACAATAGTACTAATGCCACTATTCCCACATAGGACCATAGTGTCATCGGCTTTCCAGGTCGATGCGTCAACGGAAATGTGGATGAGTGAACGAGCTTGTGATTAAGCACCGCAATGATAGGCGCAATCACCAACGATATGAGCATCGCCAGGTCAACCAGCTCGCGCATTTTGTCCTGATAGGTCACCACCAACAGCCACCCTCCTACTGCAACAACCCCTAACGCAATCCAGTATGAGAAATGCACGGTTGGCAATAATGCACGAACCAACCTACGTGTTGTTCTTCCATATCCATCAAACACGCTCAGCGTAGTACTGAACATCGCCGCCGTGGCAGCTACAACGATAATGGATTTGAATCCCGGTCCAAGCGCAACGGCATACAAGTCGACCAAAGCGCCAGCAAATCCTACAGCTCCCGCAGGAAGGTCTTCAGACGAATTGTACATCAGCATAGTTCCCAATCCCAAAAAGAGCAGGGCCGAAACTGCCGACAACCAATATCCCAAATGAAACTCTCGAAGAACTTCCTTTAGGTTGGCTCCCACATCTCTCCCCTTCATTTTATTGACGGTCCAGATGCTATTCCACACGCTCAAGTCTACCGCCGTTGGCATCCATCCTACTAGAGCTAACGTGAAAGAGACATCCGTAATCTCCCCCCAATCTGGCGCGGTACTCCATTCGGGATGGAGCCCTGTATTCAATGCAGTAGTAACAAATGCTGCTACAGTGCTCAGGAAGAGAATACCAATAATCACCTTGATACTCCTATCGAGGAACTTGTATTTCCCCAAGGATAGCCAAACGAAACAGAGTGCGAAGATGGCGACTGTAAGTAGTCCGAAGGAACCTTCCCATCCTACCAATTGAGCAAATAGGCCCGCCGTAACGATCGATACGGCTGCTGTAACCGTAAACATTGACGATAAGGTGGTCGCAGCATAGAGCACAACCGCCCACTTCCCCAATTTCCTGTACCCTTCAATGAGCGACTCCCCCGTGGCGTTCGCGTAACGAGTTCCGAATTCGAAGAAGGGGAACTTGAGGACATTAGCCAAGAGAATAATCCACAGGAAACTCCATCCATAATCCGCCCCAGCTCGAGTAGATTGTACTAAATGTGAAACCCCAATGGCTGTGGCCGCGAAAAGAATACCAGGACCGAGATACTTTCTCATCGGGGCAAGATAGACACGCTTATGGCAAAACAAAAAATCCCGCTGAACTTTCGCGCAGCGGGATTGTGAGTATTTGTATAATGAGCTTATTCTCTCAACAAGTTTCTAGAAATCACCAGTTTCTGAATTTCTGATGTTCCCTCACCAATCGTGCAAAGCTTCGAATCTCTGTAGAACTTCTCGGCTGGATAATCCTTAGTGTATCCATATCCACCGTGAATCTGGATACCATCTGTTGAAACTTCAACCGAAATTTCAGAAGCGTAGTATTTGGCCATGGCCGACTCTTGGGTCATTGGTTTACCAGCATCCTTGAGCTCCCCAGCGTGTCGAGTCATAAGTTCTGCAGCATGGATCTTCGTAGCCATATCAGCAAGTTTAAAACCGATGGCCTGGAACTTAGAAATTGACTGTCCGAATTGCTCACGCTCCTTAGCATACGCTTTTGCGGCGTTATAAGCACCTCTTGCAATTCCTAGTGAAAGTGCTGCGATGGAAATTCTACCACCGTCGAGTATCTTCATTGCCTGAATGAATCCTTCTCCTTCTTTACCGAGCATATTCTCTTTAGGAATACGACAGTTGTCGAAGAACAAGCAAGCCGTCTCCGATGCTCGCATACCAAGTTTGTTCTCCTTCTTTCCTCCGGTAAATCCAGGAGTTCCTTTTTCCACAACGAAAGCCGACATTCCATGTGAGTCGCCCTTCTCGCCTGTGCGGGCAATAACAACTGCTATATCGCCAGAAATGGCGTGGGTGATAAAGTTCTTCGATCCATTGAGTACCCACTCATCTCCTTCAAGTACGGCTGTGGTACTCATACCTCCTGCATCCGAACCAGTGCCTGTTTCAGTTAGACCCCATGCACCGATGTGCTCTGCAGTAGCTAGCTTAGGAATCCACTTCTTCTTTTGCTCTTCTGTTCCGAAAGTGAGGATGTGATTGGTGCAAAGGCTGTTGTGTGCGGCAACCGAAAGTCCAATTGAGCCACAAACCTGAGCGATTTCCTCAATGATGGTGATGTATTCTTGGTAACCCATTCCTGAGCCTCCAAGTTCTTCTGGAACCAACACGCCCATAAAGCCTTGTTGTCCCATTTGTTTGAAAAGTTCCACTGGAAAAGTCTGACTCTCATCCCATTCCATAACATGTGGACGGATATGAGTTTCGGCGAAAGAGCGTGCGCTGTCGCGAACGAATTTAAGTGCTTCTGCTCTTTCTGGTGACATCGTGGTTTGCATATAGTTTTTCTCTTGGGTTAGTGACGGGATTGCGAAAATAACCAAAGCCTTGAGATTTTACCCTCATGGCATCAATAAGACAATCACCCCCGTATCAATGTTCACAATTAAAGCAGGAAAACGGCTCCATCACGGAGTTCGTATAGCTCTCCACTGCCCTCACACTTAGCTTTGCCTGAATTGTCAAAGTGTAATCTGTAACCGGCTCTTGACATCCAGCCTAGCTGTCTAGCAGGATTTCCAACCACCAAAGCGTGTGCAGGAACGTCCTTCGTTACTACAGCGCCGGCACCGATAAATCCATATTGGCCAATCTCAACTCCACAGACAATCGTAGCATTGGCGCCTATTGAAGCCCCTTTTCGAACTATCGTTTGCTCGTATTCAGATCGACGGTTGATAGCAGATCTAGGAATACTCACGTTGGTAAATACGCACGACGGCCCGAGGAAAACATCGTCCTCGCAAATCACTCCTGTGTAAACCGACACGTTGTTTTGAATCTTCACATTTCGCCCAAGTTTAACATTTGGGGAAATCACAACATTCTGTCCGATGTTGCAATTCGTACCGATTTCGCAATCGGGCATGATGTGCGAGAAATGCCAAATCTTGGTTCCCGCGCCAATGGATGCACCTTCATCAATCACGGCTGATTCGTGGGCAAAGTAGTCTGCTTTCATTCGCGCAAATTAGAATATTTCTGACGGTTATCAACGAAAAATGACGCCCATAATGGACGTCATTCCTCACAGTTTCACGGTTTGATTTCTCAAAAAGGAAGGACGTCCCGGAGAACGCCCTTCACACCGTTTAACAAGGATTTAGAAACCAATAACCGCTTCAAGTACAGCTCCGTTGAAGTTTCCTTCTTCGAATACTGAGCCTGTGAATCCGTCGCCAGAGTAGTCTTGATTCATGTACTCTGCCTTAATCATCACGTTGTCTAGCATGAACCAGCCCACACCAAAGTTGTAACGTGCGATGTTAATGTCTTCTGCATTTTCGTTGGCGTTACCAGCTACTGTGTTGTAACGTCCACCTACGTAGAATTGCTCTTTGCTTCCGAATCGGTAGATGAGCTCTGCCGCAATTTGGGTATAAGATCCGCCTCTAGCTCCATCGGCGTCTGCCTGGTCGCCATTCACCATTTCATAGATGCCGAAGAACTCGATTCCTTTATACTTGATGAATGGGTTCACCTGAATGCTAGTGAATTTTCTAAAGTTAGGGCTGAAACGTCCGCTGCGGAAATTGTCCTCGTCTCGTCCATTTGCACCAGTACCTTGCTCTACCATCACCCAATAGTAGCGCGCACCTGTACGGTCGCCATTGTAGAGGTAACGTCCATTGTCATAGCTAGGGCTGTTCAAAAATGATCCAGTCAAGCGCACACGCAAATCATCATTCATTTGCTTGTCGTAACCCAACTTGAAGTAGATAGATGGAGCTGGGTCAGCATCACCCACATTCACAGATTGATTGAGGTTACCGTTACTCAAACCTACTACACCGAGTAAGCCGTTGTACTGAAGGTTAACTTCTCCGAATGCTTCCGTTGTGAAGGCATCCATAATGTAGTTACCAACAAAAGGATTGTAGATAGCTCTCGCGTTATCAGATCTGCGGAAGTGCGCGTCACCGTAGTTGATTTCATCCAAACCAATCTTAATGGTTGCGATGTCCATGAATCCAGATAGGAACCCATCGCTGATGAAGTCGAGTTTATCCATTTGGATGTAACCACCTTTTACCCAAGCTTCTGGGTGGTGACGAGAAGAAAGGTAGGTCACCAAGTTCATGCGTACCCCGTCGGCCAATTGAACGTCGATGTTGAGGTTTGCAGTAGGAAGGTTGAAATTAGAACCTAGGTTTACAAGAGTATCTCCAGGATTAGTTGAGTGGTTTAGGGCTTGAAACTGAAGTGCAAAGTCACCGCCTACGCGAACCTTCATTCCTGTGAATGGAACGGTATTGTCCTTAGGTGTTTCAAATACGTTCAACCCCTGAATACCCGGTGTGCGATAGTATTGCATTTGAGGTTGCTGGGCCATCGCCACTGTACTTACAGCCATCAGGCCGAAAAGTGTAGCAGATTTAAGGATGTTCAATGATTTCATGGTTTCTGAACTTTAGTTGATTGATGAGATTATCGAGTTAGTACAACATTGTATACAATCTGAACTTCGTTGCCCACCTTCATGGCGCCGAACATAAAACTCGGGGCGTCCATGCCGTAGTCAGTGAAGAGAATTGTCTGTTTGCCGGAGATGGTCAATCCGTTTGAGGTTTCCGTAACCTTAGCCACTACCGTGATGTCTTTCTTGACTCCATTAATGGTTAGGTTACCCTTCATCGTGAGCGTCTCGCCGTTTCTTTCAGATTCGGTCACGTTGAATACGATCTTCGGATGGTCCTCAGAATTGAGCGTCTTGTGAATCCTTTTGTCCATGAGTCGATCGCCACTTTTCATTGATTCAACAATGAACTCTACCTTGAGGCCAACAAGTGATGTGCTCGATCCGCCTGAGACGCGAACGTCTTCTACTACGGCAGACCAGTCGTGAACATTAGATGTTCCTTCCACTTTCACTTCAGAATCAGAACTGATGCTGTATTGCTGAGCAAACAGTCCAAAACTCAAAAGCAAAGTGGTGATGATATAGGTGATTTTGCGTGTCATGATGTGTGGTTGTTTATCGAGAACTAAAGTACTTTGACCACAAGTTACCGAAACTGATGGCTATCATATGCCCACATGATTTTTATCATATCTAAGAATTGTGGAAGTTTGTTCCTCTAAATACCAAACATGAAAAAGCTACTTACCTACGGACTCATCCTCTGCTCTACACTATCATTTGGCTGGGGACAAACAGGACATCGCGTTGTTGGAGAGGTTGCATATCGACATATGACCCCGGCAGCAAAAGAGCGCGTACTTGCCATCCTAGAAGGGGAATCTCCCGCGATGGTTAGCACCTGGATGGACTTTATCAAATCTGACAGTGAATGGGACCACATGCGTGCCTGGCACTATGTAACCATTCCAGATTCTTGCAGCTATGAAGAAATAGGCGCACCCGAAGAGGGCGACGCTTACACTGCAATCAACCGCATCATCCGAGAGATTCAATCTGGAGAATTCGAGGGTTGGACTGAAGCGGAGGCATTGAAAAGTCTAATCCATCTAGTAGGCGATGTACACCAACCTCTACACGTTGGGAACGGAGAAGACCGCGGAGGAAATGACGTGAAAGTAAAATGGTTCGGCAAAAGCTCGAATCTTCACAGAGTGTGGGATACCGAATTAATCGATGGTCAACAATTGAGCTACACAGAGTACGCAGATTGGATTGACGTTGCGTCTCCTGATCAAATCTCGAAGTGGCAAGCTGACGAAATCATGGTTTGGCTAAATGAATCTAAGGCCATGCGTGAGTCGGTATATGATATTGATGACCCAGACCGCATGGGGTATCGCTATAACTTCGATCATATAGATGAGGTGAACGAGCGCTTGCTTCAAGCAGGAATTCGTCTCGCTGGAATTCTCAATGAGCTTTACGGATAGGCATTGCCACCGCCGCAAATAAAAGAGCCGCCCCATCTTGGAGCGGCTCTTTCTTTTGAACTCTCTCTCAGTTCACTCGAAATTAGCGAGAAATGCTGATTCTCTCCGTTGTAATCTCGTCTTCACTGATGAAGCGAACCATATACATACCGCTAGGCTGAGTTGAAATATCAACTACAGTTTGGTAGTGTCCAGCTACTTCATCAATAGAACCTTCGGTAATCATTCTTCCGCTCATGTCCATGATTTGGTAAACCACTTCCTTGGCTTCAGTTAGGTCAAATGAAAGCGTGAATACACCTGTGTTCGGGTTAGGGAATACGGTATACTCGTCGCCTGTCCATCCACCAGTTTTGTTCGTGCATGGTCCGAGGTAAGAACCCGTTGCAAGATGAGAGGCCACTGCATTTGAACTTACACAGATATTGTGTGCACGACTTGGGTTGCCTGGAGGAACCTTACAAACGAGCACTTTTCTTCCTTTCTTACCACAGCGCACATCCACAACATCAATTGAAACAGATTGGATTGATGAACAACCGTTTGCATCAGTTACTGTAACCGTATAGGTAGTTGGTGAAGTTGGTGAAGCACTCACCGTAGCAGATGAACCACTAGATAAACTTCCCGCGTTTGTCCAGCTGTACGTATACGGAGCCGTACCACCCGAACCTGATACTGACAATGTCAATGATTGTGGTCCGTAACCGATGTAGATGGTATTTGTTTGTCCACCTGGATTCACTCCAATAGCTGGGGTAACACCCAATGAACTCGTAAGCGGGGTCGGTTCAGAAATGGAAACCGAAGTGCTCACAGAACAACCATTGGCATCAGTCACAGTTACGTTGTACGTTCCTGCGCTAAGTCCACTGATATCTTCTGAAGTCTCTCCATTGTCCCATGCGTAGCTATAAGGCATAGTTCCACCTGCCACTGTAAGGTCGGCAGAACCGTCAGAACTTCCATTACAGCTCACATTCCATCCTCCAGCATAAGTTGCAGCAGTAGCCGAAGCGGTAAGTGCCGCAGGCTCAGTAATATTTGCATTGAATGACAACTGGCATCCGTTCGCATCTGTAATGGTATATACATAGTTGGCTGCGAAAGTTGGACCACCAGCTGTAACGCCCTCAGCAAGTCCAATTACCAATGCTCCACCACCTTGATTCGTTACGGTATATGGAGCAGTACCACCAAATACAGTAATTGATTGATTGCTCAATCCTCCGTTACAAAGAATCGGAGTAGCCGAGAAGTTATAGCTCAACGCCGAAGGCTCGCCTACAGTAAATGTAGCTGACTCCGTACATCCGAAAGCATCTGTAACTGTTACGCTGTACGTACCAGCAGCAACACCGGAAAGGTCCTCAGTGGTAGCTCCGTTACTCCATGCGAATGTCGGAGTTCCGTTTGCACCCGTAACCGTCAAATCAACTCCGCCCGTAGCATCTCCATTACAAAGTGCATCAGAAGCCGATCCTGACAAAGACATTGTACACGGGTTTACCGTAAGTTGGAAGCTCTGAGTTGCTACCACACCGTGGTGATGGTTTGCATCCTCCGCAGAAAGGTTGATGGTGTAGGTACCCGCATCGGCCAAGCCTGGAGTACCAGTAAGGCTAGCTGTTCCGTCACCATTATCAGTGAAGCTCAGGAACGGTGGCAAATTGTTCGTCACCATAACTGTCACTTGGTCGCCATATGCGATGTCTGGATCATTCACTGTGATATTGTAAGCGTAGTTCTGGCCAACGTTCGTTTGATCGACCGGAATGCTGCTAAATACAGGATCGGTGTTGATGAGGATTTTCACCTCATGAACAGTTTGCTCTCCACCTAGGTCTTCCGCGGTGAAGAAAACGTGACGGTGACCCCAATCGGAAGCCGCAGGTGTCCAGTTAAACGTTGCGGACGTAGGATTCGCCGGAACACTTGGTGTAGGGCTCATACTAGCACCGGCATAGAGCGGAATGTGGTTGCCCATCATGTCCTTTCCTTCAGCTGAAATGATTGATACAAGGTCAGAAGGGTCGGCATCAGAAGCTTGAACTTGGAAGCTAATAGGTGTTCCAGGAGCGTATACATTGTGTCCAGTGCTGCTTGGCGTTGGAGGAACATCGAACACAGGCTTCAATGAAACGATGATTGTAACCGCCGTAGAAGTTTGGTTGCCGAAGTTATCTTGAGCGGTAAAGTTGATTACCGTTGCCCCAAAGTTTGCTGCTGTAGGAGTCCAAGAGAACATGCTCTGAACTGGCGCTCCAGTAGTTGGCAGTTGTGGTGAAGTGCTTGCAGAACCAGGAAGACCCGCCGCTGAAAGCGTTACTGTATTCCCCACATCTGGATCACTTGCACGAACACCGAAGGTTACAGTTTGACCAGGACCTGTTTCGAATACATAACCGTTAGGCGGTGTAAGTGAATAGTCAAAAATTGGTGGATTCGATGGCTGAACCATTTTGAATACAACGTCCATCATAATCTGCGATTGACCATCGCTCACCACAAATGCGGCATTGTAAAGTTGTCCAACCGAGCGTCCTGTTGTATTGAATGTGATAAGTCCAGTGCTGCTAATGTTCACAAACGATGGGTTTGAAGAACCACTACCCGCTTCGTTTGGATTCGCTTCACGGAAAGTAAGCGGATCCCCGTCGGGATCAACCGCAGGAAGCTGGTAAGATGCAGCTGGAGCACCCACAGGCAGGTTCACTACCGGTGGAAGTGTAGCAACTGGACCGTTGTTTCCGCTTCCAATGTTGATAGTAGTTGTGTTGTTCCAAGATGCATTGGCATTGTTGGAAAGGTTTCCCACTCTACAGCAGCTTGCAAAGTAAGCCGTGTAATTGCCGTTGGCCGGGAATGTATAGGTAAACAACTGCTCGCCAATCCAATAATCTTCACTTGGATTGAACGAGGTCATTACCAATTGATTGATTGGCAAGTTAGCAATCACTCCACCTGTAGAATTGGTGATTCTTAGGTTGTCAAAGTACTGGTTAATCACTTGTCCTACAGGCGTAGAAGACACCGGATAGTAAGGGTCAAAAGTCCAGCCACCGTAAGACTGGGTGACTTTGATAATTACGGTTCGACCCGATGGGTCATTTTGGTCTACACTCCAACTAATACTCCCTGCACGGAAGTGAGCAGCGAAAGCAGTTGAACATAGGAAGACCAATAGGACAGAAAATAGTCCTCTCATCATTCCTTGATAAGGATGTTTCATGGTAAAAAAGGTTAGGCTACGCGCCGCCTTATCCAAATGAGATTTTGAGTGGACCTAGCTCAGAACAAGCAGGTAAATCATCAGGGTCAGGTAGTTTGTAGGTTAGTTAGGTTGCCATGAAGATAAAACATCTTTTGGAATAATCATGGTTAATAACCTATTAAACAGACCGTTATAAGTACAAACCGCAATAAATCGGAACTTCCACAAAGGCTGTTAGTGTAAGGGAATAATGACAGATTTTTATACTTTCGGAGTCTAAATTGGTCGCGGTTAAGTATGCCGCAGGAGACATGAAGGAAGAATCGAGCTTAGCTAGACATAACGCACATTGGGCAGCGCTTATGGGGTACGATTGGATGATCGAAACTCCGAGCCTGATTTTCAATGAGATGGACGATAGTGAGACTGTCTCAGTGATGAACGATATCGAGTGGCTACTCAAAGAAGATGCGGGAAATCAGCTTCACTCTTTCCTTTACAAGAACAAAGTGCTCAGCGCCTATCCTGTGTTAAAGGCCGCATATTTCGTCGTTTCTCGCCCCCTTCAAAGAATTTTCTGGAATAATAATCAGATCGAGCGAAGTCTACTGATCGATTTCCCAGGATTGGGAGAGATTAGAGCTTTCTGCAACGACTGCTGGGAGAACGGTGATGCACTTACTCTCGACCAAGAACACAAGGTTGGGCTTTCTGCGCTTATGTACAGAATGTACCGTGATAATGCTAGTGGTTTTTCCTTGAACTCAATCGACTCGAAAGACGACGATTACACGAGTTATGAGTTCTCTGGAGCGGTCTTGACGAATATTGCTCCGGCGGAAAGTTTCTATCACAAGGGGTGGTTTGCAGATTTGAATTTTGAAGGAATTTCAGATGCAGACCAAAAAATCCGCATCTGGATTCACAAAAAGAATATTGATTCCCCTCCTCAAGAAGGCGTCAAGTACAGCGGTGAACTTTGGCTTCAATGCTCCTTCAAGTCGGAGTAAGCCAGTTTCGCCCAAATCATAACATCCTTTAGGACGTCTCCATTTAGGGGTTTGCTAATGAACTTCTTTACGACACTTCGGCCGGCCACCTTGTCCATATCTCCTCCATCGATGCTCGAACTCAGCATGAAAACACAGTACTTATCAAGCTCATCTTTAGGAAGTTGAGAAAACGCATCTACGAAGGCAAACCCGTTCATTTCGGGCATGTAGATATCGAGAAGAATTACGCGATAATCGACCTCTGGAAGCAGTGTCGACTCCTTTGCCTCCTTCAGGGCATCTAGGGCTGAATCAAATGACAAAAAAGGCATGTTGGGGTAAAAAAGCCCCATGTTCTTAGACACAATAGTGCGGTCGATGAAACTGTCATCAATCAGTATCAATCCGATGTTCAAGCTGTCACTCACGCCTTTACCTCCTCTTGTTTTGGAAGAGTAACAATCATGGTTGTGCCCTCCCCTTTTGTAGATTCAACGCTAATCTTTCCTTCAAGTCGCTTTACGGCTTCCTTCACCAAGTATAGTCCTAGACCAGAACCACTGTTGCCTTTAGAATCGCGATAGAACATCTGGAAAACCTTCTCCTGATTCTCTTCAGCGATACCAACTCCCGTGTCTTTCACTTCGAGCTTCACACCATCTTCAAAATTGGTGAGACTGACGTGAACCGAATGAGGCACATTGTGCTCTTTTCTATACTTGAGAGCATTAGAAATGAGGTTGTTGAGGATGATTCTCACCTTCACTTCATTCGACTTAAAATCGATTCCATCTTCGATATCGAATGTCAATTCCGCATTCTCCATAGCTGGATGATAGCGGTATTCACCTTCAATGTCCTTCAACATTTTCTTGAAGTTGATCTCCTCGAGAAGGTTTCCGCTATGCGTCGACTTGTAGTAATCGATGATGTTGTGAATGAATTCATCCAGCTTATCTACCATCTCTTTGGTCATCTTGAAATACTCAAGCGCCTTTTCGTCTTTCACCTCTTGGTTCGCCAGGTAAATTACCCCTTGAATACTCACCAACGGTGCACGAAGATCATGCGAAACACTGTACACGAAGCGGTCTAGCTCGTCGTACGCCTTCTGAAGCGACTGGTTCTTTTCCTTGAGTTCTCTTCTCGCCTCGTAGATGTCTTTGGCATTGTTGATTGCCACGCGTAGGGTTTCCTCATTCCATGGTTTGGAGATGAATTTGTAAATCTGCCCTTTGTTAATCGCATTAATCACCGCTTCGATATCCGCATATCCCGTCAAAAGGATTCGAATACAATCCGGATAATCATCCACCACGCTTTCGAAGAACTCAACCCCCGTCATGCCAGGCATGCGTTGGTCAGCCACAATAATTTCAATTGGCTCTTTGGCCAATACCTCCATACCCTCTTTAGCAGAGATGGCAGTGTGCACTACGTATTCTCTTCTAAAATTCGCCTTAAACGAATTGAGGTTGTTCTGCTCGTCGTCTACGTAAAGGACGCGTGGTTTATTTGTACTACCCATGCTTCTTTACTATTGAATGTGTTGTATTGGTAGAGTGATGATGAAGGACGTACCTACTCCTTTCTCAGACTCTACTTCGATTTCTCCATTGTGGCTCTTCACGATATTGTACACGATCGACAATCCCAAACCTGTTCCTTCTCCTACCGGTTTGGTAGTGAAGAATGGCTCAAAGATTTTCTTTTTCACACTATCCGGCATACCAGGTCCATTGTCCGTGATACGCACTTCAACATGCGTATCTGATAGCTTCCGTGTAGCAATAACAATCTTGCCTCTTTCTTTCTGTTCTGGGTTACTCTTAATGGCCTGTGCGGCGTTGTTAAGAATGTTCATAAAGACTTGATTCAGCTTACCCGCATAGCACTCCACCTTTGGAAGTGGCTGGTAATCCTTTTCCAAGTCCATCAAATCTTTAATGCTGTTGTTTAGTAGGATTAGCGTGCTGTCCAACCCTTCGTGGAGGTCAACAAACTTGATGTCCTGCTCATCTACTCGAGAGAATACCTTCAATCCTTTGATAATCTCAACCGTTCTCTCCGTACCGTCTTGCATACCTTGGAGAAGGTCATCTACCTCATCAATGATATAATCGAATTCAATATCCTCCTTGAATTTCTCGAGTTCTTCCACCGTCTCGGCCTTCTCGCTCTCACGTAGTTTGTTCTCAAGCCATTCAAGCAACTCTTTGATATCGTCCATATCTCGTCTCAACGGACCAATATTCGCCGAAATGAAGTTTACTGGGTTGTTGATCTCGTGGGCAATACCCGCGGTAAGCTGACCGAGTGATGCCATCTTTTCGGCATCCACAAGTTGACTTTGAGCTTCCTTCAAGTTGTTGAGGGTGTCCTCCAACTTCTGAGTTCGCTCTCGGACCATCTGCTCCAATATTTCGTTCTGTTCGCGAACGATTCTTTCGTTTTCCACAGACACTCTCAAGGCTTCTTCCTGAGAGGCCTCTTTCTCCTTCTTCAGCGTATTGATGCGGTCTGCCAAGGCAATCGATAGCAAAATGGCCTCCAACCCAGAGCCTATTTCGAGGATACTCTTCGACCAGAAGGAGTACTCAATGACGCCAAAGTTCCTCAAGGCGAATACGAATAAGCCCGACAAGAAAACGGTCCATGCTAACAAGAAGAACTTAGCCGGACGATAGCCCTTTCTGGCAATAATTGAAACGAAGATCAAGGCGTAAATGCTGACGGTAAGCGCGCCTGTATCCACCAATGTGTAGCTCAGTGCAACGGCACCAAAGAGGTAGGTTACAATGGATGCTCCATAAATGACCTGGAAGATGATAAGCCCCTTGTGCATTCGAGGCGTAAACTCTTTCGTCTTCACGAACACCTTTGCAAATGCGATTGCAGAGAAACCGGCGAAGGCCGAGAAAAATACCGAGCTGGCATTGTACCAAGCCGGTGATGTAGGGAACATGTACTGAAACGTAAGTCCTTCTAAGGAGGCCTGAGCTAAACCGATGAACAAGATGTACAAGATGTAGTACAGGTAGCTCACATCCTTCGTGGTGATATACACGAAGAGATTGTAGAAGAACATCACGAAAATGACACCTATGTAGATACCAAGAAATACACCTTTTCGCGAATTGTCCACGATGATATCCTCTCTGGAACCAATTCTCAAGGGCAGGAAAATCTGATCTTGGCTTTTCGCACGAACGTATATCAGCGTGCTATCGCCTGCATTCAATTCAAAAGGGAAGAGAAAAGTTGGATGTTCTACGGGGCGCTCGGAAAAATGATATCGGTCACCGGTGACGTAGGTGGGTACATCACTATTGCCAAAATAAACCTCCAAGGAATCGATCATTGGATGCTCAAGCTGAAGGTAGAACTGAGAATTCTCACTGTTGTTGACAACGGGAATTCGAATCCAATAAGCCGCTTTATCTCTATTGAAATTGAGCACCTTCTGCTCACCTGGGGTAAATGTTGCGGTCTTCGCTTGGCTAATGTCGGCCTGAGCCGTGGTATCGCGCCAATAAGAGGCAGATTCAGCGATGTAACCCAAGGATTTCTCACTGTTGATTACCCATGCTTCTTGTCCGTGCAAGTTCAGCGCAAACGTCCATAATGAGAGGAGGAGTAGCAGACGGCTCATGCTATTGTTGATTGCTGAGGTTTAGGTTGAATGGGTTTTTAAACTCCTGTGGGTCAATCCCTTCTACAAGTAGATCGTACTCTACCTCAACTTCAATTCTTCTTCCTGGGGAAACTTCCGTGGTCACTTGCTGAAGATTCTTTCTCAATTCTTCGATTTTGCGTTGCTCGCTTCCACGGGCATGCTCAAGTGTGGTGGTGTCTTCTAATAATACGGCGGTAGCTAGTAGGTCGAGCTTAGGATAGTAGAAGGTGCCTTGGTTCCCTAAGTCGGTAATAATTTTACAACCTACTCTTTCCGCCCAGCGCACAGTGTAGGGTGCACATAAGGCAAACAGCGACTTTATGCCAAGCTGTTTGGTAATAACCGCCCCTGCTCTGGTGGCGAAAAAGCTACCTACGCCGAGACCTGCAACCTCTACACTATTCCAAAGTCCACATAGCTCACCTGTACCTTCAATTGAAAGTTCCTTGACCAATTCGTGAATTTTCGGATCCATGAAGCCCGTTGCTTCCTCGATAGGCAACGGTTGTGTGCCACCAGCGGCGTGCACACGGGCACCTCCGTAAACTTTCTTTCTGTCGAGTGATTCCACGATCACCACGAACACGGCAGGATTCTCTGCCCATGAGTTATTTGCAGATGTAACTTTCTTGACACCATGCACTTCTAGCACTTTCCTATGGCCATCGATAAACCGCTGAGAGCTCTCAGGGTCGTCGATAGCGCGAAATGCGCGAATTCTTACCTCAGGTTGATTCAACTCCTCACTCATCTCCTCCAATCAACTGTTCTAAATCAACATAATATCTGCCTGACTTAACATCATGGCCCAATAGTATTCTTCGAGCTGTATCTGTCATCATGGCTCCACCTAAGTTCACGGCTGAAGCCAGCTGTGGCCAAGTGGTAATACTCTTACCTATTTCAGCAAAAGAGGCTTTTGCTCTGTCACTTGCCTTTTCGTAATCGACAAGCGCAAATAACAAATTCCTTTTGTCTTCCTCGGTAAATGATGCCGGATCTTTTCCCTCGAATGGTTGTAGTCTCCCGTGAAAGATAGGTCTATTCTGTTCAATATCAAACCTTTCCACGTCAACCATTCCTCTATCCGAAGTATCCATAATCACCGGCATTTTCATCTGCTGGGCGATTTTTCGCAACATTATTTTGATGGGAAGTGAATCACACTCTTCAACGAGTATATCCAGGCCAGTCATGAATTCCACTGCGTTCGTTGGCTGAACGCCTTCGTGGAAGACTTCTATTTTGATGTATGGATCAATCTGAGCAATTTCCCTAGCGGCGATAACCGTTTTAGGCAATCCGAGCTGATGTAATCCCGCTCGCAATCTATTCAAGTTGCTCAAGTCCAGCGTGTCGAAGTCCGCTATTCGCAGCACACCTCCAACAGCTTCCATGGCTAGTGTAACGGCAGCAGACTGCCCCACACTAAGTCCAACTATTCCAATGGTCTTTCCGGCAAGCGCTTTCTGCTCTTCCGGTTTAATCTTATACTGATTTCGTGAGGTCCTAAGTTCTGCGAACATCTCCTCATCTAGAATTCGCACAACGGTATCCATCCAAGGGTAATACACCCAATTTCCACGGCTGTTACTGGCGTCTGCAATAAAGGCATCAACGGCAGAATCGAGCTCTTCTGGCGAATATGGTTGCTGTGGACGACGAATTTTTAGCCACTCGCCTACCTGCTGTTTGTAGGTATCAAAAACATGAAGCGGGGTTTCCTGTGCAATGGAGTCTGGCAATGAATCTGCATCGACAACTCTCTCAATAAGAGGTCGATATGACTCAGGGCCAACCTCCGGACTCATGTTACCGGCGGCCATAGATGTTCATTAGCGTTAGTAGATGGTTTCATGCGGTGTTCCCAATTATTTCCGCAATCAATGCTGCCGAAGTTACAAGAATTTGATTTGTTTAAATAATTTTATCGGCAGGACACAACCATTTATGACAAATCAAGAAACGGATAAGATTTCTGTTCTCTACGTAGACGACGAAGAAAACAACCTCAGATCTTTTAAAGCAACCTTTAGAAAGATCTACAAGGTTCATACTGCAATCTCAGGTGAAGAGGGATTGGAAGTATTGAAGAACAACGAAATCCAGATTATCATTACCGACCAACGCATGCCGGAAATGACGGGAATCGAATTCCTGACCAAGGTTCTCGACTTTAAGAAAGAGCCTATGCGCATGTTGTTAACGGGTTACTCTGACATCAACGCGGTAATCGATTCTATCAACAAGGGTGAGGTTTACCGCTACTTGACCAAGCCATGGAATGAAAATGAACTTCGCTCTGCAATTGAATCAGCCTACGAAGTCTTCGCTCTCAGAAAAGAAAACAAAGAACTTCTCAAAAAACTGGAAATCGCGAACGATCAACTCGAGTTCCTCCTTCGCCAACGCCTCTTGTCTTAATGCTATCTAAAAAGTCGAAGTACGCCATCAATGCGCTTGTTTACCTCGCTAAACAGGAGGACAATAGAATGGTGGTCGTTCAAGAAATTGCGGAGGAAGAGCACATTCCGCGCAAATTTCTAGAAGCTATACTTCTCGATTTGAAGCGGAACGGAATTCTAGGTTCCAAAAAAGGCAAGGGTGGTGGATACTATCTCTTACAGCGGCCAAATGAAATCAACCTCGCGGATATCATGCGCTTGTTTGATGGCCCCATTGCCCTTCTCCCCTGCGCTACCTACAAATTCTTCGAGAAATGCGAAGAGTGCAGAGACGAAGAAACGTGTGGGATTCGTGATGCCATTGTAGAGCTCCGAAACCAAACCGTGAACTTCCTCAAAGCAAGATCTCTGGAAGATATCTTGAACCGGGAAAACGAGCTCCGCGACGGTGAAAGAATGACACGTCAGCCTCGCCGTTCAGAGGACAACTAAGCCGCCGCAATATCAACTCAACATTAATTGCGCCATCCTTTCTGGGTAAGGCAGCTCAAACGTTGTAAATTGCGACGATTAACGCCATCAATTGGATATTTTATGTTGCGTAAAACTCTTTCCCTATTGACATTAGGAGCCTTGTTCTTCTTGGCTTCCTGTTCATCGAATTCCGAGAAAATCGAGCTTCCGATTCACGCCGAATGGTCCATCATCTCGATGGCTGGATACGAAGGTGAACTTCCGGCAGACCACTCACCCACGCTTCGAATGGTACTGGCCAACGTACATGGCAATGCAGGGTGCAACGAGTATCAGGGAAGGTTCACCATGCTGAACAATACCTTAAAGTTCAATGCTTCTGAATTTGCTGTGACACGCAAAATGTGTCCACCAGTAGTTATGGAAGTGGAAGATGTTTTCCTTCAAAATATGACCATGGTTAATTCATGGCAAATCAACTCCGACAATGAACTGATTCTCTCCAACGATGTTGGTAACGAGGTTCTACGCTTTGAATACATCAGAGAAATTGAACCAGAAGAGAAGAAGTAATTCGCTAAGCACATTTCATGAAAGATCTCCCAAAGGTTTACGACAATATCCTTCAGACCATCGGCAATACCCCGATGATTCAACTCAATAAAATCGCAGAAGACATTCCAGGAGTGGTTCTCGCCAAAACGGAATACTTCAACCCTGGTCATTCTGTTAAAGACCGCATGGCCCTCAAAATGATTGAGGATGCCGAGAAGCGAGGCGACATCAAACCTGGCGGCACCATCATCGAATGCACATCTGGAAATACGGGCATGGGCCTAGCCCTCGCTGCAATCGTAAAAGGATACAAACTCATCTGTACGCTCAGCGATAAGCAGAGCAAAGAGAAGATGGATATCCTACGCGCCATGGGTGCCGAGCTTTACGTTTGTCCGACAAACGTTGCTCCAGAGCACCCTGAGAGCTACTACAGCGTGGCTACTCGTCTAGCCAAAGAAATTCCAAATAGCTTCTACCCGTATCAATACGACAACCTCTCGAACCGCGAAGCGCATTACGAGTCTACCGGTCCAGAAATCTGGGAACAAACCGATGGAAAGATTACACACTTCGTAGTTGGCGTTGGAACAGGAGGAACCATTTCAGGCGTAGCGAAGTATTTGAAAGAGAAGAATCCGGATGTGAAAATCTGGGGCGTCGATAGCTACGGTTCAGTATTCAAGAAATACCACGAAACGGGCGAATTCGACGAAAGCGAAATCTATTCATACATCACTGAAGGCATCGGTGAAGACATCCTTCCAAAGAATGTTGATTTCAGTCTCATCGATAAATTCGAGAAGGTAACGGACCGAGACGGCGCTCTCGCTACACGTGAGCTCGCCCGCAAAGAGGGTCTACTACTGGGCTGGTCCGCCGGCTCTGCCTTCCAAGCAATTCGTCAGCTCAAGCACGAATTAGACGAAGATTCGGTAGTTGTTGTTCTCTTCCACGACCACGGCTCGCGCTATGTTGGAAAGATCTTCAACGACGATTGGATGGAGGAACGCGGCTTCTTGAACCACAAAAACAAGATGGCCAAAGACCTCGTAGACAAGCATCGTCATCTTCCACTTCTCACAGCTAATGCAAACGAACCAGTAGAGAATGCCATTCAGCTTATGCGCAAGCACGATGTATCGCAACTGCCTGTTGTTGACGGCGGGAAGTACGTTGGATCGCTTGATGATAGTAGACTTCTACAAGTTATTCTTGACAATCCGGCTGTTTCATCAAGACCAGCCAAGGAAATTATGGACGCGCCATTCCCGGTTGTTAGTCCAACCGAAGAAATACGAGACGTTGCCAAACGCCTAAACAAGAATACAGGTGCAGTGCTTGTGAAGTTTGGAGAAGATGAACACCATATTCTTTCTCGACACGACCTCGTTGCAGCATTGAGTTAAATCATGGAGATTATCGACCAAATCGGACGGCGAGTGAACGTTCCTGATGATCCTCAAAGGATCGTGAGTCTCGTTCCCTCGCAATCTGAGTTTTTGGCCGATATACAGCTCGGTGATCGCGTGGTGGGCATCACACGATTCTGCGAACGCCCTCGTGATTGGTTTTACAGCAAAGCTCGAGTTGGCGGAACTAAAGACCCTGACTTAGAGCGAATTGCGGCATTAAAACCCGACCTCATCCTGGGTAACTTCGAAGAAAACACAAAGAAGACCATTCATGAGCTAGAACATCGCTACCCGGTTTGGCTAAGTGATGTGAAAGACTTGTCTACCGCCTATGCCATGATGCACGATATTGGTCAAATGACGCATCGTCAGGATCTCTCGCAACAGTGGATTGCGAACATCCACGATCAATTCGAGAAGCATAGTCCGGAGAAAACGGGGCTAAGAGTTCTCTATCTCATTTGGAAGGACCCATACATGGCTGCGGGTAGAGACACCTTCATCCATTCGATGCTAGAAGAAGCAGGATTCGAGAACGTCTTAAGTGATCCGAAATCGCGATATCCAAAACTGGAGTTTGAAGAGATTGAAGCATTGAAGCCTGACTTGGTGTTCTTGTCATCTGAACCCTACCCTTTCTCTGAAGAACACATCGCAGAATTTCAAAACTACTTTGGCTTGCGTGCGTTAACCGTAGATGGCGCGGCATTCAGTTGGTATGGGACTAGGTTGCTGCACAGTGCGAAGTATTTTGGAGAACTTCATTCAAGAATTAAATGAAAGGTGAAAGCTGGCATGTGAGAATATTCTCGGGAATAGCCCGCTCAATTTTTCATTCCCCCAGAAAATGGTTTGTTGGAAGCGCGCTTGTGCTAGGATTTCTGATCGCCGGTCTTCCGCGACTTGAATTCGTACTTGACTACACGCGCTTCTATACCGAGGATAGCCCGGTTACAACATTCTTCAAGACCTTTCAGAATCAGTTTACGGGCGACGCTCAGGCTGTTTGGATTATGCCGGAGACGGAACAGCATGCTTTTCATCCAAAAACGCTCCAGCAACTGCATGCATTAAACGACACACTTCGAAACATCGAAGGCGTTGAAAATGTGCTTTCTCTTCATAACCTTGAGCTGCCGTTGAGAAATGCGTTTGGCTACCAAACTGAGCGTTTGGTGAGGAATGACACAATCTCTGCATTCGACTCGACTAGGGTAATGACTTTACCCCTTACCGCCAATCAGTTGGTTTCAAAATCAGGCAGATACCCCGCTTTGGTGTTGCAATTCGAGGAGACGTATCCCAAGGATTCGGTTTATGAAAGACTTCGGGAGATTGATCAAATCATGCATGCCCGGTTTGCTAGCTCGCACATGGCGGGTAGGTACTGGGGCGAAGTTCAGTACAACGACATGCTCCAGACGGAGACCGTAAAAGGAATCATTGGATCAGTGGTTGTGCTAATCGTCATGCTGTGGATCCTCTTTCGAAGAGTAGGCAGCATAGTCCTCCCCGCAATCGCAATCGTTCTAGGAGTGCTGGCCTTCTTTGGCCTGAAGGGATGGGCAGGTTGGCCAATTGACCTTCTTGGGGTCCTCTTTCCTCCTCTTCTCCTGATTGTTGGTCTGAGTGATGTCGTACACCTCTATGCTAAGATTCAGTGGAAACTTCACCTGAAGCTAAGCTTGCGCGATGCTGTGAAAGAAGCATGGAGCGAAACAGGTTACGCAACTTTCTTAACCTCCTTAACCACGGGCATTGGGTTTATGAGTCTTTTGTCCACTAAGATTCTACCCATCCGAAACTTTGGTTGGGAAGCTGCTTGGGGGGTGGTGATGATGTTCGGGGTTTGCATAGTTGTGATTCCCATCTTCTTGAGACTAGCCAAGAATCAGATTTGGCAACCACGTGCCGCTACAAACGATTCGTGGACCAAGATGGGTGACTATGTGAGTAGTATTGCGGCGAAGAGGTGGACGGTGCCGTTGACGATGTCGGTTGTCATCACATTGGGTGTTGTTGGCGCTTTGCGTGTAGAATCTGGAGTTACCAACTACTGGCAAATCGATCCTGAAGCCACCTTGAAGAGAGATTTGGTCTTCTTTGATGAGGAATTTGGTGGTGCGCGCTACTTGGACATCGGCATAAAAAAGGTGGATGATGATTACGTGGATGGCCCTGCGGACTTTCGTGTGGTTGAAGAGCTAACGCAGTATATGCGCAGTAATCCAGCTATTGGTTCGGTGTTAAGTGCTTCCGACATTCCTTCCGCGCTAAACATGGCTCGATTCGCCGGCCTTCCTGAGTACTTTGAGCTTACGGAAAGCGAAAGCAATTTGGAACAAGACCTCGACATGTGGTTTCTAGCAGATTCTGTAGGATACCACCGCTTTGTTAGTCTGGACGGTAAATGGCTGCGAATTTCGGCCAGATTGGCGAATGTGAAAACGGATAGCGCAATTGCCATTCAAACAGGAATTAAAAATAAATTGGCGGAGATAGATGAGAATTATTCGTTGGAGTTCACGGGCAATTCGGTCTTGATGGACACAACGAACGACATGCTCGTTGAGAACATGTTCCAGAGTTTGGCTTTGGCATTTATCATTATTGCCATTCTCATGAGTCTCTTGTTCCGATCCTTGCGGATGCTTGTACTTTCGCTATTGCCGAATGTTCTGCCGCTTTTGATTGCTCTTGGAGTTATTGGCTATATGGATATTCCGCTCGGCACGAGCACAGCGCTAATTCTTACCATTGGCTTTGTGATTGCGGTTGATGACACGATTCATTACTTGATGAAGTTCCGCTTGAAAATGATGGAAACGAATGACGTTAAGACTGCGGTAAAAGAAACGAACGCACAAGTAGGTCGTGCGCTCGTTTTGAGTTCCAGCGTGATGTTGGCGGCATTTATCCCACAGTTTTTCTCGGCGTTTTTGGAGCAGTTTTACTTTGCTGTAGTGACTAGCGGAGTAATCTTATCGGCCCTTGTTGCCGACCTATTCCTGTTGCCATGGTTGTTATTGAGGTTTTATAGGAAGAGGTGATTATTCTATTACAAATTCAAACGTCTGCACACTTCCTGAAGTTTCACTCTCCAGTGCTATGAAGTACATTCCAGCGGTGAGATTAAGGGAATTCAGATCCACGCTGTCATCTATCAAACTTCCATTGGACACCACTCGTCCGCTTACATCCAAAATAGAGTAGGAATAACTTTCAGAAGCTACTAGCCCGTGAATATGGAGAACATCTGCAGCTGGGTTGGGAAAAATAAAGTTGTTGTGGTTAGTTGTATGGAATTCAGGAGTGGAAATGCTCACATCAGAATCGAGCAACAACCAGTGAATGGCAGAGCTTTGAAAACCGAAGGTATCAACTGCATGTTCGTTGATTCCGATTAATACATCTCCATTTGTGAATCGGTTTACTACAGCATAGGGAGAAAGGTTATTGCCCGTAGAATAGGTCTTCACCCAATTGGTTGTGTTCTGATTTGCATTGTAGTTAATTATTGAAAGACTCGCAGAGTCCGTGAGATAGGCATAGGAAAAAGTCGTTGCAGAAGTATTCACGAAAATCATGATCACACTATCAGCATCAGAATCGTCGGCCATATCTTGCGGTAAGGTATGTACAGAAGAAGTTGGAGGTAATAGGGTGCCCAAAGAGAGAGTATCTGCAAACCCCTTTTCGTTTACTGTATCCGATTCCGAAATAAAAACGGAATATTCATCGGGATAAGGCGGAGTCTGTTGCATGTCCCAATACCTCCCAGTGCCTACCGCAAGAGGAAGTTCATTGTTGTCACGCCTTATTAATTCTTGTACTAGGAAATGCTGCCAAGTGGTAACTGGTCCCCAAAAGGTGTGATACCCCTGTGAAATTACCGAAGCTGAAGAGATCGATACATCGGCGAGGATGAACGCCTGGTCTGTTGTAAGCATCATTGCTCCACTAGTGCCCAAGCTCTTAGCGTCAAAAAAAGCGCTAAACCCTGAAGGCAGTATGTTGGGAAAGTAAAATCTACTACTCCGATCTGCAAGATTCCCTGGAGGGGCAATTACGGCACAGCTTTGACCGTGATACGTTCCACTTCAGTAAACATATAGAGCGGAATTGTGATCAAGGCTACCTAGGATGACAACTCCATTCGTATCATTCAAGGCAATACTGTAATCTGAAACGTTTGTGAGGTCTGCAGTATAATTAAGAAATCCCGATTGAGTCAATCCGTTTGAATTTCTCCAATCGGTGGTAGTGTATGTAAGATGAACATAGCTTGATTGATAGACTTTCATGTCGGAAACATACACCGACACAGAATCTGGTAGACCTAGTTGCTGATTCAAGCTTACTTCATGAATGGTCTCCAACTGACGGTCTGCGCGAACAAGCCATGTTTCAGCTTCTGTGAATTCCGAATCATAGTCCAATCGTACGTAATAAACTTCATCGTTCATGATTTCCATGAATCGCGTTTCGGTAAACTGAGAAGTATGCGTGTATTTGTCCAGGAACTGACCTTGGGAATGGACAAAAGTGAGGACTGAAAAGATGAATAGGAGTATAACCTTTCGAATCATGAGAGAGAATTATGAGAGTTGAACACCTGTTTCTAAAAGTACACACGTGCTTTTATTACAAGTAGTTGGTTGAATATCGGAATATTGTACCGATATTTGCGCCCTCAAATTCATTATTTATTAATCAACCGGGTTTCGGACCCTTAACCGATTAAAACATGGCAACACGAATTCGTTTGCAACGTCACGGCCGTAAGCGCCGCGCCATCTTCACCATCGTAGTAGCAGATCAAAGAGCTAAGCGTGATGGAAAATACATCGAGAAGATCGGCCAGTACAATCCTAACACAAACCCTGCAACTATCGATCTAGACTTTGATCGTGCTGTAGATTGGGTTATGAAAGGTGCTCAACCAAGTGACACTGCTCGTGCTATCTTGTCTTACAAAGGAGTGCTCATGAAGAAGCACCTTCTCGAAGGTGTTAAAAAAGGAGCCCTTACTGAGGAGCAGGTAGAAGAAAAATTCAACGCGTGGTTGGAAGAGAAAGAAAATCGCATCCAATCTAAGCGTGAATCTTTGACTAGCGCTAAAGACGCTGACCGCAAGGCTCGTCTTGAAGCTGAAGCTGAGGTGAACAAGAAGCGTGCTGAGGCTATCGCCGCCAAGAACGCTCCTGAGCCAACCGAAGAGGAAGCTGCTGAAGAGGCTACTGAAGAAGTAGCTGCCGAAGCACCAGCTGAAGAGGCTCCTGCCGCTGAAGCTGAAGCTCCTGCTGAAGAAGCTAGCGAAGAAGAAAAGTCTGCCGAGTAATTCCACATTGACGATATGCGTACCGAAGACTGTTTCGTTCTCGGAACAATTACTCGTCAACATGGCTACAAAGGCGACGTAGTAGCGAAGATCGATACCGATCGTCCCGACTACTACCAAAATTTGGAATCAGTCCTATTGCTGGAAGGCGGAGGACTGATTCCTTTTTTTATTACCCATGCCCAGCTCCTGAAAAAGGACCAACTCCTCCTTCGTTTCGAAGAAGTAAAAAGTGGTCGTGAAGCCGAAGCACTCATGGGCCGGGAGTTGTTCCTCCCACTTTCCTCCCTCCCACCGCTCGAAGGAAAAAACTTTTACTTCCACGAAATCGCAGGTTTTCAAGTCCACGCTAACGGACATCTCATTGGAACTGTGAAAGATGTGATTGACCGTCCAGGTCAACCCGTACTCCAAGTAGAAGAAGGTGAGGCTGAAATTCTTATTCCAATGGTGGATGAGTTCATTGAGAAAATTGACCGTTCCGAAGGTTGTTTGTACCTTCAAGTTCCAGACGGACTGGTCGATTTATATCGATGAATTAACTCATGAAGCAACCTCCACTCGATCCGCGATCACTGCAATCGATATTTTTTCTGCTCCTATTCGCCCAAATGGCATTTCTAGGAGTTGTACTGCTATTCCTTCGTGAAGACAATCAGTTCATTTTCGAATTGTCCAATCTATTTCATTGGGCACTGCCACTTGGAATTTTGGGTCTCGACATCATCGCCTGGAACACTTTCCAAAGTCGCATAAGCACAGAGGGCGAAAACGCGGATATGATTGACCGAGTCAACAACCTGCAAGGCGCCTACATCGTGCTGTGGGTCATGGTTCAAGTGGGCACATTCGTGCTCCTCGTCTTCTCCATCCTAGAACAAAACGATTACTTCATTTTATTAAGCCTAGCACAAATCATTTTCTATGTAACGTTAAGACCGAGGTTGTTTGATTTTCTGACGGAGTGAAAGGATCACCTCGTTCCTCGGTGAAAGGATTCTCCCCGCCGGCTGGCGGGAGAGAAAAGGATCACCCGCCATTCGGCGGATGAAAGGCCTAAGCCGAGGAGAATTGGAAAGTCCAGCCCTCTGACTAAAGTTGCACGGGCTGAAGCCCAGTGCCAATTGAAGGATTTTCGGAAAGCCTATGTTTTACATGCACAACAATCTAACCCTATACGCACGGGCTGAAGCCACGTGCCAATTGAAGATTTTCCGAAGCCTTATGTATTGCATGTCTGACCCTCTAAACCTAGATGCACGGGCTGAAGCCACGTGCCAATCGAAGATCTTCCGAAGCCTTATGTATTGCATGTCTAACCCTCTAAACCCTAGATGCACAAACCGAAGCCACGTGCCAATCGAAGATTTTCCGAAGCCTTATGTATTACATGTCCAACAATCTAACCCTGGATGCACAAACTGAAGCCACGTGCCAATTGAAGATTTTCCGAAGCCTTATGTATTGCATGTCTGACCCTCCAACCCTCCACCCCTCTAACACTCTAACCCTCTAACCCTCTAACCCTCTCCCGAATCAGCTCCGCTTCTCGGGATTCCTCCCTTCGGTCGGAACATCAATCCATAAGTCCACCACCAATGTCCTTCAAATTCAAACAATTCACCGTCCACCACGATAAATGCGCCATGAAAGTGGGCATGGACGGATCGTTGCTAGGCGCATGGGCAGGAACCAATCAGCATACCTTACGTGTATTGGACATTGGAACCGGAACTGGGTTAATCGCCTTGATGATTGCTCAACGGTTTCCAGAGGCTGAGATTATTGGCATTGACATTCAGAGTTCGTGTTTAGGACAGGCGCGGGAGAACGTGGAATCCTCTCCTTTTGCTCAGCGTATCGAAATCGTCGAATCTTCGATTCAAGATTTTGAAGATGAGCCATTTGACTTAATCGTCTGCAATCCTCCATTCTTCAATCGCAGTAGTAAATCGGGAGAAGGAGCGCGCGATACGGCGCGCCACGACGATACCCTTTCTTTCTCGGAACTGGCAACAAATGCATCCCGGCTCTTATCCGACACGGGAACCTTCGCGCTAATCATTCCGGAGGATAGAGCTCGTGAATTCGCGGAGCTAGCTGAGCAGAATAGCCTGCACTTGCACAGAAGCGTACAGGTTCGAGGTCGCGTTGGTGGTCCAGTAAAGCGGAGGTTATATGAATTCGGTAAGCGATATCCTGCCGAAGCGCCGCAATTGGGTGAGATTTCGGTAGAGAATGCTCCGAGAAGTTGGACGGAGGAGTATAAAGAATTGCTGAGGGATTTTTATGTGGTGTTGTAAGGTTGGGGAGTGATGGAGGAGCGGAATGATGGACCTATGGACTAATAGACTTTCGGACTATTGGAACAGGCTTTGTCCCTTGTCCCTTCCTGATTTTGGTTGACAGGTCACACGCCAAGTTAATGTTTACGCCCTACTTCTTTGGATCAATCTTTCTTCGGGATGGTAAATGTGGTGATATAGAGATTATGCACACCTTCATTCCTCAAGTCAAGATTTCTTAAATGTTGAATATTCCCAATATGGAATGCCACCTCGTAATCTCCTGGTGGTAGTTCAGAAAATTGAAAAACATTCTGGGGATTTCTAATCCCTTTGATCGGATAACACTCGAATGGTTTGCCGTTTCTTTTTATTTCGCGTGGAACAACAGTCCAGTTATTCTCACCCAAATTAGCTGCCATTGTGGTGATGTAAACAGCCGCTGAATTACCCTTTACACTAAGAGAATCAATTCCATGCAGGCTAGAGAATCCGCAAGATATCACCCCCACGTCAACATATCGAATCAATTGATCACGCAGGGTGTATGACAGTTCGTATGCTCTATACCTCAACACCTGCTTCAATTCGTAATCATCTAGCCCCTCCAACTCGGAGTCTTCTACCAATTCAATTTGGCAGTCCATTTCACGGCAAACAGAATCCATGTAGTGCTCATACTCTTGATAGATTAAGAGTAGATGGTTCTTTGAAGTCGCTTTACTCCAACTTTGATCAAAGAGGATTTCTCGGTATGATATAGCATTAGAGAGGCGGGCAATCGGCTGTGCTCTCATTTTTTCGGCCCCAGCATGCATCAAGTAATAGTGCAAGGATTGAGAGTTCTCTTTGACTATTGCTGTAGATCGTTCGAGGTTCTCTATTAGGGATTGATTAGCGTCGCTATGGCATCCTCCGATTACCATCAGACCCAACAAATAAACTAGGGTGATTCTTCCTCGAAGCATAATCTTAGAATGTATGGTGTTGATAAATCGAATCGCGTTGATTTTCGTAAGAAAAGTACGCCCTGCTATATATGTCATATTTACCCAGAGCACTCGTACTCACGCTGATATCTATCCTATTAGAATAGGAGTCCACCCATTCAGGGTTATATGCACTTCCATTGAACAAAAGACTATCAATGATGATGGTATCTGCGCGCCATATTTCATGTGAGGATTCCCAACGTTTGGGATAATCCCAGAAGGTGTGCTCTACACTTGAGTAGACACCTTCACTTGTTCTCGTCTCGTGAATGCACAGGGTGGAGCCAGGGTATACTATCGAAATACAGATGTTTTGATTGCTCATTATCGCCTCAACCACAGAAAAACATAAGTCGGTCAAAATAAACTCCTTAAGAACCGCGCTAGAACCTTGAGCATATGCCAACAATGAGTCTTTGAGAACATCCCTGTCTTCTCCATATTGCAGATGTTCATAAAACTCTTCTACTAAGCGTTCGTATTCAGCCTCTAATTCAGGCGTATTACCAGATTCATGGCTCATTTTCGAGTACTGATGTAAGCTCCTTACCGTCTTTTCAGAAAGTTGAACCCAAGGCTTCAGACGTGGATAATTTCTTTCTTGATAGGTTACTTGGAGCTCTCTTCTAAGCAAGTGAATTGATTTATTAATCCGATCAGTAGAAATCTTCAGTATATGTTCTTCAAAAGCCTTCTTATGTTGAGCATCAGTAGTGGGGCTACATGCAGATAACATGAAGGTCGCAACGAGAATTGCGTAGGCTGTAAGACGGTTCATGAGCGCGGCGGTTAGATAAATCTAACGTTGGGACATTTCATATTATTCTGAAACCCGAGTGTCTTCGCGAATAGATGCAGTGGTCTTCTTCATGAATGACTCCTATGAATCAGGGTAGAATTCGGGAATATTCGGACGGTTTGACCATGGGTTTTCATAGGGGGCCTACAAACCCCTCCCCGTTCTCAAGCTACACTTCCCATCGCACACTAGTCGGATGGTAAACGTTTAAAAACGGGTAGTTTTCAACTTCACACAATTGAACAAAATTGTCCCCGTGAAAATTGACTTCTATTCGAAAATGATTTGGAACTTCAGACCGGGAGGGGCTGAATAGCCCCCTTAATTAAACCTCTTCTCAACCTTTCCTCTACCCTGGTACAGTTTAACTCTTTCGCTAGTTCACCCTGTGTCCAATGAGCGATCTAACCCACGAACGGGAAGTAGTAGATATACGCAGCTGCCCCAACCACAATTCCAACGAGCAACCTGTATAAACCGAGTCTCCTCATGGGGCTAGGTGAATCTATGAAGAGGAGAATGAGCACAATCATCACTGTCGAGATCACTAGCCCTATGAGTAAACTGAAATCTCCTCCAGGCAGATGTATTGACGAGAATAAGAGTCCAACGCAAATTTCAGCAAGACCCAATCCACTTAGAATAGCGAGGCTCAAATGCTTGCTTGAAATTACACCTCTTGTTCGAGCATCGGACACTTCCGAGAATTTCAATCCATTCAAAAATGCCATTGAGGTGAGAAAATAAAAGCAAGCCAATAAGGCAAGTCCAAGCATTATCGAGTAAGTAGCAAAGGGGAGTTTCAAAACTTTAAGCATCAAACCAACACCTAAAATAATTATAAACACACGCTCCAATGCTTTCATAATTCTCTATTCACATCTTTTGTACCACTAGACCTTCGCCCTAAGCCTCAAGTCTCTTGCCTCTCGACTGTTGCCTCCTAATATCCCTTATACTCCACTTCCCTCTCCTCAAATGTAATCCCCTCCTCTGCCAACTCAGCCAGAATCGGTTCATAGATTTCCTTAGTGATCGGGAGGTGTACTCCAGGAGTGGTAATCTTCTCTTCGAGAATCATACGAGTTGCAATACCAACCGGCAAGCCAACCGTTTCTGCCATTGCCGTATTCTCGGCGTCTTTTCCTTTGCGAACCATGTGACTCTCAATCATTTTGTTCTCACCGTTAAGAGAGAATCCGAACTTGTGCCACATGACAATCATATCTTGATCTTGAGGGTCCATTCCCCATTTCTTTTCCAAGATATGTTGTAACGCCTGCGCTGGTGTTGCCTTGTCAAGCCCCAAAGGTGTCTCTTCAAACAAATCAAGCCATTCGAGCTTTTCCATCAACTCGGAATCCTGAGGTATTTGCAAATAGTGCATCAACTTGAGTTCTACCGAATCTTGAGGATTATAAGCCAAGAAGGTATTCAGAAAAGAGCGGTGCGTCATATCCTTCACGCCTTCCAATTGATAGCTGTCGTCGGTCATTCCCAACTTAACGAACACATCCCATGCTCGGCAGAAGCCTGGTCTGCGAAGTGTGCCGCGGTAAATGGTCGGAATATTCTCCAATCCATAAACCCCTCTATAGCGAAGTGAATCTCGATTTGCATATCCTTCGAATCGACCGTAGTGCGGAATGTCGATGAATTCGGTTCTGCGGAAAAGTTGATGATAAGGGATGTACTTGTACTTGCCCTCTTGCATGAACTTCACTGCTCCTCCAGCTCCAGCAAGAACGACGTTCCTAGGGTTCCAACTAAACTTATACCCCCACGGGTTATTGTCGCTTTCTGGGGCGACCAGACCACCAGTAAAGGATTCGAAAATCTTCATTTCGCCACCCTTCGCTCGAATTTCATCGAGGACTTTCATGGCAGAAAGATGATCGATACCTGGGTCTACTCCGATCTCATTCATCAAAATAACCCCTGCTTCTACAGCCTTATCGTTGAGCGCTTCCATTTGAGAGCTCACATAACTCGCAGTAACCATGTGCTTCTTCATAGAAATGCAGTCCTCAGCAACAGGCACGTGCATGTGGGCTGGAAGCATACTGATCACCAAATCTGCCTTTTCAATAGCTCCACGGCGCTCCTCTTCATTCGTAATATCGAGAGAGATCGCATTGAAGCGATCGTCGCCAGATGCTCTCTTTTCGGCTAACGCGGTATTCTGATCACAGATGGTCATTGTCCAATCTGCCTTTCCTGCGTGTTTTGCAATATAATCGACTAAACTCTTGGTTGACCTTCCGGCTCCGATGAGAAGAATATGCTTCATGGGTTATTTAAGCGTTGAACGATTCACATTCATGGGGAGTCAAAGTTATAAATCGAACACTTCCCACCTCATCTCTAGCCGTGTTTTTTCTTAGCTTTCGGCCATGTTAGTGAGCGTCAGAATAGTAACCTTCCTGATTTTACTGAGTACGTGGACCGTATCCGCGCAAGTTATTCAAGTGGATCTTCCACAGTCAGCAGATTTGATACTCGATTCTGTCAAAATCGGTGAAAATCTAACTTCTGCAGCGTTTGAAACCGATACGAATCCGCACATTCTCTATGTCATTCGAGATAGCACTCTTGTTACGTCAAAGACTATTAAACTGGGTATCTCTGAGAAGAGAAAGTACATCTTAGAGGATGACGGACTCGGAAGTGAGCGCCTATTCTATCGGTCTGGTCCTGTTACAACCGAAATAACATCGATTTCTGGAAACTCTACTTTCGATGTTGCTTCCGTATCTACCGCATTTATATCGATTGAGGATTCGATTCGCATGGACTCCGCTCTTACTGATTTACCAGAACCAGATGTAATTGCCATAGCGGATCCAGATTCCCTAGAGATTGAGGTGGAAACATTCGATCAGGCACTGGATAGAATTTCGGAGATTGACTTGGAGTTTGACAGATCTCAGGCGATGATTGCTTGGGCTGGGAAGAACGATATGACCGTAGCACAGATTCGAAAGTTTGGCGAATTATCGGCGTTCGACCCTTCACGGTTTATGCTTCTCCAGCGTTTGTATCCGTTCTGTACAGATGCTGAGAATTTCGGATCACTGCGAGACCTCTTCGATTTTAATCAGTATAAAAATCAGTTTTCAGAATGGCTAGCAAAGCAGAGCGAGGTGGAATGATGGCAGGTACCATCTTTATGGTATTAGGAGTGATATTGGGAGCCATGGGTGCTCATGCCTTGGAGAAGTCGTTAACTCCAGCTGCACTCGACAGTTTTGAAACAGCGGTTAGATACCAGATTTATCACGGACTAGCACTCCTAATTTTGGCCCGCTACAAGTCGTTCAACAAGACTATTTTATATCTCTTCATTGGAGGAGTCATTCTCTTCTCTGGATCCATCTATTTGTTAACAACAGATGAGTTGATGAGCGTCTCTCTTTCTGCGCTAGGCCCCGTGACACCTATCGGCGGAATGCTGCTCATCATAGGATGGATAGTGCTGTTTATCAACATTCTCCGCGAAAAGTCCGCAAATAGAGGTTGATTTAAGGTATAAGTGTCTAATTTTGCAGGATAACCCATTGAAAGTCGATTCTGTAATCATGAATAACGAAGCCATCAAACCGGCCAGCGCTGATTTATCAGTTTATGGCATCCGGGATGCGCAAGTGCATTGGAATCTAAGTACAGAAAAGCTCGCTGAGATTAGTGTTGAAAACAACATGGCCGTACGTGCCGACTCAGGAGCCATTTCAGTAAACACAGGAGAATTTACAGGCCGTTCGCCTAAAGACCGATTCATCGTTCGCGATGAGCACACCGAAGACCACGTGTGGTGGGGTGACATCAACATCGGTTTTGACCCAGAGGCATTCGACCGTTTGCACGCTAAGGTGTGTGATTACCTTTCTGGAAAGGAATTGTACGCTCGCGATGTATACGCTTGTGCCGATGACCGCTACAAAATGAACATCCGCGCCATCAACGAATTGCCTTGGAGCAACTTGTTCGTAAGCAACATGTTCATCAATCCTTCTGAAGAGGAGTTGAAAAACTTCGAAGCTGAATGGACCATTATCAATGCGCCAGGATTTAAAGCAGATCCTGCCGTAGACGGGACTCGTCAGCACAACTTTGCCATCATGAGTTTCGCCAAAAAAACCATCCTCATCGGAGGAACAGGGTATACCGGCGAAATGAAGAAAGGCATCTTCTCTGCATTAAACTTCATCCTTCCACATTCTAAGAACACATTGTCTATGCACTGCTCTGCCAACGTTGGCGAAGACGGTGATACGGCAATCTTCTTTGGATTATCAGGTACGGGAAAAACTACGTTGTCTGCAGACCCGAACCGTAAGCTTATTGGTGACGATGAGCACGGTTGGACATCTGACAACGCTATTTTCAACTTCGAAGGTGGCTGTTACGCCAAGGTTATTGACCTAAGTGCAGAAAAAGAGCCAGACATCTTCAACGCTATCAAGCCTGGAGCGCTCTTAGAGAACGTTACATTTATTGATGGCACGAATGAGGTTGACTTCCACGATAAGTCTATCACCGAGAACACTCGCGTGAGCTACCCAATCGAGCACATCCGCAATATCCAGGTTCCTTCTGTTGGTCACAATCCGAAGAACATCTTCTTCTTGACCGCTGATGCGACAGGTGTATTGCCTCCAATTTCTAAATTAACGCCTGGTCAGGCTGCATACTACTTCATCTCTGGCTACACCGCTAAGGTTGCCGGTACTGAAGCGGGCATCACTGAGCCAGTAGCTGCATTTAGTGCATGTTTTGGAGCTCCTTTTATGCCGCTTCACCCAACTAAGTATGCCGAAATGCTCTCTGCAAAAATGCAGGAAGTAGGTGTAAATGTTTGGTTGGTGAACACAGGATGGTCTGGTGGTGCCTACGGCACAGGATCACGTATCAAACTCAAGTTCACTCGTGCAATGATTACAGCTGCACTTACCGGTGATCTTGACGGAGTTGAATACAAGGAGCATTCAGTATTCGGTTTGAGCATGCCAACAGCTTGTCCGAATGTACCTGATGAGATTCTCGATCCAAGGCAAACTTGGGCTGATGGCGACGCATATGACGAAGCTGCCCTTACGCTTGCCGGTAAGTTTGAGAAGAACTTCACCAAATTTGAAAGTAACGCTAGCGAGGAAATCCTTGCCGGCGGACCAAAGGTATCTGCGAAGGTTTAGTACCTGAGTAAGATTCGATATTGAGGAGCCCTCACCGAAAGGTGGGGGTTTCTTTTTTTAATGCGCTTCGCGCAAGAATTGCCCGTTGGCGATAAAGCTCTGCAGCCTAACGGCTGAGAACAAGGCAGCCTTCGGCAGCAAGATAGGAACCCGTCAACCAAAGCTCACTCTTACCTCCAGATGGGATGTCTTATACATTCTAGGATAGCCTTTCCGACGGTAGGAGCTTGCGACCGCAGGGAGCCTTTGCGCCGGCAGGCGCACTTGCGACTGCAAGGAGCATTTTCGCCGAAGGCGTACTTACGACCAAAGGGAGTTTTTTTTTTGAAAAAACTTTACCTTATTCCTCCACAAACCCCAACAACTCTCACATGAGCTATTACCACATTAACTCTCCAGAAAAGTTCGAAAACGCTACAAAAGCAGCGATTGAAAATCCTGATAAATTCTGGGAGGATATTGCCGCAGAGAACTTTACATGGCAAAAGAAATGGGATACGGTTTGTAAATGGAATTTTAAGGAGCCCAGTGTAAGGTGGTTTGTGAATGCGAAGCTCAACATCACCGAGAACTGTTTAGACAGACACTTGGAAGAGCGCGGAAATAAACTGGCGCTAATTTGGGAACCGAATGACCCAAAAGAGCGATTCATACGATATACGTACCGTGAATTGCATGAGAAAGTCTGCCAAATGGCAAATGTTCTCAAAAAGCATGGTATTCAAAAAGGGGATCGAATCGCAATCTATATGCCTATGATTCCCGAATTGACCATCTCCGTTTTGGCATGTGCGCGAATCGGTGCAGTGCACTCTGTTGTTTTTGCTGGATTCTCCGCTCACTCCTTAGCCGATAGAATTAATGACGCAGAAGCTAAGATGGTTCTGACCAGCGATGGTCTTTATCGCGGTGCAAAAGAAATTCCAGTGAAGAGAGTTGTTGATGAAGCGCTTCAGAATTGTCCATCTGTACAGACAGTGCTCGTAGCAGAGCGAACAAAATGGGCTGTCAACATGGTTGATAAGCGCGATTTCTGGCTTCACGAAGAGTTAAAGGATGCGGAGAAAGATTGCCCCGCAGAACCTATGGACAGTGAAGATATGCTCTTCATTCTCTACACCTCAGGTTCAACCGGAAAACCAAAGGGAGTCGTACATACTTGCGGAGGCTACATGGTTTATGCAGGGTACAGCTTTAAGAACGTCTTTCAGTATGAGGAAAGTGACGTGTACTGGTGTACGGCTGACATTGGTTGGATCACTGGACATACCTATATCGTCTACGGACCATTACTAAATGGCGCCACGACACTCATGTTTGAAGGCGTCCCTACTTTTCCAGATCCAGGAAGATTTTGGCAGGTTTGTGACAAGTATGGCGTAAACCAATTTTACACAGCACCGACGGCCATTCGTGCCCTTATGGCTTGCGGCGATGACCACGTTCTTAGCTATAGCCTCGACTCGCTAAAGGTTATTGGAACCGTTGGTGAGCCAATAAATGAAGAGGCTTGGCAATGGTATTATATTCACGTTGGAAAGGAAAGATGTCCAGTAGTAGACACTTGGTGGCAAACCGAAACTGGGGGCATTATGATTTCTGGATTGGGGAGCCACAGTCCTATGAAACCTGCTCACGCCGGCCGCCCGCTACCGGGAATACAACCCGTATTGCTCGATCAAGAAGGGAAAGTAATTGAAGAGAATGAAGTTGAAGGGTACCTCTGCGTAAAGCATCCTTGGCCGAGCATTCTGAGAACGACTTATGGTGACCATGAACGATGTAGAGTAACGTATTTCAGCCATTATGGAGGATACTACTTCACGGGTGACGGAGCCAAGAGAGATGCAAACGGGATGTACCGAATCATCGGGCGGGTGGATGATGTGATTAACGTATCTGGACACCGTTTTGGAACGGCTGAAATTGAGAATGCCATCAATGCGAATGAAAAGGTAGCTGAATCTGCAGTGGTTGGGTATCCGCATGACATCAAAGGCCAGGGAATCTATGCTTATGTGATTACTCGCGACGCCGTTGAGAATGAAGATATTCTCAGAGCTGAAATCGTCGAAACAGTTGTTGAAGAAATTGGAAAGATTGCCAAACCTGAAAAGATTCAGTTTGTGAGCGGCTTACCCAAAACGCGATCGGGGAAAATCATGCGAAGAATTCTTCGAAAGGTGGCTGAAGGAGATACCTCCTCTTTGGGTGACACCTCCACTCTACTCGATCCAGATGTTGTCGAAGAAATAAAAGCTGGGGCGCTATAAAGAGGAAAGTCCCGCCGAAGCGGGACTATTCCGAGTGAAGAGAGAGAAATCGAGCTTGGTTTGGTATGAGGCTCGTTAGTTAGGCGTTTTGCGAACTGGAGAGTTTGCGATGTTGAATCCTACCACTAGTCCTATAATGTTGGATTCAAGCTGTGGGCTCGGTGACCAATACAGGTTCACAGGCACGTTTATATAACTGTTGCGAAATGTTTTGCCTACTGCAACAATCAACCCTGTGTTAAGCTTCACATCGCCACGCGCATCGAAGTTGGTGACTAACTCGTAGTTACTGCCGTCAGGCACCTCGTTTGCGAGGGTCCATCTGTTGTTGTCGTCGAAGTAACCCTGACCAAGTTTCATGACTCTAAAGGCCGGACCGAAGCCCAATTCCCATCCGTCGTAGCGCATGCCATGGAGAATGGTCAGACTAAAGGATGGCGTTCCCGTTTCAATCGCATTGATGG
Source organism: Phaeocystidibacter luteus (assembly GCF_008933115.1). Classification (GTDB taxonomy): domain Bacteria; phylum Bacteroidota; class Bacteroidia; order Flavobacteriales; family Schleiferiaceae; genus Phaeocystidibacter; species Phaeocystidibacter luteus. Next base: position 101,004 of record NZ_WBVO01000001.1, on the reverse strand, counting down.
TAGGAATGAACTCGAAAAGCGCTTGGAATTCACCGCGACTGATATATTGGGTTTCCCATTGATACCCGAATACTGAGGTCATCGGCACTGCCATTCCCAATCCGCCGTTTTCGCGGCTATCGCTAACTCGCTCACCTAGACGTCCTTCTAAGAATTGCACGCCGAATCGAGGTCCATCCAGACTCAACGAAGTGCGATCATTGGTAATTGGTCGTTCGAAATTTGCCAACATATCGTACGCCATTTGATCGTACTCAATGTCTAGCAAGTCTTTGATTGTGAGTTCGGTCATAGTTTGAATGTCTTCAATCTGGAAGACGAACTCAATCACGGTAGTCTTTTCAATTCTCTCTTCCTCTACATCAATCAACCTGAGGGTGTAGATAATCTTATCTCCAAATTTCTCCACTGATCCCGTGAGCATATTCTGAGCTTTCAGAATTCCCCCAGCCTCTACGAGCTGATTTTTACCGAAGCACTTGGAGGCATCGATACCTGCCTGTTCCATTTCATGTGCGACGTCATACTTGTCCATCACCTCATAGCGCTGTGTCTTCTCTAATTCCAGACGCACCAGGTTTCCCATGGCTATGTTGTCGATGTTTATGCCTCGGGAATCCATGCTTAATACGGCAATAGTTTCTGTACTCCCTTGCATTGAACTGTTGTCTTGGGCATTCATAGTTGAAAATACCATTGTCAAACCGATAAATAGAGCAATACGTTTCATGGCTCTTTGTTTTTGATTACATGGCAAACCTAGGGCAGTTTATTAGCCCTGCATAACGATATATCGGCATGCTGCGGTAACTACGTAGCGGAAATCCGTAATGAAATAGGAGAAAAGCGAAAAAGACGGTCGTCAGTTGCGAAAAATGCAACTGGGAGCTCTTGATTTGCGAATTTTGCAAATATCAATTGTATCTTTCGCATACTATGAGAAAAGAAAATTCCGAAAACATTCAGGATACCTTCTTGAGTCAGATCAAGGCAGTGCTTCCCTCGAATGTCTCTCTCGCTACGGAACTATCTGATACACTAGGCATTAGCATGGATAGTGCATACCGTCGAGTACGTGGCGAAACACCGATTTCCCTAGAGGAATCTTACATATTATCAGAGAAATACAATGTTTCTCTCGGTGGCCTTACCAAGGAGGCAATAGGTATGGTATCTTTTGGGTATACGCCTATTACAGCGGATATCGAAGGCATGGAGCGTTACTTTCAGCGACTGCTGGATAACCTTCGTATCATCTCTAAGATTCCTGGAGCTTCTATTAAGTACTGCAGTCAGGACATTCCCATCTTCCACAACGTGAGAGCTGGCATGCTTACCAAATTCAAGGTCTTCTATTGGATGCGTTCCATCATGGGTGTAGGCGAACTGATGACGCAAAAACTGGATGAAGATGTTGTTCCCCTCCACATAATCGAACTATGCGAGAAGGTGTACAAGGAGTACTGCAAGGTCGATTGCCAAGAACTGTGGTCCTACTCTACCATAAACAGCACGCTTCGTCAAGTTCAATACTATTGGGAGTCTGGCTTATTCGCAACGCCTGAAGTCGGGTTTTCTATAATCAACGACATCCGTTCGCTTGTGAAAGGAATTGAAGATTTAGCGGTGCGTGGTTACAAGGATGAACAAGACAAACCCGGTAAGTACGATTTATACATCAGTGAAATCGAGCTTACGACGAATGCAGCTACGGTGGACCTCATCGAACGTAAGGCTGTGTTTTTAGGGCACCATACCTTCAATATGCTCGAAACTACGCATGAAGGGTATGCCAATCAGACCGATCAATGGTTTAAGAACATGGTTGGAAAGGCAACTCTCATCAGCCAAATGGGTGAAAAGAGCCGCTTTCAGTTTTTCCAGGATGCGTATAGGAAGATCGATGCTCTCGAGAGCCAGATGTCGGAATCATAGAGTTTCCTACTATTCTCTGCATTGCCATTATCAAGATTAACTTGCTTAAAGATATGTACGTAGTAATCCTACGCACAAAAAAATCCCCTGCCGAACTTTCGTCCAACAGGGGATTATATCTTTTACAACCCTATTTTATGAACGGCTGTAGTTTGGAGCCTCACGTGTAATTGTCACATCGTGTGGGTGCGATTCTGCCACACCTGCAGATGTAATTCTCACGAATTGAGCTTTTTCCTTAATTGTTTCTATATCCTTAGAACCACAGTATCCCATACCGGCTCTTAGACCACCAATAAACTGGTACATCATCTCAGTCACTTCGCCTTTGTAGGCAACGCGACCAACAATTCCTTCTGGAACAAGTTTCTTGATGTCGTCCTCAACATCTTGGAAGTAACGGTCTTTTGAACCTTGCTGCATGGCTTCAACTGACCCCATACCGCGGTATGACTTAAAGCGACGTCCCTCGTAGATGATCGTTTCACCTGGAGATTCTTTGGTACCTGCAAGGAGTGACCCAAGCATCACACAGTCTGCACCACCGGCAATGGCTTTAACGATATCACCCGTAAAACGGATACCACCGTCGGCAATAACTGGCACACCGGTTCCTTTGAGGGCCTTGGCAACTTCCATAACAGCACTGAGCTGCGGAACGCCTACACCTGCAACGACACGAGTTGTACAAATCGAACCTGGACCAATACCTACTTTAACTGCATCGGCACCCGCATCAGCTAGATACTTGGCGGCCTCTGCTGTAGCAACGTTACCCACAACTACATCGAGATTAGGGAACTTCTCCTTAACAGCTTTAAGTGCGTCAACCACCCCTTTAGTATGTCCGTGAGCCGTATCGATGATGACCGCATCAACCTGAGATTCTACGAGTGCAGAAACTCGATCGATAACGTCTGGAGTTACACCAACAGCCGCAGCAACGCGAAGTCTTCCAAACCCATCTTTACATGCATTTGGCTTAATCTTCATTTTGGAGATGTCGCGGTAGGTAATGAGTCCGATAAGCGTTCCATCCTCTTTAACCACGGGCAGCTTCTCAATCTTGTGACGTTGAAGAATGTCCTCAGCCTCCTCCATAGAAGTATTCTCCGAAGTGGTGATGAGGTTTTCCTTGGTCATGATTTCGCTGATCAAACGTGAATTGTCACGCTCAAAACGAAGATCGCGGTTGGTAATAATACCGATGAGTTTGCGCGAAGCATCAACTACAGGAATACCACCAATCTTGTATTCGGCCATCATGTTCTTGGCATCCTGAACCGTAGCTTCACCGTTGAGCGTCACAGGGTCGAGGATCATACCAGATTCTGCGCGCTTCACCTTGCGCACTTCCATGGCCTGCTGCTCGATGGTCATGTTCTTGTGAAGTACCCCGATGCCTCCGTCTTGAGCAATAGCAATAGCCATCGCTGATTCGGTTACCGTATCCATGGCAGCCGAAACAATCGGAGTTTTCAATTCAATGTTGCGTGTAAACTTCGTGCTGATGTCCACATTGCGTGGGAGCACTTCTGAATATGCTGGGACGAGTAGAACGTCGTCGTAGGTGAGATATTCACCAATCACTTTACCGGAATTGGACATAGAACGCTGCAATTTTGGTCTGAAATTGCATGCAAAAATAAGCATTTTAGTTCACATGCATACTACTTGGTGATATGAACTGATTGTTAGATTTCGCGTTAGATTATCAGAATGAAAATCTTACTCACCGGCGCGAACGGATATATCGGTAGAAGGCTGATGCCCGCCTTGTTAGACCAAGGTCACCACATACTATGCGTAGTACGTGATGCATCGCGTCTCTCCCTCCCCGACTCTACCAAGTCACAAGTTGAAATCCTAGAGCACGACTTTAAGCAGCCTGTACCGGCTGATTTTCCGACTGAATTCGACGCCGCCTACTTCCTCATACATTCGATGCGTTCTTCCATCAGCGGATTCAGCAAGTCTGAAGAGGCCACCGCTCGAAACTTTGTGCAATACATCGACAAAACCTCCTGTCAGCAGGTTGTTTACTTAGGGGGAATCGACAATGCCGAAGAGCTTTCCGAGCACCTGAAGAGCCGTCAGCTTGTGGGTGAAATTCTCTCCTCAGGCAAAGTACCCGTAACGCAACTTAAGGCGGGTATCATTGTAGGCTCTGGCAGCGCGTCTTTTGAAATCATTCGCGATTTGGTTGAAAAGCTCCCAATCATGCTTGCACCCAAATGGCTCAAAACAAAATGCCAACCCATTGCCATTCGCAATGTGATTCAATATTTAATTGGAGTGCTTGACGTGCCCGATACCCGAGGGAAGAGTTTCGAAATTGGAGGTCCAGATATCCTCTCGTACAAGGAAATGCTCATGGGTTTTGCGTCTGTGCGGAAACTAAAACGAGTGATTATCAGTATTCCGGTGATGACTCCAAACCTGAGTTCACATAGGTTGTATTTCATGACAAGTACCACCTATCCATTGGCTGTAAATCTTGTTCACAGCATGAAGGTTCCCGTGGTTGTGAAGAATCCAGAAATTCAAAAACACATACCACTAGATCTCATCTCCTACAAGGAAAGTATAGAGTTGGCCTTTTCGAAGATTGCCCAAAATCTAGTTCTATCCTCCTGGAAAGATTCGCGTGTAGCGGGTGCAAAGGATATCCGAACATCAGATTTTATTGAAGTGCCTAAATATGGATGCTTCGTTGATGAAAAGAAAATGACCTTCCCTGCAAACAAAAAGGAGCAAGTCATCACAAACGTCTTCTCTATTGGAGGATCACGAGGCTGGTACTATGGAAATGCTCTGTGGAGGCTTCGAGGTTGGCTAGACAAAGTGGTGGGTGGTGTTGGACTTCGCCGTGGCCGACGTGATGAAACCGAATTGATAGCGGGCGATGCACTCGATTTTTGGAGGGTAATAAAGGCAGATAAGGAAGAAGGAACACTCTTGCTCTTTGCAGAAATGAAATTGCCGGGCGAAGCTTGGCTCTCTTTTCACCTACGAAACGTAGATAAGGATAGGATGGAGATTGAACAAGTCGCCACATTTCGTCCAACCGGCCTAGCAGGCAGACTCTATTGGTTCTCAGTTTTGCCCTTTCACGCTTTCATTTTTAAGGGCATGATCAGGAATATCATTCTTGAAGCAACTGAAAATCAATAAGCAACCCTTTCGGCACGGTTATCGTTATAACTTTTAACTACTAGTAGTGCCTTTAGATAAGGGCCGTAACCTAAATTTGCAGAACTCGAAACTCTCTCTAATTTGTACACTTGATGATTGCATTTATTAGCAAGAACACGTGGAGCAATCCACTAAGCGCTTTACCACTCGCACTTCAGCGCAAGAAACTCAAACAACTCGCTCGCCGTTCACGGGGTTATCGTGGGCTTCAAACCAAATGGACGATTCGCGGAGTATACTTCATGACCCTCTGGAAAACAGATGAGGCATTGAATGACTTCATGAGTCAGCCTGAGGTACAAGCGATATTCGACACACGGATTCGAAACATCGAAGTTCACACTATCCGCATGGCTGCCATCAACTTCATTCCGTGGCGCGAGGTGACGGCTTTGATGACGAGAAACTCAAAAGAGCTCTCGAATACGCAAAAGCTAGTTCACAATTAAAAGAAGTATTGGGAACCATCCCAAGTTGAAAAGGGAGTCCAGAAATGGGCTCCCTTTTTTTATTGATGAAAATGGATAAAACTCACACACATCACCGGTTTCGAGTGGAGTCCACCCTTGGTCGAACAAACAAAAGTTATGACCACGAATTCTTACAGACTCGTACGTCGGTAGAGGGCAACTTTCAAAAATTCCGCTGCAAGCTGAGCCAATTCCAATCAACATCAAAAACAGAAAGACACGCCTTTTCACTTTTTAATAGGTTTAATGAATTAGGTAATACGACAAGGTATCACTCGTGAAGCTCCCCCAATCACCACTCATCTCAACTACAGTGTAGAATTCCAATCGAATGACTTCTCCGCGCTGCGGACGAAAGTTAAATCGGAACTCATTGAACGTCACTGGATGATCCGGATTCGGTAGCAACCCTCTTTGGAAGGATTGAATCCAAATCTCCGAAATGTGTAAATCACTACTTGTGAATGTTTCAAATGGAATTGAGTCGATCTCTTCATGGTACGAGGACTTAAATGCAAAAAGGTGGTTGATATTCGATCCAGGTTGAATTGAATCAAAAATCTGTGAGGCGGAAATAAAATTGAAGGAAACCATCTCTGCTTCTACTCCTCGCCACCCTGCTTGACGACATGGCTCATCAGCATATGCGGCATATCCGCCACTACCTGCAATGGCCCCGTAAGGTCTGGTGTCCACTAGAGCGTGCATTCTGAAGTATGAGCTCTTCGCGGTATCCCCATTCTTCAAGACACCTCGATCTATCGAATAGGTGTAATTCAGCGCCCCTATTACTTTGGTGTATTCTGGCACGATCGGACATTGTTGCAAACACGCTCCGAGAATACCGAGGCAAAAAATCGAGAAAAATAGAAGTCTGAGAGAGGCTTTCATATCGTCCACTAAAAAGGCGTACACCGAATAATCATCCAATGTACGCTGGAAAAACGAAGTAGGTGCTAAGTAGGTGTTAAGTAAGTTTATGAGAATCAGAACTCAACTTCCTATTTGATTATCTTTGATTAAAGCTTTAATCAATGGACATTCAGAGCATCAAAGCGGAACTTGTTAAGGGAATTCTTCAAACGAATAGCAAGGAGCTGCTGGATAAACTGTATTCCACTTTTAAGGCTGAAAGTAAGGGTGTCGACTTCTGGAATGAACTTTCAGATGAACAAAAGTCGGAAATAGAAATCGGATTGAATCAAATTAAAAATGGCGAGTCCATCGAACTCGAGGAGTTCCTGAAGAAGGTTTCATGACGATAAGGCTCTCCCCTCTAGCTGCATTCAAACTCGAACTACTCTTATCTCACTTGGAAGAAAATTGGTCGCTTAGAACCAAGTAGAGCTTCCTAAGCAAGTTTAAAAAAGTTCTCCATCAGGTCGCTAATAACCCTCTAGCATTTCCTCAAAGTTTAGAGTTCCTCGGCATCAGGAAAGTTGTTATTACAAAGCAGACAACTGCTTACTACACCTTCGACCGCAATAGCATCTATGTAATTTCAATCGTAGATGTTCGGCAGTCACCTGCTAAAGTCCACAAAGAAATCAAGCGATATTTTGGTCGATAGTCGATTCTGATTCGCCGCTGGGAAAGAAAAACGGCCATGATTCCAAACCATGGCCGCAAATATTATTGATCCTTCAACAACTTCTTATACTTAAATCGAGTTGGTTCGATTCCAGTTCCAAGTCGCTTCTGTTTGTTCTCTTCATACTCCGAGAACGATCCTTCGAAGTAATACACCTGTGAGTCACCCTCAAAGGCTAGTATGTGCGTACACACACGGTCGAGGAACCACCGGTCGTGACTAATAATCACAGCACAACCCGCGAAGTTCTCCAAGCCTTCTTCCAGAGCTCGAAGCGTATTCACATCGAGGTCGTTTGTAGGCTCATCCAGCAATAGGACGTTTCCACCTTCCTTTAAGGCCATCGCCAAATGAAGTCGGTTTCTTTCACCACCTGAAAGCACGCCGACCTTCTTGCTTTGATCGCCACCTCCAAAGTTGAATCGGCTGAGATAGGCACGAGAGTTCACAACCTGTCCCCCCATCTCGAACTGCTCCTGGCCGTCGGCAACCGTTTCGTAAATCGATTTCTCCGGATGAATCTTCTCATGCGTTTGATCCACATAAGAAATCTTCACAGTCTCCCCAGTTTCAAAGCTGCCTGAATCTGGCTGCTCTTGCCCCATAATCATTCTGAAGATGGTGGTTTTACCGGCGCCGTTCGGACCAATAATTCCGACGATTCCTGCTGGTGGGAGTGAGAAGTTCAAATCTTCATAGAGGAGCTTTTCACCAAAGGCTTTGCTCACGCCCTTCGCTTCGATCACGTTTGATCCGAGGCGTGGGCCTGGTGGGATGAAGATTTCGAGTTTGCTTTCTTTCTCTTTCTGCTCTTCTGAAAGGAGTTTCTCGTAACTACTCAAGCGGGCTTTACTTTTGGCTTGTCGTCCTTTCGGATTCATCCTTACCCACTCCAATTCTCGTTCGAGAGTCTTTCTGCGCTTGCTCGCCTGTTTCTCTTCTTGAGCGAGTCGTTTTGTTTTCTGGTCCAACCAACTCGAATAGTTTCCCTTCCAAGGAATTCCCTCACCTCTATCGAGTTCGAGAATCCATCCGGCTACGTTATCCAAGAAATAACGGTCGTGCGTTACGGCAATGACTGTCCCTTTATACTGCTGCAAGTGATGCTCCAACCAGAGAATGGACTCTGCATCCAAGTGGTTGGTAGGTTCGTCCAAAAGAAGGACATCTGGATTCTGAAGAAGAAGTCGGCACAAGGCAACACGTCTGCGTTCACCTCCAGAAAGCACGCTAATAGGCGTATCCTCGGCTGGACAATTAAGGGCGTCCATCGCGCGCTTCAGCACCGTATCGATTTCCCATGCATTGGTTGAATCAATGCGATCCTGCAGCTCGGCCTGTCGTGCCATGAGTTTTTCCATTTTATCTGGATTCTCATACACCTCTGGAAGTCCGAATTGATCGTTAATCGAATTGTATTCTTGAAGGAGCTCCATAGTTTCGCCGGCACCCTCGCGAACGATATCGATAACGGTCTTCGATTCGTCGAGTTGCGGCTCTTGCTCCAAGTATCCAACGGAGTACCCTTGAGAGAAAACGACGTCTCCTCGGTATTCCTTTTCAACCCCAGCAATAATCTTGAGGAGTGTAGATTTACCGGAACCGTTTAGACCAATGATACCAATCTTGGCTCCATAGAAGAAGCTCAGATAAATATCCTTAATGATGGTTTTATTGTTATGTGGGAGAACCTTGGAGACTCCCGACATAGAAAAGATGATTTTCTTATCGTCTGACATAAGCTCTGATTTGAGTCTAGCTCTAAATTGAATTTAGGGGAACGCGAATATCGTTAAAGTTACGTGTAAGTAAACGCATTCCACACCACAACAAATCATTATTCGTTCATTTGTAAGACCAAATGAAGATTGCACTCCTCTACATATCGCTCACAATCACTACCCTATGTGCAGGTCAGCCTGTCTTTGAAGGCTTCGTACGAGCCGGAGATAATGGCGAACCCGTTCCGCAAGTGTACATTGTGAACTTGAGAACTGAGACCAGCGTACTCACCAATAACCTAGGATTCTTCTCCATGGACATTGAGACGGGCGACTCACTTCTACTCTCTCACCTCGCTTTCAGCTTCACCTATTACGTCATTCCCGATTCAATTCCGGACGATAGACATATCGCTATTATTGATATGGAACCCCGGAACTATTTGATTGACGAGGTTAGCGTGGAGTCGTATAAGCTTACGACCAACAAACCAAGGAGAATGAAACTTGAGGAACCCAATGTTCCCGATGCAGAAGATGTGGAGTATCCCAATGGAGAAAACGTGAAACCTGGATTCAGCTCTCCCGTAGATCTACTCTATTGGTATTTTGGAAGTAGACCAAGGCAGTTACGTGAGCTGAGGAGACTACAACAAGAGGATGCCTACCGCGAGCAACTTCGGTCGGGCAGCAATCGTGAGATTCTCATTGCCATTACGGGACTTACACCAGAGGAGTTGGAAGCATTTGCATACTTCTGTAAGTACGGCGATCAGCCCATTTCCACGCTCAACGACTATGATCTTCTCGTGAGCCTACTTAACTGCTACCAGGAGTATTTAGAGTATCAGGAAAAAGAGCAAGTGCTTGAAGATGCGGAAGCTGGGTGGTAATGTAAAGCCCTCATTCCCAGAACAGCACATTACAATCTGTTTGGATTTTCAGTTCAAATGCGTATACTTGTAGGTGCATTCCTACACGGATACACAACCAACCCAACCCAACGAACTGAATTATGTTGCTCATCAGACCTGACTCAAAACAGATTCGGAATAACGTCTTCAAGAGAATTATGGGAGGCGTCCAAGAATCTAAACCGGTCCACAGAATTGCCAAGCAAGTGGTGGACGAACTTTCCACAGATTTAGTACTTGTAGATGACCCAATTGAAAGGAGACTTCTCATTCACGACATCTACCACCGTATAGAAAACGTACACAAGGTACGCAGGTTCAACTATGGCTACGCATCATCTGCTATGAACCAAAATGTAAGCCTTGCTATCAACGAAATCCTATATCGCTTCAAAACGAAGTATTCGCGATATTTCTAAGACTCATTGGTGTTTCATTGTTCCTCTGAAGGCCTTTTCGTTCCCATACGAAGGCCTTCTTTTTTTGCGCTTTATTAGGGTTGATGTTGTATCTTCGTTTGGTATGTCAAACCAACGACATTGGCTCCTTTTGTTTATGCTTACACTTCCCTTTTTGGGGTGGGCGCAGACAAGGACGTTAGAAGAACTCACAGATGAGATTGTTACTAGCGTTACAACGAGCTATGCGATTAGCGACTCCCTCTTCATCTCACTAGAAGAATATCATCTACTTATTGAAAGACAGCCACTTAGCCGAGATGCTAAATCAGATTTCAAGCAAGAAGTAAATGATATCCACGAAACTCAGACCTCCGAATTCTACGATGGACTGAAGGCCTTACAACGTATTTATGTCAGCGAGATAAACAACGGTGCGACCATGAAGCTGGATAGTATTTGGCTCTTGGAGGTAGATGGAACACGCAATATTTATGAGATCCGGCTAGAGTTTCATTTTGAATATGAAGATGATGAACAGAGTTCGCAACTCTATCTCGACTCGATGGTTGGTGCTGTTCGCAGAAGATTCTCTTTCCTATCACCGTTAGTTGAAGCTTACGAATAAAGATGATATTCCTTTTCGGCATCGGGCAAAAAACGCATTCGGATCACGGTCCTCTCAACGAACAACACTGTCCCTATTGCCACCAGAAGCACTTCCGAATACTTTTGAAAGTTCGCGAGTGGTTCTCCGTCTTTTTCATTCCCATCATTCCAGTTAAATCCTATTGGGTTTCTAGATGCACCTATTGCTCTGGTGAAGTGACCATTCGCGAAAGCGATGTACCCCATTTTCAGAATGAGGCCGAAATCAATCAAAAGGCTATTGCAGAAGATTGGGATGATGAAACCTACCAACGTGAAACACATAAAACACACCTATGAAACCAAAGGCAGACGAATACGCCGACTTCTACAAGAACTACATTGAACTTGTTCCCGAGGTAGACTTCCGTCACGCGCTTGTTGATACCGGAGCCGAACTCGTGAAAATGTTTCGCCACCATGAAACCAACGTGGCCATTTCGGATTATCGATACGCGGAGGGCAAGTGGAGTGTTGCGCAGGTTTTGCTTCATTTAATTGATTCTGAAAACGTATTTGTGAACCGTGCACTGTGGGCCGCTCGCGGCGCTGTAGATGAATTGCCGGGGTTCGACCACAACGCATGGGTGGTAAACAATCCACCTGTAGATGAGACGGTGAGCGATATCATACAGTGGTTCCGAATTCAACGACAGAATACGGTCCTATTCTTCGATCATGTAAATGAAGAAAAGCTCACGAACCGTGTCGTAGCCAATAATGCCGAATTCACCGTTCGAAGCCTCGCATTTATCATTGCGGGGCACACTCGTCATCATGCGAACATACTTCGCGAACGCTACCTAAACGCTCAGTAAATGTCATCACTCAATATCCCCGAATCGAAAAAGGATCGCGTCATAATTGTTGGTGGTGGCTTTGGAGGGCTGCAATTAGCGAAGCAAATTTCATCTCGCGATTTTCAAGTTGTGCTGATAGATAAACACAACTACCACACTTTTCAGCCTCTTCTCTATCAAGTTGCCACCTCCGGATTAGAACCCGATAGCATTGCGTATCCGCTCAGAAAGATCTTCCACAAGAAACGCGACTTCTACTTTAGGGTGGCCAAGGCTGAATCTATCGACGAAGAGAAAGGCGAGCTCATAACAGATCACGGTCCAGTTCGATTCGATCACCTCATTATTGCCACCGGGAGCACCACGAATTACTTCGGAAATGCGAACATTGAGAAGTATAGCATGCCGATGAAGAGCCTGCCAGAAGCGCTTGATCTCCGCTCACTCATCCTACAAAACTTCGAAGCATCGCTGCTCACAGATGACTTAAAACAGCGTGAGCGACTGATGAACTATGTGATTGTCGGCGGTGGTCCGACAGGCGTAGAACTCGCCGGAGCCATCGGAGAACTAAAACTGCATGTCCTACCTCAAGATTATCCCGATCTCGACTTTCGTAGGATGACCATTCACCTTCTGGAAGCAGCACCTCGACTACTCAATGGAATGAGCGATAAGTCAGGAGAACAGGCACAAAAAGGACTTGAAAAACTAGACGTGCAAGTTTGGACCAAGACACTTGTCAAGGATTACGATGGTAAAACAGTGATCACCGAAAATCGCGAGCTTCCCGCCTCCACACTTATTTGGGCAGCCGGAGTGCGTGGGGTTACCATCGAAGGAATTCCAGAAAGCTCGGTTGAAAGAGGTAGGATACTTGTTGATGAACACAGTCGTGTGGAAGGCATGAAATCCGTTTATGCCATTGGTGATGTTGCCCTAATGAAACAAGGAAGCCATCCTAACGGACACCCAATGGTCGCACCAGCGGCGGTTCAGCAAGGCAAGCTTCTGGCTAAGAACTTGCTGCGGACAAAACGAGGCGCACCGCTGAAATCCTTTTCCTATTTTGACAAAGGAAGCATGGCAACTATAGGCCGAAATAAAGCGGTAGTAGACGTTGCCGGACTGCATTTCTCGGGCTTTTTCGCATGGCTCGTTTGGATGTTTGTACACCTCATGGAACTCGTGGGATTCCGAAATAGAATTGTTGCCTTGGTGAACTGGTCGTCATCCTACTTCTCTTATGACAAGGGAATCCGATTGATTGTGAGACCATTTAGCAAGGTTAAAGATGAAGTAGTAGAAAATGTGCACTCTGACGTTCCTGCCGAGTAATACTGGATTCACAGTTACCCAAAACCGCGATGAATCTCCCTTACGTGGAGCGCCTGTATTTCCCTTTCGAGTTGAAGAGAAAAATTGGCTTTACCCGAAGGATCCAGATGGAGACGGAACATGGATGCTCACGGATGGAGAATATGTCATCTGTGTCCTAAACGGCGCATATGAACCGCACGAACGCCATATTCCCTACAGGCATAGTCGTGGGCTTTTACCCGCAATAGCGTTGGAACAAATACCCGTTGGACTTACTAAAAAGGACGCCGAAGGACTAGAGCCATTCTCAGTTTTCATCTTCTCGAAAGACGAAGTGACGCGATACTCATGGGATGCAAGCGAACTCTGGGTAGAGCGATTCGACCCTTCTCAACCGCATATCTTTCAGTCTGCCCCACTTTACTCGCCGCCCATGCAGAGCATGAGAGCTCTCTGGTTTCAAGAGTGGCTTGCAGAGCATGCAGACCCGACTTCGGAGCAAATCCTCGACTTCCATTTTAACGGTGGCGACGGCGCAAATGAAATCAACATTTGCATGTATCGTCCTGGTGTACAGACAACAGCCATCACTCAGGTGAAAGTTGAAGATGGAAAACCTACCTCCTACTTCTTTCACAGCATCCTTTCCGGAAAAAATATAACGGTTCAACTCTAAGTACAGAAATTCATTTTTCTGAGATTTCATGAGGCATACAGTACTACCTCATGAAATGGTACTATCTTTTTCTAGGTACTTTGTATTACATAGTACCATATCTTTTATATCTTTGAACCATCAACAAAAACAAAAACACCATGAAATCAACCATCACACTTCTGCTCATCAGTGCCTTTTCCTGGGTTGCCTCGGGACAAGTAGGTGACAGAATCCACGATCGCCTTTCAGAGGAAAGTGGAAGCCTAAGCCTTTCGATGAACCAATCCTTGGATGATGTTATTGACGGTGACTTCGATTTAGAAGATGCCGGAGTACTCATCCAGGGCGAGGCTCACAAAACCAAAGTTTCAATTGTCTCTGAGGAGAACAACAACCTATCAAGCCTTTATCATCAGATTGTGAACGTGCTGTACAATGCGGGCATGGAGCAAATCTTAGCCGTGAAGGAAGATGACGGTCAGGTGACCCTTTGGGTAGAAGAATTAAATGAAGAAGTAGACGAATTGCATGTTCTCATCTCTGGAGATGACGACGGATTGGTTTACGTGACACTCTACGGTTCATTCACCGTAACAGAAAGATGAATCATGAAAATTGAGAATACAAAAGCCCAAATGCGGAAGGGTGTGCTAGAGATGTGTATCCTGGCAACCTTGAAGCAGAAGGATGCCTACGCTTCCGACATCATCGACACACTCAAAGAGGGAAAGATGATTGTTGTAGAAGGCACCCTCTACCCACTCCTAACTCGTTTGAAGAATGCCGAACTCCTCTCCTATCGCTGGGAAGAGAGTAAAAGCGGACCACCGAGAAAATACTACAGCATTACCGACGAAGGATCTAAGTTCCTGGATGAACTTCAAATCACATGGGACGAACTCGTCAAAGCAGTCAAAGTAACCACAGCCAAGAACTCTGAGTCATGAATAAGACAATCAACATAAATCTAGCAGGAATCATCTTCCACATGGATGAGGAGGCCTACGAACGACTCACATCCTACCTGAGAAAACTCAAAGCCCAATTCCAAAGCCAGGATGGCGGCGATGAAATCCTCATGGACATCGAAGCGAGAATCGCCGAGATCTTCAACTCTCGCATGGATGGAAAACGCGAGGTTGTAAGCATGGCCGACGTTGACGCTGTCATCGAAATTATGGGCCAGCCCGAAGATTACGCCGAAGCTGAAGAGGAAGAAACGCAATCCAAGTCTACCTCAAGCACCTTCGACCGAGAGTATGCTGGTCCAAAGCGACTTTACCGCGACAGCGACGATAACATCCTCGGTGGTGTAGCTGCAGGTCTAGCGCACTACTTCGGCACAGATCCCATTTGGTTCCGTTTGGCCTTTATCGCACTTACACTCATCGGTGCTAGTGCTGGTTTCTGGCTTTACATCATCTTATGGATTGTAGTTCCTGAGGCGAAAACCACCGCTCAAAAGCTTCAAATGCGAGGCGAACGAATCAATATTTCTAATATCGAAAAATCGGTAAAGGAAGAGCTTCGCGGAGTGGGTAAAGCCATGGAGAACATCGGCAAGGATGAAAGAATCCGCAAAGGTGGCAAGCGAATTGGCAAAACCATCGAAGACATTGTAGATGCCATCATCTCAGTGATTGGTTCCATCTTCCGAGTTGTTTTCAAAATAATCGGCGTGGCCCTTCTCTTCGGAGGTGTGATTTTCCTCGTAGTAATGTTCTCAGCGGTAGTTGGATATGGTGTAGACATCAACGGGGCAAACATGGGGTTGTCTGAAGCCACTCAGTATCTTTCGCTCATCCTCCCTACAGGATATGGAGTTAGTTATGTGTGGATTGCATCGACGCTCACCGTGATTTTCCCGCTTGTTGGCCTCGTAGTACTAGGTGGAAGAATCCTCTTCAACTACCGCATGCACAACAAGATGATCATATCCATTGCCGGTGTCACCAGCTTTGTTGGTCTCGTAATGTGGATGGTACTTGGATTCGCCACAGCTCGCGACTTCGATTCTCATGAAACGGTGAGGAATGGATATTCCCTCACTCAGTTCGATAAAGAAACTGCCATCGAAGTAATTACTGCTGATCAAAACTTTGACATCAAATCACACTCTAGATGGGGCATTGATGGTGACAAGATTGTTGTGAAAGCGGTTGAGTTCGACGTGCGTCAGACGCGTACAAGAGAGCAACCCTACATCGAAATCGTGCGAAAGTCGCAAGGCGCTTCTGACGACCAAGCCGAGGAGCTGGCACGAAACATCGAAATCGACGTGGTATCTGAAGGGAACCGTCTAATCATCGACGAGTACATTCAGATTGCTAAAGGCGATAAGTACCGTGCCCAGGAAGTAGACGTGGTTCTTTACCTCCCAGTGGGGTACAGCGTTTACCTTTCACACTCTTCTAAGAAGGTGGTGCATGACATCGACAATGTTCGCAACATTCACGACCGCCACATGATCGATCAAATTTGGATCATGACTGAAGCCGGACTAGCCTGCGCAGATTGCCCAGAAGATTGGGAAGCTCGCGAAATTGAAAGTCAGGATGATTGGGAAGACCAATGGACTGAAGACGCTCAAGAAATGGATAAGCAAGAGCGCAACATTCCGAAGCGCCCTTCTGATGAAGAAGAGCTTCCTTCTCTACCTGAGCGAGGTGCAAACGCTGCCGCTTTTGATTCAGTGGTAATTACGGACTATGGAGCTCGAGAGAAGCTCATTTAAAAATACCAAAGTCAACTAACCTTTGAGAGGGCCAGTTTCTAACGAAGCTGGCCTTTTCGTTTAAAGGAAACTAGCAATAGCTAAGATGATAAAGAAGATAGATTGAACGATGTAAATGACCTTGTCCATTCCACACTTCCATTTTGAAGCTCCTAGGAACGATGCAATAGCATGAATGAAAAACGAGACTACAAACCATCCAAGGTAGTTCTTCATTGGAGCTACACCTCCAACAAATTCCCAATAGTCCAAAGTTGGAGCAACCGGCTCCATCCACAAGTCTAATACAACCATTAGAATCGATGCGATGAAGGTTTGTCCCCATTCATTTTTAACCCAGCGATTTGCCAAGCTTCGCGTCACAAGAATGAGCAAGGCCCAATTCATTCCAATTGCCAATGGAATGTCGAGCCATTTTGGTCCAAGTCCCTCTCCATACTCATAATCGCCAAAGAGATACCCTGTATGAACACCTATCCATTCCGCCCCGAACCCTACAACGAAGGCTAGTGCAAACACAATCCAGAACTTGACATCAAGCTTCTTCTCAACGGACAAGAGCGCAATAACATAGGTGATGATCAAGTTGACAGGCGTCAGTGCCAGGAACCAATCTTTGTATTCGGTTTGTAAACCAACCACACCCACGGTGTGCAGGATGATTAGGATATGCGGGAAGTATTTTTTCATGTTGCTTCGGGCACGAGTTCACCTACAATTTTAGCGGATAATAAGCACAATGGAATTCCTCCACCTGGATGCACGCTTCCTCCAACGAAATATAAATTCTTCAGCTTGCGTGAGAAGTTGGGATGACGAAGAAACGCCGAGAATCGGTCGTTCGAACTCGCCCCATACAATGCTCCCCCAGAAGAAGATGTCTTCGATTCAATCAACTGAGGCGTCAAGAGTTCTTCAACTTCGATGAGCGCATCCATATCTACGTTAAACTGCGCATTCACCCGCTTGACCACGGATTCACGAACTTTGGGAATGAGGTCTTCCCAATTCTGGCCTTGGTCGGATGGAACGTTGACCATCACAAACCAATTCTCGCATCCGTCCGGAGCATCATTGGGTACATCCTTAGAAGTAATATTGATGTAAATCGTTGGATCCGAAGGAGGAACCTGTCGATTAAAAATCTCATCAAACTCTTTCTTGTAATCCGACGAGAAGAGAATGTTGTGCAAATTGAGCTTGTCAAATTCCCTCTTTACTCCCCAATAGAAAATCAATGCACTGCTGCTTCTTTCTTGCATGAGGGTCTTCTCTGGTGCGGGCTCATTCGGAAGGAGTCTTCGATAGGTTGGCACAATATCCATGTTGGAAACAACAAGGTCTGCCGTATGAACTTCCCCATTTTCGAGTCGTACTCCCGTGGCTACCTTATTCTCAACCTGTATCTCCTCCACTTTTTGTCCAAATGAAAACGCTACACCTCGGCGCTTTGCAAGTGAAACTAGTGACTCAGTGATATCATGCATTCCCCCTTTTGGAAGAAAAGTGCCAATGTTGTGCTCTAAATGAGGGATCATGGCAAGTACTCCCGGTGCTTTATATGGACTCGACCCGTTGTAGGTCGCGAAGCGGTCGAACAGCTGGATGAGCTTATCCGAATTAAATCGTTTCGCCGCTACTTCGTGCATGGTCTCCGTGAGGTGTAGTTTATGAACAACGCCTAGTGCGGATAACACTTCAGAGGATAGGTACGTATCCACTTTATGCAGGCTGCGTTCTAGAAAGAGCCCTTTCGTCTTGTTGTAAAGCAAGCGCACATCGTCGAGATGCTCCATTACCTTATACTTCGACTCTCCCAATACCTCCTCCACGCTTTCAGCGAACTTAGCAGGCTCTGCCAGCGCAAATAGTTCGGTCCCGTCCTTCCAAAAGTAATGGCACGCCGTATCTTTCTTGATATATTGAAAGTGATCCTCCGGGTTTTCGCCGGCATCTCGGAAAACATCTTCTACTAAGGTGGGAAGAGTAAAAAGCGATGGACCAGCATCGAAGCGATACCCGTTTTTTTCGAATACGGTAAGCTTTCCGCCTGGATAGCTATTCGCCTCGTAAACAGTAACTTTATATCCCTTCAGGGAAAGTCGGATAGCCGTGGCAATACCAGCGACTCCTGATCCAATAACAATGGCTTGCATGTTCACTAAGGTAAGGCAAGAGAACAAGCATGTAGAACTATTGTTTTGATGAATATGAATGAGGGCAAACTTTTAAAAGGTGTACTGGCTTTTGTGCTAATACTTTTAGCCATTTCCTTCATGTTCCCACATCAGCCAAAACTCAAATCACTGGAGGAATTTAGTTTTGAAACGACATCCGACAGTCGATTACATTTCAACAATATCCGCTCGTTTTGGTACTACCGAACAGAAGAACCTGAACAAGGAATCGTTCGTTATGACTACAAGAAATGGGATGTGGATATCGCTTCGGGACTACGTCCAGAAATCATTACCCTTTGGAAACGAGATGAAGCCATTCTGATGCTTCGTCCGATGGGCACAGACACCACCACAACCCGGTATCTCGTGCTCGGTGCTGACACCCTAAAGATTGACAAGGGTTCAATGGACAGAGATGCATACATAGAAACGGCAATGCGGTGGTATCAGCATTTGGACACCACCGCATCGTATTCAATTTTAAACGAAAGTCGAGAAATGTTGGAAGTGAGCGAGGATGAGGTAAAGGCTGTAAAGGCCGTTCTCACTGACTACTTCACGCTTGTTCGTTTCCTAGATTAAGCGTTTCCCTCTTGATTCAGCGCTGCTTTTTTCGCCTTCTTCTTATCGGCTCGCATGTTCAACAACTCCACTCCCAATGAGTAAGCTACGGCGAAGTAGATGTATCCTTTCGGGACTTCCATGCCGAATCCTTCAGTTACCAAGAGAGTTCCAATTAAGATTAGGAAACTAAGCGCGAGAATCTGAAGTGATACATGCTTCTCAATGAAATTCGCAATTCTCTTCGCGAAAACGAGCATAATCACAAGTGACACGACGATGGCAGCAATCATAATTGCTATTTGCTGGGTCATCCCTATTGCGGTCAGAATTGAGTCGAAACTAAAGACAACATCTAGGATGGCGATTTGAATAATGACACTGCTAAGGCTCAGCTTTTCAGTCTTTTCAACTTGACCTGGCTCATGCTGCTCTTCGGTTCGAACCTTCTTATGTATCTCCCTGGTGCTTTTGGCCAGTAGGAAAAGGCCACCAATAATAAGCACGAGGTCTCGTCCACTTATTTCATTGATAAACATCGGACCAGCTTCCCAAAGTGGATCAGTGAGTTTAACAATCCACGTAATACCTAGCAACATAGCGATGCGGAAAACGAGAGCTAAAATGATACCCAATGTACGCGCTCTTCCTCGTTGCTCTTTGGGAAGTTTGTTGGAAAGAATGGAAATGAAGATGATGTTATCGATTCCCAAAACCACCTCTAAAAAAGCGAGAGTTAAAAAGGCAATGAGAGCGTCGAGTGTAAAAAGAGCTTCAGGATCAAACATAGTTCAGAGATTTTGGTCAAATTTAGGGTCTGAAAAGGACAAGTGTCAATGTGAAGGATATTTAATATGTAGGGTATTTCCTACAAGTTATGAAAGGCCTATATTCGTGGCATCGACCAGCGCATGGAGAAAGAATATTCATTTAAGACGGCACTTGATAGTAGCGTATTAGAAGATTTCTACGAGGGAGATTTGGGCTATGCTTTGAGCATGTTCGAATTGTTCAATGAACAAATCCCACTCGAAATCAGCACGTTGCAAGAGGCATTGTCAAAAGGTGACTTAGAAGGTTGCAGAAGAGTACTTCACAAAATCAAACCGAATTTTGTGATGGTAGGCAATTCACCATTGTCTGAATTTTGCACCAAGATTGAGCGCGACATCAAAGTTGGATTGATTAATTTTGATCAAGCCAAGCCAGAAATTGAAAGCATTATTGAAGAGATACAAGAAACTCTTATATTGCTAAAGGAAGAAACCGCTCAGCTCAAGCAACACCTGAACCAGTGAGTACATTACGAACAATCATTGTTGAGGATGATCCCCTCGCTCAAAGAAACATCGAACATCTTTGCAGTAAAGATGACCGAATAGAGCTCATCGGCTCATTTGGAAACAGTGAGGACGCCGTAGATTTCATGACGTCTAATGATGTCGATCTCATCTTCTTGGATGTTGAACTTCCAGGAGAAAGTGGACTGGACCTGCTTGAAAACTCCCCTGCACTACCGCAAGTAATCTTCGCAACTGCGAATAAGGAATACGCTTTCGATGCCTTTCAGTTTGAGGCTACAGACTTCCTGAAGAAGCCAATTAACACGGGTAAGTTCGAAGCGAGTGTAACCAAAGCCATGAAGCGCGCCTCCGAAACGAAGGTAATGCGCGAAAAACCGAATTACATTTTTGTAAAATCGGATGGCCGTTTGGTAAAGATCATGATTGCCGATATCCTCTTCATTGAAAATGTGGGCGATTACGTGAAAGTGGTTACCAACTCTGGCAACTTCATCACCTACAACACAATGCGCGCCGTGGATGAGAAGCTCTCAACCTACGACTTCTATAAGGTTCACAGATCGTTCATTGTGAATTTGAGCAAGGTGGTAGATATCGAGGACAATTCTTTAGTAATCGATCAGAAGGTCATTCCTATCAGCCGCTCGAACCGTCAAGGTCTGATGGATCGCTTGAACCTCCTATAGGCCTAGCTTCCCATTTATCGAATTATCCCTACCGTTCATCGAAATGAAGTAACGGTGTGCCTGTAAGTTTCAGACATTCGTTAATGAAACTACGAGTATTATACGTTAATGGGCCACATTCTCATCGCAGATGATCACGTCTTTCTTCTAAAGGCAATCTCTATACTTCTCAGTAAAGAGGGCTACACCTTTGAGACTGCAATCAATGGTCAAGAGGCTATTGATTTGTTCGATAAGGGTGGGTTTGACGCGGTCATTACCGACATCGACATGCCTGTCAAAAACGGCATGGAGGTCATCTCACACATTCGAAACGTCTCAGCCAATCCAAGTACTCCGATTATTGTACTGTCGTCGCTCTACAAGGACGAAGACAAATCCATCGCGGAAATCGAACTTGCCGGCGCTTCGACTTACATCAGTAAAATGGACTCCCCTTTGGGAATTGTAGGAGCCCTTCAATCACTCGTACAGGTAAAAGCATCATAGTTCAGGAAACCTAGATAGAAAGAACCCCGCGCATTGAGAAATGTGTGGGGTTTTGTTTTTGGGGTAGTTCTCTCGCAGAGAATATGAGGTTGGCGTGGTGGAGAGAGTTCGCAGAGGAGATTGACTCATGGACTTATAGACTTATGGACTTATGGACTGGCTTCGGGAGAATGAACCATGCTTTAGCAGGTTCATTTTGGATGAAATTTGCTGCAATTGAATTCTGCTTTTAGGTGATCTTGTTTCGAACGGAATGAAGCGAGGGTACTAGGCACAGTGCTTTAGCACGTGCCGTTAGTTGGGCCTTCCAGCTCATAGACTCATGGACTCGCTTCAGGAGAATGAACCATGCTTTAGCTGGTTCATTTTGGATGAAAGATGCTTTGTTTGAATTCTACCTTTAGGTGATCTTGTTTCGAACGGAATGAAGGGAGGACACTAGGCACGGTGCTTTAGCACGTGCCGTTGGTCGGGCCTCCCCGCTCATGGACTCACGGACTGGCTTCGGCAGAATGAACCATGCTTTAGCAGGTTCATTTTGGATGAAAGATGCTTTGTTTGAATTCTACCTTTAGGTGATACTGATACAAGCGGACTTAAGGGAGGGTACTAGGCACAGTGCTTTAGCACGTGCCGTTAGTTGGGCCTCCCCTACCTCACAGCTGCAAAAACAAAAAACCCTGCACACCTCAGCGTACAGGGTTTCTCAATGTTATTTGAGTCAATAGCCTATTTGCTCAAAAAGCCATACTTCTCTGAGTAGTAAAGCATTTGCTCTGTGAAATCGTCCGCATAGTTGAGTTCTACATCAACCATTTGACCATTCTCCATAACCGGAGTTAGGATTGGATTCACAAATCCACTGTAAGGAGCTTGGTCCAAAGCTTCTGCACGACGTAGAACCTCAGCGTGAAGCTCTCTGTCAACCTTCACACCGTATTGCTCTACCAATTCCTGTGCTGCGGCAAAGTCACCTTCAGAGGTGATTCGCTGAATCTCGCGAAGTTGCGCCCCAAACAGCTCACGAAGCTTAGCGTAATCGTTGATTACAAAATAGGTTTTACCATCGACTACCTTCTTCTCAATCACGTTTTCGTCCTTACCCATTTCATACGCCCACAAGGCAACAAGCTGACGGTTTCTCATGTGGTCTTCCTCGATGTCTTCACCCGGGTTCAAACGACGTAGTTGAATCATCAAGCCATTGCGGATGTAGTTGTCATACTCCGCCTTCCCTGCTTCTAGGCTCTCAACCAAGCCCATTTCAATAAGATGCTCATCCATCAAATAATACAAGGCCACCAAGTCGGCTCTCGCCTCTTCAATCGTACTACCGTAGTTCTCGAGTTTGTCTTTGGTAACACCAGGGTTAAGCTGACCACTAGCGTGGCCAATTACTTCGTGAAGTGCAGTGTGAAGCTTACCGGCGATGTCTCCGTATTTGATTGCTCTTTCGCGCTCTTCTGAACTAAATGCGAACTCGTTGACAAAGCCTGTTCCGCTCGCCTTTTCGTACGCATGCTCAATGTTACCCAAGCTTACAGATTTTGACCCGTGCTGTGAACGAATCCAGTTTGCATTGGGAAGGTTAACGCCAATAGGCGTTGAAGGCGAAGCGTCTCCAGCCTCCCCAGCAACCGTCACGATATTGTACGTAATACCTACTACATTGCTCTTCTTATGCTCATCCATGATCGGTGAGTTGTCTTCGAACCATTGCGCCTCTTCGCTCACGCGCGCCATGCGTTTAGATGCTTCGAAGTCACGAATTTGAACGATGGTTTCGTAGCTGCCGCGCATCCCCAATGGGTCGTTGTATACTTCTACAAATCCATTGATGTAATCAATGTCGCCCTCGGTTGCCTCTACCCAAGCCACGTTATACGCATCCCAAGTTTCTAAGTCACCCGTTTTGTAATACTCTACTAATAGACGCAGTGCCTTGGCTTGAGCTTCATTCTCCGCATATTTAGCAGCTTCACTCAAATGATGCGCAACTTGCTCAATAGCTTCAGAATACAATCCTCCAACATGATATACTTGTTCTTCAAGACTCCCATCAGGCAGGCGAACAAGCTTACTGTTTAGGCCCAATGAAATTGGACGAAGCGAGTCGATGGTTTCACCCTTAGCCGCATAGAAAGCTTTCGCTTCGGCAGCGGTAATATCCGGATCATAAAAGTTAACCGCACTAGCAAGTAGCACGTCAGAACCAGGGTCCTTGGAAACTTTCTTCTTGTCATACTCCGGATCGAAGATAGCCTTGAGCGCTTCCTCCGAAAGTGATTGATTTGTGGCCGCTAGCAATTCATCGAGATACTCTCTTGAAAAGCCAGGCTCGAATTTCGCGTTCGAATAGTGGTGATGAATACCGCTTGCAAACCACACGCGCTTAGCATAGGTGTGGAAAGACTCCCACTGCGAAGAATTTCGATCACCTTCGTAATTGCGAATGATTGCCTCTAGGGCGCCGCGAATGGCGAGGTTGTGACGATAATTTGTAGAGTAAATGATGTCTCTACCAGAAAGACCGGCCTCGTTGAGGTGGTACACGAGCATTCTTTGCTTAGGTGTCAGTTTCTCAAAACCCTCTACCTGGTAACGAAGAATGGCGATATCGGCAAATCGTTCAACTTTGTATTCAAAGTTATCTTCACTGCTCATGGTATCTTCAGTATTTGTTTCTGATCCCGAATCGCAGGCCGTTAGCGCACTGGCCATTGCAAGTGGGAGTATCCATTTAAAATTCATAGCAAATTTGTAGTTGAATAAGGAGCACCAAGATAGAGAGAAAATAATCCGAAATGAACATCTCAACCGCTAGTTTCCTTCGTCATCTCAGCCTGAATCACTTACTTTTGCTCTCACAAGACTATAGATATGCGCACGCTTAAAATCGTAATGCTCGTCACTTCGGCGATGATGATTTCATTCCTTATTTGGAATCTCACTCTCACAGGCGGATTTTCTACTTCTGCAGAATTAGAGTTCACACAAAGTCCAAATGAGATTTATGCTGAAATGAACGACCTCTCTACCTGGACAAAATGGTCGCAGAACCTCACGCGTGACACAAATCTTACTATTCACGTTTCCGATCCATCTATAGGCGAGCGTGCTTGGGTGAATTGGAAGATGGTGGAAGGTCCAGGCGGACGCATGGAAATCACCAAATCCCAACCCACAGAAATCGATTTGATGATTTCGCTTCAAGGATTGGATGCGCTCGATAGTCACGTTCAGATTGACAAGATCGAAACCGGCTCTAAAGTAACCTGGAGTATCGAAGGGGAACTTCCATTCTATGCACGATTTATGAAGAGCGGATTTGAAAAGACGGTCCGCGAAGACTTCGAGAAGGGGCTAGCGAACCTAAAGACCTACATGGGAAACAAATGAGTGAAGTCCATTTCCAAAATATTGGTCGAGCTTTAAGCGATGAATTCGACACCACAGCTGGACAAATGTTTGGTAAACCATGTTTCAAAACCCCAGGCAACAAAGCTTTTGCCGCATTCTTCAAGGGTGAAATGGTTTTCAAACTCGGCAAGGTTGAAGTGGACCAGCTCAAGGACAAATACGCTGGTTCGGTCAATTGGGATCCGTCGGGCAAAGGCCGTCCTATGAAGGATTGGATTCAGGTGCCTGAAGAGTTTCAAGAAGATTGGCAAGATCTTGCCAGAAATGCATTCGCCTTTGTGGCGAACGCTTAGCGCGTACTTAGTTACTCCATTTCTCGCGAAAGTACTCGTACCAGGTCACATTCATCAGAATAAGTGCCATTCCGTAGAAGACATCCTCAAACGGGATAGTCAGTATTCTGTAGCCCAAATTGTGGTCATCATTGTACCAAACCACCTCCTCTTCGAGACCAGTGCCTGTCAGAACACCATTCACCATCAAGAATGGAATGAGAATTACCGCATAGGCGCGTAGAAACTTCGGCATCCAATCGACATTCCACACGTAAACATGCATTCCTAATAAGAACCCCAGTACGCCGAAAGCGGAGAACGTGTACCAGTGTCCCCAATTTAGGATGGCTAACGCCAAACTCAACCAAGTGAGGAACTGTACGATTGTGTTCGATTGCTTTTGAGAAATCCAGTCGTTCGGCCAGAAGTAATTCAGCACTCGATATATAAAGATGCAGCTGAACGGCACAAAGATGAAGAACAACCACTCTCCAAGCGGCAAGTGAAATATCTTAATGCCAGATAGGTAAAGGTCATTAAAGCCCCAGTAGCCATTTATCGTGAAAAGAATATCCCACGGTATGAAGACCAGCATGGTAAGCGCAATTCCAGAAAAGAGTGCTTTGAAGGACTTGTAGTATGCTACCCTCGATTCAAAACTTCTGATGAGTGGCACCGCGATGGTAAAAGCCATCAAATACAGATACAGATAGGGAGTTTCCATTATGCAGTTTTGCTGAGCTTGCCAGACGATTTACGTCGTTCCTCTTTAAGGTAGCGCAGAGGAAATATGAGCATGCCGAAGCTCTCGCCATCTTCTTTTGTGAGGTGTTTATGGTGCATTTTGTGTGCGCGACGAACGGCTCGGAAATATATATTATCCGTGTTCCTCAACCACTTGAACCTTTGATGTATAAAAACCTCATGTACAAGGAAATACGCAAATCCATAAGCTAAAATCCCGAAGCCGGCTGAAACGACCAAATCAGCCCCGTAAATCATGCCAAGCATAATGCATAACCAGCTCGGTATAGCGAAGATGAGGAAGAACGCATCGTTCTTTTCAAAGAAGCCCGGCTCCTTGACGTGATGATCTTTGTGCAGCGTCCACAAAAATCCGTGCATCACATATTTGTGCGCAGCCCAAGCCACAAATTCCATGAAGAAGAATGTGGCAATGAAGACAAGAACTATTAAGGCTATTTCCATAGGTTCAAGGTACTACTCGTCTTCCTTAATTCGTTCAATTGCGGCCAAACTTTCGTCGATGTGTCGCTCTGCTCTAGTCTGACTATCAAATACGTGTCGAACTATCCCCTTGCTATCTATAACAAAAGTCACACGCCCAGGAATCAATCCGAAGAGGTCTCCCTTTACACCAAACTGCTTTCTGACCGTATTGCTCGTATCGGAAAGCAGCGCAAACGGAAGGCGGTACTTCTCCGCAAACTCCTTGTGTCGCTGTGGTGAATCTGAGCTCACTCCAAAAACAACGGCTCCCGCATCCGTAAATGCCTCGTAACTGTCTCGAAAAGAGCACGCTTCACGAGTACAACCAGGGGTGTCATCCTTCGGGTAGAAATAAATAACCAAGGGACCTTTGCCTAGGTAGTCTTGAATTGAAACTTGCTCGCCGTTTTGATTAGCAAGAGTGAATGAAGGAATTGTATCTCCAACCTCCAGTTGAGCCATAACAGATGTGCTAATTAAGAGTAATACTAGTGCGATGTATTTACGCATGCTGTCAGAACATCTGGGTTATGGAAAAGTTCATCCGACTATTTAGCCTGTGGGGTTCTCTTCAAAGTTTCGAGTAAGAAGCCCCAGTATTTTTGTACTGAAGACACTTGAACCTTCTCATCCGGCGAGTGCGCGCCGCGAATGTTTGGACCAAAGCTGATCATCTCCATTCCCGGGTATCTGTCACCCAGTAGGCCACATTCCAAACCAGCATGACAAGCGAGAACATTAGGTTGCTCATCAAACATTTCTGTGTAAAGGTTTCTCATGGTTTCCAAAATCGGCGATGTTGGATCTGGCGTCCACCCAGGGTAGCTACCTGTCATTTCAACTTCAGCACTGCAGAGTTGCATCGCCGCACGGATGCCGTACGCCATGTCCATTTTCTCAGAATCTACAGCGCTACGTGTAAGGCAAAGAATTTCAATTTCACCTCCCCCTACGCTCACGCGAGCTAGGTTATTCGAAGTTTGAACGAGATCCGCAATATCCGGACTCATTCTGTGGATACCTGAATGAATCGCGTAAATAGCATTGGTCAAACCTGTCTGTGCCTCTTTCGTCATAATGGAAGAAGGCATATCCGCTTCTTCGAAGGAGATAGCAAGATTTGGATCTGTAGTGGCATACTCGGCCACGATTTCTTCCGTAACAGATTTTAGAGCATTTGCAACGACTTCTTCCTCAGTCGCGATAATCGCTACGTCCGCAAACGACTCACGTGGAATGGCATTGCGGAGCGAGCCACCGTCGATACTCGCCACACGCACATCTGCCACTTCGTTCAAATGAAGCAGAATGCGGTTCATAATCTTATTGGCATTACCCAATCCTTTGTTGATATCCATTCCGGAGTGACCACCGCTCAATCCTCGTACTGAAATCTTACGACCAACCATTCCTGAACCCGTCGCCTCTTCATTGTAGGAAGCCTTTCCGGTGATATCAATACCACCAGCGCAGCCAATGGTTAGCTCATCGTCATCCTCTGTATCGAGGTTCAGAAGCAAATCGCCTTTCAGCCAATTCTGACGAAGCTCTTGGGCTCCTGTCATGCCCGTTTCTTCATCAATAGTAAAAATCGCTTCGATTGGAGGGTGAGGAATATCAGTACTAGAAAGAATGGCCATGATGGATGCAACACCCATTCCGTTATCGGCGCCAAGTGTGGTACCCTTAGCCTTCACCCAATCACCATCGATGTACATATCGATGCCCTCCGTTTCAAAATCGTGGTTGGTGCCGGCGTTTTGCTGACAAACCATATCGAGATGCGATTGCATAACAACCGTTCTGCGATCCTCCATTCCGGCTGATGCTGGCTTTCGTATGAGCACGTTTCCAACTTCGTCCTTTTCAGTTTCAAGTCCGAGGCTCTTACCGAACTCCATCATGAAGGCAATGACCTTCTCTTCTTTCTTTGATGGACGCGGCACGGCGTTGAGATCTGCGAAATGTCCCCATACTGACTTTGGTTCGAGGTTACGGATATCGCTCATGTATGCTGATTTTTACGTGTGTAATCTTGTGAATTCTAGGTTTGCAAAGCTACAAAATGTGATGCCCCTAGCGAAGGAAATACTAGGCTGAAGCCCATTCAAACTCAACCGCCTGGAGCACATCTGGATGAAGGCTCTTAGCCACAGGACAGGCCTTCCCTGCCGCCTCAAGGATGTCCCTATCTCGTGCAGAAACAACAGTAGGCACCTCAATTCTCAAGTGGATTTCAGCCACCCTTCGTGGATTTGAAGCCATGACCTTACCAACGCTTATCGAAGTTCCGGCCAAATCAATATTCATATCTCTCGCCTTTATACCCATGATTGTAATCATACAAAGTCCGAGAGAGGTGGACATTAGATCGGTTGGAGAAAATGCCTCCCCTTTACCGTTGTTATCCGTCGGTGCATCCGTTTCAATCTCCTTACCCGATTTGAGGTGAATGGCGTTACAATGGAGGTTCCCTTCGTAATCTATGCGTGCTATTTCCATTTCATTGATGTTAAGAACACCAAGGTACAACACTCATTCACGCAGAAAGGAATACCTTGGTAATACGTCTGTCAAAACATCAGAAACAAATAGAATAACCGTTTGTTGATTCCACATGCGCACAACGCGATTCAAAGAATACATTCCAGAAAATAAGTCGCCTTTTGAGAAGCTGCTCGACATCTTCAAGGAGTTGATTACTCACACCTCCGGCGATGTAGACGAGGCCATCGATTGGTTGAGAGAACTCGACAAAGAGTATAAGCTCACCGATGACGATTACACCATCGACGATTTCATCGAAGACCTGAAAATGAAAGGTTTTTTGCGACAAGAAATCGACCCAGGTGATATGGGGGAAGGCTCCGGAGAAGGCACCGGATCGGGATTGAGCATAACGGCAAAAACCGAGCGGCTCATTCGTAAAGGTGCACTTGAGCAGATTTTTGGAAAACTGAAGAAATCCGGTTCAGGAAACCACAAGACGTCGTTTAGTGGCAAGGGAGATGAAAAAACTGGCGATCATAGACCGTATCAGTTTGGCGATGATCTATCGAGCATTAGCATGACCGAAAGCCTGCGCAACGCACAGGTGAACCAAGGTGGATTTGATTCATCACTTACCGAGGATGATCTTGTGGTAGAGGACACACATTATCGAGCTCAGATGTCAACCGTATTGATGATTGACATCTCCCACTCCATGATTCTCTACGGTGAGGATAGAATTACGCCCGCCAAGAAGGTGGCCATGGCGCTTAGCGAATTAATTACGACGCGCTATCCTAAAGATACACTCGATATCATCGTTTTTGGTGATGATGCATGGCCAATTGACATCGGTGAACTCCCCTATCTCAAAGTTGGACCGTATCACACGAATACTGTGGCCGGACTGGAGTTGGCGATGGACATACTCCGAAAGAAGAAAAATGCGAACAAGCAGATTTTCATGATTACAGACGGTAAACCGAGTTGTTTAAAGGAGCGTGATGGTTCGTATTACAAGAACAGCTTTGGCTTGGATGATTACATCGTTGGCAAATGCTTGAATATGGCCGCTCAAGCAAGACGGCTCAACATTCCCATCACCACCTTTATGATTGCTCAAGATCCGTATTTGCAACAATTCGTTCAAGACTTTACCCAGGCAAACAAGGGCAAGGCATTTTACACCGGATTGCAAGGACTGGGCTCCTTCATCTTTGAAGACTACGAAAGAAACAGAAAGAAGAACATCAGATAATAGATATGTCAAAACCGACAATCAAAACGCTAGGCGAACTCTTAAAAGCTGGATACAAAAGCAAAAGCATCAAAGATGAGCTTCGCGATAACTTGCTGAATAACATTTCCAATGGCGTACAAGTGTTCGAAGGCATTTGGGGCTATGAGCACACCGTAATTCCTGAGTTGGAGCGCGCCATTCTATCGCGACACAACATCAACCTTTTGGGATTGAGAGGTCAGGCTAAAACCCGACTTGCCCGAATGATGACGCGCTTGCTCGACGAGTGGGTGCCCATTGTAGCGGGAAGCGAAATCAACGACGACCCGTTGAACCCAATTTCAACAAACTCAAGAGAGCTAATAGAAAAAGAAGGGGATAATACTCCGATTGATTGGCTCCATAGGGATGACCGATACAGTGAGAAGCTGGCTACACCAGATGTTTCAGTGGCTGATTTAATTGGTGATGTCGACCCGATAAAAGCAGCCAATTTGAAATTGAGTTATGCGGATGAACGCGTGATTCACTTCGGCATGATTCCGAGAGCAAATCGCAGCATTTTCGTAATCAACGAATTACCTGACCTTCAAGCACGTATACAAGTTGCACTCTTCAACATCCTTCAAGAAGGAGATATTCAAATTCGTGGATTCAAACTGCGCCTTCCACTTGATGTGCAATTCGTCTTCACCGCTAACCCAGAGGACTACACTAACCGAGGTTCTATTGTGACCCCGCTCAAGGATAGAATCGGGAGTCAGATTCTTACTCACTATCCTGAAACCCGTGATATCGCAAAGCAAATTACCGCACAGGAAGCCGGCATCACCGCAACTCAGCGCGAGCATGTTTCCGTTCCGTCAATCGCGATGGATATCCTCGAGCAGATTGCTTTTGAGGCGAGGAAGTCTGAGTACATCGACGCAAAGAGCGGTGTTTCCGCAAGGATGACGCTCACTGCTATGGAGAATTTGATGTCCGCAGCGGAACGCCGAATGGCCCTCAACGGTGAAAAGGAAACCACAATTCGTTTGTCGGACTTCATGGCTACCGTTCCCTCCATCACTGGGAAAGTAGAATTGGTTTATGAAGGCGAGCAAGAAGGAGCCGCAGGTGTGGCAGAAAGTCTGATTGGCAATGCGATCAAAAGCGTCTTCCCTGAAATCTTCCCCGGCATTTCCAAGCTTCGTCGATCTGACGATGACAACCCGTATTTAGGTATTATGAATTGGTTTGGAGAAGGGAAATCGATTGACTTAGGAGATGACGTAAGCAACAAAGAATATGCGTCAACCTTGAATAAGGTAGGTCCACTAGTGCACTTTATTGATGCGAGAATCTCTGATGCTTCGGAGGCCGAGAAGCCGTTTTACATGGAAATGGTGCTGTGGGGATTGGCCGAACATGCAAAGCTCGGCAGAGATCGCCTCCATTCAGGATTCCAGTTTAACGACTTGTTTAACAGCTACTTATCCTCCACTCTTCGCGACGAAGACGAATAGAATCAATCTAACACGGTCACTTTTACGGTGGCCGTGTTTCCGTTTTCATCGGTGATTGTCAGCTCGTGACTCCCCGGTGTAAGCTCAGCCTTTATTCGATGTTCCGAGGAAGTTTCTGCAAGATATACCCCGTCTACTGACCAATAAATTGTAGTTCCAGGGGTTCGATGCCCAGCTTCGAGTATTACCGCACCCACATCACCGTCAAAGTCTCGAGTTCGACGAACCACCTCTCCGCTAGATTCGGGGTAAATCCATTCTAGGGTTTCTTCTTGAACGACGTTACACTCTGGTGCCCAATTGGGAATTGGGGTGTAATCTTGACCGGAATGGACGGCATACCACGCCATTCCAGGCGGTAGAATCATCCAGCTGGTATCAATATAAGAATTAGAGCAAGCGGGATTCACGCGTAGGCCGAGTTCGTTGAGGTAGATATTCTCACAATACGGACAAGGTTTTACGCCCATCGAACCCGTATAAGTTTTCACCTGATTGGCACAATTCGCCTGTGCCTTGTATCCACTCTCGGAGCATATCCAGACTTCCTTGATTTCGTCTAATGGTTCTTCGGGAAACTCTCCCGCTGGTAATTCCGACATAATCCGAAAAAACATCGGTGCCGAGGTTTCCACACCGATCACGCCGGGCCTTCCTTCAGAAGTTGCATTGCCGGTCCAAGCTACCACTATCCACTTTCCATCGGTGCCCACGGCCCATGCATCTCGAAATCCATAGCTTGTTCCTGTCTTCCAGGCAATACGTCGGCCTTGAGCCTCGCCAAATCGTCGCCATGCCGCGGGGCGCGCCACGCCTTCCATCATCTGAAGCGTTTTATAAACGGACTCTGGGTCGGCCTGAAAGTTGAATTCGGAGGCGATCTCTTCATTCCACACATTGCTTTCGGTTCTATTCTGATAGAAATAGTGCATCCATCGTCGATATGACTCCGCTATTTGAACGGGCCGTACTTCTGCACCTCCAAGGATCAACGACAGACCATAGTGATCGGCAGAGTACACAAGATCTGTCATACCCATACTGTACAAGCGCTCTTTAAAGTAGGGCACTCCTACTTCGCGTAGCATCCTCACCGCAGGGATATTCATTGAGGTTTGTAAGGCGGTTGAAACCTTCACTGCGCCTCTGAAGCGGTTGTCAAAATTCTTCGGAGTAAAATCACCAATACGGGTCGGGATATCTGCCAACAACGCGTACGGTGTAATAAGTCCTAATTGCATGGCTTCACTGTACAACAGCGGTTTCAATATGCTTCCTGTACTCCTTGGATGCACAAGCATATCGACTTCATGGGATTCAGATTCATCTGAAGTTGTGTTGCCTACGTAACATACGACCTGTCCGGTTTCAACATCCATGACCAATGCAGCGGCATTATCCACCTTATTTTGCCTCCACGCTCGCGCCTGACGGTCTACAATCTCCTGAACACTCACCTGCCAATCGTAAACGATGGCGGTCTTCACGCGGGTTCCCGGCCGCTCTCTTCGTTGTCTTTCTGTGAGGTGATGCGCATGGTCCGGAAGCGCATAAGGCACATCAGGAAGAGGCTCTCTCAGTGAAAGATGGCAAGTAGTTGAGTCGATGTGTTCGAGTTCTACTAATCGCCACAGCAGTCTATTTCGCTTCGCTAGGTAGGCATCCCTGTTTCGATCAGGTCGAATCTCTGAAGGATCATTGGGAAGAACAGCTAGCGCGGCAGATTCAGCCCATGTGAGCATGTACGCGGGACGATGATAATAGCGCCAACTCGCAGCGTCAAGTCCAACCACGTTACCTCCAAATGGAGCGTGCGAAGCGTACATCGAAAGAATCTCATCTTTGCTGTATTCTGCCTCGAGCCGGGTCGCGCGTAGCATCTCAGTAATTTTCTCCCAATACGTACGCGAAGGGTTTCCTCTACTCAATCGAATGACTTGCATAGAGATGGTTGAGGCTCCGGAAATCACTTTTCCTGAACTGGCGTTCTGATAAATGGCTCGCACAAGGGCGAAAGGGTCCACTCCAGGGTGGTATCTGAAGTTCTCATCCTCAAAGGCGATTATGCATTTGGCAAATTTCTCCGGTATGCTGTCTGGTGGTGGAAATCGCCATTGTCCGTCGAACGCTATTCGTGCACCGAGCAGCTTTCCCTCTACTGACTCGGTGACCGTGGCATACGGTGTATCAAAGAGCGTTTTGGGAATGGAGAAATACCACCAAATAGTTAGCAGTATTCCTCCTCCAAAGATGTACGGTCGGGCGGCGCGGTAAAATCGGCCCCAGCCCTTTTTTATTCGTTCACGACCTCTACCCACCTTCCGGCATTACTCGCCTTAACGGCGTCGTTATACATTGCTTCCAACGTCGTTGGTGGTAAGTACCACTTACCTGGGTATGTAGCGGTTAGATCTACTGTGATTGTAACCGTACTGTTGTAAGAACGGTACATAGAGAAATAGCTCAACACTCTATCGTCACGGATGTCTTGATAATCGAGATTGTTTCCACCTGTGCCCGAGGTGACCATCATTCTCTGATTTGAAATCTCCCAACCACTTGGGAATATCTGGGTTAGGGCTAGGTTGTCGTAATCCCTCGATGAATACTGTCTATTGAGCACAACGACAGCACGGATAGGTGTTCCAATCTTCAATTTGCTCACGTCTAGCGGAGCATTTGTATTCGGATCGATGTAACTGATGGTCATATCAACCCTATCGCTGTAAGGAACCTCTTCTCCGTAATGTGGAACACCGCTCCGCAGAATTCGGGTATAGATTGGGGCATCTCGAAGATTCGTCACTTTGATATTCTGAACGGTTTCGAAATCCTCAATTGGAATTCGAACCACAGCGTTATCTGTGTTCACTTGGTTCAACTCACCATTTATAGTCACGTCTACTTCAAGCTTTGACGAGCTCTCTTTGTAGATCTGCCCTAATGAGAATAGACTGTAGGCGATTGACTGAGTGCTCTGGTATCCTTCATTTAGCTTCTCCGCCAGCTCACGTGAAAGTCGCAGTGCCTCTGAACGGTTACCAATGGCATTCATAGTTTCAAGCTGCATGGCCAAATCACGTGTAGAGCTACCATAGCAGTAGTAATAGTAATTGGCGTCTGGTCTCGACCATTCCTTGGCGAGAATCTCTTTGGCAATGTCGGGTTCGTTTACAAGTGCGAACGCAGCGGCAAGACGGAGTGCGGCTTGACGCGAAACGGTACTCTTGTTGCGAAGACGGTTCATAGCGCCTATTTCTGGCTTGCCGGCAAGGGCAAGAACATACAGTCGGTAGGCTTGATTGAAGTCGTTGTTGTAGGTGTAGTACGACGATGAATTCCATGACTTCGCTTGCTGGCTGGCAAAGCGCAGATATCCATCCTTCATACCTGCAGGTAGATTGTAGCCAACTTTTTCGGCAGCGATAATGAAGTGCCCAGCGTAGGTACTTCCCCAAGGATCGGCACCATTGGAGCTCGGCCAATAGCGGAAACCGCCCGATGGCATCTGCATCCTGCGAAGTTTGGCAATTCCCTCTCGGATAAACCGTTCCGCATCGCCTTTCTGGTCTGTTGTAAGTTCTACCCAATCCGCCAAATACAACTGGGCGAAACACTTCGAAGTCGTTTGCTCCAAACAACCGTGTGGATATCCAATCAGGTAATTCAATCGGTCACCAAGATTGACAGACGGTAGCGAGCTTATTTCAACGACCAAGGAGTTACTTTCCCCCACTCCAAAAGGTGCGGCGGCATGTTCGACCGTTTCATTTTTATCCACATCAATTATGAACTCTTGCGTTTGCATTTGAAGCGGACTGCGCACCGAAATTTCAATCTCATCCGTACTTCTTTCGCGTCCAGAAGTTGCTACCATTGTCACCTTGGCTAGCCCTAGAGCCTCTGGTACATCCGCCTCAAAGTAGATTGTTTTCTGTCCAGTTTCCGTAAACCTCACACGTTGCGTACCATCTGTAAGTCTCAAGTTACCTGTAGTATTGAGCTTAACTTCAACATCTCGGATGTTGTTTTCCATCGCAAACACAGTTACTGGAATGCTCACGTGCTCACCAGGCCCGAGCACTCTTGGTAGTGTGAGTTGCGCCATTAGTGGTTGAACTACACGAATGTTGTCGAATGATTGTCCATAGGCTTCTTCATCACTTCCTGCAACAACCATTACACGGAGCCTTCCGATGTAGTTTGGTAGGGTCACCGTGTGTTTTGCGGTTTGTCGGGCATTCAGCTTAAACGGTCCAAGGTGAATAACCACAGGCTTGAATCGATCGGCATTCTGCTCGTTTTCAGGATTCAACGCAGCATCACCACCTACGGCCAACATGCGCGCAATCTTTCCACTAAAGGAATTCATCACCAAATCGTACATATCCCATGTACGCACACCCAAAGAGCGCTTAGCGTAGAAATACTTCCATGGATCAGGAGTTTGGAAACCTGTTAGGCCAAGCAAACCTTCGTCAACAAGCGCAATAGTGTATTCCATTTCCTTTCCGTCCTTTTCTGAAACGGTAACATCAAAAGTACTTTCAGGTCGAACCTTTTCAGGTGCTTCTATAACCGGCGTAAGATGCGTTGCGGGATCTTCGACCATAATTGGAACGATTCCATAAAGTCGAATGGGCAGGTCGTTAGCCGTTTGGTCATGTGGCTGAATAACCATGGCGTGTGCGAAGACGTTTGGAGCCATCTCCTCGGTAATCTTCAACTCGTAGACGGTCATTCCATCCTTGGTTTGGACGAACTTATCCATGAGTTGATGTGTGCCGTCTTCAATACTCAATACAAGGCGACCTCCGGCAGAAGATGGAACGGAAATCTTCGCTACATCCCCAACGTTGTACTTCTCCTTGTCAGTCTGAACATTCAGAATTGAAACGGACTCTCCACCGCCTCTTCCGGAGCGATCACGACCGTAGCCCCAATCGATATAGGCTAGACTTGTGGTTCGGTGGCCTGAATTCAAATCTTCAACCTCAACGAGCATTCGGCCCCAATAGTTATCGGCTATCTCGAAGGTCATTTGCCCTTTACCACCTTCAACTTCAATTGTTTGAGATTGAATGAGCTCCTTCGAATCGCTGTTGAGATAGGTTGAACGACCTCTGCGAGCACTCCACCACCACGACCAATGAACGCGTGAAATTGTCACTCGAACTCGTCCATCTGTGAGTTCGCCTTTCGGAGTAAGCGTTCGAATTTGCAATGTGTGTTTCTTCTCTGTTTCAAGGTACCCGTAGTCATTTGTCTCTGGCATTTTCACACCGACGAATGAGGTGAAAGGTGCTACTTGAACGCTGGTGCTGTTGATACTGAATCGACCACCTGGTTCGAATACGCGTGTTCCGATGTTCAAACGAAGCATTCCCGGTGCATACCGCAGGTTGCCCAGCTGTGGCAGTACGCGTGCATTCCCCTCCTGATCCAGGCTTCCATCAAAGAACTGATGATTGCTCAGGTTGGGAACGTCTCGGGTTTGATCAAAGAAGGTATAGCCTTCAAACTCACTGAAGGCACCATAGTCTCTCGTCAGTCGTCCCTCCATTGTGACCTTAGCACCAGATGCTTTAGCTCCCGTAAGCCATTCCGCATGAACGTCTAGATAGGATTGGGTTCCAGCCACAACCACCTCGTCTGTCGCCTCGACTTCAATATCATAACGGTTGGGCAGTATCGTCTCAATGGACAAATACTTGGTAAAAGACTTCCCTCCTACGGTTAACTGAGCTCGATACGAACCGGTAAGTGCCTCGCGGCTTGTGACAAATGGAAAGTCAAAGATGGTATTCGTTCCTCTTCTAGCTGTTGTTCTGTAAATCTGTTTCCCTTCCGGATTAAACACGGTTAGAGTGAGCGGATGATTCTCTGGAAGTGGATTCGCTTTGTCATTTAGAATGGCATTGAGGAAAACTGTATCGCCTGGACGCCATACGCCTCTTTCGCCATACATAAAGGCTTGAATTCCGTCTGAAACATCGACACCCGATACATCAAAGTTTGAAACGGACAGTGCGCGTGATGTTTCTAAAGTGAGATACGCTCTTTGACCACCCTTACGAGCTTCGGCACGGAAAGGCACTCCGTCCATATTGATTCGGGCGACTCCATCTCCATTTGTGGTTGCTTTTGCAATTTCTAACCCTTGGTAGTTGAAGAACACAACTTCGGCTCCGCTGATTCCGGTGGCATTCGTTAACGAAGTAACATACGCCTCGTAATCACCGTCATTTCCCTTCACGATTAAGCCTAGGTCTGTCGCCAATACATTCTTGCGAATGATTCGGCTGGAATTGTAGTATGAAACGTGGCAAGGATTATCGCGTTCGCGGTAGTCGTAACCTTGAACGTAGTAGTAATCATTGTAATGGGCGTAGAATTGATCAGGGTTTGGTTCATACCCGCCATCGTCGGACGTCGACATCGCATTTGTTTCATCCTCTGAGCACGGATAAAGGCTGTACGACTTTCTGAAGCTCAGTTCAATTCGATAGATAGCCCCTGGATCGCGTTGAATCATCTTATCCAAATCGATTGCGAAGCTTGTCCATTCTGAATAATTGATACCCTCACCCGTGAGGTCTACTCGCTGTTGATGAATAGGTCGGGCAACACGGCGAAGTTCGTTACTTCCATCTAGGCTATTCACTTGAAGGAACTGATGTACGTTCGAAGTATAGATTTTATACACTCGAACATCTACCGCCTTAAGTCCAACGGCTTGAAAAGGAATGCTCACCTTACCGGTCATAGGAACGATGTTCCCGTCATCTACGAACTTAATTTCCGGCTTTCGTGCTTCGAACTGTACAGTGGTAGTGAAGTCTTTGGGAAACGAATACCCCATCGCATTCTTCACACCTTCACGAATGATGAGCGGCACTTCACCATTCAATCTTGATGAAGGATAAAGTGTAGCGACAGAACCTTCAATGTTCACGCTGGTTACATCCTGTCCATTTAGTGTGAATAATCCTTGCGTAGCTTGACCTGTCTTTAGCGGGTCCGAGAAGGAAACGCGGACTAGTTGTTGCGGACTTTGCTCAACGGACACATTGATGACCGTGAATTCTGCAAGTCCAGGGATCCGCATCGTTTCGAGGATCTCTCCTTTGAAGTCAGCTTCAACTTCATAACCTTCCTCTCTTCGCTCCACGGAGTCAATGGTAAATGTGAATCGGTTCGTTTGATTTGTTGTTTCCCATTTTGCTGTTAGACCATCTAATCCAGAAAACGTGATGCTTTCAGACAGCTCATCGATATTCGAAACATCTGCAGATTGCACCACACCTTCCAACTTGTTGAGTTTGGTGTTGGTGTTAGACATGCTATTGAGCTGGTAGCTTAGTACGCTGAAATCTTGCTCAATTACTTGGATTAGAAATTCAAAAGTTTGCAATGCGGAAGGAACTTCCATGAGTGCACCTAAATGGAACTTTCCTGCATAACTCTCGCCAGATTGAAGTGGCTCAGCCGGTGTAAAAACGATGGTGCTAGCGTCGGCCCAAATCAGGGTACCTTCAATTTCAGGTTCGAACTCAATAAGTTCGGCTTCGATTGCTGTTCCCGGCTCAACACCTGGATTGAAATCCTGCATGAGGTGAAACTGAACACTTGAACTGGAAGAGACCACGCCAGCGGTGTGCGCTGCGATGTAATCGCTAAAACCTGGGTCGTTTTCCGGAATTTCCGGGGTTGAATCACAAGAGATTAGGACGAAGAGAGATAGTAGGATTGAGAGAATCCGGAGAGAATGACGCATGATGAAATTGAGATAATGTTGGACCCATTTAAGTTAATGCGAATCAACCGATTATCTTGTATTCAGGCTCAATAAATTCTCGTCCAGCGGAAATTTTCTAAGTGCAAGAGGAATACGCCGGAATTCACCATCACACTCTCGTCGTTCTGAGTGAATCTATGAATCTTCATGATACCTTGATTCCCACCCCATAGGTCGGTTTCATAGGTCTTATTCAACGTAAACAAAGGCAAGAAGTACATTCCAACATCATACCCGTGATAAGCAAAGCGAGGAGGCTCGGTGCCCATATCTTCACGGTACCTTGCGATGAACGAGTTGGTGTTTGGTGATGAATAGTCGACATATTCCACATCAGAAATGTAAAGATCGACCTTATTCAGCTTCTCAATCTCAATGGTTTTATTGCCGAGCAACCTACTGGTACACAAAACAGTAGCGCTTGAATCATTCAAAGACGCGATGCTGTTTATGAAGCTTGTGAGCAGCACTGGGTCGCTATCTAGAATGACGAACACATCTCTTCTACCGGCGGCCATTTTGTTGCGCACCATAGAGCGAGAGAACAGATCTTCTCCCATTTCTAGGGTTGATAACGTACGAGTTTCTGAGGCCTCAAGGTACTGCATGAAGTGTTGGATGTTCACCTTTTCGGCATCATTGATTCGGCGTACGAAAATGATGTTTGCATCCTTGGCGCTGTCGTTCACCCACTTTGCAAGAGCTAAGTGCTCTTCGCGCATCGGTGTTACAGCTTGTACTAGTTTAGGGGTGTTTGAATTGTTGATGGTTCTAGAAAGCGGCGATACAATCCACGTATCTTCGAGCTCTCTAGCCAAGGTTTCTGCATTTTGAGAATAGAGAGGTCCAATCACTACATCCGGCTTATTCTCTCTAATTTCTCTTGCAATCTCCCTCACTCGAACCTGATCATTGCGCGTGTCGTAGATGTCAATTTCGACATCCAAACCGTACCCTAGAAGTGTATCAATGGCCAACTTCAATCCGGAATAGAAATCGAACGCGAATCTTGAGCGGCTGTAGACTTGAGGCAGCGCCTCGCCCATGTTGTAGCGCATGGCTAGGCTGTCGTTTTCCTCGAGATAAAGCGGCAGTGCTACTGCAATGTGAATCTTTTGTCCCGATAAAAGCTGCATTCCATCAAGCCCCTCCAAACTCTCCAGAAGAGGTGATGAAGCCGTGTCAGCTTTTGGTCGTGGCACGATGATATTTCTATTTGGCTGAACCGTTCCTCCAACCAGCTCGGGATTCAAACGTGTAAGTTCATCAAACGTCACGTTATACTTCTCCATCAGATCGGTAAGATCTTCGTCTCTACCTGTCCGCACCACCATGTACTTCGACACTGGCTCGTCCTCTTCCTCCTCAACTTCTGTGGAGTCGTTCGGAGTAGTATCGACAATCGCCACCTGTTCTATTCCCAATAATGAATCGCGCTTGGTATAAAGTCGACTTACGGCATTGTCTGGAATCCAAACCATGGTGCCTGCCTTCAGGCCTTCTTCAAGCAGGTTTGGATTTGCTTCATAAAGCTCTGCCGCTGGCCAATGTATTGATTTGGTGAGGCTGTAAACGGTCTCCCCTCTTCTCACATTGTGCTGAATGAAGCCCTCTTTTACGGCGGGAACATCCCCGACCGTTTCATCCAGTGTGCCTTTCGGCAGCTTCAATTTCTGATTTACCTTGAGGCCTTCAGACAGTTCAGGATTTAGCTCGAGAAGTCTCTCGTACGTGATTCCCCATTCGCGTGTAAGGGAATAGATTGTTTCTCCGGCTTGAACGGTGTGATAATCGAAACGTGTGGTATCAATGGTGGGAAGAGAAGGTCTGGTTCTAGATACGTCAGACGCAGGAATGACAAGATCTTGTCCTTCCTTCAAACCTTCGGAAAGAAATGGATTCGACTCTATCAATCTTTCGATCGTCACCCCATAGGTTCGAGAGATGCTGTACAGCGTTTCTCCCTTCTCCACATGGTGGGTACGTTCTTGAGCATTGATAACTCCCCCGATAAAAATCAGGAGAAGCAGAATCCATTTACGCATGTTTATTCCCATTCAATCGTTGCAGGTGGCTTAGAGCTGATGTCATAAACCACACGGTTAACTCCTCTTACGCGGTTGATGATCTTGTTGCTGATTTCCGCGAGGAAAGTGTAAGGTAAATGTACCCAATCTGCCGTCATTCCGTCAGTGCTTTCCACAGCTCTTAACGCAACAACCTGTTCATAAGTACGCTCATCGCCCATTACACCTACCGATTGCACAGGTAATAAGATTGCTCCTGCCTGCCAAACATCGTCATACAGACCATGCTCCTTGAGTCCTTCGATAAAGATATGGTCAACTTCCTGGAGGATTTCAACCTTCTCTTGGGTGATATCACCTAAAATACGAATGGCTAGGCCTGGTCCTGGGAAAGGATGTCTGCCCAACAATTCATCAGCAATGCCCAATTCTTTACCCACTCTTCTTACTTCATCTTTGAAGAGTGTATTCATTGGCTCAACAATCTTCAATTTCATGAAGTCAGGCAAACCGCCCACATTGTGGTGGCTTTTGATAGTCGCTGAAGGACCATTCACGCTCACACTCTCGATCACATCTGGATAGATAGTGCCTTGTGCAAGCCAATTTACATCCTTGATGCGCATAGCCTCGTGATCGAATACTTCGATAAACACACGGCCGATGATTTTTCTCTTTTCTTCAGGGTCTTTCTTGCCAGCGAGCTGATCTAGGAATCGATCAGAGGCGTCGACACCCGTTACATTGAGGCCCATTCCTTCATATTGCTTGAGAACGTTTTCGAATTCGTTCTTTCGAAGGAGACCGTTATTCACGAAGATGCAGTGAAGATTGTCGCCGATGGCTTCAGAAAGTAGAACTGCAGTAACGGTACTATCTACACCTCCCGACAAGCCGAGGACAACTTGATCGTCTCCAATCTTGGCTTTCAATTGGGATACAGTATCCTCAATGAAGGATGCGGGTGTCCAATCTGCGGAAGCACCTGCGATGTCAACCACAAAATTGCTTAGGATCGTCTTACCGTCGGTGCTGTGATACACCTCTGGGTGGAACTGAATCCCGTAGGTAGTTTCGCCTTCGATACGGTAACCTGCCACGCGCACATCTTTGGTTGATGCTTCCACGTGATAATTCTCAGGAAGATCCATGATGGTATCACCGTGGCTCATCCAGACTTGCGACCCTTTGAAAACGCCTTTAAAAAGATCGGAACCTTCTTCAATAAAGCTCAAATTGGCGCGCCCGTACTCCCTGTGCTTCGATTTCTCAACTTTACCACCGAAGTTGAGAGCTAGGTACTGTGCACCGTAGCAAACCCCTAGAAGTGGTAGTTTTCCTTTGATTTCTGTCAAATCTGGATGAGGAGCATTGTGATCTAGGGTAGAATGTGGACTACCGCTGAGGATTACCCCTTTGATTTCCGGAGTGAGCTCTGGAATCTTGTTGTAGGGATGGATTTCACAATAAACGTTGAGTTCGCGCACTCGGCGAGCAATAAGCTGTGTGTATTGCGAGCCGAAATCTAGAATGAGAATCGTATCGGGTGTCATGCTGCAAAAGTAGTGTAAATGGGGGAACGGAGAAACGCGAACAGCAATGGAATATCAACAGGATATTGATTTGGTTTGGATAGACGAAAAATGGGAAGCGACGCAAACGCTTACAAACGTTTGTATCCGTTTAAAAACGGCTAATCTGAATCCGCGGGCGTATCTTGTCCCATGGGTGGTGGGGGAAATAAAACCCATTGTATAAGCCTCAAAAATCGCATCAGAATCGCTCCTAAAACCGCAACGTCAACTGCTCACTCACCTCCTTCTCTCCCAAGTTGCCAAGTGTAATTCCTAACAGTCGAACGCTGTACGATGGCATATTTGCCTGCAACAACTGTTGCGCAATCTCCATGATTTCGTGAATGTCATCTATCGGCTCCGAAACAGATTGACTCCTTGTTATCGTTTCGAAATCAGCCGATTTGATCTTAAGCGTGATCGTTCGTCCCTTGATTTTAGCCTTGGAAATTCTGTACTCCAATCGTTCACCGAGTTTCCAAAGTGCCGACATCATCGATTCCGGGCCATCCAAATCCGTCGAGAATGTTTCCTCCACTCCTACACTCTTTCTCTGCCTATCACTTTGGACCTCACTGTGTTGTATTCCCCTTGCAATCTGATAGTAATGCCTACCTGCCTTACCAAATCTCGAAAGCAAAAGAGGAAGCTCCACTAAGCGTAAATCGGCTCCAGTGCGTACACCCAAACGATGGAACTTCTCCGCAGTCTTTGCACCAACCCCAAAAAATCGCTCGATCGGCAATGTGGCTAAAAATGCGTCCACCTCCTCCGGCGGGATGGTCTTTTGTCCATTCGGCTTATTCACATCCGAGGCTACCTTTGCCAAGAATTTGTTTATGCTGATTCCTGCACTTGCTCTCAAATTCGTCGTGTCCCAAATTCGCTCCCTGA
Organism: Phaeocystidibacter luteus; assembly: GCF_008933115.1. GTDB lineage: Bacteria > Bacteroidota > Bacteroidia > Flavobacteriales > Schleiferiaceae > Phaeocystidibacter > Phaeocystidibacter luteus. Next base: position 56,947 of record NZ_WBVO01000001.1, on the reverse strand, counting down.
TTTCCTTGGCAATGAGCGTCGCAGAAGGCAAGCCCTTATGGTTCGTCGTCACATCCAAATACGCTTCATCTAAACTCAAAGGCTCAACCTTATCAGTATACTCAAAGAAGATATCCCTGATTTGATGACTCACCTCGCGATACTTTTCAAAATGAGGTTTGACGAATATCAGGTCCGGACACCTTCGCGCAGCTATGGCACTAGGCATTGCGGACCTCACTCCATATTTCCTAGCTTCGTAACTCGCCGCGGCAACCACGCCTCGTTCGGCAGACCCACCCACTGCAACCGGCAAACCCCGTAAATCGGGATTATCGCGCTGCTCAACGCTCGCGTAGAACGCATCCATGTCCACATGAATGATTTTCCGAATGGGCCTTTCCTCTTCCACAGGACTAAGGTAACACCGCTTTTTGTACCTTCAACAGACATCAACCTACACCGCTATGTCGGCCCAACAACGCGCCCTACTCCCCATCCTCTTCATCGGTTTCATCACCTCCTTCAGCATGAGCACCATTCTACCCTTCCTCATTTATGTTGTGGAGGATTTTCGAGGATCTGAATTCGTATGGGGAGATATTGGGGTCGTTTTCGGAATCCTGGGAGCTACCTACGCCCTGTTCGAAATGATTGGCGCCCCACTTCTCGGTGCCTGGAGCGATAAAATCGGACGAAAAAAGGTCCTCATCATCAGTCATACCGGCTCCTTCATCAGTTGGGGCATCTTTGCATTAGCCTTCTTTGTAAACCCTGAAACCAACACCGTACTCGGACTTTCGCTTCCGCTATTCGTCATATTCTGTGCCCGAGTTTTAGATGGAATCACCGGAGGTAACATTGCCGTGGCCAATTCCTACCTTTCAGATATAACACCAGATGACAAGACATCCGACAGCTTCGGACAAATGGCCGCAGCAGGAGGATTGGGCTTCATTATCGGCCCCGCACTCTCAGGTTTCTTGGGCGAGACTTCCCTTGGCTATCTCCTTCCCGTGTTAGTAGCCATGGGTATATCGGGTATCGGACTCATCTTTTTGTTCTTTATGAAAGATGCAGAATCAGTTCGTAAAGACCTCAACCTTTCCCTAGAGGATTGCCACGGTTACGTGGAGGAACAAAAGTCGACGAAAACCACCTTCACCGAAGCACTCAAAATCAAGTACATTCCTCTATTGCTCCTGCTCTATTTCTTGGTGTATCTCGCGTTTAACTTCTTCTATACTGCATTCCCAGTCCATGCCGAGGGCGGCCTAGAGTGGTCAGTTTCACAAGTCGGTGTGTACTTCGCCACCTTGTCATCATTAATGTTCGTCATTCAACTCTTCGTCCTTCCACGCGTTAGCAAGAGAGTCAAACCGGTGACGCTTATCGTCGGCGGCCTTCTGATTCTTTCTCTTTACTTCTACCTCGCACTGTCCGAGAATACTGCCATACTCTACCTCGGACTTGTTTTCTTCGCGTTGGGAAATGGCACAATGTGGCCTTCTTTTCTCGGATTCATGAGCAAGGTTGCTGGTCCGAAACGACAAGGAACAATACAAGGCTATGGCTCAAGCGCAGGAGCATTTGCCAGTGTAGTGGGCTTACTACTGGGCGGAATACTGTACGACACCATTGGCGTCTACACCTTTCTCTTTACGGCAATCGGACTTGGCGTTGTAGCACTCATCTCGCTTTACCTCAAAAACGCTCCTCAAAACAGTATTTCTAAGGAATCTTAGTGGATTTTGATGACCTTTGTCGCTTAGATAATTGAATGCAAACAAACTTCAATGTCACTACTTCGCACTACACTGCTAAGCGCTGTCCTTCTCTCTGCTATTTCTTGTAATCTCGACGGATTCCCAAACAAAGAAGATCTTGTTGGAACTTGGGTCGAAGCTGAACCATATTCTGACGTCTTAACGTTTCGTGGCAACGGCTCGCTTATTCGCACTATTGATGGGGTTACAGATACAATTATCTACCGCACCGATGGCGATCGAGGAGTTGTAATCTTCACCGACCCATCCAATGCCGGCTTTGGAGAACTCGAGTATCCAGTCCTCATGTTGTCTGAGCAAAAACACATGCTACTCGAGGGGTATAGGTCAACATCTAGCCAATCCGCAGACGGAGAATTTTTCCGCAGATAAAAATTAGTTGCTGGGATTGTCTAAATTTAGTTCCCAGCCTATGGAATCAACTATCCTCCTGTTGCAAGTATCCTTGCTCATAGCCGCTCTGGTGGCCGTGGGACTGTTATTCTATGCATTTAAATTCCGGCAAGCCCCAGGAGGCTGGAACTTCGTGATATTGATGTCTGGAGTTGCTTGGTGGGCCACAATGGACGGAATCTCCCCATTTTTCGATTCACTGGAAACAAAAACATTCCTTGCTCAGGCCGCGTATCTGGGAATTGTATCTACCCCAGTTGCCTGGCTTTCCTTCGTTCTCAGCTATGCCGGCATCCAAATAAAAGATTACGCGCTCCCGCGAAACGGCGTGTTTATCCTCGGAATGGCTGTTTTATTGGGGGCACTCACGAACGATGTGCACCACCTACTCTACAAAGAAGTAGTGTTTACTCCTGGCGACTACGGGCCTGTATTTAGCTATGGTCCTCTGTTTTGGAGTTGGGTCGGATGCACGTATTTGATGCTCGTCCTATCTACCGTAATGCTCATCCGTACCGCGGTAAATTCGAGTCAACTCTTCCGCTCTCAAATCGTACAGCTCATCATCGGAGCTTTTCTCCCTTGGGCAGGAAACGCCGCATATTTATTGAAACTGAATCCCGTGGTGGGCTTCGACCTTACACCCTTGGCCTTCGTTGCTGTAGGAGCAATCAGCATCTCTGTCGTTTTCAAAAAACGCCTCTTCGAGGTTATTCCAGTAGCCTACGCAACTCTTTTCCACTCCATGCGCGATGCTGCATTCCTCATCAGCAGCGATTTCACTGTGATTGACATCAATGCTAGTGGAGAAAAAATGCTGAATGGTCGCGAGTGGCGAGGGACGAACGTAAACAAACTTATGAGTGGGCTGCCAGAGCAGACCGCAGAAAGGTTAATGGAGTTTCTTATAGCTGCTCAGCACGCCAAGCCCACCGATTTAAATACCCTTGAGTTTGATGTTACTCTAGATTCTGGCGACATCGCCTGGCTAGCTGTGTCTGCATCCCCAGTAATTCAGAATGACCGAAACAATGTCAATCTACTAATCACAGCGCGTGAGGTGACCCAGACTAAAGCGAATCAGGAGCGTATTGCTCGAACCGCCGATGAGTTAGAGAAAGTCAATTCTATTGCCAAAGAGTTGCTTCAAGAAGGGACTTGGGAGCGTAAAATGAAGTTCATCACAAAGAGGATTGTGGAGGGCTTCAACGTGGATTACTCCTTTATTTGGTCGATTGAAGATCAAGATATTCATGTCCGCTCGCAGCCTAGTATTCTAGCCTCCGCTGAGATACTCGACATTACGAGTCAGATTGGGTTCGACCGATTCTTGAAACAAAATGAAAAAACACTCCTTGAAGGCGGAGCACTCCAGATTTCAGACAACTCATTGAATGCGTTCTTACTCGCTCATCCATTTACGCGAAAAGGAAAGGTGTGGGGAATTTGGACGCACATTTGGCTTGATGCGATTCCAGACGGTCCTTCTCTGAACGCATTAAGTCTAATCTCTGAACTGCTAAACTCCGCCATCACGAGAGAAGATTACTTCCATGAAACAGTCGTGGCAAAGGAAACCGCAGTAAAAGCGAGTAAGGCGAAAACGGAGTTTCTATCCATGATGTCGCATGAAATCCGTACTCCTCTGAATGCCATCATCGGAATTTCCAACATCCTAGAACAAGATGAGAAAGAGGCCGATTTTGAAGAACACAAGAGCGCACTCATCCACGCCTCTAAACACCTCAAGGGATTAGTTGACGACATCCTCGATTTCAGTAAAATTGAAGGTGGATTCCTCGAACTGACGAAGCGTGAAATTCACATTGAATCCTTCATGAAATCGGTTATTGGCACTTATAAAGAATGGGCGATTGACAAAGGAATTGACTTGAGTTTGGAGCTCGATGTACAGGCTGATAGAATCATCTTGGCCGATCAACTTCGACTCGGACAAGTGATGAACAACCTCATCAATAACGCGATTAAGTATACGGATGGCGGAAAAGTAATCGTCAGTCTCAAAGAAACAGATTCGGGTGGGTTGAAATTCTCCGTCAAAGACTCTGGCATTGGCATTAGTCAGGAGGACCAAAAGAAAATCTTCGAAGAATTTACCCAAGCCTACATGGGCAACGACAGAGAGCATTCTGGCACCGGACTTGGCCTGAGTATTTCAAGAAAACTAATCGAACTTATGAATTCTAAGCTTCTAGTTCAGTCTGAATTAGGAGTAGGCAGCACCTTCTCATTTGAGCTTACCAATGTGCTCACGGACAGTCGCAATGTTCAAAAAGCCGAAACACAAAAGAAGAAAGCTGATTTATCGGGCACCATCTTGATTGTAGAAGACAACAAGGTGAACTACACGATTGTAAATGCCATGCTCACGAAATGGGGTATCACAACACACGCAGCATATAACGGACAAGAAGCGGTAGATTTCTGCAAAGAGAACGAAGTGGATTTAATCCTCATGGACCTTCAAATGCCAATTATGGATGGCTACGAAGCAACCAAGGCACTGCGCTCACTTGGGACTAAAACACCCATCATTGCACTTACTGCTAGTGCTATGATAGATACGATTGACCGCGCAAAAGAGGCGGGAATGAACGACTACATCACCAAGCCATTCCAACCGAATGATCTAAGGGAAAAGTTGCACCTTTATCTGGCCAAAGAAAAAGCATAATGCGTCCGATTTCCATTCTTCTACTATCCGCACCACTCTTCAGTTTCGCTCAATCGACTTCATGCCCTCCTCTTTCCTTCAACCAAATTGACAATAGAACAACGCTCATTGTCGCCTACGACACCATTAACGGCGAGTGTATTCCAGCGAATTATCTCATTCTTGAGGGAGATTCAACATCAATTCTCCTAGATACTCCTTGGAATAATGAGCAGACAGAAGAGCTTCTAGCATGGGCGGATTCCTCCCTAAAAGTGCCCATTAGCACAGCAATCATCTCCCATGCCCACAACGATAGAATGGGCGGTATCGATGCACTGCACAACAGAGGAATCAAAACCTATATCCATTCAAAAGCCCAAGAAGCAAACACCGATTTCTCCCCTGCTAAAGAAGTGCTCACCACTCCTCGAGGATTTGACCTTGGCAATCTCAAGATCAATGTGCTGTATCCTGGCGACGGACATGCACCGGGGAATTTGGTTGTTTTGATTGGTCGACACGGATTTTACGGCGGGTGCTTTTTAAAAAGTGCATACAGCAAGAACTTAGGCTATACGGGAGATGCAGATATTCGCTCTTGGTATTGCGCATTAAATCGACTCACCGACGTCGCGGAGCGGGCCGTTTGGATCATCCCCGGACATGGCTCGGCAGATGACGGTGCCTTTGACAGAACATTGGAACTTGTAGAAGAAGAACTTGGCGATGAATTGGAAGAAGTGGAATGCGATTAGGTACACGTTGTATGCCCCCATTTACAACGTCATACGTCCGGCATTCGGTCCCGCTCGAGCTCGAGCCATTTCCAATTTATCCCTCCCTCCCAACGCCAAAGTTCTAATCGTAGGCGGTGGAACTGGTCTTGACCTGCCGTTTTTCGACTCCCCCGTGAACATCACCTTCACGGATTACACGCCCGAAATGGTGCGCCGCGCCCAGAAAATTGTGTTACGTGATGGCGTTTCCGCAACCTTTCAGGTAGAAGACGGCGCAAACCTATCCTTTACCGATAATACCTTCGATGCAGTTGTACTCCACCTTATCGTCGCAGTCATTCCAGACCCTCAATCCTGTATTGATGAAGCGAATCGCGTTTTGAAGGCGGGAGGAGAAATCTCGGTACTCGATAAATTCAGAGAATCCAATAGACCTAGCATTGTGAGAAGAATCTTAAATCCGATTATTAAGTTCATGTTTACGGACATCAATCGAAAGTTTGAAGAATACATTCCAACAAATTGGGAAGTCTTAAGTGACGACGGTGTTCTTCTCGGACGAACCTTTCGCGTCATTCACCTCAAAAAGCGATAGCTATGGCACGTATACATCTATTTGAATGGGAAGATCAACTCTGGTTTCCATCTTTCCTTCGCAATTACATGACTGACTTCCTCGAGTTTGTGTCACACGCCTCTAAGCTTCACCGCGGTGTGCCATCGAAACTTGCTGAAGTGATGAAGTCTTCCAACAAAAATCACATCCTCGATCTAGGCAGTGGTGGCGGCGGCCCTTGGCGTCAAGTACTTCCCGTACTTACCGATGCAAACCCTAAATCGAAAGTGACCCTTTCCGATTTCTACCCGAATATCAGAGCTTTCGAAAAGCTTGAAAGTCAATTTCCGAACAGCGTGGATTTTATTGCTGAATCGGTGGATGCCCGGCAAGTAAAAACACATGAAAACGCAATTCGAACACAATTTCTTTCTCTCCATCATTTTAAACCCGCCGATGCAACTGCCATCTTGAAAAACGCCGTTGAAGCCAACACACCCATTGTTATCGTCGAAGGTCAATCCCGGAATGTGCCGAGTATGATAGGAATGCTGTTCTCTCCGATCACCACACTTCTCGTTACGCCGTTTATAAAGCCGTTTAAATTATCGCGACTCCTCTTCACATACCTCATCCCTATTCTTCCGCTCCTCATCATGTGGGATGGAATCGTAAGCGTACTTCGAACCTATTCAAAACCTGAATTAGAGGGACTTTCAGAAGCGGCCGACCCCGAAGGAAAGTTCAACTGGGAATATGTGAAATCAGAAAAGTCGCCTGCAACAATGTTCGTTGGAATGCCTATCTCAAATCAAACCGAAGATTAAGGCCAACCCAATAAGAATCATCAGTATTCCGACAACCCACTGAACCGCGCGGAATGTGACTTTCTTCATCATTCTCTTCCCAATATAAGCCCCAATGAACGCCGAAAGCGTTGCAAATGTGAGTTCCTGCCAAACATTTGTCAATACTGCCGTATCCATACTCGATAGATAGACTGGAATACGCGTAAGGTCGATGAGCAAAGCTATAGCCGTTCCCGTGGCCACATACCCTAGGGAGGTCAGCCCCGATTTGAGAAGAAACATTGAACGCAATGCACCTTGGTGTCCTGTCAACCCACCAAAAAATCCGCTTACCACACCACCGGGCAACAGCACGGCAGGTTTGGTTTTGAAGCTAAATCGTCCGAAGAGCAGCTCCTGAAGTGCGAACAGTATCATCAAAATACCAACGGCCACGGAAAACCAAGTAACTTCGCTGTAGCTGCCACCAAATTTCGAGGTATAGGCAATCGATTCATCCAACGAAGTAGCAAGATTGGAACCAAGGAGTGCACCCGCTATTCCAGGCACACCAAACCAAAGCAACACCTTTCCATTTATCGATTTAAAAAGAAGGGAGAACTTGAATATGTTGTTCAACAAATGAACGATGGCCGTCATCATAACAGCCTCAATAGGATCAAAAAAAAGGATGAATGCGGGCAGAAGTAACGTACCCAATCCGAATCCAGATATCAAGGTGAGCCAGCTTGCGCCAAATGCTACGACACACACCAATATCAATTCTGGAGTACTCATACTCGTTTATTCAATAAACCAGCTGAAGTCATGGGCAAAAGGATCAATCTCATCGAATAAGATGTTCATCACCCCGCCTCCAAATCGCTCTACCAAAGTCAGATAGGTATCTCGCCTTTCCTGTAAGCCCCCACTTGGGAACGCCTCCGCATGGATTTCATCAAACATCCGTGAGACTTCCGATTCTCGGCGCTGGATAGCCCGAAGTATCTTCTTTTCGAAGTTCTCAATTAAGTGTGTCTGTCTCGCATTATAGGCTTCAGCCGTTCCTTTGAGCGTAGGGTCAATCTTATCAGCCAGCTCGTGCATCTGTTGGAAGAGAACGGAGGCCTCCGCTTTTAGGCTATCAATTTGACCATTCAATTCGAGTTCTTTCTTGAAGTGATTGCGACGCTGTTCAAATACAGGCTCACAGATGTCTTGCAAACTCAAATTAAGGCTCTCCATTTTATGCACGAACTTTCTTCGCATGAATCCAACAGAATTCCTCAGTCTCAAGATTGGAAAAGGAACCATGTGTCGGTCGAACAGTGGCTTAAGCTGAAGCCAATACGCTAATTCACCTCCGCCGCCAATGTAGGCGAGGTTTGGCAATATCACTTCTTGGTATAGTGGACGGAGAATCACATTAGGGCTAAAGCGCTCTGGGAATTGCTCAAGTTCAGCGGTAATCTCTTCTGCGCTCCATGTGTAGGGACCATCTACTGTTTTGAACACGCCATCTTCAATATCAAGTCTATAGCGAGTTTCATTATTCAGGTAGAAAAGGTTGATTTCCCTGGGGTTCACTTGAGTGAAATAGTACTCATTCAGCACCTGAGAAGCCGGCTCAATGATTTCGCTGCTGCTTCTATTGAGCAACTCATCTTTAAAATAGCCCGTCATTTTCGATTTCAGACGAGCGTCATCAGCATCCAATACAATCAGACCCTTATGTCCGAAAAGCGATGTAGCAAGCTCACGAGTCGCCTGAGCGAGGCTATTCCCCGGTCGGTAACATCGTCGGAACAAGTCGAGTAGTTCATTTGCACTCGGACTTTCACCTACGGCATGCTGCAACTGATCTACAACCTCTTCAACTCCATCTGTATTCATTCTTCCAACACCGCCACCAAATGGTCGCTCCCAGCGATACTTTATGTCGCCGTACCACACATGGTTCACTTCTTCAAAGTCGTGATCCTCTGTAGCCATCCAGAAGATTGGTAGCACGGGCTTCTTCAGAGATTCCGTCAACTCTTCCGCTAGGCGAATAGTGTTGACAATTTTATAGATGAAATAAAGTGGTCCGGTGAACAAACACACTTGATGGCCCGTAGTGACCGTAAAAGACTCTGGCAATGCGAGTTGATCGATAGCTTCGTGAACGAGTGGATATCGCTTAGCTATATCGAGGCTAGCATACTGATCAGTGAGCACTTCGGCTAGAAGCGCTCTATCTACTAAATGCTGTGATTTCTCTTGTAGTTGAGCTTCGTAGGAGCTTCTCTTGTGAGGACGATTGTAAAGCGGACGTAGCTTCGAGTCTTCATTTACATAATCCTCCATGAGTTTGGAGAATCGCCCGGTAGAGAAGATAGGTACAGGTTTATGCTGCATGCCCACAAAGGTAACAGTTTCGATGTTGTAACTACAATTATTCAGAAGGAGGATAGAACGGCACACGTTCTTGAAGTAGTCCTTGTTGAAAAGCGCGCTGAAGAATCTGTTCAATGAGCTGATCCTCATCATCTTCCTCCGGCAGATACGGTTGCTTCAAACTGATGTCGTACCAATTCGCATTCACGTTCCACCAAAAGGCTGTCCACCCACTGCGGTAATCAGAAATCAAATCGTAAACCGACATTCCCGTTTCGCGGTAGATGAGCTTACAGAGAATCTGACCTTCACTTCTGGTAAGTTTTCTAAGCTCTGGCTCGAAGCGTTCCCTGAGAAAATCATTGTATTCTTCGATGTAGTCATCCTTATCGTCATCATCTGAAAGTGTATCCAAACGCAAGTTCAGAGAGTCCAACCGATTCCCTGCCAGCACGGCATATGGGTACACGTGCATCACTTTTCTCTTAAGGATGAAGTAACGACGTCTCGCTTCGTCAGAATCGAACGTTGGCTTATCAATTAGCAGTACTTCGTCGAGCACCATCCATCGGACAGTATCACCTTCAATAATAGTGGCAGTGCGAATTTCCCCATTCTTCACGTATTTAAATACGACAAGGGTATCGTTGTATGTCGGAATGTAGTCTACCTCAATAACTTTACCCTCAGCAGTATCTAATTGTGCAAATACTGATGTTGAAAGAAGGCATGCTATGAGGAGTAACCGTGCTATCACATTGTGCGATTTCGCTTCCATGCATTTCCAACGGAGCTTTGTGCTGTGGATTGTGAAGTGCTTTCTTTTTGATTCTGAAGTAACCATGCTCCCAGGAGTGCTGCAACTTTCTCGCCAGATTCATCACGGCGATCCAACATCTGAGGCTCATAGTGCTTCTGAACGAAGTGCGTATCGAAGTTCCCCGAACGGAAAGCCTCGTGCTCAAGGGTAAATCGGCAGAAAGGGAGCGTTGTCTTCACACCCGCAATTCTGTATTCGTCAATGGCGCGAATCATTCGATCCATTGCTTGCTCACGATCTCCCGCATGCACAATCAGTTTGGCAATCATCGGATCGTAATAAATGGGCACATCCATACCCTCTTCAAGGCCATCGTCTACGCGAATGCCAGGACCTTGCGGACGCTGATACACCTTTAGATTTCCGATATCAGGCACGAAGTTCTCTCTTGGGTCCTCGGCGTAAACACGGACTTCAATAGAGTGACCGTGAATCTGAAGATCCTCTTGCTTGAATGACAATTCGTGACCTTCGGCAATTCGTATTTGCTCACGAACTAAATCAACTCCAGTAATCAATTCTGAAACCGGGTGTTCAACTTGAAGACGCGTATTCATTTCCAAGAAGTAGAATGCGCCGCTAGCATCGTAGATGAATTCTACCGTACCCGCACCTTCATAATTACAAGCTTTGGCCACGTTAACGGCAGCCTCACCCATAGCCTTACGAGTCTCTGGAGTCAATACTGCAGAAGGAGCTTCCTCTACAACTTTCTGATGTCGACGTTGAACACTACACTCGCGCTCAAACAAGTGAACCACGTTGCCGTGTTGGTCGGCTATAAGTTGAATTTCGATGTGACGGGGAGAATCGACATACTTCTCAACGAAGACACTTCCATCGCCAAATGCAGAAGTAGCCTCACTGACGGCGAGTTGCATTTGTTCCTCGAAATCCTTCGTATCGTGTACGATTCTCATCCCCTTACCGCCACCGCCAGCTGCGGCTTTAATCAGTACAGGATACCCAATTTCCTCCGCCAACTTCTTCGCGGCTGGAACGTCTTCGATGGCTTCATCAAGACCTGGAACCAAGGGTACATCGTAGGATTTAACAGCTTGCTTTGCCATGAGCTTATCACCCATGGTAGAAATGGCATCTGGTTTCGGTCCTAGAAACAAGATTCCCGCTTCTCGAACCTTTCTCGAGAACTCTGCATTCTCAGAGAGGAAGCCATAACCTGGGTGGATGGCATCCACGCCTAGGCGAAGTGATTCTTCAATAATCTTATCTGCTAGCAAATAACTCTGGTTGCTCGGTGGCGGGCCAAGAAGCACGGCCTCATCGGCGTAACGCACGTGAAGTGCATTTCTGTCCGCTTCCGAATAAACGGCTACGGTCTTGATTCCCATTTCCTTGGCAGTACGCATTACGCGCAATGCTATTTCACCTCGGTTGGCAACGAGTAGTTTGCTAATCGATTTCATACAGATAATTTAGGTCTTGCGAAGATAGGGAATGCAAGACTATCTAGCTATTCGCAACGCCCTCCTACCCGATGGTTTATCAACCTCGGATTGTGGACACTCAACTACCTAAAAGTCAATGGAAGCCTATCGAATGACGACGTATTCTGTTTGCTGAGTTCCGTTCTCGAACCTGATTCTTACCACATACACTCCAGCATTCAGAGTGGTCTGAATGGCTACTTCGTCTTCCAATGCATCGATTTCGTTCGGATGTTCGTAGACCGTTCTGCCCTGCATATCTTCCAGCGAACAGTGCGTAACATCTTGTTGCACCTCGCTCAAATCAATCACAAACGAACCGTCATTAGGATTTGGATAGACGATTAAAGATGGCGCTTCCTCTTCTTCTAGTCCGATGTTACTCAGCCTATATTGAAGCGTATCATCATCTCCACAATCATTCGAAACGACTAAAGTTACTCGGTAGAACAAGCCTGGCACCGCATACAAGTGGGTAGGGAAATTAGTACCCGTAGCGGTTTGTCCATCGCCGAAATCCCACCAGTAATTGTTGCCAATACTAGCCGTAGCATCGAACTGAACCAGCATACCATTTCCTCCTGATGAAATTACGGTGTACGTCCACTCTGCTTTCGGATCCGAACACAATGCAATAGTCTGCGTATCCGAAATCGTATCGCCACAAGCATTGATGGCATATAGAATGACATCATAGTTCTGGTTGACCGCATAGGTGTTACTGACGTTCACCCCGTTTGCCGTATTCCCATCGTCGAAGTCCCAGAAGAACTGCGTGGCATTCGCCGACGCGCTAGCATCAAAGTCAACCTGGAATCCTGTAACCGTGTAGGTAAATGACGCTACAGGAGCATCACAAACTGTGATTGGCAAAATGAGTGTATCCGTTGTTCCGCATGTGTCTGTCACAAAAAGTGAAAGATTGTAGGTCCCCGCAGTACCGTACGAGTGGGTCAATATCGCCCCTGTTCCATTGTTACCATCGCCAAAGTCCCAGCTGTACGAGTTTCCTATTCCCGCAGATGTTGATGCATCGAGGTTCACATCTAATCCCGATGTACTCCAAATAAGTACCGAAGATGGTGCGCCACATACCACAACCTGTTGAGTTGCCGTATCGGTATCACCACATGCATTTGCCACAATTAGTTGTACGGTGTAGATCCCCGGCGTTGTGTATGTATTCGCCGTATTCTGTGCGAACCCATTGTTTCCATCGCCATAATCCCAAGTATACGTGGTTGCGTTGGCACTCGATGTACTGCCGTCGAAGCTCGCCTGTAGTCCCGTTGTTGTGAACGTAAACGAAGCAGAAGGAGCCGCGCAATTCACCGTTGTGAACGTCACAGGTCCAACCCATCCGCTCAAGAGTCCATTGTCACAAGTGTCCTGAATGTACACGTCGTACGTCGTGTTTGGCGTCAATCCCGTAAGTACTGCCTGCCCAGATGCAATTCCACTTTGATTCGGTGTTCCCGGTGTGAATCCAGCTGTACCCCAGGCGATTTGTGAATCACCCGAAATACTGCTCCAGAAGGCATCGGCACTATTCGGACCAATGTTTTGAATGGTTAATCCGACCGGATCATTACAAACCGGATTACAAACGGCAGTTGTCGTAAACTGGTTACCTGTGGTAAGCGTAAACGACCCAAAGTTCTGATCGTAGAGAAGTACGCCATCTGCATCTCGCAATTCGAAGCCTACCTGGTTTGTTCCAAATCCAGCGCTTCTAAAATTCAAGTCAACCGTGCTACTATCGCATACAGGAACGAAGAACGTTTCCACTCCACCCGTTCTCAATGTGTATAAACGAACTGTTCCGTCGACAACGATATCAACCCAGTGGAAAGATGTTCCTACGCTCCATCCATTTGAGAATTGGTCTTCTAATTTCAATTCGTACAAACACGCATCAGGACATGGATAGGTGATGCCCGTAGCCGGACCTTCCGACCAGGAAACTCCACCGTTGGTACACGAATCCTGAACGTAGAAATCATACGCCGTGTTGGTATTCAATCCTGTAACGATGTACGGATTGTTTAGAACAGAGATAGTAGTTCCCGTGCCCGGTATGAATCCGGCAGGACCATATTCAATAAGCCACGTGGTTCCGCCTCCGGAAGTCCAACTTACTTCTATGGAAGACTCCGAAACTCCGGTTGCCGTCAAATTCGATGGTCCGGGGCAATTTGGTTTTTCATCGACTCGAATGTCATCAATCGCTACATCCGTACCTCCGAAACCGGATTTATTCCCTACAAATCGAATGAACACGGTTTTGTTTGTGTAGGCCGACAAATCTACAATCGACTCCTGCCAAGGTTGGGTTGCGTTGGTTTGCTGCTGACCAGAAATAGTGCGAACAGTGCTCCAGCCAGTGGTGCCTCCTTCTCGAACTTGAACTTGGAGTGACGTGATGTTATTACCGTACATGTAATACCAGAAACGGAGTTCCGGTGTATCCAACGGAGCAAGATCAATTTCTGGAGTGCGGAGACTCGAAATATTGGCCGAGAACCCGATGTCATCTGTGTACGCGTACTTACCGCTACCTGTGGTGTGGTCTACGGTCGGACCAGAATTCGTAGGGAAGGTTTGCTTGTTCTCTACCTTCCAAACGTAATTCACCGTATCCGATCTAAACCAACAGCTCTCAATATCACCTATGCCATTGAATTGAGGTGAAACCACCCATCCCGGGCTTTCGAACGTCTCCGTAAATGGAGCAGGAACTACTCCGCATAGTGTAGTGGCGGATTCTGGACCTTCCTCATCACTTGTTCCGTTCGTGCCACAATCATTGTAGATGTAAACATCGTAAGTGGTAGATGGTAACAATCCGGTAATTGTTGTTGGTGAAGCAGTTGTATTTACTGTTGTTCCCGTTCCTATTGGGAATCCACTAGGACCGTATTCAATAATCCACGCTGATCCTCCCGCGGTATTCCATGAAACATCTAGAGTTGTAAGTGTGGCATTTCCAACGGAAAGCTGTGTTGGCTTTGGGCAAGGTGGTTCTTCGTGAATGTCCACATCATCAATGGCAATTCGCATTTGATTACCTATTGTCGCTGTACGCTTTCCAACAAATCTCAGTTTGATTGTTGACCCCGCATACGAGCTGAGGTTTACAACAGCTTCCTTCCAGGCATCTCCTCCGCCCGTTTGTTGTTGTCCCGTTTTTGACCATTCCAACTGCCAACCTGTACCGTCATCTACATACAAGCGGAGCGATGAAATATTGGCACCGAACATGTGATACCAGAATGTCAATTCTGGAGTGGTAAGCGGTGATAAATCTATGAGCGGTGATTCCGCAAGAGCGGTGTCATTTGACGTCCCAAAGAATCCTCCGTCGGTATACAGATAGTCGCCTACTCCCGTTGTGTGATCTGCCTGTGGACCAGAATTCGCATTGACGAATGCCGGTGGTGATGGCGTCCAGAAATAGTCGTTGGCATCATCGGTTGCTGACCAGCACGGATCTAGCGTTCCTTGGACTCCAAAAGTCCCTGGGGACCAGGTGGATCCATCGAAATTTTCAACATACGGCGCCGATGTCGGTGCACAGTCGGTAGTCACCGGCACAGGGCCAGTCCATTGGCTCACTCCAAAGGTGCCGCATGTATCCCGAATGTAAAAGTCATAACTCGTTTGAGGAGTCAAGCCGGTAATCGTAGCTGGATTAGTCGTTACGGTTACGAGCGTGCCGGAACCTGGAGTGAATCCAGGGGTGCCATATTCGATTTGCCATGGTGATGTTCCTCCCGAAGTAAAGGCAAAGGTCGCTGAGGTTGAAGTAACGGATGACAGGGTAAACGGATTCGGACGTGGACAAGGCGGTGCCTCACGGACACTCACATCATCCAAAGCAATTATAGCATTGAAATTGCTCCCAGAATGATATGCTGTGAAACGGATGAAAATATTGTTATTTGCGAATGATGAGAGTGAAATCACATCCTCTTCCCAAGCCTGAGTTTTACTACTCTGCTGCTGTCCGTTAATTGTACGAACGAGGGTCCAAGGTCCCGTAGCCGATTTAACCTCAATTTCAAGTTTGTTGATGTTCGAACCGTACATGTGGTACCAGAAGCTGAGCTCTGGATTCGTCAATGGGCTTAAGCTGATTTGTGGACTACGGAATGAAGCGCTCGTGTTTGCACCAAATCCCGAACGGTCAGCCTGTATCCACTTAGTACCCGATTTCGCCCCACTCGGACCAGAAAAGTTGGTCGTGAAGGCTCCTGGCCCAGGATAAAACAGGTACCCATTCGAAGATGGCACCCTTATCCAACATGGATTAATTGAACCCGCATCGTTGAAGTTTATTGGGTTTCCAAAAGCTGTCGATTCAAAGCCTTCGGTCCAAGGAGCATTAACCACTCCACAAACTGTAGTTTCGCTGAGAGGTCCAATCCACGGACTTCTTTGTCCTGTTTGGCAACTGTCTCTCACCCAGAATAAATACGTAGTACTCGGATTTAATCCCGTTACTGTAAATGGTCGTACAGAATTTGTGTTGATAATGGTTGCGCTGCTGATGGGCTGGCCAGCTTCTACGTATCGGATCTCAGCTGAAGGTGTACTATTTGAAGTGAACCAGTTGAGAGTAACAGACGTAGCCGTCTTCGATTGAACGTTGAGGTTATTTGGCGGTGCACAAGTGGTAGATTCTGCAATGAGAATATCGTCGATGGCCGTTTGAACGCGCGTTCCGAAACCACTGTTTCGGCTGGCAACGAACCTGAGACGAATGGTATCGCCCGCGTACGCAGCCAAAGACCCTACTCCCTCTGTCCATGCAGAAGTACTCGATGTCTGATTACTGCCGAAAGTTCCAATGTTCGTCCACGAGGTTGACCCGAACTCTTGAACTTGAACGATGAGGTTGGTGATTTGGAACCCAAACATGTGACGCCAGAATCGCACTTCTGGGCTGGTAGCACTGCTCAAGTCGACGTAAGGCGTCAGAGCACTTGTCAGCGTATGCTGTGCAGAAAAATCGGCCTCACAAACGAGGTATTTTCCCGATCCGGTAGTTTTATCTCCGCTTGGTCCGGAGTTAAATGTTCCTGTAGTTCCTTGATCTGGACGCCAATAAAAGCCAGCTGTGTGACTTCTTGTCCAGCACGTAGGTATGCTCCCAGCCGCTGGGTCTGTTGCGGGTACAACAAAGCTCGACGAAGAAAAATCTTCGAAGTAAGGCATGCTCTCAATACATTGCCCAAATCCAGAAACGGCATAGAGTGCAAAAAGTAATAGGGGTAGCGCTCTCTTCACCAGGTGTGTTTTTGTTTTACACAATGTACGCATATTCACACATGAAAGGTTGCCTCAATGAGTTACAGACTTGAATAGTTGATTGAAAATCAATAGAACAGGATAATCGAAACGCTTACCTTTGAAATATGTTCAAAAGACTCTCTACAGCTATTCTTCTGATTACCACTGCGTTTCTCTTCATTTCAAACGCGTCACCTACCTATGAATTGGCGGTTATGAAGTACCGCGGAGGAGGCGATTGGTATGGCAACCCCAGTTCGTTAACGAATTTGATTTCGTTCTGTAATGACAACCTGAACATGGACTTATCACCAGAATATCAGGTGGTTGAAGCTGGGTCTCCCGACCTACTGAATTATCCTTTCGTTCACCTGACGGGGCATGGAAACATAGAATGGAATGAGGCTGAATTGAACAACATTCGAACGTGGCTCAAGGCGGGTGGTTTTTTGCATGTGGACGATAATTACGGCATGGATCCCTATATCCGTCCCCAGCTAGAATCGCTCTTCCCAGAATTCGAACTCACAGAAATCTCCGCCACTCACCCCATCTTTAAAGCTCCCTACCTCCTAGAAGAAGGGTTACCTAAGATTCACGAGCACGACGGTGGAAGTCCCAAAGCATTTGGAATTTTCATTGATGGCAGGCTTGCCGTTTTCTACACCTTTGAAGCGGATCTTGGAGATGGCTGGGAAGATCCTGAAATTCACAACGACCCAGAGTCTGTTCGCCTCAAAGCCCTCCAAATGGGAGCAAATTTGATTAGTTACGCATTTAACGGTTCGGTCTATGTTCAAGATGAATGATTTCGTGAAGAACGCTTTCCAACTCATTGGATGGCTACTGCTTATTTGTGGAATCGCTTGGCTATTGTATACCGTGAAAGCGATGATTGTGTACCTCATTATCGCAGGTATCCTCACGTTCTTAGGCAAACCAATTGTCCGCATTCTGAATCGCATCCAAATCAAAGGCAAACCCATGCCTATTTGGCTACGGTCCATGATTACCATCATCGTTATGTTCGGCACTTTTGCCGGAGCCATTAGTCTTCTAGCACCTGCTGTAGTTCATGAAATTGGCGTCCTTGGTAAAATCGACTACCAACATCTCTTCCACCGATTCGAAAATGAGTTTACCTATCTGCAAGAATTCGCGGGTGATTGGGAAATCTTAGAGGACGTGCTGAATACAGATGGCTCCTCTACTCAAGGGGAGGAAGGACCTCGAACGTTGACTAATATCATCAGTATCGATACGGTTCAATCCACCTTCGGATCACTTGTGTCCGGCATGGGCAACATTGCCATCGCCATTTTCTCCGTCACCTTCATCCTATTCTTCTTCTTGAAGGAAGAGAAACTGGCAGATACCATCATCGATAACTTCATCAATGATAAGTACACCGAGAAAATCCGCCATATCGTTCCAAAAGTGAAGAAAACACTTACCCGGTATATCGTTGGGCTTGTTATCCAACTTTCCTCCATCTTCCTTATGGTTTACCTAGGACTCACCTTGATCGGCTTCGAAAATGCAGTCATCATCGCGCTGTTCGCCGCAACCATGAATGTCATCCCATACATTGGACCAATCGTAGGCATTGCCTTCGGACTTGTGCTGGGCTTAGGTCAGGAGCTTGCAGCCGAACCCGACCTCAACTTCTTGTTGCTGTCAGGTCAGATTCTTGGTGTCTTTACCATAGTGCAACTCATTGATAATGTGGTTTCTCAACCGCTCATCTTCAGTAACAGCATCAATGCTCACCCGCTGGAGATTTTCATCGTCATCTCTATTGCCGGTACGCTTTCAGGCATTGCTGGTATGGTCGTGGCCGTACCATTGTACTCCATTCTCAGAATTGTAGCTAAGGAGTTTGAAGTCAACGTCAAATTCATCCAGACGCTCAGTAAAAACGCGTAGCTATGCTTCCTTTTGCTGAAGATGACATACGTGCCTTTTACGAGGAGCACAAGCATACCCATGCCGCTGATCTCTTGCTGAAAGCCAAGCCTGAGGATAGAGAGAAAGTCAAGTGGATGATCGAGCAGGTTTCGACAAGAAAGAAGCTTGAAACAAAAGTTCCCGAATGGGCTGGTAATTTTGGACTACACCTCCCTCCTGTCGAGAATCTCTCGCAGGCCAGCAGCACAATAACAGCCAAATATAAAGCGACGGAGATGTCCGGAAATGTCCTGGACCTTACGCTCGGCAGTGGAATTGACTCGTGGCAAATTGGACAAAAAAGTACCAAGCTCACCGGTATAGAACCAAACGCAGAACTCGCGGAAAGAACCGTTCACAACTTAAAGTCGCTTGGCGTAGATATCCACCTTCATGTTTCAACGGCTGAGGAATTCATGAAATCGAACTCGGAGAAGTACGATTGGATTTACCTCGATCCTTCAAGGAGAAACGAAGATGGAAAACGAACGGTTGCCCTGCATCGAATGACCCCAAACCTCACGGAACTCTGGCCTTCACTTCTCGAGTATGGTCAGCATATTTGTGTGAAACTATCCCCGTTATTCGACCTTTCAGCCATCATTAATGAACTCTCCAACGTTGTCCGCATCGAGGTTGTAGCCGTGAGAGGTGAAGTGAAGGAAGTGTTGGTTTTTGCGAACAGGCAATCAACTGAAGAAGTAGACATTTCAGCCGTGGAATTGCACGAAGATGGGTGGAAGTTCACATCGACCGAATTCAGAAAACCCGAGCAAGGAGAGTGGGGAGAATTCTTATATGATCCTTCAGCAGCGCTTATAAAAGCCAATCTAGCGGATGAGTGGGCATTCCAAAATGGATTGGTTAAACCGTTGAAGGAGGTAAATCTTTACACATCCGATGAGCCACATGAGGCCTTTCCAGGTAGAGTTTTTCGTATATATGATATCGGTAAACCTTACAAAATGAAGAATTTACCGCAACGTTTGGCCATTGTGTCGCGTTACTATTATGAACGACCAGAAGAAATTCGGAAACGACTTAAAGTTCAGGAGAGCGATTCAGATTTTCTCTTCGCGCTAGGAAAAGGTAAAAAGACCTCCCTTTTCATTCACGCGACGAGAGTGACCTAACACGAGAAAAGATGGCACGATGGTTGACCCACAGGCAACAAAGTCGTTAATCCATCGTATTTTAGATAGTATGCGCAAACTCTATTCTTCGCTTTACATGCTGATAGCCACCCTGCTATCACTTGGCGGCTTTGCTCAAATTGAAGCAGAGCGAATGAGTGTGCACGCCATTTTTGAAGCAAATCAAGGTCAATGGGAAGGTCCATTCGACTATAGCCTGAACCTCAACAACGGCGGTGTTTTCTTCGAGCCAGGTGGCTATTCCGTTCACCTTCTCAATCCAGAACAACTTTCACGCGGCCAACACCAGCACCATGCCCACGACCATGAAGGTCATCATCATGAACCTGTTGTGCCGTTCAATCGCATTCAGAGCATCGCATATACGGTCGAGTATGTCGGCGCAAATAAGATGGCTCCAAGTAGCGGTGGGCATAAAGCCCCGTATCATAGGAATTATTTCAGAGGCAACGACGAAAGCAAATGGGCTTCCGAGGTCCCACTCTACGGCTCTGTCACTTACAACGACTTCTATCCGAACATCGATATCCGGTACTACTCGAAAGACGACCATTTCAAATACGACTTTATCGTAAATCCTGGAGGTAACCCCACTGCAATCCAATGGAGTGTTGTGGGAACCGAAATGGAAATTATCGAAGGTGAACTGCATTACAAGGCCCCTTTTGGCGATGTTGTTGAATGGGCACCTGTCGTTTATCAGATTGTGAATGGCGAAAAAGTAATCATCCCATCTTCCTTTCAGTTGAGCAACGGGGTCGCAAGCTTCGATGTTGGAGCATATGATTCCTCTCTACCGCTCATCATTGATCCAACCGTCGTATTTTCAACATTTTCAGGCTCCACATCAGATAATTGGGGATTTTCTGCTACTTACGATTTGAATGGCGGTCTCTATGGTTCTGGGATTTGCTTTGGCACGGGATATCCGACCACTAACGGTGTCTATGATCCTAACTTCACCGATGGACCTAGTCCGAATCTCACTTATGTAGACGCGACCATTTCCAAATTCAGTCCAGATGGAAAGTCACTTCTCTACGCTACCTACCTCGGTGGCAGTGAGAGCGACCAGCCCCATTCTATGATTGTGAATAGCCAAGGTCAACTCATCGTCTATGGAGTTACAGGGTCATCAAACTTCCCTACCTCGGCCAACTCAGCAGACAACACCTTTGGCGGTGGTCCAAACACAGTGCCTTTCAGCTTCTACCCTCTCAACAATCCATTTTACGGATTCCCTGCAGGGACCGACGCATTCATCGCGGTATTCTCCCAAAACGGTAGCAACCTCGTGGGTTCAACCTATATCGGCGGCTCGGGAAGAGAAGCCATTAACACAGCTATCCAACGCAATTACGGCGATGGTTCTCGTGGAGAAGTAATCGTAGATCCAAACGACAACATTTATGTGGTCACCACCACTTTCAGTAGCGATTATCCTCTAGTAAATTCAAATGTCGGTGGCATTGCGGGCCAGTGTGACGCGGGAATTACGAAGCTGAACTCGAATGCATCAAGCTTCATATGGAGCACGATGTATGGTGGCACTGGCGCCGACCAAGGCTATGGAATTGAGGTGGCAGACAATGGATTCGTTTTCATCACGGGCGGCACCAACAGTCAATCTATTCCGGGAACCACCAATGGGTTCGACCCAACATACAACAACAACACAGACGGATATATCGCACGATTCGACGCCAATGGAGCGCTTACCGTTGCTACCTATCTCGGAACATCAACTTACGACCAAAGCTTTTTGATTGATTCGGATAAGTACAACGCCATTTACGTATTCGGGCAATCTTCAGGTAACTATCCCAAGACTTCAGGAGCTTGGAGCTACGGTTCTAGCCGACAGTTCATTCACAAGTTTAACAACGACCTATCCTCCTCTATCTTCTCCACAGCCTTTGGCAGCTCGGCTAATAATAACATGAACCTCGTACCTACGGCCTTCAATGTAGATGAATGCCTGAATATCCTTTTGAGTGGATGGGGTGGTTCCGTGAATTCACAAGCTGGATTCTTAGGGGGAAATGTACGCGGATTGCCAACCACAAGTGATGCAGAACAGACAAGCACCGACGGAAGTGATTTCTACTTCATGTCACTCAGCGCAAACGGTCAATCCCTATCCTACGCCACGTATTTTGGAGGTAGCGTAAGTGAACACGTTGATGGCGGAACAAGTCGCTTTAGTCCGGATGGACAAATTTACCAGGCTGTTTGCGCAGGTTGCGGAGGAAGTAATTCATTCCCAACCACAGCGGGTGCTTACAGCCAAACGAACCGAAGCAGCAACTGTAATCTGGGATCGGTTAAGTTCAATTTCGACGTGAGCATTGAAGCTGCGGCAGATATTGATTACACAGTGGATGTTGACACGGTTTGTAACACGCTTACTGTTCAGTTTACAAACAACTCACGTAACGCTAACGTGTATGAATGGGAGTTTGGCAACGGGGTCGCTTCCCCTCTTTCCGAGCCTATCGTTAACTACGTGAATTTCGGAACGTATCAAATCCGCCTAGTAGCGATAGACACGATCTGCGACATTTCCGACACCGCATACTTGACAATCGTGCACGACACAGGAATTGCACCTAAAGCAGGCTTTGAGGTTGACTACACCGTTTGTGATGCAACTCGCACAGTGTACCTCACAAATCAAAGTCGGAAATCGACCAACTACACTTGGAACATGGGTAATGGAGACATTCTGACTGGCTTCGAACCCGCATACTCCTACCCTCAAGAAGGACAGTACACCATTACGATGATCGCGGAGGATACCGCTTGCAATAAGTTCGATACGACTAGAGCGGTGGTCAATTTTGTTACCGATATAGAAGCTCCGGTGGTGCACATCACGCCGTCCGATTGCAAGAATGGGCGATTTGACGTGAGGTATGAAAACGATTCCTCTTACTACCGCTATCGCTGGGAATGGGAAGATGGAACGGTTGAGTGGGATAAATTCCCCGACACCAAAGCCCCGCGATCTGGAGTTCAAACCGTAAAACTTACCATTGTTGACGACGTGTGTAATTCGATTTGGAATTACGAATTCGAGCTTGATATCGACAGAATTGACAATAGGATATACATACCAAACGCCTTCTCCCCGAATGGCGATGGTGTAAATGACGTCTTGCTACTCAAGGGCAATACGTGTTTGCGAAATACGCGCTTCGTGATTATGAACAGATGGGGTCAAGAGGTCTTCGTGACCGATACTCCATTCTCAGAATTCTGGGATGGTCGCTTTAAAGATGGAAACATCAAGCAGGATACCTACGTGTATGTATTCTATTCTGAAGACGGCGAGCGCAAGGGCTATGTGACAATTATTCCGTGATATACTGCGGATTCAGGTTGGCGTCTATTATCTTGTACCTTATAAACATTAGACCCTATGTCACATACTCTAGACGCCCTGCTAGAGGGTAACAAGCAGTACATCAAGAACATTAATGAGAACTTTCCCGAGCTTTTTGATGCTCTAGGTAAAGGTCAAAGTCCCGAAGTTCTATGGATTGGCTGCGCCGATAGCCGCGTTCCTGTAAACCAACTTACCGATTCAAAGCCAGGTACAATATTCGTTCACCGAAACATTGCCAACGTGGTGGTTCACACAGATATGAACCTTCTGTCTGTCGTTTTCTACGCCGTTAAAGTACTCAAGGTTAAGCACGTTGTAATTTGCGGACACTACGGATGTGGTGGTGTTGCTGCCGCGCTAAGTGGAGCGTCTCATGGCATTATTGATACTTGGTTAAATCACATTACTGACATCTATCGCATACACAAAGACGAAGTCGATAAATTCTCGGGAGAGGAGAAGAATCGCAAGATGGTTGAAATCAACGTGAAGGAACAAGTGCAAAACATGGCTCGCATTCCATTCTTGCAAGACAGCTGGAAGGAAGGCGAAGGACCTTCCGTTCATGGTTGGGTATACGATGTGGGAACAGGAGAGCTTTCTGTACTCGACAGCATCGTGAAAGGTCAAGAAGACCTTACCGAAATGTACCGTTTTGTATAGTACCTATTGCTGAGTCAATTCAGCAAAAGCTTCCAAGAAACTCTGAATCTCTGCTGTGGTGGTGTACCGCCCGGTAGAGATTCTTAAGTTTTGGGTAGGAACATCAGGTCGAATAGATTCAATCACGTGCGACCCCTTTTGAGCTCCGGAGTTACACGCACTTCCTCCTGAGATGGCAATGCCTTTCATATCGAATTGAAAAAGGAGCATGTCATTCTTTCCATCCTGTGGCAATGCGACGCTGAGAACAGTGTAAAGACTCTTCCCAATGTCGGCACTACGGCCGTTGAACATTGCATCGGATCGAACCTTTCGAATACCTTCTATCAAGTCCTGCTTGAAGCCATTGAGACGAGTCTCTTCCTCTTCTCGATCTGAGCAAACAAGCTCAAAGGCTGCACCTAAACCAGCAATCCCGATGATGTTTTCTGTCCCAGAGCGCATGTTACGCTCCTGACCTCCTCCAAAATTCTGTGGATGGATTTTCACTCCGCCTCTAGCAAACAAAAATCCAACTCCCTTGGGGCCGTTAAACTTGTGGGCAGAGCATGTGATAAAATCAATCTTCGTTACGGCCAAATCGATTTTAAAGTGACCGATGGTTTGCACTGTATCACTGTGAAATAGAGCTTCATGGGTCTTACAGATATCACCAATCGCGTCAATATCCATCAAGTTTCCAATCTCATTATTCCCGTGCATAACGGAAACAAGAGTCTTTTTGCTCGAACTCGTGAGCAACGCTTCAAGTTCATTCAAATCGATATCACCGAACTCATTCACCTTCAGGAAAACGAGCTCAACGCCGAACCTATCCCGCAAGTGTTCAGCAGGATAAACGACTGCGTGGTGTTCCGTAGGAAGGGTAATAATACGCTCTACACCTAAATCGCGTACAGAAGATTGAATGGCCAGGTTATCCGCCTCCGTTCCTCCAGAAGTGAAGAATATCTCACCTGGCTCACAATTGAGCTCTTTGGCAATCTTCTTTCTCGTCTGTTCGATTAATATCCTCGATTCACGCCCGTAGCCATGGGTGGATGACGGATTTCCAAACACCTCCATCGCTTTAATCATTGCCTCCTTTACACTAGGCGCAATGGGTGTTGTAGCGGCATTATCGAGGTAAATCGTATTGGTATTCATTAGCTATTGAACCAGCCGTTTACACGGTCTTGTACGTCGTACTTGTAGGTTTTGTGTACAAACTCGTTGTGCGAAGGATCGTAATCATAGTCCTTCCCCCACTCCACGTGGTTGTCTGCCACACCTTCAATAGCGGTACAGATGTACTCTACGTCTTGATTTGTCATCGTTGGATGCAGACTCACACGAATCCATCCCGGACGGTGTGAAACGTCTCCCGACAAAATCTCATTCTTGATGATATCACTGTGGTCTCGGTCTACACTCAACAAAAGGTGACCGTACGTTCCCGCGCAAGAACAACCGCCACGAACCTGCACGCCAAAGTGGTCATTCATCAATCTCGAACCGAGATTGTAGTGAAGATCTTTAATCACTAGTGAAATCGCTCCAAGTCGCTCTTGGTGTGGCGAAGCAAGAATTTCAATATTCTGATGCGCCGATAAGCGCTCCATCATGTACGATACAAGCTCATGCTCACGCTTCATGATTCTATCCACGCCCATTTCCTCTTTCAACTCGATTGAGAGAGCAGTGCGAATAGCTTGCAAGAAACCCGGGGTTCCACCGTCCTCACGCACTTCAATGTCATCGATATAAATGTGCTCGCCCCATGGATTCGTGTACATCACTGTACCTCCACCGGGGTGGTCTGGCTGCTTATTGTTGTAAAGTGAGTTGTGGAAAATCACAACGCCACTACTACCTGGACCTCCTAAGAACTTGTGTGGAGAAAAGAAGATTGCATCCAAACGCTCGTCGTGGTCTTCTGGATGCATATTGATGTCCACATATGGCGCGCTGCACGCAAAATCAACGAAACACCAACCATCGGCTTTGTGAATCATCTTGGCGATTTCGTGGTACGGTGTTTCTATGCCCGTCACATTTGAAGCCGCCGTTATCGCAGCAATCTTCCACGTTCTGTGAGCGTATTTGTCGATTGTCTCCTGCCACGTATCAAGACAGACCAAGCCGTCGTCTTTACATGGAACCACAACCACATCGGCTATAGTTTCGAGCCATGAAACTTGATTGGAATGGTGCTCCATGTGGGTGACAAACACAATCGGCTTATCATCCTCTTTAATACTTACTTGAGCGCGGAACTTGTCGTTGATTTTGAGACCTAGAATACGTTGGAATTTCAAAACCGCACCCGTCATTCCTGTCCCCACGGTGAGAAGAACATCATCCTTGGAAGCGTTCACATGCTTCTTGATGACCTTTCTCGCCTTGGCGTAGGCCAATGTCATAACCGCACCGGTGTAAGACGTTTCGGTATGTGTATTCGCCACATACGCCCCCATCTCTCGCATTTTATCCTCAATTGGACCGTAAAGCCGTCCACTCGCAATCCAGTCGGCGTAAATCAAAGGCTTTTGGCCAAAAGGAGTGTCAATTGACTCATTGATTCCCAAAATGTTCTCACGAAATTCCGAGAACTCGGTTTCTAATTGCGAAAGCTGTGCGGTTGTACTCATGGCAATTCTGTTAGATAGCAAAGATACAAATGGACTTTGTCTCTATGATTTTGCAAACTCTCCAAGCTCTCCAATGAAGCGTTGAGCCAGTTCGTCTGCTTCTGATTTTGAAGGAGCCTCAGTGTATACTCGGATGATAGGCTCTGTGTTCGATTTTCTCAAGTGAACCCAGCTTTTAGCGAAGTTGATCTTCACCCCATCGATAGTGCTCACATCTTCATTCTGATATGCAGCTGCCGCCTTTTCGAGGATAGCATCTACATCCAATTCTGGCGTGAGTTGAATCTTTTCTTTAGCCATGAAATAATCCGGATACGAAGCTCTGAGCTCTGACACCTTCATTTTTTTGTTGGCTAGGTGAGTGAGAAACAATGCGATTCCAACGAGGCTGTCGCGGCCATAGTGAAGCTTGGGAAAAATGATTCCTCCGTTGCCTTCGCCACCGATTACGGCATCCTTTGCCTTCATCTCTGTAACCACGTTCACCTCCCCAACGGCTGAGGCTGAGTACGTGCTATTGTGCTTGTCGCAAATGTCACGCAGCGCACGCGAAGAGCTCAAGTTGCTCACAGCGTGACCATTTGTACGCTCGAGTAGGTAATCTGCCACAGCGACAAGTGTATACTCTTCGCCGAACATGCTACCATCTTCGGAGATCAGCGCCAGACGATCAACGTCTGGATCTACAACAACACCGAAATCTGCTCCAGATTCAGGAACTGCCTTCATGATATCCTGAAGGTGCTTCTCTAGCGGCTCTGGGTTATGCGGGAAAATACCCGTTGGTTCGCAGTAAAGCTCAACCACATCATTTACACCAAGTGCCTTCAACAGTGGCGGAATAGAAATTCCACCAGTGCTGTTTACTGCATCAATCGCAACTTTAAAATTCGCTGCTTTTATGGCGTCAACGTCAACCTCATCGAGGTCGAGAATCATTTTAATGTGATCCGAAATCGCATGCTCGTAGGTAGTCAACTTCCCCAGTTTCTCTACCTCAGCGAAGTTCATGTCGGCTTCCTCGGCAATTTTGAGGATTTGCGCGCCATCTTCAGCATTTACAAACTCGCCCTTTTCGTTGAGCAGCTTGAGTGCATTCCAGTTGATTGGGTTATGCGAAGCAGTAAGGATGATTCCGCCATCTGCTCCGAACTCGGGAACCATCATTTCGACGGTTGGCGTTGTGCTCAATCCCAAATCAACAACATCGATTCCGAGTCCAACCAAAGTGGATGAAACCAGATTTGAAACCATTTCGCCACTCGGACGAGCATCGCGGCCAATCATCACCTTTAGGTGTGCGCCAGCATTATTTCGACGTTGAAGCCATGTGCCATAGGCAGCAGCAAATTGGACTGCGTCTACTGGGGTGAGTGCGTCACCTGGTGCTCCACCAATGGTTCCTCTGATTCCTGAAATCGACTTTATGAGTGTCATATCTATATTCGGTTTTGGGTGTCCAAATTTCGGAACTACGTACCAGAAATGGTCAAATCCTGTCAATTAATCTCAATCCAATGCGGTTTCGGCGCTCATCAACTTCTTCAACTCGCACCTTTACGTGATTCTGAACTTGCAGCACCTCGCTTGGATGGGCTACGTAGCCGTCTTTTAGTCGAGATATGTGAATAAGCCCATTTTGCTTGATTCCCAGGTCGACAAAAGCTCCAAAATCCGTTAGGTTGGTCACGATACCCGGCAGCTCCATACCAATAGAAAGCTCCGAGATGGAACGGATGTTGGCGAACTCGAACACCTTCACCGAACCTCGAGGATCACGCGCAGGTTGAAGCAGTTCATTTTTTATATCCTCCAACGTTGGCAACCCAACATCGTCGCTCGTAAAGCTGCTCCAATTGATGGAACGAATTGCTTCTGAATTTCGAACAACATCTGCCGGTTTCAACTTCACGGAACGCGCTATTTGAGTCACTAACGCATATCGCTCCGGGTGCACACCTGTTGTATCCAGTATGTTTTCTGAGTTTGAAACGCGAAGAAAACCTGCGGCCTGTTCGTAAGCCTTAGCGCCGAGCCTTGGCACCTTCAAAAGGTCCTTTCTCGATTTAAATGCGCCGTTCTCATTTCTGTAGTTCACAATGGCTGTGCTTAGTGAGGGACCTAATCCCGCCACCTTTTCTAGCAGCGATGCAGAAGCTGAGTTGAGTTCTACTCCGACCGCATTCACGCACTTCTCCACTACTCGGCTCAATCGCTCTTCGAGTCTTTTTGGGTTGAGATCATGCTGATACTGACCAACGCCGATGTGCTGTGGTTCAATCTTTACGAGTTCGGCTAACGGATCTTGAAGGCGTCGACCAATGCTCACCGCACCTCGAACGGTCACGTCCTTATCGGGAAACTCAGCACGAGCGATCTTAGAAGCACTGTATATGGATGCGCCGTCCTCGTTGACAACGTACACTTGAATCTCAGAATCAAATCGAGTATTTCGAACCAATTGTTCGGTCTCTCTGCCAGCAGTTCCGTTTCCTATTGAAATCGCTTGGATTTTATACGCTGAAACTAGAGTGCGCAACTTCTTTTGAGCCTCGGCCCATTCCTTCTGGGGAGGATGCGGATAGATGGTTTCATTGTGAAGAAGCCGACCGTATTCATCGAGGCAGACTACCTTACAACCCGTTCTAAAGCCGGGGTCTATGGCAAGTGTTCGGACGTTTCCAACCGGAGGTTGAAGTAAGAGAGGTTCAAGGTTTAAGGCGAATACGTCGATAGCTGCCTCTTGAGCCTTCGCATCTAGTTCGGTAAACACTTCGGACGACAACGATGGGAGGAGAAGTCTCTTCCAGGCATCTTGTCCTGCGTCAAGCACCGCTGCGGAAAGCTCACCACTTCCTTTTACAATGAAACGATTCAATGCATTTTCGATGGAATGGTCGCTAATTTCGATGGAGAGTGAAAGCACTCCTACTTTTTCGCCACGTCTCATGGCGAGGAACCTGTGTGACGGTACACGTCGAACTGAT
The DNA here is from genome assembly GCF_008933115.1 of Phaeocystidibacter luteus. Lineage (GTDB taxonomy): Bacteria > Bacteroidota > Bacteroidia > Flavobacteriales > Schleiferiaceae > Phaeocystidibacter > Phaeocystidibacter luteus. Next base: position 27,325 of record NZ_WBVO01000001.1, on the reverse strand, counting down.
TCAGAATGAGAATGATAATCGAGGTAGGTCTGCGCTTCTTCTGTTGAGGCGTCTTTCCCTCTCTTTAATTTTGAAACAAGTTGACCTTCGCGTTCAATTGCTTTGCGAAAGTGATTTCTTAGCGCGATTCGTTCGTTGACCCACTCAGCGATAATGTGCTTTGCACCGGCTAACGCTTCTTCATAATCCAAGTGCGAAGGCGCGGTTCGAAGTACCACGGCCTCTAGGTCCGACTGATTCTGGGCCATAATCTGTTTGGCTAAGGGAAGTAACCCCGCCTCAATGGCTACGTCGGCCTTTGTCTTTCTTTTGGATTTATAGGGGAGATAGATATCCTCTAGAGTGGATAGATCCCAGCACGCTTCAATTTGTGCCGATAATTCGGGAGTGAGCTTACCCTGTTCATCGATTGATTTCAGGATAGATTTCTTTCTCTTCTCGAGTTCATTGAGACGATTTAGCTCATCGATGAAACTTCCGAGCTGCACTTCATCCAGTCCGCCGGTCGCTTCTTTCCGGTATCTGGCCATAAATGGCAAGGTTGCACCATCGTCGATCAAACGGATTATCGATTCTGTACGTTTTATAGATATACCTTGCGATTGCGCGAGGATTTCAAGCTTCTTTTCCAAGGGCTGATGATAATTTGAGCTTCAAAATAAAGCATTGTTAGACGGCTTTGAAAGCATGTTGATTACTCTGTTGAAAATCGCTTGAGGCACAGTATCTTTGCAGCGATTGAAAAAGATACCTTGAGATAGGTTCAAAACAATCATTCATGTTTGACGCAGAACAACCCGATACCGAGCTCCTCATACAGCGGTTTGAAAGAATGATGAAGGAAGAGGATGTGAGGTTCTTCGACGTAGAGGAATTCGAGTACATAGCCGAATACTACCTGGAAACAGGTCGCTACCAGAAAGCCCTACATGCTATTGACATCGCTTCTAGCCAGCACCCGCAGGTAGCAGCGTTTCCTTTGAAACGTGCGCAGTACCTCGTGGCGATGGATAAAATCGATTTGGCGGAGCAAGAGCTTGATCGCGCGGAGTCGCTAGACCCGTTCAATGCCGACATGCTCATCGCACGAGCTACCATTGCCTCTAAGCAAGGGTTGCACTCGCAGGCTATCCGTTTGTTTAAATCTGCCATTAAAACAGCTCAAGACGGAGGCGACATCTATCCGATGATTGCCGCAGAATACCAGAGTTTAGGTCGATATGAAGAGGCTGTAAAGTTCCTCAAGCTCTCCATAGATGAATTCCCAGACGACGAGTTGTTGCTCTACAACCTCGCCGTATGTTTTGATATGTTGAACCAAGGCGAGAAGGCCATTGAGTTCTTTACGCAGTACATCGAAAAGAATCCATATCACGAAATTGCTTGGTACCACTTAGGCATTACGTATTCGAAGATGAACAACTTCGAAAAGGCTGTTTGGGCTTTGGATTATGCCTTGGTCATTGACGATTCGTTCACAGCCGCCTACTATGAGAAGGCTCGCGTGCTCGAACGAATGGGACTGTTCCAAGAGGCTGCAGATACGCTTAGAGCATCCTTCGAAAGTGACGAGCCTACAGGCTATAGTTACTACCGAATCGGCAATTGCTACCGTCAAATGGGTCAGCAAGACGAAGCTCTTCGCGCCTTCAAGCATGCCATTCAGTTGGATGAGGAGTTAGACGAAGCGCACTTGGAGTTGGCGTTGATCTACCTCGACCAAGAGAGATACTACGAAAGCATTCACGCGATTAAAAAGGCCGTTTCTCTCGACAAGGAGAATCCGGACTACTATGTCATTGCCGCCGACATCTATAAAAAGGTAGGCATGTTGCTCGAAGCGGAAGAATGTTACAAATCTATTTTGCAATTAGGGTTCCATGAGCCTGATATCTTCATCGATTACGCGGAGCTGTTGCTAGACCTCGATATGGTTGACCAGGCAATGGCGCAGTTGGAAGAAGGTATCAAGTTTAACCCCGACAGTGATGAGCTTCACGCGGTTATGGCTGGATATTTATTCAGTCTGGACGAACGAGATGAAGCCTTTAGCATTCTCACAAAAGGATTGGAAAACGGCTCTACCGTTGGCGAAGCCATCATCAACTACTTCCCACACTTAATGGATGACTTTGAGTTGATGCAGGTTTTGCAGAAGTACAAGCCGTGAGGCGATTCTCGCGCTTTTGTGTGACTTGGTTCTCGCAAAAACGCAAAGTGCAATATTGAAACGTGTGTGTGTTTTCACATTCAAAGCTCCTAACTATCAATTATTCCCTGATTTCAGGCACATCGTTAGTTCAGGCATAATCATCAAAATTCTATAAAAAGTAATCGCGTATTTACTTTTTGCATTTTTTTTGCAGCTTGCCCGCCAGCCGGCGGGGGAACCCCATACAGCTCGCCACCACAAATCGCGTTTTTGCTATTTGCGTTTTTGCGAGAATCACATTAGATAATCACCCTATATTAGCCCTCAAACAACCACCCTGTGAATAGCAAACGTACTTTCCCACAATACGCCATGATCACCCTCAAAGGTCTTGCAATGGGCGCTGCAGATGTAGTACCAGGGGTGTCTGGAGGCACAATTGCCTTTATCACGGGCATTTATGAGGAACTGATTGAAAGTATCAATCGCGTAAATCTCGAGGCACTTAGAACATTGAAAAAGGATGGACTAAAAGCCGCTTGGGATTATATCAATGGCTGGTTTTTCGTTTCACTGTTCGTGGGTATTGGCATTTCAATCGCCTCTCTTGCAAAAGGAATTTCGTGGCTGCTCGTAAATGAGCCCGTATTGTTGTGGAGCTTCTTCTTTGGATTGGTATTCGCCAGTATCTTCTTCGTCGGTAAACAGGTTAAAAAATGGGGCTTACCTCCCGTTGTTTCGTTTATCCTCGGCGCGGTAATCGCCTATTGGATCACCATACTTCCGGCCTCAGGGGCCAACTCAGCCCTCTGGTACATCTTGTTGAGCGGTAGCATTGCTATTTGTGCAATGATTCTACCAGGTATTTCAGGATCCTTTATTCTCGTCCTTCTTGGAAGCTATGCGGTTGTGCTCGAAGCAATTCACGAACGAAACCTTGTCATTATTGCCGTATTTGGAGTTGGAGCTGTAGTAGGACTACTCTCTTTCGCACGCGTTTTAAAGGTGATGTTTGCCAAGTATCACGACTTGACTATTGCACTACTCTCTGGATTCTTACTTGGATCCTTGAATAAGATTTGGCCTTGGAAAAGGGTTGATGAAGTGATGGTAAAGCACGCTGGTGAGGTTGATGAAGAGATTGTAAATGTGGTCGAAAGAACGGTTCTTCCTTCAGACTTTACCACGCCAGAAGTTTTGAATGGCGAGGTGGTTGGACAAGTTACCGCCGATCCTCAACTCTGGATGGCTATCGGCCTAGCTGTTGGCGGAGCAATCCTCATTTTCGCTCTTGAGAAATTTGGCAGCTCAAGCGAAGTAAACCCAGAGTAATGCGCAGATTCGGACTCATCGGCAAGTCACTTTCGCACAGCTTCTCTCCCGATTATTTCAGTACTAAGTTTGAAAAAGAAGGAATAACAGATGCGGAATATGTCACTTGCGAACTGAACGAAATCTCGGACTTCCAATCGCTCAAAGACCAGGACTTCATCGGATGGAACGTCACCGTCCCTTACAAGGAAGCTATCCTCCCTTATTTGGATGAACTTGACGAGGATGCACGCGCCATAGGTGCGGTCAACACCATCGTAAAGCGGGGGAAGACACTTAAGGGATTTAATACAGATCACATCGGTTTTGAGAGAAGCCTACTCCCCTTCCTGGAGCCATCAGATCAGAAAGCCCTAATTCTGGGAACCGGTGGCGCCAGTAAAGCCGTTGCATACGCGTTAAAGCGCAGAGGAATCAACTACGCATTCGTCTCGCGTAACCCACAGGCCGGTCAACTTTCTTATGATCAACTCACGGGCTCGGTGATGCCCTATGTTCAGATGATCATCAACACCACACCGATTGGAATGTATCCAAATGCCGATGCTCATCCTCCTGTCCCCTTCGAACTCATTGAATCGACTCACTTTCTAGTGGATTTGATTTACAATCCAGAGGCGACCATCTTCTTACAAGTTGGAATGGCCCATGGCTCTAGAACCTTGAATGGACTGAGCATGCTTCATCATCAAGCGGATGAAAGCTGGAGGATTTGGAATGAGGGGAAGTGAGGAAACTTTGTCGGGGTTCTATACAATCCATTCACAACTCCAATTCTCATTTTGCTATTTCCGAGCGTAATGGCAGTCGATAATACGCCAGGCACCCCATAAAATCGGCGCTGATTGAAGCTTCAACATTGCGACAACACAGTCAGCAAACGGGCTATTTATCAATCATTTAGCAACTGAACGTTTACTCCGAATGAGAATCACTTCAAGTTAACACCAGTTAAAATCCCCATTAAGCCTAACGATACCTTTTCTCAGCCCACCGAGTTTCCCTATCTTTTCAGCTTAGATTGAAACTGAGACCCATGTTGGAAAACAAGAACGACGAAACGAAAAACGAATCGTCGGAGCAGAACCCCGAAACACCTCAAAATGAGCGTGTAGAGGAACGTGCTGAGGAAACAAATTCAGCCGAGGAAACGAGTAATGTTCCTGACGAAGATTCAAGCGAAAGCGAAGCAGAAACGCCCGAAGTGAAAGCTGAAGAGCCGAACGAAGAGGAAACTCCCCAAGCGGTGCAAGCGGAAACCGAAGCGGAGGCCTCTGAAGAGGATTCTGATGAGGATGACCCTCATACCGATGAGCATGAAGAGGATGATCAATATGCCGATCAGCACGAGGAACTTCCAGACTACGACCATCAAAAGAACGAAGAGCTCCTCACAGCCGCCGAACATTGGTCGAAGCAAGACGACATTCGCAAAGCCAAGAACCACATCGAGGCTATCCGAACGGCCCTACTCAAAAGACTAGATGCCGAGCGCGATGAAAAGAAAGAAGAGTTTCTGGCCAATGGTGGAGTGGAAATCGACTTTCACTACGATCAACCAGATCGCAACAAGTTCCGCCAGTTTTATGGCGAGTTCAGAGATCGTCGTCGCAACTACAGGAAAAAACTCGAAGAAGAGCTACAGCTCAACCTTCAAGTGAAAAAGAATATCATTGAGACCATCAAGGAGATTCCTGGTGCCGAAGGTTCTGCTCAAGACAAATACAAGCAGTTCCGAGACCTCCAAGAACGCTGGAGAAATACGGGCCCAGTTCCAAGAGCGGAGTCTCGTGACCTTTACAATAACTACCACTTCCATGTAGACCAGTTCTACGACTTCCTGCGTATCAGCAATGAACTTCGCGAACTAGATTTCAAGAAGAATCAAACAGCTAAGGAAGAGCTTATTACGAAAGCAGAAGAGCTCGCCAAAACGGAAGTAAGTCCGGAAACATTCACCGAGCTTCAACGCCTCCACAAGTCGTGGAAGGAGATTGGTCCGGTTGAACGTGACATCCGCGATGCGATGTGGGAGAAGTTCTCTGAATCCACCAAGCTCATCCACGAAAAGAGACACGCATACTATGAGGAACTCAAGGCTTCTCGCGAAGAACGCCTCGCCCAGAAGAAGCAGTTTGTGGATGAAATGGAAGCGTTAGACCTGAGTAAATTCAAGACCCACCGCCATTGGCAGTCTGCAATTCAGGCTATGAACCAATTGCGCGATGCCTTCAAAAAGCAGGGCAGAATTAATCTACCTGGTAACGATGAGCTTTGGGTGCGATACAGCGAAATCAATCGCAAGTTCAACAGAACCAAGAATGCCTTTTACAAAGAGTTGAAGCGCGAACAGCGTGAAAATCTAGATAAGAAAAAGGCACTTCTTGCCAGAGCTGAGGAACTGAAGGAAAGCGACAACTGGAGAGATGCGGCAAACGAGTTGAAAAAACTCCAGCGCGAATGGAAAACCATCGGTTTTGCACCGCGCGCCGAAAGCGACAAAGTTTGGAACGAATTCCGAGCAGCATGTAATCACTTCTTTGAAAGATTGAAGTCAAAGAACTCTGAACGCGACAAGGAATTCGAAGGTCATTTTGAATCGAAAGTGAAACTTCTCGAGAAAGTTGAAGCATTTGAGCCTAAGGGCAAGAAAGGTGTGGATACACTCAAAGAGTTCATTGAAGAATGGAAGGCTATTGGTCCGGTTCCAAGAGACAAAAAAGACATCGAGGGCAAGTTCAATACTGTACTTGACAAGCATTTCAAAACGCTCAAAATCGACAAGAAAGAGAGCGCAATGATTCGTTTCGAGAATCGAGTTCAACACATCGCTCAAGATGGAGACGATAGAGCCATGGAGCGCGAACAGGATGCCTTACGTCGTAAAATTGACGAGGCCATGAAAGAACTTCGTCAGCTTGAAAACAACATGGGCTTCTTCGCACACAGCAATCCAGATAACCCACTGGTTAAGGAGGCGCAAAAGAATATCGACCGACAAAAAGAGCAAGTTGAATTGTTGAAAGACAAACTAAAATTGCTCAGAAAGATCGATGAAGCACCAGCGGAGGAAGAGGCACCAGCTGAAGAACCTAAAGCTGATGATTCAGCCACAGAAACTGAGAATAACGCTGAGGAAGGAGAGAAGGAATAATGGACTTTAAAATCGTCAGTGAGTACTCGCCCACAGGCGATCAGCCGCAGGCTATAAAGGAATTGTCGGCTGGAATAAATTCGGGCGACAAGTTTCAGACGCTTCTTGGTGTTACGGGTTCAGGTAAAACATTTACCGTAGCCAACGTGATTCAGGAGGTTCAAAGGCCCACGCTCATACTTAGTCACAACAAGACACTTGCCGCACAGCTTTACGGGGAATTCAAGCAATTCTTTCCAAACAATGCGGTTGAGTATTTTGTGAGTTATTACGACTACTATCAGCCCGAAGCTTACATTCCCACGAGTGGAACGTACATCGAGAAAGACCTGAGCATCAACGACGAAATTGAAAAGCTACGTCTGAGTACCACCTCTTCCCTGCTCTCTGGTCGGCGCGATGTCCTCGTGGTTGCGTCGGTGAGTTGTCTGTACGGTATAGGTAACCCCGAAGAATTCAACAACTCTATTATTGAGATTTCGGTTGGGACAGTAATCCCGCGAAATCAATTCTTACACATGCTCGTTTCATCCTTGTATTCTAGAACTACTGCCGAGTTTAAGCGCGGTAACTTTAGAGTTAAAGGGGATACGGTTGATGTATTTCCGGCGTATGCCGACATCTACTACCGACTTCATTTTTGGGGTGATGAAATCGAGCGAATTGAAAGCTGGGACCCTGATACCAACGAGAGAATTGAGCTATTTGAGCACTTGCGGCTATTTCCTGCGAACATCTTTGTTACGGGAAAGGACAAGCTAAATCAAGCGATACATCAGATTCAAGATGATTTGATGGATCAGATTCAATTTTTCAAGAATGAGCAACGTCCACTTGAGGCAAAACGTCTGCAAGAGCGCACTGAGTTTGACTTAGAGATGATTCGGGAATTGGGCTACTGTTCGGGAATTGAGAACTACTCTCGCTACTTGGATGGTCGCAAGCCCGGTACTCGACCGTTCTGCCTTCTCGATTACTTCCCAGAGGATTTCCTCATGGTGATAGATGAAAGCCACGTTACTGTGCCCCAAGTGCGTGCCATGTATGGCGGAGATAGAAGCAGAAAGGAAAACCTCGTGGAGTATGGATTCCGTTTACCAGCAGCCATGGATAACCGTCCACTCAAGTTCGAGGAGTTTGAAATGCTTCAGAACCAAGTACTCTACGTGAGTGCGACTCCGGCTGAGTACGAAATGGAGAAGACAGGTGGAGTATATACAGAACAACTTATTCGTCCGACTGGCCTACTCGATCCGCGAATAGAAATCCGACCTAGTGAAGGTCAGGTTGACGACCTCATGGAGGAAATCAACAAGCGGGCGGAAATTGACGAACGAGTTCTTGTCACCACACTAACGAAACGAATGGCTGAGGAACTCACGAAGTACCTCACGCGCCATGGCGTGCGTTGTCGCTACATCCACAGTGATGTTGACACGCTTGAACGCGTAGAAATTATGCGTGATTTGCGTTTGGGAATATTTGATGTCCTCATTGGAGTAAACCTACTTCGCGAGGGACTGGATTTCCCAGAGGTTTCACTCGTAGCTATTATGGATGCTGATAAAGAAGGATTCTTGAGGTCGGAACGAAGCCTAGTGCAGACGATTGGTCGTGCCGCTCGTAACGTGAATGGATTGGCAATTATGTATGCGGATAAGATCACCGACAGCATGCGAAAAACCATCGACGAAACAGAGCGCCGTAGAGAGACTCAGGAAGCCTATAATAAAGCACACGGCATTGAACCAAAAGCGCTGAAAAAGAGCGTGGATAGTGTCCTCGCAGGCAGCCGCGTTGCTAAGAGCACTGTCATGGATGAGGTAGAGCGCATTGACTTTAGTGAGAAGCCTATTCAATACGACACTAAGGAAGATCTTCAAAAAGCCATTGACGATACCCGCAAGCGAATGGAAAAAGCGGCAAAGGCATTGGACTTCATTGAGGCTGCGCGGCTTCGCGATATTATGATGGAGTTGGAATCTAAACGTAGTACAGTTAAAGGGTGAGAAAGTCAGGCTACAGGTTTGAGGCCGGATTCGCCACATGGATGATGTTAATTGCGTTCTCCATGTTATCGATTAACGGAAAGGGCCAGGTTGCGATTATCGTAAATCCGACAGCCCTTCGTGCAGCACCTAATGAAGACTCAGAGGTGTTGGACAAGCTGGAAGTGGGCTTTGCCATCTACATCTACGATTGGGATGCAGAGGAGTATGAGGATTGGCATATCGTGGAGTACGACAATGACACCCTCTCTCGAGCTAGAGTTGACACTTCTGTCAAAACCACAACTTACAAAGGCTATATCTCCAAGGAGGACCTATGGTACATTGATGATTTAATGACACCAGATCAGGTCAATTTACTCGAATACACTTCCGATTTTGATTCTTCAGGACACGCGATTGTATCCATCATGAAAAACTGGACGGATTATTCCTATTTGGATGAGCCACATTGGGGCACCGACGGAACTTTGCCACGCTCTCAAGTGGATTCAATCACCCTCGTGTACTTTGGAAACCGCTCTCTCATCCCAACGCACTTATCTTCAGATATTTACGAGACTCATCACGACGAATACTCCACTGCCTACTACCCACCCTACTACATCTTCACAAAACCGTGCAGCGATGGCGCTGGGGGTTATGACCTAACATGGGTTTTCCGTGAGGATGAATTGGTTCAGAGGTTGTTGGTGGTGCCGTTTTGAGAGGGGGCTTCATGGATAATTGTTGTTTGTAGCGGTCAGGGATGAGGCCTGTGAGCTAGGATCCTTCCTCGATGACACGCTTGTGGCTTTAGCCCACGCCGCTCAAACAAACCTGCAACAAAAACCTAAATCAATAGCGGTCAGGGCTAAAGCCCGTGACCTTGGATCCCACCCTTCATGTGATCGATCAGGTTGCCTAGTCAAAGTATAGGGCATTCAATCACCTTCATCCGAAACACACAAGAAATTATAAACAACTACCACCGACCAAATCTCCGATAACAGGCATGTGGCTTTAGCCCATGCCGCTCAAACCAACCTCCAACAAAAACCTAAATCAATAGCGGTCAGGGCTAAAGCCCGTGACCTTGGATCCCACCCTTCATGTGATCGATCAGGTTGCCTAGTCAATGTATAGGGCGTTCAATCACCTTCACCAGAAATACACAAGAAATCATTAATAACTATAACCAACCAAATTACCGATTCCAGGCATGTGGCTTTAGCCCATGCCGCTCAAACCAACCTCCAACAAAAACCTAAATCAATAGCGGTCAGGGCTAAAGCCTGTGACCTTGGATCTACCCTTCATGTAATCAATCAGGTTTCCTAGTCAAAGTATAGGGCATTCCATCACCTTCATCCGAAACACACAAGAAATTATAAACAAATACCACCAACCAAATACCCGATTCCAGGCATGTGGCTTTAGCCCATGCCGCTCAAGCCAACCTGCAACAAAATCCTAAATCACAAGCGGTCAGGGCTAAAGCCCGTGACCTTGGATCCTTCCTCGATAACACGCTTGTGGCTTTAGCCCATGCCGCTCTCACCGGTATCACCATTCCCATGATGATTCCGTTGATTTTTCACATATCGTATGACCGATTTCAGTTCGCCATAGCCAACCGTGCGAATGTAGTATCCATTCTGCCATTTAAACTTCGGTATGGGTTCAAGAATTTTATTGACAAGGAACGCAGATTTCCCTTTAAGCTGACCGATTAAAGAGGAAGGTTGTATTTCAGGCAATACCCTGATAACCACATGCACGTGCTCATTCCATCCGTCACATGCATAGAGATAGCAATGATTCTCGATTGCTATCTGAAAAACTGAATCTTCAATTATCTTGAAGTTGTTCTGATCAATGAACGGTAAACGGTTCTTGGTGCTCCACACAATGTGGTACACCATTTCTGATTTGGAGTTTCTGGACATATGAAAGGTTTGGTAAAGGCAAAACTACCATGTGGAAATTCAAAGTGCCGAATCTCACAGCCAAATAACATGCGTATTTTAATTTAGCCTGAACGGCCATAATTAATAACGGGGCGGTCAGGGCTAAAGCCCGTGACCTTAGATCCCCCCTTCATGTGATTGATCAGGTCGCCTAGTCAAAGCCTAGATCATTCCATCACCTTCTTCCGAAACACACCAGAAATCATAAACAACTACCACCGACCAAATCCCCGATTCCAGGCATGTGGCTTTAGCCCATGCCGCTCAAACCAACCTGCAACAAAATCCTAAATCACAAGCGGTCAGGGCTAAAGCCCGTGACCTTGGATCCCACCCTTCATGTGATCGATCAGGTTGCCTAGTCAAAGTATAGGGCATTCAATCACCTTCACCAGAAATACACAAGAAATCATAAATAACTACCACCGACCAAATCCCCGATTCCAGGCATGTGGCTTTAGCCCATGCCGCTCAAACCAACCTCCAACAAAAACCTAAATCAATAGCGGTCAGGGCTAAAGCCCGTGACCTTAGATCTACCCTTCATGTGATCGTTCAGGTTGCCTAGTCAAAGTATAGGGCATTCCATCACCTTCATCCGAAACACACAAGAAATCATAAATAACTACCACCGACCAAATCCCCGATTTCAGGCATGTGGCTTTAGCCCATGCCGCTCAAACCAACCTGCAACAAAATCCTAAATCAATAGCGGTCAGGGCTAAAGCCCGTGACCTTGGACCCTTCCTCGATGACACGCTTGTGGCTTTAGCCCATGCCGCTATCAAGTTTGTCGCCTCCCACCCCCATCTCCCACATGACGAATATCATCCCCCACCTCCCCTCAATTCCTTATCCTTGTATACACGCGAATCATCAACCATCGATTCTATTTGAAAATGGCAAAATTCACCGCCGAACAGCTGCTCAATGCTTCTTCGCGAAAGGAGTTAATGAGCATTGCTGAAGAAAACGATATCGATATATCAAAAGCCGTTCGGAATATTCGATACGAGAAAGAACTGAATCTGCTGCAAACCGAACTGGTTAACCTTCAAAAGTGGGTGGCCCAAAACAAAATGCGCGTTGCCGTGATTTTTGAAGGTCGAGATGCCGCCGGAAAAGGAGGTTCCATCAAACGATTCAAAGAGCATTTGAACCCCAGAACATCGAGAGTAGTAGCCTTGTCTAAGCCTACAGAAGTAGAAAGCGGGCAATGGTATTTTCGACGATATATCAAAGAGTTACCAAACCCTGGGGAAATCGTCTTCTTTGATCGAAGCTGGTATAACCGCGCTGTTGTAGAACCAGTAATGGGCTTTTGCACCCAAGAGCTGTATCAAAAGTTTATCGAACAGGTTTCCGAGTTCGAACACCTACTCTACGAAGACAATGTGAAGATCATAAAGTTTTGGTTCTCCATTTCGAAGGACGAACAAAAGCGCCGCTTCGAATCCCGACTTGAGAATCCGCTGAAGCGTTGGAAATTTAGTCCGGTTGACATGAAAGGACAGGAGCTTTGGGATAAGTACACACACTTCAAAGAACAGATGTTCAGCAAGTCACACACCAACTTCTGCCCTTGGATGATTGTAAAAACGAACGACAAACGCGAAGCTCGTCTTGAAAGCATGCGCTATGTATTGTCGCAATTCGAATATGACGGAAAGGGTGAATCGGGCATAAACCTACTTCCTGACCCCAACATAATAGTGCGTTACCACAGAGGTGCCGTTCAAATTGATATCTGATGAACACAGCCGAAAAAACACTTACCAAAGAGGATCTGGATATCCTCAACTCCAAAATTGGGAAGTACTTCTTACTCAAATCCAAGCATACGGATGTATGGAAAGCACTCCATGAAGCGCGCTATGAGCTCATTCTTCGTCATCTTCAAGAAGAGCTAATCAAGCTTCAACACTGGGTGATTGAAAATGGAGAAAAGGTTGTTATCCTTTTTGAAGGAAGGGATGCCGCCGGCAAAGGCGGAGCTATTCGCAGGATCACGAAGCATATCAACCCTCGTCACTATCGCATCATCGCTTTAGATAAACCGACAGAGGACGAAAGTCGACAATGGTTCTTCCAGCGGTACATCAATCACCTTCCCAAACCGGGTGAGATTGTATTCTTTGACCGCAGCTGGTACAACCGGGCAGTAGTTGAGCCTGTGAACGGTTTTTGTACCGAGTTGGAGTACGAGAGATTCATGTCGCAAGTGAACGACTTCGAACGGATGTTAATCGAATCAAACACCCACTTGATCAAGTTTTACTTCTCGATCACAAAAGAGGAGCAGGCACGGAGGTTCGATGACATAAAGAGCAACCCGCTCAAACGTTGGAAAATGACACCTGTAGATGAGAAGGCCCAGCATTTATGGGACAAATACACGGTCTACAAGCAACGAATGTTCAAAGAAACGAGCACCGATTTGGCCCCGTGGATACGAATCGAAGCAGATGAAAAAACAAGTGCCCGATTGAAAGCAATCGAGCACGTGTTAAAGACGATTCCGTACAAAACGGAAGATTGATGTTCTAGTGAATCTGAACCAATTCAACCTCAAATACTAAGGTTGCATTTGGCGGAATAACGCCGCCTGCACCACGCGATCCGTATCCAAGTTCACTTGGAATTACAAACTTCGCGCGCTCACCTTCCTTGAGGAGCATGATTCCTTCATCCCACCCGGGGATAACTTGTCCAACTCCAACCGGGAAGCGAATAGGCTGACCTCTTTGATAAGAGCTGTCGAACATGGTTCCATTCTTCAACTTTCCAGTGTAATGCACGGAAACAAGCTGACCTTTGGTTGGAACTTTGCCCGAACCCTCTTTTAGGGTCTTGTAGAACAAACCTGAATCCGTCTGCTTCATTCCTGCCACCAAATCCTTCAAGGCTTCAGCTTCGGCTTTGCGCTTATCTTCTTCAGCCTTCTTTTTAGACTCCATAGCTTCATTAAAAACCTTAGCGGCTTCGAAGCTCTCAGCGTCTGAACCTACGGCGGTAATTACCAATTTATCCATGGTGTCACCTTGAGCGATGGCGTCAACTACATCCTGACCTTCAATTACCTGACCAAAAATCGTATGCTTGTTGTCGAGCCACTCTGTAGCTCCATGTGTGATGAAGAACTGGCTTCCGTTAGTTCCCGGACCTGCATTGGCCATACTCAGTTTCCCAGGTCCATCGTGCTTGAGCTCAGGATGAAACTCATCCCCAAACTGATAACCTGGTCCACCTACTCCTGTTCCTTGTGGATCTCCACCTTGAATCATGAAGTCGGCAATAACACGGTGAAACGTGAGGCCGTCGTAGTACGGCTCTCCCATTTGTTTCACCTTATTCTCTAGCTCCCCTTTTGCGAGTCCAACAAAGTTGGCTACGGTTAGAGGCGTCTTATCGTAAAACAACTCGGCAACGATGTTGCCCTTAGAAGTTTCGAAGGTTACGTATAATCCTGGGTTTGTCATCTTACTCGTGGATGTACATATCAAAAATTACGGTCGAATTTGGTGGAATGGCACCACCAGCAGCTTCACGACTACCCCACGCCAAGTTTGGCGGGATGATTAGGCGAATGTGAGTTCCTTTCTTGAACATGAGCGTAGCTTCAATCCAACCTTGGATAACCTGACCAGTACCTGCAGAAAGTCGCAAAGGCTGATAAGGACGTTGTGGATTGTACACTCCGGCCATCACAGCCATTTCTTCAAGTGAACTGTCAAAGATCTTTCCGTCGGTTGTGTAGCCAACATAATCAATCTCCAAAAGGTCTCCCATGCGTACTTCAGGACCATCGCCTTCATCGAGTACGATATACCCCAAGCCACTTTCCGTTTTCTCCATGTCGTCTTCTCTCCACTCAACGTACTCTTCCTTGAACTCTTCCTGATCAAGAACGCCGTCATCGTACCAGTCAAATGCTCTTGTCCAGTTCTTACCAAGCTCAACACGAAGCATTTCTTTTCTTCTCTTTGCAGCCTCAATTTCAGCGATTCCATCCTCAAGTGCCTCTGCACCGTTGAACTCTTTTGCGTCCTCGCCTATACGGTAAATCTTAACCGACTCCATAACAACAGGTGTGTTTGGACGATCGTTACGACCTCTCGGTACGCGAGCGATTTTAGCGACGATATCCAATCCGCCCATCACTTCTCCAAACACGGTATGTCTGCCGTTCAAGTGTGGCGTCGGCTTATCTGTAATGAAAAACTGCGAGCCGTTCGTGCCAGGACCTGCATTCGCCATAGAAAGAATACCTGCGCGGTCGTGAATCAAAGTATCCACAAACTCGTCAGGGAAGCTATATCCAGGACCACCGCTTCCGTTTCCTTGTGGATCTCCACCTTGAATCATGAAGTCAGGAATAACACGGTGGAAAACGATACCGTCGTAGTAAGGTTGACCCTGCTTTACGTTGGTCATAGTGTTCGTTCCTTCCGCAAGAGAAACAAAGTTTCCAACTGTGAGCGGAGTAGCATTGTGATACAAGCGAACGAGGATTTCTCCTTGGCTTGTTTTGAAGAAAGCGTAAACGCCATTTGGAACGCCTACTTCGGTTCCATTTACCATGAAATTGGTATCAACACGCGTGGTGATGTAACGCTCATACGGCTCATTTGCCTTTTCTTCCACCTGCGTGGTAGCGTCAGCCGACTCATTGTTCGACGCTTCGCTTGAAGCACTCTCACTGTTTCCGTTGCAAGCCGAGCCCATACCTAGAAGGAGGCTCAAGCTAATCAGACGTAGGTAATTCATATTCGTCTTCATTGATGATTATTCTATTTCAAAATTCTCATATAATACAGTACTGAACTCATTGGAGGAACATTGCCCTCTCCAGCAATTCCAAATGCCAAGTGGCTTGGAATTAGAACAATTGCAGAGTCGCCTCGATGCAAGTTCATCAAAGCTTCATGAAGTCCAATTACCGCATTGTTATCCTTATTCGCTCTGACGGTGTATAGTCCGTCCTCTTTACTTGAGGCGAGTTCCGTTCCGTCAAGCAATCGTAAGTTATAATTGAGTTGAACGATGTCCGATTCTGCAATTTGCGCCTCTTCTCCTCTTTCCACAATTACAAAGCGAAGACCGGTTCCGGTTTCTTCCCATGCAATGCCACTTGAATCGATATAGGTTTCAATCTGAGCCTTTTCCTCTTGAACTCTTCCAAGATTCTGCTCAATCAACAATTCTCTTCTTTCGCTTGGAGATAGTTGATCACTTTGATTGCCGGTTCTACCCTTCTCTTGGGTAGACTGACAACTCATCATCAATCCCAAAAATGCGAAGAGAAATAGTCTCATAAATTGTCGGATTCTAATGCTTTCTTTAAATGCTGAATCGCTTGGGTTGCACTTCCATCGAATATGCCACCAGCGGCATTTAAGTGACCGCCTCCATTAAAGTGATTTCTCGCAAAAGTGTTCACGTCAACATCACCTTTACTGCGGAAAGAGCACTTCGTTCTATCGCCATCTTCTCTGAAAAAGACAGAAACGCGTATGCCTTTCAAACTCAAACCATAATTCACAAAGCCTTCGCTGTCACCCTTGGTATAGTTGCATTGTTGCATAATTGGAGCCGTGAGATGCAGAATAGCAATCCCTTTGTCTTCAAGCACTTCCATATTATCCAACATGATACCCAAGAGCTTCAAACGAGAACGTGTGTTGACGTCGTATACTTTGTCATGGATATTGGAAGGATCGGCTCCAGCCTCAAGTAATCGCGCTGCAGCCCTGTGTGTTGCGGGTGTAGTGGAGGGAAATCTAAATGAACCTGAATCGGTTACTATGCCCACATATAGCGAATTGGCGATATCAGAGGACAACTCTTTATCTCCATCCCACCATTGTATGAGATCGAAAACCATCTCGGCCGTACTGCCCTTGGCGGTGTCAGAGTACATATCATCAGGCCACGAATCTGGTTCTCGGTGATGGTCAATCATTACCTTCCTGGCCTTAGATGCTTGAATCCAGTTCTGAATGGCTTCACCTCCTCGGTGAATGGCGTTGTAATCCAGAACGAAAATCACGTCTGCCTCCTCGAAAGCGTTCTGAGCAAGTTCTGCTTGGACATCGGCCATAATCACATCATCATATCCTGGCAGCCATCTCAAGAAGGGAGGCGGTTCATTCGGAGCAACAACGCGTACGTCATGTCCGCGCCCCTTTAAAAAGTGCTGAAGTCCCAATGCACTTCCCATGGCGTCGCCATCGGGATTGATGTGATTGGTAATAACGATGTTCCTCGACCCCGAAAGAAACTCTCGGAGGTCGTTCAGTTGCAAAATGCGTGTATGCTCGATATTACTTGGCAACGTTTACGGCTCTAGTTTCGCGGATTACGGTAACCTTAACCTGACCTGGGTAGGTCATTTCATTCTGAATCTTTTGTGTGATGTCGAATGAAATCTGTGAAGCATCGGCATCTCCAACTTTCTCACTTCCAACAATCACGCGAAGTTCTCTACCCGCGTGGATGGCGTAGGCCTTTTCTACACCGCGGAAGCTCATAGCGAGGTCCTCTAGTTCCTTCAAGCGCTGAATATAAGATTCAGCCACTTGGCGGCGAGCACCTGGACGAGCACCTGAGATTGCATCACAAACTTGAATGATTGGTGAAATGAGGCTCTTCATTTCAATTTCGTCGTGGTGAGCACCGATCGCATTACATACGTCTGGCTTCTCACCATACTTCTCGGCCATTTGCATGCCGAGGATAGCGTGTGGAAGATCCGTTTCTTCGCTAGGCACTTTACCAATATCGTGTAGTAGGCCTGCGCGTTTTGCGAGCTTAGGGTTCAATCCTAATTCGCTTGCCATAACGGCGCACATGTTCGCCACTTCTCTACTGTGTTGTAGGAGGTTCTGTCCGTACGAACTTCTGTATTTCATGCGGCCCACCATTCGGATAAGCTCTGGATGCAGACCGTGAATTCCGAGATCGATAGCTGTGCGCTTGCCAATTTCGGCAATCTCTTCCTCGATTTGTTTTGATGTTTTTGAAACAACCTCTTCAATTCTCGCAGGGTGGATACGCCCGTCAGTTACCAACTTGTGCATCGACAAGCGCGCGATTTCGCGTCGAACTGGATCGAAACACGAAAGGATAATGGCTTCTGGAGTATCGTCAACGATAATCTCCACACCTGTAGCAGCTTCTAGGGCACGAATGTTACGACCTTCGCGACCGATGATACGGCCCTTAACGTCGTCATTCTCAATATTGAACACGGAAACGGCGTTCTCGATTGCCTGTTCTGTAGCAGTGCGTTGAATCGTCTGGATGACAATTTTCTTTGCCTCCTGATTCGCGGTAAGCTTCGCCTCTTCGATGGTGTTGGCGATTGACGCCGCCGCCTCTGTCTTCGCCTCTTCGCGAAGCGCTTCCATAAGTTGTGCTTTTGCGTCCTCACCGCTAAGGCCTGAAATAACCTCAAGTTGTTCTACCTGCTGGCGGTGCATGCGCTCGAGATCTTTCTCTTTACGCTCATTCGCTTCCAACTTGCGCTCGAGCTGTTGCTTGAGGCGATCGACGTCCTTCTCCTTGCGCTTATTTTGCTCAAGCATTTGGGAGGCAGAACGCTCGCGTGACTTAAGCTTATCGTGACGCTCTTGCATCTTTGCTTCGCGCTTTGCGATTTGCGCCTCGTGTTCTGACTTGAGCTCAAGGAACTTCTCCTTGGCTTGAAGAATCTTGTCTTTTTTGATAGACTCGGCCTCCTTCTCGGCCTCTGTTATGATTGCGGAACCCTTTTTCTTGAGTCCAGCTTTGAAGATAACCGTACCAATTCCAACCCCAACTGCGAGGCCGGCGATGGCTGCGATAATCACTGTAATATCCATGATGATGGTAGTATTAAAAAAAAAGCCCGCACTGATGCATAACTGTCTAAACTCCAAAATAGACAGGATCTGAGATGACCAGCTAAGCTCGACCTTCCGTTGTTGTCGGTATGACATTCCCGCGATTGCGGGATACGGCCTGCTCTTACTTATCCGAGTTGCACCTCATATTAGTGTAACTGTTGAGTTTAGCACATTGGGGCATCAGTGCGGGGGTATCGTTAAACCCTTGTTTATGATAAGAACGCTTGCTACTTCAGAGCTGCATCGAGTTGTTCTTCCAACCCTTTCAACGCTTCTTCCAAAGGAGCAATCACGCCTTCTTCGCCTCGCTTCAATCCTAAGTATTGAGTGGCAAATTGAAGGGTACACATCGCCAACACATCCTGTTTATCGGAAACTGCATACCGCTCTTCGAAGCGTTTTACGGCCTCATTTATGGCGGCTACAGCCTTGCGTACCCTCTCTTCTTCATCTCTACGGATGGTAAGCGGGTAAACGCGTTGGGCTATGTTGACTTTTATCTTGAGTGTTTGATCCATGACCTCCGGTCTAAGCATTGAGCAGCGCGATGCACTTGTCGATTTCTCGCACTAACTCGGCAATCGTAGCCTTCGTTTCTTCTGTTGCCTCCGAAGTTTCTCCTCGTAGGGCGCCAGCCATTCTTGCCTGTCGAAGCGACTCTTTCAATCCATCCATCTCCGATTCCATCTCGCTCTTATTTGCCTTGAGCTCATCGACCGCCGACTTTAACGCAGCGTTCTCAGCCTTCAGGGCATCGTATCTCTCCGCAAGTGTCTGTAACTTACGGCGAACATTATCAGCAAGTTGGAGGGTTGGGTTCATGAAATAGTTTAACGCTCCGGTCTAGAGCAAAAGTAACGAAGGAGGCTTATGAACACAATCATTTCCACTAATTTTCGCGCTTCTTCCGTTATTTGAAGAACTTTTACACCCCTTTACTCCCGAGTGACTCTATGATTCAATACCTACGTATTACAGTTTTAACCCTGATATTCAGCAACTTAATTCAAGCTCAATATCCCCAAAACTACTTTCAAAGTCCACTCGACATTCCCTTAATTCTATCGGGCACCTACGGCGAGCTGCGCAGCAATCACTTCCATGCCGGAATCGACATCAAAACACAAGGGGTAGAAGGCTTGAACGTACGCGCCGCCGCATCAGGCGAGGTTGTACGCATCGCTGTTTCGCCCTATGGGTATGGCAATGCGCTATACGTGAGGCACCCCAATGGGTACACCACCGTGTACGCTCACCTACAATCTTTCGATGCCGATATCCAGAAATGGGTTGAAGAGAAGCAATATGCTCAGAAATCCTTTTATGTCAATCTCTTTCCTCCCGCCGGCACTTTTCCGGTTATGCAAGGCGATGTGATCGCAAAGAGCGGTAACTCTGGCGGAAGCGGTGGTCCTCACCTCCATTTTGAGATTCGAGATTCGAGAACAGAAGAACCCATTAACCCGCTGCTCTTTGGGTACGAAATTGACGACCATAGAACACCCGAAGTTCGCGGTGTATATGCATATCCCCTAAACGCTGAATCTCACCTTAACCAACGGCATGCTCGGACTGAGCTGTCTCTCAGAACTATTCGCAATGGAGAATATGCGTTCCGCTGGACGCAACGAGGTGCAGGTCAAATTGGATTTGCCATCGATGTGATTGATCGACTCGACGGAGCCTGGAACTCCAACGGGCCGTTTAAAATCGAGCAATTCGTAAATGGGTCCAAAACAAACGAGTTTCGTGCAGAGCGATTTGCATTTGCTGAAACGAGGTACCTAAATGCACATATCGATTACGACCTATACGATTGCTGTAGCAAGAAAATCAATCGCATGTGGATTCTACCGAGTAACGCATTGCGCATGTACAGCGGAACAGAACAGAACGGCATCCTTACTGTCGAGGCAGATTCCTCATACGACCTTCAGTGGAAAATCTCCGACGTTGCCGGCAATGTGACCCTTCTGAATGGATCCATTCGGTATGAGGCGTTAGCCGATAGCTCTAGCACCTCAAGCGACCTACAGATTCCGCATAACTCTGTCTTCAACATTGATTGGGGCTCCTTTTACGCCAATTTGGGAATTGATGTACTCTATGAATCTGCAGATGTGGATACGACGATTAGAAGCGGACTTGACTTCTGCTACGGGAGTATTTATCAAATCGGTAGAACGGGAATTCCTGTTCACAAGCACTATCGCGTGGGACTTTCATTGGCGGATGTGCCTGTTAAATATCACAGTAAAGCGGTAGTCGTTTCTTTGGATGACAACTTGAACAGCCCTGATTCTTGGGATGGAGATGTACAGATTCACAATAGCCAGCCATTCATCGAGGCTCGTGTAAGAACCATGGGCAACTTCACACTTATGGTGGACTCTGTGCCTCCCGCGGTTCGTGTTCTTTCGGGAATTCGTTCGGGTCAGCAACTGTCTACCGGAAGCGTCATCAAACTCAAAATGACAGACGACCTTTCGGGCATTCAATCGTATGACTGCTATATCGACGGACAATGGCATTTGATGAGCTACGACGCGAAGTACGACTTGCTCGAGGTTGAGTTGTCAAATCGAATACCCAACGGCGAACACGAATTCAAAGTCATTGTTACAGATGACAGAAACAATAAAACCGAAGTTCGCATACCGTTTTCGTATTCGATTCGTTAGACCTTCGCGTTTTGCGTAACTTTGACGCTACATGAAACTAAAACACCTCTTCATTCCGCTTTTGATGCTTGCATCTGTCATGTCTATGGCACAGCAAGAGCAATCGCAGTCGAGAGACACTACCAAAGCTCAGTCTCGGCCTGACGTCATCCAAGTATCTGGAGCGATTATGACGAACGACTCTTTGTCGCAATTCGTTCCGAATGCAGTGGTATATGTTAAAGGTAGAAAAGCGACTCTCGCAGAAAGTGGTGAGGATGGATTCTTCAGCATAGCCGCCCTTCCGAATGATACTATTGTCTTCAGTCATTTTAGTTTCGAATCGCAAAAGCTTTGGGTTCCCGACACTCTTGAGGGAAAGAGTTACCTCTCGATTGTAACCTTGAAATGGAAAGCATACGAGATTGCGGAAATCATACTTTATCCTTGGCCGCGCCCGGAAAACCTTCAACGCGAGCTCTTGGCAATGAATCTTCCGACCACGGAAATGGACATTGCCCAGCGCAATCTCGCCATTCAGCAACTGAAAGAACGTGCCGAAGAAATGGGCTATGACGCTCGGGAAATTGGCAACTACGTTATCAAGTCGCAGAACTACAACTTGTACAACCAGGGAAGATATTATGGCGCCAATGGCGGCGCGGCATTGCTAGGTCGACTTACCGACCCATTCGCTTGGAATGAATTCTTTAAGGCCATTCAGCGAGGCGATTTTAGTGACTAATAGATGCGGTATCTCCTACTCCTGCTCCTCTTTCCTTTCCTCGGCACCGCACAAACTATCGTGGGTACCGTTTCTGATGTCGACGGCGAGCCAGTAGAACAAGTTCTTATTGTCGTTGGCAACCTCTCCACCTATTCAAATGACAATGGTCAATTCAGGATTACGGCGCCGGCCGACTTCCCCGGCTATGCCATTTTGGGACGCGTGGGTTACAAAACCGACACGATTTATATCCCAGAAGTAACAGGAGAATACGAAGTTTCGATAACCATACAACGAAGCGAGTATCTCGAGGAAATCGACGTGCGCAGCGAAGGTGGCGCGCAGACAGGCAACACAGAACTCGATTCGAAAAACCTCCAAGCCATCGCTGGACCTCAGAGTTCAGTAGAAGGATTGATTCGAACACTCCCCGGAGTAATTGGCAGAAGCGAATTCTCCTCGCAATACAACGTACGAGGCGGGAGCTTTGATGAAAACCTGGTCTATCTCAATGGTATCGAAGTATACCGTCCATTCCTAGTTCGAGCAGGCCAGCAAGAAGGTTTGTCTTTCATAAACCCCGATATGGTTGACAACATCTCCTTCTCTGCCGGCGGTTTCAGTGCAATTTATGGGGATAAGATGTCATCGGTTCTCGACATCACCTACAAGGAGCCGGAGGAGTTCGAGGGCACGTTTAGAGGAAGTTTACTTGGAGGGCAGCTTGCACTTGGTGGCCGATCTAAAGATGAACGACTGACGGCAATGGGCGGCATTCGCTATCAAACCAACAGACTTTTGTTGGGCGCGCTAGACACCGACGGTGATTTCACATCAAACTTCTTCGATGCTCAATTACTCTTGGGATACACCATTACGGAAGAATGGAAGCTCAACTTCTTGGGGAACATCGCGCAGAATGACTACCGCGTACAACCAGGAACGAGAAACACTCAATTCGGATCATTCCAAGAAGCATTGCAACTTACGGTGTTCTTCGAAGGTCAAGAGAACTATCAATACAACACCACCTTTGGCGCCTTAAGTACAGAATATGCTCCTCACGACGATCTATCGCTGAGCTTTTACACTTCGGCCTATCAAACTGTAGAAACGGAGTACGTCGATGTAATTGGACTTTACCGTTTGGGCGATCTAAACACCAATTTGGGAAGTGACGATTTCGGTGAAATTGCCTCTGTTCGTGGGGTGGGTGGATTTCACCAGTATGCGCGCAATACCATGGACGCCATCATCTTTAATGTGGGTCACCGAGGCGTGATGCATATGGACAAGGGAAGTCTCTACTGGGGTGGACGCCTTCAAAGGGAAGATATTGTGGATCGCTACAAGGAGTGGGAATACATCGACAGCGCTGGTTATTCGGTTACGCATCAGCCGACGCAAATCGTGATCGCTGGTGGCGACACCATCTACATTCCGGATGAGAACTTAGAGGTCTGGGAGAATTTTGATACACGCGGAGCTGTCACGAGCTGGCGCTCTACTGCTTATGTAGATTATGTCATCCCGTGGGAATCAAACGAACATCAGTACCGACTAAATGCCGGTGTTCGAGGTCAGTATTGGACATGGAGTGGTCAGCTTACCGCTAGCCCGAGAATGCGTTTGAGTTGGCGGCCAGCCAATTTGAATAAGTGGTTATTCACTTTTGCTTCGGGACTTTATCATCAGCCCGCATTCTATCGCGAGATGCGTGACCTACAGGGCGAAATCAACCCAGACATTCGTGCACAATTGGCCGTTCACTACGTAGCCGGCGGAAAATACACCTTTGAAATGTGGGATCGACCTTTCGTTTTGAACACGGAGGCCTACTACAAGGACATGTATAACTTGATTCCGTATGAGATCGACAATGTCAGGATTCGCTATTCGGCCGTGAACGAAGCTCGAGGCAGAGCTTATGGAATTGACACCCGATTGAATGGAGAATTTGTAAAGGGTGTAGAAAGCTGGGCGAGCTTGTCCATTTTTAGGGTTGAAGAAGATATTGAAGGAGATGGAGCGGGATACATTCCACGTCCGACGGATCAGCGCTTCAACTTCTCGTTATTCTTCCAGGATTACTTACCACAAAACCCAACTTTCAGGGTGAATGTCAACCTTGTGGTTACGGGAGGGTTTCCGTTTGGCGCGCCACAAACTCCGAGATTTACACACACCTTTAGAAGTCCGATGTACAGAAGACTGGACTTGGGATTTATTAAGGTATTTCGAGAGAGAGACAAGGAATACAAGAACAGTTTTTACAAGAACATCGACGAATTTTGGGTGAGTTTGGAAGTCTTCAATGTATTTGAATCAAGAAACACGGTGAGTTATTTGTGGGTTCGAGATGTGAGCTCGGCAAATCAATACGCTGTGCCGAACTACCTCACCAGCCGACTCCTAAACTTGAAAGTCCACGTAAGTTTCTAGCCATGAGAATAGCCGAACAGATACCTCATTCCACGTTCAGAATTGTCATTTACGTAACCGACAAGCACTTTATGGTTGAGTTGGAAGCCGGACCTATGCGTCAGAGTTACCGTTATGCGAAAGAGGTCTACCCCAGCGTTGAAAGTGTAAAGGCAACCCTCACGAACGAATGGCTAGACAAGGTACACGATCACTTCAACGCGATGTATGGCGACTGGAAGGGATTGGCGTTGAAGGGGGCTCAATAGGCTTGAGGCAAGAGGCAAGAGGCGACAGGCTGGGACTTGTCATGGGCATTCTGCTCTTACTACCATATGTTGTTTATGGTCAATGTAACGTGAGAGGATATATGCCTCACATGGATGTGCGGACCGCATTAAGTGAATTTTCAAATTTGCCAAGTGAAGAGAATATTGACTTTTCTAACGACAGTTTGGTATTTCTTTTCCAAGATTCAATCGTTCTTCGATACTGTTTCCGAGTCTCGGATTCAGTAGATGTTGGGATACCCCTAACGAACAATCCAAGATTGCTTGTTGAGTGTTACTACAACGGTTCGATATCGTATGTAGAACTGACGCGAGATAGTTTAGAACTGAGGCTCAATTTTTTAAAAAGGTCTGTTCAAGGATTCAATCCTCTCCCAAGCTATTTAATTTCTAAGCTTCTAAACGGAGCATTCCCTTTGGAAACATATCCAGCGTACTATCCCTTGAATCATATGCACGCAAGTCGTCTGGATTCTATGCGTATAGCACTCGTTTTAGATGATGACACGTTATGCGAAGTTCAGATACCAAGACAAAGAAATGAAGAGGGAGGTTATATTAACATGTCTTCACTCATCAATTGCTCCAATATTTCAAAGCTCGAGAAACCTTTCTCAACAGGATACCTTATATTCTACGCTGTCCATGTTCGGGTGATAGGTTCCCGAAATGCATTTCCGTATCACCGAAGGATTGAAGATGTACGTCTCCCAATTCGGTATGAACCAGAGTAGAAGATTATGAATCTAATGGCCTCTGTTTACAGAAAATTCGATGTTGGAAAGAGACTTTCAATGATGACGCTGGTCTTGTTATCAATCACAAACCCTTTAAATGCCCAGTCTTGGTATTACGGCTATTTTCCCTTTGCACCGACCAAAATTCACATTGACAGCATCCCTTGTTTACCGAGTAGGTCCGATATTGACTTTACTACTGATAGCGTGGCCTTCTTCTTTAACGATACTATACCTGTAAGGTATTCTTTCGATCGTAATGACAAAGTTGAACTTGGAGTTCCGCTTTTAGAGGAATATTCACTTTCGTTGCAGTGCTATTACAATGGTGAAACCGCCGAATTTCAGATACTCAGAGATTCCGTAGATATATATCTAAATTATTTTCGGCGATGGCTGCATGCATACGACTCGCTGAACACTATGATTATTGAACGAGACTTTCTGGAAGTGACGCTAGCGGTTTATCCATTTGACGACTTAGAATTTGGACAATTAGATTCAATGCGCGCAGCGATCATACTTGATGGAGATACCGTTTGCGATGAATTTATTGATGGTTCCAATTCTACAGAATCTGGAAAAATCAACTTAGGTCCACTGAGACAATGCCCTCAATTCGGAAAAATATACGGTCCATATCAGGAAGGACAAATCGTCTTTTATAACATTCATGTCCAAATTAGTGAAGGTCGCAATAACCGCTACGGTGCAATTCCATATCACCAAAAAATAAAGAACGTTGTTGTAAACCTTGTCAGACCTAGATTCTCAGATTATAACTTCAGGTACTACGATCAAAAACCGGCAAAGTCAGAGATGCCAGAGTAGGTTGTTAAACGGCACGCGCTAAAGCACCGTGCCTAGCATTCCCCCTTTGTTCGTCAGCTACACGATTACCTACGCATCCGCATGTTCAAAAGCATTCATATACCCAAAATGAACCTGCTAAAGCATGGTTCATTCTCCTCAAGCCAGTCTATAAGTCCAAAAGTCTGATTTTCCATAAGTCTTTTCTCCCTGCGTTCTCTCTTCACCACGCATATTCTTCATTTCTCTGCGAGTGGCTTATTCCCCTCTCTCGTATTGAACTTGCTCAATCACCTCGCCTTCTCGGTCGTACAATTTCCATAGTCCAATCCGACGCGAAATAGTAATCGGACCGGTTGATCTGTTCAAAGTTTGAGGATTCTCGGATAGCTTTTTAGGTTGAAATCGACCTGATAGCCTTATCGTGCCTTTTTCACCATTTAAGTACAAGTAGTATTCTGAATAGGGACCGTCTAGATAACCTTCATCGTTGAAAGTCAACATAGAGGTTACAAATTGGGACTGCCAAACTTCCCATTTACCAACTTGACGTCCATTATTGAAGAATCCATGAGTTATAACATAAGGAGTTCCGAAATAAAGATTCTGATGTGAATATTCAATATACTCACCATCCAGAACGTCCTTAAAACCTGAGTAAATTTCTAGGTCCAGAGTATCTGTTGGGTTATCTGCTGAGAGCACATAAACAGTATCAGCAAAAAAAACTTGACTAACTACAGCCTTACTTTTAATATCTCCAGACGGCCAATACTCGATTCGTAATTTCTTTTGCGTTGTCAGTCTCTCGTAATCAACAATAATGCTATCGGCCCCAAGAAACCTTCGCGCCTCTAAGGTATCATTCCAATGTTCCGAACTGGTAAACCAAGGATTATAGTTGTACGTGGCAGGTAAATCATAATCTTGAGCATAGCCAAAAAATGAAGTTATAAATGCTGATAATAAGATGTAAGACTTCATATCAAGTACATTGAGATTGAGAAATTAAGCGACTAAATATAGACTTAAACGAATCATCAACCCAGGCTATTTGCGATCAATCGGCACGCGCTAAAGCACCGTGCCTAGCATTCCCCCTTTGTTCGTCAGCTACACGATTACCTACGCATCCGCATGTGCGAAAGCATTCATATACCCAAAATGAACCTGCTAAAGCATGGTTCATTCTCTCAAC